>NZ_LMPD01000003.1 GCF_001424305.1 Pedobacter sp. Leaf176
TGTTGAAATTAAACGGTACAGCTGCTGAAAGCACCATGATTGCCAGCAACATGAAAAATGTAAAACTAGCTGACTTTGCCGCTTTAAAATCGGCCTCCTTTGCTTCTCAAGCCATCATGGAAGCGGAACTAAATGCAATGGTTTTAGCCAAATAGAAAATATAAACACACAAAAACTAAAGCTGCCCACCTCGGGCGGCTTTTTTTATTCACGTAAAACTAACCATCAATAAACCATCCTCAATCGCTACTTATTTAAGGAATGGGCATGAATCTCCAGCAATATTAAACTCTATGTATACGGCTATCTGAATACAATTTGCTTAAGTTAACCGCAGAAACCAGAGGATACCTCTGGGAGATTGTTATTGCTAAGTTTCAACTCGTAAAAAGAAATAAAGCAACTGTTAACTGCCTGCCCAAATAGAATACATCTTTATTTCGGTATGGTGAACCAAAATTCACTCCCCTCTCCCAACTTGCTGTAGACTCCGATTTCTCCGTTGTGTTTTTTTATAATTTCTGAAGATATATACAACCCTAAGCCGAGCCCAGAATACTGGCTGCCTTCAGCGTCCACCCGGTAGTAGCGGTCAAATAAATGTTCTGATTTTTCGGGGTCAATTCCAGGCCCGGAATCGATGACGGCAACGCGTATTTTTTCCCCTTCATCTGTCGCCCGCACCCGAATATCTCTGGCATTAGGCGCGTACTTAATTGCATTATTTACAAAATTTACAATGACCTGCTGGATACGTTCAAAATCCGCACGGATTTCGAGCTTCTTATCCCCTTCAACTATTAATTGGTGTTTGCCTTCCCGGTCAATGTTCACGCAACACTCCTCAACGGCCTGGGCAATATTGAAGGTACTAACCTTTAAATGCAGCTGACCTTCAGCCATTTTGCTTGCATTGAGTAAAGCGCCAATAAGGTCGTTAATTTTTCTCATGCTCTGGTTGGCCTGAGCGATGAGTTTTGAGAGTCTGGTATCCTCTTTAGGAAACATCCGGCCCATTAGCTGAAGGGTCCCGCTTAAAACGGTAACAGGTGTTTTGAGCTCATGGCTTGCAATACTGATAAAATCATCTTTATACCGGTCAGCTTTCTTTTCTTTAGAAATATCCTGCGCAGTTCCCATAAGCACTCTTGACTGATTGGGACCCACATTCAGCTTTGCCTGAAGCTTAACCCATTTACTATCTGTACCCTGTGAGACCACCCGCCCCGAAAATTCCAACTGTCTGGTTTCATTTATAGCGTCCAGTAGTAGAACAAGAGCCTGATCATCGCCTTCAATAAAACTGTTCACCAGATCAGATTTCTGAAGACCGTCACTGTCTTCTGAGCAGCCCAGAATCCTGGCAAAATCACCCGTATGGATTATTTTATCAGAATCCAGATCAAGCTCCCATATGGCCATGTTCGAATATTTTAAAGACATATTCAGCCGCTTCTGACTTTCTTCAAAATCCTTGAGGTAAGTGAAATCGTCCAATACTGTATAAGCGTACCTTGTCCCAGACTCTGTAAAAAGGATTGTAGTAATGTGAACCCAGACTAGCGCACCGTCTTTTTTCTTCAGGCATACATCAAGCTTGAAATTAGGCTTACCGTGCACCCACATGGCCTCTTGTAAATCTTTCCATTCAACTTTAAATTCCTCACATGCATACTCCATTATTTTTGTACCGCATATCTCAGATTTCTCATATCCAAGTAAGTCAACAAGGGCATCATTTACCTCAATGATGGTAAGATTATGGTCTATAATTTTAGTTGCGGCAGATGTAAGTGAAAAAATCGCTTTAAACCGCTGCTCACATTCGTTGAATTTCACTTGGAAGTCCGGTGATTTATGTTCTTCTTTCATTTCAAGCATAGCAACAATTATGTAAATGCAAATGTTTTAAACAAGCGCGAGCTTTTGAATTGATGGTGAGCTCTTATTACTATTGGCGATAAGTACGTTATCTTCTTGCCTTTTTTCCCACTGCAGCAGCATGAATGCCGTTTATAATGGCGTTCTGTTTTTTAATATTTCCTTACTCAGGTCAATCTTCATAAGTCGTTATTTCGAATTTCTCAATACATTAAGCCAGCTGGTAATTCAAATTCCTAAAACAAAAGCAGTACGACATATGCTGCAACGAGACCACATCTGCCCCTTAACTAAAAAAGGAGTAAACAATTTAATGTCTACCCCCTTGCCTAACCCAAAAAATACGCTTAATTGTGACACTCTCGCCTTTCACATCACAAATGTAAGGAGTATGAGGATGGTATTCTTTGTTCTCATTGTTCATTTGGCTGAATTTGGAATGTTCATCTTTCGTTCAGCCTAATTGAGCCTATTATAACCGGTTGGTTTCTCACCGCTCAGATCTCCGGCGATAAAACTTTCTTTCCTTTTTCTCCAAAGCGCCAACATGAAACCGATGGCAATAAAACTACCCAATACAGAAGGAAGGAATTGGCTATAAGGTTGATATTGGGGAAAAACGGTTCCGCTGAAGGCAGATAAAAGACCGCTGAAGGCGCTGACCATTTTAAGTATATGTTCATGCAACCAAAACTTATGATATTGATTTGCAGGAATTAAATACCGACCAAAGTCATAACCCACTGCCAGAATCAGATAGCCAACCGTACTGTAAATAATGACCGGTGACCAGATCATGCCGCGCGCTATAAAATAAAAAAAGAAAAACGATACTGAACCCAAAGCCAAAATACCCATCATGATATCTAAAAGCTTAGGATTGTTTGACCGATTTTTGACCGATCTAAATCCCGAAAAGCCCATATACCCACTCAAAGTGGTAATGACCAATAAAAAGTTGTTACGATTAAAAATAAACACACCAATCAAACCAGTCAGAATCACTACGCCAAGCAGGGCAAGGAAAATTCGTCCAAAAATGAGATGGAACCGGCCACCCTTCGCCTTTATTAAAATTACAAGTCCGACAGCGAGTGCAAGAGAACCCGCTGATACATGAATAATGATATTACTTTTATGTAGCGCTGAAATAATTTCCATCTGGATTTTTCTGGCAAAGAACCCACATTATTAACTGTATTTCGCCCTATCCTACCCGATGGCACTTCTCTATCGGTACATTTTTTGGTATTCACTAGGTCCCATACCAACCTGCTGCTTAAAAATTCGGTTAAAAGCAGATTTGGATCTAAAGCCGGAATCCAGTGCTATCCCCAGAATGGAGAGATGAGAAAAAGCAGGGTCCAGCAGTTTTTTCTTTACCTCCTCTACCCTATAGGCGTTAACGAAAGAAAAAAAGTTTCCGCCAGAATGCTGGTTTATCGCCTGAGAGAGTTGGTTCGGATTTACCGCAAGTTCTTCAGCAAGTTGTGAAAGGCTTAAATCCTCACGAAGAAACGCTTGCCGACTATCCATATGAGACAGCAATGCTAAAAAAATATTTTCCACCCGCACTGCGTCCAATCCCGACTTTTTATAAGGGACATCCAAATAACTGTCTTTATTTTTATCTTCAATTTTACTATCCGCTGCCGATAAGAGCAACATCCGCTGACGCAGACTGAAATAACCAATCAAAAAGCCCCAGATTGCAAGAACGGCACCAACGTATAGAAACATCTCATTCGCAGCAACCCACTCCCAGCTACCCAAGCGTATTAAGGAGAACAGCAAGATGAAGAGCACAGGAATGGTGATTGTCAGCCACTTTAACCAGTCGAGGTTTATCGTTTCAGTATAAGAATAATGATTTGGCAAATTTTTCTGGTAATCCATCAATACCGCAACACCCATTACCGCATAGACTCCGGGTACAATGGCCATTGGGATTGTAAAAAAATAAATGACCAAAGAAGAAACCTGAGTGGAAAAATGAGGATAGCCAAACTGCATGAAAATGTCCGCGGGATTAAAATATTTAAGGCTTAAGGCCAATAAGAGATAAACAAGCCATGGAACAATATAAAACGCAAGCCTGCAAGAATTTATTTTTCCACCAATCGAAAGCTGCACAATATAATGATACATTATTGGCGCACTCAATAGCGGTATAGAGAATCCAACAATCCCAAAATAACCATTCAAGAGCGGACTGGACCCCAGTGAGTCATAATAGAAAAACAGCTGGAGACTCAGCAGAAACAGCCATAACATCAGCCAAAAATCATTCTGGTTATTTTTTTTCCAGATCTGGTGAAGAGATATCTGAAACAAAGCCTGGACTGCTGCAGCGAATATGATGGATCTAAAAAGCATTTGAATTGTTGGCAGCCCTGAAACTACCATTCGTTTTTTGATATAATCAAGAAGTTTAAAAAAAACATACTTGGTGTCAATTATCCGACTACCAGCAATAAACTATTTACTAACCTTTAGTAAAATGCAGCTTTAATATCCTCAAAATTGATGGTGTATAAATAGCAAGGATAATATTTGATCCATTCCGATTTCAACGGTTTCCAATACGTTCCCTAAATTAACTAATATGAAATTACACCTGAAATCTCCCTTATTATCTGATTATTAAATTCTTTGCACAAGATGAAGTTCCGTTGATTTTACCTTAGAATCAAAAATTTTTCCAATTTATTCCAAATAAATCCGATTCTCGAAGACCTAAACGAAAAGGTATAAAAGTGCAAACAGCGATATTTAAATTTGCAATTTATAAATCTGTTCGCTTCATTTAGCGATTGTATAATTATATAGTAGAGATTGTTGTTTGATTTGGCTTCTTCTCTTCAAGTTTAATCTTAAGGTTAGCCATATCATGATCAACTTTCTTGTCAACGATTTTCGCATAATGCTGAGTTGTTCTAATATTCTTGTGACCGAGCATTTTACTTACCCTCTCAATTGGAACATCGTTCATTAATGTGATTGCAGTTGCGAAAGTATGCCTCGCTAAATGAAATGTCAGGGTATTATGAAAGCCACATCTTTACTCACCTCACATATGCCATATTTGTCAAAAAAGCCACTAAATCGCAAAAAACAAAACCCTTCAAATCATTGATTTGCAGGGTTTTAGTGTTTTTTGGTGTATTTTGTTACTGATTCCAGTGGAGCCGAAGGGAGTCGAACCCTTGTCCAGTTGTGAGATAACTTATACCTTCTACATGCTTATTTTTCAGTTAATTTTCGGGACTTAAACGGGCTGAAAACCGACCTTATTTAAATCCTTAGGTACTTTATCTCACCTTAAGCCATACCTTCTTAAGGCCAGCATTGTTATTTCGATGCTCCTGATTCTAACCTAACAATGCAGCAGTTAGAGGAACAAAAGCTATGCTAGTTCTAAACTAGGCAGCTAAGGCGTAAGTATTTTCGCCAATTATTGTTTTGAACGTTCTCTTTTAAGTGCTCTCCGTACAACGCACTGCATGCTAATATAACCTTCGCCACCCTGTCAAATCCAAAAACGGCCCCAGGTTATGGTTTCGCAAAGCCCGCGAAACAGCCTGCAAATATACCAAAAAAGCAATAGAAAAAGAAGATGGCATTGCATTTTATGTTTCTAATTCATCTGAGCATCCAGCCGGTTCATAAAATCGTCGATATCAAAAGGCTTATGGATATAGTCTTCAGCATTGCAGCGGTTGTAATCCCCTGAATCTGAAAAGTTAGCCGACATCATTACAATGGGCATACTGGCTGTTGCTTTATCGGCCTTCAACTCGCAGCATAAATCGAGGCCATTACCATCGGGCAGCATTACATCTAGCAGAAACAAATTGGCGCCGAAGGCATAAGCCCCCTGCCTGAATTCCTGTATGTTTTTAAAATATTTTACTTCGTAATCCGGTTCCTCTAAAATAAAGCCGATAATTTCTCTAATGGATTCATTATCCTCCAGCACACATATTCGCTTGCCCATATTAATACTTTTTGATTTTAAGAAAACCCCAACAATTGGATAATGTTTTGTTTTACAGCAGGTTTAAACCATTTGCCTTATAATACACCTGGTTTTAAAGAAATCAGATTCTTACCGCGTTATAAATAAAAAACGCATTAAGTACAATGTAAAGCGTAAGCAGTAGCCAGGCAAATCTGTTATCGAATTTAGTGGCCCTTGCCTGTTTGTTCTTTTTAATGAGGCTTAGGGAAATTGCCGTAGAAATAATGGTGGCGAGTATAAAGAGCAGGGTAATGCCATGCAGGGTATCGACGAGGGTAAACGTTACGGTATCTGGTAGTGAGCCATCAATAATGTATTTGTTACCGATTACAGCGAACAGGGAGCCAACGCTTAATCCAAACCTCGAATCGATGCTGTCTGCGTGTATAAAGAAGCACATAAAGGAAATTAAAAAAGCCACATACATACCCAGAAACATTTTGCAGAACAAGCCAAAAGCATCGCGGCTTATCCCAACCTTTACTTTAACGCTGCTGTAAGCGGTTCTTGCCGGCTTTATGCTTTCATCGCCAAAGCCGGTTTCATATATTTTTGTCCCGGCAGTTACCTTCAGGCTGTCGATATCCCATCCGCGCAGCGTAAAACGCGGATCGTATTGCTTGCCAACGGTATCGGGCACAAAGACAAGCGAACCCGAATCGAATTGGGAATTTTCGACAGATAAACGCAATACCTGGTGATCGAAAGGAAAATTGTTGATGCTCCAGGAATCTTTCATGACACACTGCACCTTCATTAAGAGGTAGGTTTCCGCATTAATGGTATCGATTGTAGAAAATGACTTGGTTACTTCCTTCGCCTGTGGAATTTCGAGGTTTTCGACAAAGTTGAAAGACTTGTTTTTGTATTTTAACCACAACCAGAAATCGATGGTATATTCCTTATCTTTAAAATTGATGTCGTGGATGCTGGTTACATAAATACCAGTTTTTACGGTATCGGGTGCCTGCTCCTGCCCTGTTGCGGCGAAACTAACATAAAAAATTAGAAAAACTAAGATGGAGTACCTCATCGTATGGCCGGCAACTACAAGTCAGAATAATCTGCCGGGTAAAGGAACAGCGTTACATTTTTGGAAACATTGTGCTGGTACTGCGGCAGGCCGCTTATCTTTTTATAATCGTCGCCAAAGGCGGCCCAGTGTTTATCCCGATCTGCCTTGTTGTTAAAGCTGGTCATGTACATCAGGTTTGGCATTTTACTGCCGGATATAACCTGTCCGTAAAAAACCGCGTTGAAGTCTAGCTTAGTAAAAATGGCCACCTCATAATCGTTAAACATGCCGATTTTATTGGCCGACAGGTTTTCAGTAGCCGCTTCATAGCTCCTCAATTCGTAAACCCTTTCGCTTTTTGGCAAGCTTAAGTTTGGAACCGCGTAGCCGGGCATTGCAGAAAATGCCTTGAGCAAAGTGGATTCTATGCGGGTGTAGGGTGCTTCGTTGTAAGCGGCATTTAAATAGGCCGAACCGGCCTGCAGGTATTGTGCATCTTTAGTTAAAGTTTCATTCAGCTTTAAAAAATCATCCATTCTCTTGAAAGGAATAAAAACATAGATTAGTTGCTCGAGCGTATCCTTTGCAATTGGCTTAAACACACCAACGTTTTGGATACCCGCACGGTGTGCCGCCGGGATAAATGCATTTTTAAGGTAGGCATCTACAACGGCTTCCTGTGCCGGTGTTTTTAAATGGTATATTTTTATCTGGTAATAATAGGGTACCTTTGCGGCAGATGCATTAAAGTTTGCAACCATTAATAAGGTGGCAAGAATGGATAATTTGTTTAACAGAGATTTCAAAATATAATGGTTTAATGGTTAGCTGTTTACGCCCATGGCGTATAAAATAATGTTCACACCGAATTTGGTATTATCTTCGGCGAGGAAACGTTTGTTGCGGAAATCATAATCCCATTCGCAACCATAATCCTTATTGCTGTATAAAACACCAATCCGGTTGTTAATTGTTATGGCTTTAAGATAATCGTGCACCAGATCGTCGCCCCAGCCATTTAATTCGAATGAGGTGGTTGGTGGCCCTTTCTCAAATTTAAAAAAGGAATTGTAAATACCATGGTTATTCGGAATCTTTTTAAGGGCACCTTGGCCAAACAGGTTGGCCATCTGCGTTTCAAAAGACCGCGCAAATAAACCGTCTATATCATGGTTACAATCGTCTACAAAAACAAAGCCTCCGTTTTGCACGTAGGTTTTAAAATTAATGGCTTCCTGTTTGCTAAACTGAACCAGTTTATGCCCGCTCAGGTAGCAAAAAGGATATTTAAAGATGTCTGGTGTAGACAGGTCAACAATTTTTTCGGCTTCATCCAATGGGATGGTCGTATATTCCAAAAGTGAATTTAAGATGTTGGAAGGCATGCGCTGGTCGGTATCCCAATCACCGGAATTGTATTTTAACCTGGCAAATGTAAACTTCGTTCTTTGCATCGCCACTAAATTAAGTTCAATTTTCTGCTTCTCCGGTTTTTTTAGAGATAATCTTGTAAATTTTTTGATATTCTTTTCACTCAACTTAAAATATAGGCCTTTAAGCGCTATATTAACAGCATTATCTCACCCATTAAAAATTAAACCGTTTTGGAGCGTTCAGAAAACAACCTAAAAGTATTAATCGATAAAATCTCGCTGTTAAAAGACGAAATACAGAAAGTAATTGTAGGGCAAGATGTTATTATAGAAGAAATGTTAATTGCATTAATGGCCGGCGGCCATTGTCTTTTAGAAGGTGTACCCGGTTTAGCTAAAACTTTGATGGTAAAAACCATGTCGCAGGCTTTGGATCTCTCCTTCCGGAGGATTCAGTTTACGCCCGATTTAATGCCGACAGATATTGTGGGAACGGAGATCCTGGAGGAAGACCATGTAACAGGCAAGCGGTTTTTCAAATTTAATAAGGGACCGTTGTTTGCCAATATTGTTTTGGCAGATGAAGTGAACCGGACGCCGCCGAAAACACAATCGGCACTTTTGGAAGCGATGCAGGAATTTGAGGTTACCTATGGCGGACAAACCTACCCCTTAGACCGGCCGTTTTTTATACTTGCCACACAAAACCCGATTGAACAGGCCGGCACCTATCCCCTTCCGGAGGCGCAGCTAGATCGTTTTCTTTTGTACATTAAAATAGGCTACCCTACGGCCCAGGAAGAAGCAAAGATTTTAAGCAGCACCACAGGAAGTAAAAAAGCAGTCATCAACCCGATTATCGGCGCGGAAGAAATCAAAGAATTGCAGGCAATAACCAGGGAAATCAGCATCAGCGATGATTTGGTGACTTATGTAAGTGAGCTCATCCGTGCAACCCGGCCAGATACAAGTCCAGTGGCTTTTGTTAAAGAATGGGTACGTTGGGGCGCGGGGCCACGGGCTGGCCAGGCCTTAATTTTAACAGCAAAAGCAAGGGCCTTATTCAAAGGCAGGTACGCCGTTATTTTAGAAGATTTGCAAACAATGGCCTACCCCGTACTTCGCCATAGGGTTTTAATGAACTTTAAGGCCGAAGCCGAAAATGTATCGGCTGATAAAGTAACTGACGAATTGATCAAGGCAATTTCGAAACCAAAAGCCAGCATCTAATGAGTAAACTACTCGATCCGAAAGTATTAATGGCCATTAAGGAACTGAATTTATCGGCAAAGATGACGATTGACGGTTTTATGAACGGCATTAACAAAAGCACAATTAAGGGCGCCGGATTGGAGTTCAGCCAATACAGGAGTTACCAGCCGGGCGATGATTTAAGGTCGCTGGATTGGAAAATGTTTGCCCGGTCTGACCGCTATTACATTCGCGAATCGGAAGTTGAAACCAATATTGCAGTTCGTATTCTGATTGATGCCAGCGCCTCAATGAACCACAGCGATGGTGATTTTACGAAAATAGATTATGCGAAATACCTCGGCGCTTCATTAGCCTATTTAGCAAATTTACAAGGTGATGCAATCGGATTATACGTTTTCCGGAATTCGGGAATTTTCTCCATGACGCCTAAACAGGATTTTCAACATCTGGCCAGGTTGTTTTATCAACTGGAAAGTATAAATCCCGATGGCAATTTTACCCAACCCATACACTACAAGGAACTGTTTGCAGGCAGCCAGAAAAGGGAACTCCTGGTTTTCGCGACAGATTTATACCAGAAAGAGGATGAAATCATTCACCTGCTTGATACTTTGAATACACTCAGACATGAAATTGTAGTTTTCCATGTGTTTGCAAGGAATGAACTTGATTTGGACTTTAAAGGTTACAGCACTTTCGAAGATTTGGAAACTGGCGAAACCATACAAATTGATCAAACAAAAGCAAGAAGGGTGTACAAAAGCAAGCTTGCAAATTACCTGGAAGAAACTCGCGTTAAAATGCTCGACAGAAGGATTTTCTACAGGACAATTTGTACCGATGAACCTTTAGACCAGGCTTTAAGGGATTTTTTAAAACAAAGAAGTAAACTTAGAATTTAGCCGTGCAGTTTTTATATCCCATAGGTTTATTGTCGCTTGCCGGTATAATTGTACCGCTCATCATTCACTTGTGGAATGTTAAACAAAGCAAAACGCTGAGAATTGGCAGCATAGCTTTATTAGCTGAAAGCGCCCCTGCGAGCTCGAAAAGTTTTAAAATAAACGATTGGCTTTTATTCCTGTTGCGCTGCCTGCTTATCCTCTTGGCCGCCTTTATTCTTGCACAGCCTTTTCTAAAAAGAATAGTTTCAGCGAAAAATACAGGTTGGATTTTAGTTGAAAAATCAAATTTTCCAGGGGTATATAAAGATAACCGCAAAGCCATTGATTCATTGACCAAGCTGGGTTATGAAATTCATGATTTCAACGTTGGTTTCAACAGGATAAACCTAAAGGATACAGCAAATACCGATAAAACCGATGCGAATTCATTGAGTTATACATCGCTGCTAAACCAGTTAAATATGCTCTTACCGTCGGGAAGCAAGGTATGCCTTTTTGCAGATGAGCGTTTGAGTACGATTGGCTACCAACTTCCTGAAATCTCTTATAAACTGAATTGGAACCCATTAAATCAGGCAGACACAATGAGCAGCTGGATAACGGATTATGCTGGGAAAAAGTACGAAGCAAAATCAAATCCATCCGCTACCGTTTACACGGCTATTAATACCGATGTACCGCCACTTAAAGTGGCCGTTTACGAAGCTTCGGGAAACGCAGACAGAAAATATTTAATCGCTGCCCTAAATGCAATTGCCGGTTTCAGCGGAAGGCAACTGGAACTTAATCCAAATGGAAAAGTTGCAATCGGTTTCTGGTTATCTGATGAGCCTGTCTCAGTAGATTTCAAATCTGCCATTGATACAAATGGAAGCTTATTTCAATATGAGAAAGGAAAAGTAATTACAGAAAATTCTTTCTTAAATATGGAGGGTAAAAAAATCCCTTTTACGAAGCGGATTGAAACACCGAAATCTTTAAAGAAAACCTGGACAGATGGTTTTGGAAACAGCATTTTAGCCATTGAACATAGTAATAGAGCAACAGTATATCATTTTTACAGCCGTTTAAACCCACAATGGAATCAATTGGTATGGGATGAAGTTTTTGTTAAAGCCTTGATGCCAATTGTACTCAATAATGAAAAAGTGGAAGATTTTGGCTTTGAAGATAATAAAGCAGACCAAAGGCGATTTGCCCTGAGCCAAAGCAGGATCATTCAAGATAATAAAATGGCAGCTGCGACTAAAACCAATCGAAATGAACCGCTTAGTAAAATATTCTGGATTGTTGGTTTTGTAATTTTTATTGCCGAACGTATTTTATCCTACAGGAAAAAAAATATAGTGTATGTTAAAAACTGAAGGACAAAATTGGATTCATAGCTTAAGAATGAAGTGGATAACGCTTCATCTAGTCCTGGCTTTTGTAATTAGCCTTGCAATCGCGCTGGTTTTGTCGGCAGTTGCAGTTACCTTACTGCACCTGCCTTTGTTAATCTCCGCAGTCATTTTCGCTGTTGTATTGGTCACTGCCTTATTTGCCTATCCAATATGGAAAACAAAGGATAGGGATTTCTGTAGGTATGCTAACAATAAATATCCCGAATTAGAGGAAAGCGCCGATTTATTTCTGCAAAATCCGGCGGAGTTATCGATGCTGCAGCAATTACAGCTCAGCAGGATAGAACATAGAATTGCTCAAATTGGTGGGCCAAAAGAACCGCTTAAAAGGCTTTATGTTGGCTTCGCCATCCTTTTAGCTGGTATATTAATGAGTTTTGCCATCACCAAAATCCCACAAGTCCAAAAAGTATATCAATCCAATGCTTCGAAACATGAAGCCCTTCCTGTGATAAAAGAAAATATTCCTGCTGAAATTTCAGATTTCAGCGCAACAATAATTCCGCCTGCCTATACCGGGCAACCTGAACGCCGGCAAAAGCAGTTTTCAATTAAGGCAGAAACCGGTGCTAAAATCAACTGGACAATTGAAACCAATATTGCCATCAAAAAATTGAAAATCATTTTTAATGATAAGGAATCGATTTCACTTAAACCTATTAATAACGAGCGAACCAGCTGGTTCTTTTCTAAAAACATAGAAAAATCGGGTTTTTACCAATTGGATTTAGACGGTAAAAAATCAGACTTATACCAATTGGAGGCTGTTGCGGATCTGCCTGTAACGATTAAAATAACGCAACCTAAACAACATACCACCATCGATATCGGCCAGCCACAAAGAATCACTTTAAAGGCGGCTTTAACGGATGACTACGGTATTAACGATGCCTTTATTTCAGCCACGCTGGCAAGTGGAAAAGGGGAAGGCGTTAGTTTCACGGAGCAGAAATTAAGTTTCAATACCCGTTTTAACAACCAAAAAAATATCGCTTTAAGCAAGCAAATCGATTTGAAAAGCCTCGGTATGAAACCTGGCGATGAACTTTACTTTTTTATTAAAGCGATGGATAACCATGGCCAGTCCAGCCGTTCGGATGTCTATTTTGTTTCCATTGTGGATACGACCGAGCTCATGAGTATGGCCGGTATGACCAATGGCGTAAACCTGGTTCCGGAATATTTCAGAAGTCAAAGGCAGATCATTATTGACACAGAAAAATTATTAAAAGAACAATCCACGCTTTCTGCTGCTATTTTTAAAACCCGTAGTAACGATTTAGGGATCGATCAAAAGCTATTGAGGTTACGTTATGGCCAGTTTTTGGGCGAAGAGAATGAAACCGAAATTGGTGGTGATCACGACGACCATGATGAACATACTGAAGGCAAGAGCGAGCAGGAAAAATTCGGTGATGTTACGGCAATTATGGATAAATATGCGCACAAACACGATATCGCAGAAGACGCAACTTTTTTCGAACCGGAAATGAAAGCGCAATTAAAGGCCGTTTTAACGGAAATGTGGAATTCAGAGTTGCGTTTAAGAACTTACAAACCGCAGGAAGCATTGCCTTACGAGTATAAAGCATTGAGGTTATTAAAAGATTTGCAGCAAAAATCGAGGGCTTATGTGGCCAAAACTACGGTTAAAACGGCCACATTAAAACCCGAAAAACGACTTAGCGGTGAACTGGATAAAATAACACAACCCGTTCAACAAATGTCGGCAGCGCAGAAAGACCTGAGAACTGGAAATCTAAAAATTGCACTGGCCTTATTGGAAAGCCGGAAATCGGGCAAAAGATTTGCAGAAGTGGATAGATTTTTATTGAGCGACACAGAAAAATATATGATTGGCGCAGCGGCAGATAATCCTGCGACTTACCTGAATGCATTGGCGAGTTTGAGGCGGCTATCTGGAAGTAAAACGCTGCAAATAAAAGATGTTGATGTTGTTCAACAGGCGATACAAAAAATGATTAAAGGTGAATCGGCAAGGCCGCAAATAAAAACTGCGCTTCCTGCATCAGCATTGTATCAAAACTATTTTAATAACCTTAACAGAGCAGGCCGGTAAATATGGAATTCAAATATATTGTTCTGATTTTATCGATGCTTTTAATGGTTTTTATGCTGTATAAAGAAATCAACAAGACTAAGAAAGCCAGGTTGTTCTGGCGAATTCTGGCGAGTATCCTGGCTGTTTCCTGTTTCGCTTTACTTGTTATTCCAATAAAATACAATTCAAGCTTAAAGCAAAACGCCAACGAAATTACCTTGATTACCGAAGGCACCCACCCTGATACTTTAGCGAGGGTCTCGGGAACAAAATATGCATTGGACTCCTCAGGTTCAAAAAGTAATAAGCTAATTTTTATTCCAGACCTCTCCTATTTTCTTGCCACTCATAAAGACGTTAGAAAAGTCAACATTTACGGTAATGGATTGCCTGATGAGGAATTGGAAAACTTAATCGGTTATGAGTTAAATTTTCATCCATCAGAAATTCCAACCGGGATAATTTCCGCCAACTGGCAAGCCGAAATAAAAACCACAGAACAGCTTACTGTCCAGGGTATTTACCAAAACCGCAGTAAAAAAAATGTTAAGCTCTTACTTAAAGGATTGGGAACATCGATTGATTCCATTTCTGTTGATGGTAAATCCAACAAAAGCTTTTCTTTCAAAACCCGTCCAAAGCAAACCGGCAAAGCCATTTATCAATTAATTTCTTTTCAGGGGCAAGATACCCTTGCTAAAGAACCTGTTCCTTTCGCAGTGGGCGAGCAAACGCCGATGAAGATTTTGATACTGGCTTCGTTCCCGGATTTTGAATATAAATTTTTAAAAAAGTGGCTTTATGATAATCAATATTCTTTAGCGTTCAGAAGCCAGATAAGCAAAAATAAATACAGCTCGGATTTCCTGAATATGGATAAGCTGAACTTAAATCAAATTAACGGTAGCTCGTTAAGAAAGTTCGATGTTTTGATAATTGATGAAGAAGAACTTGCTGCAATTACACCAGTTGAAAGAGCTGCCATAGATAATGCGGTGAACACTGGCCTGGGTTTATTTATCAGGATTTCAAATTCAAAACCGTTAACACCATTAAGCGGCAGATTCGGTAGGGTTGAATCGCCGGCTGCGAAAGATAAACAACTCAACCTGGCAATTAAAAACGAGCAGTATAAATTTAGTAAATTACCATTAGAACAAACCTTGTATTTAAAACCTTCGCAAAATGACCAGGCTTTGGTTGCTGATGCAAGTGGAAAAATTTTAGTTAACAGTACCATCAAAGGCTCAGGAAAAATTTTGATATCTTCTTTGAGTACCACTTTCAACTGGTTACTTGCTGGCAAAATAAACGATTATACCACTTACTGGTCGGATATTTTATCGAAAGCAGCAAGGAAGAAAATTGAAGTTCAAACGTTAAAAATCGTTCCTCAGTTTGCATCCGTAAATAAACAGGCCAGGTTTATCGTCGACCTCAGTACACCAGGAAAAATCCCGACCTTAAAAATAGAGGAAACAAAATTAGCCCCGCGGCAAAACATTGAACTTCCTTTTGAATGGGATGCTACTTTTTGGCCGACAAGAGCAGGATGGAATAATCTTTCGATAAATCAATCCAACGAATCTTTCTTTATTTACGAAAAAGAGGACTGGCTGGCATTAAAAAACCAGCAAACCCTAAATTCCACATTAAATTTTTTAGACAAATCCAACAACAAAGAAGCAAAAACCACAACAACGGCGATCATTGTACAGGAAAACCTTTCTCCATGGTGGTTTTTTATGGGGTTTTTAATCGCTTCCGCCTATTTATGGTTCGAATCTAGGATTATGGATAGAAAATAATTTGAAACTAAAATGTTATAATCCAATATGCCAATTTTAGCTCACAATTGGCTATCTTGGAAACGTAAATCACCTAAACTGAACCAATTGAAAAGAAAAGATTTCCTTTATTTATCCGGAATGGGCATGGGCGCTTTGCTGCTTCCCGACCTTTCCGCATTCGGAACTCCAATAGATCCATTACAGGCGTTGGATGGAGTTGATGTAAAAATTAAAAAAGAGCTTGCAGATGTTGCGTTGAATGCTGCAAAATCCAAAGGGGCAACCTATGCTGACATTCGTATCGGCCGCTACCTGAACCAGTTTGTTGCAACCCGCGAAAAGCGTGTTCAAGGCGTAGCAAATACAGAATCTTATGGTGTCGGCATCCGTGTACTGGCCAATGGCTGCTGGGGTTTCGCTGCAACAAATAATGTAACGAAAGATTCTATCGCCAAAGCCGCAGAACAAGCGGTTGCCGTTGCTAAAGCCAATTCAAAAATTCAGGGCGAACCTGTTCAGCTTGCCCCTCAAAAAGGTTATGGCGAAGTGAGCTGGAAAACACCAATTGAAATTAATGCTTTTGAAGTTCCTGTTAAGGAGAAAGTAGATTTGCTTTTAAATGTGAATGATGTCGCCATGCAGAATGGTGCAAACTTCGTCAATTCAGTCATATTTGCAGTTAATGAGCAGAAATACTTTGCATCCACAGATGGTTCATACATCGACCAGGATGTTCACCGCATTTATCCAAACTTCAATGTAACCCGGATCGACAGGGCGTCAGGACAATTCAAAACCCGTAACTCACTGAGTTCTCCAATGGGAAAAGGTTACGAGTATATGCATGCCCGTCCGGAAGATAAAGTGAGTGGCATTGTTACCCGTTACAAAGGCCGTTATGATATGCTTGAGGATGTTAAGGAGGCTGCCCGCGTTGCATCAGAAAAAATAAAAGCAAAATCTGTTGAACCGGGTAAATACGACCTGGTATTAGATCCTTCTCACCTTTGGTTAACCATTCACGAATCCGTTGGTCACCCTACGGAATTAGACCGCGTACTGGGCTACGAAGCAAATTACGCCGGTACAAGTTTCTTAACCCTGGATAAATGGGAATCGAAGAAATTCAAATTTGGTAGCGATAAAGTAAATATTGTGGCCGATAAAACCCAGGTTGGTTCCTTAGGCGCTGTTGGTTATGACGATGAAGGGGTAAAATGCAAAAAATGGGATTTGATTAAGGATGGTATGTTGGTAAGTTACCAGGCCATTCGCGATCAGGCACATATTATTGGCCTGACAGAATCAAACGGCTGTTGCTATTCACAAGGCTGGGACGATGTTCAGTTTCAGCGTATGCCGAACGTTTCACTTCAGCCTGGAAAAGAAAAGCTTTCGGTAGATGATATGATTAAAAATGTTGAAAAAGGCATTTATATTATTGGCGATGGTAGTTTTTCAATCGATCAGCAACGTTACAATTTCCAGTTTGGCGGACAAATTTTCTATGAAATTAAAGAAGGAAAAATTGTTGGCATGCTAAACGATGTGGCTTACCAGGCAAATACACAGGAGTTTTGGAATTCCTGTAATGCAATTTGCGATGAAAGTGATTATCGTTTAGGCGGTTCTTTTAACGATGGAAAAGGACAACCAAGCCAGAGTAGTGCCGTTTCTCACGGAAGTTCGACTACAAGATTTAACGGAGTTAATGTTATTAATACAGCAAGAAAAATATAATTATGGCCCTATTAAGTAAAGAAGAAGCCCAGGCAATTTTAAAAAAGGTAGTCGGTTTTTCAAAAGCCGATTTTTGCGAAGTAAGCTTAAGAGGTTCTGATGGCGGAAACATTCGTTATGCCCGCAATGCGGTATCAACAGCAGGACAAATCAGTACCATGAGTTTAGGTGTAAGCTCAACTTATGGAAAAAAAACAGGTTCGGCAACGATTAACGAATTCGATGACGCATCGCTTGAAAAAGTGGTTCGACGAGCTGAAGAGCTGGCGATGCTTGCCCCGGAAAATCCAGAGTTCATGCCACTTTTAGGTCCGCAGACTTTTGCTGAATCAAAAACATTCAATGCAAATACCGCAGCCATGACGCCTGATACCAGGGCAGAAATGGTGGGTAAGAGTTTAAGCGTTTCCAAAGCGGCGGGTTTGGATGCTGCAGGTTTCCTGGAAAATTCGACCAGTTTCAACGCAGTAATGAATTCAAAAGGTTTATTTGCCTACAATAAAGGAACAAATGTATCTTTCTCGGTAACGGTTAGAAACAAGCAGGGAACCGGCTCAGGTTATGTAGAGCAGGATTTTAATGACCTCGCCAAAATGGATACACTTGCACTCAGTAAAATCGCAGCAAGCAAAGCTAACGGTTCAGCAGGCGCAAAAGCGATTGAACCTGGAAAATATACCGTAATTCTAGAACCACTTGCGGCCAGCGATATGCTTGGTAATATGTTCAGGGGGTTTGATGCCCGCAGTGCAGACGAAGGCAGAAGTTTTATGAGCAAAAAAGGTGGTGGCACCCGTTTAGGCGAACAACTCTTTTCGGAGAATGTAAACATCTATTCCGATCCCCTTAACCCGGAATTGCCGTCCTTAACCTGGACCGGAGACGGATTACCTGTAAAAAGAACACAATGGGTAGAGAAAGGTGTGGTTAAAAATTTATCTTATTCCAGGTATTGGGCTGCCCAGAAGAATGCTCAACCACTTCCTTTTAGCAGAAGCATTGTAATGGAAGGCGGAACGCAATCGCTTGAAGATTTAATCAAAAGTACAGAAAAAGGCATTTTAGTAACCCGTTTCTGGTACATACGTTCTGTGGATCCGCAAACGTTATTACTTACAGGTTTAACACGAGACGGTACTTTTTACATCGAAAATGGCGAAATCAAATTCCCGATTAAGAACTTCAGGTTTAATGAAAGTCCGGTTATTATGCTTAACAATGTTGAAGCATTGGGCAAACCGGTAAGAACTGGAAGCGGACTGATTCCGCCGATGAAAATCCGCGATTTTACCTTCACATCCTTATCAGATGCGATTTAAATAAGTCGTCATTCGACCGTAGTAATAAAGTCGTCATTTCGATAAAAAATTCGTCATTTCGACCGCAGTGGAGAAATCTTTTACACTGGAGTTATCTTGTAAAGATCCCTCCGCTACGCTTTGCTCCGGTCGGGATGAAGAATTGATAACGCTTAAGAACAAAAGTCGTCATTTAGATAAATAAATTCGTCATTTCGACCGTAGTGGAGAAATCTTTTACACTGGAGTTATCTTGTAAAGATCCCTCCGCTACGCTTTGCTCCGGTCAGGATGACGAATTGATAAGGCTTAAGAACAAAAGTCGTCATTTCGATAAAAAAAGATGTCATTTCGACCGTAGCGGAGAAGTCTTTAAAGCCGCGGTCTGTGTCCTCACAGAACGGAATCGAAATCATAATGGTCTGTGAAAACACAGACCATAGAATAACCTATAAAATAAAGTCGTCATTTCGACCGTAGCGGAGAAATCTTTTCCGTCAGCAACAACAGAGTTATCTTGTAAAGATCCCTCCGTTACGCTTTGCTTCAGTCGGGACGACGACTTTAAAATAATAACGTAAAAACGATAGAAATTGAGAAGAAGAGATTTTTTATATATGACTGGCGTTGGTCTTGGGACTACCATGCTGCCCAACATGCCTGCTTTCGGTAAAATTATTTCTGTTGAAGAATCTTTAACGCCGGTTGATGTAGCCTTAAAGAAAAGGATGGCCGATATCGCACTCGATGCGGCGAAAGGTAAAGGCGCCACTTATGCAGATGTTCGTATCGGCAGGTATCTGAACCAGGTGGTTGCAACTCGGGAAAACAGGGTGGAGAACATTTCAAATTCCGAATCCTATGGCTTGGGTGTCCGTGTTATCGCAAACGGAAGCTGGGGTTTTGCAGCAACAAACAACCTTGATAATACAAGTATAGCCAAAGCAGCTGAAATGGCAGTTGCAATTGCGAAAGGCAATTCAAAATTGATGGAAGAACCCGTTCAGCTGGCTCCTCAAAAAGGCTATGGCGACGTGAGCTGGAAAACACCAATTGAAGTGAATGCCTTTGAAGTGCCTATCAAAGACAAAGTTGACCTGCTTTTAAAGGTCAACAGTGAAGCCATGAAAGCCGGCGCGAAATACATCAGTTCAAATCTTTTCATGATTAATGAGCAGAAATATTTTGCATCCACTGATGGTTCTTATATTGATCAGGACATTCATAGAATATGGCCAACCTTCACTTTGACCAAAACCGATTCGGCGAGTGGTAAATTTGAAACGCGTAATGCGCTGAGCGCCCCCATGGGCATGGGCTTTGAGTATCTGACACCAAAAGATACAGAAAAAATTAAAGGCGGCCCGGTAACTATGTACAAAAAGCGTTACGATATTTTGGAAGATGTTCGTGAAGCTGCTGTTCATGTAGATGAAAAACTGAAAGCCAAACCGATTGCACCAGGCAAGTATGATTTAATCCTGGATCCTTCTCACTTGTTCCTGACCATACACGAATCCGTTGGGCACCCGACAGAATTAGACCGCGTTTTAGGCTATGAAGCAAATTATGCAGGAACAAGTTTTTTAACGCTTGATAAATGGGAATCGAAAAAGTTTAATTTTGGAAGTAAAGAGGTAAATATCCTTGCCGACAAAACTGAGCCTGGTTCACTGGGTGCGGTGGGTTATGATGACGAAGGCGTAAAATGTGGCAATTGGGATATTATCAAGGACGGTATTCTGGTTAATTACCAAACCATCCGCGATCAGGCCCATATCTTAGGCTTAAAAGCTTCACAAGGTTGTTGCTATGCCGACAGCTGGGATAGCATCCAATTTCAAAGAATGCCGAATGTTTCATTAGCACCTGGCAGTGGGGCATTAAGCGCAGCCGATATGGTAAAAAATGTTGAAAAAGGCATCTATATGTTCGGCAGAAATTCTTATTCGATTGACCAGCAGCGCTATAATTTCCAGTTTAGCGCCCAACTGGCTTACGAAATTAAAGAAGGGAAAATTGTTGGAATGCTTAAAGACGCTGCTTACCAGGCAAACACACAAGAGTTCTGGAATTCTTGTGTACAGCGTTGCGACAAAAATGATTACCGTTTGGGAGGGACTTTTTCAGATGGAAAAGGTCAGCCAGGACAAGCAAGTGCTGTTTCTCACGGCAGTGCAACTACCCGCTTTAATGGCGTAAATGTGATCAATACAGGCAGAAGATTAGGATAAATGGAGGTTGTCTCATAAATATGTATTGTCATCCTGGGCCAAATGTCATCCTGAGCTTGTAGAAGGACGTACAAAACTACCCCTTAAGGCATTTCAATGCTTCGGCATAACAGCACAGGCTGAGCGCAACATGACAGGATCAAAGACGAATTGATTTAAGAGACCGCCTCTTTTTCGACCATCTCTTTTTCAAAAATATCCTGAACCATTTTTATCTGTTCTTCATAAATGGTTTTTTTACGCGTGCCGAAATAAAGCGTGTTTTCAATCTTGTTATAGCCCTCCCATAAAATTTGTACTTGGCCGGATTCCAGTTCCTTTTTTGAGAGAAAATCGGGAATAACGGCAATGCCATTGCCACCACTCAGGCAGCGTAGAATGGAGCTCATGTTGGGAACAATGTAATTCGGTTTAAAATCGGGCCTTATACCAAAATTAATATGCCAGAACCTTCGTAGATGCTCCATATCCCCAGCAGTACCATACCAGGTCTGTTTTTTAAGCCAGTTCTGAATTTCAGTAAGTTTATTGTTTTTAATTAATTCAGAAAGGTCTTTTGCATCAGTTTCTACACCTGCAACCAATACTAGCTTCTCTTTGAAAAAAGGCTTGTACAATAAATTCTTATAATCCCCTTTTTGCGGCGTAACTATTAAATCTAGAATCCCATTATCAAGGTCTGCAAGCATTTGAGGGTAATCTCCAAACTTGATGATAACATTAAATGGCAACGTGGGCAAATAAGGTTCGAGTGTAAACTGAAAAGTTTCGAAACACATACCGATACTGATGGTAGGTACATCTTTTTCGGTCGACTTATGAAAGTGTTTCTCCGCTTCTTCAAGCCTGCAAATTGCCTCCTGAACATAGTTATAGAGTATTTTTCCCCTTTCGGTTGAAACCATTTTCCTTGATGCTCTGTCGAAAAGTTTGTAACCAACATAGCGCTCTAACGAACTCAGATGTAAACTTACGCCCGGTTGTGAAATAAAGAGGTTCTCGGCAGCTGCTGTTAAAGAACCTGTTTCATAAATCGCTTTGAATGTCCTGAACCATTCTAAATTTACCATATCTTAACTATCATAATTATGATACAAATATATGATTTATATTATTTTAATGAGCCATTAGTTAGGAGTAAATTTGTTCATCAAAAGAAAAAAGATGAAAAATATATTTGTAATAAACGGTGGACAGGTTTTCGGCCACTCAGGAGGAAAATTTAATAAATCCTTATTGGAAGCCACGATTTCATTCTTCAAAAATCATCCCGGATTCGAAGTAAAATCAACAGATGTAAACGAGGCTTACGATTTAAAAGAAGAAGTAGAAAAATATAAATGGGCGGATGTGGTCATTTACCATACGCCGGTCTGGTGGTTTCAGCTACCTCATGGATTTAAAAAATACATCGATGAGGTTTTTACCGAAGGTCATCAGAACGGCATTTATAAAAGTGATGGACGTTCATCTTCAAATCCGGCAATAAACTACGGTACCGGCGGCTTAATGCATGGAAAAAACTATATGTTATCCACTTCGTGGAACGCGCCTAAAGAAGCCTTTACTTTACCAGGGGAGTTTTTTAAGGAACATTCGGTTGATGAAGGCCCGATGTTTGGTTTTCATAGGATGAATGCCTTTACTGGCATGGCGCCATTGGAAAGCATCCACTTCCATGATGTAGAAAAAAATGCAGATGTTGTCGCTGATTTAAAGCGCTACAACCAGCATTTAACTAATTTATTTACGGCAAAGCCAATTGAAAATGAAAGTCTACTTAACAGTTATATTGAAAGCTAAAGAAGGGAATTCGGCAGCGCTTAAATCGGCTTTACAAAACATGGTCTTGCATTCTAGAAAAGAAAAAGCCTGCCTGCAATATGATTTATTTCAGGCTTCGGATGATGAAAATACGTTCACTTTCCAGGAGATTTGGGAAAACCAAATGGCTTTGGATTTACATGACGAACAACCCTACATCAAAGAATTCAGGGAAAAGCATTTATCGCTGACAGATGGCAATAACTTATTTTATAAAAACAATAAAATTGCCTAAAATAGTAATACAGGTTTGCCGACAATTATTGCCCGGCAAACCTGATAATTAAAATTACTCCACCCCTCTTGCTGTAGTCGGGATTGTATAAAGTGATTTTGAAGCCGTAATGAACAGTACATTTCTGTCTTTCCCACCAAAGCAAATGTTTCCACACCAGTTCTCAGGTACCTCAATATGTCCGATTTGTTTTCCGGCTGGATTATAGATATTAACGCCCTTGCCGGTTACATAAATATTGCCATCACTATCCAGGGTCATTCCATCAGAATTCTGATTGAAAACAAGTTGCCTATCGGTTAAAGAAGCATCTTTATTAATTTGATAACGGTAGGTTTTATTCGCACTCATATCCGCCACGTAGAGAAACTTCCCATCCGGAGTACCCACAATGCCATTTGGTTTTAGAATATCATCTGCAACAACCACGGCAGTTTTCTTCCCCTCTGGAAGATAATAAACACGTTGTTTTTCAATTTCAGGCTTTTGCCTGGTCCAATAATCGCGTTGATAATAAGGGTCGGTGAAATAGATACCACCTTTTTTGTCAAGCCAGATATCATTCGGTCCGTTAACTTTCTTGCCCTCAAAATCGGAGAATAATACCGTCACTTTTTTGTTTTTGTCTATAGACCAGATTTGATTGTTTTCATCTGCACAAACAATCAGATTACCTTTTCTATCGAAGTAAGTCCCGTTTGCCCTACCCGATTTATCCAGGTACAAACTCAATTGTCCATTGATATCATATTTCCATATTTTATCGTTTGGCTGGTCGGTAAAGAATACATTTCCATTTTTGTCCACGGAAGCACCCTCGGTAAATTTGAATTGCGATGAGATGAGTTTTAAACTATCCTGAATAAAAATCGGCTGTGAAGACTGGGCGAATGAAAACGATGATAGTGAAATTAAGACTAGAAGCGAGCAGTATTTTTTCATAGTTTATGCGTTTTAAAAGAAAAACCGAAACAACAACCAGGCCATACCGAAGCTGATAATGTTTATTTTATTTCCAAAAAAAAGATGATCAGCTGGCTATGCTCAGCGGCTGATCATCTGAAATATCTACATTTTATAAATTAGTCCGTGTCATCGATCTGAACGGGATTTCAATAAAACCAGAATTACTTGCCTGTTTTCTCAATATCCCTATCCATCTCAATTAAATCCACCTCTTCAGGATTCGAAAAATCACCAATAAGGTACTTGTTGAAATGATCCGCCAGTTTCCAGAAAGCATACTCCGTCATGTCGCCAAAACCGTGACGCTGCCCCGGGATAATTAGGAAATCAAAACGCTTTCCGGCTTTCATTAAGGCATTTGCTACCCGAATCGTATTTGCAGGGTGAACATTGTTGTCCACATCGCCATGCATCAATAAAAGGTGTCCCTTCAAGTTCTTTGCTAAATCAGGGTTTTTATCGATACTATATTTAAAAGAAGTATCGCCTTTTAAGGAAACAATTTCCTTTACACCGTGGTGTTTTTCGCTCCACCAGCGGTTGTAAATGCTGTTATCGTGATTACCCGCATTAGAAACAGCAGCCTTGAAAAACTCAGGATAAACCAACATTGCAGCGGTAGACATGAAACCTCCACCGGAATGACCAGTAATACCAACTTTTGTATCATCTATATATGCGTATTTTGCCGCCAGTTGCTCAATAGCTGTTTTCTTATCAGCCAAACCATAATCACGAAGGTTGCCATAGCCATAAGTATGATACCATTTAGAGCGCGAAGGATTTCCACCACGGTTGCCCACAGTGATTACGATGTAGCCAAATTGCGCTAAACGCTCTGTCCTGTCCATACCTTTTGTAAATGACTTATTTACCGCTTCGGTTTGAGGTCCCGGATAAACATATTCGATAATCGGGTATTTTTTATTGGGATCGAAGTCGAATGGTTTATACATTACACCATACAAATCGGTAATGCCATCATCGGCTTTTACAACAAAGGTTTCAGGAAATTTATATCCTGCAGCCATTAATAACGACAAATCTGTTGTTTCCAAATCCATCACCTTTTTACCATTTTTATCATAAACTGCCGATTTCGGCGCCGTGTTCACCCTGGAATAGGTATCAACGAAATAGGCATAATTATCATTCATACTCGACAAATGATCGAAATTGCCTGCATTCAGCAACTTCATATCCGAGCCATCAAAATTAACGCTGTATAGATGAAGGTAATAAGGATCTTCCTTGGCTTCACGACCATTTGCCGTGAAATAAAGTACGCGATTTTTTTCATCTATGTTTACAATGCTTTCGCAGTGGAAAGAACCTTTTGTAATCTGGTTTTTAAGCTTACCATTTCCATCGAAAAGATAAAAATGTGCCCAGCCATCCCGCTCACTCCAATGAATCAGTTCTTTCCCGCCGTTAACCAGCCCGGGGCGGTTCACTTCAACGTACGTATTAAACCGTTCATCAATTATTGGTGTAACCTTTCCGGTTGCAATTTCAACCGTTCCAATATCAATTCGTTTCAAATCACGGCTGGTACGGGAGAAATAAAATTTAGCATCATCACCCAACCATACTGAAGGACGAAATTCGTTATCTCTGTCCTTCGCTAATGAAGGTTTGCTCCAGACCGAAACGCTCTGATCTTTAAACGCCGCAACATTTAATTTTTTATAAGATTTAGCAGCAAAATCGAAAAGTAAAACTTCATCCTGTGGTGCTTCAGCTTCACCAGGCATCTGGTATTTATAGGTTTCTAAAGTCGGCCGGCCAGGTGTAACACTGTTAATGACCCACAAATCTTTAACCTTGCGCGAATCGGTTCTGTTTAAAATGAAATATTTTGCGTTAGGAGACCAAAGCACATAAGCACCCCGGCGTTTCTTATTGTTTTTCTCATTTTCTACATTGTTTTCTCCATCGCCGTCACTTCCGTAGGAATAAAATTTCACCCCATCTTTAGTTAACTGATGTTCAACAATGGTACTATCCTCCTCATTTTTAACGGCTTTTTTATAATTTTCTTTGTCCATCCAATACAAATTATAATTACGGGAAAAAATAATTGCAGAAGAATCGGGTGCAACCGAGCCCCACGCCGGTTTAGGCTTCGGCCTGCTGAAATTGGGCACTTCCGTAAGTTTGGCAGTCACCAAATCGTATTTGAATGAGAAAATTTTCTTCTGTAATGAATCTGCGGCCTTTTTATCTTTCCTATCAGGCTTCACCTCATCTATCGTACTTTTTACTTCGAATGAAATGCTTTTTTCATCGGAAGCGAATTTCAAATTCTCCAAAGGTAAATGTTCGGCATCAAAGGGATCTCTAACAATTAAAGTAATGTCTGCGGCAAGTTTTGCGTTATCAAACAAAGCTCGTTTTGACTTTGCAGCAGGATCAACCAGATACCAGAACTTGCCTTTCGGACTTTCAAATGTATACCAGAAACGGTTGCTCAATTTAAGCCAATGCGGGTCTATCGAAGTAGAATAAACCATTTTTTTAAGCTTATTTGGCGAGAACCTTGCTGCCAGCTGGTAGTTCGCCTTAGGTTGGCTTTGTACGTTTTCCGTAAGGGTAAATGTTTTATTTTGTGCGGCAACCGTAAACGATAAAAGTTGCGCAGCTAAAATGAGTTTGTAAAGTTTATTCATTATGCCTGGTTTAAGGGTCCTAAATTATTCAATTAGCTGCAATTTAGCTAGACCATCCATGTAATAAATGCGATAGTTAATCTGATATTATACATTATTTATTTATCAACATAAACGTAATTATTGAATATTTTTTGATGGAATTTATAGTTTTGCGTAAATACTAATATATGAAATTCAATTTTTTAACACTTTTCACAGCAGGCTTAATTTTATTTGCAAGTTGCACGTCTAACTCGAGATCTGAAGACCAGAAAGGAACTGATTCCACAGAAAAAACGATAGCAACTGCAACATCAACCAGCAAAATCGATGTATCCAAAATAAAAGTAGCTGATGCAAAAACCATTCTTTCCAGAAAACAAGTGCCGATTTTATGTTACCACCAGGTAAGAAACTGGAAAGCCACGGATGGCAAAGTTGGTAAAGACTATATTGTTGAAATCCAGAATTTTAAAGACCAGATGAAAATGCTCGCCGACAGCGGTTACCATACCATTCTGCCTGATCAGCTTTATGCTTACCTAAATACGGGTGCTGCGCTTCCGAGCAAACCGATTATGTTAACTTTTGATGATACGGATGAAGACCAGTTTACGGTTGTGCGCCCTACATTAGATAAACTCGGTTATAAAGCGGTTTATTTCATCATGACCGTTTCTATCGGCAGAAAAGGGAAATTTGTAGATTACATGAGCAAAGAACAAATTAAGCAACTTGCAGATGAAGGAAATGTTATTGGCTCACATACTTATGACCACAAAAACTTTAAAAAATATGCTGGTAAAGATTGGGAGGAACAGTTAGACAAACCCACAAAAAAACTGGAAGAGATTACTGGCAAAAAAATGACTGAATTCGCTTACCCATTTGGTTTATGGAACGCAGCAGGCATCCCTGAATTGAAAAAACGTGGTTTTAGGATGGCTTTCCAGTTATCGACCAAGCGCGATGAGAAAGACCCATTATTTACCATCCGAAGAATTATTGCAAGTGGTTACTGGTCGCCAAAAACGTTGAGCAACAGCATTAAAAATAGTTTTTAGTTGCGAAAAATGTTTATGGCATCTGAAGATGCTGCATCGTTAATAATTTAGAACATTGAACAGGCAATATTTATTAAGAATGACGGTGTTTTCGGCCGTCATTTTTCTCGGAATGCTTATGGCCGCCTGTGCAGGTCATGCCGACAAAAGAAATCCCGCAGGCACATCTGTTTCTGTAACCGTAATTGATTCAGGTAGTATAAAACCGGCTGACAGCAAAACGATTTTATCCCGCCGGGAAGTGCCTGTTTTATGCTACCATCAAATCAGGAATGCAAATGCAAGCGACAGTAAAAGGGCGCATGACGATATCATTTCCCCTGATAAGTTCAAACAACACATTAAAATGCTTGCCGACAGTGGTTACCATAGTATCCTTCCGGATCAGCTTTACAACTACCTGGTTTATGGCAACAAATTACCTGAAAAACCAATCATGATCACTTTTGATGACACAGACGAAGACCAGTTTATCACGGGCGCTTCAACGTTGAAAAAGTATGGCTTTAAGGGCGTGTATTTTGTTATGACCGTTTCAATTGGTAGAAAAGGCCGGATTAATTATATGACGGCAGCACAGATTAAACAGCTGGCTAATGAAGGAAACACAATCGCCAGCCATACCTACGATCATAAAAATTTCGCGCAGTTTAAAGAGGTGGACTGGATAACCCAGATAGATGAACCAACCAAAAAACTGAAAGCCATTACAGGTAAAGAAGTGAAATATTTTGCTTTCCCATATGGCGTTTTCAAGTCTTCCTACCTGCACAAATTGAAGGAACACGGCTTCAAGGCCGCATTCATTTTATCGACCGCAAGAGATGAGAATTACCCGCTTTATACTATCAGGCGAATAATTGACCCGGGTAGGTATTCGGCAAAAAACCTGTATTACAGCATTAATAAGAGTTTTAATAAAACAAAAACCTAGTTTTAACTGTAAGTTTTATAGGCCTTAAAATCGTTTTATGAAAAATCTCCTGCTCCTCTTTATTTCTGGATTATTTATAATTTCCAGTTGTACGAACTCCAAAAAGGAAACCAGCAGTACTGGAAATTCAAACAGCACCAACACCATAAACACAGAACTTACCGAAAGTTTCTATAAAAGATTAGAGGGAACCATTGCAGGTAAACCTGTTACGATGCACCTGCAAAAATTAAACGGCGAATACAATGGAACTTACTATTATGACGGATCCTGGCTTAATCTGACCACGGATACTTTAATAGGGAAAGATAGCCTCATACTCTCAGAAAACAGTTATTACGAAGCTTACAATAGTCAAAATTCTCAACAACCACAATTACGCCTGAAATGGACTGGCAATGGCTTTAAAGGTCAATGGAAAAACGGTGAAGAAACGAAAAGTTATCCCGTTATGCTTCAGGAAAAATACCCCGATGGCAGTTATGCCTTTTCCGTTGGAATGTATCAGGATTCTGTAAAAGCCTTTACCGGAAAAAGTAAATCGCCTTTTGCAAAAATCAGTTTTGAATATGTGAAGCCAACAGCCGTTGATGAAACGGGAAAATGGCTTGATAATCAATTAAAACGCATTTCAGGAATACGACAAAACTCGGTAGATAGAACTATAGGTTTCAAGAAAATAGCAGATGCTTATTTTACAGATTATAAAAAAGAAATTTCGGAACAGCAGGAAAAAGGTCCGGACAGGGGGTTTTTCAGAATGGATGAATTATACCAACAACAGCCAGCAATCTATAGTTTTCAATGACAACGGTTTTGTGGTTATCGATTTTCTGGCCGACGAATACACTGGCGGTGCGCATGGAAATTATGGGAGTACGATGTATTGTTTAGATGTAAAAAACAAAAAACAAATGGTTCTGAATGATGTCGTTAAAATTGATTCAAATGCACTTCAAACACTACTCGAAAAGAACCTTAGAAAACTTTATAACATCAAACCTCAGGAAAAAATTAGCAGCGTCTTGTTTGACGATTTTTTAAAAGCAAATCATAATTTCTATTTCAATAGTAACGGCCTGGCTTTTTTATATAACCCCTACGAAGTGGCAAGTTATGCGCAAGGACAGATTGTTGTTCTTATTCCGTTTGCAGAATTAAGGCCTTATTTAGTTCCGGATTTCTCATCAAGAATGAGACTGAAGTAAATTTATAAAACCCAGCCTCTAAATTTGAACCCTTTTAACAGGCTTTTGTTTCAATAATCACGATCCGATTATCGCTACAAAATTTCTTTAATCAAATAGCTTTTACCATTAAAGTTTAGCTCCTCTCCTATTTGTTTTCCGATGAAAAGTCTGCCAATAGGCGATGCCTGCGATACAGCTATAAAAGTTTGATCACCAACTTTCAATTCCCCGGCGCTGATGCTGATGTAAAAATTTCCGGCTGAAGTTAAAACCAGGCTTCCATTTTTCGCTTCTTTCGCGGCAGCAACATGCTCTAATTGTTGCAGGGCAATTTTCTGTTGTCCGGCTTCATACAACAGCTTACTATTCCTGTCCATTTCCTGCTGCATCATTTCACGAGTGGTTTCATATTTGTCGCCTGCACTGCTTTTGGTATCGTCATTTGATGCCTGCCTAGCCTGTTGCATTGAGTATTCTATGTTTTCTATCCTGTTTTGAATAAAGGTTAAGCAAAGTTGGTAAAGTTCTGGTTTTAAAGAAGACATATTTGACCGAAAATGGAGAATGGGAAATGGGAAATAGATAATGGAAATGCAAGATGAATTGATTTAACTAAATATAGCAGAATTGTTAATTATTAAATTGTTAAGAAAAATCTTCAGGCGATTCAACAATAAAATAATTGAGCAATATACTACGCTTCTAACCAACGTACCTTTTCTTCCATTGAAGTACGATTTGGTGCCCATGGCTTCTCCTTATGATACCCCATGTAGAATAGACCGATGCACTTTTCATTTTCGCCGAGGCTTAAAAAATCACCTAAGTCATCGATTAACGGTGGTGAACTCCAATAGGCACCTACATGCAAACTTTCGGCCGTTAAGGCCATATTTTGAACGGCGCAGGAAACTGCAGCCAGCTCTTCCCATTCCGGTATTTTGCCACTAACCCGCATATTTATAGCGATAATGCAATCTGCCTGACTGGTTTTTTCCGCGAAACTATCGTATTTTTTTTGCAGGAATTGTTGTGACGAAACTTTACTTTTATATAAACTGCCTAATGTTTCCCCTAATCTTGCTAAACCAGCTTTTCTGATTACGACGAAGCGCCAGGGTTGCGTTAATTTATGTGTAGGGGCATAATTTGCGGTCTCCAGAATCTGATTGATGACCTCAACCGGAATCTCTTTTTTTATATAACTTGCAGGAAAAATACTGCGACGGTCTTTAATAATCTTGACTATATTATCGTATGCTGTACTCATTTAGTAAAAGTAGCAAAAAGCGAAACGACTAATGCGGAAAGGAAAAACAAATTTGGTAAATAGAAAAGATTTGATGTTTTAATGACTCGATCGAAAAGCCAATATCGATATAGATTATCCAAAAATAAATCGCCTGTACGCTTTTAAGATGTTAACTTTACAAAATAAACCATTGGAGAAAATGGTTAGCCCGAATTATGATTGAAATAGGAAAATATAACGAATTAAGAGTTTTAAGCAAAACCGAAGCTGGTTTAAACCTCACAGATGGTGATAAACTGGTGGTTTTGCCTTACCAATATGTACCAAACGGTTTAGAAATCGGCGACAACGTAAAGGTTTTTGTTTACATACAAAAGGATGGTCGCCTAACCGGAACCACGCAGAAAGCTTATGCAGAAGTTGGTGATTTTGCTTTTTTAAAAGTCGTTTCAGATGGTGATGATGGTGTTTTCATGGATTTAGGTATTGATAAAGACGTGTATGTACCCACCAAGGAACAAAAAAGGCCTATGCAAAAAGGCTATAAATATGTAGTGTATTTATACCTCGATGAAAATAATGATCGGCTGCTGGCCTCTTCCAGATTATACGATTTCGTTGAGGAGGAAAACTTTGATTTTGAAGAAGGCGACGAAGTTAGTTTATTAATTACTGAGGAAACAGATTTAGGCTTCAACGCCATTATAAACAATACTTACATTGGTTTGCTTTACCACAATGAAGTTTTCGATAACCTTCAGATTGGTGAACATAGAAAAGGCTGGATCAAAAAAATCCGTGTGGAAGGTAAAATTGATTTAACCTTGCAACCCAGCGGCTACGGACATATCCTCGACTCGAAGGAAATGATTTTAGCGGAGTTAAAAAAGAGCGACGGCATCATCGAACTTGGCGACAAAAGCACACCGGAAGAAATTTACCACCGTTTTCAGATTAGTAAAAGCGCTTTCAAAAAAGCAATCGGATCACTGTATAAAGAACGCTTAATTGTTCTTTCTGATGATTCGATAAGGTTACTAACGGACGAGGACGCAGATTAAATAGTTTTTCCATTAATAGTAACGGAAGCACAGAATACGCGGAACTGGATTTTATTCTCTGTGAATTTCGTTTTTCCGTGGCAAAAAGATAATTCAATTAATTAATTAGTCTAACTTAAAGTTTCTCCAGCTGAACTAACAGACGTACACAGAGGTTTTGTTTTCTATTTTCTGCTTATATCAGCGTTTTGTTCGGGAAATTATTAGACTTTTAGTTTAATTTTCTCCCGCTGAAACCACAGACTTGCGCAGAGATTTTGTTTTCTATTTTTGCCCTAGAACAACATCTTCTGCTAGAAATTAGTAGATTTTAAACATAGAAATAGGAATGGCCGCAGAAACAAGGAAACGGATTTTAACCTCTGGGAATTCTGTGCTTCCGTGGCAAAAACTAAAATTGACCAGCAACGCTCAAATTTCCGGTACCTTGATCATCGGCTATAAATTATCCTGTAATGTTTTGCGCTTTTTTTGCTATTTTCGCTTATACATGCTGAATATACAATCGAAACTTCCCGGCGTAGGCACAACCATTTTTTCGGTAATGTCTAAGCTTGCGGCAGAGCATAATGCCATAAATCTGTCTCAGGGTTTTCCCGATTATGCCTGCGACCCGAAGTTGACCGACCTGGTTAGTAAGGCAATGAAGGATGGTTTCAATCAATATGCACCTATGGCCGGCAATACTTTTTTAAAGGAAGTAATTGCGAATAAGATTGAAAAACTATACAATGTATCGTATAACCCGGACACTGAAATCACCATTACTGCAGGTGGAACACAAGCCATTTTTACCGCATTGGCGGCTATCATAAATCCTGGTGATGAAGTAATTATTTTCGAACCGGCGTACGACAGCTACGCCCCTACCATAAAACTTTTAGGCGGGCAGGTAAAAATACATGAACTCGCCCCACCAGATTACCACATCGACTGGGATAAGGTTAAAAAGCTTTTTACCCCGAATACGAGAATGATTATTCTCAACTCCCCGCAAAACCCAACAGGTAGCATTTTATCCGAAGCCGATATGAAATTGCTGATTAAGCTAGTCAGCGGAACGGACATTTTAATTCTGAGCGATGAAGTATATGAGCACCTGATTTACGATGGACAGAAACATCAAAGTGTTATGCTTTTTTCGGAATTGAGGGAAAGAAGTTTCGTTGTCGCCTCTTTTGGTAAGCTTCTGCATGCTACAGGATGGAAACTCGGCTATTGCATTGCACCGGAAATGTTGACAAAAGAATTTAGAAAAGTACATCAATTTAACGTTTTCAGCGTTAATAGTCCAATGCAGCAAGCCATCGCGGAATACCTTAATGAACCTGACAATTATAATAGAATAGCTAGTTTCTTCGAAAAAAAACGCGATTATTTCCGTCAGCTAATGTCTGATACCCGATTTGATCTATTGCCCTGTAAGGGATCCTATTTTCAGTGCGCCAGCTACAATACCATTGGCGATGAGAAAGACACAGATTTTAGCAGAAGACTGATAACAGAATTCGGCGTAGCCACCATACCGGTTTCTGCATTTTATCAAAAAGCAACAGACCATAAAATTATTAGATTTTGCTTCGCTAAAGAGGATTCAACTCTTGAAATGGCAGCAGAAAAATTAAGAAATGTTTAACCGTCAGAAATATTAAACCTATGGATGCACCTGTTTACACACAGATAGAAAACCTGAAAGTGACCATTTTCCAGGCCTATCTTTTCTGGGAAAACATTGAGAAAAATCTTCTAAATCTCGCACTCAGATTATCTATGGGTGTAAGGGAAAAAACGGATTTAATCATTTTACCCGAAATGTTCAACAGTGGCTTCAGTATGAATTCCGAAACTTTAGCCGAAGAAATGGGCGGTTTTACTATGCAATGGATGCAAAAAATGGCCTATCAATACAATTGTGTGGTTACAGGTAGTTTAATCATAAAAGAAAACGGAAACTATTTTAACCGCCTGATCTGGATGGAACAAAACGGCGACTATAAACATTATGATAAACGCCATTTATTTGGTATGGGAGAAGAAGATAAACATTTCAGTCCTGGAAAAGATAAACTCATTGTGGAACTTAAAGGCTGGAAAATCAGGCTGGCCATCTGCTACGACTTACGTTTCCCGGTGTGGTTGCGTAATGTAAACGAAGAATACGACATTTTACTTCTAGTTGCAAGCTGGCCGGATAAACGTTCGGCACACTGGCGTGCCTTAATTCCTGCCAGGGCAATTGAAAACCAGAGCTATGTAATTGCGGTAAATCGTGTGGGGCATGATGGAAATCAGGTATATCATGGCGGACACTCCATGGTTATCGATCCTTACGGAAGCACTGTTTATTACAAACCCGAAGATGAAGATATGTACACGGTGACCATTAATTACGAGGAACTAGTAAAAATCAGACGCCAGTTTCCGTTTCTTAAGGACGCCGATAAGTTTAGTATTGAGGATTAGTTATTAAGCTCAATCCACCATGTTCAGTTATCAATTTTCAATTCACAATTAATCAATTTTACTTTAACCAGAGAATGTTCAACCGTCGTAAATTTATAAAGGCCTCTGCCCTGTCTGCAGGCCTACTGGCCATCGATAAAATAAGCATTGCCGATGCCATGCCAACGCCGTCCAGCAAAGCCGGTCGTTTCCCAATTGTTATTTCCACCTGGGATTTCGGTATTGCCGCCAATGCAGATGCCTGGAAGGTCCTATCAAAAGGAGGTCGTGCGCTAGACGCCGTTGAACAGGGGGTCTGGGTTCCAGAGGCGGATGAAAAAAATCAATCTGTTGGTTATGGCGGCTTGCCCGACCGCGATGGTAAAGTAACCCTGGACGCCTGCATTATGGATGAAAATGGGAATTGCGGCGCTGTTCTGGCCCTTGAGCATATTAAACACCCCATTTCCGTTGCCAGAAAAGTTATGGAAAAAACGCCTCACGTAATGCTTGCCGGAGACGGCGCCTTACAATTCGCATTAGAACAAGGATTCAAAAAGGAAAACCTGCTCACCCCTTCCAGCGAAAAAGCCTGGAAAGAATGGTTAAAAACGGCAAAATATGAACCAGTAATGAATATTGAGAACAAACTTTATGATAAAGCTGCGCCTCAGAAACTACCTGGAAATCAATACAACCACGATACCATTGGTATGTTGGCCATTGATGCCAAAGGGAATATTTCCGGAGCCTGTACAACCAGTGGAATGGCTTATAAACTTCACGGCAGAATTGGAGATAGTCCGATAATCGGTGCAGGTTTATATGTAGATAATGAAGTGGGTGGTGCAACATCGACTGGTGTTGGCGAAGAAGTTGTTCGAAATGTTGGTTCCTTCTTAGTGGTAGAACTCATGAGGCAAGGTTATGCACCAGAGGCGGCCTGTAAAGAGGCGGTAATGCGGATAATTAAGAAGAAACCGGAAACAGCAAAAAATATCCAGGTGGGCTTTTTAGCCATAAATAAAAAGGGAGAATACGGCGCTTATGCCATTCAGCAAGGTTTTAGTTATGCTGTTTGTAATGAAGAAAAACAGGACCTGTTGATTAAAGGCAAAAGTTATTATTAGGCCGCGAGGCCGCCAAGTTGGTCAATTACTCAAATTATTATCAGTCGGGGCTAGTTTAAGGCCATTAGTGCAAAATAACTGCGCTCAACGCCGAAACAATAATGGTTAACGGGGACACCAACCATGGCATGGGATAAAACGTAGTTGAAAAAATAAATAAAAATATACTCTTGTTATGAACGGTAGAAATTCAGGTTCTCCTTTAGCAGCAGCAGGATCGTGGGGATTAGAAGTCTGTGCAAACGGTTACGAATCTGCCTTAAATGCCCAAATTGGTGGTGCAAAACGTGTGGAACTGTGCGATAACCTAGCTGAAGGTGGCACAACCCCCGGTTATGGTCAAATTGCATTAAGCAAGAAAAACTTAACCATTGAAATTTGGCCGATCATACGACCCCGCGGCGGCGATTTTCTTTATTCCGACTTTGAGTTCGACTTGATGAAGGAAGACATTAAATTATGTAAATCAATAAATTGTGATGGCATCGTATTTGGAATACTCAAAGCCGACGGCAGTATAGATAAATCGCGTTGTGCTGAATTAATCGAACTGGCCAAACCCCTGCCTGTGGCCTTTCACCGGGCGTTCGATATGAGCAACAACATGGAAAAAGCCCTTGAAGATCTAATTGATTTAGGAATTGTCAGGGTGCTTTCGTCAGGAGGCGCCAGTTCAGCAATTGACGGAGCAGAAAAGTTAGCCAACCTGGTTAGACAGGCAGATGGCAGAATTTCTATTATGCCAGGTGCCGGTGTAAACGAAAGCAACATCGCAAAATTAATTGCAAAAACCGGAGCTAAAGAGTTTCACGCTTCTGCTAAGGCTTTTGTAGTAAGTAAAATGGAATTTCGCAATACAACAACTAAAATGGGCAGTATTGATGATGAATATCAGTATGAATTGACTTCTGTTGAGAAAGTGAAAGGCTTGGTTAAAATTATTACAGATAACTTAAATCAAAACGCTTAAGATTCCCGCCTGCGCGGGAAGGACGACTTACGAACTAATCTCATCTGCGGAAATCTGCGAATTCTGCGGGCTTATTATTAATATTTACAATGCATTAATCTTTTTACATTTTTTCGCGAGCAAATTGAATATTTTACGATTCTTCTATTTGTTTAAGCCACTTCCAGGAACATAACCTAAACCTGGTGTTAACCAATGCAATAAGATCACCCTGGAATAACGGTAATTTATTGGCGACAATAATAAAACACCTGCGAGAATAAAGCCTACATAATACCAAAGATTCTCGTAAACCAATGGTAAACCTAAAACGTAAGCGGCAACACCAATTGTAATGATTTCTGCCACGTTCATGGCATAGCTTACAAACATCGCCACGTAAAAGAAGCCAGGCTCGCGTTCGAATTTCAAATTACAAACCGGACAATTTATATTCGTTTTCTGGAGTTTAAATGAATAGGCACTGCCGGTGAAAATATCCCCTTTGCGACAACGGGGACACTTACATTGCAATACCGCCTGAAATTTAGAAAGCTCTGCCATAGTTATCTTTATTAATGAGGCAAATTTATGTTTTAAAACACCGTTAAATTATGATCTGCATCATATTAACAAAACGGCATAAGCTGTGAAATGTTAGGCAGTAAATTAAATCTTTATGATCTTCCCGCGCTTTAAACTTAAAAAGCCTTTTTCAGCAAGGAGCTTCACGCCCCTGATAACGGTTTCGACACGTAGGCCAGTCATATCTGCCAATTCCTGGCGGGTTATCTTCAAACTTTCACCCGGTTCAATATCCGAAAACAAATAATTAAGAATCGTTTCCAGGCGATGTTGCGCTTTTTCACTCGCGAGTTCTTCCAGCATCATCGACTTATAAAAAAGCCGGTTACTTAAAACCATTATCAAATTCATACTGAAATCCGCATCCTCTTTTAAAAGATTGAGGAAATCAATTTTACTCACCGGTATAATTTCAGCATGCTTATTTATTATGGTGTAAGCAAGATAAGGTCTGTCGGCCAATAAAGCAGGTTCACCAAAATATTGCCCGGCTTTAAAAATCCCCTGGATAAATTCTTTTCCTTCCTCATTAACAGTCACCATTCTCACCTCACCTTTTTTTATAAAGTAAACAAAGCGCGGCTTCATACCTGGTTCATAAATCACAGAACCCTTCGAAAATTCCTTAATTTTAAAACCTTTATCCAGGAATTGCTGAATGTACATCTGTAACATACGGAAAAGCTAGCCGATGGTTTCTTTCATTAGCCGGGTATAAAATTCTTTTAACGATAAACCCATCGCGGCTACCTGCTGGGGTATGAAACTTGTAGCGGTTTGCCCGGGAATGGTGTTAATTTCGATAAAATAAAAACGGCCGGTGCCATGCTCCAGAAAGTAATCTATGCGAACAACGCCCCTGCAATTCAATTTTTTATAAATGTCTTTAACCACCTGATGAACTCTGGTATACTCCTCCTCATTCATATTCCCTGGTGTAATTTCTTTAGTAGCGCCCGGTGTATATTTCGCCTCAAAATCGAAAAACTCGTTTGATGGTATCACTTCCGTAGTCGGTAAAACTGTGACTTCACCTTCTGCACTAAAAACACCTATAGAAAATTCCCTGCCACTCACAAATTCTTCAATCAGCACCTGGGTATCTTCATGGAAAGCTTTTTCAACAGCCGCCTCCAAATCATCTGCATGTTTTACCTTGCTCATGCCAATACTGCTTCCACCGCTGTTTGGTTTTACAAAATAAGGCAGCCTTAAATCCTGTTTAATTTCTTTTAGGTTATAAAAACTGTTTTTAAAAATCTGAATTGATTTTGCCGTGTATAAATTTGCAATACCCTCTACAATTGCTTTGGTATAGCCTTTATTCATGGTTATAGAAGAAGTTAAGGCATCACAGGTTGTGTACGGGATGTTCAGCATATCGAAATAGCCCTGAAGTTTCCCGTCCTCCCCCGGAGAACCATGAATGGCGATAAAAACACCATCAAACTTTATTTTACGCCCATCAAAGTTCAAAGAAAAATCGTTTTTGTCGATTTCTATCTTAACAGAATCGGCAGGCTCATAAAACCAGCCCTTGTCATTCAGCATAATTTTATAAACGTCGTATAAATTGCTGTCTATATTTTGCGCAATTGTCGCCGCGCTCTTTACCGAAACAACCCATTCACCTGTAGTACCGCCAGTTAACAAAGCTATCGTTTTTTTCATCTGAAATTCTTAATCTAAATTATATCACCAAAAATATAAATATCTTTGAGCAATATTTAGTTTTGGCTGATAGATTGATAATTGATGGTATCGTATTTGCTTAAAAATACGCGTTCGTAGGTAAAAAATCGATTATTAGATCACTAAATTAATTACATTTGAGTGCAGACTTAACCCCAGAATTTAACATTCATGTCTAAATTTATAGATTACTTAAAAACCAAATCATTTAGAAAGACCATTATAGCAGCAATAATTACCGTATTTCTGTTGTTGCTCATTGCTTTTTTCAGCCTGAGGTATTACACAAAACATGGTGAGGGTATCAACGTACCTTTAGTTAAAGGAATCCCTTTTGCCGATGCTGTCGTGAAGCTTGAGGAAGCCGGACTAAAATATGAAGTTGATTCTGTTTTTATTTTAGATCAGCCTGCGGGCATTGTAATTGACCAGGATCCGGATCCGAACACTTTTGTAAAAGACAACCGGACGATTTATTTAACTATAAATGCGGGTAAAATCCCGAACACCAAATTCCCTGATATTGCATTTAAAACCTTGAGGGAAGCACAGGCGATAATTGAAAGCTCCAGACTAAAAGTTGGCGACACCACGTATAAAGCAGATGTTAGTCGCGACGTGGTATTAGAGGCCACCTTTGGCGGTCAACCGATCCAGGCCGGACAGTCTATTCCTGTTGGTTCAAGAATAAACCTGGTTCTAGGCGATGGCCGCGGTAACCAGGATGTTGATATTCCGCAGTTAATTGGTTTAACGATAGATGAAGCTAAATTCAGCTTAAAAGGTTCGGCTCTAACATTGGGCGATATTGCATATGAGGGACAAATTATAGATAGTGCAAATGCCGTAATTACCAAACAAGACCCGATGCCAGCAGATTCTCTGACAAAAGTTGCCATCGGAACAAGAATTAACATCACTTTATCTAATAAACAGCTATAACGCACATTATAATAATGACTGAAGTAGAAAAACAGAAAATGAGTACAGGAAAAAAGGCCGCAATCGTTATTGCAGCACTATTTATCCTTATCGGCGGCTATTTTGCATTAAACTTTTATAAAGTTTATTTCGCTCCTAATGTTACCGGAAACCAAAAATATTTATACATTAAAACAGGTTCAAATTACGATGCTTTGGTTGATAATTTGAAAAGTAAAGACATGCTCAAAAGCATTCCTGCTTTCGCTGCAGCAGCAGGCAAAATGAACTTAGCTAACAATGTAAAACCCGGTCGTTATTTATTAAAAAAAGGCATGACGAACCGTACTTTGATAAACATGATAAAGGCCGGCAACCAGGAGCCTGTTAAACTTAAATTTCAAAATATCAGAAAGAAGGAGAACTTTGCCGCTTACCTGGCAAGCAATCTTGAAGCGGATTCACTAAGTTTTATCCAGGTCTTGGATTCAGTTCCACTAATCAGTAAATATGGCTTCAACCAGGATAATGTGTACACCATGTTTATCCCGAATACCTACGAAATGTACTGGAATATTAATCCGGTCGATTTTTTTGAACGGATGCAAAAGGAATATGATAAATTCTGGAATGCTGAACGTAAGCAAAAAGCAGCTAGTTTGAACTTAACGCCTGCACAGGTGTATACCCTGGCTTCTATAGTCGATGCGGAAGCCCTATATGACAAGGAAATGCCAATCATTGCCGGATTGTATTTAAACCGGTTAAACAAAGGAATTTTATTACAGGCCGACCCTACCGTTATTTTTGCAAACAATGATTATACGGTTAAAAGAGTGACGAATAAGTTATTGCAGGTTCAGTCTTTATACAATACCTATAAATATGCAGGTTTGCCTCCTGGTCCGATTATGATGCCAAGCATTAAGGCTATAGATGCTGTATTAAACCGCGAACAAAACAATTACATATACATGTGTGCCAAGGAGGATTTTTCAGGCTACCACAACTTTGCAGAAACAAAAGCCGAGCATGAAGTTAATGCAAAAAAATACCGCGACGCTTTAAATAAAAGAAACATCTTTAAATAATGTTCGTACACGAAACAAAAGTAAAAGTTCGCTACGCAGAAACCGATCAGATGGGTATAGTTCATCACGGCAACTATGCATTATATTATGAAATTGCACGTACCGAATGCTTTGAGGCTTGCTCCGGCATCACCTACGAATCAATGGAAGCTGAAGGCGTAATGCTGCCATTACTCGAACTGCAATCGAAGTTTTTAAAGCCTGCACTTTACAACCAGGTGCTAAAAGTAAAATCAATCGTTAAGGAATTGCCAACTGTTCGTTTGCATGTGGAATATGAAATCTATAACGAAAAAGAAGAACTCATAAACATTGGTAAAACAACATTGGTATTTGTTGATAAAAACACCAGAAGACCATGTCATCCCCCTAAAAAATTTATGGATGGCGTTAAACAATATTTTCAGTAATTGATTAATGGAATGGTTACACCGGCAACTATTAAAACTTAAGTTCTATTCTAAATTCATTGAGTGGACTAAAGGCTGCGTTTTGCCCGGATTTAGCCCGCTTCCGTTATATACTGTCGCAACATTTTTTTTTAAGGAAATTGGCAAGGAGTCACTGGTTAATAAGTCTTCTTCATTGGCTTACAGTTTCATGCTGGCCATATTCCCAAGCATCATTTTCCTTTTTACCTTAATCCCATTTATACCCATTTCCGGCTTCCAGGATAAATTGCTGAGTTTAATTGAACTGGTGCTGCCGCACAATGCCTTTGAAGCCTTTGAAACTACGTTAAAGGACATTATAAAGAACCAAAACAAGGGTTTACTCTCCTTTGGTTTTCTCTCTGCCATATTTTTCGCCACTAACGGTGTTAAAAACTTAATGAAGGCATTTAACAAGGCCTCATTAATCATCGAAACACGAAGCTGGTTAAAACAACGGCTAATAGCACTTATCCTGACCATGGTTATATTCTTGTCCGTGGTACTCTGCATAAGTGCAATGGCACTTGGCGAGGTCCTATTAAATTACATTAAAACGGAGCTCCACATTAAAGATAGCCTGGCGGTTTATGCAATACAATTTACACGCTGGACACTCTTAACGATTTTGTATTTTATTACCATTTCAATTCTTTACCGTTACGGACCTTCGCATGCAAAAAAATGGAAGTTATTCAGTGCTGGTTCCTGGCTGGCTACCATACTCGCTTTTTTCACCATCTGGGGTTTTTCTTTTTACATCAACAATTTCGGTTCCTACAATAAAGTTTATGGCTCTATCGGAACTTTAATCGTGGTGATGATCTGGCTTTACCTAAATTCTTTGATTTTATTACTCGGATTTGAGCTGAATGCCAGCGTTGATGTAAGCAAAAGAAGTGTTAAAATTATACGGCCAACTTTCAATTTATTCAAAAAATCGGAGCCAATTGAAGAAAACATCCGTAAGACATGAAATTTTTCTCCCTCTGTGTTAAGCAATTATCAACTTTATATAAAAAAAAGCCCTACACAGTTTGCAAATATAAACCGGATTTGTACTTTTGCCGATGGAAAGCTGGCAGAGTGGTCGAATGCGGCAGTCTTGAAAACTGTTGACTGTAATAGGTCCGGGGGTTCGAATCCCTCGCTTTCCGCAGAAAGGGATGATTTAAAAATCATCCCTTTTTTCGTATATTAAATTCCCCACAACGAAATTCAAGTCAATTAGCTACATGAATTATCCGCGGAATCTTTTCAGTTTAAAGAATTTTAATTTATCTCACTTCAATTAAAAACTCATCTGAAAAGTCGCTATTATAAACCTTAAATTCAACTGGCCAGGGCATTTCAGTCAATTCCCCTATAAATGAAGTAAAAAGCTGTCTGAACCGACCGAAGTTAATATCCTCACGACAAATAACCAGATAATCGCGGTCACTCTGCATAATAACTTCATGTATGTAGGTTGCCCAATGATTTTTTAGTTTTAAAGAAAGGTGGTTAAAATTATGAGCATCTAAAAAAGCGCCGATTTCGAATAAGCTTTCCTGATTTAAATTCGTGGGGATGGTTGATAGCCACACATTGTTGACTTTTTGAAGGCGGCCAATCAGGTATCCGCCAGATAATATATGCCAAGCCTCGCTTTCCAGGTAATTAACCAATTGATAAGCCTCAGCCGCCTTTCCCTCACCCACTACACAATCCAATACCACTTTTCTGTTCGAACCGGGCAATTCTTTTCTGTATTTATCCAGACCCTGCATCATTCTATTCTATTTAATCTAATAAACTATTATTTATCAGCTGAATTTATTCCATAATCGGGTTGTCGCGAATGGGCAGCTTTGCAAACTGCTTGACCTCAATGCTGGGCGATCCAAAATCTTCGGCAACCATACCGGATATGAGGTAACAGCCATGTCCGCGAAAGGGGTATGCCGGTGTCGAATTGGGGAAATGCGTCGTATCAAAAAAATTGCCTTCTGCATCAAGGAAAGTGCCGAACCACATCTTTTTATTATTTTTAGTGTGAACTGTTTTTTCGCAAACATACCAGCCCACCATTTTAACCATCCGGCCCGTAAAAGATTTAAGCGATTTAGCGCTTACCGCGCCCCTGTAATTTGTTTTGAGCATATCGAACATCGACATCGAAAGGCAAAACCCTAAAAGCTCAAGCTCATGGTAAGCATTTTCCAGCTGGGTATCGACGAGCTGAGGCATGGAATAATTTTTCTTCTCCATTACAAAAAGCTCGGTGTGGTTAGCCGGCTTAGCCTTCTGTCCCATTAAAAGGTGAACTTCCCACAGCAGTTCTTTTTTACTTTTACCCGTAAAGCGCAAGGCACCTACACGAATCAGAATCACCACCTGCTCCAGGCCCATACCTGTTCTTTTAATCAGATCTTCCGCAGCGGAATAATTTCCGTTTTCAAAACGCTCTGCCACAATTTTATCCATCAATTTATTTTCCAGCCCCAATACGCCAATAAAACCAAGATAAGCATCTGTACCTTTAATGCTAACTGTGGACAGACTGTTGTTTACGCATGGCAGGTGTACCTTTGCGCCAGCCTTTTGAAGTTCGTGAACATACAGCCACCTCGAATAAAAGCCGCCGTAATTATTCAGGACAGCCACCATAAATTCTTTGGGAAAATAGGTTTTTAAAAAAAGGCTTTGGTAACTTTCCACTGCAAAACTTGCAGAATGTGCTTTTGAAAAACTGTAACCGGCAAAACTCGATACCTGTCGCCAAACTTCGGCTATGGTAGCTTCCGGCCGCCCCAGCTTTCTGGCTTCGCTAAAAAATTTCTCGACCAGCCTGTCGAATTCCGCTTTGGAACGGTATTTCCCACTCATGCCCCTGCGAAGAATATCCGCATCCGTACCATCCATTCCGGCGAAGTGAATACAAATCTTAATCACATCTTCCTGGTATACCATCACGCCATAAGTTTCGCCCAGCAATTCTTCCATTACCGGGTGCAGGTAAACCACTTTAGCAGGATCATGATGGTAACGGATGTAGGCTGGCATCATACCCGAACTGGCTACCCCGGGCCGGATGATGGAACTTGCGGCAACAAGTACCAGGTAATTATCACAGCTTAACTTCGTCAGCAGCTGCCTCATTGCCGGCGATTCGATGTAAAAGCAACCAATGGTATCACCGGTTTTGAGTTTGTTGTTTAATTCCGGGTCTTTCATGAATTTTTTAACCTGGTGGATGTCTACTTTTTTTCCCAGGTTATCTTCCACAAGTCTTACCGCTTCTTTGATATGGCCGATGCCTCTTTGAGAGAGCACATCGTACTTATCGAAGCCCATTTTTTCTGCTTCGTACATATCCCATTGCACGGTGGGCATGCCTTTGGGCGGCAAATCCAGCGCAGTATAATAGGTTATCGGTTCTTCAGAAATTAAGACCCCGCCGGCGTGTATGCTGCGCTGGTTGGGCATGTTCTGCAGCATGGCATAAATTGCGGTAATTTTTTTGAAAGTTGCATTGTCGCGGTTAATTGCGGAGCGGGAAGGGTCGGTATAACCATCAATTTCCGCTTTCGGCAAACCCATTACTTTTCCAATCTCCCGGATAACAGACCGATCTTTAAAGGTAGACATGGTACCGAGTAAAGCGGTATGTGCGGCACCGTAGCGCTTAAAAATGTAGTCCTGTACATCTTCCCGTTCATCCCAACTGAAGTCCAGGTCGAAATCAGGCGGCGAAGTGCGCTGTGCATTCAGGAAGCGTTCAAAGTAAAGATTCAGTTCAATCGGGTCTACATCCGTTATGCGTAAACAATAGGCCACGGTACTATTGGCCCCAGAACCCCTGCCGACGTGGTAATAGCCCCGGGATGAAGCATAGCGGATAATATCCCAGGTGATGAGGAAGTATGCGCAGAAATCCAGTTCAAAGATGACCTTCAATTCCTGTTTCACTTTTTTTAGCGCCCCCTTATTGCTTTTTCCATAACGGTATTCTACGCCGCCGATGGCCAGTTTTTCCAGCAGCTCCCTATCATCTTTTTTACTTCCTGTAAAGGTTTTTCTATTCAGGTTTACCCGGCCACCGGCATATTCATCCATGGAGCAGCTATCCAATAAGGCCCTGGCATTATCTAAAATGAAAGCAAATTTCGAAAATTTGGCTTCAAGAAAACCCGGCTCCTGAAAACAATCATTTGCCAGGCAGCGGTCTTCTTTCTCCACCTTGCTCAGGAGGGTATTTAAATCAATCGCCCGCAGGTATTCGTGCAAGCGGTATTCAATTTTATTTCCAACAAATACCGGCTGTAAAACAACAAGTTTTTGTTTAAGCGCTTCGATGTTTGTATTATACAAAAAATGAAGTTGCTCCTGCCGGATGCCGAGGTATTCGTTTGATTTAAGTGGATTTGTGTAGCCGAAAGGATAAATGATATAACTGTGCTGCATTGCCGGTGCTTCATCAGGTAACTCTATTTTATTAATATTATGAAAACTCAGGAATTCGTTTAACTCCCTCATGCCCTCTTTATTTTTTGCAATCCCAATGTACAGCAACCGTTTTTCCTTGCGAAACTCCAAACCACCGATTGGCTTTATACCCGCATCCCGGCATTCCCGTATAAATTCCATTACGCCGGTAGAATTGTTAATGTCCGACAGCACCATTTGGTTCACCCCGCGAGAAGCGGCTTCCTCAATGAGTTTGGGAACAGACAGGGTACCATAGCGGAGGCTATATTGGGAATGGACGTTCAAATACATCGCAGCAAGATTAGAGGTCTATTTTCATTGTCGATGCAATGGCGATGGAATGCGAACCAAAACGGTGTCTTATCTTATCCATTGCCTGGCAAAGCGCATATTGCTCCTCACTTTGATTGTATAAATCAATTTGCTCAAAACCGGAAACCAGATTTGAAAGACGCACACCAACCAGCCGGATCAGCTTCCGCTTTTGGAAAAGCTGATGGAAAAGATCTTTTGTTTTGGCAATCAGAACGCTGTCTAACGCAGTATATGGAATGGCAGCCTGCTTGGTTACATCTTCAAAATCCGAATAACGGATGGTTAGGGTAACGCAGGCACACAGCTTTTTTTGCTCACGAAGCTGAAAAGCAACATCCATTACCATTGCTGTAAGCAGATTCTTAATCACAACCACATCAATAGAATCTGATTTAAAAGTACTCTGCGTGCCAATGCTTTTCGCCTCTGAATATGGAATGACTGGTGAATGATCGATGCCCTTTGCTTTTTGCAAAAGAGAAAGCCCGTTTTTACCTAACAATGCGCTGATGTGGCTCGGCGAAACAAGAGACAGGGTTTCAATTCTCCTGATGCCCATGTCGCTGAGCTTGATAAAAGTCTTTTCGCCAAGACCAGGGATTTTACGTATGGATAAGGGATTTAGAAACGGGATTACCAGGGGAGATTCGATATTAAGCTCCCCGTTTGGTTTGCATTCGTTGGTAGCCATTTTAGAAACGGTTTTATTAACCGAAAGACCAAAAGATATCGGAAGACCTGTTTCTTTGATTACCGTTGCGCGGAGTTCGTGCGCATACCTCATACAGCCGTGAAAACGGTCCATACCCGTCATGTCTATATAATGCTCATCAATACTGGCCTTTTCAATGAGGGGAACACGCTCTTTCAAAATATGCGTGATTTCATGGGAAGCTTTGGAATATTCATCCATATTGCCGCGCAGAAATATAGCATGTGGACAAAGCTGTTTGGCCATTCTGGCCGGCATTGCCGAATGTATCCCAAATTTACGGGCCTCATAAGAACAGGATGCAACCACGCCACGATCTGAACTGCCGCCGATAATGACCGGTTTGCCAATCAACTGAGGATTTTTTCGCATCTCGACCGATACGAAAAAAGCATCCTGATCCATATGAATGATGTGCTTATCCATTTGCATAAAATATAAACGAATTCAAAATTACTAATATTTTTAGCAATTAAAATACGATCAACATTCTTATAAGCTATAGAAACTATTCTGGTTGGTTACCTGAATTAAAGAAAAGCGGTTAGCATAGCTATAATAGGGTGTTTACGTTAAAATCCTCAAAGAATTGATGTTAATAACTTTACCGCATACCACACTATCGAGATAGCGCTGTTAAAATATTTGAGGCTTTTAGCCTTAGATTTTTATATAAAAAAAGGCATTCATTAAAACTACAATCAAATGCGGACGCTTTTGCTTGCAACTAAAACCTGTATCGAATATTATTTTTGTTAATTTTACATCATGACAATCGAAGAAGTAAACGAGTTGGAGGCATTTTTCCAAAAAGCAGATAAGCAGGCAACACCCATTTACCTCAATGAGGCAACCGTCATAAACAATTATGAACATTTTCTGGAAAGCCACTTTGCTCCCCTAAAAGAAAACCCTTCTGCACGTGTTAACCAACCATTAATCTGGAGGTTAAGAACACTAAAACTTTTGGTAGAAGCCAATTCATAATGCCGGTAACTTGCAGATTATAATAAAATTGTGGCTTTGAATCCGTCTTTAAATTAGAAACAACTTTCAACCTAAACTTATTTCTGTCGTAATCCGCACTGTGCGGAGTCACCTTCAATATGCTTTTGATGATGAAATCATTATTTCCTGAAATCGAATGATTCGGTTGGTTTAGATAGCACAACCGATTAAGCCTTACCTGAACCAAGCGCAGCATATCAGAAAACAAGGGTGGTCAGCCATCCGGCTGACCACTTGCTCAAACCAAATTTAAGGGCGGCTTCGGGTCGCCAATTTTTTTAATGTTAATTTAAAATCTATTGCAGCCAGACGCTAATATTTTTACTTACTTAATTCGAGAATGTACTGTCCTTTGGCCGGAATGGACATGGCTTGGTTCAGTGCAAATTCTTTGGAGGAAATCACATCTTTTCCGGAGGTATAACCAGCAACGACATCATAAAATCTATCCAGCTTCAATTCCTTATTCGTCAGCGCACTGTTTAATACAACCAATACAGTTTTATCACCTTTAATGCGGGCGTATACATACAAGCCATCCTTAGGGGCATAATGAATCATTTTGCCTGACGTAATCGCTGTACTGGTTTTCCGCCATTGGAGGAGTTTCCGCAAATAATCCCAGGCTTCGTTTTGACTTTCAGTCCTGCCGGCTTTGGTAAATTCATCCTTTTTATCATCCGGCCATCCGCCGGGAAAATCGACACGTAAACGCCCGTCTCCATCTTCTTTTGTGCCCACCATCAACACTTCCGTACCATAATAAATCTGGGGAATTCCGCGCATCGTTAATAGAAAGGCCAGCCCCTGCTTGTATCTTTTTAAATCTTTGTCTTCTTTCCGACTGAAACGGCCGAGGTCATGATTATCCAGAAATGTGAGCACATTATAAGGGTCGGCATATGTGAAATCCTGGGCTACATCTTCAAAGAGATCGCCTAAGTAACCATTATCAGTTTCCCCATCAAACGCCTTTTGCATGGTAAATGTGAGTGAAAAATCCATTGGTGTTTTTAAAAAGGAGTTATTCTTATTTAATACCGAATTAGCCTGCCACCAGGCCGGCGAAGTTTTTTTATTGTACCAGGTTTCACCCACGATATTAAAATCAGGATACTCATCATAAACTTCCTTATTCCATCTGGCTAGGAAATCGAAATCCATGTAAGAATAGGTATCCTGCCTGATGCCGTCGATGCGGGCATACTCTATCCACCAGATGCTATTTTGAATGAGGTAAGTGGCGAGGTGCGGATTCTTTTGGTTCAAATCGGGCATTCCGCGGGTAAACCACCCGTTTAGAAAGGTATTGCGCTCGGTTGGCGAAGCATGTACATCCATCACTGAAACAGTAGCATGATTGGTCTGCAAAAAAACGCCATCATTATTAATCCAGTTTTTGGCGGGCAAATCCTTCATCCACCAATGTGAACTGCCGCAATGGTTCAGCACCATATCCATCACCATTTTCATGCCCTTATCATGGGTTGCTTTGGTTAAGGCTTTAAATTCCTCGTTACTGCCAAAACGGGGATCAGATTGATAAAAATCAGTAATGGCATAACCATGGTAAGAGCCGCCACGCATTCTGTTTTCCTGAACCGGATTCAGCCATACGGTCGTAATGCCAAGATCTTTCATGTAATCCAGTTTCTGCAGTACGCCTTCATAATCCCCTCCATGACGGGCGTTCGGGCTCTTTCTGTTTACCAATACGCTGTCCAGGTTATCATTTTTTACATTTCCATTTGCAAAGCGATCGGGCGTTATCAGGTACAATACATCTGAAGCGTTAAAGCCTAAGGCACCGCTATTATCCGTACGGCTTTTAAGTGGGTAATTGTAAATAAATTTGTCTGTGCCATCAGAAAATGTAATTGGCACAGTACCCGCCTTTGCGCTTTTAGAGATATTAACATAGAGGAAAACATAATTGGGATTCTCCACTTTTACTGCCTGCTTTAAAGTAACGCCTGCATAATTCAAGCTTACCTTTGCATTGCCAATTCCGGGACCATAAACCAGAATCTGGAATTCGGATTTTTTCATACCCGTCCACCAATTTTCAGGTTCGACCCTGGAAATGGAGATTTTAGCGTAGGCCTGGCCGGCTGTAAGGAAATTTGCCAACAGCAATATTTGTATTATCTTTTTATACATAATCTTTAATTATGGGTTGAATTATAATTTTATTTTTGAAGAACCAGGTATTGATAAGGTTCGAGCTTGATGACTTCAGCCAGGTTAGCTTTTGAACCATCGAAAACACCTTTCCATTTGCCCGCTAATGCAGCCGGGAGATTGTAATCAAGTGACTTATTTCTTAAATTAGACAGAACAAGCACTTGTTCTCCGTTAAGGGTTTTGGTAAAAGCACATACGTCATCACTACTATAGGAAACCGTTGTACCTCTGCGTATTGCTTTGCTTTTATTCCAGAAAGCCACTACTTTTTTATAATCTGTAAGCACATCCCGGTTGGTTTCCGCTAAAGACCAGTCGATGGATTTTCCGGTGAAAGGAAAAGTAAGCCTGAATGGCGTTCCGATTTCCTGTCCGTTGTAAATCATTGGAATACCTTTCATGTAGGCTGTCACCACAAAAGCAGCCATCGATCCTTTTTTGCCACCAAAAAGCTCAAGTGGAGTACCATCCGATCCATTCACATCATGATTGGTTAAGTAACGCACCACTGCCTGACCTTCCTTTGCATCCTTATAATCACGTTCATTTAATGCATCAATAGACTTTACCGATTTATTCCTGTTGAATATGCTTTTCATATTCCCGAAATAATTGAAGCCAAAGAAGTAATCAAAACCGGCAGTCAGGTATTTCGGGCTGCTACCTTCGGCCAGCATTAAGAGTTTATGTGTTTTAATAGTCTTCAAACTATCGTTTACCTGCTTCCAGAAATCGAGCGGCGGCCCATCTGCATAATCACAGCGGAAACCGTCGATATTCGCTTTATATACCCAGGATTTCATAGAGTGAATCAATGATAAACGAAGTTCCTGGTTGCGAAAATCGAGCTGGGCCACATCCCGCCAGGTTTCCGGATACTTAATTTGCCCAACACTGTCGCGCAGGTAATAACCCGGCTTTTCTATCCAGGGATGATCCCATGAGGTATGATTGGCTACGATATCGAGCATGACCGCGATATTTTTTTTGTGCGCCTCATCCACCAGCTTTCTTAAATCATCCAACGTACCAAATTCTTTTCCAACCTCATCATAGTTCATGGTTGCATAAGGCGAATTTGCACCTTTGAGTTTACCCACAGGATAAATTGGCATCAGGTATATCACATTAACACCCAGATCTTTTATTGCATCCAGCCTTTCAGTAACGCCGGCGAAATCACCTGTTTTGCTGAACGCACGGGTATTGACCTGGTACAACATCACATCTCTTCTATCAGGAACCCCTTTAAACGGTTTTCCATATTGAGTCGGGTAAACGTTATCCTGAGCCTGAGCAAAAACGGGTAATATCCAGAAGCAAAATGCTGCAAGAAAGATTATTGAAATGTTATTCTTCATATTTGATTTTATTATGCTTTATTTAATCAGGGTTGACAAATGCCAACCACGATAGCAAAATTCAGATTAATAGCCTGGATTCTGTTTTAGATTAGGATTGGCATTCATAGCCGCAGTCGGAATCGGGAAGAGCTGCCAATGGGCATCTACAGCAGGAACTAGTCCGTGGCCCAAAGTGAAAGTGCCGAAACGAATCATATCCTGCCTGCGGTGTCCTTCCCAGTTGAGTTCAAAACCCCGTTCATCATATATATTTTCCAGCGTTGGATTGGCCGCCAGCGCTCCAACACCTGCCCTTACCCTCACCTGGTCGATAAATGGCTTTGCAGCAGCGGCGTTGCCCAGGCGAACATGGCATTCGGCAATCATGAGCAGTACATCAGCATAGCGGTAAATCGGGAAATCATTCGAGCTTCCACTACCATCATTTGGTGCAACAGGATAAAACTTCACACCACGAACGCCTTCTGTAATGCCTGCTCCAGGGTTAATAAGTGAGGTTACTTTTGGTGTGTAAGTTATGCCACCTGGCTGAGGTCCAATTAAAAACTGTTTTATTCTGATGTCATTTGCAGCGTATTTGTTGTAGGTTTCTTCCGGTACAATTGTTCCATTCCATCCTGCGTAGCCAAACATGGCAACACCATTCGGACCATTTACGCTCCGCAAGGCCAATACGTTGTTGCCAATCACATTTCGTTTCAGCCAAATGGCCAGAATCGTTTCATCATCCGGACAAATATCTCCGAAGAGTTCGAAATAACGGTTACCCAAGGGACTTGAAGCGTTGGCCGTTCCCGGATGCAGGGTGTATCCACCCGATGCAACTTTAGTACATGCCGCCAGGCATTCTGTCCATTTAGGCGTTCCCGTGTACACACCGGCATTCAGGTACATTTTAGCTAAAAAAGTATAGGCCGCCCATTTGTTAAACCGACCATAAAAAACACCGCCTTTAGTTTCGGGCAAAATATCCGCATTGGCTGTAATCTCCCCTACAATCCAATTGAAAATCTGGGTTCTGGTCTGCGTTTTTAGCTGTGCTGTAGTGATGTTGTTGTCCGTGTAGAATGGTACATCCCCAAAATCGTCAATCAACAGGTAATAAAACCAGGCGCGCAATATCTTAACTTCGGCAATTTTTGCTGCCGGCGCATTGGCTTTTTCTAATTGTTCTACGGCTAGATTCGCCAGATAAATCGAATTATAGCAAGCGTTCCAGGTGTTATTAATCTGACCAAGTGCAGGTGTCCAGGCACGTGTATATAACCAGGCATTTTCCGGCCCCCAGTCGCCGCTAACCCGGTGGGGCACTACCTGTTCATCGGTACTCATATTATTGGTATCATAATACCCATTATCGCCACCACCAAACTGAGGCATACGGGCATAAACGCTCGCCAGTGCAATATCTGCGCCCTTGGGGTCGGCAAAGAACTGGTCTGCGGTATATTTATCGTAAACATTTTCATCAACTTTGGTGCAGCTCTGCACCATCAGACCTGAAGCAACTATCGCTGTGATTATAAATTTTTTCATGATTTTCTATTTTAAAATAACATTCAGACCTAAAGCAATATTTCTTACCCTTGGGTAAATACCATTGTCTCCCCCGGTTTCTTCAGGGTCGATGCCCGAATATTTCGTAATCAGCAATAGGTTTTGACCGGTAAGCGAAAAGCGTACCGAACTAACGTGTTTTGATCTTGCTGTTGGAATCCGATAGCCCAGGTTCACGTTTTCCAGACGAATGAATTTTCCATCCTCAAGCCAATAATCGGAGGCCAGCGGATAAGCTGAGGTGAAGAGGTTATCATCTATCGCACTCTTTAATAAATTTGACCTACCCAGGTTTTCCAGGAAGCTTAAATTTGAGCGCAAAGCATTGAATAATTTGTTTCCACCAGAACCGCGTACCAACACCGCGGCATCGAAGTTTTTATAGCTGAAACTCGGGGTAAAGGCAAAGGTATATTTAGGCTGCGTCTGGCCTGCAAAGATGCGATCCGGACTGGTTGCTCCAGCATCAATACGGCCATTTTTATCCTGGTCTACAATGATTTGTGTTCCATTGGCACTCGCCCCTCCATGCTGAAGAATGTATATTGAACCAATGGCTTGTCCTACGACTAAATAGGCATTCTGGCCGCCATAAGGAACATTATTTGTTATCAGCGGTACACCATTAAGCGAACCACTTAAATTAAGCACTTTCGAATCCATTAAAGTAACGTTTCCTCCTAGTGAAAGCCTTGTAGAGGCATTTTTAATCAGATCATAATTTAAAGCCATCTCCACGCCCCTGCCCTGGATGCTACCCACATTGGCCTGGATTGATCCTGTTGGAAAAGGCGGTTGGGGAACTGTATAGCCATATAATAATTTGTCGGTTACGTTTTTATAGATGTCGAAACTTCCGCTTAACCTACCTTTGAACAGTGCAAAGTCAAGGCCGATATTGGTCGACTTTTTCTGCTCCCATTCCAAATCTGCGTTTGCATTCTGAGTGACTCTGAAATTGGTTTGTACATTTCCGGCAAAATAAACCGTTCCGGACCCTTGTACAATTTGAAGCGATTGCAAAACACTTAAGGGTTGCTGGTTTCCGGTAATACCAAAACCGCCCCTTAACTTCAATGAGGTAAAGATGTTCTGGTTTTTCATAAATGGTTCCTGGTCAATTTTCCAGGCTACAGAAGCTGAAGGGAAATTGCCCCATTTATGGTTCGCACCAAATACCGTTGCCCCGTCCCTTCTAAAATTAGCCGTTAACAGGTACCTGTCTTTGAAGGAATAATTAATACGGCCCAGTACCGATACGGTTCTGCGCTGATTGCGGTAAGACGAATAGTCCCCGGCCTGTACTTTAGAAAAATCACCTAAACCTAAGTTGTTGTAAGTCGCCAGATCGTTTACAAAGCCTCTGGCGGCACTTCCGCTTCCGGAATCCATTTGAGCCTGCCATTCGTAAACCGCAGCAGCATCAAAATGATGATCACCAAAATCCTTGCTGTAATTCAGCTGAAAATCCATAAGCTTGTAATCCGAATTGTTATTGTTCACATTAGCATAACCCTTCTGATCGATTGCCGCAGCCACTGTAGAAACAGCAGGTGTATAATTACCAGAAGTTCCGTTGGTTTTCTGCCAGCTACCAAATACTTCGGCAGACAGTCCGCTGATGATTTTGTAATTGATACGCATGGAACCCAGAAGGCGATTGGATTCAGATTCACTAATGATGCTGTTTGCTGCTGCAAGCACATTCAATGGCTGGAAAAGGTTTGGATCCGTAAAATAGCTTCCATCCGGACGGTAGACCGGATCGGTGGGCCTGGATATATAAGCATTAGAAATCAGGTTCGAAGTAAATGCCGCACGTCCGATAGATCCCGGGCTTCCGTTATTCTGTGTATTGGTACCGTTTAAGGTCATTGTAATCGAGAGCTTATTGTCCAGCGCTTTCTGGGTTGCCTCAATGCGGCCGATAAACCGCTGATTATCTGAATGAATTACGATACCATTCTGAAGCACCATACCCAGCGAAGCCCGGTAAGAGAAATTATCGCTGCTGCCTCCCAAAGTTAGTGTGTGGTTCTGAGTGGTACCCGTTCGGGTAAGCAAGCCGAACCAATCGGTGTCCGCACCAAAATTAGAGCTGGCGGGTATGCCCCTGGCAGCGGCCTGCTGCGACCATTCGGCTGCAGTAAGCATTTCCAGTTGCCTGGTCACTACATCGACCGAAGAATTCGCATTGTACTCAATAGAAGTGCCAGTTCTGCTTTTTTTCATCGTCACAATCAATACTCCGGATGCACCGCGCGAACCGTATATTGCAGTAGCAGACGCATCTTTCAGCACTTCTATACTTTGAATTTCCGTTGGTGGAATCTGGTTTAAAAAACTTACGTCGCCCTGTACCCCATCGATTACCACAAGTGGATTGTTATTCCCCTGAATGGATGTGATGCCGCGTATCCTTATATTGGGTGCGCTTCCCGGCTCACTACCCGTTTGGGTGATGACTACGCCGGCTGCTTTCCCGGCAATTTGTTGCAAGGGACTTGTAATGGCGCCCTGATTGAAATCTTTGCTTCCGATACTCGCTACCGCCCCGGTTACATCCGATTTTTTAGTTGTACCATAGCCAACCACTACGACATCAGAAAGTGATTTTGCGTCCTGCTTAAGCTGGATAACTACCGTCTTTCCGGCAGATAAAATGCGTTCAGCAGGGTCGTAGCCTACATAATTTACAATTATAGTCAGGGCTGTCTGACTGCTGTTGATCTGAAACTCCCCTTTTGCATTGGTGGTGACCTGTTGACCGGTACCCTTCACCTGCAGGGTGGCGCCAGCCAAAGCTTCATTATTCTCATCAACAACCCTTCCGTTGAAAGCAGATTGTTGAGAAAATACGATGCTGGCAATGAATATAAAAAGCACGGAGAGCCCATACTTAAAAAAGTAAAAGAAGTAATTTTTTCTCATAATATTTTTTTTGCTATTTGGTTAGTACACTACTGAATGGCTTCCAGTGCATGTAAATCAAAGTAAAGAGAGTTTTAAAGCATCTGCAATAGAATGAAATCCAAATATTAAAAATAACAAGTAAGAAAAATTAACATAAACCTCAAAATCAATCAGTTGCAGCTTTAAATCGTTTGAAAATATATAGATAACTGCGGCATTAGAGTAAAGTTCAAAGGAGGGGTAATTGAAAAATGGCAGATTAAAAGCCAATAAAGAAGCCTTGCTCGTCATTTCATTCGAAGAAGATAAATTAAATTTATGGGCGAACAAACCTGAACCAACAAAATAATGGGTTTGCTACCTTAGTTAAAAACTAAGACTGGTAATCCATTGGCAAATCGTTTTTCACGGTCCTTATGCTCATGATTTTCTCCTTAAAGGTATCATTGGCAACTATTGAACGGTTCTTGACTTTTGTTTTATAGGTATATATGGTATTAACCGAATAATTTAAAATCTTTGCGATGGTTTCGTTTTCATCAATCCCCAGTCTAATCAGTGCGAAAATCCGCAGTTCGTTATTCATTAACTGACCAGGTGTAAGAATCGTTTTATCTGCTTCTGCAAACAAGGCATTGAATTCCATGATAAAATCGGGAAATAAATTCAAAAAAACCTCGTCAAATCTTTGAAAAAAGCCTTCTCTTTCGATATTGGTATTCAGCCGCTTCACCAGGAGTTGTAAACCATCATAGTCTTTTGAATGGATAATTTTTTCCAGACTCTTTTTCAATTTTTCAAGCTTATCAATTGAGTCGGAATGGATGTTGAAGAACTGACCAATGTATTCCTCCTTTATCAGGTTTACCTCATCAAGTTTTCTGTTCGTCCGGGTTAATGAGCGGTTGGCAACATCGAGTGAGGCATTTATTTTTAGGAGTTCGGCATTTGCATGGTTCAAATCGTAGTTTTTTTCCACGATCAATTTGTCGGCAATGCGGATCTTTTTTAACTGTTTGAATGTTTTAGAAGCGAAATATATTGTTAGCACAATCAATAAAGTAATTATTGATGCATAGATGATAAGCGATCGTTTCTGCTTTTCGATGTCATTTATTTTGTCTTTTTCTATTATGGGCAGGATGTTGCTGATTTCTACTTTACGTTGCTTTGCACCATAAAAGTTATTATCTTCAATGGCGCCATGAATATAATTGAAAGCTTCCTTCGTTTGTCCCTTCTGGTAAAGGTATTCGGCAAGCTTAACCATTGCCAGAGATTCCTTTATAGAGTGCTTGTTATCAATAATCGATGATTTTAAAAGATAGCGCAGGCCAAGTTCCGGCTTATTTACACTGAAATAAAGGTAGCTCAGGCAACTGTAGTTAATGGCACTATCGGGATAAGATAGTTTAAGTTTGAGCAATGATTCGTACGAGCTAATGGCTTGACTAAACTGCTTCGATCGGAGCTGTTTAAGCCCGATTCCGGAAAGGTATTCCCTAGAACCTTTATTATATTTGCTTATGATCGTATCACAATACTTCAATCCTTCGGCACGGTATAACTCGCTGAAATCATGAATCTTATTATAATCGGTTAGATCGAAATTAGCCCTGGCCATCAGGAAATAATATTCAAACTGTTGTGCCTTATTTAATGCTTTAGGATTTACCCGCTTAAGGGTATCTAAGCCTTCTTTAAACATTCCGGATGAAACCAGTACAAAACCCAAGTTCACTCTGGAATAGTTTATTTTTTCGGCATCATTTAAAAGCTTTGCGTAGCCGGCAACTTTCCGACTGTACACATAGGCCGAATCGTGAATAAATGATTTGTAAGCATTAAATAAATCCAGGCATGCAAGGTACCTTGAACCCGGAGACAGGCCATTTGATTTCAGCTTGTCCTGAAGCTTGCCAATGCTTGCCCATTTAAGCGCATCCAATTCTTTTTTGTCATCAAGTACATTATTTAACACACGCTTCAGACTGTCGGTATTATCCTGCGCCTCTGCGCTACGACTAATCAAAAAAAACAATACAGACAGCGCAAGAATGAATAAAATCTTTCGGTTAATTTTTCCAGTTTGCGAATTGTTATTTTTCAAAAGCAAGATTGATTTAAACGGTTGACCCGGAATTTGAAAATAGCGCCTAAAAAAACGCTGCTATATTTGGTTAATCAAATATAGCAAAAGCTGGATACAAATTATTTTATACTACTTATGTTACAATAGCAGTAGTTGGTATGGTTGCATTGCGAAAATTAGCATAATATTTCAGCACAATCATGTAGTTCTTTCTAACATTCTTTGTCCTAATTTCGCAAACCAGATGAAGTTTGAAATTAATGTTAAAAGGTCTACTTTAGCGCGCACTAAGGATGCTTCTGTCCCTGAAGAATAAACCAGATAAATGATTAATGTAGATTTTGAATGTGAAATTTTGAGAGCGAGCAGGAACAGGCTATTGCAATTAATTGTAACCAATCATAACGAAATATTATTCAAAATTCCGGCGGGTTTTAATAACAATATCATCTGGCAAATCGGTCATTGCATTACTTCACAACAGCGGCATATTTATATGCGGAGCGGACTACCCATGCACATTTCCGAAGAATTCATGGAATCCTTTAAAATTGGATCATCTCCACGTTCCTGGAAAATTAATCCGGATGTTAAGGAGGTGAAGCATTTATTAGTTGAGACTGTTAATCAGCTGGAATCCGATCTGAAATCCGGCGTATTCATCAACTATCAGCCCTTTGATTTACCCATCGGATTTCGGGTGAAAAACCACATCGAAGCACTCCAAGCCGCCAACTATCACGAGGCGGAGCATTGCGGGATAATTCTCACTTATCTGAAGCTATTAGCCAAAGGATGATTAATCAGAGCAAGATGTTAACACATTAATCATAGCTTGTTAATATGTATTTTACTCAGCAAGGGCTTTTCTGCATACATTTGCATAAATAAAATAATCTATCCAAGAGTAATCTACCTATTGAAGTCATGAATTTTAAAAATCTTATCCTCTATCCAGGATGTGTCATCCTGTTTACGATAGCCGCCTGTTCCAAAAAGACAAGCGTATCGGAACCGTCCTTACCACCAAAAGCGCCTACCCCTTATTCTATTACTGAAACTTTCGAATCGGGTACCAAAACTGCCTATGCTACGGATAGCACGTTATTATTAACCGGGAAGTGGACATTAAATGATGCGCTATTAGGCAACCTGACAACAGATGCTAAAAACGGCACGAAATCCGTTCGCTTGAGAACCGGTTTTTTATCGATGAATTTCGATGTTGCCGGCGCTAAAATGTTGTATGTTTCGCACGCCAAATTTGGCAATGATGCAAATTCAACATGGCAGCTTTTTGCTTCTACCGACGGCGGAAAAACGTATACACAACTTGGTTCCGATATCAACGAAACCAGTACGACGCTGGTAACCGATTCCTTTAAGGTAACCACTACCGGGAAAATACGCTTTCAGATTAAAAAGGCAGGTACTACACGGATTAACATCGACGATATTATTTTTAAAGGTATAGGCGACCCCGGCATCACCGTTGGCGCACCAGATACTGACCCTACCGACAATGGGAATGCGTCGACACCAACACCCGGACGGGGAACGCCTGAAGCGGGCGCAGATGCACCTCCGGCAGGCGGCGATAACTCTAACTTATTATTTGGTAACCCATCGGGTGCCCTTGCATCGGTTACCGCAGCAGAAAATTACCTGATTGATCAAAAATACTATGTAGAAAGCTATAGCATGAGCCGCGGTGCACCAAACTGGGTCAGCTGGCACCTTGACCCAAACAACTTTAATGGTACAGTAACCAGAAAAGATGATTTTGCTTCGTTTACAGGTTTGCCTAACAGTTGGTACCAGGTGCAAAGCAACAGCTACTCAGGTTCCGGTTTTGACAGGGGCCATAACTGTCCGAGCGGCGATCGCACCAGTTCCAGCACGGCTAACTCTGCGACATTTTTAATGACGAACATGATTCCACAAGCGCCAAACAACAATCAAAAAACATGGGAATCCTTCGAAAGCTATCTGCGCGCTCAAGCATTAAACGGCTACGAAGTTTATGTTATAATGGGCAGTTATGGTACCGGCGGTATAGGTTCGGCAAGTGCTTCCGTAGTGAATACAATTAATAGTGGAAAAGTAACCGTTCCGGCCTTTGTATGGAAAGTTGCCGTATTACTGAAAACTGGTGACAACGATGTAAGCCGTGTAAATAGCACAACCAGGGTAATTGCAATCAATACGCCTAATAATAACAATATTGGTGCAAGCTGGAAAGATTATATTGTGTCTGTCCGCGATATTGAAAGCGCAACAGGCTATAACTTACTTTCAAACTTGCCGCAGAACATACAGGATGTTGTTGAAAAAGTAAAAGATCCGGGAAATTAGCATGTACGTCATTGCTGTTAAATCAATAAAATTTAATTTTTGGAAGGCGCATCATTGAAAGATGCGCCTTTCCTGTAAATTAATTTAAATCCTCTAAAAATAAAGCCTCGGAATATTCACTCAGGAAATGGGTAATTAATATTTAGTATGTTATTTTTTTTCAAAATGCATTCCTTATCCTTCGGTTAAACGGAATAGATCTTGCAATATAGAGCTTATCATTGTTTCACATATTTCTCATCCACCCGATAAGAATCGGGCTTGCGACCAGCTTAGATTGTCCATTGTTATACAATTTGTTTATTCGCCTGAAAGATGATATAAATTGTAAACCGGGGCGCTTCAAATTCAACAACATTTTTGTGGTTTTAGCTGGAAAGTGGATTTTATCATTACTTTTATCGCAACAGATGAATTAAATAAAAAACCATAAACGGATAAAAAATTGATGAACATATGGCAAAAAGGATTTTCGTTTTAGAAGATGATCAGGGCATCAGCGAAATTGTGGAAATGGTCTTGGAATCTGAAGGCTATCAGGTCAGCTGCTTTTCAAATGTAGCCAGCTTTAATGCTGCCTTATCAGCACCACCAGCAGATCTGTACCTGCTGGACATCATGCTTCCGGATGGCAATGGACTGGAAGTACGTAAATCACTTTCCCAAAATGAGCTCACTTCAAAGCAGCCCGTACTCGTCATGAGTGCACATACCAATAGCCCGGAAGACATTAACTGGCCGGGGCCGCAGTATTTCATTGCCAAGCCTTTTGATATCGCTGAGCTAACCGAAAGAATTGCATCGCTGATAAAGGATTAAAATTATTGTTTTTCTGCTTAAAGGTCCAATGGGATTGTGAACCAAAAAGTAGCACCCTGCCCTTTTGTTGATTCCACACCGATTTCCCCGCCATGCTTCCGGATGATGCCGGCGCTGATGTACAGGCCCAGTCCGAGCCCTGAATAATGAAGCCCCTTGTAACCCGCCCGGTAATACCGGTCGAAAAGGTGGGGAATTTTTTCTGATGCAACACCCACACCCTGGTCAGTGACCGAGATCCTGACCATATCATCACATCGGGTGATGTTTATCTCAACAACCTTCGATTCCGGAGCATATTTAATCGCATTGTCTACTAAATTGACAACTACCTGCTCAATCCTGTGTTCATCTGCATGAAGCTGCAAGTTGCGATCGCCGGTGATGAGGATCTGGTAAACTCCGGAAAGCCTGACCTGATCGCAGCATTGGTCGATTACCTCGTCAATGGTAAAAGTAGTTTTAACAAGTTTAAGTTCACCCGCAGCAATATTATTTGCATGGAGCAGATTCACAACCAACTCATTCAGCTTATCCATGCTTTTATTTGCCTGATCGATAAGTTTAGGAAACACAGGTGACGATAGGTCGCTCTTAATTCTATCCATCAACTGAAGGGATCCCTTCAGACTGGTAATCGGCGTTTTAAGTTCGTGGCTCGCAATGCTGATAAATTCATCCTTTTCTTTCATGAGCTTTCTCCTGGCCGTTACATCTGTAAAGGTGCATACTCCTCCCGAAAGCTCATGTTGTTCATTAAATAATGGGGCCAGATTAACCGAAATATACAAGATTTCTTCCCCGGGGCGGCTGATGCCAATCTCCTGATCATACAAGGGAATTGCGGATTTCAACATGATGTATAGAGGATGTTCTTCCTCTTGCATAATCCTGCCATCCAGATGTACATTCAGCCATTTCTCGTCGTTATACTTCCTTTGCCGCATGCTTTCCAGGTCGACCCCAAAAATTCGCTGTGCCATGTGGTTAATATAAGTCGTATTTCCGGCCGCATCAACAATACACACCCCGTCGGCCATGGTGTCGAGCGTACTCACCAAACGCTGTTCACTCTCAAATAATTTTGAATTCGCAGCCTTTTGCTCCAGCTCATTTTCCAGGTTCTGCAAGCGCAATTCAAGTTGCTCGGAAACGACTCCTGCAAGTTGTATAAGTATTTCTGTTTCCCTTTCAGAGAGTGTTCTAACCTTGCGGTCTAGCAGGCACATAGTACCTACCATATGGCCATCCCTGCTCCGTATTGGTGCCCCCGCATAAAAGCGCAGACCAAATTCTCCATACACATATGGATGTCCTACTATCCGATCATCTTTCGTAGCGTCGGGAATTACCGTCAAAGAATTGTTCAACACCGCAATGGCACAAAGGCTTGTTGTTCGTGGCACACTGATTACCTCATTTCCCAGGCCAACACTCGATTTTACAAGTTCGGTTGTCGCATCCAGAAAGGAAATGTGGGCAATTGGTAACTGAAACATGGTGCAGGCCAATTCGCAGATCCGGTCGAATACAGGTTCCGGAAGCTCGTTAAAGATCTGATAGCGCTCCAATGCCTTAACACGCTGCTGATCGTCCCCGGGAATAAGGTTGTGTATGGAGTGGGAATAGGTATTCAAATTTTTGGATTTTTAATTTTGGGGATAAGTTATATAAACTACGCACTTTTCACAAATTTTTATTTCCTTTCGCTGGACAAATACTTCATTTTTATAAATTTTAGTTGAAACGCTAAAATCCACAAACACATCCTTTTGTTTAGCTTTAAAAATTATAGTTTATCTTGTTGTTTGAGCGCTATTGTCTAGAACGGATGGGCGAAACGATAACATTTAGATGAAAAAATTTGTAAATAATGATGGCAGACACCATTCCAAAAAAGTAAAGATTAATGATAGCTTGTTCTACTCTGCTTCGAGTCTCCTTCGGGAAAACGGCCTTTAAAGCATGTTTTCTGCAACAAACCTCGAACAACACCCGAACAAACCTAAATTTAACCGGACATTTTCGGACATTTCCGGACATTGTGCTCCAGCTATGATCTTAATTTAAGTCCGCGTTGTACTTTCGTTTCATGATCAACGCCAGTCGGCTGATTCTAAAAATTTTAAATATTGCAGAAAAAAGAAAATGGGAACAATTAAAAGGCATTTTGGGTTCAACAGCACAGTCGGCAAAGTTACTCGCGTCGACTGTCAAAATCGTCGAGCTATTAACCAATACATTCAATAAATGAATATCAATCGGGCTTTAAAACCCAAATTAGCTATTCTAAAGAATAACGAATTAGATCCATTTTACTAACAACATGCATGACCCGGAAAAAAACCGCTATGCCAAATCATCGGATCTTAAATGCGAAACCGCTTAAAGACACTTATAAAAAATTATCACATAATGACCTCAAATGCCAGGAATTATCTAAGTTCAAACAATCTTAATCCGGATCGGCCCTTTCTTATGATCAACATCAATGGGTACGCCCTTTTGAGTGATGACCACTTTATTTTGGTGCTGCAAATCAACAGCAATGTCGACCACGTTTTTCATGTGTTTTCGCCAGTCACCAGGAAATAACATGCGGGCAATCTCAGATGGGCAGGTACTTTTGTCTACGCCCCGCTGCCTTGCAACAGATAGAATCGCCGCTGCTATATCATCCTGCAAAACAACATTTTTATCATTTGACATACAACCAGATTTTATGTGCTTCATCAGCGAGCATTTTCACACTACGGTTTACAAACGTATGGAATCAGACTTCCTGATTAAAGCAACATATTAGTTCTTACATATTAGAAATGGATCGTTTTTTGTTTTTCAGACCGTTTAGAATGATGAACAACGCCACAACTAGCATTACAGCATAGCAGGCATACACCACATTTTCTCCTGTAGGGTTGGCCTTATTAGAAACAGAAATTGCAAACAAAGCCCAAATTCCTACAACTGCAAACTCACGAAGGTTCCGGGAATAAACCATAAGGATATTCACTAATCCGGCTAGGACGATCATTATTATTGCCCAGGTTACACTGGAAATGCCCCAACCCTGCCAGTTTATTTTGGTAAGGTAAGCAGAAATGTTCGCTATCAGCGCCACGGTGATCCAGCCTGAATAAATGGCAAATGGCCAGTAAATAAACAAATAGTCTTTAAAAGGGTGGCCATCCAATTCCATTCGGGTGTTTATAATGATTTTAACTAAAGAGAATAGCAGTATGACCATAATGATTACCGATAAACCAATATAATCATTCAACCAGGCCACCACCCAGCTGGCGTTTGCCAAGCAAGACACCACAAACCACCAGCCTATTTTTGATAAAATTTCGGACTTTGACGGTTTGTCTTTTCTGTTGAATCCTGTGTAGATTACGAAACCAAGCAAGCCTAAATAAATAATTCCCCAGATTGAAAAGGCAAAGCCTGCCGGTGTAAAATAATTGAAATATTTATCAGAAATGGTTTTCATACTATTGCCGTTTAGTAGTCCGGCGTTGGATAGGTAGTTAACTGCAATGGTTAAAATCAAAGCAAGTCCGTTGGCAATAGGAAGAATTTTTTTCGGGTTGTTCATGTTCAGGTTAGCATATCTTTAAAGCCAATCAAGATAATGAATTTACAGCAAAAGGCAATGAAATGTATTCAACATGCCTGGTAAAAGATGAATTACAGCAACCTAATCCTGACCTACAGATGCTGATAAAATATTCCGCCATACCCCAAATCGCTGTAGCATTGATACATATAAAGAGCAAAACGGAGTGAATAAAAAAATGCAGGGTGATGAGCCAATTTTAAAAAATATTGTGCAGAAAGCAGCCAAACAAAAAACCGGTTTAGAAGTTGTTAAGCTATAAATTATAATATGTCAGATAATAAGAAAGTAACCGATATTCAAAAATTCATCGAAAAATTCGAACCATCAAAATTTAAAATGCTTTCACGCGGAATTGAAATCCGTGGAATTAAGGATATACATAAGAGCATTAATTTCGCGAAGGAGGTAATAGAAAAATTAAAACTAAAACTTGTTATAGCCCACAGTGCTGAAATGGCGATGTACGGCAGCTTTGAGGTGAACTATCAATAACACGAAAATATTTTATTGATAGCGTCCACGATGCCGACGCTATCAACTCACACCACCATACCTGACATTATTCTATTTTCTCCAGTTCTAATACTTTTGCGAACATAGGATCATGCCTTTGGAGAAAATCTTTCCCATAAATGTGCGCTTTGGTGGTTGTACGTAAATATAAATTTTCCATACTGTATTGAACAGGATATTCTACATGATTCTGAAAAATATCATCCACTTTTTTGATATCTGTCAAATCGATCTGAGGCTCAACCCTGAAGATGAATTTACTGTAAGGCAACATCATCATTAATGTACTTGCCTGTAGCCCGCTCAATAAATCGGGTGTCTCCCCAATGCTGACCAGCTGCTCACTGTTATTGGCCAAACTGGACAGGTTGCTGGCTGAGGAATAAATGAATTTATCCTGGAGCACATATATTTTTCCATCAAAAGGTAAGGTTACACTGTCGGGCACAACAAAATTAAAATCCTGTTTGATGTAATACATTTCCTGCGATCTCAACGTCGGCACGCCCGGATTAAAGGTATAGGTGTTGCTTTTTAATACCGAATCCCTATTGATATGGTACTGTGCCTGAATGTACGGACTGAAATTTCTCGCTACCACGACCTTTTTCTTCAGGGTATCCTGGACGATTTTACTCAGGAATTTACTATAGGTATTGTCGCTTCCTCCTCCATTGCCCCTGATGTCGATCACCATACTTTTGACCTTATGCTGCTGAAAAGCTGCAACCAACCGGCGCTTAATCGTATCCCCCAATTCTTCCCTCATGGCCGGAATTTTGGCATAAAAAATGCCGGTTTTCTCAAAATAATGGGTAATTACCGTATCGGTCTGACTGAGATAGCCATAGTCGTTATTTTTATTATCAAGATAAGTTACCGTATCCTGTTTACCAATATTTAACTGATGGCTGACGTTGTTTTTATCCGCAAAAATAAGCTTTAGAACACCGTTTTTATAGATTTCCGCCGGCCAGTAAAAATTCTCATCGTATACCCTGTTTCTTTCACGATCCCAACGCAAGGGCGAAACAAGTTCGGTGAGTGTTTTTACAAACCCGTGAATATTTTTACCATTACAACTCAATAGTTTCATACCAGCGGGGTAATCTGTACCCTTATAACTAAAGGCAAGCATATTATAATATTCCCCGGAAGTATAAATCAGGTTGAGCTCAGGTTTGGCATAATAGGCCTCCTTTAAATATCTCACGTAGTCATACATGTTGGCGGTACTGGCACTGCCGAATGCAACCAGCTTCGCCGGTATCCAGTATTCTTTAACTACATCCAGCAAAGTTGAATTTACCTGGCTCGTATGACCATCCTGCGCAGCATTCAGTGTTTTTTTTAGGATCTGCAGGTATTCACCCATCGTTGTTTTGGGCGTAATTTTCTTTTTGAGCTGCCTGGCGTAGTGGCTGAAATCGATACCCCTTACTTCTTTATTGTAATAAATAACCGGGCTTATTTGCTTAATGTAGGATACGAGCGTGTCATGCTCTTTAAGCATTTCTGCATAGGCTATTCTAGGTAATTCTTTTGGAGCATGATTCTGGGCCTTTACAAGGGAACAATCAGCTAGAAGAAAACAGATAGTTATTGATAAGAGATATTTCATCGTGTGTTTTTTTTTACAAAGAAACCCAGGCGAGTTTGCTTAAAATTGTAAAAATCGTTCACCGATTGGTTTTATCGTTATAAATCCAGGCCAGATCGTTTTGCTCAATGGAAATTTTCTGCAGCAGTTGATTTGGAGAATAGCCTGAGAAGGATTTGAAATCTTTTATAAAATGGGCCTGGTCGTAGTAAAAATTATCATGCGCAAGCCTGGTTAAAGCCTGTTGTCTTTGTAGCACTTCATTCAGGATATTTCTGAAGCGATGGGTTTTAATATAGGATTTAGGATTCATGCCTACATTATTTTTGAATAAGCGAAACAAGGTCGGCGAACTCATTCCAAGTTTTTTCGCCAGTGTTTCGATAGATGGATTTTGCGCGCCGGCTCTTGCGATAAGTTCTAAAGCCTCTTTCAGTTTTTCGGGTTGCCGTTCCCTTAGATTTGCTAAAAGCAATTTTTCCAACATATCCGCCCTGCTGAAAAGATTTTCCTCTTCAAATATTTTTTCAAGAAAAAAATCATTTTTATGCCTGAATACATCAAATACATTATCTGCACTTAATAAATCATCATAAAGCTCGCTGGTAAAAACACTGAGGGCAGCAGGCTGAAATAAAATACAAATCTGATCTAATGAAGCCCGGACATCAACATGGAAAGGCATCTTATGGAAACCAAATAACCTGCTTTTAAAACTGGTATCACCCGATGTAACGATACAATTATTGGAATCTAAGTGCCTTGTATAATCGATTTTATTTTCCTTATAAATTGCAAGGCACAGGTTATTATTCGGAAAGGTGGAATAGCTTAAAAAACCGGCATCGGGCTTCCTGAAGAAAAGAAAATATTGAACATATTTTTTCAATAATTCATTCTTCGGTTTAATAATTACAGATTCCATTAAAAATAAGCAATTTGAGTGGTGGCAAAATGCCCCTCAAAAATAAGATGTTCATTTTAAATTTTATCATTAATATTTTACCACGGTTTTTTAAAAACCATCCGGGTCGGTAGCCGAAGATTAGTAACCAATTGCCTGTCAGTCTGAGCTTGTGAAGACCATTTTATAGTTGAGAACAAAAAACGTTCGTCCTTCGACTACTTGTCCCGATTCATCGGGAAGCTCAGACTGACAAAGTTTTTTCATTTTCTCCTTAAGTTAATGACATGGGTACAGGGAGGAATTTAAGGCAAGCTATTCCAGCATATCCTTTCGGCCTACCGAACCAGAATAATCTTTCCGGTATGCGTACTCTTTTCAAGCAGGCGGTGCGCTTCTGCAGCTTCTGAAAATGGAAATGTCTTAAAAATAACAGGTCTGAACTTTTTGTTTTCTATCAATGGCCAGACCTGTTTTTTAATTTCCGAGGTCAATTTCTTTTTAAAAGCGTAATCCCGGCTCCTTAAAGTACTACCGCTTATGGTCAGGCGGTTGGTCATCACCTTCCAGATGTCGAGATTTACGTTGTTTCCACCTACTGCATTAATGTGTATCAATCGCCCCTCAGGCCTTAATATGTTAACATTTTTAGACAGATAATCCCCGCCAACCATATCCAGGATAACGTCGACGCCCTCTTGCTGAAGCTCATCCTCGAAATTCTGCGTTTTGTAATTGATGTAGCCATCTGCGCCGAGTTCAATGCAGTTCTGCCCCTTTTCCTCAGTACCTACAGTTACCACGACGGAAGAACCCAGGGCTTTTGCCAGCTGGATGGCCGTGATGCCGATCCCGCTGTTGCCACCATGTACCAGGAGCTTTTCACCAGGTTTAAGGGAACCTCTCTGAAAAACATTGGACCACACGGTATAGATGGTTTCGGGAAGGCTGGCAGCTTCGGCAAAGGTAAGGCCTTCCGGAATTGGCAAACATTGGCCTTCGCCTACCGCGACGAATTCCGAATAGCCGCCACCGGCAAGCAAAGCGCAAACCTGATCGCCAATTTTGAAATCTTTTACATCAGGTCCTACTTCAACAATGATACCCGACACTTCAAGACCTGGAATCTCAGCGGATACACCTGCCGGAGCCGGGTATTTTCCCTCACGCTGAGCCACATCCGATCGGTTCAGGCCTGCTGCCCTCACCTCTATGAATACCTGATCGCCGGAAACCACTGGAATTGGATAATCACGCTCCTGCAGAACATCCGCTCTTCCGTACGATGTTATAACGATTGCTTTCATCTTGTTTAATTTAAGGTTTAACACGTTGTTCCGGTTTGTAAGCTTCACCTATGATTCACCTTTTCCGTTAGGACAAAAGTCTTGGTGTTTTCCAGCTGCAATAATCCGTCCGAAATTTGACTCCAGGTTCGATATCTTCTTCAGGACGCACAAAAAACTATATACTAATGCTAACGAGTATTGATCTGGAAATTACGGTTTTCTTACTACGGCTCCATTTCGCCTGAAGATAAGTGATTGACTTTCTTTCATATTAGAATGCATGCTAACCTCCCTTGCCTGACTACCATCATAAATGACAAGTTTTGCGGTGTTTTCTCCGAAAATACCCTGGTTGTCTGCAAACATGATGAGTTCGTGATCGGTATTCCTTTGGATTTTAAGGCTGCATTTCAGCGGACTGAAAGATAAAGCTTTCTGATAGATAAGCGCTTTCCCGTCAAAATAGACTGTTATGGTATCGCCATCAATTTGGTTATCATCATAGAATTCCAGTTGGATATTATCACTCTGCACTTCAATGGTGGTCTTTAGCTTAGTATTCCGTTTCGAAGCGATTTGAGCGGTCTTTAAAAGTGTCTCTTTTTTTATTTGCAGTTTTACTTTCTCGTTATTTTTTTCAACTGTTTTAAAAACGGGCTTTATGGCAACTCGAACTAGCTCTGTTTTTTTTATTGGGCTATAATGTGATAATTTAAAAACACCCGGCGCGCAGCCATAGCCCTGTCTGAGTTCTTTTCCAAAATAGACTTGATAATTATCATTCTCCCATGTTCCTGAGATAATAAGACTATCTCCTACTCGCTTAAGCTTAGCAATTCCGATCTTTTTGCACCAGTACCAAGTTCCATTGGTATTGCTGTTTTCATCAGTGATGTTTAGATCTACGAACCTCACTTCATTTCCAGTGACCTTTCCTGATATATTGTAAATTGCATATTTTTCGTGACCGTCTCCTGTAACATATCTGGCAATACCTTTAAAGAGATTGCCTTGCTGTGTAATATCCACTTCCATACTAAAATCGTAGGTTTTGTCCGACTGACCAAGCAAGCCAGTCCAGTGCCCGGTAAGGTTCATTGTTTGTGCGAAACAAATGGTACTTAGCAAAGTGATGGCGATAAGAATTGAATAGGGTTTCATAATTGTTTTGGCTTCGTTATATATGTTATGTTTTATCTGATATCCATTTCAATCATCAGGGGATCTGTACTTATTTCTAAAATCGGGCATTAAAATTAACCGGCAGAGTCATTGCCCCCGCCGGTGCGTGATAGTTGGTGTTAGTTATAGCTTTCCAATGCTTTCGCTTGGGTCACCTGTTTGCGCCCGCCTTTATCAATTTTATGCTGCATGCGATGCAGATCGCGCGACTGGAATTTAGACTTGCGGTGGTCGTAGCCTTTTTGGGCTTCCAATCCACGGGGATGGGCTAGATCATAGCCAATGGGCATACGCATATTTGTCCTTTTGCCCTTTTTCACTGCGTTTTGCTCTTGCTTAAGCCAACCTCGTTGGCTACCCGGAGTTTTTGGATCATCCATCAGTACTTTCATTCGGTTATATTTACCGTTCCGTCCCATACTTTTGGTTGGTTTATCATCAAACATCTTTTCGTTTGATGGAAACATATCCTGCACTTTCGATGGGGTAATTTTAGTTGTTTTGGTTGCGGCACCGGCGCTACCAAACAGGCCTTTACCGCGGACAAAGCCGGAGCTTCGCATCTGCGCTTTGGTCTGTGGTCCAGCAATAAATAAAACAGTAAGTAAAGTAAACAGGAATTTTAAAAGTTGTGCGCTCATTTCGTTTAGTTTTGGTTGTGAATTTTGGTTATTTAGCAATGATTGTTTTAGGTTTTTCTGTGCATTCCTCCTTTCATTTAGTCGCTTTGATAAGACAAAATAGATGAATATGCACATTAGAATCCAGAAACAGTGCTTCTCACCGCTCACTTGTTAGATTGATTTTGCGCGGTTTATGATAAATATTTTAATTCTGCTGAATAGAACCTATATTGCTTACAATAAACCACATATTTAACGCTCAATATTTTTTTCATGAGAACTCGACAGGAAAATCTGAACATTTTAAAAAGCTATCATCCAGACGATTTAATTGCCATTTACGATATCTTTTCGTCGGTGCTCAAACATAAGGGTTATAATGACAAACCCAGCTTCGAAATATTAATGGATTCATTAGAACTTGATAAATCTGCGATCCATAGGTGGCTCCGGACTTTAAGAGACCCTAATCCTGGTCAGTTCAAAGCAGCCGGAACCGGAGAATATAATGGGCGTTTAACAGCGGAACAGGTCAGCAAAAACAATGACCTCAAAAGAAAACCGAAGGATAAGCTTTGTGAATTTATGTTGAAGCTTTGTGAAAAAATCAATTGGGAGATCAATGTTTACACAGGAGATACCTGGCCATTGGAAGAAAAAAAGTTTCTGTCTACCCAATATATTTCCTATTATTGGAATGAAAAAGCTGATCGCACTGAAAGGACTGTAAAAAAAGGTTCGGTAATTATTGATTATATCTTAACACCTGATGACAAGATCGAAATCTTCGATTTTAGGTTAAGGCTGTTATTATCCAAAAAAGATATTGAACGGTTTTCGATCCTGAAATCATTCCGAATTAGCCAAGTTGAAGATATTCTTTACGTGTATATGGAGGATCCGGAGACCCGCTCATTGCATATAAACCTCACGCTGAGTTTCAATGCGAATAGTTTTCCTAATAAAATAATTACAGGTACATATAGCACAGTTCGCAGAGGGAACCGGAAGCTTCCTGTTGCAGGACGTGTACTATTAAGTGAGCGGCCTGAAGGTTTAACAGACAGGGGTATTATATCGGGTTCTATTCCCCCGGAAATTTATAGTTATCTTTATAGAAGCAGGATCTATGGGGAAGATAAGATTCTGCAATCAGTTGGTCAGCTACCCTCTACTGATGAAATCAAAGCATTGCAACCATATGCTGGTCAGTATTACTGCACCTATTTCCGTAAAAGCAAGGGCCCTACCGAACAAGGAGACCAGGTTGAGAAATTCTTATTTGAGGTAAGTGAGAATGGAGAGGCTTCAATGACTGTGGTCAAAGATGAAGGTTATGTTATCTACCTTGGTCGAATGCGGGCACTGCGTTCCAAGCAGTTCGCGTTGATTGCCTACATGGATTTTATGCCACAAGACAATACCTATCGTTTCACCATTTACTTTGATAAACGCTTCAAGAAAAACACAAAAACACTTTTTGCGACTTATGCGGGATTAGAACGGGATCATCCTGATATTCCGACGGCTGGTAGGATGGTTTTGCGCCAACTTGATAAAAAAGTTTCCGAGCGTGAATTTCCAAGTAAAGTTAAGGCAATACCAGTGGATAAAATTGAGGAATGGACGGCTGAAGATCCTTTGAATAAGGAGGATATAAAATTTCTAAGTGGCTTTTATGGCTATGATTACCTGGAATCGCTAGCCCCAGTGAATACAGCTCAAAAAGAAGAGTTGAAGGATTTTGCGTATGAAGGAACCTATTTTGTTTACTCGCTGAGTACGATGCAACATGCTATACACAAGGTTCCGCTAGCAATTGATGGTCAGGGTCTAGTGAAGATGAAGACGCGGAATGAAAAGTCTTTGGCTTGCCATAAAGGTCGGGCTACAGCTGGCACGAACCGGTTTTCGATTTATATGGAGCGAGAAGATTCACCAAATGATCATTTCCATTTCATTTTCAACAAGCCCGGTGTACCTGGCAAGTTCAAACACATCTTTGGTATTTCCAGCAAGATCGATACGCAAAATTCTCCTGCAGGTAGACTGGAGGTTTTAGTTAGAGATAAATTTAATTTAGCAGACACCGTGAGTCAATCATTCGACATTGGTTCCGAGAGCTATTGGGCCGAAAATAAAGCAACCCGTGGATTATTGGAATACCTTACCGGAAAATATAACCGCTATGTGGTAGCCAAAAGCAAGCCTGATGATTCATTTAAACGAACCAATCAGAAGTTTTATTTTTATGCCGGCTGTTACCTTTGCGCAAATTTCGAACAGAACCTAAATCCTGAAAAAATTGATGAGGCACTTAGGCTGCTTTATCAAGCTTACCTTCACGGTTTCGGCCGGAACCAAACGGACCGGGAATTGTTAAAAAAGGAAATGGGAAGTTCTTTCTCAAAAGTTTTGGAGGAACCAGAGGTTTCTAGACCTAATTCCTCTTCATTGGATGATCTTAACTTTAAAGATATTTTCAATTTAATACTAAACCAAAAAAAATAGTAAGAAACTAAAATATAAGCTTGTAGGTATGTATTATAAAAACATTTTATCAGAATAAAATTATCTCAATCCACGGAGTAGTTTCAGGTCAAAAAATCTTAATGCAGATGAGCCCCTTTATGTGTTCAACATCAATGGGTTCGCCCTTTTGGGTGATGATCACTTTATTTTGCTGCTGCAATCAATGGCAACATCGACCACATCTTTCATGTGTTTCACCAGTCATCATGAAATAACAGGCGTGCACCTTCAGATGGGCAGGTACTTTTCTCAGCGCCACGCCGCATTGCGACAGATAAAATCATCGCGGATATATCATCATGTAAATCAACTTTTTTTTCATTTGACATACGACTAAATTTATGCGTCTCCGTCTGCGAGCAGGTCTACAATGTATTTATTTTTTTATTAGCGAAACTGAAGAAAAGTTTATGCTAATAAATATTTTAAGTACAATCGAAAACTTGTATTAGTTAAGCGAGCGGACAAGTTTGCGATAAAAGAGTTTTTTCGCACCTCAACCGAAACAAAAAAGCATCCTGGTTCATATGAATGATTCGGTTATCAATTTACATAAACTTAAATAGAATTCAAAATCACTAATAACATTAGTAATTAAAATACAATCACCATTTCTCCAAGCTATATAAACTATTCGGTTAATAATGTAATTATAGAAATGCCATCGGCATTGAGGCAATGGGCTATACTAATCTTATTACTGAACAAAATGTTGATAACTTTATCTATGGTAAAATACGACTAAGCAGTTGTATTTACCACTTTTCGTGGTTTGATACGCCTGAGTTTTTTTATCCTTTTGCGTATCAATTAATAAAAATTGGTGATTAGATCAATTCTTATGCCCAACAAAACATACACATCATGGCAACATTACCCTATGACACTTTGCCAGCGACACTTTGCTGATTTAATCATCAAATAATTAAAAATATAAGTAAATTTCAGTAATTAAAATTTCTTTTACGGCGAATAGTCCTACCGGAGAGAAGAACCAATTTCTAAACCAAACACACTCAACAATGGCAAACGATGAATTTTACAAGGATCAGTACGACCGCACGCTAGAGCGGAAAAATGAAATAAACAGTTCGCTCTCTACTCCCATTGGTATATTAACCGCTTTGGTAGCGGGTATACTTTATGCAAGTTCAAACTTTGAATTTCTTGGACATCCGCTACTAAGTATCACATTTTCTTTTTTCTGCATTTTGTCTATATTTTTTTTGGGTCGGTCAATTTTTCATCTGGTCAAGGCGCTCTCCGATCTACATAACGGTTACGACTATGCGTATCTTCCTGAGATGACCTCTTTAGATCAGTTTTTTATCAGCTCGGTAGCTTTTTATAATGGACAAGGGGGCTTAAATCCGATTCAAGTCCAAAAAGCAGCACAAGCCGATTTAGATGAAAATCTCAAACAACTCTACATAGCTGGTTCGGACATCAACCAAAACAATAATAAGACAAAAACTTACCAAAGATTTAAATGCCATCAGTTTATGATTTTTTCATTTATTTCGCTAAGTTTGTTAATCATACCATTTGGCATAGACTTTACCTTGAACAAAGGTAAGGATAAGGTTCATCGGGTTAAATTATTGAATCCAATACCTTTAAAAATAAACATTACCCATAGAAATACAATCTATAATGGCAAAAAGTCAAACTATACAGAAACCAAAGCCTTTAGTATTGCAAATGATAAAAGAAGGCGTTGATCCCAAACCAGCACGTCCAACTTCTCAGTCAGGACAAAGGTAATTCATTAAAATCAAGCAGTCGTTCAGCAGCATACCCGCTTGATTTTTATCTATGGAATTTTTGACTAAATAATTTAAAACCAAACTGTTCGCTTGCGTTATGGTGTTAGAAAATATCCAAACAAAGATTTTTTAAATCCAGTCAGCCCCAGGTTAATTTTTCACCGGCCTGTTATATCGCCATCTCAAGTTAACTACATCTTTCATATGTTTTCGCCAGTCATCAGGAAATAACAGGCGGGCAATTTCAGACGGGCAGGTACTTTTCTCAGCGCCCCGCTGCATTGCAACAGCTAAAATCATCGTTGATATATCTTCCTGTAAATCAACATTTTTGTTATCGTTTAACATCTACTTAAATTTTATGCGTCTCCGTCTGCGACGAGGTCTCAAATTTATTTATTTTTTTATTAGCTAAATTGAAGAAACCGTCTGGCACAAGCGTCTCGCTTGTGACTAATATATTCAAAAAATTAATACCCTAATGTGCTGCAAGCTCGTTGCTCCTATCCAAATTGAATAATATCAATTTTCAACGCATATATTCAAAAAACTAAAATCAGCTGAATAAATTAGAATTCTAAAGCAGGGTATCGCAGCTGCAACCTGCAGAAATGAATGTATAGTGATTTCAGATTTCCCAAAACCTACACTGCTAATTTCTGTTGCTTAAGGTATATAAAAATAAGCGATGGCGAAAGAGCACAAATCCAATGTAATCAGGGTAAAGGGTGCAAGGGAACACAACTTAAAAAATATTTCCCTTGAGATTCCCAGGGATAAACTTGTTGTATTTACGGGCGTTTCCGGTTCGGGGAAATCGTCTCTTGCTTTCGGTACACTCTATGCTGAAGCGCAACGACGCTACCTGGAATCCGTTTCACCTTATGCACGCAGGCTTTTTAACCAGATGAGTGTTCCCGAAGTGGACTCAATCGAAGGGCTGCCTCCGGCGGTTGCCTTACAGCAGCAGCGTTCCGGAGCCTCAGGCCGATCTTCGGTTGGCAGCGTAACCACTTTATCCAACTTACTTAGAATGCTTTTTTCGCGGGCCGGAGACTATCCACCTGGTCAATCCATTATCTATGCCGAAGGCTTTTCTTACAATACGCCAGAAGGTGCCTGCGAAGCATGTCATGGTATGGGCAGTGTATTTGAAGTCACGGAAGAGACGATGGTACCCGACGATACGCTCAGCATAAGGGCGGGTGCAATTGCATCCTGGCCGAGGGCATGGCAGGGGCAAAACCAGCGGGATATTTTAGTATCCATGGGCTATGATGTAGATACTGCCTGGAAAAAATTACCAAAAAAGCAAAGGGATTGGATATTATTTACAGAAGAAACCCCTACAGCCCCGGTTTATCCCGGCCTTTCGCCGGAAGAAACCGCTTTGGCAATTGCAAAAAAACGCCAGCCGGATTATATGGGTACCTTCATTGGTGCCCGGGCTTACGTATTGAAAACCTTTTCATCAAGCCAGTCTGAACTGATGAAAAAAAGGGTTTCAAAATATATGCTTAGCAAGGTATGCCCGGATTGTGCTGGTAAGCGCCTTAAAAAAGAGGCACTGTCTGTGAAATTTAAAGGCAGAGATATTGCAGAAACTTCCAGAATGACCTTTCTTGAACTTTCGAAGCTGTTTAGTGAAACTGCCAGGAACGAAAAACTTGTTAAATCCGAAGAAAAGCAGTTGGTTATACAAAGAATTTCTGCAGATATCCTTGCCAGAATCGGTGTAACGCTGGAGCTTGGTTTAGGCTACCTTACCCTTGATAGAAGTACCCCCACCCTTTCTCCCGGAGAATTACAAAGATTGCGTCTATCCACCCAGGTGTACTCCAACCTGTTTGGTGTGGTTTATGTTCTTGATGAGCCCTCCGCAGGTTTACACCCTGCAGATACCGAAGCCTTATTGAGTATCCTCGGGAAATTAAAAAGTGCAGGGAACAGTATTTTTGTCGTGGAACATGAAATAGAGGTGATTAAGCGGGCAGACTGGATTATTGATGTCGGACCCGGTGCAGGTGCGCAAGGCGGGGAAATTATGTACAGTGGTCCGGTTGCAGGTTTAAAGAGAAACACGAAATCCATTACCGGAAGATATCTATCGGGTACTGCCAGTAACCCTGAACACAAGCCAAGAACAGCCACCGGACAACTTAAGCTCCGCGGAGCAAAAAAGCATAACTTAAAGAATATAGATGTCGACTTTCCGCTTGGTGTGATGACCTGTGTAACCGGAATTTCGGGTTCTGGAAAAAGCAGTCTGGTTAGCCAGGTACTCGTGGAGTTGCTTTCAACACAGTTGGGAACGAAGACTGAACTGCCCGAAGAATCTACAGGCGAAGTTCCTATGCTTGATAACGCACAACCAGCCGGCGGGAAAATTATCGGTGGAGCCGATCAAATTACCAGGATGGTTGTTGTCGATCAGCGCCCAATTGGCAGGACACCCCGTTCAAATCTTGCTACCTATACCGGGCTTTTCGATCACATACGCAAACGCTTTGCCGACACACCATCGGCCAAAAAAAAGCGATATGATGCCGGTCGCTTTTCCTTTAATGTTGTAAAAGGCCGCTGTCCGAATTGCCAGGGTGAAGGCTTTGTCATGGTAGAACTGCTCTTTCTGCCAAGTGTGTACAGCCCCTGCCCGGCCTGCGGTGGTACCCGGTATAACCCCGATACATTAGAAGTTACCTATAGAGAAAAAAATATTGCCCAGGTTTTGGAAATGACGGTTGAGGAAGCCTGCAGCTTTTTCGACGAAGACCCACAGATTTACCAGGGCCTGCATATCGTACGGGAGGTTGGCCTTGCTTACCTCAGGCTCGGACAGTCTGCAACGGAACTATCTGGTGGGGAGGCCCAGCGCATTAAATTAGCAACAGAGCTGCAAAAAAGTAATAAAGGCAATACGCTTTACATCCTCGATGAACCCACCACCGGCCTCCATCCATCAGACGTTGAGCGGCTGCTCTTGCAACTAAACAGGCTGGTAGATAGCGGAAACACGGTAATTGTAGTGGAACACGATATGCAGTTGATTGCACAAAGCGATTGGGTAATCGATATTGGCCCAGGAGCCGGCGATCTTGGCGGAAAAGTTGTGTTTGCAGGACTTCCTGAAACACTATGCAAAAACCCGGATAGTAAAACTGCTCCTTATCTTAAAGCGTATAAAAACCAGTAATCGACCATCAGAATACCCAAGCTGGTGCGAGCTTATAGCTCGTATCGATATTAGCTTAAATTATAGTGATTTCTGACGCATATATTCAAGAACTAAAAATCAGCTGAATAAATTCAGCTTTCTTAAAGCAGGGTCGGGAATTCCAAATTTCAGAACTATGGCTTTTATATTGGTACGAGTTAAAAACTCTCACCAGCACAACATGGTTCTTTTGCGTTCAGCAGCCGCGGACCTTTTTCGTACAAATTTGTCGTGGTTCTATTGCTCCTGATAAGTTTAGATATGGCTGTTTGCGAGCGGAGACTAGCGCGCAGCGGAATGGTCAAAAAAGTCGTCATCTCGACTGGAGCGCAGCGGAACGGAGAGATCTTTCATACATAACTCTAAAGTGTTACTTTTCAAAAGATTTCTCCACAAGGTCGAAATGACGTTAATGAATTTAAGTTCGTCATCTCGACAGGAGCGCAGCGGAACGGAGAGATCTTTCATACATAACTCTAAAGTGTTACTTTTCAAAAGATTTCTCCACAAGGTCGAAATGACGTTAATGAATTTAACTTTYTCGATAAGAGTGCAAYTCTAAATTCATMCTCTCGATCCGATAAAATCGGATGARGCGCAGCCCTCAGTTCGTCATCTCGACWGGAGCGCAGCGGAACGGARAGATCTTTTTAGAATCCACTTTAAAGATTCGCTGCGCAGAGCCTTCGGGTTCTCAACAAGGTCGAAATGACGGCTATAGTAAAAAGGCCTTATCGCTAAGGCTTTCAATTTGCAATATACTTTAGGATGCAGCCTTCGCGCGAAAAACGAGCAACGAAAAATGAACCTTACTTCGTTACTATCTCCATCTTACCCCCATTCTTAAACAAATCATGGGAAACAAAATAACCTTTTATATCCTTTCCATTTACTTTAATGTTGGTCATATCCCTCCCCTTTCCAGGTTTGGAAATCGTAATGTACTTGCCATTATTGCTGCGCCATTTTACCTCATCAAACAAGGGTACAGTCACCAGGTATTCTGCATCGGTAGCAGAAAATGGATACAAGCCCAAGGCGCTAAACACATACCAGGACGACATTTCACCGGCATCGTCCATGCCACATAGCGCCAATCCATCATCGCCGATTCCGTATAAATTGTTCAGAATATTATCTAAAACCTTTTGAGATTTTTCGGGCTTTCCAATAAAGTGATAAGCAAAGGGTGCTTCATGGTCGGGCTGGTTGCCGTGGCAATATTGGCCAATCATCGTTTCTACATTTCTGGCGATGTAATTCGGGTTCCAGGGAACTGTAAAAAGGGAATCGAGTTTGGATTCAAAACCCTTTGCGCCACCATACAATTCAATAAGCCCTTTCATATCGTGTGGCGCATAAAAAGATACCTGCCAGGCATTCGCTTCCCTGTACATGTATTCGTAATAAGGGAATTGTGGATTGAAAGGCTTTATCCAGCTGCCATCGGCCAGTTTGCCACGCATAAAACGGGTGGAAGGGTCGAACATGTTTTTATAGTTCTTCGATCTTGCCATTAAAATCTTGTAATTCGCCGTATCGCCAAGGTTCTTTGCGATTTGGGCAACTGAATAATCATCATAGGAATACTCCAAAGTTTTGGAAACCCCGGCACTTGCTTTAGTTTCCACCTGTGGGTTTTTAATGTCCGGTTCTGAGATGAAGCCTTTCTTAATGTATTCCTCCACATGCGGGCGGGCGCCTCCAGGTGTATTCGCATTCTTTAATAAGATCTGATAAGTAGCTTTAATATCAAACTTATCAATGCCACGCAAATAAGCTCCGGCAATAGAAGAGGAACCATGGTCGCCATGGAAAAACGTCGGGATAAATCCTTTTTTATCACCTACATCTTTCATCGATTTAATGACGTCGAGGGTAACATCCGGCGATATTAAGCCAAGAAGTACATCCTTATTACGATAAGTATCCCAAAGGGAAGGTTCCGTATAATACCTGAAATCAGATTTAACCACTTGTCTATTTGCATCGGTATATTCGCCGCTGACATCACTGCGTAAGGCCGGCCATAAAAAGGAGCGGTAGAGGCAGGAATATAACATCACTTTTTGTTTTGCCGTTCCGCCTTTTACCTGTATGGAGGATAAAATAGTTTCCCATTTCTGTGTGGCCTCCTTGCGAATTTCATTAAAGGTTTTGTTACCGATTTCTTTGAGTAGATTCTCTTTTGCATTGGCGGTACTTACAAACGAAAGTCCGATTTTAAGTTCAACCGGTCCATTATTTCCGTTTGCTAAATGCGCAATGGCATAGCCGCTGCGTTTACCTTCCTCTGTTTTATCGAGCTTATCTATTTTAGTATTTAAAATCGCATAGAAATAAACATTTTCACCGCCCTGGAAGCCTTTAATGGCGTTACTTCCATCCTGCTCTATCGTCCAGGTGGATACGCGACTGTTGGCCTTCCCCATATCAAAAAGGATATGCCTGTCGGCCTTATTTTTAAATTCATATTGATGGTAACCAGCCCTTAAGGTCGACGTTAAACGGACATTCACCTGGTAATCGTCCAGGTAAACCTGGTAATAACCTGGTGCAGCACTTTCATTTTTATGAGAAAATCTGGAACCAAATTTAGCCCCCGGATTCGACATGGGTAAAATGGGAATGTTGCAGAGGTTCCAATGGCCTTTGTTTGTATGCGTAAATCCATAGATAACGGAATCTTCATATTCATAACCCGCTCCTGAGCCGTACTCCGTCATCGGGCTTAGTTGTACCATTGCGTTTGGCAAAGAACTGCCTGGAAAAGTTAATCCCGCCCAGGAACGCCATCCTTTGGGCAATTCATAACCGAGGATTTTAGGATCAGTAAGCGGCGCAGTACCAATAAAGGTGTTTACAAATTTGGTGTAGTTGCCTGTGGATTGGCTCTTTGCTGTTAAGGCAATCAACAACATGATGGCTAAACTAAATAAATTTTTCTTAAGGATACTCATGCTTCTCGATATATATTCTGCTTACTATATCAAATATAAAAATTTATAGTTCCGGGTATAAAAAATAGCATTAACGTTACACTAAATCGTTTAATTAAGTCTCCACTTCAAAGATTTTGCTCGCAAAGCCTTCGGGTTCTCCACAAGTTCGAATTGACGAGTATATTTACCGTCCTCTCGAATAGAGCGCAGCGGAATGGAGAGATCTTTATAATAGAAGCCATTTAAAAGATTTCTCCACAAGTTCGAAATGACGACTTATAGTTATAGTCCTCTAGACTGAATTGAGTGCATAGGGAACGGTTGGAAATTACCAGGTTAGTATGCCAGGACTTAAATCCTTCCATTCAGGATTTTCTGTATTAATCAACATTTCTTTTTTAGTCCTATTCCATTTTTTCAACTGTTTCTCACGGGCTATAGCTTCTTCAATGCTAGAGTAAACTTCATAATATATACAAATTGACAAGTTATATTTTGCGGAAAATGATTTAGGATTAATTTTTTCCTGATGCTGCTTAATTCTTATTTGTAAATCAGCAGTAACGCCAATATAAAGGGTAGTTTTTTGGAAATTAGTCATAATATATATGCAACCGCCTTTTTCCATATTTTTATCTCAAATTACAAATTACTTCCTAAACTGATAAGATAATTTTATACCGTTCAAAAAAAATATGGTGGCGGTTTAGTGTTAGTCGTCATCTCGACTGGAGCGCAGCGGAATGGAGAGATCTTTTAAAAACGATTCTAATCAGGTGTTATTAGTTAAAAGATTTCTCGGCTACGCTCGAAATGACGGCTGGAGTGAAGAATATTACGAACTAAGGCATTGGAACGATGTCAAAATTCCACAGCTTGCCGTCCTCGCTCGTCGTTCTCTCGACTGGAGCGCAGCGGAATGGAGATATCTTTATAATAGAAGCCATTTAAAAGATTTCTCCACAAGGTCGAAATGACGACTATATTTACCGTCATCTCGACTGGAGCGCAGCGGAGTGGAGAGATCTTTTAAAAACGATTCTACTCAGGTGTTATTAGTTAAAAGATTTTGCTTCGCAGAGCCTCCGGGTTCTCCGCAAGGTCGAAATGACGACTATATCGAGATGACGACTTATTTTGAACATGGTATGAGCACATGTTCAGGTAAAATATTTTCTTAGTTTTACTTAGGTGCCTAAGGTAGTGAATAAAATCTTTTGCCAAATGGCAAATAATTACACCACATTGTCACTTATATTTAGCCCATGGAAGAAATGATTAATTACATTTTAAGATTTGGATCCATCACCCGGCAGCAAATCGATTTGGTCCAATCCAAAGCTGAAGTCATTCACCTGAAAAAAGGTAGATATTTCTCTGAAGCCAATAAAATTGCAAAGCAGCTTGGTTTTCTTACAGAAGGTGTAATCCGGGTTTGTTATTATGGAAAAGACGGGGAAGAATACACGAGGTGTTTTGTTCGGGAAAACCGGTTCGTTGTGGATTCAGTTAGTTTTTTTAATGATAGCCCATCATCAGAATATGTAGAAGCTGTAACGGATTGTACCTTATTGGTTTTTAGCAAAAATTCGTTTTCCGAATTATCTATTGCAATTGCTAACTGGAGCGATATTTTTACCAGAATACTTACGGATGCGCTGATGAAAAAGGTTCAGGACAGCAATACCATGCTGAACCAGGATGCAACAACGAGGTATTTAAAATTCCTGGAGCTCTTCCCGACTGTGGCCAATCGGGTTCCGCTTTCCATGCTGGCCTCCTATTTAGGCATTACACAATCCTCCCTAAGCCGGATCAGAAAAAACATTTCGTAATTTGTTTTTGCCAAATGGCAAATCTTTTTCGCCTTTTATACTTCAACTTTGTTGTATAAAAAATATAAAATGAAAAAGAAAGTATTAATAACGGGTGGTAATAAAGGCATCGGTTTCGAAACCGCCAAACAATTATTGGCGAAAGATTATTTCGTTTACCTGGCTTGCAGGGATAAGGAGAAAGCCACTGAAGCAATTACAGAATTAAACAACCTCGGCTATAACGATGTGGAAGCCATCGACCTTGACGTGACTAGCGAGGCTTCGATAAAAAATGCGGCGAACCAGATTGAATCTCTTGATATCCTGATTAACAATGCGGGCATTCCTGGCGACTACCCTCAAAAAGCATCGGAGACTTCGCAGGAAAATCTAAGAAATGTATTCGATACGAATTTCTTTGGTTTGATTCGAACCACACAAGCTTTTATTCCGGCATTCAAAAAATCAGACGCCCCAAGGATAGTGAATGTTTCGAGTGACTTGGGTTCGCTGGGCAACCACAGCAACCCGGAATGGGAACACTATGACGTGAAGTTACTGGCCTACTGCTCATCCAAAACGGCTTTAAACGCTTTTACCGTTATGCTGGCTTACGAGTTTAAAGACACCAACTTCAAAATTAACAGTGTAAATCCCGGTTACACAAAAACAGATTTCAACAACAACCAAGGTCCGAAACCGGTTGAAGAAGCCGGTGAATTGATTGTAAAATATGCAATTTTAGATGACGACGGACCGACAGGAAAATTCTTTAGCGAAGGCGGGGAGTCGCCGTGGTAATCACACCGTCCTCTCTACTGGAGCGCAGCGGAATGGAGAGATCTTTGTCTAGTATCCATTTCAAAGATTTCTCCACAAGGTCGAAATGACGACTTATTTTTTAAGAACCATGGCAAAAAAAGGCCCGTTCCGGTTAACAGAACGGGCCTTATGATTAAGCTTTTAATAAAGCAGGTTTTTCATGGTAAGTACGCCAAAGCAATTCGCCAAATAAAGTATTCGACCAGGCGAACCAGGCCCTCGTAAACTTCGACGGGTCATTTTTATTAAAGGATTCATGCATAAAACCTTTGCCTGCATGTGTTTTTTGCAGTGTTTCTATACACATTTTTATTTCTTTTTCATCTGTTGAGGTAAGGGCCCGCATCGTTAAACTCATTGGCCAAATCATATCCTGACCAACATGTGGTCCTCCGATACCTTCTCCAGCGGTGCCTTTAAAGAAGTATGGGTTGTCTAGCGAGAGTGCAAATTTCCTCGTATTTTGGTATATTGGATCACTTAATTTTAACGCGCCTAAGTAAGGCAGGGACAATAAACTCGGTACATTGGAGTCGTCCATTAAATAGGCACTTCCAAAGCCATCCACTTCAAAAGCATAAATTTTTCCATATTTAGGATGATTTACGACGCCGTGTTTTTGAATGGCTGCATTGACTTCATCAGCAAGGTTTAATAAATTACTTTGTAAAGCGGCATCCGGCTGCAACGCCTTAACCATTTCTGCAGCTTGCTTTAAACTGGTAACGGCGAAGAAATTAGATGGAATCAGGAAGGGAAATATTGTTGCATCATCACTTGGGCGAAAGGCCGAACATATTAAACCAACCGGATTTACGGGAAATCCGTAACCCGCCATTGGCAAACTATCCGTTGGTTGGGTGGTTTCCCTTTGAAAATGATAAGCACCTTTTGACGTTTTACGCTGCTGATCTTTAAAAGTTTTCAAAGTCGCCTCAATTCCTTTTTTCCAATCGGCATCAAATGGCATTTTATCACCTGTTTTTTTCCAGTAATGGTAAGCCAGGCGAATCGGGTAACACAGGGAATCTATTTCCCATTTACGCTCATGTACACCGGGCTGCATGGCCGTTTTATCTGTTTTCCATTCACCCACCTTATTTGCATCGCCATAAAAAGCATTTGCATAAGGATCTTTTAAAACGCATTGCGTTTGGTGGATAATTACGCCGGCAATCAGTTTTTTTAAGGGCAAATCTTCATTCACAAATTGCAGATAAGGCCATACTTGTGCCGAACTATCCCTTAGCCACATGGCATCGATGTCTCCGGTGATTACATAAGTATCCGGACGGCCATTCTTATCTGAATGGTAAACGGTGGTGTCCAATGTATTAGGGAAACAATTTTCAAAAAGCCAATTCAATTCAGGATTTTTAACGTTTGCCTGAAAAGTTTTAATCGCCGCATCTACCGCTTTACTTTTAAAATGTCTTTTACCTTCAGCAACCCTTACTACCGGAAATTCGGGTAAACCTGCTGCGAAAGAAAATTTTGAAGCGACAACACCAGCGCCCAGAAGGCTCGTATTTTGTATGAAAGTTCTCCTTTTCATAATTATTATTTATGTTAATTATTTTTTCGGTTAAGAATTAAAACGATAAAACCATCATCAACACACTCAATGGTTGATTCAGTATTATTCGGTTAGAACGAAAACAAATATATATTAAAAATTTTCGATTCCAAATGATAAAAGGCTTTTAAAGGAATACTAAATCGTTTTTTCAATTCAAATTCTTCTACTTTTTTTACTTGATTTAACCAAGACTGAAACGCATTTATACATTTAATTTAGGTATTTATTACTCGTTTCAGTGCAAACTTTGGCCAATTTTCATTGTTGTTTAATCGATTTGAATTTTGATAACTGATTTGTTTTGCCATACACCACAGTCTTGCCTCGGCGGCCGAAATTCCCCTTTTTAAACAACTTGTTCGGCCTGAACGTTGCAATCCGGATATCTGTTAAGCCGGGTTTAAGCGGAACGGGGATATCCTGCTGTGGCTTGCTGGATGGAAATATGAATTGGTGATAATAATGATAGAATGTCATCCTTGAGCTTGTCGAAGATATATAATGAAATTATAGGTGCTTCTTTAGATCAACGTGACAAAATATAAATTGATAATAACAGGAACAGATGCAGATAGATGTAACGCAAAGAAAAATTGGTTTAAATTTTAATAGTGACGGACTGGCGGAGATAAGGCTTTGGGCCCCCGATGTCGATAGTGTTTTAGTTCATGTTGAAAAACTTCAGGAACCATTGGAAATGTTCGGGCGGGATTTAGGTTACTGGTATTTACAAACCGATCAAATCAAGCCGCTTGATGAGTATGCTTTCGAATTAATCGCAGCAGAAAAAAAGGATGGTCATTCTTCATCTACAGTAACACAAGTCCTTCCCGACCCTGCCTCTTTATTGCAAAACAATGGCGTATCTGGTCGCTCCAATGCCTTCGACCTTCGAAATTATGAATGGACCGACCAATATTGGACAGGCCCGGAGTTGAAAGATTATATCATCTACGAACTCCACGCCGGTACATTTACACCGGGTGGTGATTTCCACTCCATACATGCTAAACTCGACTACCTCGTTGGTTTAGGCATTACAGCGATTGAAATCATGCCGGTTGCCCAGTTCCCAGGCAGCAGAAACTGGGGCTATGACGGTGTATACCCATTTGCTGTTCAGAACAGTTATGGCGGGCCGCATGAATTGCAAAACCTGGTAAACGCCTGCCATGAAAAAGGGCTTGCGGTGATTTTAGATGTGGTGTACAACCATTTCGGACCCGAAGGGAATTACATTTCAGAATTTGGCCCCTATTTCACCAATAAATACCAGACCCCATGGGGTAGCGCCATCAATTTTGATGATGCCGGTTGCGATGCTGTAAGAACCTTCTTTATCGAAAACGCCTTAATGTGGTTTCGCGATTTCCATATCGATGCGCTCAGATTGGACGCCGTGCATGCCATTAAAGATTTAAGCCCTAAACACATCCTGGCAGAAATAAAAGCCTATACCGATAGACTTTCTGAGTTTACCGGAAAGTCCTATAAATTAATTGCCGAACTCGATTTGAACGACAACCGCTATATCAACCCGGTTTCGCAAGGTGGTTATGGAATGGATGCGCAATGGATTGATGAATTCCACCATGCGCTCCGCGTTTCTGCCGGGCAAGAGCAAAAAGGCTATTATTCTGATTTTAATGGCATAGAACACCTGGCAAAGTCTTTTAACGATGGTTACGTGTACGACGGGCAGTATTCGGCACACCGCCAGCGGAAATTCGGTGTTCCGGCTACAAACAATCCCGGCGAACAATTTGTGGTGTTTTCGCAGAATCATGACCAGGTTGGCAACCGGATGCTGGGCGAACGAAGTAGCGAATTAGTTAGCTTTGAAATGCTGAAAGTAATGGCTGGAGCCGTTTTTTGTACCCCATTTTTACCAATGCTTTTTATGGGTGAAGAATGGGCCGAAAGCAACCCTTTTCAATTTTTCATCAGCCATAGTGATGAAGCATTGATTGAGGCGGTAAGGAAAGGCCGGAAAGCCGAATTTGCCGCATTTCATAACGAAGACGAAACACCAGACCCTCAGTCGGAAGCAACCTTTAACCGGTCGAAATTAGACTGGACGAAAACAGTGGATGGTAAGCATATGCTTATGCTCGACTATTATAGAAAACTTATTGAGTTAAGAAAACAAAACCCTGCGCTAAATACGTTAGATAGAACTGGCAGCCAGGCAAAAGCCCTTCCCGAAAAAAACAGCCTAATTCTTAAACGCCATGCCCGGGGCCAGCAGATTCTAGCTGTTCTAAACTTTTCTAACGAACAGCAAAGTATAGCTGTTGACGATTATACCGGCGACTGGCAATTGCTGCTCGACTCAGCAGCACCGGAATTTATTGAACAAAACCACATCGCCATCTCAACAGATGGACATATTAATATTTCACCAGAATCCCTTTTAATTTTTTCGAAATAAATGAATAAACCTGCCTCAACATACCGCATTCAGTTCCATAAAGATTTTAACTTTCAGTCGTTCGATAAAATAATTCCCTACCTTATTGATTTGGGCGTGGACACCGTTTACGCCTCTCCTATTTTTGAAGCTATGCCCGGAAGTACCCATGGCTATGATGTTGTAAACCCAAACCGGATAAACCCGGAGATTGGCACAGAAAAAGAACTTCTGGCAATTTCTAAAAAGTTAAAAAGTGCCGGCATCAGCTGGCTCCAGGACATTGTACCAAACCACATGGCTTTTCATCCGGCCAACAACTGGTTGATGGATGTAATGAAGAAAGGTAAGGCATCAGAATTTGCGGCCTATTTTGACATCGACTTTAACCAGGCCGACGGACGATTAATGGTACCGTTTTTGGGCGAAGACCTGGAAGCTGCTATTGAAAACAAGGCGGTTCAGTTAAAAAAAATAAAAAATGAGTTTTTCATCCAAACGGGTGATTCGAACTGGCCGGTGAATGAAAATACGGCGCAGGAATTATTAAATGAAAACCTGAAGAAAAGAAATGATGACCCTGCGTTTATAAAAAAAATAGCCGATGCACAATATTATCGTCTATGCAATTGGCAGGAAACCAACAGCAAAATCAATTACCGCAGGTTTTTTACGGTAAATAGTTTAATCTGCCTTAATATTCAACATGAATCCGTTTTTGACGGCTACCATAAATACATTCTCGAACTGATTAAAAAAGGGGTATTCCAGGGTTTAAGAATCGATCACGTGGACGGACTCTATGATCCTGAAGCTTATTTTTGCCAACTAAGAAAAACCGTTGGTGAAGACATTTACATTGTCGTCGAGAAAATACTTGAGGAGGGTGAAGACATGCCAATAAGCTGGCCGGTTCAGGGCAATACAGGTTACGATTTCATGTCCATGGTGAACAACCTGTTTACCAATCGAAAGGCCGAAAAACCGTTCAGCAAACTTTATGAAAACGTTATCGGCAAAAAACTGGACCCCGAAGATCTAATCTATCAAAAGAAAAAAGCCATTCTGCAAAACCACATGCAGGGAGAATTAAATAACCTTTGCCAGCTGTTCTTAAATTCTGATTTGATAGATGCGAATGCCATCAATCCGGAAGATTTGAAAACTGCAATAGGCGAGTTTTTAATCAGCATGCCGGTTTACCGTTATTACAGCTATAATTTCCCATTGAATACTGAAGATGCTGAGCTGGTTAAAGATTTGCTTTCGCCCGTAATGAAGCAAAAGGAAACAAAAAATGCAGGCGACTTACTTTATAAGGTATTCATCGAAAATCCTTTAACAGCCAATCCGGATTACAATAAAAAGCTAAGCAGATTTTATCAGCGATGCATGCAGTTCACGGGACCATTAATGGCAAAAGGTGTGGAAGACACCCTAATGTTTACTTACAACCGTTTTGTAGGGCACGCCGAAGTTGGCGACGCACCACATGCTTTCGGTTCCAGTGTAAATGAGTTTCATCATAAAATGACCGCGCGTCGGGAACAATGGCCCCTTAGCATAAACGGAAGCTCCACACACGATACTAAAAAAGGCGAAGATGTAAGGGCAAGGTTAAATGTGCTCTCCGACATTCCGGAAAAATGGACCGATTTTGTTAACGAACTTTTTGGTTCTATAGCTGAAATTCAGAAAACACAGCCCGAATTTGAGTCGCTTCATAGAAACGACATTTACCTTATCATTCAAACAGTTACTGGAGCACTGCCTTTTTCCGGTGAAAATAAAGATGATATCGATACCCGCCTTGAACAATTTATTGAGAAGGCACTACGCGAAGCTAAAAAGCGTTCGGATTGGGCAGAACCGGATGAAGCTTATGAAAATAAATTAAAAAAATTCACACATCTTCTGCTGGATGAAAAGCAGGAAAGCAGCAAGCTGATTAAAAATTTCCTGGACCAGGTAACAGATTTTACCATCATAAACAGCTTGGCACAGCAAACTTTAAAATTTACTTGTCCGGGCATTCCTGATGTCTACCAGGGAACTGAGCTTTGGGATTTAAGCCTGGTCGACCCGGATAACAGGCGGCCTGTGGATTATCAGTCCAGGTCTGAACGTTTGGAGTCCATCGAAAAAAACACATCCCTAAATGATATCTGGAAAGAAAGAACCTCCGGCAACATTAAGCTTTGGCTTACTCAAAAATTATTTAAAATAAGAAAAGCCGATAGGGAACTCTTTGAATCGGGTACCTACCTGCCTCTGGAAGTAAAAGGTAAATTTTCGGAGCACATTTTTGCCTTTGCAAGGCAGTTAAACGAAACGTGGATAATTGTGGTTAGCCCACTTGGGCTTGCTAAACTTTCTGAAATCCAGAATCTTCCTTTCGATAAGATAGACTGGGCAGATACCAGATTTATTTTACCGAAAGACGCCCCCATTGAGTGGAAAGACTTATTGACAAACACGGATGGTCATAAAAATATAGGTTCAGAGGGCATAGCAGTTTCCGATCTTTTCAAAGAGCTGCCGGTAACCATTTTAAAATTAACTCAAAAAAAAAATAAACGTTCCGCCGGCATCCTGATGCACATCAGTTCATTACCAAGTGATTTTGGAATCGGAGATATGGGTAAAAAGGCGCACCGTTTTGTTGATTTTCTTCAGGCGTCAAGGCAAAAGTACTGGCAGATTTTACCTCTTAACCCCACTAAAGCAGCAAACGGGCATTCCCCCTACTCGAGCAATTCGGCCATGGCTGGCAATACACTGCTAATCAGTCCGGAAAGCTTGTTCGAAGATGGTTTAATATCCAAAGGTGAATTGAAAGCAGCTCAACTGCCATCTGCTGATCACATCCTGTTTGAAAAGGCAGAAGAAATAAAAAAGGAATTACTTGGAAAAGCCTACCAGAATTTTACGGCTCGAAAGAACGATAATCTTCAAAAAGCATTCACTTCATTTTGCATAACTGAAGCCGGTTGGCTTGATAATTTCGCCATTTACACGGCCTTAAAGCATCATCTTGATAACCTGGAATGGTACAACTGGCCAGAAAAATTTAAGTACCGCACCGCCGGAACCCTAACAAGTTTCGAGAAAAAACACAAAAAAGAGGTAGATGAAATTAAATGGCAGCAGTTTATATTTTTTCGTCAATGGCATAGCCTTAAAAACTACGCAAATTCGAAAGGCATTCAGATTATCGGCGATCTGCCTTTTTACCTGGATTATGATTCGGTAGAAGTATGGTCCGCTCCAGAAAACTTTATGCTGGATGAAAAAAGGAACAAAATACAGGTGGCCGGTGTCCCTCCTGATTATTTTAATGCAGAAGGGCAACTCTGGGGTATGCCTGTATTCAACTGGGAACTGATGAAGGCCGACAACTATTCCTGGTGGTTGAACCGCCTTAAAAAAAACATGGAATTGTTTGATTTGCTCCGGGTGGATCATTTCAGGGCATTTGCCTCCTACTGGCAGGTTCCGGCAGGAAATGAAAATGCAATTAACGGAACCTGGGAAAAAGGTCCGGGCATTCATTTCTTTGAAACCATTAAGGCGGATTTAGGTGACCTGCCCTTTATTGCAGAAGATTTGGGTGAAATTGACCAGGACGTAGAAGACCTGATAAAACAAACCAAACTGCCGGGCATGAAAGTACTTCAGTTCGCTTTTGGGAAAGATATGGCAAGCTCAGCGCATATTCCTCATAATTTTGAAGCTCCGAATTGTATTGTATATTCAGGAACACATGACAATAATACCATTAAAGGCTGGTTTAAAGAGGAAGCAGATAGCGCGTTACGCCAACGGATTTCGGATTATACAGGAATTGAAGTTACTGAAAACAATATCAATCGCGTAATTATCGGCTTGTGTTACGCGTCGATTGCGAAAATAGCCATTATACCCATTCAGGATATTTTAAATATGGATGAAAATGCCAGGATGAATGTCCCCGGAACGAGTAATGATAACTGGAGCTGGAAAATGAACTCAGATTTACCTGATAAAAAGGTGAGTGACTGGTTAAATTTTCAGACCGAATTATATGGTCGGGCTTAATTGCTATAGATGCTGCAGGCTTGCATGATTTTATTTTTTTGACTTGGGATATGCCCGATATGCATTATCGTATGTAGATTAATGAGTATAAAATATCGACAGCGTATACAAGTGCCTACACCTGTTTCATTTAATGTCTATTCAAATTGATTGATTTTTAAATGCCCATTATAAATAGATGAAATAAGAGTTACCTGTTTCATCTTCTGGATAATATAACATAGCTATAAAGCAAAACTTCAGTGTAATTAAACCACATGGGAATATCCGGGTACTTATGGTATCAAATTTGTTATAAAAGGTTAACCATCTAAAACCCCCATCATGACACAAAATGAATTTTCTACGCAGGCCTCTGTTCTGGCTCCTTTCCTGAAATCATACGCTTTAAATTTCACCCGAGATGCTGAAGATGCAAACGACCTTGTACAGGATACGCTTGTTAAAGCCATTCGTTATTATCAGCAATTTGAAATGGGAAGTAATCTTAAGGGTTGGCTTTTTACGATAATGAAAAATACGTTCATTAACGATTATAGAAGACGTGTTAAAACTAACGCCCTAATAGTTCAGGATGATGAAATAAGTTCGGCAAACCTCTCTAACAGCGCCACCCGGAACGATGCTGAAGGCAATTTTATCATGAAAGACATCAAAGCAGCAATCGACAGCCTTCCTGAAGTTTATGCTGTACCTTTTGTACGATTCTTCGAAGGCTATAAATACCATGAAATTGCCGAAGATTTAAATATCCCGATTGGCACCGTAAAAACCCGTATCCACGTAGCAAGAGGCTTGCTGAAAAACTATTTGGTTACTTATGCCAAATACGATTATAAAAAAGGTCAGGCTTAATTCTGTAATTAAGCAAAAAATAATTCAGCCAGGTTAAATCTCAATGGTTAAAAGCTTTCCATTCTACATTAAGGCACCCATAATCCTTTTAGGATTGGTGATAACCGTATTTATAATGAGTGTTTTGAGGGATGTTTTTATCCCGCTTGCATTTGCTGCCTTAATTGCCACCCTGCTGAACCCACTTTCCAACCGTTTTGAACGCCGTTTACCAAAAGTAATCAGCATTATGCTTTCAATGCTTATTGCCATTTTGGTATTGTTCGGCGTAATGTATTTTCTATCCTCCCAGATTGCACACTTTTTCGATAATATCGATGCCATGCGACAGAAGCTTAGCGAACTCCTGCACACGCTTCAGCAATGGCTGGAAAAACAATTTGGAATCACCGATAAAAAACAAGTTGAAATGCTTAATGAGGCCGCGAATAACAGCAAAGCAGTTATAGGACAAACCCTGAATGGCGTACTGGGTATTTTAAGCGTTGTTTTCCTTATCCCGGTGTATACTTTTCTGATGATGTTATATAAAACGTTGATTCTGAATTTTATATACGAAGTATTTTCAGAAGAAAATAAGCTTAAAGTAGGTGAAATACTGTCGGAAACAAAAGCTGCGATTCAAAGCTACATCATCGGTTTACTGATAGAGACCTCTATCGTTGCCATCCTGAATTCCGCTGCACTTTTAATATTGGGTGTCCAAAATGCAATACTGATTGGGGTTATCGGTGCAATACTTAATTTATTACCATACATCGGTGGCATCATCGCCATTGCACTTCCTGTATTAATGGCGACCCTAACAACTGATGGTTACACCACACAGTTGCTTATCGTTGCGGCCTATGCCTTTATACAATTTGTAGATAACAACATACTTGTTCCCAGAATCGTTTCGTCTAAAGTGCAGATCAATGCGCTAATTTCAATTGTAATTGTGTTGCTGGGTGCAGCACTTTGCGGTGTTCCCGGGATGTTTCTTTCAATCCCTTTTATAGCGGTACTCAAGATCATATTCGATCGAATAGATGGCTTGAAGCCCTGGGGTAAACTCTTAGGCGATACTGTGCCTACAGAACATATGGGCCAGCTGAAGCGCCTGCGCAGAAAAAGGACTATTGTAGCCAAAGAGAAAAGCTGATGCAGTATCAAATCCCAATTTATTACCTCAACAGATCATGGTCTCCGGTACATTTAAGATCATTCTTCCCAACCTAATGATGTTATCAATCCTTGGTTAAGTATAAATACGCCATGAAGGGAGGAATACCCGATTTTCAATTAATCAAATCCTTATGGCTTTTCTGATGTAGTTATATAAAGTTGCATTCAGCATCTTCTCATTAACAAAACAATCAGCTTATGTTCCATCATTCAAAAGACCTGCAGTTTAACGCCCGCGTTTCTAAACCGGATCCTGCATTTGCAAACATTTTACTAGAACAATTTGGCGGTGAAAACGGTGAACTTGCCGCAGCCATGCAATATTTTACCCAGGCATTTGGCGCGAAACAACCGCATCCCGATAAATACGATATGCTTATGGATATCGCCACAGAAGAATTCAGTCACCTGGAAATCGTTGGCGCAACCATACAAATGTTGCTGAAAGGCGTAAACGGAGAATTAAAAGCCGCTGCTGATTCATCTGAAATTATGCAGGTGCTTGACGGTAAGGCCGCTAAAGAAAATATAATCCATGCTGCATTAACCAACAATCCGCATTTCGTTACACTTAGTGCCGGCGGACCAAGATTAGCGAATAGTCAGGGTATTCCGTGGTGTGCTTCTTATATTCACTCTAACGGTGACTTAACCGTTGATTTAAGAAGTAATCTTGCGTCTGAATCCAGGGCAAAACTGGTTTATGAACACCTGATGAAATTTACTGACGACCCTTATGTTAAGGAAACACTATCGTTCCTAATGACACGCGAAGTTGCGCACTATAAAATGTTTGAAGCTGCATTGGACACGATTCAACCTAATTTTCCTCCGGGCGTGTTACAGGCAGACCCAAGGTTTACACAACAATATTTTAACCTTTCTCCTGAGAAATCTTTCACTGGCCCATGGAATGAAGGCGAAATGCCAGACATGGGAAAAGATTGGGAATTTATTGCCGACCCGGTATCGTTCGTGAAAGAATCAGAAGGCCTGACTAAACTTGAATACGACAAGAAAAAAGAAATGGCTGACACAGATAAATTGAACAAAAAAATGAGTGAGGAGAAAAGCTCAGAGGTTAAAGCTTCCGAGCCAGAAGGTACGGCTCAATGGAGTGATTACGAAGAATCTGAGGTAAAATAATAAATCATGAGTAAACCGGATATTGAAGGTATCCGGTTTATTTCTGTCCCATTTAAGGTCAACAAAATACGAACCTAATTCATTATATATCCAATCGAATCTTTTTTAAACTAAAATAACAACACCATGAAAAAGTTCATCATAACAATCTGCTGCCTGGTTTTAATCCAGATTTCGGGATGTGGAAACGATCCTGAGAAACATAGGGAATCGGAGGTTAACACGGATACGATAGATACGACAACCGTAAATCAACCTAGTAAAATAAGTACTTCGGGTACGGACACGACTACTGAAAATAGCAAAAAAACAGCAGCTGAAAATCCTAAAAATTAAACCACGTTTAATCTCATCAAACTTCCCATATTCATTTCCGGTAGCCTTTTTAGCTAGATACTCCCCCGGTTTCCGTTGGTAAATAACCTTAGTGTAGAATTTGGAAACAACAGACTACCAAAATATAGCGTCCAAGTTCATCGGCAAAACAAATGCCTGATGTAGTTAAACTTTCGAGTCCTTTTACCAATCTGGATATGGAATGCGCTATATGCCACGCTTTTACTGGAAAAGGGTGTGAATAAGCAATGTCCAACTTTTTTGAAGCGGGTGTCGTTTTGTTTTAGGATAGACCAAATCCTAAATCTGAGCGGGTAGGTGTTTGTTCGATAAGAGCGACTTGAAAAATATAACAGAAATAGTAATAATAGCTATCCAGAAACGCGTCAGGAGCATCTTAAATCTGAAGTTCGATACTACTTGCTATTATTTGAATAATTATTACTCAAGCAAAGAGCGACGATTGTGACCGTTTGATAGATAAATTCTCTCTGATTTTACCAATGCGTTAAGCAACTATGCCCGGTCCTAAAGTATAAGGACCAGGCTTGAAGGTTATATTTAAATTGTAATTCTGCCTCCGGTTACCGGTATCGTTGCACCAGCAATGTAGCTTGCTTCATCAGATGCAAGAAATACGTAGGCTGGCGCAACCTCAACAGGTTGTCCGGCGCGGCCCATCGGTGTATCCTTGCCAAATTCCTCATGATCTGTCAATGTAGAAGGTATGAGCGGTGTCCAGATTGGTCCCGGCGCTACTGCATTTACCCGGATGCCTTTCCCATTCATCAGCAGAATCTGGCTTAGGTTTGCTGTAAAATTCTGAATAGCTCCTTTGGTCGCTGCATAGGCTAGAAGCTGCTCGCTTGGGGAATAAGCGTTAACAGATGTGGTGTTGATGATGCTGCTTCCCGGTTTAAGATGCGGCTCGGCCGCCTTGCAAAGGTAAAACATTGCCGTTATGTTGGTCCTAAATGTTCGATCCCATTCTTCCGAATCGACTTCGGCAATCGATTTTCTTCCCATTTGGAAAGCCGCATTGTTAACGAGGATATCAAGACCGCCTAATTCAGTTATTGCGCGATCTATAATTGCAATGCAATGCTTTTCATCCTGGATGTCGCCTTTCATCAATATTGCCTTCCGCCCGGCCGCCTCTACTAAATCGGCAGTGGTTTTTGCATCTTCATCCTCGGTGTCATCTAAATAAGCTAAGAGCACATCTGCGCCTTCTCTCGCGAAAGCGATGGCTACCGCGCGGCCGATTCCCGAGTCGCCGCCGGTAATAATTGCTTTCTTTCCTGTGAGTTTTCCACTTCCCTTATAAGTTTCTTCACCATGATCTGCGCTTGGCTGCAGCATGCCCTCCACCCCTGGTGCTTCTTGGTCCTGCTTTGGAAATGGAGGTTCTGGATATTTCTTTGACGGGTCTTCTGGTAATTCTTCTTCGTTTTTCATAGTTTCTGATCAGGTTGTTATTTACTTTTAAAAAACCCGGTTCGAATAAAAAAGGTTTGAAAAAAAAGATATTGAAGCATAGTACGTCATACATTCACGGCGATTTTGCAAGCTTTTACAACTAAAAACGATTTTCAATGTTAAGCTAATTGTCATAGATGAATGAATAAAATGATCCGTAACTTTCAATTTTTTTTAAGCCGAAGAAACTCCTACTGTGCCAGTATACATTTTAACATGCATCAGAAACTGCGCTTATTAATCATTTTGATCGTGGTAAGTCAATTCTTACTTCATTTAGGCGCGATGGGTGCTTACGGCTTTCATCAGGATGAACTTCTTTACATTACGCTAGGCGAACACTTGTCATGGGGTTACCGCGAAACACCTCCTATGATTGCGTTGATTAGCCGTTTCAGCACCCTGATCTTTGGAGATTCGATGCTAGGATTGCGTATAATTCCTGCATTGTTTGCTTCCTTCACCGTTTATTTAACCGGGCTAATTACGGCCAGACTAGGCGGCAAACATCTTGCAGTTTTTGCTGCCTGCTCAACCGTCGCCTTTTCACCTGCTTTTCTGGCAAGCGGCGGACTTTTGGTTCCTCAGATTTTTGATGTGTTTTGCTGGTCTTTGTGCTGTTACCTCATCATCTGCGTGATTCAAAATCCTAAGCCTATCCTGCCGGTTCTTCTTGGCATCGCCATAGGGGCTGGAATATTGACGAAATATACAATACTGATTTACATAGGCGCCGTTTTTGCCTCTTTAATGCTTAACAGGGAAAATAGGAAGATATTCAATCGCAGTGCGATTTTAAATACTTTTTCAACGGCCTTTTTAATTGTGCTACCGCACCTTTTCTGGCAATTTCAAAATGGATTTCCGGCCCTTATGCACCTGGACGAGCTAAAAGAAACACAATTGATTCACCTCAGCCGTCTTGATTTTATCATTCAGCAATTGCTTTCAAACGGAACAGGCGTATTCCTTTGGCTTGCCGGCTTATTTGCAATTTGGCAATATAAAGAACTGCGTCCATACCGTTTTATTCCCCTTGCGTTTTTGCTGGTAAACATCATTTTGATCATTTTAAAGGGTAAACCCTACTATGCTTTTGGCGCCTACCCTGCATTATTTGCACTAGGAGCTATTTTCGTCGAAAGAACAATTGAGCATTATCAAAATGCGCCCCGATGGGCTATTCTCGTAGTCCTGTTAATTCCAAACCTTTTACTTGCCCCGGTTGTACTTCCATATCTGGCTGTCGAAAAATCTTCCAAAGTGTTTCAGTGGGTTCAAAGCAACTTAAAACTTGATTTCCCTTTGAGATGGGAAGACCAAAAAATTCACATCATAAACCAGAATTTTGCAGATATGGTGGGATGGCAGGAAATGGCAATAAAAACATCTAAAATGTATATTTCTATGCCGCCAAAGGAAAGGAATGCCACAATCATCTTCGCGGAAGGTTATGGTGCTGCCGCGGCATTTACTTATTTTGCAAAGCGGTACCCCTTGCCTCCGGTTGTTTCACTCAGCAGCAGCTTTGCAATGTGGGCCCCTGAAAATCTAAGAGTCAAACATATTCTTTTTTTTTCATCGGAAAATATGCCAACAATACCCGACAAAAAATATATTAAGTTTGGTGTGATTGAAAATCCATACTCAAGAATATATAAAAGAGGAATCTACCTTTCCAGTCATGTAAAGCATACAACTTTAAAATGGTATGCAAGTAAATGGTCGCAAAGAAGGTTTGCCAGTTTCGACCTGAAGACAAATATCAGCCTTAATGGCTGGTTTTAGCTTAACTTACATAGATTTTAAGAACAAACCGGTATCTTGCAGGGCATTATTTTTTTGAAGCATTTAAACCAATTAAGTCGTCAGTACTTTTTTCACTGCGATGAAAAACATAAAAATTTGAATCCACCACCGGGACATTACAAAGTATATCTTTATTTTACAAACCCAAATCAAGCCAATGGTTAATCAGCTTATTTTGCTTTTATTGAAAATCCTGAAAAGTAAATGCAATAGGTGGTCATTTATGCACGATATAGATGTGTTAATCAGGCTTGGGGTTCTTCATCGTCTTAATCCACATTACAAAGCTTAAGTAATGCCCGAGAAAATTACTGGTACTGCTGTTAAGCAACACTTACCCGCTCTTCTTATTTTTGCATTCGGCACTTTCAAATTCTGCATTCATTTCCTGACCCTGAAAGGCTATGGACTTCATGCGGACGAACTGTACTACATTGAACTGAGCAAAAATCCATCATGGGGCTATTTAGATATTTCCCCCTTTACCACCTGGATGGGTAAGTTATCGTCTTTCTTTGGTTACTACACGGCAAGCTGGAGGATATTTCCCTGCCTTTTTTCAGCATTTACGGTTATGCTTACCGGTCAAATTACCCGCTTGTTCGGCGGACAGAAACTGGCAATAGCCATTGCCTGCTCTGCGATTATATGCTCGCCTTCCGTTCTGGCGACCTCCTACCTTTTGCAACCTGCAGTTTTCGACCAGTTTTTCTGGACTTTATTAACCTACGCTATCCTGGCTTACCAAAAAAACAGCCAAATAAAATACCTTTATTTAGGTTCCGCCGCCTTCGCATTTGGCATGCTGAACAAATATACGATATTGATTTACCTTTGTACACTGGCGATAGTCTATCTGTTTTTAAAGCCTAATCACAAATTTTCAGATCTCAAAAAATGGATGGGTCCGCTACTGCTTTCAGTTACCATACTCCTGCCCAACATCATCTGGCAATGGCTTCATGGTTTCCCAATCTTTCATTATTCTGCAATTGTTGCGAAAGGGGCCTTGCATGTTGATTTAGGAGATTATCTTTTCCAGCTTTTTTTCTTCCATGGCGCAAGTGTTGCGGTATGGACGGCAGGGCTATTATTTCTATTCTTTCCTCCTGAAAAGACAGCTTTTCAACTCGTTTGGCCTATTAGCTTCCTGATTGTTATTATTTTTCTGCTGTTATTAAAAGGCAAACTCTACTATGGGCTCGGTATTTTCCCCTTATTTTTTGCTGCCGGGGGCTGCTGCTGGGCAGTGATGCTAGAGCAGCTTCATAAAGCCACTAATGTCTTTTTCTTTATCGCGCTTTACGCTTTTGGCCTATTCAGTTTGCCCCTGGTTATTCCTTTAATGCCCATAGATGTTTCGAAGATTTACATTGCAAAAATGGTCAGGCTAACCGGATTTACAAGACCACTCCTATGGGAAGACGGTACCCGGGGAACATTGCCGCAGTTTTTTGCTGATATGACCGGCTGGGAATTATTAGCTAAAAAGGTAAAACAAGTCGCTGCTCCATATGTAAGCAATGATTTGCTTATTTTGACAGACAACTACGCAATAGCCGGTGGATTGAAGTTTTATGGTGGCCAAGCTATGCCACAGGTCATATCTGTCCACAATAGTTTTTCGCTTAGTTCTCCACCTTGCCTCATCGGCAAAAACATCATTTACCTTTCAAAAGACGATCCATTAAAAGCGAAAGGTCTGGCAAGGAAAGTGGAATTGGTGGAAGTTATACGGTTAGAAAACTCGCATTTGAACGGAATTCATATTTATCTGCTAATTGGAGCTAATATGGAAATGCAAAATAAATACAATCAGGACAGAGCTGCGTTTTACCCACAGTCAAGGCAATCCATCGAGCTTTACTGCAAACCTGAATTATAAACTAGGCTGAAATTAATTCCACATTGTTCCAGCCAGGCCAAGTATCATGCTCATCCAAAGACCGATAAAAAAACCGATAAGACTCAAAATTAAAAATACTTTTCCAAGCCAGCCCTTAATATCCCTCAGAGGTTGACTTAGATCGAAAAACAATCCTACAATTGCCCCTAAAAAAGGCGTAAGTAACAAGGGTTTCACTCTCCAATAAGTACCCCAGGACGGATCACCATGCCCTGCTGTAATTACGAAAAAGCCAACCATTGCCAAAGCAATAGCACCACCAAGTAACATTCTTTTTGTTAGTAAAGGAGTAAATAATGTCCTTTTAACTAAATTTTCTGATTTTGTCATAACTCATATTTATAAGTCACAAATATATTAAAATATACTTTGTAATTCAAAGTACTTTCTTAAAAATATTTTTCCAGAATTAAAACCAAAATAAAAAATCACATTACAAAGGGGTTGAACAATTGTTCGAAATCATCACCATAATTGGCTCACCATCAATTTTTTCCTAATAGGTTCATAAGATCAATATCCCCATCCATAACGAATCCGGATTACACCTGACGCATTGGAAGCCGCCAACTTTATGTCACTATTTGAGCCACTTTTAATTAAAAGACTGTAGCTATCCCCATCTCTGATCCCAGGCCAATAAACATTGGATAGATTATTCGCCCTGAAAACGTTTGTGGAGCCAACTATGTACGCCGTTTCATTATCATTACCCACTGTTCCAGTATAATTTTTTCCTGTCGTCATTCCAGCACCGAATTCTGTAACTATTGTTCTGGAGCTGTATGCGCCAAACCTAAAACGCCAGTTATTTTCCCAATCGCTTTGTGTCCTGGTATTCCAGAAGGCATAATTATGTAAAGCCAGCAGGCAGTCTTTGAATCGACTATCTGCTCCAATGCCATTTACATCTTCAGAATAACCGGTACCGGAAAGCATAATTCGGTTTCTCGTGAGATTTGGAAACTTGCTTAAAAACTGTTCATAAATTGTTGTGAGCTGGTTAATGTTGTAGCCGTATGGCTCATTGATTACTTCAAAGTAAACATCGCTTTGCTGTCCATACTTATTAACGATGACCGTCCACATCTGCCAAAAAGCATCCATGTTATCAATCATGCCATCTTTGGCTTTAACACCTTCCCAGCAGCAGATGATTACCTTCAGTTTTTTTGCTAAGGCCTGGTCGATGGCTGCCTGGTATGCATCCCACCAACGTTCGGTTACCGACTGCGGGTTTACAGGAAGACGAACAGCGTTTACGCCCGGCAACGCACTAATCACTCCGTCATAAATCAAAGCGGATTTCTGTGCCACGGTTGCATAACTATCTCCCGCTTCCAAGCCAGAAGGGATTACCCATCCATCTATGAAATTATCGCGGGCATCGGCCCAGTTTATACCTGCTATCAGTGGATGGTTTTGTTGTTCCGGAACTGGTGGATCGGGCACCGGCTGTGGGCTCTTGCTGCACCCGTAGACAAAGCAAATTGCAGCAAAAGCAAGGAAATATGTTATTTTAGACCTCATGATGATTTTTTTAATTCTATTAAGAATGCTATTTCTTTTCCTGCAAATCATCCAGAATTGGCTGGCTAAGGCTAGTTAATATGTTATTTTCTGGCTTATTTAACTCTAATACAACCACTTCATTTCGCCCTTTTTTCTGCCATTCTGCCGGCAAATAAATGGTTTGCTGTGGCCCTATGCTCCAATACTTACCAAGATTGTGTCCGTTTACCCATACAACTCCTTTTCCCCATTTGCGAAAATCAAGATAGGTATCTGTTGGATTAACCACATCAAAGCTACCCGACTTTAATGTCGGCACATTTCCTGAAAGTTTTGAGCCCTTTAGTTTTAACGTTTCCACCCTATCGAAAGGAAGAGAATACATGGTCCATGATTTAAGCACATGACCTGCAAAGCTTACCTCGCCGATGATCCCTTTTTTATTTTTGAGCAGGTTAGGTCCGAAATTGATTCTTCCCATATTTTCAACAAAAATCTCGAGTGTATGTACACCGGCAGGAATGTCGAGCAACAACTTTTCTTCTCCAAGGCGTCTGTCCAATGTACCCTTTCGTTCGCCGTCAATAAATACGATTCCATAATCACGAAGCCCGTCTATTTTAAGCTCTGCTTTTTTTCCTCCGTTCACATTCGTCTTATAGATCATATAACCATAAGCCTGGTTCATATCCTCGAATGTAAGAGGGTCAGAATTCGACCGTCCTTTACCTCGATATTCAAAAACGTCAATTTGCTTGTCGAATACAATCTCTTTCAATGCAGTTGAGGGTTTGGCTTCAGGCACAGCCGGAAGTGCTTCACCTTTAGGGAGGTGTTTAGCGATAACTTCCCTAAACTTCATAAACTTATCGGTCGCGTTTCCTGCTTCATCCAACGGCGCATCGTAATCATAGCTGCTTATCTGTGGTTCAAAAGGAATGGTATCTCTAAAATTTGCGCCGTTCATAAACCCTCTGGTGCTGCCCCCATGGAACATATACATATTTATGGATATACCCGCTGCTAGCACGGTGTCGAGTTTACCAGTGTATTGAGCCGCCGGCACTTTATGATGAGCCGTTCCCCACCAGTCGAACCAGGCTGGATACCACTCTGCGATAAAGAATGGCCCTTTGCCTTCATTGAGACCTTTAATGGCCTGTTTCACTTTAACAGGATTGTCTTGCCCGTTAATCGCTGGCATCAATCCTTTCAAATGACCTTTAACAATATCTTTTTCAGGATCGCAGGTATATAATAATCCATCAAAACCGGCATCCACAAACATTTTACGATTCATTTCCAGATAAACCTTATCTGCACCGTAAGAACCGTATTCATTCTCGACCTGAACCATGAGGATATTGCCGCCATGGTTAATTTGAAGTGGAGCCAACTGCTTTCCGATTTCCTGGATGTATTTTTTATATTCCGCTAAATATTGTTTTTCCCTGCTTCTAACCTGCAGTCCTTTCTCATTTTGCAACCAGTAAGGATATCCCCCGAATTCCCATTCGGCACAAACATATGGGCTAGGCCGAAGAATAACCCAGAGTCCTTCTTGCTTTGCTATCTTAACAAATTCGGCAATGTCATTATTGCCCGAAAAATCGAATTTGCCTTTTTCGGGTTCATGCAAATTCCAGAACACATAAGTACCAATGGTATTCAGCCCCATTGCCTTCGCCATTTTCATGCGATCTCTCCATGCTTCTCTGGGTACTCTGGGATAATGGATTTCACCTGATATAATTTGAAACGGCTTATCATCAAGCATAAATGTGCTGTCTGCAAGGGAAAAGGTGTGTTGGCCACTTTCCTTACTGCAACCAAAAGACAGGGTCAGTAAAATTAACGCGCTAAAAGAAAGTAATTTTTGAATCTTCATAATTTAATGTTTTAAAGAGATGCTCTGATCCTTTATTTGGACTTGCCTATAATTGTAGTAATAGATTTTGCCGGAAGGATAATATACCTCGCCGAACAAACTGACTTTTGCAGATTGTAAAGGGAAGATGTTGTGTAAAGCGTAACCTCTTTTTGTTTTTTATCCATTCCGCTGAGTTCTAATTGCATGTCTTGTTCACTATTATTGACTGCCACAGTTGTAATTTTATCCTTTTTAAGAAAGCTGGATATGTAAAAATCTTTTACGTCGCGGGTTATCACAGGTACCCTGGTACTTCCCTCCGAAATGAAACGGCTGTAGTTCCCAAATCCCCATAAAAGTTTACTATCGAAAACGCGTCCATTGGTTTTACTCTTATCGATATAAACCAAGCCATCTTTATAATCTCCCATGGATACGCCTAACCACCATTGCCACGAGGTGGCATTAGCATAATTAAGGTCGTGGTGAATAAGTTTGGCGATGAATAATGCAGTAGTCATGCCTAAATCCCTTCCCTCGCCTTTTAAGGAGTCGTCTCCCAGCACACAATATTCCGACATCCAAAACCTTAGTCCTTCATGTTTCGCAATTTCCACTTTCAGGGTCTTTCTGATGTCCACGGCCTTTTGCTCCGGGCTTGTTGTGAAGTAACTGTGACCAGAAATACTTTTATCGAGGTTATTTAAATAACCCAGATAACCCGAAGCACCCGGATTAAAGAAATAATCGATTTGTCTACTTTTGGCACTGTCCGGATGATTGGTAAGGTAATTGAGTTGACCGGCATCCGCTATTTGTATTTTTGTTTTGAGGCTTGCCTGAGTAAGGGATTTACTTAAGTGTTTAACCACATCTACGATTTGCAAATTCACGTAAGGGCATCCTTCCTGATTGCCTTCATTCCATTTCCACTGCGGCTCGTTAACCGGACTCAGGTAGTCTAATTCAATACCTGTTTTAGCTTTTATAATTTTTATACTGTTTACAAGGTCGGCTGTAAACCCATCTAATTTTCTGAAATCGAGATTACACTGGCCATCACTTGAAAACGCTTTATGGTTGAGTGTAAAATTAACATGTGGGCTATTTACGAATCCCAGAAATTTTTTGACACCTCTGGCTTTTGCGGCGTTCATGAACCAAATCTGCCCAGGCATGGCATTCTCATCATATTGCCCGTTTAGTTTTAAAAAAGAAGCCTGTCTTCTCCACTCATCACGGATTCCACTTGCTTCTGCCTGTTCTCCACTTCCACCGCCGATGGAAAAACGCCAGAAATTTAATCCTATTCCAGTTGGATTTCCAAATTTATCAATGCTGGTACTAAAAAGTAAATCGGCAATCTTATTTTTTTGTGAATCCGGCCATAAGCCTGCAAATTGGCAGGTCCAGGCATCAGATGCGCCAAACCCCTCCATAATCTGTGCTGGATGCGCATAATCTATCCTTGCAATAACTACTTTTTTGTCCTGAGCCAATACAAATAATGGAACGGTACAGCCTATCAAAAGCAGTAAAAAGAATGATAAAACTTTTTGCTGAAAAATTCTGTACATTTTTTCCGGTAATTATTAAGCATACCAGCTGAAATGCTGGTATGCTTGTTAACATTTAAATCAATTATGAACTTTTATGCTATTAATAACCCGTATTTTGCTCTAGTTTACCGCCTGAAGCCAATATTTCAGCCCTTGGAATTGGTAACCAATATTGTTTAGCCTGAAATGATCTGCCATCCAGGGCTACCTTAGAACTATATGTGAAATTATTTCCTGTCTTGGTAACGATAATTCCAGCTGCTGGTTTATTTTCAACTGTTTCTCCGATTTTCCAGCGGCGAACATCGTAATATCTGTGTTCTTCAAAAGCAAGTTCTACTCTACGTTCATACCTTACGGCTTCCCTCATATCGGACTGAGAAATGCCACTAGCCAATGGCGGCATATTCACATCTGGTCTTGCCCTCACCATGTTTATTGCTTGTCTGGCTGTCATTGATGCGCCTGGAGCTACAACATCAGGACCATAGGCTTCATTCGAAGCTTCAGCAAAGTTCAATAGAATTTCAGCGTAACGCATATAAATCCAGGGCTGTAAACCAGCTACGTCCCATGGATTATCGATTGGGAATGCATCGTTCATGAACTTCTTAAGGTAGTATCCTGTTTTGGTCGTATTCCAGTTCGAATCACCATCCCTGGAATCTTTTCCACCCGGAATGAATGCTTCTAAATTGCGGTTTCGGTACGCTGCGCCATTGTAAATCACAGTGTAAGAAAACCGTGGATCTCTATTGGCATAAGGTTGTGTAGCGACATAGCCCGAACTCGGATCAGTAATGGGTTTACCACTAACCATCTGGTAATCGTCTACAAGATTTTGCAAAGGGGTATTTCCACCCCACGCGCCGTAGCCATTTGGTCCGTTTGCAATTTCCAGGCACACATGTCTGGCATTTGTGGTAAAAAGCCTTTCAAAAATCACTTCGTTTGATTCATTTATGAGAAACATTTTATTATATCCTCCCGTGTATATCCCGTATTTGTTTAGCGCTACCACGGCCTGTGCGGCTGAAGTTGCAGCTGCCCAGGTTCCTGTACTATAAAGCGGACTTGCTGCATATAGCGCCAATCTAGATTTTAGCGCAAGCGCAGCGCCTTTAGTTGCTCTGCCCAATTGCCAGGTACCAGTGTTATTTAACGGAAGTGAAGCTGCAGCTTCATCTAGCTGGGCAAGTACATAGTTCATACTTTCCTGAAGCGTAGCTCTTTTAAATAAAGATTCGTCCTGCAAATTGTCGGTTAGCTGGGTAACTTTATCTCCAATTAGCACCGCGCGTCCGTAATTCCTGATGATATCATGGTAACGAAATGCACGGATAAATTTAAGCTCTCCTTCAATCATTTTTTTATGTCCTGCACTCATTGGAATCTTTGAGAGCACGTTCAGTGCATAATTACATTCTCTGATTCCACGGTAACTCCGGGACCAAAAAGATCCTGTACTACCTAAATTATCCGGAGAGATTTGGCCGCGCTGTATCAACCAACTGCCATCATCATTATTGTATATCGATTCATCCGTGTAGGAACTCATCATACTGTATTCAAAACCCCTTCCAAAACCTGGATTCGATCCCTCAGATTCTTTTTCTTGAAGCCTTGGTCCAATGTATCTGTTTAATACATAGGCTTCAAAGATAGTTGTATCGCTTTCCACTGAAGTTGTGGATATTCTGTCGGTAGGTTCAACCTCAAGAAAATCTTTTTTACACGAGCTTAACAACAAACACGCGCTAAAGGCGAAATATAATGGTTTAATATATGCTTTCATTTTTATTAAAATTTAACGTTTGCACCAATGTTGATGATTTTTTGCTGAGGATAGAATTGTCCGCTTCCGCTGTCTCCTTCTGGATCATAGTCTTTAACTTTTGAAACCGTGAAAAGGTTAAAAGCATTGGCATACAATCTCAAGCCTGCAATCTTAACTTTCGACAAGAGTTCTGATTTAAAATTATAACCTAACTCCACATTTTTCAACCTCAGGAAAGAGGCATTATTCAACCAGAACGTGCTGTTGTATTGTCCGCCGCTGATTGCATTTGAAGCACGTTCAGAAACCCTTGGGTAAGTGCCTCCATTATTGTTTGGGCTAAAGCGATTATCTGCCCAGCTGCTGTAAAAGTTACCCACACTACCCGACTCAGGCAAAACATACTGACTTACTCTGGATTGACCAGCGAAGAGAACAGACACGTCAAATTGATGATAAGAAGCGTTTAAGTTGAAACCATAGGTAATTTGAGGAATATTTCCATACTTAGTACGGGTTTGGTCCTGAAAATCGATTTTGCCATCACCATTAAAATCCTCATACTTTAAATCACCAACTTTAGCTCCGGTAACATGGGGATAGCCATTTAGTTCGGCTGTATTGCGGAATATGCCAATTGCATTATACAACTGATAGGTGCCTAGTGGTCTGCCGGTCACGCGCTGATAATCCAATGTTCCTGAAGCTTCATCCACGTATATTACTTTGCTTTTTGCATAGGTAATGTTACCAGATGCACCCCAATTGAAGGACTCACCTGCGTGATTGTAGCTTAGTGTACCCTCAAAGCCTTTACTATCGATCTTTCCGATGTTTTCAGCTGGAACCAGTGCATCAGACCCGTAAGGGTTAACGATACCTGATGTTGCAGGGATAGACGCATTTCTGGTCATCAGGATATCTGTTCTTTTCTGCTGGAAATAAATCGCTTCCAACGTAAAGTTTTTCAGAAATACAGCATTAATACCTAAATCGAGTTTTTTAGCAGCCTCCCATGTTACAACGGGATTTGCAAGTTTTACCAGGTTAAGATTCGACTGGATGATGTTGGTACCACTTCCCGGAACACTGGCAACGAAACCATTGCTTACCAGAACATAGTTGTCAAAATATTGGAAGCCGTTAATAAGATCACTTCCCAGCGAACCATAAGAGGCCCTGATTTTCAGGTCGTCTATGAAACGTATATTGTTTGAGAACCATTTCTCCTGGCTAATGCGCCAGGCGGCAAGTGCAGAAGGAAAATAGCCATAACGTTTGGCTGATGGAAAAAGCGATGAACCGTCAGCGCGAAACTGGCCTTCGAGAATATATTTCTCATCATAATTATAAGTTACTTTCGACAGGTAGCTTCGTCTGTTATAATTGGTGCTGTATCCCGAGTTCCTAAAATCAGTAGCCGCGGTACCACCCTGAGAAAGCTCAGGCAGCGTTGTTGATATATAATTTAGGCGCTGCGCATCAAAAAACTCATAATGGTTGGCACTCTGCTCGTAGCCGATGAAAGCATTAACACTATGTTTGCCGAATCGTCTTTCGTAGTTAAGCTTGATATTCGAAGTCAGAAGCGACTGATTACTATGAGATTCATATAGGGTAGCCTTGTTATTGCTTCCACCAACAACAACGGTATTGTAAATTCCCGAAGCCTGGTCATAATTGAATAGGTTATAAGGTTTACTAAAATTCTTTGAAAATCCGTAAGTTTTATCTACCGAGAAAAAACCGTCAACAGACAGACCTTGCACGCCTGGAATCTGATAACTTGCCCTTAAAATGGCATTAAGCACTTGTGTAGGATTTTTATTTGTACCCCCCGCATCTGTAACTTGTACTGCAGGATTATTATTTTCAATACCCGTTGTTGGCAATCCATTTGGATAGTACGCTCCTACAATAGGTTTTGCACGGTAAATTGATCTGAAGATTCCACCAGCGCCAACCTGAGGGAAAACGCGGTCTTCCTGTCTGCCTGAAATAGCTAGTCCAACCTTAAAACGCTTGGAAATATTGGCATCCAAATTAGACCTGAAATTATATTGGTCGTATTGGGTCGCACCGTTCTTGTAAATCGCATCCTGATGCAGCTTGCCCAGGGATACAAAATACTTTACATCCTCAGTTCCCCCACTAATGGAAAGGCTATGCTGATTTTGAAGCGCTACATCTCGGAGCGTCTCTTTTATCCAATCTGTATTTGGAAAAAGCAATGGGTCAGATCCATCTCTGAATTTTTGTATCTGAGCTGCAGAATAGGCTTGATTAAGTCCGCCATTGGGATTAGAATCGAAGTTAATTTCGTTCATAATTTGAGCATATGTTGCCGCATCTGCCATTTTAGGCAATCTTGTAGGCATGCTAAATCCCTGATTGAAACTGTAACTAACGGTAGGCTTGCCAATCTTTCCTTTTTTGGTGGTGATTAAGATAACCCCGTTTGCTGCCCTGTTTCCATAAATTGCTGCCGACGCATCTTTAAGCACGGAGATGCTTTCCACATCATTAGGGTCAATGCGTTCCAGTCCTCCTAACTGACCAGGAATCCCATCGACGACAACCAGCACACTATTATTGGTGTTCGTTGAAAGTCCGCGAATCAAAATGCCTGAACCATCATAACCAGGTTCGCCACCACGGTTGTTTATAACCACGCCAGAAAATCTACCTGCAAGTGAATTTGACAGGTTGGGCTGTGGACTTTTCACGAGGTCAGCGCCTTTAACCTGGGATACCGATCCAGCCAAAGTTGCCTTCTTTTGGGTTCCATACCCAACAACAACCAGTTCGTTAAGTGTTTTGGAATCAGAAGTAAGTTGTGCATTCACAGTGGATTTTCCACGGGTCGGCATTTCTGTATTAAGGTAGCCTGTGTAGGAAAATACCAGAATGGCATCTTCACCCGAAACCTTAATAGTATACTTTCCCTGGCCATCGGTCTGTGTGCGTTTTGAAGTCCCTTTAACTGTAACGGTCACACCTGGAAGGACGCCACCTTTCTCATCATATACGGTTCCACTTACTGCAACTTCTTCCTGGAGCCTGATTGTAGTTACCATGCCAGGCCTGCCTGACGCCTGCGCAACAGGAGCCCAGGAAATGCAACCGAGGGCAAGAATAATTGACGATCTTTTTGCAACATTGCAAAACAGAACAGATCTGTTCTGTAAAATTTTTCTCATATGGATCTTATTTGGTTAAAATTGATTAGTGTTCATCACCGGCTGATATCGTACCCACCTAATGGGTGGCGTAAAATTTTCACCGTAGAAAACGATGCTAAATTGAATCAAATCACCAGAAAACAAAGGGGGTAAACAATCAATTATAGAGGGGGGAAATACAGGATTATAGGCATTTTGGCTATATTTTTAAATACAGACACGGGAATTAATAAGGGATAGAATAACGGTTCTATTTAAGCCTGGCCTTCTTAAGCAGGGGATCTATTGAGGTTTTCGGCGCGTAGGTTTGGCGATATTTCTTAATGTAATCAGATGGATTCATCTGAAATATTTTGCGAAACTGTTCTCTGAAATACTTTATGTCGTTCATTCCAACCATGTACATTGTTTCCTGAATGCTCTTATCCGTATTTATGAAAATCTCCGCTGCTTTTCTCAACCGTATAAAGCGAATAAAACTATTTGAGGAATGTCCCGAGATGGATTTGATCCGGTTGTAAAGATTTGTTCTCGACATTCCGATTTCTTCCGCCAGCATCTTGATGTTGAAATGGGGATCTTCGATATTTCGCTCGACTATATTTATACAACTTTTCAAGAAATTCTTGTGCTCCGCGGAAATTTTTGAGTTTCCGGGATTAAGTGTAATTTCACTATAGAAGTATTTCTGAAGACTATTTTTACTTTTAAGAATACCAGCAATGCGGGCCATTAAAAGTTCTTTATCGAAAGGCTTACTAATGTAGTCATCGGCGCCACTCTCCACGCCTTTTAATTTGATTTCTGCGGAACTGCTAGAAGTAAGTAGCACAACAGGAATGTGACTAATAGACTCATCTTCCTTGATAATGCTACAAAGTTCGATACCGCCGATTCCCTGCATCATTACATCGCTTATAACGATATCAGGTAAAAACTCACGAACTATCGACAGGGCACTCTCGCCATCTCTGGCCATTAGAACCAAATATTGCCCGGAGAACATGGTGCTTAAGTAACTGGCAATTTCCTCATTATCATCTACAATTAATATTGATTTTTTTTCCTGTGATAGCATTTCGTCCAAACCGGTTGACAATTCAGGTTGTGGTCTCATAGGTAAATCATCCTGATTCAGTTCACTCAGAAACTGAGAACTCATCTGCTGTCCTTGTATAATTTGATCGGGATGAATATGGCCTGTACCCTTTAAAAGATGAATCCGAAATGATGTACCCTTTCCCTCTTCACTTTGGAAATCAATGTTGCCACCGTGCATTTCAACAAAGTTTTTAACCAGGTAGAGTCCGATACCAAAACCCCCAGTAAAAGAAGCATTTTTATCCGATTGTTGGTAAAAGCGATTGAAAATTTTATTCTTTGATTCACTGGGAATACCGCAGCCCGAATCTGTTACAATTAATTCCACATCCTCCGTGCCTTCTTCTATTTCCAACGCGATGCGCCCATGCTCAGGGGTAAATTTAAAAGCATTGGAGAGCAGGTTAAATATTGCAATTTCCATCTTTTCCCTATCGGCATATACTTCCAGTTCTTCCCTAACACTGGAAAAAATATATTCAATATGCGAGCTTTTTGCCTGATGAGAAAAGCATAAAAAAACCTCCTTTGCCAAACTGACGAGATTTATACCGGATGCTTTCAGCGTATCGCCCTGTGAATCAGCCTTTCGGAAAAGCAACAATTGGTCTACCAGACTTAAAAGTCGCTTTGCATTTCGATAGACAATATTCATGCTACTGGTATCCAAGTTTTTATCATCTTTGTAAAGCAATTCTTTTACAGGATTGATAATCAGCGTTAGTGGTGTTCTGAATTCATGGGAAATATTGGTAAAAAAGGAAAGTTTTCGCTCATTGAGCTCTTTCTCTTTTTCACCCTCTATATGCGCAATCTTAATTTCGTATCTGAGTTCTTCCTGCTTTCTACGATATTGTACATAAGTATAACATGCTGCCAGTGTAATAATAATGTACAGCAAAAATGCCCACCAGCTCAAATACCAAGGTGGGTTTATGCGGACAATAACGACGCTTCCCTCATTATTCCAGACCCCATCATTATTTGAGGCCTTTACCTGAAATTTATAGGTTCCAGGGTTTAAGTTGGTATAGGTCGCTTTCCGCTGGTTACCTACATAATTCCATTTTTTATCAAATCCAATCAGCCGGTAAGCATATTGATTCTTCCAGGGAGATGCAAAGTTAAGTGCTATAAATTCAAAAGAAAACACACTCTGATCGTAGTTTAGCGTAATTTCTTTGACCAGGTTTAAACTTTCCCTTAGTGGCCCGTCCTGACCTGGGGATATGGATTTGTTAAACAGCTGAAAGTCTGTCAGGTAAACGGATGGAGCAACGTGATTGAACGCTAATTTTGAGGGGTCAAATTTTAGATAGCCTTTGTTACCAGCAACAATAATATCTGTTCCGTCTTTTGCAATGACCGAACTAACCAGTACGCCATCCGCCTCATCGAAATTTCTCACCTTTTTAGTTTTGGTGTCCAGGGTAGATATTCCATTTTCGGTCGCCAGCCAGATCATCCCTCTTTCGTCTTCAATTACATCATTGAATACCGTGTTGTAAAAGCCCTGTTCCTTGGAAAAGACCTGGAATCTGTCGGATCCTGGCGTATAAAGGTTCAGGCCATTAGGTGTACATATCCAGATGTTCTTTTTAGAATCCGTATACATTGCCCGAACAATATTACTACTTAAGCCCATATTATTACGATGCGTAGTTTCTATGGAGCGAAATGAGCCTGTTTTGAGATCAAATATATTGACACCACCACCGTAGGTTCCTATCCAGATCTTCCCGTCGTTTGCCATAGACAGGCAATAGGTATGGTTATTATTTAATGATTTTGGATTATTTAACTGATTATAGTAATGGATGAAGGAATTACTTTTGTGATTATAGATTTTGATCCCTGCATCAGTTGCAAGCACATAAATCCCGGGCGCTATCTCGATGATGTCCCTGAAAACATCTTCGTTAAAAAGATTACCAATTGTAGAATGATGATAATGATGTTCAAAACGGTTATTTGACTCGTCATAGCTATCGAACCCATTCTCGGTCAATATCCAAAGTATACCGCTACGATCAAAATATAGCTTGCTAATGTCATTGCTGGTAATACTATTCGTATTTGCATTTTTTGTAAACGTTTTGATGCGACCATCACGCGGATCAATTCTAAAAAGCCCGTTATTTGTTCCAAGCCAGATTACTGAATTCCTCACCGCAACGCTTTTTACCTCGCGATTTCCGAGTGGCAATGCGCGCAGACTGAATTTATACTGTTTTTCGTCGATCTTTCTAAGTCCGTTCCTGGCATTTATCCAAATAATACCATCTCGGTCCTTATAAGAATCGCCAAAGGAATAATTTTGAATATCAGGAATTTTGTTCCAGCTTTTAGTAACGGTGTTATGCCAGTAAAAGCCGTTGTTTCCTCCAACCAGTATCAAATCCTTTCTCACCGACAGGATACTGAAAACCGAGACGTTGTCCCGATCGGGCACTTCCATTTTAGAGAAAACTTCTGTTTTTGGATTGAATTCAAAAAGCCCGTTCCAATATGTGCCGACATAAATATTTCCACCCGGACTATAGGCCAATGCCCATACATCATTTGGATTTTTATACCCGGGTTTATGGTACTGTAAATAGTTGGTAAAGCGTTCTGTTTTTTTATTAAACTTATTCAGTCCGCCACTCCAATTACCCAAATACAAATTCTGCTGGTTGTCTTCAATGATTGCATTCACAGATTTCCCAAGCATCATACCTGATTTAGAAGGGTTTGGTCGGTAATTGACAAAGCCTTTGAGGTCTGATATGTACCGATTGAAACCATCGTCTGTTCCCACCCAAATTATCCCGCTTTTATCACATAAAATTGACCAAACTTTGTTATTACTAAGTGAGTTGGCCTGGCCATCACGATGGGCATATCTTTTAAAAGTTTCAGATAACGGATCTAATACATTCAGGCCATCCATGGTCGCCACCCATATCTGACCTTTGTGATCCTCAACGAGCGCATTTATGTAATTATTGGATATGGACTTCGGATCCCCGCTTATGTTCGAAAATATTTTGAAAGTATAGCCATCAAATCTGCATAGCCCATTTTCGGTTCCGACCCAAAGAAAACCTCTTTTATCCTTTATTGTAGCGGTCGTATTTTTGGAAGGAAGTCCGTCTTTTGTTGTGTATACGCCGACTCCACTCAATGCAGTACCGGTAAGATTTACATTGATTTTTTGTGCATAACCTGCTTGTATACTTACCAAAATAATAAAGCATATAAGCGATCTTGCGGCAGGCATTGAAAAATACTTGGTCAGGTTTAACAGATATATCAAAATATGAAGCGAATATAAGCTAAACAGTTTAATATATCAATTTCGTTACAATAAATACATTTGAGTGGAGACCAGCGATAACCTGTTGTGCTTGTTTTCTTCTGATTTAATGGTACTTTGATTCAGTACCTTCTATCTATCGCCTGCTACGGTGTATTTCGGATCTTCTATTATGTTCACATCAATAACAGATGCTGCATTCTGAAGCAAGGTGCGGCAATCTTTACTTAAGTAGCGCAGGTGTAGTTTCTTGCCAGCTTTATGATAACGTTCCGTTAATTTATTCAAGGCTTCAATGGCGCTCATATCCGCTACCCTGCTTTCTTTAAAATCGATAACAACTTCTTCAGGATCATTGTTTAAGTCGAACTTTTCGTTGAAAGCGGTAACTGAACCGAAAAACAACGGTCCAAATATCTCGTAATATTTGACGCCATTAGAATCAACGTATTTTCGTGCCCGTATTCGTTTTGCGCTTTCCCAGGCAAAAACCAGAGCTGAAATGATTACCCCTACAAGTACTGCAAGCGCCAAATTATGTAGCCAAACGGTGATAACTGCAACCAAAATACCTACGGCAATATCGTGACGAGGCATTTTATTAACTATCCGCAGGCTAATCCACTCAAAAGTGCCGATTGCGACCATAATCATCACGCCTGTTAAAGCGGCCATTGGTACAAGTTCAATAAGGGGAGCGCCGAAAAGAATAATTAAAAGTATGGTTATTGCTGCCACAATTCCGGAAAGCCTCGCTCTGGACCCAGCGCTAAGATTTACGAAAGACTGAGCAATCATGGCACACCCCCCCATTCCTGTAAAGAATCCATTTACCACATTCGCTGTACCTTGTGCAAGCGCTTCTCTATTCCCATTACCTTTAGTTTCTGTTATTTCATCTACGACGTTGAGGGTAAGCAAGCTTTCGACTAAACCAACCCCAGCCATTACCAGCGAATAAGGGAAGATAATCTTAAGCACATCAAAGCTGAAAGGCACCTTCGGAATGTGAAAAGGCGGGAAACCGCCGCTGATGGAAGCAATGTCTTTTACCGTTTTGGTGTCGATGCCAAAGCCCAATACAATTAAAAAGACAACAATGATGGCAACTAAAGAAGCCGGAACTGCTTTCGTAAATTTAGGTACAACAACTACAATTGCGATGGTGAGCACAACCAGACCCAGCATGATCCATAACGCTGTTCCTGATAGCCAGCTTGTTCCACTCGCGGTCACCACTTTAAACTGCTCTATCTGGGCCATGAAAATGATTACTGCCAGACCATTCACAAATCCATACATCACAGGTTGTGGTACCAGGCGAATAAACTTAGCTAAACGAAAGATACCGACCAGCAACTGGATTACACCTGCTAATGCTACTGCGGCAAATACATATTCTACACCATTCGACTGCATGAGTGCAATCAGTACAACTACAGTGGCGCCTGCACCACCGGAAACCATACCCGGGCGTCCACCGAGAACGGCCGTAATTAGCCCCATCAGGAAAGCAGCGTAAAGCCCAGTTAAAGGAGAGAGTCCAGCCAGGATGGCGAAAGACAAAGATTCAGGAATCATAGTCATCGCTACAGTAAGGCCGGCTAAAATTTCAGTCTTATAGTTAACCTTTCTGGAAAAGTCGAATAGATTTAAACGGGAAATCATAAAAGCGTAAGGGATAAAAAATTAAAATAAAGCTAAAGCCACAGATCAATCCAGAATGGCTACTGTTAACCTGATGATATCTTCAAAACCAGTCGTGTCCAGGCTCGATTTTGCCGTCACCTGCATACCTTTTACCACATGAAAAATAAATTTGGCCAATACCGCAGCATCCTCCACATTTTTTATTTCACCATTTTGCTGGTCCTTTTTAATGACTTTAAAAAAAGCAGCTTCCATTTGTTGCTCGTTCTGGCACACCAGTTTACTTACATCCTGATCATGCGGAGCAACCTCAACTCCCGCATTTATTATAAAACAGCCCTTTTGCTCTTTGTCGCCAATCAGTTCATTAGTGGCAAGTTTCATTAATTTAACAACCGTTTCTTTTGCAGAAATTGATTTTTGCAAAATTTCGTCAATCTTTGCTTTTCCGGAACACTGGTAGCTTTCCAAGGCTTTTAGAAACAGCGTGTGTTTATCAATGTAAGTATCGTATAAACTCGATCGACTGATGCCCAGTCCGTTCACCAAATCCTGCATGGAGGTGGCATTGTAGCCTTTGTGCCAAAATAGCTGAATTGCCTTGGTTAGCACCTCATTTTCATCAAAATCTTTCGTTCTTGCCATAACCGGAAATAGCCTTGCTTAATAAGCAAAGCTATTCATTTTAAAATTAATTTTTTAAAGCCTGGGTAATTACCTTACGCCACCGCTTGCAATGAGAATTTCTCCCGTCAACCAACGCGAATCTTCAGATGCAAGAAATACGGCAATATCAGCAACATCACCCGGCTTACCAACACGACCGAGTGGCGCAGATGCAATAGCTTCTTTCTCGAAATCGCTGCCAATTAAGCCAGCAGTATGTGTACCTTCCGTTTCGACCATACCTGGATTGATTGAATTTACACGAATACTTTTAGCACCAAGTTCCTTAGCTAAAACATGTGTAATAGAATCAACCGCAGCTTTGGTTGCAGTGTAAATTGAAGTTCCTACTGGCGTGATGGAAGTTACGGCCGATCCAATGTTAATGATGCTGCCGCCGGCACCATTGAAATGCTTCAATGCAGCCTGTGTGCTTAACAACAGGCCAAGTACATTGGTATCAAACTGACGATGAAAATCCTCTGCAGTAATTTCTTCAATTCCAGCGAATTGATAAACACCAGCATTATTTACCAGGATGTCCACCGGGCCAAATGTACGATCGGTCTCTTCAAATAACCGGGTCAGATCTGCTGGAATTGTAACGTCGGCCTGAACCGCAACCGCTTTGCCTCCCGCTGCAATGATTTCTTCCACTACCCCATCTGCTCCAGCTTTAGCAGATGCATAATTTACAACTACACTCACACCCGATGCTGCGAGACTTTTTGCGATTCCTGCACCAATACCTTTTGATGCGCCTGTAACTACGGCAATTTTATTAGCTAACTTTTTCATGTTTGTTTCTTAATTTTTATTATTGGAATAATCGTTCCACAAACATAACTTTAATACGGAACGATTGTTCCGTTATTATTTAATATTGGTTTAGGATGACAAATTCGGAATCTGCCTAAAATGAATCGGATATCTAGAAGAAGTTGTTTAGGCCAACTATCTTAAAAAATTGAATCGAGCCTTGATAAAATAGCCTAATGCGAATGCGCCCGAATGAAATGGGGTTTAAGGGAGAAGATAAATGAATGAAGCGTCTGTATCAGAAAGATTTATGCTGGCTCAAATGCAAATTATGTTTCAATTCGTCGTCATTTCCGATTTAATTGGGAATCCTAATGCTATCGCCTAGCGATTTAAGATTCCCGCCTGCGCGGGATAGCATCAATATAATATGGTTAATACTGTAAGACTGTCAGGATACCTATTTCCAACCAAGCGCAGGTGCAACATGTTCTAATATGGAAGAAAGTACGTGTATGTTATAATCAACCCCTAAGGTGTTCGGTATGGTCAACAGTACCGTATCTGCTTCCTGGATTGCTTCATCAGCTGTAAGTTCCTTTATTAGCTGTTCCGGTTCTGCGGCATATCCCCGGCCAAATACCGCCCTTTGTGTAGGCTCGATATAGCCAAAACTATCCGATCCTTTTCCCTGCTGCCCGAAATAATACCTGTCTTGATCGTTCATTAGCGCAAAAATCGATCGACTAACTGAAACCCTGGGTGCTCGCTCATGTCCCGCTTTTTTCCAGGCTTCCTTATACAGTCTGATTTGTTCGGCCTGCTGGATATGAAAAGGCTTGCCGTTTTCATCAAACTTTAAGGTCGAACTTTGCAGGTACATTCCGTTCTCTGCCGCCCAAACAGCAGTCGCATTGGAGGCGGCTCCCCACCAGATGCGTTCGCGAAGTCCTTCGGAATAGGGTTCCAGGCGCAAAAGCCCTGGCGGATTAGGAAACATGGGGTTTGGATTTGGTTGAGCAAAGCCCTCACCTTTCAATCTTTCCAGAAACTCCAGAGCCTTTTGCCTGCCCATATCCGCATCGTTTTCGCCTTCCTTTGGAGCAAAACCAAAATGTCGCCAGCCTTCAATCACCTGCTCGGGCGAACCCCGGCTTATGCCCAGTTGCAGTCGTCCACCGGAAATCAGGTCGGCAGCTCCGGCATCTTCAACCATGTATAATGGATTTTCATAGCGCATATCGATCACGCCCGTTCCTATCTCGATACTATGTCTTTGCGCCAATCGCCGAGAGTAGCGGAAAAGGCGAGGCCAGTTGCCGGGCAAAATGGTGCACTCTGAAATAAGCCCCATCCAGGCCGATCTCTTCGGCTGCAACAGCTAAATCGATAGACTGTAAAAGCGTATCAGCCCCAGTCCTGGCCTGGTAAGAAGGATGGTCGGACCAGTGACCGAAGGATATGAAACCTATTTTTTTCATTCCGGGAAGATTTGCAGTCAAATTTAGCCTGACTAATAGTAAACAAAGGTCATAGACCAGTCATATCGGCTGTTGAAAGATTTGCAAATATATTTTCATTCGAGCCGGAGTAGTATTTATCCTACAATTTCCTGCATACAAGTTAAAGACAATAATATTTGGATTAAATCCCATTCGTATTTCTGGAAAATGTAATTCTTTTTTCAAAAGTATTAGCAAAAATCAAAGAGAATCAGCTTTTAAAGTATATTTCCAACACAACAAGAGACCGATTCGCACCTTAATACAAAAAATAGTTTTTGAATTGCAAAAATTTTAGTTTTGGAATACCGACTGAAGCAAAATCAACTTCCTAAGAAAATAGTATTTAACGGAAGACGATTTACAGAGACAGTAATCAGGAATTACAAATGGACTTTATATTTGTCCATGACAGCCTTTAACATCGCCCAGTCAAAATTGATATCAAACTTTTTTGCAAGACCTTCCAGTGCACCTGGTTGGGGGCGCTTTCCACCGATGAACATATCGGCCAATGCCTGCATGTAAGCTTCATGACCACCCGGAACATACAGTTCAATGAATTTTGCCGGCTGAGCACCACTATTCCAAAACGTATGGACAATACCTCTAGGACGGAGGTGCCAGTCACCTGCCTTCACCTCAAATACCTGATCGCCAACCATAATATTCAGTACGCCCTCTGTTACCCTGCAAATCTCATCAAAATTCTTATGCGAATGTGGAGGAGCACCTAACAATCCTACGGGAAGTACGGATTCGCTGATTCCCAAATTACCCGCGGTCTGGCTGCTTGAAAGCTTGAAAACAATATCCCCATCCCCTATCTTACCACGTTTTCCACCACTGGCAGGTATATGCACCGGACCAGGAGCATCCTGAATATTAGACTCGCGTGCAAAAACAGTTGATGGCAATGCCGAGCCTATCATGATAGCCGAAAGGGATTGCATAAGCATTCTTCTGTTAATATTTTCCATAGAGGATACAAGTTCGGAAAAATAGAGCGCAAATCAAAACAAAAAAAATAGTCAATCAAACTCATTATGAACGCTTTAAATCAAAAAAGCATATTAAAGCTTTAACCCCATTTTGTGTTTTAAAGTCAGAAAAAAGCCATTCAGAACAATAACAGCGCATGAATGTTTATTTATAAATGGCGGAAAGAAAAGACATACGCTCCAAGAACCAGTATCTCAAGGCCTACGAACTTGAAAGAGCCGGCGATATCACTGGTGCCATCAAAGGCTACCAAAAAGCTTCCAAAACCAATCCGACCAACATCCAGGCCTGGAACAGGCAGATGATCCTGTTCCGAAAATCGAAGTCCAAATTACAGGAAATAAGCCTGATTAAAACTGCTATCTTCCAATATAAAAAATACATTGAAAAAGCCCACAAAGCCTGGCTCGAGGAAAATAGGGAAAAAGCTGCAAGCACCCATGAATTGGCTACAGTGCTCGGAATGATCGAACCTAGCGGAATTCCCCTAGGCGAACACGCCATCCTCGAAAAATGGGAGACCAGGCTTTACCTACTTGAATACCGTATAAAAAACGCAAGACCTAAAAAAATAAAAGCTGTCAGGAGGGCGCCAAAACCAAAGGCTTCCAAAAAACTAGCCAAACGTGAATAAGCAAATCCAAAAGATCGGATTAATCGGCATATACTTCTTTATGAAGTACTGATTTCCTTGCGAAATAATCAGACCAAAAGATTTATTTAAATATTGTTTGCATCAAAATCGCCAATAAGGTTAAGCTAATGGGTAAGTTCAATAAGTACACCGGATATTGTCCAGATACAGCATGCAATGCTAAATAATAAGCAGTACAATACAATATCGACTTCTTTTCTCATCTTGATGACAAAGACTGCAATGAACAAAAGTGGACAAGTTGCCATATAAATGAAAATAATGGCCGCCAGCGTCTCAAATATATCCGGACTGTAATTTATGAGCAATATGTTCATACCCAGGAAAAATAGCCAGATAAAAATTGGGGAGATTAGGCATAACAGCCATTTCCAATACCTTTTTAGTACAAGTTGTTCAGGATAGGTATTGCGATAGTTTCTGCGCAACAAGACTATGATGCCGGCAATGCACAAAACCATCATTCCGATCTTAAATTTAATGTTCCGTATGCTGTCCGATCGGGTATTGATACGTATTGAAGAAATGAGCTTAGCGTCGCGGAATTGCTCAACCTTGGTTCTTTCTCCCTTGACAATGTGCTGTGTTATAACAGCATTGCTGCTGCTGTCTTTAAAGGTCCAAATGGAATCTTCAATACCTAATTTATAGAAGCCTTCAATAATCAACCTGCCATTTTTTGTCCTTGTAAACCGCCCGTCCAGCCGCCCGCCCTTAAACCTTAAAGAATCTTTGCCTAATGGTGTCTCAATACTTAAAGCAGTTATTTCTCCCTGAGGCATCCGGCTCGTATTATCTCCAATCCGTCCGATGGCATAAACATCCAGATTTTCGAGGGAACGGTTCTTATTATAATCATCGTCCAGAACAGGTCTGCTAATGTACTGTTGGTTAACCTTAACAATGAGTAACGAATCCATCCTATACAATTCAAATTCACCATAAAGTTTGGCATCCGGCATTACCGCAGATCGCAAAAGCACATACTGTGGATGGTCGAAAGACTGAACATACCGCTGCTGGCTAGTGGCACAGAAGGAGAAAATACTAACGATTGCTGTAAACGCAGTGCCGAAACGAGTTAAAAGGACGTTATTCGTCGCAGGCTGCACTTTGCCATCGAGATGGAACCAACCCAGCAACAACATCGGTAGGGCAAGCCAATCGGTATAATCAACAGTCCGCTCAATGGGAAAGACGGTCGTCATTAATTCAATCAGTCCGGACGCGTATTCACTTTTCCAGAAAGCGAACAGTACGCCGCTGAGGATAAAAATCCATGATTTAAATCTGGGAAAGAGGGCCGACCAAAAAACCGGAAAAACAAACAGTCCGCAGAAATCGGAAAGTTTGCCTGTGAATGCGTTATGAAAAGCAGCTTTCAGAAGGAAGTCGTTGAGAATCAACAGCGCAAGACCAAAGATAAAAAACGGCGATAAGATTTTTTTCGAGCTGTGATTCATGATTCCCTTGTTATTTATTTATTAATACTAGATAATCAGGTAAGTAACCTTTAACGGGGGACAATTAAAAAATATATGGCCTAAACTGGAATAAAACCAGCAATCAAATTTGAACCATCATTGTGGGAAGAAACGTAAATTAACTTGACAAAGCTGCTCCCAAACAACGGCAGCTGAAATATCGCTTTGCCAGTTCCTCAGGATTATTAACTCAAATTTAGGAGCAAGAATAAATCAGAATCCCGGTATAGCGGATACAATCCTGATGTAAAAGTGTTGCTTACCCTGGCAGGAGGCAATTGTTGATGAAGAAAGAATTAAGCTTTAATCAAGAAACCTATTCCATGAAGTTGGGCAGGTTCCTTTTTAATTTTTTTGTTTCACTTTTAATGGTCTTGAGTATTTATGATTTATCAACCATCCGGTGTTTTATGGACAGGTTCTTTCTATATTTTTTCACATAATCAGACGGCAGTACGCCAAATACTTTATTAAACTGTTCTCTAAAATACCTGATATCATTGAAGCCACAATGAATAGCAGTTTGATTGATGTTATAATCGGAGTTGATTAACAGTTGTGCTGCTTTCCTCAACCTGATGTACCGTATAAACTCATTCGTTGTCTTCCCGGAAATTGCCTTAACCTTTTTATACAAAACGGAAGACGAAATGGCCAGTTCATCTGCAAGGATTTTAACACTGAATTCTGGATTGTCTAAATGCTTTTCAGTAATCGCAATGCATCGATCGAGAAATTGCTTATATTCTCCTGAAATCTTGAAATCGTCAGCCTTAAGCGTTATCTCGTTCAGGAAGTATTGTTGAAGTGCATTCCTGCTTTTCAAAAGGTTAGCAACGCGTGCAACCAGAATATCCTTTTCGAATGGTTTCGTGATAAAGTCATCCGCACCTTGCTCAATGCCTTTCAGCTTTATTTCAGATGAGGAACCAGAAGTTAATATGATAACAGGAATGTGGCTCAGTTCAGGAGTCGACTTAATTTTTGAACATAAATCCAGTCCATCACCGCCATTCATTACCACGTCCGTTATCACGATGTCTGGTGTATACTTCTTTACCTTTTCAAACCCTATTATTCCATTGTTGGCTTCATAAACTAAGTATTCATCATTGAAAATCTTTTTTATATAACTTCTGATGTCATCATCATCTTCTACAATCAACAGGGCCTTTTTTTCTGAGGTTGGATCAAAACCGCCAGCGATATCCGGGCTAAGGAACTCACTTGAAATTTCTTCTTCTATTGGTTGGAAAGTATATTCTTCAGTAGCATGATTTAGATACTTAAAAGAGGCATCATCAAGCATTTCTGCTGCCTGGAAGTGTACGGACCCAAGCAATAAACTAAACCTGAATGTAGTTCCTTCTCCAATTACGCTATTGTAATCTATTGTACCATGATGAGCACTTATAAGCGTTTTTACTAAATAAAGGCCTATTCCAAATCCGCCACGGCTGTTTTGACGGCTATCCTGATAGAATCTATCAAATATCTTTGATCCGGCTTCTGTTGATATCCCTGAACCTGTATCAGATAGCTCTACAATGAGCTCGCTTGATGTAGTACTTATCTCCAATCGAATGTTACCGCCGTTGGGTGTAAATTTAAAGGCATTGGAAAGCAAGTTAAAAAGCACTATCTCCAATTTTTCACGGTCCCCACAAACAAGCACTTCCCCTTGTGGCGGGCAGAGATAAGAATAGGTTATTTTCTTGGATTTGGCCTGATGTGTAAAAGAGGCAAATATTTCCCTGCTGAAAGCAATAAAATCAAATCTTGAAACTTTAATCTCCTGAGTTTCAGATTTCCTGAAACTCAGGAGTTGATCGACAAGTGATAACAACCTGCGAGCATTGCGGTAAACAATTATAAGTTCTTTTGGGTCCACGTAACTATCCTTACTATTTAAAAATTCTTTTATAGGATTGATAATCAACGTAAGGGGCGTTCTAAATTCGTGCGAGATGTTGGTGAAGAAAGTGAGCTTATTTTCACTCAGCTCTTTTTCTTTTTCAACCCTTAAATCCGCGAGTTCAATTTGATATTTTAAGAAAGATTGACGACGTTGATAACGCAAAAACACATATCCAATAAAAACGAAGAGTATAAAATAACCTGAATAGGCCCACCAGGATCGGTACCATGGGGGCAATATGGTAATAAGCATGGTTTTTTCGGCTTTCGACCATACACCATCAGCATTGGTAGACTTTATCCTTAAGCGATAGCTGCCATCAGCCAATTTTGTATAGTTGGCCGTTCTAACCTTTCCAACCTCGTTCCAACCTTTATCCCAACCCTCCATGTAATAAGCATATGAAATCTTACCTGGAGCACTATATTCAAGCGCGGCAAAATCCACAGCTAATGCTTCGTTATATGGAATTTCGAGCTGGGTAATCTCCCCGCTGCTAATGTCACTTACAACCGAATTCACTGGTGAAACCTCCACATTGTTAATACGTATCCCAGTTATAGCAATTGGGGCGTTAGCTGCTACAACTTTGTTGCTGTCCGGACCAAGGATGCTGAAGCCCTTTAATCCTCCAAATACCAGTTCCCCGGAACTTAATTTCAAGGATGCATTATCAAGGAATTGGTTACTCTGTAATCCATCTTCCTGATAAAAATTTGTAAACGTGCGTTTCTTAATATCGAACTTTGATAAACCACTAAATGTACTTAACCATAAACATCCATCGGACTCAATAATGGCGATAACAGAATTATTAGAAAGCCCATCTGATGTAGAATATTGCCTGACTATCTTTTTGGTATTTCGATCGAACAACAGCAAGCCCCCGCCCTCGGATCCAAGCCATAAATTGCCGAAACTATCTTCAAATATCACCCTGACAGGCTTGCCGATTTCATAATATCCATGGTTTTTCCGGCTTCTGTCAATCTTGATCAGGTGAGCAGCGTTGCCGCCCCAAAGTTCATGGTAACTGTCTTCTTTCAGCGACAACAGATTTTCTTCTAATGATTTATCAAAAACTTCAAAGCGATCTTTTTCCCTATTAAAAAAATACAATATTCCGTGAGAAAATGTACTGGCCCATAAAGTCTTGTCATACCCTTCCAGCAATTGCCATACTTTGCCATTTTCATTGCCCGTAAACTGATTGATACATTTGTAGCGCTTGAATTTTGTTCCATTTCCTACAACTTTATTTATTCCTCCTCCATAGGTGGCAATCCATATATTTCCCAGGTAATCCTCCTTTATAGACATGATCGCGTTGCTACTTAAAGACGCTGCATCCTGTGGATCGGAAACCAGATTGGTAAAAACATTCTGTTTTCGATTCCAAATGCTGATACCACCGGCATCCGTTCCTATCCAAAGTCTATGGCTGCGATCCTCAAAAAAAGCAGATACGTAATTGCTTATTAAACCGCCCTTTTGAAGCGGATTTCCGGAAATCGTTTTAAACTTGGCGCGCTTGGCGTCTATTACAATCACACCTTCTTTAGAAGTACCAATCCATTTTCTACCAGACTCGTCTTCATAAATAGATAGAATCAATTGGTTTTGAATAGCTCCTTTTAACGGACGCTGGTAGCGATCAATGTCAATTTTGTTCTTTACTTTCAGCCCGTCTGCATTTGTACCAAGCCATAACTGCCGCTGTTTATCTAAATACATCGCGGAAATAATCTCTGCATCCAACAAAGGCGTGAGGTTTCCTGTAACGGGCGCTAATTTGCGCGACACTGCATTGTAACGCATGACACCGTTGTTGGTGCTTATCAGCAAATTATGAGCGTCCTCTACCTCTAAACATTGGGTTAGTTGGTCGATTTTATGAACTAAATTTATGATTCTGGATTTTTGATCATAAACACAAAGACCAACGCCTTCGATGAGTAGGTAGATTTTATTGTTTAGTGTAATTCTGACATCAATAGCATTATATCCGTAAATTATTTGTCCTTTATTGTTTTTCAAAGGCACCTGCAGTGCATCGGGGCTTTTAGCAGGTTTTACGATTAAGCCTGCCCCATTCGTAGCTATAATCATTTCCCCGTTTTTAGCGGTTCTGATTTTATTGATCTGCGATTTCAGCTCCACCCTGGCTTTATCTGCGCTCCGGATAAAATATGCCGGAGAAAAACGATTGCTCAGTAAACTGTAAATACCAATACCTTGCCCCGTTCCTACCCACAAATTGTGGTTTGCATCTTCACTAATCGTATATATATAATTATGAGGAAGTGAACTTTTATCCCCTAAAACATTTCTGAAAATTTTGAACTCATAACCATCAAACCTATTTAGTCCGTCGTGGGTACCAAACCATAGGAAACCCTTTGAATCTTTGAAAATGGCCCTTACAGCATTATTCGACAGACCTTTCTCAATACCTATTGTCGTAAAGGGCAAGGTATCGTTTCCGCGTACGACCCCACACAATAACAATATCAGAAAAAAAGCGAACAGTTTGACGAGCACCTTATGCATAAATACCGGTTATAGATTTAGAAGCAGAATGAATTAAATCTGAGTAAAAATTAATTTTCAAGAGCCATTTTACATTAATTCAGTGGTTAGGTTGTAATATAACTATTTTTGATTGGTTATCATGAGGTAATAGTCTTTGTTCCCACAAATATTATGACGTTCTCCTCCAGATGCTCCGCACATCCAAAGAATAGCGCCAGCTCAGCAATGGTTATTTCCCTTCGTCAAATCTTAAATTCAGCAGCTGCTTTTAATAAATTGTTTATTTTCAGATTTGGACCAGCATTAAATACTTTAAAACTAATTTTTCAGTTTAACAGGAAAGTAGTTCCACTCTTCACCATCTACAAAGATTAGCGAAAATTTTCCCTTGCTTTCTTTCGTCCCAAAACCTAAGTACCTGGCCAACTACAAATTATGTCAAGACTATATTTTCGACATAGCAAACATTTCATAGTCCGCAATGTTGTTTACAAAGACCGGCGGAGAACAACTGGTTACAACATTACATTGCCCTTCCGAGAACCGCGGCCTAAAGAGCCGGCGTCACCTTTTTTTGGAACTGCCCAAAAAAAGAAAACATGAGTACCATCATTATCCAAGAAACCGACCCGCATGTATTGGACAGCTTCAAGCTGCGCTTGCAGAAGAAAACTTTAACGTGTATGCGATGCAGCAGTGCAATGAAGACTTCATGACGTTAATCGAAGAAACCAAGCCACATGTTGTGGTACTTGACTACCGGTTGGACGGAAAAAATTGTCTGGACATTTTCAACAAAATCAGAATAAGATACCCACACCTGCCGATGATTGCCCTAAGTTGCAACCATAACATCAACACCTTAGCACCCGAACTCGGCTTTGATGGCTATATCCCTAAGCCGTTTGACCTGGATGAACTCTATCGTACACTCCGGCATTTTATACCAGGTCCAACCAGTACCACATCCAAAGAATATTCATCGGTAAACACTTAAACCCGCGGAATAAGTACCTAATATGCTTATCATTTGTGAAATAGGCAACTGTTTTACATCCTAAACGTACACACCAATAAAACCTATGAAAAAAATAATTACGATCCTTGAGGACGACAGGGATATACGGGAGATTTGCATCATGCTCTTTTCAGAAGAAGGCTACAACGTTCATAGCTTTGAAAACATCGCTTCGCTCTCAAAGGCTTACCCCAAGGATGAGACCGATTTATTTCTTTTAGACATCCAGTTGCCGGATGGCAATGCCCTTGACTTATGTAAAATATTAAAAGCCAGCCCCATATATCAATCCATACCAATCCTAATGATGTCTGCTAACTTTAAAAAAGGAATCTCTGTTCCGCCCTGCCAGGCCGACGGATTTATCGAAAAACCTTTTGATATTAACAAACTTCTGGACCGGGTGGCGATGCTGATGCATTAACAAACAATTATAGGAAAGTATTTGTTGCACCTTTTGTATGGCCAGTGAGAAACAATGATTAAATATAGATGCTATAGCAGTTATAGACTAAGTTGCTTAATCGACTACTATTGCCAAATAAATCGAAACAAATGATGCTCCGCCAGTTAATAACCTTTCCACTTGTTTTCATCGCGCTGACAATTCTGCTTCCATCCTGTAAGAACCGGAAGTCACGAGTGGAGCAGCATCATTCGCAGACAACGGTCATCAAACCATCTAATAATGAACCCAGCGCACCAACTACAAATGACACCTTACAATTTATACACTTTGAGGGAAATTATGATTACTGGTCATGTGTCTTCCTAAATTCAAAAAAAGACACGGTAACCCTTGTAACAGATACCGTTATATCCGGCAGGTACAGGAACAGAATGTTTTTGGTGACCTACTTTACAGATACGCTCTATCAGGCCGGCGATAACGACAGCAAGTTCACTGCGCTACGCATGAGTAACTTTAAGGTACTTGGCAGAAAGCCCTTTGTTGATCCCATAACCGAGCAGCAGATTTTGCAGGACGTATGGAATTTGCAGGAGGTGCAGAGCGGAGCTGACCAGGTGTTATAGCTGAAAGGCCGACAAATGAAAAGAATTATTATCTTGTGGAAACCGGTACCCACGGGAGGACAACTTTTCCAGGTTTCATATGTTCAGGGTCTACATTTACCCCAACTACGAGATTAGGGTTTACGATCCCGGGAATGATACGGACATTAGTCTTATGCAATGGAGAGGCAATAGCAGCAAATAATTTTAAAGACAAATCGAATGAACATTACATGGCGCACCATCATCATCAAGCTTTGCTTTCTCATCGTTCCATTTATTATTCTTGCGCTGATATTACTGGATAATGGGGGTAACGGCGGAGTTGGCGGCGGAGGTTATGACCTTTCCGGGCTTGTTTATGGGCTTGCCTTATTTGCAGTGATCATTCTTTGGCTGACCTATATCCTGCTGGGTTACCTGTGGGTTAAAACTCCAGCAGAAAGAAAGGCCCAGCATTTGTTGACCATTTCGGGAATAACAGCGCTTATATTGGCCTGGATAATCACCTCGCACATGTTTTAAGCATTAGGCAAAAGTTAATCCAGAAAATCATTTTAACAAATAGTTGAAGCTGATTATACCATCGCAATATTGAATTTGCAGATTTATCGGCAAATATTTTAAATTCTGTACTAATGCTGCCTGCAGAAGCCCTCACCATTTCCGGCGACCCTGCATAACTAAAGCATAACTTTGGTAGTGAAATGTTTAGCAAAAACAAACCTTGGCTTTCACATTTTGGTAAGCAATAGCCACACTAGGGTAAACAACGGTAACCCTGGAATAACCTGTCAGGATGAAATGATGAACGAAAATAACAAATAAGGCCCCTTTTGCCCGCTATAGGGCGGCGCCTTATAAAATCATTGAGGTCAAAAATAAATGCCATCGGTTGATATGTTGCTTTCCAGAAAGAACCTTCCAATGGCAAATATTTTTAATAAACTATAAAGGAATATCTGAATTAATATAAGGTTCAAAAAATTTAGTTCAGTGATATAAGAATTCAACAAAAATCGTTACAAAGCATTGTGTTCAGTAATCGCCTCGCCAAGTACTTCCACAAATCGATCATCAAGCTGATCCATTGTGGCCCATTTAACACCCCTTTCTCCAGGTTGAGCATAAATTGCCCCAACTTTCACTTCATTGTCAAAGATTCTGTAAACACCATTCTCCTGTGGTTCTATCCTAAAGCTTCGATTATCTAAATTAACATAGAAATCTTCATGTTCTACAAGTGACCGTTGCTCGTCTTCAATTGTATTTTGCACTGGATTATTTGTGTGGGCATGCTCAATAAGCTCGTGTATTTTACTACTTTCCTCCTCACGCGATAGTGGTAACTCAGGTAATTGATCTCCCGCGGAATTTGAATCTATTCCTCTAGAAATAATGTTCCCCCTGTCGAAATGATGGTGTTTATAAAACTCCGGATGCTCCATCTCTATTATCTCTTCCTCTATTCTAAGGGCAGCCGGGCTGCCAATAGCGGATCTGATTTGCATTTCTGTCTCCCTTGTTACCTCGCCAATAATATAACGTGGCATGGATGCATATTGCTGCTCGCTCATTACCGGTATAACAACTTCTTTAGTATTTTCGGCCAGATTCGCATAACCTATCGGAATCAGTACCGCCTTCTCCTCCGTAACCGCCACCGATTCATCAAGATCGACAATGATGTATCGAATAGCATCTTGTGACGCATCAAATAAAAGATCCCTGACTTTACCAACCGTAACGCCACTTTCATCGACTACAGGCCAATTCGTAATATCCGCCTGACCTTCAACAATCTTGTAATTGCTATTTGATAACTCATCAAGGTTAACATAGTCTATTTTTCCTGTATTCATATCTTTTTATATTAAGGCTATTGTTATATCGCCTCTAATCTAACATTGCCAGCCGCAAATGGTTTTCAATATCTCCACTGCCTCGGTTAAGATGGATTCATCGATGTAATACGAATCAATAGCTTGCCTTCATTTCAAAATGAACCAAATTATATACGGCTACATCCTATATCGAAAGTTTAATTACAATATATTTTTATTGAATACATAATTTTGGTGTATAAGTAAAATAAAAAACGAAATTTATGCCTATTTTTAAGTCCTTTATGACCTTAAAAGAGCGCAGATTATTTATCGATAAAAAGTAAATATGATTGTAAGCGCATCTAAGAGCCAGCAGGAATAACAGGAGCGATTATTGCAAATAGGTTATTTTATATTAAACCTCATACAATGGACAATTCACCAATTCACTCAAATAATTTAAAAGCGGAGTTAAGAGATTATCAGGCATTTAACGGAAATAGTAAAACCCGTAAGGCCTTGTTTTCTAAATTAATTAATAGTTTTTTAAGCAGTTATAAAAAAGTTTCTGGTAAGGATAAACTGGCTACTCGTTAGCATTTTGGTTAGCCTATGTTGCACGCTAAAATGCAATCACGAAACATTGCGATTTGGTCGTATTTATTTTAAAGACTTTAGCTGATCCTTCTTTAAGTCTTTAATTTTTTCAGCATGTTTGTTTGTTACAGATTTCGACTGCGCCCGCTCATAATATTTTATTGCATTTGAGATGTCACCTTTCTTGACGAATATTTCAGCCATCAAGCCGTATACCTCCTCATCGTCTGGGTATTCATTTAGCAGATTTTTTGTCAACGCTTCTGCATCATCAATCTTTCCTTGCGACAGTGAATATTCTGCGAATTGAAACAAGGCGTTACGTGGCAAAGAAATATTAACACCATAAGACTTGGCTATATTAATCTTTTTGTCTTTTAAAACCACCGACGGGCTCGTTTTATGATATATTAAAACATCCATTGCAAGGCTATCGGAGATGTACCAATCCTTAAACACAAATGCTAAACCTGCGGGTATACCGTGCAGCGGAGTAGTCATATGGTTATATCCTTTCAAAAAATCAAATTGCCAGTTCACCACATTGTGTTTGTGCAACTTATAAAGACTATCCACTTTCAACGCCCCTGATTTAAAACCGCTTTCCTGAAAACCATTATCTCCGGAGGAAAAATAATATTTCTGTTTTTTTAAACTGCTAACGGATGTAGCAGACAAGTAACGCTCTACTTTCGAAATAACTTTCGAATTAATAGTATTGTCTTTATTAGGATAATTTAAGGCTCCACTTATGCTAATAACAGAAGGAAATATTTCCGGGTAGCTAACCATGGCGTTCGTAACAAACTGCCCACCTAATGAATGGCCAATTAACGTTACATAACCATTCGCTTTATAATTTTTATTGACATAATCCAGAAGGTCGTTTTTTATAAAATCCAGGAATATTTTTGTGGTTTGCTCTGATTTTTCGAAGTTCAATTCCTGGCTTCTATTATTTTGTACCACGCCCAAAAATATCGCTTCCGGGATGTCATTTGTCCATGTCATTCTATCTATAATCGACGAAGTCAAATTGTACAGGCTTTTATCCTGTGCATCAAACAAAATGATTAAGGGATAACGTTTATTTTCTATTCCATAGTTCTTTGGAAGTTGAAGGTATATCGTCCGGTTTATATTTTCTTTTGAAGAATGTATTGTTATTGTATTTTTATCGCCTAATTTTACCTGTTGCGCAGATGCTGTAACCAGCACTGACAACAGGGCTATAATCGTAGATATTTTTTTCATAATATTGCCTGAAACGTATATATGAAATAAATATCTGCTAATACTGGTTTCCTTATGAATAAATGTGATGAGATCAGGCTAAAATGTGATGAATAGATGTGAAGGTAAAAAGGATATACTTTGTAGCTGCTTCATCAAGCATCAAATAATTTCAATTGAACTACTCAATTCAGATACCTGGACGTTAATATTTCAATGAGCAAGGTAATCTCCCCTAAAAATTCCTGTTGAAGCTCAGAACACAATCCTTCATCCAGGCTTTCCAGCCGTTCCAACTTAGTGGAAATTTCTGCGAGATAGACCAACCCGGCTGATACAGAAGTTCCGTAAACCTTATGGCCAAGCAACCTGATATTTTCCAACTCCCCGCCTGTTAAATACGCATCCAGATCGGCTACAGATTGTTTCAACTGGCTAATGGTAAGCGATGCAATTCTGGCCAGTTTGTCCCTGTTCTCGCCATAGTACATTTTAAGCTTGCCGGGATCAAAATGTTCGGTTGGCGAGGATGTATAAAAATCCTGGTCTTCCATGCCGACTGATAACCCCTCGACCCAACTACCAAGAATTAGTTCGAGTGAACCTTCGAGTATGGGCTTTGTTATAAAATCATCCATTCCGGCTTCAATGCATTTTTCCCTTTCCCCCGAAACATTACCTGCCGTAACGGCTATAATTGGGGTACGGCCTGTTGTTTCGGCCAACCTTATTGCCTTTGTCGCCTGATATCCGTTCATAACCGGCATTTGCACATCCATTAAAATAAGTTTGGGAGACGTAAGTATAAATTGTTCAACGCCTTCCTGCCCATTCTTAGCCTCAACAACTTTTGCGCCGGGATAAAGTTTGCCGATAAGCGTACGTGCCAGAAACCTGTTAACTTCATTGTCTTCAACTATAAGTATGGTAAAATCCACATGATGATCTAGGTTGCTTTCCGCCTTCGGCTTATGGTCTTCTACAGCGGGCTCTTCTTCCAAGACGTGAAGCCTGGAGAGCGCATTATATAAGTCTGGCATCTTTATCGGTTTTACCAACCGATGGCTTACCTGCAGTGTGCGGCTCGCACTAATCAGCGTACTGTCATCTGCCGAACTATGTAGCAGCAATATTGGCAACGCTGCATGACTGGAAAAGAACGTCTGCCTGATTTTGGTCGTGGTTTCCAGTCCATCCATAAAAGGCATATGGTAATCCATGAGTACAGCATCATAACGTTTCCCCTCTGCCAGATTTTGCAGCGCCTCAAAACCGCTTTTCGCAAGGTCTGCTTTAATCTGCTTTAATTCCAGCATATCGGCCAGGATATGTCTGTTATTATCGTTATCATCAACGATGAGTATGTTATTAATTGAATCTATTGCTTCCCAGTTCACAGCCTCACCTTGTTCACAGGCGAGTAAAATATCAAAATAAAAAGTGCTTCCGACGCCTGGCGTGCTTGTTAACTGTAGTTTGCTGCCCATCATGCGCAACAATTTGTTTGATATGGTCAATCCAAGCCCTGTTCCACCGTATTTTTTTGTTGTGGAAGAATCTTCCTGTGCAAAGGCATCAAAAATTTTCTCTTGTTTATCTTGTTGTATTCCAATTCCGGTATCGCGGATGCTGAAACGGAAAAGGCATTTATCATCAAAATTTTCCAGCATTTGTACTTTCAGTTCGATCTCGCCCTGCTCGGTAAATTTTGAAGCATTACCAAGAAGATTGATTAAAACCTGTTTCAGCCTTACATCATCTGTCCACACAAAACGTGGCAGTTCCGGACTTAGGTTCAGCAGCATTTCCAGATTTTTTGACTGGATTTGGTATGTGGTGATGTCTGTAGCCTGACAGGTCATCTCGAAGAGGTCGCACTTTTCTATGTCAAGCTCAAATTTTCCGGCCTCTATCTTAGAAAAATCAAGAATGTCATTTATGATATTGAGCAGTGCACCAGCAGACTGGCTAACGATCTTAAGGTATTGCTGCTGGGTCTCATTGAGTGTGGTTTTTAGCAGGAGATCGGTAAAACCAATCACGCCATTGAGCGGCGTTCTGATTTCATGACTCATATTGGCCAGGAATTCAGACTTGGCCAGGTTTGCCTCATCCGCGTGAATTTTTGCGGCCTTAAGTTCATCACGCTGCGCAACCATACCGGAGATATCCTGGGTAAAAATCATCATACCTCCAATTTCAGATGCCGATTTATACCACGGCCTCATTTCCAGGGTAATGAAATGCTGTTCATCCGTAAGGGAATCGATAAATACATCCTCCTCTCTCCTTAATACCTGGCCTTTGAGAATCTCCCTATGGCGGAGCTTTCGTTCTTCATCCAGATTAGGAAACATCGTATAATGAGAAGCACCTATAATATCTTGATTTCTAAAATTATAGTCCTCTATCCATTTTCTGCTCACAGCGAGGTAACGCATATCATTGTCGAGCATGGCCACGGCAGCCGGAGTGTGTTCAATAAAAGCCAGCAAACGCGCCCGCTCTGTGGCGAGCTCAACCTCCATTTGTTTTTGCCTTGTAATGTCGGTTGCCACGCCAAGATGACCAAGAGGTTCACCTTTTGGATCCGTTATAGCAGATACAGAAAGGGAAACATCAAAACGCTCACCCTCTTTAGCAATATAAACAAGCTCGTGGAGGGATGCCCGGTCAGCGCCCCGCATCGAGAAAAAGTATCTCAAATCTTTGACTTCATTAGCTGCTGTCTTTGAATTCGTTTTATTAGAATCAGTTTCAGCATTATACTCAAAAAATTCCGGCATCTGCGTTCCAAGCATCTCATTGGCAGAATAGCCCAAAAGATCCTCTGCGCCCTTATTGAAAACGGTAATTAGCCCGTTATTATCTGTCGCAATAATACACAGATCAGCAGCAGCATCAAGAACATCATCTAATAGTTTTTTGGATGCACCGAGGGCAATTTCCGATCGCTTAGTTTTATCAATATCCTGTAAAGTACCAAATACACTTGTACAAATCCCATCGCTGAAAACTGCGTTCCCAATTGCCCGCACCCATAGATCCTGGCCGCTGGCGTTGATAATTTCAATTTCCAGATCATAAGAGCCGCCGTTAGCCACTATATTCTGGAAGGCCTCTTCCATTTTGTCTCTGCTCTCTCCCGGTTTGGAAAAATTCAGCACGGTACTAAGATCCGGAACATATGTTTCCTCAACCCCATGAATTTCTTTGGTAACGGATGTCCATTCTAGTGTCTGATTAATAACGTCAAGTTCCCAGCCTCCAACCCTGGCGACTTTATTAGTCTGTTCAAGAATGGATTTTGTATGCAGCAGATCACTTTCAAGCGCATGGCGCTCCGTAATATCTACAGCATTTCCGATGACGTTTACTGCGCCTTGATCATCCTTTTGGAGGACATTGGAAAACATCCACATCCTTTCTGTACCGTCTTTAGCGCAAGTAATCATCTGACCCTTAACATGGCCAAGTTTGGCTATTGCTTTTAAGTATTCGTCTAGATACCTATGTCTTGTCTTAGGTACAATGTCATAGAGGCCCTTGCCATCAAGTTCTTCTTTTGTATAACCAAGGATATGCGCTCCGGATTCATTAACGGAGATGAATTTTCCAAAAAGGTCATGGATGCACATCAAACCCTGTGAATTTTCGAAGAATACTTTGAATTTTTTTTCGCTAATAGCAAGTTTCTGCTGCTTTTCAATTTCATCAGTGATGTCGCGCCCAATGGCGGAGACCTTCCCTGTTGTTGGTACAACTGTAGCTACCCACTCCACTGTACGGTAGTCGTTTTTTGAAGTGAGCAAACGATGTGTAAAGCTAACGCTGCCCGATCTCGAAATCAGGCGTCCTAGTTTAGCCCTTGTGTTTCTCCTGTCTTTTTCTTCAACAAAATCGAAAAGCGATTTTCCGATAACCTGCTCGTCAACCCAACCGAGAATCCGCTGAAAACTGGGGTTGACACTTTCCAATACGCTCTCCGAGGAACAAATACAAATCAAATCTTCGGAAAGTTCAAAAAGCTCCGAGTAATTTTGCAAATCGGTACAGGATTCTTCTTCAAGCAGACGACTAATTTGGTTGCACAAAACTTTTACAGCGTCGATCTGCTGTCCATCAAGCAATATTTCTTTTTCGTCATAAACAGCCAGAAAACAAATTACATTACCATCCAAATCCTTTACCGGAAAAGCTTTAAAAAATGGAAATGGCGGATTCGGAATACTTAAAAAATGGTTTTGCCCCTTGTTATCTGATGGCTCAATGATGTCCGATAAAACCGTCCATAACGCCTCCCTGTTATAAAAATCTAGAATTTTCGCATGACCATTACCTTCAAGATCCCGGTCTTTCCGTACCAAGGCAAAATAGCTGCTTCCACAAATTACGCTTGCGAGGGAAGCCAACTCTACACTATTCTTCAACGCTACCGATGGGTTCGTAGCGCCCTTTTGATTTAATCCCCTGGCCATAATGTCTGCTCCCTGAATATATTTGGTTATTTTAAAGTTACGAGCCACTAACCGGCCCGTATCATTCACGACGTAAGATATAAAAAAATAATGCGTATTTGCAGTAACTGAATGTCTATTTCAAATGTAGGATCAATGCCTTAATTGAATGTGGCACTGGCGGTCAAAATATACTATAATTCATAAGACCGGGAATTAACAAGTCTCAATTATGTCAAACACCTGATAATTAACAGTTAATAAAGATAGTCTTACCGCTTCGTGTGTTGAAATGGCTAGCCAGATTTGAGCATGCCTTCCTGAAGATCAATTGCTCAGTAAATTGAAATCATTTTGTTCATTATTATTCCAGTGCTATAAAAAAGTTTCGGATGCCTAATTATGCCTGGTGCAAATCAATAATCTAATTGGCTTATGTAAACCTGAAATCAGATAATCAGCCATTATGCAGCGTGAAATTGCTCCCTGCATTTAAATTCCATAAACTTATATTAAGTAAAAATCGAAATATATCCTTAATTGCAACACTCGGACGATATCTAACCAAAAAGAATTTCTAATATTCTGCAACCTGGTCATGAACATAACAATACAACCATCGCTCACCAGGTTCAGAAGAGATAACGACAGGATGCTCCTTAATTTGAAAGTGTTGAGACATATGTTTTTTTGGAGAAGAATCGCAGCACAAAGTTACGCCACAAGTTTGGCAGGTGCGTAAGTGAACCCAGTCGGTTCCCTGCTTGATACATTCTTCGCAAACAAGCTGTTTTGCCAACTTCAATTCTTTTATAGCCGACAAATGGCTGCATGGTTCGTTAATTTCCATAGTTATAATTTTGATAAATATTGATGCACTTGTGTGACGGCCATCGCACCTTCTCCAACAGCTGAGGCCACACGCTTCACTGAGTTAAACCTTACGTCGCCTGCAGCAAAAGATCCGGGCACACTAGTCTCCAGATGAAAGGGAGGCCTGTCAAGTTCCCAGCATGTTTTATACTGATCCTGGGCCATCACATCATTTCCCGTATACAAGTATCCATTCCTGTCCCTGCAAATCGCTGTTTCCGATGCCCACTCCGTGTTGGGCTTCCCTCCTATGCAAATAAACAGTTTAGAGGTTTCGTGCCAGGATTCAATCCCCTTTTCGCTATCCATTATTTTAATCCGCTGCAGGTAATCCTCACCTTCTAAAGCCACTACCTGTGAATGGTACAAAACAAAAATGTTTTTTATGCTGGCAATTCTTTGAATGAGGTAATCAGACAAGGTCTCGGCAAGATTTCCTCTTCTGATGACCATAAAGACGCGTTTGGCAAATCCAGAAAAATAGGTTGCGGCCTGTCCGGCGGAATTCCCTCCACCAACGATATACAAATCTTTGTCCTGGCAAAAAAAAGCTTCGCTGGCGCCCGCTCCATAATAAACACCTTTATGAAAAAACCGTTCTTCATCCGGCAGGTTCAGCCGTGCATACTCCACTCCTGTTGCACATATATTAGCCTTAGCAACCAATTTTTCACCTGAAGCAAAATCGACATGAATCTTATTGTCGTAAAAAGTACCTTTAATTCCTTCTTTCAGCAGTAATATTTCCACACCAAATTTTAAAGCCTGTTGCCTGGCACGCTCAGCCAGATTTGCACCCGATATGCCTTTCGGAAATCCAAGATAATTCTCAATTAAAGAACTGGTACCTGCTTGTCCCCCTACCGCTTCTCTTTCTATAAGAATTGTCTTTAATCCCTCTGATGCAGCATAAACAGCTGCGCTTAATCCCGCCGGACCTGCACCATATATCGATAGGTCATATTCATCGTACTTAGGCTGAGTAATCCAACCGAGATTACAGGCAATCTCTTCTAAAGAGGGGTTGATAATTATTTTTCCGTCGGGAAATTCTATTACGGGGTGCTTTTGCGGATTGTCGTATTTGGTAATTTCCTGGCTGTTTCCCAGCTCGTCATGAGAGATATCAAACCAGTCGAAATCAACAACACTCCTTTTTAGAAAATCCCTGATCGGATAAATTTCCTGCGAATCGGGTATACCGTAGAGTTTTAACTTATCCATACGCTATTTAGCCCTGGTTTTTATTTTTTTAATAGTTTCCTCTATCGAATAATCAGCAGATGTACCATAACCGTCTACAAGTAATCCCTTTATTTTTCCGTCTGTTGAAGATATCGCGTATAAAATAGATTCATCTTCCGGATCTGACGTACCCTCAAACCTATAAAATTTATCGATCAGGAAATCTTCAGGATGCTGCACAAGCGTATTTTGTTCATTCCCCGAATTCGCAACTAAAGGCCTTCCAGGGTTGGAAAGCCAATTAATAAATCATTCAAACGGCCTTTTATCAGCAAAGCTTATTTCTTTTTGCTTTTATCTTTGAGGTAGCTCTCTATCGTTGCGCGATCATTAGATTTTGTAGCACGCTTTGCACCTGCAACTGCTTGTGAACTCACACCCATCTTAGTCGCTACATGCGAGATCTCCCAGTCTTGTGAAGAGTTTACCATTTTTCTATCTTTTGGTCCTGACTTTGCCATAACATTTGTTTTTTTAGGTAGATGTATATTAGATGAATATATTGATATTTTTCATCTATAAAACAAGCTAAAAAAGAGATTGTTTTTAGGAATACAGTTTCTGTTCATGGGTGTAATAAGCTATTCTACCACCGATCTTTTCCGAAAGTATTTCCGCGCCCGAAGGCGACTTTTTTATCCTGGCACCATGTATCTTCATTGCATCACGAAGTTCACCTTTAAGTTCATCACCATTTTCTTTGGCGATAAAATTTATAGCTTCGTTCAGCACTGATTTTAAACTGCTGTAAAGTTCCTTCACCTTAAAATCTGGAACAGCCGAAGCCACCGAAAATGGTGAAATTTTTGCATCCCAAAGTAGCTCATCAGCATAGGAATTTCCGATTCCCCGCAACGCTTTTTGGTCCATCAGTACTTCTTTAATCTTTTTTTTGCGCCCAGAAAGCAAAGCCATAAATTCAGCTTCGGTAATGTCCAAAGCATCCGGGGCCTTCGCCTTTTCGGGATCCAACGTTGGGGTGGCCTGTTTTAAAATATCTCGGACCGCAAAACCTTCGCCACCACTAAAATGAAAAGCAAATACGGTAAACTTTGGAAGCGATGCATCTTTTTCGAGCAGTTCCAGTTGTCCCCTAAGCATGAGGTGGACCCCGAGCACATGTTCGCCAAAATGGAACTGCAGGGTCTTCCCTTCACGCGAAACTTTGTTCAATTTTTGCCCCTCCAAGGCCTCTTTCAGCTCAGCAACTGAAACCTTTAGTTTCTTATCCACCTTAACATCAATTTCTTTTAAGGTTTTTCCCTTGAACCTGCGCGTCAGGATCTGCGCAAACACAGTCAAATCTGGTAGTTCTGCCATAATCTTAAAAATTAAATGCCTAAATACCTTTAATCTGTTTAGCTCATCGGATATTAGGTCATTTATAATTAAACAGGAGAAGCACACAAATCGTTTTTATAATTAATCCCGGTTCTGAACCTGACCTCGTTTTTCTGCGATGAATGATATCGCAATAATTTCTATTTTAGCATGATTATATTGAAGTAATGTATCCAGCACTTTTTGCCCACATTAATAAGTTTATCGACTTAAGCACAAATGAGCAGGAGATTCTTGTCTCACTGCTTAAATCTTCCACGTATAAAAAGAAAGCTTTTTTGCATGAAGCCGGAGCAACCTGCCGGGCAAATTATTTCGTCGTAAAAGGCTGTCTTCGACTTTATTTTATCGACATAAAAGGTGTAGAACAGACCACGCAGTTTGCGATTGAAAACTGGTGGATTTCAGATTTGACCAGTTTCTTATTTCAGCAAGCATCAGATTTTTATATTCAGGCAGCGGAAGCTACTGAGGTCATCATTATTGAACACCGCCATTATGATGAAATCTTCGAAAAGATACCCAGGCTGGAAAAGTATTTCAGGCTCATTTTTCAGAAATTACACCAGGCTTCTCAAATCAGGATAAAATACCTGTACAGTCAAACTGCTGAAGAAAGATATACCAATTTCAGCACTTCGTTTCCTGCATTCGTACAGCGCATTCCACAATATATGCTGGCTTCTTATTTAGGTTTCACCCCTGAATTTCTAAGTAAAATCCGGGCAAGAAAATAGCTGCCAATACGATTTCTTAAACTAGATTAAGTTTTTTGGATTTTTTGTTTGAGACCTTTAATCATTATTAAATTAACAAATAATGGAAAATAGAATTAACATCCAACAAGCAGAACCAGCAGCCTATCAGGCCATGTACAGTTTAGAAAAATATCTGTCGGCAAGCAAATTAGACCCAATCCTTTTAGAGCTGATTAAAATGAGGGCATCCCAAATCAATGGATGTGCTTTTTGTTTGAATATGCATGCTGCAGAGGCGCGTAAGATTGGTGAAACAGAGCAACGCCTGTACCTGTTAAATGCATGGAGGGAAACAACTTTATTTACAGCAGCGGAAGAAGCGGTGCTGGCCTTGACCGAAGAGGTAACCCTCATCAGTAACCACGTTTCGGACGCCACATACAATAAAGCAGCGAGTTTATTCAGCACAAATGAACTTTCGCAAATTATTATGGCCATCGTAACCATCAATGCCTGGAATAGAATTGCGATCACCACAAAGTTGATGGTCGGGTAAAGTCCAAATATAAAAGCAATCATGATTTAGATGATTGCTTTTATAATCGTTATTTTTTTCATCACTGACCGATGGAATTTAAAGATCAATAAAATAGATGAATATGCTCTGAATTTTGCAGGCTAATCATTATATTTAACTGATAATCAAATTCATCCCATTACAGGTTAAAAATACAACAGATAACATTTTAGAAATTAAAACAACAATTTATGAAATACGGACAACTGATTATTGGGCTTATCGTAGGTGGTTTCTTGGGTTATGGGTTATTTTATTACTTTTCAAAAAGTGACGGGCAAAGTCAAAGTCCGAAAACAGCATTCACTGACAGCACCTCTTCGGAGGTAAATTGGACATGGCCCGATAGCCTGGATGCTGTAAAAGCAGCACCTGAAAACCACAAAATTGTTTTTGAAGACAGTACTGTGAGAATCCTGCAGGTACTATTGAACGGTCAGAAAGAAGAACCTATTCACACCCATCGTTGGAAAAGTATTATGTGGATCACAAAGCCAGCTGTTCCTTGCAGGATATACCAATACAAGCTTGACAAAAACAAAAAATTTGTCGCTTCCGATAGCGTAACAGTTCCGCATATGGACACCAACATTGGCTATCCAAACGGTCCTGAATCGCCTACAGGGATTAAAAATTTAGGTCGTGATAACGGCATTGCTTACCGGGTAGAATTCAAGAAAGAATTTAAACCTTAGATAATATTAAAGCCTTTAAATTTAGTTTATATGCCGCTTTCGTATTAAGGTAAAACATACTTAAAACATAATGAAACCAGTTGAAGCGTACATATCACAATTCAATGAGCCTGCCCGGAGTATGCTGAACGAGATAAGAAGTATCTTTTTTGAGTTATTCCCTGATATAGAAGAACGTATTAGCTATAACATGCCTTCCTACCGGAATGAAAAATATACCCTGTATTTCGCGGGTTATAAGAATCATATTGGATTTTATCCAATCGGCAGAGGAATTGAATTGGAAGACGAACTTTCAGACTACCGGGCAAAGAATGCAAAAGATACTTTGCATTTCCCTTACAATAATCCGCTACCCACAGAATTGATAAAAAAGATCATCATGCTGCATTTAACTTCATGAATATTAATAGTGTAATAAAAAATCTATAAAGCGTTAACTAAAACCCTGAACACATTTCTTATGAAGGTATCCAATAATCTAGTCCCCTTAATACTTCAAATACCAGATATTTTTACGCATAATAAAAAATACCAAAACAAATTAAAGTGCTGAACAGCAAATCAATCAGTATAATAATTACTGAAGACGCAAAGTAGCAACGCCTTAATTTTCCAAAGATTTCCGAAGCTTTCCAACCGCTTACCGCTTCCTTATCTGGCACCTTATCCATCTAACACCCATCTTCATGGAGCAGCATTCGATGGCTCAATATTAGCTAAGCTCAATTACATTTTAAGTAAATTTGAATTTCCTCCCAGTTTAATTTAAGTACACATGAATGAACTTGAAAATTATATCCACCATCATTTCGGTATTAGTCCGGATGACTGCCAGAAAGTGAGCACATTATTTAAGCCTGAGGTACTTGAAAAGGGAAACTACTTTTTACGAACTGGTAAATTTTGCAATAAACTCAGCTTTATACAAAGTGGCATTTTAAAGGTCTATGTAAACCTGCCAGAAAGAGAAGTTACCCAATGGATAGGCACTGCGGGGTATTTCATGACCGATCTCCAGGGTTTTATGTTCCGAAACACATCGCGCTTTAACATACAGGCATTAACGCAAACGCATTTGTTTACAATCGATTACGATGCTTACCTCACGATGGGCAAAATGGTACCCAAATGGCATGAATTCGAAAAATTATTCATGGGCAAATGTTTTGTGATGATGGAGAATCGCATATTCGACCTCATCTCGCTAACCGCTGAAGATCGGTATCAAAAACTCTTCGAACAGTCCCCTGAGCTTTTTAATCAGGTACCACTTCAGTTCCTGGCCTCCATGCTCGGCATGACACCTGAAACTTTCAGCAGGATACGAAAGAAAATGATTTCTTGATTTTTGTCAAGAGTACACCCGCTGTTCTGCCCCTAAATTTGGATTAACAAAATTCGGAACATGAATCAGCAAAAAGCGATGGATTTCACCATCAGGATTGAAGAAGCAGCGATAACTGCAGTTGCTATCTATTTCTTAACGAAATATAATCTGGGCCTACCAGTTTGGCTGTGGGTATTGCTTTTTTTCAGCCCTGACCTTTCAATGATGGGTTACCTGGCGAATGCTCGCATAGGTGCTTTAACTTATAACCTGTTTCATCACCGTGCGATAGCTATAGCCCTTCTGGCGATCGGCTTTTTGATGCAAATTCAGATACTCGTTACCTGTGGCTTACTGTTACTAGCGCACGCCTCCTTTGACCGCATGCTCGGTTACGGGCTCAAGTTTACAGATGATTTTAAGCACACAAATTTAGGCAGGATGGGAAATGATTGATAAACTAAATGGGTATCCTTTTTCATTATTTGAAAGATGTTATGTTGCGAAAATCCAATTGCCCTTTTGACCGAATTGTAACACTCCGTTACCAGTTCATCGGCTTAGGCTTCATAGGCTGAAAAGATGCTGCTCTTATTATGGGTTAACCATTATCTAAATTCTGTAAGAATTGTTGTCTATTTAAAACAAGTAACATATATTTACGTAACTGATTACGTAATTAGGAATATATGGAATTTTATAATGCAGCTGGCATTAAATCTATCGGCAGCAGGCTGAGAATGCTGACCAGCAGGATTACCGATGATGCGGCACAAATCTATAATTTATATAATATTGAAATGCAGCCCAAATGGTTTCCTGTTTTCTATGCCCTGTCAGAAGGCAATGAAAAAACGATTACCGGCATTGCGCATGAAATCGGCCATTCACATCCCTCAGTTAGTAAAATCATTAGTGAAATGAGCAAAGCGGGCTTAGTTGAAAAAAAAGATAACAGTGACGGCAGACGGAGCATGGTTGGCCTTTCAGAAAAAGGGCTGAGTTATAAAGAAAAAATCCAGGACCAATATACCGACGTTGAAGATGCGATTAAAAACCTCAACACACAGGCGGCAAACGATCTATGGAAAGCAATCGAAGAATGGGAATTTATGCTCGGACAGAAAACATTGCTACGGCGGGTTATTGAGCAAAAGAAAAAACGCGAAAGCAGTGCCGTCCGAATTACGGCATTCAAACCTGAACATGCTTCTGCCTTCAGAAAGCTGAATGAACAGTGGATTTCTTCCTATTTTAAAATGGAAGAGGCTGACCATCGCTCGTTGGATAATCCACAGGAATACATTTTGGACAAGGGAGGCCATATTTTAGTTGCCCTCTTGAACAATGAAGTTGTGGGTGTGTGCGCTTTAATAGTCATGAACGATGGCGAACATGACTTTGAGTTGGCGAAGATGGCGGTTGCTCCATCCGCACAAGGTAAGAGTATCGGCTGGCTGCTGGGACAAGCTGCATTGGATAAGGCGGCTACATTAGGGGCAACAAAAATTTATCTGGAGAGCAATACAATACTTAAGCCAGCGATCAACCTCTACTATAAGCTGGGATTCCAGAAAATAGCAGGCCATCCAACACCTTACGAGCGGTGCAACATCCAGATGGCGGCAGACATCAACAGATACCAAAGTAAAACAGGGATTTAAAAAATATAGCGATAGTTATCCTTAACACACCGGATGACTTATAAAAATTAAATGTAGCTGATTTCAATGCATTTGGCCTATCATATCTTCAATTCATAAAACACGCTATTCTTGTTTATGCTACCGAATCGAATGAACAACTGAAACCTATTTTTAAGCGTGCGTCAGAAAGGGAATTAAACATAGGCATTTATAAGAATTCACATAAATTTGATTAGGATACCGGCAACAGCGGCAATTGCAATAATATGAGGTTCCTTTAGCTTTTTGACATAAATCAAGGCAAATATACTGGCAATAGCAATAAGCGCTGTTGGAATATCAATTATACTTCTTTTGGCGATAACCAGAACCGCACCCACAAGGGCGCCAACCACAACCGACGTAATCCCCTCTACGAATGCCTTGATACTTGCATTCTTTGCAATTTTCTTGAATGATGGAGCCAAAGCAACTGTAAAAAGATAGCATGGCAAAAAGGTGGCAAAGGCAGCGATACATGCGCCGGGGAAACCCGCTACAAGATAGCCGATAAATGCCACGGTAATCACAACGGGCCCCGGAGTAATCATCGCTACAGCAACCGAATCGACGAATTCCCGCTCGTTCAGCCATCCGAACTGTTCGACTACACCTCCATGCAGGAAAGGCACGATTGCAAGGCCGCTACCGAATACCAATGCCCCAGCCTTTAAAAAGAACCATCCGATTTCCTGAAGGGTCTTTCCCTCATATTGCCAAAACCCAGTTCCGATAAGAAAGATCGACGGTAGCGCACCCGACTTTCTAAACCATTTTGGTGGCGCTTTTACCAGCATGTAGATTATACCACATGCAGTAAAAAGAAGCATGTCCTCTTTCTGAGTAATAACCGTTATAGCGATTCCCACACTATAAAACAGCCATAAAAGCCATTTGCCCTTAACGTCTGCAAAGGTAAATTTACCTACTGACTTAATAGTCAAGCGATAAGCACTTATGGCTATAATTCCAATCACAGCCGCGCTTACGCCATAAAAGACAGCAAGCATCCAGGGCAGCCCACTATAAAGTCTATAGGCCATTCCAAGCAGTACCACCATAACAAAGGATGGCAACACGAAAGCAAGGCCGGCTAGCGTTGCTCCGAGAAACCGGTAATGAACAAAGCCAATATAAATACCCAACTGCGCTGCCAACGGCCCCGGGGCTAGTTGTGCCAGTGCCAAACCTTCTTTATATTCTTCTTCTGTAATCCATTTTTTGTTTTCGACGAGATCGGTATTCATGTAGCCTACCAGGGCCACAGGGCCTCCAAAGCCCCAAGTGCCCAGTTTCAGGAAATAGATGACCAGGTCGCTGAGCGTATATAATATTTTTTCCTTTTCCATTATTTAAAGAGCTAGACCAAACTGAAAAGCGACCGTAGTAGAAAAAGGTTTATCGTTTCCAAACCTGAACGGAACAGGAAGAGCGACGAAAATGCTGCTCATTTTATTCTTGACAATAACTTTGCTCAGCACGGGTGTAAATCCGTATCGTCCAGAAGTTTCGAATGCAAAACGCCCAGCAAAGGTGAAACCGCTGTTAATGGAAACGAGAACGCCTGGGTGGATGAGCAGGTTTGACGTTTTGCTGGATCCATCCTCCGCTCTAACATAAGGAACCATTTCCAGCGAAAATCCAATTCTTTTGCTTTTCCAAAGATTGATGCCAACAGGAAGTCCGACTACATAATGACCATCAAAGTTAAAGTCGGTACCAGCGGAGCTGAAAGTGGCAATAGGATGTACGACACCTACATAACCTACAATTTTCGGATAGTTTTCCTGAGCGGAAACAAAAATCTGAATGCTGAAAAGAATAATAAATAGAACGTATTTCTTCATGGCTTAAAACTACCCATGAGAAATAAACCAAAATAGAACCGAATTAACTATTTTGTATCCTTTTTACCTTTCCTTGCAATTCTTCTATAGGCAGAAGGGTTTTCACCAGTCTGTTTTTTAAATATTCTGCTAAAATGGCTCTGGTCTGAAAAACCCGTCAGGTAGGCGACCTCGGTTAAAGAATATACTGTCGTCTCCAACAAGGCAATGGCTTTATCTATCCGCATTTTACGGATATAATCTCCGAAAGACAGATTATCGAAGTACTTGGAGAATTCCCTTGAGAGGTAGGCAGGATTTATTTCCAGCTCGTCTGAGGCCTGCCTTAGACTGATTGACATATTGGTATCCATTTGGTCCTGTATCATTTCCCTAAGCTCCATTGTCCAGGCTGGAGCCCTCTTCTTTCCCGCCTTAAGGTATTTATGATAAACCTCAAGCAGCAATTGTTCGACTGGAGCCTGTGTATGTTTTTGGTCGAAGAGATGCTTTGCCCAAGTATACAGCCCATCATAGATTTTCATGCCAATTTCTAGAAGCTCATGATCGTCTTTGATGTTTTGTGATAGTCCGAGGAAGATGGCAGAAAGTCCAGCTGCCTGGGGTGCAAAATCCAATCGATCTGTATCTGCTCCCCTGATGATTGCAGCAATGCGATCAAGCCCGTGATCATTGAGCTTATGCTTCTTTAAAAAATAGTCGAAGGTACATTGGTCTTCGTAATGGCTATATTCCACTCCCGGCAAATCAAATGGAACGGCATCCAGTTCCCTGGCCTTAGCGATCACTTGATCAAATGGAACATAGATTATTTCTGCATTGACATCTATGAACCGCTTAATGAGCCATGGACAGGCAATTCTGTCAATCTTCGGCCGTTCGCGGGTAATCCATTTCATATGCTCCAGGTTTCATAATGTAAAGTTAATGATCTTATTCCTATACATTCTTAATTGCAGGCAACAAAACGTAAGAACCCTTTATTACGGCAATTGGGTTGCTGGCGGAGTGCCTGACCATATTTCATTTTAGCCTTCTTGCTGAATCTTGGTTTGATGAGCAATTACAGGTAAACAATCTTTTGTTTTCCACTGTCCAAAAAAATATAATCAAGGCCCTCCGATGGATGATTGGTTAACCGCCTGGAATGCCTGCGGCTAGTCTTTGAAATCCCAACGAGACCCGTTTAAACTGTTTCGAACAGCGAAAGTTTCTGCTTCAGTATGGGATATTGAATTAATATTATAACGACTAAAGCATCGGAACAAAAAGCAATGCTAACTATGCCAATCCTTATCCATTCTTGTCCAGCCAGTCAATTGCATCTTCTGCCTGGTAGAAAAAGGCTATTTCTGATTTTTTCTCTTTGTTGTCGACACTTTTCTGAGCCGACAACTGGCTAAACACACTTGCCGAAAATACCCAGGCAAAAAACTGGAGTCCGGCATCTTCCATTAAGGGCAACCAGACTTCAGCTGCCCAGTCCGAAGCTTCCGACCAGGTACCGATCACTTCCCGATTATCATTGAATACTTTCGAACGGCTGTTGCTGCGCAAGTACTCAATCATCAACTTGCCACCATGCTTAACGGAGTTCATATCCTGATGGCCCCACCACCTTACATACATTATAGCTGAATCAGGTGGACAATAAATTTCGATATAGCGATCTTTATAGTAATTTACAGTCTGGGTTTCAGGGGTTATCGCTCCGAGTGGCACCAACGGAAGTTTAAAAGAAAAAACAGATCCCTTGTTCAATTCACTCTCTATCCAAAAACTTCCCCCATGCCTCTTAATGATTTCGGCAGAAATGTAAAGGCCAAGCCCTAATCCATCAAATTTAGCTGAAGAGTTATCAGAGCGGTAATAGCGTTCAAAAAGTTTTGTGATTTCATCGCTATCTATCCCGATTCCATAGTCCGTAATGGAGACAATCAGATTGTCATCCTGCACTTCTGTGTCTATTAAGATGCGATCCGCATTAGGTGAATATTTAACGGCATTGGATATGAAATTTTGTATAACCTGTTCTAATCTATACCTATCGCCCTGGATGTTAACCGGCCGCCTATCCTTTAAAATCATCCTGTGAGATGGAAAAATGATTTGCATTGCTCCAACGGTTTCCTGCAACAATTCTGAGAACTCAAAATTTTCAGTATTCAGGGGCAGTTTGCCAACATTAATCTTACTTACATCCAGAAGATCCGAAATCAGTTTTTCAAGCCTGACAAGCTGGGCCTCCGTACGGTGCAGAAAGTCTTTAACCTTCGGGTTGTCGGCTATACGAAGCAGAATCTGATTGTATCCTTTTATCGAGGTTAGCGGCGTTTTAAGCTCATGACTCGCTGTGGAAATAAATTCATCCTTGCGAAATTCATTTTCTTTACTTGCCTGTATGTTCGTACAAGTACCAACCCATACACCAGGCTTTCCTTCTACGCAAATTAACACGGCTCTCACTAAGTGCCAGTAATATGCCCCATCCTCAAAGCGCAGCCGTAATTCTGAAGTATACTCCTTTTCATTTTTAAGACTTTCCTGCCAGCGCTTTAAACTCAAGGGCAGATCTTCAGTGTGCACAAAAAAAGCCCAGCCTAATTCAATCACTTTAGCAGCGGGATAGCCAAAATCACGACTTAAGGTCTCATTTACATAATCTATTTTTCCCGCCCTATTCGCCGTCCAGATTTGTTGGGGAATAGCATTCAGCAATGCTGAAGAAGATAAATCGGTATTTAAAGACAATTCCGGCTCCCGGCCCATCCCCTCCGTATTAAATTTAAAGCTTGAGTTTACATCTGACCCGGTTTCCATAACCAAAGCTAAACATTTAGCTCCTAAACCCTATCGACCATTGAAAAATATTTCCGGAACCATGAAAAACTTTTGAAGCATAAATACGCTATCTAACACGTAACAGATAATTAAGATTGACGCTAACCGCTCTGGAAACAGCATTTACCTCTTATAAGCACAGGTAAATTATAAAAGAAAATGACCATACCATAAGTATTTAAAATAAAAAATGACGTATAAATCCGCCGAACTTTTATAAAAATTGGATGGTTAATAAAGGCATAAGGTAAGAAAGCTATGCATATTATAAGAAAAGAGAAATTCATGCAGTACATGATTGTTTATCCGCAATTGCACTCGTAACCATTCCATGGGCGTTTAGGTTCAATAAATTGAAGATTGTTAGGTAATTTTCTGGGTACAGCTGTAATTACCGCAATTATGTCTGCCAAAACCAATCACGAAGGTGGTATTCTGCGACTTATTCCTAACCTCCTTTCATCTTAAATCATCAACAGCATACAATTTGATTATAAAATAATTACATCAATCCAATAACACTATGAAAAATTTAGCAAACATGGCATTACTTGCGATAGCAGCTTTAACTTTTGAAGCTTGCTCCAGTACAAGATCAACCTCCGTGCGGACAGATACAGCCGAACCTTCCGGATCTGTTTCCCATGCAACCGGCGACGCAACGAGTATATCCGCTGGAAGTAAAACCGGATCGGGTACAGGAAGTGGAACAACGGGATCAGGTAGCGGAACTTCAGGGACCATTACCACTGGTTCGGGCAGTAGCACATCCGGTACAAATACAGGTAGCGGCAAAACCGGTTCAGGCGCTGCAGGAACAACAGGCACGGCCAACACAAGTTCCGCTGGAGCATCAGGCTCCACAAACACAGGAACAGGCGGATTAGTATCAGATGAAACTTCGCAATTTATACGCCAGGCTGCAATAAGTGGGCTATCGGAAGTACAATTAAGTCATCTCGCTCTGAAAAGCGCACAAAGCACTACAGTTAAAAAGTTTGCAGCAATGATGGTAAAGGATCATGGAGGTGCGAATGCTGAATTGAAAACTTTGGCATCGGCTAAGGACATCATGCTTCCGGACAGCAGTGACATAGGCGATGCCACTAGTGACATTAATACTGCTGGAAACACAGGTAGCACAATGAGTTCGGGAACAACCGGCACAGGCTCAGGAACTTCTGGATCCAGCACAGCAGGAAGCGGTTCTAGCGCCACAGACAACGGTTCCGGCGGCAGCAATATGAGTCCTGCGGAAAAAATAGAACGATTAAGAACTTCTTCCAATAAAGAATTTGATCAAAACTATGTGCAGTTAATGATTAGAGATCATGTTAAAGCGATAAGCCTTTATGAAAGTGGAGCAAGATCTGCCGATCCGCAAGTTAAAGCATATGCCTCAAAACATTTGCCCGCACTCAGAAAACATTTACAACAGGTAACGGATTTGGGTAAATCCACCATTGGTAAATCAGGCGTGCAATAGTCTGTTGATAATCTAAAACCGTGGCTGTATCGAAATCTTTCTTTTGATACAGCCCCATTTTGTAGCTGTCGTTGTTCAGACAGTTCACGATAGTATAGCATTTCACCTATCGGAAAAAATTACCAGGAACTACCAATATTAAAAAAACTTTGCGGTAAACGGTTTGATTTTAAGGATAATTAAGAACGAAAAACTATCCTACAAGCCAGTATTTTTAACAGGCGGTAAAACGGTTGTTGTTCGAGCGGAATGACAAAAAAAAACGATAAATAACGCTGCTTCCATTATTAACAGTCTCAATAAACTTTTATATTAATAACTGGCTGTATAACTGGTTTTTATATAATTTTATTATATTTATTTCATAAATAAATCAGCTATGAAAAAAGTAATTCTTCTGAGTTCGGTAGCAGTGGCCAGTGGCGTCTTGTTTGCGAATATCTTTAATTCAATGGTTATCGCAGCTGCCACCGATAGTGACATTCCGAATTCTGTTCTAGCTGCAAAAGAGTTTTTTAGAACTGTAAATCCGGGGAATTTTTTTAAAATATTTTCTCCCGCAAGCCAATTTCTGACTTTACTATCACTTATATTATATTGGAGAAAGGCAAAAAACGTCAGATTATTTCTGGGTATTGCTTTGATTTGCTACATATCAGGAGATATTTTAGCCGTTACTTACTTCCATCCGAAGACCGATATCATGATGTCTCAGCCAACTCCAGATACCGGAACACTTAAAAGACTATCATCTGAATGGAGCAATATGAATTGGGTACGATCGTTAATACTTTTGATCGGTGTTGTATGCTCTTTTGTAGCTGTCGATAGATTTTACGCCTTTAAATCAACCTCTAAACCTCCGGTTGAAAAAATTTGATTAAAACCGTTTTCACGACATTAGTGCAAATACCGAAAAAACCACACCAGCAAGCAAAATGCTGGGGACAGGCGGCATGAATAAACGATCCCGTTCTATCGGAAACTCATGGTGGTTTTCATGAAAAACATAGACCAATCGCTTTCCGAAGCCGGTAGTTGCCTGATAATGGAATAAAAACCGACTTAAAAAATATTCAAAGAAAGTCCAGCTGATCATTGCCATAAAAAATATTGATACGATGATAATAGCCGAATACTGAAATTCAAGCAAAACATATAAAGTCATAAAAATACCGAGGAGGATATAATTGGCATGAATAACCTAGGGACGAGCCTTGGTCAATGCTTCCAATAACCCGTTTTTAAAGATTCTAGCTTGTCCGTTATTATTGATCTTCCTGGCTCCCGCGATATTGTTCTATTAAGTAAAAAATTCATTGTCTGCGCTTTTTGGTTACAATAAATTTTTACTGTACTATTCTTATAACCCTCCGTATCTGGATCGGTGTCCCTGTTCCTAATTTAGGCATAACTGGGCCGTGAGTATTTTACCAAAAAACACTTTCTTTTAATGTAAAACAAACCGGCTACAAAGATCTTAAAGCCGGCAATACATGATTTCCAAAATCCCTGATAAATTGCTCTTGTTCACGGTTTACATTGTGTAGGATAATCCGCTCAAAGCCGAGGCTCAAATCTTCCTTCAGCCAATCAACATGCTGATAAGGATCTGCAGAAATCCGTACCATCCGCTTCATATCCTCTTGCTTAACAAATTCTGCAGCGGCATCAAAATGGGCAGTTGAGGGAAGTTCTCCGAGTACCGTGCCTTGAAATATATTGGTTCGCCATTGGTCATAAGCGCCGTTCAACGCGGAATTATCTGTCTGGGCATAAGAAAGCTGGACTTTTAAATGAATAGGTTTTCCCTCACCGCCGTTGCTCCGGAATGCATCGACCACCTGCTTAAGTTCATCAAAGGGCCGATGAACAGTAATCAGGCCATCTGCCCAAGCCCCAGCCCATTGGGCAGTCTCTTTACTTACCGCAGCACAGAACAAGCGCGGAAGTTGGCTGGGCAGTGTGTATAACTTGGCATTTTCTACCCGGATAAGGCCCTGGTGGTTTACTGTTTCCCCTGCAAACAACTGCCGGAATATGTCCACACATTCCTTAAGCCGCTGAGTACGAGTCCGCTTATCAGGCCATTTCTCTCCTGTGATCTGCTCATTGAGCGCCTCACCACTTCCCAGAGCAACATCAAACCGTCCGGGAAACATTTCGCAAAGGGTGGCGATTGCCTGGGCTACGATTGCAGGGTGATAACGCTGACCTGGCGCGCACACCATGCTAAAAGGTACAGAACTGGCCTGCATGGCAGCGCCCAGCCAGGCAAAAGAAAAACCGCTATGGCCCTGTCGCTTACTCCAGGGATGGAAATGATCTGACGAAGCGATGGCATCAAAGCCGGTTTGTCCGGCGAGAACGGCACACCGCACCAGCTCACTCGGGGCGAACTGTTCGTGCGAAGCATGATAGGAAAACTGTGTCATAGATTTATTCTGGATTTATAGGCTGCTGCCACCCTGCATCGCTTGTTTTATCACCTGGCGGATGACCGACGAGGATTCCGGGTCTCCTTTGATCATCGCCCTGCCGAATTTACTGAGCATAGTCTTGTCCACATGCGGTGGAATAATAGGAACATTCGGATCGCATACTACATCCAATACTGCCGGACGATCACTATTTAGCACTTCGTTCAATGCGACATCGATCTGATCCGGATGGTCAATTCGAATTCCTTTTAGCCCGACAAGCGTTGCGAAAGCAGCATAGTTTACATCAGGTATGTCCTGCGAAGCTTCAAATTTTGGTTCACCGGCAAGCATGCGCTGTTCCCAGGTCACCATATTCAGGTCACGGTTATTCAGTACGATAACCAGCAAACCTGGCGTCGACCACTCTTTGAAGTATTTGGCGATCGTGATAAGTTCATTCATGCCAAGCATCTGCATGGCACCATCTCCGCTTATCGCTACCGGTATCCGATCCGGATAGGCAAACTTTGCAGCGATGGCATAAGGAATAGCAGGGCACATAGTCGCCAGGTTTCCTGAAAGCGAGGCCATCATACCAGACCTTATTTTGATATTGCGTGCATACCAGAAGGCTGACGTGCCAGAATCAGCCGTCAGGATGCAATTGTCGGGGAGCAAAGGAGAAAGCCGCTGCAAAACCAGTTGCGGATTGACGGGGTCGGCTGCCAGATTTGCCCTGTCTTCGACGGTTTGCCACCATTCATCCACACGCTGTTCAATCTTTGTTCTCCAAACCCGATCCTGTTTATGCCTCAAAAGAGGAATTAACGCCTTCAGCGTATCGCGGCTGTCTCCGAGCAGGTTCACTTCCATCGGATAGCGAATGCTAAGCATTTTACCATCTATATCAATTTGTACGCCTCTTGCCTTACCGGGTTCGGGCAGGTATTCTGCATAAGGAAAGCTGCTGCCTATCATTAATAAGGTATCGCAGCCTTCCATCAGTTCCCAGCTGGCTTTTGTTCCGAGCATGCCGATAGATCCGGTTACATAGGGCAAATCATCAGGCAATACCGCTTTCCCCAGCAATGCTTTGGCTACTCCCGCTCCCAAGAGCTCCGCCACTTCCCTGATTTCTGCTTCAGCGCCAAAAGCACCCGCACCGATTAGTATCGCCACCTTTTCTCCGCTATTAAGAACATCAGCCGCTTTAGCAAGCTCGCTTTGAGCAGGGATGACATGGTTTTTACTGTGACCCGCTCCGGTTACTACGTTACCATGCATCCTAGGGGGCTGTTCCAGAGCCTTCTCTTCCTGTATATCATTGGGAATAATCACGGCAGTTACTGTACGCTCTGCCTTTGCGATACGGAATGCTCGGTCGATTACCTGCCGGGCCTGAGCTGGATCAATAATCATCTGTACATACTCAGAAGCAACATCCTTGTAAAGGCTCATAAGATCCACTTCTTGCTGGTAATTGCTACCCAAAGAAGTACCTTTTTGCTGTCCGATAATCGCTATCACGGGCTGATGGTCTAGCTTCGCATCATATAAGCCGTTGAGGAGGTGTATCGCCCCTGGGCCTGAAGTTGCCATACATACGCCTACTTCGCCAGTAAACTTGGCATGTCCGCAGGCCATAAATGCAGCCATCTCCTCATGACGGGTCTGTATAAAACGAACGGAATCGTTTCTGTTCATCGCACCTAGCAGTCCATTGATACCATCCCCAGGGTAGCCAAATACTTTATCAATTTTCCAGTCGCCCAGGCGCTGTAGTATAAAATCACTCACATTCATAATGTTATCACAATTAACAGGTTTTAGGTGACCAACTTAAGATTGTCCCCAATCACAACCCAATGCTACTGTTCCCCACTTCTGTTAGTTCCTCACCTTCTTTCTGCTCATGATTAGCCTTGATGTATTTCCTGCTATTCTCCATTTCATTATTCTTAAGGTGAATAATTCTTTCTGTATTAAAAAACCCGTTATTTTAATGGATTGTTTGGTCAGAATTATACTGCTTTTACAAAATAAAATACCTGCAAATAGACATTTTAAACTTAAAAACCGGTCGACTGATAATATAAATAGCATTTAAAGCACAGCTTAAAAGAACATGAAATAAGAAAACAGTTATGTCCATGCCTGAACCCAGGTATTTGGTCAGCATTAAGATTTTAATTCTTTTGCTGATAGACCTGATTTGAAAAACCAATTTATGACGATTCGCTTCCCGGGCTTCATTTAATGTTTATAACCCAATTTTATTTTATTAATAAATAATTGCTTCTTACTTGTTTTTTCCCAAAATAATTTATTTTTCATTCGAATAAGTATATCTTGAAGCATCGGTGCCTTTACTATCAAAAAGCATACAAACCACAAGAGACTGCCTATTGATGTCAGAGAAAGAATTGAAAATTTTAGCGTTGTTTGCAGATATTGAGCAAGGAAGCAAAGTAGCTTTCAATGAGCTTTTTATGCTATATCACCATAAGCTTCTTTCCCTGGCCAGGCAATATCTTAATAGCTTGGAAAGCGCAGAAGAAATAACGTCAGAACTTTTCATAAAACTATGGTTAAAACGGCACAACCTGTCAAAGGTGATTCATCCGGAGATATATCTGTTCATCTCGATTAAAAATGCCTGTCTCAATTTGATCAGATCTGAAAAAAAAAGAAAATTGGTATTCAGTCCATGGTCATCTGCTGAAGAATCCATAAATCAACAGATTTCAGATATGGCTGATGAGGAATTGCATACAATGCTTAATAAAGCGGTTGCGGCGCTTCCTGAGCAACGCCGAATTATTTTCATCCTGATTAAAGAAGATGGATTAAAAAGCAAGGCAGTGGCAGAGATTATGGGAATTTCAGTCAGAACGGTCGAAAACCAGCTCTATAAAGCTGTCAAATCTTTAGCTGATACGCTTAGTTTATATTTAGGTTACCACCCTCAGTATAAGAAAAGGCGTGGCGTTACTTCGCAATGGATTCTGTCTTTTTTTTTATAACGGTAGTGAGTAGTTCTTAAATTAAAACTGTCTTTAATGTAAATGCGTGGAATGATGAACAGACAAAAATTCATTAAATTATTCTCAAAAAAAATTTCGGGTGAAATCGACGCCAATGATCTAAATCTGCTGAACAAAACGGTCATTGAAGATGAACATTACAGCGAATTAGCAGGTCACCTGGAAAACTACCTGGGTAAACAAAATATACCCAATAATTCGGATAGTCAACACCAATTAAACCAAGTCTGGACCATGATTGATGGCAATCAAAATGGACATCTTAGTGGCAAATACAACTATTCCGAATATAAAGGTTCTATTAGCTCACCGATTTGGATTAAGGCCGCAGCAGCTTTGATTGTCATCTCTTGCGGAGGTCTGCTGCTCTACAAGCTTTCTAAAATGGAAACTTCGCATGAATTTGAACAGTTAACGACCAGGGAGGTAAAAACCTTTAAAATGCTGGACGATGGCACCAAAGTCTGGTTAAACAAACATTCAACCTTGAATTACAATAAAGGCTTTGGGGTGGATGCACGGGAAATAACCATTGAAGGGGAAGCCTATTTTGACGTAGTCAAAAATAACCGTATTCCCCTTTATGTGCATGCCGGAAATATTGATATTGAGGTAAAAGGCACCGCATTTAATGTTAAAGCTGAAAAGGGCAACAAAGATATCGAAGTTGCACTGCTAAGGGGTCTCATTCAGATTAGTGACAGGCTGAATAAAAACAGCAGCTTGTTACTACACCCCAATCAAAAAATTGTTTATAACACATGGCAAAAGGACAAAAATAAAAACCTCCAACTTAAATTAGTAAATCCATCTGCACTTTTAAATGAAACAAAATGGATTGCGGACACCCTCGTTTTCAGGAAAGAAAAGCTTAAGGATTTGGCCCGTAAAATGGAGAAAAAGTACGATGTGAGAATAGATATCCAAAGCGAAGCACTAAAGGAAAAACACTTTAGCGGGATATTTATAAATGAAACGATAGAACAGGCGATAACCTCCCTTAAATTATCCTACCCACTTACCTATACAATCAACAAAAGGTTGGTTGTGATTAAGGGACAGGAATGAGAAAGGCGATGGTGCTCCTTGTTCTGATGTGGATGGTAAATTTCAACATTTCAGCTCAGGTAAGAAAACTGACGCTAACACTACATCAAAAACCGCTTAAAGAGTTATTTAATCAAATTGAAAAACAGTGCGGTTATGGTTTCATATATAGTGATGAAGTTGTAAAGGATACGATGAAAGCATCGCTAAATGTAAAAGAAGCACCTGTTTCTACTGTGCTAGGCGAGGTTCTTAGAGATCATAAATTGGCTTTCAATTTAATCTCCGAAAAACTCATTGCTATTGGTTACAGCAATAATCAACTGAAAAGCGGTGGTGTTTCCAAGTTCGCATTCGGTGGAATAATATCTGATAAAAATGGAGTCGGCATCCCTTTTGTGTCCTTAAGCTTGCTCCGTTCATCTGTTATTGTTGAAAAAATAGTAAGCGAAACTAATGGTCATTTTCAGCTCAACCATTATTTTTTACCGGCAGATAGGTACCGGCTACTAGCGACTTCAGTTGGTTATAAGCCGCTTGAAATTTCCTTCACCATCGCAGACACATCTGATTTAAAGAAATTGGTGATGTCTGAAGAGTCACAAACTTTGCAGACCGTTACCGTGATTAATGCCAAACCACTCATCGAAAGAAAAACAGACCGGTATATTGTTAACGTAGAGAACGGTTCACTGGCACAGGGATTATCAGCTTTCGAGGTTCTCCAAAAATCTCCGGGAATATGGGTCAGCCAGGATGGCAGCATCAGAATCAAAGGTAACCAGTCTGTATTGGTGATGATAAATGATGTGGTTCAGCGTATGTCGCAAGATGACCTGGCGGAATACCTGAAGTCGCTAAGGTCTGAAGACATCAGTAAAATTGAAGTTATCTACAATCCCCCAGCGGAGTTCGAGGCTGCAGGAACAGGAGGCATAGTTCATATTGTACTGAAAAAATCCAGAAAAGACGGCATAAACGGGTCATTAAATGGCAGATATCAAAAACAGGGCAAGCAATCCTTGATAAGCGGTGGAAGCTCCTTGGCTTACAAGGTAAAAAGGTTTTATCTATCTGCGAATGGTTCCTACACCAGTGACAGGAATTCTTCATTCGGTGAAGAAACCGTTTTTTACCCTGATGCAAGCACTTTCAGCAATAAAACACGCCGCAACAACCAGATCTCAAGATATCAATATCGCTTCAGTGCAGCGTATGAGATTTCGTCAAATCAAGCGATCGCTATCCAAAATACGGGCTCAAAGAACCAACCATCGCAGCTATTTCTGACAGATATTATTTATCAATACCTTACCTCCAGGAATGGCTATGCCCGTGCAGATTGGGATAGGAACATTAGATTCAACAGCACCACACTCAACTACACATGGAAAATAGACACCCTTGGATCCTCGCTAAAAATAATCGGGGACTATTCCGAAAATTCTAAAAACGAGCAGAACAAACTTCTGGCAACTTACAGTAATCCATTTAGCAGTATGCAGTCTAGAACCTTAACGCCCAGCAGTACGGGAATCTATGCTGCTCAGATGGATTATACGAAAACCTGGGAAAATAAAACTGAATTGAAAAGCGGAATAAAATACAGTTCTATTGAACGAGATAATGAGAGCATAAGCGAAAACTTTATTCAAGGCCTGTGGGTAAACAATCCACTAATCAGCAATCAGTTTCTTTATAAAGAACAGCTGAACATGCTTTATACAACGCTAGAGAAAACTATTGGCCCAAACAGCATTAAGATTGGATTAAGAGCTGAGCAAACCCTTTCTAACGGACTTTCAGTCACATCAGGCGATGCTTTTAAAAGAAAATACTTTAGCCTGTTTCCATCAGTTTATTTAATGAGAACTCTAAATGAGGATAAAGGTTCATCGCTCTTCCTCAACTACTCCAAAAGGCTTCAGCGGCCATCTTTTAATGATCTTAATCCTTACCGCCTGCAAGTTCACGATTATATGGTTTTAACCGGAAATCCCAACTTACTGCCACAATATTCGCATAACATTCAGGCGGGTTATAATTTCCTGAGCCATTACAACTTTGATTTATACTACTCTTCAACGAATAATCTGATTGCTTTATTAGCGAATACGATAGACAATAATGTAGTCGAATACAAATCATATAATTTTAGAGATGGTAGGGAATACGGGTTGAACTTAAATGCTTCACCGCGAATTTCAAAGTCCTGGCAGAGTAACTACAGTCTATCCCTTTACCGGGCTTCAACCTCTATAAATAACTTAGGCAATTCAAAGATTACGCTGGCGGCAAAATCTATGCATACAATAAGCTTCAAAAAATTACCAACACTGGATATCATTTCAGAATATAAATCACCATCTGTTTCCGGTAATACCAGGCTCGGACATATGTTCTACCTGGACCTGATGCTCTCACAAAAAATACTTAAAGAAAAAGCTGTGTTGCGCATGTATCTGTCTGATGTATTGAATACAGTCCGTGAGAAGGAATTTTCGTTCAGCAACGGTACCACAATCGATTTTTATCAAAAGCGACAGACCCGCAACATCAGCCTATCCTTCAGCTATAACTTCAGCCTCGGCAATAAGTTCAATCAGAACAATATCGAGCAAAGCAATAAGGAAGAAAACAGACGAATGGGTAACTAAATATATTTAAAGCATTGGATATGAATGGCATAGAATTTCGTTACACAATAATCACGCTTGTATTGTTCATCATTTGTAGTTCATTAGCGAATGCGCAGCAAGTCACCATTAAGCTGGAGAAAAAGCCAATTATCGAACTTTTTAAGCAGATACAGGTTCAAACCGGGTATTCGATCGTATATAGTAATGAAGTCGTTCCAGATTCGATGTTGATATCGATAAATGCGAATAAATTAAGTGTGAATAAATTACTTGATACCGTATTGGCATCGAAAAATTTGTTTTCTCAAATGCTTTCAGAATCTCTGATCGTGATTCGAAGCCGGGAAATGGAGCAGCAAAAATCCAAAGCCAATGAAGTGATCATTTCCGGTAGAATCATGAATTCCGATGATCAGGCAGTTCCTTTTGTAACAGTTTCTCTTCTGGAAACCGGCGTGCTGGTAAGCGGTACCATTGCAGACGAAAATGGAAATTTCAAATTTGCTTATCCATTAAAGAAATATGATGGTTGCACTTTGAAGCTGACTTCCCTGGGATATGAAAACCTGATTCTAAAGTTTCCGGCAGACAAATACCCCACTGGCATACAAGATTTTGGAAAGATCAGACTTGTACCTCAAACCAGAAATCTAAAGTCAGTACAGGTCAGTGGCAACCAAAGGGTCATTGAAATGAATGATGGAAATATTGTTTTTAACGTTTCCAAAAGCATTAGTGCGCAAGGTACAAATGCGCTTGAATTATTAGCCCGGGCTCCTGGCGTTAGCGTGGCCAGTGATAATTCTATCTCGTTGAATGGTAAAGCTGGCGCATCGATCCTAATTGATGGAAAGATGACTTATCTATCTAATGGAGAAGTTGCAGAACTACTTAAAACGATGTCCTCCTCAAATATCAGATCGATCGAAATCATCAACAGCCCGGGAGCCAAGTACGATGCAGCAGGTACGGCTGGAATTATCAATGTGAAGACTTTAAAATCTACTGTGGATGGATTGAATATGAGCATGACTACAGGTTTAAATTATGGCGTTTATTTTAGGAATAGCCAGGATCTTTCTGTTAACTACAGAAAGAATAGGTTTAACCTGTATGGCTCCTACAGTCATTTTTTGGGTTATTATTCCTATCTCTATGGCGGAGACCGGATTCAGGAAGGCAATTTTTTTAACAGTTTCACAGATGACATTGATAAAAGAAATAAAATTGGATCGAGGGTTGGTGCAGATTTTATAATTAATAAAAAAAGCACTGTAGGCATATTATTAAATGGTAATTTTCTGTTTGGTGGAGGAATAACCGATACCAAAACCGATATTGGACTGGAGTCGACGAAAGTGGTGGAGCAAACCTTGACTGCTGTAAACGACTATTATGCCCAAGGTACCCAGCGTTATAATTTAAATGCAAATTATAAATATGAAGATACACTGGGCAGAATCCTGAATATAGATGCGGACTATGGCAGTTTTACTAAACGGGCAGGTAACCTTCAATCAAACCGGTATACGCTGGCTGACAACACCATAACAAGCGACAATCTTTACCGCTCTTTAAACAGAATTGATATAACTTTGGGCGCGGTAAAACTTGACTATTCCACCAATCTTTGGAAAGGAAAACTGGAGACAGGAGCAAAATATTCAACCGTGTCATCATCAAATGACTCCAGGTTTCTGGAAGTACAGCAAGCGGCTGAAGTACTGGATCCTACCCGGTCGAATAGATTTTCTTTTAAGGAAAACATCAGCAGTGGGTACGTTAATTATAAGAAGCCATTTGGGAAATGGCAACTCCAGGGCGGTTTAAGAGTTGAAAATTCCCGCTCAACCGGTAGGCTTGAAGAAGTTTCCGAAATTTCAGGCAATGAGCAAATCATCAACCGAAACTACACGAATCTCTTTCCTTTCTTTTCGGCCAGCTTAACGGCTTCCCCTACAAATAGCTTTTCTTTTAGTTATTCCAAAAGAATAGACCGGCCAGCTTACCAAAACCTGAACCCTTTTATTTATTTGTTAGATGAACTCTCTTTCTGGCAGGGAAACCCATTTCTAAAACCCCAGATTAGCCATCGCGGACTAATACAGTATGTTCATAGAAGTACCATTATCGGGCTGAGTTACACTTATACAAATGATTTCAGCGTGGAAGTAACTGATACCATCGGATCTTCAAAAATTGTCATGATTCCACGAAATTTGGGCAATCAACAGCATGCCGCACTAACATTAACGCAGTCATTGAAGCCTTCGGATTGGTGGGACATTACCTTTAACGGAACGCTTTTCCGGCTTAATAACAATGTTGATTTTGGAAATGGAAGAAAACTAGACCTTAAACAATTGGCTGCGAGATTAAGTCTGCAGCAGACATTCCAATTGCCGAAAGGTTTTGTTGGGGAAGTGATGGGATTTTATAATTCTAAACGCCTTGTTGGTGCGAATCAGTTTTTTGAACCCAATAGTCAGATAGATTTAGGACTACAGCGAAGTTTCTGGCAAAAGAATGGAACTTTAAGACTTGTTTATAGCGATATTCTCAAAGGAAGCCAGGGAAATTCCTTTCAACGTGTAGGAAATTTTACGATTCGAAACTACAGCTATTTTGAAACAAGGCAACTCAAACTGAGCTTCAGTTACAAATTTTCTAACGGGAACTCCAAAGGTCCAAGAACCAGAACTTCTGCTTTAGAGAATGAAAGTGGACGAATCAAATAACATAAGAAGGATTTCTCGCAAAATCATTCATACGAATTTTGGTATCCTTCTGGGGAAGCATGTCGCTTGTGGATAACCACTACAAACCCAAGAAAACCACCTGCGCTGGATAACGGCGATTAGTTCTTCAACAAAAAATCCAGCACGATTTTATTGAAAGCTGATGAATTTTCCTGTGGAGCAAAATGAGTTGCGCCTTGCAGAATATGTAATTCCGCTCCGGGTATTCCCTGCGCAATAGATCGGGTGTGCGCCTCCAAAATAATATCTTTCTCACCCGCCATAACGAGGGTTTTGGCAGTAATATTTTTTAGCGATCTTTGATCAATCTGCGGCTCTCTTAGTAACATGTCGAGCAGAAGAATTTTATTTTTATCCTCTGGGTTGTTTTTCGTCTTTAGTTTATTCAGGTCGTTTTTAGTTTGCTTCAAAATTTTTGGACTAACAGAGGATTCTTCAGGATTTAGATTAGCCCCCATCACGACCAATCTTTTAACGTATTCAGGATTTTTAATGGCAAGGGTAAGACCGGTATTCCCACCATCGCTCCAACCTAGAATATTCACACCTTTGAGATGTAGTGAATCTAAAAGTGCTTTCATGTCTTCCGCAAAAATATCATACGAAAGGGATTCAGCCATATTCCCCAAACTTTTTCCCTGCGCCCTGGTATCTACAGTGATCACTTGAAAGTGTTTAGCAAAGTCGGTGATCTGCGACTTAAAATCACTAATCGATCCGCCGTTACCATGTAACAATAGCAAAGGTTCGCCTGATCCATAGGTTTCATAATAAATTTTTGCGCCCGCAATATTCATGTATTTACCTTTAAGTTTATACCGTCCATAAGGATAAATGATCGTCGAATTTCTAGAATGTATATGCAAATGATGATGAATATTTCGATCGCTATCCAATGCTGATTCAATTTTTACGCCTTGTTTTTCCTTTAAATTTTCAGTCCCCCTGAATCCCTTAAGTGGCAGCGGCGACTCTTCAAAATCAGCATTAGGAATAACAACTTTCTTCCAGGAACCAGTAACTGTTTCTACCTCGAAGCTAAAGTTATCATAATAAAAGTCTCCATTCCCGCGGGTATTAACATACAACCAAACCTTATGTGCACTTGAAGCTACCGTTCCAGTAATCTCATAATGATGCCAGGCTGAATCTTTATTGACAGCAGGTTTCGACTGCGCCGTTTTGGGAACAAAATCATAATCTCCTTTTCCAACCTGAAGCAAAAAGAAGCCAGCCAGCCCAATACTGTCAGCTGGTATATTTTTGATATCTACTCCTGCCTTGAAGCGCTTTCCTATAAAAGATTTAATTGGAATTTCCCGTACAATACTCAGATCATTACTGGTAGAAACTTGACCAAAGCAAGATAGAGCCGAAATAAAAGAGAGCATTAGAGGGAATATTAATTGGGCTTTATACTTCATTTTTGGGAATAGAGAATGCTACTTAAGTAAAACAATGGCCTAATTTAGAATTTCAAATGAATAGTCATCTATGAAATCGGTAAGCTATAATTATTAAGACACCAAAATTTGAATAAGTACTTATGCAACAGAATATAAATTTCTGTAAGAATTAAATCAAGCAACCACAACGTTAAATCAGGTTTTTTAAGGACAACTTTATATGATCTACAGCAGTATTCTCATGTTATTTATTTACGCTCAGTTTAGCAAATCAACATAAACTGTTTAAATTACAGTAAAAATAATTTCTATACCCTATTTAGAACCCCCAAATATATGTCTATCAATCTTTTTTCTACATTACGGCATACCAGTTATTCAGTCTTTAAATAAAGATTCTCTAAAAAGCTGGTTAGTGCCTCACCTCTAAGCTTCGTGCCAATGATCTTTCCCTGTGGATCCAAAATACAGTTGAATGGAAGAGCTTTAAGTGCATAAGCTTCAGCCACCGAACCTTTTAGTGCTAGCGGGTCATTTAGTTGGATCCAGGTTAAACCATCGTCAGCAACTGCCTTGCGCCAACTTTTCTGATCTGAATCCATAGAAATACTTACAAACACCAAATTTTTTCCTTTTAACTCCGCATTTAATTTTCTGAGCAGCGGATGTTCTTCACGGCAAGGCACGCACCAGCTCGCCCAAAAGTCTAATAAAACATATTTTCCCCGGTATTGGCTAAGGTCAAATTTGTTGCCGGCAATATCTTTAAGCACCACATTTGAGGCCTGTTTTCCAACTTCTACAGCTTTTGAAGCATCAACAAAAGATTTTATTCGCTTGGCATAATAGCCTTTTTTCGCATTTTGGGTTAAAAAACCATAACATTTTTCGGCTTTTGCAAAATCGGTGCTATTCAAATGACTGTTGATGATCGCAAGAGACGAGGCTACTGTATTGGGATTGGCTTTCACAAAGGATAATGTTAAACTATCAACCCTTCGATGGAATTCAAGGTATACATTGCTGTTTCTGTCATGAAAATCCACATTTGACTTTTCCAACTGCCTTCTATAGTCCGCATTAATATTGATGTTTTTTTCTTTGAAAGCACTAAACAGCTCATTTTCTGCTGCACCTTTAACCTCAGCATAATAAAATTTTGATATAGAACCTGTTACTTTGACGTTTTCATTCTGTAAAACAATTATTTTTTGCTGTTGGTTAATCGAGTTGCTCAAAGTACAAACAACCGTTTCCGGCAAATTACCTTTGAGCATCATTTTGTTATTATTGATCGCAGCTGAATCTATGGTCTTCGTGCCCATGTATTCATAGGCTATCTTAATTATGGTTCCATCCGGCGCCTGGATATTTCCATTTATAATAAATCCGCCTGCCTTGTTAGACATTAGAAAAACAGAAAGTAAGGCACTTGATGTTAGGATCGAGAGCGATAATAATCCTCTCCATTTATAACTTATTTTTTTCATTTTTTAAGGGTATTAAACGATTGCAGCTTTATAAAGAACTGCAAATCCAACTATAAAAATTATCAAAATCAACATTTAGCTGCAAATAGGCAGGCACTACTACCTGCGATTAAAAACTGATCAAAACAAATAGGCTATCTTCCCTGATTGCATAACCAATTTAATATTGCCAAGTTCCCGAATATCTGACAGTGGATTCCCATTGAGTACTAAAAGGTCTGCAACTTTTCCATTTTCAATGGAACCTAATCTTTTTTCCTCACCGATAATTTTAGCATTGATAAGGGTCGCGGACTTTATCGCATCAATATTAATGAAGCCACACTTATCCACAAACGAACTTAGCTCATCTAATAACCTTGGATTAGGGCGATTAAGATCGACAATTTGATCAGTGCCTGCAGCTATTTCTACTCCTTGCTCATGTATTTTTTTTAGTATCGTAAATATCCAGGGATCACGATCTTCAGATACACATAATGTTGCATCCAAAATTGCATTTTTAGATTTCATGATGTTGCAGAAGTCGGTGATATCGAATTTGGCAATTAAATCTTCCTTATAGCTAGCTTTGGTTTTTCTTAATAGAAACGCCGCATCTGATACCAAATTTTCTAACATGAATACATGAGATGGCACTTCAACTCCTGAGGCAACAACCTCAATAGGTGTTGCAGGGTACATCATTAAATGTCCCCATGTTTTAAGACCATGCTTTTTGGCAGCACTAACCACTTTAGTTAAAAGCACCTTATCAAAAGAGTGGTACAATTTAACTCCAGTGGCTCCGCAAGACTTTGCAACAGTCATCGCGCTATCCAGATCAGTTTGATCAGTTATCAATTGGCGCCAAGGCTGATAGGGTTCGTTTTTATGCAGGCCAATGCCCCTATTGTAATACCAATCGCCAGCCATAACTGCAGCAAAAAAAACATTTGCACCTTTTTGTCTCCCGCTCTTGATACTTTTCTGCGCTTCCAATAATGCGGCACCATCTCCTGAGGCATCACGAACTGTTGTGACCCCATGCTTTAAATAGTAATTGAGGTGACTATAAGTTGTATTAATGTTGTTTTTTGTAAGAGCAGAAACATGTACATGCGCATCTATTAGACCTGGGACAAGGTATTTTCCTGAAAGATCCAATACTTTTAAACCTTTTAACTTTCTCGCCGGATAATTGGTGCTCAATATAAGCCCATTGGATACGGCAACATTTTTTTTCTTAATAAATTTGCCTTGCTTAAAGTCTAAAACATTTACATTCTTTAAAACCATCATAGACGTATCAGTCGATTGTCTAGTAAATGCGTGAAGTTTTTCTAGACTGAAACCCAGACACATCAGAATCCCTACTGCAAGCTTTAATACTTTCGTTTTCATTGGATTAAATTTAAATTGAATACGCAGCGGCATCCACCAGCTGCGTTTCATCATCAACTAACAAAATTTTTTACTTTTAATAATTTAAGCCTGGTATGGGAGATTCCTCAATGATTTTATCTAACATATGCTTCAAATACTCAAAGTGTATCCTTGTGTCCCTGTCCTTTGTAATGGAAATACCCGCATTGATATACTTTCTCAAGGCTCTCAAATGGGCATAGGCCAAAGCTTTAACATTGGAATAAAGCAGTACGTCTGTTGGGGTAACTGATGCGATGATATTATCTACCGAACCCTGTAAAGCAAATCGCTTATTGTACATCGTGATGATGCTTCCTACATACATTTTCTGTAGCGTCTTGCGGTATTCATCTGCCGGCGCCCCAGTTGATAACTCGGTAAAAATACCTCCCTTAAGATCGCCAAGCCATTGTTCAGGAGAGTATGTACCTTTCCCATAATCTCTTTGGTTAATGATCATCCTATATAACCTACTTTGAGAAGTTGCTGCAGCTATAGCGTTCTGTTGTAACCGTTGAACAGAATTACCACTATAGCCTGGTTCAATTTTACTGAGGATGTTTTTATCAAGCAACCATTTTGGTGTTTTAAACAGCTGTTCATTTAAGAACTTAATTGCTTCCTTCTGCTTTGTCAAACTCACGGGTTTATAAACCGCTCCAGCCTGATCCGACAGTTTTTCGGTAACCATTACACCACCTAAGTTCTTTATTACATGATCTACATATCGACCCAACTGCCCAACTGCTGCCCTGTACATTGTATTCAGCTGCGTATAATCTTTTCCTTCCTCACTCGTCCACCGAACAAGATTTGGAACGATACGCTTAAGGTTTTTTATCCCGTATATACTTGCTTTTACCGCATCATCACCCAGATCTTCGGATTGTGAGCGCGGATCAAAATCCCTACCCTCGCCAGAAAACCAAAGCCTTTTATTCGAGGCTAGACTATCGCGGGTAATTATATTCAATAACTTTTTTTCCTTTTCTGTATCTGAGATATCCGGCATCACTTTGTAGCCCCACTGGATGGCCCATTTATCGTAGTCGTTAATTCTAGGAAAAAGCCCTTTTTCAGATATACCATCTTCTGGTTGCGCGACATAGTTGAACCTGGCATAATCCATAATCGAAGGTGTATGTCCATGTGCTTCAACCCAAGCCTTATCTCTAAGTTTCTCTACTGGTACTGTACTACTCGCCCCCATGTTATGCCTTAAGCCTAAGGTATGCCCAACTTCATGTGAAGAGACAAACCGAATCAGCTGTCCCATTAATTCATCATCAAATTCATTTTTTCTGGCACGAGGATCTACTGCCCCACATTGAATCATATACCAATTATGTACCAGTGTCATAACGTTATGGTACCAACCGATATGGCTTTCCAATATCTCACCACTTCTCGGGTCTGACACGTTCGGACCATAGGCGTTCGCATTTGAGGAAGCAAAGTATCGTAAAACAGAATACCGAGAATCTTCTAAACTCATGGAGGAGTCATTCTCAGGCCATTCCTTCCCAATTATAGCATTTTTAAAACCGGCTTGTTCAAAAGCTTTCTGCCAATCATTAATCCCGGCAATTAGATATGGACGCCATTTTTTTGGCGTAGCCGGATCAATGTAATAAACAATCTGTTTTTTAGGCTCTACCAACGCTCCTTTTTTATAATTCTCAATATCCTCATCTTTAACCTCCAATCGCCAGCGGTTCACAAAATCTTCTGATTCTACAGATTGTTGATTATCGGAAAATTTGTTATAACTACTGGTAAAGTAGCCTACTCTAGGATCATAGAGTCGCTTGCGCATTGGTTTTTCAGGCAATAATAAAAACGAGCTATTAAATTCGAGCGTAACTGCTCCAGCCATTACAATGGCCGGCAGCTTACCTGCTACTGCATTATAAGTTCGCATGGTCCTTATTTCAGTATTTATTGGGAATGTTTTAACGCTTTGCACATACGACCTGTCAAGCGCCGGAGCGGTCAGACCATAACTTTTTTTACTTTCCGGATTCAAGGTTAGCAGAGGGCTTTCACTTAACAGAAAGTCTGTTACCTCTATCACCAATGAGGCCGAGTCCTTTCCAAGCGCTTTAATCGGAAATGAGGCCATTATAGGATTGATATTTGAGTTGGCCACTGCTTTGGATATCGTTTCCATGGAGTCTGCAACATTTACGAAAGCCGACACCTTAAGAAAAAGTCTATTATCCGGACCTTGTTCCCAATAGATCATCCTTCTGCCAGCTTCTTCTCCACCAAAATTTCCAGCTCCTGGTGTTGAGCCACTTAAGCGTGTTATGACCAGAATATCTCTTTTAAGAATCTTTTTGGGAATTTCGAAATAGTATTTGTCATTTACTTTATGTACTGTCATTAATCCCTGCTGACTAACTGCCTTGCCGGTGATTATATCCTTGTAAGGCTTAATAGCATTTTTTACGCTATCTGTCTTTGGCCGCGGTAAAACCGGACTTACAGCAGTCACCGGCTTGGCTTTAGGTTTCTTTTTCAACACACTGCATGAGGGTGCAATCGCTGCAAAAAAACAAAGAGAAACCAGCCCCAGAACCGCCTGTTTTAGGTTTGAGTTTAAAAATTTATGTAATATCATTACTTTAGTATCCTGTAGTTGGAGTTAGATTTGGGTTATTATTCAGTACAAGTAAGGGTATAGGATAGAGTTTTGCTGCCGGTCTCCAGGCAGGTTTCAGTACAGGTAAAACCGCATCAGCCTGGCCTGTTCTTTTTAGATTAAACCACCTGTAGGCTTGCTCACAAAAAAACTCTTTTCTGTTTTCCAATGCAATCTCCTCGAGTAATAACGCCCGATCTGATGTAGTGCTTGCAGTTAGACCAGCTCTTGATCTTGTAACATTCAGATCAGCTAAAGCTCCGCCAAGATTTACATTAAGCCTTGCCCGAGATTCTGCACGGATAAGATATTGCTCTGCCAAGCGGAGAATAATTTGTGATTCGGTAACATTTGCGGCCGCAGCTTCAGTTGTTGTTCTATATTTAAATTTAAGTGGAATAACGTATTGCCCCCCGGCGATTGTCAAATCCCTCATCCATAGTGTACGCCTTCTATCACCTGTACTGAATAAACTCAAAAACGACGGACGTAAATCGAAATTCAGAGCCGCAATAACATTAGAACTCGGGATGAATGATGCCGCTTCTGTGGTGCTCTGGTTAGTTGCGACCAACGATGGTGGTAGTTGCCAAATACTTTCAGTACTATTTTTAACAAATAACGCTGAACCCATAGTGGCCGTAGGTATCATACTAAAAAGATTAGAAGCTTGTATCACTTCGGTGGCATTAGCTTCCGCTAACTGATAATCTCCGGTAAATAAATATACCCTGGCTAAAAGTGCCGCTGCGGTAAACTTATTTACGCCATTTCTATTCCCACTCGTAAAAGAATAATCAGCAAGCAAATTTGATTTTGCATCGATTAGGTCTGCCACAATGGATTTATATATTTCGGAAACGGATGCTTTCGGCAAGTAGGCCGTGACATTAGGGTCAGTCTGTAGTACCAATGGAACTTCACCATGAAAATTAACCAGGATAAAGTAACAATAGGCCCGCATTAATTTAGCTTCGGCCATCAATTGCTTATTGACCGCTGCAGAGGTACCTGTATAATTAGTTAGCCCCTCTATAATTGCATTGGCCCTGTAAATAACCTGATAATATCCGGTAAAAGCCTCTGATGAAGCGGTCGTAGAGTTATAAGTATTCGCCCCATACTCCAATATCGTCGTATTTGAAGACAAGTAGCGAAGATCATCAGCCATGATCGATGTATATACAGGTAACCCAGTGGTTTGCATTGTAATCAGTGTAAGCTGGGCGTACATTCCTGAAAGGGCCGACATGGCGGTTTTATCTTTAGTAAATACTGCTGAAGATGGTGTTTCATTTAATGGAGGATTGATTTCAATCATCTTCTCACAGCCAAAAATGACCACGGTAGCTAAGCCAAGAAGAAACTTGATGTATAATTTAATTTTCATGTCTTTAGAATTAAAAAGTTAATTGTAAACCGGCAGTTATTGTACGCAATGGAGGAGTTCCTACACCCTGAGATTCGGGGTCGTAGCCATCATAGTTTGTGATCGTAAACAAATTTTGCCCCTGCACATAGATTCTTAAATTCTTCGCCTTTATAGGTGAAATCATTTTTGTAGGAAAGGAGTATGAAAGACTTACGTTTTTCATGCGAATAAAAGATGCATCTACAACGTTAACGTCTGAACCAGCATAATTCAGGAAAGCCAGATAAGCTGCTCGTCCGTTTGTAGTCCTGGCATTTTCTGTTATCAATTGATCTGGAGACCCCAGCGCAAGATAATCATTCATTACACTCGCTGCCGCGTTATAGGGATATCCGGGAGGATAATTTGTTGGGGCAAACATATTTTGAGCCTGCTGCTTAACGAATTGGAAGGTGAAATCCAGATTTAAACCCTTATAAGTTATCGAATTGGTCAGCCCTCCAAAGAATTCAGGATAAAGCGTACCATTATAGTACCTGTCTCCACGTTGCGTATCCAAAAAGCCCGTAGAAACAATTCCGTCTCCATTCAAATCTGCGAAAGTCGGGAGTCCGTTTGCCGGATCAATTCCAGCATACTGCAGATTGTATGAAGATGCTAGAGGTCTGCCCACTACGTAACGTGTAAAGTAGCTTGTTTTGTCTATATCAGGATATGCAACCAGTTTATTACTGTTCTTCGAAATATTAAAAGTGGATGTCCATTTGAACTGACTATTCTGAATATTAGTGCTGGTTAACGAGAGTTCTACACCGGCATTTTGAACCAATGCCGGAAAATTGGCTTGATATCCAGCAAAACCTGTTTGCTGACTAACCGGGAATTGCAGTAATTGATTTGAACTCCTATTCCTGTAGGCAGATGCTGATAGGGAAAGTCTATCTTCAAAAAAGCCTAGTTCTAAGCCAAATTCGAGCTTCTTGGTTTCTTCCCATCTGAACTCATTATTAGCCAACCTTGTAGGCTGTAGTGCAGATATCCCATTATATACATATGTTGAAGCGGAATAGCTATCATAGTATTGATAATTTCCAATTTCGTCACTACCAACGACACCATAACTCGCCCTTAATTTACCAAAACTGAACCAGCTGAGCTTGTTCTTAAGAAAGCTCTCCTCTGAAAAAATCCAGGCTGCACCTACAGAACCAAAGTTACCAAATCGATTGCTTGGACCAAATCTTGATGAACCATCACGACGAAAGGAGACATTAGCAATGTATTTGTCAGCTATATTATAATTTACACGGCCAAACACGGAGACATACTTGAAATCAGTTGATCCGGTTGTGATTGTTCTCGTGGCAGCCGAGGCGGTATTTGAAAGAAAATCATCAGACAGAAAATCGGTTGCAATTAAATTATACGGCATCTTAGATTGTTTGAACTGCCATGATCCACCCGCTAAAACTTCTAAATTGCCTTTCCAAATTTTGCTCTTATAAGTTAATTGCGGTTCAAAAATGTAGCCATTTGAAAACACATAAGATTCATTTACCGAACCTGTCGTTCTAGGGGTAGCACCTGCCACCGCACTTAGCGAGCTTAACGGTCGTACAGCAGTAGTTCTCATATCGGTTTTACTGTACCCCAACGACGTCTTAAGGTCCAACCCTTTTAGTAGCGTATACTTAAGATTGATGTTGGTTAAGAAATTACTTCCCCTTGCATCATTCGTTTGGTTTAAAAATCCCAAAGGATTATTGAATCCAGATGCCCAATATAAAGAACCATCCGGATTATATAAGGGAAAATGTGCGGGCAAAACGTAAGCATAATTGCCTAACTCGGTAATTGTTATATTATTTTTATCAGCACTAAATGTGGAAGATATAGCTAATGTAAATCTTTGGTCTGCGGTTGAATGGTTAAAATTCAAATGGGCACCACCACGTTGGTAGGACTGTTCGCCAGGGTAAATATTTGACTCTTTGTGAAAAGTTCCACTGAGATAAAAATTGGTTAGCACATCGCCGCCAGATACATTCGAAGTTACATCATAAGTATTAGCTGTGTTTCCCATCAATAGTTTAGGGAAATTGGTGTAAGCTTTTGGATCCCATGTTAAATCAGCATCGAATGCCCCTGGAACTGCTGCAGGATTGTTGGCAAACGCCTTTTTTCTGAGTGCCAAATATTCTTCCGTGTTTAGTAGGTCGACAAAATGCGCTACTTGTGACATTCCCGTGTTAGCATTAACAGAAAACTGTGTTTTACCAGCCCTACCTTTTTTTGTAGTGATTAAAACCACACCATTTGCCCCTCGAGAGCCATAAATAGCTGTTGCATCTGCATCTTTAAGAATTTCTATACTCTCTATATCTGATGGATTAATAAGATTCATTGGGCTCGTTTGACCTTCGGCAGAAACCGCAGCCGTACCACTAACGGCACCACTGACCGGTTCAGAAAGAAACGGTACACCATCAATTACATAAAATGGACGATCGCTTTTTTCGAAAGAATTTACACCTCTGATCTGGACATTAATGCCCGCACCCGGAAGACCGCCGGTTTGCGTTACAGCTACTCCAGGCATTCTTCCCTGTAAGGCCTGTAAAACATTGGTAACGGGTTGTTTTTCAAGATCCCTGGCATTGATACCAACCTGGGATCCGGTGCTTAATCTTCTGGTAGTAGTTCCATAGCCTATAACGATTACTTCGTCCAATTTCGCCGGATCAAGCTCCATAGCCACATCAAGCTTCGATTTTACTAAGACCTCTCTGGTTTTATAACCAACATAGCTAAATATCAATGTGGAATTTTCATCGCTTGCACGTAAAATATAACGACCCTTTGCATCAGTAATGACAACCTTGTTCGTGCCCTTTATCTTGACCATGGCGCCAGAAAGCGGAGCGCCCCTTTCATCGAATACCGTTCCTATAACATCGATATCCTGAAAATAATCCAAAATTTTATCGGTCAGAGACCTTTCCTCCACTACAATTGTCTTGTCCAAAATGGAGTAGGTAAAAATCTGATTGGCAAAACAAATTCGTAATGCTTCCGATAAACTTACTCCCTTGAGATCTATCGTTACCGGTTTTGCTTTTGCCATGAGTTTCATATTAAAAACAAAATCATACCCACTCTGTTCACGAAGCGATTGAAAAACCGATTCAAGAGTGGCATCACGTCTGCTGAGCGTGATTTTTTGTGCTGATGATGAGGCCGAAACCTGCATCATCACGCCAAACATCAAAATGGTAATTAAACGCATGGTTCGACGTATTAATCGGACATAGCTCTGACGGCTGTCCGCTTTGACAGTAAAATTTTTGTACATTTGTTTGGTTTAAGTTGAAAGATTCTCAATAGTTTCAAGACTTAAAATCAAAATTGGCCAGGGGTGTCTCAACCACGCCCTGGTTTTTTTATTTTAAGCTATTTTATATGGTATTTATTTGCTTACAATGACCCTCCTTCCTTCCAGCTTAAAATGAACATTACCAGTTTTCTGAATTAAATTTAATATCGATGAAATGTTTTTCTCACGAGAAATCCAGCCGCCGAGCTTAATGTTTTCGGGAGCAGAGTCTTTATAGATAATTTCAACATCGTACCATCTTGAAATTTTTCGCATGATGGTTCTGAAATCATCATTTTTTAGGTTGAAATCCCCTGTTTTCCAGTCGATATAGTCTAGCGTATTGACGGATTTAACTGTTATTGCATTATCGTTGTTTACCCCCTGTTGCCCTGGCCGAAGCATCGTTTTACCATTTAACAGTACGCTACCTTCTAATAGAGTAGTACTGGTGGCCACCTCATCTTCGTAAGCACTTACGTTGAAATGTGTGCCAAGAACTTTGACTTCCTGTCGTTCCGTACTGACGATAAATTCCATGGACTTACCTCCGCTATTCAACTGTTTGCTCACCTCAAAATAGGCCTCGCCCGCCAATTTCACCTTACGAATACCAGCATGTGTAAATGAAGTTGGATAAGTAAGAGATGAAGAAGCATTCAGCCAGACCTGGGTACTGTCAGGAAGAAGGATCTTGAACTTTCCTCCTCTTGGCGTGCTAATCGTATTGTAATCCAAACTTGATTTAGAGCCAACGTCCTCTAATGCTTGATAGACAATTTGCCCGTCTTCGCCTACTGAGATTGAAACTCCGTCTTGCCTGATTTGTCTTTTTTTACCGAGTTGACCGAGGTCAATTTGTAAACCGTTTGAAAGTTTGAGTATAGCCCTATCAGTTCCTGGTTTGAGATCATTTGAACCTGCCGCAATCTCAATTGCCGCATTGCCTTTTCTACTTTCCAAATACAGATATACGCCCAATCCGGAGATCAATAGTATCGCAGCAGCAACGGACATCTTCTTGTACAGCTTTCTGAATACCGTAGGTTTTGGAGGAATGTGTATGTGCTCATCATGGATAACAGAAAGAATTTTAGCCAAGCTTTCCTCCTCCCCTGCCACCGAAGGCTCCTCTCTGGACATAAACTCACCTATGATAGCATGAAGTTCAGCTTCGGATTGAGCCGCAAGCTGAGGTAAAAGCTGTCTTATTTCCGCTGCCGACAACTGATTTTGCAGGAATTTTGAATATAACGCCCGCAAATTTTGATTTCTTATCTTCAATTTATTCTCTTTTCATATACAATACGTTTGAAAAACACATATCCTCTATATGAATTGAAAAAAAATTGATTTTTTTTATGATTTATTCTCCAAAAGACTCAATACAAGCAATATAAATCCAAATTTTGAACCAAAAAAAACCTTTTTTATCGTTTTAGTTGCCTTTACAATGTGATTGCTTATCGTCGAAGTAGATATTCCGAGCTCTTGACTTACCTCTACATAGGATTTTCCCTCTATTTTACAAAGCTTAAACACCAATTTTTGTTGCTCGGGCAAATTTTCAATAGCGCTGTTGAGTATATCGCGACTTTCTTTGTAAAAAATTTGCTCCTCAATAGGATTATATAAATCTGCACTGGCCGAGATGATTTCTTCCTGGAGCCGGCTCACCCGTGCAGCTTTCCTATAAAAATCACTTACCGTATGATTGGCTATAGTAAGCAAGTAATACAAAAATGGTTTCTCAATGTCAATAATCGACCTTTTATCCCATATCTTGACAAAAACGTCCTGGGTAAGCTCTTCAGCCAGTGGTACATGTTTAACCATGGCTACCAGTTTTCGAAAAACTGGTTTGCTGTAATGGCGATATAATTCATCAAATGCATGCGCATCCCCTAAACGAAGCGCATTGAGTTGCTTTGATTCATTAATTTTGTCCATCTCAGCTTACGGTATGTAATTTGTTATTTCAATCGTTCTGCCAAAACAACAACAACTAAAAGCTGAATGTTATGCTGGTTTTAAGTTTGTGTTATAAAATCAAATATACCATTTGGGACGAATAATTAACAGTTTTTCTAAATTGCTCGATAATTAGATCGAATCCACCAGATTTTAAAAGTAGGTTGAATAACGCCAAGTCATACGCTTTATTTAAATTCAACTCTTCAAAAGCATTCCATAATGCATGTAATTATGCCAGGTATTGACAGTTTTGTACGCTCACCTGAATATGTTTTTCAATTGCATTTCCAGATCTTTTATACTCAGATCTTTTGCCACTACAATTCCATTATAACAATCAAAAAATTCATTGGAACGATGGTTATACAATAGTCTTTTACTGGCAATATGGTATAATGAAGTGGAAACCTGTGGAATTGATTCATAAGCACGGTTGCCATATCAATTCAACCGCATTATTTGTATATCCTTAACTTCTTTGCTAACAGAGCAACAAATGGATCTGCAGAATCCTTCAATGCAAAGATCAAAGCGTTTAGAACAACATCAAAAGTTGTAAGGGATATTAAATTCTTTCTGTTCAGATATCAAAAATATATGCCTAAACAATATCCCCCAAACGCTTCCGCTTGATCCATGATTTGCCGGAAAAACAACGAGTTAAGAGCAAAAAAAAGGGACAAAAACCATTCGAAAATGTCTTTGTCCCATTACGGGGTGGCTGATGGGGCTCGAACCCACGACCCTCGGCACCACAAACCAATACTCTAACCAACTGAGCTACAACCACCGTGTTTTTAGTGTCACAAAAGTACGACTTTTAATATTTCCTGCAAATATTTTTTTCTAAAGAACCCGGATTGCAATTTAATCCGCTATTATTCAATTATTTGAATTTTAAATAATTTTAAAAAAAACCGCTACAGCAGCTATTTTAAACCTAAAAACATAACTTTACCGTGTTTATGATAGAGATTTATACAGACGGTGCTGCAAGCGGAAACCCGGGTCCGGGTGGTTATGGAACCATATTGAGGGCCGGCCAGCATTATAAAGAACTGAGCGGGGGTTTTAGAATGACCACCAATAACCGAATGGAATTACTGGCGGTTATCAAAGGGTTGGAAGCATTGAAAAGCCTGAACCAGCAGGTTACCGTTTACTCCGATTCTAAATATGTAGTGGATGCCGTAGAAAAAAAATGGGTGTTTGGCTGGGCAACCAAAAACTTTAAAGATAAAAAAAACAAAGACCTCTGGATGCGTTTCCTGGAATTGTATAAGCTGCACCAGGTCAAATTTATCTGGATTAAAGGCCATAACGATCATCCTGAAAATGAACGCTGCGACCGCCTGGCCGTTGCCGCTTCTCAAAACAGAGCCGCACTGGCTATAGACACTTTTTTTGAAACAGAACGCAGCCGACTCTAAATTATAAACAATAAAAAATATAGCCTTATTTTAATCCAACTTTCAAAAGCTGATTAGGGCTTTTATTTATCAGATTTAAATATGGTTTTCTTTGCAATAACCCGGTACTCACTCGGTCTAAACACGGTATACATTCGTTTTACATAGGTTTAGCTTTGAATAAATTAACCATCTAAATGCTCCTTAAAAAGCAATAAGCACCCACAACTTGCAGGAATAATTATTATTGTTTAAATTTAATTTAAACAGATAAGCTATGGCAACTTTAAAAAACGGCATACTCAATGGGTTTTCGGGAAAAATCGGCGCTGTGGTAGGCTACCAGGTCGGAGACAACTTTTTTATACGCTCTCTACCGAAGGCAAGAAAGAATTTTACAGAAAAAGAACGCATCAATCAGGCCAAATTTAAGCTAGTCCAAAATTACCTGCATCCCTTCGCGGATGTATTAAAAGTCGGTTTCAGGAATTATTATACAAAAACAGGTGGTTTTCGCGCGGCACTGGCTTTCACGCGTAAAGAAGCGCTTAAAGGCGATGACGACACCTTTTATATCGATCCCACTGTATTAAAAATTAGTGGCGGACTGTTAGAGCAGGCGATAAATCCTCAAGTCGTTTTCAGTGAAGACCTGGAAGTCTTAATCAGCTGGCATACCACAGGAATTAACAGTAAAAATGAGGCAGACCAGTTGATGCTGCTAATTTATGATTCAGAAAATATGAATGCCCTGACCAAAGTATTCAACGGTGCTTTCCGGAAAGATGGAAGTTTAAAAGTTAAGCTTAAAGATAATATGCAAGGTGTTAAGCTGGATATTTACATTGGCTTTGTGGCTGCCGACCGTAGTGCACAGTCAGACAGCCAATACCTTGGGACATTTGAAGTTTAATTGATTCCAGGAAACAATATAATCCAGCTTAATCTACGCCGCCAATAATACCCAAATCTTCCAGCTTAGTCTCAACGCTTTCATCTGTACTTATTGATCCATCGGTATACATTCGCATCATTTCTTCCGCTTGCTCCACCATATTTTTCGATCCGATGAAAATAGGTACACGCTGATGCAATTCGCTCGGATTAATGTCCAGGATGCGTTCGAAGCCAGTTGAAGCTTTCCCGCCCGCCTGCTCAATAATAAGCGCCATTGGATTACATTCATACAATAGCCTCAACTTACCATTTGGCGACCTGGAGGTAGTTGGATAAATGTAAATCCCTCCTTTTATTAGGTTCCGGTGAATATCGCCAACCATCGAACCGATGTAACGGGAGGTGTAAGGACGCCTGGTCGCATCATCTTCAACCTGGCAGTATTTAAGGTATTTTTTAACGCCATCAGGAAAGTGCACATAATTGCCTTCGTTTATGGAATAAATATAACCTGTTTCCGGCATTTTCATATCGGGATGCGACAGACAAAACTCCCCTATTGATGGATCTAAAGTAAACCCGTTTACGCCTTTTCCCGTAGTGTATACGAGCATGGTTGATGAACCGTAAATGATGTAACCGGCGGCTACCTGTGCGGTACCTTTCTGCAAAACATCATCCAAACCTGCTTTACCTTCAGTAGATTTGCGCCTGTAGATGGAAAATATGGTCCCAACAGCTACATTTACATCTGTATTAGATGAGCCATCCAGGGGATCGATGCAAACAATGTATTTCGCATTTTGCGATACCGGCGATTCAATGTGGATCACATCGTCTTCTTCTTCAGTAGCCACTACACAACATTCCCCGCCACTTGTTAAAGCGGCTATGAATTGTTCGTTTGCATAAATATCCAGTTTCTTTTGTTCTTCACCCTGTATATTTGTTGTCCCAACGTCCCCTAAAATATCAACTAAACCGGCCTTGTTGACCTCCCGGTTTACAATTTTGGCCGCAATGGCAATGTCGCGCAGCAGCCTCGATAATTCGCCTTTCGCATAAGGGAAATCGGCTTGTTTTTCTATAATAAATTGTCCTAATGTTTTGACCCCAAAAACCATACTTAGTGTATTTTTTACATTATCTACCCGATAACTCTATAACCTCTAAGTTATGAATATTTTCATCAGTAATACAAAAACGAATTAAAGTTCTGACCTTATGCCAGCCGTGTTTACCAGCCGCACCGGGGTTTATATGTAATAATTTCAGTTTCTCATCGTACATTACCTTTAAGATATGCGAATGCCCGGTTATAAATAATTTAGGCGGCTTAGTGTAAATATCAGGCTTTACATAAGACGAATACTTACCAGGATAACCACCTATGTGGGTCATCCAAACATCAACTGCTTCGCAATTAAAACGATTCTGTTCAGGAAACTCTTGCCTGATTACTGCATCATCAATATTTCCGAATACGCCACGCAAAGGTTTAAAAGCCGATAAAGGCCCCGCCACATCCTGCCCAAAATCGCCGGCATGCCAGATTTCATCACATTTTTCGAAGTGCTTAAAAACGCTTTCATCTAAATAACCATGGGTATCAGAAATTAACCCTATTGTCTTCATATTTAAAGGTAAATTTTATTTTAGAAGCTTTATTTGCGCCATCAATCTATTAAAAGAACGGCCAAATAAATGAGTAAAAAAAACAACATAAATTCCGCCGGAATGACGGATATTTAAGCAAATTTATTATACGATATTATCATTCAAAAATTTAGAAAAAAATCCTTCAATAACATCTTATATTCTTCTGTGTGCACTTTAAGGGATTGATAAATATAAAATTTCCGTTCTAGCAAATCCATTTTTTCCTTGCTCAAACAAATCATCATTCTAAATGGAGGCTTACTTTCGTCAGAATGGATATAAATTTTTTCAGCGGCAAACAATTGAATTGTCAACCCAATTTCCTCAACTTGCCTTGCTTGCTTTAAAGGCAGGATTAACCATAATTTTCCATGATCCGATAAAATCGATTTTGATTTATTGATCAACATTTCGAAGAAATCTTCATCCGCGTGCCTCGCTATGCCTTTCCGCTTTTCCTCATTTTTTAAATCATTAACAAAGAAAGGCGGGTTGGAAACGATTAAATCAAATTTTTCCACACCAATATAATGCTCAATTGCTACATGGCTAACACTTAACCGATTGCTGAATATGGAGTTTCTGAAATTTTTATCAGCAGCTTCAGCAGCTTGATAATCAATCTCTACAGCATGAACATCAGCCTCAGGGAAACGCTGTGCAAGCATCAATGCGACCACCCCCGTGCCAGTTCCGATATCCAGAATTTTTTTGGGCATTTCATGATTCGACATCGCAGCAATCAAAACCCCATCTGTATTAATCTTCATCGCACAACCAGCCTGGTTCACTTCGAATTGTTTGAACTTAAATACATCCCTGTTCACCTCCATCGTCTTTTAATTTTTTATTATTGTAATGTTTTCAACATAATTTAATTAATATATATTACTGAATATAAGCTCTTTACTAATTAAACAAACACAACACGAATACCAGAACGACTACTGTTAATAACTTCTACAAATCTGCGCTTTTAAAAATGCAAATCACGAACTAAATTTGATTGAGCAATTTGAATGAACTGCGTTTTAAACCGGGCTTTGAATTGTGAAAAGTAAATGTACTCGATCGGTATTTAAGTAGCCAACAATTTCATTGTTGGCTACTTTGTTTTGAATCTATTTCTCGTAAAGCTCTAATGGCAATCCGTCCGGATCTGAAAAAAATGTAAATCGCTTTCCGGTAAGCTCATCTACCCTGATATTTTCGGTTGTAATGCCTTGCTGGTTTAAGCGTTTGATCTCTTCTTCAATAGCATCAACCTCAAAAGCCAGATGACGCAAACCCCGCGCTTCCGGATGTGAGGGCCGTTCAGGGGGATTTTCAAAAGAGAAAAGTTCTATCTGGTAAAGTTCATTGATGGCTAAATCCAGTTTATAGGATTTCCTTTCTGCCCGGTAAAATTCGCTTACAATATTTAGCCCCAACTTATTAACATAAAAATCTTTTGATCTTTCGTAATCGGAACAAATAATAGCGATATGATGGATTCGGTTAAACATTGTTTACTGAATGAGTGAATTATTGATCGATAGAATGAATGGTTGAATAAAGACAAAGTTGCAAAATATCCTTAGGAGTTAATTAAAATTATTTTACCATTTACCATCCTTTAATTCAACATGCACTCACTCAAAATTCGATAATTCCATCATTCGCTAATTCTACCATTATATTTTGACATTCAATCATTCAAAATTCTATTATTCAATCCTTCCACTACACCAGTTTTTTCATTTTAAAAAGCTATTTTTGCAGCTTCAAAAAAAAAGCATGATTCATTTCTTCTCTAGTCATCCTGATCCTGTCGAAGGGCAATCCCAGGTGGTTTTTGTTTTACAAACAAACAACAGCCTATCAGCAACTGATGTAACAAAACTTGAATGGTTATTCGGAGGTGCCAAACTGCAAAGTGAAGCACATTTGAATGGTTTTTATGTTGGTCCGCGGGCTGCAATGATAACACCATGGAGTACAAATGCCGTTGAAATTACCCAGAATATGGCGATTCAAGGCATCATCAGGATTGAAGAATTCAAAAAGGTTGCTGAAGATTTTTCGGACTACGATCCCATGCTTTCTCAGAAATATGATGGACTTACGCAGGACATTTACACCATTGATATTAAGCCTGAACCGATAATAGAAATATCAGATATCGCTGCCTACAACAAACAGGAAGGCCTGTCTTTAAGTGATGAAGAAGTAGACTATCTGAATTCCCTGGCTGAAAGATTAAAAAGACCTTTAACGGATTCTGAAGTTTTTGGCTTCTCGCAAGTGAACTCAGAACATTGCCGCCATAAAATTTTCAATGGTAGATTTGTAATTGATGGCGTGGAACAAAGCACATCCCTGTTTAAATTAATCCGTAAAACATCCGAAGAAAATCCGAACGATATTGTTTCGGCCTATAAAGATAACGTTGCCTTTATAAAAGGGCCTGTAGTCCAGCAATTTGCACCGAAACGGGCAGATGAACCTGATTATTATGCCACAAGCGATTTTGAATCTGTTATTTCCTTAAAAGCAGAGACCCACAACTTCCCAACAACCGTTGAACCATTTAACGGTGCTGCAACCGGTTCGGGTGGTGAAATCAGGGATCGCCTGGCCGGCGGACAAGGCTCTTTACCTTTAGCAGGAACAGCCGTTTATATGACGGCACTTTCACGTTTAGAAGGAGGCCGCGAATGGGAAAAGGGCATGGAAGAAAGGCAGTGGCTGTATCAAACACCAATGGATATCCTGATAAAGGCATCGAACGGTGCAACCGATTTTGGAAATAAATTCGGTCAGCCCTTAATAACCGGTTCTGTTTTAACCTTCGAACACGAAGAGAACGACCGCAAATTAGGTTTTGATAAAGTGATAATGCTTGCCGGCGGTATTGGCTATGGTAAAGCCAGTCAGGCAAAAAAACAGAAACCGCAGGAAGGCGATAACATTGTTGTGCTTGGTGGCGAAAATTATAGAATCGGAATGGGTGGCGCAGCGGTTTCATCTGCCGACACAGGAGAACATACTTCCGGCATTGAGTTAAATGCCATTCAACGCTCCAACCCGGAAATGCAAAAAAGGGCTGCAAATGCTGTTCGTGGCATGGTGGAGAGTAATCACAATACAATTGTTTCCATTCATGATCACGGTGCTGGCGGACACTTAAACTGCTTATCCGAATTGGTGGAAGAAACCGGTGGTTTAATTGATCTGGATAAACTGCCTGTGGGCGACCCTACCCTTTCAGCGAAAGAAATTATTGGAAACGAATCCCAGGAACGTATGGGATTGGTTATCGGAAACGAGCACATCGAAACGCTGCAAAAAATTGCCGATCGGGAGCGCTCACCAATGTACAGGGTTGGTAAGGTAACTGGCGATCATCGCTTCACTTTTAAATCCGCAAGCAGCGGAATCAAACCAATGGACCTAGAACTGAAAGACATGTTCGGCAGTTCTCCAAAGGTGGTTATGGAAGATAAAAAGCTGGATAGAAAATATGAGGCTTTATCTTATCAAACCGAAAAACTGAACGATTATCTATTAAGTGTACTTCAATTAGAAGCGGTTGCATCGAAAGACTGGCTCACGAACAAAGTAGATCGTTGCGTTGGTGGTCGCGTAGCAAAACAACAAACCGCCGGACCGCTGCAATTGCCTTTAAATAACTGCGGTGTGATGGCGCTGGATTTTCAGGGTAAAGAAGGGATTGCTACATCAGTGGGCCACGCACCGGTTTCGGCTTTAATTGATCCGGCTGCCGGAAGCAGAATTGCCATTGCAGAATCGCTGTCTAACATCGTTTGGGCACCGCTGAAAGATGGCTTAAAAAGTGTTTCGCTTTCTGCAAACTGGATGTGGGCTTGTAAAAATGAAGGTGAAGATGCAAGGTTATACGAAGCTGTTAAGGCTTGTTCTGATTTTGCCATCGATTTAGGAATCAACATCCCAACGGGGAAAGATTCTTTATCGATGAAACAAAAATATGCAGATGGCGATGTGATTGCACCCGGAACCGTTATTATCTCTGCGGGTGGTAATTGTGATGACATCACGAAAGTTGTAGAGCCCGTGCTTCAAAAAGATGGCGGCTCTATTTACTACATCAACCTTTCTAACGACAGCTATAAACTAGGTGGTTCCTCCTTTGCGCAGATATTGAATAAAGTAGGTACAGAAACACCTGATGTAAAGGATGCGGCGAAATTTAAAAAAGCATTTAACACCATCCAGCAACTAATTAAAGAAGATAAGATACAGGCCGGACACGATATCGGTAGTGGTGGTTTAATTACTACGCTATTGGAGATGTGTTTTGCAGATAACGATTTGGCCGCAGTTATTAACCTTTCTGTTTTAAAAGAAAGTGATTTAATTAAAGTTTTATTCGCTGAAAACATTGGAATAGTTTTCCAGGCCGATGCTTCTGTTGAACAAACGCTTGCAGCAAATGACGTTGAGTTTCATAAGATAGGTCGTCCTATTGATGGAAATCAACTGCAAATCGTTCATAGCGATACAGCCTACAACTTCAACATAAGTGAATTACGCGATATATGGTTTAAAACTTCATACTTGTTAGATAAGAAACAAAGCGGACCTGTCAAAGCTAAAGAACGTTTCGACAACTATAAAAACCAGGCGTTGAAATACACTTTCCCATCTCATTTTGATGGAAAGAAACCTATTATCGATACAACCAAGCCAAAACCTAAGGCAGCCGTAATCCGTGAAAAAGGAAGTAATTCCGAACGCGAATTGGCTAATGCGATGTTTTTAGCGGGTTTCGATGTTAAGGATGTGCACATGACGGATTTAATTTCGGGCAGGGAAACGCTTGAAGACATTCAGTTCATCGGCGCTGTAGGTGGTTTCTCTAACTCTGATGTTTTAGGTTCGGCTAAAGGCTGGGCGGGAGCATTTATGTACAACGAAACCGCAAGAATTGCTTTAGAAAAATTCTTCGCCCGTCCGGATACGCTTTCTGTTGGTGTTTGTAATGGTTGCCAGCTCTTTGTTGAGCTTGGCTTAATTAATAAAGACCATGAAGAAAAACCAAAGATGCTGCATAACGAAAGTAACAAGCACGAAAGTATTTTCACTTCATTAACGGTAGCAGAAAACAATTCTGTAATGCTTTCAACGTTAGCCGGTAGCACGTTAGGCGTTTGGGTATCACATGGTGAAGGCAGATTCAGCCTGCCATACACGGAAGATAAATATAGCATTGTTGCAAAATATGCGTACGAAAGCTATCCTGCAAGTCCGAATGGTTCTGATTACAATACCGCGATGCTATGCGATACAACCGGCCGTCACCTGGTTATGATGCCGCACATCGAACGTTCATTGTTCCAATGGCATTGGGCAAATTACCCTAAAGGCCGTAAAGATGAGGTTTCGCCGTGGATGGAAGCATTTGTGAACGCCAGAAAATGGGTTGAAGATATGACAGAGGCATAATACCAGAATATTTTGAATTTTCGAAAAGGCTTAAGTTTTCCACTTAAGCCTTTTTTTGTCGAACGCTCTATCAAATCCATTAAAACCTCGCCGTTCGACATGTTCCGAAGGGCATGTCGAACACACTAATAACCTAGTAACTAAAGCCAGAATTTTATTTCCTTCCCGTCATTCTCGCGCAGGCGGAAATCTTAAAGCACTATGAAATAGCATTAGAATTCCCAAAACCGCTGTCAGAAATGTTCCGCAGCATAAGTTAAATAGCAAGTTGCTTCAAAATTAGAATCTACAATTAAGGCCCATTTTTTTGTTTAGTTGTCGTCATTCTCGCGCAGGCGGGAATCTTAATGCACTATACAATCTTTTTTGCTACAACCTCTTTCATTTAAATCCCCGCAACATCCTTCCGCACTTCGTTTCGCCAGGATAAGCCAAACTTCTTATCCAGATAACCGGCTACAATTCTATTATAATCATCAATTGAAATATTTGAAGGCATCACGCAGCCGAAATCGGAATACTTCAAACGATATTTCTTTTCAAACACCTCCTGCCCTTTTCTGTAAGTTGATACAATACCGCCTCTCAAAAGGAATTTTAAATTCCCGGCTTTTATATCCGCGGTAGCAAGTTTCCTGCTGTACACTTTAGCGGTATCGGCATAGTTTACTTCCGAAGCTCTAATTTTATTAAATGCAAGTAATGCAATCAATAGGATTAATATACTTTTCATGGGTAGATTATTTTAATTGGCCAGGGTAAAACTAATAGGCATGTTATACCGTACACGAACAGGTGTACCTTTATTCTTTCCCGGTTTCCACAATGGCGATTTTTTAATCACTTTCATTGCTTCTTCATCACAACCGAATCCAATGCCTTTTACCAGCGTTACGTTACTTATTGAGCCATCTTTCTCTACTACGAAGCTAATAAACACCTTACCCTGATGATTGGCATCTTGTGCCTCGTAGGGATACCTTAAATTTCTCTGAATATATTTAGCCCAGGCTTTCATGCCGCCTTCGAATTCAGGGTATTCATCTACGCCAGGCAAATCGACTACCTCATTTCCGGTAGCGGTACCGGTTTCTGTACCCTTTGTCTCTGCATTTCCGTTACCTGTATTTGTATTGACAACCAGATCGGGTTTAATTACACCATCCTGCGTTTTATCGCTTATAACGGCATCCTGCATATCTTTCATTGTTGGTGGTTCAGGCAAATCAACTTTATCTACAACGACAATATTCGAAGGAACAGCAACTGTTTTAACTTTTACCGGCTCCGCTTTTTCGGGTGCTACTTTCTTTTCGGGTTCCGGTGTTTTCATACTGTGAATTACATCGTCTAAAACAATTGTTTTTGAAACAGGTGTAGCAACCATTTCTTCCGGAAACAACTTATCATAAACCATCGGACTTACAAAAAACAGGACGAAAGCACTGCTGGCTATCAGTAACGATTTATTTAAAATTGAAGAGGATTGCGATCTAAGTGCATAAGCACCATAGCTTTTGTTTCTTCCGGAGAATACAATATCGAGCCACTCGGTTTTGTAAACATTAATTGATGAGTTGAACATAGTTTTCGTTTTTATACCATGATGTATAAAACTTAACGATTCCATAAAGCGCCAAACAATCTAAAATATTTATCAAAAATGAAATTTATATCCCAAAAACATTTTCATATTTCATTTTTGATAATTTTTATTTATTTAACCAAAATGTTTCATAAAAATTGAGAAAATATAGTATTTTTGACAAAAAACATAACAAATTAATGAAAAGCTTAAGAACCATCGCATTAAAAGAGGCTCAAAACAGAATTTCACCAGAAGTTAAATCACCATCAGCAAAAATTTCTGACTTTTTTGGCGCTAATGTATTTGATAAGAGAAAAATGAGAGATTTCTTATCTAAAGACGTGTATGAAAAATTGATATCATCCATCAACCAGGGCGAATTAATTAACACAGATGACGCGAACCAGATTGCTACAGCCATGAAAGCCTGGGCGATGAGTGCGGGCGCTACCCATTATACACACTGGTTTCAGCCTTTAACAGGAACAACTGCAGAAAAGCATGATTCCTTTTTTGAGCCTAGCGGCGATGGTGCCATCGAAAAGTTTTCAGGAAGTGCATTAGTTCAACAAGAGCCAGATGCTTCCAGCTTCCCTAACGGCGGTATCCGTAATACATTCGAAGCCCGTGGTTACACTGCATGGGACCCATCATCTCCAGCGTTCATTATGGAAAGTAAAGCAGGTAAAACCCTATGTATCCCAACGGTTTTTGTATCCTATACAGGTGAAGCCTTAGATTATAAAGCACCTTTATTAAAAGCATTGGCGGCGCTTGATAAAGCAGCTGTTGATGTTTGCCAATATTTCGATAAAAGCATTACCAAAGTAAATGCATCTTTAGGCATCGAGCAGGAATATTTCCTGGTTGATGAGTCCTTATTTAATGCCCGTCCGGATTTATTGTTAACCGGCCGTACTTTATTCGGACACATGTCTGCTAAAGGCCAGCAATTGGAAGACCATTATTTCGGTTCTATCCCTGAGCGTGTTTTCACCTATATGGTAGACTTCGAAAATGAGGCTCTGAAATTAGGTATTCCTTTAAAAACCCGCCACAACGAGGTTGCCCCTTCGCAGTTTGAGTGCGCGCCTATTTACGAAGAAATCAACCTGGCCATTGATCACAATCAATTATTGATGGACCTGATGGAGAAAGTTGCAAGACGTCACCATTTCCGTGTGTTATTGCACGAAAAACCATATGCCGGCATTAACGGATCAGGTAAGCACAATAACTGGTCGCTAATTACAGATACCGGTAAAAACTTATTGGCACCGGGTAAAACGCCTAAAAACAACTTAATGTTCCTCACTTTCTTTGTAAATACAATTAAAGCAGTTAGCGAGCATGCTGATTTATTACGTGCAAGTATTGCATCGGTAAGCAACGACCACCGTTTAGGTGCTAATGAAGCGCCGCCGGCAATTATCTCCATCTTCTTAGGCTCTCAATTAAACGACGTGCTGGATGAGATTGAGCACTCCCGCATCAGCAAAAAAATTAAAGAAGATAATGCACTTTGGTTGGGCATACCTAAAATCCCTCAAATCTTATTGGATAACACCGACCGTAACCGTACATCGCCTTTCGCATTCACAGGTAACAAATTCGAGTTGAGGGCAGTTGGTTCTTCTGCTAACTCTTCAGCACCAATGACCATCCTGAATGCAATCATGGCAGAGCAGCTGGTTAAATTTAAAAATGAAGTAGACAAATTAATTAAGAAAGGTGATAAAAAAGACATCGCCCTGTTAACTGTAATCAAGAAATACATTAAAGAATCGAAATCTATTCGTTTTGAAGGTAATGGTTATAGCCAGGAGTGGGAAGATGAAGCTGCAGCACGCGGTTTATCAAACATCAAAACTACGCCTAAAGCTTTAGATGCTTATTTAACTGAAAAATCAGCTGATTTATTTAATACCACCGGTATTTACAGCAAACGTGAAATACATGCCCGTCATGAAATCATGTTGGAAAATTTCTATAAAAAACTTCAGATTGAAGCACGTGTAATGGGTGAAGTTGCAAATACAGCAATTATACCTGCAGCAATTGCTTATCAAAACTCATTAATCGCAAATGTTAAAGGATTAAAAGAAATTGGTGTAGACAGTAAAGTTTCTATTGATATCGTTAAAAAATTGTCTGAACATTTAGATATCGTTAAAACCAATATTGATGCGATGTTGGAAGAACGTAAAGTAACCAACAAAATCGAAGATACGCGTGAGAAAGCAATTGCTTATGATGAGAAAGTTAAATCTTACTTTGATACCATCCGTTACCATGCAGACAAACTGGAGCAGATAGTTGATGACAGTGTTTGGCCTTTACCTAAATTCAGAGAATTATTATTCATGAAATAAAATCAAAGGCATAAGCTAAAAAATTTAAGGCGTAGGGTAAACTCTACGCCTTTCTTGATCATGATTTTCAGGATTTAAGGATTTTAAGATGCTCTGTTACCTTGCGATTACTTATAATCCAAGTATAAAATATCTGGTTGTATTATCCATTCAACAAATGAAAATTTCAAGATCATTTATTAAAATTAAGCGTTTTAAGATGCGCATTGCTCTATATGTTCTTAACTTCTTAATGGTAAATTATTTATCCAATATTTATCCTCAGGTATGCTTAGGTTCCTAAGGTGGTGAAAAAGATCATGATTTTCAGGTTTAAGGATTTTAAGATTCACTACTTATTCTGTTCTTAATTCCTTAATGGTAAATTGTTTTTCAATATTTATCCTGAGCTGTTCTAAGGTTCTTAAGGTGGTGAAAAGATTCTGATTTTCAGGTTTAAGGATTTTAAGATTYACTACTTATCTGTTCTTAATTCCTTAATGGTAAACTATTTATCCAATATTTATCCTCAGRTATGCTCAGGTTCCTAAGGTGGTGAAAAGATCAGGATTTTCAGGATTTAAGGATTTTAAGATTCACTACTTATCTGTTCTTAATTCCTTAATGGTTAATTCCTTAATGGTAAACTATTTATCCAATATTTATCCTCAGGTATGCTCAGGTTCCTAAGGTGGTGAAAAGATCATGATTTTCAGGATTTAAGGATTTAAGATTCACTACTTATCTGTTCTTATTCCTTAATAGTAAATTGTTTTTCAATATTTATCATGAGCTGTCCTAAGGTTTCTAAGGTGGTAAAATGAACATGAATTTAAGGATTTTAAGATGCACCATAACCTTATTTTTCTTAATTCCTCAATGGTAAACAGTTTGTTCAACATTTATCCTGAGCTGTTCTAAGGTTTCTAAGGTGGTAAAATGAACAGGATTTTCAGGATTTTAAGATGCACCATAAGCCTTATTTTTCTTAACTCCTTAATGGTAAACAGTCTGTTCAACATTCATCCAGATATGTTCTTAGGTTTCTTAGGTGGTAAAATGAACAGGGTTTTCGGCATTTAAGGATTTTAAGATATTATTCTTTGCTCATTGTTCCTTTGTCTTTCATCCCGCAAAAACATCTTAATCGGTCTTCGGACTCCGGAATTTTCCGTTATCTTTGCGCCAACATGAGTGATAACAGGTACAATCAACGCGGCGTTTCGGCCTCAAAAGAAGATGTGCACAACGCCATCAAAAACATCGACAAAGGAATTTTCCCTAAAGCATTCTGTAAAATCATACCCGACGTATTAGGCGGCGATGAAAGCTATTGCAACATTATGCACGCCGATGGTGCTGGTACCAAATCATCATTAGCTTATGTTTACTGGAAAGAAACCGGCGACATGTCTGTTTGGAAAGGCATTGCTCAGGACGCGATTATCATGAATATCGATGATTTAATCTGTGTCGGCGCAACAGATAATATTCTTTTATCCTCCACCATAGGCCGCAATAAAAATTTAATTCCGGGTGAAGTCATCGCCGCTGTTATCAACGGCACGGAAGAAATTTTAGCCGATTTACGCGAACAAGGCATTTCCATCTACTCTACAGGAGGTGAAACTGCAGATGTTGGCGACCTGGTGAGAACCGTTATAGTCGATTCTACCGTTACCTGCCGATTAAAACGTTCAGACATCATCAGTAATGATAACATTAAACCAGGTAACGTTGTGGTTGGTCTGGCTTCTTACGGGCAAGCAACTTACGAAACAGAGTACAATGGAGGGATGGGTTCCAATGGACTTACCTCTGCCCGTCATGATGTTTTTAATAAAACAGTAGCCAATGCTTATCCCGAAGGATTCGATCCGGCAGTTCCTTTTGATTTGGTATTCTCGGGCAATAAAAACCTGACAGATGAAATCGACATCGATGGCTTCGGAAAAATGACTGCCGGCAAACTGGTCTTATCGCCTACGCGCACCTACGCACCGGTGATAAAGAAAATACTGGAAAACCACCGCAGCCAGATTGATGGTATTGTGCATTGCAGTGGTGGCGCACAAACAAAGGTATTGCATTTCGTTAATGACGACATCCATGTAATTAAAGATAACCTTTTTCCAATCCCTCCTCTGTTTAAACTGATACAGGAAGAATCAGGAACGGACTGGAAAGAAATGTACAAGGTTTTCAATATGGGCCATAGGATGGAACTTTACGTGCCTGAAGAAATCGCGCAAAGCATCATTGAAATTTCGAAAAGTTTCAACATCGATGCGCAGATCATCGGCCATGTAGAAAAAGGTGCTCAGAAACAGGTAACAATTGAAAGTGAAAAAGGAACTTTCGTTTATAATTAAAGCAGAATATTATAATATTTAAAGCCTTAGATTCGCAGATTTAAATGAATAATGTGCGAATCTGAGGCTTGATAAATACTGTAGTGTGCTACTGAGTAGATCGGCATTTATCATTTATTCCCTTTCTATAAATTTATGAAAGGTGCTTTCTTCCCCGTCGGCCTTTTTGTCCTGATATAGGAAATCCAGCTTATTGTCGTCAAACACCTTAAAAAAATTGTCCCAGTCTGTTTCTTTTAAGTCAGACTTGCTGTCGCTATGTTCAGGGAAATGAATTCTTAAAATTCCGCCGCCTTTTTTTCCGTTTTCGGTATCCTCAACCAATGCAGGTACACCGCCGTGTTTTTCTGCCCATGCTTTTATAGTTGCATGTTCATGAGTTTGCTTTGAACTGCTCATAGAATATATAATAAGTTTCTAATAGATAGACTAATTATATAATCGTTCAGGATAAAAAATGTTTTGAAAAAATTAAACACAAAAAAAGTCCCGATTTACATCGGGACTTTCTGTTATAGTTGTAGTTATATACTAGTTAAAGATATAGCGTACACCAAATTGCATGTAGTAAGTAGAAGATATTGTTTGAGACGTACCGAAGGTATTTCTTACGATATCACCCTGAGCCGCCCCAAGAATGAATGTAGGTTTCGTAGTTTCATTAACTAACGCAGCATTTTGAGGAACCAAAATTGATGTGTTATTTACGAAGTTAACATTACCCCATTTACGGTTTAATAAGTTACCTACGTTAAAAATGTCGGCAGTAAATTCAAAACTGTTTTTTGACTTACCTAAGTTTCTGAATACTTGTTGAGTAATTCTTAAATCGAATTGGTTTCTCCAAGGCGACGTTGCTGCGTTACGTTTCGCGTATTCACCTCTATGTTGACTTAAGTAAGGATCTTGAGCAATATAGGCTTCAAATATCTCAGTCTGCTCAGCAGCTGTATAAGATCTTGGATAGGCTCTTGTAACAGTGGCTGTACTTACCTGGTTTGCAGGAATTGCAACGAAATTCATTTCTGAAGTATTACGAGGAATGTAAATTAAATCATTTCCGTTAACACCATCCCTGTTGTAATCGGCACCATAAACATAAGAGTATCTTCCTTGCTGAGAACCCTCATAAAACAATGAGATTGACGTAGCAAGGTTTTTCAAATATTCTTTTCTATATGAAATGTTAGCGATGATGCGATCTGGATTCAAGTTTTGAGAATAACTTAAAGTTGGAACGTTTGGATTAGTAGAGGTAGCTGGAATCGACCATAAGTTACCCAACTGATCACCTGCGCCATCACCATAATTACGTTGGTCTGAACGTGTATAAGCTAGCATTGCTGAAATACCATTGCTGAACTGCTTCGTCAATTGGCCAGTAATTTGCCAGTTGTAACCACCTTTTGCGTTAGTCATTTCAGTAACGTTTAAGGCAGAAGTACCGTTAGTTGCTGGAATACCAGCACTATTAATATCTACTTCTTGTCTTCCGGCAATTGAGTTTGGATATAATGGTCTGTTATCAGGGAAGCCGGCAATAGTAACATTCGTAGGGTTTACTAAGTTAATGTTTTTAGCTACTGCAACATTTAAATCCTTACCATAAATACCTTCAATAGTGGCAACAATTCCTAAAGGTAACTTAACATCGAAAGCTAAACTTGATTTCCAGGTTTGAGGGAATTTCAAGTCGGGAGACATTACACTAATTGTACCCGGAATACTTGTACCAGCAGCGGGCTTAGTAGCCGTAAGCAAGTTAGGTGCAATACTCGGATTAAATGAAGGAACAGCACCGCCGTTTAAACTTGAATAAGTTTGTAAATATTGTAGTAAACCTGCATCACTAGATTGAGAAACAATCCATACAAATGGAACACGGCCGGTAAAAATACCTGAACCTCCGCGAACTTGAAGTGAACGATCTCCATTTACATCCCAGTTAAAACCAAAGCGTGGAGAATATGAAATTCTGTTCTCCGGTAAAACACCTGTATCAACTTTTCTTCCATTAGCGAAAGTCTGAGCAGCTACTAGCGGATGTGTTATAATTCCAGGAGAGTTCGGATAGGTTGCTTGTTCGAAACGAATACCTGCGGTTAATTTTAAACGATCAGTTACAGTAAACTCATCCTGTAAATATGCTGAATATTGAGCAAACTTAAAGCTTGGGAATGCTTGTGAACCATCAGCTGTTAGTGGATAGGTTACTGAATATTGTAAGGGTTTAGCGCCGTTTTTAAAGTCATCCCATGATTTGAAGGAATAAAAACCGGTTCCAAAACGCTGAAAACCATTTGTAGTGGTACTGAATTCGGCCTGTAATCCTAAGGTAATGTTATGCTTGCCTAGTGCCAAACTTAAATCGTCACTATAGGTATAACCTTTAACATCTCTTAAGTTTCCAAAAGTAAAGGGCTCATAACCAAATGTAGTTAATACATTACCAGCATTTGCAGAAGTTGCAGTCTGCGTGCCATCTAATATATCGACTAAAGGAAAAGGAGCACTATCTGAGTTTCTCGGATCATTCTGGTGTGAGTAAGTAACGCGAGCCACGTTAGTAAGCTTACTACCGAAGCTTGAGTTTAACTCGGCTACTGCTGAGTATAAATTCGCTGCCTGGTAATAGTTTGAATTAAAGAACGGTAAACCAGCATTATTGGCTGTGCCCGATCTTGCATTGTTATAGGCTAAAACACCAGTAACACCAGAGTTGGTAACGGAAGTACTTGCAGATGAAGGCGTTTGACTCTCTACCTGATTATAACGAACACTGAAACGGTGATCTTTGGAAATATTCCAATCCAAACGAGCAAACATTTTTTCGTTGTCACTCACATTTGAATACCCCTGATAAGGACCGGTTTGATAACCATAAGTGTTCAATAAATAAGATGATACCTCGTTTAAGAAAGATGCTGAAGCCTGAACAACTGTGTTAGGACTGCCGGGTGCACCATAAGGTAATCCAGGAGTAGAAGCTATCCTTGTTGTTCCAGGTTGAATGGTGTGTTTTTTCTCGTAGTTAACAAAGAAGAATAATTTATCCTTAATAATTGGGCCACCTAAACTGAAACCGTAGTTTTTCTCATCAAGTTTTTGAACGGCTGCATCAGGAATTCTGTAGGTCTCACCTATTCTCTTTCCTTGATTTTCTTCACCACGCATGGTATAAAAAGCACTTCCCTGGAAACTATTTGTACCGGAACGGGTTACAGCAGAAACCGAACCGCCTGTAAATCCAGTTTGACGAACGTCATATGGTGTTACATTGATTGAGATTTGTTCTAATGCATCAATTGAAATTGGAGAACCACCTGCCGGAATATTTTGACCAATACCAAACTGGTTGTTAAAATTGGCACCATCTACAGTGAAGTTATTTGAACGGTAATTACCACCACCAATAGCAGTACCATTAGCCTGAGGCGTTAAACGGGTTAAATCATTCACACTACGGGTAATGGTTGGCAAACTTTGAATCTGCGCTTTGCTGATTACTGTCGAAGTACCATTCTTATTTGAATTCAAAATTGAATTCGTACCCTGACCAACAATTCTAACCTCTGATAAAGTTGAGGCATTATCAACCAGTGTCGTATTTGCAACGAAAGGTTCGCCTAATTTCAGGTAAACTTCAGTTAATGTTGCAGGCTTATAACCTACGAAACTAATTTCAATCGTATAAGGACCGCCAACACGCATACCACCAATGGTAAAACGCCCGTCGTTATTTGTAGATACCGTGTAAACAGTACCTGTGGGCGTATGCGTTGCTTTAATGCTAGCACCAGGCAAGGTGCCTTTGTCATCCTTAATTGTTCCTGTCATTGATGATGTAGTCACCTGTGCATTTGCACCGATAGTAATGCCTACAAACGCAACAATAACCAGTACTAATCTTAATAGTAAAGATTTCTTCATACTTTGTTTTTTAAATGTTCTGTTGTGAATAATAATCTAATTAGAGAATAATGCCGCAAATGTACCCAATAAAATTTAACACATTTTAACATTCAATGTTAAATAATTATTAAGTCCGTCAAAACTTTTCAACATTTAACACATATAGCAACCTTTATAACTTTCACTTTATCAATACTTTGACAGTAATCCTAAATTTTTAATAAAGAAATAAGAAGTTAATTACAATTTAGACAATAAACTTGTTTGGATATTGGCATTTCGCTAATAATAACTACCCACATTAAGCCTTTTATAAAAAAATCCACTATAGATTGACAGTCATCACAAGTTTTTCAATAATCCCTAAGAAAATTAGACACAATAATATTGATTCACCTCAGTGAATTTACTAGCCCAATATTCACCCATTGTAAATTTTACCTCCTATCTCAATATTCACCTAGTCAATTAACATTTTTTTTTTAGTTTTGAACGATTGTTGAGGATGAAGATCCTTTGAATTCTGCAATGTGGTTAGTAATTATAAGCACGAGATTAATCTGCCCGTCAGAGACTCCTTCCTCAGAAGGTTGCATAATAAAACTTTAAGTACTAAATCTCTTTAAACAGATAGGAACTATTATAATTAATGTATTGAATTAATTAGCCCCTTCTTAGAGATAAAAAATAAAAAGAAAAAACAGATGAATTACGATGTTATTGTTTTAGGCAGCGGCCCCGGTGGTTATGTAGCTGCAATCAGAGCTTCACAATTGGGAATGAAAGTTGCAATTGTTGAGCGTGAATCATTAGGTGGTATTTGTTTGAACTGGGGTTGTATTCCAACAAAAGCACTTTTAAAAAGCGCCCAGGTTTTTGAATACATTAACCATGCGGCTGATTATGGCATTACAACTTCTGGCGCAACGGCTGATTTTGCTGCTGTTGTTAAACGCAGCCGTGGTGTTGCCGATGGAATGAGTAAAGGCGTTCAATTTTTAATGAAGAAAAATAAAATTGATGTCGTGATGGGTACTGGTAAGATTAAGCCAGGCAACAAGCTAGACGTTAAAGGCGCTGATGGTTCGCAAAAAGAACTTACCGCCAAAAACATCATCATTGCTACAGGTGCACGCTCAAGAGAATTGCCTAATTTAAAACAGGATGGTAAAAAAATAATCGGCTATCGTCAGGCAATGGTACTTCCTGAACGACCAAAAAGTATGGTTGTTGTAGGCTCTGGCGCCATTGGTGTTGAATTTGCTTATTTCTACGCCACCATGGGTACTAAGGTAACCATCGTAGAATTTATGGAAAACGTGGTTCCTGTTGAAGATGAAGACGTATCTAAACAATTGCTAAGAAGCTTAAAGAAAGTTGGCATCGATGTTATGACTTCGGCTTCGGTTGAGTCGGTCGACACCAGTGGTGCGGGTTGTAAAGTTTCGGTTAAAACAGCTTCAGGCATGCAAACCATCGAAGCAGATATCGTTCTTTCGGCTGCAGGTATTGTTGCAAATATTGAGAATATCGGCCTTGAAGAAACCGGCATTAAAACCGAAAAAGGAAAAATTGTTACTGACGAGTTTTATAATACATCAGTAAAAGGTTATTATGCAATTGGCGATGTTGTTGGCGGACAAGCTTTAGCACATGTTGCTTCTGCGGAAGGTATCATCTGCGTGGAGAAAATTGCAGGTCAACATGTTGAGCCTTTAGATTATAACAACATTCCCGGATGTACCTATTGCACACCTGAAATTGCATCTGTAGGTTACACCGAAAAAGCAGCAAAAGCAGCAGGTTACGAATTGAAAATTGGTAAATTCCCATTCTCTGCTTCAGGTAAAGCAAGTGCTGCCGGTGCAAAAGATGGCTTCGTAAAATTAATTTTCGATGCAAAATACGGCGAATTGTTAGGCGCTCACATGATTGGCACTAATGTTACGGAAATGATTGCTGAAATCGTTGTTGCCCGTAAACTGGAAACAACAGGTCATGAAATGATTAAATCAGTACATCCACACCCAACCATGAGCGAAGCCATAATGGAGGCTGCCGCTGATGCTTACGGGGAAGTGATACACTTATAAGGTTTCAAGGTAAAAGACTAAAGCTGAAAGCATTAGAATTAATTCTGAAACTTAAATATCATTGTAGAAACCCTTTAGTTAGTTCTAAAGGGTTTTCTTATTTTTAACCAATTCAATCCCGACACTTAATTCTTGCTACTTTATACTTGATACTTTATACTAAATACTAGATACTAAAAAATGAAACTCCATACCATAAACACAGGCTTATTTAAACTCGATGGTGGTGCGATGTTCGGCGTTGTACCTAAAGCCATCTGGCAAAAAACAAATCCCGCTGATTCAAATAACCTTTGCACCTGGGCTATGCGCTGCCTTTTAATTGAAGATGGTGACAAACTTACTTTAGTAGATACGGGAATCGGAAACAAGCAGGATGAGAAATTTTTCAGTCACTATTATTTGCACGGAGACGATAGTATGGAGAAATCGCTGGCTACGCTGGGTTTTTCTATGGATGAAGTAACGGACGTGTTCCTTACACACCTACATTTCGACCACGTGGGTGGTGCAGTGGTAAGGGATAATGAAACGCTGCTGCCTGCTTTCAAAAATGCAACTTACTGGAGCAATGAAAAACACTGGCAATGGGCTGTAGAACCGAACGCCAGAGAGAAAGCTTCTTTCTTAAAGGAAAACATCCTTCCGATAATGGAAAGCGGTCAGCTCAGGTTCGTAGAAGAAAAGGAAGGTATTGAATGGCAAAAGGGAATTAACATCAGTTTTGCCTATGGACATACAGATGCCATGATGCTCCCAAAAATAAGCTACAGGGGCAAAACAATTGTTTACATGGCTGATTTGCTACCTTCTGTCGGGCACTTGCCCCTGCCATACGTTATGGCTTACGATATGTTCCCATTAAAAACGTTGACAGAAAAACAGGCTTTTCTGGAAGAAGCCGTAAACAACAATTACATTTTATATTTAGAACACGATCCCATTAACGAATGCTGTACGCTGCAAAGAACCGAAAAAGGCATTCGGGTTGCAGAAACATTCAATTTGAGCGAAATTTAAATGATTCGTAAAGCAAAACCTGAAGATGCCGAAGCTGTTGCACCCTTAATTATCCAGGCCATGGGTGAGTTGGCTAACAAATTCAGCAATACAACAGATGCAATAAAGACACTCGGGTTGTTTGAATATTTTTTCAGTCAGCAGAACAACCAGTACAGCTACGAAAACACTTTAGTATTCGAAGAAAACAACCAGATTTTAGGCACCCTTAATGCCTATGATGGTGGCAAGCTTGCTGAACTCAGAAAAAAATTTACTGAATATATTAGTTTGCATAGCGATGTAAAAGATTTTAATCCTGAAGAAGAAACCGAAGCAGGCGAATTTTACTTCGATACCATTAGTGTTGCTCCTTCAGCACAGGGAAAAGGAATTGGAAAGCAATTAATTGCTGCCGGAATAGCCTGGGCTGAAAAAACCGGACATAAAAATGTAGGCCTGCTTGTTGAAGTTGAAAATGAAAAGGCGTTTAAACTTTACCAAAGCAAAGGCTTTGAAATTCAAAACAAAAAGAAATTTATGGGCGGCTTGTACCTCCACATGACTTATCAAATCGCCTGAATATCATTTCAACATCAATTCGAAAATTAATTGCATTTTTATTTGTATTTAATCTAAATAATACCAATTTTTGTAGCGGATGGAAAAAGCATGTGTAGATATTAATGAACTGATTAACGTATTCTCAAATACCCAGGGTTCTATTTATCAATCCGATAAGCTTAATTGCTTTTATGTTGATTTCGGTGGAAAGTTTGCCCGTTACAATTGCATCTCTTTACAAAAATTAAAGAAAGTTGTTGAAGATATCGATATCGAAGATTTGCTGTTAAATACACACCGAGCTGATTTCGAATTGGTCACCTTTAACGGCTGCGAACACATCTATCTTTTAAGCGCTCTGGAAATAGTAGCTTTAAAAGATCTCCTTCAAGGTACCTTCACCATGTTTAAACTGAACCACCTGGTTAACGACTGCCTGAACAGACTGGTTTATTAGGTCATTGGTTCATTAGTTCATTAGTTCATTGGTCATTGGTCATTGGTAATTGGTAATTGCTTAATTGTTAATTGATCATTTGTTCATTATTCATTGATAATTGTTTAGTTGCTAATTGTATATTTTCCTATTCCCCATTCCCCATTTCCCGTTTCCTATTTACCAACTTCCATTCCCTATTTTCCGTTTCCTATTTACCAACTTCCATTTCCCTATTTCCCATTTCCTATTTCCCAACTTCCATTCCCCCTATTTCCTATTTCCCAACTTCCATTCCCCCTATTTCCCATTTCCATTCTCCCTATTCCCCGTTCCCCACTTATCCAAACCTTATTTAAACTGATTATAAATACTTACTTATCAGCAATTTAGACTAATTTCATATTGCAATTAAATTGTTTTAATGAACAAATTCGATTTACATTTGTATTGTTATTAAAGCACAGAAACATGAAAGATCTAATGCGTATCAAATGTTTAATATCTCAGGATATTGAAACACTTTTAAATCAGCAAATTAAAAAAGAAGCTCACTCTTCCTCACTATATTTATCAATGGCATCGTGGTGTAATCAAAACGGCTACGATTTTTCTGCAGACTACTTTACAAAACAATCTGAGGAAGAAAGAATGCACCAGTTAAAATTGTTCAAATACGTTTTAGATATGGGCGGAAATGCAATATCTCCGGAAATTATGGGTATTAAAGCAGACTTCTCTGGCTTCAGAGAGGTGTTTGAAGATGCCTTGGAAGCTGAAATTGCAATCACCCAAAGCTTTAAAAACATATATGCAAGATGCCAGAAAGAACAGGATTTCGTAACGATGGAATTTCTAAACTGGTTCCTTAAAGAGCAACGTGAAGAAGAATATAAAGCGAGACGTGCTTTAGAATTATTTGAGGTAATAGGCGAAGAAGGCACTGGCAGATGGGAAATCGATAAACACGTTAACAAAATTTCTTATTCTGAAGAGTAATAAATTAAAAAGAAAACTTAAAGCTACCTCGGGTAAAACCAAGGTAGCTTTTTTTTGTTCAAAGGTTTTTTCCGGATAATGACTAAAGCTTACTCAAATTCCAGTCGTCATTTCGACCGCAGTGGAGGAATCTTTGAAATAAAATCTAAATCGAAGATCTTTCCCTGCCTTCCGCGGACAGGCGTTTCGCTGCGCTCCAGTCGACAGGACGACGATCGAGAAAGGCAAGCTGTGGAATTTTGACTTCGTTCCGATGCCTTGGTTCGTAATTTCCTTCACTCCAGTCGTCATTTCAACCGGAGTGGAGAAATCTTTTAAGTCGTCAATTATAAAGATCTCTCCATTCCGCTGCGCTACAGTCGGGATGACGATAAAAACAAGTCGTCATATCGACCGCAGTGGAGGAATCTTTTAAGTCGTATATTATAAAGGTCTCTCCATTCCGCTGCGCTACAGTCGAGATGACGATATGTCTGATTCCAGCCGTCATTTCGACCGCAGTGGAGAAATCTTTTAAGTCGTCAATTATAAAGATCTCTCCATTCCGCTGCGCTACAGTCGAGATGACGATAAAAACAAGTCGTCATTTCGACCGGAGTGGAGAAATCTTTGAAATTAGGTTAACGAGTTCAAAGATTTCTCAATTGCGCTACGCTCCAAGCGATAGCTATCGGATCGAAAAGACGATTTGCCTAACGTCTCGGTTCGTGTCCTCACGAATCGAAATTATGTTACTTAATAAGTTCGTAAAGACACGGGCCTAGGCTTCGGGACATTACAATCTAATTAAACAAAAAAAGCTTCCTTAATACAAGAAAGCTTTTAGTTTAGTTTAGGTTGTTTGGTTTATGTTGATTATGAATATCCTCTTAAATTTTATAAAAAAAGCGCCGTTACCAGCGCTCTTTTTAAACCAAATATATAATAATAATTAACGAGCATTACAAATATACGAACATTATTGAATTCAACAACAAAATAATATTAAAATTTAAAATATTTTTAATAAAAAACATATAAACACTTATAAATCAGTTTGAAAATTGAACCATAACTATAAAAAATATACTAAATAATATTTTTTTATATAAAAACAGATACATTTTACTTCTAAAATCATACATTAAGGAAATATTTAAGTCAAATGGTAGAAAATTTTATTAAAAATTACTTAAATCATCCCAATACTTACGATGAAATGTTTTTAAATGGTGATAATTATCGAAATCATTATTCTAATTTCATCAACAACTTCTCAAAAGAGTCGCTAGACAACCTCAACAAAAAGGAAGAGCTTGCCAAAAAACTCTTTATGAGCCAGGGCATCACCTTTACAGTCTACGATAGCGGCGAAGGCATCGAGAAGATTTTTCCTTTTGATATCATCCCCCGCATCATCACTTCAACTGAATGGTCATTTATTGAGAAGGGAATTAAACAACGTTTAAAAGCTTTAAACCTATTCTTAAAAGATGTTTACAGCAACCAGTTCATCCTGAAAGATAAAATTGTTCCTATCAATGTTATATATTCCTGCCCGCATTTTCTTCGGGAGATGCATAATGTAACCGTGTTGCACGATATCTACATACACATTGCGGGCATCGATTTAATCCGCGACCACGACGGCACGTTTTATGTTCTGGAAGACAACCTGCGTACACCTTCCGGCGTAAGTTACATGCTCGAAAACAGGGAGATTACAAAAAGACTATTTCCCGACCTGATTCCGCAATGCGGCGTAAGAAGTGTAACAGAATACCCCGCAATATTATATAGGAATTTATTGGCGCTTTCACCTAGAGCTGTTTCTAACCCAACCATTGTGATGTTAAGTCCGGGAATGTATAATTCGGCTTACTATGAACACACCACGCTGGCGCGGTTAATGGGTGTAGAATTGGTTGAAGGCCGCGATCTGGTGGTTAAAAACCAGAAAGTCTTCATGAAAACAACTATCGGACTACAACAAATCGATGTCATTTATCGCCGTGTAGATGACGATTACCTGGATCCGCTCGTTTTTAATCCGAACAGTGTTCTGGGTGTTGCCGGTTTAATGGCTGCCTATCGGAAGGGCAATGTAGCCATTGTAAATGCCGTCGGAAATGGCGTGGCTGATGATAAGGCCGTTTACACCTACGTTCCTGACATGATTAAATATTACCTCAATGAAGAACCGATCTTAAAAAATGTACCGACTTACCAGTTAAGTAACCGCGATGAGCTTGACCATGTTTTCGAGAACATCAATAAAATGGTGATTAAAAAAACCAATGGCAGCGGCGGCTATGGCATGCTCATGGGGCATGCGGCCGAAGAAAAGGAAATAGAAGAATATAAACTGGAGATTTTAAAAGATCCAAGAAATTTTATCGCGCAGCCAACCATCAGCCTCTCTTCGGCGCCATGCTTTATCAATGGTAAACTTTCACCGAGAAGAATCGATTTGCGCCCCTTCGCACTGAACGGTCCGGATGGAATTTCAATTGTACCCGGAGGCTTAACAAGGGTTGCCTTAAAAGAAGGTTCGCTCGTGGTAAACAGTTCGCAAGGCGGCGGAAGTAAAGACACCTGGGTTTTAACGTCTTAAAATACAAATATGTTAAGTAGAGTAGCTTCAAGTCTATATTGGTTAAGCAGATATGTAGAACGCAGCGACGGCATGTTGCGTATGCTAAAAATAAATTACGCCTCATCACAAGATACGATTCAGGAATTTACCTGGAAACCGGTTATCCGGATTTTTTCTTCTGATGATGAAAACGAATTGCTGAACATCCAGCACGACAGCCGCGCCGTAATCGAGTATCTGTTATTAAACCGGGAGAATCCGAATTCCATTTTAAACATCATCACACTTGCCCGGGAGAACGCCAGAAGCGTTCAGGAACACATTCCGAAAGACTTATGGCAGTGTTTGAATGAATACTACCACACTGTAAAAGATGAAAAGCTACTGTGGTATGTGCAAAAAGACGATCCGATTACAGCACTCGACATCTTAATTAAACAGGTTATGCTTTACCATGGCACGGCAGACAGTACAATGGAACGTGGCGAAAGCCGCAGCTTCATGAAAATCGGCAAACACCTGGAGCGCAGCATTCAATCAATAGACATCTTAGACATCAAATTCAGTTCGATAAGTACCAACCCGGATTTACTGACGGATATCGCCTATTGGAAACACTTACTTTTATCATTAGGTGGTTATGAACTGTATTTAAAAACCTACCGCCAGGGTTTTGACGCTAAAAACATCATAGAACTGGTTATGCTAAACAACGACTTTCCACGTTCTGCACTCTATTCAATGCATAATATTGAAAGGTATTTCGGTAGATTGAAAAGCGAAAACAACATTGAACATTACAATAATTTGTCTTTTAAAATCGGCAGGCTAAGAAGCATGATAACTTACAGTTCCGTAAATACGATGGGAGAAGCACAATTACACGATTATTTAACGCAGATACGGGCCGAACTTTTCGGAATTGGAAACTCGTTGAATGAATATTATTTTGCAAACTCATAATCGTTAATCAACACCATTAGTCCAGATACAAATAGAATAAACGAAAAGCATTTATGCCAATCTTCAAAATTAAGCACATTACCAATTACAAATATGAATTGCCTGTTCGGGATAGTGCAAACCAGATCATTTTGTTCCCCATAAAGGATGATTTCCAAAAAGTGGTACAACACGATTTAAACATATCAGGCAGCCCTGAGATTGAAATATTTATTGATTATTACGGGAATGAAGTTGGCACCTTCACGCAGAATGAGCCACACAATCAATTAAAAATCTTCTCGAAAGTATGCGTGGAAACGTTCCCGAAACCGCTCCCGCAAGATGATATGTTCAGCAGTGAACAATGGAATAGCCTGGAAGCAATTAAATATGAAGTCCCTTATATTGATTATTTGCGCCAGGAAAGTTTCGATGGCATAAACCAATTAAAGGATACAGCTTTATCAATTAAAACTGAAGAAGATACACCTTATCAAACCGCGATAAAATATTGCGCCCAAGTATTTAATAATTTCGAATACATCAAAGGCATCACCGCAGTGGATACCACCATCGAAGAAATAATGAAACTAAAGGCAGGTGTTTGTCAGGATTTTGCCCATGTCTTAACCGCCATGCTGCGCTTAACAGGAATTCCCGCCCGTTATGTGAGCGGTTATATTTGTCCGAACAGGGATGGCATGCGTGGTGAGGGCGCAACACATGCCTGGGCCGAAGCTTATCTGCCGGAATATGGCTGGCTTGGTTTAGACCCAACCAACAACTGCATCGCCAATGAGAATCATGTTCGGCTGGCTGTCGGGAGAAATTTCACCGACTGCTCTCCCGTTAAAGGTGTTTATAAGGGCGGTTTTGAGCACATTATGGAAGTAAATGTTTCCGTAGGCTATAATGATGAAGATTTTAATGAGCACGAAAATTACTTTCAGCAGAAGGAGGTAAATTATTCAAAACCATCGGCAACGGTAACAGCGGCGAAAAAGCAAAACAGTTACCAGCAGTATATGGAGGCCATTCAACAACAACAATGATCAGGATTATAAGATTTTAGGATAAAGCAGGATGAAAGTGCCTAAGACCAGGATTATAGGATTTTAGGATTAGTGTGCTCGAAGCCAAGATTAAAGTCTTACAGAATAAATCAGGATTAGTAAGTTAAAGATAAACTCACTAATAAAACTTTCTGAAATCATCTGGCAGATAGGCACGATTATAAGCCATGCGGCAAATTGGCATCAAGCAATATAACAATACAACAATTAACCAATTCAAACATTTTAACTAATCGAACAATTTAAACAATTAAACAATTCCAACAATTAACCAATTCAAACATTTTAACTAATCGAACAATTTAAACAATTAACTAATTCCAACAGTTAACCCATCTAAACAATTAACCAATTCAAACATTTTAACCATTTCCTCCAGTTTAACCTCAATTTTTTTCATAAATTTGCGCCTTTTACAAACAAGAATATGATTAAGAGACAGCAAATTAAAGATTTATTAAAATCGACTGCATTTGGCACAGAAGTAACGGTTATGGGATGGGTTAGAACTTTTCGTAATAATCAGTTTATCGCTTTAAATGATGGAAGTTGCATGGGCAATATCCAGGTGGTTATCGATTTTAATAATTTACCAGATGAGCTGTTAAAAAGAATAACAACTGGTGCAGCCATTTCTGCTACAGGCCAATTAATCGAATCACTGGGAAAAGGACAATCCGTTGAAATCAAAGCGACATCAGTAGAAATCTTAGGTGACAGTGACCCTGAAAAATTTCCATTACAACCTAAAAAACACAGTTTAGAGTTCCTGCGTGAAATTGCACACCTGCGTTTCCGCACCAATACCTTCAATGCGGTTTTCAAGGTTCGTCATGCTTTAGCTTTCGCCATCCACCAATTTTACAATGAGCGTGGTTTTGTTTACATGCATACGCCTGTAATTACGGCCAGTGATGCCGAAGGCGCCGGTGAGATGTTTAAAGTAACGACTTTGGATTTCGATAACACGCCGCGTACTGAAGAAGGCAAAGTAGATTTTTCTCAGGATTTCTTTGCCCGTGCAACGAATCTAACCGTTTCAGGTCAGCTGGAAGGCGAATTGGCCGCAATGGCTTTCGGACAGATTTATACCTTCGGCCCGACCTTTCGTGCGGAAAACTCAAATACAACGCGTCACCTTGCCGAATTCTGGATGATTGAGCCAGAAGTTGCTTTCGCAGATCTGGAAGATAACATGCAGCTTGCAGAAGATATGATGAAGTATGTTATCAAATATGCTTTGGACAACTGCAAAGATGAACTTGAATTCTTAAATACCCGTTTGGCTGAAGAGGATAAACAAAAACCTCAAAACGAGCGCAGCGAATTTAGCTTACTGGAGAAACTGGATTTCTGCCTTGCAAATGAGTTCGAGCGCTTAACGTACACGGAAGCGATTAGAATTTTAAAATCTTCTAAACCCAATCAGAAAAAACAGTTTAAATACTTAATTGACGAATGGGGCGCAGATTTACAAAGTGAGCACGAACGTTATTTAGTGGAAAAACACTTTAAAAAACCGGTAATCTTAACGGATTACCCTGCAGATATTAAATCATTCTACATGCGCCAGAACGAACCGGATGCAGAGGGCAGACAAACCGTTGCAGCGATGGATATTTTATTCCCGGGCATCGGTGAAATGATTGGTGGTTCACAACGTGAGGAACGTTTAGACCGTTTAACAAAACGTATGGAGGACATGAATATCCCTCAGGATGAACTCTGGTGGTATTTAGATACCCGACGTTTTGGTTCCGCACCTCATGCAGGTTTTGGTTTAGGTTTCGAACGTTTGGTTCTATTTGTTACCGGTATGACCAACATTCGTGACGTAATTGCTTTCCCTCGGTTCCCTAAAAATGCGGAGTTTTAATCTAAGCTGAAAGCTGAAAGACTAAAGCTTATAGCGAAAATAGCACAAAGCATAAAAATCCGTTTGAATTAAATCAAACGGATTTTTTTTATACAAGGCCATGGTTCGTGTCCTCACGAACCAAAACAGCATTTCCGTTTCGTGGCGACACGAACCGAGGCCTTGGGGACACGAACCGAGGCAAGACTGAACGAAGGGAAAGAATAATTAAAATCTTAAAACCACCCCCAACCCCTCCTTGAAAATAAGGAGGGGAGTTCCCTCATCGTTTCAAAGCGCCCATTTACGAATGCTTTTTTCTACACCCCGCTATAGGCTCCTTGCTACTGGCCTAGGAGATGATGGAAGGAGAAATCGTTAAAGCTTTTGCAATCCTTTCAACCTACCACTATCCCGAGGCAGCACGCCCTTTCCGACCCTTCGTCGGAACTTGTGCTGACGAACAAAAAAGCTTTGACGAATTTATCCGACATCAGGTCCAAGCCTTGATTGTTTGTTTCTTTATCATCAAGGATAAAGAAAGAGCCCCCTCGGCGGCGGCGAGCCGAGGCAAGACCGAGCAAGGCGCATAACCTCCCCAAGCCAAGGTTCGTGTCCTCACGAACCAATAGTATAGTTCCGTTTCGTGAGGACACGAACCGAGGCTTTAGAAATGATGACCGGAGTCAACAATTGATTAGTTAACCTTTCGGTTGGTGTCTCACCAACCGAAACAATTAATACCTACATCCCCTCCTCCTTCATGGTATCGCTATACGGATTGGCATGCGAATAATCCACTGCAGAAACTTTATAATCGGTTGGCGCAAAACTTTTCGAGCTGCTCAGCGCCATGCCCAATTCAAACCTGGTTGGATATGGCGTTTGCAATAAACTTCCGGCAGGGATGTAAGGATAAGTTTCCAGGTAAGATTGCATCACGTTAGCGCTAACCCTTCTGTTGATGTAAGCCCTGCTCAATTGACTTGGCTCTCTCAAACCCGCAGCACCAAGCAGTTCTACTGCACTGGCAACCGTCAGGTTATGAAAGTTCTTCACGCGAACCGTTTTATCTTCAACCACCAGACCTTTCATTAAGCTTTGGTCTTGGGTAGCCACGCCAGTTGGGCAGGTATTGCTATTACATTCTAATGCCTGGATACAACCCAAAGCAAACATCATCCCGCGGGCTGCATTGCACATATCCGCACCTAAAGCAATATTTTTAACTAAATCAAAGCCGGTGGACACCTTACCGGAAGCAATAATTTTAATGTGTTTCTTTAAATCAAAGCCATTTAAAACGTCGTAAACAAATGCGACGCCCTCGCGTAAAGGCATACCAACAGAGTTCGAGAATTCCTGGGGGGCCGCACCTGTTCCACCCTCGCCACCATCAACCGTAATAAAATCAGGATAGATACCAGTTTCAATCATTGCCTTACAAATGGCGTAAAACTCACTCTTACGACCGATACATAATTTAAAACCAACCGGTTTTCCTTCGGATAAATCCCTCAGGTTTTTAACAAATTCCAACAAACCGATTGGTGTATTAAATGCAGAGTGAGCCGGTGGGGAAAGCACATCTTTACCCTCAGGCACCAGACGAATCCGGGCAACTTCAGCAGTCACTTTTTTTGCGGGTAACATGCCACCGTGACCAGGCTTCGCCCCTTGCGACAACTTAATCTCTATCATTTTCACCTGATCGGTTTTCGCCCGTTCTGCATAAGCATCGTAATTGAACGTTCCGTCATCATTCCTGCAACCAAAATAACCTGTCCCAATCTGCCAGATTAGATCGCCTCCCGGCTGACGGTGGTAATCACTAATTCCGCCTTCGCCCGTATTATGCGCAAAATTGCCCATTTTGGCACCGCCGTTTAAGGCCAGAATTGCATTCTGACTTAAAGAGCCAAAACTCATGGCCGAAATGTTATAAATGCTGGCCGAATATGGTTTTTTACAGTCCGGTCCGCCGACCAATACCCGGGGATCAGAATTCAACTCGTGGTGAGAAATCGCCGCTATACTATGGCTTAACCATTCATAACCATTTTCGTAGACGTTTAACTGCGTTCCAAATGGTATGGTATCATTGTCTTTCTTTGCCCTTTGATAAATTAACGAACGGTTTAAGCGGTTATAAGGCGTTCCGTTGGTGTCGCTTTCCACGAAGTACTGGTACACTTTGGGCCTAAGCTCTTCCATGAAATACCTTAAACGACCAAAAACGGGGTAGTTACGAACGATGCTGTGTTTGGGTTGATATAGATCATAAATGCCAAGCAAAACGAAGGGCCCGGTGAAAAGGAATGTCCACCATAAAAACGGATGGTATAAACCCAGCATAATGGTTAAGGCAACTAAAAATGCGGCTATAGCGACGAAAGCTTTTCTCATAATTACAGATTAGCGTATGTTTTGTTAACGCAAAGATTAGGAATAATAAACAACTGACACCATTAAATTGTTATTTTTACGCTATGCTTATTAAGATTTATCCGGAAAACCCAAACGAGAGAGCCATCGACCAGGTGGTTGAAGTGCTTCGAAAGGGTGGTTTAATCATCTACCCTACTGATACGATTTACGGCCTGGGCTGTGATATTACGAATCCGAAAGCAATTGAAAAAATATGCCGAATACGCGGCATCAAGCCTGAAAAGGCAAATTTTTCATTTATTTGCCACGACTTGAGCCACATTTCCGACTTCATTAAGCCGATTGACAATACAACATTCCGGGTTTTGAAAAAAGCTTTACCCGGTCCATTCACCTTTATATTTAACGCCAACAACAACGTACCGAAATTACTGAGTTCCAATAAAAAGACGGTCGGTATCCGTGTTCCCGATAATAATATTGCAAGGTGCATAGTAAAAGAACTGGGGAATCCGATATTATCTACTTCCATAAAAGACGACGATGAACTGATCGAATATTCTACCGATCCGGAATTGATTCACGAGAAATACCATGACCTGGTTGACCTGGTAATTGATGGAGGCTATGGTGGTAACGAAGCCTCAACCGTAATTGATTTCACGAATGGAGAATTTGAAGTTGTCCGGGAGGGTAAGGGCGATATTGAGGCATTTTTGTAAGTATTAATAGGTCTATTGGCCATTTTAACCTGGTAGGTTAATTTATATTAAATCTCCACAGATTCGCAGATTTTAAGCCGTTAATTGAAATGTTTATTGTATCAAAAATTTGCCACGGAAACACAGAAGGCAGGGAAGAATTTAATGTCTCACAATGCCTAACAGATTTTCTCAGGGAGAATTAGTCATCATTTCGACTGAAGCACAGCGGAATGGAGAAATATTTAAGGCACTAATTGAAATTTAAAAGATTTTTCCACTAATCAATAATGTTGTCTTTTTTGTGAACTTTCTACCTTGGGTTTTTATGACGAAGGGTGGGCGCTCCTCTCCTTCAGGCAGGGCTGGGGAGGTCTATGGCGCTCGCTATTTCCCCCTTTGGAGGGGGGAGCGAAGGGTGTGTTGTGGCAGGGGGAGGAAGCCCCACCCCAACCCTCCCCGAAGGAGAGGGGGTTGCAAGGCGCAGAAACCTGCGGATGCTTGTCTCTACGCCATGCTATCTGCACCATGCAATCGGCATAGCAGATTTTCGCAGGAAAAAGCACGGAAATCTTTGCAGGTCCTTCAATTATCGCAGGATCCAAGGCAGAATCAAGCGGGCGCGATGGGATGAGCAGAGGTATCAGGAAAAAGCACGGAAATCTTTGCAGGTCCTTCAATTATCGCAGGATCCAAGGCAGAATCAAGCGGGCGCGATGGGATGAGCAGAGGTATGAGCCTAGAGGCTGCCGCTATCAAGATTTCCGTAGCTTTTTACAAGGAAGGATGCAAGCCTTGATTTTTTGTTACTTTTTCATCAAGGAAAAAGTAAAAGCCCTTCGGTGGCTAACCGAGGCAAGACTGAAAGAAGGGGAAAAATAGCGCCCGCTTTAAGGTTCCCGCCTGCGCGGGAATGAAGACCGTATTATAGCGAGCGCCTTAAACCCCTATTCCCTCATAGTTTTAAAGCACACACCGACAGGATGCCTGTTGTACGCCATGCTATCTGCACCATGCTACCCGGCCTAGCAGATTTTCGCAGGAAAAAGCACGGAAATCTTTGCAGGTCCTTCAATTATCGCAGGATCCAAGGCAGAATCAAGCGGGCGCGATGGGATGAGCAGAGGTATCAGGAAAAAGCACGGAAATCTTTGCAGGTCCTTCAATTATCGCAGGATCCAAGGCAGAATCAAGCGGGCGCGATGGGATGAGCAGAGGTATGAGCCTAGAGGCTGCCGCTATAAAGATTTTCGTAGCTTTTTACAAGGAAGGATGCAAGCCTTGGGCTTTTGTTACTTTTGGGCCAAGCCAAAAGTAAGAGCCCGTCGGCGGCGAGCCGAGACAAGACTGAGCGAAGGAGAAAAATAAGTCAGTCTTACAACCACCCCCACCCCTCCTAGAAAATAAGGAGGGGAGTTTAACTCGATTTTGCAAAACAAATTTACAAATCTTTGTCTCTACGCCATGTTATCTGCACCCTGCAATCGGCATAGGAAATGATGGAAGGAGAAGCCGTTGAAACTTATGCACAACCTTTCCTCCACCGGAAAAAGCCAAAGCAGAGGCAAGGACGATTTTTCTTCGTTCCTAGCCGCTGTTGCAAATAAAGTTTCGACTAGCTTATCCGACATCAGATCCAAGCCTTGAGTTTTGGTTACCTTTTTATCAAGAAAAAGGTAAAAGCCCTTCGGTGGCTAACCGAGGCAAGACTGAGCGCAGGGGATGAATATTGCTTTCCGAAAATAAGTTAAATTTAAAAGATCGCTCCACTGCGGTCGAGATGACGACGCGCCTTAGCCCCTCAAAATTTCAAAGCACATACCTACGGATGCCTGTCTTTACTCCTTGCTATAGACCCCCTGCAATCGGCATAGGAAATGATGGAAGGAGAAAACGTTAAAGCTTTTGTACTTCCTTTCAATTACCACGAAAAGAGTCAGCGCGCCCTTTCTGACCCCTTCGTCGGAACTTGTGCTGAAAGCTTAGTGCTTAAAATGTCCTTAAATATCTTTTATGGTTAAAAATTAGTTTTACTAATAACGCTCCGCCCTGAGGATACTCGATAGTTTCTGCACCTTAACCCCCTCTCCTTCGGGGAGGGTTGGGGTGGGGCTTTAATTCAACCACCCCAACCCCTCCTTGAAAATAAGGAGGGGAGTTTAACTCGATTTTGCAAAACAAAGTTTACAAATCCTTGTCTCTACGCCATGTTATCTGCACCCTGCTACCGGCCTAGCAGATTTTCGCAGGAAAAAGCACGGAAATCTTTGCAGTTCCTTAAATTACCGCACGATCCAAGGCAGAATCAAGCGGGGCCTAGCAGATTTTCGCAGGAAAAAGCACGGAAATCTTTGCAGTTCCTTAAATTACCGCACGATCCAAGGCAGAATCAAGCGGGCGCGATGGGATGAGCGAGGGATGAGAGCATGGAGGCTGCCGCTATAAAGATTTCCGTAGGTTTTTACAAGGAAGGATGCAAGCCTTGATTTTTGGTTACCTTTTTATCAAGAAAAAGGTAAAAGCCCTTCGGTGGCTAACCGAGACAAGACTGCGCGAAGCGCAAGAATAGCGCCCGCTTTAAGGTTCCCGCCTGCGCGGGAATGAAGACCGTATTATAGCGAGCGCCTTAAACCCCTATTCCCTCATAGTTTCAAAGCACACACCTACAGGATGCCTGTTTTACGCCATGCGATCTGCACCCTGCAATCGGCATAGCAGATTTTCGCAGGAAAAAGCACGGAAATCTTAGCAGGTCCTTAATTACCGCAGGATCCAAGGCAGAATCAAGCGGGTGAGATAAGATGAGCAAAGGATGAGAGCCTAGAGGCTGTCGCTATCAAGATTCCCGTAGCTTTTTACAAGAAAGGATGCAAGCCTTGGGCTTTTGTTACTTTTGGGCCAAGCGTAAGAGCCCGTCGGCGGCGGTGAGCCGAGGCAAGACCGAGCAATGGGAAAGAATATTGCTTTCCGAAAATAAGTGAAATTTAAAAGATCTCTCCACTGCGGTCGAGATGACGACGCGCCTTAGCCCCTCAAAATTTCAAAGCACACACCTACAGGATGCCTGTTTTACGCCATGTTATCTGCACCCTGCTACCCGGCCTAGCAGATTTTCGCAGGAAAAAGCACGGAAATCTTTGCAGTTCCTTAAATTACCGCACGATCCAAGGCAGAATCAAGCGGGCGCGATGGGATGAGCNCCTAGCAGATTTTCGCAGGAAAAAGCACGGAAATCTTTGCAGTTCCTTAAATTACCGCACGATCCAAGGCAGAATCAAGCGGGCGCGATGGGATGAGCAGAGGTATGAGCCTAGAGGCTGCCGCTATAAAGATTTCCGTAGCTTTTTACAAGAATTGCGCAGCAATCTTTTATGCCTATAAAAATAATATTATCACATAAAAAACGGTGCAAGCCTTGGACTTTTGTTACTTTTGGGCCAAGCCAAAAGTAAAAGCCCTTCGGTGGCTAACCGAGGCAAGACTGAAAGAAGGGGAAAAATAGCGCCCGCTTTAAGGTTCCCGCCTGCGCGGGAATGACGACCGTATTATAGCGAGCGCCTTAAACCCCTATTCCCTCATAGTTTCAAAGCACACACCTACAGGATGCCTGTTTTACGCCATGCGATCTGCACCCTGCAATCGGCATAGCAGATTTTCGCAGGAAAAAGCACGGAAATCTTAGCTATCCCTTCAATTACCGCACGATCCAAGGCAGAATCAAGCGGGTGCGATGGGATGAGCGAGGGATGAGAGCATGGAGGCTGCCGCTATAAAGATTTCCGTAGGTTTTTACAAGGAAGGATGCAAGCCTTGGGCTTTTGTTACTTTTGGGCCAAGCCAAAAGTAAGAGCCCGTCGGCGGCTAACCGAGACAAGACTTCGCGAAGGGCAAAACCTCCTCCAGCCCCTCTTCAAGGAGGGTAGCTCCCACCCATAGCTATAAAACCAATAGGTAAAAAATTTAAAAAATAGCAAAATCAACATTCAAAAAACACACCCCTTTCCCCTTAATTCCTTATTTTTACCCCTATGGCAAAATTGATCAATCTGGCAGTATTTCAGCGTTTCTTCAAATCCGGACAAGTGGGCGGTTTCTTATTATTGATTTGCGTCGCCATTTCATTACTCATCGCCAATACGGCTTCCAAAGAAAGTTTCGAAGCTTTTTTAGCAAGCAAATTGGGCTTTGGGGTAATCAACTATAGCATTTTAGCCTGGATTAACGATGCCCTGATGGCCATTTTCTTTTTATTGGTCGGATTAGAAATCAAGCGTGAACTCGTTGAAGGCGAACTTTCTTCTGTAAAAAGCGCTGCATTACCGGTGATTGCTGCCTTAGGCGGTATGCTGGTTCCGGCACTCATTTATACCGTTTTTAATAAAGAGACTGAAACCGGCGGAGGCTGGGGCATTCCAATGGCAACCGACATTGCCTTTGCACTAGCCATCATTGCAATGCTGGGTAACAGTGTACCGACAAGTTTAAAAATATTTCTGGCGGCCTTAGCGATTGTCGATGACTTAGGTGCCATACTGGTTATCGCCATCTTTTACACCAATCAAATTCATTTTGAATACCTGGCCATGGCAGGAGGCGTTTTAGTACTACTCAGTTTAATGAATTATTTCGGTGTGAAGCACCTGGTCTTTTATCTTATCCCCGGCATATTCCTCTGGTATTTCATACATCATTCCGGTATTCACGCCACAATTGCGGGGGTTCTTTTAGCCTTTACCATCCCAACTAACGACACAGATGTCGAGTCTCCTTTGGAGAAACTGGAACATGCTTTGACTGTCCCTGTAAATTACCTCGTTATGCCTGTTTTCGCTTTGGCAAACACCAACATCACTTTCCAGAAGGAAATGCTAAGCGGACTGGTTTCGCCACTCGGTTTGGGAATCATTGCTGGCTTATTTGTTGGAAAAACAATCGGGGTCACCTGCTTCAGCTGGCTCGCTGTAAAACTTAAATGGGCCGATTTACCGACCGGCGCCGGCTGGAAACATGTATTGGGTTTAGGCATGTTAGCGGGTATCGGTTTTACGATGTCGATATTTATTGCATTACTGTCTTTCAGCGATGCGTTGCATGTTTCGGAAGCGAAGTTTGCGATATTAACGGCTTCGATTCTATCGGGTGTGGTGGGTTTTGTGTTTCTGAAATCGGTGAAAACTAAAGAATTAACCACAGAAGGCAATTTTACCACAGAGGACACAAAGTAAAACACAGAGCGGCACAGAATTAATGTGATCATAGCTGTTAAAATTTAATTTCCGATTAACCACAGAGGGCACAAAGTAAAAAAAAGAGGCAAAGAGCCCCTATCCGCTATCAGCACTTTTTACCCTAATGAAATAGAAATCAAAGAGAATCTTTTCATAACCTCCCCCAACCCCTCCTTGAAATAAGGAGGGGAGTTTTCCCTCAGAATTCCAAAACAAAGTTTATAGAAGACCTGTCTCTTCGCCATGCCATCTGCACCTCGCTAACGGATAGGAAATGATGGAAGGAGAAGCTGTTGAAACTTGTGCACAACCTTTCCCTACCCCCTTTGGTGGCTAACCGAGACAAGAACAGAGCAATGGGAAAAATAGCGACCGCTTTAAGGTTCCCGCCTGCGCGGGAATGACGAACGTATTATAGCGAGTACCTTTAACCCTTATTCTCTCATAATTGAAATGCGCACACCTACAGAATATCTGTCTCTACGCCATGCCATCTGCACCCTGCAATCGGCCTAGGAAATGATGGAAGGAGAAGCTGTTGAAACTTGTGCACAACCTTTTCCCCCATCCGAATGAGCAAAACAGAGGCAAGAACGATTTTTCTTCGTTCCTAGCCGCTGTTGCATATTAAGTTTCGACTAGCTTGGCCGACATCAGTTCCAAGCCTTGATTTTTTGTTACTTTTTCATCAAGGAAAAAGTAAAAGCCCTTCGGTGGCTAACCGAGGCAAGACCGAGCGCAGGAGAAAAATAAGTTAGTCTTACAACCACCCCTCCTTTAAATAAGGAGGGGAGTTTAACTCAATTTGACCCTGCTACCGGCCTAGCAGATTTTCGCAGGAAAAAGCACGGAAATCTTTGCAGTTCCTTAAATTACCGCACGATCCAAGGCAGAATCAAGCGGGTGAGATGGGATGAGCGAGGGATGAGAGCCTGGAGGCTGCCGCTATCGAGATTTCCGTAGCTTTTTACAAGAATTGCGCAGCAATCTTTTATGCCTATAAAAATAATATTATCACATAAAAAACGGTGCAAGCCTTGATTTTTTGTTACTTTTTCATCAAGGAAAAAGTAAAAGCCCTTCGGTGGCTAACCGAGACAAGACCGAGCGAGGGCTAAGATATCGACCGCTTTAAGGTTCCCGCCTGCGCGGGAATGACGACCGTATTATAGCGAGTGCCTTAAACCCCTATTTGCTCATAGTTTCAAAGCACACACCTACAGATATCTGTCTCTACGCCATGCGATTTACACCCTGCTACCGGCCTAGCAGATTTTCGCAGGAAAAAGCACGGAAATCTTTGCAGTTCCTTAAATTACCGCACGAACCAAGGCAGAATCAAGCGGGCGCGATGGGATGAGCAGAGGTATGAGCCTAGAGGCTGCCGCTATCAAGATTTCCGTAGCTTTTTACAAGAATTGCGCAGCAATCTTTTATGCCTATAAAAATAATATTATCACATAAAAAACGATGCAAGCCTTGGATTTTTGTTTCTTTTGGGCCAAGCCAAAAGAAAGAGCCCCTCGGCGGCGGTGAGCCGAGACAAGACCGAGCAATGGGAAAGAATAGCGACCGCTTTAAGGTTCCCGCCTGCGCGGGAATGACGACCGTATTATAGCGAGTGCCTTTAACCCTTATTCCCTCATAATTGAAATGCGCACACCTACAGAATATCTGTCTCTACGCCATGCCATCTGCACCCTGCAATCGGCCTAGGAAATGATGGAAGGAGAGGCTGTTGAAACTTGCGCACAACCTTTCCTACCCCCTTTGGTGGCTAACCGAGGCAAGGCTGCGCGAAGCGCAAGAATAGCGACCGCTTTAAGATTCCCGCCTGCGCGGGAATGACGACCGTATTATAGCGAGTGCCTTAAACCCATATTTCTGGATAGTTTTAAAGCACACACCTACAGGATGCCTGTCTCTACGCCATGCGATCTGCACCCTGCTACCGGCCTAGCAGATTTTCGCAGGAAAAAGCACGGAAATCTTTGCAGTTCCTTAAATTACCGCACGAACCCTGCTACCGGCCTAGCAGATTTTCGCAGGAAAAAGCACGGAAATCTTTGCAGTTCCTTAAATTACCGCACGATCCAAGGCAGAATCAAGCGGGTGCGATGGGATGAGCAGAGGTATGAGCCTAGAGGCTGCCGCTATCAAGATTTCCGTAGCTTTTTACAAGAAAAGATGCAAGCCTTGATTTTTTGTTACTTTTTCATCAAGGAAAAAGTAAAAGCCCTTCGGTGGCTAACCGAGGCAAGACTGTGCGCAGTAGAAAAAATAAGTTATTCTTACTATCTCGATCCGACAGCTATCAGATGGAGTACAACGGAATGGAGCAATCTTTGACCATAAATCTCATTTAAAAAGATCTCTCCAAGCGGTCGAGATGACGATAGTTATCCTTACTTCATCATCACTTTCTTCCCCGTCTTCGCCGAAACCTTAGCCGCTTCTAAAATCTTAACCACAATTAAATTATTCTCTAAAGAAGATAAATCATTTTCAGGCTTGATTTCATTTCTTAATACCGCAGCGAGGTAGCCCAGACTACTCGCATAAGCCGGTGCAAGTGCTTTTGCTTTATAGATTTTATAATCAGCTTTGCCATTTTCTTTTAAACGCAACTGCTGTTCATTAACCGCCTGTATATAGCCTGTTTTCCCGAATACCTCCATATCCTTGATACTGAAAGGCCAGTTCCAGGAAGCTTCAATTATGCCTGTTGCATCCGGATACTCCAGCAAAATTGTGGCATCATCATCCACTTTGGGGTAAACGTCGGGTTTAATCTGATGGGTAATGGCCGACACGGCTATTGGCGCTTTGCCATTCATCAGCCAGGTCATTAAATTAGCACCATAACAGCCAAAATCGTTTAGTGCACCTGCCCCATTTTTAGCGGGATCAGTGAGCCAGCTCAGAAACTCTTTGCTCACGCCTATTTCCTTCGGACCCTGGTGACCGTCGTGTACTATCATCTTCCGCACCGCTCCTATTAAATTCTGTTGTTTAATATTCAGGTAAGCTTCCTGGTTACTCGGATACCAGGTGGTTTCATAATTGGTAAGCAAATGGATGTTGTGCTTTTTAGCAAGCAGAACCATTTTCTCTGCATCTTTAACGGTTGTTGCCAGGGGCTTTTCAACCATTACAGAAATCCCCAGGGGTGCAGCGGCCTCCACCACCGCCAGATGATCGCTTATGGCATTATAAGCCAGCACGGCATCGGGTTTACGTTTTTGCAATAAAGCAGGCAGGTCATGGAAAAATAAGCTATCGGCCAGTTGATAACGCTTCTTAAAACGCTGTATTAAATCGGGATTACTTTCTGCAATGCCGATGATGTTCACCTCTCCCTTCTGGTAGCTGTTCATAATCAGGTAAATGTGATCATGGTTCAGTCCGGCCACGGCAACATTCAATTTAGCCTGCTGCGCCATCGTTTCAAAACAAATCGTAAATGTGGCAAATAGTGCAAATGCAAATTTATAAATAGGCTTATGGCTCATGGTTAAACGTTTTAGAAGGTCTGATTAAGGTATACCAAGGTAAAAATTATTTTAAAAGAACCTTCAGGCACATAAAAATATTACAAATTTAACTTTGTGAAACAAGTCTAACGCCATGTTTAACGCAAAGGGCACAAAGGAGAAATGCAAAGCACGCGAAGTAAAACACTTTTAGTTCCGTCAGTTCAACTTAAGCGTACCGATTCTTCGTCGGAAGTGGAATGAAAAATATATATAAAATCGGTTTTCCTATTTATTCTTTGACTTATATTCGTCATTTAGTAACAACATTACCACCATGGATAAAAACCTCATTAACCTGCTTAACTATGGCTTTACGATTGAAAAAAACTTTTACAGGAACAGTCTGAATTTTACCCAATAGCAGTTTATCTTAATAAAAATAATCAGCCTTTACAGCATATCGTTTTTTTTGGTGATGAATTTCCATTAAGCAACGAATTTATTAAACAATTGGAAAATGATGTATTGAGGTTGTTTGGCCAAGCGGAATTTTTAACCTATGCTATTATTTATGATACCTTAATCACCAGGCCTTCAATTGAAGGTAAAACAGATGCTATTGTAGCGAAATTTTATAACCATGTAGATAAACAGACAGGATATTACTTTTTGCCTTATGAAATCGAAGCAGATAAAGTGATTTTACATGAAGGTTGGCTGGAGTAAAACAAGAAACCCTGATTCCCGCACTCGGCATTAGCCAGCAGGCCATTAGTAAATCAGAGCAGAACGAAGAAATTGAAGACAGCACTTTAGAAAAAGTAGGCAAGGTGTTGCGCGTAACTACGGAAGCGATAAACTATTGGGATGAAGCACTATTTCATATTATATCAAAATACATTTCATATCAACAGTAGTGACATTCTACATAATTGCTAGCTAACTAAACTATCAACTTGATGCGATCGAAAAAATTGTAGACTTTTACGAAAGATTATTGGCAAGTGCAATAGGGACAGTGGATATATTGAAGAATAAATAAGGAAAAAGCCCCACAAGAGACGATTGAGCTTTTGCTTTTCTAAGCTGGTTAATTTGACTAAATTAGATAATTCGAAATAGAATTTCAGGAGAATAAATCTATAATTTTGATTTCGCTAATTTTGATAAAGAACTAAATTTATTCCAAAATTTGCGACTCTGCTTTTTTACAGCATCATTCCCATTCAAAGCTTTTAGTGTTTCATTAGCTTTATAAACATAGCTTAGATAGTTTCCCCAATAATATGTTCTCGAAGCTTCAAATACCTTTGGATCTAATTTTGACGGACGGTAAATCAATTTTCGATTCGCACCTTTAAAAGTAAAACGTTTATACAGTTTCCCCATGAATAAACTTTTGTCGGGATTTTTGCTATTTAATGCATAATCAACGGCTCTGTTAAAAGAACCTTTCATAGAGCGATAAAATTTGGCGAATCCACCACTTTTAATTAGCACACGCTTCCCATCGAACGAAAAACCCAAATATTCAAGATGTTTGCCATATATTGGATTTTTCGTTATTTCATTAATGGCGAATCCTAAAAAATCTCCACCTCTTTTTTCAAAATGATATACCTTGGTTTTGTCAGGTTCAACAATAAGTTTAACTTCATTACTTTTTATTGCATCTCGGATCAAGTTTATTGCAACATTCTCATCTTCTTGTTTACAAACAATTATAATATCGTCACTATATCTTTGATAAAATCCACCGATATTACTAATTTCTTGATATACTCTAGAATCAAAATCTAACATATAGATATTCGCTAAAGTAGCACTAATGGGACTTCCTTGCGGTATACCGGTTTTGTTATTCTTTGAAATTATTAAGCTAAGATTTTTCGCTAGAAACTCATCCTTTTCGCAATATGCAACAGCTTTTTTTTCCTTAGCAAACCTAAGATTATTTATTTTTTTTCTTTTGAATTCTTTTTTCACATCCGAATTAACCACACCTCTTTCTACAATCATTGTTTGATTATAAAAATCAAATAATTGTTGCGCCACTACATACTTAATTTTAATTAAAGCCTTGAAAACATTGTAATGATCAGGGGGAAGTGTAATATTATCTAAAACCCGAGCCCAATTTTTTTTTAATATTTTGTGGTCAAGGTTATCGAAAAAAGAGGTTATATCTGCTACAATTACAGTAAGATTTTCCTGATCACTGTATTTGATGAACTCGAAAGCTGTTTTAGCAAAGTCTATATTACATTTATTGCCTTTTGCTCCTTTCACAATAGCTATTTGACGGTAAGCAACAATGGAATCATTAAAAGGCATTTTCTCAACAAATTTTTCGTATTTATCAGTTAAAAAATAACTGTATTTCGAAAAAATCATTGCATCAATATGAGATGCAAAATAAGTATCTCTTACTTTAGGTTTATCTTTTATCCTCTCTCGTTTGCGAGTTGGGGTTAACTTTTTGAGCGTTTTATTTGCTCTGTATCTCCGTTTTAATATTGATTTATTTATAAGTGGAAGAAAACTGTGCTTTGCAATCTTAGATGAATTGTTTACATACTCTCTTACACGACCATAATCTCTGATCGTTATAGGCAGCCCAATATGAGGATACCTTTTTACTTTAAACCATTTCTCAATTTCTTCCATGTAAAAAAGGGGCGAGTTACGTAGCAGGTTAGGAATATACATGCTCAGGTTTTCGCAAACCTCGAAGCTTTCACTCTTAATGAGCTATTGCGACGCTACTCTATTCAGGTATAAGAATCATTACTTTTGTATCAATATCTCTAAACATCATTAAAATGCTTAATAAATTAATCTTCCGTACTAATCCCAAGGTGTCAACAGCTATAGGGCTGTTCTTAACGTTATCCTCATTATTTCTAATAAATAATTTGGAAATCGGTATTACCATTTCCAGCTAGCGTAAATCCTAGACGTGGTGCATTGTAGCCAAACGTAGCATTCCAACCGTTTTACCCGCCCCAATATTTTGTTATTATTAATTGCTTTTATTCAGGTAATGTAATCTTTTTTATCGAAATTATATTTCTATAAATTCAATAAAATGTTGCTTGTCTCTATTGAGAGAAAATATCAATAACTCCCTCTTCACTAAGCTGTTTGTCTATTATTTTAAGTCTTGCGATATATTGTTTCATAATATGAAAATACTAATTGAAGGTAATCTTTAATCTAATATCAAAAATAATCTTCCTGAAATAACTTTGACTTATATGTAATGTAAAACAACCGCATTTAAATTATATAACTTAAATTTCAGCCTAACATTCAGTGCCTTTGTTAACTAACCTATAAAAAGCCTATAAGTTATCCTTATTTAATCACCAGCATCAGAATATATTTGAGATGGAACGGTTATATTCTAAGAATTAGTTTGAACAATTTTGAAATCACCTTTAAAAGAGAAATTCTTAATTAATCGTTATTTCCCTTATTCTATCAGAAAAAAATCTTTCAGCAAAGCTCCAGTTCCAATTGTTATGGTTATTAAGGAGTTGTACTATATCTTCATCAACTAGTGGGATAATAAGTCCTCTTTGGTCACGGTAAGTGTCTCTGCATCTTTCTATGAAAAGATTAAGATTATCTATTTGCCTACAGATAATGATGCCAACCTTTCCTCTTTGAAAAGAAAATCTACCAGCAATTTGATCCAATTCAGGATTCACGATATCTCTACTATAATTTTTACATTCTACGAAAATATACGGACAGGGTAATTGATAGAATTCTTGTAGTCTATAAAAAACACCAGTTTTGGATGCATTATCAAATGAAATGTCAACTCTCTTTCTACCGTTATGGATTTCTCTTTCTTTCACAGGATTAATCAAATGTGGATATAGAATAATTTCTAGTACACCAATCATAAGGTTATGATATTCAGATGCAGTATCCGCACCAGGATCTAGTTCTGTTAAGGTTCCTACTAGATTTCTTATTACGGCACGAATATCAATATCAGTTATCTCCAAATTAGTAAGTGATTCTATATCTGTTTCTTCTTTGAACTGTTCAAGTACTTGCGGGTGTTCTAAAGTAAATCTTCGAAGAAATTCTTTTGATTGAGGATTTATCTCTTTAATGCTTTTTTTAGTTACAAAATTAGCTCCATTATTTCTTCTTTGAACAAGAGCACTTCTCATTCTTAAATTTTCATTTTGCAAAAAGTCTAGAATAAAATGATTATAATACCTATCTGGTGAATAACTCTTGCTATAGGATACTATACCTTTAGGCACTAGTAAAATCTTTCTACCATCAATAACAAGCATTTCCGTGTACTCTGCCTGCCACTCATTTTCTTGTCGACTCCAGAAAAATCCAGAAGCTATGTTGTTAGTTAACTCGATATTGTGTAACTCACACTGATCTTTGGTATATTTTATTAAGTGTCTAGTAATAATATTCGTAGCCATATCTGATAACTTATCTTTACCAAAATTGTCTACGAATAGTATATTGTCTTCAATATCCTGAATCAGTCCTGTTTGAATTGCTCGACTTCTTAATAAACTCTCATATATTTTATCAGTATCCTCATTCCCCACTCCCCTTCCTTGTGGGTTACCCACCGACATACCTAGGCAAGTGCTATTGGGTTCATGTAAATGACTAAACATCGCCTTAGCGTCTTCCTCGTTTCCAGCTCTGATCAGATCTATAACTTTTTGGAAAAAACTTCTAAGAGTTAACGTTGCTTCAATGGACCAATTATCGTTTCTTTTGCTTAGAAAGAAGGGATCAATAAATAAAGGTATATCAACTTCAGGGTTTATATCAATAAAATCAAGCTGTGCCTGCGTTTTTTGCAGATTATAAATTTCACTTATTTGCATGTTATTATTCTTTAATGTAATCCTTCCAAAATTTAATAAAAGATAGATATAGGCTAAACTTTGAAATAATTAGTATAAATATGCCTAGTTATTTAGATTTATCTATATTAATCATTAAAGAATATCACTAATGCGCTTTTTTTAAATACTTTTGAAGTTTCATTTGCCAGCTTTCAAGATTGACATGAACGACTCTTTCTAAAAATCCTGTTTCATTCCTAACATTTTGCTTATCCAAAGTTATTTGCGGATTAAATTCAGAGAGTTTAAATATAAACGTGGCATTCCCTGCTCTCAAGTTCTCCAAAATCAAAATATCATCTTTAGCAAATTCAAATTGGAAGTATTCATTAAAGCCTCCAATCCCATTATATACATCTGTAATGCTGTGTTCTTTTAAAACTGCAAATCGATAACTATTACCCGTATTTCCTTCCTCAGCGTCATTCGAATCAATATTTGCTTTGATTTCTTGCAACTTATCAACTACATTCCCTGCTCCTTTTTCTAATATTTTTCTTCCTAGAGTAGCTGTAATTGGTATAATCGGCTCAAAAATATTATTGTATATTTGAAAATAGCCTCCTAGATAGATGGCAATATTCATTGCAGCTTTAGCTAAGGAAAAGTGTGTCTCCTCGTCTTTATACTCAAATATTGGAAAATAAAGAATGGTTTCATCTTGCGGTGATCTTGCTCTTTTTAAGCTAAGTCTATATTTGTGAAGAATCTCCTTTTCCCATACTTCATAATTCCTATCATACTCAACCCTTGTACCATGCTTATTAACATAGTCAATATGTACTTCCTTGTCCACTTTTCGAGGTGGTTGTTTTCTTCCCCACTTTCCATCAACATTTTCCTTTAACGGCCCTTTTCTCCCCATGACAATGATGTCAGAAACATTCCCTTTAATTAATTCAGTCAAATCCCGATAACCAACTCCTTCTGAAGTTAAATTTTTTACACCAAAGCCTATATAATACTTTACACCATCTGTTAACAGATTTTCCAGGTGTGCTTTTGAATTTAGAACTCTGTTCATATTATTTCTTCTCCCTCCTAATACCCTTAAAAGCCTGTTTCACATCCATAAATCTACCAGTTTCGATATCCCGTTTTGCCCATTGTTCGGTTGTCGGGTTAAAAGTTTGTGAGCGATCGCTCACTGTTCCATGTCGGCGGTTGTCGCCTGATTTGCCATTTGTAGCCATGCTAAAAAATTTAATAATAGGGAATCTATGTCCAATAATTGGACACATTTAATTATTTCCAGAAGTTTTGCAAGGCTGGCATCCCCAAGGCAATGGGAGAAAAAGAATATGAATCTTTAATGTACTAAAGTATAATAGTTTTACTTTTGTACCGTTCTGAATAACGAGACTATCTCATGTTCGTATCTAATTTCCCTAGTTGCGAATAATAAATTTAATTTGGCTCAGGATATGTCGAAGTCTCCTGAGCCTTTTTATATTTATAACTCCAAAATTAATATTATTGTGTATTACTAATATTACCAAGGTACATAAAACTGAATTGCTAGTTCTTAGCTAGTTATCAACAAAACCAAATTTATTATTAAAGTTAAAAACATTAAATTGTCAAAAACTCATGTAGAACGATTTTAACTATCAATCTCTAAATTGACACCGTGTTAATAACTTTAAAAAGCTAAAAAATTAATTAAATTACTGAAAATAAGACACTTTACGGGAAACCGTAAAGTATTAAATTAAGAAAATAGTTAATTGGATGAGCCAAAATTCAGTGAGTCAATCGCAGCAAGATTATGGTTTTCTCAAACATTAATCAAATTAACACTTACAGGCACTCCTCTCAACATATGTTTTATTACCATTACTATTGTAGTAGAAGCAGCCTCCTTTAGAACCTTGATATAATTTTTGTCCAGACTTATACGTACCACATGGTGTATAAGTTTCAGTATCTGTCTCCGGGCCAACTTCGTTTTGTTTGCTACAGGCCAGGAAGCCCATGCATAAAAACAGGATAAAATAAAATCTTTTCATGGCACCAAGATACCCGGCCGAGACAAGTAAAAATTACGGGTTCCCGTAATGATGAGAAAATCTTTAAATATTATTTTGCTGTTTAACTAAAGCAAGCTGAGCATTTCGAATAGCAATGCTCTGAATTAAATAATTTACAATTTCTAATTCAGTTAGCATCTTAATCAACAAGCTTTAGGTTAAAATTAGAAGCATTTATTCACCGAACTTCAATAAGGAAGCAGCATTTAAATATGTTTAACATTCTTTAAACGGGATAATTCTAAAAGTATAGCACTTTTAACTACAGTTCTATTCCCTCAGCCAGCTTAAGTAGGAATTCAGTTTTATCAATAATCATATTCTTCATTTCCCCGTCGATCACTTTTTTCCAGGTCTCGTAATCGTGCCAGTTTTTAAAAGGCGGCTCAACATCATTAAACCAGCTCCACCAATCATTATTCTTTTTGCTATTATATGGTAGCGCTTTAAGTTTTTTCCTCAGTTCGTCTGGAATTGGATGGCTTTTTGGGTCTTCGTTACAACAAAAACCATAAATCATATCCTTATCATAACTTTGAAATTGAAAACCAATGTTTACATACCTCCACTCTGACTTTGAGAACCATATGCCAGTGTAACGCTTGTTAAAATTAATCTGATAAGAACAATCCAAATTCCTCTTTTGGAAGTCCTGCTCTAAATCCTTTCCAAATTCTATAGAAATTTTGTCAAGTGCCTTATCAATGTTAGCAACAATCGAAATAGACGCTTCTAAATTATTTTTAATGATTTCTGAAAGTTCCTCTTGCATGGTATGGTTGGTCGTTTGGTTAGTTAGGTATTTTATTAGATTAATGTACTGGGTTATGGATTCCCGGATAATTGGAAACACCGCACATTCTTTACGACAGGCTTCTAGCCATTCAATAATACTATTTTTATAAGAAATACATTTAAAATGTTCTTCATTCTTCAATATACCGCAACTATTTTTATTAGGTTCACCACCCTCTAAAGTGAGATACAAGATATCTGCGTGTTCAGAATGTTGATGGTATCGTACGAGTTGGTTATATTGATCTCCTGCATAGATTTTATTTTCAATGATAACATGATTGTTTTGTTTATCACTAATAAAAATATCAATCCTACCACCATCGGTCCTATCATCATTTATAAAACCTACATGTTTCTCTATCTCCACCGTACAGCTCGCGGTATCAATCTCTGCGCCTTTAAAACAGAATGATTTTATAAACAGCTTCAAAAACACATCTTTCTGCCCGTGACTGCCTTTGGGATTTAACAGCTCCGCAATAAAGGCTGAGTGCATGCGCACTTCAGATGATTCTAATTTTAGAATTTTAAAAACATTAAAATTTTCACCGGTTAGATCGTTAACCTTCTTATATTTTGATATGAGGGCGTTTACTTGTCCAAATAAATTTTGGAATTCGTGATTATTTATTTCCATTACACAAGTTTTTTTTCTGCCCTTCTGTTAAAAACACCTAATTCCCATTCGGCTAAATGTAGATTATCCTGAGTCGCTAGCTCTCTTAAATCATTGATGTAAAGCATGTACTTTGTCTCACACTTCAATTTCGTCCAACTATCGTACTTATAATTCTTAGAATTCCCAAGAATTATACTATCAACCGGGCAATGTGGCGGGATATGTGCTAATCGCTCCGTACACCACATATATTTCAGATACAGATTCAATAATTTTTGTGCCGTGCCAAAAGTTAGCTTTCCCACTTTAAGTATGTCATCTGCGTTGAGAGCAATTATTTCTAAAATATTACTTACATGATTTTCATCTGAAACAAACACATGATATCGATCTGTTATCTTAAGAACATGTTCTTTAAGCTTTTTCTTGAAAGATTCTTTTTTCTTCCCATTATTATCATCAATATTTTCTGCGTAAACATTGTTACGCTGAAAGGCTCCGGCAAGACTTAAATACCAAAGTTCATTTTCTATAAACTTATTTTTCATTGAAATTGAATGAAGGTTAAATGAGTGATTTATTTCTAAAAATTTTTATTACTCAAATTGAAAATAGACAGCAAAACAGGAGTTTGCAGATTCTTGGAAAGAATCAGAGAAATATGAGATATCATTACTGCGTTAATTTAATTTTGAGATGTACCAAATGTTGCAATAAATATTAAGGATTCCAATTTATTATTTTCAAATAAACTAAAGCACAACAACCGTCCAGCTGCTGTGCTTTTAAAATTAGATCCCGATTAGGTAGTATGGCAAGGTTTAGAACAATGCACACAACCATTAATTTTCTTGTAAGGGTGCTTCCTCTTCGCCTCATCAACCGCCGGTGTGCAAGAACTAAACAGCCCTAAATAATCGTAATTTTGTGAAGGATAATAATCGCAATCATCCTTGTGAACCTCGTAATCGCCATTGGCTTGCTGGTTCAAATTTAATCGGTAACTGGCCATAAGATTTGGTTTTAAATTTATTTAGCCAAACCTCTCCTATTCCATTCAACATTCCCTACGGTTTCCCGTACCTATTAAAAAAAAATTTCTTCACTCCTTTTAGTTGTAAAGAAAATAATACTATCTTAATGCTAATTATTTATTTATTTAATTTTAACCATCTCATTATGTCTACAACCAACGACACCGGCCACGCCAAAAACGTAGCCAATTTCGAAACCCTCCTAACTTATTTAACCGGCTATGGCGCCGCTTACAATCCCAGAAATGTAAACATCCAGTTAAGCAGTTTAACCGAAAAAGCTGCCGCAGCAAAAATAATTAACGGGCAGGTGCATGATGCAGCTGCAAAAAACAGCAATGCCATTGCCATCCGCGATCTGGCTTTTCAGCCTTTAAAAAAGCTGAGCACCCGGATAGTAAATGCGATAAAAGCGAGCGATGTTGCACAGCAGGTAATTGATAATGCCGTTACCCACAACCGCAAAATTCAGGGCCAAAGAGCATCGGTAAAGTTAACCGAAGAAGAAAAACAGAAACTCGCAGTAAGCGGCACCATTGTTAACCAGGTATCGGCCTCGCAACAAAGTTTCGATAGCCAACTCGATACCTTCGATAAACAAATTAAACTGTTAGCCACCATTCCCACCTATGCGCCCAACGAAGTAGAGCTGCAGCAGGCCACCCTTACTACTTTGTACAACGATTTATTGCAAAAAAACCGCGATGTGGTATCAAAAACATCAGAGTTGAGTACCTTGAGGCTTAACCGCAACAAAATCCTGTACGATGCAGAAACCGGTATAGTGGCACTCGCTTTAGATGCCAAGAACTACAGCAAATCTTTGTTTGGCGTAAGTACCCCGCAGTACAAGCAAATTTCGGGCATCCCCTTTAAATCGGCAAAAATTTAGCCTTTAATGAAAATAATCATCCCAACCTTATATCCATTTTAAAACAGCAGCAGAAATAAAAATCGGCTGCTGTTTTTATTATAGCACATCCTGCAAAAGTTAACTGCAAACAAGAGCAGCCAATTGCATTTACCATATTCTTAAAGCAAAAAAAAGCTGTTAACTGCAAATTAAAAGTAACCTACCTATCTAATAAAGTTGTTAACCGCGTTGGTAAAACCATCAACCGCAAACATAAACCTGCCAACTGCAAGTTTAATGTTGTTAATGGCGCTGATAGAACTGCTAACCGCAAACATAAACCTGTCAACTGCAAGTATAATGTTGTTAACTGAAAGTTTAGAACCATCAACTGCAAGTTCAAAACTATTAACTGCGCTAACAATACTGCCACCGGCAAGCATAAACCTACCAACTGCAAGTATAATGTTGTTAACTGCGCTGATAGAACTGTCAACTGCGATCATCATGCTGGCACCCGCAATCATAAACCTACCAACTGCAGGTATAATGTTGTTAACTTCGGATGTTGATTAAACACCGTTTAGAGATTTCTCCCTGCCTTCCGCAGGCAGGCATTACGCTACGCTCCATCCGATAGCTTAATGGATCAAAATGACGGATTTATCCCGATTGAAATAACGCTAATGATTTTCTGCGTCCTGCTTATTTCAGCAGTTCATCGTTCATGGTAAAGCCTTTAACAATATATGCTCTCAGGCTGGCGATTGCCCGTCGCCTAAATTTGGTACCCTTCAAGCTTTTTACACGATAGCCTACAGAGATAATCACATCAAGATTGTAGTAATTAAATGCCTTTTGCTGAAATTCGGAATTTCCGAATATCTTCATGGTAGTACTTTCGTCCAACTCTTTTTCTTCATAAACGTTTTTAATGTGTTCGTTTTTGGTAGATTTTGCTTTTCCAAAATTAAGGCCCTTTAATCTTGGCTAAGCCGAACAGTTTCGTTTTCTATAAATGGTCGTCATTTCGAGAAGGCTTTTTCAGCCGACGAAGCAATCTTAATGCGATCGCTAGAAACGATAAGTATACCATCGATAAAACAAGAGTCAAATTTGATAATTTTTTTAGATACACTATACGGTTTCCCGTACCCTACAGGGAAATTGCTTTTAAAACATTTGCAAAAATTAATTAGCCACGGAAACACAGAAATCACGGAGGAGATTAAATTTTTTCGTGTTTTTCGTGCTTCCGTGGCAAACATAATGCTTAGGCATGCGCAAAAAGTGGAAAAATTATCAGAGAAAAGTTAAAAGCGATTTCCCTGCCTTACCCAATACAAAATAAACTAATCTATTTATTAAAACCCCAAACTAAATAACAACAAACTCACTCTTCCTCCACCCCCCAGCTTAACTTGTCCCCCCTGCTCCACTACTTCATTTTCCAATTAGGTTGCGCTACAAAATCGACGATTACACCATCCTTTAGATGCAGGGCGTGAATAATTTTACAGGCATAATAACGCCGGTCGCCAAAGCGGGCCGTACCCGTAAACAAGGAAATGCCCATGGCGAAGATTAAAGCTTTATCGCCTTTGTGATCCAGGTGTAACGCTAAGGCTGTTTTCGGAAAATGGCTGTTGCTTAAAGGTATCACCAGGTCATTTACTTCCAAAATTTCATAGCCGCGGGTATCATCGAGGTCGAAATGAAAGCCCATGAGCTGCAAGCGGGCTTCGGTTGCCTTAGGATGCGATTTCAGGACGGCTTTTATTTCGCCCTCAGGCAGAATAAGTTTTACTAATCCATCGGCTTCTATGCGCAAATCGGTTTCGCTAAGCCATAATTTTTCCAGGGGCTTGCTACTATTAAATTCGAAACCCTTAAGCAAAGCCAGGTTACCGTCTGTCAGCCTTTTAACACCTGCCTGTTCCGCCGGGATGGTTTTAAAGATTTCGATGAAACGCTTGTTCAGGCGGTTGAGGAGATCGTCATAGGCATAAAGCTTCACCATCGGGGCAAATGCTTTACGGATGTAAGCGGCATTTCTGCTGGCGCTGCCAAAATCGCGACTGCTTTTCTTACTCGCTTCCGTTTGCTGTTTTTTGAACCGGTTTTCTTCGTACCACAGCCGTATTTCCGCGCTTGTAAAAGACAAGATCGCCCGGTTGCCCATAAATTTTGATAACGCCGTTCTGGATAGCCATATTTTTGTTTATTGGATTAAGCAAAAAGGGACGATAATCCGATTAATCAATCTGATTAAGAAGTCCAAAAAAATATTCCACATTCCACTTCATGCCACATTTAGTCCGCGTTTAGGCCACCTTCCGGCCAGGTTAGCGTGCAGCCAGCTGTGTATTTCCCTGCCTGCAGCTTTACATTTGCTTCAGTTGAGGTAGGGCTCTGCTGTACATCAGCCTTACCAAAGCTTTGCCTCGCATTCGACTGGCGGGTTAACATGAGGTTAATAAAGGGTTAAGAATAAGCCCACTTAGGGTTGTTCTGGTGTAGGGCTGTGCCGGTCTTAGGCTGTGGGATGTAATAGCGATGGCGGCCTGACGAAAAGCCGGGCTCTTAGAATTAGCTTATGCATTAAGATTCCCGCCTGCGCGGGAAAGACGACTAATTTATTAAAAAAAAGAATTATTAGGAGAAAAGTGAGTTAGACTAGAGCAAAAGGGAGATAGCGAACGCCTAAACTAGGGATTGGTTTTGCGCCTTGCAACCCCCTCTCCTTCGGGGAGGGTTGGGGTGGGGCTTTTAATTTCAACCACCCCCTCCCCTCATATTCCAACAACAAAATTTACCGATGCCTGTCTCTGCGCCATGCTATATGCACCTTGCTACCGGCATAGCAGATTTTCGCAGGAAAAAGCACGGGAATCTTTGCAGTTTTTTCAATTTCCTACAGGCCAAGGCAGAATCAAGCGGGTGTGTTGGGATGAGTGAAGGGTAAGAGCCTAGAGGCTGCCGCTATCAGATTTCCGTAGGTTTTTACAAGAATTGAGCAGCAATCTTTTATACCTATAAAAACAATATTATCACATAAAAAACGGTGCAAGCCTTGATTGTTTGTTTCTTTATCATCAAGGATAAAGAAAGAGCCCCTTGGCGGCTAACCGAGGCAAGACTGAGTGAGGGGAAAGAATAAGAATTGCAAAAGGAATAAAATAATTCCTCCCCCTGCCACAACACGACCGCCGCTCCCCCCTCCAAAGGGGGAAATAGCGAACGCCTTAAACTTCGGATTGGTTTTGCACCCTGCAACCCCCTCTCCTTCGGGGAGGGCCGGGGTGGGGCTTCCTGCCACACACGACCATTCGCGCTCTTATAGTACAGCGACCTTTGCAAATAATTAAAGTAAGATTAAAAAGATTTCTCCGCTACGGTCGAAATGACGACGCAACCTGCCCCTCAATTTTCAAAGTAGATACCTACGGATTCCCGTCTATACGTCCTGCCATCTGCACCATGCTACTGGCATAGGAAATGATGGAAGGAGAAAACGTCAAAGCTTTTGTACCTCCTTTCAATTATCACGAAACGAGTCAGCGCGCCCTTTCCGACCCTTCGTCGGAACTTGTGCTGACGAACAATAAAGCTTTGACGANAAGCTTTTGTACCTCCTTTCAATTATCACGAAACGAGTCAGCGCGCCCTTTCCGACCCTTCGTCGGAACTTGTGCTGACGAACAATAAAGCTTTGACGAGTTTATCCGACATCAGATCCAAGCCTTGATTGTTTGTTTCTTTATCATCAAGGATAAAGAAAGAGCCCCCTCGGCGGCGGCGAGCCGAGGCAAGACCGAGCGAGGGGCAAGACCGAGCGAACGCTTTAAGGTTCCCGCCTGCGCGGGAATGACGACCGCATTATAGCGAGCGCCTTAAACCCCTATCCGCCTATCGGCACCTTTCCCTAAAACGGAAAGGGCTAGAAAAATAAATTACCGCATCTGCAATATGATCCATGCTATCTGCACCCTGCAACCCCCTTCCCTTTGGGGAGGGCCGGGGTGGGGCTTCTCCTCCCCCTGCCACACATCGCGCTCTCCTAGTAGAACGATCTTTGCAAATTATTAATGTAAGATTAAAAAGATTTCTCCGCTACGGTCGAAATGACGACGCGACGTGCCCCTCAATTTTCAAAGTAGATACCTACGGATTCCCGTCTATACGTCCTGCCATCTGCACCCTGCTATCGGCCTGGGAAATGATGGAAGGAGAAACCGTTAAAGCTTTTGTACCTCCTTTCAATTACCGCGAACCGAGTCAGCGCGCCCTTTCCGACCCTTCGTCGGAACTTGTGCTGACAAACAATAAAGCTTTGACGAATTTATCCGACATCAGATCCAAGCCTTGATTGTTTGTTTCTTTATCATCAAGGATAAAGAAAGAGCCCTTCGGTGGCTAACCGAGGCAAGAATGAGTGAGGGGATGAATAGCGAACGCTTTAAGGTTCCCGCCTGCGCGGGAATGACGACTGCATTATAGCGGGAGCCTTAAACCCCTATCCGCCCATCGGCACCTTTCCCCAAAACGGAAAGGGCTAGAAAAATAAATTACTGCATCTCCAATATGCTCCACGCTATCTGCACCCTGCAACCCCCTTCCCTTTGGGGAGGGCCGGGGTGGGGCCTCCTCCCCCTGCCACAACACGACCGCCGCGCTTGTGCTGACGAACAATAAAGCTTTGACGAGTTTATCCGACATCAGATCCAAGCCTTGATTTTTTGTTACTTTTTCATCAAGGAAAAAGTAAAGGCCTTTCGGTGGCTAACCGAGGCAAGACCGAGCGAACCGTATTATAGCGGGCGCCTTAAACCCTATCCGCCTATCGGCACCTTTCCCTAAAACGGAAAGGGCTAGAAAAATAAATTACCGTATCTGCAATATGCTCCATGCTATCTGCACCCTACTTCTCCCTCTCCTTCGGGGAGGGTCGGGGTGGGGCCTCCTCCCCTGCCACAACACGACCATCGCTCTCCTAGTAGAACGATCTTTGCAAATTATTAATGTAAAATTAAATAGATTTCTCCGCTACGGTCGAAATGACGACGCAATGTGCCCCTCAATTTTCAAAGTAGATACCTACGGATTCCCGTCTATACGTCCTGCCATCTGCACCATGCTACTGGCATAGGAAATGATGGACGGAGAAAACGTTAAAGCTTTTGTACCTCCTTTCAATTATCACGAAACGAGTCAGCGCGCCCTTTCCGACCCTTCGTCGGAACTTGTGCTGACGAACAATAAAGCTTTGACCAAGGAAAAAGTAAAGGCCTTTCGGTGGCTAACCGAGGCAAGACCGAGCGAGGGGCAAGACCGAGCGAACACTTTAAGGTTCCCGCCTGCGCGGGAATGACGACCGGATTATAGCGGGCGCCTTAAACCCCTATCCGCCTATCGGCACCTTTCCCCAAAACGGAAAGGGCTAGAAAAATAAATTACCGCATCTACAATATGCTCCATGCTATCTGCACCCTGCTACCCCCTCTCCTTCGGGGAGGGCCGGGGTGGGGCCTCTATTGGAGCTTCCCCTCATAGTTTCAAAAAAAATTACCACATAAGAAATATAAGTTCATATAAGCTTAGCGCCTAAATGCTCTTAAATGTCTTATATGGTTAAAAAATAAGTTTTACTAATAACACCACGCCCTACGGGTACCCGATAGTTTTTTTCTGCTCCTTGTATCCCCTCTCCTTTGGAGAGGGTTAGGGTGAGGCCTTCCTCCCCCTGCCACAACACGACCATCGCTCCCCCCTCCAAAGGGGGAAATAGCGAACGCTTAAAATTCGGAAAGGTTCTGCACCTTGCAACTCCCTCTCCTTCGGGGAGGGTTGGGGTGGGGCTTTTCCTCCCCCTGCCACAACACAACCTTCGCTCCCCCCTCCAAAGGGGGAAATAGCGAAAGCCTTAAACTTCGGAAAGGTTCTGCACCCTGCAGCCCCCTTCCCTTCGGGGAGGGCCGGGGTGGGGCCCCTTAATTCCAACCCCCACCTAACGATCTATACAAACCAACAACTGCATTTAACTGCTCGTTTTTAATGGTAGTCAGTTCCAGTTCGCTTTGCAATAAATTACCTTGCGCAGTTATCACCTCTAAATAATTCGCCATGCCGCTTTTAAACAACAAACTTGCATTTCTTGATGCCTGCTGTAAAGTCTGCGCTCTTTTTTCCGCGATGCTATATTGGGTTTTCAGTTTCTCAAACTTTGTTAATTCATCCGACACTTCCCCTACGGCATTAATAACCGACTGGCGAAACTGGATAACCGTTTTCTCCCGGTCGATTTTTGCCAGTTCTAAATTGCTTTTCAGCTGTCCCCTTTGGAATATCGGCTGGGTAATGCCGCCGGAAACCAAACCGAATAAAGATGCCGGTACATTAAACCAGTTACTGGCTTTGAATGAATTGACACCACCACTTGCAGTAATCACCAGTGAAGGATATAAGCTGGCTTTCGCCACCCCTACTCTGGCATTTGCCACATTTAAAGCAAGTTCAGCAGATTTGATATCCGGCCTGCGGCTTAATAAAGCCGATGGAAAACCGGCATTCAAATCCTGCGGGATAAGCATTTTTTCCAGGCGGTTGTTGCGGTTAATCGATTGCGGCATCGTACCGATTAAAACACTCAAAGCATTTTCCTGCAAGATTACATTCTGCTCTAAACGGGGAACCAGTTGCGCCGCATTTAACTGTTGCGCCTGGGCCTGCTGTATAGCCAATGATGTTACCTGACCGGCATCAAACTGTAGATTGATGATTCTAAGTGTGCTGTCGTTTAGCTTCAGGTTTTTCCTGGCGATGTCCAGTTGCGCATCCAGCATTAACAAATTGTAATAACCTTGTGCAACATTAGCCACCAAACGGGTTTGAACCGCTTTACGGGCTTCTTCAGTCTGCAGAAAACTGGCTAAAGCGCCCGCTTTCTGGTTGCGGATTTTACCCCAGATGTCGGCTTCCCAGAAAACGCCCAGGTTCGCTGTATAATCTTCAATATGCGTAGAACCCGTAAACTGGTTCAGGCTCAATCCGTTTAAACTGTTATCAGAGGGGCGGCTTGAACTTGCCGCCACCTGTAATTTTAACTCGGGTAAATAACCCAGTTTCGATTGTTTAAACAAGACCTCAGCGGCATCAATATTCTTCAATGCAATCTGCATATCGTAATTCCGAACCAATGCGGTGTCGATTAAGTTTTGTACCGTAAGATCATTTATAAAGCTTTTCAAGGGCAAATCGCCGATGCTGGATGAATCTTTTGGTGTTGAATTTCTGAACATTTTCGGCGCCAGACTTTCTGGCAAGGCCAGATCTTTTGAAACCGAACATCCGCTCCAGATTAATGCAAGGAGCAGGATGGTATAAATATTAAACCGTTTCATAAACTACATGATTATTATTTACAGGTTCTCCATGGTGGTGAACAACCTCATTTTTTGATTTTTTTGATAATTTTTCCTGTAAAGCCTGGAAGATGACGAAAAGCACCGGGATGATGAATAAACCTAATATTACACCAGATACCATACCGCCTGCGGCGCCAATACTGATGGAGTGGTTACCCTGTGCCGACGGACCTGTTGCGATACTCATCGGGAACAAACCAAACACAAAGGCCAGTGAGGTCATGATGATTGGTCTAATCCTTAACCTTGCTGCTTCTATCGCTGCATCTACAATACTCAATCCTGCCTTTCTTCGCTGCACGGCAAACTCTACAATCAGGATGGCATTTTTAGCGAGCAAACCAATAAGCATAATCAGCGCCACCTGTACATAAATGTTGTTTTCGATACCGGTTAAACCCAATACGGCAAACACACCGAATACACCTGTAGGGATGGAAAGGATGACCGCTAATGGCAGGATGTAACTCTCATACTGTGCTGCTAACAGGAAGTACACAAATACCAGACACAGTAGGAATATCACGGTCGACTGTCCGCCGGAAGAAATTTCCTCACGTGTTTGTCCGGAGAATTCATAGGCATAGCCGGTTGGCAATTGTTCTTTCGCGGTTTCTTCTATCGCTTTAATCGCATCACCCGAGCTGAAACCTGGTTTAGGAATCGCGTTCACCTCGATGGAATTAAACAAGTTGTAACGGGAAGCCGTCTCAGAACCATACACGCGGGTTAACTTAACCAGGGTACTGATTGGCACACTTTCGCCTGCCTTGTTTTTAACAAACACCCTATCGATACTTGCCGGGTCGGTCCTGTCGGCCACATCAGCCTGAACCACCACACGGTAGTACTTACCAAAGCGGTTAAAATCGGATGCCTGCGCCGTACCGAAATACGTTTGCATGGTTTGTAAGATGTCTTTCTTACTCACGCCCAACTGATCAGCTTTTTCGTCGTTAACATCCAGTTGTAACTGGGGATAATCTGCTTTATAAGATGTAAATGCATAAGCAATAGCTGGTTTTGCCATTAACTTCGCGATGAAGTTATTTGCCACACCGCTGAATTTATCCAGCTTGCCATTCGTTTTATCCTGTAACATTACGTTCATGGCCTCTACGTTACTGAAGCCCGGAACGGTTGGGAAACTGAATACAAAGAAGGTACCGGCAGATATCGCAGCCATTTTAGCCCTTACAATGTTTTGTATTTCATCGATATTTTTAACTGCCCCTCTTTCGTCGTTCGGTTTTAACAATAAGAAAATCTGACCAGCCGACGGACTGTTGGATGCCGTTAAAAAGTTATAACCAGCAAGCGACATCACGAACCTTGCAGATGGCATCGCCCTCAACTCGGCTTCTGCCTGTTTTAACATTTTATTGGTATTGGCTAATGAGGTTCCCGAAGGACTGGCCACGGCAATCGCCACGAAGCCCTGATCCTCTGTCGGGATAAAGCCCGTTTTAGTCCGGCTCACCATAAAAACGGTAAGCAAAACAACTAATGCGAGCCCGGCCATGCTAATCCATTTATGGCGGATAAGCACATTTAAGCCGCCGATATAACGGTTGGTCATGTAATTGAAACCACCATTAAAGCCGGCATAAAACTTTTCTACAAAACCTTTTTTAGGGGCATTGTGTCCGCCTCCTGCATGTTTGTTCTTTAAAAATAAGGCTGCCAGCGCAGGACTTAAAGTCAACGCATTAACCGCTGATATAATAATGGCTATCGCCATGGTTAAGGCGAACTGTTTGTAAAATATACCTGTTGAACCGGTCATGAAACCAACGGGTAAAAATACCGCCGCCATCACCAGTGTAATCGATATAATGGCCCCGGTAATTTCGTTCATCGCCTGGGTAGTTGCCGCCCTCGGACTCAGCGAAGGATTCTCTTCCATTTTGGCATGTACCGCTTCGACGACTACTATCGCATCATCCACCACGATACCAATGGCGAGTACCAATGCAAATAGTGTTAAGAGGTTAATGGAGAAGCCGAACAGCTGCATGAAAAAGAAAGTACCGATAATCGCCACCGGAACGGCAATAGCCGGAATTAAAGTCGACCTGAAATCCTGTAAAAAGATAAATACAACGATAAATACCAGTATAAAGGCTTCTATCAAAGTGTGCTGTACCTGGGTGATGGATTCGTCGAGGTCGGTTTTGGTCCTGTAAAACTGGTTGAATTTAATGCCCTCAGGGAAATCTTTCGATAGTTTTACCAACAGTTTATCAATGGCAATCTGGATTTCGTTCGCATTAGAGCCGGATAACTGGATTACACCAATGGTAATTCCATCTTTTCCATTTAAACGGTTTACACTACCATAACTATAGGCACCCAGCTCCACACGGGCCACATCTTTCAAGCGTAAGATTGAACCATCTGAATTAGAACGGATGGCAATGTTTTGATATTCTTCTGGTTTGGTGAGTTTACCTTTATATTTGATGATGTATTCAAAGGCTTCACTACTTCTCTCTCCTAAACGGCCTGGTGCTGCTTCAAGGTTTTTGTCCTGAACAGCTGCAATCACTTCATTAGGCGTAATTTTATAAGTAGCCAGCTGACTTGGATTTAACCAGATGCGCATGGAATAATCTTTAATACCACCAAATACACTGGCTGATCCTATACCGGGAATACGTTTTAACTCGGGAATAATGTTGATTTGTGCATAGTTATTTACAAAAACCGCATCGTATTTTTTTGGATCTTCAGAGTAGATACCGATGGCACCGATAAAACTATTCTGCTGTTTAGTGGTGGTGATACCATATTGAACAACCTCTGAAGGTAACTGACTGGTGGCCTGCGAAACGCGGTTCTGTACGTTAACCGCCGCCTGATCGGGGTTGGTACCCTGCTGAAAGAAAACGGTGATGGCAAGCGTACCGTCGTTACTGGCGCTGGAGGTCATGTAGGTCATGTTCTCCACACCATTAATGGCTTCCTCCAGTGATGGGGTTACCGAACGCAATATGGTTTCGGCATTGGCCCCGGGATATACAGCGGTAACCAATACCGACGGAGGTGCGATATTTGGAAAGCGCTCTAAGGGCAACTTTGTTAGGCCAAGTATACCAAGTATCACCAATAAAATGGAGATAACGGTTGAAAGTACAGGCCTGTCTATAAATTTCTGAAACATGACTTTTTAAACTTTAATAATTTATTAATTTTTTGTTTTTGCAAGGGCTACTTTATCTGTTGCTTTCTGAGGCGCGATAACCATGCCCTCCTGTAACTTATCAACCCCGCTCAATACAATCTGGTCGCCCACTTTTACCCCATCTTTAACCAGGTAATTTTCGCCGGCTTTACCAACAATGTTAATGGCTTGTTTTTTCACCTTACTGCTGTCGCCTACGGTAAACACGAATACTTTATCCTGCATTTCGACTGTAGAAGACTGCGGTACAAGAATGGCATCGTTGTGTTGTAGGCCCAAACGAACCTTACCCGTATTGCCCGAGCGAAGCACGCCGTTCGCATTTGGGAAACTTGCTCTGAGTGTAATGGCGCCTGTATTTTTATCAAACTGACCATCAATCATATCAATCTTACCTTTAATCGGGTAAGCTGAATTATCCGATAATAAAAGTTCTACTGCTGGCAAGTGTTTGATCCTGTCGGCAGGTGATTTACCCGGGTAGTTTGCATTAAAGTTGTTGAAGTCGTTTTCCGCAAGCGAGAAGTAAACATGTACTTCGTGGATATCTGACAACTGGGTTAAAGCAATTTGATCCGTCGGCGAAACCAAACTTCCCTGTTTCTTTGGAATACGACCGATATAACCGCTCACCGTTGCTTTAACATTGGTATAACCTAAATTAATTTTGGCCGATGCCACACTTGCTCTGGCTTGCTCGGCATTGGCCTGGGCGATTTTGTAAGCGGTTTTAGCCGTCTTCAATTGAAAATCAGAAACCACTTTATTCTGAACCAGTGGGGTTAGCTTGTCTACTTCCAGCTGCGCGTTTAAAATAGCCGCCTCTGCAGCATGTAAGCTGGCTTTTGCATTATTTAAAGCTTCACGGTATGGGTTGTCATTAATTTTGAATAATGTTTGTCCGGCAGAAACATAAGCGCCTTCGTTAACCAGTACGCTTTGTAAATAACCGCTCACCTGCGGACGGACATCAATATCAACAGCGCCCTGTATAGAAGCCGGATATTCGATATAAGTGGTTTCGGTGCTTGCACTAATGGCACTTACCGGCAAAGAAGGTGGCGGTGGCGCAGCTGCCGATTGCTCCGGCGATGATTTACAACTTGCAAGAAGTAAGGAAAGTGTTAGAACAATTAACACTGACTTAACCTTATTAAACTGTTTAACAGTGTTAAGTGAAATGAACAAGTAATGGATAGCATTCATAATATATAATTTATTGTGGATTTAAAGTGTATAAATAATCTAACAGTGTTAAATTACGATTAAAAAAATATTAGCTGTTAATGGATAGGGTAATGCCTTTAATAGCGTCTTTTAAAATTTGCTGGTTTAACTCGTCTGTTGTTCTTCCATTAGGGCGCACCAGGTTAATTGAAATCAATCCGTGGATGATGGACCAGTAGGTGTAGTATTTCATACAAATATCATCTTCAGATACCGGTTTCTTTTTGAATAAAGACTCAATCACTTCGCCTAACATATTCGAAACTGTTTCCGCTTCATTCAATGATTTTTTTACGGTGCAACAAACCATATCCACACCATACATCAATTGATAAAATTCTTTATTGGCGAAAGCGAAGTTCCAGTAGGCAACCCACATGGCTTCCATTTTATCTTCGGGTGTTTCATGTTTGTCGCGGGCCGTGCGAATATCCTTTGCCAGAATCTGGTAACCTCTCCTGGTTAGTTCCAGTAAAATACCGTCCTTATTAGGAAAGTACTCATAAATAATTGGCGCAGTGTATTCAATCTGGTCCGCAATTTTACGCATACTCAAAGCCTGCCACCCTTCTGTTTGAACAATATTCAGGGCTGCATCCAGAATACTGGTTCTGGTTTCTTCTTTTAAACGTAGAATTCTTTCTTTACTTCCCATGACGGAATTTATTAAGTGTAAATAATCTAACACCGTTAAGCAAATGTAGAACCATTTCAGAAATCGACAATCATTGAATTGTCAAATGAAATTTGAGGCGTTAAAACATGGGTTTATGAGCGTTTACACGAGGATTTCAAGATTCATTTATTTTTACTATCAATTTCTGTAGTCCGTAAAAAATCATGACAGGCAGACATTTTTCTTCTATGGAAAGCAAGGTTCTAACCCTTGGTTGGTGACCCACCAACCACTAGAGCAGAAAGCAAGCTTCTTCGCTCTTTTGAAACAGCAGCCCGGCCCTTCCTGCCCGTCCGCAGGCGGGTATTACAAATCCGCTTCCGTGAAAAACGGAATGCGTGTTTCCATTGCGGTCGGGTTTAGGAAATTCTGGGATTGCAGGGAAGGAAAATATCTCCCGCAGATTGGCGCAGATAAAACAGCTCAAATCTGCGTGATTAGCGTGATCTGCGGGAGAACTTGTGACCTGGTCTTAAAGCAAAGTCGTAGCGAGACGCTACTACTAGTGTCGGGGAGGGGAAAATGTGTCCCGCAGATCACACAGATCAACGCAGATAAAAAGTTTAAATCTGCGAAACTAGCGTAATCTGCGGGAAGAATTTTGACCTGGTCTTAACGCAAAGTCGTAGCGAGATGCTATGAATAGTGTCGTGGCGCAATTTAGAAATCTTTGAACCTTGCTAACCTCACTTGAAACATTTCTACACTGCGGTCGAAAGGACGATGAATAAATAAAAAGTCGTAGCGCGACGCTACAATTAGTGTCGTTTTAATGGCCGTCGTCATTTCGAATGGAGCGCAGCGCAATTGAGAAATCTTTGAACCTCGCTAACCTCACTTGAAACATCTCTCCACTGCGGTCGAAAGGACGATGAATAAATAAAAAGTCGTAGCGAGACGCTACGACCAGTACTTTAATTTTGCTGCTTAAACCTTCGCGTGCTTTGCGAAAAACTTAGCGTGCTTTGCGGTTAAATCTCTAAGACTTAAACTTCTTCATAAACGCACTTACGCTTTCCTCGATATTCCCACTCTCGATTGCTTTTACGAATGCCGTTCCGATGATGGCACCATTTGCATAAGAACAAGCCTTATCAAAAGTTTGCTTATCACTAATACCGAAACCAATCATCGTCGGGTTCTTAAGGTTCATGTTCTTAATCCTGCTGAAATAATTCTCCGTGGTGTCACCAACTTCCAGATTTTTGCCTGTTGTTGCTGAAGAAGAAAGCAGGTAGATAAAACCATTCGTTAGTCCATCAATCTTATGAATGCGTTCATCAGCCGTTTGAGGCGTAATTAAAAACACATTACTTAAATTATGTTCTTCAAAGCAGCCTTTATAAAATTCTTCATATTCCACCATCGGTAAATCCGGAACAATACAACCATCTACACCGACTTCGGCACAAGCTTTACAGAAATTCTCGACACCGAACTGTAAAACAGGGTTTACATAGCCCATTAATAGTACAGGAATGGTTACGTTTTTTCGCAAGTCTTTCAGCTGTTCAAAAAGCAGTTTTAAATTCATGCCCTGGTCTAAAGATTTCTTGCTGCTTGCCTGAATAACCGGTCCGTCGGCTACCGGGTCGGAATATGGGAAACCAATCTCCAGCATGTCGGCACCTGATTTTTCCAAAGCTTCCGCAATTTGTATGGTATCACCGATGTTCGGATAACCCGCAGTATAATAAATGGATAATATATTTTTCTTCTCCTGGAAGAGTTGTTTGATTCTGTTCATAATTAATTTGGAAACTGCAAATGGAAGATAGAAAATAGATTGTAAGCAATACCATTCCCAATTCCCAGTTTGCTATTTTCTTCTCTTATAGATTAAAATATTTAATATACGTATCTAAATCCTTATCGCCTCTGCCAGATAGACAAACCACCACATTTTCACCGCCTTTGAATTCCATTTTCTCCAGGTATGCTAAAGCGTGAGCACTTTCGATGGCGGGAATAATACCTTCCAGCTGGGTGAGTAACAACCCTGCATCTAAACTTTCCTCATCGGTGATCGAAACATATTTTCCCCGACCGGTTTTAAACAAATGTGCGTGTTGCGGACCGATTCCAGGATAGTCCAATCCTGCTGAAACCGAATGCGGTTCAACCACCTGGCCATCTTCAGTTTGCATTAAAATACTTCTGCTACCGTGTAAAACGCCTTCTTTGCCTAAATAGGTTGTTGCAGCAGAAAAGCCACTGGAAACGCCTTTACCGGCCGCCTCAACTGCAATTAATTTTACGTTTTCATCACCCATGAAATGGTAGAACATGCCCATGGCATTACTTCCACCACCTACACAAGCCAAGACATAGTCAGGCTGATCGTTACCGGTTTGTTCAATTAACTGCTTCTTAGTTTCTTCCGAAATAATGGATTGAAAAATCGCTACCATATCCGGGTAAGGATGCGGACCAACCACCGAACCGATGATGTAATGTGTATCTACCGGGTTGTTGATCCAATCGCGCATCGCTTCATTGGTGGCATCTTTTAAGGTCTTACTTCCAGAACTTGCAGGAACAACCTTAGCACCCAACATTTTCATACGGGCCACATTTGGAGCTTGTCGCTCAATATCCACTTCGCCCATGTAGATTACGCACTCCAGGTTACGCAAGGCGCAAACAGTAGCCGTTGCCACACCATGCTGACCAGCACCTGTTTCGGCAATGATTCTTTTTTTGCCAAGTTTCTCAGCTAGGAGAATCTGCCCGATGGTGTTGTTAATCTTATGTGCTCCGGTATGGTTTAGATCCTCTCTTTTCAGGAAAATGTTGGCGCCGTACCTTTCAGATAATCTCTTAGCCAGATACAATGGCGACGGGCGACCTACATAATCTTTCATTAACTGATGAAATTCTTTCTGAAAACCGGCATCATCAATAATCTTCAAATAATTCTGACGCAGTTCCTCTACGTTTGGATAAAGCATCTCCGGGATGTACGCTCCACCAAAATCTCCGTAATATCCTTTTTCGTTTACTTTGTATTTCATAATATTTTTTATCAAATAGTTTGTCATATTGATAGCTGCCAGAGATAAGTCGTCATCTCGACTGGAGTGCAACGGAATGGAGAGATCTATATTTATAATACAGATTTCTCGGCTGCGCTCGAAATGACGATCTGTTGCTAGCTAGACCATAACATGATTTTCTATTTTTCCATTTCTTTAATAAACGCCCTTATCTTCTCCTCATCTTTAACACCCGGTTCAACTTCAAACCTGCTGTTTATGTCCAACACGTACAGCCTCGAATCTTTTAAACCAGCAATTGCTGCTACATGTTCCAAATCAATCCCGCCACTTAAAAAGTAAGGCTTATCCAATTTATAACCGTCAAGAATCGTCCAATCGAACGTTTTTCCCGATCCGCCGTGTGCTTTTGTCTTGGTATCAAACAAAAAGTAATCAACAACAGTGGAGTAATTATCTAATACCGAAAAATCAAAATCCTCATCTACACCGAAAGCTTTTATCAGTTCCGAACCATTAAACGTATTTTTCAATGCTGCGCAATATTCTGGTGACTCGTTACCATGTAACTGAACTGCTTTTAACTGAAATTGATTTACTTTTTTCTTAACAACTTCCAAATCCTCATCAACAAAGACCCCAACGGTCCTAATTTCTGATGGAATGTATTTAATCAGCTCTGCCGAAACCTCACTGATAAACCTGGGTGATTTATCATAAAAAATAAACCCCATATAATCAGGCTGCAAACCTGCAACCGCAGCAATATTCGCTGCGAACTTCATTCCACACACCTTTAATTTCAAACCTTTCATCAGGCGACTAATTTTTTAAAGCTTTCCAAAGCTTTTTTGCTCGTTAAGGATGCTTCAGCTTCATAAAAACAATCTGCAAAACTGGCGGCTGGCTTTATGGTTTTAATCGCCAGTGCCGAATTGCAAAGCACCACATTGTTTTGAACATCAGTAGCCTCGCCATTTAAAACATCCATGAATATTTTTGCCGAAGATTCTACGGTATCGCCTCCTTTAATGTCGTTAACAGCAACTTTTTGAAAACCCATCTCGTTCAAGGTTAAAATGCTTTCTCCTTTGTTATTGAAAGTTTTGACATCGCAGGTAAGTGAGATTTCATCATAACCCTCCAGGGCATGTACAATGGTATAATTTTTAGTTGTGTCCTGATATAAATAATTGTACAAACGGGCCAGTTCCAGGCTAAAAACACCAACCATCTGGTATTTCGGCTGCGACGGGTTAACCATCGGCCCTAACATGTTGAAAAAAGTCTTAATACCCAAATCTTTACGGATTGGCGCCACAATCTTCATCGCAGGATTAAACAAAGGTGCATGTAGAAAACAAATCCCGGCAGCATCAAGATTGCGTTTCAAAATAGCCTGGTCATTTGTGAACTTGTAACCTAAATATTCCATTACATTTGAAGAACCGCAGCCGGAAGAAACGCCGTAATTTCCGTGTTTCGCAACCTTATGTCCGGCGCCAGCCACCACGAAGGAGGAAAGCGTTGAAATATTGAAGGTATCTTTTCCATCGCCACCGGTACCGCAAAGGTCGATTAATTCAAAATCAGAGAAATCAGTCTTGATGCCCAAATCGAGCATGGCGTCACGAAAACCCTGCAACTCATCAACTGTAATGTTGCGCATGGCATAAGCGGTAATGAAAGCCGCAATCTGAGAAGAATTGAATTCCCCCTGGGTAATGGAAATGAGGATGTTTTTGGCCTCTTCCCTGCTGAAACTCTTATTTTCGAATAAATGGTTTAATATCCTTTTCATTGTTCTTTTTATTTAACTCAAGTCCTCAAGTCCTGGTTCGTGTCTCCACGAACCAGCTATTATTTCGGTTCATGAGGACACGAACCGACGCGGTGACATGACGCTCAATTTAAACCACCCCGTCCTTCGCCCCCCTTCGCGGGAGGGGAAGGCATAAAAAAAGGATTGCTTTTTGGGCAATCCTTTTCATCGTTTATAAAATATTTTAAAATATATAACAACAGAATTTGCCTAACGAATATCGTTATGCCACCACCAATTGTTATTTAAGTTTTTAATTATCATGTTTGTACAGAACAAATATTGATATAGTTTTTTATAATTCCAAAATCTTTCTAAAAATATATGGCTTTTTTCAAGAGAAAAGTACAGTTTAATGATGATTTGGGTTTCGGTTCCGTTCCCGTGATCAAAAATCAGCGGGTTTTGAATACCGACGGAACGCCAAATGTAGAACGCACCGGTTTGCCCTGGTTTAAATTCGACGACACCTACACCCGTTTGGTTACCATGAGCTGGTCTCGCTTTTTTCTCGTTATTTTAATGACTTACCTCGTCGTAAACACGCTTTTTGCAGTCGCATATAACGTAATCGGTATAGAAAATTTGAATGGCGCTAAAGGTACAACCCTCCGCGACCAATTTTTCGATGCTTTTTTCTTCTCTGCGCAAACCATCTCTACAGTAGGTTACGGCCACATTTCGCCACAAGGTTTCATTACCAGCATTTTGGCTGCGTTTGAAAGCATGCTGGGTTTACTGGCTTTCGCATTGGCTACGGGCTTACTTTATGGCCGTTTTAGCCGTCCGACTTCGAAAGTAACCTTCAGCAAACGCATGCTTGTTGCACCCTATCAGGATGGCGCAGGACTGATGTGTCGTTTAGCTAATCTTCGGAAAAATTCGCTTATTGATGTAGAGGCACAAATGTTTATGACGTTTAACGAAACCATTGACGGCAAGCTTAAGCGCAGTTTTTATCCTTTGGAATTGGAGCGAAATAAAATCAGCGTGCTCTCATTAAACTGGACACTCGTTCATCCGATTACAGAAGATAGCCCGATGTTTGAGAAAACTTTAGATGAGCTCAAGGTTGCTGAAGTGCGGGGGGGAGGATTATTTATAAACCCAATCTTGATTCCTGATACTCACTACTTGATGCATTTCCACCCAACTGAGCCTTACCATTGTATCTTCGTTCTACTCCAGTCCGGCCTAACACTGCAATAGCTAACGGGATTTCGGGCTAAACCGCAAACCTAAACTTAGCTACATTAGAAAGGACCAATATAAAAACAGAAGTGGTAGACTCGCTTAAACTTTGGTCTTTGAGCTTTTACCTTTAAGCTTTAATTAGCGGATTCTTCTCTTTCGCGAACAAATCAAAAACCTTTTTATCTACAAAAGCCGGGAATAATTTATTCATCCATACCGCTAATTTCCCTTGGCCTGTCATGATTAAGGTCCGCTTGCGTTTTTCAACGCCGTCAGCAATGATGCCAGCCACTTCTTCAGATGTCATCATTTTGCCTTCATCCATGCTGGTTTCTCCATGGGCGGCGCCATCTTTTGATAAGGCCGTTACCCGGATATTGGAAGCTGTAAATCCAGGACAAGCAACTAACACATTGACGCCGGTTTTTAACAGTTCAGTGCGTAACGATTCCATAAAACCATTCATTGCAAACTTTGATGCGGAATAACCGGTTCTTCCGGGCAAACCCCGGTAACCGGCAATTGATGAAATCCCGACTACAGTTCCTTTGGTTTTTAAAATCTCTGGTAAAGCGTATTTCGTGCAGTAAACCGTTCCCCAGAAATTGACATCCATCAGGTTTTTAAGTACCGATAAATCTAAATCGCTGAACAAGGCACGCATAGATAAACCCGCATTGTTTACCAGGATATCAATCTTTTGAAAAGAGACTAAAGTTTGTTTTATAATCAGTTCGCAATCTGCCTCTTTGCTAACATCGGCTTGAACAGCAACTGCCCGAACACCATATCTCTTTTCTAAATCTGCGGTAATTTCGCAAAGGGTAACATATTGACGGGCAGCAAGTACTAAATTTGCGCCACGTTTGGCAAATTCTTCTGCACATGCTTTTCCGATTCCGCTCGATGCGCCAGTGATAATGATAACTTTATCTTTCAAATTCATATTAATATTAAGTAGCAAGTATTGGGTATCGAGTATCAAGTCCTGATCTTATTTCATCATTGCGTTTTCGTAAGGCACACGGGTGATTTCGACACATGCCTTCCAATTCCGCTTGATGCGCACATGATGATGGTAAATTATCTTCATTAAAGATGATATTCTATTTGAATTGTTGAGTACTTTATCCTGTAATCTTAAAATCCGTAAATCCTTGTCTATCTCATCATAGCGTTTTCGTAAGGCACACGGGTGATTATCGAACGACCAAGTGTAATTTCATCCGTATACTCCAGTTCGCCTCCAAAGGCAATGCCCCGGGCAATTGTGGTAATCGGAATATTGAATTCTTTCAACCTCTTGTAAAGGTAAAACAGTGTGGTATCGCCTTCCATATTTGGACTGAGCGCTAAAATAACTTCTTTAATTTCGCCTATAGAAACCCGCTGAACCAGCCCGTCGATGTATAAATCTGCCGGCCCAATACCATCCATAGGAGAAATTAAGCCCCCTAAAACATGGTAAACGCCAAAATACTGCCCGGTATTTTCAATAGCCATCACGTCACGGGTATCTTCGACTACGCAAATGGTTTCCTTATCACGCTTGTGCGAGGTACAGATTTCACAAATACTATGGTCGGAGATGTTATAGCAAATGCTGCAGTTTTTAATTTCCTGTTTTAATTTGATTAAGGTATTTCCAAACTGGTTAACTTCTTCCTGCTCCTTATTCAAAAGGTGTAAAACCAATCTCAATGCCGTCTTCTGCCCCACACCTGGTAATTTCGAGAATTCGTTTACCGCATCTTCAAGCAGTTTGGATGAAAAATTCATGGTACAAAAATATACTAAAAGTTTGATACGGAAAATTGTTTGATTGTTATATTGATAAATTGCTGTATGGCTTAATTGTTGCCCCTATCTTGCGAAAATCATTGTTGATTTAAGTTTTAACAATTGAGCAATCCAACAATTATTTAAGCCATTGACTTTAAATCGTAATTTCTTACATTTAGCAGCTTAAAACAAAACTATGTCGCCAACCACTCTCTTGTGCTTTTTAATCGGATACTTCTTAGTGCTGATTATCATTTCATTCGTAACTTCTAAAGATTCGTCGGATAACAATTCATTTTTTGTTGCAAACAGGAATTCAAAGTGGTACTTAGTGGCCTTCGGGATGATTGGAACAGCACTTTCCGGTGTAACATTTATTTCGGTTCCTGGAGAAGTTGGTGCTCCGGCCGGGAACCAGTTTCAGTATTTTCAATTCGTTTTAGGTAATGCGGTTGGTTTTATTATCATCTGTACCGTGCTCCTTCCGCTTTATTACCGGATGAAGCTGACCTCAATTTACAGTTACATCGAGCAACGCTTAGGGCACTACAGTTATAAAACCGCAGCATCGATATTCCTGTTAAGCCGTACACTTGGTTCTGCAACGCGCTTATACCTGGTTGTAATTGTTTTACAGCGTTTTATATTTGACAACTATGGCGTTCCTTTCTGGTTAACGGTATTAATTTCCTTAGCGCTTATTTGGTCTTATACATTTAAAGGCGGATTAAAAACCATCATCATCACCGATACCCTGCAAACGTTTTTCCTGGTTTTATCGGTTTTCTTAACCATTTATTTTATTTGCAGCAGTCTGGATTTAAATGTACCTCAGGCATTTGAAACGATTAAAAACAGCAGTTATTCGAAAATATTTTTCTGGGATGATTTCTTAACCAACAAATGGTATTTCAGCAAACAGTTTATCGGGGGAATTTTCGTAACGATCGCCATGACGGGCTTGGACCAGGATTTGATGCAGAAAAACCTGAGCATGGGCACGATTAAGGAGGCGCAAAAAAACATGTTTACTTTTACCGGTGTGTTTGTGATTTTGAATGTATTCTTTTTAAGCGTAGGCGCTTTGTTGTACATTTTTGCCGCAAAAAATGGCATCGATATTCCGCTGGACCACATCACCGGCAAACCTAGAACAGATTTGTTATTCCCTGAAATCGCCCTGAACAATTTAGGTGCTGTGCCTGCGATTATATTTATGCTGGGCCTAACTGCTGCAACCTTTGCAACAACTGACTCGGCACTTACGGCTTTAACCACCTCATTCTGTGTCGACTTTTTAGGCATGGCGAAAGCCGAAAATATGAATAATAAAGATGCCGTTAAAAAACGTCATAGCGTTCATGTAGGTTTTTCTATTCTGATGTTTTTGGTTATCCTCGTAATTAATGCATTGAACAGTTCTTCAGTTGTGAGTTTGATTTTTACCATCGCCTCTTATACTTACGGACCGCTTTTAGGCCTTTATAGTTTTGGATTGTTTGTCAAAAAAAGGGGCTTGCATGATAAATTAGTACCGATAGTTTGCATTTTATCGCCTTTTTTATGTTACTTGCTTTCAAGCTACTCAAAAGAAATTTTGGGCGGTTACGTTTTCAGTGTTGAACTGATTTTAATTAACGGTTTAATCACTTTTATTGGTTTGCTTTTCATCAGCAAAAAAACTGATGCGCAGACCAGATTTTAATATTTAGGATACTTATTATGACGAGTGAAGAGAAAATTAGAAGTGCTTTTGAAAATAAAGACTGGCAGGAGATTAAGGTAACCGATTCTTGGCAGATTTTTAAAATAATGGCTGAGTTTGTTGATGGTTTCGAGAAACTGGCTAAAATTGGTCCCTGCGTTACTATTTATGGTTCTGCTCGTACCGCGCAAACAAATCGCTATTACCAGTTAGCGGAACAGTGTGGTAAGTTATTAACCGATCGTGGGTATGGCGTAATTACAGGTGGCGGCCCCGGCATCATGGAGGCTGGTAATAAAGGTGCTCATACGAATGGTGGTAAATCGGTGGGGTTGAATATTGAACTACCTTTTGAGCAATTTCATAATAAATACATCGACCACAATAAATTACTTGAATTCGATTATTTCTTTGTCCGCAAGGTGATGTTTATGAAATACAGTCAGGGTTTTGTGGTTTTGCCCGGAGGTTTTGGAACAATGGATGAGCTTTTTGAGGCTTTAACGCTGATTCAAACCGGCAAGATAGCCCGCTTCCCAATCGTATTATTAGGTAAAGATTATTGGGGTGGCTTAATCGACTGGATTAAAGGAACAATGCTTCAAACAGAGCACAATATCCATGAAGAGGATTTGAATTTATTCCGACTGGTTGATACAGCTGAAGAGGCAGCAGAGCATATTTTCAGGTTTTATGATAAGTATGTGTTGAAACCTAACTTCTAATCAAGATTTAAGGATTCTCAGGATTTAACCAGGATTAAAGGATTTTAGGATAATCAAGATTAGACAATGATTAAAGATTATAAGATTGCCAGGATTCAAATGGTTAAAAAAGATTAAACCAAAATTGTAAGGGTGTAGCTTTGGCTTTCATTCAATAATTCATTCAATCAAAATTCAATAATTGATAAAGTGCTTGTATTCCAAGCGCTTTTTTTGTGCGCTATATTTTTGATGTAACATGTACCAAATACTTAACTCTAACCGTTACAAAAACAAAATCGCTCTTTTTTGTTTATAAGAAGTTTAATACGAGTACAAAATTTAATACCGAAAGAGATGGAGCAAACGCTAAGTTGGAGAAAAGGTTTATTTGATAGTAATTATCAGGTATTTGGCAATGCGTTGCTGAAATTTTCAATCAACTTCAGTTCGTTTAAAAACTCTGCAATCGCTACGACACAAAAAGAAATCTATCTATTAAAAAGCGAGGGCTATTCAAACCCTGAAACAAAAATTCTCAATAATAAAAACGAAGTTTTGGCAGTTATCCATTACGATTGGCTGAGCTTTAAAGCAAAAATTGTTTTTACTTCAGGTGAGACATTTGACTGGAGCTTTCAAAACAGCTGGGCAAGTCGCTGGACTTTAAATAACCAAAAAGAAAAACAAGTCATTTATAATTCTTCAACTTCGAACGGCCTTATTCATAGCAATACGGACGATGATTTATTAATTCTGTCTGGATTATTCATCAGGGAATATTACACCAGAATACTATTTATATTTTTGATTTTAGTGCTTGCGTTGTTCTCAAGCAGAAGTATCATCTAACATTGGCAGGCCTCCGAAGCTAATTTTGTTAGGTTATTTCTCAATCTCCTCCTCTGGCCTCGGCGTCTCGCTATGACCCAATTATATTTATCTTAACTTAAACTATTTGATGTCGTAGCGAGACGCTACGACTAGAGTCGTTATTTCCCACCTCTGGTCTTAGCGTCTCGCTAAGACCCAGTTATATTTATCTTAACTTAAACTATTTGATGTCGTAGCGAGAAGCTACGACCAGAGTTGGGTTAAATCAGGAAACCTAAAGCCCGCTTACACCGCCGCTCACCACCAACTTCATCGCGTCGGCAGCGCTCATATCCAAATCTCTAACCTTATCTCTTTTAACAATGCATAGCTGACCTGCAAAAGAATACGATAGTGGAAAGTAAACGGCTACATCATCAGGAAGATCGAGTTTGTGCAAATCGTTTTGGGTAAGGAAACCAATTTTTTTCAATCCACCCTCAACTTCTACCAGAACCGGGTGATTAAATTTTTTCTCGTCACCTACAAAAGCCTCGGTTAGGTCTTTTATGGAAGAATAAATGAAATTTAACAGTGGCAATCTTTGCATCATTCTCTGAAACCAATTGTACATCGGTTCGGTAACCAAATTGGTGACAAAAATTCCAGCCAGTAAAATAATGGCCAATACGGTAAGCAAACCTAAGCCGGGAATATTCCGGCTCTCTCCGGTTTGAGGATTTACGCCAAGTATATTGTTGACATTTAGCCAGCTATCTACTGTTGTAACCGCCCAAACCACAATGAAAATACTTACTGCGATGGGCACAACGATTAATAAACCTTTAATTAGATAGTTTAAAATAGCTTTACCGACTTTGTTCATGGTGCGAATTTATGAAAAATAAGGCTAATAGATTAGAATTGCTAAATTGTTTGATGGTCTCAATTGTTAACTATCCAAAACGCCGGTAAATTCTTTAAGAGTCAATGGCGATTCAATAATATAACAATTTGGCAATTGTATTATTCATAAAAATAAACCCTCTTTACTCTTTGAGAAATATTAGTCAGGATTTCGTAGGGAATGGTATTAATTTGTTTAGCCAGCTCCATGATGTTGTGTTCTTGGTTAAAAACGATGGCTTCATCACCGGGTTTCACATCGACTCCGGTAACATCGAGCATGGTCATATCCATACAGATGGAACCAATTGTTGGAACAAGATGGCCGTTGACGATCATGTTACCAACCCCGTTTCCAAATGCACGGCTATACCCGTCGGCGTAACCGATTTTTACAGTTGCGATTTTGCCACCATTTGTCAATACCCCTCGCCTGCTATAGCCAACGGTCTCCCCTGCAGCTAATACCTTCACCTGGGTGACTGTCGTTTTTAATACCATGGTGGTTTGCAAGCCGCGATTGTCGGTAAGTGCGGAATCGAAACCATATAAACCAATGCCCAGACGCACCAAATCCATTTGTGCATCTGGCCAGCGGCTAATTCCAGAAGTATTGGATATATGAAGTATTGGTTTGTAGCCTAAAACATTATCCAGCTGGCTGGATATGCGTTTAAATTTATCAATTTGCTGTTGTGTAAAACCGTCGTGCTCCGCTTCTCCGCTTGCTACTAAGTGTGAAAATATGCTTTGCACTTTAATCCTTTTTTCCTCTTTTAATACATCCGACAATTCTTCAATGTCGTTTTCATCAAAACCCAAACGATGCATACCGCTATCGATTTTTACATGTATTGGGTATTCGACTTGATGTTCTGAAATGGCATTCAGGAAACTATTGAAAATCTCCAGGCTATAAATCTCAGGCTCCAATTGATGCTCAATAATCGCTTCGAAAGCCGATTCTTCAGGACTCATCACCATAATTGGCAAACTGATTCCTGCTTTTCGCAGAGCGATGCCCTCATCGGCATAGGCAACTGCCAGGTAATCAACTTTGTGGAACTGCAGTAAATTGGCGATTTCAAAGCTCCCGCTTCCATAAGAAAAAGCCTTAACCATTGCCATAACTTTTACGCCAGGCTGAATTTTTGAACGATAAAACTGCAGATTTGCTGCCATAGCATTCAAATCGATTTCCAGAACAGTATCGTGGATTTTTTGGGTTAAAAGTTTACTGATCCTGCCAAATTCAAATCGCCTTGCGCCTTTTACTAAAATGGTTTCGTGGTTGAACTGCAAAGCCGGGAAGGCTTCTATAAATGCATGGGTATCTTCAAAAAACTGCGTTTCAAATTTAAAAAGCGAAGCGTATTCAGCGATGTGCGAACCAATGCCTATTAATCTAGTTACTTTCTTCTGCGCAAGCAAATCAGCAATTTCCGTGTATAAATCGAGGTCATTCTTTCCTGTTTCGAATAATTCTGACAATATCACCGTTTTCTTAGGATGTTGATTTTGCTGATTTAAAAAATCCAGGGCGATTGCCAATGATGAAATATCCGCGCTATAAGAATCGTCAATTACCGAACATTGATTAATGCCATTTTTAAGTTCCAGGCGCATGCTTACTGGTGTCAGTTTCTGTAGTCGCAAATCTGCTTCCGCAGGGGCATAACCCAGTGCGAGCAGGGTTGCCCAGCAGATTATGCCGTCTTCAATTGAGGCTTTATCATTAAACGGCAGCGTACATGCTATCTCTTTATCCTCGAAAATCGCCTGTAAACGGCAATTTCCTTTAACAGGCTTTACGGTAATTATTCGTAAATCAGCGCCTTGTATCCCGCTCCAGCTAAACTTTCGCTTTCCAGGTAAATATTCAGAATTTATTCCTTCGACATAATCAGGCGAGTAGATGAATAACGCTGTTTCTTTAAATAATTTTAATTTCTCCGTCAGTTTTTCCTTTTTTGAACTAAAACCTTCCGCATGCGCTTCACCAATGTTGGTTAAAATCCCAATTTGAGGTTGAATAATTTCAGCAAGCGTTTCCATTTCGTTTACCGCAGAAATGCCAGCTTCGAAAATCCCCAGCGTATCATGGGTATCGATTTGCCAGACCGAAAGCGGCACCCCAATTTGGGAATTGTAACTTTTCGGACTGCGAACAATACTATAATCTGTCGCTAAAAGTTGATATAACCATTCTTTAACTATCGTTTTTCCATTACTCCCGGTAATACCAATGGTTTCCAAATCGAACTGATTTCGATGCGCTGTAGCCAACTTTTGCAATGCCGTTAGGGCATCATTTACGAGGATGAAATTACAATCTTGGTATTGGCTAACATATTTTTTCTCCGTGACAACAAAATTTCGAATCGACTTGCTGTACGCATCTTTAATAAATTCGTGCCCGTTACGGTGTGAAGACAGCGCAAAAAACAAAGAATTTTCCGGCACCAAAACCGAGCGGCTGTCGGTTACAATATAATTGATAACAGCTTGTTCATCAACTAATCTGGCATCGGCATTTAATATTTCTTTAATTCTGGAAACGGTATATATTAAATTATGCATGGCATCAAATTCAGAAAAAATATGGTAATCGCTATTATTTTTACGAATTTCAGTATTTAAATATGAAAAGCGGCAAACAAGCGGAAGCAATATTAGATAAAAAACAGGCACTTGCCAAAGCAGAGCATTTCTGCGTTTACCAGGAACGTTCGCAAAAGGAAGTACGTTACAAATTAGTGGAATGGGGAATGCGCGGCGATGAACTGGAGGAGATTTTATCCGAGTTGATCACAAACAACTTTCTTAATGAAGAACGCTTTGCCAAATCATATGCTTCGGGAAAGTTTAACATTAAAAAATGGGGGCGTGTGAAGATTAAACAAGGCTTAAAATTGAAGGGCGTTCCTGACAGAATTTTACAAAAAGCGCTTTACAGTTTAGATGATGATGATTACATGCAGACGTTAGAGAATCTGCTGATAAAAAAAGCGCATACTTTAACCGAATCAAATCCCCTAAAACGAAAAATTAAGCTGATGGCCTACCTTCAGGGAAGGGGATTTGAAAGCGATTTAATTTTACTGGCCCTGAAAGCCAGCAATTTAAACTAAATATTAAATTTTTAACAAGAAATTTCTTGACAGAAATAGAAAACTCTCTATATTTGCATCACCAAAACAAAACGGTTTATCTGTGTTGTTCATGCGAAAGTAGCTCAGTTGGTAGAGCACGACCTTGCCAAGGTCGGGGTCGCGAGTTCGAATCTCGTCTTTCGCTCTAAATGCTTTCCTACCAGAAAGCATTTATTTTAAAACATTAATCTTACCGGGGATTCGGAATAGACTAATGCTCGGGTGGTGGAACTGGTAGACACGCAGGACTTAAAATCCTGTGCTTTCAAAGGCGTGCGGGTTCGATTCCCGCCCCGAGTACATTCAAAAAATCGAAATAAAAACCTTTCAGAAATGAAAGGTTTTTGCTTTTAAGGTCTCCGGAGGAAGTTGGGAAAACTTAATATTTCCCTCTCTGTAGTTATAATAATTTGAGAATCGCTTAAATCTATGCGAATCGCGCTATTTCAATAAAATAACATCACGCTTGAACATCTCGCGAATTCAAGCACGTTACTAAATAAATCAATCCTTAATTAGCAAGTACTTTCCACCTCTTAGGGTTGAAAATTCCAGCCTGTAACCACCTGCTACCTTTTCAGGGCTTTTGTTTATGCCTTTAATTTTAAATCGCACCGGTGCCTGAACAATGCATGTATTTCCTAAAGTAGATGAGATCTCTGAATGCTGCATCCCGCCATCCTTCCAGGTTAAGGTCAATACAAATCCGCCTCTGGCACGCAATCCGCTGATTTTGCCTTCAGTCCAAACTTTTGGCAATGCAGGCAATAAATCGATGTATCCAAGATGGCTTTGTACTAGCATTTCCGCCATGCCCGCCGTGCCTGCAAAGTTGCCATCAATCTGAAAAGGCGGATGGGCATCAAAAAAGTTGGCATATGTTCCACCCTGACGGCCATTACCTTCAGTGGCATCCACATAATTGAGTAAGCCTCTGATCAGTTTATAAGCATGGTCGCCATCTTTCAGCCTCGCCCACCAGTTGATCTTCCAACCTTTGCTCCATCCGGTTCCAAGGTCGGTTCGCAATTCAAGCGACTTTCTAGCAGCTGCAAAGAAATCGGGTGTTTGATCAGAAATTTCATATCCCGGGTAAAGTCCGAAAAGATGTGAAGCATGTCTGTGAAGCGGATCCGTCTCTTTGAAATCCTTATACCATTCTTGTATTCCACCATTCTCCCCAATTTTTAAAGGGTAAAGTTTAGCCTTTTTCGCAATCAGCGTATCCCGGAAGGCCTTATCTATACCCAGTACATCCGCAGCGGCAATCGTGTTGGAAAACAGATCGCGAATAATCGACATATCCATTGTTGTAGCTATTGAAACGCCTTGCTGAACCCCGTTCTTGTCAAAGAATTTGTTTTCCGGAGACGTAGATGGTGCAGTTACGAGCAGACCCTGCTTATCTTCCACCAGCCAGTAGAGCGAAAACTCCGCGGCGCTTTTCATTAATGGGTAGGCTTGTTGCCTCAGGAACTTCTTATCTCCGGTAAATAAGTAATGTTCCCATAAATGCCTGGTCAGCCAGTTTCCTCCCATATACCAATTGGCCCAAACCGGGTCACCTGCTCCCCTGTCTCCAACAGGATTAGATGTCGCCCAGATCTCCGCATTGTGATGCGCTACCCATCCCCTGGCACCGTAAAATTCCTGTGCGGTCTGCTTGCCAGTAATAGAAAGATCGTTAATAAAGTCAAACAACGGAATGGTCAGCTCCGATAAATTCGTGACTTCAGAGGGCCAGTAATTCATTTGTGTGTTAATATTGATGGTATAGTTGGAGCTCCATGGTGCCCGCAATTCTTTATTCCAGATGCCCTGGAGGTTTGCAGCCGGACCGCCAGGCCTTGATGAGGAGATCAAAAGGTAACGGCCGAACTGAAAGTAAAGTGTTTCCAAATCCGGATCAGCTACGCCTGCAGCATATGCCTTTAAGCGGACATCACTTGCTAAGGCAGAACGATCCGTTCCCTTGTGCTGCAAGCTGAAACGAACCCTGTTAAAGAATTTCTGATAGTCAGCTAAGTGCCTGCTCTTGATGGCACCATAGTTCGATTTCAATGCATTTTTGATTAATGCCTCAGCTAGCGCATTTTCATCTTTGCCATCTGCATCCGGACACCGGTTAAAACCATTGAAACTTGTTGCAGCAGATAAGTAAAGAACAACTTCACTGGCATTTTTTATATGCAGGCCTGATGAATCGTATGTGGCCTGACCATCCTTCAACTGTGCCGTGATGCGAAATTGAAAACGCATACCATTGCATCCGGTCGTGTCCTCGTAAATGATGGGATTTCTATTCTTTTCATTGTAATAGTTTGGATCGACATGGGCAGGTGCTTTGCCTTTAACGATCAATTCCGTTTTTGTTGAGGAAATTGAATTTTGGAGCGGACTATTTGTAGAAACATTAAAGGTTAAAGCGCCTGCTTTGGATGTCGTAAACTTTACAACCAAGATATTATCCGGTGCAGAAGTAAAAAGTTCCCTCTTGTAATTCACGCCGCCAACTGCAAAACTGGTACTCGCTATGGCTTGATCTAAATCCAGCTTTCGTTCGTAATTTGATTCCTTTTTTCCTTTAAAATCTTGTTTGATTAATAGGTTACCGAGCGGTAAATAAGATTCCGTGTAGAGACCCTGCATTTTTTTTGTCAACTCATTTGCTTTGGAGAAGTCCTCATCTTCGAGAAGTGCTTTCCTCACCTGCGGAAGATAAGCCTTTGCATCAGGGTTGATGTTTTTCTTGACCGGCCCACCACTATATAAGGTACTCTCATTGAGCTGAATAAGTTCTTCCTCTACGCCTCCGAATACCATTGCCCCTATTTTACCGTTACCTATCGGAATGGCCTGTGTCCATTGTGTTGCAGGCTTATTATACCAAAGTTTTAAACGATTCTGGGCCGCACCAAGTAACGGCGCCAGCAACAATATGGTCAGAAATCGGTATCTCATAATCGCTAATTGTAAATATGAATTTTGATATATAATGTAAAGCTGGCCTTATTAATCGTTATTTTAGCCGTCGTACACGATTTTTTAGTAATAAATGTTTATTGCAAATAATAAATCAGCTCACCACCGGCCATCAACTGCTTATGGCTGACCTGATAATTTTTCAATGTTTTTCCATTTAAAGTAATCTTTTTGATTAGCGAAGCATTTTTTGATTTTATGATCTTAATCTTTAGAGGGTTCCCATTTTTGAAATCGATTAACACTTCTGGAAACGCGGGGGTAACCAGCTGATAGTTGCCTGATACCGGATCGACCGGGTAAAAACCCATTGATGCAAAAACATACCATGCTGACATCTGCCCTGCATCGTCATTACCACTTAAACCTCCTGCACCTTCATCGTACTCCTCGTTAAGTATTTTCTCTACCTGTTTCTGGGCTTTCCAAGGAGCGGCTGTGTAATTATATAAAAAAGGTATCTGGTGTCCAGGCTCATTGCCATGCCAATACTCCTTTTTTTCGAATAAGGAATCGAGTAAATGCTCCAGTTTTTTTGTACCGCCCATTATTTTTACAAGTCCCGGAACATCATGGGGAACGTAAAACGTGTATTGTCTGGGTGTTCCTTCCGTAATATAAGGTTCACGATGATCCGGTAAAAAGGGTTCAAACCAATGTCCATTTTGAAAACGCCCCCTTACCATTCCAACCTGTTTATCAAATATGTTCTTGTAATTCAATGATCTTTTTTTCAATTTCCTATAATCATCTCTTTTACCTAAATCTTTCGCGATGGTAGATAAAGCATAATCATCGTAAGCATATTCTAAAGTTCTGCTTACCTGTTCCCGTTTATGAAATGCGTCCGGAATGCTGTCTTCCATTGGAATATAACCATATTTAAGATAACTATTAATTCCTCTTCTTCCCTTACCGTTTAAATAGTCAAGAGAATCAGGCATTTGAAAAGCATTTTGCCGCATAAGTTGGTATGCAGCATTAACATCATAATTACGTATTCCTTTGTTATATGCAGAGGCGATAAAAGCCGTCGAATGATCGCCAATCATGGCAGCAGTATAGCTGTTCCAACAAGGAAAAATAGGCAACCAACCGCCCTGTTTTCCCTTCAAAATAAGCGAATTTACAAATGCATTCGTCATTTCGGGCTGCAGCAATTCTACCAGAGGCAACTGCGCCCTGTAAATATCCCACATCGAAAAGTCATCGTAATAATTCCCAGCAACTGTTGTTTGCTTTTGGTAATTTCCTGCAAATTTAGGATAGCCACCATCAACATCATTAAACAGCCTTGGATGCTGCTGTGCATGATAAAGCGCCGTATAGAATATTTTTTTCCTTTTCTCTTCACCATCAGGAACCTCAATTTGCGATAACGAATTCGTCCAGATTTTATTAGCTTGCGTTCGTACGGCATCAAAATCCTGGTTACTGATTTCTTTTTCCAGGTTATTCTTTGCTGCTTCGATGCTTGTAAAAGAAGTACCGGAAGTAATAATCAGCTCTTCTCCTCTTTTCAGCTTAAAGCCGGCAAACACGCCAATATCTTTCTGATTGCTAATCGATTGTTCCCCGCTTACTTTTCCCTCCGCAAATACACCACTTTTTGAAATTGACCTTTTGATGCGAATAAAAAAGTAGCCGCTAAAACCGGCTGACTTGCCCCAGCCCTGATAAATGCGATGAACGGGATTGTATCCGGAAATCTCTCCTTTTTCCTGGTCTATTCTAATAAATCCTTTCCCCTGATCGCTGTTGGGCGTAATCAATACATAAACACTATCTGCTTTCAAGGCGGTAATTCTCATTATGCCACTACGTAGTGTAGCGCTGATTTCTGTCTGAAGCTGATGCTTTGGAAAAATTACCCTGTAATAATCCGGACGGGCAATTTCACTTGTATGACTATATTCTTCCGCATAATCTGCTGATGAGGTTTTCAATTTACCTGAAATGGGCATGATGGTGAAGCTTCCATAGTCCTGCGTACAGGAACCACTGATCCAATGAGATGCCCTGAAGCCATATATTTTTTTGTTATCGTAATAATACGGCGCCAGGCACTTTTTTTCGCTCAACTGTGTTTGAGGAGTCCATTGCGTCATGGCGAATGGAAGTGCCACTGCCGGTATGGTGTTGGCCAGCCGCTCAGTTTTATCTTCAATATGCTGGCTGGCCACAGTGGTACTTGCTGAAGTGCCTGAAAAGGGCTGTACATAATCAATCAAATGTTGATTTTGTGCGCAAACCTGGTTACACAAGCCGACCATTATGATCAAAATGAAGATGGTGCAGGCAGTTTTGGTTAAGTTTATATGTCGGCTTTTTATAATGAACATTTTATTATAATAGGTTAAGCGAATGCATCATAAATTAATCTGTTTTGAGTTTTGTAACGTTGAGTTAAGCCTGTTGCTGAATTTGCCGAAGCATCGAAATGCTTTAAACCAATTTCTTAAAATCCTTTACTTCAACTTGCTCAGTGCTAGCTAGACTACCATTGACAAACTCCAATAGGGTTGTCGTCATCTCGACCGGTGCAACGCGCAGTGGAGAGATCTTTGTACTAAGTTATTGAAAACAATTTAAAAGATTTCTCCACTGCGGTCGAAAGGACGATACTTCGAGACCATTCACTTTCTTTATACATCTATCCATTTATATTGATTTTTATAAAATAAATTAACCCTCAAGATGACATTTCCCATTGTAAGACATCTATTGTTGAGCCTTGCCCATCAATATACGGTATTTTTTATGAATGGAGATAGCCACCTCTGTTGGGTTTCCAATTGTGTTCAAGGGATAATCTTTCCTTTTGTTCACCCACTTCCATTCCCACTCACTTACGTCATCATTGAATTTACTTAAATTAAATTTCTTTTTTTGAATCAGGGATTGTTCTGCCCTGGCGAAGAAAAGTGCCCATCTTGGTTTGTAGAAATCACTAAGCAAACCACTCCATTGCCTGCACGCATATTCGTTTAATGGATTTTTTGCATCTCCCCAAAGTGTAATTAAATCTTTGGCATTCATTTCATACAAAGCTTTTTCTTCAGGATTGGTTCCCCACTTACGTGCGTCATTTACCCAGGGCCCAAGCAGGAAATCTTTTCTGGTTGCCAGTAATTTGTCCAGGTCATCAATCAAGGCAATAAAACGTTGACTTTGCGCCTTAAAGCTTTTTAGATCTTTCTTTTGGTAGGCTTCAACTAACTTCCGCTGAACTGGAAGCGCATAGTTCGCCATCACTTGCCTGGTCACATCGACCAAATCATATTGAAAGCCATCACTTTGTTTACAAACGGGCGCGGCTTTGATGAGCTCATCCCAGGCCGGGAGTAGATCATGCTCATTATAATTCAAAGTGGTTCTGGCCCATCGGGTAAGCGAGTCGAAAGTTGGCCTGGCCTGGATGATGGATTCAGCACCGTCCCGGACATATTTGTTGGCAGGAACATTATAAACGGTTTTCCTTAATATTTCCCAGCTTTTAAATGCATGTTCGTTCTTGTGTCCATAACGGTTAAAAACGAATTTAGGTAACCAGGTTTTAAGATTCACTGGCTTGTCCTGCCACACATGCTCCATCATCAATTCGTATAAAACCGGATTCTGTTCAATACCCTCCATTGTCAAACCGATGCCACTCATTTTTCCACTTTTTGGATCTTTCAGGGCTTCAGCAGGTGCTGTTGCCACGACATCCATCCGGCCGAATAAATTGGTATTTCCACCAAAATTATGAAGCATATTCCAAATCCAGGGCTTGCCATAAAAACCTTCCGTACGTTTCCAAACGGGTTCAATTTCAGTAGCAAGATCAAGCAGTATCATCTTATCATTCGGAACCGCTTTTAAAAGTGCTTCGGTTTGTGCCTCTTTCCAGAATTTACGATCACTATAAAATAGCCACCCTTGCATCACCCAAATGGCTTTTGGATCAGCCTGCGACATGCCATCGTAAACCCTGGCACTCAGTTTACTTAAAAACTCAGGTTCAGCCGAAGGTGGTTCATTTTCATTAAAAGTATCGGCAGAATACAGGTGATCTGTTCCCAGCATGGCGGTTTGTTTTTTAAGAAATTTCTTTCCGATTGTCGCAAACATGGGATCCTCAGAATCCAGGATATATGTATCTGCGAAACCATTCGTCCAGTTCGTGGCCTTAAGCTTTGCGTTTGGAAACTTCTTTTTAAATGCCGCCGGAACATGACCGGTAAAAGCAGGAAGCACAGGTTTCATCCCTAATGCACGTTCCCTTGCCAAAATTTTCTTCTGTAATTCAAAATGACTTTTCATCCATTCAACAGGAAGTGGTCCACCCCAGCCATCGATGTTTCCCATCCAGAACCAGGAAAAATAAGCGGGACCAGTAAAAAATCCTTTAAGGTCATCATCAGAAAACCCCATTTCCTTGTATAATAAATACCAGGTGTATTCTTCACCGGTAATCGCAAGTGGCATGTTTATTCCATGGAGCGCCATCCAATCTATTTCCTTTTCCCAGCGTGGCCAATCCCACCAGCTCATGCTATAATTAAAGGTACAATAATTCAGGTAATAACGGTATTCATAAGGCGTTTCTTTCCTGATTTTTTCAGAAACCTTTGGCAAATTTTGCGGCACCTTCAGGTTGGTTCCATTCCAGGTAATCTGGCAGTGTGCATATTCTGTCAGATAGTAATAAAAAGCAGAAGCAAGTGCTACACCATTATTTCCACGCAGCACAATCTTATCGCCTCTGCTTTCTAATTCAAAAACATCTTTGCCCTTAACATGGCCGATAGGCTCAGTTATAAATGATCTATGCTGTTTAGGCATGGTTCGCTCAATAAGCTCGTTGGAGGTGATCAGAAATTCCTGTGCATGTAAAGAATAGGAAAATAATATAGCCGTTGCAGCTAAAACGTATAACTTTAATTTCATATCAAATTTTTAAGAACCATTTTTTCTGGTAGCAAAACCTTAATAAAAATAGTTGTATCAGTAAAATGCCTGTCCACAACCCAGCCTGCTGGTAATCTTTTGGGATTAAATTTATCAAGCCGCCAAAGATAAACTGTGAGGAAGATTCAAAATTGAAAAGTCCATGTGCCAATACGTAAATCAATATGCTGTTTGTACCAATCCATATGAAAGGAATGCTCCATTTTGCATAGGATTTAACATCAATTATGTAATAGAACAGGGCAAATAAGATGATGCTAACACCACCGGCAAAAAGCACAAATGAACTGCTCCACATGGTTTTATTAATTGGAAATATTAAATTCCATAGTAAACCCGCAATGATAGAACAAATACCTCCTAATAACAGTAAAATTGTCTTTTTTGAAGGTGTAATTTTCGAAAAACTGGTCTTTAAAAAAGTCCCGGTAAAAACGCCAAAAAGCGCCGAACATATGGCTGGTATTGTACTTAAAAGTCCTTCCGGATCGTATACTATTCTATGTAATTTGCCGGGCAGAAACAGTCTGTCTACGTAAGCAGAAAGATTGCCTTCGGGTGTAAAATTACCCTGACCAAATCCTGGCACAGGAACTAAAATCATAAGGAGATAATAGCCCACCAGAATGCTTAGGAACCAAATCACTTGTTTATACAACGAAAAATTAAGGTATATGAGGGCTGCAAAAAAAGTAGAAAGGCCGATGCGCCCCAGTACGCTGGCAAAACGGGTATGCTCATAGCCATTCCATTTGAAAAGGCCATTTACGATTATCCCCAATATGATTAATGTGATCGTTCGTTTAATTAACGCTTTAAATATTTTTTTTGATGAATGTTCATTTTGCTGCCGTTCATCAAAAAACTTCTGATAAGAAAATGGCATAGAAACGCCAGATATAAAAATGAATAAAGGGAAAATAAGATCGTAAAATGTGAAACCATTCCATGGCGAATGGTGGAGCTGATTACTCAAGCCAATTAATATCCTTTCAAAAAAAGACAGATGTTCATCACTTGGAATCCTCCAATCGACTGGATTTCTTACCAGTGCATATTTTTCCATTATCCCATTAGCCAATCCATGAAAAATACCTTCACCACTGATAATCCAGAACATATCAAAACCCCTTAAGGCATCCAAAGAAATTAATCTTTTGCTTTTTGAAGACGGTTCTTTGATATGCTTAGCTGTTAGTGAATCCATTTAGCACGAATTATGAGTTATAATATAGGAAAATCGCTAACTACTTTTTAATAATTGTATTGTAAATAACATACCCTTCATCATTAATGAACTGAACCCTCAACAGATCTTTATTAACAGAAAAAAGCATGAAACCATATTCAGATGCAACGACTTGCGCATCGGGAATTAATTTTACAGGTGTCTTTTCTGACGCGGCACCTGAAATAAAATGATGTGTTTTGCCTTCCGGCTTAATGTATTGTAAACTATGTTCATGCCCCGTGAGGTAAACATCGACGCCATAGCGTTCCAGTACCGGTTTAAGCGAGCTTCTTATCGCTTTCGTATCGTAACCATCTGTTCGGCTGCCCCCGGTATACATAGGATGATGACCAACTACGATTTTCCATTTAACCGATGGGTCTTTATCGCCCAGGGTTTTGTCCAGCCATTTTTTTTGTGCTATCGTATCCTGACCTTTTACATTCGGCCCATACTCAGCATTCTTGTAAAACTCAGGAATAAGCGGATTGGTATCTATAAAAGCCAGCAGCACCTGATTTTCCGGATCGCCATTAATGGCAAATTTCTTTGCAAAATACCGGGCCGGCATTTTCCATCTTCTGCTGATTTTAGAATAGTCTACCTGTGCATCCGGATTGGACTTATAATCATGATTACCCAGTACCACATACCAATCCCATTGAAGAGAAAAATCGGTATAAATATCTTCAAATGAATATTTAAATGAAGGATCCTGAGTACTGATCACACCACTTGGATAGAAATTATCCCCGGTAGAGATTACAAATTGAGCCTTTACATCTGTTGCAGTGCTCCCCATTTGCTTAGCAACCTGTTTCTGATGATCTGCACCATTGCGACCCCAGTCGCCCATAGCTATAAAATTCAAAGCAGTTGGATCTTTGGTAAGTAACTTTGTCGCTGTACTGTTTTGTGAAGGGCTTTTGGTTATAATCTGAGCATATAACGAACCCGAAATAACGAGCGGAACTATCAGTAACAATTTTTTAATCATGAAGGGCGATTTGTGCAATTGCAAGTTTAGGATAAAAAAATAAGAAGAGGCTATCTCATAAATCAATACGTATTTATGAGGCAATCTCTTCTTATAAAATTGCAGGCTATTTCTAATTGTATCCCGGGTTTTGTTTCAATTTAGGATTTAGGATCATAGCTGATGCTGGAATGGGCATCAAACGATGGAAAGTTTGCGCATCGGTTTTAAAGCCCCACCTGCCTTCAAATTTCCCGAAGCGGATCATATCGTTACGGTGCCAGCATTCCCATGCAAACTCCCTGCAACGTTCTTTATATAAGTCCTCTAAAGTAACTGCCGTCCAGGCTGGTGAAGTTGTACGAACAGCACGCACCTGGTTAACCAGCGATAAAGCAGTTTGTCCCAAAGTCGACGCGGCCCCTCTAAGAATGGCTTCAGATTTCATCAACAAAATATCTGAATATCTGAATATCGGCACATCGTTATTTTGATTTCTGTTTGATGATGTACTGTCACAATAAAATTTATTGTTTCTATAGCCCATATTCCAGGCAATCTCATCGTTTCCAGCATCAAATGGCCTTGTGGCTTCTCTAAGTGCTACGTTCGGCGTTATATCCACCTGGTAAGATATTGCAGCTGATCCATCAGAACCTGTGTAAAATTGGTCGTAACCTTTTTTGGTGGTATTAACCATCACTGGCGTACCATTGTTGTTAAATTGCAATCCTTTAATCCATTGCGCATTTCGTTTATCATTAGGATCATTAAAGTTTGCATAGTATTCTGGCAGTGTGCTCATTGGCGCACTAGGCGTGTGCTTTAAGCTGAATTTTGCCTGTAATGATCTTGGTAGTGAATAACGGGCATAGAACATATAACCATTACTGAATCCGGGATCGTAAGGAATTGCAAAAATGAACTCCTTAATTTGAGGGCCATTATCGATGAAAAACATCTTACGATAATCTGTTTCCAAGGTATATGGCGAACCCGTTCCGGAGATAATCGCATCGCACATGGCTACAGCTTCATTATATTTAGCAGTACCTGTATATACTTCGGAGTTTAAATACATTTTAGCTAAAATAGCATAAGCAGTATATCTATTTGGCCTGCCATAAGTTGCTGCACCCGTAGCGATACTTAAATTAGGCAATACCTCTTTTAATTCTGATTCAATGAAATTAAATACCTCAACCCTTGTTTTTGTTTCAGGAGGTGTGGTTTCGCCAAATGACGTTACAACAGGGATATTACCCCAAAGATCCATCATCATAAAAAACGCCAATGCCCTTGTTGTCCTGAGTTCTGCTAAGGCCGTTGTTTTCGCAGCCGTTTCAGGGGCATCTTTAAGTAAGAATAAACTTTGGTTGGCCTTACTGATTGTACCTGATAGCCAGGACCAGCCACTGCTTACGTGCCCGTTATCTTTATCCCATGAATGTTTATGGTGTTGCTCGAAACGTGCACCATCATACCAATTCCCGCCCCTAGCCGGCATAATGGATTCATCAGTACTTAAGGATTGCATGAAAAAGTAATCGGTACCAAAATTTTGACGCAGCTGTACATACACCTGGCCTGTTAATTGTATAAAATGCTGATCTGTTTGTGGAAATGTTTCAGGGGTTAACTGCGTTTCCACTTTTAAATCCAATTTATGACAGGATGTAAGTAAACTTATTGAAAGCGTAACACCTGTAATGAGTTTTATAAGATTTTTCATTTTCTTAAAAATTAATTAAATGACACGTTTAAACCAAACAAAAAAGTTCTGGTTTTAGGATAAAAGTTGTTCGTATCCACACCTGGTGCGATTCCACCCTGATTGATTTCCGGATCGATGCCTTTGTAGCCGGTAATTACGAATAAATTGTTGGCTGTTGTATACAAACGGATTGAATTAACACCCGGGATTATACCTTTTTTGAAAGTGTATCCTAATGTTGCGTTATCTAAACGTAGGTAGCTTCCGTTTTCGATGAAACGGCTGGAGTACCTGTAAGAATTGAAATCAGCTGTAGACTCGTTTTCTACTTCTACAGGGATGTTTGTGAACTGCGCTGTATTTGGGCGGAACAAATCCGCACGGGTAACGTTCATGATTTTATTTCCGAGTACGGCCCTCATAAAAATACTCAAATCGAAATTTTTATACCTTAAATTATTTGACCATCCAATCAACGCCTTCGGCTGTGCATTACCTAAAACATAGTAATCTGTTTTGTTCAGTAATCCCTGTGTTTTTATATTTCCTGCGGCATCATAATACTGGGAAACGCCATTGGCATCTTTACCTGCATATTTAAAAGTGAAAAATGTTCCGATGGCTTGTCCGGGTGCTAAAATCTGAACTGTAGAGCCACTTTGTCCTCCTCCATCAGGTTGCACGGTTAACCTGTTGTCGATATTGAATTGAGAGTCAGACAGGGTGATTACTTTGTTCTTATTATGCGCCAGGTTAATACCTGTAGTCCAGCTAAAATTATCTGTGATAACTGGCGTACCATTTAATACAACTTCCAAACCTTTATTGCTCAATTTCCCAACGTTTGCAGTAAGCTGGCCTGAAGGATATAAATTCTGGTCCACATCAAAGCCAATAATAAGGTCGGTTGTTTTTTTATCATATAAATCCACAGAACCACCTAATCTGCCATTAAATAAACTAAAATCGACGCCTATATTGGTTGTTGCAGTTTTTTCCCAACGAAGATCAGGATTCTCATTTTGAATGGCACCATAAGCGCCCTCTCTTGGAGATCCGTTATAATAAAACTGTCCAACGGCACCATAAATCAATTTCGTAGTTAGTGGAGAGAAGCCAAGGGAATTTCCTGCAATTCCATAACTTCCGCGTAATTTCAATGTTTTGATTACGCCAACATTTTTAAAGAAGCTTTCCTGATCAATATTCCAGGCTGCACCCACCGATGGAAAATAGCCCCATTTTTCATTCATTCCAAAAACATTAGAACCATCTCTTCTGATTGATCCTTGTAACAGATATTTATTTTTATAATTATAGTTTACCCTGGCAAAATCCGAGATCATCAGAATCTCCTGATAAGTAACACCCGGATTAAAATCAACTCTGAAATCGCTCACTGCATAGGGATTACCCAAACTCAGGTTATTGTAGCTTACGTCATTAACCGGAAAATTGGTTGACGTAGCCTGGAAACCGTCATTATTCAATGACTGCTGGTAGGAGTATCCGACAACTGCATTAATATCGTGATCCCCAAACTTTCTATTCCAGGTTAAGTAGGTCTCAATAATTTTATTGGTGTTTTGATAAGCATTCCTTACTGCAACGCCATTCTGACCAACCAAAGAAACAAATGCTGGATTTGCAGGAGGATCAGGCGTATTTCTCACGTTATTATACCTGGAGGTATAAATACTATTGTAAAATGCACCATACACATTTTGTGTATTTTGGTAGGAAGCTGATATATCGTAAGAAAAACCAAAAGGTAATTTCAGATTAACCGTCAGATTACCAAGAATATTTTTGTTTTTTAAATTCTCTTTGGCGTTTTCAAGCATTGATACCGGATTGTAATAATTGCTTTGCGTCAAATTGTCAAAATACGAACCATCGGGATTTCTTACCGGCGCGGTTGGCAGGTAGGTAAGCATTTGAGAAAGTATGGTATTGCGGTAAGGAACAAGATCTGCATCACTTACAGAGTTACTTAAATTTAAACCGATTCTTAATTTATCGTTTAATGCCTTCTGCTCAAGCCCTATTCGACCAATAAACCTGCTCAAACCGCTTGTTCTAACAATACCCTGTTGATTGAAATAATTTATACTGGCGTTATAAGTTGTTTTTTCTGTACCTCCACTAAGTGAAACGTTGTGGTTATAAGACATTGCACTACTGCGTTGAACTTCATCTTGCCAATTGGTATTTGCGCCCTTATCATTGGCCGGAGTTAAAGCAGAATTGTTCCTGGCCAGGAATGCCCGCAACTGATCTGCATTCATCATTTCATATTGATTGGAAACCTTTTCGACACCAAAATACCCATTGTAAGCAATTTGTGTCTGTCCGGCAACCCCTTTTTTAGTTGTCACCATAATCACACCATTTGCAGCTCGGTTTCCATAGATGGCTGCAGCGGCAGCGTCCTTTAAAACATCAATTGATGCAATATCATCAGGTGCGAGAATAGAAATATCTGCACCTACTACACCATCGATAACAAACAATGGCGATTGAGCACCTTCACGAAGGGTTGATGCACCACGCATAATAATTGCGGCATTACGGTTTGGATCGCCACTACGGCTGATGTTCAATCCCGGTACTTTACCTTGCAACATTTGACCAACATCACTAATTGCACCCTTGTTTAAATCATCTCCTTTAACAGTAGAAATGGAACTGGTTAAAGCCTTTCTGGAGCTTTTGCCATAACCCACTACCACTACATCATTAAGGGAGGCTGTAGATTCTACGATGGTAACCTTATAAGTAGATGGTGCACCAACAGTAAGTTCCTTAGTTTGATAACCCAGGAAACTAAAAAGTATTTTGTCGCCGGTTTTTGCAGAAATGCTAAACGATCCATCTGCACCTGTAGACGTTATTTTAGAGGTACCTTGTACTGAAACAGATGCCCCAATGATTGGTTGGTTTGTATTATCTAATAAATTTCCGGAAATTTTGCGCTCAGTTTGGGCATAGACACTGTTGAATGACAGCCCCAAAAGTAAGACCAGCGAAAACAGGCAACAATACTTTAAGCGGGTAAAATTAATTCTCATGATTTTGTAGCATTAGGTTCATAAATGGTTATATAAACGGTTATTGTAATTAAAATTTAATATTTGCAGGCAGGTATTTAGCAACCAGGGCCTGATAATAAGGCTGTAATTCTTCCCAGCTTTTCTGATTAGGATTTTTTGAATACAGATCATATGGATTGAATAACCTTACCCATTTAAACATTTCATGATCTCTATCATTCATCAGATGATCGTAGGCATTTTCACGGTGTTGCGAGTAAAAAGAATGGTAACGCAACATATACAATCCAGGTTCAGGCAGGTAGGGCTTCATCATATGATAAACATATTCATCATGGCCCCATGACATATCCACCTTGTCCAAGCCGCAATTTTGAGTGTACACGCCTAGTTTAGTCTGGTATGTGGGATTGTTGAAATCCGGATTCTGACTAAAAAATTCGTGGTATACAATTTTATCTGAATAGGCACATCCTACGGGAAATGTATCGCCAACAACAGCCCATTGTGGCTCGCCATATAAACAAAGCACCTTTCCCATGTCATGGATTAAGCCTACCAATACCATCCAATCCGGATGCCCATCATTACGAATCGCTTCTGATGTTTGTAGCAGATGCTGCATTTGATCCAGATCGGTGTCCGGATCAGAATCATCAACGAGTTTATTTAAAAAATCAAATGCATTCCAAATCGGCATTTCTTCTTTATTAAACCTGAGGAAATCTGCCTTCTTTTGTTTCACAAAATCGTAAGTCTGATAAAGGTGATTTAGTCTGTAAAATTCCCGCACACCATCTTTTTGCGTTGCCTCGTAGTCTCTGAACTGTTCTTCTTTTTTATCAGTATTAATGCTGGTTGGATCAGGATAACGGATTAATAAATCCTCTTCCCACTGGTCAAGATTTTGCAAGGGATTTTGATTGTCCCTTGAAACTGGATTTTCGTTTCTCATAAGGCTAGAAAATGATTTGGTTAAATACAATTTGGTTTTCGGAAGATAAAGTTGAGTTTTTGAAAACAGAATTAGGAGTGTTCCATTAATTTTATTTACGTAAACGATTACGTAAAATTCTTAAATCGACTTTACAAAATGGATAAACAACTCATTTAATGGTTGTTATAAAAATGCTCAAAGTGTGAAGCGTTTTACATTTCCCTGGAGGAGATATTATTCTTTAAAACCAGGTGATTATACTGATTATTTTATAATTTCGTAATGGTAATTTTACAAACAAACTAACTGATATAACCAGGCAGAACAATCTGATCGAAATGTTGTGATCAACTTCTTGAAAAATTGCCGGAAAGCTATTTTGTTTTTTGTATAATGAACTAACAAAATTTAATGGAATAAAAAGATGTCTGGAGAGGTTAATATCAAACGATTGGCACAGGAGCTCAACATCTCCATTGCCACAGTTTCCAAGGCACTTAATGATAGTCATGAGATAAGCCTGAAAACCAAAAAACGGGTTTGGGATCTGGCAAAGGCGCTCAATTATACGCCCAATCCTGCAGCAAGCAATCTGCGGAGCAACAAAACCAAGACTATAGCGGTGATCGTTCCATTCATCGCCAATAATTTCTTTGCTTTGGCCATTAAGGGCATAGAAGAAATAGCGAGAAAATTCAGCCATCATGTCCTTATCTATCAAACCCATGAGGATATCGAAATGGAGATGTCGTTCACAAATAGTCTTCTTAATGGGAGAGTTGATGGAATATTGACCTCTGTTTCCAGTAGTGAATACAATGGAACCTATTATAAGAATTTGGTAAAAAAGATTCCGCTGGTGTTTTTCGACAGGGTTTATAAAGACCTCGATGCTTATAATGTAACGACAGATGATTACGAGATTTCCTATGAGGCGACCACGCACCTCATTGAATGTGGGTGCAGTAAAATTGCCTACCTGTATGGTCTTGAAAATCTCCCGGCAGGGAACGCAAGGTTTCTGGGTTACAAAGATGCCATGCAAAAGAATGGCTTAACCGTAAGTGATGAGCTGGTTATAAACTATTGTGAGGATGAATCTCAAAATTTAACACAAATAACTCAATTAATTGACAGGCATGGACCAGATGCATTGTTTTCCTCCATAGAAGAATTTGTTATACCCACTTATACTGCCTGCAGAGCCCTCAAACTCAAAATTCCGGATGAGATAAAAATCATTAGTTTTTCAAATCAGGCCACTGCCCAGCTGTTAGACCCCTCTCTAACAACCATTACCCAGCCGGCCTTCGAAATCGGCCGTGAGGCTGCAACTTGCTTATTCAAAATGTTGAACAAAAAAGGTTTCGGTGATGATCAGGATATCGTGCTCAAATCCACGCTCGTAAAAAGAGGTTCAACTGGTTGCTAAACAGCCATTACTGCTCATTTGATTAGTTAATTCCCGAAAACGTTTAAGTAATTAAATGGAGCTAAAAGCCAGTGAGCCCATTTTTTTTTCTGACTTTTAAAAATACCAAATATAGTATATCACATGAATCACCTTTCAGCACTAGATTGTGCCGTATTTTTTTTATACTTTATTGTTATATCGGCTTATGGTTATTGGGTTTACAGAAGCAAGAAAAATAAGCAAACCGATACCAAAGATTATTTTCTGGCTGAAGGTTCTTTAACCTGGTGGGCCATTGGTGCCTCCATCATCGCTTCCAATATTTCCGCAGAACATTTCATAGGGATGTCGGGCTCAGGTTTCGCCATGGGATTAGCTATTGCCAGTTATGAATGGATGGCTGCCGCTACCCTGATCATCGTTGCTATATTTTTCCTTCCGATTTATTTGAAAAACAAAATATATACCATGCCCCAGTTTCTGTCGCAGCGCTACAACAATACCGTTAGCACATTGATGGCTGTATTCTGGTTATTGGTTTATGTATTTGTGAACCTTACTTCTATCTTTTTCCTGGGTGCCATCGCCATTGAAACCATTACGGGTATCCCATTCACGACCTGCATTATATTTCTGGCCATTTTCTCTGCACTAATCACCTTAGGCGGAATGAAAGTTATCGGCTATACCGATGTTGTCCAGGTGGTCGTATTGGTTATCGGTGGGTTGATTACTTGTTACATGGCATTGAAGCTTGTTTCTGAAAAACTGGATACCCAAACTGTTCTGGGGGCGTTACCATTGCTACGAACAGAGGCAGCAGACCATTTTCATATGATTTTTTCAAAAGGTGATAAGTTTTATAACGAACTTCCGGGCATTGCCGTTTTAGTGGGCGGACTTTGGATCAACAACCTGAATTATTGGGGTTGTAACCAATATATTGTTCAAAGGGCATTAGGTGCCGATTTAAAAACCGGCAGAAACGGTTTGATCTTCGCCGCATTTTTAAAACTATTGATTCCTGTGATTGTGGTGATACCCGGAATAGCGGCTTTCGTGCTTTATCAAAGGGGCTACTTTCATGCAGAAATGCTTGATGCAAGTGGAATAGTTAAGCCCGATCATGCTTACCCTGTGCTGATGAACCTGCTGCCAATAGGTGTAAAAGGGATGGCGTTTGCCGCGTTAACAGCCGCCATAGTCGCATCATTAGCTGGTAAGTCGAATAGCATTGCAACCATCTTTACCCTCGACATTTATAAAAAGTACATCAACACAGAAGCGTCGGAAAAACGATTGGTTGCTGTAGGCAGATGGTCGGTTGTACTGGCTTCTTTAATGGCCATTGTTGTTGCTCCGGCTTTGAGAAGTTTCGATCAGGTTTATCAATTTATCCAGGAATATGTTGGCTTCATTTCCCCTGGCGTATTTGCCATATTTTTATTGGGTTTCTTTTGGAAAAAAACAACATCAAGGGCGGCACTATCTGCTGCACTGGTTACCATACCATTATCTATATTTTTTAAATTCCTTCCAACCCTAACCAATGGCCGGGTCGAAGCCATTCCATTCCTCAACCGGATGTCGTGGGTTTTCATCATCATTATGCTTTTGATGGTTGTTGTAACACTCACTGATCCGAAAAGCAAAAACAATCCCCAGGGACTTGAAATTGACCGCAGCATGTTTAAGGTCAGCCCTGCATTTGCAGTATCGTCCATTGTCATCTGTGGCATCTTGGCCGCGCTATATACCGTCTTTTGGTAAATAACCGCAACGAAATGATTTGCTCCCATAAACAACAAAATCCTTTTATGAATATGAAAATTAAACTCCTCTTTGCCTTTATACTATGCTCATTTTCGGCCTTTGCGCAGCAGAAATATAACGTCATGGATTTCGGAGCCCTTGGAGATGGTAAAACCAACGATGCAAAAGCAATTCAAAAGGCGATAGATGCGTGTGCATCAGCAGGTGGCGGGCAGGTTGTTGTTCCCGGAGGCCATGTTTTTCTTGCTGGGCCATTTGATTTGAAATCTTTTGTTGATTTAAGGGTTGAAGGCGGCGCAAAAATTTTAGCGAGTACGGATGAGAAACTTTACACAAGGAGTGCGTTCAGAGAAAATAAGGGTGAAGGTACCATTTGGATTGGTGGTGAAAAGCTGGAGCAGGTAAGCATCACCGGAACTGGCACGCTTGACGGCAATGGCATCTCATTTATGGGTGAAGAACTCAACGATTCATACGTACTCAAACCCTTTAATGTAATTGATCCAAGGCCGCATTTGCTAACTCTGGTTGGTTGTAAAAAGCTGAACATTGATGGCGTTACTTTTCAAAATTCCGCCTATTGGACTGTTCATCTGATTGGTTGCAACGATGTCTCGATTTCCAATATCACTTTATTGAATAGCATCAAAATCCGCAACAGCGACGGAATTGATATCGATCACAGTAAAAACGTGAGAATTAATAATTGTTATATCGAATCGGGAGATGATTGCATTTGCCTTAAAAACCGGCGCGAATTTGAAGAATATGGTGCTTGTGAGAATATTGTAATCAGTAATTGTACAATGACCTCAAGTTCCTGCGCCATCAAAATCGGTTCAGAAAACATGGACCGGATCAGTAAAGTGCTCATAAACAATTGCAATATCGTAAACAGTAACCGCGGAATAGGCATTCAAAATCGTGATGAAGGAACAGTGAGTGACGTGATCTTTTCAAACCTGATTATCGAATCACGTCTTTTTTCTGATGTATGGTGGGGAAAATCGGAGCCCATTTATATTACTGCCTACCCGAGGGCTACCGCAAACAATAAAGATGCAGGCTGGCGTTTACCAAAAGGCCAGACCAAAGGTTATGTAGGTGCCGTTAAAAACATTTACTTCAGCAATATACGCTGTACTGGTGAAGGCGGGGTTTACATCAGCGGTGAAAACCAGGATAAGATTGATAATATTTATTTTGACCAGGTAAGTGTTTTTATGAACAAAACAAGTAAAGAAGCGGGCGGCCTTTACGACAGAAGGCCCAGCAATGTGGAAGGTTTGATCAAGAGCCCTATAGCCGGTTTTCACTTTGAAAATGCAGGTTACATTAGCCTGGCTAACAGTAGTGTAATGTGGGGAAATGCCAAGCCCATTTATGCGGGAAAAGCACTCGAAACTAAAAATGTAAAAAAAATAAATACCGTGAATTTTCAGGAACGCAGCAACAACAAGTAATATGAGAAAGATTAGCTACAGCCTGTTATTTTTATTAATCCTTAGCCTTCAGTTAAAGGCACAAAAAAAAATAAACCACCCTTTGTTGCCGGGTTATTTTGCTGATCCAACGGTGGTCGAAAACAAGGGCAGGTATTTTATATATTCCACCATTGACCCATGGGGTGCAAAAGAACTGGCTGTTTTTGAAACCAGGGATTTTATAAACTTTACAAGACACTATTTAAACTGGCCTACAAAGGAATTGTGTACCAGTCCGACTTCAAACACTTCCATGGTGTGGGCACCTTCTGTTGTAATTGGGAAAGACAATAAATTTTACATGTATGTATCGGTTGGCAGTGAAGTGTGGGCTGGCGTGAGCAATGCCCCGCTGGGTCCCTGGAAAAATATCAAATCCGACAACAGTCCTTTAATCAGCGCTAAAGATTTTCCGGAGGTCCACAACATTGATGCAGATTGTTTCATTGATGATGATGGACAGGCCTACTTATACTGGGGTTCAGGTTTTAACTGGGCAAACGGAAAATGCATGGCTGTGAAATTAAAGGCTGATATGCATACCTTTCTAGGAACGCCTGTTGAGGTTACGCCTCCCAACTATTTTGAAGGTCCTCACATGATTAAAAGAAACGGCCGCTATTTACTGATGTTCTCAGAGGGAAAAGCAATTGATGAAACTTACAGAGTTGGGTATTCAATTGGCGAAACACCATTCGGCCCTTTTAAAAAAGGCATTAACAGCCCTATACTGGCTACCATTCAAAATACCAAAACCATTGGACCAGGGCACCACAGTGTATTGAAATTCAAAGGCCAGGATTACATCATTTATCACCGCATTGTTCCTCAAAAAGAAAAATATGTTTTGAGGGAATTATGTATGGATAGCTTAAAATATGATATGCAAGGCAACATCATCAAGGTTATTCCAAAAAAAGAAACTAATCGTAAATAATTGCAGGATTCACTATTAACATACCTCAAAAGCGTAACTATCATCAACATAATGCAGAACAAGATATCCATTAAAGACATTGCAAAAATTACCGCAACCTCAATCACAACAGTTTCCTTTGTAATCAATGGCAAAGCAAGAGAGAAGAACATCAGTGAAGAAGTGATCAAAAGAGTTGAAAAAAAAGTAGAAGAGCTTGGATACAAACCAAATGCATTTGCAAGGGGACTGAGAACGGGAAAATCAAAGATAATTGGCTTTTTAGTAGATGACATATCCAAACCCTTCTTTTCAAGAATAGCTACCTCCATTGATCAAATGGCTTCATTGTATGGCTATAAGATTATTTTTAGCAGTTTAGGCCATGACCGCAATAGGGCAAAAGAAATATTTCAAATTTTTAAGGAGCGGCAAGTTGATGGCTACATTATTGCCATAACCGCCGGCATTGAGGAGGAAATCAAGACATTGATTGGAGTGGATACACCCGTTGTATTTTTCGACAGGTTTCATCCGGATTTTGAAGGAGACTTTGTTCTCAGCGATAATTACACCGCTACTAAAGATGCAACAAATCATCTGCTAAAAAATGGTTTTTGTAACATCGCTTTTATTACCATAGAAAGTGAGGAGCAGCAACTTATTGATCGCCTAAATGGTTATTGTGATGCTATATCGGAAGTTGAAAAACAAAAACAGGTGCTAAAATTAACGTATAACGACGGTCAGAATCCTACCAAACTGATTAAGGGTTTTCTTATGAAAAACCAATCTATCGATGCTGTCATATTTGCTACAAACTATCTGACAATGGACGGATTACAGTTACTAAAAACAAGAGACAAAGAAGTTATTTTAAACCGGGCTGTGCTATCTTTTGATGATTTTGAACTCTTAAGTTTCTTAACACCCACCGTTACCGCAGTTGAACAACCAATCGATGGCATCGCTGAAAATATAATAACGTTACTTATGAAAAAATTACAGCATCATGGACAAGCAGGCTCGCTACAGCACAAAACGATAGTCATTCCGGCTAAGTTAAACGTAAGACAATCTACGGTTCCCAGAAACTAAATTCTTGGTGAAGCTTAGAAATCCCTAATATACTGAACTGTACAGCCTGGAAGTTAAAATTTTAAGGCCTTGTTCGTTATTGATGCACCTGTAAATTCCCAGGAGTACACAAACCTTAAGCGTGGACGCGGCCTATTAAAAATCAAATTATCTAAAAATTTTTTTGATAATAAAACTTATTATCCTATATTTGCAACCCCAAAGGGAATACAGCGATTGTATTAATTTATGCGAAAGTAGCTCAGTTGGTAGAGCACGACCTTGCCAAGGTCGGGGTCGCGAGTTCGAATCTCGTCTTTCGCTCTAAATGCCTTCCTACCAGAAGGCATTTATTTTAGACATTAATTAAACTGAGCCATCAGTTAATTAATGCTCGGGTGGTGGAACTGGTAGACACGCAGGACTTAAAATCCTGTGCTTTCAAAGGCGTGCGGGTTCGATTCCCGCCCCGAGTACATTAAAAATCGAGATGAACCTTCCAGAAATGGGAGGTTTTTTGTTTTTTGATAATCGTCGTCAAGGTGAATTTATTTACAGTATTCTTTTTATCTCCATCCTGCTGTCGACCGGCAGTGCGAAATATTACGTTGGGCAAACTGAATAACATAGCGAAAAAATTGGCTCAGCATAAAGAAGCATAGCCATTAGTACGTCAACAGACTTCGTAACCAGAGTAGAAACAATGCAAAGAAAATTTCTATATCACTAAGGTAATATATTGTTGATTTTCTAACCCTTTTCCAGTGTTAGAATTGCGAATAAACCGCTTATTCTATTCTTTGATCCTAAAAACAAAAAAATACATCTGTTGTTATATCCGTTGAAAGATTCGAAACCTAACGCTAAATGAACTTTTTAGAGTCGCCATTATATAAGTCACTTTTTAACGATAATGTACCAAGAGTAATTCTTAAGCCGAATGTTCCTGATTTCACTATTGTTGATTATAATGACGCATTTAAAGAAGCTACGTACACTGTAGAAAGAAACGTTAAAGGACAATCGGTTTGGGTAGCCTATCCGAAAGATGACGCTAATGAAGGCACCAGAATTTTGTCTGACGGCCTTCATGATGCCGCCAAAACCGGCCAAAAAAAAATGCTACCCTCTTTTCAATATGACATACCTTCGGCTGATATGCGTTCAGTTGAACAGAGCTGGTGGCAGGCAGAAATAGAGCCAATTGTTGATTCAGATAATTCGGTGATTTTTTTACTCATAAAAACGGAGAATATCTCTGAGAGAATTAAGTCAAACAATGATATCGACAGCTATATTGAGCGCGAAAAAATCTTAAATAGGAGGTTATCAGATACCTACGATGAGCTTGCGCTATCTAATCAGGAACTTCAAGCGAATTTAGAAGACCTACGCACTACAAACGAAGCTTTAGCAACTTCAAGGTGGGATCTTCAAAATCTGAATGCAGAATTAGAAAATAAAATCCTGGAACGTACGAAAGACCTCCAGAAAAGCAGGCTTCTTCTCCAGAACATCGTTTCGACGGCAAACGTTGCCATGACGTTGCTTAAAGGAGCGGACTTAATTATTGAACTACCAAACCATAAAATGCTTCAAATATGGCAAAGACCATTTGAAGATGTAGATGGTAAAAGACTAATTGACGTATTCCCGGAGCTTAGCTCACAAAGATTTCCCAGCCTGCTTGCTGATGTTTTTAAAACAGGAAAACGCATTGCAATGCCTGAAGTGCCTGTAGATATAGCATTTCCAAATGGAGAAATGAAACTAATATATGTTGATTTTTCGTATGATCCCATTTTTGGAACAGATGGCCATGTGGAATATATATTGGCCACAGTTAATGACATTACCGCCCAGGTAGAAGGTTACAAGCAGCTTGAAGAGAGTAAATCAGAATTACAGGCAACAACTGAGGAACTGGCAGCTTCCAATGAAGAACTGTCTGCCACAAATGAAGAGCTTGCAGCAACTAATGAGGAGTTACAGGAAGCGCAAGAGAGCTTACTGATACAAAATGAAACACTCGCAGAAACAGAAGAAAGCTTACGACTGGCTCTGGCTTCGGGCAATTTAGGAACTTATAGTGTTATTCCTGGAACGGGTAAATTTGAGTTGTCGCAAAAAGCCCGGGAATTTTATGGGCTGCCATTTGATGAAGAAATTTCCTGGGAAGCAGTAACGGCCGCGGTAGTTCCTGAATATGTACAGGTAATTGAAAGAGCAAGAGTTAAAGCGCTCACCAAAAATGAGCCTTTCGACGTACAGTATCCAATAACTCAACCCAGCACGAATGAAATTAAATGGATAAGGGTAGTTGGTAAACGTGTACAAGCCACTAAATTAAGGCCAGCCAGATTTTTAGGGGTTATAATAGACATTACAAGCGAAGTTGAGCATCGTCTTGCCATTGAAGAAAGTGAAGACCGTTTCCGTAACATGGCTGAAGCGACCGATGTACTCATCGCAGTTAGTGATTTAAACGGGGGTGCAAATTATTTTAATAATGCCTGGACCAGGCTTACAGGACGCGCAATGAATGACCTTTTGAAGTCAGGATGGACAGACTTAATTCACCTTGAAGACAAACAGCGTTTTTTGAACATCTATTCATCCGCTTTCGCAAAAAAAGAACCTTTCAGCGGGGAATTCAGAATATCAGGAGTTGATGGTGAGTACAGATGGTTATTGGCTAAAGGCACACCACGTTTTCATACGGATGGCAATTTTATGGGCTACATCAGTTCTAGTGTCGACATCACTGAACTTAAAAAGGATGAGATAAGAAAAAATGATTTTATCGGTATGGTGAGCCATGAACTTAAAACGCCACTTACGGCTATAAGTGGTTTTGTGCAGGTGCTTCAGGCAAAAGCTAAAAAAACAGAGGATAATTATTCACTGTTAGCACTCAACAGGGCTTATAATCAGGTAAAAAAGATGACCAATATGATTAATGGATTCTTAAATGTATCCCGATTGGAATCCGGTAAATTGTTAATTGAAAAATCTCATTTTCAACTTGATGAATTGTTAAAAGAACTTATCGATGAAAGTGACATAGTACAATTTTCACATGAAATTAAGCTTTATGTGAAAGATCCTGTGGCCATATTTGCCGACAGAGATAAAATCGGCAGTGTGGTTTCAAACCTGCTGAGCAATGCGGTTAAATACTCCCCGGCGGGTACCAGCATTGAAGTTAAATGTGAAGTTGTTGAAGATAAGGCTTTGATAAGTATATCTGATCAGGGTATCGGAATCGATGCTGAAGATATAGAAAAACTTTTTGACCGGTATTACCGGGTTAATAAGCACCATACGGTTTCAGGATTCGGCATAGGGCTGTATTTAAGCGCAGAAATTATTGAACGGCATAACGGAAAAATCGGAGTGAAAAGTGAAGCTGGGTCAGGTTCAACTTTTTATTTTGAAATCCCCATACAATGAAAGCGATGACACCGCTCAAAAAAACCTTTTTTCGTTATTTTGATTTCATTCCCCCAAACCCTGCCGATTTAAACCAGTATTCATAATTCATTTGTTACCAAACTGAAGTTAACAGGATGGCATCGCCCTTTATTTGTCTCATTTACCCTTCTTTTTAATGTAATCTTCTATTATCTTTATCAAACAAAAATCTATTATAGTTATAGAAATGAGTCAAATTACGATTAAAGCATCGGTAAATGGGTCAATTGAAAAGGTTTGGGAATTCTGGAACAACCCTGAACACATTAAGAACTGGGCGTTTGCATCTCCTGACTGGCATGTACTAACTGCTGACAACGATTTACGTGAAGATCGAAAATTTTTGACAACGATGGCAGCAAAAGACGGCAGTAAGAGTTTTGATTTTAGCGGCACCTATTCAAATATTGAAAAATATAAGTTAATTGAATATATACTCGAGGATGGAAGGAAGGTAAAAATTCTATTCGAAGGTAGTGGGGATAATATCCTCATTACGGAAACATTTGACGCGGAAAACACCAACCCGGTTGAAATGCAGAGAGTAGGCTGGCAGGCTATTCTTGACAACTTTAAACGGTATACCGAACAATCCTCATCATTTAACTAAAATAAATATTTAATAATATACCTTTATCCAGGCATCGCCGATTAAATTTCTTCCGCATGAACCAAAAAATTATTAACCTCTACGATAGCTACACCCATAGCCAGTTGAGCAGAAAAGAATTTATGAAAAAGCTTGCCATTTTAACCGGCAGTACTGCTTTGGCATTAACTGTTTTACCACTGCTTGAAAACAACTATGTAACTGCTGCAGAATTCGATAGCGATGAAATCACTTCAGCCGAAATTACTTTCCCTGGTGTTGAAGGAGATATGAAAGCCATTTTAGCTCAGCCAAAAGGCAAAAGAAAATTGGGTTCTGTATTAGTTATACATGAAAACAGGGGGTTAAATGCGCATATTATTGATGTTACCAAACGCATAGCAGCTGAAGGATTTATTGCGCTAGGCATGGACGCACTGTCACCTCTAGGTGGCACCCCTGTAGATGAAGATAAAGGAAGAGAATTAATTGGAAAATTAGATCCTGAAAAAAATCTGCAGAATCATTTAAAAGCTTTGGATTATCTGCGGAATATTAAAAGTGGAAATGGAAAAGTTGGCTGCATAGGATTTTGCTGGGGAGGCGGAATGGCGAATAGACTCGCTGTAAATGACCCTAAACTACAAGCTTCTGTTGCCTACTATGGCGCCCAGCCAGCTGCTGCTGATGTCTCCCAAATAAAGGCAAGTGTAATGATGCATTACGGAGGCTTGGATGAACGCATCAATGCGGGTATTCCAACCTATGAGGCTGCAATGAAAGCCTCGAATATTGTTACAAAATCTTCATCTACGATGGTGTCAATCATGCGTTTAATAATAACACATCACCCACGCGGTATAATGAAGCCGCAGCAAAATTGGCGTGGCAACGCACAATAGATTTGTTCAGGAGTAAATTAAGTTAATAAATTGTTTTTGAAAACAGAATGAAAAGTAACTTCAATGCCCTTGTTATTTTTTTAATCATATGTTCCTGTACGAAAAGTCCGGAGACAGCTGAACAGGTGAAAATTACCCAGAACCCGGGCAATACTACTTCTAATATAGCATTTAAAAACTACCTGGGCGTTAACGCCTTTGAATGGGATTTCGTGGAGCCTAATAAATCTGATGTAATCAGTGAAAGGAGAATATCGGTGATTAATTGCTTTGGAGGGATTAGACACTACCTTGATTGGGAACGAATGGAATCTACGGAGGGAAAATATACCTTTAACCCTACGCATGCTGGCGGTGCTTACTACGATGTAATGTATAATAGACTGAAGGCAGACGATATGAGCTTATTAGTATGCATCAAAAACGACCCACGGTGGCTAATTGATACCTATCCTGCCGACCAGCGTGGCGCAGATAATACGCCTGTGAATTATGGAGCAGATAAAAGCAATCCGGCGTCTTACATCAAACAAGCGAAAATGGGTTTCCAATTTGCGGCTAGATATGGCTCCAATAAAAACATTGATTCAGGCTTGGTTAATGTAAATACCGCCCCTAGATGGACAGACGACGATCCGAATACGGTTAAAATTGGCTTGGACCTTGTAAAATATATTGAATGTAATAATGAACCTGATAAATGGTGGGCAGGAAAAAAGGCACAACAAACACCTGAAGAATATGCGGCAAATTTATCTGCTTTTTATGATGGCAACATGGGTAAACTTGGAAAGAACGTCGGTGTAAAAACCGCAGACCCTAATATGAAAGTCGTTATGGCTGGTTTAGGCGATGCGAAACCGGAATTCGTCGTAAAAATGATTCAATGGTGCAGGAAAAACAGAGGGTTAAAAAAAGATGGAAACGTAAACCTTTGCTTCGATGTCATTAATTACCACCTTTACCCTAATGATGCTTATTTGAATGGTGGTAAGGCTTCAACGGGCGTAGCGCCAGAGCTTTCGGAAATAGGTCCTGTTGCGGATAATTTTTTAAAAATGGCCAAAGAATACGCACCGGGTATCGAAGTGTGGGTAACTGAAACAGGTTACGATGTTGGGAAAACACCTCAGGCCGCCATCGCTATTGGAAAGAAATCGTCTTTTGTAACGCAGGCAGACTGGAATTTAAGAACGTCATTGTTATACGCCAGACATGGTATATCCAGATGTATGTTCTATATGCTTGATGATGCAGGCGGCATCGATAATCCAGTACAATACAGTTCTTCGGGATTCCAAAATGACGACTTATCCAGAAGGCCATCTGCGGATTACATGCTTCAGGCTAAAAAGTTAATGGGCAATTACGGCTATTCAGCTACCTTAAGTAATCAACCCCTGGTTGATTTATATAAGCTGGATAAGAAGGAAATTTACGTACTCACCGTTCCTGATCAAAAAGGAAGAACCGCAACTTACCAGCTTGATTTAGGCACATCAACACAGGCCATCATTCATACCTTGCAAATCGGCAAAGATGAGATGGCTCACAAAACAGTAAGTATCAAAAACGGTAAGCTCCAGATTGAAGTTACAGAAACACCGGTATTTGTTGAAAAAATATAAGCGGAAAACAAAAATCTATTTTATCTGTAGCTGGTAAATAAATCCCCTATTTCCGGCAAGCAAAATTAATTTGCCTTTTTTTGCTTTCTGAACTGAATTAAAGCTTAAATCGGAAATGTGTTCCCAATTTTTACCACCATCCTTAGATACATCCGTTCCCGATGTGCCGGTGGCGACCAATGTATTTTTATCAAGATAAGCAACACCAGATCGAAATCCTTTCACAGGTGTTTCAGGTTTAGACCAGGTTTTACCGCCATCATTAGTGAGCAGGATGTTATTGCTGTTATCTTTGTCCTTAATATAATTTCCGCCAACAACAACGCCGATTCTGGCATTGTAAAAATCAATCGAAAATGGTCCTGTCGTACTTTCTCCCTGCCAAATCGGACAACTAAAAATTTGCCAGGTCGAACCATAATCAGGTGAAAAATAAATGTTCGAAACTGTTCCGCCACTTGCAATCCAGATTTTACCACCCGGTAATGTTTTAATCGTGGTGCCACTGGCTGCAAATCCTGCCTCTCCATTTGTTAACGGCACAGCCAGGTTTGATGAAATGTCGAGCCACACGCTACCTTCATTAACTGTTTTTAGCAGTTTCATCTTATTATTGATGGGGTCGCCGAAGATAATTGCCCTATTTTTATCCCAGAAACCAAGTCCGTCAAGGAAGATAGCCGTATCTACGTTTTTATACGTTTCCAACCAGCTTTCTCCCCCATCAACTGTTTTTAAAATATAGGCCGGCGAACCGGCATTAACTAATATAGCTTCCTTTTCATTGAAAGCTTCAATATCTCTGAAATCCAGTTTTTCATAACCATTAGGCTTTATCCATCGCCAGGTTAAGCCACCATCAAGGGTTTTACCTACCGATCCATTGCTTCCGCTAACCCAGGCAATTTTATCGTTAACCACACTTAAACCCCTGATGCTGGTTTTAGTGTTCTCGTTTAAGGATTTAATGGTATAAGTTTGGGCAGCGCAAAAAAAAGGTGCCAAAATGAGGCACCATATTAATTTAGTCATTTCAATTCTATTTAACTCGTTTAAAGGTTTCAGACCGGCCTAACAATGAAATACCTATATAACCCCTGACCGTCATAACGTCATTACCTTTTAAAGATATATTACAGCTATATGTTTTACCACTTTTCGGGTCATAAATTGTACCATCGGTCCATTTGCCATCATCGTAAACAAAATCTTTTAAAATTTCTAAATTCAACAAAGACCGGTTACGTAAGTTTGCTGATGGATTTTTAGCATCTGTTTTAGGCTTTCCATTTAAATTTGGTTCTTTAAGCCAGGCTAATTTACCATAAAATTTATCACCCTTTTTGTAAATTTCTATCTGGCCTTCTCCTGAAGGATTTAACCACTTACCAACGATTGCATCTTTACTTTGTGCCATCGCAGTAAAGCTTATTGCTGCAAATAGCAGCACTAAAACTTGGAACTTTCTCATAATCGATTTCTATTTAGTGTTTTTAAAGATAGTGATTTGCATTTTCTATGCAAACATAATAAATAGAAAATTTTATAATTAATGTATTACTTCGAAAGTATCGGCAAATACTTTTGCCTGTATGCATAAAACAGGAACAAGTTAAATAACAACATAACAGCAACCATTGGTAATTCCTTCGGACCTAAATAAAAGTGGTAAAGGAATATATTTAGCGTAACAGGAAAAATTATAAGCGCAGCCAAGGGGGCTGTTCTGCCAACTAAAAGCATAATCCCGGCAACTAGTTCCGTTACTTTAATCAACGGCATCAAATACACCGAAGCCATAACACCAGCCATGAATGTGCTTTGCGATGCAGTCATTTGGGGTTGTTCGGGCATGTATTTCATAAAATAACTAACAGACGCAAATAAATACATAGCGCCAAGCAGCACCCGAACAATAATCGTTGCAATTTTCATAATGTGTTGGTTTAGATTTTTGGTTAAATAAAAATATTAAAAAATATGGCATCAAAAAACAGTTGATTGAGCTTATTTGTCTCTTGTTAAATTTCAAATTAACCTGTTTAGCTGCCTCATACGCTATTTATACTAAATTATATTCGACGACATTATTTTTTATCGTAATCATAATTAACCATCCATTGGATTCCGAACTTATCAGTCAACATACCAAATAATGCATTCCAGAATGTTTTTTCCATTGACATGGTTACTTTCCCCCCTTCTGAAAGGTTCTTGAATATTGTATAAGCTTCATCTTCGCTTGAGGCATCTACCGAAATTGAAATACCAGTTCCAAATGTCGCGGGAGGCATTGGCTCAGTAATATCTGTACCCATTAAAATATTTCCCCCTATCGGTAACGCGATATGCATTAATTTTTCCTGATCATCAGTTTTCATACCTTCACAACCAGGCATGTCCTTAAATCGCTGAACGGCGAGAAATTGCCCCCCAAAAACAGATTTGTAAAAATTAAACGCTTCTTCGGTGTTTCCATTAAAATTTAAATACGTGTTTACTGTTGCCATTATCTTGTGTTTTTAGTTATTTTACTATTAATCTTATCTGCAAACAATGCTGATTTTCGCACAACCATTTCTCCACATTTTAAACGTTGTAGATTCTTAAATAAGGTAAGACAATACTTTCCCAGGTGGTTATTTCTTGTTTTTTTTGAAAACTAAAATCAGTATTTAAATTTAAAATGTTTTTAGGTAATTTTTGCTTGCTGTTAAAGTCAAGTTTAGGGGTAGTTTAAGACAATAATTTATATCTTTAATTTTGCTAAAACACCTAACCGAATGATTAATATCGCCATTCTGATTCCTGAAAAATATAAGCTTTTAAGTGTTGCTGCCATTTTAGAGGTTTTTGAGACTGCAAATAAATTCCAGTCGATTAACAGTTTTGAAGTTCCTTTCGATATTTCCCTGTTAACCCAGGCCAATTACAGGGATGCTTCTTTTGAATCCTATAAATCAGCAACTATCGATGAACCGGGAAACTTCGAACTTATTCTTATTCCATCTTTTACAACTGATAACATGAAAAGTACGCTAGAATTGAATCAGGATTTCATCCCATGGCTAGTAAATCAATACCACTCCGGTGCCGAAATTGCTACCTTTTGTACAGGCGCTTTTTTGCTTGGCGCCACAGGCTTATTGGACGGAAAAACAGCTACCACCCATGTAGATGCCTGTGCTGCCTTCTCAGCTGCTTTCCCTGCTGTTCAACTGAAAGCGGATAAAACGGTGACCCAGGACGGCAGGTTATTTACAAGTGGTGGTGCCACCTCTACCTTCCATCTTTTGCTGTACTTATTGCAAATCCACTGTGGCAAAGATTTGGCCATTAAAACAGCCAAATTATTTGCAATCGATATGGATAGACATAACCAATCCTACTTTAGCTCCTTCCAACCAAAAAGACACCATAACGACGAGATTGTCGCTTCTGCACAGGAAAAAATTGAAAGCAATTATCAGGATGTTGCCACTATTGAAGAAATGATAAAAGACATTCCCTCCAGCAGAAGAAATATTGTAAGGCGGTTTAAGCAGGTAATTGGCATTACGCCAATTGAGTACCTGCAGCAAACCCGAATTGAGGCGGCGAAAAAGCTCCTGGAGCAAACAACACAACAAATGACTGAAGTGATTTATAATTCTGGGTATAATGATCCAAAGGCTTTTAGAAAAATATTCAGAAAAACTGTGGGCATGACGCCTTCTGAATACAGGGATAAATTTCAAATCAAATAAAATATCCCATTTCCCAAGAATTTAATCGGTTTATTAAAATCGTTACGATAAAATGAAAAATAATAAAGAATAATAAAATAATTGTGGTTAACTTAACGTTATTAAATTTTAACCAAATAATTATATTATGAGCACAATACTTTTAATTGTTGGTTCTTGCTATTTTATTTCACTTATTGCAATGGTTTGCTGCTACTATTCTGCAGAGCCAATGCCAAGCGACTTCGAAAAGTTTTAGAATTTTATAATGTTTTTTGGCATTGCTTGCTAAATAAATCTATTTATTCTTTGGTCTAGTTATCAAGGATATACCTTTATTACGAACTTTTACCAGTAACTTAATAAGCTGTTAAAAAAAGAACGATTTCTAAAACCGTTCTTTAACGGTCTGTTTTGGGCCTGCGATAAATTCCTAAGTTACGTTCCTGAAAAGTTCAGGTGTTCTTATTCCATTGTATTAACAAAGTTTGACGATTATCACCCCTGACTTGCTAAGTTTTTTTTGATCTTCATCATAATCCCATCGGGAACAAAATTTGGAAGCTTGGTATTGAACCAGTTCTGAAAGCCCACAACTTTTTGACCATTCCCTTCTAACAGGTGCTTTACACCCTGGATTGCTACATCTTTTGGATGCATCGGTTTGGTTTTGTGCAAATTGGTCGTCTGCATTTCAGACGTGGTAAATCCGGTATCCACCGTTCCGGGATAAAGGGATAAAACGTTAACCCCCGTCCCTTCCAATTCAGCATCAAGTGTTTCACTAAACGCCTTTACGAAAGCTTTGGTTGCGGAATAGACAGAAAAATATGGCATTGGTAAAAAAGACACTACTGACGCTATGTTCATAATTTTACCAGATTTCCGGTTAACCATATCCTGTGCAAAGAGCTTGCTTAATACAACTAAACTTGAAATATTTAACTGAATCATACTTAGTTCTTCTTCTAATGGTGTTTCAGTAAAACTACCATAGTTGCCTACGCCTGCATTATTTACCAGGTGAGTTACTAACAAGTTTTCATTTTTAACTTTTTTGTACAGCGCCTTAGCAACATTTGCATCAGAAAGGTCTGCAGCGAAATACTGAACAAGATTGCCATATCTTTTTGTTAAATCGGCTTGCATTTGCTTCAATTTACTTTCGGTACGGGCTACCAAAATCAGATTCATTTTTTTTTCAGCTAATTGATATGCCATTTCGTATCCAATTCCGGATGATGCTCCGGTGAGCAAGATATATTCTTCCATTTTATTAATTTAATATGATTAATATTTTATTTCGTTTTATAAAGCATTCAGTTTATCCGCTATTTGAGGAAATCTGCGTCCTGATCTGCTGGATTTGGATGGGTATAAAAACTTCCCCTGTAGGGATGTTAAGCTTGTTTCACCAATGTAGTTGGTTCATCTTTTTCAATTTTTAAGTACGCGGTTAATCAGGCTAATTAGGTAGCGCTTCACATCCAGCAAAAGGTCTTCTTTTCTATTTTGGCCTATCATATCTTTTCGTGCAGTTGAGGTGGTATCAGTTTATACATGACGGGTGTCACGATCCTTGATAATATTGTTGAGCTGATCAGCCCACCAATCAGTACAATGGCAAGTGGCGCTATCTGCGGATTAGGGTTCATGGCAATCGGGATCAGCCCACATATCGCAGTGATAGAGGTCAATACCACAGGCAGAAACCTGGTTTCTCCAGCTATGTTTATCGCCTCATCGATACTCTTTCCCTCTTCTCGCAACTGGTTGGTAAAATCGACTAAGAGCAAGGAGTTTTTTACCTGTATGCCAGAAAGTCCAATAAAACCAATAATGGACACCAAAGACATCGGATTGCCTGTGATTAACAGGAAGATTACCCCACCCAATACACCCAGCGGAATGATCGATAATACAATGATAATCCCCTTGAATGTTTTGAACTGTAACAATAAAACGGCGATGAAAAGAAAAGTACTCAAAATGATTACAGCAAGAAAATTTCCACCCAGCGCATCGCCTTCCGATTCCGCCTCACCAGATAATTTATAATAATAGCCCTTTGGCATTTTCATCCTATTGAGTTCTGGTACAATGTCCTTCAGTATATCGTTTGCCAGCACCCCATCTTTTGTAAGCGAGGTCACCTTGGCAAACCGTGATTTATTGAAATGGTTAATTGCCGTTGGAGAGGTCTCCATGCTGAGGGTCGCAATTTGATCGATTTGGATTGGCGCACCCTGGATATTATTAACATACAGGTTCTTCAATGCATCAAGATTTGAAAACTTATCACGTGGTATTGTGATCACAACATTTCTCGAATCTCCTCTATCATCAATGTAATCACCAACATTCAGCCCGGCAACGGCCATCCTGATTACCTTGTCGATATCGCTGGTCAATACACCCAATGTCCTGGCCTTTTCCTTATCGATTTTGATCTTAACATCCGATTTGTAGGCATTCAGTTCGTTATTGATGAAGAAAGTACCCGGGTGTTTACGCAGCAGTTCTTCGACCTTGAAAGAAAGCGACCTCAGGGTATCCTGGTTCGCTCCAAAAACCCTGACCACGATATTGGCTTCGATCGGTGTACCCTGTTCAAAGTCCTTTACCTCTATTTTTGCATAAGGAAAATCGCTAAACTTCGCTCGGAGCGTTTTGATCAGTCCGGTCTTGTCGATTGGACTGGTTTCATCATCCAATTGCACGAAGATTTGCGCAAAATCAGGTTTGATGTCCTGCTGGTGTACATTGTAATAAATCTGCGGATTGCCTTTCCCCACGTTAGAGGTATAATACACAATTTCATTGTGTTTTTTCAGCTCCATTTCCACCATCCTTGCAACCCTGTCACTTTCTGGAATATTTGCCTGCAGGGGCATTTTAACATTGATCAGGAACATCGGTTTTTCTGAAGTGGGGAAAAGTTTGAACCCTGCTAATGGAAATAATAAAAAGGCTAGAACGCTTAGTGCAACCGATATACCGATGGTTACCTTTGGCCATTTCAGCGCAAGCGGCATTACACCTCGGTACGACCAGGTCAAAAAGCCCTGCAATTTTTTAAGGAAATAATTCCCCTCCCCGTGGCTATGGGTTTTCAGGATTTTGCTACCGATAAAAGGCACGAGCGTTAATGCTACAATCATCGAGGCCAGCACACTGGTAATAATGGCCATAGGCAGGCTCCGAATAAATTCACCGGCCATATCGGGCAAAAATGCCAGGGGCAAAAATGCAATTACCAACGTTGCGGTACAGCCAACAACGGCTGCCCCAATCTGTTTGGTCCCCTTTAAAATGGCATCTTTTCTGGTATGTCCTTCCCTTAGCCACCTTTCGATATTCTCAACAACAACGATGCTGTCGTCGACGAGCAGACCCAGTGCGACCACTAGCCCCACAATGCTGAGCTGGTTGAGCGAGAAGCCCAACAGGTTCATCGCAATAAGGCCAAGGGCCAGCGAAAGTGGAATGGAGATCATTACGATCAGAGATGGTCTGAAGCCCAAAGGAAGCAGTGTAACCACGACCAGTACGATCGCCAATCCAAAATCAAAACCCAGGTGTCCCAACCGTTCGGAAACCATATCAGCCTGGTCAAAATTCTTAACCATTTTGATGTTCTCTGGCAATGTTTCGGAAAACTGCTCCAATACAGGTGTGTATTCTTTCTTAACCTGACTGATATCCACGTTGTTCTTCATTGAAGAAATAACCAATATACAGCGCTGCCCATTTATTCTTGTAATGTGGCTAACCGTGCCATCTTTATAGCCCACTACGGCCACGTCCTTTAGGTATACAATTTTTCCGCCAGCATTGTAGATAACCGTGTTGGCCACATCTTCCACGTTATTAAACTTGCCACTGGTCTTAACGTTAAAAACCTTGTCGTCCATATGGATGCTGCCGCCGGGAATGTCGGCCGCCTCACTCTGCAAACTGCCCATCACCACGTTCAAAGGAATTTTGAGCTGGGCAAGTTTATCCAGTTGCATGTCAATCCGGATTTCCTGCTCTGGCATTCCGGTATATTTCACCTCCCTGAGGTTGGTGATCTTTTCCAGCTGGGTCTTCAATTTGTCTGCATTGTCCCTTAATGTCTTGGACGAAGCTGTATTGGAGATCAGTGCCACCTGAATGATTTTCACATCTGATGAGGCGATTTTTTCGGTTTTGATTAGATAAATATCCTTTGGAAGTTCGCCATTCTTAAGAGCATTGATCTCTGTCGAAATTTCCTGATATTTATTGTCCACATCAACCCCATACTTGAACTTGATCTGTATGGCTGCTACACCATCCTCAACTGTCGTTAATATCTTATCGATGTTCTCAAGACCATAGATCTTGTTTTCAATGGGTTTTACCACCTGTTCTTCCATGTCCTTTGGACTGGTACCAGGGTAGATCACCGTGACGAGGTATTGTGGCGGATGGGTAGTGGGGTCTTCCGATCTGGGCATGGTAAAGAGCGTTAGCAGCCCTACCACCGCGACGAGCAAAAATATGATCAGGGTAAACTGATAGTTCTTTACGGCAAAGTTTGTAATTTTCATTGTATATAATTCCTTTTAATTTGATGAAGCGGTCGTGATTTATCCAGCGGGTAACTGAAAAATCATGACGGTTCCATGCCGTCTTTTTTACTTGATAATTTTTACGATGGACTGTTCATTGAGATAGGCGCTATTCGAGGTTACGATCTGATCGATCTCTTGCAGTTTATCTTTTAGATAAACATTTTTATTGTCAAACTTCAGAATAGTTACCGGCACCTTTCTAACACGATTTGTGCCCTTAGGTGTAAAGATGTAACCTGTCTCTCCATCTGCCTCTACCAGTGCGCTAAAGGGGATCACCGTAGCATTCTGTGAAGTGTTCGTCTGGATTGTTGCTTTTCCAAACATCCCGATTGCTGGCTTCAAATTGCCGAGTTGAAGCTTCAATTCCACTTGAAAGGATCCGATGGCTGCATCTGCTGACTGCATTTTGCGTAGTACTGTTGCCTGGAATTGCTGATCAGGATATCCATCTAGGTTAATAATGGCTAATTGTCCTGCTCTGATCCCTGCCCATTCCTGGTCGGTTACCCCAACTTTTAGCAAGTAACTATCGTTTTTTTGGGTAGAGCTGGTCATTAGTACAGGCATACCTCCGCCGATTACTTCACCTTCGCTGGCCACTTTTTTAGTTACAACACCATCAGAGGCAGCATATATCTTGGCATAGCGCTGGTTAAATGCAGTCGCCTCACTTGTTTTTCTGGCAAGGTCCAATGCCGTCTTGGTGTTCTGCAATTGCTCAAGGGTAAACACACTGTCTTTATAAAGATTTAGCGCCCTGGCATAGTCGCGTCTGGCCTTATCCACACCAAGGTCTGCCTGGGCCAATCCGGCCGCAATCTCTGTGGTGTTCAGGGTAGCAAGTAACTGCCCCTTTTTAAAAAATTGCCCCTCATTAACCTGTATGCTGCTGATTACGCCGCCAATCTTAAAGGAATAATTAGTCTCATTCTCGGTGCTGACCAGACCAGTAGTCTGAATAGAACCGGTAACGCCAAAGGAGGAAACAGGGGCAACTCTCACCGAGATGATGTCGGGCTGGCCCAGGGGATTTATATTTTTAGGTTTTTCTTTGCAGGCGAACAGTAGTGATGTAAGCGCAATAAGTGTGAGTTGTGTCTTGTTCATAATATTTATTGTATGTTGAAACTGGCGTTAGCACGTTCGATTGCAGTAAAGGATATCCAGGTATCGTATAGGGCGATATTGGATTGGAGCTGGGCATCAACCCATTGGTTCTGGGCGTCGAGCAGCTCTATGTAAATGGCCATCCCTTCCTTGTAAAGCTTGGTCATATCTTTATAGTAGGTCAGACTGGTCTTGAGTTGCGACTGTGCCGCCCGGTATTGTACAGCAGCACTTTGCAGGTTTGCCCTTCGTACATTCAGTTCGGTAAGCAGTTGTTGGGTAACATGATTGGTCTGCGCTGATACGGCCTGCTCACTGGCGATGGACTGTTTGATCTTGTAACCGTTTCGTCCCGAGGAGAACAGGTTCCATTCCAAAGAAACGCCCAGCAAATAATACTTACTTTTATCATTGAACTTCCAGTCGAAGGCCTGGGAACCCAAATCGAGCGACGTACCTATTTTTGGTATTAGGTAGGATTTGGCGAGACCAGTCAGGTTTTTATTGATCCCCTTTGCAATTTCGAGCTTTGCCAGTTCCTCACGACCATTTACATCGCCCAGCTGTAGATCATCCTCTGCTGGCAATGATGGAACATCGTAGGTTAAAATTGAATCAGTCAGTTTCTTGTTCAACAGGAAATTAAAATAATAACGTGCAGATGCTTCTGTTTTTTTTGCAGCGGCTAACGATGCATAAATTTTCGACACCTCATTTTGGCTGCGGAGCACCGCAGTACGGTTGATCTTATCGTTCTCAAAGAGTTTACGGTTTACCCTTTCGCCCTCTTCTAACAGTTTCAGAAAGGACTGGTAGATACCGATGGCATTGGTAGCCTTGAGATAATTATAATATGCCGTCTTGATTTCTTTCACAAGCTCGCGTTTATACAGTAGTACCTCCGCCTTCTGCATATCCACCTGTTGGGCCTTGATCCTTTTATTGTACACCAATTCGGCATTCAGGATGGGGAGGCTTGTACGGAACTTTGCATCATAGAAGTTATCTGGATTGAGCAGTATGCTCTGGTTCTGGAGTTGTGGAAACGAGTTGCTTCCTGTAAGCTGGTTCAATGTGGCGTAGGCAGCATTAAAGAGGTCACCGGTTGGGAAATCGATTGTCCTTCCTCCGTCGGCCCTGGTGTAGGTAGTTGAGAAAGTTACGCTTGGCAGAAACATACTTTTTGCCTCCTGTAGCGCATAGATGTTCTTTTTCAGCAGGAAATCCTGCTCTTTAATGCTTTCGTTTGAAACCAGGCCTTGCTGGATGTAGCTGTTCAATTGTTTTTGACTGCTAGCATTTTTCGCAAAGCACAACATAAAGATTAGTAGGATGCAGCGTGTTGGTGTTTTTAAATTTTGAAGTAAAATAATCATTGTATTAAATTTAAACAGTGTTCAATTTTATATTAAAAAAAAGGCTTAGCCTTTTTCAAGCAGGTTGACCAAATAGGCATAACCATTTTCCATAAGCTCCTCCTTTGTCCTGTTCTGAAAAGCAACTGTCCGGTCCTTGCAGAACAGGGCACAGATTCCATGTATGGCAGAAAGGAACATAAAAGAAAAATAATCGGTATCCATCCCCTTGAACCTACCTTGATCCTGGCATTCCTTGATCAGGCCATGCAAATGGCTGATGGCACTTTGGGCAATCTGAAAGCCGCTTGACTCCGTATTCTTCAATGGCTCTTCCACCAAAAACATCAGGTTATAATAATCCTTATTTTCCTTTGCAAATTGAATGAATACACGACCTGAAGCCTTCAGGCGTTCGAAGGGGTCAATAACAGAATCCAGCACACGAAGTTGTTTAAGTAATAGGCTAAAGCCTTCCTTATGGAGTTCCTGAAAAATTTCGCTCTTATCCTTGAAATGGAAATAGATCACTCCCGCACTGTAGCTGATCTCACTTGCGATGTTGCGCATGCTCGTCTGTTCATAGCCGTTCTGAAGAAATACCTTTCGCGCACCATTCAATATGCGCTGGCGCATCTCCTGCTTTTCTTTTTGCTTTCTTTCTGTAATGCCCATGGATAAAATAATTTGTAAAGATATTAATCGGATCAGTAAATCTGTCCAACACCTTTAACAAGTCAAATTAAATGACATCACAAATGTATTGAACACTGTTCAAATAAACAAGTAGTTCTTTTAAATGAAATGCATTTTACTTCAAACTGACAATCGTGTTTAATTTAATCCGCTTACTCAATAGATTTCAACATGATTTCCCCTCCGGTTAAATCATCCGAGCTTACCTTAACTCTAATTTCTCCAGCTTTATTTGTTATTCTCATTACATACTTCGGTAATGGGAAATAGGTTGGGTGGCCAAGTAAATCAATATCGCCACAATATGCACCATGCCAGGGAAACAGCTCCGCAGATGAATCAAAGTTTGCCATTGCAAACCATAGAAACGATGTTGTTTATCATCAAATTGAACCAAATACCATGCTTTGCGGCATTCCATTCGAAAGCAAATCAGCCTACTTCGAAAAAGGCGATATTCCTATCGGGCATTTCCAAAAGAACGGAACCGAATATATGATAATTTACAGTTATGTTGCTGATAGGAAGGGAAGTTTTGAGTGATAAATGGGTAAACTAAATTTAAACCCTTGCGGATTGTGAGGGCTTTTGTATTCGCAAAAAAAAATATAAATGAAGGCTCTAAAATAAACAGTTCATTAATTAGCATAAAAATTTCCTTACGAACCTCAGATTAATGTAGTTAAATTAATTTGGGTAGTATTCCTCTTTGATACGGTTTACCGTAATACCATGATTAAACACTTTTTTATTTTAGCATCTCAAAATCAATTAATTATGAAAACCTAAAGCAGAAATCATCAAAATGATTAAAATCGAAAAATTGAATATTCAGATAATCCATTATCTAAATTAAGAAAACTAGATTTGAAGTTTTAATTCTCTTAAAAGGTTTACTTAGTTTTAAAAAACCCTAACGCTCAATGAATATCATTCCAAATATTTTTAAGATCGATACAAATCATCATCTTTTAAAACCAATAAAAGAAACAGTTTCAATTCTCCGAACAATAATAAAGGATTCGTATTTGAAAGCCGGTTGGAAGCTTAAAGCAGAGGATTTACAATTTACTGAATTCACAAATAATGGAATTACTTATTATTTATACTTGTATCCAATAAAAGATAAACAATCTGAATGGGCGAGTTTCTTACCAGAAGAATTACGGGGCGATGTTGATCGATTTCAGCAAACTAAAATATCATTAATCCTTTTTGTAAAGACTGAACATGAGCTTTTTGCTATAGTTGGTGGCGCAGCATACAGAATAGTTGTGAGCTTCATTGATCATTCTTATGGTTTATCAACTTATGATAGAATAATAAAGCTAACCGAGGATGAAGCAATGTCAACTAAATCTAGAGGAATAACAGGGCAACGAATTGGTATGAGTGAGCAATTTCGTGACCAATATAAGATGATCAACTATTTACAATTTGGCAAAATACCTAAAGAGCTACATATAAAATTGGCTGAGGAAACCGGAGATGAATATTTCGATTATCTATTATCAAAACCGAACGAAAGGCTGAACATCACGGTTGGCAAGGGATTTAGGATAAACAAACAGGTATCCTTTGAAACGCTTCAAAAAATAATATACTCATTAACTATCATTTTGGGAGTTGCGCCACAAGACCTTCTAAGTTCTTATATCGAAGTAAAAGATCATCTAGAGGTTGGTGAATTGCAAAAACAACTAAATCGAAAAATATTCAACCATATTCCATTTCTACTGGGTACCAGCAGAAATCAGTCTGATAATTTTGAATTTGATCTTGCAAGTCCAAATAATCTCGAAGCCTTTTATGAAGCAGAAAGTTATCAGTTAAAAGAAAAAAAAGGTGATAAACATGAAATTTTCGCAACAGTTTTGACAAGGATGAAATTTACAGAAAAGTGGTTTTAAGGGCATACGAACTTCATCCTAATGATGAAGTCGGCATGCTATTTTATTTACGTGGAGTTAGAATACATTGCGTCCAAGGAACTAAACACACCACTAGCTCAGGTTTTCTATATCATTTAAATGCGGAAATTAGTTATGAAGGTGATTCGGCCTTTTATATAGATACCAAATGGTATAAGGTAAAAGATGCTTTTGTTGACAGTCTGATAAACCAAACTGAAAGTATATTTAAAAACTTTAAACTACCAGCAGGTATATTAACTCATCCTTGGCCAATCCAACCTGGCACAACATTGCTAGCTAAAGAGGATGAATATAATTTAAAATATGATGGAACACCTGGATATATTGTTATGGACAAAATTTTGCCCGAGAATATCGAAATATGTGACATTTTCTATATTACTTCCGATGAATTATTCCTAATACACGTTAAGCACAGCTTTACTGCTAGAGTTCGTGAACTTACAAATCAGATATTAATAAGCGCTCGTAGATTGACTGAAGCAATCACAACCAAAAATTTAAACTATTTCAAAAATTCATTTAAACAAATAAACAAACAACACAAGAACACATTAAATTATTCAGAAACGGAGTTCGTTAATATGTTTTTTGAAAGAAAGATTACATATGTTTTCGCCACCGCATCTCAACTTAACACAGATCTTAAAATAGAGGGAAATGTAAAAAAATATAAATCAAACATTGCTAGATTTTCACTCACTACATGTTCTGCTGAAATGAGAACTCAATATTTTGATATGGTAATTTTTCAAATACCTAGAGGATAATTTCCCCTAATAAATAAAAATTATAAAAGATATATAAAGAAGTTTCTGCTTACTCGGTTCCTTGTAGCCAATGAATCCTGCTAAATAGGACAGTTGGTTGGTCGGGATTATTTAAGGTGACTGTCAAAATTTGCGCAAAATTTATTTAGAATGATTTTAAATTGTTATATTTAACATTATATAACAAGTGAAATTCAATTTTTTCCATAAATGGGAATATATTTGTTTATATAATAAAATAAATTAACCTCAAACAAATACTTCTTGCCAGAGTTAAATGGTTAGATAATACTGCTTATGCCACAATATTCAATTCCTACTCGCTATCGTAGCGGATTTAAAATATTATTAGAGCTGGATCGAGAAGCCTTAAGTTTACTTACCTCTAAATTGCGAACATTTCCTCTAGGGGGCGGGCCAAAACAACTAATTGAATTTTTGCATGAGCTTCCTATTCCGAATACTGATGAAGTTGCGCGTACAATATACAGTTTTGGCAATATTCTTATTGACAAAAATAGAGATATTTCTAAGATATCAAGGGAACTCGTTGATTACTTATTACAGGTTGATCCAGAAGGATTAAGCCCTTCAAAATCAGAGTCTTATTTTGAAAATCTTGTTATTATTTTAGAAAGCGCCGGCAACATCAAAACATCTTATAAAGCGCTGGCTTTGTCGTCGGACGTACCAAATGTTTTCAGACAGTCTACAATCCTCTCAGATCTTAGACTAATATTTCCAGATGATTTAGAAGACTTGGATCGGCATGCTATAATGCTTCATCAACTTAGAGTTATATACACATCTAGTGATATAGACAAGTCCTTCCATCTTTCTTTAGACAGAAAAGATTTAGAGACTCTGAGAAATCAAATAGATAGAGCATTAACGAAAGAAAACATCGTGGTTACTGAATATAGTAAACATCTAGATATCATTAAATTAGGAGAATAATATGTCAATGACGCAAAAATTAAATTCGACTATTCGAAGCGTTGAAGATTGTGGCCTTCACCCAAATTATAAGAACGATTTCGACCTTAATAATAACTTCTCAGATCAAACAGTCTATGGAACTCCCATAGATATTGAAGGAAATGAATATCAGAAAAAGGAATCGGTTGATAAGTTTGCTGATATCTACACAAAATTTGACAATCATATCCAAGTCGGCTCCATAAGAGGGCATCTTAAGGGAATAGTTTATAGACCTCATAGTTATAAAATACATGACTTTTGGGAGGATATTTTTGATAGGCAGAATCCTTTAGATCTATTTAATCAAACTATATCTAAATCAAAGTATATTCTAGAATTAGAAAAAGGATGGGATGATGCGGATGCACCTAGGATCGAACCTTTATTGTTTAATACAGCGTGTAAATGTATATCCAATTACATCGAATCTATATATAAAGAAAAGTTTTTCGTGATACAATCTCCAGAAATAGCGCCAGTTGCAGATGGATCCTTGGATTTTAGTTGGCAACTTGATAACGCAAGAATGTTGATTAATTTTAGGTCTTTTAACGAAGAAGTTTTTGCTTATTTCTATGGAGATTTAAAAGATAATAAAATACCGATAAAAGGAAATGTTCCTGCAAAAGAGGTATTTGAACATCTAATGAAATGGATGCAATATCTTAAATAATGGATGTAAAGTTAAATGGCGAATTTTCGGACAATTGCGTTCTCATTCGAAATAGCCATAAGCAATACATTAAAAACGCAAAGCCTCTACCAGCTGCTTTTAGTCCAGATGGCGGAATGTCGACCGATTGGGATAAATATACGACTCCAGAGGAATCATTGGCTAGAATCGGATTAACTACAAAAATTAATGGCGAACTAAAGAATACAGATTTTTTCAACTTATTTGGATTGAAAGTTGGAGATATCAAAATGATAGAGGGTGTAAATTCTATCGATTTCACACCGATCTTTCACAACCCACAGATCTATGGGAAACCAAATAATCCTAGTCACTCTGATGTGCATTATGTTGACGTGGAACTTCGCTTGAAATTTTCTGAAATAGCCTTTCCTATTAATGTAGACCGAAGTGCTGTCTCCTTAATTATATCTCAGAGTTAAAACATTGTTAAACCAAGCCCCCGCCAAAACCGGGGGTTTTTATTTGTGTGAAAGTAATCTTACATTTTCAATTTCAAATTTTGATGCTCTTTTATTAGCTTCAAAGAATATCTAGATTTAGTTAATCTCTTGCACCATGATCTATATAGAGCGCCTTTTGCTACTATTAAATATTCGCAAATCTTGCTGTCATACTTAAAAAATCGCTTTCCCTTTCCTAGCGCATTCTTAGCGGTTAGGGAGCTGCTATAGCTGACTTGTGCTTCCAAAGCTTAATAATCATTTTTAATAAGCACAAAATTAATAGGAAATAAAAAAAAACCGGAGCCAAGATAAAAAACCTGAACTCCGGTGAAGTACCCAAAAGGAGATCCAATAACCACCTGGGCCGCCTTTGACGATATCGCTCAATAAGTTTGGCAACCAGCTCAGTATATTGCTTTAAGTTTTAAATATAAATTACAATTTCATTTTTTTGATATGTAATCGATTGGGACTGTTTGTAATCAAGCTCATTTATAGAGAAAATCAGTCCCCAATCTTCCTTTTAGATGTGAAACTATCCGTAAAAATTTATCCTTATGCAATTGTAATCGCTGTAGCAAACCCAGACAACAACCGATTTAAAAAAGAGCCGTGCCTAGTACGAGCCAACGTACCGTCCGAAAATTCAAAACGATTTGAATCGCTAAGCAGCCTCCGCCTGGATTGCTAAGTCATTAATTTTATCCAGAATTATGGTTGGTATATTGCAATTATCTTCAGGGATAAAAGTCCCGTTCGATTTAATTAAATAGCCCATTTCCATGCCATCGACAAATACCCTGCATCGAATGGTTTCTGAGGGGACTTGTGTGAGGATAACGACTTCTCCATTTAGGAATAAGATTCTGGTTTTGTTTTTCATTAACATAATTTAGGTAGATAGGTTAATCTACCTGAACAACTTGCATACCACAGTTTATCAATAATGTACGCATTTAAAACATTAAAGGAATAATCTAAGTTTAAACAACCTTAGTGTACATTTTACACAATAAAAAATTTGCTTTTTTTTAAGGGCTTTCATTTTCACAGCAACCGGTGTAGGATATAAACTGTAGTGGAATTCATACATTTCCATTGATTTCTGTATTCAGCTTATCCACAGGCTTATTGGAAAGCGGGTAATTTCAGGTTAGTGACTAATAGGAGAAATGCACTAACTTGTTTGGCTAAGTAGATCTTTCGATGTTTGGGATGAGTAACCGCCAAGCATCTTTGTATTGATTTCAATCCGATGAAAATTGCACCTTTTCTAGCGCATTCTTAGCGGTCGGGAGCTGTTGTGGCTGACTTGTGCTTCAAAACTTAATAAATTAATCATTTTAATAACGTGCAAATCAATAGGAAATAAAAAAACCGGAGCCAAGATTAAAAAACCTGAACTCCGGTAAAGTACCCAAGAGGAGATTCGAACTCCCACACCCATACAGGCGCCAGCCCCTCAAGCTGGTGCGTCTACCAATTTCGCCACCTGGGTTTGAAGAATTGCAAATATATAAATTAACCATAGTGCGCTGCAACATTCATAAAATATTTTTAAACCGAAATTCCTGAAAAGCAAATCTTAACATTGTAAACCAGATGCAGTAACACTACTTTATATTGTTAAACTTATTCCTATAGGACAAGCAAAACAGTCCAACTGTTTCGAGGGACCTTCGACGCACTTAAGACGTACTTTCGTCGGACTTATGACAATTGTACCCGAATAAAAGCCGGCGTAAATCAGAACCAAATACAACTTATTCGTTTACCAATCAGCAATTTACTATATTGTATAATCTAAATTAATGCAATCATGGGAAAAATAGAAAACGGAATTAACGGAGGCTTCACCGGAACGGTGGGCGCCGTGAGCGGTTATTACCTGAACGGGAAATGGGTCATCAGGAGCAAACGCAGAAAATCCGCAAAAAACAAAACCGGTAGTGCAGATCAAAAGGCCTGCAGATCGCGTTTTACAACGATGCAGGCCTTCTTAAGCCCTATTATTGGTTTTATCCGGATTGGCTTTAACCTGGAGTCGAAAAAACGCAGGATGACCGCCCATAATGTTGCAAAATCCTATAACATGCTGAATGCCCAGAATGCCGCCGGCGAAATCGACTATGCTGCTGTACGTTTAAGTTTTGGAAACCTCAGCGGTGCAGAAGGTGTTAAACTGGAACACGACGATGCGGGGGTGCATTTCAGCTGGACAGATAACTCCAACGGCGATTACACCAGGCAACAGGACCAGGTGATGTTAATGGTTTATGATGTAGACAACAAAACGGCCATCTGTGAGACAAGTGGCGCCAGGCGATCAAAAGAAAGGGAAAGCCTGGAAATTCCTTCCTTTTATAAAGGATGTACATTTCACACCTGGATGGCTTTCATTGCAGAAGACAGAATAGGGATATCTGCTACTACCTATTGCGGCAGTCTCGTTTTTTGATAACAAGCTAATGAAGCGTTTAAGTTAAATAGCGCTAACAGTCGAAACTAAGCCCGTCGTAAGCCAACCTGATGTTCGATGGTAGATCTCTTTCTACCTCTGCATGTAAACCTAAATTATGGCTGATGTGTGTGAGGTAAGTCATTTCTGCGCCAATCTTTTGCGCAAACTCAATGGCTTCATTTAAGGTAAAATGCGAAATATGCGGTTCGTTTTGTAATGCATTTATCACCAGGATTTTCGATCCTTTAATTTCTTCTAAACTACGATCAGAAATGGTTTTTGCATCCGTAATGTAGGTAAAATCTGCAATTCTATAGCCCGTAATCGGTAAGAGGTGATGCATCACTTCGAAAGGTTTAATGGTATTCTGCCCGATTTTAAAATCTATGCCATTCTCGACAGTATGCAGATTAATCTGCGGTAAACCATGGTATTTGGTTTCGGCAAAGATGTAGTAAAACTCTCTTTTTAAAGCCAGTTGCACCCGCTCAGTTGCATAAACATCAATTACTTTGTGCAACAAATAATTAAAGGGACGGATATCATCCAGACCAGCGATATGGTCTTTATGCTCATGGGTGAATAGCACCGCATCTAAATCTTTCACATGCTCACGCAAAAGCTGGTAACGAAAATCCGGACCGCTGTCTACAACCATCGTTTTACCTTCGCTTTCAATTAAAACCGATGTTCTTAACCGGTTATTCTTTTTATCTGTAGATTGGCACACTTCACAATTACAAGCAATTACGGGTACGCCCTGTGATGTTCCGGTGCCTAAAAAAGTAACTTTCATCGTAAAAACAGGTCCTTTCTGTGTAGTTGTATCAAAATAACTCGGTTTGCTGTAAAGAGTGAAAAAATTGACGTTGCTTTTCATCTAACAAATTTTCGTCGGGATTCGTTTGCTTAATTAAAGTTATCAAAGCTGCAATTTTACCCTCCAGGTTGGAAAATTTGTTTACCACAACGATTTTATTATGCTCCAGCAGGCAAGAACCTGTTTTAAAGTTTCCTTTTTCGTAACGAACCTTAAATCCGATTGCAAGAAGCAATTGTTCTAATTTCTCTAAAGTATGGTTTGTTAGTGGCAACGACATTAAAACAAACTTAGAGAAATCTGCGCAGCATTCATAAAGAGGAATGAAAAAATATGCGTTCTATTTTACCACCTTAGACACCTAAGAACATCTAAGTTTTAACATATTTATTTTCTCAGATGAACTACGGTGTCTTAGGTGGTTGATAAAACCTGAAAACAATTATTGTTTCACCACCTTAGCCACCTAAGAACAGAGAATTGTTTAATTTTTTTAATCGATAAATGAAATGATGTCGTCATTTCGAGCGAAGCCGAGAACCCGAAGGCTCTGCGAAGCAAAATCTTTGTAAGGCACACTTAGATCAAAGATTTCTCCGTTCCGCTGCGCTCTAGTCGAAAGGACGATCGGAGAATTTCTCAGGCGAACTAAGGTGCCTTAGGTGGTGGATAAAAACCAAACAATTGTTGTTTTACCATCTTAAACACCTCAAAAAAACAGAGAATTGTTTAATTTTTTTAATCGATAAATGAAATGATGTCGTCATTTCGAGCGAAGCCGAGAACCCGAAGGCTCTGAGAAGCAAAATCTTTGTAAGGCAGACTTAGATCAAAGATTCTCCGTTCCGCTGCGCTCTAGTCGAAAGGACGATCGGAGAATTTTCTCAGGCTAGCTAAGGTGTCTTAGGTGGTGAATAACCAGAAAGCAATAATTGTTTTACTACCTTAGAGATCTAAGAAACACCCTAGTGATTTGTGAATCGGTGTAATCCTTTAAATCAGTGTAATCACCTTCCTAAAAATAATCTTCCTGAGCGGTCTTTGCGAAAAGCTGGGGTGCGAAATTAACCAGATACAATTCTTTTTTCGCCCGGGTTACCGCCGTGTACAACCACCTCAGAAAATCCAAATCGATCATTTCCTCTGTCAGATAGCCTTGGTCAGCAAAAACAGCATCCCATTGCCCACCTTGTGCTTTATGGCAGGTAACCGCATAGGCAAATTTAATTTGCAAAGCATTGTAAAAGGGATCTGATTTTATGGCCAGCATTCTTTCACGTTTGTTAGCGATATATTCGTAATCTTCATTCAAGCCATCAAAAAGCTTTTTATTCTGCTCATAAGGCAGGTTTGCAGATTCCAGGGTCAGCGTATCCAGCATCACCTTACAATTGATCTGCCCCGCAGCCGGAAAATCCATAAATTCCAGAGTAGCCTCAGCAAAGCGAAAACCATAACGTTCTTCTTCACCACGAACACGAATTACTTTTGCCATATCCCCGTTGGCAATAAATGCAGTTTCTTCATTCTCTGGCAGCCAGAAATAATTATTCCGAACCACCATAACCTGGTCGCCACCCGTAAGTTCCTCTTCCCGGTAAAGCAACCTCGCCCGGATTTGCTGGTTGTACACATTTGCCGATTTATTTGAGCGGCAAACCACCAGTGTGTTCTCCATTCCGAATTTTCGATAGGCATACTCTAAGCCCTCAACCAACCGGGCGCCCGCCATGTTATAAATATCCTTGTAGTTTTTAGTTAAAAATTTAGGTAAAGGATTTTCAGGATTTCTGGAAATCTGGTTTCTCAACATCGTTGCATTCGCCAGAATCCCCGATTTCTTTTCCTGTCGAACCACTTCTTTCAATTCGACAGAGGTTATTGTTAAGGCAAATTTATCTTTCAGATATTGCTCATTTAAGGCAGGGCTATCCAGGCTTCCGACCGGCGGCAACTGTGCCGTATCACCTACGAAAAGCAGGAAACAGTTTTTCGTATTATACACAAATTCCAGCAAATCCCTCAAAATAGAAGAACCCGTTTCATTAAATTCATCCGCAATCATCGAGGCCTCATCGATGATAAAAAGCGTGTTTTCAGATAAATTCGGAGCCAGCTGAAACTGCATTTCCGGCGATGCAGCTGAACGTTTCCTGTAAATTCTTTTGTGTATGGTCAAAGCTTTCCGGTAGGAATACTGACTCATCACTTTTGCAGCCCGTCCGGTTGGTGCCAGCAATTCACTGCGCAGATTAAATTTGGCCAATACCTTTACCAAAGCCGCTACCGATGTGGTTTTTCCAGTTCCAGCATAACCTTTAAGCACAAAACAGCGGTATTCGTCATCCTCCTGCAGAAACCTCGACATCCGCTCGCAAAAAAGCAATTGCTCCTTCGTTGGGTTGTGTCCGTAAGCCTGGGCAATAAGCTGACTTTTATCGATATACATTTATTATTGACGGTTGTATTATTAAATTATTTTGAAAAGCGTTAGTGTGATTTTTGGAAAGCAATTGTTCTGCTAATTGGCTCCCATAGTCCGTCTGTCCGCTATATCCCCGATAAAAAATCGGGGGATGCCGCTGCAATACGGTTTAGGATGCAAAGATATACGCTATTTTTTAAGTTGGCCCCTACAAAATGTATAAATGCCAAACCGGCCACCCAGCTAAGCCTCACCACCCTATCTCCGTTCTACTTAAATCCGGCCTAACAAATTTCGGTATAGCTTGACAAAGCCAAACCAATAACTTAAATAGAAAACGGCGTAGCCTTCATGAATGCCATTAAAAATTAATTCAAATAATGAATAAATTTTCAGCCGGCAATTTATTAATGGTTTTTTATTGTTTTCATTTGTTTTAATGAGCTCGGCAGCGCCTCGGTTTTGTTTTTTCACGGGCTTCTATTTTTTCATTTGTGCTCAAGCTAGCTACGCTGGTCTTTTTGTTGTCAAAAAGAAAAAAGCCTGTCCGGCCAGGACATTTAACAGTCTTAGCGGGACGCTATGACTAATGTGGCTTGTTCCTTCAAAATGCCTAAATATTTTAAATCTCCATCCAACAAATTGATGATTAAGCAATTCAGCAATATTTCGCAATGAAACAATATTAACAATGAAGCAATTTCCTCCTATAGAAGTAACGTTTCGATCCGATGTGCCATGACCATATTCTGCTGTTTGCTCCAGCTAAAAATAGTAAAATGACCATCCTGAGAAGCAACGAGACCAATTGCCTGTGGTTGGTCGTTCACAAACTGTGCAACAGAAAAATGCCTTGTTCCACCCAACTGTCCGGGGTATAAAATCTTATCTTCACCTCCAACAATCGGCTCGGAAAATGCAATCTGTCCCACCGTGGGCTTGCCCTTTGCACGGCCGATTTTAGCGCCAAATGCAATCAAATCAAATTGTTCGTCGATTATTGTAGCACCATCAACAGCCGTTAAACCAGCCAGGTGTTCCACTTCCCTTCGCAAGGCACCCTGCGAAAAAATTTCCGTTTGGTTACCACCTTGTTTAGCCAGATTGGACAAACCGCAAAAAGGCGGCTCAACTAAATACTGTATGGGCTGAATGATGGATTCTTTCCACTTGCTATCCCCTTTCGGAACAATCAGCAAAGCGCCGCCACGCCCATGGCTACGCATGGACACTGAAAATTGTATCAGAATGTTTATTGGATCGTTCCAGCTGGCCAGCACAGTTAAATCAAGCAAGGCTTTCAAAATTGGCGGGCAATCTCGGTTTGAGCAGGAGGTATCATCAACAATTCTAATCTGTTCCCCTTTCAAAACGGCAACGTTAGTATATTTCCCGATGCCGTAAATACGGCGGTGTTTAATTACAATAAGTCCGGGCTCGGAAACATCGATCACAAAGCAAAAGTTGGGGATATTTAAAGTTGTACCCCAGATGTAAAGTTCCCCATCTTCCTCCCAAACCCCTAAATGAATACCGGAACGCTCTATACCAGGCGCAATTTTAGTTAGCGTATTCGCATTTAAAGGTAGCGGTTTAGCAAATTTCAAGGGTTTTGAAGTTTGCGATGGCGGTAAAAATGCGAGTGAAATACGAGGCGAATGCCCTTCTTCTTTTCGTAGGCTACTCCAGAATGCAACATCAATTAACGACTCAATTGTGTGCTTATCTGGCTGTGTAGCCAAGTCTACTTCGCCCTGCGCCGACGCATTTGCATGAAGTTTAATAAAATGTTGTTCAATCTTACCCGCAACTGTGTTTGCCGCTTTGTAAGTAGGCTTGTAACTCATGTTCCGAATTTAAGCCGAATATTTGAAATTCCAGACAAGTGAAAGTTTGATTTTGGTAAAAAGATTTTGCTTCGTTTAACCGCAAAGAACGCAGAGCCTGGCTAAACACTAAGGCGCAAAGAACAGAAAGTTGATTACAGATTTTTACATCATTTGATATAATATAGGGAAATTGAGGCGCCCAACTTTGGGTTCTTTTCGAAAAACTTTGTACCCTTTATGGTAAATCTCTAAAAAAAGCTATTTTTGTTCAAATGAGTAACAACAGTCTTTTATTGGTCGACCCGGATTTTAAAGCTGATGCATCGGTAAACTGCCATTTGTTGTTGAAGATAACAAACGACAGCTTTTCTTATGCCGTAGTGGATAAAGATTCCGGACAGGTTACTATTATTTTCGATAAACAAGGTTGTGATGATGTGGAGCAGGAATTAAAATCGGCTTTCGAAACCGATGTTTATCTGTCTAGAAAATACGTTACCATAAAAGCAGCTGTGCACACTGCGAATTTTATTTTCGTGCCTGATGAATGGTTTGACGAGGACAATCTTTCCGTTTACACCAAATTCTTAGGTTCTGAGGGAAAGATTTATAATCAACAGCATGAAGAATCGGGTTTCAATACCCTTTTTTCTTTAGATGAAAAAGTAGAAGAGCAACTTCCGGAACATACGGTTGTTTATCCACAATCTTCACCCTTACTGGCTTTATCAGGTCATTTATCAGGTGATGCATTGTTAATTGATTTCACCGCTTTATCTTTTAACGTGCTTTTTGTAAAGGACGATAAAGTCCGTTTCCAAAATCATTACGATACAGAAACTGCTGCCGAATTCAATTACTTTTTATTATTAATGATTGAACAACTGGATTTAACGGAATTTATTCCGGTTTACATTCAAGGCATCATTAATGAAGACGACGATTACTACAACACCCTTTTAAAATATTTCAACAACATTCATTTCTTCCTACCTGTTGGAAAACATAACAATACGTTGTTAGAAGATATGCCTAAACATTATTTCAGCGGTTTGCTGGCCTTGGATTTATGCGGATAATTGGAGGCAGGTTAAAAGGAATTCGTTTGCAGCCTCCTGTAAATTTGCCTGTACGCCCCACAACCGACATGGCTAAGGAGGCTCTTTTCAATATTTTAAATAATCGATTTGATTTCGAAACCTGTACTATTTTAGATTTATTCTGTGGAACGGGAAACCTGACTTTTGAGTTTGCCTCACGTGGTGCAGAAAACATTCTTGCGGTAGACATGGATTATGGCTGCGTAAATTGGGTTAAAACAACAGCGAAAAAGCACGAATTTAACCAGATTGATGTCCGTAAGGGCGATGTTTTTAAATTATTAAAGCAGATGACCGGTTCGTATGATGTAATTTTTGCCGACCCACCTTACAACATGCCGAACATTCCGCAAATCCCGGTATTGGTTGCAGCGCAGCAATTGCTTAAACCTAATGGATTATTAGTCGTTGAACATCAAAGTAACATGAAATTGGATAAGCAGCCCGGTTATACAGAAACCCGTAAATACGGAAATTCTTCTTTTAGTTTTTTTGAGTTTGTTTAACCGCAAAGGCCGCTAAGTTTTCCGCGGAGAACGCAAAGCCAGAACACTATAATGTAATCGTCATTTCGACCGCAGTGGAGAAATCTTTTGAGTAAGGATAGCAAAGTTCAAAGATCTCTCAATTGCGCTACCGATATAAAATCGGTAAAAGTTGCGCTCCATCCGATAGCTATCGAATCGAAAAGACGGCCTGTTTATTTTAACCGCAAAGGCCGCTAAGTTTTCCGCGGAGAACGCGAAGCCAGAACACTATAAAAATAATCGTCATTTCGACAAATATCTCCGTCGTCATTTCGAGCGTAGCCGAGAAATCTTTCTAAGTAAGTCTAATCAAAGATTTCTCCATTTCGCTGCACTTCAGTCGAAAAGACTGCCGATTTAGAACAGACTGTTTAGTCTTTCTGCTTTCCGCATAAAAATCTATATTTGAAATATGAAGATAGCGCTATTTCCAGGTTCATTTGATCCAATCACAATTGCCCACGTAAACATATTGCAGCGTGCTACTCCCCTTTTTGATAAAATTGTAATCGGCATTGGTTTAAATAGTTCCAAGCAAAACTTTCTTACTGCCGAACAGCGACTTCAAATTTTAGAAACCGTTTTTGCAGGCTATCAAAATATCGAAATCCAGACCTACGAGGGCTTGACGGTCGATTTTTGCCGTAAAATCAATGCAACTTATATGGTTCGTGGCATTCGTTCAGCATCAGATTTTGAATACGAAAGAGCCATCGCTCAGATTAACCAAACCATGATGCCGGAAGTAGAAACCATTCTTCTGTTAAGCAAACCCGAATATTCAGCAATCAGCTCGACCATCGTTCGTGATATTTTAAGGAACCATGGCGATGTGAGTCCGTTTGTACCTAAAGAGGCGTTGGAGTTTCTATACAAACCTTAGAATTAGATACAAAAATTCTTTCCCATTGATGTAACGTTTTCAAAAATCGATTACCAATTGAGTATATAAACTAAATTATGAAAACTCAAAGGACAAAGATTTTCAAGAAAACAAATTTCATTTCCAAATAGCTCTGTTCATTTAGCCATTCCGAAGACTTAAATGAAAGAGACCGAAGCCACATTTCTCGCCCTGATTAACCATCACAAAGCGATTATACATAAAGTGTCGAAAATGTATATGGACGATGCGGAGCAACAGCGAGACCTGTTTCAGGAAATCGTGTTGCAACTCTGGAAAGCTTATCCAACCTTTAAAGGCAACAGCAAATTCACCACCTGGATGTACCGCGTAGGTTTAAATACAGCTTTGGTTTACTTCAAAAAGGACAAACGAAAAGTAGATAAAATAGCGCTTGATGAAAACATCGATGTAATTGATGTTAACGAAAGTGAATCAAAAGAAGAGAAACTCGCTTATTTGTACAAAGCCGTTCAGGAACTAAACGCAATAGAAAAGGCATTGATATTTCTTTTTCTTGAAAATCAGTCGCATAGAGAAATTGCTGAAAACCTGGGCATAAGTGAAGTAAATGCCAGAGTAAAACTCAAAAGAACTAAAGAAAAATTACAATTCATTATAAAGAAAAATGGTTATGAATTTTGACGATTTAAAAAACGAATGGAAAGCAGATGGCCTTGAAGAAACCAACATTTCGGAAGAGATGCTTAAAATAAAACAAGCGCATACCCCGATTGATATTATTCGTAAGAAAATGAAACGCGAGTTTTACTATCAACTTTTAGCACTTTTATTCATGACGGGTTTACCATACCTGTTAAAGCTATCTGCAGATATGACCATGTTGTATTTCGTTTTTTTCTTCATAACCTGTGGTTTTACGGGATATTATTTTGTAAAATTCTACCGGTTTTACAAAAATTCCTATGACATGAGCGTAGATAGCAGAAAAAATATCCTTTGGTTTTATTATGAAATGAAATTGAACGTGGAGTTGTACAAAGCGTTGACCTACATTATTGTTTTTATCTGGGTGGCATTTTTATCTGTGTTCACATTAATAGAAAAAGCATGGGTAGTAGATAAATTCTTCAATAAACTGCCTCCCTTTTATCTCTTAATAAACTGTTTTGTTACAGTTTTGGTTATCGGCGTAATTACCGAACTCTGGGCATGGCATTATTACGGCAAATATTTAAAAAGAATCAAAAAAATAGTTGATGAACTGAATTATGAGCATTGAAAACACGCTTAGAAAGATTGAAGTAATGTTTCAACTTTTTTAACCTAAAATCCGACATTCACCTGCCCGCTGCAGGCAGGCGGACCCTTAAAGCGCTGCAATAGCATTAGGATTCTCAATAAATTGGGATAAGGACGTGTCAAAACATGATTTGCTTTTTGAACCAGAGTAAGTCTTTTTCATACCGCTCAATTCCATTCAGCAGTTTAAGCAAGTTTATACACCTTCCCTGGTAGAGAAATAATGAGGCCTTGCATTTCCAATGTAAGCATAACAATTGCCAGCTTACTTTGCTGAATACTTAATGTGATGCAGAGTTCATCGATTGAAAGCTGGCCATATTGCAAAACGTCTATCACTTTATGCTCGTTCGCAGTAAGGTTAATCGGCATGGAAATCTGGGGTTGTTTCTTTATCGGCTTTACTTCCTCATCCCAGTTCAAATAGTAGATTAAATCTTTAGCATTATTAATCAAACCTGCGCGGTTTGTTTTTATCAAAAAGTTACATCCTTCAGAAAGCAAATCATTCGTTCGGCCTGGAAAAGCGAAAACATCTTTATTATAGGAGTTTGCTATTTCAGCTGTGATTAAAGCACCTCCTTTTATCGATGCTTCCACAACAAGCGTTGCATCGGAAATGCCAGCAATAATCCGATTCCGCTGAGGGAAATTTTGCCTGTCCGGATTGGTTAAAATTGGAAACTCTGAAAGTAAGCCGCCATTTAACACCATTTGTTGAGACACAGATTTATGTACCTGGGGATACAGCCTGTCGAGCCCATGCCCGAGCACGCCTACCGTTGTAATACGTTGTGAGATGCATTCTTTATGGATGGCAACGTCGATTCCATAAGCCAGTCCGCTTACAATTAAAACATTGTAAGGCGCTAAGATCTCACAAATTTGTTTGCACAAACTTCTCCCATATTCTGTTGCATTCCTGGAGCCGACAACACTTATTATTCTGGGCTGATTTAAATCCGCTTTACCCTTAAAATAAAGTAGAATTGGTGCATCATAACAATTTTTAAGTCTGTTGGGGTAATTTTTATCTGAGAAAAAGAGTACCTCAATACCATGTTTTTCAACAAAATTTATTTCTTCTTCTGCCCGCTTTAATGCTGTGGTATTTAATACTGCTTCGACCGTCTTGCTGCCAATGCCTGGAATTTGCAGCAACTGACTTTTGGTTGCCGAAAAAACGGCTTCCGCACTTCCGCAGTAGGCGAGCAGATTTTTAGCATGTACCGGACCAATTGATTTAATAAAAGTTAAAGCGATTTTGTGAAGCGTACTCATCAATTTTTAATTTAAGGTTAATAAATGCGGGATGATTTATTCCTTAAAATGAAGCTTAAAAATCGATATCTATTAAGCTTTTAATCGGGATGTGGACGTTATTTTTCAATTGTATAAATTTTTCGGTGACCGCCCAAACTGTGGTATCAACACGCTTTGGACCAATTGTGGTATTAAAAGTAATAACAGCTTTAGATTTAAACTCATTACCCAGCCTTTGTGCTTCGTTAAGTTTAGTTTTCAGCTCTAAAGAGTGGTCTTCGTTTGCATTTATTATATTCAGGTAGCTTATATGTTCTTTCTCTACTGTTTCTATCAGCATAATATGTGTCTGTAACGGTTAATATTGAACAAGCTTATCAAAATTTCATAGAAAAAACAACCTTTAATATCATTTTTTCACTCTTAAGATCAAAAAAGCCGGCATTTCTAAGTGCCGGCTAAAATTTATATTTGGTTTATTTATTAAGTTTTAGTTTTCTCGTTTCTACCATTCCTTTAAACGTATGATCTAACTGTTCATTCGCCTGGTCAATTGAAGCTCTGGATGCAGATGTACTGCTTAACACATTGTCTTTAGTTAAAGCCGAAAAGTTTCCGGTTGCAGAATAAAACAACGCCTGAGCAAGCATCTTCTCCGACACATCTCCAAAATCTTTTGTCAAATCATCACTTACATCCTTATCAACTGTCATCCCTGAAAAATAATCACCCTGATTTAATTGGTTTTTAGTTTGAAACTGGGGAATGTACAAGTCGCTTTTATCTATATGTATCGCAAAGAAACCAACTGGTTTACCATAGGTTGTTTTTCCGATTAGCTTAACATCCATTACTGGCTTCAGATTATTGATTAGCAATTCGCTGGCTGAAGCCGTACTACCGGTTACCAAAAAATACACCCTTGTTAAACTACTCAAGCTACCCCTTTTAACAAAAACTTCCTGGTTTCCCGCAGCTGCAGTTGGTTTGTATGAGTAATCGAAATAGGAATACAGGCGCGTAACGCCATCATTTCCTTTAGCATAAAATTTTTGGTTTTGGAGGATGGTTGCTTTCTCTTCCTGCATGGTTTGAGTCCAATAAGTCGTATACATCACTTTCCCATTTTGGGAAGCTGGCGCAATTAAGTTCGTAAAAGCTTCTGATGTTGCAACAGAACCCCCACCATTGTAACGTAAATCAACCACCAGTTCAGTAACACCGTCCGCAGCAAATTTTGTGAAGGCTGCATCAAGTAAGCTCGCAGAATTAGTTGTAAAACTGTTGAATACGATATAACCAATCTTTTTTGCTCCAATAGTATAAGTATTTGTGTATAAAACAGGATTAAGGTTATAAGTTGCACGGTTAATAATCACATCTGCAGAAGTACCGCCTGGCTTTGAAACAGTCATACTAATCGATGGATTTGTCCCAAATAATGAATTATTTATGTTATTAATATCTACCTGACTGGATCTCAAGACTCCTCCACCATTTATCCTGGTAATCAGATAGCCTCTCTTCAATCCCTGTGCATCAGCCGGAGAACCTGGATAAACAAGTTTAACCCTTAATAAATTATCTGCATCGAAATTAGCTGAAAAACCGTAATCTCCACTCACCCCGCTTAATTGCGTGGCTACAGAGCCGTCGTCCATAAACGAGTATTTATCATTCCCTCCGGTACTTGGCAATGCTTTTATAGCGGCGAGTACAGCGTTATCTGAACTGTATTGTCTTGGATTAAATGTGGCAAAGGTTGGCATACCCGCGTTCCAAAGATAAGTTTGTTGCGCATACAGGTAAATTGAATCTTTTGTTAACTCTGCACGTGTTCCAGGCGTTCCAGGTAGGGTTCCAGTTCCTCCATCAGGATTAACAGGTGATTTTTTACAGGATGTTGTTAAACCAATAACAGCAATCAAGGCGCACAATAAGAGTTTTCGTGCATGAATCTTTTTACTCATATTTATTGTAAATTTCTAGTGACACAATATACGGCAAATTAATCAGATTGGATTGTTGCTCATCAGAATTATTTGCACCAACAACTAACGCATTCTCAACCGACAAATTGTTGCTGCTTAATATGTTCAGAAAAATTTCTGATTTAGGCTGACTCATTTCGTCGGCAAAGTACACGGTTAAATATTTTTCGAGCCCATTCCATTCTGTTTGCTTAATTTTATTTAGCTGCTGTTCAGGATCACCTGATGTAACAATAAAAATCTGCTTGCCATCAATTACCAGGTTTTGCATAAAATCAAGCATGTTTTTGTAAAGTAATAACTTTAAAGGCAAACGAGCAGTCTGATGCAGCAAATCGAAGTTATGTTGAAAAGCATTTGACAATTCAAACTTTAGCGCAGTTTTTTCGAAAAGCTTATCTGTTCCCGATTTTTCATATTCCAAACGCATAAAATCTAAAATGGATTGTGCGTTTTTCTGTTCTGTGTATTCTATAAATTGGGCGAACAAATAATAAACTTGCAACAAATAATCTTTCGCCGGAAATAAAACATCATCAAGTTCAAAAATGACAATTTGCTTGTCTCTTGACAGTTGATACGCGTCCATATTAAATTGTAAAGAGTTTATAATTATTGGCATCGTTCAACGTGAAGACGCCGTTGAAAGCCCCAGGAAATTCAGCCTCACTTTGTAAGCTGCTGTTGTAAATGCAGTCTCCCTTTACAAAAACACTGAAATTACCGCTTGAAATTTTTTCTGAATTCAAATAGTCATTTAAACATTCAAGAGGTGGTAAAAGTACGTCGATCCCATACTCACCAAACAAAACTGCAGATTTAGCGATTGGCTCTATTTCGAAGTGATGTAAGGGAATTATACTATCGATAGCTTCAGTAATGCAGAAATTGAGTAGAATATGCGCAATGCTGTCTCTGTTCAACTCGCCTAAAGATGTGAACGCATAATTATCTGTAACCATTCCTGGTACATCACCGTAATCTGCAAATAAAATAAAGTGAGCAGGAAATGCTTTCAACAACTTTAGTGTTTTCGCATTATTTCCGCCTGTGATGAGTATTTTCAATTTTATATATTGCTTTGTTCGTTACTTGATGTATTGTTGAATTGTTATATTGTTTATTGTTGGCATCAGGCATGAATACCCTGATCTTGCAAATCCTTTCATCCTGTAAATCATGCTCTTACACCATACTCCTGCAAATCCTCTAATCCTGTAAATCCTGTTCCTATACGATTAGCCCATCTTCATGTAACTGCTTTGATTTGCTGTGCCCTACGAATCAACACCGTACTCCTGCAAATCCTCTAATCCTGTAAATCCTGTTCCTATACGATTAGCCCATCTTTCATGTAACTGCTTTGATTTGCTGTGCCCTACGCATCAACACCATAATCTTGCAAATCCTCTAATCCTGTAAATCCTGTTCTTATACGATTAGCCCATCTATCATGTAACTGCTTTTATTTGCTGTGCCCTACGCATCAACACCATACTCCTGCAAATCCTCTAATCCTGTAAATCCTGTTCTTATACGATTAGCCCATCTTTCATGTAACTGCTTTTATTTGCTGTGCTCTACGCATCAACACCATAATCTTGCAAATCCTCTAATCCGGTAAATTCTGTTCCTATACGATTAGCCCATCTTTCATCGTAACAACCCGGTCGCTGGTTTTTGCAAGGTGTTCGTTATGCGTTACAATTACAAAAGTTTGCTGGAAGTTATCCCTTAGGTTAACGAAAAGCTGATGAAGTGCAGCAGCATTCTCGGAATCTAAATTCCCCGATGGTTCATCAGCTAGAATTATTGAAGGGTTATTGATAAGTGCCCGGGCAATTGCGACCCTTTGTTGTTCACCACCTGACAATTGATTAGGTTTATGGTTGGCCCTGTCTTTCAATCCAAATAAATCCAGTAATTCAAGTGCCCTAAGCTCTGCCTGTTTTTTATTTGTTTTGGCTATAAATGCCGGAATACAAATGTTTTCGATTGCACTAAATTCGGGTAACAAATGATGAAACTGAAAAACGAAACCAATATTTTGGTTACGGAAAGAACTCAGTAATTCGCCACTTAATTTACTTATTATTGTTCCTTTCAATTCTACAGCGCCATCGTCAGGTTTATCAAGTGTTCCTAAGATATGCAACAGTGTACTCTTTCCTGCTCCTGAAGGACCAATAATACTTACAATCTCCCCCTTTTGCACTTCAAAATTTACGCCTTTTAATATCTGTAGATTCCCGTACGATTTTCTAACTCCAGTGGCTTTTAGCATATTTCAAAATTAAGAAAAAAGATTAAAGCAGAAAGATTAAAGATGAAGGAACAAAGAATAAAGCACGAAGCAGAAAGCTTAAAGGCGAAAGGGTAAGATGAAGGATAAAGGATCAAAGAGCAATGATAAAAGAACTAAAATTAATAAAATCAGTGTAATCCTTAATCTGTGTAATCAACCCGAAGGAAAAGAGCAAGGAAAAACGATAAAGGAACAATGATAATGGAACAAAGAACAATGATAAAAGAACAATGATAAAAAGAACAAGGAACAACGATAAAGGAACAAAGAACTAAAATCTCAAAAATCAGTGCAATCCATAATCTGTGTAATCAACCTGAAGGAAAAAAAATGAATTAAAATTTGCAGGTATGAAATTCTTGTTTAACTTTGAAAAACAAAGCACTTTTAAAATGAGCACTCAAAAAGAACAATTAGATGCGTTGAAAGACATCAGACAAATGATGGATAGATCCTCCAGGTTTATTTCATTGAGTGGGTTATCTGGTGTTTTTGCAGGTGCAATAGCACTGATTGGTGCGTACTTTGCTCACGAAGAAGTAGAAAAGTTTCTGACTGGCAGAGGGTATAGCCTCGGCATACAAGGTGAAATCGACTTAGAATACAACCTTATAAAACTAGCGCTCATTGTTTTATTTGTAGCTTTACTTGGTGGCGTTTTATTCACCTACAGACAAAGCCAACGCAATAACCTGCCAATTTGGGATAAGACCTCAAAATCATTACTTTTAAATCTTTTCATACCAATATGTGCCGGTGGATTATTCATTATCGCTTTATTGTTTAACCATCCGAATACCTACAGCCTAATTGCACCAACTTGTTTAATTTTCTATGGTTTAGGTCTTATAAATGCAAGCAAATACACTTACAGTGATATCCGGTATTTGGGTTATCTGGAGGTTGTGCTGGGATTAATCTGCATGTTTAATGTAGGTTATGGATTAATATTCTGGGCAATTGGCTTTGGAGTTTTGCATATAGTTTACGGTCTTTTAATGTATTTTAAATACGAAAAGGGCAAATAATATGAAAAACCCAATTGCAGATTTAAATAAAATATTCGACAGCCGAATCCGCTTGGGTGTAATGTCGGTACTTGTGGTTAATAACGAAATTGCTTTTAACGATTTAAAGCAAATGCTTGAGTTAACTGACGGTAATTTGGCTTCACACTTAAATACGCTTGAGCAGGCTGAATTCATTAAAGTACACAAAGGTTTTATCGGTAGAAAAACCAGTACAACCTATTCCATTACAGATTTAGGCAAACAAGCTTTTAAAGCGCATTTAGATGCACTGGAAAAAATGATTAAAAAGCTGTAATTTTTTTTTGACTAATAACTTTGAAATACAAAGTACTTTTAATTAATTAAAATGAAAAATAAATCCAACTTCCTACTACTATCAGCACTAATTGGCGGCTTTCTATTTAGTTTGCTTTTCTGGCAGGAGCGGCTAGCGCTCAATCTGCTTATGTATAGCATTTACTTAATTGCGGTTAGTTATCTAAACCCTGAAGTTGTTAAAAGCAAAAAGGTAGTAATTTATGGTTTTGCGCACCTTTTTGCAGCTGTTTTGGTTGTCGTAAATAATTCAGACTTGACGCTGGTTACCTATTACATAAGCCTGATTTTGTTTATAGGATACGGTCATAATCACCAATTGAGAACAGTTTTCGCCGCTTTTCTGGCGACAGTTATGCAAATGTTGACTGCACCTTTTAACGTCATCAGAAATTTAAATCAAGTCAGCATTGGAAAATTCAACTTAAAACCAGTGTTTAAAATTGTTAAATACGTTTTTATTCCGGGTGTTATTGTAATTATTTTTGCCTGTTTATACTCTGCAGCAAGCAGTGTTTTTGCACATTACGCGGAAGCCCTGCTAATTAATATCCACGACTTTTTTAAAAGCACAATCGGTTATCTGTTTAAAGACCTGAGCTTCGGGCGCTTTATGCATTTCTGTTTCGGCTTAATGGTTACCGCCGGCTTGTTAATTGCTTTTTTTGATAAAAGCCTGCAACAAATTGAATTAAAATGTAAAGAAGAATTATTAAGGGTTAGAAAAAATGTACATAACAAAACAATTTGGTTTGAGTTTACAAAGATCTTTAGTGGCAACTTGCTAAATAAAAAATTAGCGCTTAAAACCGAATTCATTACCGGAATAATCTCCTTTGTCGCCTTAAATCTATTATTGCTTTTTTTAAATGCGATCGATATTACAACACTTTGGTTTGGCTATAAGCCTGCAGGTAATTTCTCAGCAGATTTGCACGATGGGACCAACTCGCTGATTTTTAGTATCGCTTTGGCAATGTCTATTATCATCTATTTTTTTAGAGGAAACCTGAATTTCTACAGCAAAAGCAAAGCCTTAAGAACACTGGCGTTCGTTTGGATGCTCCAGAATGTAATACTTATTATTTCTGTGCTTATCAGGGATGGTTATTATATCGAATTTTATGGATTGACACATAAAAGAATTGGTGTTTTAGTATTTGCAATCTTGTGCTCAGTTGGTTTAATGAGCGTTTATATAAAGGTTGCCAGACAAAAAACCTTTTTCTATTTGTTAAAATTTAACGGCAATTTCTGGTTCGGATTGTTGATGCTTTTCAGTATCATAAACTGGGATGTTTTTATTGTAAAATACAACCTTTCCCACTGCGATTCCATCTCTGTTGATGCAGATTATTTGCTATCGCTTTCTGATAAAACCTTGGCTGTTTTAGACGAAAACAGAACGAAATTACAACACACCGAGTCAAAAAGTGCATATGGAATGGAAATAACCAAACCGGCAACTCTAGCGTCAAATCAGAGAAAACTGGAGGAAAGAATCGGCTATTTCAAAGAACGTTACGAGCGCGTAAGCTGGGTATCCTGGAATTTACAAGATTGGGAAACGGCTAAACACTTTAGAATAGAAAAATAAAACAACAAAAATTATTCATTGCATCATTAATTTATAAAATCATGAAAAATCAAATCACTATCAATTCATCTAAACAAAGAGTCGCAATTATTTTCATCATTACTGCTCTTATCTTAAGCATTCCATTAATAGCAATGCAATTTACCAGTGAAGTAAACTGGGATTTTAAAGACTTTATTGCCGCTGGCGTTTTACTGTTAAGTGCAGGTATGGCTATTGAAGTTGTAATCAGAAATGTAAAAACGAACACAGCTAGAACAGTATTATTTTTAATTATTTTGCTGGCTTTGTTTTTAATCTGGGCAGAACTGGCTGTTGGTATCTTCGGAACACCATTTGCGGGAAGTTAAGAACACTATTAACCGTTTTGTTCTAACCGTTTTAAGATAGTTAGCGCAGAGGGAATATATTTTTTGCATTTGTTAGGAACCAACTTTGTTTTTAAGCCTGATTACAGCGGTAAGCCCGGAGCGTAGTGAGGACTTATAGCGGAAAGCAGGGCCGCCAGCCGCCATGAAGAACCTTCCTCTCACTTTCAAATTAAAATCTCTGCGCATAACTGCGAAATCAGCGAGACACCATAAACCAACACACGTTACAGGCACTAATTTCGCAATTAACACAAAACGTTCATTTTCTGAAAAAAACGCCAATTGCTATTTGTTTAAAGGCTTTGAAATTGTAGCTTTGGGCAAATTTTGTAGCAAATGAACCCGATACGATTAAAATAATATTTTTATCGTAATAGGCTCCATCTGACAGATAAAGACAAAAATATAAACAGATGAATATTCACGAATACCAGGGTAAACAAATATTAAAAAGTTTCGGTGTTAACGTTCAAGAAGGAATTGTTGCCGACACGCCAGAGCAAGCTGTTGAGGCTGCAAAGCAATTGAAAACGGATTACAATTCTGACTGGGTTGTAATTAAAGCGCAAATCCATGCTGGTGGCCGCGGTAAAGGTGGTGGTGTAAAGTTAGCCAAAAACCTGGACGAAGTTAAACAACGTGCAACTGATATTATTGGGATGCAATTGGTAACACCTCAAACCGGGCCGGAAGGTAAATTAGTGAGTAAAGTTTTAGTTGCTCAGGATGTTTATTATCCAGGTGCTTCAGAAACTAAAGAATTTTATATCTCTGTATTGTTGGATCGTGCTGCTGGCCGTAATATTATTATGTACAGTACTGAAGGGGGTATGGATATCGAAGAAGTTGCGGAGCACACGCCACACTTAATTTTCAAAGAGGAAATCGATCCGAAGGTTGGCTTACAAGGGTTCCAGGCACGTAAAATTGCTTTCAACTTAGGTGTTAGTGGCAATGCCTTTAAGGAAATGGTTAAATTTGTGACTTCTCTTTATAAGGCGTATGAGGCTACTGATTCGTCCATGTTCGAAATCAATCCGGTACTAAAAACATCTGATGATAAAGTTATTGCTGTTGATGCTAAAGTTAATTTAGACGAAAACGCATTATTCCGTCATGCTGACTACGCTGCCATGCGTGATGTTACGGAAGAAGACCCTATGGAGGTTGAAGCGAGTGCAAGTAACTTAAACTTCGTTAACCTTGATGGTAACGTTGGTTGTATGGTTAACGGTGCTGGTTTAGCAATGGCAACCATGGATATCATTAAATTGGCCGGTGGCGAGCCTGCTAACTTCTTAGACGTAGGTGGAACTGCAAATGCACAAACAGTTAAGGCAGCTTTTAACATCATTTTAAAAGATCCTAATGTTAAAGCGATCTTGATTAACATCTTTGGTGGTATTGTTCGTTGCGATCGTGTTGCTCAGGGTGTTATCGATGCTTACAATGAAATCGGAAACATTCCTGTACCAATTATCTGTCGTTTACAGGGTACAAATGCTGAAGAAGCTAAAAAATTAATCGACGAATCCGGGCTTAAAGTTTACTCGGCAATTGCGTTGAAAGAAGCTGCTGATTTAGTAACTAAAGTTTTAGCTGAGCAAGCGTAAAAAGCTTAAAGCAGAAAGACTAAAGCTTAAATCGTAGTCATCATAAATATAAAACCTTTCAGTTCAACTGGAAGGTTTTTTGTTTTAATACCACCTTAGAAAACCTTAGGCTATATATTTACTCATAGGTATGTCAGGAGTCTTTTTTATTTTAACACCACCTTACACACCTTATAAAACCTTAGTTTATGCGTTTAACTTAGATGTGATTAGGTGTCTAAGGTGGTAAAATGGTCGCTGATCGAAACTCCAGTATATCACCAGGCTGGCAATCCAGAGCCTTACAAATAGCTTCCAACGTTTCTAAACGAATTGCCTTTGCTTTGCCTGTTTTTAATATAGACAAATTTGACATCGTAATACCAACCCGATCACTTAATTCTGTGAGCGACATTTTTCGGCGGGCAAGCATGACATCTAAATTTATAATGATAGGCATGGAATGTTGAGGTGTAAAGTTAAATAGTTAAATCGTTTTCCAGTTTAATTGCAACAGCATCTTTTATAACCTTAGAAAGGATTACAACCATTATACCGATGCCAATATTGCTATAGTTAACAGAATTACCAAAATTTAATCCGATTTGAATGTTACCGGTCATGTAAGCATCCACCATTCCTGACGTTTCAAGGTGAATACCAGGAATTATTCTGGCATTAATAAAAATACAAACGAATTCAAAAACCTCAGTAAAAATCAAAAGTAAACCTACATAGGAAATCAACCTAAAGCTTTTTTTATTCAGGAATTCTCCCTGAAGGTATATATTGATAAGTTTGATAATAAATATGAAAATGAATATCAGCGATAAGGTCTTGATAGTGGATTGAACTGTCCAGAAAATTCTATATGCCTTGTGTTTCGTATCTACATTTACCTGAACTGCGTTATCCAACCGAATAGGATTATATGCTGATATTTTATAACGAGTATCACTTACAACCAATTTCTGAATTATTTTATCTTTCACATCCGAAGAATTGTAAGGAAATAATTGATTATACAGAGATTGATTAAACCGGCTGATACGACCACCCGACGTACCACTTTTAAATGTTATGATGGTATCAGGGATTGATACCTGTAAGCCCATATGCATTGGGTATCCGGGAGTTGTGTCTCCGAACGTCGTATCACCAACTCTTAAATATTTTTTAGCGTTAAAGATCTCGCCGTAAACATTTAAAAGGATGGATAATGAAAGCAATAAGACGCCAAATAACAGGCATGCACGTATAAATCGAGCGAGAATTCTATATTTCATATGTTAAATTGTTAAATCGTTTTCCCGTTGAAGCAAAATACCCTTATTGAATACAAAAGCTATTGTTAAAAGTGTTAAACCAAAAATCAATAACCAGATTTGGAAATCAACGTTTTCAATTATATTTAATGCCAAATCGCTTTTGTAACTGTTCCGGTGAATATAAACCGAAGCCTTGAATAAAAACAATATAAATGGTATCGTTGTACAATACCAGCCCATCCGTTTAAGCCGACTTACATTATCTTCACTAAAAACATGCCCAATCTGTACTGAATCGATAAACCGATATAAATAAACCAAGACCCTTAAAGCTAAGAAAGTAATAACAAACACGACCAGACCTTGTAAAAAACCAATTAATGTTCCGTTACCTTCACCATTATGCCCCTCTTGGAAACCGCGAACGGCATCTTTAAGTGAAAACAAGAATACGACTAAAAGCGTAATAACATAGCCTGCTTTAATCAATTTTATTTGGTTTTGAGTATTCATAATTTAGATTGTTAAATCGTTTTCTTCTTTAAGCTTTTTGTTTGCATTCAAAACGGCCGATGCAAAAAATATCAAAATGGTTATTATAATAAAACTGAGGTTTGGAATAACGACTAATGGTGCGATATCAGACCATAGGAAAGCAGGTGTACTAAAATCAATTCTGGATAATACGTTGTAATTAATGACAACTGAAGAATAGATCAAGTAAACCATCATCAAAAACGGAATCCATTTCATAAAATTTAATGGTTTAACTAATTTATCGGACAGAACAAACGAAGGAGAAACTTTGATAATGTTATCTAAAAAAACAAAAAACACCAGATAATAGACGCAACTTATCGTTGTATAGTAGTCAAGCTGATTATGAAAAGACGCTTTAGCAAGGAAACTGAGCAAGTAGAGAAATGTTAATATTCCAAAAATTCTGATAAAAATCTTTATCAATATCAATACCCCAAAATTAAAGAAGGTATCTTTTAACTTCCAATTTGCGAATCTTATAAAAGTCATAGTTTTCAAATAATTATTAAACAAACATAAATAAATATTTATTATAAATCAAAATATGTTTATTGATAAACAATAAATGTTAATTGATATTCAACTATTACTGCCGCCAGACCACAATTATTTGTTGAAACTAAATTGGAATGATTTTTGTTATAAGTAAAACTGTAAAAAACTTGTGCAAACACTAACATTTTCAGCATTTTATCCTTTCGGATGAGCATACAATTTCGTAACTTTGCACACTTCAATAATTAAAGAGCACACAAAACGTATAAATGAGACAACTCAAGATAACGCAATCCATTACCAACCGTGAAAGTCAGTCGTTAGATAAATACCTACACGAAATTGGTAAAGTAGATTTAATAACAGCAGAGGAAGAGGTAATTCTAGCAAGAAAGATTCGTGAAGGCGATCAGGCTGCATTAGAGCGATTAACTAAAACCAACTTACGTTTTGTTGTTTCTGTAGCAAAACAATATCAAAATCAAGGATTAACATTAGGCGACTTAATTAATGAAGGTAACTTAGGCTTGATTAAAGCAGCAAAACGCTTTGATGAAACTAAAGGTTTCAAATTCATTTCTTATGCTGTTTGGTGGATTCGTCAATCAATTTTGCAGGCAATTGCAGAACAAAGCCGTATTGTACGTTTGCCTTTAAACCAGGTTGGTTCATTAAGTAAAATCAGTAAAGCTTTCTCAAAGTTAGAGCAAGAATACGAACGCGAACCTTCTCCTGAAGAATTGGCAGATATTTTAGAAACTACAGTTGATAAGATTTCTGACACATTGAGCAACTCTGGCCGCCATGTATCAATGGATGCTCCTTTCGTTCAGGGTGAGGAAAATACATTGTTAGACGTATTGGAAAACCATGAGCCAAATACGGACAGTTCATTAATTAATGAATCTTTATCAGAAGAAATTAAACGTTCTTTATCTACTTTAACAGAAAGAGAAAGAGAAATCATCGTTTTATTTTTCGGTTTAGGTTCAAATCATCCGCTTTCTTTAGAGGAAATTGGCGAGAAATTTAACTTGACCCGTGAACGTGTAAGACAGATTAAGGATAAAGCATTACAACGCTTACGCCATACGTCAAGAAGTAAGATTTTAAAATCTTATTTAGGTTAAAATATTGATTTCAAATTACCCAGAATATTCAAAGGCCGGCAAATTTGTCGGTCTTTTTTGTTTGATGCTTTTTGAGTTTTTCCATATATTTAAATATGCCTGCAAGCCTTTTCAAAAACTTAATGATAGTTTACAAACCGGTTTTATTATGGAACGTTTTGGTAAGTTTGCTGATAGGTTTATTTTTCGTTGTGGACGGATACGACAAACCTGGTGGCTACGCCATGACAATTTTCATGAAACCAATCGGGTGGTTCTTTTCAATAATTATTGAGCGGTTCTTCTTACAGAAACATCGATATTTCTATAAAAATATGGGACTGGGTTTCCGCAAAATACTGGGTAATATTATTCTTTATGATATTGCAATTTTACTTTTAATAATAACCACAACATTATTATGCAGGAACTTTTTATTGACAGTGTTACCCAGCAATTTAATCAAAGGGCAATATTAAACGGTGTATTCCTTAATTGTAAAGTAGGCGAAGTTGTTGGGCTGCTAGGCCGGAACGGCAGTGGGAAATCTACTTTACTAAAGATAATCTTTGGAACAGTAAAGCCGGACTTCAAATACTTAAAATTGAATGAAGAGCTAATCTCAAAAGGATACTTATCAGGAAAAATAACTTACCTGCCACAAGATAAATTTATACCTAATAAGTTAACCCTTGGTAAAGCTATTGAAACATTCTGTAAAAATTATAGTCATCAGCTGCTTGAAATTGAATTTGTAGCAAATAATCTAAACAAAAAATTTCGGGATTTTTCCGGCGGCGAGGTCCGGTTATTGGAGGCTTTAATTATTATGTACAGCGACGCCGAATTTGTTCTTTTAGACGAGCCTTTTTCGCAACTCGCTCCATTATTAATTGATGAAATAAAGCGGCACATTAACAAACTTAAGCCTTACAAAGGCTTCATTATAACAGATCATTATTACAAGTCGATATTGGATGTGTCTGATAGGATTGTATTACTCCATAATGGCTGTAATTACAAAATAAACGACCTAGATGATTTAATTCTTCACGGTTATCTACCCGACTTCAAAGATTAAATTTTAGAACATAAAAAAAGATCAGCTTTGACTGATCTGTGATTACCTTACTGATCGCATTAAGCTCATTTCGTTGTCCTTTTCGCAATGAAGACAGCCCGAACTTAAAACAGTAAGTGCTTAACGGTTAAACCATTATTAATTAGTTGTTTCAATGAGTCGATACCAATTCTCAAATGTGTTTCCACATATTTTTCTGTAACAGAACTATCACTTTCAGCAGTTTTAACACCTTCTGGGATCATTGGTTGATCTGACACAAGCAGCAAAGCACCTGCAGGGATTTTATTAGCAAAAGCTGTCGTAAAAATGGTTGCAGTCTCCATATCTACTGCCATAGCTCTTAAAGTTTTTAAATACTTTTTAAACTCTTTGTCGTGTTCCCAAACCCTTCTGTTTGTTGTGTAGCAGGTTCCGGTCCAATAATCCCTACCATGATCGCGGATTGTTGTAGAAATCGCTTTCTGAAGTGCAAAGGCCGGCAGTGCAGGTACTTCTGCCGGAAGATAATCATTTGAGGTTCCTTCTCCCCTGATTGCTGCAATTGGCAAAATTAAATCGCCCAGTTGATTTTTCTTTTTCAGACCTCCACATTTCCCTAAAAACAGAACAGCTTTGGGCTTAATGGCGGTGAGTAGGTCCATCATTGTCGCTGCAAGCGGGCTTCCCATACCAAAATTGATGATTGTAATTCCATTTGCCGTTACACTCTGCATAGGCTTATCCAATCCCATAATCGGCGCATTATCATTCCATTCGGAAAACATGCTTACATATTTACTGAAGTTGGTTAAAAGAATATAATCTCCAAATTGATCTAATGTTCTGCCTGTATATCTTGGTAACCAATTTTTAACGATTTCATCTTTAGATTTCAATCCGGATTTAACCGGACTTTCTACCTCTTTTATTTTTTTTGAATTTTTTACAATTGCCTCGTCTTTTTTTACGTCTTTTTCTTCGTTCATAATAAATAGCTTTGAGCATAGCGCCGGGCGCATAGCGTTAATAAAATATTATATTAAAAAAAATCCTTCCCGATGCTCGGGAAGGATTTGATTTTTTATGCGGCTTGTAACTTTTTAAAGTCGGCCTTTTCAAACTTCTCTATCGCATAATCGAGATTGATGTGTAATTCCTTGACATCCTTTTGCGTTGGCGTATCAAACATGGCATCGAGCATAATGGCTTCACAAATAGAGCGCAAACCACGTGCGCCGAGTTTATATTCCATTGCTTTATCTACTATAAAATCTAAAACATCTTCATCAAACACTAGTTTCACGTCTTCGTAATCGAATAACTTTTCGTATTGCTTGGTTAACGCATTTTTCGGTGCCGTTAAAATATTTCTCAGCGTTTCTTTATCCAATGGATTGAGGTGAGAAAGAACCGGGATACGACCAATTAATTCAGGAATTAAACCAAATGATTTTAAATCCTGAGGCGTAATGTATTTGTAAAGGTTTTTAAGATCTAAAATTGTATCGTCTTTTTTAACCTTATACCCTACTGCCTGCGTACGTAAACGGTTAGCGATCTTTCTTTCGATACCATCAAAAGCGCCGCCACAAATAAACAAGATGTTATTTGTGTTAACCGGAATCATTTTTTGATCAGGATGTTTGCGGCCACCCTGGGGCGGCACATTAACAATTGTACCTTCTAAAATCTTCAGCAAAGCCTGCTGAACACCTTCTCCAGACACATCACGTGTAATCGATGGGTTATCACTTTTACGGGCAACCTTATCAACTTCATCAATGTAAACGATTCCACGCTCTGCCGAAGCAACATCATAATCTGCTGCCTGCAATAAACGCGTTAAAATACTTTCTACATCTTCTCCAACATAGCCGGCCTCTGTTAAAACAGTAGCGTCGCAAATACAGAAAGGGACATGAAGTATTTTAGCAATTGTTTTCGCTAAAAGCGTTTTGCCTGTTCCGGTTTCGCCAACCAACATGATGTTCGACTTTTCAATCTCTATCTCGTCTTTATCAATTTTCTGATTTAAACGTTTATAATGATTGTAGACTGCCACCGATAGAACCTTTTTGGCATCATCCTGACCAATGACATACTGATCCAAATGCTGCTTTATCTCAAGCGGTTTTAATAATGTAAGTGTTGATTGAATGCCTTTACTATTCTTTGTTCCCAGTTCCTGAGCAAGCAGCTGATTAGCCTGTGTAATGCATTTATCGCAGATAAACGCATCCATGCCTTCAATTAACATCAAAGTTTCATGCTTGCCGGAGTGGCAAAATGAGCAACGGGATTCTTTATTTTGTTTCGCCATCTTTTTTCGAGTTTCTCGATAATACTTCGTCTACCATACCAAATCCTTTTGCTTCATCGGCAGTCATCCAGTAATCACGGTCTGAAGCCTTTTCAACCCAGTCGTACGCTTGCCCTGAATGCTCAGAAATAATATCGTATAATTCTTTTTTCAATTTTAACATCTCTCTCAAATTGATTTCCATATCAGATGCAACGCCTTGTGCTCCTCCTGATGGCTGGTGAATCATCACTCTTGAGTGAGGTAAAGCAGCACGTTTGCCCTTTGCACCCGCAACCAATAGAACTGCACCCATTGATGCCGCCATGCCGGTACAAATTGTTGCCACATCCGGCTGTATGTATTGCATGGTATCGTAAATACCCAAACCTGCATATACCGAACCACCTGGCGAGTTGATGTAAATCTGAATGTCTCTATCTGCATCTGTTGATTGCAAAAACAATAACTGAGCCTGAATGATATTTGCATTCTGATCATAAATGGCATCGCCCAAAAAGATAATGCGATCCATCATCAATCTGGAAAAAACATCCATTTGCGCAACGTTCAACTGGCGTTCTTCTATAATATATGGCGTCATCGATTGCGGCGACAAGTTAGCTTGTGCAATAAATTTATCTACGTGTAAACCGCCAATCCCCTGATGTTTAACGGCAAATTTTCTGAATTCTTGTGAATCTATGTTCATTCCATGAGTTTTTTAGCAGAGGGCATAGAGTTGAATATCCTGTCCCCATAGTTTCTTGAATAATAAAAAACCAAAATATAAATAATATTTTAATTATAGATGTTCACTCAAAGAGCATACCATGAAAAAAATACTGACAATATAGCACTTGCTATTTCAAGCTTTTCGAAAAATTTGAAATCATCCTCGCTAAAACATCCAATTCTTCTAATAGATCTGCCAAATCCCTATCTGAGACAAGTGTTCTTAAATTCAAAACCAAAAGAATATTTGCATTTTCAAAAATAGAACGATGAGCGAAATTCAGAAATCTACGAAAATCTGGATTTGAATTTGAGCCTGAGCCTTCTGCAATGTTATTGGATACGCTAAGAGCAGCTCCTCGAAGCTGCTCTGCGAATCTAAACTTTTTTATTTCTTCTAGTTTTTCAGAAATATCAATCAACTTATTACCTACTATTACTGCTCTCTGCCAAATTAGTAAGTCTTGAAATCTAAACTTTGCCATTTAAGCAAATTAAGATTTTAAATTGGATTTTTTTTTAAGGCATTGAAAGCACTCAGCTCTATGCCCTATGCATTATTTTTTATCCAAAGCGACAAACTTATCGTAGTCAATTGTTTGCTCTTCTAAAGTAACAATCGTTTTAATTTGTTCGAAAGTTTTAAGCGCTTTTACTTCTTCAAAAGTACGGTTCGCATTTTCTTTCTCCTGTAAGAATTGAACAGCATATTGCGCCAGCTGATCTTCAGGAAGCGGGCTAGGGCTGTACATTCTGAATTGAGCATCTAATTTAGCTTTAGCAGCAGCAACTACATCTTCATATTTAATTTCGATGTTATTATCTTTAATGATTTTATTTTCGATTAAAGTCCACTTCAGGTTTTTAGCAAAATCATCGTAACCCTCTGCCAATTCCTCGTCTGTTAATTTTTCGTTTGTGGCTTTCAACCAACGACGTAAAAACTCATCAGGCAGCTCGAAATTATGCTTTGTTAAAAGCTGCTCGTAAATATCGTTTGATAACTGGCGTTCAGCATCTTGCTTGAACATACTTTCTACCTCTTCAGTAATTTTTTCCCTGAAACCGGCTTCATCAGTTACCGTACCTTCACCAAATAACTTATCAAAAAATTCCTGGTTCAATTCGGATTCTTCTAAACGGTTGACATTTTTCACTGTTAACTGGAAGTTAGATTTCAGTTCTGCAGCATCCTCTTCGGAAATGTTCAATGCTTTTGCAATAAGTGCAGCATCACCGAAGGCTTTTTGAACATCAATAGTTACAATATCATCCTTTTTTAAACCGATTAAGGATTTAAGAATTTCTTCATCCTTTACCTGATCCAAACGAAGTGTTGCTGAGTTGCTAATGCCACCTTCAAAAACAGAACCGTCATTCCCTAATTGAACCAAATCAGCATATAAAACATCACCTTCTGCAGACGCTTCAGGATTTGACATTTTACCATAACTGCGACGAATATTTTTGATACGTTCTTCTAAAGTTTCCTTATCAGCTTTGATAACATATTGAGTGAATTTATCTTTTGAAGAAATGTTCACCTCAAAAGCAGGAGCCAACCCTAATTCGTAATCAAATTCAAAATCATCCGTGTTATCCCATTTGAATTCTCTTTCATCGTCCATTTTGGGAAGTGGCTGACCTAGAATTTCCAATTTTTGCTCTGCAATGTAGTTTGATAAAGTATCGTTTAACAAATTGTTAACCTCTTCTACCAGGATACTCTTGCCATACATTCTTTTAATGTGAGATGCAGGAACCATTCCTTTACGAAAGCCAGGTAACTGCGCTTTTTTTGCCTGGTCTTTAATTGCTTTATCTACTTTGCCGGTATAATCTGCAGGTGCGATTTTGATTTTTACAACAGCATTTAAGTTGCCGGTTTTTTCCTGTGTAATATTCATTTCAGATATGAGTATTGAGATATGAGGTATGAGACAGATAATACAGGCTCAAACCCACATCGATTTATATTTTTTTATCAAATCAATAAAAAACAAAACCGTTCCGATTTAACATCGAAACGGCTTCATTTATTGTGCGGATGAAGGGACTCGAACCCCCACGCCGTGAAGCGCCAGATCCTAAGTCTGGTGCGGCTACCAATTACGCCACATCCGCAATTAGGATTTATTTTGGATTGCAAAGATAGGAATTACCCTGAAACTTCAAAAAGGATTTACAATATTTTATGTTTTTTTTTCAAAAAAATAGCTAAGTAACTCAGTCTAAGCAAGTATAATTTTAGAACTTTACAAGCGTTACATCGACAAATTCAGGTCCGCCTTCCAATGGATAGCCTGGAACCTTAGTACCTTTGATGGTTACTTTCTTATCAAGGTATAAATCGAGGTTAATTGAGCCACCTTTCAAAGCATAAGTTTTAGTTTCTCCTTTTATTGAATGTGTTCCATATTGGTAAGTTGTCATGCCTATTTTTTGAATTGTTCCGGTTACTGTGACATGCTTTTTAGTGTTTGAATCTTTAAACGAGGTACATCGGATATTACAGCTACAAACAGAGATAAAATGATAATTTTTTTCATGATGAAGATTTAGTTGGCAATTGGCCCGCAATCTAAAAAAATTAGTTTAGTTCTTTTTGAAATTCAAAAAAATACTGGACGGCTTTTACAAGCCTGCTACCATACCAACTAAACATTTCACCATCGACAAGAACTACTTTAGCGTTTGGAACAGCTAATTGTATCTCTTCAATGTGTTTTTCTTTAAAAGGATAAGGTTCTGAAGATAGCAGAATCAGCTCGCAGTTTAAAGTTTTCAGTTTTTCCAGCGTAATTTCCGGATAACGTTCCTGATCAATTACATTAGTCATTCCATTCGTTAAAAGTACATCATCTATAAATGTATTTTTACCAGCAGCCATAAATGGCTTTCTCCAGATAAGATAGGCTACCTTTTTATCGATATTATTTTGCAATGCCAAAGTTTTCAAATCACCAAAACCTGCAGAAATTAGGTGATTAAGATACGATGCCTCAGGCGCCCTGTCGACCAGTCCGCCAATTTCTGTGATGGTTTCCATGGCATCATCCAAAGTAAATATATCACTCATCCAAACCGGGAAAAATTCGGCTAATTCTTCAATATCGCTTTGTGTGTTCTCCTCTTTGTTACCAATAATCAAATCGGGTTTTAAATCTTTAATTAAATCGATGTTGAGTTTTTTTGTTCCTCCAACTTTGGTGCGCCCTGCAAATTTTTCAATCGGATGAATACAAAACTTCGTCAATCCAATAACTTCTTTATCCAGCCCTAAATCAAATAGTAATTCTGTTTGAGATGGAACAACAGACACAATCCGCTTGGGAGGAAAATTTATTGTCACCTCCCGCCCCATCCCATCGGTAAAAGATTTTTGCATAAGGCAAAAATGCAATTTGTTTAAAGACCAGCCTAAACAAAATTTAATTAATTTTTAGCTCGCGTAAAACTAAATTAACTTTATTTGAAATTGAATTTGGTATTGCGATGTCTGGTGTGATTCCGATATTATCTATCGGATGAAGCGGCAATCTTTTTGATCTGGATATTGCGATTACGAGATTAAAAGTTTTGCATGGAAGATTGAAAAACTGCGTATTTGCGTAATCCAAACTGCCAGCAGAATTTTCACCAAAAATAGTTACCTTTTTACTTTGCTTTGCCCTCAGCAAAAAAGATTCTGCCGAACTTTTGCTGTTTCTATCTATTAAAATTCCGATTTTTTTCGGATAGGCATATATTGAATCTAAATTGGTGACAAATTTATCTTTGCCCGAAGGGTTAACAAAATCTCCAATATTGCTTTCCATGAGTTTGATAACATTATTAAGAAATTTCTTCCCATCGGCAGGTAAATCATTGGCTTTTAGATTATCTTTTAAAATATCAATATTCCCTTTAGATGACCAATACTCATCAGGCATAATTACAATTGGATTTGTATATAGGAATGGTAATAAATTACTAAAGGCGTAATCTGTGCCGCCTTCATTCCCTCTAATATCGATTATCCAATAAGGCGTTTCCTTAAATTCTTTTCTAACAATGGTAGTTAAACTGTCTATCTTTTGTGTCTCCGGCCACTCAAAAGAAGGCAGCCTAAATAATACTGTTTCAGCATCGAGTTGAGTAAGGCTGGCTTCATTTGTTAAGCTATCCGGAGCTGCCGGGGGTAGTACCTTTTTGGGAAATTGCCTGTTCAATTCTCTAATTTTTTCGGGAAATTGTTGTCTATACTTCCAGTCGAATTGGACACGAAGATGCTGATCCTGAAAATAATTGGTCCACGTTTTCATCAGAACATAACATGAATCGATGCTTTTCGTTTTTATAGCCCTTGCCGTTAATTTTTTTGTAAAAATTTCAAAAGATGCATTAGTCTTTTTAGTTATTTTGTCGTTATAACCTGCGTAATTGTCTTTTACCTGGTCAACAACAGCATTAAAGTTAATTGAGCAGTTGCAATCTTGGGCAGTTAATTTGAAAGAAAGAAAAGTTAAAATTAATAGTACTGAAAATTTTCGCATAAAGGTCTGACTCTACTTCAGCTGATTACAATTTAAGTGCAACTGAATGCTTTTAATGGATAGTACCCTAAATTTTTACATTATTCGAAACCGCTACATCATCTTTAACAACACCATCGGCAATATGCAAAATCCGGTTGCCATATCCGGCATTTTTTTCTGAGTGTGTTACCTGAATAATTGTGATGCCTTCTTCTTTATTTAGTTTTTGAAAAAGCTGCATAATTTCTTCAGCCTGGGCCGATTGCAAATTTCCAGTAGGCTCATCAGCGAGGATAATGGATGGTTGTGCAGCCAAAGCCCTTGCAATACCAACAAGTTGTTGTTGTCCGCCCGAAAGTTGATTTGGAAATAAATCTTTTTTCGCTACAATATTAAACCTATCTAATAAATCGGCGATTCTGCTTTTGCGCTCAGAACCTCCGATTTTTTTGTAAAGTAAAGGGGCTTCAATGTTTTCGTAAACCGTCATTTCATCAATTAAATGATAAGCCTGAAATACAAAGCCGATGTGATTCCGGTAAAGCTCAATTCGTTTTCGTTCATTTAAACTGGTTACATCTTCACCCATAAATTCGTAAGTTCCATAAGTCGGCTCTTCGAGCATGCCCAGAATGTTAAGTAAAGTAGATTTACCAGCACCAGAAGGGCCCATTATGGAGACGAACTCCCCTTGTTTAATGGTGGTGGTTACATGGCGCAAAACGTAATGTTTTATGCCTTTGCTGGCGTAGTATTTCTCGATGTTTTTTAAGTCTATCATTTTTGTAGTATCAAGTAGTTAGTATCAAGTAGTTAGTATCAAGTATCAAGTATCAAGTATCAAGACATGGGCATTCGCTTTAGTCTTTTACTTTTCTTTTAGCTTTAGTCTTTCAGCTTTAGTCTTTAGCTCTACTCATATTTAAGTGCATTTACCGGGTCGGTCACCGCTGCTTTTCTGGCCTGTATACTTACGGTTAACACGGCAATAATTATGGAGATTAAGGTAGCGGTTAAAAAGGGGGAAATGGGCATATCTATTCGGTAAGCGAAGCCATCAAGCCATTTTTTTATAATGATGTAGGCAACCGGCCAGCTTATCAGGTTAGCAACAATAACCAATACCAGGAATGATCTATTTAAAAGATTAACAATTTGGATATTCGATGCACCAAGTACCTTTCTGACGGCTATTTCTTTCGTCCGCCGCCTCGCGACGAATGTAGATAACGCAAACAAGCCCAGCAATGATAACGAAACAGAAACCAAACTGAAAAGAATTATCATGTTTATGAAGCGGTTATTATCTTCAAGACTTTTTGAAAACGCATCGTCCAATGAGCTGTATACCATCGGAAAATTGGGATAAAGCACCTTCCATTCTTTTTCAATTTTGCCAATAAGTTCCTTATATTTTGAGGTATTAAAACGAACCAGCAAATTATTTGTATTCGATGTTCCGCCAAGGCTAGTCACTTTATAAACTGTTGGCAAAACAGTTTTGTCAAAACCTTCGTTGTGGTAGTTCTTAATCACACCTACAATTTGAAAGCGATTTGTTTTTCCTTCCCAATCTACTTTTCCATAAGTTTGTCCGATTACATTTTTACCAAACAAGCTTGCTGCAGCTTCGTTTAAAACCACTGTATTAACGGTGTCTTGCTTGTATTCCTTAGAAAAGATTCTTCCCTGCACCACTTTAACGCCGAGCGCTGGCAGGGCATCCATAGTTACCGTAACTGTGTTGAGATTTATTGCATTACCTTTATAATTTACCTCTTCCGGTACATTGAAAGCGTTGCCCATTACCTGAGTGGTCGTGGCGACATATTGAATTCCTGGTATCTTTTTCAACCTTTCGACGAAATCATCTTCATAATTGGTATTTATATTTATTAGATTTCCCCTTTCGAAACCTAAATCTTTGTTGCTCATAAACCGCGATTGCAGTTCCATTACACCAATAGAAATTATAAATGTAACGGAAATTATAAATTGAAAAACGACCAAAACATTACGCAAAGCTATGCCGCGTAACCCGTTCTCGTAGTTTCCTTTAAGTACAGAGACCGGATTGTAGTTTGATAAAATCCATGCGGGATAAAAGCCTGCAAGCAATGTTACAAAGACAAACAATCCAACCAATTGACTTATCATAACGGGCAGCTGTGCATTATGCCAAAAACTCAAATCAACTTTGAAGTGGTTGTTAAATGCAGGTAATACAATCTCAATTAAAATGATGCAAAGGAATAAAGAAATAATACTTTGAAGTGCTGCTTCGACTAAAAACTGCCAGGTCAGTTGTGTTTTATATGAACCCAGTACTTTTTTAACACCAACTTCTTTTGCCCTTTGAACAGATTGAGCAGTCGCCAGGTTGATAAAGTTTATAACCGACACTAATAATAAAAAGGCAGAGATGGCCATGACAGGCTTTAACTTCTCAAACCAATTCATATTGTATGGCGGATTAGCATGAACTTCTGAAACTGGAATTACCTTCAGACCGGGCAATTTTCCATCTTTATAAATATCATTGTAATTCTTTTTTTGCCCACTCAGAAGGCTTTTTTTAAAGTCGATATATATTTTTTGCAAAGTTTGATTCAAAACAAGTGTATCGCTTGATTTATTTAATCTTGTGTAAACCTGACAATAATTGTTGTTTGTAGGATTTTCTGGGTCTTTATCTTTGTTCCCAGTGCGGGTAATTGCATTAAAATTTACACTTTGCGGAGTGTTTGGTTCGTAAACAACACCTGTAATCGTTAAGGCGGTACCTTTATCAGTTTCCCATCTCACAACTTTCACTGTTTTTCCGAGCACTTTCGTCGTTCCGAAAAGCTGCATGGCCAGGCTTTCTTTCAGAACAATAGTTTCCTTGTTCTCCAGCGCTTTATCGGCACTACCCTGTAAAAACTGATACGGAAATACATGGAAAAAACTGCTGTCAGAATCTTTAATTTTGTTTATTATAACCGGATCGGCATTATCAACTTTCAAGGAATAACCATTGTCGAAATCAAAGTCATTGTCTACTTTGGTTACCGCAACAACCTGAGGCAATTTTGCTCTTAATAAATTAGCTATTCTGCTGTTAGATATTTCGTTCCAGTGCTCCTTATTATCAGGTGTGAAGAAATCATGTTTTTCACGGATTTGATAAACATTCTTTAAATCCGGAGACCAGCTGTCATAACTTTCTTCATGATTGATGTAGAGAAGCATCAGTACAAAAGCAGTTAATCCGAGCGCTAATCCGCCGATATTAATGGCCGCATAAACTTTATTTTTCCAAAGATTCCGCCAGGCGATTTTTAAGTTGAGTTTGAACATTTTTTAGTATCGAGTAGTTAGTATCGAGTAGCAAGTAGTGAGTAGCAAGTAGTGAGTATCAAGTAGTGAGTATCAAGTATCAGGTAGTGAGTATCAGGTATCAAGACTGGTTTTCGCTTTAGCCTTTCAGCTTTAGTCTTTTAGCTCTATTCATTTTTTAGAGCATCAACCGCATTTGTTTTTGCAGCGCGATAGGTTTGCCATGTAATTGTTAAAATTGAAATTACCATTATAAGCATTGCTGTTGCCATAAACATCCACAAATTTAAGCTTGTTCTGAGTTCGAACTGCATTAACCAGTTATTCATAATATAATAGGCAACTGGCAGCGCAATTACGATTGCAATAAATATTAATTTTAAAAAACTTAAAGAAAGCAAAGTCATCAACTCCGTAATTGAAGCACCTAAGATTTTGCGGATACTTACTTCTTTTATTCTTTGCGCTGTACTAAAAGATGAAAGGCCGAATAAACCTAAACAAGATATGAAAACGGCCAGACATCCAAAAAGATTCGCCAAGGTGCCCAAAATCTTTTCATTTTTCAGTTTAATTTCGTTTAAACCATCAATAAATTTGATTTCGACAGGGAAATCTGGGTTTAATTCTTTTGCCAGCTTATTAATAGTGCCGATGCTTTCACTTAAATTTTTGTCGGGATTTAGGCGCATGGTAATTACATCGCTGATATCTGCATAAGCAATAACCATAGGTGCGGCAACTTTACTCGGGTCACCCCAAACAATATTATCAAAAACACCTACCACATTTCTTTTTTTTCCCTGGTATATAACGCTGGTACCAACCGGGCGTTTCAGGTGCATTACTTCAACCGCTTTTTTGTTCAAAAGTATTGCGGCTGTATCCGAAGCAAATTTCTGATCAAAATCCCTTCCTGCCAACAACCTGATGTTTACTGTTTTAGTAAAATCATAAGTAGTATACATCTGATCAAAATCGATCATTTTATCACTTTCGCTCATCTCATCCCAGCCTAAACCTCTTACACTACTGTTTTTGTTCGAAATACTGCCAGATGATTGTGTTACGCCTACAACAGCGCCACTAGAAAGTAATCTTGTTTTTAACAGGTTGAATTTTTCGTACAACAATCCTTCGTGAGGCATTTCCAGCAGTCCATCTGACCTATAACCTAAAGGCGTATTTTTAATAAACTGGATTTGTTTATAGATGGTTATGGTTGCCGCAATTAATACCACCGAAAAGCCAAATTGTATTACAACCAAAACCTGCCTGAAAGTTAAGGCATATCCTTTTTTAAAATTTAAGGATTTTTTGAGTGATTGTATCACATTAAAACCAGAAAGGTAAAATGAAGGGTAGCTTCCTGATATGAAGCCGGTTATAAGCAAAACACTAAAAATCAATATCCAGTTGGCTGGATTGAGGTAATCAAACACAATGTCAATCTCTAATAGCCGGTTAAACATTGGTAAACTGAATTCGAGTAGAATAATGCTTAATAAAACACCTGTTAGTGTTAAAATGAATGATTCCAACATAAACTGAAAAACCAGATCTGTCTTGGATGCACCCATTGTTTTTTTGACGCCAATTTCTTTTGCTCTGCCTTGTGTATTGGCGGTTGCCAAATTCATAAAATTAATACAGGCAATAAGGAGAATACCTATAGATAAACCAACAAACAGTTGCACCTGCTTAATATTTCCCCCAATACTTTTACCATTTAAAAATGCTCCATGTAGGTGTAATTTTGTTAAAGGATAAATAAATACATCCTCTTTGGCAGCAGCAAAGTGTTTGCCTACAAAACCCTTTAACTTCATATTAAAGGCTTCTATATCTGTATTTTCGTTTACTTTTATTAAAGTGTAATAATCATGACTACCCCAATTTGGTTTCTTTGGCCACTGGTTTAAATTTTCATATAAATTAAAGGTGGTTAACGATTCGAATCCATAGGTAACATTGGTAGGAAGGTCTTTTATTACACCTGTAACTTTCAAATCAACCTGATTTTCAAATCTTACTTTTTGATTAAGCACATCTGTTGTACCAAATATTTTTTTTGCTGCTGTTTCAGTTAAAACAATAGAATTGGGATCATTTAATGCCTTTGTAGAATTTCCGCTTATAAAATGATAATCAAATAATTTTAAAAAATCGGGATCGACATACCTACTATCTAATTTTAAGCTTTCTTGTCCATTGGCCACCAATCTTTTATAAACATCGGTAATTCTGGCACCATATAATACTTCAGGAAATTCTTCTTTAAGTGCAGCCAACATCACATTCTGCGATTGGTTTATTGTTCTGATCACTTCTCCTTTCTGGTCATTTAAATTAATCATCGCCTGATAAATATGCGGTGAGTTTTTAAATTGCCGGTCATAACCCCACTCATAACCGGCATATAATAACAGTAGTAAGCAAGAGGTTAAGCCAATAGCCAAACCGCCAATGTTTATGGCCGCATAAATCTTATTTTTCCAAAGGTTCCGCCAGGCGATTTTTAAGTTGAGTTTAAACATAGTAGTATCAAGTAGTGAGTATCAAGTATCAAGACATGGGCATTCGCTTTAGTCTTTTATCTTTGGTCTTTTAGCTCTATTCATATTTAAGTGCATCAATTGTATTGGTAACTGCCGCTTTATACGAGCGGATGCTTACTGTTATTAAAGTGATTGCCATTGATATTACCATAGCGAAAGCAAACGGCCAGATGCTGATATCAATCCGATAGGCAAAACCCGAAAGCCATTTGGAAACAAACAAATAAGCCAATGGCCATGCCACAAGATTCGCAATGAAAACCATAATCAGGAATGAGCCATTCAGCATTTTAACCAGTTCAAGGGTTGAAGCGCCTAATACTTTTCTGATGGCAACCTCTTTAGTTCTCTGCGTAGCAACGAAAGAAATCAACCCAAATAAACCGATAAAGGAGATGAAGATGATTACACCTGCGAAGACTTTGAAAAGTGTGCCCATAATTTGCTCACTTTCATAATAGTTAATGATGCTTTGATCTACAAAACCAGAATCGAAAATTCCATTAGGAAAATTTGTATTCCAAACAGTTTCAATTTCTTTCATTGAAACTACAAGTTGCGCTGCATCCATTTTTATAGCCACATTCCAATATTGATCATTGCCGGGAAAAATTGCTAATCCGGAAATATGCGCTCTTAAAGACTGGTCGTTAAAGTCTTTTACCACACCAGAAATCGGAACGTTGTTCCCACTCGCACTAATTACTTTTCCAATTGCATCCTGCGGATTCAAAATGTGCATCTTCTTTAAAAAAGTTTCATTTACAACACATGCATTCGCAGTATCGCTCTTGCGAAAGATTTTTCCAGCTATTAATTTTAAGTCAAAAACTTTGAAGAAATTTTCATCGGCCCGCATATTCCTTAATTCAAAATCCTCGTTTTTTATTCCGTTATAAGTAAAATCGCTTGAATTTATGTTACTTGAAAGTGGAGGTGATTGACAGAAACTCATTTCTTTTACACCGGGAATGCTAAGTATTCTTTCTCTGAAAGTGTTGTATTTGATTTTGCTTAAACTATCAGTGGGGATGCCAACCATTGCTACAGCGTTCGGATTAAACCCTAAGGATTTTTCCTGAACATATTGCATTTGCTTAATTATTACTAGAGTTCCGATAATCAATATTACGGTTATTGAAAACTGAACCACAACCAGAATTTTTCGAAGACTTAAACCACCGTTATTTAGTGATATTATGTTTTTGATGGCAAGTGCCGGATTAAACTTTGAAATAATTATTGCCGGATAAAAACCTGCCAGGAAGCTCACAAATATGACAAGAATGGTCATAAAAATGAATATTACAGGGTGAGCGAACAAGCTGAATTCAATTGTGCCTTTAAACAAATTCTGCATCGGCGGAATAGCCAGTTCAGTTATAACGCAGGCAATAAGTAAGGCGACCAGGCTTACTACAAAAGTTTCGATAAGGAACTGACTTACGAGCTGCTTCCTTTTACCGCCCATCACCTTGCGAACGCCAACTTCTTTTGCACGATTAACCGATTGTGCTGTAGTTAAATTAATGAAATTTATGCAAGCAGTGATGATAAGAAACAATCCAATTACAGCAAGACCATAAAGTTCACTTTTATTAATAGATGAATCTGCGAAGTTGTCATATTTCTCGCTAAAATGTATGTCTCTCAACGGCTGAAGCCTGTTTGTTTGATTGCCTGCTATTTTCTGTATCGGATAATATTTATGATTAAACCTGGTTAACGATGCCTGAAGATCTTCTGCAGATAGTCCATCTTTTAACAATACATAACTCGAAGTACTAGAGTTCACAGAGTCCCAGTTCTCATTAAATCTACCAGCATAGGTTTCATAGCTAATTACAATACCAAGGGGGAAACTACTATTTTGTGGCAGGTCTTCAATTATTCCCGCAATCAGCAAATTTGTTTTATCGCCTACAGTAATGGTTCTCCCAATAGCACTTTTAACGCTACCAAAAAACCTAACTGCGTACTTTTCCGTTAAAACAGCGGAATTTGGTTTTGATAATGCCAATTCAGGAGCACTGTAAATCCATTTTATATCACTAAAAACATCAAAAAAATCCGGCTGGGCGTAGTAAACGGCCTCGCGGGATTTAAGTTTCTCTTTACCAGCAGCATCTTTTACACTGATAACACCACCCCTTTTTAAAATGGAACCAACTTTTTCAAATCCTGCAATCTCATTTCTGGCGGCTGCAGAAAAAGGTACAGGTACACCCGCCGAAAAATCATCGTAAGCATTGTATTTCCAGTCGGTAACAACCCTAAAAATCCTATCTTCATTTTTAAATCCTTCATCAAAACTCATTTGATAACGGATAAAAATGAATATCAAAATGCAACTTGCCATCCCAATTGATAAACCGAGAATATTGATAAGCGTATAACCTTTATTTTTCCAAAGGTTCCGCCAAGCGATTGTTAAGTTTAGTTTGAACATTTTTGTAATATTAGTAGCAAGTATCAGGTATCAAGACTCAAAACAGTTTGCTTTAGTCTTTGGTCTTTAGGCTTTCAGCTTTCATTCATATTTAAGTGCATCAACCGCATTCGCTTTCGCTACTTTGAAAGTTTGGAGGCTAACGGTTAAAAGGGCAATAATTATTGATGTGAATAGGGCTAATACAAAAGGCCAGAGATTGATGGTGATTTTATAGTCGTATTTTTCAAGCCATTTGCTTACCAGAATATAAGCGACCGGAATTGCAATAAGATTTGAAATGATAACCAATTTCATAAAATCTTTATTTAGCAGCACCAAAATGTCAGATAAATTTGCGCCCAATACTTTACGAATGCTGATTTCTTTACTCCTTTGTTCTGCCATATAAAGTGCTAATCCTAATAAGCCAAGGCATGAAATAAAGATTGCAAAGCCACCAAAAATATTAGAAAGCACACTTAACAGTTTTTCACTTCGTATTTTATCTGCCATACCCTCACTTACCAATTTAATTTCAGCGGGATAAGCAGGATTTATGCGTTGACTTACCTCTTTAATCTTATCAATTGACGTGGTAAGCGATTGCCTGGTACTCAACTTCAATAGCAAGGATTTGCTATCACGAAGGTTATAATAGTAAACTGTTGGAGATACTTTCGAACCGAGCGATTCGTTGAAAAAATCCTGAACAACACCCACAACCTTAAGTGGTGGATTATCTCCCCAGTGAATTACTGTACCGACTGGGTTTTTCAAACCCATAAGTTTAACTGCTTCTTGATTAAGCAGTAAAGATGTAGCTGTATCTGCGGGGAATTTCGGCGAGAAATCGCGTCCTGCAATCAATTTAACCCCTGCTGTATTCGCAAAATCGAAGCCTGTGCTTCGGTAACTCACTATAGAAACGTCATTTTTAGGCTTACCCGGCCATGATAAATCGCCGGTGATATTTCCACCTCTCGTAAATGTACCCGCATATTCACTTGCTGATTCTATTGCCCCTGCACGTTTAAGTTCATTTTTGAAGACTTCCAGTTTACCCGGTTTTGCCAGCTCACCCTCCAAGTCTATTTGAGCGAGAGCTGCAACATCAAAGCCCAGCGGTTTATCTCTCATATATTGAATCTGCTTGTAGATTACAAGGGCAGAAATAATCATACAGATAGATAGGCTGAATTGCAATACCACCAATACTTTGCGGATAGAAAGTGAGCCCGCTGAACCTTTGAATCCTTTTAAAACCTTTACAGGAATAAATGAAGACAGGTAAAAAGCAGGGTAACTTCCAGCGAATAAACCGGTAATTAAAACCAGGCTGCAAAGTGTGATCCAAAAAGGCACGGCGCTGTAATTAATTAGGATTTTGATATCCAGTAAATTATTGAAATATGGAAGCAATACCTCTAACAAGGTAAATGCAATAAGCATAGCTACAAACGACAGAATTAATGATTCAATTAGGAACTGTCCCATTATCGTATTTCTTGAAGAGCCTAACGCTTTACGAACCCCTACTTCACGGGCACGTTTTTCAGAACGTGCGGTGGATAGATTCATGTAGTTGATGCAAGCAATTAATAACACGCAAAAAGCCAGAAAAATAAATAGTTTAACCTGATCTACCCGGCCGCCCACTGATTTTCCGTTTTGGAAATCCTCATATAAATGCATTTTAGAATAAGGAAAAAGAAAAGGCTCGTAGGTCATTTCCTTTAGTTCCGGCTCTTTATCAACAATAAACGTTCGCAACAACTTATTTGTCGCCTCTAATGATACGTTATCTTTTAACTCGAAATAAGTAAAACAGGTTATGGTGCCCCAGCCATTATTTTTATCATCAGGATTAAGCTCATCGAAGAATGACCAGGGATGCAAAACATCGAATTGCATGCTTTGATTTTTTGGCAAATCTTCGATAACTGCACTAACTTTAAGCGCTTTTTTTCCATCATAAGTAATTCTTTGCCCTATAGGATTTTGATTTCCAAATAGTTTTTTAGCTGTAGTTTTGTTAATAATTAATGCGCTCGGTTCATTTAAAGCCGTATTTGCATCGCCATAAATAAAATTATAATCAAAAATTTTAACAAAATCAGGATCAACATACAATGATGTGAGCTTAAAATTAGCCCGGCCATGACTGTAAAGCTTTACATTATTTTCATTCGAAGCACGGGCACTTCGTTTAAACCCAGGCAATTCTTGCATTGCTGTTTTTGAAAGTTTACTTGGTAAGGCCATAGTTGTAGCCAATTTGCCATTAAACTTCAGATTTAACCCTGTAATATAGATTTTATCTATGTTTTTAAATTGCTTATCGTAACTCCACTCGTAGCTAACATATAGCAGCAACATTAAACAACAAGCCATTCCAATGGCAAGACCACCAATATTTATGAGTGTGAAACCTTTATTCTTCCAAAGATTTCGAATGGCGATTTTAAAGTTTAATTTGAACATATTTTAGTATCGAGTATTTAGTATCAAGTATCAAGACACCAGCAATTCGCTTTAGTCTTTGGTCTTTAAGCTTTTATTCGTATTTCAAAGCATCAACCGGGTTCGATTTTGCGGTTTTATACGCTTGAAAACTCACAGTAATTACAGCCATCGTTAAAGTTCCTATAGCTGCAACAGGAATTATCCACCAGCTTATTTCCGTACGAAATTCAAAGTTGTCCAGCCATTTATTCATTGCAAAATAACTTACCGGCACCGCGATAAAAATGGCAACCACAATCATTTTCATAAACGAAAGGGATAGCAATTGCATTAAATTTGCAACCGATGCGCCAAGTACTTTTCGCACGCCAAATTCTTTTGTCCTTTGCTCCGCACTGTAAGCAACCAGACCGAATAAACCCATGCAAGACACGAAAATTGCGAGTCCGCCGAATAGATTTGAAAGAATGCCTAAGGTTTTTTCTGATTTGTATTTCTCATGGTATAAGGAGTTTACAAAAGTAAGTTCCGTTGGATATGCGGGATTAAAAGTCTTAGTGATCCTGCTGATGGTTTCTATATTACTTTGTAAACTGTTTGCATTATTCAGACGCATCGTAATGGTGCCCGTTTGCTTTGGATTTAAAAATACAACCTGCGGATTGTTTGATTTATAAGGCGAATCCCAAACGTAATCGTCAAAAACACCAATGATATAAGCATTAGTACCATAAAGATTTACCCTTTTACCGATAGGATTTTTATAACCAAATACCTTCACAGCTGAGGCACTAACCAGTAAGGCACTTGTATCCGAAGCGAAGTTTTTCGAGAAATCCCGTCCCTCGAGTAATTTAATACCATTTGTTTTAATAAAATCATACGAGGTAGCCACCTGATTAAACATCACTGTATTTTCGGGCTTCGTCATGCCATCCCACGTAATGTCCATAAAGTTGCGGCCATGATGAGAAAGACTAACCGACGATTGATACACCGATTTTATTGCCCCGGATTTAAGCAATTCAGCTTTAAAAGGCTCGAATTTGGTTTTCAATTCTCCATCCTGAGGAATCTCCACCAAAGCATTCACATCGAAGCCAACCGGCTTGTTTTTGATGTATTGAATCTGGCGATAGATAACCAGAGTTGCAATAATCAGAATAATGGCGAAGCAGAACTGGCCAACAACCAGCACTTGCCTTAAGCTTATGCTTAAAAATCCTTTAGCCGAAATTTTTCTTTTTAGTGTTTGAATTGGATTAAAAGCCGACAAGTAAAATGCCGGATAACTGCCTGCAATTAAACCGGTAGTGATTACAATCCCCAGGATACCAAACCAACTTGCTGTATTGAAGTATGAAATCCCCAGATTTATATTCAGAAGCTGATTAAATGCTGGCAGGCAAAGTTCTATCAATGCTATTGCTACGACAACAGCAACCAAAGTTAATACCATTGATTCGGTCAGAAACTGAAAAATTAATGAGCTTCGATTAGCACCGATGGTTTTCTTGATGCCCACTTCTTTTGCCCGTTTTTCTGACTTAGCCGTAGCCATGTTCATAAAATTGATGCAAGCGATTAGCAATATCCCAAAGGCCAAACCAACAAAAAGCCAGATTTGCTCAATATCGCCACCTACACTTTTACCATTTTCGAATTTACCAAATAAATGCAGTTTGCTGGCCTGGTACAAAAAATGCGGCTGTGATTGTGGGTTTTGTGGTGTATTTGCCTTCACCAACGCCTCAACTTTACGGTTTACCAACTCAATATTGGCATCCGGATTAAGCGAAACCATGGTTACAAAACTATAATTCGTCCAGTTTAAATCCTTTGCACTGTCATCGACAATCTCGTAAAATGACCAGGGCATCAAAAAGTCGAAACGATTAGAACTATTTTCAGGTAAATCTTTAATTATGCCGGTAATGGTTAGATTTTCTTTATCCTGATAACGAACCGATTTATTCAGTACATCAGCGGTTCCAAATAAAATTTTGGCTGTACTTTCTGTTAAAATGACCGAAAGTGGGTTGGTTAATGCGGTTTGCGGATCGCCGGCAATAAACTCGTAATCGTATAGTTTAAGGATGTCAGGTTCGGCAAACTTCGAATTTTTCTTATAACTATTTCGTCCGTTCGCTATTAAACTTTTTTTGCCATAATCCATTCGGACAACATATTTTACTTCCGGCAATTTTTCTTTTAAAAGAGGACCTAATGCCGTTGTAGAACCATTGAAGGTGCCGGCAATCTTGTTTCCCTCGCCAGGAACATTCGTCATGGCTACATAAACATTACGCCAGTTTTTTGCCTGCTTATCGAAATTCCATTCGTACGAAACATATAGCAGCAACATCAAACAGGCTGCAAGGCCGATAGCCAAACCGATTACATTGATGAAAGACGACGTTTTGTTCTTCCAAAGGTTCCGCAAAGCGATTTTTAAGTTTAATTTGAACATGGTAGTATCAAGTATTTAGTATCAAGTATCAAGACCAATTCGCTTTAGTCTTTGGTCTTTAAGCTTTCATCTTTTATTCGTATTTCAACGCATCAACAGGAATTGCTTTAACCATTTAGTATCAGGTATCAAGACCAATTCACTTTAGTCTTTGGTCTTTAAGCTCTTGGCTTTTTTAGTATCAAGTATTAAGTATCAAGTATCAAGGCACAGCAAATTGTGTTAGTCTTAGCCTTGACTTTATTCATATTTAAGTGCATCAACAGGGTTTGCTTTAACCGCTTTCTTCGCCTGAACACTAACCGTTATTACAGTTAATAAAATGGTAATTATTGCACTACTAACGAATGGCATTACAGGTAAATCAATTCGGTATGCGAAGGTGTCCAGCCATTTTTTAGTTAGGATATAAGCTACCGGCCACGAAATTACGTTTGCCGAAAGCACCATAACAAAAAATGAACTATTAATTAATTTAAAGATTTGAACATCGCTTGCACCTAAAATTTTACGTACCGCGATTTCTTTAATTCTGCCATTGGTGATGTACTTTGCAAAGGCAAACAAGCCTAAAATAGCGATGAAGATGGTGAGCAATGCCGCTGCAAAGAACACCGATTGCAACTGTTCCTGCTTTTTGAAGAGTTTGCCATAAAGTTCATCTAAAAACTCATACCTGAAATCTTCTCCATCTTTTGGATTTATCTGAGGCCATTGCGCTTTCAATGCCGCTAAAGCCGAAGAAATTTTGTTTTCCTCAATCTTCAGCATAATTTGAGTTTTATAATTGCCGCAAGGGTTTTTAATCGAGTAAATGGTTGGTTGAACTGCACTTTCAAATCCCTGAGCCTTAAAATCTTTAATTACACCAACAATTTTATAATCAATATTGCAGCCTCTGATTGTTTTACCAACCGGATCTTTCATACCATATTTTGCAACAGTGCTCTCATTTATCACAGCAGAATTTGCAGTGTCCGTACTGAATGACTTTGAGAAAAAACGCCCCTCTTTTAATTTGATATCAAGCGTCTCAAAGTAATCAAAATCTACATCTATAAAATCCAGACTGGATTGCACACCCTCGAAAGTGTAACCATTAGCTCCACCATCTGCACCATCAGGAATATCAGTGGCTACGGTGGCCGATCTTATTCCAGGAATTTTTAAAATTTTATCTCTTACAGGAGCGAATTTTTCAGGTTTATTAAACATACTGATGTTCTTAATATACACGACTTGATTTGCCGTAAAACCTAAATCCTCACTTCGCATGTACTTGAGCTGTGAATTGATAATAAATAAACCGATAATAAAAATTACTGCTACACTGAACTGAAAGACTAATAATCCATTTCGCAACCAAGAACTTTGTTTACTTGTAGAAAAATTACCCTTTAGCACCAACGCTGGCTTGAAACCGGATAATACCAAAGCTGGATAAGTGCCGGCAATTATGGTAATCAGACATAAAATCAAGGGCAATTGCCAAAATAGATTATTTTCGATGGTCCAGATGGATAAGTTAACCTGAAAAAGGTTGTTGAAATATGGCAATACCAGTTCGGCTAAAATTAATCCAATAATTGTAGCTACAAAGCACTGAATAAATATTTCGGCGAGAAATTGCGTCGTAAGCTGAAAACGGTATGCGCCCATTACCTTTTTAATTCCCACTTCCTTTGCTCGTTTCGTTGCCTGAGCAATATTCAGATTTGTAAAATTGACACAAGCAATAACAAGAATTAAAATTCCTAGCGCTGAAAGGGCAATTAATATTTTGTAGGGCGCATCATTACCTGCCTTTGGCCTGAGGTGCAAGTTGGCAAGCGGGTCTAAAAACGTGGAAATACCTTTTATTTCTTCAATTATCTTTTGATCTGTTTCGCCTTTTAATAATTCTTTGCGATATAAGTCAGTGATTTTATGCTCAAGATTTACAACATTTGTTCCTGGTTTTACCTGAATATACGTGGTGTAGTTATTGTATCCGTAGTTCTCGTCCTTCCCTATTTCATTGCCTATTGAAATGCCATCAAAAGTAATATTTGAATGCAAATTGTTAGTGATTGAACCATTGATTTTGCTGGTAATACCTGAATTGCTTGCACCAACACCAACCATTTCCGGTTTGTTATCTTTTTTGTCAGGAAACAGTACTTTCATGTTTTCCTTACTCAGGTACGAAAGCCTTTCGATACCGCCAGCAGGTTTTTCCAACCCACCTACAGGTTTCAAATCGAGAATTTTAGCTGCATTGTAATCAGCCTGCATAAAGTTTTTCGCAAATAATGTATTTTTGCCGTTCTTCATGGTGAATTCGAAAAAACCACGTTTGGTAATTCCTGCTTCTTCTACTTCGGGGAAATTCAGTTTAATGGCTTTGGCCAAAGGCGGCGAAGTGTAGTTTGTTTTAAAATCAGGTTCAATCCGCCCAACGACGTAAATGTTTTTATAATTCGGATTCGATTTATCGAAACTGGTTTCGTAAGTAAAATACAGAACCACTAAAATAAAAGCAGCTAAAGCAATAGCTAAACCACCAATGTTAATTGAAGTAATGCCCCTATTTTTCCAAAGGTTTCGCAACGCGATTTTTAAGTTTAATCTAAACATAGTATCAAGTAGTTAGTATCAAGTATCAAGAACCGGCTTTTCGCTTTAGTCTTTGGTCTTTAAGCTTTCAGCTTTTATTCGTATTTTAAAGCATCAACAGGATTGGCCTTTGCCACCTTCAACGATTGTACGCTAACGGTTAAAACGGCGATCAAAACTGATAATCCGATGGCGATAATAAATGGCAGAGCAGAAATCGAAATGCGGTATTCATAAGCAGAAAGCCATTTATTGATGATGATGTATGCCAAGGGAAAAGCAATTACGTTCGCAATAGCGACCAGCTTGATAAAATCTTTATTTAAAAGAGTAAGAATATTTGCAGTACTCGCACCTAAAACTTTACGGATGCTGATTTCTTTTTTGCGTTGTTCGGCCATGAAAAGCGCTAGTCCTAATAAGCCTAGGCAAGAAATGAAGATCGCAAAGCCACCAAACCAGTTTGAAAGCGTTCCCAAAAGTTTTTCGTTTTGAAATTTTACTTCAAAAGATTCATCCACAAATTTTCGGTTAACAGGATAATCAGGCTCTATTTTTTTAACCAAATCGTCTATTGTTAACAAAGAAGAACTGATATTTTGGTTAGGATTTAAACGAACAATGATAACGGATGAGCCATCTCTATAACTCGGGTAAAATATCATTGGTGCCACTTTTTGATAAGCACTTTCAACAACAAAATCTTTAATCACACCAACGTTTGTAAGCTTAGTATCGCCCCAGGTAATAATGGCACCAACCGGGTTTTTAAGTCCCATCATTTTTACGGCAGCCTCATTTAACATCACACTATTACTATCGCTTTTGGAAGTTGCTAAAAATTCCCTCCCACTTATCAACTCGGTACCAATGGTTTTTATAAAATCGCTTCCTATTCCTCTATTATTAAATAAAACCGATTCCCCCCGGTTTTTACCATCCCAGGATATGTCCGTTGTATTGTTTCCGTTTTCAGTAATGTCTTTACTGAAGAAAGTCACATCTGATGCTGCGCCAGATTTTAACAATTGGGTCTTAAGCAAATCCAGCTTACTATCATCACCCATTTTGCCTTGAACTGCAATTTGAATCAAATTAGATTTATCATAACCAATTGGCTTATTTTTAACATAGTTAAGTTGCTGGTAAATGACGGACGTGCAAACAATTAAGCATGCAGCAAAAACGAACTGAGTAACCACCAAAACTTTCCTGATAGAAACGGATGAATCTGTTTTAATTTTTAAACCTTTTAATACTTTAATAGGTTCGAAAGAAGACAAATACAAGGCTGGGTAGCTTCCCGCAATAAAGCCTGTAAAAATCATTAAACCTAAAAGTGTAGCCCAGAATCCCATGCTGTTATAATCAATTTTCAGTTCGATATTTAGTAAATTATTAAAATATGGCAAACTCACCTCAATAAGAATGAAAGCCAAAACAGTGGAAATAAAAGTTATAAAAACCGATTCAAGTAAGAACTGACCGATTAGAGATTTTCTGGTAGAGCCAATTGCCTTACGAATACCTACTTCTTTAGACCTACGCTCCGAACGTGCTGTAGATAAATTCATAAAGTTTACACATGCGATCAGCAGAATACAAAAGGCAAGCAAAAGGAATATTTTAAGTTGTTCAATTTTTCCTCCAACCGATTTTCCATTTTGAAAATCGTCGTACAAATGCCACTTGGTTAATGGATGTAATAATGCTTCTGCTGTATTATCTTTTTGGTTTCTTTTATAGATGCCTTTCATATCGGCATTTGCCGATGTAAAAAAGCTATTGTTTTTTAATTGAACAATAGTAAGGCACATATTATTTCCCCAGTTCTTTCCTTTCGCCCAGGATTCTCTTTTTTCAAAAAGCGCCCAAGGCATAATGCATTCAAAAACTATGCTATTGTTTGGAGTAACATCTTCAATTATCGCCTCTACTTTCAATACATCCTGATTCTCAAGTTTAACCATTTTGTTAATCGGGTCTTCATTGCCAAATAATTTTTGTGAAAAAGATTTGGTTAGGATGATCGTATTTACGCCTTTTAAAACTTGATTTGGATTACCTTTTATAAATTTATAATCTAATATCTTAACAAATGATGGGTCGGCAAAAACAACTCTACTATTTATTTTCTTTTCGCCTGCGCTAATTAATTTTCCATTTGGATAAGTAGAATGTGATGCGTATTTAACACCGGGAATTTTTGCAGCAACCTCTTCAGCCATTGCATTTGGTGTCCACGCCCAACTGAAAATCTTTCCATTTGCAGGTGCATTCTGATATACCACATAAGTTTTATCACTGTTTGTAAATTGTTTATCATAGCTCCACTCGTAAGCAACATAAAGTAACAAAACCATACAACTGGCTAAACCAATGGCTAATCCGCCGATATTGATCAGGGAGAAGCCCTTGTTTTTCCAAAGGTTTCGTAAAGCGATTTTTAAGTTAAGTCTAAACATGGTGGTATCAGGTATAAGGTATCGAGTATTTAGTGTCAGGTATTTGGTATCAAGTATTAAGTATCAGGTATCAAGACCTTGCAAAACGCCTAAGTCTTCTTGCATTAGTCGTTTCTTTTTAGTCTTTCTGCTTTTTTAAGCGCCCGCCCCGAATCTTCCCATCCAGGAAGATTCGGCTGGACTATCATTAAACTAAAACTATTTTCTTTGAGGTTGAGCGCTTAAGGGTATAGGGTTTAAGGTACTCGCGCTAACCCTACGCCTTATACCCTTCACCTTAAACCTTTCTTATATCAACTCCTCGTTTTTGCTTTTATTTATTTTTTCAGAAATCACGTGACCATCTTTTAGGTTAATGATCCTGTTCGAAAAACTGGCATCGTGACTCGAGTGTGTAACCATTACAATGGTGGTACCCGTTTCGTTCAGCTCGCAAAGCAACTCCATTACTTCGTTACCGTGCGAACTATCGAGGTTACCGGTCGGCTCATCGGCTAAAACCAATTTTGGTTTGGTAACCAAAGCTCTTGCCACGGCAACACGCTGCTGCTGACCACCAGAAAGTTGTTGCGGGAAGTGACCACTACGGTTTACAATATTCATCCTTTCGATAATTTCGTTAACTAGTGTTTTGCGTTCGCCGGCGGGAATTTTATTGTATATCAACGGCAATTCGATGTTTTCAAAAACAGTTAACTCATCAATTAAGTTGAAATTCTGGAAAACGAATCCCATATTTCTTTTACGGAAATTAGAACGCTCCCTGTCGTTTAAAGTTAAAAGTTCGGTATCGATGAACTTATAACTTCCACTTTCTGGTTTATCCAACAAACCCATAACGTTTAACAAGGTAGATTTCCCACAGCCTGACGGCCCCATGATGGACACAAATTCACCCTCTTTGACGTGAAGGTTAATTCCGTTTAATGCTGTGGTTTCCACTTCTTCAGTTTTATAAACTTTTTCCAGATTTTCTATTTTAATCATAGCTTTTTAGTATCAAGTATTTAGGCCCCACCCAACCCTCCCCAATAGGGAGGGCTTTTGGAGTTTTTATATTAAATTATTTTATGCCAACAAGTTAGCTTTTTCTTTATTTAGGTTTTGCACTTTGCTCTCCTCCCCTTTGGGGAGGCCGGGTGGGGCTATTATTTATTAATCTCCACCTCGTCGTATTGGTTAAACTGGTCATAAGAGGATGTGATTACTTCATCGCCTTTTTGCAAACCATCCAATATTTCATAATACAAGTAATTTTTTCTGCCTATTTTAACATTTTTCTTAGTTGCCTTGCCATTGTTCACCACAAATACCCATGAACCGCCCGTACTCTGGAAAAACTGACCCTGAGCTAGCAATAAAGACTTGCTGTTGTCTGATAAGGTTAATTTGGTTTGAAGTGACAAACCACGGCGCAGGCCATTAGGAGCAGCACCTTTAAAAACCATTTCCACCTGGAACTGACCTGCTGTAACCTCTGGAATAACTTTACTAACAGTTAGGTTATAGGTTTTTCCATTGAATTCACAGGTCGATGTTTGCCCCTCTTTTACTCGATTAATATAGTATTCATCCACGCCAGCCTGCAATTTATATCCTTGCAATACATCAATTTTCCCAATCATCTCGTTTGAGTTATAAGATTTACCAATTACCGGATCGTAAGAAGAAAGCTTACCAGAAACCGGTGCTTTGATGGTCATATTTTCGATGTTCTTGCGAATCATTTCCAAACTTTCATTCATCTGTCTCATCGACTGATCGATTTGAGCAAGCTGCATTCTTCTGCTTTGATTCTCTTGTTTTACCGCCTGGCGAACAATTTTAAGTTTACCCTGGTAATATTCGTAATCCTGATTTGATTTATTAAATTCCTGAAGTGTAATCACCTTCTTTGTAAAAAGTGCACTATCCAAACGATATTGTCTTGCAGCTGTTCTTAAGCTATTTTCAACATCTAAAACATCCTGATTTAAAACCCTTTGATTTTGCTCCAAATCTAATCGGGATTTACGCAGCTGATTGATTTGTTCGGTAGCGGCGGTTTGGCTGGAGGTGTAACTTAACATTGCATTAGAATTCGAGATTCTCAATAATGGCGTACCTTTTATTACAGAAGCGCCATTCTCAGTAAATATTTCAGCAACCGTTCCCCCTTCTGATGAACTTACAATAACCGAAGTTAACGGAACAACGCTGGCATTTAAAAGCACCACATCTTCAAAATCGCCGTATTCCACTTTACTTATGGTCAATTTTTCGGCATCGGCACTGTATGTTTTTTTTAATGATAAAGTATAGCCATAAATCACAACCGCTATAAAAGCAATCGCGCCACCTAACATAATTAAGGTTTTGGTACCAAATCTTTTCTTCTCTATCTTTTTATCCATTGTTCGGTTATACTGTTTGATTTCCTTAACAACCAAGCTTGTGCCAAAGCATTTAAACTCATTTAAACACTTAATAATCAATTTTTTATAAATTTTTGTGCTTTTAAACTGTTCATTATCGAACAGTTTATGTGCGAGAGCGGACAGTTTAGTTATTTTTGAGGAAGGAAACTCATCCCTGAATCCAATCTACTTGAAGTGAAGGGTTAGGGAGTAGAAAAAGCAAAGTAGAAAGAAATTTGGTTCCAACTACTTAGCCAAAGTGTTTCTCTTCTCAAAGAGAGAGACAACACAAAGAAAAAATACTTACCTTAATAGGGTGAGCTTTTAAAATATAAATTCATGTTAGACGCCACAGTTTTAATCATCGATGACGATGACGACATTCTTTTAAGCGCCCGCTTATTTTTAAAACAGCAGGTAAAACAAGTGATCACCTGCAAATCGCCTAAAGAAATCAATGTGCTGTTAAGCAAAAACGAAGTTGATATCATTCTGCTCGATATGAACTATCAGAAAGGCGCGAGCGATGGCCGCGAAGGTTTGTATTGGCTGGAACATATTTTATCGATAGATAAAGACTATGTTGTTATTCTGATGACTGCTTTTGGAAATGTAGAACTTGCGGTTAAAGCGATTAAAAAAGGTGCTACCGACTTTATTCTTAAACCTTGGGAAAATGAAAAGCTTTTTGCAACCATTTCTGCGGCATCGAAACTCCGTGAATCGACGAGAAAAGTTAAGAAACTGGAGAAAATCCATACTTCACTACATAAAGATATGACCCGCGGTTTCGAGCATATTGTGGGCGAGGCCGATGGAATAAAACAACTTCAGAATACCTTATTAAAAGTTGCACCCACTGATGCCAACGTTTTAATCCTGGGCGAAAATGGTACAGGCAAGCAGGTTTTCGCCTACGAAATCCATGGAAATTCGCAGCGCAAAAACCAGGTTTTTATGCATGTAGATTTGGGCTCACTAAATGAAAATCTTTTTGAAAGTGAACTTTTTGGCTATGCCAAAGGTGCTTTTACGGATGCGAAGGAAGATAAACCAGGCAGATTCGAACTGGCAGACGGTGGGACAATATTTTTGGACGAGATTGGAAACCTAACTTTGCCACTGCAGGCAAAATTATTGAGTGTTTTACAAAACCGAACGGTTACGCGACTCGGCGAAAGTAAAGAGCGCAAAGTTAATGTTCGGTTGATTACGGCTACCAATATGCCGTTAAACGAGATGGTTGGTAAAAACACCTTCAGGCAAGATTTACTTTTTAGGATTAATACCGTTGAATTGTTACTGCCGCCATTAAGAAAACGTGGTGGAGACATATTGTTGCTGGCCAATCATTTTATGCAGGTTTTTAGTTCGAAATACCACAAAGAAACCCGAAGTTTAAGCCATAAAGCCGAAGATATTTTACTTAATTATAAATGGCCGGGGAATGTCCGTGAATTGCAACACGTTTTAGAAAGGGCCGTTATTATGAGCGATGGAAATGAAATCTCAGAAGAAGACTTACAATTAAGTCCGCAGCGTTTTACACAAAATACCGCCATGCCTGATGAAATGGCACTAGGCGAGATGGAAAAAATGATGGTACAAAAAGCCATAGATAAACACAAAGGGAATATATCAAAAGCAGCGGCAGAACTCGGTCTAACCCGTGCAGCATTATACAGGAGAATAGAGAAATTCGGGATTTGAGCTGAAAGTGAAAAGCTTAAGATTAAAGCTGCACCCCACTTCGATCTCTAAGCTTTGGTCTTTCACCTTTAGTCTTTTAGCTTAAAAAACATGTTTTATAAACGCTTTACTTTTCGTTTGATATCCAGGTTGGTCCTCATCAATCTATTGGGTTACCTCTTATTTTATCTAATTAAAAACACCCAATTGTGGTTTACCATTATTGGCGTGAGTTTGATTTTATTGGGCTCTATAATTTCGCTTTATTATTACATTAACGAAATTCGTTCTGATATTAAGCGATTTATTTTAGCTGTAAAAACCCGCGACCACACACTTAATTTTAAAAATAAAGCCACTAAGGGAAGTTTTCCCGAACTTTATGAATCTTTTGGAGAAATTCTACATGTACACAAACAGATTCGTATGGAACAGGAAGCGATGTTCCAACTGATTAAGACCATTTTAGAGCAGGTTCCGGTCGGCGTAATCGTAGTTAACAATACCAAAACAGCACAGAATAACGAGGAAATTGCATTTTTCAATCAGGCTGCATCGACTTTATTAGGTGTGCCGGCATACAAATACTGGCATCGGCTACAACAACATTTACCAAATTTTGCATATGAGGTAGACCAGATTTCATCAGGTGGAAAGCGCTTTTTGGAACTAAAAATCCAGGAGAAATTGATTCAATTATCAACGGAGGTAATCCCATTGAATCTTTATGGGAAGAATTATACCATCATCAGTTTCCAAAATATAAAAGACGAAATTGAGCAAAAAGAAACAGAAGCCTGGAACAGGTTAATCGGTGTAATCTCACATGAAATATTAAATTCCATCACGCCTATAAGTTCGTTATCCGATACCATTAATAGCATGGTTACGGAAAAAGAAAACCTCGATCAGGATGAAATGGAAGATCTAAAAACAGCTTTACAAACGATTAAGCGGCGTTCTGCCGGTTTATTGGATTTTGTTAAGGACTATCGTTTAATCGCAGAGTTGCCAACGCCGAATTTAGAGTCACACACGATTGGAGAAATCCTGAAACACATTAAAGTGCTGATGCAACCTTTCGCGAAAATTAAAAACGTGGTATTAGATGTAGAAAAAACATCATCGAAGATCACAGTTCAGCTTGACTTAAAATTAATTGAACAAGTTCTTATTAACCTAATAACGAACAGCATTTATTCCGTAGAGGAAAATGAAAATCCCCATATTTCGGTCAATTACCGACTGGAAAACACCAAACTTTACATAGATGTAACTGATAATGGAAAAGGAATTGAATCCCCAGATTTGGAAAAAATCTTCGTTCCGTTTTACACCACCCGTAAAAATGGCTCGGGCATTGGTTTAACCATTAGCCGGAACATTATGAAAATGCACCGTGGTAGTATTGAAGTAATCTCCATACCAAATGAACAAACAACTTTTTCTCTGTTGTTTAATTATATATAGCTTTTGACAAAAAATAACTTTGTTAACCTCCTCTTGACCAGTAAGTCTTGATTGCTATTAATTAAATTTTTATTCCAATTAAGTGTAAACTATTCAATCGACTGATGAAACTTTTTAATCATTTGAATGTTTTTTTAGCCTAAAAATTCAAACAAAAATAAACTTAGCTGCTTTTATTTATGTGGATACATCAAATACAAGCATGAAGACAGTTATAATATCGAACAGATTACCTGTTAAGATCGTCGAAGAAAACAATCAATATACTATTATTCCAAGTGAGGGTGGCCTAGCTACCGGACTTGGAGACGTATACAAAACAGGGAACTCAATCTGGGTGGGATGGCCAGGCATTGAAGTTCCCGAAGAGCGGCAAGAGGAGGTTACGCAAAAATTAGCCGAGCTTAACCTTTCCCCAGTTTTCCTGACTCAGGAAGAAATCAATTTATATTATGAGGGTTTTTCAAACGAAGTATTATGGCCCGTTTTTCATTACCTGGTAACCTACGCACATTACGAGCAAAGCTATTGGGATTGCTACAAATCAGTTAATCATAAATTTGCCAAAAGTGCCCTGCAGGTACTTGACATGAAAGATAAAATATGGATTCAGGATTATCAATTGATGTTGCTCCCCGAAATATTGAGGGAAAAACGCCCAAATTTGACCATTGGATTCTTCCAGCATATCCCCTTTCCTTCTTACGAAATTTTCAGGTTGATACCTTGGCGTGAAGAATTGCTTCAAGGTTTGATTGGCGCAGATCTAATTGGTTTCCATACTTATGATGATGTTCGCCATTTTATAAGCACAGCAACACGCTTACTTCCTGTAAATTCATCATCAAATGTACTGAACAGCAACGATCGGCAAATCGTTATAGAAGCCTTTCCTATGGGTATTGATTTCGAAAAATTTTCAACCTTAACGGATACAGAAATAGTCAGACAAGAAATATCCAATTTTAAAAATGGAAAGGAGGATGTTAAAATTATTCTTTCGATTGACAGGCTGGATTACAGTAAAGGAATTTTAGAACGCCTCAAAGCAATCGAATTATTGCTTCAAATGCACCCTGAATATATTGGTAAAATTGAATTATTCATGATTGTGGTTCCATCGCGGGATACCGTTCCTAAATACAACGAATTGAGGGAACAGATTGACCAGTTCGTGGGCAATTTAAATGCCCGCTATCGTTCCATGGACTGGATTCCGGTCAATTATTTTTACCGTTCTTTTCCTATTGAGTTCTTATCGGCCTTATATTCATCTGCCGATGTTTGCCTGGTTACGCCAATGCGCGATGGCATGAATCTGGTTAGTAAAGAATATATAGCCAGCAGAAATAATGAAGATGGCGTGCTTATTTTAAGCGAGATGGCCGGGGCCTCAAAGGAATTGACAGAGGCATTAATTGTAAACCCGAATAATCTCGGCGATATTATGGAAGCAATTGTTGCCGCCCTAAGAATGCCTTTAAATGATCAAAAGCGTCGCATGAAAGCCATGCGTGCTACAGTTGAAAAATTCAATATTAAACATTGGGTGAACAATTTTATTTTAAAATTAAACGAAGTGAAAGAATCTCAAAAATCATTGCTAACAAAACATGCTGTGAATTCCGTTAACGAAATTATTGCAGTGAAATATGCCGAAACTCATGATAGAGTCTTGTTTTTAGATTACGATGGAACCTTAGTTGGGTTTACAGGAGATATTGATGACGCCTCGCCAGATGAAGAGCTCTATGATTTAATTGAAAATTTGATCCTTGATAATTCGAATACGGTCGTGATTATCAGCGGACGCAGACATGAGACTTTGGAAAGCTGGTTTGGCCATTTAAAGGTTGATTTGATCGCCGAACACGGTGCCTGGCAAAGAAAACAAGGGGAACAATGGACTTGTTTGCCGCTACTTACAGATCAATGGAAAAGTGAAATCAGAACATTATTAGAAACCTATACGGATAGAACGCCAGGTTCCTTCATAGAAGAAAAAAGCTTTTCCCTAGTATGGCATTATCGCAAAGCGGAAGAAGGGTTAGGTGAATTAAGAGCGAATGAAATTGTTAGTCATATGAAAATTTTAGCCGCTGATAAGGGCTTACAGCTCATGCCAGGAAACAAGGTTATAGAGTTTAAAAATATAGAGGTAAACAAAGGAAAGGCTGCATTAAACTGGCTTTACAATAAGCATCCTGACTTTGTGATGGCATTGGGAGATGACCATACCGACGAAGATATTTTTAAAGCTCTACCAGATGGTTCGATAACAGTTAAGGTTGGAAATAATTTATCAGAAGCGAAGTACTACTTGAACGATTTTAAAGAAGTTAGAAAACTGCTCTGGAGTTTGGTAAAGGAAGAATTTGTGGAGCGAGATTAATTTAACTGATGTCGTGAGGCTGAATCAAAAATAAATCCGACGCTAAGGCAAGAATTTTATTTCGTTTGCACTCATTCCCACGCAGGCGGAAACCACGATTACTCAGCGAAGCTAATCTCAAAGCGCTTTACAACAGAGTATTAGCATTCCCAATCAAGTCGGGATGATGAATCGAAATTAACTCATTCTAATGGTTCGTGTGGACACGAACCATGGCATAGGAATTAGTTTAACTTTAACGTCATTCCCACGCAGGCGGGAACCACGATTGCTCAGCGAAGCTAATCTTAAAGCGCTTTACAACAGCATTAGCATTCCCAATCAAGTCGGGAATGGCGAATCGAAAGAACTCATTTTAATGGTTCGTGTGCACACGAACCATGGCATAGGAATTTAGCTTAACTTTAACGTCATTCCCGCGCAGGCGGGAATCTTAAAGCGCTTTGTAACAGCATTAAGATTCTCAATCAAGTCGGGAATGACGAATCGAAAATAATTCTACAAAAATACGGGTCTATCTAATTTAATTGCAATACGATAGGCCGCATTCATTAAACCGACATGGCTATAGGCCTGAGGAAAGTTACCCCATTGGCTGCCTGTTTTTGCATCAACATCCTCGCTGAAAAGTAGCAAATGGTTACAATATTTAATAATGTTTTCAAACTCCTTAATTGCTTCATCCGTTCTTCCTACACAAGCCAAGGCTTCTACATACCAAAATGCACAGATTAAAAAAGTAGTCTTAGGTTTGCCAAAATCATCCGCATGCAGGTAGCGGTAAAATAATCCATCTTCAGTTTTAAGTTCATTTTCTAAAGCAATCAAATGGTCCTTTGCGCGGTCGGATGCCGGGTCCAGGTAACCCATCATAATTAATTGCAAAGTACTCGCATCTAAATGCTGGCTGCCAACGGCATTTGTGTAAACCTTTCTTTCCGGATCGTAACAGGCTTCAATATGTGTTGCAGCTTTATCAATCAAAACCTGTGCTCTATCCTCAAAATCCTGACTACCAATAGTTTTTGCCATTTTTAGAGCAGCATGTGCACCAGCCCATTGGAACAAATTACTGTAACAGTGTACATTTGCTATATTTCTGAACTCCCAAATCCCGGCATCTTTTTCATCAATTGTCCTTTCGATTTTAGACAGTACGCCTTCAATCCATTTAACGGAGTCGCTTCGTTCTGAGAACACAAAACGATGGTCGGTATACAGGGGTAACATTGAAATCAAAACCTGACCATAAATGTCATTCTGAATATGTTCATAAGCCTGGTTCCCAATTCTGATTGGCTGTTCACCTTTGTAACCTTCCAAATGATCGAGTGTATGTTCTGTAATTTCACGCTCGCCCGCAATCCCGTATAATGGCTGATACCGCGTATCTTCTGCACGGGAAATATCTGAAAGATAGCTGAAGTATTTTTCCATTTCCTCGAAATGACCGATATGATTAAGTGAAGTCAGTACATAATGCGAATCGCGCAGCCAGCAATAGCGATAATCCCAGTTTCGGGTACTTCCCGGCGATTCGGGTAAACTGGTTGTACTTGCAGCGATGATTGCACCGGTATCTTCATATTGATGAATTTTTAAAACCAATGCTGATCGGATAACAAATGGCTGGTAAAATCCAGCAATCGACGAATGTTTTATCCATAAACGCCAGTAAGCTACCGTATCACGAAGAAAATTTTCAGCGGTACTCACAATTGGCGCTTCAAGGTTTTGGCCATAGGTCATAACAAGGTATTTTGCCTCATTTAAAACAAATGCTTTTTCATCAAGAATATAAGTTAAAGAAACATTTGTACTCAAACGTATGTTTTCATCACAGCCTAAATAATCAATATGATTACTTCCACGGCTTGGTTTCATCTTACCTTTTCCATAATCGCATACCGGTTCGCATTTGATGGTTATGCGAGGATTACCTTTTATAGGCTCAATTTTACGAATGAACATTAGCGGCTTGAAATACCGGTCGTGAAGGCGAAAACGGGGTGCAAAATCGGTAACTCTATATTGACCATCTTCTGCCGTAATTTCGGTTCTTAAAACATTGGTATTTTCAATATAATATTGTTTTGAGGTATATTCTCCCTGTGGTAGAATCGAAAATTCGCCACCTTTCTTCTTATCCAATAAACTTCCAAAAACGAAAGGGCTATCAAAACGAGGCCAGCATAGCCAAGAGATATCTGTATTTTTATTTACATGTGCTAAAAAAGCACAGTTTCCTATTATTCCAGTTTGATAAAGATGTTTTTCAGCCATAAGCAAATTTATGTTTATCTACTAACAAGCTATTGGCAAAAATGTTGGAGTACGCCAAATAAAAAAGTCAGTCTGATCGCATTCAAACTGACTTAAATTTTTAAATGAATTTACTTTAAATCTCTGTGCCGCTCGGCAGTACAGCGCCTTTTTTCACTACAACGATTCCGTCTTTTACAGCATAAAGTTCGAAATCACCATCCTCTAAATGCGGGCCGCCATTAATCTTTACATCGTTTCCTATGCGACAGTTTTTGTCGATAATCGCATTGTTGATATAGCAACGATCGCCAATACCGATAAGCGAGTTGCCCATATTTGTTTCTGTTTGAATTTCTTCGAGTGTTTGATAACGATCGCTACCCATTACATATGTATTGGTTACAACAGTATCCTTTCCAATACGGGCCCTGATGCCCAAAACGGCATGCTCTATTTTACTAGCTTGTATAATACAACCCTCTGCTATAATTGCTTTTTCTAAGGTTGTACCAGAAATTTTCGACGGTGGCAGCATCCTGGCCCGGGTGAATATCGTATGGCTGCTATCGAACATATTGAATTTCGGAATCTCATCAGTTAAGCCCAGATTAGCTTCAAAAAAAGATGAAATATTACCAATATCTGTCCAATAGCCCTCGTATTGGTAACTCAAAACGCGACTCTCTGTAATGGCTCTTGGCAATATTTCTTTACCAAAATCTTTTTCTTCTTCGTTCTCATTCAAAATATTAATTAGATATTCCCGATTGAAAACATAAATACCCATCGACGCCAAAAAATTACGTCCCTCACCCTGCATTTCTTCACCTGTATCAGAAACCCAATTTTCTAAACCAGTCTTCGGCTTTTCGATAAAAGAAGTAATCATATTTTCTTCATCAGCTTTTAAGATACCAAAATCAGTCGCATCTTTTGCTGTAACTGGAATTGTGGCAATGGTAATTTCAGCTTTAGCCTCGATATGTCGTTCAATCATATCTTTAAAATCCATCTGATACAGTTGATCGCCAGATAAGATTAATATATAATCAAACTCATGAGAAACAATATGGTGCATACATTGACGTACTGCATCAGCCGTTCCCTGAAACCAGCCAGCGTTTTGAACCGTTTGTTCGGCAGCGAGAATATCAACAAAGGCTGTGCTGAAATGGCTAAAATGATAGGTATTTTTAATGTGTTTGTTCAGGGATGCAGAGTTAAACTGCGTTAAAACAAACATACGGTGAATGCCTGAGTTTAAACAATTTGAAATCGGGATGTCTACCAACCGGTACTTACCTGCTATAGGTACTGCGGGTTTAGAGCGTGTTTGTGTTAGCGGCGATAATCTAGAGCCCTGGCCACCGCCAAGGATAACGCCTAAAACTTTGTCAGTCATGTTTAAGCTTATTTTAATATTTGGTATAATTCTATGTAATTCGTCGCCGCTTTATCCCAGGAATGATCAATCTTCATCATGGTTTTCCGCACCGCTTTAAAAGCATTTTTATTATGATATAAATCAACAGCACGATTTACAGCATGTGTAACGTCCCAAACGCTGGTTTGATCGTGGCACAAACCAAAACCTCCATCACCAACATCAATTACGGTATCTTTTAAACCACCTACTCTACGTACAATCGGCACCGTTCCGTAACGCAATGCGTAAAGTTGGTTGAGGCCACAGGGTTCTACCCTCGAAGGCATCAAGAGGAAATCTGCTCCTGCATACATTTCGTGCGACACTTGTTCATTGTAACCAATGTATGCATTGTATCTTCCTCCAAAAATATCTTTCAATTGATTTAGCCTTCCTTCAACCCAACTTTCGCCAGAACCTAAAACCAACACATTGATGTTATCGCCATGTTGTTGTAAGGCATTGTAAAAAATATCAGGAAGTAAATCAGCACCCTTTTCGTCAACCAACCTACCTATGAAGGTAAAAAGCGGTTTCGATGCATCTAACTGAAAAACATCGCACAGTGCCTTTTTGTTTGCGGCTTTCCCGTTTTCAACTGTTTTTAAATTGTAACCTTTTAAAAGCATAGAATCCGTTTGAGGATTCCAAACTTCGGTGTCAATTCCATTTAAAATCCCGGCGCATTTCCATCGCTCTTGCCTTAATAAACTCTCCAAACCCCGGGCGCTGCTCATCATTTCTTCAAGGTAGCTAGGGGAAACCGTCGTTACCCTCCATGCGCATTTTATTGCAGATGCAAGTGGATTAATTGCGTCTTCCCAGCCTAATAATCCACCCTTCCATAAATCGAAAGCAGGCAGATAGTATAATTTATCCCAGCCAAATTGCCCTTGATATTGCGCGTTGTGAATGGTTAAAATAGTTGGAACCTTACTGATATTCTGGTATTTCAAACAATTCGAAACCATAAAAGGAATCAAACCTGTGTGGTGATCATGACAATGAATTACATCCGGACGGTGCTCCCATTGGGCCATCCAGTCTAAAGTGGCAATTTGAAAAGCAACAAAACGTTCCGTGTCATCGGCGTAACCGTAAACATTTGGTCTATCAGTTAAGCCCTGAATATGAACAATGTACAAATCAAAACCTAGTTTGTTGGTTTTTTCTTTTAAAATCCGGTATGAAAAATGGTGGTTTCCATAGTTAGACCATGCATCGTAAGCAACTTCAAATTCACTTTCCCTGATAAACTTGGTTTCATAGGCTGGAACAACAACTTTGGCAATATGTCCAACTTTATTCTGGTATTTCGGTAAGGCCCCTACTACGTCGGCTAAACCACCAACTTTCGCAACAGGGTAACATTCGGCGCTTATATGTATAATTTCCATCAAATATTTGGTGTAGATAACTGTGTTAAGTTAGTAATTGTTTTCCGATTTGAAAATAATTCAAATTAATTTTTGAAGATGAATTTCCAGTAGATTTAGAAGATTATCTCAAATTAAAACAACCAATATAAATAATTGAGTGTTCCTTTTTTCGAAAGAAAATTAAGCAACTGTTCATAAACCCATTGGATAGCTAAACATAACCATCTGCGAAAATCAGCGTAATCTGCGGGAGATATACTAACGCAAAAAACCGCTAACTTTCGCCGGCGGTTTTTAACAACAAAACAAATATATAGTTCTTTTAACTTTTAATATTCTTCAGCAATAATTTCATAGAAATCTCTGATGGGCTGGAATTGAGGGTGTAAGGAAACCACATCTCCAAAAACCAACAATGCAGGCGCTGTAATTTTTTTATCCTCCACAACTTCAGCAATGGTATCTACAATGCCAACCACAATCTTTTCCTGTGGCGTAGAACCATTTTGAATCACAGCTACTGGTAATAAACCTTTACTTTCCCCCTGAAAAATAGCAGCGATTTCTTTTACTTTTTCTATCCCGTTTAAAACGACAATAGTGGCCTTAGTTTTAGCAGCTATATATAAATCTTCAGATATTCCTCCTTTAGAATTTGTACCGGTTACTGCCCAAAAACTTTCGCTTAAGTCTTTATAAATCATTGGGATTTTCTGCAAACTCGGTGCTCCTGTTGCACTCGAAATGCCTGGAATAATTTCTGTAGGAATGCTATAAGACTCTGCAGCATCAATTTCCTCGTAACCTTTCGCAAAGAAAAAAGGGTCGCCGCTTTTTAATCGAACTACATGACCATAGTTTAAAGCATAATCTACAATCAGCTTATTAACCGCATCCTGCGAGAAATCTTCATCGTCGGTACGTTTACCAACATAAACTTTTGGAATACCTTCTGGTGCATAACACAGTAAAGCTTCGTTCACATTTGCATCGTATAAAACAACATCAGCTGTTTTTAATGCTTTAACACCTTTTAAACTAAATAAGTCCGGGTCGCCAGGACCAGCACCTATCAATGTAATTTTTGGTTCAATGTTCGCTTTTTCTACTTTGGTTAAAATCATGTCAGAAAATATTAGCTCGTGATAATTCTTATTAATTACACAAATATATAAAGTCTATAGAAATTGTAGTAATTTATTTTAAAATAATTTTTATAATAGAGTACCATCGTTGCGAGGCACGAAGCAATCTTTATGCGATTGTTATTATTTCAACTGTAATGATCTCAGATTGCTTGTTGTTTCGCCGCGAAACTGTTCTTGACTTTGTTATTCTGAGTGCAACGAAGAATCTGCAACTCATTATCATTGCTTCATTTATGTTCACAATGTAACGGGAAAGACAATTTCTATAAGTTAAATGACTGATTTTAATAAAAAGATTTCTCGGCTGCGCTCAAAATGACGACGGTGGTTGAAATTGGAGATTAAAAAAGTCTTAGCGAGACGCTAAGACTAGTATAAGTGAGATTGCCTCATGCCTAGCAATCACGATCATGAGATTTTACTAATATTATAATTTACTTACAAGGCACTTCAGCAAAAGTAAACTTACCTGCTTCATAATTAATTGGTTTGCCTTTCACAAAATAGGAACGCCCCAAAGTAGTTTCAATTTGCGCGACACCCATAATCAGTTTTCCATCCTTCTTTAAAAATGCAAGTGGGTTGGTAAATGCTCTTGTTGTATCACCGCCGGTGTTAAAACGATAATCAACTAAAAGTGTATCGCCATTGAATTTACCATCTATTTGTCCGTTATTCTGCGGTTTTTCTCCGTATTTGATAAGCAAGGAACCGGTGACTTTCCCAGATGCCAGCGTTTTCACTACCATTGCAGCACTATCCTTTTCAAAAGAGGAGGCATAACAGGTTTGATTCATAACAGAATCTGTTTTGGTCACGTCAGCCTTTTTAACTGACGAATTACAAGCATAAACAAATGGAAAAGCTGCAAGAGCAAGGTAAATAATTCTATTTTTCATCTTTTGATGTTTTAATTTAAACAGTTATGAAAGTATGAAAATACGATGAAAAGTTCTTTCCATTTCCATAAAGAAAAATTTTTTAAAATGAAAAACGAAGCTACTATCTCTGGTGCCTATTAAATCGCTTACCCTAAATTATTAAAGGGCGTGTTTGGATTTATTCAACTGCTGCTCTAAACATTAAAGCGCCTACAGTTAAATTCGTTCTGCTATCCACTAAAATAGCTGAGCCATTTGCCCGGTTATCATCATATAAATCGAAAGCCAGAGCGTCAGCTGTTTTCACAATTACTTTACCGATGTCATTTAATTTGAATTCATCAGCAGGATGTTTTTCCAGCGTATTGATATCAACCTTATGCAAAATTTCGCTGATTTTGCACTTCGTTACTTTACTGTTATGCTGAATCAAATACGTTATTGAAGTATCCAGAGCACGTCCGTCCATCCAGCATAAATCGGCTTCAATCAATTTCGATTCTTGTGGCAAAGCTGATGCATTCACAATGGTATCGCCGCGACTGATGTCTACATCATCTTTTAAGTGAATGGTAACCGACTGTCCAGCATGCGCAGCGTCCGGAATTTGGTCAAAGAACTCAATTTTTTCGATGGTAGAGCTTGCGCCTGATGGTAAAACCGTCACTTTATCATTCAAGTTAAAAGTTCCGCTCAAAACACGACCCGCATAACCACGATAATCGTGTAATTCTTCCGTTTGAGGGCGAATAACCCACTGAACAGGCATTCGGGCCAACTGAGATTTATCCAGGTTATCGGTATCAACTTTCTCTAAGAAGTGCAACAAACTTTCGCCTTCGTACCAATCCATACGTTCAGAATTTTGAACGATGTTATCCCCTTTCAGCGCACTAACCGGAATATAATTAACATCAACCAACTTCAGTTGCTGTGCTAATACTTTGTATTTCTCTATAATTGAACTATAAACATCCTGACTATAATCAACCATATCCATTTTATTGATACAAACAACAATGTGCTTAATACCCAATAATGAAACCAGGTACGAATGGCGGATGGTTTGCTCGACCACACCATTGCGGGCATCAATTAAAATAATGGCAAGATTCGCTGTAGATGCACCTGTAACCATATTTCTGGTGTACTGAATATGGCCAGGCGTATCAGCAATGATAAACTTGCGCTTATCGGTTTGAAAATATTTGTAAGCCACATCGATGGTAATTCCCTGTTCCCGTTCTGCCCTTAAACCGTCGGTTAAAATAGCCAAATCTATTGTTCCATCATCGTTTTTACGGTTAGAGTTCTGTAAGGCCTCCAACTGGTCTGCTAAGATGGAATCAGTATCGTATAACAAACGGCCGATTAAGGTGCTTTTACCATCGTCTACACTGCCTGCTGTAAAAAATTTTAATATGTTCATGCTTATAGTATTAAGATATTAGTATCAAGTATCAAGACGAATTTCAGTCTATCAATTCCATACCTAGTATCAAGATTTTGGTATCAAGTATCGAGACAAATCACATAATACCATTTCTCTAGTCATAATGAATTGTCAAAAGTTTAGTTTTTAGTTGGCATCCAGTCTTGATACTTGATACTAACTATTAAGTACTCCCTAAAAATACCCGCCTTTTTTCCTGTCTTCCATTGCTGCTTCCGAAACTTTATCGTCCATCCGGGCCCCACGCTCAGAAATTTTTGAAGAACTGATTTCAGTGATAATATCATCGATTAAAATTGCTTCGGACTCTACCGCAGCGGTACAAGACATATCGCCAACCGTACGAAAACGTACCTGCTTGCGAAACACAACATCTTCATTATCCATATTTAAAAACGGAGAAGCCGCCATTAATTGCCCGTTTCTGGTGATCACTTCACGCTCATGAGAGAAATAAATGCTTGGCAATTCGATGTTTTCTCTTCGAATGTAGTTCCAAACATCAAGTTCGGTCCAGTTACTGATAGGGAATACACGCACATTTTCGCCCTTATGGATTTTACCATTGTAAATATTCCATAGTTCAGGGCGTTGGCGTTTTGGGTCCCACTGACCGAACTCATCGCGAACAGAGAAAATGCGCTCTTTTGCCCTGGCTTTCTCCTCATCTCTTCTGGCACCACCAATACACGCATCGAATTCATATTTCGCGATTGTATCCAATAATGTAACCGTTTGTAAAGCATTTCTACTGGCATTTTTCCCTTTTTGCTCTACCACTTTACCTTGGTCAATCGATTCCTGAACCGAACCAATGATTAATTTTTCGCCGATTCTTTCAATCATTTTATCACGATAATCGATCGTTTCCTGAAAGTTATGACCGGTATCAATGTGTACCAAAGGAAAAGGAAATTTCCCTGGACGAAAAGCTTTTTCGGCCAAACGAACTAATGTGATTGAATCTTTCCCGCCAGAAAATAATAAGGCAGGTTTTTCAAATTGTCCTGCAACTTCACGCAAAATGTGAATGGCCTCCGCCTCCAGTTCATCTAAATAATCAAAGTTATATGTACTCATTTAAAATTGTTGTAATGTTTGATTGTTGAATGTTCAACTTATTTGTTGTTGTAGTAGTGGCAATTAATTCCTCCCCCTGCCCCCTCCAAAGGGGGAAACCCCTCAAAGTTCGCCGTCTATTCGACTAAGCTTTTAGCTTTAGTCTTTAAGCTTTTTCAGTTGCATGCAAACCACACTCTTTTTTACTTTGATCTTCCCACCACCATCTTCCCGCTCTAAAATCTTCTCCGGGTTGTACTGCTCTTGTACAAGGCGCACAACCAATGCTTGGAAAACCTTTATCATGTAAAGTGTTGTAAACGATATTATTTTCTTTAATAAAAGTTTTAACGTCTTCCAAAGTCCAGTCAAAAATGGGGTGGAATTTTATTAGTTTATTGCCCTCATCCCATTCTAAATCGTGCATATCTTCACGGTTAGCGCTCTGCTCAGCCCTAATTCCGGTAACCCAAATCTCGTTTCCTGTTAATGCTCTTTTCAACGGTTCGATTTTACGGATGTAACAGCATTCTTTTCTATTTTCTACTGACTCGTAAAAACTGTTTGGACCCTTTGTATTCACCATATCCTGCAACAGCTCATTTTTGGGATAATAGGCATGAATCGGTTTGTTGTAAACTTCTAAAGTGCGGTTCCAAACATAATAGGTTTCGGGAAACAAGCGACCTGTTTCAAGCGTGAACACTTTAATTGGAATATCATTGGCAAATATTAAGTGCGTAATGGCTTGGTCTTCCCAACCAAAACTGGTTGAAAAAATGATTTTATCTGCAAATCCATCAGCCAGATACCGTAATTTATCTATCGTGCTTAAGCCTGTAAGTTCTGCCTTTAAATCTTCTACTCCCATCACTAAATTAATTTTAAAATAAACAAGATCACACTACGCAAACTCACTATCATAACGATGATACCAACCGCTACCATAATCGTTTTAGCAGAAATTCTGTTTGAGACTCTTGCCGCAATTGGTGATGCGATGGCACTGCCGATAATGAGGCCTAAAACAGCCTCCCAGTGTTTGCCCCCTAACATCGTAAAAAACGTTAATGAACTCAATGTGGCGATAAAAAATCTGCTGATTTTAACAGTTCCTAATGAAAATAAGGGATGACGACCACCGGCAATTAAGCTGGAAAGTACAATTGAACCCCAACCGCCACCAAATGCAGCATCAATAAAACCACCCACAAATCCCAAAAGTCCTATCTTCTTTATTTTTTGATCGTTTTTTTTTCTTTTAATATTAAATGCTTTCATCAAAATTATGCCGCCTAAAAACAAAGTGTAAACGGCGACAACAGGCTTCACATAAGCACTATAATGTTCTAATGATGATAGAATGTAAGCGCCTAAAACTGCTCCAATTATAGCGGGAATAATCAAAATTTTAAATAATTTCCAGTTTACATTTCCCATCCGGTAATGCATCCAACCTGCAATTCCATTACTTAAAACTTCAGAAATGTGGATGGCCATACTGGCAGAGGCCGGCGGCAAACCCATTGCCAGAGAAAAAGAGGCCGTGGTAACGCCATACGACATACCAATCGCGCCATCAACCAGCGCAAATAAAAAGCCAGCACCTAAAAACCAATAAAATAATGGATCGATATTGATTAGGAAATCCTGAAATTCGGGTTCGGTATTCCATAACGAAAAACCAATTGCCCCAATAAGCAGAATTGCAGCCGACCAGATGAGCCACTTAATGTTTCGCTCTGCAAAGCTTTTTCGTGGATTGATTAAACTCTGTGTAACCTTATTCAGCTTCTTTACTTTCGACGAAAAATCGCCGTTAAGTGTTTGCCGCAAAGCACTCATATTTTGTAAAGTTTCATCCAGTTCTGCTGGAATTCCTTCATTCAAAATCTGCTTTAACCGTTTTGCAATCGTTGGTGATTTGCCGTTTGTAGAAATCGCAATCTTTAAATCGCCTTTCTGAACGATTGAACCCAGATAAAAATCACACAAATCTGGCTTATCGGCTACATTAATAAGCAAACCTTTTTCGTGTGTTACTACCCTAATTTCTTCGTTTAAAATATTGTTGTTTGTTGCCGCGAAAACGATATCGATATTTTCCAAATCAGAAACATCAAAGTTTTTTTGTTTCACTTTGATTTGTGGATAATCTGCGATAAGCGCATAAACCTCTGGAGAAACCATCTCGGCTACAATGGTAATTTTAGCCTGGCGACTGTTATTTACAATTGCTGTCAATTTCTCGAGCCCAATATTGCCCGCACCAATTAATAATGTACGTAGCTTATTCAGTTTAATAAAAACTGGAAAAAGCTGATTACCTTTTTCCTCATCAGAAAAAGGCAATGCATTATCAGGTTGGCTAGGCAATACTTGCATATTGTTTTACTAAGTTTTTAAATGAAGGATGTAAAGAAACTACCTCACCAAAAATTAAAAGTGCAGGCGCCTTAATATTTTCCTGCTGCACTAAACTTTCTATGGTCTCTACTCTTCCAATAACTAATTTTTCATCTTCTGATGAGCCATTTTGAACCACCGCTGCTGGCAAGTGGTGCCTGCCTGCTGCTTTAAAGATTTCAACAATTTTAGCTAATTTTTTTAAGCCCATCAAAACCAAAACGGTAGCATTTGATTCTGCAGCCTGGTAAATGTCTTTAGAAACGTCTCCGGATGTAGTTGTGCCTGTAATTACCCAAAAACTTTCGCTCAATCCGCGGTGTGTTACCGGAATTTGTTGCAAACCCGGAACCCCAATCGAACTCGATATTCCAGGAATAACATCAACTGGAATGCTGTAAGATGCTGCATAATCCAGTTCCTCGTAACCTCTACCGAAAACAAAGGGATCTCCGCCTTTTAACCGAACCACATGACCGTAATTTAAGGCATAATCAATCATCAGTTTATTGATGGTTTCCTGCGGATATGAATGTTCGCCAGAACGTTTACCAACGTAAACTTTAATCGCATCAGCTGGTGCATGCTCTAATAAGGCTTCATTAGTTAAAGCATCGTATAAAACAACATCTGCAGCCTGTAAAGCTTTAACTCCCTTTAAGGTTAACAAATCCGGGTCGCCGGGACCAGCGCCTAAAAGTGTAATTTTTGATTCTTTATTTTGATTAACCATAGTTTTAATTTTGAATGAATGAGTTTTGAATGAGTTAATGTTTTTACTAGCGATTTTGCACCTTGCATATTCAATCATTTTATCATTCTCTAATTCTTTCATTTATTTCATTGCTACTGCTCTTTTTTCCTTAATCTGGTTTAAAAAAGCATCAGCTTCGTTAAAATATTTCAAAGCAAACTCAGCGGTTGGTTCGTTTTTATTAATTTGGAGAACCAAATCTGAAAAGTTGGTCGATAATTTAAATTCGCCGGTTTCCACATAGTGATTATCGAATTCTCTGATTACGCCAACCTGGGTGCTGCTGTTTACGCCTTTATCTAAAAGCAATGATTTTGCAGCGCTAACAAAAGTGCTGTAGGTATGATAAATCGCATCAGCGTAAGCAGCTTTATCTAAATTTTGCTTCGCCCAACCGAATTTTTCATCAGCCTCTAAAAGTAAAGTTGCGACCAAATCAATTACAACACCAGCACATTCTCCAACACCAATCGCGGTAACAAATTGCTCTACATGGCCCCAATCAACAAATTCTTCTTGCTGAAGATTGGTTAAATCTGCCAATGGTTTTAAAAGTTGATAGAAGTGGTCTTTTCCTTTTCTATCATAATATTGGTGAAAATTTTCATTCTCTTCATTATTTGCCTTAAAATCATTTAAAATGAAATGCAATACGCTGGTTGCCCGTTTAGAAGGTACTTTAATCACCCGTTCTGCCACACGCCCAATACCATTCCCCACTGTTCCGCCGCCAAGCATTACCTGAACCGCTGGAACAACTTTCCCCTCTGCTTTTACCGAACTCCCATGGAAACCAATTTCTGCTAAACCATGCTGACCGCAAGAATTCATACAACCACTGATTTTTATCTTGATATTTTTCTCATAGATGAATTCCGGGAAATCCGTGTAGATTACATCTTCCAAAACTTCTGCTAATGTCATTGAGTTTGAAATACCCAAATTGCAGGTATCTGTCCCCGGGCAGGTCGTAATATCAGCTAAACTATCGAAACCAGCCGTTGTAAAACCGATTTTATTTAAAGCTGAATATAATGATGGCAACGCTTCCTCCCGAACAAACTTCAACAGCAAGCCTTGATTTTGCGTAATCCTGATTTCATCCGCAACATATGGCTTAATGGCATCAACAAAAGCACGGGCTTTATCAGTCTTGATATCGCCAACTTGCACTTTAACATAAACGGCGTAAAAACCTTCTTGCTTTTGAGGCACAACGTTAGTTGCCGACCAATGGTTATAATGCGTTTCATTAAGAATTTCAACAGCCGTATACTCTTGTTCCTGTGGTAAGGCTGGCTGTTGAACAACATTTCGATCAATGATAAAAGTTTTAACTTTGTTGGCTATACGTTCTTCGGCAACCAATCGCAAAACTTCTTCTAAACCCAACTTCTGAACTAAATATTTTAAACGAGCTTTATTTCTATTTGTTCGTTCCCCGTAACGATCAAAGACACGCAAAACCGATTCTGTAAAAGGAATGAGCTGGTCTTCATGCAAAAATTCATGAATTGGGCTCGCCAAGAATGGTTGTGCACCCAGCCCACCGGCAAACAGCACTTTAAAGCCACGTTCTCCATTTTCGTTTACTTTAGGAATGAAGCCTAAATCATGGATGTAACTAAATGCTGTATCCTTATCACTCGAAGAGAAAGAAATTTTAATCTTCCGCCCCATTTCCTGGCAAATCGGGTTACGCAAAAAGTATTTAAAAACGGCATGGGCATAAGGTGAAACATCAAAAGGTTCGTCTTTATCAATTCCAGCATTTGGCGATGCCGTTACATTCCGAACCGTATTTCCGCAAGCCTCACGAAGCGTAATATCATCTTGCTCCAGCTTTGCCCAAAGTTCTGGCGTTCTATCCAAACTCACATAATGTAATTGAATATCCTGACGGGTGGTTAAGTGTAAATTGCCACTTCCATATTCGTCGGCGATATCTGCTATACGCAACAATTGCTTAAAAGTTACCTTTCCAAATGGGAGTTTAATTCGTATCATTTGCACACCAGGCTGTCTTTGTCCGTAAACACCACGGGCCAAACGTAAACTTCTAAATTTCTCATCGTGAATGGTTCCATCCCGAAAAGCTTTAATCTTGTTCTCTAAATCGATAATGTCCTGCTCGACAATTGGATTTTCGAGTTCTGTTCTGAAACTTTGCATATGTGTTGTTAGCTTTATTCAAAAAATGCCTCTCTTATTACTGAGAAGCATCAAATATTTTATACCTATAAATTATCCAATACTTTCCCCTATTGCGTTTTACAACAATAGTGCATTGTTATTTTAAAAATTTGGATAGATATAAAATTGAAGTTCATCAATCAAATATATAAAGTATATAGGAATAGTAGTAATTTTTATTAAAAAAGATTGTACTGAATATTAGAAGATTATTTTATAGACTATCGATACTTAATTTCAAAGTATCTTCTCTTCCAATTACATCAGCAATGCTGGTTTCACTTAATACTTTAAGTGTTGCATCTCTGACATCGATGAATGCGCTTCTGATGCCGCAGGTTTTTTCATCTACACATTCATCACATTTGTGGTAAAAGTTTAAGCTTGCGCAAGGAACCATCGCAATTGGTCCATCCGTTACACGCATTACCTGAACCAGTAGAATGTCTTCAGGCTTCTTATTGAGGCTATAACCCCCTCCGGCGCCTTTTTTGCTGTAGAGAAAGCCGGCATTACGTAAATCCAATAGAATCTGTTCCAGGAATTTCTTCGGGATATGCTCTTCCTCTGCAATCTTTGAGATTTGCATAGGCGGTTTTTCTACATTTTTACCAAGCGCAACAAGTGCTTTAATGGCATATTTTGTTTTTTTGGATAGCATATTTGCACAAAGCTAATAAATTAAGTACAATTATGAAATATGCAAATACGAGTTCCGTTAGCATAACTCGTTACCACATTAAACGCATTTTAAATATAATTTTGATCAATATGTATACGCCAAGTATGTATCGGGTTTTTTCATCTATAGATAACTAAAAACATGATGAAAATAATATTCTTCCACCAGTAATTATAACTGAATTGCTAATGCTTTGCAAAAGATTTTTAAAAATTTTTAACTGCTGGCAAGAAACATTTCTTATCAGGCCTTTCACATTAGATCATCTCCTTCCAGTATGATCAAATGGACCAAAATTGAAGAACACAATTAATCAAAGCACCGTAAAAATAATTGCAGCTTGAAAATTAAGTAGCTAAGCCCACGTTTAAAATTTACTTTTGCCTCTTTACTGCATTTTTCTTATGAAACGAAAGATTAATTTCTTACCCATACTTGCCATAGTTATTCTGTTTTTTGCACTTAATTCTTATGTGCTTTCAGGTTTCGGAACGCTTAACCGCTCTTCGCTACTGGCTCCATTTTTTTGGGTATTGATAATTGGATTAACAGTTGCCCTTTTTTTTGCGATTACACAAATGCGGACAAATGGAATGGGTAAATTTTTCCAGATTATTACGCATACATTTTTAATCGTATTGACCGCCGAAATCGTTTTTGCTTTTTTTCTGCTCGTTGGAGATTTATTTCGGTTAGTTCTTTCGATATACTCAAACTTTCAGCCAAACGGATTTCAGGTTTTGGGGAGAAGTATCTATTGGGTCGATTTCGCCTTTGTGATGTTCTGCCTTACCGTTTTATTGTTCATATTTGGTATAACGAGAGGCAAATACGCCTACAGGGTGATTAAACATACCCTTTATTTCAATGATTTACCAGATAGCTTTGATGGATTCACCATTACGCAAATCTCCGACGTTCACGCTGGAAGTTTTACTAAACCAAAGCAAGTACAAAAGGGCATCGACTTGATTAATGCTCAGAAAAGTGATCTGTTTGTTTTCACCGGCGATTTGGTAAATAATGCTGCTTCGGAGATCGTACCCTATATTGGCCATTTCTCGCAAATAAAAGCACCATTCGGCCAATTTTCTGTATTGGGCAATCATGATTATGGCGACTATATCAAATGGCCATCAGAAGCGGATAAGATTAAAAATTTACAGCAGTTAAAAAGCTACCATGCTAAACTTGGATTTAAACTACTATTGGATGAACATGTAGAATTAACCAAAAATGGGGAAAAAATTATTCTTGCGGGTATCGAAAACTGGGGACTTGGATTTGGGGAACGTGGCGATTTAGCTAAAGCTTTAGCTGGCACAAATGTAAACGACTTTAAGGTATTGCTATCTCACGATCCATCGCATTGGGAGGCACAGGTAAAAAATAATCCGTCAAAAATTCAGCTTGCATTAGCTGGCCATACTCACGGAATGCAATTCGGTATTGAAGCGTTTGGCATCAAATGGAGCCCGGTTAAATATCGTTATAAACATTGGGGAGGCATAAAATTTGAAAACGGAAGATATTTAAATGTGAACAGGGGTTTTGGCTTCTTGGGTTTTTCGGGCAGAATTGGAATCTGGCCAGAGATTACCGTTATTGAGCTTAAAAAGACCTCATTATAGCTATAAATAACAATAATAAGGTATCTTAATAATTAATATTATCTTGTCTTAAATTAAAAATCTGATGAAGTTTATACTTTTTTTCCTATTTACTTTTTCAATATTCGAAACGCCAACTATTGAAAAAGACAGGGATAGATGGAAGCCCTATTACTCCGATGTAAAACCTCAAAAAAATGCAGAAAACTGGTTTCTGCCATTTGATGTAAGTGATCGCAAAAAAATCAGCAATATTAAAATCATTAGCATTTTTGGCGATCATCGCGATAGTTATTACAAAGGCCATATCCATACTGCTATAGATGTTAATCCTGCAAAATCTAAAACGAAGTTAATTCCTGTTTATGCGATGGCCAATGGTGTTGTTTGCTCCGTTCATTTAGGCGAAAACCAAAAGACGGTTGTGGTAAGACATACTTTGAAAGATGGAAAAACGATGTTTACAAGCTATAAACATTTAAAAGAGGTTTATGTAAGCAATGGGCAACAAGTGGATGAAAAGACCAAATTAGCCCGACTATTTACAAAAGACGAAAGCAAAAAGTATGGTGGAGATTACCATCACCTTCATTTAGAAATACGCAAGAAGTTTGATGATTACGGCTGCGCAAGCTGGCTGACTATGAATAGAACCCAACTCAACGAACGCTATTATAATCCACAAATATTCATCAGAGAAAATGTAAAGTAGCCCAGTTACCATTTATATTTTGCTTTAATTTGAAGCGACGAAACTAAGCTAATCAGGACCATTAAAATGAACAATATAGATTTAACAAACCGTTACAAGTCGATGATTTATCGCCAATGCGGTGAAAGCGGATTGAAACTACCCGCAATATCACTTGGCCTATGGCACAACTTCGGCCATGTAAATGTTTATGAAAACAGCAGGAGGCTGATTGCCACCGCCTTTAGTAAGGGAATTACCCATTTTGATCTGGCCAATAATTATGGGCCGCCACCGGGTTCAGCTGAAGAAACTTTTGGCAAAATATTGGAAGAAAATTTTAAGAGTTACCGGGATGAAATCATCGTTTCTACCAAGGCAGGTTATACGATGTGGGACGGTCCATATGGAGACTGGGGTTCAAAAAAATATTTGGTGTCCAGTTTAGACCAGAGTTTAAAAAGAATGAAACTGGATTATGTGGATATTTTTTATCACCATCGTCCGGATCCGGAAACACCTCTTGAAGAAACGATGGCTGCATTGAGTTTAATGGTACAACAAGGCAAAGCCTTATACGTTGGCATCTCCAACTATCAGGCGACTGATGCAGAAAAAGCCATTAAAATGCTTAGAGAAATGGGAACACCATGTTTAATTCATCAACCTAAATATTCCATGTTTGAACGCTGGGTCGAAAATGGATTAATCGATATACTTAAAGAAAATGGTGTTGGCTGCATACCTTTTTCACCTTTAGCACAAGGATTATTAACTGATAAATACCTCCATGGTGTTCCCGCAGATTCAAGAATTGCGACAAGTGGCATATTTCTAAATGAAAGCAGTTTAACAGCTGAAACGCTTTCAAAAATTGCTAAGCTAAATGAGGTTGCAAAATCCAGAAACCAAAAACTGGCGCAGATGGCAATCTCCTGGTTGCTTAAAGATGAACGGGTAACCTCAGTTTTAATTGGTGCCAGTAAAGCGGAACAGATTTTAGATGCCGTTCAGGCCTTGAATAATATTTCGTTTACCAGTCAGGAACTTGGCAGAATCGACGAAATATTGTCGTGATCTGATGCAGTCAATCTATTATGATGTTACAGAAAAAATTAAATAACCTCAAACCAAACAAATACAACGGATGTTTATCATATATATAAAATTAAAATATGATGAACCAACAATTTACAGTGAATTCAAACGACGAATTTATTGTAGTAGCCGATGAACAGGAGAGAAAATACTGGGCAGCAAGATTAGGCGTTAGTACTGAAACTCTAAAATCTGCGATCAGGGCCAGCAGAAGTACCGCGCTAAATAGCGTAAAAAATTACCTGATAAATAAGAAAGTAATTTAATTTGATAAGATTTACATGAATAGTTGGTAAACTATTCATGTAAAATTATATGATTATCTATTACTCTTCATTAGGAAATTCCTCCCTCAGTTTTTCGATTACCTTTGAAATAATTATTTGTGTCTGATTCAGCTGAGCAGGCAAAGCAGCATCATTATACCGCTCACTACCAGCTGTTTCTATATCTCTTATGGTTTTCTGTAATGAAAAAATACTAAGATTATCCACATTCGATTTTAATTTATGTGCTATCGCGCCCATTTGCATTAAATCATTGGAATGGTAGGCATCTATCATTTCCTTCACACTTAGTGGTGTTTGTTCACAAAATATGTCGACCATTTTCCTTACAAATGCTTCCCTGCCTTTACTAATCGTCCTTAAGCCAGACAAGTCATAAAGTGATTCATTGTTTTCTATTGTTTTTTCCACTTCCCGGGTATCAAATTTTATATCAGCATTGTTGTCACTTACAATCCACCTATCTATCGTTTTTAAAAATTCTTCTTCATTAATCGGCTTGGTTATGTAGTCATTCATACCGGCATCTATACATTTTTCACGTTCTCCTTTAATTGCTGATGCGGTTAGTGCAATAATGGGAATGGAATCTCCCAAACTTCTTATTTTCCTGGTTGCTTCAAAACCATTCATAACCGGCATCTGGATGTCCATAAGCACAACATCGAATGTTTCTTTTGCAATCATTTCCAGTGCAATTTCACCGTTTTCTGCAACCATTACGGTTGCTCCATAATCTAATAACAAGATTGAGGCCACCAACCGATTCAAATCATTGTCATCCGTAACCAAAATCTTCCTGCCAACAAGGAAATTTTCATTAAATGAAGTTTCTTCCCTTTCCGGCATATCTGCTGATGCGCCTTTTTGCAATTCTAAAACAAATGAGATTGTGGTACCTAAACCTTTCTTACTATCAACAAAAATTTCTCCCCCCATTTGTTCAATAAGTTCCTTACAAATACTCATGCCCAAGCCTGTACCGCCGTATTTCCTGCTTACCGATTCACTTTCCTGACTAAATTTATCAAATAAATGTTTCACAAAACCTGGCTCCATTCCTATTCCAGTATCGACAACAGAAATATGAATAACCTGTGAGGTTGGTTTGTCGGCTATTACACGACAATTTAAATCTACCGAGCCCCTTTCGGTAAACTTGACCGCATTTGTCATTAAATTAAGTAATACCTGGTTAAGCCGGTATGGATCGCCTATTAAAACTTGTGCTATATTTCCGTCAAAATAGAAGTTGTTTAAATCCAGCCCCTTCTCCTCTCCCTTATGTGTAATTACCTGCATTGCATTTTGTAATACATCTATAAGGTTAAATCCTATATTTTCTAAACTCAGTTTACCAGCATCAATTTTTGATAAATCGAGTACATCATTAATGATAACCAATAAACTTTTTGAAGCAGTATGAATCGTTTCCAGATAAAATTCTTGCTGAGGTTCCAGCTTTGTTTTAGCCAGTTGATTTGCCATGCTCATAATTGCATTCATTGGCGTTCTTATTTCGTGGCTCATATTTGCCAGGAAAATTTCTTTTGAATGGGCAGATTGTTCTGCTTCAATTCTTGCTACAACCAGTTCAGTTTCCTGACTTTTCTGTTCTGTAATATCTAAGTGGATACCAATCGATCCAACCAATTCAGCTTTGTCGTTATATCTTGGACCTTCACTAATTAACCACCATTTTATATTTCCCGCTTTATCCCTGGTTTCGACTTCATATGCATCTGCAAGTCCGCTTTCATGATTCCTTTTTTTGTTGGTATCTTTGCCGGCTTTTGCATCAAAATGAAATAAATCTTTGGCTCTCTCTCCAATTAATTCCGGCATTGAATAGCCGCTCATGTGACAAAAGCTATTGTTAGCATAAGTTATTATACCGTCGTTATCTACCTCAAGTAATCCAAGCTTCATATTCGCTAAAATACTTCGGTACTTCTCTTCATTTATTCTTAATGATTCTTCAATGCTCTTTCGCTCGGTAATATCGGCCATAAAACCAGAAAAAACTTTCGAATTGTTCTGATCCGTATAAGAATAAGAAGAATGGACAGCATACCACCTGGTACTTAATCCCGGGATGGTAATTTCAGTTTCATCGTAAAACGGTTCCAGTGTCTCCCTACTATGCATTTGTTTCAGGTTAATTCGTTCCTGATCTTTTGGTGCAATGTATTTCTGGTTCCAGAACTCATCGGCGGTTATTCCGAAAACCCGTTCTATTGCCGGACTGATGTACCTCAAGCCATCCGTACCGTCGGCTCTGTACTCATATTCGTAAATAACGCCTGGAATATTTTCGGATAAAGACTTAAATATTTTAAGGCGTTGTTCTAACTCCTGTTCTGTCCGTTTAATCGGTGTTATATCCGTATGTGTACCAATAACACGTAGCGGTCTGCCCCTTTCGTCTTTTTCGATGACTACACCGCGATCTAAAACCCACTTTACATCGTTATTCTTATGTATAATGCGATATTCTTCATTATGAGTATCAATGCTTCCCCGCTTATACTTTTTAAAACTGGAAACTAATAAATTTAAGTCTTCCTTATGCACACTATCCCACCAGTTGGAATCACTTTGGCTGAGCTCGTGTTCTTCATATCCCCAGAATTCATTATTTGTTTTTGAGAAAAAAGTTTTACCCGTAACGAAATCGTGCTCCCAAACATTCCCTATTTTCTCCAACGCTATCCTGAAACGATTTTCAGACTCTTCGCGACGTTCCCGAACTTCTTTTTCATTTGTAATGTCTTCGATAAGTGCAAAAAACCCCGTCAGTTCGCCTTTTTGATTATGAATGGCCTGACCTTTAACCCTTCCCCAATACGGTTTTCCAGATTTTGAATAATTATAAATATCTGCATTAAATGATTTACCGTTAGAAACGCACTCATTTAAATAATTTAAAGTTTCCTGGCTTGTATCTGGTCCATGCAAAAGGTGTTCAGGTTTTTGGCCAACGGCTTCATCAAAACTGTAACCCGTCATTTTTGTAAAACTTTGATTAACCCAGGTGATGCGATCTGAATTATCAGTAATTATAACCGTATTGGTATTAACTTCAGCAATTTGCGATAGAATTAGAAGCTGATCAGTCTGTTTTTGTAAGATTTGTTCCGTAGTATTGATCTCCTCAAGATCCTTATGGGTGATACCAGCGAATATAAAAATTGATGTAGCGTCCAAAAATTCGAAATCTCCATTAAATGAGAGGTTTGGATTCTCAACCGATTTTAAATCCAGTAATTGACCATTGAAAGATTTAACTGAACTGAAATCTTTTAATTCACTTTCAGAACCCTTAATTGTAAAACATTCGAAAAATGATTTGCTGGTTAAATCTAGATTTAGTTTTTCGAAATTACTTCCATAAGATTCTATCACCAAATCCTTATTGATAATTAAGTAAAATGGAAAGAGGCGGTTTAATTGATTATGATTAAATGAAAATAAGGATATACTCATATTTTTCAATGATATTAATTCAAGGCTTCAGCCTAGAAGAGCGTTTAACTTTTACTAAAAAAATTTGCTCCATCTTTTAGATGCTATTATATAAAAGACCGAAGTAAAAGAGATTAAAGATATGCGTTTAAAATTGAAAAAAATATATTATAATTTATTTTTAATAATTTGTTAGAAATGGATGTCGTTTCGTCAAAAAAAAATGCACCATATCCGATTTTACTGATTTTAGAAGCATGTTAAACTTCTATTTGTCAAAAAAAAAATCTCCTCCTCCTATTTTTAAATCTCCCTCATTTGGATTTAAAATGCTTTTTTATATTATTGTACTAATATCACCTGTTTTCTTCATAGGTTTGTATACTACAATTGGTATTATAATAATGTGAACCGCAAGCATGCAGTTACAATTTTAAAGAAGTATATGACTATTAACGCCCGACAAAAAAATGGATTTTATTTGTACCACGATTTTCAATAAAAAATTCAAACCAGATTTAATAATTTAATGGATTTTACCTTTTCAAAATTATTTCCAAAATATAATTATGGATTAAAATTTGTTAACAAACAAAATATTGGATTTGGATATCAGCTAATCAACTTAAATTTGGCACATTTAAAAGGCTTTTCAAAACCTAATACCTTTTTTTTACGTTATATTATGCTATCATTTAAAATACTTTCCGGAAAATGAATTTATCCGCTATACGAAAAATCAAAGTTTTAATCGTCGAAGATGATGTTTTTATGCAGGCTATCCTCGAAGAGATTTTGAGTTCTACATATGATATTGACATAAGATCCAATGGAATGGATGCCTTATCCTTTTTACAGAACGGAAACATCCCTGATTTAATTATCGCAGATTTAAATACGCCTAAGCTTAATGGCCTACAATTGGTTGAACAGGTTAAAGTAAGTGATTTTTTTAATTCAGTTCCTATAATAATCCTTTCCGGTGAAGAAAGCTCCGACAAAAGAATTCAATGTTTAGATGCAGGAGCAGACGATTTTATTGTAAAACCTTTTAACCCTGCAGAACTAGAAGCCAGGATTAGAGTTGTTTTACGGAGAATGGGAAAATTGAGTATTTAACATTATGAGTGAAAAAATAAACGCTCTTTCCGATATGCCAATAGTAGCTCTGGTCGGCTTTGAAGATGCTCTTGCAGAAGTGTTCGACAACTGCAATTTGGGAGAAAACCAAATTCTTCATTTTGAAAACGGTATGAAAATGGCGCATGCCTGGTCCGAGCAAAATTTAAACATAGTTGCCATCATCTCCTACAGCGAAATCATGGCTCCTTCAGGGCTTGCTTTAGTTGAAGCATTAAAAAAGAAGGAACTCCCGGTAGTACCTTTTTTCTTAGTTGTAAATTATTTTAATCCGAATTTAAGGAAACTTGCTCTTTCTGCAGGCATATCCGATGTGTTCCGTTTTCCTCTAAAAACTAAACGGATTGAAAAAAGAATTAATTTTTTAATAACTAACTGGTCACTGCTAAAGGATAACATAAAATCGGAAGTGCCTCAGATAAAAAATATTGGTTTTGCAAAGCGTGTATTTGACATTTTTTTTGCTGGGATGGCTTTATTTTTCCTTTCCCCTTTATTTTTAATCATTTATATCCTTATAAAAATAGAATCCAAAGGGCCTGTGTTTTATTATTCCTTACGAGCGGGAACAGGCTTTAAAGTATTTAAATTTTATAAATTCCGTTCCATGTTTGTTAATGCCGACCAGCGCATTAAGGATTTAAAACATCTGAATCAATATGATATTGATTCCGGCAAAAAAGATCCTGAAGTTGGAACGAAAGAAATTTTTTGTAATCAATGTGCTGCTGAAGGTAAATGTCAATACCCGCTGTATGCCGACAATATTCAATGGTGCGAGAAGGACTTTAAATATTCTAAACTGGCAAGTTCAGGTTCAGCCTTTTTCAAAATTAAAAACGATCCCAGAATTACTAAAGTTGGTAACTTCATAAGAAATACCAGTATTGATGAACTTCCTCAATTATGGAATGTGATTATCGGCGACATGAGTATTGTTGGAAACAGGCCTCTTCCTTTATATGAGGCGGAAAAGTTGACAACTGATAAATATGTACTCCGTTTTGCGGCTCCTGCTGGAATAACGGGGTTGTGGCAGGTTGAAAAACGAGGAAAAGGCGAAATGAGTGAAGAGGAGAGATTAATGTTAGACAATACTTATGCTAAAAACCAAAGCTTTGTCAACGATATCAAGCTTATCCTTAAAACAATACCTGCCCTGTTGCAAAAGGAAAACGTATAAATACTATATTTCCTTATAAAATCCAAGATCTAGAACTATTAATAGCTTCTTTGCGTAAATAGCAAAATCCATTCATTATTACATCTTCGCCTATTGAAAATAGTACTACGCTCCGCAGCATTAGTATTGTGCTTTTTATGCTTCCAAGTACAAGCTCAATATGTTTTTAAGGAAGGTAAGCTTCCTGACAAAATTTCTATTCTAAATTATTCTTCGCTTGCAGATGTTGGACATAGAAATCTATCCCTTCAACGAGTTATTTCAGATTCAGCCAAACTGAATTTTAAGCAACAAAAAGGTAAACTTGCCAACCTTGGTTTTACCAGTAATAATTATTGGCTTAAATTCGCAGTTAAAAACAGTCTTAAGGTTCCGGTACTATATTATCTGGAGACGTCAGAACCCATAACTGATAACACAAATTTATACCTTATTGATGAAAAAGGATTAGTGCAGAAAGAATTGAATGGGGATAATTTAGACTTTGACCGAAAAAGCGTTGCTTCAAGAAAAACACTTTTTAAAATAGAGTTGGCCGCCGGGCAAACTAAAAAGGCGTATCTTGAAATTAAAAATGATGGAGAAAAAAATACGCTTCCATTATATTTAATAAGCCAGCAAACCTTGCTTAAAGAAACTTATTTCTATCAACTCGTAATGGGTATTTTTTATGGGATACTTTTAATCATCGCCATAACCTATTTCTTCTTCTATATCGCACTTAAAGAAAATTCTTTCCTTTACTATTCGTTATATGTGTTTTTTGTCGGGCTTTGCCAGTTCACATTAGATGGTTTTTATCACCAATACATCGGCACAGGCTATTCTTGGCTAAACCTTCATATGGTAATTATTTCAGCTATATTTAGCTGCTACTTCTTCGGAAAATATAGTGAAGTCGTATTAGATCTGAAAGAACAAAACCATACTACATTTCGGTTATTGCAGGTATTATACATCGTGTTAGGTATTGTTTTCGTACTTATTATTATTGTGCCGGGCTTTTTAAAATACTCTTACCCTGCAATCAATCTGCTAACCTTTATCGGCATGTTACTCATCTTTATGGCGATATTCTTTATTGTTAAAAGAAAACAAACATTAGATGTATTCTACGCAGCGGGTATTGCAATCCTATTTATATGCATATTGTTTGCTATATTAATGAATTTCGGGGTTTTTCCAGAGAATTTTTCTACTGATAACATTACAAAACCAGGTATCGGATTAGAAATTGTAGCACTTTCATTATCAATGGCTAACAGGATTCGATTGCTCAACTCTAAAAAAGAAGAACTTCAATCCATTGCGCTTCAAAAATCTGAAGAAATGAATGATGTGAAGTCGTATTTTCTATCAAACATGAGCCATGAATTAAGAACCCCGCTTAACGCAATTCTGGGCCTAGCCGCGATAATGGAGAATAACAGTACGGACCCAGAAGTTAAGGCAAATTGCGAAGTCATCAGGTATGCATCGCATGGCTTAATATCGTCAGTTAACGATATTCTTGATTTTTCAAAAGTTGAAAAGGGTGAGCTAGAATTGGAAAAAACAGAGTTCAAACCCTATGAGATTTTAAATAGGCTGGCAAGCATTTCTAAAAAACAAATTGAAGATAAAGGTCTAACTTTCCACTTTCATACTTCACTAGCTGCTGATACTTTGGTCATTGGCGACCCGGTTCGCTTAGAACAGATTATTTATAACCTTATAAATAACGCGGCCAAATTTACCTCTCATGGTTCCGTTATATTCGAAAGTAAATCATCCTTAAACAATGGAAACTTAAAGCTTACCGTATTAATTTCTGATACAGGTGTTGGCATTCCTTCTGAAAAACTGGATTCCATTTTTGGCTTGTTTTCTCAAACTACATTAGATAACAAGCGCAGATTTGGCGGTTTCGGCATTGGGCTGAGCATCGTTAAAGCTCTTGTAGATTTACATGATGGTAAAATTAACATCAATAGCAGGCCGGATGAAGGCACGACATGTGAAATCGAAATTAATTATCCTGTAGTCATCAAAAAAGAAATTCCGATAAGTACGTATCCTAAGGATGATGACCATTTATCTGGAAAGAGAATATTAATTGTTGAGGATAATCCGATGAATCAAATGATTATTCAGATGATGCTGGAGGATTGGAATAATACAGTAATTAGCCTGGCAAATAATGGCGCTGAATGCCTGGAGATGATGAAAACAGAGCATTTTGACATGATATTAATGGATTTGCAAATGCCGGTAATGGATGGATACGAAGCGATAACTGCTATCAGGAAAGGTGAAACCGGTAGAGACAAAATGAATATACCGATCATAGTTATTACTGCCGATATAACGAAAGAAAGCAAAAAAAGGGTATTCAGCGTTGGTGCAAACGACTATATGAATAAACCTATTGATGATAAAATAATGTATCAAAAGATAAGCTCAATTTTGATCGCATAAAGTACGTTACTAAATCGTTTTGTAACAGTTTAAACGCATTTTATCAGAAATAATTATATTCGAAAAACAATTGTTAATTTCGAAATAAAAATCAAAACTCTGATGAAAAAAGCACTATTCATTTTTTTCCTTTTTACAATCTTTTATAATGTATCTATTGCCCAGAAGCCTAATACATTAACCAAAAAAGAAGTAAAAAAAGGCTGGAAATTATTATTTGATGGCAAGACAACAAACGGTTGGCATACTTATTTACGGGATACAGTGGGTTCCAAATGGACTGTTCAGGATGGTGCAATCGTTTTCGATCCAAGTAAACCGAGAAACGGCGGCGGCGATATCGTAACAAATGAGGAATACGAAAACTATGAGCTAAACCTCGAATGGAAAATATCTAAAGGTGGTAACAGTGGCATCATTTTCGACATTCAGGAACAACCAAAATACCGCGCGACATACTTAACCGGTCCTGAAATGCAGGTATTGGATAATATTGATGCAGACGACAACAAAAAAGAAAATCATTTAGCGGGTTGTTTATATGATATGTCTGGCGATGCAACAGTTTCTAAGCCAAAACCTGTTGGCGAATGGAACCAAGTAAGGTTAATTCAAAATAAAGGACATCTTACATTTTACCTTAATGGAATAAAAACGTTCGATGGTCAAATTGGAAGTGAAGCATGGAACAAACTGGTCGAAAACAGCAAATTTAAAGATAGAGCTTTCGCAAATTTTGCTAAAGTTGCAAAAGGAAAAATTGCTCTACAAGAACATCCAGGCTCGAGCCAATGGAGAAATATTAAAATAAAGACCTTATAATAAGGTCATGAATTTTATTCAAAAGCTGTTTGCAAACAATGTAAACAGCTTTTTTTTAATTATGTCTTAAACAGCACCATTATTTGTCCAGTAAAGGACATGAAATTTAATCGATTCTGAATTAGTTTTGCTTAGAAAGCTAACATTAAAAAATTAACTATGTCATTCCAGGGATATTTAAAAACAATTAAAGAAAAAACAGGCCTAGGCCCTGCTGAGTTAAGGTCAAAAGCAGAAGAGAAAGGTTTTACAGCGCATGGCCAGCTGAAACCCAACGTTAAAGCCGGAGAAATTGTTTCCTGGTTAAAGCAGGAATTTGATTTGGGCCACGGGCATTCAATGGCGATTTATGCCCTATTGAAAGGAATAAAAAACGAGGATAGCGAATAAGAAAAAGGTGCCTGTATCAAAAGTAAAATGTTGCTTTAAGGCGAGAATTTTATTTCTTTTCCCGTCATTCCCGCGCAGGCGGGAACCACGATTGCTCAGCGAAACTAATTTAAAGCGCTCTGCAGTAGCATTAGGATCCCCAATTAACCCGATATGCCGGGTTGGCAATGACGACGTATCAAAATATAATTGTTCAGTGAGCCAGTGTAAATCTTTTTGATACAGTATCTTTAAATTAAGAGAAATTTCTTATCATTTAATATCTTCATCATCAGGCAAAAATTGGCTAGTAGATAAAAACCCTCAAAACAAATGTTTAGAGGGTTTAGATTGTGATTTATTAAATGGCAAATGTATTTACAATGTTGCCATATCAATTACAAAACGGTAACGAACATCACCCTTTTCCATTCTTTCGTAAGCATTATGGATGTCCTTCATATCTATCATTTCAATATCTGAAACAATATTATTTTCAGCACAGAAGTCGAGCATTTCCTGAGTTTCTTTAATTCCCCCGATACCAGAACCGGCAAGGCTTTTTCTGCCGCCCAACAAGCTGAAGGCTGCAATTTCTGCTGGCTTTGGTGGTACACCAACACAAATATGGGTTCCATTAGTTCTTAATAAGGAAAGATACATATTGAAATCGTGTTCGGCAGATACGGTATCAAGGATAAAATCGAAGGTTCCTCTTGCAGCTTTAACTTGTTCCGGGTCTGTTGTAACCACAAAATGATGTGCACCTAATTTCTTTGCATCTTCTTCCTTTTTAGGTGATGTACTCAAAACGGTTACTTCCGCACCAAAAGCCACACCGAATTTAACGGCCATATGGCCAAGTCCGCCTAAACCAAGAACCGCCAGTTTATGGCCTTTTCCAACCTTCCAATGACGTAGTGGCGAGTATGTTGTAATGCCAGCGCACAAAAGTGGCGCAACAGCAGCCAAATCCAATTTATCAGAAATTTTGAGCACAAATTCCTCTCTTACGACAATGCTATCGGAATAACCGCCGTATGTAGGGGTTTTCCCATCGCGTTCAAGCCCATTGTATGTCTGGGTATTTCCTTCCAAACAATATTGTTCTAAATCCTGCTTACAGTTTTCACATACCTGGCAGGAATCGACCATGCAACCAGTACCTGCAAGATCGCCGACTTTGAATTTAGTAACATGATCACCAACATTCACTACACGCCCTACAATTTCATGTCCCGGAACCATTGGAAAAATACCAGGAAACCAGTCATTTTTTATTTGATGAAGATCTGAATGGCATACCCCACAAAAAAGTATTTCGAATTGCACATCGTGCGGACCTACTGCTCTTCTTTCAAAATTCCAGGGCGCAAGTTCTGTTTCAGCACTCTGTGCCGCATATCCTTTAACTGCTATCATAAATTGTTTTATTATTTAATTTATCCAACAAATATAAAAGACAATTGTTAGCCTATAAACAGAGATTTTAAAGATTTGACTGTGCTATTATAGAATAACTGATTTTATAAAATCAGTTTTGACGGTGTTATTTCTCAACCGGTAACTTTACAGTAAAACAAGTTGCCTGATTTGAAGAATTTACAATAATTTCGCCACCATGTGCCTTCGTAATTTCGCTGGCGATATAAAGTCCGAGGCCAAGCCCTTCCTGTCCGTGCTTAACTTTACCCCTGGAAAAAGGTTTGAAAAGATGCGCCTTCGTAGCCTCATCAATAGGTTTACCCTGATTGGTTATACAAAGTTCCAAACCGTGCTCATTCGATTTCGCCGACACTGAAACTTGTTTTCCACTTTCCCCGTGGGAAATAGCATTACCCAATAAGTTTGAAAATAGTTGCGCGATCCTTTTATGATCTGCCTTAATGGGTTTCTGCAAATCAAGTTCAAGTTTTATTTCCGTTTCAGGCACTGTAATCGTGAATTCGGTGACAACCTCTTTCAACGTAGTTTCCAGGTCATGGGCATTATCAAAATCGAGATTAATGCCACCGCCAAGCCTTCCCCTGGCAAAATCAAGAATATTGTCGATTAGGCCCCTGGTTCGCATTGTTGCATCCTGTATAATTTTCGCCAGTTTAAGATTCCTTTCATCCATATTGCTCCTCAACTGAAGCTGAACAGCATTGGATATTGCATTTACTGGATTGCGGAGGTCGTGCCCCAACATGGCAATAAACTGTTCACGCAATTCACCTTCTTTCTGCTGCTTCTGGTTTTCATTATTGGCATCAGAAAGATCATTTAATACACTTAAGTGAAAAGAAATTAAATCGGCAAAAAGATGGAATGTATCCAGTGTATGCTTATTATTTACCTTTGCGGGGTTAGGGTCTATTGCACATAATGTACCAAAGAATTGCCCGTTTTTCAATAGGATAGGAACTGATATATAACTCTGTAAGCCATACATTCTGGGTGTATGATGCTCCTTCCATTCTTCTTCTTCGCTAACATTGTCAATGGCAACGCTTTTATGATGCTCGCGAATTTCGTTACAAATCGTTGTATCCAGTTTCAATTCCCCACCGGCCGTAAGTCCAAAGCCAATCTTATCATTTACTGCACAAGCTATCCAATAATCTTCTGTAACCCTGGCAATGGCAGAAAAGCCCATACCCGTGGTTTTACAAACGACATCAAGAATATTGGATATGATAGGAATTTTAGCAATCGCTTCTATATCGCGTTGAATATCCTCTTTGCTTAAGGGTTTCATCAATTTTAGTAATGGACGTTATTAAAGATTTCAAATATAACTAATAATCGCCAATTTATTTTAAACAGACGTTCTTATTGGTCAAAATTTCCCAATAATATTAGTAAAATATTTAATACTCAAAGACGCCTTTAACTAATTACAACCTTAAATTGTATTACTCATATGCGTAATATCCCCACTCAAACACGCATCCACAGAATCAATAAGCTCCTGATAATCAAATGGTTTAGCAATATATGCTGATGCACCCGCTTGCTGGGCTATTTTACGTCCATCCCTGCTGGCTGAAATTACAATTACAGGCAAATCATGCATATCGGAATTTGCGCGGATACTTTTAAGCAATTGATCGCCGGATATTACAGGCATCCATAAGTCTAATAAAATTAAATCAGGTGATTGTGTTTCTATAATGGATAACACATTCATGCTGTTATTTTCCAGTAATATTTCATGTCCGGTTTCTTCCAGAATTAAAGCAAGCATATCCAATATACCCTCATCATCGTCACAAACCAGTATTTTTTTAATTTCCATTTGCCTGCCCTTCTCCTATTGGTAAAGTGAAACTGAAAGTAGAACCCTCCCCTTTTTTACTGTCAACCCATAACGTTCCCTTATGATTTTTAATTATCTGATCACAAATGTATAAGCCGATACCCATGCCAGGAAAGCGTTCTTGTACATCGCCGACCCTAAAAAACCGTTCGAAAACTTTCTTTTGATCTTCAATACTAATACCTAAGCCATGGTCTGTAACAGACACTTTCACATACTCGCTTACCCTTGATAAATGAATAAAAATTTCTTTCGATTCCGGCGAATATTTAACGGCATTAGAAAGCAAATTATTAACAACCTGTATCAAATGCGATTCATCTCCTTCAATGAGCGAATTGGTACTGCCTTTGAGTATAAAATGATGCGACGGTGTGGAAGTTTGCATAGCTTCAATTGTTTCGCCTATCATCGCATCAAAGTTAAAGGGCGTCTTATGAAGCTCTATTTTTCCACTTTGTATGCGCGATACGTCGAGCAGTTCTGCTATCAGATTATTTAAACGGTCTACATAAACCGCTACTTTATCCAGTGTAGTCTTGAAGCGCTCGCCTGCTTCGGAACTTACCATGCGCTGTAATGCCTGGATGTAACCTTTAATGGTTGTTAAAGGAGTTTTTAATTCGTGACTGGCGATAGATAAAAAATCATCTTTTCTACGCTCAATCTCCCGCCTGTCTGTGATGTCTTCAATAGCCAGTAATATCTGATCTTTGTACTGCCCCTCAAGTTCGACACGATAAGCATTCAGCAACATGAGTTTTCGCCCTATATGCGGAAAATCATGCTCCACTTCAAAATCGACTACAGGGTTATTTGTCGGAAGAATTTTTACCAGCAATTCTTTCAGCTGAGGAATGTCCCATTGATGATTGCCGAGTTCATAAAGGTGCTTGTTAACCGTTTCTTCAGAACTTACTTTGAATGTCTTCAAGAAATGTCCGTTTGCACTAATTACATTAAATTGTGGGTCCAGAACCAGAAGACTTTCCCTTACGGTTTGAATAATACTGCTTAAAAACGCCTCACTATCACGAAGTTCTGCTGTGCGCTCTTCTATCTTTTTCTCCATCAAATCTTTCTGCTGACGAAGGTCTTGCTCTGCTTTTTTTCTGTCAGTAACGTCGTTCTGTACCCCTATAAAGTGTGTTATATGGCCTGATTTATCTTTAACTGGCGACATGTAAAGTTCATTCCAGAATAAATCTCCATTCTTTCTATAATTTCTGATTTCTACCAGACAATCACTCCCAATTTTAATACAATCCGATAGCTTTTGCCTTGCGGGCTGCGCACGATCATCTTTTTGGAGGAAGCGACAATTATGTCCAATAATCTCAGAACGCTGATAGCCACTAATTTTTTCGAAAGCCTTATTGCAATAAACAATTGGATTATCAGGCTGGTTATTATCTGTTATGATAATCCCTGAAATGGAAGCATCTAAAGCCTTAACCAATAATTCAAAATTATCTGTTAGGGATTCTCCCGAAAGGTTAAATTTACCGTTCCTAAATGTGTTCAAACCAGTATCTGTATGTTAAATTTAAAATATTTTAAGCTAAAACAGGTAGTTTGTTGATTTGTTTTAAAACTAATACACCTGCAGGCGCTAAATTAATTGAATTTTTAAAGATGTAAAAAAAATTGTATTTCTATGTTGTGATATTAAATCAAAATAAAAACACAGTCTGTTGAACGGGGATTTTCAGAATGATAACTATTCTTATTTTTTGGAACTCTTATATCCAACTTCATACAAAAAGAATGATTTCTGGCGGGTATAAAAAACAAACGGTATTTTTTTAATTATCCTTTAGCATAACTGCCTGCATCCAGCGAATAAGTATTTCTTTTTCTTCCATGTCCGTTTCGAGTTCTGATTTAAGCTTTTTCCAGAATGCGTCCTCAAAATTTCCTGCCATAATTTCGATTACGATGAGTTCATTCTTTTCGTGGCGACCAGTTTCCTTCCAGAAACCATCGACCGGACTTTGTGCATAAATGCTTATACCTCCGAATTTATCGGTCAGCATTTTTCTGTACTTATCCAGTAAGCTGGAAAATTTCTGATCGGATTTTATTGGTAAAAAAAGCTGTATAAGTATGTCTTGTCGGTTATTTTTTCTGATGCCCGTATCAATCCGTTTTTGTGCAGCAACAGGGCCTAACGTACCGGTTATGTTAAATACTTTTCCGGCCTGCTCATTATAGGAAATGAAAAAATGTTTAAGCTGTTCCAATAGTTCCTTATCCAGTTCATTAATGTCTTGAATGTGTTTATAAAGCTTGCTTATAGCCGGGATACCAATGAACCGATCATTTTCTGTTGTATTTCCATCCTGCTCGCGTTGCGTCGCTGTTATTACCCCAATAATCCTGCAATCCACTGCGCATCCCGTAAACGTACCCGATTCTGAAAACACCATAACATCCAGGGGATCTCCATCCGCTCCAAGTGTACCTGGAATAAATCCAAAATCAAACGGAAAGACCGTCCCTGAGGGCATTATTTTATTGAGCACAAAAACATTTTGTTCTGGCTCGAAATCAAATTTCTGACTGCTTCCTTTCGGAGTTTCTACAATTATCCTGGTCAGTTTCTCCTTCATGTACGGCTATTTTCCGGTTTCCAGGTTTGGTGCATCAACAGGTTTCGATTCTGGAGACCCCTTTTGTCTTAAAAATATTGTTAGAATGACGATGGAAGCGACAGATAAAAATTCGCTCTGCCAGTTCTGAAATGTTTCAAACCAGAAGTTTGCCTCACTAAGGTATGTAAATACAGAAACTGCTGCCTTTCCTTTTAAAATTTGTTCGTTATTGTGATCCGTCCAGCTTCCATAGAAGTGAAGTCCCCAGCTTACGAAAAACAATATTCCGAATGCAATAGAAAGGGAATGCGAATACAGTTTTAAAATCAAGCCGCCTTTTCTTACCGGCCAGGGGGCTTCAGGCGATGGCACCGGCTCACGGTCTACCTCTTCATGTTCATCAATTTTTTTGGATTCGGCAGAGCCGATTTGCCGTAACGAGATGGTTAATAAGACGTACAGTGCCATTTGTAGAAACTCACTTTCAAAATTTTCGAATGTTGCAGAAATGAAGTGCCCTGAAGCAAGGTAATTACCTAGGGAAAGACCCTGTGCACCAAGTTCATCAAGCTCCTCGTTATGGGTTTTCCATCCGGTAAATGCCTGCGCTAAAAGTGTAATGATAAATATACTGATAAAGAAAACGGAAAGTCCATTCCGGAAAAGCCAGCTTTTCACTGGTTTGTTTGTATTACTCATATTCATCTGGTTTTGGTATCGACAATAAGTATTCATGCAAAAGCTCCGCACAACTTTCTACAGTTCCTGAAACGATCTCTTTTCTATCTCCGGAAAAATTAAGACGGCGGGAAAAAATAAGTTCTTTATCCTTGCACCCATAAATAAACATCGTACCAACAGGTTTTTCAGGTGTCTCACTCCCCCCCGGGCAAGCCAATCCTGTAACACCAATATGAATATCGGCTGGAATGAGCGCTGGGAGTCCGAGCGTAATTGCCTTCGTTACCTCCATAGATTCGGGGGTAAACTGGTTTATCAACTTTTCATCAACCCCTAATAAACTTTTTTTAAGCTCCGCATCGTAACAGGCTATTCCACCCTTTAAGAATTTTCCGGCATTATCAATTAAAGAGAATTCCGAACAGAGCCAACCTGCTGTAGCACTTTCTGCAAAAGCTATTGTTAAACCATGCTCAATTAACAGTTTACCCAGAACCTGCATAATTCCGTTTTTCATATTTGGTAATTTATTAATATCTGCTTACTAAACATTTGATGCGTGTGCTAGGTTTTCTATTATTTAATATTTCGCGCAAGTCTGCATAAGGATGGTCACATTGCCTTATTAATTGGTTCCATTAAGCAAACGTACAAAATATGGTCGCTGGCTTAATCTTCTTCCATTCGCAAGCTTTTTTCGAATAGGATTCATACTGTAATTTAATTTGAGTTAAGACCATCCGAGAAACATTTTTTCGTGAAACTTTTTTTGTTTCGGGAAAAAACGTTTCAATTCAGCTAACCCAAACCGGTAACGTCAGCCTGCCCTCATCCTCCATTCCTGAATCAGGCATGAAATAGTTAAGATTTGCTTTAGTGAAAATTTCGTCCCTTATGAAAGGCACTTTCAGCACCAGTATCCCCTGGAATAGAATGTCCTTCGTGATTGGCCGGCTTTGCCGAATCTTGTACCTGAATCGATTGCTGTGATAGATTTGTTTCGGTTAAACTGCGTAACAAGGGGCTCAAATTAAAGCATTGCCAAACGACGAGGTGCGTTACCCCATAAGCCATCTGTAATTTTCCTTTCACCATCAGCAATTTTGACTGAACAATTTCCTTACGGTATTTATCAAACAAGGACTGCCATACAACAAGATTTGCTGAACCTGTTTCATCTTCGAGGGTAATGAATAAAACACCTTTAGCGGTACCAGGGCGCTGCCTGACTGTTACTAATCCTGCAATGCTCACTAACTCCCCATCTTTCATCCCCAACATATCAATTATCCGAACATTGCCCAGCTGCCGCAATTGCATTCTAACCAGGCCAACAGGGTGGTCTTTAAGAGACAATCCGGTCGAAATGTAATCCTGCACCACATGTTCACCCTGAGTCATCAGTGATAGTGGTATTTCCGGTTCCAGAACGGTTTCTGATAACTGACCATCAAACAAGCCTATTGGCCTGTCGGCCAATGCGGAAACTTCCCAAAGTGCCATACGCCGGTCAGCACCCAGTGAACGGAAGGCATCTGCATCGGCCAGTTTCTCCAACGCTGCCTCAGGAACACCTGATGCCCTTAATTGATCGATGTGCTGGTAACCCTGATTGCGCATGATGACCAACTGCAGCATATCATCTTCTTTCAAACCTTTTATCTGGCGGAATCCCAATCGCACGGTATGGTATTTCCCATCTTTAGTTTCCAATACATTATCCCATTCCGAATAGTTAATATCCACAGGCAATACCATAACCTGGTGGTTCCTGGCATCCTGAACAATTTGAGCAGGCTGATAAAAACCCATTGGTTGACTATTTAATAATGCTGCGCAGAATACATCAGGATAGTGGCATTTGATCCAGGATGAGATGTAAACCAGTAAGGCAAAAGAGGCTGCATGGCTTTCGGGAAAACCATAACCCTCAAAACCTTGTAACTGCTTAAATATCCGGCGTGCAAAACCTTCTTCATAACCACGTGCAGTCATGCCATCAACCAGCTTCTTTTCATAAATATGGAGCTTGCCATTGGCTTTAAAGGAAGCCATGCTCCGCCTTAACTGATCCGCTTCAGCAGGTGTAAAACCTGCCGCAACAATGGCTATTTCCATGGCTTGTTCCTGAAAAAGCGGTACCCCCAATGTACGCTTAAGTATTTCTTCCAGTTCTGGCTTAGGGTATTCAGGAAATTCTTCTTCATTCCTTCTACGCAAGTATGGGTGCACCATATCGCCCTGAATCGGGCCGGGCCTTACAATGGCAACTTCTATAACCAGGTCATAGAATTCACGCGGTTTCAGCCTCGGCAACATAGACATTTGTGCACGGCTCTCGATCTGGAAAACACCAACAGTATCTGCCTTGCAGATCATATCATAAACAGCCGGGTCATCCTGCGGTACATTGGCCAGGTTAAATTTTCGGCCGTAATGCTTTAATATTAAATCGAAAGCTTTACGAATCATGGTTAACATACCCAGACCTAAAACGTCTACTTTTAGAATCTGCAGGTCTTCCAGGTCGTCTTTATTCCATTCTACCTGGGTACGGTTTTCCATACGGGCATTCAATACCGGGCAGAGATCGGATAATTTACCTTCAGTAATTACAAATCCACCGGTGTGCTGCCCTAGTTGCCTTGGAAAGCCGATTAGCTGGCATGTGAGTTCGAGCACTTTCAGGATGAGCGGGTCTTTTGGGTTTAACCCGTTATCCCGCAGTCGTTTTTCGTCAAATCCTTCTTCATAAAAATCCCATATTGTGGCGCCAATACGCTTGATGGTATCTTCTGATAAGCCCATTGCTTTACCAACATCCCGTATGGCACCTTTGTGCCTTTCCTGGGTAACTGTTGCAACAATAGCCGCCCGGTCTCTTCCGTAATCATTATAAATAAACTGAATGATTTCTTCCCGGCGCTCATGCTCAAAATCAACATCGATATCAGGCCATTCGTCGCGGGCATCAGACATAAACCTGGAGAATAATAAACGGGATTTAGAGGGGTTTACCGCTGTAATGCCCAGGCAATAGCAAACCGTAGAGTTTGCTGCCGATCCACGACCCTGATGCAGGATACCTAAATCTTCTGCCTTTTGTGTGTAACGGAAAACGCGCAGGAAATACCAGGCCAGCTTTCGCTTTTGAATAAAGTTTAATTCAAATTCAATTTGCTTTATATGCTTCTCTTCTATCGGATCCCCAAAACGCTCCTTCGCTCCATCCCAGGTAAGCTTGGTAAGTTGCTGCTGTGAGGTCATGCCATTTACTATCTTATCCTCGGGTTCGAGGTATTTAAGTTCATCAAGCGAAAAATTGCAGGCATCAGCAATAAAAAGTGCATTCGACAGTGCTTCAGGATAGGCTTTAAACAAGCGATAAACTTCTGTTGCAGGCTTAAGGTATCGTTCTGCATTTGGATGGAGCTTAAAACCGGCATCATGAATCGTACATTTTTCACGGATACAGGTTAATACATCCTGTAGTTCACGGCGCTCGGCACAATGATAGTGTACATCGCCTGTGGCAACCAATGGCACCCCTGTTTCTTTCAACCGGAATAACCTTTTGGCATCCTGGCCCTGGTAATTAAAAGATGCTGAAAGATAAAGCGAGTTGCCGAATTGTTCCCGGTATTCGGCCAGGTTGCGGAGAAAGCTGGGATCCAGTTCGAACTGTTGATTCAGTTGTTCTGGCGGAACTGCAATAAAAAGAATACTTTCTTTGTGCGCATAAACGTCTCTTTTGTACAATTCACAGTTACCCTTATCAGTCCGTAAATTACCTTCAGTTAGTAAAGCGGATAAGCGGGCATAAGCATTGTGGTTTATTGGATAAGCCAGTAAACTGGGTCCGTCAACCAAATCCAGCCGGCAGGCTGGAATAAACCGAATATTTTTCCCCCTGGCTTCCATGTGCGCCCGCACAATTCCGGCCAATGAATTCCGATCGGTGATGGCAATCGCTGTGTAACCCAAAGCAACCGCCTGTTCTACAAGTTCGTGCGGATGTGAACCACCCCGCAAGAAGCTGAAGTTTGAAGTGACCTGTAATTCTGCGTATGCTGTCATTTGTTAAGAAAAGTATCCATGTAAATACCAGGCTGGGCTATCACCATTATAAGGACCGGACCGAAACACCCAGTAACGCTGTCCATCGCTATCCTCCACAGCATAATAATCCCGGTGTTCGCCGTTATCCCGCCACCATTCCCGTCCGATACGCTCTGGGCCATCGGCTTTAATAATGGTATGCCGCTTTTTTTTATATATAAACATTTTTGGTGGATTGTCTGGAACCAATGCCATTACCTGAATGCGTTCGGGTATGGCAAGCAACCGGATTGGCCGCATTTGTACAGGCCATTTGGTTCCCGGTTCCTCCTTTAGTGAAGTGGCTAATTTAACGGACTGCTCGGGCCAGTAATGTTCCGCAGGTAAATAACGCCCGATTGCAGCTGCACCAATTTTACCTGCCACCCGGTCGAGCAATTCTGCCAGTGCAGCATCTTCCAGACCCTTGGCTTCTGCCCATAATTGTTCCTGAACCACATCTACATCCTCAACTTTAAGTGCTTCCAGTATAAAAAGATCGATGCCTAGGGCAGGTTCAATTTTTGCAATTTGTAAATTAAATAATTTACGCAAATGCTGGAGGTTTTGCGATCCCCGGTTTGTGGTAATGCCCACCTGCACTTTTCGCCCATCTATGCGATGGCATTTAAGCACCGCTTTCCGCAGCCCTTTCCCTTCTGTTTTTAAACGAATGCATAAAGCAGACAATAGTTTTTCGATGGCGATTTCTATCCCCAAAGCTGTACGTATTGGTTCGAGACAAGGCAAACGCTCTACATAAGGAACCGGTGGCACAAGAGGCACTAACTCTTCTTCTTTTTTACCCAAAGCCTGATCAATACGAAGCAATAGCATATTGCCAAACCTTCTGCGCAATACGGAAGCAGGTATGGAAATTAAATTACCAACCGTTCTAAAACCCAGTTTTTGCAATCTTTCGAGTATATCCGGCTCAAGCCTTAATGCTGCCGGAGGCAATGTGGCTAATGCTTTTATTTGCATACCGCTTTCAACAATGGGGTTTGTTTTAGCATAACGCGATATGGCCCAGGCTGCACCAGGTGTATCTGCAATCGCCGCCCTGGCATCAAAGCCGGAATTCCTTAATTTTAAAACGATTTCTTTCAGGTAAGTCCGTTCATCTACCCAAAGGTGGGCACAACCTGAAATGTTAAGCATAAGGCCATCGGGCAAATCAATTGCAACCACAGGCGTATAACGGATACACCATAAACCTAAAAGCCTTAATAATTTCGCTGATTTCCCGGGGGTATCATTAATTACCAGTAGTTCTGCTACCGCAGCCCGGGCGTCTGCTGCTGCCATACCAGTAAAAACACCTTGTTGTTCGGCTGCTGCACTGGAAGCTGTAACGATCATTTTGTTCTTGACTGTCGCCGCGAGCACAAAAGGTAATCCCTTCAAATCAGGCCGGCGAAGTGCCAGCCCATCCGTCAGCAAATGCCGGAACCATATGGCCATATACCTTTTCTGCATTGATCACCCTGCCTTTCTTTTTTCTTCCAGAACAAGGTGTTCAACAGGCATGAACCTGCCGTTATTCCATTCCAATACCCAGCTACCTGGTTTACCGTTGCGTACTTTTAATAAATTTACCTGCCAGCGGAAAAAGCCTAAACCTGGCAAGCCATTCAGATCCGCACTTGGCATTGGTTTTACCTGCCAGCGCGCTGTGCAAGCTGTCGCACTCAGCTTAGCAGTGGCATTTCGCAGCACAAAACAAGTTACCCGGCTTTGCTCAACAGTAAGCTGTAAACGCTGCGACTGCTTAAAATTAAGTTCCTGCACCTCACAGACAACTGCAGTTAATCCCGAACATTTCAAGGCTTCCTCCATCACCCAAAGGGCATCTTCATCTTTACTCAGGCTTATAAAAACCACCCGGTGCGGTTCTATACCGAATACCGTCATTGCCGGGGCAAACAGGGGTTTTGCTTTACTAATCCAAACACAGATTCCATCCTGCTTCATCAGTGAGGATAAAATGCCAGTTACCAATCCTCCACCAGCAGCAGCCTGTTCAGCAGAATTGCAAATAAACTCATGTAACGCAGCAACCGGAAAAATACCGTTTGGAAAAGCGGACTCCACAGGACCAAGGCCAATCAAATTGTGCAAACCGGCAAGCGGCGGGCGGTAACCCTCCATTTGCAAAATGTTTTGCCTAAGTTTTTGTATGATGTCTTTCTTGCTTTCCATTTGTCATCAGATCATAAATTGCGAATTGATAAACCATTCAACGAAAGCTGAAAACCTGAACTCATGGCATCAGTACGTGGTTTATAAACAAAATCTTCATTTAAAATCCTGTTGTGGTGAAGCCTGATGTAATCTGCGGGCTGTATTAATAAAGATGGCCTTTTGCCAGAGGCGTGGGATGCAGGTAAAAATTGTGACTTATAAATCACACCCTCCTGCTGAGAAAGTAATTCCTTTGCGTGCCTCCGGGTCAATTTTTGTCTTAATTTCATATCCATACAATTCCAATCTTTAAACTACAAAATAATACTAAAAATATTAGTATTACAAATATTAAAATAGATTTGTTGGATTTATCATTAAGAAATTATCTAACATTTTGATTCTTAATTAATTAAATTAATAATAATCAACCCTTAAAAAACTAAATATTTTAGTAAACCCTTTAGTAGAGTTGCTTAAAAATCAGCGTGCATCAACCTTTAAGCCAGAGTCTTTCATAAGCTTTTAATTTCAATTTTCCTTTTGCCTCTAATCGCTGTTCACCAACAAGAACCTCTTCCTTACCTGTTAGGGGAATTTCTACTTCAATAGCTTTAGCACTGAAATTATGAACAATAGTAATTTGTCCCGAGTGGGATTTGTATCGGATGGCAAAAACGGCGTCGTTTCTTAAATTTAACACCTCCCAGTCTGATGTGCCAATTTCAGGCAAGGATTTTCTTATTCTTATTAAGGATTTTATAAAATTCAGTAAAGATTTCCTATCCTTCAGTTCTGAAGCAACATTAACTTGATGGTATGCATAATCACCCATCGATATCACCGGTCTTACAGTTTGCTTTGCCATGCTGAATCCTGCATTGTTCTTATTGTCCCATTGCATGGGCGTACGAACGGACAGCCTTTCCTGCAATGTCAAATCATCGCCCATTCCAATTTCTTCTCCATACCGTATAACGGCCGCACCTGGCAATGCATACAGGACACTGTATGCCATTTTTAATTGTTCGGGATTGTTAAGCATTGTTGCTAAACGACGCCTGATCCCACGATTGTACAGCTGCATATTTGGTTCGGGGCCAAATTTTTCATAGACTTTATTGCGCTGGGATTTCTTCAGCCTTCCTAAATCAATCTCATCATGGTTACGTAGAAAATAAGCCCACTGCGAAGTTTTTGGTTTTTGCCTGGTTTCATTCAACGCAGTGATAAGCGTTGTTGTTTTTCCTTCGGCCATGGAATAAAACAGATACTGATTCACATAAAAATTGAACATCATTTGTAAACGGTCGCCATTTTTACCGAAGTAGTCGGTATTTTCTTCCGGGCTTACATTAGCTTCACCCAAAAGCAATGTTTCTTTATCAATCAATTTTGCACCTCTTACGATGGAATCCAGTACACCAAACATCTTTGCGGGGTCTGCCGCTCCAGATTCCGGCACATCGATAATGAAAGGAACCGCATCAAGCCTGAAACCATTTATTCCCTTTGCAGACCAGAATTGCAAAATCTTAATGGCTTCCTCCTGCACCTCCTTATTCTGATAATTCAGATCAGGTTGAAAATCATAAAACCGATGGAAGTAATATTGCTTTGCTATTTCATCATAGGACCAGGATTGTGTTTGAAAACCTTCAAATACCATTCCTTTATCAAAATCTTTGGGTTTGGTTGCTGACCATACATATCTTGAACGGTATTTTCTACTGCTGTCGGATCGTGCTTTTTTATACCAGGGATGATCTATAGACGTATGGTTAAGCACCATATCCATCACGATTTTCAATTTATGTTTCTTAGCTTCAGCTATAAAGTTATCAAAATCGGCCATGGTACCTAACCTTGGATCGATTCCATAATAATCAGTTACATCATAACCATCATCTCTATCAGGAGTAGGCTGAAATGGCGAAAGCCATATTACATTAATTCCCAACGAATCCAGGTAAGGAAGTTTCTCGCTTAGCCCTTTAAAATCACCTATCCCATCGCCATCGCTATCTTTAAAGACATCGACATCAAGGTTATAGAAAATGCTATTGCGGTACCACTTATCCGGAACTGCTGCTGAAAAATCTTTAGCCCTTTGTTTGCAGCAGACTAAACTTAGGGAAATGAAAAGGAATAATCTATGAATTAACAGGTATTTATTAAAATACTTAAGTTTCATTTCTAAAAACTTTGTTATTGTTTTGCTTTAGCCTGGTTTTCTCTGGAGGTTTTCGTTTAGCGGAATCATTTTTTGATGGCTTGTTTTTTAAGCTATCCTGCTTTGGCCATTTATTGGATTTAGGATTGTACTTGACTGGCTTTGGAACCGGCTTTTTAATCAGCGTATCATCAGTACTTCTTTGCCGGGTTCCCGTTGGTACCTGACTGAATGCAAAAGTGGAAAAGACTATTGCAAATAAAAAACAGAACAGCAATTTCATCTCAAAACATTTTAAGCGTCATGAATAATTGATATGCTAAGACTAGCAACAACTGCGGCCTGTTCTTACAACCAGCTTAAACCGCAGTTGGGCTTATTAAACCTTAGATATTCCTATAAAAGCATAGGCATACCATTATCTACCTGAACCAGGTGTGTTCAGGCTATCTCTTTTACTGCTATCAGCCATTGTTGTATCCTGCATAGTAGAATCCTGCATTGGTTCGGTAGCACTCATGGAACTCATACTTGTATCAGATCCTGTTGAATCCGCACTGCCGGATTTAGAGTTTGAATTACAAGCCACTGCAATGGATACAAGCATACTTGCTAAAAAAAGGTACTTTTTCATCGTTTTTTAATTAAGAGTTTACCCTTAAAGAATGGTCTTTCGATTAAAAAAGTTTTAGGGTTTAATGATTCCATGATAAAACAGGTATTTATCATAACGCCTACGTATTTAACGCATAGGTGCGTGATTTGCTTCAAAATTTATATCTGAGCCGGGATAAAACCACCAATGTTCTAGTTTTTCTTTACAGTATTAGGCATGTTTCCTGCATGACCGTCATTGCCTTTATCTGGGTCTGCCCTGGCTTCCTCCGAGCCAAAATCACCCTCTCCCACTTCACGACTCAAAAAACCGGCATCGCTTTTTACTTTATTAATTTCATTATTGTCATTACTGCGATACCTTGGCACTTGGTTATCGGGCATATTGGTTCGTTCAGCACTATTTTCTGCTTGCGGATCGCCAAGATTTTCGTTTTTTTCATTTTTAGTTTCCATAGTCTTATATCTTTTAAAATATAACAACCTGTTTAGCTTAAGGTTTTAGTGATGTGAATTGAAAGCACTTCATAAATTTATAAACACATCCCGGGTTGTCAGGCAAGTGGAGGAAATGCAAATGTTATCATGCGTTCATAACGGATGGATTATCTTTATTAAGTTAAAACTAAAAAAATACGCAGTTGTTAATTAACTAAAGAGTCAGAATAGAAGACAGATAAATTATTGAAATTTTATGTCCATCTAAGATATAATGTATAAATAATTATGGCACAAAAAAATAACAATAGCGCTGATACCGATGATGCGCAGGAAAAACAAAACCAAAAGGCCTTAGGCAATACGGATGTAAGCAGTACAACAGGAGCTGATGAACTAAAAAGCACTCCGAAAATTACAGGTACTGGCTCCAATCCTCCTGCAGCTGCTCCTGAATCCCTAATTGTGCATGAAGATGAGGATGATGAAAACAGATATGAAAATCATAAACCCGGGAATTAGAACTCATCAAAAAAGACATTATACTATTTAAATATAGCACCAACAGAAAGTAATTTTCTTCATTGCACAGGCATCTTAAATAATTAAGGTTACGGAAAATACGTAATCATTGATTTAAACTACCTTTTTACAAGTAAAATGAATTCAAATACGAATAGATTTGCTAAATTCATTTATCTAAAATTGAGCTTAGTAGTTTAAATTAATGAAAATGTCGAAAATTCTTGTTCTCGATGATGATTTCAGCAATGCTGATGCAATCAAAACAGTCCTGGAAGATCAGGACTTCCTTGTAACCAGCATCAATCAGTCAGATGCCTTGAAAGAAACCATAAATAGCTTTAAGCCAGACCTTATTGTAATGGATATTTTACTTGACAAAGGAGATGGGCGTGAGTTATGCAACGAATTGAAAATTGATCGTCAGACAAAACATATTCCGGTTTTGCTGATTACCGCAATGCTTGAATCACAGGCCTCAAAAATACCTAATCTGGCAGACGATATTATTTTTAAACCCTTTAATTACAACGCACTTCAAGACAAGGTGACCAGGTTAATACATTAAAATGCCAGGTAATGCGAGACTTTTTCATCTTAAGAACTTTTTAGTTCTATGATAATTCCTTCGTCTGCCGCTACATATCCCCAGTCTTAAATAAGGTTAGCCTACGGTAAATACGCATACATGCTACAAATCAGCAAGTAACTACCTGAAAATAAAAAAACTAAACCATTTTTTTTTCGCTTCGTTTTTTCAATAAAATAATAATAGATATGGAACAAGAGAAAAGCAGTGCTCGAAGGGATCGGATCTCCATAGCAGAAAAAGCAATTGATGAAAGCCTACAGTATAAGCAACCTGAAAGCAATCAGGACCTGGCAAAAAAACTGTACAAACTCAGGGAAATAAAAGGAGAAATTTCCCCTTTGAAATGGAAGTCACCAACAAACGGAATAGCCGGTTTGTTGTAAAATGACATGCAGAACCAGCGGTCGAAACTGCTGGTTCTGCTTTATTTACCAGGATAGCATTTTGGCGGTTAACTATTAAATTATTCCTTTCTGACCGAAGATGATAAAAGTCATGAGCAGGGAACAAATGCTTTTAAATTCCTGTATTAAAACCAGTATAATTCCGAAACGAAATCCATATTTAAGGTATTTAACCTATAAAATTTTTCAGATTAGCTATTGATTTCCTGAAATTATCCAAAATCGCTCTCAATTTGGATCAAGGATAAGATATAATTAAGTTATCCTTGGTGTATCGATTGCAAACACCCATTCATCCTTACCAAACTATGTTTAAAGCTTTCATCAAAACAACAACCACGCCCTATTTTTGAAAAAGGATTATCTTATATGAAATTCCTTCTATGTCTGAACGCTTTCTACTTTCAATATAAGTTTGTCAATATCAAATGGCTTTGCAACATGGCCATCGGCCATACAATTTCTTGCGAGGGTTTCTAAATCCGTTTCGGCAGATAGGAGAACGACCGGAAATATCTGATCAGCAGGTAGCTTCTTGATATCTGCACAAATTTCATCCCCTCTTTTTGATGAGCCGGTAAGATTAATATCCAGCAAAACCACGTCTGGTGAAAGTAATGCGATTTCCATTACTTCCATGCTTTTTGCAAAAGAGCTCACATGATAGCCTTCATTTTCGAAAAGGTAAACCAGAAGTTCGAGGATATTATCATCATCTTCGATTATTACGATGCGCTTGGCCATGATCAAAGATGGGTTTAGTATTGTTCATTTATAACCCTGTCTATTCCATATTGTTTTACCTTTTCATTTTAAGGGGTTACCGAACTATTGAAGCATTGCTTGCAGCTTTTAGTACCTGAAATTTAGATTCCGGATGTATAAAAATACCTGAAAATATTGCATACCTTGCATTGCCTCTGCGGATTGATCCATGTGGCAAATTTGCATGCAAAATAAGAACGAACAAATAAGCTCGCTCATTGAACTTAATGAAGAGTTGGAGAATTATTTCAGAAATACGATAATACCACAACTTTTCATTGATGCGCATCTTATTTTAAGAAAATTTACCCCACCTGCAATGCGCCAGTTCAGTCTAAAGCTCACAGATGTAGGCAGGCCGCTGGCTGATATCAGGGAACATTTTCGTTTTCCCACCATAATGGAGAATATCCAGCATGTAATCGATACTGGTGAAGTTCTTGAAAAAGAGATCCAAACCACCGACCTCCGATGGTATCAAATGAACATCATTCCCTATCTCGTTCTAAAAGGCAAGAAGACGAATGGTGTAATTGTAACGTTTGTAGAGATTACCATGCGGATACGTGACTTAAAAGAGCAGGAAAAGCTTATCGCAGAGCATGAGCTTCTGCTAGACACGATTTCTCATGATATTAAGACACCACTGACCAGTTTGGGTCTAACGATAGAGATGTTAAAGCAATTGCCGGAAAAAGGCATGCAACGATTTCCCGTGTTATTGGAAAAGGTAGAGAACAGTCTGATAAAAATGCAGCATATCATCCACGACCTTACCGATTCACGTGAACATGAACACCGTTACAAAGCTGTTGAAGAAATCCTGGATTTTGAGCACATTCTGGAAGACGTGAGACTCACATTAGCGCCACAAATTAAAGAAGCTAATGTGAAGATTAAAACGGATATCGGTTTTTCAGAAATCGTATTTATCCGTAGAAAGCTACGAAGCGCAATATACAATTTGGTAAACAACTCCATTAAGTACCGATCGGAGGACCGGACTCCGCAAATTCTTATCAAAACCTACAAAGAAGACGATAATATGGTGATTACGGTATCGGATAACGGCATGGGCATTGCGGAATCAGAGACAGCTAACATCTTTCATAAGTACCACCGTGTATCCGGATCGGGAGAAGGCTCCGGAATAGGACTTTACCTGGTGAAAGAAATCATGGAGGCTTCGGGTGGCAGGATTACCGTTTCAAGTGAACTTGGCAAGGGTTCCGTATTTACGCTCTATATAAAAATTACTAATTAACATTATTCTTCCTGAATTAGCACAGGAATGTTTAAAAAACGGTATAGCTCAATTTGAGTCATCCCAAACTAGTCGAAATCGGTGATGCAAAAGCCTGAACTTTCCTGCTTGATTTATATCTTAAATTATATTTGTGGCTTAAACGATATTCCAAAAAGTTGTGAACCAAACTTTTAGGGCTTCTTCGAGTTTAACATAAATGAAACATTCGGATAAGCAATACAGATGCGTAATTATTGATGATGATTTCAGTTCAATCAATATTTTAAAAGAATATATTTCAATGACCCCTAAACTGACGCTTGTTAAAAGCTATCTCAGCCCGGTTATGGCGGTTAATGAAATAAAAATGTTCGAAAAAATAGACTTTCTCTTTCTGGATATTAACATGTCTATCTCCGGATTGGATGTCGCCAAGATGCTGCGAGATACTACGGAATTTATCATTTTAATAACCGGTCATCCGGAGCATGCATTGCAAGCTTTTAGTGCACATGTAGATAAATTCTTAGTTAAACCCATTCCATTTGAAAAATTCCTGACTTCTGTAAATCAATTGTTGAAAAGGGAAATAAGATAGACTTTGGACATATTTAGCAGGTCGTAAATATACTGAACCGTAGAGCGCTCGGGAGTAAATTTATAGTCATCTTGCGATGGATTACAACACACTTATCTTCGCAGTTCGATATGTCCGGAGAGCCAAAAGAACAGCGCAAAGACCAATGTATATTATTCTAACCACCCATTCTGGGCTAATTACTCAATCTATATCAGCTAATCCCCCTTAAGATATTGTTCTATCTCTAAAAAAAATGCGCGCCAATATAGAGCATAAACACTGCTAAACACCGTGCATTTTTTATTTTTATCAATGCCATAAATTTTCCTCTGCACCAAACTTTTGTTTGCCTTCTAAGTTATCAATACATGGAGATGAACCCGATAGAACAAACGTTACCTGCCAATAAGAAGAAGCTTTATAATTATCAAAAACACGACCTGGATGTCTTATTCCAAAAACTTTCTGGTCATCCAGACGGGAGGGCCAGGTTATTATACCAGTTGCCAACGGGCGGAGGTAAAACAGTTGTTTTTTCTGAAATTGCAAAAAAATTTATAAGGGACTTTGGTAAAAAAGTGATTGTGCTCACCCACCGTATAGAACTCTGCCGCCAAACCACAACGGCATTAAAAAACAGTGGTGTTATTAACAAAGTGGTAGATTCTAAAGTTAAAAGTATCTCCAATAAAGATAAATTTGAGTGCTATGTGGCCATGGTGGAAACGCTAAAGCATAGAATCGATGACGGGCTAATCAACACTAAAGATGTTGGCCTGGTCATCGTTGATGAGGCACATCATAATTCATTTCATAAGTTGCTGGGCAAATTTGAAAATGCAGCAATAATTGGGGTTACCGCTACTCCTTTTTCTTCTGATGTAAATTTACCTATGAAACGGTTCTACAATGAGCTCATCCTTGGCGAACCCATATCTTCCCTAATCCAGCAGGGCTTCCTTGCCAGGCCAAGGATTAATAGCTATGAAGTAGAACTGAATTCCTTGCTCACGGGCCTGACCGGAGATTTCACGGTTAACTCTTCCGATGCTTTATATGGATCAGACGTAATGCTCGACCTGCTGATTCATGCCTATAAAACCTATTCATTTAAAAAGAAAACACTCATCTTTAACAATGGGATATTTGCTTCAAGGCGAGTCGAGGAAAAGTTCATAAAGGCCGGGCTACCGATCCGTCATCTCGACAATAAGACTCCGGCATCCGAGCGCACAGAAATACTCAGGTGGTTCAAAAAAACACGTGGTGCGATTTTGACATCCGTTTCTATATTGACCACAGGATTTGACGAGCCTTCTATCCAGTCTGTAATACTTTACAGAGCAACAACCTCTTTAACACTATACCACCAAATGGTGGGCCGTGGGGCACGTAGGTTCAACGGGAAGAAGACTTTTACATTGGTCGATTTGGGCAACAATACGGACAGGTTTGGTGATTGGGATGGCGAAGTGGACTGGCACCACGTATTTAACCATCCGGAAGTATATCATGAAAACCTCCACCACAGCGTTCAGCAAAATCATTTGATACCTGCTGAAATGAGAAACAATTTTCCCAATAGCTTAGAAGTCGCTTTTGATGTAACTCATGAATACCAAAAAGCTATTGATTCAGGACAAAAGTCAAAAATTGTCATTAGAGATTCTATTCGTCAGCACGCACTGATGTGCATTGATAATTGCGGAGGAGATATCAGCAGGGCGCTTGAATTAAGCAAATCGCTGGATAAAGAAATAGATTTTCGTATCAAACAGTACGGAAAATGCCTTACAAAGGTGACCAGAGATTACCTTAAATGGCTGGGCGAAGATTATCGTAGCAGATTAAATAAGCTGATACAAAAACTAATTAACAAGCAGGTATTGGCCCGAACCGGATAATCACATATCAGTTATTAAAAGCTGCATCCTGTCTATTGGAAAGCAATAATTTAAACACATTGGCTTTCAGATTCAATATGGTAACCAGGATTATTTAATCTTTTTCCATAATGCATTTCTTTAAAAAGACAAAACTTAGAGACGATTTTAGTTTATAAATAATTATCTATGAATATTGGCGTAATAGCACACCTCAAACATCCAATTAAAAAACCCTTTATGGGAGGCCTCGAAGCTTTCACATATGAAATTACCCAAAGATTAATCGCTAAAGGTCACCAGGTGACGTTATATGCCAGTGAACAGTCGGACCCGACGTTAAATGTTTCTGTCATCATCAGCGACATTGATTACGACCGGGAGACTTTTAGCAGGTTCCGTTCACATGAGCTTAGTGAAGATTTTATTTCTACTCATCACGCCTATCTGGAACTTATGCAGGACATAGACGGCAAGGGGCATGATGTGATATTCAATAATAGCTTAAACTATGTTCCCGTAACCATGGCTACGCTTATCAATACCCCGATGGTTACGGTTTTGCATACACCTCCGATTTTTGAATTAAAACGGGCAATGTCGCATGAGCGAAAAAGTGGTAAAATCAGGTATGTCAGTGTATCCAACTCGAATGCAATTGCGTGGCAACCTTACCTAAATGCCTGTGAGGTGATTACGAATGGTGTTGATGTTGATAAATGGAGGTATATTGACCAACCCACCGGTAAATATGTAATCTGGTTCGGCCGTATCCATCCGGATAAGGGTACACATATTGCCATCCAGGCCGCAAAAATTGCGGGTTTCAAAATCAAGGTTGCAGGCAGTATTGCAGATCATCACTATTACCACACTTATGTGGAATCCCTATTGGATGATCAGGTAGAACTTTTAGGAAACTGTTCTCATGAGGAACTAAATTTGTTGATTGGAAATGCATTATGCTCCGTTATCACACCTTGCTGGGAAGAACCTTTTGGATTGGTTGTTGCCGAAAGCCTGGCTTGCGGGACGCCGGTTGCAGGCATAGCGAAAGGCGCACTACCCTACTTGCTCGATAATCAAACAGGTTGCTTAACCGATAGTAATAATCCCGCTGAATTGGCTGTTTGTATCAATAAGGCAATACAGCTGAATAGAGAAAACTGCAGAAAATATGCAGAAGAAAAACTTAATGTCGAGTGCATGGTAGATGCATACGAAATGTTATTAATGGATACAATTGAGCAGCAAAAGAATGTCCCGGCCTATTAACATTGCTTTTTACGTTCATCACCATGGTTCAGGTCACATTATGCGTACCCTGGCAATTGCAAAGGCTTTGCAACACAGTAATATTACGCTGATCGGAAGCAGGCTAACGGATTATGCAGGCATTATTCCGCCAGCCTATAATGTGATTAATCTGCCCATGGATACACCTGAAAATACGGATACAAATTTTAGGCCTTCCGACCCTGAAGGCATACATTATGCCCCGTTAAATATTGAAGGGCTGCGAAAAAGGATCGCTTTAATGACAGATTTTTTCGCTGAAACATTCCCTTTATTATTGGTGATCGATGTTTCGGTAGAGGTTGCCATGCTTGCAGCAATAGCGGGGGTACCTTTTATCGTGATAAAGCAACATGGATACCGAAAAGACTTACCACATTTGCATGCTTATCATAATGCTATCGGCATATTGGCGCCTTATCCGGAAATAATGAAAGATAACGACTTACCATGGGTGTTAAAGAAAACCTTTTTTGCCGGCGGAATCTCTCGTTTTGAGTTACAGCATGATGTGTCCAGCCCCGACAAAAAACTAATCGCAATAATTACCGGTAAGGGTGGTACAAGTATTACTACCGCTTTAATTGAACATATTGCCCGCTCTTGCCCGGAATGGCATTTTCAAATAATGGGAGGCCTGACATCGTCTACCAACAAACAAGAAAACGTGACCTACCTTGGGAATATAGAAGACCCAAAGCATATACTGGCAAATTGCACCATTGTTATCGGGAATGCCGGCCACAATACGGTTATGGAACTAGCCGCTTTAAATAAAAGATTTATAGCGATACCCGAACAACGGCCTTTTGATGAACAATCGATTAAAGCGGGAATTCTAAAGCAGCTTAACCTCGCATACATTATTAATCCCGAAAGCCTGTTCAAAGTTAATTGGAATGAATTGTTTCAATATACCAGTAAACAAAACCCTGACTGGACATCAATCGCATCAGATAATGCGGCGACTGAGGCAGCCAATTATTTGATACAAACCTATCATGAGTTATTTAAAAACTCAGCTATGCTTTAAAACAGCGGATATTTCGTCGGGTGTCGGTAACTTCAATAGGTTTATCTGCCCGTTAATAAACCTGGTATATCCCATTTCACAAAATTTTTTCAGCCAGCCCTCCATTGGCCATAGCCCCCATTTAGCTTTGAAACGCGTTGCATTTTTAACAATAGGTTCAATATGATTTATGGGCGGGTCATAACTTGGATGGTACTGATGGTACGCAAATGCATCAATTGTTATGAAATCAACTCCGTTTTTATTTGCTGAAAAAGCAAAATCTGTATCCTCTGCGCCATAGCCGGAAAAACCTTCATCAAAACCGCCGATTTTTGAATAAGTAGCCTTTGAGCAACCGAAATTTAATGACCAGAACAATTGATAGGGATATTGATCTAGCTCACCGCGTACGGGATCAGGAATACTAACCTGAGACATTACCTGGAGTAAATCGGGTGCCTTCATAACGGTTTTTGTTAAATATTTTACCCGTCCTGAAATCAGGATGTTTTCTTCATTCAGTATCTTATCATAAGCCTCAATAAAATTGACTGATGGAATACAGTCCGCATCCAGGAATATCATAGTATCAAAAGAAGCCTTTCGTACGGCAAAATTTCTGGCATGGGCCAGTGGCAGTAAGTCGATTGAAGACAATGTATATTCTTTAACGGGAAAAGGCAAGCCGGACAATCCGTATTTATCCTCATTCATGTGTACAATCACGAGTTCAGCAGGCAAACTTGTGCCATTGCACAGTCCGCTTATCATATTAAGTATGGCAGATTTGCGGTTTTTTACGATCGTTAGGAGCGATATATTCATATTTTTCTAACCAATATTATCAAAAATGGTTTGGTTACCCGACAGCTCTATGTTTTAAGCCTATTGCATAGCATAAAAGTTTGATTTGATAATTCATTTAAGGTTGTCTTTTTAGGTAAGCAAAAGATAACCCCAGGGTAAGCATAGGTTCAGGCACTGCATGTCCGTTAACCCAGATGCCCGTTAACAAGTGGTTGAACTACAAAAGATATGATTGGTGTCTGGTATCAATTGTCGATGATAAAACCAGGAAGATATAATCCATTATTTTAATTTCCGTAGCTTTTAAAGTTAAATACATAACCACTATGCTCACCAAATTCATTATCGTGATGGCTGGCGAAGATTACCGTGGTTTTTTGCTCCGCCAGCAAGGGTATGAGTTTATTTATAAACCTCAATTTTAATTCAGCATCAAGTGCGGCAAATGGCTCGTCTAATAAGAGCAGCTTAGGTTTTGTAGATAATGCCCGGAGTATGGCGAGGCGTTGTTGCTGTCCGCCTGAAAGTTGTTTGGGAAGCCTGTTTTCCAAATGCGCCATTTCACCAAATTCCAGCAGCCTGTTAATATAAGCCAGGTCATCTGTGCCATATTTGAGATGCGCTTTAACCGTCATATTCGGGAACAAAGCATAGTCTTGGAAAACAAAACCAATTTGACGTTCCTGAACCTCTTTCGAAATTTTTTCTTCTTTATCAAACCACACCTTATCGTCGACGGTGATGGTTCCGGCATCTGGTAGGATGAGTCCTGCAAGTATTTTGAGTAAAGTCGTTTTTCCGATTCCCGAAGGACCAGCTATTCGTGTAATAGAATTGGAATGGAAAGCGGTATTAACTTTAAGTTCAAAATTTCCATATCTGCCGCCGATGCGCTTAATGATATCAATCTTTATCATTCGAATGGACTTTTTACAGCATTTCTGTTTACTACGAAAACGCCTATTACAATAATAAAAGTTATCGCAAATAAAATAAGTGCGTAGGAATTTGCAGAATTGTAATCCATCGTCTCCACGGCATCATAAATAGCTACCGAGGCAACCCTGGTTTCCCCAGGGATATTTCCACCTATCATCAAAACAACGCCAAACTCACCGAGCGTATGTGCGAAGGTGAGTACCGCAGCCGTAAGAATAGAAGGTTTAATGTTCGGCAAGAGCACGTAAAAAAAAGTCTGAATTTTTGATTTTCCCATTAAATAGGAGGCCTGCGATATAGATTGGGGTAGATGAGCAAACGCTGCTTTTATGGGGCTAATCATAAATGGAAGGCTATAAATAATGGATGCAATTACAAGACCTTTAAAAGAAAACACCAGTTGTAAATCAAAATTACGGTGCAGCCAAATCCCAAATGCATTTTTGGGACTGAAAGCAAGGAGCAAATAAAACCCAAGTACAGATGGAGGCAATACCAGTGGCATCGTAATCAATCCTTCAATAACCAGCTTTATAATGTTTTGTTTTCGCGATAACCAGTAGGCTATTGGTATTCCAATAAACAGAAGTAAAATTGTTGTAATGATGGCCAGTTTTATACTCAACCAAATCGGTTCCATGTCCATTTTACTTATAATATTTATTTAGGAAGATGATAACCATTACTTGCTATAATTTTTCTTGCATATGATGAAGAAAGATAATCATAAAATTTTTGAGCATTACCATTTCCAGATTTTTTAGCGTAGGAAAGTAGGATCACAGCCTGTTCAATTTTTCCATAACTTTTTTCCTCCACCCTTGCCCATTTCAATTTTGTTTTATCGCTTTTTTCGTATAGGAAGGATTCAGTTGTAAAACCCAAATCAACAACACCTGTTTGAATATAGGTATTTACCTGAGCGATACTTTCTCCGTAGACCAGCTTATTTTTAAGTTTTTTATCCAGTTTATAAAACTTTAAGCTTTCCTCGGCTGCCTTGCCGTAGGGCGCAGTTTTTGGATTTGAAATTGCAACCTTACTAACCTGTCCTGAGCTCAACAAAGCCGGCCAGTTCTTTAAATCTGCAATGGCAGAACCACAAACAATTAAACTGCCTAAAGCATAAACCTTAGGTTTCGCCAATCCGAATCCATCATTAAAAAGCCTGTGTGGAAACGCAGTATCTGCTGATAAAAACACCTCATAAGGTGCGCCATTGATAATTTGACTAGTAAGTTTACCCGACGCACCAATGACGGCTTCAGTTTCAATGCCAGTTCGTTTCTTAAAATCGGACTGCAACTTTTTGATAAGACCATGTGCATTAGCGGCGACAGCAATACGCAGTTTTTGAGCTGATAAATTAAAATTAATTGTCAGTAAAATTAATAGAAATACACCGGCACAAAAAGACTTTATACTAATCATAAGCGATAAAATTAATGAATTTAATCTTTTTATTTTCCTAAACGCTCTAGAAAACAGGCAAACCGCTTTTAACTTTTCTCTGATAATTCTTCTTCTTTTTGCGCATGCCTAAGCATTATGTTTGCCACGGAAGCACGAAAAACTTTGATTTCCTCCGTGATTTCCGTGTTTCCGTGGCTAATAATTTTTGCAAATGTTTTAAAGCAATTTCCCTGCGCCAGAAAAACCCTTTGATATGGAAAAATTTAAGTTAATTTTATCCGGGGCTTTAGTCCCGGCTTTTAACATCCTATGAAAGAAATAGCCGACATCATTGGCGCCTATAATAGCGCCCTTAAAGAAAATCGCAAAGCAGCACTGGCAACCGTGGTTAAAGTAGAAGGATCTTCTTACCGGAGGCCTGGCGCCCGAATGCTCGTAACTGATGACGGTATGTTAACCGGTGCCATTAGCGGTGGCTGTCTGGAGGGCGACGCACTTCGTAAAGCGCTTTCGGCAATCCATCAAGGGGAAAACAAACTCGTAACCTACGATACAACGGATGAAGATGATGCCAAGTTTGGCGTTCAATTGGGTTGTAACGGCATCGTTTATATTCTTTTCGAACCCATTTTCGAGGAAGATGAGTTTAACCCGATTGAAATGTTAAAATCAGCAAATGCGAAAAGAGAAAATTGTGTAATCGCAACTTTATTCTCGCTTGAAAACAAAAAGCAGCCAGGCACAGTAATGCTATTCCGGGAGCAGGAATGGCTTGAAAAAATTACAGATGAAATTTCAGGATCAGTTAAAAATGATGCTTTCGATGTACTGAAATTAAAGCTATCCAGATTCGAGAATTATACTCTAGGAGAAGATGATTTCGAAGCTTTTCTCGAATTTATCACCCCTCCTGTTCAACTGATTATCGCCGGCGCCGGGAACGATGCACAACCATTAGCTGAAATGGCTCATATTTTAGGCTGGGAAGTTATTGTAGCCGATGGACGTCAGACGCATTGTTCATTTCAAAGGTTTCCAAATGCCAGGCAGGTTTTAATTGCAAAACCCGACCAGCTTCTTTCAAAGATTGAAATTGACGGCCAGACTGCTTTCGTGCTCATGACACACAATTACAACTATGATGCGGCACTTTTAAACCTGCTTTTAGATACAAACGCACCTTACATTGGCAGCCTTGGACCGAAAAAGAAATTAATCAGAATGCTGGAAGAACTCAATAAAACTGACCAGGAATATCGAATTCATGGCCCGATTGGTTTAGACATTGGCGCAGAAACTGCCGAAGAAATTGCTGTATCCATCATCGCTGAAATTAAGGCTGTGTTTTCAGGTGCATCAGCAGGCATGCTAAAGGAAAAGAAAAATCCGATACATTTTTACGATTTAAAGCGGAATTAATGAGTACAGCAATTGTTATCTTAGCTGCAGGCGATTCAAGCAGAATGGGAAGACCAAAGCAGTTGCTAAAATTTAACGGACAAACTTTGTTGAATATAGTGATAATAGAATCGCTGAAAACAATATTCAGGCCGGTAGTTGTTGTACTCGGCGCCTATGCAGTAGAAATACAGCAAGCGTCAGCAAATCCGGATGTGATTTACAGCGTTAATAAAGATTGGGAAAACGGGATGTCATCAAGTATTTCTTTGGGATTGAAAGTAGCGCTGGAGAACAATCCGAAAATTGAGGATGTAATTATAACAGTAGCCGACCAGGCTCATATTTCATGGGAAATATTTGAAGAACTACGAAGCAAACAGGAAAAGTCGCAAAAAAATATTGTGGCTTCAGCTTATGCGCAAACAACAGGCACGCCTGCATTGTTCAATAAAAAGTATTTCGAAGAATTACTAACCTTGAATGGTGCGAAAGGTGCTAAAAGTTTAATAAAACAATATGTTGAAGACACTACAACTATCCCTTTTGAATTGGGACATATTGATATCGACACAGAAACAGACTATAATAATTTAATAAACAATTAATGATAGCGGATTCGTTTGGAAGAGTGCATGATTATTTGCGAATATCATTAACCGATAATTGCAATTTCCGTTGCTTTTATTGCATGCCCGAAGAGGACTACGATTTTACTCCGGCATCCAGATTGATGCAACCTAACGAGGTTTTGGCTCTGGCAAGCACTTTTGTGGAACAGGGTGTAAAGAAAATCCGTTTGACCGGCGGCGAACCATTGGTTCGTAAAGATGCAGCAGAAATTATTTTAGCCCTCGGCAAACTTCCCGTTGAACTGGTTATTACAACCAACGGAACAAGAATTGCAGAAATGCTGCCTGTTTTAATTGAAGCCGGAATTAAATCTGTCAACATCAGCCTGGATACTTTACAGCCAGAGAAATTCTTCATGATTACCAGGCGGGATGTTTTTCATCAGATAAGAAGCAACATCGAATTATTATTGCAGCACAAGATTGCTGTAAAAATAAATATGGTGGTGATGAAAGGACTTAACGATGGTGAAATAAAAGATTTTATCGATTGGACAAAACACAATCCAGTTCAAATCAGGTTTATCGAATTTATGCCTTTTGCCGGCAACAAATGGACCAGCAATAAAATGTTTTCTCTTGAAGAAATATTGGCTGTGGTAGAAAAATATTTTGTGGTTTTGCCTGTAAAATCGGCGCCTAACGATACAGCGAAAAGCTTTATGATTCCCGGACACGAAGGTTCGTTTGCCATCATCAGCACCATGACGGCCCCGTTCTGCAGCACCTGCAACCGAATGCGGTTAACCGCAGATGGCAAAATAAAAAACTGCCTGTTTTCTGATGGTGAAACTGATTTACTAACCGCACTCAGAAATAATGAAGACGTACTTCCGCTGATAAAGGCTTCGATCTGGAGCAAGAAAAAAGAACTGGGCGGACAGCTTCTAACCAACTTCGAAAACATTGATGCAGATGCCATCAAAAACAGGAGCATGATTACCATTGGAGGATAAAAAATGATTGGTGTTGAGGAAGCCAAAAAACTGATAAGTGAAAATATTTCACCTTTGAAATCCAGGTTGAAGCCGCTGGAGGCATCTTCAGAACACATTCTTGCTCAGGATGTATCCGGTGCTTACGATATCCCGGCTTTTCGCCAATCTTCTATGGATGGCTACGCCATTATTTTCGATGACAAGGACAAGGAACTTGATTTAGTTGGAGAAATGGCGGCCGGAACTGCAAATCAGTTTATATTGAAAAATGGTCAGACCAGCAGAATATTTACGGGTGCGCCACTTCCTGAAGGCGCAGATACCGTTGTAATGCAGGAACGAACCATCAAAAATGGAAATCAAATAAGTTTCAGCGACGACAAATTGATTTCAGGTTCCAACGTTCGGAAGGTGGGTTCAGAAATTCGTTCAGGTGAACTGGCCATGCAAAAAGGAGATTTACTTACACCTGCTGCAATGGCTTTTCTGGCGGGAATTGGAATCAGCGAGGTTGAGGTTTATCCCATGCCTAGGGTTGCAATTATCCTTACGGGAAATGAGTTGCAACAGCCCGGCTTGCCGCTAAACTTCGGTCAGGTTTACGAATCAAACTCCTATTCGCTTTCAGCAGCGCTAAAAAAAGAAGGTATTCACGACATAGAAATTTTAAAAGCGGAAGATACTTTGGAAATACTTACTGAAGTATTAAAGTCAGCACTCGAAAATAATGATGTTGTATTGTTAACTGGCGGTGTTAGTGTGGGCGATTATGATTTTGTAATCAAGGCTGCTGGAGATTGCGGTGTAAAGCAAATTTTCCACAAGGTGAAACAGAAACCAGGAAAACCTTTATTTTTTGGAAAACAAAAGGATAAAGTTATTTTTGGCTTGCCGGGAAATCCGTCGTCAGTACTCAATTGCTACTATAATTATGTTGTTCCAGCGGTTAAAATGCTGTCGAATAAGCAAAACAGTATATTGGAAATTAGTGCCGAACTAACGCACAACTATACCAAACCTAAAGGTCTGACACATTTTTTAAAAGGCAATTATAAAGATGGAAAAGCAACACCACTAGGTGCCCAGGAATCTTACCGTTTGAGTTCTTTTGCGCAGGCAAATTGCCTGATTCAATTAAATGAAGAAGATGAAAATTTTACTACAGGCAAAATTGTAAATGTAATTTTAATTTAGATTTTAGATCAAAAAATGCAAATAGAATTAATCAGTTTTGGAAAGATTTCAGACTTCATCAGCAATCAAATTCTTGAAATTGAAGGAATTGAAACTACGGATGATTTGAAAAAACACCTGGAAAAAAATTTCCCTGGTCTCGCTGATATCAAATATAAATTAGCATTGAATAAAAACCTGGTTCAGCAAAACAGCGAGATTAAAAACAGAGACAGCATTGCCATAATGCCGCCATTTTCCGGAGGATAAAATGAATACGGAACGATATCAAAGGCAAATCATCTTAAAGGGTTTTGGCATGGAGGGGCAAGAACGTCTTACTATGGCGAAAATTCTGGTTATCGGAGCCGGCGGTTTAGGCTGTCCTGCCTTGCAATATCTGGTTGCCGCGGGTGTTGGCTTAATAGGCATTGCAGACCATGATGTTGTCGAGATTTCGAACTTACAGCGGCAGGTTTTGTTTGGATCATCAGATTTAGGCTTATTGAAAGTTGAAGTCGCAGCGAAACGCCTTAAACAATTGAATCCGGAAGTTAAAATCATCCTTCATCCTGTTTCAATTGATAAACAAAATATACTCGAAATCATCAGCCACTATGACTTTATATTTGATGGGACCGATAATTTCGAATCCAGATACCTGATTAACGATGCTTGTACACTGCTTAAAAAGCCCCTGATTTTTGCAGCCGTTTCAGGCTTTGAAGGTCAGCTGGCTGTTTTCAATGTAGAAGATGAAAGTGGAATAAAAACCAATTACCGTGATTTATTTCCTGTTTCGCCAGCGACCGGAGAAATCCCAAACTGTTCTGAAAATGGTGTTTTAGGTGTTGTGCCGGGGATTATCGGAACAATGGCAGCGGGCGAAATCATTAAATTGATTGCCGGAATCGGGAAGCCTCTGATAAACAAACTGCTCCATTATAACCTGCTGACCCAGGAACAATATGAAATTAATATATCTCCATCTGATGAATACAAGCAATTGGATTCCAAAGCAGATTTCATGAATCATTACAAAGAAAACACGAGCCAAAGTTACATGGAAATTAATCTGCAGCAAATGAACGAGTTGCGTAATCATCCATCAACAGTCATTATCGATGTTCGTGAGCGGCATGAATTTCCTCAATTGGATTCCAATATTTACAAACAAATACCAATGGCAGAATTTGCAGGCTTTGCATCATCTGAAATTGAACAACAAAACATTATATTAATTTGCCAGCATGGAATAAGAAGTGTAGCCGCAGCCGAAACCTTGCATCAGAAATATGGCGAAACAAAAAACATATATAGCCTTAAAGGCGGAATTTCCAAATGGCGCCGCCATTTTTTAACAAAACAGCATGAGTGAAAAAAAAATCAAAAACATATTTGTAACCGGATCAATCGCACCTGAGTTTATTGCAAAAAGCATCAGTAACCACAGCCCAAAAACAAGTATCGGCGGTCACAGTATTTTTTTAGGCCAGGTACGGAAAGATGAGGTAGACGGCAAATTGGTTTCTGCAGTTGAATATACCGCCTTTGAAGAATTGGCATTGACCAAGATGCATGAAATAAGGGAGGCTATTTTTTCTAAATACCCGCTTAGTTGCCTGCATGTTCATCACAGTCTGGGTGACATCAAAGCAGGTGAAATTTGCCTTTTTGTATTCACATCTTCAAAACACAGAAAACCTGCCATTGAAGCCTGCAATGAATTGGTAGAAAGAATAAAAGCAGAACTCCCGATTTGGGGAAAGGAAATATTTACTGACGAAACACATCAGTGGAAAGAAAACAGTTAACATGGTAAACATTACAAAGAAATCCAATACTTTAAGAAAAGCAATTGCCAGCGCAACACTATGTGTTTCCAAACAGGAAACGATTGATGCCGTAGTGCAAAGAAAAGTGCCCAAAGGCGATGTTTTTGAATTTGCAAGGGCGGCAGGTTTATTTGGAGTGAAAAGAACAAGTGATGTAATTCCTGACTGCCATCCACTTCCTGTTGAATACACTTCGATAACCTTCGAAATCAGCGGATTGGAAATAAATATTCTTGTTGAAGTACATACGATTTACAAAACAGGCGTAGAAGTTGAGGCCATGCATGGTGCCTCCGTTACGGCTTTAACGATGTACGATATGCTGAAACCCATTGATAAAGGTATCGAAATCAGAAACATTAAGTTACTCGAAAAATCAGGTGGGAAATCAGACTTAAAAAACAAACAGTTTCCCGAACTTAAAGCAGCAGTTGTGGTGTGCTCGGATTCTGTTTTTGAAAAACAAAGTGAAGACTACTCAGGAAAGGCTGTTATTTCAAGACTGGAACAATTAGGGATAGAAACCCTGAAATACGACGTCGTTCCCGATGAGATTGAATCAATAAAAAGTAAGGCTTTGCAATTATCCGGAAGCGAACATCAGCTTTTAATTTTTACAGGTGGTACTGGCTTGTCGCCACGTGATGTTACGCCCGAGGCCATTTCACCACTTCTTAATAGAACAATTGACGGCATTATGGAAACAGCAAGACGTTATGGCCAGGAACGGATGCCCTATGCCATGCTGTCAAGAGGTGTTGCAGGTTTCATTGGTGAAACACTTGTGATAACATTGCCGGGCTCAAAAAATGGCGTTGAAGAAACAATGGATGCTTTATTCCCTCAGGTACTCCATCTGTTCAAAATCAATAAAGGTCAAAAACATTGATATCTTTAGCACATGAGTAAGTTAGTCGTTTCAGGCATCTATGTTTATCCAATCAAATCTCTTGGAGGAATAAGCTTAAGCGAATCTCTGGTTGAAGAAAAAGGCCTGCAGTACGATAGAAGATGGGTCTTAACAGATGATACGGGTTTATTTATTACCCAACGGAAATATCCCCTGCTATCTCTGCTGCAGGTTAGCATCTCTGATGATGTAGTTACTGTTTTCCATAAAGAAAATCCAAAGCAAAAAATTTCCTTCGGTATTAGCCAACAAATCGGCGAACAGATCCCGGTTACAATATGGGATGACCTGACCAAAGGCATTGAGGTTGATGCGGAGGTGAGCAAATGGTTTTCCGATTATATGAATATGGAAGTAAAGCTCTTGCGGATGCCAGAGCAAGAACGCAGAAATGTAGATTCAAGGTATGCCGGCAATGATGAAATTGTGAGTTTTGCTGATGGTTATCCTTGTCTGATAATCGGGCAATCATCCCTTGATGAACTCAATACGAAACTCGAAAAACCAATTTTAATGGATCGCTTTCGTCCAAATATTGTGTTTACCGGAGGCGAACCGCATGCTGAAGATGGCATTAGCGAATTCGAAATCGATAAAATTTCATTCTCAGCCGTTAAACCCTGCGCCAGGTGCGTTTTAGTTACAGTTGACCAGCAGCACGGTACTAAAAGCCCGGAACCTTTGAAAACATTGGCCAAATACAGAACGTTGAACAATAAGATAATGTTTGGGCAAAACCTCATTCACAAGGGTTCAGGCTCCATTAAAATTGGAGCAGAAATAAAAATTAAGTCTACAAAAGAAAAAATTTTTAGCTAACCTATTTTAAGCACTAAACCTCACTGGCTTCATCTTCTGGTAATATTGCTGTCCGGACATAATTTCTCTTGCTTTAACAACATCCCCTATTATGATAATTGCAGGAAAAGCTAAACCTTCTCTTAACGCCATCTCCTGAAGGTCTTTTACCTCACACTTACCCTGTCTTTGTTGTGGTAGTGTGGCATGTTGTATAATTGCCGCAGGCGTATCACCCAAACCAGCCATTTTATATGCCGTTGATATCTCTGCAAGTTTTTTCATTCCCATATAGATAACTACTGTTGCCGATGTTTGCATGGCACAAGCCAAATCTTTAGATAAGCTGCCATCCTTCTTCGTTCCGGTGATAATCCATACGCTTTCACTGATACCGCGATGCGTTAAGGGAACATCGATAAAACCAGAACCTTGCATACTGCTGATGCCGGGAATATATTTAGAAGTTATTCCATGTGTCTCTGCATACAACAGTTCTTCAAATCCTCTGCCAAAAATAAATGGGTCGCCGCCCTTTAAACGAACAACAACTTTATGACTTTTGGCATATTTAACGATTAATTCGTTAATTCTTTCTTGTGGCGTGCAGTTTTCGTACGGTTTTTTACCTACATAAACCATTTTGCATCTTTCAGGTGCAATATCCAGCAATTCAGCGTTACTTAAGTTATCATAAAGTATAACTTCAGCTCTTTTTAACACATTATATGCTTTTAAGGTCAATAATTCTGGATCTCCAGGGCCCGCACCTATTATAAAAAGCCCAAAATCTTCACTTTTTAACTCCATAATTTTAATGATTTAGCTATTTAAATATAAAAGTGATGAAAATTTATTAAAAATTATAATATTTTATGACATAAATCATATTTTTATAAAATTAATTAAACAAATACATATATTTGAATATCAAAAATCATAAAATATACACAATCATTAAAATAAAGCTCACTCAAATCCAATAATTATCCAAAAAACTCCAATTCTTAACAAAACACTTAACGTCATGAATAAATTAAAAATAATTGTAATCGGAAATGGAATGGTAGGATACAAATTCTGCGAGAAATTAAAATCTAAATCTGATTCGTTTAAATTAATTGTTTTCGGAGAAGAACCCAGGAGAGCATATGACCGGGTTCATTTAAGTGCTTATTTTAGTGGCAAAACAGCTGAAGACCTTTCTATGTCCACAGCATCCTGGTATGAGGAGCAAGAGATTGATTTATATTTAAACAATCCTGTAACCGGTGTTAACAGAGTCACCAAAACCGTTTCTACTTTATCAGGTGAACAGTTTAGTTATGATTTTTTAGTTTTCGCAACGGGTTCGGCAGCATTTGTACCTAATATAAAAGGTATAGAGAAAGAAGGTGTTTTTGTGTATCGAACCATCGAAGATTTGGATTTAATTTCAGCATACTCAAAAAACGCAAAAAAAGCATCTGTTATCGGTGGCGGGTTATTGGGCCTTGAGGCGGCAAAAGCGTTAATAGATTTAGGAATTGAAGAAACCAGTATCATTGAGTTTGCGCCGCGATTGATGCCCAGGCAAATTGATATGGCGGGAAGCGAAATGCTGAAATCAATGCTAACGGATCTTGGTTTACAAATCCTCCTGAATAAAAACACGAGTAGCATAGCGGGCGAAAACAACATCATCGGATTAAAATTTAGTGATGATACCGAACTGGCAGTTGATATGCTCGTGATCTCAGCGGGAATTAAGCCCAGAGATGAATTGGCCAGACAATGCGGAATTACAGTTGGCCCAAGGGGCGGAATTGTGGTAGATGCCGAGATGCAAACCAACGACCCATGTGTTTTCGCTATTGGTGAATGTGCGCTCTTTGAGGAAATGATTTACGGACTTATTGCTCCGGGTTATGAAATGGCGGAAGTACTGGCATCCAACCTTTGCGCACAAAGTAAATCTTTCAAAAGCTTTGATATGAGCACAAAACTTAAACTCATTGGTATCGACGTTGCAAGTTTTGGCGACCCATTCATCAATGAGCCGGATTGCCGCACCATAGTTTTTGAAAATAAGCACAAAGGAATTTATAAAAGAATAAACATTAGTAATGACGGGCAGTACCTTTTAGGAGGTATTTTAATTGGCGATGCAACAGCATATAATATGCTGTTGCAAACCAGTGTAAACCGAATCGCATTGCCCGAAAATCCTGAAGAATTAATCCTGGGCAGCCGGGGCGGCGAGCAGGCTGGCGCAGGCATTACGAGTTTGCCCGATGAGGCGCTGATTTGCAGTTGCGAAGGTGTAACTAAAGGCGATATCTGTAATTCTGTTACTGAACAGGGCTGTGAAACACTAGATGGCATAAAAAAATGCACCAAAGCCGGAACAGGTTGCGGTGGTTGTTTACCAATGGTAAAAGATTTAATGCTCCATACCCTGAAAGCACAGGGCAAATATGTCAGGAATGTGATTTGTGAACACTTCAACTACAGCCGCCAGGAATTGTACGACCTGATTCACATTCATGAGCTAAAAAGTTATGATGAAGTGTTAGATAAATTAGGCGAATCTGATGGTTGCGAAACCTGCAAACCTTTAGTTTCCTCACTCCTTGCCAGTCTTTGGAATGAGATGATTCTCAAAAAAGGCAATGATACTGCTCAGGATAGCAATGACCGCTTTTTGGCCAATATTCAAAAAGGAGGCTCTTATTCTGTTGTTCCCCGTGTGGCTGGTGGAGAAATTACCCCCGAAAAACTTATTGTTATTGGCGAAGTAGCCAAAAAATACAACTTATATACTAAAATTACCGGCGGCCAAAGAATTGATATGTTCGGCGCCCATTTAAATGATTTGCCAATTATATGGGAAGAGTTAATCGCTGCAGGTTTTGAAAGCGGTCATGCCTATGGCAAAGGCTTAAGAACCGTAAAAAGTTGTGTGGGAAGTACCTGGTGCAGATTCGGATTACATGACAGCGTAAGTTTTGCCATCCGGATTGAAGAAAGATACCGTGGAATCAGAGCGCCACACAAATTTAAATCTGCCGTAAGCGGCTGCATACGTGAATGTGCAGAGGCCCAAAGCAAGGATTTTGGAATCATCGCTACCGAAAAAGGCTGGAACCTTTATGTATGTGGTAATGGCGGTAGCAAACCGCAGCACGCTTTGTTATTAGCTTCGGATGTAGATAGCGAAACCTGTATCAAATACATCGACAGGTTCCTAATGTTCTATATCAGAACAGCCGACCCTTTAACGCGTACGGCCACCTGGCTGAATAAAATGGAAGGCGGCATAGACTACCTGCGGAATGTGGTGGTTAATGATAGCCTTGGTATGGCTGCAAAGTGGGAATCGGAAATTGAAAAACTCGTGGATACATACAAATGTGAATGGAAAGAGGCCGTTGAAAATCCGGCAATCAGAAAACGCTTTTCGCACTTCGTTAACGCGCCAGAAGAAAAAGACCCAACAATCGAATTTGTAGAAATGAGAGGGCAGAAACGCACGCCTGAATGGAATACTTCTAACCAAATATAAAATCAACCAACAAATTATCAAACCTAAACTCAAAATATTATGACAGAAACAAAAAACAATTGGTTAGCCGCCTGTCGTGTTGAGGATGCAGTAGAGAATGGAGGCGTGTGTGTAAAAAACGGAGACGAACAAATTGCGCTCTTTTATTTCACTAGAAGAAATGAATGGTATGCGACACAGAATGAATGTCCGCATCGTAAGCAAATGGCCCTAAGCCGGGGCATGATTGGAACACTTACTGACGAACCTAAAGTAGCGTGTCCATTTCATAAAAAGAATTTTTCCTTGAAAACCGGCGAATGCTTAAGTGGAGATGAGTGTGCGATTAAAACCTATCCGGTAAAAGTAGAAGACGGAACGGTTTACATCGCCGTAAATTCTTAGCATGTAGCCCCATAACCCAGCAGACAAACCAAAACTAAACATCATGAAAATTAAAAAATATGTAGCTTTTTTAAGCTGCCTTGCTATATCCATGCTTTCATTCGTGGTTAAAGCTCAAACCAAGGCGACCTTATTCGATGGAACAATTGTAGCAGGCTATGTAGACCATGGCGCTTACCTCAATTGCGTTGGACCGAGTATTAAGTTTAGCAAAAAACCTTTTTCCATTTCTGCCGGTTTACTTCCGAGTTTAAGAATAAAAGAAGACAAAGTACCGTCCGGAGCTACAAAGAACAGCTTACTGACACCCAATCTCGGTTTTGGCTTAACCGCCGCCTTTCATCATTTCGCTGTTCAGCTGCCATTTTATTATAATGCGAAAACAGCTGTAAAGAACGGCGAATGGAATGTAGGTGCAGGACTAGGCTACAAATTTTAACAGGAATCAGCTTTTTAAAATCTAAACCAATCCTCATGACAGCTCAAACAACAAATAAACCTTTAGAAAAACTTAATATATTTTCATTGAAAGGGGTTCAAATGAAAACCTTTCACATTACCTGGCTTACCTTCTTCTTTTGCTTTTTTGCATGGTTTGGAATGGCGCCCCTGATGAAAATAGCTAGGGAACAATTGCACCTCACCAAAGACCAGGTAGGAAACATACAAATTGCATCTGTTTCGGCAACCATTCTGGCCAGGCTTTTAATCGGAAGGCTAATCGATAAATTTGGGCCCAAGTCAATTTACACCTGGCTTTTAGTGCTTTGCGCAATACCTGTTCTACTTATCGGAACCAGCCAATCCTACACCTCATTTTTACTCTTTCGATTAGCCATCGGTATTATCGGCGCATCTTTCGTAATTACGCAATTCCATACCTCAATTATGTTTGCATCCAACATAAAAGGAACAGCAAATGCTACTGCAGGTGGTTTCGGAAATGCCGGAGGCGGTGCTGCAAATGTTTTTATGCCATTAATCGCATCAGCATTAACGGCTCTTGGTTTTTGCAGTTCGGCAGATAGCTGGCGTTACGCGATGATTTTCCCGGGCATAATGCTTTTAGTCTGCGCTTTTTTATACCATCGTTATACGCAGGATAGCCCACAAGGTGATTTTAAAAATCTGGAAGATGAAACCATTAAAAGCAGCAAGAACACCTTCTTAATTGCTGCGAAAGATTACCGTACCTGGATTTTAACCATCGCTTATGCCGCCTGTTTCGGTGTAGAGATAACGGTTGATAATTTCGCACCTATTTTCTTTACAGATTCCTTTGGTGCAACCATAGCCATAGCAGGTTTAGTTGCCGGAATTTTTGGATGGATTAATATTTTCGCCAGGCCCATGGGTGGTATCGTGGCCGATAAAATTGGAAAAGTATGGGGTTTTGATGGCAAAACACTTTTACTTTCCATTCTACTTTTGATTGAAGGAATTGGCCTGCTCTGGTTTGCTAAATCAGGCAATATCGGAATGGCGATTTTCATGATGTTCATTTTCGGGCTAAGTTTAAAAATGGCTAATGGCGCTACATACAGTCTTGTTCCTTTTATAAATCCTGTAGCAGTTGGTAGTGTGGCCGGAATTGTTGGCGCCGGAGGAAATATTGGCGCCATGTTAATTGCTTTCCTGTTTAAATCGCAAGCCGGCCACCTTACAAAATCAGCTATCGAAAACGGGAAAACTGTTCAGAAAGATTTGATTGATTATACCGCAGCTTTCACATCACTCGGCTACATTATCCTGGGTATAGGCATTGCTGTTTTTATTTTCAGAACAGTAATGGCACAAAAGAAAGCAAAGGTTGAGGAACTCACGCTAGCCACGGGCAATTAATTTCATTTACACCCTTCAAAAAATCTTAATTGAATATAGAGCACAACAAAGCAAACACCAATACAACAACCTGCTGCTACTGCGGAGTGGGTTGCGGCATTGTGCTTAATAAGGATAATCAGGAAAGAATTACCGTTGAAGGAGATAAAAACCATCCGGTAAACAAGGGCATGCTTTGCAGCAAGGGCATGAACCTGCATTATACAGCAAACGACAAGAGCGATCGCCTGCTTTATCCGGCAATGCGTTACAACAAAAATATGCCACTGCAACAGGTAAGCTGGGATATGGCACTTGAACGAACTGCAATGGTTTTTAAAGCACTGATAGCGAAATATGGTCCTGACAGCGTGGCTTTTTATGCGAGCGGACAATGCCTGACCGAAGAATATTATGTTGTAAATAAATTAATGAAAGGCTTTATCGGTAGCAATAATATCGATACCAACAGCCGCTTATGTATGAGCAGTGCGGTTGTTGGTTATAAAATGAGTCTGGGCGAAGATACCGTTCCAATTAGTTATGATGATATTGAAATTGCGGACTGTATTTTCGTTGCCGGTGCTAACCCAGCCTGGTGCCACCCTATTTTATGGCGAAGGGTTGAGGCTGCAAAGGCCAGTAATCCTGATTTAAAAATCATTGTTAGCGACCCAAGGAAAACCCAAACCTGCTCATTGGCAGATGTCCATTTACAACTTAATCCCGGCACGGATATAACCTTACACCATGCTTTAGGAAGGTGTTTAATTGAAGATGGAAAAATTGATGTTGATTTTATCTCAGCCAGTACAAATGGTTATGAAAAATACCGCTCTACGGTTTTTGAAACTTCGGTAGCCGGGGCAGCCAAAATTTGTGGCATTGAAGAAAGCGATATTCGGTTGGCTGCATCTTTTATCGGCAACGCTACGGGTTTCATTTCGATGTGGACCATGGGGCTTAATCAAAGTGTCGTCGGCACAAACAAAAACCTTTCCCTCATTAACCTCAATTTAATTACAGGCAACATTGGCAAACCAGGCAGCGGTCCTTTTTCCCTTACCGGGCAGCCAAATGCCATGGGTGGCAGAGAAGTTGGCGGATTGAGTAGTTTACTTCCGGCACATCGAAATTTAGCGGATGAAAGCCACCGCAACGAAGTAGAAAAGTTCTGGCAGATTCCACTTGGAACCATTCAGCCAAAACCCGGACTTACCGCTACCGAAATGTTTGATGAACTGAATACCGGAAAGCTTAAAGCCATCTGGATTTTATGCACCAATCCACTCATTAGCCTGCCCGATGTTCGCCGGGCAGAAGAAGGTCTGAAAAAAGCGAAGTTTGTGGTTGTTCAGGACATCAGCAATAAAGTAGAAACTTTAAAATACGCTGATGTGGTTTTACCGGCAGCGGCCTGGGCCGAAAAAGAAGGTACCATGACCAATGCCGGTCGCTATATTTCCTATTTAAGTAAAGTGTTACAAGCGCCAGGCGAGGCTTTGCCTGATGCAGAAATTATTTGTCGCTTTGCAAAAAAAATGGGTTACAAAGGATTTGACTTTGAGGATTCATCAGCTATTTACGATGAACACGCCGCGTTAACCGAGGGAACAAACATCGATATCAGCGGACTGAATTATCAGATTCTGAAAGAAAAAAGAGCTGTCCAATGGCCATACCCAAAAGGTGAGCTATCATCGGGAACGAAAAGGTTGTTCGAAAACCATCAATTTTACACGCCAGACAAAAAAGCAAATATCATTTCTTTTGATAGCCAGAATCAATCGGAGCCATTAACCCCTGAACACCCACTCATTTTAACGACAGGAAGAATCAGAGACCAATGGCATACCCGCAGCAAAACCGGAAAAGTAAACAAACTGAATCAGCACATAAGCGAATCTTTTCTGGAAATCCATCCCGCGGATGCGGAAAAAAGAAATATTAAGGACAATGATGTCGTGGAGATGTCCAGCCTGAGGGGAAACGTGAGGTTAAAGGCAAAATTATCAGCAGATATAAAACCCGGCGTTGTTTTTATGCCCATGCACTGGGGTAAAATTCTAAAAAGTGACCTTAACAGGGCTAACAATGTGACCAATAACCTTGTCGACCCACTAAGTAAAGAACCCGATTTTAAATTTACAGCGGTAGAGGTAAACTTGTATAAGAAACCACGCCAAAAGATTATTGTTATAGGCGCCGGTGCGGGCGCTTGTGGTTTTGTAAAAAGTTACAGGGCTTTAAATGTTGAAGATGATATCGAAATATTCAGCAAAGAAGATTTTCCATTTTACAACCGTGTGCTCCTGCCCGATTACATTGTTGGCACGCTACCCTGGCATAACCTTGTTAAAATGAGCGATAGTGAGGAATCTGATTACCGGATTAAACTTCACCGCGGCTTAGGAATAGAAAAAATCAACAAAAACGATAAAACTATTCTGGATGGTAAAGGTGAAATTCATCATTACGACATCCTTATCCTGGCAACAGGCAGCAGGGCTTTTATGCTTAAAGACCTTCCCCCGCTTAAAGGAATATTTACCATGAGAAGCCGCACTGATGCGGATAACTTTAAAAAACATGCCACCATGACAAATGGCAAAGTTGTTATTGTTGGCGGTGGCTTATTAGGTATTGAGCTTGCCTCTTCACTGGCAGAGAAAGGGTCAAAAGTTACGGTTATTCAGCGAATTTCAAGATTAATGGGCAGACAGCTTGATGCTTTAGGCAGTCAGTTGCTGCATGAGGAACTGCTGAGTAAAGGCATCGAAATTTTATATAATGATGAGATTGGCCGTGTGATTGGAGAAAAGGAAATATCAGGCGTTCGTTTAAAAAGCGGTTTATACCTGGATTGTGAATCGCTGATTATTGCAATTGGAACCGTGCCAAATACAGAGTTGATTAAAGATGCGGGTATTGAATGTAAACGAGGTGTCGTTGTAGATGAGTACTTGAAAACAAGTGAAAATGATGTTTATGCCATCGGCGAAATTGCCGAACTTTATGGTCAGATGTACGGCATTACCGCAGCAGCGGAACAACAGGCAGAAATTGTAGCCCGATATTTATGTGGCGATATCTCTAAATTTTATCAGGGTAGCTTGCTGATGAATATACTTAAAATGCATAGCCTGGAATTATGTTCTTTGGGTTTGGCGGAAGTACCTGAAAACGACCCTGAATACGAAGAAATTACATTTATCGACAAAGCAAAACGTTATTACAAAAAGTGTATCGTTCATAACGATAAGCTGGTTGGCGCAATATTAATCGGCGATAAAAATGAGTTTCTTGAGTTCAGAAACCTGATAGAAAACAAAATGGAGCTGAGCGAAAAAAGGCTGCAGCTTTTAAGAAGCGGAAAAACAGCCGAACCTGTTCTTGGCAAAACCGTTTGCACCTGTAATAATGTTGGCGAGGGCAATTTAATTAACAAGATCAAAGACGGCTGCAAAGACCATTTACAACTTTGTCAGCTTACCGGTGCCGGAATGGGTTGCGGAAGTTGCCGCCCGGAAGTTAAAGCCATTCTCGATTCCTTTGTAAATGTTTTAAAAACCAAACCCGAAACTGTTTTAGCAAACTAAATTTATTTAAAGATGATGAAATTAAAGCATGCGCCCTCAGAATTTATTAATCTCCGTGGGATTGAATATTTCAGCTTTGAAGAAGATTTTATGGAAGAGAATATCCGTTGCATTCCGATGTCGGTTCGTTTTAAAATGGATCTGGCTGGCATCAAGCTGAAACTTTCGGAATGGGGAAGATTTTATTCATCAGAAAGGATTGAATTGGCGTTACTACCCACCTCTTCGAAAACAGAAATCAATCATTACCGAAATAATCTTCGCGAACTAATTATAAAGCATACAGGAAAAGAAGCTACAGAATTGGTTATAGAACAATACCCCGCATGGCAAAACCTGAATGAACTTCCATATATTCTGAAAGAAAAAACAGAAGAATTACAGCTCGAAATCTCCCTTAACCAATGGCAAAGCTTGACTAATATCCAGCGATTTGCCCTTTTAAAACTCTGCCGTCCGGGGCATGAAAATCAAAATTTTCCAAAAGCAGTAGCCGAATTTGGGCTGATTAAAACATAGTATGGATCAAACTGTTATCATCAACTTTCCAGGGGGAATAATTTCGCCTGGGACTTTAAATAATATACTCGTCGCTGCATCAAAAGCAAAAATCACTTTTGTTCGCTTCGGACTCCGGCAACAGTTACTGGTTGATGTGGCAAGTTATAATCTTTCCAATTTCACCAATAAACTGGGTAAAATAAATGTGGAATACGAAGTTGATGAAAATAAGTTTCCTAACATTATCAGCTCTTATCCTGCTGAAGAAATATTTATCACAAACACGTGGCTAACCGGGGGCGTTTACAAAGATATTTTAGATGAAATTGACTTTAAGCCTAAAGTAAAAGTAAACATTTGCGACAGTAACCAGAGCTTTACGCCCATGCTTACCGGCAATATTAATTGGATAGCATCTTCACAGGCGGAACATTATTGGCATTTGATTATCCGCTTCCCTAAAACAAACGTAACCTATGAATGGAAACAACTTTGCTACACCAATCACATCGCAAAACTGACCAAAACGCTCGAAAAATTAATTACCGGTGATCCTGCGCAATTTATAGATAACCCCGATGCCAATGGAGCGGAACTTTTTGCACTTTTAAACGAAGAAGGCTTTGTTCTTAAAAGTGCTGATAAACCAGTAGAACTATCCTCATTCAACCTGCCTTATTATGAGGGACTCAATCGTTATAACAACAAATACTGGCTGGGCATATACCGTCGGGATGAGTTATTCAAAGTATCTTTCTTAAAACGTCTATGTCAGCTATGTTTAAAAACCAAGCTTGGTCAGCTTTGCTGCACTTCATGGAAAACCATTATTGTTAAGGAAATTGACGAAAAGGATAAAAAATTGTGGAACGATCTGCTTGAAGAGTTCGAAATCAATATGAGGCATGCAGCCAACGAGCTTAACTTTCAGGTAGAGGATAATTGCATGGAAGGTTTGGAATTGAAAAACTTTCTCATCAGAAATTTAAGTATTAACGATACCAGGACTTTCGGCATTTGCTTTGGCATAAAAACCCGAAAAAAAAGTGAGGTTTTCAGCAGCATATTGATCCGTAAGCGTCACTTAATTAATCTATGGATACTAAAACTATTCCCGGTTTATGATATTCTATGCGCTAAGGATTTTAACCCCAATGAACGTACAGGCAAAGTATTCAGTAGCAGTAACCCCAGGGGCATATTGCCGGAGCAAATCCGAAGAGCAATCTACAGTTTTTATAAATACCGGTTGAATGCCCTGGAAATCAATAAAAAATACAGCAACGTTAAAACAGAAGAATTAACCAAAGATGCGGGTATTTCCCTTGAGCAATGTAAGAACTGCCTGACGGTTTACAATGAATTAATTGGTGAGCCGGAAAACGATATTCCAGCCGGAACCCGATTTGAAGATTTACCTGAGGAGTACCGCTGCCCGCTCTGTGAAGGAGAAAAAGCTAATTTTTTCCGAATTGAACAATCTGAACTACAGTCGCTATAAACCGTTTACCTCGGCATGTGAGTTAAAATTATCAAACGAGTGATAATCTTTAGCTTCAACGGGAATTTCGAGAACGTTAAGTTGTGATAAAACAAATTTCATACTATGCTTTTCCAGAACACCTGTTTGCAACATCTTCATTATTTTTCTCAAGCCGACAGCTGTGTAGATGCCACACAAGGGTTCCTGATGGCCGTTTTTCTTAAAAATATACGCTTCAAAAGATTTCTCAGAAATGAAAGTATTCATTAGTTGCTGTAAAACAGCTACATCCATTGATAACATATCGCAGGCAAGGAGGAATAAGTCATCATCAGGATTTAACAAATGTACAGAGAGCACGCCATGTAAAGGCCCTTTAACATCCAATGATGGATTATCCAAAATAAGTTTATCCTCACTGAAATGCCCGGCATAAGCTGATTCCTGATTTTTATTAACTGAAAATTTTACTTCAAAGCCCAGCGATCTTAATTTGTCGCTTGCTAAAGTTGCCCAAAGCTTATCCTGGTGATTTAACAAACCTTTATCTGCACCCATCCGCAAGCTAAGGCCTCCGCATAAAACAATTCCCAACATAAAATCTATTTTTTACTCAGGTCTATCAGCCTTTCTTCATCCAGAATCCCAATCATTTTATTCTTAACATGAATGAGCTTTTCAGAAAGTAATTCATTCATCGTTCTAAAAACAGTCTCATAAGTAGCCCCCGTAAACGCAGCAAGATCCTGGCGGCTTAATGCTAAATTTAAAAAACCCTCCTCGTTTAAACCAAATTGATCGCGAAGATTTAAAATAGCAACAGCCAGTCTGCCTTTTACCGACATCAGTGCAAGATTCCTCATTTTCTTTTCAGAAGCCTGAAGTTCATCAGCATAGAACATTAAAAGTTCATAAGCAAAATCATGATTAACTTTTAAGGTTGCTTTGAAAAATTCGATATCGACAAAACAGAGTGAAGTTGTTTCCAGAGCGGTAGCAGATATAGGATAAACTAAATTTGTTGAGCTTATCCCCCGGTGGCCGAATATGGCTCCGTTATTTGCGAAACGAATAATCAGCTCTTTATCGCCCCATTGCTTATGTACTTTTATATTTCCGGAGGTTACGAAATATACCCCGGTTACAGGATCGCCTTCTCTTATAATCAGTTCCCCTTTTTTTGCAGTGAAATTGCGTTTATGACTGTTTATTGCAGCATGCCACTCTGGTAATGTGTGCTTACACATAAAACAGGATTTTAAATCGCAGTTTTCCCCTTTTTTCATAATCAGTAGATTCACACAAACATAATACTTTACATTGAAACTACTGATTAACCCGACAACTCAATTGACATTTTACCTTGCAGGAATAACTAGACCACTATCGGTTTTCTTTTTTGCTTCTTCTTTCCATTGGCTTTATTGTACCACATCAAAAATCCGGTGACTGGCATGGCTGAACAGATAAGTGCGATTAAAAAGGCGATAATTTTTGTAGGGATGCCGGAAAATGCACCGGTATGCAAATCATAATTCATGGTCCTGAACTGCTCGCCGCCAACAACATTTCTATCATTGTAATGCATCAGCATTTTTCCTGTATTTCTGTCAAAGTAATACCATTCAAACAGGTGTGTTCTGTTTCTGGCCAACCTTACCTGCACATCCATTGGATCGGTTTCTTTTTCCCTGAATCGCATTGAAAGTACATCAGCCTTACTGTGTTGGCGTAGAAGTGAAGTAACAACACTATCCATTGGAGCTGTAGGATAGGTTTTATTGGGCGTCGATTTTGGGATTTTTCGCTTTTCAATTACTTTCGCGCCATTGGCTACAAACTGTACAGATGCATCTGCCCAGGCAAAGGTAAAAACCAACCCGGTAAGGGCAATCAGTAAAGCAGGGATCAAAGCATAAAAGCCCAATACATTATGCAAATCATATATCAATCTTTTTATTCCAACCTTCGGATCAATGAAAAGTCCTTTTTTAAATCCCCTAACCGTCCATTTTCGTGGGAACCAGATGACTAACCCGGTGAGCAGAAGAACGAAAAAACAAAGCACAGAGATTCCGGTTATTAAGGTTCCTACCGGCTCCCCCAATAACAAATTCATGTGCAGGTTCAGCACCAATTGAAAAAACTCATTTTTTGTGTTCTCAATGTAGACTACTTCCCCTGTATAAGGGTTCATATACACCCGGTAATAGTATTTGTAATAGTTCCAGTAACCGATACGCTTTTTATCTGTTAGTGAGGCTCGGAATATCCAGGTTCTCCCTTTGCCAGGATAAATTTCGGCCCGGGATATTTTGATCTCTGGACCAAGCGCTTTTTGGGCATTATCCCGAAGTTTACTGAAAGCAATAAACGGGGTACTGGAACTGGTTCTTACATAATATTTATCATGATAAAAATATTCCTTCAATTCATCTGAAAAGACATTTACGCATGCAGTAAGGCTCACAATCAAAACCACAAGGCCTGTAACCAGCCCCAACCACGTATGTATCCAGAAAAATATTTTGCGCGCCATTATTAAAAACTGTAGGAAAGATTCAAACTCATTGTCGCACCGTTTCCACGTACATATTCCGCATCAATAGCACGGTACTGGCTAACCACAGGAAAATACGAGCTATTTAAAATATTTTCTACCCCAAGCCCTGCCGACCATTTCCGGTTAAAGCGGTATCCCGCAGATAAATTAAACAGGCTTACCTCTTTTACATCTCCTTCACTATTGGCAAATAATCCATTTGCACGCACATCAAAACGGTCGCGACTTCCGGTATAAACCCAAAATAATTTCAAATCAAGTGCCGAAACCGGACGATAGCTTAGGTAAGCAGTAGCCTTAGGCGGTGCGATACGTAAACCATTCATGTAAACTTTAGTTCCGTTAGCCTGCTCCGCTTTTCCCTCAACATAAGAATAACTTCCACCGACTGCCCATTGTATACTCAAATTTAAATCAGCAGTGATTTCATAACCTTTAATTCGTTCAGGCTCACGTTGAGGAACAAGAAATCCACCTACATCAACCAGGTTCGCACCCAGTTTGGATGTACTAATGAAATAAGCACCGGTTAGGTTTAAGATGCCGACTTTACTGCTGAATCCTGCCTCATAATTATTTGTTATAATTGGATCTGTTGCAATACTTTCCAGCGTGCTGCTCGTTGCCGTTCTCAGAATACGTCCAAGTTCGTTAATCGCAAAGCCCTGAGAAAAACTTACAAAGGGGTTAAAAAAATCATATTTATTATACCTCAAACCAGCATTAAAAGTTGTCGCCTTGTATGGTATTTTACCACCGGTTACCGGAATACTACCCTGCCCATTAGGACCTCTTGCAATCGTATTGAAATCATGAACCTTCACCCTGGCATTTTCATAACGAATGCCGGCTTTAAGTACAAAATTTGTAAGTATATCAAATTTCATCTGTGCATATGGCGCCACGTTTAACATATTCATATCGGGAATATAAACCCGTCCGTCTGTAAGAACCTGATTGGTGCGATCGTTCAATAAATCAAGTCCGTAGGTAATTTCGCCATCGCCGAAGCTTCCGGCTTTCCATGGCGTATTCAGCGTTAGGCGAATGCCTTTTTTAAAGGACTGTATTTTAGTCTGACCCGGGCCATACCATGCGGTTCCCTGTGCCACATACCTGTTCATGGAAACAAAACCATTATAATACGCCGAAACATCAAGTGAACTTCCCAATGGCAAAGCATTGTTATGATATGAAATCAATGCATTATGGTTGTATGGTGTTCCTGCTGGCTCACCTGGATCAATCCCCTCCTGCCCAACTGAAGGGGTTATGCCATATTTGCCGACAACATTCACATAGTCACTTTTTTGCAGGCTTCTGAATAAATTATATGAAGCAACAAGTTCACTATGGTCGTTTGGCTTGTAAGCTAGTTTAACAAAGGCGTTGTAAAGTTTATTTTCACCCAATCCATCAGGCTGGGCATTTACATTTCCCTTTGCGTCTTTCAGCACACCGGTATAATTATAAGTACCATTAACCACATACGAAAATTTGTTTATCGTGCCACTCAAGGTTTGAGAGAAACGGTAACCCAGCGTATTAGATGGATGTGCAAGATTACCATTTACACCTGCGCTTGTTGTTCCACTGATTACTTTATCGCCTGTAGCTTTTTTTGTGATAAAATTAATAATCCCACCTGCAGAACCGTTTCCATAAATTGACGTAGCACCTTTTATAACCTCAACTCTTTCAATAACGGAAGGATCCAGTGTTCTGATGTCCCTGCTACCGTTCATTAACGGGGTCGATTGGGGAATACCATCTATTAATACAAGTACCTGACGTCCGCGAAGCGTTTGGCCGGCATTTGTGGCTTTATTGTTTGATGTTCCTAGTCCCGGGACTGTGTTTCCCAGGATGGCCGTTATTGATGGATTTACATTTAGTTGCTCTTTTACATCCCTTGCACTTAGTATTGTAACAGATGACGGTACATCTTTCAAACTTTCCGGTTTTCTTCCAGCAGTTACAACGACCTCATTAAGCGAGTTCCCTTGTTGAAGGGTAAAGCTTAGATTAGTAATGCTGTCTGTTAAAGCAAATGATTTATAGAGGGTTTCGTAACCAATAAGGCTAATCGTTAACTGATGTTTGCCTGGTGAGAGGTCTTTTATTTCAAATTTTCCTAGGTTATCGGTTGCTGTACTACGGGAATCGACTTTTATAGTAGCGTAACTTAAAGGATTTCCGTCTGCATCAGCTACAAAGCCAGAAAGCGTCACTATGTTTTCAATATTGTTTTGTGCACGGGAAAGTAGCGGAATTAAGATTAGAAAGGAAAAAGCAGCAGAAACTAAGTTGATACATACTTTCCTGGTAATGCGGTTAATTCTATATAGCATCGGATAGGTATAAATTTAAAATAATGGATTTGCAATGATTAATTTTCTGCAAAGATATTTTTATTTAGACTCAATACAAATTGTATTGGTAAAATTCTGGCATTATTTCTCTTCTAACGCGTTTGAAGCAATTATTTGCCGGGGTGTAACTTTTTCAGAAATCGAACTGAAATAACTTCAGAATTCCTGAAAATTTTTCAGCTCATATTATAAAAAAATATATAAAATTCACCAAAATTAAATTGGCATATCACTTGATATCAATACTTTAAACCATTAGCTTTAAGTGGACTTCAGGCATAGCCATGGATGTACTGAAAAATGGTAAATATTGAATGACGTATAAAGGGATGGGAGAAGCAAAAAAAATATTTATCGTAGAAGACGATTTGGTATTATTGGAAACCCTGCAGGAAATCTTAGAGATGCATGGTTATCAATGTCAGGGCTGCCATGAACCGGAAAAAGCAGTCAAACTAATCGAGAACTATCGTCCTGATCTTATAATAATGGATTATTTGTTGCCTGACTGGAATGGCGGTGAGCTTTGTGCAGCTGTCCGATCTGTTAAGGGGTTTGAAAACATTCCGGTCATCATTACTTCAGCCTATGCGAAAATAGTATACTCGTTATCTGAATACGGTTGTAATGCGGTGTTGGAAAAACCTTTTTCCATCCATGAAATGATCAGTCTGGTTAATAAACTGCTTTTTAAAAAAAACAGTCGAAATTCTCTTTTTCCAAAGATTAAATTTCCCTGAAGCTTCTCTTATTCACTTCAAATATCGATTATCGATGGGAATTGAACTTTGAAATACAAAAAAACGCTAACGTTTTCAACAAAGGAAATTACAGCCTCAACAAAACCTCCCCTTCAGCAACCACAATTTTGGAAATTAACCATCGGTACACTAATCATAAACCTGAACAGCGTATGGCAATAACCTAATGTGGCAGTTTATTCCTGAAAAAACCATACACCCAAGTACCAGCAATGGCACTCAAAAGCGTAACTACAGTCACAGTCGCGCCTGTACCGATTTGTGCAAACAGCGGACCAGGACAGGCGCCTGTAATGGCCCAACCCAAACCGAATATTAATCCACCATAGATCTGACCTTTGTTGAAAGTCTTGGGATGAAATTCGATTGGCTCACCGTAAATGGTTTTGACATTAAATTTTTTAATCAAAAAAATTGATACCATACCTACCATAATCGCACTACCAATAATGCCATACATATGGAAGGATTGCAGGCGAAACATCTCCTGTATGCGGAACCAGCTGATGACCTCCGATTTAACGAAGACGATACCGAACAGTATACCTACAACCAGGTATTTTATGTTTTGGTACCACGTTGTTTTTACCTGGCTTTCGTTCAGGCCAACTGTGTCTAAAGAACTGGTTTCAAAACCGGTATTTTTCTTATTTTCCATGTTTATTTTTAAAGCGCTAAAATGTGAGGTAAAATTAAATTGGCCATCAGGAATCCCCCAATCATAAAACAAATAGTGGCGACCAGCGATGGCCATTGCAGATTGGACAATCCCATAATGGCATGTCCGCTGGTACAACCACCCGCGTACCGAGTGCCAAAACCCACCATAAACCCGCCAACTATCATTAGCAGAAATCCTTTTAAGGTAAATAAGGCAGGCCAGTTCATAATCTCCAGTGGAACGAGGTTATCGTAATTGCTTATGCCATAAACTGCCAGTTCTTTCGCCAGCTTTGGGTTAACCACAACAGGGTTTAGATTAGCGAGCAGCGCCATAGCAAGCGCACCGCCAATTAAAATTCCAAAAACAAAGAATAAATTCCATACTTCTTTTTTCCAATCGTACTTAAAAAATGAGATATTTGCCGGCAGGCATGCCGCACAGATATGCCTTAGCGAAGAGCTGATGCCAAACGACTTGTTGCCGAGGACGAGTAGTGCAGGCACGGTCAGTCCAATTAACGGGCCAGCAATGTACCAGGGCCATGGTTGCTTTAAAAATTCTAACATATTGATTGGATCCGTTTAATTACTTCTGTAAATGTTTTGTCTTCTATTTTGTCCAGATGAAATAAAAAATATCAATCAGACCGTTTCGCCTCCGTTAGCCAACCATTCTTTGATGCCGCCCGAATAGTTTTTGATGTTGTCGAAACCATTATTTATCAAAATAGAATAGGCAATGGTGGCACGGTCGCCACTTTGGCAATGGATCACCACCTGTTTATCTTTACTGATCTTGTGCAGGTTATCCGGCAGTGTACCAACAAAAACATGTTCAGCGCCTTCAATATGCCCATCATTATATTCCTTTAAATTACGTACATCAACAATTTGTGCGTCTTCGGAATTTAGATAAGCCCTGAATGAATTCAGATCAATTACTTCCGCAGTTTGTAATTCAATACCAGGACTATTTACATTTTCCAGAAAACCGTAAATATTGTCTAGGCCAATGCGCATTAGCTTTCTGGTAATATCTTCCATTTCATCATCATTGGCCACTAAGATAAATTGCTCCTGGTAGTTTAAAATCCAGCCAGCCCAGGTAGCTAAACTATTGTTATGTTGAATGTTGATGCTGCCTGGAATAAAACACTTTGCAAAGTCCATTTTATTGCGGGTATCTATCACGCTAACGCCGTCTTCATATGCTTTTTTAAAGGCTTCGTCAGATAATTGGATATGCTTTGGCACTTCAACCAATAGTGGCCTTTCAACTTTGTTCAAGTGTTTCATCATGGCAAAATATTTGGGAGGCTCGGGTTGTCCGGCGAGCAAATTGTCTACAAAGCTATTTTCATCATTCTGATATTGAAACGCCCAATTTCTAATTTTCTCATAGCCTACCGTTGAGCTTGGCACAGCGCCAAGCGCTTTGCCACAGGACGAACCGGCACCATGGCCCGGCCAAACCTGTATAAATTGCGGAAGTGCTGCGAAAGCCTGTACAGATTTGTACATCTGTTTGGCACCTATTTCCTGACTTCCCGCTAATCCGGCTGCTTTCTCAAGTAGATCCGGTCGGCCGATATCCCCTACGAATACAAAATCTCCGGTAAAGATCATCACAGGTTCACTGGTTGTGGGATGGTCGGTGAGCAAAAAGCTGATGCTCTCTGGCGTATGGCCGGGCGTATGCAAAACTTTTAATGTCAGATTTCCCACCCTGATAACGTCGGCATCTTTCAAGCCAACATGCTCGAATTGGTATTGCCAATCTTCACCACCTTCGGCTGATAAGTACAATTTAGCGCCCGTTACTGCTGCCAATTCTCTGGAGCCAGCTAAAAAATCAGCAATGATATGCGTTTCGGCAATGTGGGTGATGGTGAGGTTATGCTGCGCTGCAATTTTTAAATACACATCCATATCACGTTGTGCATCAATCACAATTGCTTCGCCTTTGGCTTGGCAACCTATTAGATAGCTCGCCTGGGCTAAGCTTTTATCATATATGTGTTCAAAAAACATCAGTTTTGGTTTTATAATTCTGTTGTAAAGTTGGGGCTATTATTTTTTTTGTACAGTTACTTTAGTTACAAAGGCTATATTCTTTTTAATAATATTTCTTTAATCAAGATGTAGATGCCCATAACCAGCACAAACCATCCAAAAGCGGGTTTTAGTTTTTTACCCTCTATTTTGGCGGATAGATAGCTGCCGATAAAAATGCCAAATATAGCAATTATGGTAACGGTGAGTAAAAAAGGCCAGCGAACAGGGCTTTGGTCCATAGAAAACGCAAATCCTGCTAATGAATTCACCGCAATGATGACAAGCGAAGTACCTACAGCGGTTTTCATTGTTAGTTTTAACAGCTTAATCAATGCCGGTATAATTAAGAAACCACCACCGGCACCGATAAGGCCAGTTACAATGCCTACCAAGAGACCTCGTACCACTATCCAAATCATATGGGCAGTCCTATTACATTCCTCCTCGCCTTCAACAGCTTTTTTAATCATGCTGTAAGCGGCAAGTAACATTAAAACTGCAAAAAAAAGCATCAGTAAGATAGACCTGGTCAGCTCGAAACCGCCTACATTCATCACCAGTTCCGGAATTCGCGGTAGCAAGTAATGACGGGTTAAGAACACAGAAATGGTAGAAGGCAGACCAAAAAACAGGACAATCCTTACCTCTACCCACCCCTTTTTTAAATAGGAAAGTGAGCCTACCGAACTTGTAAACCCTACCACAAAAAGAGAGTAGGTTGTTGCAAGAACCGTATCGATCGAAAAGAGATAAACCAGCACTGGAACTGTTAATATGCTACCCCCTCCGCCAATTAACCCTAATGATATGCCAATAAGAACTGATGCCAGATAGCCAATAATTTCCATGTGCTTGCTTTATTAGCTCAAAGCTAGTGCAAATGAAAAATGGACACAGCTACTTTAGTTACACAAGGATAATTTTATTTCTTCCCAAATTTACGGTGCCTTGATCTTCCAGTTGTTTAAGTAGACGAGAAACTACCACGCGGGCCGTACCCAGTTCGTTGGCCAATTGCTCGTGGGTAATGGCAATGATTTTACTATCGGTAAGGGCAGCCTTTTTATGTAGCAGGTTAAGCAACCGTTCATCCACTTTTTTGAAGGCTATGGCGTTAACCATTTCTAAAAGTTCTTCGAACCGCTTATGGTATAAACGGAAAATATAATCCAGCCACTGCGGATACTCCTTAATAAAGAGTGACGCTTTATCAATCGGAAGGAATAAAATTTCGGCATCTTCTTCCACTTCAGCTTTTACCTTACTCGTTTCGTTGTGCATGCCGCCCAGAAACGACATGATACAACTCTCGCCGGCTTTAATATAGTAAAGCAGGATCTCGCGTCCATCTTCTTCTGTGCGCATTACTTTCATACTGCCTTTTACCACAATAGGTATGGCTCTGATGTGTGCCTGCTCATTCAGAATGGCGCTACCCGCTTCATATTTCTTAAGCGTACTGTGCTCGTAGAGTTTTGCTACTAACTCTGGCGACGACTTAAGTGCTTCAACTTGGTTTAGATTTTCCATAAATTAAATAAACAAATTAACTTATTGAATATTAACGACCACTTTTCCCTTAGCACGGCCACTCTCCACGTATTCCATCGCATCATTGATTTTTTCAAAAGGAAAGACCTTGTCTAACACAGGTTTAATAACGCCCTGTTCGATCAGTTTAGAAATTTGCTGCAATTGCTTTCCATCAGCTTTCATAAATAGAAATGAATAATCTACACCCAGTTTTCTGGCCTTTTTTCTGATGCCAAAACTAGTTAACGATAGAACGGTTCTGATGATCCATGATGCACCAATTGCCTTGGCAAAATCGGGTGTTGGTGGTCCGGAGATTGAAATTGCCTTACCTCCAGGCTTTAGGATATTTAATGATTTTTTCAATGTCTTGCCGTCCTGGCTGTTCAGCACAACATCATAATCTTTTAAGATAGCCTCAAAATCTTCATTTTTGTAATCGATCAGCACATCTGCGCCAAGTTCCTTCAACATGGCAAAGCTCCTTTCACTTGCCGTTGTGGCTACCGTTGCACCCAGGTATTTAGCCAGTTGTATCGCAATTGTGCCTACACCACCAGATCCCGCTTGGATAAATACTTTCTGTCCCTTTTTGAGGCTTCCTCTTTCTACCAGGGCTTGCCAGGCCGTGAGCGCCACAAGGGGAACCGATGCTGCCTCTTCCATAGAAAGGTTCGCTGGTTTTAAGGCTAAATCTTTTTCATTGATCGCTATAAATTCGGCAAAGGTGCCGATTTTGAAATCTGCTGGACGTGCGAAAACCTCATCACCGACCTTGAACTGTTTAACATTTTTTCCGATCTGACTCACTATACCAGCTGCATCATGTCCAAGAATAAGTGGCAGTTTATAAGGCAGTATCAGCTTAAACTCACCAGACTTTATCTTAGAATCCAAGAGATTGAGACCAGAAGCATGGACTTTTACCAAAATCTCGTCATCCTTGATGAGTGGAATAGTTGAATCGGTAAATTCAAGAACCCCCTTTTTATCATATTTTTTTACTATGCATGCTTTCATTTGAAGATGGTTATGATTTTAGTAGTGAATTTAGCTTTTTTGGGTTGATAAGGCTGAACGCCAGGTTGGGTAAAATCCGGTTAAACATAAATATAATTTTGGAGTCGCCCACCCGAATAGTATACTGATCTTGTTGAAGTCCTTTTATCAGTCCTGCTACCAACTGCCCGGTACTCATCTTTTTATCATCCCTGTCGGCTACCATTTCCGTATCAACCAGGGGTGGCAGGAGTTCAAAAACTTTCACTTTAGCACCTATGATATTGAGATGCGCTCTTAACGATCTGGTGTAGAAAGCCAGGGCCGTTTTAGATGCCGAATAAGTGGCTTCAATTAAAGAGGGAACTATGCTGAGAATGGAAGTGGTCATGATGATGGCACTTTCGTTTCTGGATCTAAGCATTTCCATAAAAAGGTTGTTTAAACGGATTACCCCTAGGTAATTAACCTGCATTTCATATTCCGCTCCTTTAAAATGGTCGTCGCTGGAAATACCCAGGTTTTTTGGAGCTACACCCACACCAGCGTTGTTGTATAAGATATCAATGCCGCCAAGTTCGCTTACCTTTTTGAAAAGTGCCAAAGCATCTTCCCCGCTACCTGCATCGCTTTTGATGCAAACAAGTGTTGGGTAGGCATTTTTTGCCAAATCCAGTTTCTGCTGATTTCTACCGGTAACAATCACCTTTGCACCTAGTTCTAAAAATTGCTTCGCGGCTTCAAGCCCTATGCCAGAGCCCCCGCCAGTAATGAGTATGGTTTTACCTTTTATGTTCATTGCCGTGCGATTAATGGGGAACATTCTCCGTAATCGGGAAAACCAGTTCATGGATTTTTTTCGTATCGCCCACCGGAACTTCAAACTGGTTTTTCTCCAACGCAATAAACAGTTCATCCGCTACTTCCGATGCTGGAATGCCATTTGCTCCACCAATCCCCGCAGAAAATTCTGTATTTACCAAGGGTGGGTAGAGTTCATAAACATTTAATTTGTCGTTTTCTGCAAAAGTATCCCTAAGTCCTTGGGTATAACCATGGAGCGCGGCCTTGCTTGCAGAATAGGTAGGCAGGTATTTGTTAGACCTGAATACTGCAATCGAAGAAACGTTTACAATGGCAGCTTCTTCTTGTTTTAAAAGCTGTGGCAAAGTTAAAGCCGTAAAGTCTATTACGCTGATGTAATTGGTGTTAATTTCCTCGTAAGCTTTATCTGCTGTGTTACTACTGCTGTCGCTCAAATCGTTCATAAAAGCTGCGCCAGCATTATTGATGATGATATTTAGATTTGGATGATTGTTTTTTAGTTCTTCAACAATCTTTAACCGATCTGCCTTCACTGATAAATCGCCCTGTATGGCAATGGCGTTATCCAACTGGGTCAGGGCACTTTGCAGGCGCGCTTGTTTTCGACCATTAATGATAATTTTGTTGCCTGCTGCGCTAAATTTTTTGGCGATAGCTAAGCCAATTCCGGCGCTCCCGCCGCTAATAAATATGGTGTTTCCGGTTGTTTCCATTTTTTCCTTTGTTTCTTTATTTTGCTGTTTGCGACAGGGAACAGCTGAAAGCCTGCCCGATCGAACAAATATTTTTAATTGTTAAGGCTTGGATAGTCTGTATATCCTTTTTCGCCCGGGGTGTAAAAGGTAGCCTGATCTGGTTGGTCAAGCGCTGCATCTGTCTTGAATCGTAGTACCAAATCTGGATTGGCTATAAACGGAACACCAAAAGATACCAAATCGGCATCACCAGCGGCTAAAACCTGATTAGCCGTCTCTTTATTGAAACCCCTGTTGATGATAATGGTTCCCTTGTATATTTTACGAAAATGTTTGGAAACCTGCTGTATAGCCTCCGGAATTGCCGAAACGTCTGTAAATGGTTCTATCAGGTGAATGTATAACAGGTCGAAATCATTAAGTCTTCTCACGATATAATTGTATAAATCGATAGTCTCATCGTCAACTGAAATGCCCATGATGCCATTTAAAGATGGATTTAAACGAACTCCTACCCGTTTCATATCAACCACCTCTTTCAGTTCATCCAGAATGTCGAACAAAATGCGGGCACGGTTTTCAACAGAACCGCCATACTCGTCTGTTCTATGGTTTGTATTTTTACTGAAGAATTGCTGCAACAGGTAACCATTGGCGCCATGCAGTTCCACACCATCAAAACCAGCCTCAAAAGCGTTAATGGCGGCTTGCTTAAAATCATTGATTGTTCTCTTGATATCTTCAACCGTCATTGGTTGTGGCGCTTCAGATGGTTTAAAGCCCTCAGCGGTAAATACCTGTTGCTCCGGATTTACAGCCGAGGGTGCCAATGGCTTTTTCCCCCCATGCAAGTCGGGATGAGAATATGCCCCGGTATGCCAAAGCTGGGCAACAATTTTACCGCCTTCAGTATGTACTGCCTCTGTGGTAAGCTTCCATCCCTTCACCTGTTCTTGACTATAAATACCTGGTACATTTATTACACCAACTGCCTCTTTACTTATAAAAGTGCCTTCAGTGATGATCAATCCGGCGGTTGCACGCTGTTTATAATAATGTGCAGTAAGTTCTGTTGCAACGTTATCTGGGTTGGCAGAGCGGCTCCTGGTCATTGGTGCCATAACAATTCTGTTGTTTAATTTCAGCTCATTCAAGCTATATGATTCAAAAATTTGTGGTGTTTCCATTGCAATTTAATTTAACTTTTGTAGATTTGCTTGCGTTTTGCAAGTGCAAATATACAAACAACTTTCATTTTGCAAGTAATTTATTGTTTTATTTTATGGCGGTTTTAAAAAGAAGGTCTGAATGCCCAATTAGCAGCTCTTTAGACATATGGGGAGACAAATGGTCTTTGTTGATTGTTAGGGACTTAATGTTTGCTAAACAGTGTACTTATGGCGATTTCTTGAAATCGGACGAAAGGATAGCGACCAATATTTTAGCTGCCCGGTTACAGATGCTGGAAGAGAATGGGGTAATTATTAAACAAGGCCATCCGGATAGCAAGGCCAAAGTTTTGTATAAACTGACTGAAAAAGGGATTGATTTACTTCCCTTAATGATCGAGATTAATTTGTGGGCCGATAAATATTTTACCCTGCCGTTAGATAGGAAAGCCTTGCTTGCTGAGGTTAAAAAGGATAAGGAAGTTTTTGTGAAAAGGAAAATGCAAGAGCTAAGAGCATAATAAGCGTAGAAAAGTGCATTAAAGATAGCCAGTTTTTGACAACCAAAACATATGTTGATATACTCATAGGAATTGGGAAGAGCAAAGTACAGTCTAGTAATATTAATGAAGTTGGATTAATAAAAAAAACATAAATTGACAATTATGAAAAAACGATTCATGGTCTTATTTCTAATTGTTTTAGATATTAACAGTTTTGCACAAACAACAGAACGCGGAGCTGAATTGTATCCTGCCAAAATAAAAATATCCCGTTACCACAACAACTGGACACAAAAGTATTACCCTAAACGTATTCAGGAGTTTAAACAGCATCCGCTGAATTTTGGAGACATTGTATTTATTGGCAATAGCATAACTGAAGGGGGGCAAGATTGGAGCAGTAAATTCGGTGTGGCGCACATTCGCAACAGAGGAATTGCAGGGGATGTTACCGATGGAGTATTAAAACGTTTAACTGAAATCATCTTTTTTAAACCAAAAGCAGTATTCATCCTGATAGGGATTAATGATCTCTTTAGCCTTCATCATAAAGAAGATAATCCCGCTCTTAAGTATGATAAAGTCGTTCCATCATCAAATTATATAGGAAAAAACATACTGAAAATTACAAAAACAATTCATCGCGGTTCGCCGGATACGGAAATTTATGTGCGTACATTATTGCCTACCCAAAGGACATTCCTGAAGGAAGATATTCTTTTATTAAATAAAATGATAAGGCAAAATGAGCAAAAAGGCTATTATAAGGCAATTGACCTGTATGCCCAATTTGTGGATGACAAAGGTGAACTGTCGGGAAAATTTACCAAAGATGGCGTTCACTTGAACGATTCAGGATATGAGAAGTGGGTTAATTTTGAGAAGCCAATAATTGAAAGATGGTAAAGGTCGTTTTGATCTGTTTGTAATCTGAAAGCAAGGAAGTAGACCTAATATTTACCATCACATCACCATGACGCATATGACCTCAGCACAGTTTGCTTTCCTAGACGAAAGTCCTATAGTAGTAGAAGCACTTTTTGGTTAATTTTGTATTTAATTTATAAGATCATTACCATGAAAATAGGAATTATAGGCGTAGGCCTGATAGGAAAAACATTAGCATTAAGACTAGCTGAATCAGGGCATGACGTTTCAGTCGCCAATTCTTCGGGACCGGAAAACATCAATAAGGATGTTCTCTCTACCGGGGCAAAAGCAGTAACTACGGAAGATTTAGTTCGTGACAAGGATGTAATCATTCTCTCTATTCCATTAAACCGAATTCCGGAAATTGCGTCTCTTCTTTCCAGCGTTCCCGAAGAAACAACGCTGATTGATACTTCAAACTATTATCCCGCCCGTGATAACAAGATTGAAAGCATTGAATCGGGATTGGTAGAAAGTGTATGGGTAATGCAGCAACTGGGTCGCCCCTTTGCAAAGGCCTGGAACGCGATTGGTTCGCACTCTTTTGCGGTACATGGCAAACCAGAAGGCTGTGATGACAGAATCGCAATTCCTGTAGCAGCAGATCGTGATATAGATAAAGATGTTGCTATTAAATTAATAAACGATACGGGATTTGATGCATATTATACAGGATCTCTGGCTGATTCATGGAGACAGCAACCAGGCTCACCAGTATATTGCACTGACCTTACTGTAAGCGAATTAAAGGAATGGACCGATAAAGCCGAAAAGGAACGTTTGCCTAAGCGCAGGGATCTTGCCATCCTTGTCTTTATGGAAAGAATGGGCAACGATTTTACCAAACGTATAGGGAATGCTACTATTGAGGAAGACGCAGCGTTCGCCATTCGTCTAAACCGTACACTCTTCATGTAACCAGGTACAAGAATTCTTTTGCAGTAACAACCAGGATTCAGGAATGACTACAGTCTGATGAAACTTCATATAACCAGTGGACTATATCATAACTTGATATAGTCCCTGCTTTGAATATGATGTGACCATAAAAAAACGGGTAAAGCACCGTTAGGCAGGGGATTGTTAAATACCACCTTATCCAATCAAACTGAAAAGAATTAAACTGTTTTATTAGAGAATAACCTGTTACGATGGTTCAGCCCCCAGTCTTTCAGGGAATAGATGATGGGTGTAAGCGTGTCTGCATACCTATCTAATGTATAAGATATTTTTACAGGGTAACCATCGGTGATGGCCCTCCTTACCAGTTGGTGCTGTTCCAACGTCTTTAGTTCCTTCGCAAGTACCTTTGGGGTTATACCCGGTATGCTTTCCTGTATGTCGGTAAAACGATTATTCCCAACGCCTATCGAGATAATAATTTGTAACTTCCATTTACCACTGATCACCTCCAGGGCATCCCTTACCGGTCTGATCGTGTCAAGACATTCGCAACATTTTTTTTCTGCCATTCTGTATTTTACTTTCCTTGGGGAAAGCACTATACAAAGTAAAGTAATTTCATTTACCTTTGCAATAATATTTTCATGTTCGGAGATTTGGCTGGTTGCCCAGGCCAAAATGTCGATCAGCAGCTAATGAGAAAAGATGAAAAGAGATAAAATAGCTTACTCAATTTTGGAACTCGCCGTTGTTTCCCAAGGCAGTACCTTCAAACAAACGCTCAACAATTCGCTCAGCCTGGCCAGGGCAGCTGAAAACCTTGGCTACCAACGCTATTGGTTTGCGGAACATCATAATTCCGGAAGTGTGGGCAGTAGTGCCACTACTATACTGATCGGTTACGTAGCTGAAAACACCGAGAACATCAGGGTCGGTTCGGGAGGCATCATGCTTCCAAACCACTCACCTTTAATCGTTGCAGAACAGTTCGGGACCCTGGCCCAATTGTATCCCGGTAGAATTGATTTGGGTCTGGGCAGGGCGCCCGGTACTGATACGCTTACCGCACAGGCGATCCGGCCCGATTTTATACAGGCTGCCCAGTCATTTCCTGCCGAGGTTGCCAGGATTCAAAATTACTTTTCCTTGGATAACAAGAATTCAAAAGTTAGGGTTGTCATTGCTGAAGGCACTGATGTGCCAATTTATATTCTAGGTTCCAGTACGGACAGTGCCCATCTGGCAGCGCAAAAAGGCCTGCCCTATGCGTTTGCCAGCCATTTTGCATCAACTCACTTATCAGGGGCACTGGATATTTACCGGAAGGAGTTTCAGCCTTCCCCTTTTCTGGATCGGCCTTATACGATGGCGGGCGTGAATATATTTGTAGGTGATACCGATGATGAAGCCGAGCGATGGTTCACTTCCCTGATCAGGATGTTTGTAGGCGTATTGACCGGGGCCACTGAGCCCCTGCAACCGCCATCTGAACTGACTGGTGATCTAAAAGAGCTCCTGAAACACCCAGCGCTTAATCAAATGTTGAAATATTCCTTTGTAGGAAGTAAGGCTACGGTCAAAAATAAAATCCAGGCATTTCTAGAGGAGACTCAGGTAGATGAACTTATCATGGTATCAACGATATATTCCATAGAAGACCGTATAAAATCCGCCAGACTTTTTGCCCAGCTGATGGGCGAAATCAACGAAAGAATCTAAAATCGCATAAGCAGATGAAGAATAGAAAAAAATTAAAACTGGCGGCCGGCATCGATGGTACAGGATGGAACTTTACTTCCTGGCGCCATCCCCACATGCCGGCAGATGCAGGAGAAAACATTGACTTTTATATACAACAGGCGCAACTTGCAGAGAGTGCAAAATTCGAGACCCTTTTTCTCTTTGATGTGAGCCACGTTGGCCCGGGCAATATTCCCCATTACCTGAGCATGTTTGAAGGGGCGACTATCATGTCGGCCATTGCAATGAAGACACACCGTATGGGGCTTTCTTTTACTGCTTCCAGTTCGTATACCGATCCTTATAATGTAGCCAGGCAGGTTTTGTCACTGGATAAAATCAGCAAAGGAAGGGCCTCGCTCAATATCGTTACCTCAAATCCTGGCGGCATGGTAAATTTTAGCAGGGGGCATTTGGGTAAAGCGGACCAATATCCAATGCACAAGGAATTTCTGGAAATCCTTCTCGGACTCTGGGATACCTACGAAGATGATGCCTTTATGCGGGATAAGCACAGTGGCATTTTCCTTAAGCCGGGCAAGATGCATCCCATAAATTATAGGGGCGATTACTTCTCTGTCGATGGGCCGCTGAATATCAGTAGATCCGTACAGGGAAGGCCGGTAGTTTACACCGCAGGAGGTTCTCCAACCTTTGTAGACATTGCCGCCACCTACACAGACGGTGCCTTTATCGCCGGCAGCACAATAGATGAAGCTTTATATACCGCTAATGCCTTAAGAGCAAAACTTGTTGAAAAAGGGCGGTCGCCGGAGGATTATGTTGTGGCACTATCACACAATCCCATTGTTGGGCGTACCATTGCCGAAGCGGAAAAGAAGTATCTGGAATTGGCTTCACTGGCACCGTACCACCGGATTCCGGTTCCTCAATTTTTTGGTACGGCCGAAAAAATTGCCGATGAGATAACAACATGGCATGAAGCTGGCGCCATGGATATGCTGGTGGTACGGCAGGACCATCCGCACGGACTCAGGGATTTTATTGAGCTTGTGGTTCCGATTTTGCAGGAGCGTGGCGTATTCCATACTGAGTATGAATCGGATACGCTTAGAGGCAACCTGGAACTGCCTAGACCTGCCTTTAGGAAAATTTAAGCAAAGCAATAGAACAGTTAAAAGTTACAATCATACAAATGCGAATATAGAATTGGCAAAAGAGTGGCGTTTCGTTAAAATGTTCCATTATTGCCTACTTATGTATCATTATAATGCTTGATAACTGCATAATTTTGTCTACAACAAATAGCTAAAAAAATAAAATAATGGCAAAAACAATTTTTATAACAGGAGCATCCCGTGGATTCGGAAGGATCTGGACAGAGGCATTTCTGGAACGTGGCGATAATGTAGTAGCAACCGTTCGTAACCTTGATGCATTAACGGCATTAACAACGCAATTCCCGTCAAACTTATTGGTATTAAAACTTGATGTAACTGATAAAAACGCGAGTTTTGAAGCCATTGAAGCAGCAAAAAACCATTTTGGAACAATCGATGTATTGATCAATAACGCAGGCTTTGGCCATGTTGGGGCTATAGAAGAACTTGAGGAGAAAGATGTAAGGGCACAATTTGAAACCAATGTACTGGGTTCGTTATGGACTATTCAAGCGGTTTTACCAATTATGCGTGAGCAAAAATCAGGACAGATCATTCAGCTTTCAAGTGCTCTGGGCATCAATACTGTTCCGTTGATGGGAATTTATAGTGCAGCCAAATTTGCTGTTGAAGGCCTTACGGAAACATTGGCGAGTGAAGTGAGCGGTTTTGGAATTAAGGTAACGATAGTAGAACCAGGCGGGTACTCCACAGATTTTTTTGGAAGCAATTCTCTGGCAGTAAGCCCACCTGTTCCTGCTTACGAGGCAATAAGAACGCATTTTTATGAGCATGCAGGAGATCAGGATTCCGGTAATCCAGCAGCAACGGCCGGAGCAATTTTAAGTTTAGTAGATGCTGAAAATCCGCCATTGAGACTGATTTTAGGTAAAATTGCCTTACCTTGGGTAAAACACACATACGAAGAGCGTCTTAAAACATGGGAATCTTGGCAAGATGTATCTGTGGCAGCACATGGTTAGTAGGGAAAGTTAACAAAGACAGCATCCGGATATATCGGACGCTGTCTTTTAAGGCTAAAAATGAAACACTTTACCAAAATAAGCGACCTGCATGATGCATTCTGTATCAAGCCACCCGAACATACGCTGTTCAGCGTGGTTTATGGTGAGCAAAACATGTGCAGCGGTAATAACGAACTCGAGTTTTCTTCAGCATTCTATATCATAGGATTTAAAAAGATGAAGTCGGGCAGCATGCTATATGGAAAAACAAAATATGACCATGACCTGGGATCGTTGTCGTTTATAAAGCCCCAACAAAGGGTGGCCTTTCAAAATGTAAAGTTAGAGGAAAAAGGATTTTTGATCATTATCCATGAAGACTTTTTATTGGGAACCGCAATTTACGAGGATATTAAAAAATACAGTTATTTCGATTATGAAGTGAATGAGGCATTGCATGTTTCACCTTCGGAAGAAGATATCGTCTGGAATCTGTATTTTAGCATAGAAAAAGAATATAATAATAATACTGACGAACTCAGCAAGGCGATTATTGTCAGCCATCTTGATTCCATGCTAAAGTATGCGCAACGATTTTATAGAAGACAATTTATTAACCGTAAAGAATTAACAGGTTTTACTTTGACTAAGTTTAATGCGCTACTTGCCGGTAATTTTGAAAAAACAAAAATAAAAGAAATTGGATTACCTACAGTGGCTTTTATGGCAGAAAAGCTACACCTATCACCCCGCTATCTAACCGATGTACTAAAACAGGAAACCGGAAAAACAGCCTTGGAACTGATCCATCTTTTCTTGATTTCTAAGGCAAAAAATCTGTTAACCGAAGGCGAACTCAATATTTCAGAAATTTCGTATTTGCTTGGATTTGAGAACACAACATATTTTTCCCGTCTGTTTAAAAAAGAAGTGGGAATAACTCCAAATCAATTTAAAAGACACTTCTTAAACTAATATTGGCAGCAGTTAATAAAGATCTATAAATTTTTAACAATCACAAAAGATGAAACGTACAGCAAAAGCACATTGGTCGGGCACAATAAAGGAAGGCAAAGGAGAGTTGACTACCCAAAGTAATATTCTAAACAAGACCAATTACAATTTTAAGACACGTCTTGAAGAAGATCAAAAAGGAACAAATCCTGAAGAATTGTTGGCTGCAGCACATTCAGCATGCTTTACTATGGCTGTCAGTTTTGCATTAACAGAGAAAGGCCTCAATCCAACAGCATTGGATACCGAAGCTACACTGACGATGGAAGGGTTTGCGATAACGGGGATGCATCTTTCAATCTCAGGAGCTGTGTCTGGCATTAGTCCAGATGAATTTGAAACCATTACAAAAGATGCGGAAAAAAATTGCTTAATTTCTAAAGTGTTAAACATACCAATCAGTTCAGAAGCACATCTAATAGCCTGGTAATTCAAAACGTCATAGATCCTTTTATTTATATCCAAACCCCATTCCAAACTTTAAAATAGTCATCCAAAAACCCATCAAAGCAGAAGTGCCGGCGTCGTGCCAATGCCAAGGCTTCAAATGCATATTCCATTTTTTAGATAAGTAAAGCATCTTTATTATCAAATATTAGCTGGCATCCCAGGAGATTACTGCTGGCACCGGACCTAATGGAATTTCAAAGCTGGCTGATCTAAATAGTATTCCCGACTGCCAGAAGCTAATACTGACTACTTATTTTACTCTGGTTCGTAATTATTGTTTCATTGATAACACTGACACCATAGCCCCGTATAGTTTAACTATTTCCATCAACCCTATTTATTTTTTTTGAAGACCTTAAGATATATACCTGTTAAAACTACTAAGCAAATAATTACTACAGCTAAAAAGTATGCCGGAAAATCTATACTAAGGGATTCTAATTCCATATCATTTTTCAAGCAATTTTGCATTACTTTCACATTAAAGCGCATTTTGATAATATTACCTTATCAGTAAAGACACACACTTATAAAAAAGGGGTAAGGAGAATTTAATTTTTATGCAAAAAACAGCATGATATCATCATCTTCAAACAAGAATATCAAGAGATAAGCTTTTCCGTCTTTAACCACGCAGCTGGAGGAAAATTTACGCTTTATCTTTTCCTACCCGCCTTGTCTGATTGGCCTTGATATAATTAGTAGGGCTCGCACCGGTAAACTTTTTGAAAGTTCTGCTGAAGTTGCTTAAGGTATTATATCCTATCTCATAGCTGATCTGCTCGATGTTGTCTTTATTGTCTGACATTAGCTCAATAGATCTGATGATCCGTTGGTAGTTTAGATAGTTATTGAAACTAAGGTTTTCACTTTTGAACGTTCTACTGAGATTTCTTTCCGTAAAACCAAAAAGACCGGCCACCTCCGGAAGTTTAAGCTCAAGCATATAATTTTGATTTATATATTGAAGAACCGCTCGTAACCTTTCGTTTTTCGGAGACAGCAGGCCTTTAAGTTTTAGCTCATGTCCTTTTGCCAGATCGGGTAGATCTAAGAACGCCAGAATAAAGTTAAATAAACCCTGGTCGCCCAGTATGGTGATCGTTTGCTTTTGTTTGCTAATGTAGCGTATGGTCTCTAAAATAAAATCATTCGTATTCAGAATCTTAAATCTCTGATCTACGTATTTTGGAAAATAAAGAAGAAACATCTTTACCCGGATATTCTTACTCTCCAGCCTATGATAAAAGCCCGCCGGAATGACTGCAATATGTCCTTCCGGCAAAAAAAAATCATCATTTTCTAATGCGATCCTTAATGTGCCCTTAAGCGAGTAGATTAGCTGATGGTGATGAGGGTGGGCATGGTTCTCAATATTCAGATATTCCACATCTGTCGTTATGGTTTTAATAGTGTGCTCAGTTAAATCTAAATCAACCATTTTGTCCTTTTTTGTCAAAAACTTGTCTGTTATTGCACCGTAAGATAAAGAAATAGAACCTAGTTTTATCCTATTAATCAAATCAAATATGGAAAACACTAAGAAGTTATCTGACTTTCTCGGAGCACACTTTATCTACACTTATGCCAACGGGTGGAAATATGAATTATACGTAAAAAACGAGGACACAATAGATTATAGAATCCACACCGGAATGGTTGGAGGAAGGTGGGTGAAGGATCAAAAAGCAGATATTGTGGAGTTGACAGCAGGTATTTTCAAACTATCGTGGACCGAACCCACGGGCACGGATGTAAGCCTGGATATCCTACCAAATGAAAATAAACTACACGGCGTAATATTTTTTCCAAAATGGGTGCACGAACATCCCGAAATCACTGTCAGATTCCAAAATGACTTTTTAGACCTGATGTATGAATCGCGTTTAAAGTACGACACCTATCCAAAATATGTGGTGCCTGAATTTGGTAAGATCACATTTAAAAAAAACGAGGGAATGAATAACGAAAAAGTAATCGCTGTAGCACCTTATGATGGAATGATCGAGGAAATAGAAAATGGCAAATTAACATTTAATTAGAAAATATATGAAAAAATTGATTTTAGGGCTTTTGCTTTCTCAGTCCTGTTTTGCTCAGGATTTACCGTTAAAAGATATGATACAGTCAAAGCAAGAAGAAATAACCGTTAGTGTGAAGCGCGGACAAATTGATATGCTAACCGGCGTGGTTTATGGACAAATCTTATCAACAAGATCTGCCAGGCAGTTAAAAATGACCATTCTCGTTCCCAGGAACAATGATCTTAAGCCCGCTATTGTCTATTTTCCCGGCGGGGGATTTACGTCTGCCGACTATGACAAATATTTTGAAATGAAAGATGCACTGGCCAGGGCGGGTTTTGTTGTTGCCGCTGCTGAATACAGGGTGATTCCTAACGTTTATCCCGCATTGGTAAACGATGGTAAGTCGGCAGTAAGATATCTTAGGGCACATGCAAAGGAATTGGGCATAGATCCCAATAGGATTGGCGTTCTTGGAGATTCAGCGGGAGGATACGTTTCTCAAATGGTGGGCAGCACGAATGGCGAGAAAGAACTTGATAAGGGGGAATACCTGGACCAAACCTCTGATGTACAGTCTGTTGTAACCTTATATGGAATCAGTAACCTCCTGAATATTGGTGAGGGATTTGCTCAAAAAATAGTCGACGTACACCATTCGCCAGCGGTAACTGAAGCCTTGATATTAAACGGAACTGCATTTGGCGAATTCCCTGGAGCGTCCGTTACCTCCAATCCTGAAAAGGCATTAAAGGCAAGTTCAATGGGGCATATCAGGAAAGGCCTACCTCCTTTTTTAATTATGCATGGCACCGCCGATAAACTTGTTTCGCCACAGCAAAGCGAGCAGCTTTACAATGCGTTAATTGGTGCAGGTAACAAAGCACAATATATTGTAGTTAAAGGAGCAGACCACGGTGGATTAATGTGGTTCCAGGATGATGTAATAAACAGAGTGGTAGACTGGTTTTTAAATACACTGGGAAAACCCAAGCCCAATCCTGTAGAAAATAAGCCGAAAAAGTCTAATTTGTAAATCGCTTAGGAAAAGATTTGGCGAACGAAGATTGAATTGTAATAGTCTATTATTCCGGCAATTCTAATCAAATCAGGGAGTTCGCGGTTTACCCGATTAGAAAAATGTTAACTAAGTCTAGGATATCTGATCGATATCCTAGACTTAGTTAACTTCATTAACACTACATCATGGGCTTTGCAAACCCAAAAAGTTAATGTTTCATTAAGATGTAATCGGTCAGAATTTGCCCGGCTTCCCTTTTAGTAAAATCAAGGTCTTCTGTTCTGGTTGCTACCTGCCCCATTTTCAAATCGGGGAGATTCATTGCCCTGCGTAATAGGTTATCCCGGAGTAAGCTCTTTGTTTCATTGGCCTCACGTTGCTTTCTTAATTGCTGCTCATCCAAAACGACCATCGTTATTGCTTCGTTTTTCCTGAACTGAGCAGCAAAATCTGCAAAATATGCATTTGCCGGACTCTTTTGCGCCCTTAAACGGTGTAGTTTTTGCAGCTGCGGTATCGTGGTGGAAAAACCTCCTATTGCTGTGAAACCGCTTTTTGCAATAGTATCCCATGGCAACGCAGCGGGTTCGGTGTTTTCACCGTAGTTTGCTATTGGTATGAGCGAAGGCAACTGTATGTCTGGAATTACGCCTTTAAGCTGGGTTGAACTTCCGTTGATCCTGTAAAATTTACCTACGGTGAGGTTAAGCTGACCGAGCAGGCCTAAGGATCCCGCAGCGACCTTGGCTTTATTGACAAGCTTATCCAAATCAACGGGGGTCTGCACGGTTCCTTTTCCGTAAGACTGCGTACCAAGAATAATTCCTCTGCCATAATCCTGGATCGCACCTGCAAATATCTCTGATGCAGAAGCACTGAAACGATCTAAAAGAACGGCCAATGGCCCATCGTATGATATGCTGTTATCTTCATCATTATCTATCCTGACTTCATTCTTACTATCCCTGACCTGAACCACCGGCCCATTTCTTATGAAAAGTCCGGTAAGCGAAATGGCCTCATGTAACGACCCTCCACCATTATCCCGCAGATCGACGACCACGCCATCAACCCCAGTCGCTTTTAAAGTATCCAGAATCAATTTTACATCACGGGTGGTGCTCTTGTAATTGGGATTGCCAGACTGAAAATCAGCGAAGTCAAGATAAAACGATGGTACCTTGATGATACCAATTTTTACTTCCTTTCCATTGGAGAAGTAGGTTTTAACTTCTTTTTTTGCAGACATCTCCTCCAGAATGATCTTTTCTCTAATCACCTCTATAATCTTCGGCACATCAGAATTACTCTTTCCCTTCGAAAGCACCTTCAGCCTGACTATCGTACCCTTTAACCCTCTAATCAGATTAATGGCGTTATCCATCCTCCAGCCCACGATATCCTGAAACTCGCCTTCTTTTCCCTGCGCAACGGCAAGTATTCTGTCTTCGGCTTTTAACAAGCCGGTCTTGTAAGCAGGTCCTCCAACAGTAATAGACTTGATGGTGATGTATTCATTTTCAGAAGCCAGTGTTGCTCCTATTCCTTCCAATGCTCTGGCCATTTTTATTCCATACTCTGCAGATTTGGAGGGTGTAAAATAATTCGTGTGTGGATCTATAGCTCCCGTAAAGGCATTCATCAACATCTGAAAAACGTCCTGGCTATTGAGTTTATCTGATTGGTCAAGAAAATTTTGGTAGCGCTTTCTTAGTACCTCTTTGTTTTTAGCAAGATCCCCACCAGCGAGCTTCAGGTTCAACAAATCGTATTTCACACGCATTGCCCACTGTGCATCCATTTGTTCCGCAGAGGTAATAAATGGCAAATCCTTTCGGTTGTAGGTATAAGTTTCCTTTTTGCTTAGGTCAATGTTACCATCAAGTAAAGAAAGCGCATAAACCCACCTATCGTTGTAACGTCTTCTAAAAGTGTTAAACATAAAAAAAGCATCATCCAAATCCCCTGTTATAAGGTCGTCATCCAGTTTGGAACGCAGCTTCTCGAATTCAGAGACGTCGGTATTCAGCAAATAGATGTGGGTGCCGTCCATACTTTTCAGGTAACGATCAAAAATAAGTGAGGATACCGAATCATTAAGGGTAACCTTTTTATAATTCGCAGTTGTAATCATTTTGACAACCAACCGGCTGACGTTGGCCTGGCTATCATCTGGTTTAAGGTCAACGTAAGGTTGATCTCCTTTAAATGAGATCAATAAGAAAAAGGCCAGTATTGGCACTAAGATGTATGCTTGCTTTATTTTTTTATTCATAATGTAATTTGTTGTACTGATCAGCATAAAGGGCTATGCTGTTATTGAGTGCTGGTAATTAATGTAACTACTTGATTTCTTATGTATGTTTTACGGAAACAATTCCCTGAGTTTCTTTTCCAGGGCAGCTCCCCGAAGGTCCTTTCCAATGATGTTCCCATTGGGATCAACCAATAAACTGCTGGGAACAGCTCGTAATCCATAATATGTGCACAATTCATCATTCCAGCCCTTTAAGTCCGACAACTGAGTCCAGGGCATCTTTAACACGCCCAGGGAAGCCATCCATTTATCCCGGTCTCGGGCTTCATCCAGAGAAATACTGATCACTGTAAAGTTATGCGCTTTAAGCTCCTCATACATCCTGATCAGCTCGGGGATTTCCTTACGGCATGGCACGCACCAACTTGCCCAAAAATCAATCAATACATACTTACCCTTGAAGGCAGAAAAGCTTACAGGATTACCTTTTTCATCATTTTTGGTGAAAGAAATCACTTTTTCTCCCAGCGCACTTCTTTTCAGTACTGCAAGACGTTCAACAATCCGGATTCCTTGTGCAGTTGCCTTCGTGCTCCTGCTCAGCCCATCATACATCGAACTGACCTCTTCATAACTTCCCGTGCGCCCATGACTTTCAATCAGATCTAAGCTAACTGCACTTTCTGGATGGTTTGAAATGAATTCCTTGGTAAGCAATTTTTTACGGTCTCGAAGTAATTCCAGTTGCTTCTCTAACTGTCTTCTTTCGTTTATGCCAGATTGATTTTGTTGCCCGAGAACCTTCTCAGATTCATATAAAGGCAGCAGTGTATGTGTGAATGCAACAAATTCGTCATTGGTTCTTGAGCCTGTGATCTGAAGATGGTCCAGGGAATCTCTCCGTCCATTAATGCTCATTTTACCCGGCTCAATGAACAAATATATTGCCCTGCCTGGAAAAATCATGGTGATTTTCTGTGCTTCTGTCACCTGCGCCTCCCAGGTAAACTTACCGTCGAGCACTTTAAGGTTATCAGTTTTTGGTATACTTCCCTGATAATAATTAATAATCACACTTGAGTTGCCTAGAAAATCAATCTTCGCGTCTAGGCGAACCTGTGCAGACAGTCTGAAAGCAAGGCTACAAATAGCAATTAATGCACAAATTAAAAGAAATCTCATTATAAGTTTAGGTTTAAAGCCAGGCAGCTGTCAAACTGCTGCCTTTATTTGTTAACACTTTTTTCCAAAAGGGATTTTATTGATGCCACAGGAATGGTCGTTTTAATTACCATCTGTAGATTAACCTGCGGACGATCCTGTGCATAGATAGAGTGCGTTGATGACACCATCGCGACCATGTTGCCGCTCTCATCCAATATTGGCCCCCCACTGGATCCCTTAGCATAATCTGCACTGATCTCCATCCTGTTCCCCATAAACCCAACTTTATTATTGGCAGTATTTCTGGTTACTATGCCTTTGCTGTAGTAATACGCATAGCCATCTGGATGGCCAATTGTGTAAACTGTCTCACCCACATCCAGGGCAGATCCCAGTGGAATTGGCGATAGCGGTTTTTTTGTCACGCTAACCCTAAACAAGGCTGCATCTGCTTCTTTACTATAGTTTAAAATCTTCGAAATCGGGTAAATATCACCAGAGCTGGAAGCTACAAATGTAAGGCTGTCGCTAGCAGAAAGCGTCACTTCAGGCTCCAGAAAATCCCTCATTACGTGCCAGTTGGTAACGCATAGACCGTCGCTACTTAACGCAGTAGCTGTTGCAAAAATTTCGAGGTGTGCCGGTTTCGCGTTTGTTGCACTGAAATATTTACAGATCATTAGCACCCCCTCTTTACGTAAATGCATCACCTGGGCGGGAGTAAGTATCTTATTACCGGCTTTGGGAAAGTTGCTGGTCATTGAACGCACATCAGACTGCATCAGCGTTTGTCTCCGGAGCTCCGAAGATTTCAGCAGGGGCCTGATTTTATGTTCCGTGTTGAGGTTCTGTTCAACATCGATCAACAATTGCTTGTAATCCACGTAATCAACCTCTTTTTGCGCGCGCACAGATAGGGTAAATAGTTGAACAAAAAACAAAATGCCAAGCGAAACCAAAACTGGCCCGTTGATTTTTTTGCAAAAAAAACTTGTGTTCTGCATGCTATCTTAAAGTATAGAGGAAAGCTTATTTTCCAGTTCAATTCCACGAAGATCTTTTGCAATAATTTTCCCTGTTGGATCCAGCAAGAAGTTTGCTGGTAGCGAGTTGACGCGGAAAAGTGTGGCGACATTTGTTTCCCAGCCTGCCCCCTGCTCCCAGGTGAGGCCATCCTTGGCGATTGCGTCCATCCAAAGTTTTTTCGCATTTTCTCCTCTCTCCAAAGCGACACCAAGAATGGTAAAGTTTTTGCCTTTAAATTTTTCGTATGCTTTTATAAGGTTAGGATTTTCCCTTCTGCACGGACCACACCAGCTCGCCCAAAAATCTATCAGAACATACTTTCCTTTGAACGAGTTGAGGCTTATATCCTGATCCTTAGAATTTTTTAATGTAAAGTCTGGAGCTATGCTTCCAATCGTTAAGCCTTTGGCTTCCTCTAATTTTTTTGCATAACCTTTTCCGAATGTGCTTTCTTTTAGCTCAGTACTAAGACTATTGAACAGCGCTGAAGCCTTTTCTAAATACTGGTCAGGGCTGACAGCAGCACGCAAGGTATTTAAACTAACTAATGAGTTCGGGTGCTTTTCAATAAAGCCTATCTGCATCTGAAGTTTGGCCATCGCCATAGATTGATAAACCTCGGTGAGCTGCTGTTGTTGCTCCGGTTTGCCCTGCAGTTTTTTCATGTCTGCATTTAACTGCGCTTCAGTTTTTTTGAAAGGGGCGAGCAAAGTAATTAATTCCTGCTGATCTTTATTCAACTGTGTTCCACCTATCTTGGCCCTAAACAGTGAATCAGGGGTGTTTACCTCTATCGTACCATTTTCAAGATAAATCGCCACCTGGTCTGGACTGGGTTTGGAGTTAATCTTTTCTCCATTTTGTGCAAGCATTAAAAATGCCTTCATTGGATTGGTAACATTGCCGCTTATCAAGAACTTGCCATCGTTCTGCACTTTGGCAGAGTCGAAATTGGTTTTTCCTTTATCCTGATAAGCCAGTTGTACGGTTGCCGGAAGCTTAACATTATTGATCGTTCCTTTGACAGTGTATTGTTGTTGCGCTAATGCAGTAAAAGGCAAAGCTGCAAGCAGCGTAATAATAATTTTCTTTTTCATCGTTATATAATTTTTTTTAATGGTAATGAAGCTATCTGATTCATCATCCTACTGTGCGGTTTGCAAATCATGATGGTTTCATAGAAATTTAGTTATGTTATTTATTAATATCAGAGGTGGCTAAAAAACCGCCTATCCATATCAAAAGAAAATGGTCTTTAGTTTTCGGTTGAGGTCATCTCCCCGCAAGTCTTGGGCAATAATCTTTCCGCTGGGATCAATCAGAAAATTTGCTGGTATCGCACTGATGTTGTAAAGCTTTGCAACTGCACTTTCCCAGCCTTGCAGATCTGATACCTGTTCCCAAATCAGGCCATCCTTTGCAATGGCGTCTTTCCATTGCTGTCTTCCTTTCGTTCCCTCGTCAAGCGATACACCCAGGATATCGAAATTCCTGTTTTTGAAAAGATTAAAAGATGCGATCAAATTTGGATTTTCCCTCCGACAAGGAACGCACCAGCTTGCCCAAAAATCCAGGAGTATATATTTCCCCCTAAATGAGGAAAGTGAAACTTCCTTACCATCTGGATTTTTTAAGGTAAAGTCTGGCGCCAGACCACCTACTTTAATCATCCTGGACTGCTTAATCGCATTTTTATAAACGATTCCGTTAACAGAATTTTGCACTTGCTTACTTAGGGTATTGAAAAGATCAGCGGCCATCTCAACGTCTTTGACCGGATCAATATTGGCAAATAGCATGCTTAAACTCACTAATGAGCCTGGGTGCATTTTAACAAAGTCCTTAATTTGTGCTAATCTGCGGACCTGTAGCTTGGCATATTCAGATTTGATCTTCTCCTGCACAACCTTATCTCCATTAGCGTTGTCGTATTCTTTTACCATTGTCGTGGTCGCCTTCTTAAAGGGTTCCAAAAGGTCGATCATTTGCTGTTGTTCATCATTAAGAGGCGTCCCTACTACATTCGCATATTTTAATGAATCAATAGCATTTACTTTAATCTCTCCCTTTTCAAGATAAATCGCAACCTGATCCTGACCAGCCAGTTCACTGATAGGCGCCCCTGTGTGGCTCAATAAGAGAAAGGCTTTCATCTTGTTCTTCTGGGAACCTTTAAAAACGAACTGGTTATTTTCCAGGACGGCAGAGTCCTGTTTCACCTGCTGGTTTACCTTATAATTGAGGTAGGCTTTAGCCTTTGGGGAAACTTTTTCTACGCGGAGCGAAATGGTATAATCTTCCTGTGCCAGTGCAGCGAACGGCAGTAATGCCAGCACACCCAATATGATTTTTTTCATCATTATATTCTTAATATTTTTTCTATGGCTAAATTCCGTCGAGTTGATTGAGCTGCTGGGCCAGCTCCGGATGTGATGGCATCGGTAAATTCAGATTTAAGACTTTACCCATTTTATCCAACAGGATAAAGCGTGGAACGGTAGTAATGCCGAATGCCTTTTCAAAAGTTTTATCTTTCACCATCCATTGGAGGCCGGCCAATTTTGCCAGGTACGGCCCTTTCCATTTCCAGCTTTGTGTATCTATCGAAATGCCTACGAAGGTGATGTTCTTGTCTTTCAACTTTCTCTCCAAATCGACCAAATGTGGTTGCTGGGCGCGGCAGGGGTAACACCAGGTAGCCCACACGTCAATAACCACATACTTTCCTCTTAGGTCGCTTAATTTCTTACCATTTCCTATATGTCCTGTTGTATCCCTGAATACAATATCGGGAACACTATCGCCTACCTTTAACAAGGTAGTGTCAGCAGTAAGTTTATTTATGTTTTGGGCCTTTGCCTTAATCGCATATCCGCTCAACAGCAAGGCTGAACAGATGATAATGGCGACGATTTTTATGATTTTCATATCTTTAGTTTTAGTTGGCTAAGAAGAAACGGATATAAACCCTTGCGGAATCATTGGCTACCGGCGGAACGCCAAAGGGGGAGCCTGTGTATGTTTTGAGTTTTACTCCCATAACGTACCAGCGTTGCTTAAGCATGAGTGCTTTGTTGGGAAACTTTAGAGTCAGACTATCTTTACTGAATAAAGATTTGGCTGTTACAGTGGTCAGGTCCTTCACAAGGTTGTAAGCGGCACCAGGTACGGGCACAGGCGCAGGCACACCTGTGAATTTCTCCTTTGTTATGCCCGCCCTAACTTCATCATCGGTAAGTGCGATACCCTGCACCCTAACATCGTTTGCAGGGAATTGGGTGTTCAAGGTTAACCTAAACTTTACTGAGTCAGGTACGGTAGTATAGTAAAGTGATAATGCTCCGCTGGACAATCTTCCTGCCGTGACACCACCGATTATGCTGGCACTGGACATTTTCGCTTTAAGTTCGCCTTTGGTTACGAATACTTTGAAAAAGAAAACTGAATAATTAAGTTTAGCACCGTTGCTTGAAGAAAGAGTTACCGGAACAAGATATATTGTACTGTCTTTTAACTGACTTCCATCATTCAACAAGACATAGAGCGAATCTTTGGTTTGTGTCGAGCCTGAAGTAAGGTTAAATACACCCTTATTAGCCACAGTAAATGCTTCGGCAGAAATGGCTGGATTAGTTTCGCGATAGATGAGGTTATATTGGGCAACGAGGCTGGGATCGACTACTGCTGTGATGAGATCATCAGATTTAACGCGCTCCTTTACACCAATCGGTACGCCCTTATAGTAAGGTGTAAAACTGTAGTTGATGCCATTTAAAGCTACCACATTGCTACCCTGTACATAAGAAACCATTCCGCTGCTCATTCTAGATTGCAAATCATCTGCCTCACTCATTTCCTTTTTACAGGCAGCGAGGGTTATAACCGCTATAATAATCCCCAGCAGGCATTTTGGGATGAAAAAATTTGATAAACTGTGATGGTAGTTTTTAGTTGCCATGATTGTTTTTAATTAATGGATCAAATGAATAGTGGCTTTTATCTTGGATTCTGAATGATGTTAGGGTTTGCAGCCAAAACAGTAGGACTAAATGGCACCAAATAACGAGGAGAGCCTGCACTCAGTGTAGCTATCGGCACACCCGCATTATTCAGGCGTCTGATATCCTGTTTCAATGCAGCATCCTTATTTAATCTCTTGAGATCGAACAAACGCAGTCCGCCGTGATAGAACAATTCCCGTCTGCGTTCATCCAGTACATAACCTAACGTGTTGGCCGCGGTGTAGGTACGATTGTCTACGATTGAGGTTGGAAGACGATTTGCACGGAGCCTGGCTAGCAGGGTTCCCGCAGCAGCAAAAGATCCGCTACGTGCCAGGCATTCTGCCTTTATCAGCATTACTTCGGGTACACCAACGCTATGATCGAAAAACATGCCCAGTCCCAATGCAAGGCGGTAGGTGGCAGGAGAAAATCTTGAAGGTGAGAAAAACTTTTTGGTGTATCTCAAATCAGACGTTGTTAACGTGGATGTTAGCGTTGCGCTCGGCATAATCGTATTGACGTAAAACGAGTAAAAAGCAAGGTCGAAAGATGCCCGACCTAACAGTATCTCCGGGTTTGAAACCAGATCTGGCAATTGCGAAGGATTAAGATAAGTGGTCGCATTATAATTTTGTAAAGCACTCTGGGTGGCAAGCGTTGAATCTGCATAATTCGATGCGGCAACATAATCGCCCTGATATAAATAAGCTCTGGATAATAAAGCGTAACCTGCTGACTTGCCGGGATGAATAACATCTGACCCTTTACTACCTAGATAAGGATTGCTAATGGCAGCTTTAAGGTCTGCAATGATCTGGCTATATACCTGTGCTACGCTGGCACGGGCTGGCAGGGTATTCGTGCCCGCAGAAAGGACAAGTGGCACACCATTATCTGTTGTGGCCGTTGCCGGATCATAAGCCGGGCCGTAGGCATTTACCAGCTGAAGGTAATACCATGCCCTGTTGATGAGTGCCTGGGAAATGACTACACTTTTATTTTCAGGTGTATTAAACTGATCGGCGGGCGCAGCATTTACCCTATCCAGGATCACATTCATCTGCAGGATGCGCGTGTAAGTGGAATTGTACATCACATCTGCATCAGAAGGATTCCAAATGAGACTCTGCCAAAGGTAACTTCGCTGATAGAAGTTGGATGGCGCAGTTACCTGGGCATCAGAAAATGTGAGGTCGTCGCTCATGATGTCCAACAAGAAGAAATGGCATAAGCTTAATGAATCGCTGTTCAACATCTCTTGAAAGTCCTTGATAGTAGTCGGATTGATACTGGTAGAAGAAGGCGATACATCTAAAAATTTTTTGCAGGACTGAAGCGAATAAAGGCCAAAGATTGCAAGGAGAAAAAATAGTGTTCTTTTATACATCATTATATTTCTTTAAAAATTAACACTTAGGTTACAAGAGTAGATTTTCGGGAGCGGCATGCCAATTCTTCCATCCACACTAACAGTCGCTGGGTCGATCTTATATTTGTTGCTTGCCCAGAAGGCCAAATTTTGAACCTGGAAAGTCATCGTCATGTAGCTTAAACCGTATTTTTTCAAGCGTTTTTCCGGTATACTGAACCCGACCATCACCTCAGAAAGCCGAATGTTATCAGCAGGTATAATACTGTTGCTGGAATAACGCGAAACGAATTCTCTATAAGTATTAGCCCCGGATGTACTGATTACAGGTATATCTGTGAAAGCTTCGTCACCCGGTTTACGCCATCTATCCGCTAAAAGACTACTGTTCTCCTGAAAATTTCCGGGATAGGGTAAATAGTACCTCATAACGTGACCTAGATTGAAGGTCACGGCAACACGGGCGAAAAACTGATTGAGTTTAAACTCTTGAATAAGGCCACCTGTCCAGGGTGCTTTTGTGACCCCCTGGCGTATCAGAGAAGATACGAGTGTTGCGCTATCTAATACTGCTGTAACCTGTCCGTTACTGTCAAAAATTTGTGGATTACCCGTATTATTTAAGCCTGCCCATAGTGGCGCATAAATACTGCTGACATCGTTACCCTCCCTTAGGGCAACCGTATAATCATTGGTTGCAGTGAAGCGGGTTAGCGGCACATCATTTGCTCGGTTGGTATTGCGAGCGCCATTAACAGTTAGGATGTAGTTAAAAGCAGCTGTTTTGATCAGTTGTGTATTAAAGAAAAACTCTACCCCCCTGTTGGTGATGCTACTAAAGCTCACCTGATTGGAAAGTCCGGTACTCGGATCTGTCAAAACGCTCAAGTTATTGTTTAACCCATTTGATGTTTGGTTATAATAACGCAAATCCATACTGTACCTATCTTCGGCAAAGGCTATCTTGCCATGCGCCTCAAATAGCTTACTTTGCGCAGGAAGTAATCCGAAATCGCTACTTGTTGCCTGGGTGTAGGAGCCATTTGTCGCGACGTTGGTACTTTGCATAATGGCTAGTCCCTGATAGGGGCTGATGTCCTGAAAAAGCATATTAAAGGAAAGATCATTAATCTTGTCCGATCTAAAAAAGCTTTCTTTGCTAATGTTGTAATTCAAGCTTCCATTAAATTGCTTATTACCTTCGGGCGATTTAGCATAGCTGAAATGCGCATCCAACAATCGTTTTCTTAAAAACAAATCAAGCCCTGCGCTCAGGTATTTAAGTGTTCTACTGCCTCTATCAATTGTATTGGATGTTAGGTTTGATGAAAGATCGCCATTAATTAACTGCGTGTTATAGGCTCCGTTGGCTACAATAGTACTATCAGCAAATGCCAACGTAAGTTTTTGATAATAAAGTTTTGAGCTCTGCCCTTGTTGCTGTGTAGGTATAGCGCCGTCTACAATAATGGCGTAATTGTTCCAGTAGTTCTGAAGATATCTTTTGTTGTTATACTTACCCGGTAGGTTGGGCATTTGTATGCCATTAGTTCCCACAGAAACTAAAACATCTTTTAAAAATCTACCTGCGTCCTTAACTACACGTCCGGTTACATCACCTGAATAAGATGAAAGTGTGGAATAGGTTTCTGATTGTCCATAAAGCGGATTTAAAACGGCTGTATATAGCCCATACGCCTTGATCCTGTCCGAAAAATTATAAGTGACCGATGCATTACCATTTAAGTTCCGCACTACTGAGGTATCTCCAATAGTATTCTGCGTCAAAGAAGCCGGGAAGGCAGTGGATGACGTTCCCGGAAAAAGTGCATAAAAATTTCTGATGGCAAGCTGCGTTGGATTTGTTGCCAAATAAATAGGTGTACTAGTTTTTGTCTTGTCATTGTACCCGTATAGAGTGCCGTAGGAAGGCATACTTCTTGTGATGCTTGCACCTCCGGCGCCCACACCAATGCTAATCGAGTGCTTACCGATAACTTTAAGGTAAGTCAAACCGGTTCTCAGGTTTGCATCATCAACTGTCCGTTCACTTTCTCTCATAATGTCCCCATAAGGAACATAAAAGTTTACACCAGAAGTGTTCAACTGCCCATAGCTGTTTGCAAATTGCCTTACGTAACTTGATTCAGCACCAAATAGGGTTCTGGAGGTTTCCACCCGATGGTTATATAACATAGATGTAGCCCACTGTAGACCAGGAAGCAATTCCCAATTCATATTGAAATTAGACTGCTTACCCGCAGAAACAGAAGAAAGGTTGTTCGCCCTCGCATCTTCCAATAAATTCACTCCAGGGTTTTTGTATCCACGGGATTGAATAAGCTGATTGGCAGAAGTGGAGAGTGTGGTGTAATCATACACATAGTTGCCTTGCGGATCTAAGAGCATTTGATAAGGGTCGATACCAATGTTGTTCGAAGAAAAAGAGTATCCCGATTTTGTCCTTTTATCAGAAAGGTTAATCAGCCAACGGATCCGAAGCTTGTTGTTTAACAAATTAAAGTCATTATTAACCCTTAATGATAACTCATCGTTCCTGCTGTTTATATTGTTGGTTGTACTTCCTATATAGTTCCCTAAAGCGGTGAACCTGTAGATGCTATTTCCCCCACTTACTGTTAAGCTATGGTTCTGGCTGAAAGCATCTTGCTGTAACAGTGCTAATTGGTCTTGATTATCCAGACGGGATAGAGAATCCCATTGCAGGTCAAAGGAGGAGGCACTGATTAGTCCGCTTCTCTTTTTATTGAGCAGCTCCCTCGCAAAAGAGAGGCCGAACGTAGAACTGCCATAGGCATTCTTTGTCAGCTCATCCAGTTCACTCAGGTAATTCAGATAAGTCGGTGTATTAGCCAACCTCAAATTTTCCCTGTTAAATTTTGGTGCGGGGGATAGATACAGACTAGTGGTATAGTTAAACTCTAATTTACCAGCTTTCGCCGCCTTCGATTTGATCAATATAGCGCCGCCCGCTGCTCTGGCACCCCATTTAATCAGTTCTTTAGGATCTTTTATAACTTCAATGGATTCGACATTGTTCATCGGATAATTGGCAGGGAAACCATCCTGAGGAAAACCGTCTATCACCACAAGCATATTAGATACATTGCTACCAAAATTGCTGGCTCCTCTAATCTCCGGCACTAATGTGTTGGAAATTGTAGTGGTCACATTCAATTTATTGAAATTGCTGATAGAGGCAGGAATGTTTGTTCCTTTTAGAAGGATGTCAATAATCTGTTGTCCCTTTGTCTTACCCACAATGTTTAAAAAGTCCTCAACCGAAGAACGCATAAAGCGTCCATAAGGCTGTCCATTTAAAAACTGCACGTAATGGTCTATACTCGTTATAGTTTTTGTGCTTGTGTTAACTATCTGTAAGCTCAATCCAGGAATGGTTCCCTGCAACACCTGAGACAGGTTCATGTAACTCCTGTTTTCAAGATTAATAAATCTTGTAGGATTCGATAATACATTATTGCTTTCAATCTTAACTTCCGCTAGATCAATTGTCTTGTTCGAGCCATTCTCCATCGTAATAGTCAAAAATGCGGTGTCGGCATATAGCACATTTTTTCCAACAAATCCTGTTGCGGACAAGACAAGAATCCCTTGGTTGCTTCCCTCTATCACAAATCGACCATTATTGTCCGATAGCGTGCTTGTATTTAACTTTGGTTCCTTTATACTTACATTTTTTAATGGGATCTTATGTTCGTCCATCACTAAACCCCTGATAACGATCGCATCCATCTTCTGGCTCATGACCTTTTGATTGGGCTTTACGTTTTTTGAAACATCCCTTTTAACCAGAATGGTATTCGCTGTGATTTTATAGGTTAGCGGAACGTTCCTTAATATCTGGTTCAAAGCTTCCTTCAACGATTTATTGCTGAGATTGACTGTTAAAGGCATAATGCCGTTGATATCCTGACTATCATAGAGAAAAGTAAGTTTAGATTGTTGCTCAATCAACTTAAATATCTTCTCTATATCAACGTTTTTTTCTTGGATGGTAATCTGCGCCTGGCTTTCGCTGGTGAAAAGTAGAGCAGAAAGGCATAAAAATATCGTGAGTAAATTAATCCGCATAGCATACCTCCATTATAACCATTTGATTTAGAGTTAATTTTGAAATTTCATAAAGAGAGGAGCTTATTTTTTTTGCAAAAAGTTGCAATACCCCAGGCAAGGGTTCATATAAACCATTTAAATACATATTTTTGTGGTGTTTAGGTTAAACTTTAAGATTGATTGCCAAATTGCTTTTAATGGGTTAATCTAGATTTGTGCCGGGTAAGTGCTTCAACACTTCCCGGTTTTTCCTATTAACCAGAATGGACTGATTGCCGGACACTGAGGTACTTTTAAGATAATTCTTCATTTTTGTTTGTTTGTTTGGTTTAGTAGTTTGGTTGGTTATTTAAGAAATTAAGTCATTCCCTATTGCTTAATTCTTGACGATAATTTTTCGGCCCTCGATGCTGAAACGGACATTGAAAAAGGTTAACATCTCCAAAAATTCCGAGGCCTTAACATCACGTTTGATCTTTCCTGAAAACTTTCTCCGAGGTATTTGGCCCTGATACTCTATGTCGACATCGTACCATCTGGCCGCCTGTCTCATGATGGTTTCGATGTCAGCATTGGTAATTTGGAAAAGACCAGATTTCCAGGCGACCACTTGTCCAATATCAGCAGACTGAACCCGGATAGGACCCGAATGAGTATTAACGGCCTGCTGGCCAGGCTTCAATAATGCGGAGAAACCATTATTTAGCTGACGGATCCGGACCGCCCCTTCAAGCAGGGTCGTTTTAGTATCTGGCTCATCAGAATAACTGTTTACATTAAAATGCGTACCTATTACTTCAACAATCTGTCCTCCGGATTTAACATGAAAAGGCATCGACTTATTCTTTGACACCTCGAAATAAGCCTCTCCGGTGATTTCCACCTGGCGCTTATTTCCGCTAAAATGGGCGGGAAATTTTAGTGAAGAGAAAGAATTCAGCCAAACTTTACTCCCGTCTGATAATACCACCTGGTATTGTCCGCCCCTAGGGGTAGATATCGTGTTATAGGAAGTCTGACCATTTGTATCTGTCGCTTCAGCCCCAGAAATATCGTAAACAATCTCTCCAGAGTGCGTTTTGTTTACCTTGACACCACCTTGATTGGAAAGCATACCATTTTGCGCACCACTCAGATCAATAGTAGATCCGTTGCTTAAGGTAAGAATGGCTTTATCACCACCTGGATTAAAATCATTTTCTGCCAGCTGGGTATATGGACTTTTTAAATTAACCAGCTTATATGTGAAAATTCCGAGGCAGATTAACAACGATGCAGCGGCGGCATAACGCCATATTCTAACTGCCGGTATCAAGCGTTTCCAAAGGCTTTTTTCCTGAATCGGATTAATACTAAGCGAAATCTGCCTGTACATCTTTTCCTTTTGTCCTTCAGAAAAGGGATCTGTTTCAGGTACATGATTGAGATACTGCTCTTGCATCATTTGCAGGAGTTTCTGCTCTGATTTTTCCCGGGAAATCAGCAACATCAATTCTTCACGTTCTGCATTGGTAGCCGTCTTATCAAAGTACTGTTTGAAAAGGTGGGCAAAGCGTTTGTCTGGCATAAAATTTTATAGTGGCATTTTTTTAACACCATCATAACACTAAAGACACATGAACAATTGAAAAGGGGTAACCGAAAGAAAATATTTTTAAAAAATAAACAGAGGAGTGGTTAAAATGAGAATTATAACCGCATCATCTGCAGAAGAAAGTTCGTTTTTTATAAACTTTAATGCAAGCTTGATGTGCTTTTTCACAGTTTCAGGCGACAAACCTAATTGTTTTGCGATTTCATCGTGTTTTATACGATCCTCACGACTCATCTTGTATACTTTTTTCTGCTGAGGAGGTAATTTTTCCACTGCAATTTCCAATAATACCCGAAATTCTTCAATTTGAACATCATTATCCGGGGAATCGATCTCATTTTCAAACTCTTTTAACCACTCTATTTGCCGCACTTTGTCGTTGGCACTTTTTCTAAGATGGTTTAAAGTTTGATTTTTTGAAAGAATAAAGAGATAATAGGTGAAATTATCAAGCGTTGGAAGCGTTTCCCTTTTAAGCCAAATTTTGACAAATACATCCTGAACAATTTCTTCTGTAACTTCTAATGATTCTGTCATTTTAAAAACGTAATCTCCCAGCTTCCGGTAATAGGCATCAAAAAGCCTTGCGAAGGCGCGTTGATCACCCTTTGCAACCAAAGCAAGCAGATCAGATTCGAATTTTACAGTAGTAAGGGCCAATATTGATGATGATGTCTAAAGTTAACCAATTTGCGAGTCGAATTTACAAAAAGATTGCTGACATTCACATTTTAAAGCTTTATAACCGAGCAGCATACCTCAAGGCTACGCTGATATATTATTTGTTTGGCTAAGTGAACGTCCACAAATTAAAACCACCTGGAAGTAGAATTATAACCCGGTTGAAAATAGTTAAGATCCTCTATTTAACAACTGTTGCTCAGAATATTTTTTTTATGAAACCACTAGTTGTCCAGTAGTAATAATCGCCTGACTGCTTGTCAGGAAACGTCTACATAAACATTGGGGTGGTTGAATAAATGACAGGACTTATCGCATAAGCCTTACCTGGTAAATATCGGCAATTTTCGCTTCCTTATTCGCTTCAAACCTGACAGTTATTTCCTTCTCTAATAAAGATACCGGAATCAAAATATCTTTGGAGAAAAATGTGGAGCCATCATTGCCATTCATTACAATTTGCTTGATAAGTTGACCATTGATCAATACATTAAAGTTTCTATTTTTATCGGCTCCATATAACAAAATCCTAAGTTTTCGGGCTTCCAGATCCTTATTCCTCAAAACATAACTGAACCAACCAGATCCACTTCTAAAATGCTGCTCCTTAAAAGTACCATTATCTGTTTTCTCGCCTTTAAAATTGTGGTCAGATTCTGGTTGTTGCTCACCAGTATTTACCACATCAATGGTTGCCAGCTCCAATTCCTGCTTCTCATTTTCAGCAAGCTGAATGGCTTTCACACGTTCCGGCAAGCCCTCTACTGAAGTGAAAGGAAAATAGACTACATATCGTTTCTCCTCTAAATTATAAAACGGAACAAGCTTCAAATTTTTGTACTTATTTTGGTAAATAAGAGGTGATGCACTGAAAGACAATGTTTTGTTTGATGAAGATTTTACCTGGTTTGCAAGCGTCGTTTTACTTCCGGTTACCAAGGGCGCTTCGTTCATCGCCAGAAGCGTTCCTGAAGCAATGTGGCCCATGCGGCTTCCATCTGCAATCATATTCGGCTGAGTAAGCGTATCCAGTGCTGCTGCCAAAACTACCGGACCGTGTACAAAGGCAACCCAATCAGATCCATCGGGCATAAATTCGGCTGAGGTATGCATCGGTAGGATCACTTTAATCTTGTCGCCTGTTGACCATAGTCTATTAATAGCCAGATATCCATTTTCCGCATCTATCACTTTTACAAGCTTTCCATTGACAAATACCTGCATTTTACTCTTTTCCACCCAGGCAGGACGGCGTATTCTCAAGTCAAATTTTTGTTTCTTTTTCAATGAAAGTTCAAACACGGTAAAATCTGTTTCCGGAAAAGATGTTTTTTGAATAAGCTGGATCCCACGATCCTTCCATTCCAGTTTTGATGCGATGAACAGGTTTACATATAGGTTTCGTTCATCATGGGCATAAATCATTTCACCGTATTTACCATGATTCTCCAGTCCCGATCCTACACAGCACCAAAAACTTTCCTGGGGATTTGAATATGTTCGGTAATGCCCCGGACGCATAGGTGTGAAATACACGAATCCGCCTTTGCTGCGTTGTGAGGTTAGAATATGGTTATATAAGGTTCGTTCGTAGTAATCCAAATAGGTATTAGATGGATTAGATAGAAAGAGTTGCTTTGTTAACTTTAGCATATTATAGGAGTTACAGGTTTCCGGACCTTCCCTTGATTCGAGCATTGATGAAAAGTCATTTGAAGGATGAAAATGTTCGCGAACGCTGTTACCACCGATGGCTACTGTCCGATGATTTACAACTGTTTTCCAAAAAAAATCTGCAGCCTTGCCCATAGCGGTATCACCATCTGCCAATGCGATTTGCTCAAAACCAATCACCTTGGGGATCTGAGTATTAGCATGCAAACCGTTTAAGGCATCTGTATGATTTTCAAGGGGATTCAAAATCGATTGATCTGAAAATTGCCTGGCCAGCTTAAGGTATTTCCTATCTCCGGTAATCGAATATACATTGGCAAAAACCTCATTTAATCCTCCATGTTCGCTCTTCAAAAGTGTTTGAATCTGCTGATCTGTTAACCCTGACACCAAATCAATGCACCAATCGGTAAGCTTAATGAGCATTTTTTTTGCTCTGGCATTTCCAGCAACTGCATAAGCATCATATAGGCCGGCGTAAATTTTATGAATGTTGTACAGGGGAACCCACTTACCGTTAAGTGAAAAACTTGATGACTTTATATTTCCCGATTTAATTTGCTCCCAGATTTTTTTTCCTTCAGGAACTCCGGAAAGGTAGCCATTACCATTTTTGTTCTGGCATTTCTCCAGTTCATCAATCATGTAATCCAGTCGCTGCTTCACTTTTAAATCGCCTGTTGAGGCATACATTAATGAGAGTGCCGAAACATAGTGCCCCCCAATATGCCCATCCAAACCCGTATTTTCCCAATTTCCATAAGCACTTGATTTGGGAGTCAAACCTGCCTCAGCCAGGTAAGGTGCCAAAAGTTTATCGGCATCAAGAGAGAGCATGTAGGCTTTGTCTGTCTCTTGAGCAGCCAAGAAAGGACTTTCCAACAAACGGACATCAGCTAAATTAAATGCGGTAAGTGTTTTCTGTGCCAGACAACTTAAGGCAACAAATAAAAAACACATAAGGGAAAAGATAAATTTCATTATTTTGTTAATAGTAAATAATTATAGGTTAATCAACATTGGGTATCAGTAGTTTGAGCTGACACGACTTTATCCAGGGAGAGGTAAAACGGACATTAATCTCTTCAAATGCTTTTCCAGTCGCTTGAATATAAACAATCATCTTTCCGTGGAATACCCTTTGCTTATTATCAGTATAATTGCTCATATCCGAATTGTTTCCAGCTTCCATTCCCAGTAATCTGGCATTACCTATTATTTCACAGATAATTTCATCATCCGAATGCATAACAGGGATACCATCATCATCCACAATTTGAAGTTCAATTTGCACAATCCCGTCCTTCCTTTCAAAACTGACTCCTTTACTATTAACGATCTGAATTGCCGATTGACGTCTACTGGATTGCAATTTTTTACGCGTAATATCCATTCCCTCTTTGTCCATCCCAATAACTTCTAAACTTCCCTGTGCATAAGCAATGTCCCAAAAAATAATCCCGGTTTTAGTATCGTAAGGTTTGGTTTTCCCAACTATTTTCCCATTAAGTTCCAGCCGTGCTTGCTGTGTATTGGTATAACACACTACTCTGATTTGTTGCCCCTCCTGATAATTCCATATTGGCCAGGCGTCCATAGATGGCGCTCTGTTTTTCTGTTTTCCCTGTTCCGACTCAAGATTAGACCATACATCATTTGCAGCTCCTCCGCCTGCCAGGGAATAGGTTCCTAAAAAGGCCATTGGTTTGTCAGACCATAAGGACTGCCGAAAGTAGCCACGGGGTTTGATAAAGCCTCCGAAATCCAGTAAACCAGAATAAAACCCTCTTGATGGCCATCTTCCTGATTCGCCCAGATAATCAATACCAGTCCAAAGAAACTGTCCGAATATATATTCGTTATCAGTTACAGCCTTCCATGCGTCGAAATCATGCCGGTTTTCACTACCAAAAATTACGCGTTTGGGATAGTGCTTGTGGTCCTGAGCATAGCGGCTTTCCGTGTAATTATATCCGGCAATATCCAAAGTGCCGGGATAATCTGTTTCGTTTGACATTGCAACTCCTGCCAGTCCGGCTGTTACCGGGCGGCTGGCGTCATATTTTCTCACAACAGCGGATAGCCTTTTAGCGATTTCACCCAATTGCGACGCATCTGGTGCATCTTTTTTATAGCCTCCGAAGATAGGTTGGGTAAAACCACCTTCTTTAGTGCCTGCTAATACTGGATGTGAGTATGGGTCGTTGGGATAGTCCACCTCGTTGCCGATGCTCCAAGCAAAAATGGAAATGTGATTACGATCGCGCTTTACCATATCTGCAAGGTCTCGTTCTCCCCACTCCTTAAAAAAATCGTTTGACCCCTGAAATCCAGGCGTACCTACATTCCATCCCTGAAGCCATTTTCGCTTTGCAAATTCCCATTCATCAAAAGCTTCGTTCATGACCAGTAAGCCCAGCTCGTCGCAAAGTTTATACAATAATGGGCTTTGCGGATTGTGGCTGGTGCGTATCGCGTTGACACCGAGAGATTTCAATGTAATCAATCTGCGGCGCCATACCTCTGAGTAAAATTCTGCACCGAGAACGCCAGCATCGTGGTGCAGGCATACACCCTTTATCTTCATCCATGCACCGTTGAGTGCAAAACCCTTGTCTGCATCAAACGTAAATTGCCGAAAACCAGTCTGTACAGAATTACTGTCAACTACTTTTTTGTCCTGAATAATCCTGGTGCGCAAAGTGTAAAGAATCGGTGTCTCAAGGCTCCACAATTTAGGCTCATTAACAGTCAAATCAGATTTGAACTGGCTGCTATCGCCAGCTTTCAAAGAAACTTTATTTGTTTTCTTCGTCACTACGAAGCCTTTATTATCAACCAGTTCCTGTATTATAGAAAAATAACTGAACTTTTGCGAATCGTTTTTCACCGCAGTCTGCAGGTGCAGAATGCCCTTTTTAATCGTGACCTCCGGGTAAATATAAACGCCCCATTGCTGCAGGTGCAAAGGGTTCGCCTTAATCAGCCAGACATCCCTGTAAATTCCTGATCCGGTGTACCAGCGTGAATCGGCATCTAAGCGATGGTCTACCCGCACGTCAATCTGATTTTCCTCACCATATTTGACATAAGCGGTAATATCATAACAGAAAGATATAAAACCATTAGGCCGCTTGCCCACTGATTTTCCATTAACAAAAACCTCACTTCTATTATAAACACCTTCAAAATAGAGATATATTTTTTTCCCCTGGTCCTGCTTCGATAACTTAATCTTCTTTTGATACCAGCCAAGTCCTCCGGGCAAATAACCTGAAGCACTCGCTGAGGCCGGACTATGTACCTGTTTTACACTCCAATCATGGGGCAATTGAACAGCCTGCCATTGATCTCTTTCATAGTTGGCAACTGAATTTCTATCCATATCGCCCAGATGAAAATGCCAGTCTTTATTTATCTTTTCCGCTTGACCGAACCCGGGTTGGCTAAAAAGCATTGCAGGATTGAAAAAAACTACAGCCAGGAAAAAAATTGAATATTTAATTGATCTCCTCATATGTCTTTGTTTTTAATTTGTAGGTTTTACTGGTATAATATTTCCTTCTTGGTCAAAAAACATGGAATCCATACAAACTTCGCGGTTAAAGCCCGCAGCGTCACCCATTTTTATTCCATCAGGAATGGGGAATCTATGGTAAATGATGTACCATTCGTCTTTCCCAGGAATTTTCAATACTGAATTGTGCCCTGTACCATAAATGCCTTGCGATGGATCTTTCTGAAGAATAAGATTATTTTCGGCGATTTTTATGGGGCCGATTGGAGAGGTAGAAGTTCCATACCGAACACGATAATTTTCGCTTCTGGTATCCTCCTCAGACCACAGGAAATAGTAGATTCCTTTACGGAAAAATACATAAGCTCCTTCTCTAAAAGTCTTATCTGTTTGAAGTACTTTTGTGGTACCAGCTTTTAAAGAAACCATATCATTATTAAGCTCCGCAACTGCTAGGTAACCGTTTCCCCAATACAGGTAGCTTTTACCAGTCTTCGGATCGGTAAATGCGGCAGGATCGATTTCCTGCCCCCCCTTTACCCCTTCCGGTTTACCACTGATTAGTGGTTTACCAGAATCCACAAACGGACCAGTTGGTGAATCAGATACAGCAACGCCAATTTTCTGAGCGACTGTAAAATAATAGTAATACTTATAATTGCCATTCACATTTTTCTCAGCGATTGTGGGTGCCCAGGCATTTTGCTTTGCCCAGGTAACATCTTTTTTTAAATCCAGAATAACGCCTTCGTCTTTCCAGTTCAGCAGGTCTGTAGAAGAGAAAGTTTTAAAGTAATTGCCACTCCAGCCATCAAAACCATCACTCGTTGGATAAATGTAGTATTTTTTGGTTTTATTCGAGAATAATATATCCGGATCAGCATACGAGCCTTCCAGTATTGGGTTTGTCTTTTTTGGAAGTTGAAGACCTTCAGGGAAACCCCAGCGGTTTACAAGTGCTGATATTTCCTGTCTTGACAGTGAAATAATATTTCCATGGCGGGGGTGAAAATCCATATTCACCTTATGATCAATCACTCTGAACTTATCGAGATCACAGCTCTCGCAGAACTGGTATTTCCCCTTTCCATATACATCATACATTAAAATGTATTTATCTGATTGGTTAAGCTTGAAAACTGCCGAACCTTCTACTGCATCCCGGGTTTGTTGTTTGTATCCAGGCTGCTCGATCCAATTCCCACTAGTAAGTGAATCAGTTATAGCGAGTTTAATTCCATTTCCATTCCCTTCGGTTTTATAAAACAGATGAAACAAACCATTTTTGTTAATAATATCGCCATCTATACAAGCTTTGGCATTTTTAGGCGAGAATAAAACTTTAGGCGCTGAAACAAAGCCATCAAATTTATCATTTGCATAAGCATAATAGATGATATCGGGCCCGTTGCCATGTTTCATGGACCAATATACCATATATTTCGCTGTTGCTGGATCATAAATTGTTTGTGGTGCCCAAACTCGTTTTAAATTTTCATGTCCTTTAAAACTATCTTGTATATTTATAATGGTGTGCTTCCAATTTATTAAATCCGATGATTTTAGCATAATTAATGCCCTATTTGAATCCCATCCTTTTGAGGAGGTCATATCAGTAAGCACCATGTAAAACGATTTTCCATCCTCACCGCGAAGGATGTGAGGATCTCTTACCCCTCCTGTAGAGCTGATTTTTTTTGAATCTAATACGGGCTGATTTTTGTTTAGCGCATAGTAAGTATAACCATTTGTACTTAGTGCGAAACAGATTGATTCATCGCTCACTGCATTCCCCTTAAAATAGGCAAATAAATATCCGGAAAAATCTTTCTCTATTGGCCCTGATTTATATTCTTGGGCAAATAAGTTTCGGCTGAGGGTTAAAAGCAGAATACAAAGGAGGGTTAGACGGTAAGACGGAAGTCGTTTCATCGTTAGTGCAGGGTATTAAGTTGTAATGTGGTTAATGATGGGTGCGGATCTTCCCCGCACCATTTAATATTATTTTAAAGCTATTTTTTGTACCTGGGTATAGTAGTATTCCCCGGCCGATGTCGATTTTATACCTAGTCTGGCGTAGATGTAGTCTAGTGATTTCAGATTATCAGGTAAAGCGCCTGAAGAAATCTGTAATTGCTGTCCTAGTACCACGCTGTTTAGCGGCGCATCAACCCTAACCTCTCGCTGAACCTGATCTGTTAAGATCGATTTACCAAGATATAGTCTAACAAATTCAAGATTCGCGGATTGAACAACCTTGTTGACAACCAGCCTTGCAATTATATTATCACCAGATTTTTGATAAGATTCCCCGCTAATCGTAAAGTATGGTGTAACTGGGACTTCAAGGTTTGTGTTACCTCTAACTTCCACCCTTATCGTATCTGATGCCTGTTGTAGCCATGGTGCATCAGCCCTGCGTACCAGTTTATATTGACCATCAAAGAGCTTAGCTGCAAAACTACCATCCTGATTGAGATAGACAGTAATCGGCGATTTAAGCGGATAACCATCTTGCCAGAGTTCCAGTTGAGGTCCATTATTGCGCACAGGTACTGCCCGGCCCTGGTACACAACTTTTCCTGAAAGGGTTACCTCTGGCGCCTCAAAATTATCATATTCACATCCGGACATCAATATGCTGCCGGAAATTGCCAATATCATTAAAAATTTAAATTTCATAATCGTTAAAATTAATTGAATGGATTCCTTACAATCTTTGGGTTGTTGTTTAGTACGTCCTGAGCGATAGAAGAATAATAGTTGGCCAGGCGGAAAAACCTTGCCCTGCGAAAACGGCTGGGTCTCATGCGCTCATATATATATTTTCCATTATCCGGATGGCCTGGTCGAACTACTCTATATCCGTATAGGCCTCTAACTACCGCATTCGGGTCACTTTCAGAACCATCCCAGACAATATGCGCGATACGCCATCTTTTTAAATCAAAATATCTATGGTCTTCAAATGCTAGCTCCACGCGACGTTCATTCCGAATAATATCTGTAGTCAATGCAGTTAGGCTATTGGCCGGGAATCCGGCACGTGCCCTGATGGAATTAACATAACCAAGGCCTTCAGCTCTGCCCAGTTCGAATGCAGCCTCTGCAGCATTCAGGTAAACTTCTCCCAAACGAAACCATGGCCACCAGTTTGTGGCACTTGTACCTCTGGTACTTGCTGCTGATGCGTCACTAACAAACTTCCGAATATAAAACCCGGTATTACTTACATCCATCGCATCATCCTTTGGTCCGTCAAATCCGGTCCAAAGCTGTCCATCAGTATAATTTTTGCCAAGTTCAGCGGAAGTGGTTAGCTGATAGCTTCCGTTGTTCCAGACTGCAACCCCAGCTTGTATCCTAACGGGATTATTTTTAAAGTTTGTACCCGGATAAATTACAGTACCATATAATCTGGCGTCCCGCCCTGCAAAAATATCGCCAATACCTGTGTAAGCAATGTAATTACCGGAAGCATCCTTATCACGTAGCGTGCCTTTTGTTCCATCAAGATAGCTGAAGCTTTCGACAAAGCTGAGCGAAGGTGATATTGTTGACGAGGATTCGTTGTCTTCGGTCATACTCTTGATGATGTTATCATAGGCAAAACGATGCACTTTGACACCAGGTGCGAAGTCTTTAGCGAAGATCACTTCACTCCCTGTTTTTTTGTTAAGCATATCATAAAAGTTCGCACCTTTGTCTGGATTTTCATTAAATAGTGCATAAGGTCCGCTGATGATTGCCTTAGATGCGGTTAACGATTTGTTATAATAGTCTGCAGCCATTGTTGCAGGGATGCCAACCTCCCCACCAGGAGTGGATATCGGATTAGGCATTAAGCTATTGTACTTAGCTATCGATCCCGCATAAAGCATCGCCCTGCTCTCTAATGCAAGAGCAGTATATTGATTAGCCCTTGTTTTGCTCGAATTGTTTGCGGTCAGGTCTGCTTTGATCTCTTCCAGCTCACGATAGATAAAATCGTAAACTTCGTACTCTTTAGCCCGAGGCACCTGCAATGGCGTTGGATCACCACTAAAATCGTAAATTAATTGCTTGGTTACCAATGGTACTCCACCCATTCGTTTTACCATTTCGAAATAGACAAAAGCCCTTATAAAACGGAGTTCAGCCCTGAACAGGTTTTTTTGTGTTGCATCCAGCCTTACGCTCTGCGTTTCCAGATTTTCCAAAGACAGGTTGACATCTCTGATCAGTCCGTAATCCCAATAGCGACCATAATCGTCGCCGAATTGGTAATCATTCCGCCAGTTTTGGTCACGATGGCCAGACCACATGGCGTCATCAAGTTCTGTCATTCCCCCCGTATTGAAAACACCATGTAGGGTAGGCAGTCTGTTATAATAATTGGCCAGTAACGAAGTCAGCAATTTAGGATCATTCCACAATTGTTCGTCAGTAATGGTACTTTTTGATTCCCGGTCAAACCATTCATCGTGCTTGCAGCCACTTGCGACCAAACAGGCCAGCAAAGCAATACATATATAAATCTTTTTCATTTTTGTCAATTTTAAAGTATCGGGTTAAAAGGTTACGTTAAAACCTGCCATAAAAACTTTTTGCTGAGGATAAACTACTGCCGCTGCAGCTTCAATTTCAGGATCGATCTGAAAATCCTTTACATTATCAAAAGAGATCAGGTTTGATCCGTTTACGTAAAAGCGAATTTTCTGTGCTTTAATCTTCTGTGAAAACTTTTGAGGCAACGTATATGCCAATTCTAAATTTCTCACACGAAGGTATCTCACGTTAGTTAGCCAAAAATCACTATTTCTGCTGTTTGGCCCAGTATTTCCGTTACGAATGGCAGGATAGTATCCGGGCACCCAAGCACTATTAGGATTATAAGGATCTTCTCTGTGCCATCTGTCCTCCAGCAAATATGCAGGAGAGTTCCCTCCGCCATGAAAGGCGTTTCTTAATTCATAATCCTGATTCCAGGACTGCATGGCGCCACCGGCGAAATCTATATTCAGATCTATTCCTTTATAGTTCAAGCCAATTCGTCCACCAAAAGTCATCATTGGCGCCCATCCTGTAGGATAACCGATAGGGCGTTCATCCATTCCATTTATCACGCCGTCACCGTTAACATCCGCATAAATAAAGTCACCAGGTAATTGTGTTCGATTGTTGTTTCCATCATTATTAACCGGATAGTTCCGGATCTGTTCCTCAGACTCAAAACGACCAATCACCTGATAGCCCCACCAAATACCGCCCCAACGATCTTCAGCTGAGTTCCTGTACTCATTCAATGAATTACTAAAGCGTGGCTTGTAGGATTCAATCGCCCTGTAACGCGAGAAAGTAAAGTTACCGCTAACTGTATAATTCAATTCTCCTATCTTACTAGTATATGTAGCGATACCTTCGAAACCATAATATCCGTTTTTATTTAGGTTTTCGTTTGGTAATCCGTATCCAATTTCACTAGGCAAAAGCACATCATATTTTTGCGCAGGGTAGCCGGTACGTATTATTTTAAAAGCATCTGCAGTGATTGTCAGTTTGTTATCGAAAAGGCCTAGATCAACTCCAATATTGTAATTGGTATTTTTTACCCATGACAGATTTCTTACAGGAAGGGACTTCGGCTGAATACCTGGATAATAAGTACCATTAAGTACCGCATCTCCAGAACCAAAGTTATAACCAGCCAGATAGCCATGCATACCAACCCCTTCTTCTAAACCAGTCTGACCAATGGAAGCTCTAATTTTCATTTCATTAACAACGCCTTTCAAGGGTTTAAAAAATGACTCGTCAGAAATACGCCAGCCTACACTCGCCCCAGGGAAAAGCCCCCATTCATTGCCCTTGTAGTACAGATATGAACCATCATAGCGACCAAGTACTTCAACCAGGTATTTTCCTTTATAATTGTAATTAAAACGACCAATATATCCAGCTCTGGCTTCGTATGACCAGTCATCACCTAAACTGTTAAGTTCAGCAAGCTTCATCAGCGGAATATAATTGTTGGTTGGATTGGAACCCAATCCAGAGTAGGTTCGGTCCCAGTCTGATCGTTCGTACCCTACTGTTGCTGAAAAACTGTGATCGCCAAACTGCTTGGCATAGTCTATCTGGAACTGTGCAAACCGAGATACCGCTACCCGGTCGGTCTTAAATCTCCATCCAGCATCAGCTCCACCGGTCCTGTTGTAGCTGTTGTTTTCATATCGGTATACATCATAGGTGTACTGGAAACCATCGAATTTATTATTTGTATAGTTGTAAGAAACAGTTCCTTTCGCAGATAAACCAAACTTTGTTTTGTAAGAGGTAGTCAGATTTACGTTTCCGCTAATGTACTTGTTGTCTTTATAGCCCACTATATCCCTACTGAAGAGTGCCGGATTATACGCAAAATCATTCACGTGATTGGGATAAGCCGTATTCCCGTTTGCATATGCCGGAACTGTAGGTCTGTTTCTAAAAATGGCAAGTATTGAAGAAAAATAACCATCTCCCCCCGGAAGTCCTACGTCCTTTGTGGCTTCCTGTCTTCCGGAAATCTGCGCACCAACAGTTAAGCCCTCCAGGATTGTCGCTTCCATATTGGCCTGCAAGTTTGTACGCTTGTAAGAGAAATCCTTGATCATCGCATCCTGATCCAGGTTACCCACAGAAAGAAAATAGTTAGAGTTCTTTGAACCGCCGGTAATATTCGCATTAATATATCTTTGCGGAATATTTTTACGAATGATCATGTCGTAGTAGTCATTATTCTGATATCCCGGTTCGGTTCCTGCCTGCCATTTTGCAAGTTCTGCAGGGGTATAAACTGAAGAGGGGTTTCTGTTTTCATTTTGTGCGGCTTCGACCAATCCTCTGGTATATTGGGCGGCATTCGCCATTGTCGGGAAACGGGTGAGATTTTGCCAGCCTAAATAACCATTAACATTGATCTTCGCAGTTTCGTTCTTACTACCTTTTTTTGTGGTTATCAATACGACGCCTCTTGCAGCACGAAATCCATACACCGCAGCTGCCGCATCTTTAAGAATAGAGATGCTTTCAATATCCTCCAAATTTAAGGCATTAAAAATATCTGCTCCGGAGCCGTTCTGGGTACCTACCCAATCTGTTCCGGTTTGTCCGCCATATGCTACCCCATCAATTACATATAAGGGGTTTCCCATGTTTCTGATTTCGATAGCAGCGCCCCTTCCAGGTCGAGCGTCTTTTGCTCTTACAGAAATACCTTGAACCTTACCTGCTAAGGCACCGGCAGCTGTTGTTGATGAGCTTCTCACGATATCTTCTGATTTGATATTACTTACTGCTCCGGTGATATTGCGTTTGGACTGTTTTCCATAGCCTACGACCACAACCTCATCCAAATCTTTGTTGTCATTCTCCAGCACAATTTTCAGGTCACTATTGTCCCCTAAAACCACACGCTGATTTTTAAAGCCTATATAAGTAAAAACTAGAGCAGGCTTGCTCGTTTGAATTTGAAAGCGACCATTTTGGTCAGTAGTTGTGGCCTCGGCAGGCAGTCCTTCAGAAAAAACTGTAACTCCTGTAAGGGGTTCGTTTTTATCAGAGTATACCCGCCCTGAAATCTTTCGTTGTGCAAGTGCATAGTTAGGCACTACCCAAACGACCACGCAAATCAATAAAATTTTAAGGATTCTCATTTTCATATTTGGTTATTAAATTTAATGACTATCAGGTACCAAATATGCCAAAATGTAAAACGGGGAATTCACCTTCCTATGATCAAATTAACATGCCTGTTAGGCATGCTCACCGGATCTCGCTCGTTTGATTTAATCAAAAAATGCAGCTCGCCTGGTTATCGGCGCCTTACTTGTTTGATGGGCGTTATATTTGGTTTTCTTGCATCAAACTTAGGAGATTTATCGTCGCAAAGACATATACAGATTCGTCAATTTACCAATATAAATTAGTCAAAATACGCTTTTTTACAGAGTTATAGGTGTTTTTTTTGATATTCTGATGGTAGTTGACCAAATTCTTCTTTGAAGCATTGACGGAAATAAATCGGGCTGTTTATCCCGACCATTAAGGACACTTCAGTTACGTTATGTTGTCCGGATCGAAGCAACTGGGCGGCCTTTTGAATCCTTACCTTCCGAACGAGTTGATTGATGTTTTTCCCGGTGATCCCCTTTAGTTTTCTATAAAGTGTGGATTGACTCATATTCATTTTCCCGGCAAGGGTAGCGGTGTCCAGCACTTCATCCTGAATGCGACTTTCAACCAGGCTTATGAATTCCTTAACAAATGCGTTTTCTCGCCAATGTTCAGTATTCCCCTGTGGAGTTTCTATTTTTATCTGACCGGAAAGCTGAGTCCATAACGCCGCATAAATGGTTTTTCGCTTAATCAATAAATTTTCAATGCGGCTATGAAGCAGTTTCGGGCTTATGGGCTTATTCAAGTAAGAATCTACCCCCAGGAAATACCCTCGTTCCTTATCAAATTCATTATTGCTAGAGGTAAGCAGAATGGTCGGGATATGACTGGTCTCCCGTTCATCTTTGAGTTTCTCCAATAACTCAAAGCCATTCATATCAGGCATCATCAGATCGCTGACGATTAGATCAGGTATTCGGGCTTTGGCCAGGGCTAGTCCACTCATACCATTCTCTGCTGAGATTAATTCGTATTTTGAAGAGAGTACAGAAGAGAGATACGCCCTCAAATCGAGATCATCTTCTACAAGCATCAACAGAGGCCTTGGCGAATTGGCATTTCTTTGCTCTATGACAAAGTCTCTATTGACATACTGCAGAGGCAGATCTGCCGGCACGGGAACGCCGTTAGTAAGTAAGCGAACAGAAAATTCACTTCCTTTTCCTAGCTCACTTTTAACCTGAATCTTTCCGTGATGAATTCCGGCGAGCGCTTTGGCTAGAGCCAGTCCTATACCGGAACCATGCGGCACCGAATTCGGCACCTGATAAAACCTATCAAATATTTTATTTAGGTTCTCCTGGGCAATTCCACAACCAGTATCCTTTACGGTGATTAAGGTGCAGGTATTCAACTGATCTTTCTGGTATTCTAACATAACCAATATACTGCCTCTGGCAGTGTACTTGCAGGCATTAGAGAGTAAATTATCCAAGATGAGTTGTACGATTTCTGCATCAAAAGTGGTTTTAATATCTTCCTGATGAAAAATGAAATTGATATCTACCAATTTATTCGAATTAGCTTCCTTGTACTTTCTCACGATTTCTGCGATGAGTTCACCCAAGTATCCCTCACCAAGAACCAGTGGCTTATATTGAGATTCGACTTTTCGGAATTCGAGTAACTGATTAACCATCGAAAATAGCCTCGCCGCATTTTTCTGAACAATATAAACCCATGCTTTATGCCGGACGGATAATTTTTCCTCTGCAATAAGGTCTTCAAGTGGCCCAAGAATTAATGTGAGTGGTGTACGCAGTTCATGTGTGATGTTAGTATAAAAATTCATCCTTTCCATATGGAGCTGTCCGTCCTGTTCCAGTTGTAGTTTTTTCACTCGCAGCTCAGCTTCAGCATTTATTTTTTTAACATAAAAGAAAAGCACGACAAATATCGTTGCCGCCGCGATAAGAAGATAGGCGAACAGGGCCAGGCTGCTTAAGTAGAATGGTGGTGATATGTTAATGACGAGCCGTTGGTATTCTTTTGACCAAGGCTCGTTTTTATAGCGAGTCCGGATGAGCAACTCATATTTTCCATAGGGTATGTTCCGAAAGTCCAGGTTTTTTTCTGTCCCCAGAAATATCCAGTTCTTATCCAGCCCGTTAAGCTTGTAGCTAAATTCAACCATATCATTCACGGCGAAATCCATTATGGAAAGTTCGACCCGAAAGCTATTTTGCAGGTGCGAGAGGTTAATTTGCCGGGCCATGTTGGGATATTTTTCTACTTGTGCGTGATTTTCACCTGTATTGAAAACCATAAAGCGGCTGATGCATATTGGAGAAGGCGGAAGAGCCAATGGAATCTCAGCGGGATCAAAGTAGCAAATCCCCTCAGGCATTCCAAAATACAACCAACCTCTGCTATCTTTCCCTACACTATTATTGATAAAGCCTCCTAGTGGTAAGCCAAAAGCCTTATCGTAACTTAACATACGCCTTTCTAAAGGCAGATAACGCATCAATCCCCCCCTGCTTGAGCTCCAGATATTACCTTTAATGTCTTGAGCGATGGCATTTATGGTAAGCCAAGCATCGCCCTCTGGCAAAACTATGTTTTCCAATCTGCCTAATGATTTATTGGAGTTTTGCATGGATAGGCCTTCATTTGTGGCAATCCAAATATTGTTACTGCTATCCCGAAACAGGTGGTTGATGGTGTTGCTACCTATTCCTTCTCCTTTTGCAATCCTTTTGATAAACTTGCCCTCCAGGTTATAGATGTAAAGTCCCTGTCCATAAGTGCCAACCCATAAATATCCCCGACTATCTTGCACCAGCGTACGGGGAGCATAATCTCCCACCATGGGCGTTCGGGGTGCAATTTTCAGAAAACTACCTTGGTTTGGATCATAAATGAATACTCCTTCCCCAGCAGCAAAACAGATATTACCCCGTGAATCCTCAATCATTGCTCTCACTGAAGACATTTTTTCTGGAGGATGAATCGTTTTCCATTGGCCGCTTTTAGCTTCCAGGAAAGAGATGCCGCCTTTCTGCAGACCAAACCATTTATTTCCTTTACTATCCTGAAAAGCAGAAAGCAAAAAGTCATCTCCAAGCCCGCTATTCGCGGTAGTAAGCTTAGATACTTTTTTACCTAAATCCTGTTTCAATATTCCATTTCCCGCCGTTGCCAGCCACACCGCGCTTCGCCCGTCATTAAGTATACCGGTAACTGCTGCCGGTCGGTTTTCGCTTCCACTGATATTTTTTGTTGCCACTACTGAAAAAAAAGGGTTCAGGTGCGGTAGAAACGCGACCCCACTGCTATAAACTGCAATCCATACGTTTCCAAACTGGTCACGGTCAATACATTCTACGGAAGAATTGTTTACTTTCTCCAGAACATTCGCAGACAGTACTAGCGCATCAGCAACTTCACCAGTCTGTGCATAGACTGGCTTAAGTGTAAAAACCTGAGAGGGGCCTGTACCCACCCAGATAAGTCCATTTATTTCTTTGATGGAATGCACAAAAGGTTCAATAGTATTTCTTTTACGTGGTGATAAACTGATTTTTTTTATCTTTTTCGATGAGGGATTATAAACCGATAATCCTTTTCTTGTACCCAACCAGATGTTATTTTTGCTATCGCAAAAAACCGATCTGACCTCATCATCTGGTAAAAGTCCATTTGTTTTTTTACTATCAAGATGTGAAACCTGGTGATTTTTTGGGTTTAGTATTGATACGCCTTTATTAACATGACCGATATAAAGAAGCCCCTGCTGATCTTCAGCTAGCGACCAGACACTATTTCCGCCAAGCCCTGGGATATTGGTCACATTATAATGCTCGAATTTTTTAGTGGCTGGATCAAAACGCTGTACACCACGATGGTAGGTGGCCAACCAGATCCTATTCCCCTTTGCTTTAATGATATCAGTAATATCATTTGTTGCAATCGAGTTTAAATTTTTCTCCTGATGTTGGTAATAAGAAAATTTTCCTGTTTTTAGATCAAGAACGTTTAAGCCACTTGCCCGGGTACCGATGTAAAGTTGTTCATCATCGCAATAGAGAGTGTTGATCTCATTACTGTTTACTGATAGGCCGTCTGCCTTTTCTGCCTTATAATAATGCTTAAATGAATTGCTGGCAAATCTGTTTAGTCCAAGTTCAGTTGCTATCCATATATATCCGTATTTATCATGGGTGAGATCAATAACCTGCTGACTGGATAAGCCATTCTGCATGGATAAATACCTGGTTTTGTCCACTTGGCTGAAGAGCGGCGAACTGTAAGCAAAAATGAGCAGGAATAGGATAAGCCTCATCGCTATTAATAATGTTCGATCTAAATTGATAGCATAAATACTATTTCGCAACGATTACCGCCCCGCCGCCAGGCAATAGCCGGATTTTAATTTGTTTGGATTGTCCAATTTTAACGTTATCTACGTTTGGAGACCTATCGTCACGATCCGTGTAAACAGTTAGTTCATTTCCTCGAAGCATTTGAAGTGGAATGGTTATTATTTTTGCCTTTTTTTCAGCATTGACAGCGGTGATGAACCATTGATCTTTGTGGCGTCGTGCTAGTACGCAATATCTTCCTGGATAACCATCAATCAAAACCGTCTCATCCCAAAGAGTGGGTACTTTTTTCATGAAGTTGATTAAGTGAACCGGAACCTCTGTCAGGTTATTGGGTGTAATCCCAAAATTCTGGATTGGACTCTGAAATAAAACAGCAGTTGCAATCTGAAATGTTTCAGTGGTTTTTCTAATCTTTCCACCGTTGTTTTCGCGGTTATGTTTCTCATTCAACAGTACCGGACCGAAATCCATTGCACCCACAGCATTGCGAATAAAAGGATGCAAAGTTGCATTGAAAGCTTCATTATCATTGGCAATCTGAGTAAAAATTAAGTTTTCAGACGCCAATACCGCTTCACTGCTGGCGAAATTAGGATACATTCTCTCCCAGCCCCTTGGCAAGGTACAGCCATGAAATATTACAGTAAGGCCATAAGTATTCGCATCGGAGAGAATTTCCTCATACAGCTTTATGGTTTCCTGTTTATCACCCCCAAAGAAATCCACCTTAATCCCTTTCACACCTATCTTTTGCATCCAAGCCATTTCCGCTTTACGGGCAACACCAGTGTTCATCTTGTTTTTCGGTCCTTGCGGTGCATTGTTCCAGAAACCATTTGAATTGTACCATAGCGCAAGAGCAACATTCTTCTTTTTGGCATAAGCAGCAAGCTGCTCCATTTTTTCATGTCCGATTTTCGTATCCCACCAGTTGTCGATCAATACAGATTCGTAGCCTAAGGATGCCGATAAATCGATAAACCTTTTCTGGTCTGCAAAGTTGATGCTTTCATCCTGCCAAAGCAGCCAACTCCAGGTCGAACGCCCAAAAGTATAATCTGTAGCGGTTTGATACTGAGGTTTTACCAAATCAAATGCAATTGTTGTTTCCACTATTGGTTTTAACGATGCCCCTACGGTAATTGTTCTCCAGGGCGTGTAGCCCGGGAGAGCAATGGTTGGATTGGCACTTCCTATTCCATTATTTTCACCAGCTTCCGGAAAAGCAATCTTGTAATTGCCATCCGGCAAAGGCTCACTTAGTTTTGAACCGCAGTATTCGCCATTAACACCTGTCTCCGAGAGCAAAATCCATCCACTTTCTCCCACATGAAAAAGGGCAGGAAAGGTATAACCTACTCCATATTTTGAGGGTTGATCCATGGGCGCATCAACAACATATTCTTCCTCGTAGCTCGGTTTTGTCTTCATCCATCCGATCATTGGCGTAGCCTGCGGTGTCAAAAAAGTGGTTGTTCCCACTGGAAAATGAAAACCACTTATTTCATCTTCGATAGTGAGGTTAGCCAATTCACCCGTTTGTGGAATTCGGTAACGAAAGGCAATGTCATTATTGCTTACGCGAAAAGTAACCTCCAGAATATTCTTTTTTGCATTTTCAAATGAGCAAACCAACTCGTTTGCCAGATATCTAATTGTACTTTTTTTGATTTTTGTTTCCCTGTAAGTTTCATCGATCAGTTGTGTCCTATTTTCCTTACTGATCAAAGCACTGGTGAGATCGACCCCATTTCCTCTTAAGCCAAGGGGAGATTGCTTCAACATTTCCCTTTCCCCCAAAAGTACCCGATAGAATAGTTTTCCATTATCCAATGTTAATTTTACTTTCAAATTTCCGTCAGGACTCGAAATTTGAAAATTTTGTGCATCAGCACTTAAAGAACCAAGCAATAATATTAATCCGAAGATATTTTTTTTGATACTGATAATGTTGATAAAATTCATATGGCTTATGGTGTGGTTTACACGTACTTTTTACTTTCAGTCAAAATTTAACCTCTATTATTGCGATGTTGAGGCATTAAATAACGAAGAGAATTCAATCAAAAAAGGTGACTTCCTCGCTAACAAAATAAAAAGCACAAGGTAATCTGTAGATCGAAATAACATAAAAAAATATTTGGTTCCAGCATTAAGTAGCACAGCAGATCGAATTAGACCTGAAAACTTTACTGACTTTTACATGCAGGTCCAAATATATCAATTAAATTATAAATGTTATACTAACGTTTATTTATTTTAATTCCTTGAATCCTACAGATTAACTGTATATTAAGCAGAAGAAAGTAACTTTAAAAGATTTGGTCAATAATTGGTAGCTCCGCTAAAAATGCCGACTATTTTTCATCTATCACGGCATCTTTTATAGCATATACGATTCACGAGATTTTGCTTGAAAGTAAGCACCAATTTGGAGACATCCTATCCCGCCGATCGGTGCGGTGAGCTGATTAATACCTAATTTGGCCAATAGAAGTTTGTCATTGAGAGTTTAACCTCTCCCAATATCAACAAAAATTTCGCAAATTCCTGACGATACAAATGCCAACCAGGGCGCCTAAGCCGGTTACCCCTAATCAATAATCACTGACGACTCGTCTGCTTCTAAGTTTTCCACAATTATACTGCCTTCAGAACAATAAACTAATACTTCACAGTTATCGTCTTTATCGAAAACCCGAACTTTAGTGTTTACCCGGCAAAGTTTATCTGAAAGTATTTCTGCTACTTCGATAACCTGCTGCTTAAGCTTTTCAAGTTCATTCTGTCTTAATTCAAAAGCGGCTGCATCCTTCAAATATTGTTCGGCCTGGTCAGCGGTGATAAACGCTTTGGACGAATGGTCATCAAATTCAATGTCTGCTATTTCTTTGTTAGCTTCATCAACTTCTTTGTTTAGCCTTTCGAAGTTATCGAAGAGCTCTTGTATTGTGAGATCTTGCATTGCAATACAACCCGAAATAGTTAGGAATGTTTGGATAACCCTGGAACTTGGTTAGTGAAAATAGTGGTCTTTAATGGCATTCATTGTATTCTTGATGGTAATTTCAAATTACTATCTTTAATAGCCTTGACCATTATTGTAAGTTGGGCATTACTTCTTCCCGATAATGTTTTTCATGATGTTGCTTAATGGTGTCTTTGTAACTTTCACGCAAAGCATCAGACATCTATAGCATTGCCACGATGGAGGCCGATTAAGTAATAAATTTGTACCAGGAACTGGAAAAATTTTAGAAACGCACCTTCTTTTAATTTATGGTACTGAAGTTAATATAACTGTTTCAAAGGCAGCAACATTGACCGGATAAGTCAAAAATTGCTCTTGCTTCCCTCACAGATGGCAAACAATTTTTTTTTGATTATGATTTTAAGATTAGACCAAAACAAAAGAAGTAATAACTGTATGTATTACAGCATGTTATTAAAAAAACGAAGCCCTGTAAGTGTTTATTTACAGGGCTTTTACTCGTTTAATGGTACCCGGAGCCGGAGTCGAACCGGCACGGTTTCCCACAGGTGTTTGAGACCAGCGCGTCTACCAATTCCGCCATCCGGGCATGTATTGGACGGGGTTGCAAATGTATGTAACGAAAGGCTAAATCGCAAAAATATTTTCAATTAGATTTTAATTATTTGGTTTTCAACTTTTAACGATCTTTATCTGCTATAATATATGCCAGTAATAAAATATCTCTTGTTAAAAAATATCCATTTTAATAATACAATTCTGTTTCCAAGAATTTGTTGATAAGGATAACATTTGATGTACTAGTGCTGAATATTAAAATTTAATTTAACCCAGTAGTTTATTAAATATTTTAAATTTAATCAGACAAATTAACATTTATATGTGCAGCAGGGATATAGACAAAGAAGTTTGAACCCTGCCCTAACTTACTTTCAAATTCTATTTTACCACCTTGTTTTTCTATAAATTCTTTGCATAACATCAGTCCTAAACCAACGCCTTTCTCATTATTGGTACCGTAAGTAGACGCTGCCTGAATCGAAAAGATTTTTTCTTGTTTTTCCGGCGCTATTCCTTTTCCATTGTCAATTACGGAGATTTTACATTCGTTTAAAGTCAGCCTGGCGTTTACTTGGATTTTTCCGCCATGTGGCGTAAATTTTACAGCATTAGTAATTATATTTCGTACTACCAGCTGCAAAATGTCAATATCGGCTGTTACATGAAGAGCCGATGGAATATGATAAGTAAACAAAATCTCTTTTTTTGACGCATATAACTGCCCCATATCCAGGGTACTTTGTAAAGCAGTTGACAAATTAATTTCTTGCAAATTGATATTAAGACCTTCCATTTGTGTTTTAGACCAATGCAATAAATTAGATAACATCTCTACTGCACCATTTGTCGACTGTAGTAATGATGTTTCTAACCTTATCCTGTCTTTACCATCAATCCTCCTGTCGTTTAACAACCCCAGGTAAGTTTGAATATTTACCAGAGGTGTTCTTAAATCATGGGAAATGATAGACATTAACTTATTCTTTTCACTATTACTTTGTTCTAACTGTTCCTTTTGTGCTAAAATTTGTGCTTTACTTTCCTCTACAGCCAAGGCCTTTTCTACTACAGCATGCTTTTCGTTATCATAACTCTTTCTTATAAATCTAATAATAATATAAATAACTAAAACCGGTAAAGGAAAGGCTGTTACCCTGTCTATAAACTGGCCACGACCTGCAGTAAAAGGAGTTTGTACCAACCCGGGATAATAAAACTCTATGAAATGAAGGCATAAAAAACAAGTGATATAGATAAAAAGCCACATCAAATGTTCGTGATATGGAGAAATTGCCAGCAACAATAGCAAATAAGCTGGCCAAATCAAATCTGTTGAACCGTTTATACCTGAGTTCGTGAAATAATTTATCCCAAAAATTAAAATGCCGGCTATTGCAAAAAAAAATGTGCTGTGTGGTTTTGCCTTAAACCTGGAGCGATGGTATTGATAAGCAAAAAATGCACCGAATAACAAGGCAGATAAAGAACCTACATACAAACCTGAATATAAGTTGTAAATAGAATAAATGGCCGAAATAAAAATTAAGCCTATACTAATTGAATGGAAAATCCTGCTTTCTAAGGAAAATGTAGCTCTACTGCCGATTAGATCGCTCCAAACGGTTTTAATTTTCAAAGATTTGAAACCGGGTGCAATTGGAATAGTTTTAAACATGGTGTTTCTTCAAAGCCCCAACGAAATTTGAGGTTGTGTAAAAATAATTTCTCTATTAGTATTTAACCATAAATAGAGCAAATAAATATATACAATTGCTTACTAAATTAACTAACATACCGATTTTTTAATCAATATAAAAGCCTAATCAGAACGATCCTGCTTGCCACACCCTTCAGACACTTAAGGTCAGCATGGCTTAGGAATAGCTATCTAATGAAATTAAGTATACCTGACGACTGGCTAATTCACAGAAACATTTTCAATTGGATTTAGGCTTTTGCTCATCCAATTTATAATGCCCGCTCGTCCTTCAGTTTTTTATCCACAATAAAAGGCATAAAGGGCAAAAGCGAGGCTAAGAAAATTAAAACCGCTTTACCGAATTTCCATTTTTGTTCCTGCCAGGCGAGTACCAAGGTTGCCGCATAGAGCACAAACAATAAACCGTGCGCCCAGCCTGTGTATTTAACCAGTTCTTTATAATGAAAAATATATTTAACAGGCATCGCAATAAAAAGCAGCAATAGATAAGAAATACCTTCGGCTATGGCAACCTTGCGAAAAATGGAAAGAGAACTCATGTATCTGATTGTTTGTCTCGAAAGTAAGGCATACCAACAAGCTATCAAAAATTAAAAAATGATTTGACAATTTAGTGTTAAGAGTTTTGCCACAAGCACAGATTGCACAGAAATCATCAATAGCGCAAAAATTAATATGCGGCTAATAAACTGCCACGAATTTGCAGATTATTTTTACTGAGGAAGTTTTTCTCTGATTCTTGAAATGTATTTCTGCCGGTAATAAATATCTTTTATGGAAGACAAAAGATTGTCGGAGTCGGAAGGATTTTCATCAAACTGTTTAGTTAAGGTACTAAGTTCATTGTTGAGTTGTAACTCAATTGCATCAACATCGGCTTTCACTTGCTGCAACTTCTCGGCGTCGGGTTCAAATTGTAAATCCATCAGCGCTTCGTTTACATCCATCATATCCATCAAAAATGTTTGAGGCAGTTGGTAACCTTCATCAGTTTCTACGATGCCTTTTAATTCTAAAACATATTTGAGGCGCTTTTGCGGATTACTTAATACCTGATAGGCTTTGTTGTTCAAGGTTGAGAAATCTAAAACTTCCTGCTGTTTCTCTTCACTTTCATTCGCATAGAAATCGGGATGAAACTTTTTGCTAAAAGCATAGAATTTAACTTTTACTGCATTTAAATCCGGATGAAATTCTACTGGTAGCTCGTAAAATTCGAAATAGTTCGGAAAAATTTTTTGCTCGGACATGGGGTATAAGTTAAAAAGCCGCAGCCATTAGTCATTTGATAAACCAATAGTTGCGGCAATAATATAAAATTGGTTTTACTTACCGAATATTTTTAAAACATCATTACCAAAAGCAAACACCATTAAGCTGATAAGGATTACAAATCCTGCAATTTGCGCTTTCTCTAATACTTTTTCGCTTACCGGCTTACGTTGCACCATTTCGATTAACAGAAACACAACATGACCGCCATCCAGGCCAGGGATTGGCAACAAATTCATAAAGGCTAATGCCATGGAAATTAATCCGGTTAAAGTCCAGAATTTAACCCAGTCGAATGTACTCCCATAAACTTTTGCAATACCAATCGGACTACTGATGTTGCGTGCGCTCACTTTTCCGGTAATCATTTTGCCAATGCCTTTCGCATTATCTGCGAATGTGCTCCAGGCCATATTGGCACCGACAGGAAGTGCAGCGAAGAAACCGTAATTAATCGTTTTGCGTTTAACCTCATCGAAATTTGGATAGTAACCAATTGCTCCTGTTGTATCTACCTGAACATTTAACTGGATAGGCTGACCATTTCTGTCGATAGATAGCGCAACCATTTTACCTTTCTTTTTCATAACCAAAGGCTTTGCTTCATCCTGGAACGTAACAGGAATACCATCTACAGCTTTAATCTTATCGCCTGGTTTTACACCGGCTTTAATCGCTCCATACCCAGCCATTAAACTATCTGCAGTTGCTGTATAACGAGGTTCTACAAATAAACTCTTTCCGTCTGCAACCTTATTCAGAAAATCATCAGGAACTTTAATCTCGATTGTTTTGTCACCACGAATAACCGTTAAGGTGGTGTTTCCCATTAATACTTTAGAACTTTTCAATTCCTCGAAACGGATAATTTTATTACCGTTTATAGCTAAAATTTTGTCACCGTTTTTCAATCCGATATCGGCTGCCACTTTTCCAACCTGGATGCCATTTACAACAGCACTATTTGGTGTAAAGGTTTCACCATATTTGAAGGTAAGTACCCAAAAAATGATGATACCAACAATAACATTTACAATAATACCACCAAGCATCACAATTAATCGTTGCCAGGCCGGTTTGGAACGAAATTCCCAAGGTTGGGCTGGTTGGGCCAATTGCTCGGTATCCATACTCTCGTCTATCATTCCTGCAATTTTCACATAGCCACCAAGCGGTAACCATCCAACGCCATATTCAACATCTCCTTTTTTAAAACTAAAAAGTTTAAAGCCCCATGCATCAAAAAACAGATAAAACTTTTCCACTTTGATTCCAAATGCTCTTGCTGCAAGAAAATGCCCCAATTCATGTAATATTACAAGTAAAGACAATCCAAGTAGCAGTTGCCCCGCCATAATCAATCCATTCATACGCTATTCTTAATATTTTTGTGTTAGATGTTAAACTATACTTTTTGTTACTAATTCGGCCGCTAAGATACGGCTATGTTTGTCAGTTTCTAAATAATCAGTTAATTGTGGTCTCTCAATAAATTCTATATCATTCATACAGTTTTCAATAACATCGCTCATTTGCAGGAAACCAATTTTATCATTTAAAAATGCTTCCACTACGATTTCATTTGCGGCATTTAAAATGCAAGGCATATTCCCCCCCTGCTTTAGCGATTTGAAAGCTAAATCTAAGTTCCGGAAAGTTTCCAAATCTGCTTTTTGAAAACTAAAATTTGGATGGTCCAGGAAGTTAAAACGCTTAAAATTGTTTTTTAGCCTGTCGGGATAATTTAATGCATACTGAATTGGCAATTTCATATCAGGAACGCCCATTTGTGCTTTCATAGAACCATCCGTAAACTGAACGATTGAATGAATGATGGATTGTGGGTGTACGATGACATCTATTTGCTCAACATCAAGATTAAACAACCATTTCGCTTCAATTACTTCCAGACCTTTGTTCATCAGTGAAGCCGAATCTATGGTGATTTTTGCACCCATTACCCAGTTTGGGTGCTTTAGTGCCTGTTCCTTGGTAACCGTTGACAGGAAATTCTTGTCTCTGCCTAAAAATGGTCCGCCGGATGCCGTGAGGTATATTTTTTCTATCTCATTATGTGCCTCCCCAACCAGACACTGGAAAATTGCCGAATGCTCGGAATCTACAGGAAGGATTTTCACATCATATCTTGCTGCAAGTTCTGTAATATATTGCCCTGCAACGACCAATGTTTCTTTGTTTGCCAAAGCAATGTCTTTTCCCGCCTTTATGGCTTCAATAGTAGGTCTTAAACCGACAGAGCCCATCAATGCGGTTAATACGATATCGCTTTCAGGATAAGCAGCAACTTCTGATAATGCGGCCTCACCTGCCAAAACTTTAATATTAAGAAAGGCTAATGAATCTTTTACATGTAAATATTGACTTTCATCGCAAATTACAACAGACTCCGGCTTAAATTCTTTGGCCTGCTGGATGAGCAGTTCTGAATTCTTTAGTGCGGATAGTACCGAAACTTTAAAGATGGCAGGGTTATCACGAATCACTTCTAGCGCCTGTGTACCTATACTCCCGGTTGAACCTAATATGGCTATATTTTTGACCGATTGATTTATTGTTGTATTATTCAATTGCTGTTCTTCCTCTCGTATTAAAGAATTGTATAATTGTTATATTGCACAATTGTTTCTTTCTCTTGTGTTTAAAATTTATTGAGTTATTTTGTCGTGTTGCATTAAAAACAAAGCCTCTGCTCAATTAAACCTTTAACTTTTCATTTGTAAATTTAATCAGTTGATGAATTTCCTTCGGCAGGATTTCAAAAATTGAAAAAATCTTTGTGTATGTTTCGTTGTCAATTAATCTTCTGACCTTTGCTTTTTCATTCCAATCAAGACATTCCTTAACCGAACCAAAGCTGTAGTATTAAAACTTTATTTTATCTTTCTTGTGATATCTTCCAAAACCTTCAGCTAGGTTGGCAGATATCGAATCAATGGCCCTAACAAATTGTTGACCTATCGTATATTTCGCGAAGCTATCCCAGTTCGACGTAATTTCCCATATCAAATTACTAAGATGAAAGGATTTTTTGTAAGCGGTTATCTGATTCAATTGCAAATAATTCTGTTCCATTTTCTATTGTTTTAAGTTGCAACAGGGAATCATGCAACAATATAGCAATAAAACAATCAAACAATATATTTCCCCAATTCATCCGTCAACATCCTATCATTACTTAATCTTGGCACTTTATTTTGCCCCCGAACAACAACACCTTACAATTCACGTCATTTCGAGCGTAGCCGAGAATCTTTTTACTGAGAAAACCGAATTAAAGGTCCCTCCTTCTACTCAATTATCGCCTAAATGTACATTCGCCATAATTATTGCACTTACCGAAATAGATTGCCACGTCGTTCCTACTCGCAATGACGAAATGTTTAAACAATATATTTTCCTAATTCATCAGCTAGCTTCCTGTCATTGCTCAACCTCGGCACTTTATTTTGCCCGCCTAACTTACCTTCACTTTTCATATAATTTACAAAGGCATCCTTCTGCAAATTACGTATTATTAGTGGTTGAAGAATATTTCCCTCAATCAGGTCAAAATAGTAAATATTTTTCTTTTGCAATGCAGCGTCAACCTTTTTACTAAAAGCGACCATATCCTCAGGTGCTGATGAAAACTCTACAAACCATTCATGAAAAGGGAGTTCCCCCGGTTCCGGATTAACCTGAGGGGCAACTGTAAATTCAGTAATTTTTACGCCTTCTTCATTTGCCACAGACAGAAGTGCGTATTCAACTTCCTCCCCGATTACATGTTCGCCAAAAGCAGAAATAAAGTGTTTAATGCGACCTGTAACTACAATTCTATATGGATTTTTAGATACAAATTTTATGGTGTCGCCGATGCTGTAGCCCCATAAACCTGCATTTGTATTAAGCACCAATGCATAATTTTTTTCGAGTTCAACTTCAGCTAAAGACAACCTTACTGGGTTTCCACTATGGTATTCATCAGAAGGAATAAATTCGTAAAATATGCCGGCATCAGCCAGCAGCAGCAGGCTTTTATCTTTTTGCGAATCCTGGTAAGCAATAAATCCTTCTGATGCAGGATAAGTTTCGATTGAGTCGACTTTCCTGCCGATACTTTGCTCTATTTTAGCCCGGTAGGGCTCGAAATTTACGCCACCATAAATAAACAGACTGAAGTTTTTAAAAATATCTGCAATCTTTTTACCTCCAGATTTTTCAGAAAGCTTATCAAAATACATCTGTACCCAGGGTGGAATCCCGGAAATCAATGTCATGTCTTCATGAATCGTCTCTTCAACAATGGCATCAACTTTTTGTTCCCAGTCTTCGATGATATTGGTTTCATAAGATGGGAGGCGGTTTTTCTGAAGGTACTTCGGTACATGGTGCGCCACAATTCCGGATAAACGACCAACGTTAACACCGTTTTTTTCATTCAAAACCGGACTTCCTTGCAGGAAAATCATTTTACCATTTACAAAATCGGCCTTACCGGTTTCGTTGATGTAGGTTAATATGGCATTTCTGGCTGCTTTGATGTGCTCAGGCATCGATTCTTTCGAAAGCGGAATGTATTTTACGCCTGACGTCGTACCTGATGTCTTTGCAAAATATAAGGGCTTACCCTTCCAAAGTACATCAGCCTCGCCTGCAACCGAACGATCGATGTATGATTTTAAACCTTCGTAATCCTGAACCGGGACATGCTGCTTAAAATCTGAATAGTTCTTAATTTCTGCAAAATGATGATCTCTTCCGAAAGCTGTTTGCTTTGCATCATTAAGGAGCTTTAAAAGAGTTTTCTGCTGGGCGGCGACGGCATTATACTTCCATTTGTCTATCTGCCATACTGCAAATGCCGCAAAGGGCTTACTTAATGCTGCTTTGAACCCCATATTATACTGAATTTTGAATGATTGAGTGATTGAATTTTAATCCTTCTTAGACAATATTATGTAAAATGTCAGGATGTGCATCGCCCTGATACTCACTTGAGATTTTACGGTAAGCAACCGTTAAGGCAACACTTGATAAAGGTACAATGATAAATGAACTTAAAATATTTACCACAAAAGCAACCAATGGCCATTGCAAATAATTCAACAAAAGGTAAATCAGGTAACCGCCACCTAATACCACTAACAGCAATAAAATCTTTGTAAAGTTGCCCTTTGTCGTCGCCAGACTTAATTTAATCGAATCGAACGGTGTTGCATTTTTATCGATAATAAAAAATGGAAAAAATGATATCCGCAACCAGGTTATGAAAATAGCGATTACGCCCACTGAAATGGCTACATTTTTAACGATTGTAACATCAAGTCCAGTGTATATAAATGGGAAAGCTACAAGTATGACAATGAGATAAACACCAAGAATACAGCCCACAAAATATAACGTAGCCACCAGGAAGCGTATAATCTGTTGCCTTGTTGGTAAAGTATCTACAATCTTTACGTCACTTTGTTCATCATCCATTAAATGAAAAATGTATTTAAATAAAGAGAGGTTTATAGTGAAATACAACATGATGAAGATAAATACCATGGCTATACTCAAAATTTTGCTCACATCTTTTATAAAAAACGCCATCAAGCTCGATGCACTGGCGGTAATGAACATTAGAAAACATAACGTTGCGATAGAAAAATAATGTTTCCTGGTGATGTTCCATGCCTTTTGAATCACATCATTAACGGCGAAAGTGCTCTCTTTTAGATAATTTATCATTGTTGTTTAAATACCACTCTTTTAAATAAATCCTGTATAAATCCTAAGCCGTAAGCGAACAACTGGATAAACGAAGATATAATGCTCAAAAATGCAACTTTTAACGATTTATTTACTGACCATGAATGAAAAAATATCAACAAAAAGAACATTAGTAATATAAAATTACCAACAATGCCTAAAGGCAGATAGAATATATCGCAAAGGATGGTAATAATGATGCCTACAGTAAATACTGCAGGAAAAAAATGGACCAGCTTTAATTCTTTAGGGAAGTGTTTATAAATATTAATCCTGGCCCGTCCGAAAAAATGAAGTTGCTTGTAAAACTGACTGAAACTAGTCCTGCGTTTGTGGTACACTTTAGCTTCGGGAATTAAGCCAATTTTAAAGCCGCTCTCGTGAATGCGAATGCTGTATTCAATATCTTCTCCTAACCTGGTTAAAATAAAGCCGCCAACTTTTTCCCAAACCTGTCGGGAAACACCCATATTAAAGCTGCGAGGATGAAACTGCCCGACATGTTTCTTATTACCACGAATACCGCCTGTGGTAAATGGAGATGTCATTGCGTAACTTATCGCCTTTTGTACAGGCGTAAAACTTTCGTGTGCTGCGTCCGGACCGCCATAGGCATCTAAATGATGTTCGTAAAGATAATTTTTAACGATTTCTAAGTAGTCATGCGGAATTAAACAGTCTGAATCGAAAATTACAAAGTAATCGCCCTTTGCCCTTTCAAAACCAAAGTTCCTGGTGAAACCTTGCCCTTCGTTCGCCTTAAAAAAATATTTTATATCCAGTCTGTTGGCGTAACTCTCAACAATTGATTTCGCATCCTCTTTCGATCCATCTTCAATAACCAAAACCTCAAACTGTATATAAGTCTGTTTGGTTAAGGTGTACAAGAGTTCGTTAATCTCTTGCGGACGATTGTAAAGCGGAATGATGATGGAGAAAAACATGTTAAAAAAGGTAAAAGGCAGAAGGTAAAAGGTAAAAGGTCTGGGCGCATAAAACCTTACGCCTTAAAGCTTTCACCCTACACCTCCTTTTCTATTAAATATTGATTTCTTTCTGGTGCATTCCTTGTAACCAATTCAGCAACGAAACCTGTCAGAAACATTTGCGATCCTACTACAATTGCAACCAAAGCGATATAAAACAGTGGTTGATCGGTAATTTCCCTTTTATAAGGAATATGTGCGGCGATGTGATAAAGTTTAACAGCTATCATATATAGCGCCATAATAGTACCAAGTAAAAAACTTAAAACACCCAGAGAACCAAAAAAGTGCATCGGGCGTTTTCCAAATTTTCCAACAAAAAATATCGATAATAAGTCTAAAAAGCCATTAATAAACCGGCTAAAACCGAATTTGGTTGTACCATATTTACGCGCCCTGTGTTCTACAACTTGTTCCTCAATTTTAGTAAAACCGGCCCACTTCGCAATTACAGGAATGTAGCGATGCATTTCGCCATAAACTTCGATGGTTTTGATTACATCACTTCTATAGGCTTTTAAACCGCAGTTAAAATCATTTAATTCAATTCCGCTCATTTTTCGGGTAGCAGCATTGAACAATTTTGTGGGAATGGTTTTGGTAATGGGATCGTAGCGTTTCTTTTTCCAGCCGGAAATTAAATCGAGTTTTTCTTCTTTGATGCGGCGATACAATTCCGGTATTTCGTCGGGGCTATCCTGTAAATCGGCATCCATTGTAATGATGACATCACCGTTTGTAGCCTCAAAGCCAACGTTCAATGCCGCGGATTTACCATAATTCCTCCTGAATTTGATACCCTTGATTGCATCGTTCTGCAACTTTAATTCCTCTATAACTTCCCAGGACCGATCTGTACTACCATCATCAACCAAAATAATTTCGTAGCTGAAATTATTTTCATTCATTACTTTAGTAATCCAGGCGGTTAGTTCCGGAAGCGATTCATCTTCGTTATATAAAGGTATTACTACTGATATATCCATTTTCAAAATTTAAACCTCATAGGTTTTGAAAACCTGTGAGGTTTGTTCAAAACAAAACGTGCAAATTTCATCAAATTAAATGATAAAACCTGCACGTTGAAATTTTTTATAATTTGTTACAACTAAGCTTCTTGCTCAGGTAATGTATTAAACACTATAGGTTCTTTTTTCTTCAAAATTGCAGCAAGAATTAGTCCCAATACGGCGTACATTGCAACTGACACACCAAAGCTTGTAAATGAGTTTTTAAAAGTCGGCGCTAATTTTTCCTGCATGTTACCGGCTTTAGCAATGGCCTCGTCTATTTGTTCGGAAGCCATACCAAATTTCTCCATCATGCTTCGTTGCGATTCTTCAATGGCTGCTGCAGCTGTTGCTGGCAAGTCAGGATCGATTAACGTCATTAAAACTACATTGTATAATACAGAAGTTATTGCCAGAATTAAGGCTATTATCAAGAATGATTTAAAAGCCTCACCAAATGTCCAATAACCGCCTATTTCTTTGCGAATGGTTATTCCTACAAAAACCATTAAGGCTATAAAGATTATCAGAATTATAAATGGCAATGCAAAATTGGTGTAAAGCATTATTGGGTTAATGAAATACAGCGTTAACGATATAACAATTGAAACTGCTGCAAGTATAAAACCATATTTTAGGGATAATTTGGTGATTAAAGTACTCTTGTCCATGAGGTTTGATGTTTAGTTTAGTTATTAATAGTTGTTATCAATATATAAGTAGCAGAATCGAAGGATTTGTTACGGCTAAACTGAATTAATTCTTTTGTTGTCTCTGCACTACCTTCTGTATCAAGGAAAAATGCCATAAATGGAACAAACAGATCTTTCATTTCTTCGCTAACATTTAAGGTCTCTGCAGTTTTGCAAATTTCTTCTATACTACTTTCTGCAAGTTGCTGGTTGCTTATTAACTCTTCATAAATTTCGAATTCATCCTGAAATTCGTCGTCTTCAACTAACAGGAATTCTTTCAGGAAATCGCCCAATTCCGGATCTAAATCCTCATCATGGCATTCTTTAATATATAAAAGAAGGTTTAAAAGTTCGGTCCCCCTATCAATGGTTTCTTCTTCAATACTTGCCCATTCATCACTTTCAAGATAATCATCTTCCAGTTTCTGAACGTCACTGCTGAAGAAATTCACCATCAGCAAATCGAAGAAAACCTCTCTGAGTTCTTCGAATTTAGGATGTGAATCGAAAACAGCGTCAAAAGCAGTTGCTTTGTCTAAGAAATTAACATCCAGTTCAAAAGCCGCAATCAACTCCGTTTGAAAATTACCGGCTTCAACTTTTTCCGTTTCAGCATATTTATTTATTGCCGCGCTCAGCGCTTTTTTTACTCTATTGTCCATTTTTGTAGTATCAAGTATTTAGTATCAAGTATCAAGGCCTGCCATGGTTTTCAGCATAGCCGCAGTGCTTTCAGCTTTAGTCTTTCTGCTTTCAGCTTTCCTGGTATTGATTATTATTATAAACTAAAGTTACTTTCCCGGCAAGTTCTTTTCCTAACAAAGGGCTGTTCGCTGATTTCGATTGGTTTGACGATACATCAAAAACCCATCTTTTATCGACTGCAAAAATTGTAAAATTGGCTTCCTGCCCTTCTTCAATCAACGGAACGTTTAAATTTAATAATTTACGCGGGTTAATGGCTAATTTTTCTGCAATAAGACTTGCATCTAATCCTGCCTTCAACACCAGAGGAAGAACGGTTTGCAAAGCAATGATGCCATAATGTGCAATTTCAAATTCTACATTCTTAAACTCAATTTCTTCCGGACGGTGTTGCGATGTGATGGCGTCGATTGTTCCATCTTTTAAACCTGCAATTAATGCTTTCACATCGCTTTTGCTCCGTAATGGCGGTTTAACTTTGTAATTACTATCAAAATCCATCAATAGCTCTTCTGTAAAAACCAGATGATGCGCCGTAACATCACAAGAGATTCGAACACCTTCTTTTTTTGCCTTGCGAATTAAAGCAACTGAGCCCGCTGTGGAAATGTTGCTGATGTGAATTTTAGTTTCATTGTATTGGGCAAGGAAAATATCGCGGGCAATATGCATTTCTTCAGCTAAGGCAGGTAAGCCTTTCATGCCTAAAAGCACCGAATTTTTACTTTCGTTTATCTGAGATTTTCCGGCTATCGATTTATTTTCAGGATAAACCATTACCAAGGCATCAAAACCTTTAGCATATTGCAATGCACGACTCATAAAGCCATCATCCTGAATCGCCCGGTCACCATCAGAAAAGGCTACAGCACCCGCCTGCTGCATGTCAAAAAGTTCAGCAAGTTCCTTTGCTTCACGGTTTTGACTTAAAGCACCAATCGGGTAAACATCAACTAAATTGTTATTCGCTTTATTGATAATATACTCAACCTGAGATTTTGACTGAACGACCGGACTGGTTTGAGGCAAAAGTGCCAGACCTGTAAACCCCCCTGCTTTGGCCGTTGCCGTTAATGTTTGAATATCCTCTTTAGTTTCGAAACCAGGGTCGCCGGCAACACAATTTAAATCGAAAAGTCCAGGCGTTAAAAATGCACCTTCAGCATCGAAAACATTTTCATCTTTTTCCGCTGATAAATTACCGATGCTTTGGATTTTCCCATCAAGTACCCTAACATCACATTGCTGTTTATTAAACTTACTCTGCGGATCGGCTATCGTTACATGTTTTACAAGGAGATTCATATTGTTCTTTTTGTGTTGTTAAAAAATCGGATGAGCAGTATTTCTGCTGCAATAAAAATCAGCGACAAAATTAGACAAAGTTTCCATAAAGTCTGCCCGATTTTATTTGCCCCGGAAACTAACTTAACTGCATCTTTATCTGTATCGTAGATTTTCAAATTAGCTTTTCCTGCAAGATTATCAAGTTCACTTTTACTTAAATAATGCATGTCAGATTCCGACCGGCCAATATTAAAACTATAAACCGCAAGCTGCGAATCGGCCAGCTTCAAATTGTAAAAACCTGGCACTTTAACCTGGTCAGCAACATAAATAAAGGTTTTACCATCAACCTGTCTAACTTCAGGAATGGCCTCAAAATTTTTTGAGTCAAGTTTCAGCATTTGGTTTTTACCCAAAGTGATGTTTTTACTTTTCAAAGTTGTTTCGTCCCCAATGGTGTGATACAAAGTGTTTTCAATGCCGCTGCTTAAGGCCAGGCGATACATTAACGGCACAAAAAACGGATGCCGTGCAAGGTTGCCGTCTGCGCTGTTCAAACTGGTTGCGGATAGGTAAACAAAGCCGTTACCTACTCCATATTTCGCAAAAAATGATTTCCCGCCGGGCAAGCCCAATAGCATTTCTTTGTTCGAAGAATTATTTTCTATAAAGTTGAAATAACGGTTTACAGATGGTAAATCCAGGTTCCTGGGAATCGCTTCAAAAACAGTTTTAAAAATCGGATTCTGCAGGTCTATCTTATCTACCTTCGTGGCAGATGTATTCAAACTTTGAATAACAGGCAATGACAAGTCACTTAAAAATGCATTGTAGGTTTGTACATCTGCATCTAAATCCGGGAATATAACGACTGATCCACCAGCCTTTAGGTAAATTTTTAATTGTTGAGCCAAACCGCTGGATGGATTTCTTAATCCATTGAGTATAATTATACCATAATCAGCAAAGCCACTGTAAATAATGTTGCTTTCAAAATTTTCATTGAGTTTATAGTATTTGTCTGTTGCAAACAGCGTTTTAATGTAATTGCCGACATTCGGTCCATTTATGCTTAATACAGGAAAGTTCAAGTCAACTTTAAAACTAAAGAATAGGGAGTCATCAAAAGTTACAGGGAAATCTTTAATACTGATTACACCTTTTTGCCAACCAGCCGCCAGGCCTGAAAAACTTAAAGTGTCTCTTTTTATTTTTCCAGCGGGAATTGTAACGGAACTTAAAGCTTTCTGTTGGTTATTAATAGTGAGTTTTAAAGGTATACTTACAGCATCTTCTTCAGAATAATTTTTCACCTGAACCACAAGCTTTTCATTTGCACCCGGTTGATGGTTTGGCGACAATGCCCAAACGCTGTCGACCGCTACATTGGGTAAAGTTGTTGCATTAAGTTTTAAAAAAGAATATTGAATATTAGATTTGGTTTCCAGCTTTTTGTTAGCGGCGATGTTTTTCTGAAAATCACTAATGATAAAGCTGTACTTATTAGACGAGCCTGTGAACACATTATTCTGGCGGTTTAAAATCTGTTGAAGATTGCGGGTGGTAGCAGAAATTTTCACATCATCCAACGCGTTTAAAAAATCGTCCTGATTTAATAGGCGTTGGTGTTTACCTTCAAAATCGTTGGTTAGTAGCTGAAATTTATCGTTCAAACCGAACGCTTTCACCAATTCTTTTGCCCGTCTCTTAGCTTCATCAAGCAAATTACCATCCTTGTTAACCGCCTCCATACTGTAGGAATTATCAATATAAACACTTATCGTGTTATTTAACAAGGTTGTTTTTTTATCTGATATAGGAATATAAGGTTGGGCGAAAGCCAGGACTAAAAAGATGATGGCTAAAATTCTTGATAGAAGAATCAATAGGTTTTTGATTTTCTCTTTCGATGAGTTTTGTAACTCAACCTGTTTTAAAAGCTGAACATTTGAGAAATAAACTTTTTTAAATTTCCGGAAATTGAACAAATGAATAATAACCGGAATTGCAACCGATAATAGTGCGAAAAGAAAGCCCGGATAAAGGAAATTCATTAAAAACCAAAGATAGAAAAATTATGGAAAGCGGCGAATATCGATTGTAATAAACTCAGTGAACCGCAAGCTGCTCCAATACTTCCGATGTTTCGCTTCCGGTGTCGACTGTTTTAACCAAAACACCATTTTTATCAATCAAAAAATGACTTGGGTAAGCATTTACCTTTAATTTCTCTGTCATGTATTTTTCCTGGTTGGGAACAGTTGCGTATTCGAATTTTGTTTTACCCAAAAAATCCAGCAGTGGTTTCTTGTCATCAATCGCCAGACTAATAAATAATATATCTTTTCGATTTTTATATTTTTCGACCATCTCGTTTAATTCGGGCATCTCCTGTACACAAGCCACGCAACCTATAAACCAGCATTTAAACAAAACGATTTTACCTTTTGTGTTTTCTGAAGAATAATTGACACCATTTACATCATTAAAATTAAATGACGGAATAGGTTTGCCTTCCATTTTAAAATAACGAAGCTGAGTTTTGGCGTAATCGGCAATAACCGCCCCACCATCTTTTTTAAGATGAGCAGGAATTTTGACCAACTTGTAACTACCGCCTGGATTTTCTGTATGGATTAAAAGCGGTAAGAACTTCCCTTTAGTCAGTTTTAGCAAAAAAGCCTCCTTTTCTATGGGTTTATCATTTTCATCTACAGGCAAAAAATCGCGATATAGCTTTACATATCTTGCATGGTAGTTCCAATAATGCTCAAAGTCAGAAGTTATAGAAGCCAAAGCGTATTCGGGCGTTCCCACTTTTGGCATATTTTCTTTTACAGATAGAACTTGAGTGGATTCAGGTTTAGGTCGGTCTGAATTTGGCTTTTGCAAACACGAGGAAGAAAATAACACAAATAAAAGGAGAATGGCGCATAGATTTCTCATAACTATGTTCTGAACAATTAAGAAACAAGCTACAAATAATATATTAAAATAGAAAAATAGTTAAATTAATAAGAAAATCCAGGAAACTCAATGTTCACGATTTTCCAGGTATCGTTATGCAAAGCAAAATACAGTTTAAAAGGGCCGCTTACAATCTTGGATTGTTTTTGGATAACATCCCTATAACCTGCAACACCTTCAACAAAACCCATCCCCTTTTTATCACTTAGCAGTTCAAAATTGACATCGATGATATCATACCGGCCTCCAACATATTCATCAGATTTACCAAAAATCCCTTTCAGCCTGCCAATGATAATGCCTTTGCCGATCACTTTATTTCCCGGGAGGATAAAGAAATCATTCAGTTCTTCAGTAATAGATTTTGACTGCTTAAACCAGGCATTGATAAATCTAATGGAACTATTTACGATATCAGCCTGATGGTTAAAAGTGGAGTTATCCTGCATTGTGCAAATCTACAGCTTCTATCTAAATTTCTTCATGGCCGTCCAAAGTTTTTCGTCCATTTCATAAACATCGGGGCGGTATTCGATTCTGCCATTTTGAGGCCATGCGGTATAATAGGTAATTAATAATGGAACCGCTTTTTTCGGACCAAACCAAGCCGGTTTCAATTGGAAGGATTTTAAAGTATCAGCCTTCTTCGCCATGCGTTTACGGTACCAGTTCATATGTGTCGTATCAACAGGAAGCAAATCAACTTCAACCCTCAATTTATCGTAAGAATAGTTATCATTTAGTAATTTTTCAGCAAATTCCAAAGGCTTTTCTACGCGTACACAACCGTGACTAATTGCCCTGTTGGCTAAATTAAAACCATTTTTATTGTTGGTATCGTGGAGATAGATACTGGAACTATTATCAAAGATAAACTTGAATTTACCTAAAGCATTACCGCCACCAGAACCCTGTTTAAATTTAAAAGGGAGTTTATCTCTTGAATAGCGGCTCCAGTTAATGGTATCCGGCTCACCAATAAGTTTATCTTTGTAATAAACATTTATATTGCTATTAGATAAATAATAAGGGTCTTTTCGGGCCATCCAATAGATTTCACTTTGTGCAATACTTACCGGAATGTTCCATATCGGATTTGCCTGAATTGAATTAATTTTACTGAACAACAGAGGCGTTTCGTGGTTTTTAGGCTTGTCGTCTAAATTGCCCGATTTGGCAAAGGCTTTCATTTTTTCTTCGTAACCATTCTCACGTTTTCCACCGACGCAAACTTTCATTGATATAACAGTATCTTGTTTATCAAACCATGTAAGCTTAAAATCAGGAATATTTACCTCAACATAGTTATCACCAGTCTCTGGCATTTTCCATCGGAACCGTTCCATATTCAACGCTAAAATTCGCTTTTCAACGGCATTATTAGTTGACAAATAAGCCTGTTGCAAGCCTTTATACTGTGCTGATTTAGGTTGAACTGCGTTTAATGTGTCAACCAGATTTTCCGACGCTAATAATTTCGACATCCCTAAACTATCCGGGCGCTTAACTTTAATGTAATACCTTGAAAAAATACTACGTGGATTAACGACACCGAACTTCAAAAAATTGGTATAATTTAAATACGCATTTGCGCTCAAAATTTCCAGTTTAGCGATCACGGGGTAAGTTTCGTCCACCGTTTTAAATTTATTGGCGCCAAGTTCTGAAAGCAATGATTTTATCTCCTCAGCTTTAAATATTTTTGGATTGATGCCATGAACTGTACTGTTTTGTAAAAAATTCACAAGCGAATCCAGATTACCATTGGTATAGAATTTAGTTACCAATCGTGGCTCATCATTATTCTCCGAATAAAAAGCCTTAATGGTTTTTGGGTTGATAAAATTTACAGAAAGCTCAGCCATTGTTTTCACAAAAACGCTGTCGTAAGCTACAGTATCGAAATCTTTATAAATTTTATTATTAAAATGTTCAGAAAGAACTTTGCCAATTTCTGGAGGTGATTTAAACCAGTTGCAGGCAGAAATACAAATTACAATGGGAATGATTAGAAAGCGGAAGTTCTTCAACACGTAAATTTTAATAAAAAAATAAGCTAATGGAATTTTTAAAACAGCATAATGGCAAATTAAGTGCCATTATTTTTTGATTTACCGTTTCAAACACTATATTTGCCTGCGCTTATCAGCTAACGTATTGATACTGGCATAAATAATTTATGAATTTAACTTTGAAACATCACTTACATTTACATCATCGCCGATAGGCGATATGATATGTTTGTTTTGTACTCAAAACTTTTTTTCCGTAAAATTATTTCTTGTTCATTCTATATTCAATACTTTGAAAACACTTAAAATCGCTATCCAGAAGTCGGGTAGGTTAAACGAAAAATCTGTAGAAATATTAAAAAATTGTGGTCTTTCTTTCGAAAACTATAAAAGTTCTTTAATATCAACCGTTCAAAATTTTCCATTAGAAATCCTCTTTCTTCGCGATGACGACATCCCCGAATACGTTCAGGATGGCATCGCCGATTTGGGCATTGTTGGGGAAAATGTAATCACCGAAACTAAAGCTGGAGTAGAGTACCTGCAACGTTTGGGATTTGGAAAATGCACACTAAAAATCGCTGTTCAAACGGGTAGCGAAATCCAGAAATTAGAAGACTTAAATGGCAAAGCAATTGCGACTTCCTACCCTGTGATTCTTGAAAAATTCTTATCAGAAAAAGGAATAAAATCGGACATCAGAACCATCTCCGGTTCGGTAGAAATTGGTCCGGGTTTAGGTCTGAGCGATGCGATTTTTGATATCGTTTCTACAGGCGGAACGTTAAAGAGTAATGGACTAAAACCATTCGCAGATGTGATGCAATCGGAAGCTGTTTTAATCGGAAATAAATCGATATTGGACAACCCTGAAGTTGCAGAATTGTTGCAGAGAATCCGTTCGGTTTTGAGCGCAAAATCTAACAAATATGTGGTACTAAATGTATCAAAAGACAACCTGCAAAAAGTAGTCGATTTATTACCAGGTGTCAAAAGTCCGACGGTAGTTCCATTGTTTGAACCGGATTGGGTTGCTGTTCATTCTGTAATTGCCGAAGAAGATTTCTGGGATAAAATCAACAGTCTTAAGGCCGCTGGTGCTGAAGGTATTTTAGTGATGCCAATTGAGAAGATTATCACATAAAACAGGTCGAAACACCTTAAAAAAGCATTAACTATTAGTTAATTTAAAATTATAACACATTGAAAGTCTATAAGTATAAGGATTTATCTAAATCAAAAATTGAAGATTTGTGTTCTCGACAAATTGAAGATGATAAATTGGTTGAAGAACGTGTTGCGGATATCATTGAAACTGTAAAAAATGATGGTGATAAATCGCTGATTAATTTCGCTAAAGCCTTTGATAAAGTTGAATTAAAAAAACTTTATTTAGATGCTGAAGAATTGAAAAGCATTGCAGCGACCATTCCGACTGATGCCAAAAAAGCCATTGAAACTGCTTATCAAAACATTAAAGCTTTTCACGAATCGCAGTTAAAAACTGAGGATAAGATCGAAACCACGCCTGGTGTGAGTTGCTGGAGGGAATCAAGGGCGATTGAAAAGGTTGGCCTTTACATTCCCGGCGGAACGGCCGTTTTACCAAGCACATTTTTGATGTTAGCCACGCCAGCAATTATAGCAGGATGTAAGGAAATTGTGGTCTGTTCCCCTCCACAAAGTGATGGTAAAACCAATTGCTATCTGGCTTATTGCGCTGTGCTTTTAGGTATCAAGAGAATATACCTGATTGGAGGTGCACAAGCGGTTGCTGCTATGGCCTTTGGAACCGAAACTGTACCACGGGTTTACAAGATTTTCGGACCAGGTAATCGTTATGTTACGACGGCAAAAACCATGGTTCAAAATAGGGTGGCAATTGACATGCCTGCAGGTCCATCAGAGGTTTTAGTGGTTGCAGATGAAACTGCCAATCCGTCATTTATAGCTGCAGACTTACTTGCGCAAGCTGAACATGGAACTGATAGTCAAGCAATTTTGGTTGCTACCTCAGATGAAATAATTGAAAAAACAATTTTAGAGCTTAAAAATCAGCTGTCTATCCTTCCAAGAAAAGAAATAGCAGCGAAAGCGATTGAAAATTCTTACGCTGTTTTGGTAGAAGATTTAGCTACTGCAATGGATTTTTCGAACGAATATGCACCTGAACATCTGATTTTAGCAACTGAAAATTTTGAATTACTTATTCCCTTGATAATCAATGCTGGTTCTGTATTCTTAGGAAACCTTACTCCTGAGAGCGCAGGCGATTATGCCTCTGGAACAAATCATACCTTACCCACAAGTGGCTTTGCGAAAGCTTATTCCGGAGTATCAACTGATGCTTTTATTAAAAAAATAACCTTTCAACACTTAACGACCAAGGGGTTAAAAAATATTGGTCCCACAGTTGAAACCCTTGCTGCTGCAGAGGGCTTACAGGCTCATAAGAATGCAATTACAATTAGATTAAAATAGTTTGTTTGTTTTTTGGTTGATTGGTTGTTTCGATAGAAACAAATAGGACAATCCAAACAACTAAAAAACTAAAACCTAAATAACCAGTAAAAATGGACATCAACGATTTAGTCAGAGAAAATATAAAGAACCTTAAACCCTACTCTACTGCCAGAGATGAATTTAAAGGACAAGCATCTGTATTTTTAGATGCAAATGAAAACAGCTACGGCTCTCCCCTACCCGCGAATTACAACCGTTATCCGGATCCATTACAATTGGATTTAAAGGATGCCATCAGCAAGATTAAAGGTGTGCCAATTGAAAATACCTTCTTAGGTAACGGCAGCGATGAGGCAATTGATTTGTTATTTCGTGCCTTTTGCAACCCAGGAAAAGACAACGTAATTGTCCTGCCACCAACCTATGGCATGTATGAAGTTTCGGCGAACATAAACGATGTAGAAATCCGCAAGGTTAGCTTGCTTCCTAACTTCCAGTTAGACATGGAAAAAATTGCAGAAACGATTGATAATAATACAAAATTGATCTTCATTTGTTCACCCAATAATCCGACAGGAAATTCGATAAACCGCGAAGATATTGAAACCATTTTAGCCAACTTTAAAGGCATCGTTGTGGTAGACGAAGCGTACATAAATTATGCCCGGCAGAAGACCTTTATTCAGGAGTTAACCGAGTATGCAAACCTGGTTGTTTTGCAAACTTTTTCGAAGGCATGGGGGCTTGCTGCACTTCGCTTGGGAATGGCATTTTCTTCAAGAAAAGTGATTGATGTTTTGAACAAAATTAAGCCGCCTTACAACATCAATCAGGCCACTCAGGATTTAGCTTTCGAAGCACTAAAAAATATCGAACAGGTTAACGACTGGATTAAAGAATCTGTTGCCGAAAGAGAACGCCTTTCTTTCGATTTAAATGCACTGGATATCGTTATAAAAGTATATCCATCCGATGCCAATTTTATATTGTCGGAAGTAACTGATGCGACTAAAATTTACGACACTTTAGTTGAGGAAGGAGTCATCGTTAGGGACCGTTCGAAAGTTACTTTGTGCGAGGGTTGTTTACGAATTACAGTCGGCACCAAAGAGGAAAATGATAAACTCTTAAACATTCTGAAAAAATTTTAAAAGATGAAGAAAGTATTATTTATAGACCGCGATGGAACTTTAAATATTGAACCGGATGATGAGCAGGTGGATAGTTTCGCAAAGCTGAAATTTTATCCACGTTCCATTTATTATCTGTCGAAAATTGCATCCGAAATGGATTACGAATTGGTGATGGTGACCAATCAGGATGGATTGGGAACGCCATCAAATCCAGAAGAAAATTTCTGGCCCATTCATAATTTCATGCTGGATACTTTCGCTGGCGAAGGCGTGAATTTCAGCGAAATCATAATCGACAAAACTTTTGCAAAAGATAATGCGCCTACCCGAAAACCAGGCACAGCGTTGCTGACAAAATATTTGAGTGGCGATTACGATTTGAAAAATTCTTATGTAATCGGCGACAGGTTAAATGATGTGGTTTTAGCAAAAAATTTAGGCGCAAAAGCGATTTTTCTTCGTCAGAATGATGCACTTGGTTCTACCGAGGCTTTAGACAAACATGAAACTTTGTTGGACATCATTATTTTGGAAACACAGAAATGGGAAGACATTTACAACTTGCTTAAAGCCGGAAGTAGAAAAATTAACCATGTACGCAAAACCAACGAAACCGATATTACCATCAATTTAGACTTGGATGGTACTGGAAAAGCAAAAATTGAAACAGGTTTAAACTTTTTCGACCACATGCTCGATCAGATTGCCAGGCATGGAAGCGTAAATTTGGAAGTAATTGCCAAAGGCGATTTACACATCGACGAGCACCATACCATTGAAGACACTGGAATTGCACTTGGCGAGGCTTTTGCTAAAGGCTTAGGCAACAAACTAGGCATCGAGCGTTATGGCTTCTGTTTACCAATGGACGATTGTTTGGCGCAGGTTGCCATTGATTTCGGCGGCCGTAACTGGATTGTCTGGGATGCTGAATTTAAACGGGAGAAAGTTGGCGATATGCCCACTGAAATGTTTTATCACTTCTTTAAATCGTTCAGTGATGCATCAAAATGTAACTTAAATATTAAAGCCGAGGGTGATAACGAACATCATAAAATTGAAGCTATATTTAAAGCTTTCGCAAAAGCGATAAAAATGGCGATTAAACGTGATGCAGAGAAAATGGTGTTGCCGAGTACAAAGGGACTTTTGTAAATGAACAATGATAAATGAGCAAGGAACAACGACTGATTGTCTTTATTCTTTGTTCTTTACTCTTTAATCCTAATGATATGATTGGAATAGTGAATTATGGAGCGGGAAATATTTTTTCTTTAACCGCAGCTTTAGATCGTTTAAAAGTGCAATACGGCATGGTAAACATAGAATCTGACCTGGAAAAATATAGCCATATTATTATCCCTGGCGTTGGCCATGCGGGTGCGGCAATGGAAAAATTAAAGCATACCGGATTAATCAAAGCCATCAAAGCCTTAGAAAAACCTGTTTTAGGAATCTGTGTAGGCATGCAACTTATTACCGAACATTCAGAAGAAGGAGATGCAGAATTATTGGATATCGTACCAGTTAAAACCAAAAAATTTGATAAGTCTCTGAGCATCAAAATACCACACATGGGTTGGAATGCGGTTCAGCACAAAAACAATTCGATATTCGAAGGTGTTGAGGATAATGCACAATTTTACTTCGTTCATTCGTACTTTATTGAATATAACCCTACTTTTGATATTGCCTCTGCCAATTATGGACTAAAATTTTCAGCAGCGGTGCAAAAAAACAATTTTTATGGCGTACAGTTTCATCCGGAGAAATCTGGAAAAGCTGGCGAACAGATATTAAAAAATTTTTCAAACCTCAAATGAGATTTAAAAATTAACAGTAACTTTTAACTTTCACCCTTAACTTATAATTCGAGAAATGTATATAATTCCTGCTATTGATATTTTGGACGGAAAGGTTGTTCGCCTGCGAGAGGGTGATTACAATCAAAAAACTGAATACGATGTATCCATCGCCGAGATGATAGAAAAATACCGTTCAAATGGAACAGATTTCATTCATATCATTGATTTGAATGGTGCTAAAGGTGATTTCAGCAACCAAAAATCACTTTTCGAAATCATTAAAAAAACCGAAATGAAAGTGCAGTACGGTGGCGGGATACGTACCATTGAGCAGGTAACAAATTTACTTGATGCAGGCATTCACCGGGTGATTGTAGGTACACAAGCAATTACCAACCCTGATTTCTTACAGCAGCTAAGTGAGGCTTTTGCTAAAAAAGACAATTATGCTAACCGCATTGTTGTTGCCATCGATGTTTTAGATGAAGTAATTAAATATTCAGGATGGATGGAAAGCTCACCAATTAAGTTAATGGACTATGTTGATAAATGTCTGGCGCTAGGTTTCTTTCGCTTTTTGTGTACAGACATCAGCAAAGACGGAAAACTGGGTGGCGCAGCAATAGATCTTTATAAAAAACTGCTTGAGCATTCTCCAATGATTAAACTAATCGCTTCTGGTGGGGTAAGTTCAATGGAAGATATCTATGAATTAGCTAAATATCCGATTAGAAGTGTTGTTGTGGGAAAAGCGATTTATGAGGATAGAATTACTGTTGAAGAGATTAAAGAGTGGAATTTGAAAGCGCTGACTTCGATATAACCCCCCGGCCCCCTAAAGGGGAAGCTAATAGCAAAGTGGAAATAGCGCAGTTAAAATAAGATGGTGCAGGTAACATTGTTCAAAATGACTTATAATCTTGATGATGATTTTGATTTTTTGCAGGTTAACGAGCCAAAGATGTTTTATGGCGCATCAAATATTATTTTTGAAAATGCGAAGCAATTAAGAAACCGGTTAACGGAATCTGAAAGAATATTGTGGGAATATATTAAGAAAAGAAACTTGGAGTAAAATTTAGAAGACAACATCCTATCTCTTGTTTTATTGCTGATTTTTATTGCCATGAGAAGAAAATAATCATCGAACTAGATGGCAGCATCCACAATGTAAAAGATATTTTTTAGATAACGATTTACAAAGGCAGGCTGCAAAAGCTTTTGGAATAAAAGTTTTAAGGTTTAAAAACGAAGAAATTTATAAAAACATAAACATTGTTTTGGACAAAATAAATGAAGCCATGCAGGCTGAGCAATTCGCAGTTCCCCCTTTAGGGGGCGGAGGGGGTTTAAGTAAAAGAATTATCCCCTGCCTCGACGTTAAAGACGGTCGCACAGTAAAAGGCGTAAACTTTGTTGATCTGCGTGATGCTGGCGACCCGGTAGAACTTGCGGCTCAATATGCACAGCAAGGTGCTGATGAACTTGTTTTTCTCGACATTACGGCTACGCACGAACGTCGTAAAACGATGATAGAAATGGTTAAATCTGTTGCCCGTCAATTGAATATTCCATTTACAATTGGCGGTGGAATTACAGAAATCGCTGATGCGGAGGCATTACTAAATGCTGGCGCAGATAAAATTAGCATCAATTCCGCAGCAGTTAGAAATCCAATGCTAATTGAAGAACTGGCAAAAGCATTTGGCGTTCAATTTGTGGTTTTAGCAGTTGATACCAAATTTGTTGATGGAAAAAACAGGGTTCACTTAAGCGGGGGAAGATTAATTACTGAACTTGAGACTGAAAACTGGATAAAACAAGCTGAAGATTTAGGCGCAGGTGAAATCCTCTTAACTTCAATGGACCATGACGGTACAAAAGCCGGTTTTGATTGCGGTTTACTCAGCAAAGTAAATCAGATGATAAACATCCCGATTATTGCTTCCGGTGGTGCAGGCAATATGGAACATTTCACCGAGGTTTTTCAAAAAGCGAATGTTGATGCTGCATTGGCCGCATCGGTGTTCCATTATGGCGAAATCCTGATTCCTGATTTAAAACAAGAATTAAAAAGGAATAACATTCCGGTAAGAATATAATAGTTAACTCGTCATTGCGAGGCACGAAGCAATCCTAATGCTATGGGTTCGAAACCTGCAAAAATTTAAGATGCTTCGTGCCTGGCAATGATGGAAACATCATAAAAATGACAATTGATAGTAATTCCCTTGATTGGGAGAAAACAGCTGGCTTACTCCCTGTAATCATTCAGGATTTCAAAACTTTAGAGGTTTTAATGCTCGGCTATATGAATGAAGAAGCTTTATCTAAAACACAAACTGAAGGCAAAGTAACTTTCTTTTCGCGCTCTAAAAACCGCCTTTGGACAAAAGGTGAAACCAGCAATAACTTTCTTTATGTTAAAGAACTTTTTGTTGATTGCGATAATGATACCATCCTGATTAAAGCCGACGCCGTTGGACCAACTTGCCACACTGGTAGTCGCAGCTGTTTTAAAACGGAATTTAACCAGAATTTCATTTTTGAATTGGAAAACATCATTACCGATAGGTATGAAAATCCTGTTGAGGGTTCGTACATAAATAAAATGCGTGGTAAGGGCTTAAACAAAATTGCCCAAAAAGTTGGCGAAGAAGGTGTAGAAACCGTGATTGCTGCACTTGCCGAAACCGACGAGGAATTGATCGGCGAAGCATCTGACCTGGTTTTTCACTTACTATTTTTATTGAAAGAGAAAGGTTTGTCTATTCAGGATATTGCGAAGAATTTAGAAAGTAGACACAAATAGTTACGTGATTAATTTCTACAATCCTGCCCGGTAACATATAACAGTCAACCCACAACACAAAATGCTGAAACACCTGAGAACCCTTTCTGGTCATCAAAATCCGGTATATGCTTTAGCCAATTCCGATAAAGCTGAAACTTTTTTCAGCGCAGGAAATGATAAAGGGGTTGTAGAATGGTCGCTGGAAACGATGGCTTTTGTAAAGGTTAAAATGCCGGTGCAAAGCTCTGTTTATTACCTGCATTATTACAACCATCAACTTTTTGTTGGGGAGCGTAGCGGTGCTTTTAGTGTTTACAATTTTAATGAAGAAAAAGTAATTTCAAGAATTAGCGCTCACACCAAGCCCATTTTCAATATTCAAACGGTTAAAAGTAAAAATGAACTTATAACCACTGGCGAAGATGGAACGGTTGCGGTTTGGTCGCTAACTGATTTTACTGAAATTTATCGCTTTCAAGCGGCTTACGATACCGTTCGGGCCATTGCAATTTCTAATGATGAAACTGAGATTGCTTTCGGCTGTAAAGACCATTTAATTAAAATTTACAACCTTGCTGACTATAGCATTAAACAAAATTTAGACAGCCACTCTTTGCCCGTAACTTCATTGGCGTATCATCCGGCGGGAAAATATTTAATCTCCGGAAGCAGAGATGCGCAATTAAAAATCTGGAATTTGCCGGCTTATGAGCTTCTGCAGACCATTCCGGCGCATATGTTTACAGTTTACGATATCGCTTTTCATCCTAAACTTCCCTACTTTGCAACAAGCAGTCAGGATAAAAGCATCAAATTATGGGATGCAGACAATTTTAAATTGTACAAAATATTAAGTTTAGAAAAAACAGGTATTGGCCATAGCCATTCGATCAATAAACTTTTATGGAGTAACGATGGGAAATATTTAATTTCTACGGGTGATGACAGGCAGATAATGGTTTGGGAGATGGAAAGCTAATTTTTATTTTTAAGCTTTTCAATTAACTTTAAAAGTGCTTCCCTATTTTTTGCTAAATGATAAAATTTCGGAAGTTTTTCTAAGAGCGTATAATGTGATCGGTCTTTATGCTCGCGAAGATTGGCAGAAATATAACTTTCCAAATAGAGTAAATGTTCAAAATTGAAGGCCCAAAACATTTCATCTTTAAATGGCGCCTGTAACCATAGTTCTGCCCCAAAATAACCATCAGCAGCCATATGCAAATCACCTGTAGATGTTTCTTTATTATAGCCACAATGCAAACACGTTAACTTTGCATGCTTTCCTTCATAATCTACTTTAGTTGTCGCTTTTTTCAGGCAACAAGGGCAAATAATCCAAACATCTGTTTGAAAATGACTTAATCTAAAATTTTGATCCAGAAAACGTTCTTTCATTGTTTAGATTGTCAATGCAAAAACCGTTTTATAATTCTCAACTTATGGCTGTAAACACCTAATTCTCTATTAAAAATTCCCTGGTCATCAATTGGATCTATTTTTACTTTTGCCGAGGAGTGAATAATTTCATTTGGGCTCAGCATGATCCCAACGTGCGTAATTTTACCTTCAGCATTATCAAAAAACGCAACATCGCCCGGTTTAACTTCTGCCAAAAAGCCAACCAATTCGCCTTGTTCCGCTTGCTGTGACGCATCCCGGTTTAACTTAATGTTTAGCATTTTGAAAACCGTTTGCACAAAACCCGAACAATCTAAACCAAATAAATTCCGCCCTCCCCATAAATAAGGAACATTCTGAAAAAATTTAGCGGTTGATTCAATTTCTGTTTTGAAATCAGTTTTCGAGTTATCATGAGGCTCGAAATTGAGTTTGAATTTTTCTTCTCCAGCATAGCAATACCCATCAGCCAAAAACGGTAAATTACTACCCGGACTTAAATGATATTGACTTCCATCAACAGCTATTAGAACATTATCAAAATTTAATGGGGCCAAGAAATTATAATTAGCCATTTCTATAAACTGCTCGCGGGAGAGAGATGCCAATTGTCGAAAATCCATCCAACCCTGATAACCATCATAACCATTTTGAATGAGCCACCAACGTTCATCTTTTTGAAGAATCTCTACATGCTCACCATATAATAGTTGCGAAACAATTTCCGATTTATCTGAAGGTTCGGCCCTTAAAGGCGCAACTGCAATTCTGCAAATACCATATTGATTTCCCATTTGAATATGCTCTTAAAAGATTTGGTAAAACTAAGAAAATCCATCGGGCCACTAACATTTTGTATGCAAATTTGTTAATTTTATGATGATAACGTTTAAACCTTCTCAACATGAACTTTAAGAAAATATTAATTGCCGTTGATAATAGTACCTGCTCGGAAAAGGCAGCAAAAGCCGGCTATGAAATTGCTGAAAAATTTGGTTCAGAAGTAGCATTGGTCAATATAGTTGAGCCTGTCCCTGCGAATGTAAATCCAGACTTAACCCTTGCACCCGTCTTTCTGGAAACTTATGATAACAGCGAAGAAAATAGTCATATTCTATTAAAAGAAATGGAAACAAAGTTTTCAAACGGAATAAAGACCACTTATTTAAGCGTCGTGGATACAGCAGCACATGGGATTATTCAACAGTCAGACGAATGGGGTTCCGATTTGATTGTTATAGGTACCTATGGAAGAACCGGTTTATACCACTTTTTAATGGGTAGCGTGGCGGAACACGTAGCGAGGAAATCTGCCTGCCCTGTTTTAATCATTCCCAATAAAAGCGAGATTGACTAGCATCATGTAAAATGAATAAAATCTTCTGCTCTAATTTCTTGTTCATCACATTAATCTGGAGCTCCAGCCTTGTTTTCGGTCAGGAAGATACAAAAACGGTAGTCTTTTCCGATAGTGAAAAAGCTAAAATTGATAACCTGTTTAAAGACTACATTGCTAAAGGCTGGATAAAAAGCATAACGGCAAATATTGCGGTAGATGGTAAAACAGTTTATAACAAAGCGTTCGGTAACAATCTAAATCGACCGGCTAAAACTGATGATATTTTACGAATCGCTTCACAAACTAAAGCCGTAACATGTACGGCAGTGATGATTTTATTTGACGAGGGAAAATTTGCTCTTGAAGACCCGATTTCAAAATACATACCCGCATTTAAAAACCCTAAGGTATTAGATAAATTTAACCCAGCCGATTCCAGCTACACCACTAAACCTGCTAATCACGAAATTACCATTCGCGAGTTAATGACGCATACGTCAGGATTGGGTTATGCTCAAATCGGCTCGCCTGAAATGAATGCGATTTATGCTAAAGCCGGAATTGAAGCTGGTTTTGTTATTAACAAAAAGCTTCTGGAGACTGAAATAAACAAACTAGCCAGATTACCATTAGCTAGCCAGCCAGGAGAAAGGTGGCAATACAGCTTAGGCATTGATGTGCTGGGTAGGTTGGTTGAGGTTGCTTCTGGCTTTAATCTAGACGTTTTTTTCAAAGAACGAATCTTCCAGCCTCTTGGCATGAGCGATACTTATTTTGCACTTCCAAGAGCGAAAGTGAACAGACTGGCTACAGTTTATACTGAAGATCCAAAATCACATACCGTTAAACCCTGGAAAGACGGTGCTTTTCCCGGCGCGACCATTAACTACCCTTTAAATGGAAACGGCTACTTTGCTGGTGGAGCAGGACTAGTTTCAACTTCACAAGATTATGGCATTTTTTTACAGATGTTGCTCAACCGAGGTACATTTAATGGTAAAAGAATACTTTCGGAAAATAGTGTGAGGTTGATGATCCGCAACCAGATAGGAAGTATTCCTTTTACTGACAATACTTTTGGATTGGGCTTCGAAGTAGTTACGGAGAAAAGCAGCAAAAAAACTGGTCAGAGTGCTGGTTCCTTTGGATGGGGAGGTTTTTTCGGTTCCACTTATTGGGTAGATCCCAAAAAGAAAATTGTTGCACAAATCTACGTTCAGCAATGGCCTTTTTCACATGGCGAAATCGCTGAAAAATTCAAATCCATTATTTATAACGGCGTTAAATAAAAAAGTTCCATATTTCTATGGAACTTTTATTTTATAGATCTAAAATCGTAATTCTAAAAACTAGTGCTCCTGATGTAACCAGGCTTTCTTAGCTAATAATTCTTCTTCGGTTTCCCGGATGTCTTCATCATCTACGCAACAATCAACCGGACAAACTGCGGCGCACTGAGGCTCATCATGAAATCCTTTGCATTCTGTACATTTATCCGATACAATGTAATAAACCTCATCTGAAACCGCCTCTTGCGATGCATCAGCTTCAATTTGTTGATTACCAAAATCAATAACGCCTTCTAAATTTGTCCCATCAGAAAAACGCCATGCAGTACCGGCATCATAAATTGCATTATTAGGGCATTCCGGTTCACATGCCCCACAATTTATACACTCATCTGTTATTTTAATTGCCATGTCTTCGTCTAATTCTTTTGCTTAGTTTACCTTTGCAGCTGCAAATATAAGATATAATCAATTAATAATGTTTCTAAATATGTCAGTTTTAACTCAGGAAAAAGTAATTATCGCCTTTAAAAATTTAGGTAAGTTTCTTGCAGGCTCAACTGATGATTTAGAAAGTGCTAAGTATTCGGCACAAAATACCAACGCCTGGTTTACGCCAGAAAACATCAAAAAATCAACTGATTCTTTTTCGGCAATGCTCAATGAAGCGGATATCGATAACTGGTTTCAGACCATTGATTTTAGTTCTTCACCAAAGAAAATTGGATTAATCCTCGCTGGTAACATTCCTATGGTCGGTCTGCACGACGTTTTAAGCGTACTTGCTACTGGAAATACAGCGTTGATAAAATTATCCTCCTCTGATGATAAGCTGATAAAAGCCATCCTTGAACAACTGATTATTATAGAACCATCCTTTCAAGACAGAATTGAATATGTAGAGCGTTTAAAAGATTTTGATGCTGTAATTGCAACCGGGAGTAATAATTCTTCAAGGTATTTCGACTACTATTTTGGCAAAGTTCCAAACATCATCAGAAAAAACAGGAATAGTGTGGCCGTTCTTGATGGATCAGAAACTTTTGAAGACATACAGAATTTAGGTGCAGATGTATTTGATTATTTCGGTTTGGGTTGTAGAAATGTTTCAAAGATCTATCTACCAAAGGGCTATGACATTGCCAAATTTTACGAGGGTATTGAAAGTTACCAATATATAATCAACCATTTCAAGTATAACAATAATTACGATTACAATAAATCTATTTACCTGGTAAATGCGGCCAAGCATTTTGATAATGGCTTTTTACTGCTGAAAGAAGATGAAAGTTTGACCTCGCCCCTTGCGGTTCTTTTTTATGAAGAATACGAAAATACGGGTGACTTGGAAGAAAAGTTGAAAGCAAAAGCAGGAGAAATTCAGTGTGTGGTAACTAAAATGCAATTAGATATTAAAACCTTTAAATTTGGCGAAAGTCAGCACCCTAAACTTTGGGATTATGCCGACAATGTGAACACTGTAGAGTTTTTAAAGCGTTTGTAACTTAAATCCGGCGCATTATGCCAATTCAGTTTTTTATTAAGATATTGCGTTAAATTGTTTCATTCAGATGCGCTATCAGATTCGGATTTTTCTGTTTTTATTCTTAATTTTTATACTCAATAATCTGTCAGCACAACAAGTGTGCACTGGCGCACTGGGCGACCCGGTAATCAATATAAATTTCGGATCCGGAAATACTACTTTTAGTAATCCATTAAGCGGTAACGCCACAAATTACAGGTTTATAGCTGGCACACCCGAAGATGGTGATTATACCATTACAAAAAATACGAATGGCATGAGGTCTGGCTGGCACCAGATTAACAATCATACACCTAATGACCCCAATGGTTATATGATGGTTGTAAACGCTTCAAATACGCCGGGTATTTTTTATCAAACATCAATTCCTGATTTGTGCCCCGGGACAACATACGAGTTTGCAGCATGGATTACTAATATCCTGAATTACTCTGGAATTAAGCCAAATATTACTTTTTCAATCGAAACTAGCGCTGGTGCTGTACTACAAAGTTATAATACCGGAGATATCCAAGACGGTCCAACACCCGTTTGGAACCAATATGCCACCACTTTTAAGACTGGCAGTCAAACAGATTTGATATTAAAAATTACAAATAATGGACCGGGTGGCAATGGAAATGATATTGCTTTAGATGACATCACTTTCAGAGCTTGCGGCCCAACCATTATTCCTAGTATTGGTGGTCTCGCAGATAAAAATCTATCGATTTGTAAGGGTACAACAGGAAATTATCAACTAAGTGCTGAAGTTTCATCTGTTTATGTAGAGCCAGCTTATCAATGGCAAGCTAATAGTGGGAATGGATGGACCGATATTAATAGTGCCACTTCAACTGAAACAACAATTTCTTTAAATAATTTAATTCCCGGAGTTTACCAATACCGACTTGTCGCTGCCGAGAAACAAAATATTGGATCGGCAAATTGCAGAGTCGCTTCTGCCCCATTAACAATCACTGTAAATTCAAAACCAAACACATCAGCAAGCAACAACGGCCCTGTTTGTGTCGGCGCAAACATTCAACTTTCGGCTACGGAAGGTGCAACCTTTACCTGGACAGGTCCGAATGGTTTTACCTCTAGTGATAAATCGCCATTGATTAATAATGCGCAGTTAAACATGTCTGGTGTATATACTGTGACAGCGACGTTAAATGGTTGCACCAGCACATCATTTACAAATGTATTGGTACTTGATCCGGTTGATGCCTCAACAAGTTTTAATAGTGTTCCAATTTGCGAAGGTACATCTACGCGATTGTTTGCCAGCGGCGGCACAGCTTATAAATGGTTTCCAACAGAAGGTTTGTCTAATCCAGATATAGCCGACCCTATTGCAACACCTAAAGAAACGACAATATATACAGTTACCGTATCCAATGGGGCATGTAGTGCTACTGCAACTTCTGAAGTCATCGTTATTAAAAATGCGGTAGCGAACGCAGGGGCGGATATTAAAATTTTAAGTGGCCAATCCACTATTTTGAATGGACAAATTTCAGGAGATAATGTTAGTTATTTCTGGACACCTGCCGATTATCTAGACGATGCAACCAAGTTAAATCCTGTCGCTACGCCACCTTCAGATATAACCTACACCTTGCATGCCATTTCAAATCAAGGTTGTTTAAGCAGTACTGACGAAGTTTTTATAAAAGTATACCCAAAAATCGTTATACCAAATTCTTTTTCACCTAATGGAGATGGGGTTAACGATACCTGGATTATTCCTGTAGCAGATGGCTTTCCTAATGCGAAAGTTAGCATCGTAAACAGAACGGGAAGCTTACTTTATCAAAGTAATGGCGTTTACAAGCCCTGGGATGGAAAGTTCGAAGGAAAAGACTTACCAGTCGGAACCTATTATTATACAATTTATTTCAACGAAGATTTCCAAATGTTTTCAGGCTGGATTTTCCTTAGCCGATAATCTTTTGCCTTTCAGCTTTCAGCTTAAATAGCTATTTTTGGACTCAATGTACATCATTAAAGTAAAAGGCATCGCCAAAATTCCAGATTATGTTCAGCTTAGGGATGATAAGTTTACACTGCTTGCCTATTTTAGGGTTGACAGGCCAGATAAATCTCTTGATAAATTAGGTTTGGGCGATAAGCTGGATGACATAATGAAAATGGTAAAAGATTTGCCTTTCGGGCAGATTGCTAAATTAGAGATATAAAATGGCAGAAAGCGCAGTAATTCATTTAAGCAATGTTGATGTTTTTCAACAAAAACACTTAGTACTCTCAAGCGTAAATTTACACATAGAAAAAGGTGAGTTTGTTTTTCTAATTGGTCAGACCGGTTCGGGAAAGAGTAGTTTGCTTAAAATTTTATATGGCGATTTACATATTGGAAGTGGTAACGGAGATATAGCAGGGTTCGACCTAAAAGATTTAAAGGAAGCGCAGGTTCCTTTCCTACGTCGTAAACTGGGTGTTGTTTTCCAGGATTTCCAATTACTAACCGACCGTACGATCGAAAAAAATTTAGAATTTGTTTTAAAAGCTACTGGCTGGAAGGACGAAAACCTGATCAAAGAGCGCATTAAAGATGTGCTGGACAAAGTTGGATTGCGTTCAAAAATAAAAAAAATGCCCCATGAAATATCAGGCGGAGAGCAACAACGTATCGTCATAGCCAGGGCTTTACTGAACGACCCTGAAATTATTCTGGCCGATGAACCTACAGGAAATTTAGACCCGGAAACATCAGAGGAAATTGTTATGCTCCTTAAACAGATAAGTCAGAATGGTACTGCTGTTTTAATGGCTACACACGATTATCACATCATCAGGACATTCCCATCGCGTATCATTAAATGTGAAAGTGGTGTTGTTCATGAAGATGCACAAATCTCATAGTAGCTGCACCTTGAAATCAAACCAAAACAGACCTGACCCGGATCATAAATCAATTGAATTGATTTATATGCCAAAATTGTAAGCAATAAGCTAAAACCTTGCATCTACTGTCAAACTGTTCAGTTCACAGCAGATAAATCTGCCAGCTTGGCTGATTTAAGTGTATGGCAAAATAGTTGATATTAAGACCGAAAATCAGCATAATATTATGTTTAATAAGAAGAAAAATAAAGATACAGAAGAAAATATAATGAATACTGAAAATACATCAGAAAATGCTGTACCAGAAAATATAGAAAACACCGAGAATCAGGAGCATACTGACCAGTCGGAAACGCAAACCATCGAAGAAAAACTACAAGCTGAGGTTCAACAGCTTAATGATAAGTATCTGCGTTTATATGCAGAGTTCGACAATTATAAACGCCGCACTCAAAAGGAGCGCGTTGAGTTGTTGCAAACCGCAGGTAAAGATGTGATTGTATCATTATTACCTGTATTAGACGATTTCGACAGAGCCCTAAAAGCAATGGAAACAGCTACTGATGTAGCACCTGTTAAAGAAGGCATTTTATTGGTGAGTACAAAATTAAAAAATACCCTGGCTCAGAAAGGGCTTAAAGATGTTGAAAGTATCAATAAAGATTTCGATACAGATTTCCATGAAGCCATTACTAATATTCCTGCCCCGAGCGATGATCTTAAAGGTAAAGTTATCGACGAGGTAGAAAAAGGTTATACTTTAAACGATAACATCATTCGTTTCGCTAAAGTTGTAGTTGGAGCATAAAAAATTAGTGAATGATGAAATGAGTGGGTGATTGAATGTTTTTACATTCACTAATTCAATCATTCAAATTCAATCATTTTAAAAAGAAGATGAGTAAAAGAGACTATTATGATGTTTTAGGCGTTACCAAAAGCGCCCCTGCCGACGAGATAAAAAAAGCTTATCGTAAAATGGCAATTAAATATCACCCGGATAAAAATCCAGGGGATAAGGCTGCCGAAGACAATTTCAAGGAAGCTGCCGAAGCTTATGAAGTATTAAGCAATCCCGAAAAAAAGCAACGCTACGATCAGTTTGGTCATGCAGGTGTAGGCAGCAGTGCTTCAGGAGGTTATGGCGGCAACATGAACATGGATGATATCTTTAGTAATTTTGGAGATATTTTCGGTGGACATAATCCTTTCGAAAGCTTTTTTGGTGGTGGAGGTGGTGGACAGCAACGTGGCGGCCGACGTGTAGCAAAAGGCTCTAATCTTCGTATAAAAGTTAAGCTTACGCTTGAGGAAATTGCGCATGGCGCAGAGAAAAAGATTAAAGTTAATAAACTTGTTTCCTGTAAAACATGTGATGGAACTGGCGCCAAAGACAAATCATCAGTAAGTACATGTGGTACCTGTGGTGGTAGCGGGCAGGTTCGCAGAGTTACAAATACCATTCTCGGTCAGATGCAAACGGCATCTACCTGCCCTACCTGTAATGGTAGCGGACAGCAGATTACAGCAAAATGTACGATTTGCCATGGCGATGGCGTTGTGCGTGGCGAAGAAACAATAACCATTAATATTCCTGCAGGTGTAAGTGAAGGTATGCAGTTAAGTATGAGCGGCAAGGGAAATGCAGCCCCAAATGGTGGCGTTCCGGGAGATTTAATTATTCTTATAGAAGAAATGCCTCACGAAACCTTAAAACGCGAAGGCAATAATATTGTTTACGATTTACACTTGAGTTTCGTTGACGCTGCTTTAGGTATGAGCATTGAAGTACCTACCATCGATGGAAAAGCAAAAATCAAAATTGATCCAGGTACACAAAGTGGAAAACTGTTACGTCTGAAAGGAAAAGGACTACCTGAAGTAAATTCTTATCACCGTGGTGATGAAATTATTCACCTCAATGTTTGGACACCTAAGGCACTTAGCAGCGAAGAACGCACCGTTTTAGAAAAACTGCGGGATTCAGCTAATTTCAAACCGCAACCAGGAAAAAATGAAAAAAGTTTTTTTGACCGAATGAAAGAGTATTTCGAATAATTAAGAAATATTTAACTTACAAACCGATGCAATCACATCGGTTTTTTTTATTTCTAAATTGAGCAATAAACTAGATAGAAATCAATCTTTTATTCATTTGATTTTTTCTGTAACCTTTAAATATTTTTTTCGACTAATAGATATAAAACGCAAACTATGCTAAGTGTAAGAAATATTGTGAAGCAATATGCAAGTCACCGTGCACTCGATGATGTTAGTCTCGAAGTGGAACGAGGTAAAATTTTTGGCCTCCTCGGGCCTAACGGCGCAGGCAAAACTTCGCTTATCCGAATCATCACCCAAATTACAGCACCAGATAGCGGTGAAGTTATTTTTAACGGTCAGCAACTCAATGCCAACCACATCAATCGAATAGGTTATTTACCAGAAGAACGTGGTCTATATAAAAAAATGCAAATTGGTGAACAGATTTTGTATTTATCGAAGCTAAAGGGATTAAGTACTGCTGAAGCAACAAAAAGAATAAAATATTGGTTCGATAAGCTGGATATGGGAAGCTGGTGGAATAAGAAGGTAGAAGATTTGAGTAAGGGCATGCAGCAAAAAGTCCAGTTCGTGGCAACTATACTTCACAATCCTGAATTGATTATTCTGGATGAACCTTTTTCAGGATTTGACCCGGTAAACGCCGATTTAATTAAAAATGAAATCCTGGAATTAAATGCACAAGGAACAACTTTCATTTTTTCTACCCACAGAATGGAAAGTGTAGAAGAACTCTGTGATAACATTGCACTGATAGATAAATCAAAAAAGATTTTAGATGGTGCTGTTACCGATATTAAATCATCGTATCGAAATAATACTTACTGCATTGAGTTTACCGGCAAAGTCGACTTTAGCAACATCGATCTATTTGAGGTGTTGGAGAAAAAAGACGTCAAAAGCGGCACAAACTTGAAATTCAAGCTGATACGTGACTATACCGCCAATGATGTACTGGCGTACATGATTCCTAAGGTGAGCATCAATCATTTTACCGAAGTAATTCCAAGCATGAATGACATTTTTATTGAGCATGTTAAAAAATAAGTCATGAATAAAATTTTACTAATAATACAAAGAGAATATTTATCCAGGGTTAAGAAAAAATCATTCATAGTTATGACTTTTTTAACTCCTATTATCATAGCAGGTTTTTATGGTTTAATAATTTATTTTTCGATTAAAGGCATTAACGATAAAATTGATAAAGTAGCCGTAATCAACGAAAATAAAACTTTAACGGAAGAACTTACATCAAACAAAAATGTAACCTATGAGTATGTAGATGAATCTGTTCAAAACCTGAAGAAAAATTTGGGTAAAAGCGATTTTGATTACATATTATACCTGCCTGATTTCGACATTGAATCACCTAAAGGCATCGAATTGATTGGCAAGAAACAAGCGGGATTAACTTTAGACGGTCGGGTGTCTGATTCTATTGAAGATTTAATCCGCGACTATAAGCTAAAGAAATCAGGCATCTCGCAGGCAGATTTAGATCACCTTAAAAGTAAGGTAAATATTATAACGAAGAAAATTGGTGACACAGGCAGAGAAGAAAACAGCAGTGCTGGTGCAAGTACAGTTATTGCATTTGTAGCGGGCGTACTCATGTTTATGTTCATCATGCTTTACGGTGTACAGGTTATGCGTGGTGTAATAGAAGAAAAAACCAGTAGGATTATAGAGATTATGATTTCATCAGTAAAGCCATTTCAGCTGATGATGGGTAAAATTATAGGTATCGCCTTGGTTGGCTTAACACAGTTTTTACTATGGATTATATTGACATTTTCTATATCTGCTTCAGCAGTAAGCGTCTTTGTAAGTAAAGATGATGCAAAGAAAATAGCAACATCGGGTTCACAAATTACGCCTGTTAATCCAGGTGCTCAACAAATTCAGGCAGCTGCATTGAGCGATGGCCCCCTAGGCAAGGTACAACAGAGTATTAAGAACCTAGATTTGGGAAAAATTATCACGATTTTTATCGTTTACTTTTTAGGTGGCGACCTCTTCTATAGTGCACTTTATGCCGCAATTGGTTCGGCAGTCGACAGCGAAACAGAAACCCAACAATTTATGATGCCCGTAATGATGCCATTGCTACTAAGTTATGCGCTATCCCTTAGTGTTGTCACTAACGATCCTTATGGAAATGTCGCTTTCTGGCTATCGATGATTCCCTTCACGTCGCCTATTGCTATGGTTGTAAGATTACCTTATGGTGTGCCAGGTTGGGAATTGGCGTTATCGATAGTAATTTTAATTGCAGGTTTCATCGGAACGGTTTGGTTTGCAGCCAGAATTTATCGTGTGGGAATTTTAATGTATGGTAAAAAGGCTAGTTTCAAAGAGATGGTGAAATGGTTTTGGTATAAAAATTAATTCCACTAAACAGAAGCACCATACAAATCTGAATTTGATTTGTAACTTCAGATAGAATCTTTCATATATAATTTATTTGTAACCAGTTTAAACACTTCAATCTATTTCTTTGAAAAAAGTAATCATTATTGGCGCTACTTCGGGCATTGGAAAATCACTTGCGCTCCAAATGGCTGATGCCGGATATATTGTAGGCATTACAGGGAAACGCCAGATTTTAATAAATGAAATTGAAGGTTTAAACGCGGGAAAAATATTGGGTTCATGTTTTGATGTAAATGATGAAACCAATTTAATCGAAAACTTGATATCATTAATTGAAAGACTTGGAGGCTACGATATATTAATTTATAGTGCAGGGTATGGCGAGATAAATGAAAGCCTGAATACCCAGATTGAGCAGGATACGATCAATACGAATGTCCGCTCTTTTACCAACGTAGTTACCTGGAGTTTCGATTACTTTAAAAGGCAAGGCCGTGGGCAAATAGCAGCTGTAACATCGGTAGCTGGTTTGCGTGGGAACGATAAATCGCCCGCATACAGCGCTTCCAAAGCTTTTCAGATCAATTACCTGGAAGGTTTAGCAAGAAAATCCTCCAAATTAAAACTAGGCATCGACATTTTGGATATCAGGCCGGGTTATGTCGATACAGCAATGGCGAAAGGCGATAATTTATTTTGGGTTACGCCAGTAGAAAAAGCCGCAAAGCAAATCATTAGGGGGATTGAGCGCAAAGCTGATGTAATTTATATTAGTAAAAGATGGCGATTATTTGCGTGGACTTCCAAAATTTTACCTCGATCTTTAGTGAAAAAAATTTAATATGCGTTTAGCGGTTATCGACCTGGGAACAAACACCTTTCATTTGCTTATTGTAGAATCAAAGGATAAAGAATTCGAGATTTTATATAAGACAACTATTCCGGTTAGGCTAGGTGAAGGTCGAATAAATGACAATGTAATTATTCCTGCCGCTTTTGAAAGAGGTATATCTACATTAAGGGACTTCAGAAAAAAATTAGAAGAATACAAGGTTGATAAAGTAAAAGCAACTGCTACCTCTGCGATTAGAAGTGCCGAAAACGGAAAAGACTTTGTGCGCTCGGTAAAAGAACAGGTAAACATAGACATCGAAATTATAACGGGTGACGAAGAGGCAGCTTCAATTTACAAGGGTGTTAAGCTAAGTGGTGCAATTGAGGATCTAACGCTAATAATGGACATCGGAGGCGGAAGCATTGAATTTATACTTTGTGATACTGAAAAATTCATCTGGAAGAAAAGCTACAACATCGGTGCAGCACGTTTGATGCAAAAATTTTTCAAGTCAGATCCAATTTCTGATGATGATAAAAGTGCCATTACCAACCACATTCAAAATCAGTTAAACGATCTATTTCAGGTTTGTGGAGCGTATCAACCTCAAACTTTAATAGGTTCTGCAGGTGCCTTTGAAACTTTTGCCGAATTAATCATCAGAAAAAATAATGAAACCGTAAATGTTGCAGAAATAAAAGTGTACGAATTCAACTATAATGACTATATCGCTACCGCACAAGCACTGATAAATGCGACCCATCATGAAAGGGCAATGATGCCCGGCATGATCCAGCTCCGGATTGATATGATCGTAATGGCCGTCCTTATTACAAATTATGTAATGGAGAGATTAAAAATTACAACACTAAAATTATCTACCTACGATCTAAAAATGGGCGTTCTGGCGGACCTGCTATAATTTTCCTTTGACCCCCGGCTATATATATTCCAGCAGTGCTTTGTAAAGACGCTCTGTAGGTAAACCCATAACATTGGTGTAAGAGCCATTTATTTTTTCTACAACTACAATCCCCCACCAATCCTGTATACCGTAACTGCCAGCTTTATCGTAAGGCTTATAATTATCTATGTAAAAGTCGATCTCCTTACTCGTAACCGCCTTGCAGGTTACCTCTGTCACATCATAAAATGAGAGGATTTTATCTCCCTTTACGATGGTCACCCCGGTGTATACTTTGTGTTTAGCACCTGATAATTTGTGTAGCATTTCCTGAGCATGGATTCTGTTTTCAGGTTTTCCTAAGATTTCATTATCTAAAGCGACAATTGTATCTGCAGTTATTATAATCGCATCTTTGGAATTAAACGCTTTAGCTTTTTTTTCAGAAATGTAAACGGCAATTTCCGCAGGACTTAAGCCTTTAGGATAGCTTTCATCAACATCTTTTAATTCGACTTTGAAATTTAAGCCCATCAACTGTAAAAGTTCCAGGCGACGGGGTGATTTGGAGGCAAGTATAATTGGAGTATCCTGAAGCATTTGATTATATTTTCCGCTAAAATAACAAAAGCGACATAAAGCCGCTTTTGTTATTTTACTTATTTGAAAAATGCTTTATTGACCACCACCATTCTGACGGGCTTCCATTGCTTTTTTACGTTCTTCAAGTAATGCTTTAAAAGCTGGTTTTTGCTCTTCTGTTAAAACAGCTTCAATTTTGGTATTCGTTTCCCCCATCATCTTCATCATTTTCTCTCTCATGCCAGAATTATCTCCTCCAGACGCTTCCCTCGCTTTTGCCATTTCTGCATTCTGTGCAGTGTAAACAGCTAAAACTTTAGTCTTCTGATCTTCAGTTAACTTTAACTTCTCAGCAAGTTGATCTGTATTCCTTTTTGCTCTTTCTTCTGGTGTACCACCCATACGGCCACCGCCTTGCTGCGCACTTGCATATGTTATTACAGAGAATAACAACGCACAAATCATCATTAATTTTTTCATGTTTTTGTTTTTTTGTATCGAACAACTAACTGCTCAATTTGGTTAAATTTTAGACTGGTTGGAATACAAAAAAAGTTAAAAGTTTAATTGTGCCACGTAACTTAGCTGTTGCAATTACCGAATACAGAGAATTGCTCAAGAATGAAAAATCTTTAGCTGTTTTATTTGCCTGAATCAGCAGCGATTGGGTTTTCGTCAAACCACCTGCCCTGTATTTTTAACACTTTTTCGATGATGTCACGAACTGCCGTTTTGCCGCCATTATATGGAGATATAAATCTGGAGATAGCTTTAATTTCTTCAACAGCATCTGCCGGGCAGCTTGGCAATCCAACAAGTTTCATCACCTTTAAATCAGGTATATCATCTCCCATGTAAAGTACCTCTGCTGCTGTGATTTTTTTAGCTTTAAGATAATTATTGAATATATCTACTTTATCGCCAGCGGCTAAGAAGACATCCACAATTCCTAAATTTGAAAAGCGTTTGCCCATTCCGATCCCATCTCCACCAGAGATGATGCAAACATTATAGCCTCTTTTAACAGCTAATTGCATTGCGTAGCCATCTTTAATATGAAAAGTACGAAGCGACTGTCCGTTATCTGTAACCTGAACAGTGCCGTCAGTTAGAACACCATCAACATCAAAAACGAAGGTTGTAATTTCTTTTATCTTTTGGAGAAACATAATTGATTACAGGATAAAGTTATGTTTGCCTCTTTATACGCTTTGACCTGTAAAAGGCAACATTTAACAGGTAACTTAATCTTGATTGTCTCTCCACTCGTAAACCCATGCAGACTGAATCTGTTCTAAATGACCCTCGCTACTTTCCTCGCGGGTTCCTTTAAAATTTGGTAGAGTCAATACCCATTCCAATAAATCGGTAAAACGGATGCGGTATATTTTAGTTTCGCCAAACTCATCACCAAATTTTTCATATAAAGACATGGCAATGTCTTCATAGTCATTCCAATAAAAAGGTAAGGCAAATTTATCGTTGTTCATGTTGTGTTATTGGTTAATTGGTTGAATCGATTTAATCAGTTTAAATGTTAATTTTCAATCGTAAATCTAAAATCGTAAATCCCTAGTGTCCCATAAAGCCGGACTGGTCAGGAATTGTAACTTCGATATCGCCATTAATTACCACACACTGGCAACCTAGTCGGGAAGTAATTCTCGGGCGTACAGCTCTATCGATAAAATCTTCTTCTTTGTCAGAAATTTCTTCGATATTATCCATGCCTTTTGTTACATATACATGGCAGGTACTGCAACCACAAACACCGCCGCAATTGTGCTGCAATTCAATTCCATTATCCAGACAAACATCCAACACAGATTCTCCGGCAGCAATAGGCAGTTCTACCGATTCGTGATCCGCTTCTTCGAAATTTATTTTAAGTTTAAAAATGCTCATAATTATTTTGCAAAAGTAACAAGCAAAAGCGGCAATTGTACTATTTATGTACTAATTTAATGCTATTGCTTAATGTTTGATAAATCTCCTGCAGTTCAGGCAGGTCTGAAAGCATAGCCAAATGCTTGTTTATGGTACTTTCATCACGTCTTATTGCAGGTCCGGTCTGTACATTCTCCGGATAATCGAACAACACTTTATCAGCAGTTTCGGTGATTAATGGTTTGATAAGATCAAAATTCAAATCATTTTTTGTTAAAATCTGATGTGATAACGCATATAGGTGATTGGCGAAATTACAGGCAAAAACAGCAGCAAGATGTAATACTTTCCTCTTGTCTCCATTTACCACATATACTTTGTCGCTAAGTTTTTCAGCAACACGTGTTAAAATATCAAGTTGATGATGATCAGAAGCTTCTAAGCAAAGTGGAATCGTCTTAAAATCAACTATCCTACTTTTCGAGAAAGTTTGCAAGGGGTAAAAAACGCCTGCATGCTTCACTTCCGAGGATAAGATGTTGATATCTGTAGTGCCCGAAGTATGAACGATCAGGCCGTCAACACCCTTCAAATTTTTGGCTACACCGGCAATTGCATCGTCTTTAACAGATACGATGTACAAATCTGCCGTTCGGTCAATCTCAGAAAAACTATTTATTGATTTAGAACCAACGTTTTTGGCAATTGCTTTTGCATTTTCCAGATTCGGACTAAAAACCTGCACAATATTTTCACCGGCAGCTTTTAAAGCCAGCGCTAAATTGGTAGCAACATTTCCTGAACCTAATAAAACAATATTCATTTCTTTTACGCAGTTTTAGCCTCTTTTCGTCTTCTAAAAATCGACAATAAGAAACCAACAACCATTATTATGGTACCAGACCAATACAGGTTGATGTATGGGAATTCAATAGCCTTGAAGACTACCCAGTCTTTAGCTTGTTGCGGTTTTTCGAAAATCTGCAACTCTACTTTCTTTTCATCAGGCAATACCTTTGAGAAACGGAATTTTAAATCCAGTTCATCCACTTTACGTGCAAAATCAAAAGTATTATTGCCTTTAATTAAAAAGATAGGCTCAGTATTGTAAATTTTACCGCTCGCATTAATTTCCATCGGTAAACCGACTGCGAAATCACCTTTTGCCAACGCTAAATCTTTGGCTTTAGGCTTATTGTTCAATGCCTTGACAGTAATAATTCCGCTTGAGGTATGAATGGTATCTCCTGCAGCTACCTTTAAGATACGTGGCGCTTTATAATTTTCATCGTCTGAATGACCCTCATGATCATCATGAGCAGTTTGCTTAATAGCAGCGCTTGTAATGTGCGTGTACACATCATAAGTCAAATAATGTTTTGTATCGGGTGACGCAATCAAACCCATTTTTTCATTGTCCTGAACATGTGGATGCAAATTGAAATCTTCTTTCAATTTGCCTTCATCATCATAAACCTTAAAGTTAAGTTCGTAAATTGTGTTAGGTGCTTCTGTTGTATCGCTAACATAGGTTACGGTGTACTTACCCATTTTTTTAGGTTCGTTTTTATATAACATGATGTTTTCACCAGGTTTTTCTGTTTTCTCAAAATCTTTAACCGGGATGAAATTATTTGCATTAATAGACAGTGGTTTATTAGTAGCTGCAGAAATCAATGCACCTAAAATTAATAATGCAAAGCCAATGTGGGCTATAGCAGAGCCGGCCAGCTTTGCCTTACCGCCAAATGCCTGATATAAAATAGTTGCGTTAGATAGAACAGCAAATGAACAGCTAAAAGTGATGAGAATATACATCGTATTAGTGTAAATGCCTGTTACGTACACTAAAGCAGCTGTTAAAACAATAGCAAACAAAATAGCCGACACCAGACTGCTGTAAAATTTGCGGGGATCTGTCCTCTTATACTTCAGATATTGTGAAAAACCTGATATTAATGTAATTAAAACCACAAATGGCGCCTGCCATTGATTGTAATATTTAACGGCATCAATTGGAGGAGAAAATTTTGTTCCAAAAGCTTTGTTGAACACAGGAACGGAAGTTGAAAATATGACCTGAATGCAGGCAACCGTAACAACCAATGCGCCAATAAACATCCAGAACTCACGAGAGTACGTCTCTTCGTCTTTGGTTGTAATTGGTAATTCTTTCCATCTTAAAACAATGAGTACAACGGCCAAAACGGCAAATACGACATTGTATAAAATCAGGTGACCGAACATGCCCATATCAGTAAATGAGTGGACAGAAGTATCGCCTAAAATTCCGCTTCGGGTTAAGAAAGAAGCATATAGTACCAATAGGAAACTCAAAAACACCAATGCAATTGCGGTAAAATAAGCATGTCCTGTATTTTTATAAGCAATCATTACATGCACTGCACCAATTAAGGTTAACCATGGAATTAATGATGCATTTTCAACCGGGTCCCAGGCCCAGAAACCACCAAAATTTAGCGCCTCATAAGCCCAGAACGAACCCATGATAATACCTGTTCCCAACACCATCACCGCAAAAAGCGTCCAGGGCATAGCGGGTTTAATCCATTCTTTATACCGTTTTTGCCATAGTGCAGCGATGCCATAAGCAAAAGGAACTACCATACTTGCGAAACCTAAAAACAGAGTCGGCGGGTGAATTACCATCCAATAGTTCTGTAAAAGTGGATTTAAACCTCTGCCATCGGTAATAAATTTTAAATAGTTGGCAAAGTTCTCTGGGTTGGCAAATACAACCGGAGCCATTGACTTTAAATCAAGTGAATCCCTTAATAAAATGAACGGGGAGCTTCCGATTCGCTCACCGAAAATCTCCACCCCTAACATCATTGATGTTAAAAACACCTGAGAAAATGCTACAACCGCCATTACCGGGCGTTCCCAGGTTTTAGCCTTCCAGATTAACAGCGCGCCTAAAAAAGATTGCCAGAAAGCCCAAAGCCAAAAACTTCCTTCTTGCCCTTCCCAGAAAGCGGAAACAATATAATATATAGGAAGTTGTTTTGAGGAGTGCCAGTAAACGTAACTATATTCGTTATAGTGACCTAGGATTAGGTAAAAAAGCGTAACGCCAATACCTATAATACTAATCCAATTAACTAAAAATCCAATTCTACCAAGGTTTCTCCATGATTTATCATCTAAATTTTTATCACGACTGGCATAAAAATATGCAATGGTTGAAAGTAACGATGCACTAAAAGCCAATACAATAAAAAACTGTCCGATTTTACCCGGCAACAGGTTTTCGCCTATAAATTGAATATCCATTAAATTAATTATATTTTTTCTCGCCGTATTTACCTACTTCATCCACCTTGCCGTCTTTATTAATCTCTACGAGATTATCATTATACTTTGAAGGGCATTTCATTAAAATTTTCGAGGCATAGAATTTGTCCTTATCCATTTTACCGATAAGAACCAGCTTTTCAGATTTTTCAAAATCCTGCGGTTTTGTACCGTTATAAACGACCTCACGAATTTCCCCTTTTTCATCCTTCATATGGAAAGAGAAATGATTGGCATCCTTAACTGCGTCATAATAGGTACCTTGAGATTTATCCCAATAACCCATAACATGCTCCTCTTTATTAGAGGCAGCAGCTTCGCTAAAATTAGAATAAGTATCCGTATTTGCATTCAGGCTGAATAAGATCCCAACAGAAATCGCAATGGTAATTAATCCGATTATTGCACTTTTTTTCATTTTATATGTAATTGTAAAAGCCGGCAACAAAGATAGAAAAATAGGCTTAGCCAACGTTCTTTAACATTTTTCTTGTCTTTATATTGACAATTAGCTGATGGAAATGAAGATTCTGTTAAAAGTCTAAAAATATTTTTTCTGGCGTTTCAACATGCCTGTCTGGCAGGCAGGCACGCTGTCCGCTATATCGTTTTAGCAGAAAGACCAAAATAGGATGCCGCTCCTATCTTAGCGCATCTACAGCATAAACCAAGCTGCATAATAAATAACTATAAAATTCATCCTTTATCATTAAGTTTGAACCATTCAGATAATTGATCATTCCTAATAGCTTCCGTAAACCAAAATTAAAACTATATATGAATCTTAAGCAGGTCTACAAACTCGTTCTGTTTGCCTTTCTGATACCGATTTTGAGCTCGTGTTTTGAAGTTGTTGAGGAAATTTCGATGCGCAATGATGGAACCGGAGATGTGGTACTCACTATAAATTTAAGTCAGAGTAAAACAAAGGTTGCATCGGTTATGCTCTTAGACAGTGTCCAGGGTTATAAAGTTCCTAGTAAACAAAAAATTCAGCAAGAGTTAAATGAGGCTGTAACCTATCTTAAAAAATCGAAAGGGATTTCAAATGTAAAAAGTACAAGCGATTTCAATAACTACATTGCTACGGTAAGTTTTTCTTTCAAAGATGTCTCGGACATTAATAACATTACCAGAAATATATTAACACAACAAAAAATCAAAGCTACAAATACTTCATCCTACACTTTTAACAAGGCTACAAAAACTTTTTTGAGAAAATACCAACCACTAAATACAGCCAAAACAGAATTCAATAAATTAAAAAGTAAGGATAAAGCCGTTTTTAACGGTGCTACTTACACCAGCATTTATCGTTTCGAATCGCTTGTAACGAGCACCAGTAACCCGGCATCAAATGTATCAAAATCAAAAAAAGCCGTGATGCTTAAAAGTAACATTATGGATTTAATTAACGGAAAAACTAACGTTTCCAATCAAATTTTACTATCTAAATAAAATGAAACCATCATGAATTTCAAAATCATACCACTAAAACAACAATTCATGATGGCTTCATCACCTTTAAAAACAACTTCACACTAATGAAAAAAATCTTCATTGCAATCTCTTTTCTGCTTCTTGTAAAGCTAAATTACGCTCAGGATTTAGTTAAAAAAATTCCGGCCAACGCATTCACGGTTGCCACAATAAAAGGCGATAACGTTTTTAAGCTAATGTTTGTAAAAGATTTTAACGAATCTTTTGTGGGCAAAAAACTGCTGGCAGAAACGTCTAAATCGCTCGATAAAAACTTCAGTAGTATTGAAGATTTTGGAATTAACTTAGAGAAAAACATTTACTATTTCAATCAGTTAAGCGATAGTATTACGTATAACTGTTTTCTTATTCCACTTAAGGATGCTGCAAAATTTGAAAACCTGATTAGCGATAAAGACAAAAAAATCAGAACGAATGGCGATATAAGAACGATGGTTTTGCCGGACAGCACAAGTATTATCAAATGGAATAACAATATGATGTATTTTGTTACCGGGAGCATTAAAAGCACTTTTTTTGCTGATTCGGCGAAATCTGTCAAATACGGAATAAAGGATATTCGCTACCAGAATAGCTATGATGTTTTAACGGATAGTGCCGTGGTTGCCGTTGATTCCGCCTACACAACTACTGATGCACCGATAGAGATAACTGAAATGGCTTCAATTCCACCACCTTATGTTTCACCTCAAAATACCAAAACGCATAAAAAAACAACTAAAACCAAAGGTGTAGTAAAAAAATCATCAAAGAAGAAAGCCGTTGTTAAACCTAAAAAGAAAATCAAAATTATTGAAGAGACAATGGCTGAAGAGGTTTATGCCGTTGATAGTGTTGCTGATGGAAACGATAAATACGACGAATACCAAAAAGAGCGGGCAGAGCAAGATTTGAAGAAGAAGCAACTCGCTTTCGTTTGGATGACCGCCCAGGCTGATAAAATTTTCAATTCCAGTTACGAATCCATTGAAAGCAATAAATCATATTCAGCAAGTTTAGATAACAAGGCGATAGCAGAAATATGGGTTGCCAGCTTACAAGATGTTTACAATTCCATTTCACCAGAATTGGGAACTTACGGAAAATCAGGCTTAATGAAAGGTTACGGCAGTTTAAGCGCGAAGCTTTTTATGGATGATAAAAGTTTCCGAATTTCTACAGGCCTGGAATTGGCCAAAGACCAAGCCGATGCTTACAAAAAAATAATGAACAGGAAATTGAATAAAAAATTCCTGAATTATGTAAACAGTGATAAAGCAATCGGCTTTATGGGTTATTCTATTGATACTAAAGCGTATTTGGAAGAATTCCCTAAACTAATGAAACAAACGTATGGTGCTTTTCTTGGCCGGAACATGGAAGAGGAAATAGAATTAGGAACGGATCTATTTTCGATTTTATTGGATGAAGAAGCTGTAAGTAAAGTGATTAAGGGAGACGCATTATTTGTAATTAACGGTTTAAATACTAAAGATGTTACCTACACGTCTTACGAATATGATGATGATTACAATCAAAAAGAAGTAACCAAAACAAAAAAGGAGACTTTACCCGACTTTCTTTTTATGTTTTCATCGGAAGATAACCGATTGATGAACAAGCTGATTAAATACGGTATAAATAAAAACTATGTTACGGCTAACAACAATATTTATAAAATCGAAGCGAAGAAAAGTCCAATTGATATTTACTTCATGATTAAAGATGGTATTGTTTTCTTAGGCAACTCACTTACAGAAATGAAAAGCATCAATGATAAAACATTTAAATCTGGGATAACTAAAACGCATAAAACACTTCTAGCGAAGAACAATTTCAGTTTCTTATTTAACGCAAAAAACCTGGTTGGTAAAGTGCCTACTGAAGAAATCGGTGGTGAAGAAACCGCAAAAAAGTTCAATGAGACTTTGGGCAAAATGGGCAATGTCTATATGAAATCAAATCCAATTAAAGGAAATTTAGTTTCAGCAGACATTAGTGCTGAAATTCCAAACGGACATGAAAATGCTTTAAAGTATCTGTTCACTTTAATTGAGAATGCAGCTAAATAACAGTTGCCAAGGAAATATAGAGATCACAGATTAAAAGAAAAATTTTTCCGTGGTAATCCGTGTTTCGTTGGCAAAATAATAATGGGTATTCAATTATTAACCACCCCTGCCCCTTCTAAATTAGGAAGGGAATACGATAATTAGAAAAAACCTAAGTTACTGCCTACTCCCCTCCTTATTTTCAAGGAGGGGTCGGGGGTGGTACGAATAAAAATTGGGAATTGATGAAGAAATTTTTAAAAATAGCAGCAGTGATAATTATATCCCTGCTTATTTTTTTTGTAGGCGCTTTTAAATATAGGCAATACCGCGCAAACCAGGTTTTAATTCCGAGTAATGCCGGTTCTCTAGTAAAGATTAGTGTTGATGAGCTATACAAAAGTCTTGCAGTGAACATGATTACGCATCCAGGTTATTATTTTAAATCGGATACAAAAACAAAAAAAAAAACATGGTTTGATGGCCTTGACCACGGCTTGCAAATCCCCGCGAACCTTTATTTATTTACGATCAAAAATCAACCAAAAACAGCCTTGTTTTCGAGGTTGGAAATTAAGAACCTTAATGCATTTGAGGTTTTCTTGGAAAACATCCTTCATTTTAATGTTGAGAAGAAGCCAGGAGGTTTGAGCTACGCAAAATCAAAGTTTGGTAACATTGCAATTTCTTACAATAGCAGAAATGCTGCAATTGTTTTTACCAATGAACATGCGGATTTTGATCTACTATTGGCTGGCATTTTGAGTCAAAAGAATTTTATCGAGTTAAGAAAAAGCGCCTTCAATTTAGTCAGAAAAGCAACAAACCACATCGTATTTTCTGATGGCGGTCACTTTGCCACCTTAAATTTCGACAATGGTTCAATCAATACTAACGACGAGTTAATTTCCGAGACCATTGTTCCTGCCCCAAAACCATTTCACAGGATATTTAAAAGAGAAAGTGCAATTAGTTTTTGGCTTAATGCAGATTTTAAAACGACACCCGGGCAAACGTTAAAACTTAAAAACACAAGTTTGGAACAGGATAGTTTAACTAAATATTACAAAGGCTATGTTGACTTTGAATGGATAAACACCATTCAGCAAATGGATTCGATAATTACTTATGATTACAATGATGATTTTGAGAAGATAGAAAAAGTAGTTATGCAAAAAAGGGATATTCCGAACTTTATAGTCAATATTATCGCTGATGGCAAAGGTTTGAAGAATTATCTGCACCAAAAAAATGTAATTAGATTGGATAGCGGGGTGATTAATAAAACTGTTTTTCCTTTATATAAAGTTCATGTAGCTGAAACTGACACACAATTGAAATTAAGCACAAACGAAAACCCAATAACAATACCCACTAATATTCAAAGTGATGAATTTTTAGGTTTAAACGTCTATTTCAATAAATTGAGCAAACAGTCAAATTTTCCTTCGATTACAAAATACATCAGAAATTTGCAAAAATTAGAAATTAAAGGGAAACTAATTGAAGGTAAAAAAGTTCGTATTACAGGAAACTTAACCTTTAGAAATAAAGAAGTCAACTCATTATACCAACTTCTAAAAATGCGATAAAATATATACAGGTTATTTATCGTCAAAATTGTTTCCTATTTTTAATCCAAATTTCTTCCATCTTACATATTGAATCTTCTCTTAAAATGCTGCATGATAATTTAATTTTAATTCTCATATTACTGCTCGGCGTAACTTTATTGGTTATGGTTGGTCAAAAATTAAAAATCTCCTATCCTATTTTTCTTGTTTTAGCTGGTCTAATTATTGGTTTCATTCCTGGCATTCCACATGTAAAAATTGATCCAAATATCGTATTTCTACTTTTTTTACCTCCATTATTGTACGAAGCTGCCTGGTTTACTTCATGGAAAGATTTTTGGGAATATAAAGGTGCAATTTTTTTAATGGCTGTTGGTTTAGTCATCATCACTTCGGTTGCGGTTGCATATGCCTCAGTGGCATTTATTCCTGGTTTTACTTTAGCACTTGGCTTCTTATTGGGCGGAATTGTTTCACCGCCAGATGCGGTTGCAGCAGCAGCTGTACTTAAAGGATTAAAAATTCCAAAAATGGTAAGCTCCCTTTTAGAAGGTGAAAGTTTAGTAAATGATGCATCCAGTTTAATCGTTTTTAAATTTGCTTTAGCCACCGTTGCCACCGGAACTTTTGTTTTACATGATGCAGCAATTGATTTTGTTTCAGTTGCGGGTGGCGGTATTCTGGTTGGTCTGGCCATTGGCGGAATATTCTACGCCATACACAGGTGGTTGCCTACAACTGAAAATATAGATACGGTACTTACGCTGATAACGCCATACTTTATGTATATCGTTGCCGAACATTTTGAGGGATCGGGTGTAATGGCCGTTGTATCCGGCGGATTATTGCTATCCAGCCAATCACATATTATTCTTACCTCAAGCTCAAGGATAAAAACTGTTTCTGTATGGTCGGCATTAATATTTTTACTAAACGGTGTGGTTTTTATTTTAATTGGTTTAGCCCTACCCGATATTGTTGCTGGCCTAGGACCCGATTACCCGATTGCCAATGCTATCGGTTACGGTGTCGGAATTAGTATTTTAGCTTTATTGGTTCGTTTTATCTGGCTGTTTTCTACGGCAAGGATTACCAGCCTGTTCAATAAAAAAACAAGGGTTCGTTATCAGGACATGACCTGGCATTCTTCTTTGGTAATTGTTTACGCAGGAATGCGAGGTGTTGTATCTCTAGCAGCAGCATTATCAATCCCAGTAATGATATCCGAGCAAATCCCTTTCCCATTAAGGAATGTAATCCTATTCATTACGTTTGTAGTAATATTTGTAACCCTGGTGGTTCAAGGGTTAACTTTACCCCTTTTTATTAAATGGTTAAAAATACCCGAGCCAAAACATAAACTTTCTGAACAAGAACAAACAAACCAAATCAAGCTTAAATTAATTGATCTCTCTTTAGAGAAACTCCAGGCCGATTATCAGTATCAATGCACACATAACGAGCTTATGGTGAACTTGAAAGCCGAACTCCAACATTCATTAATTGAGAAAAAAGATACCTTGAAAGCTTTCAAAAACGGGGAGATTGACCAGGTTGATTTGAAAGCATATCGTGAAATCATGCTGGCTCTAATCCAGGTTCAACGTGATGAATTACATCATTTAAAAAGCAATAGAAATTACGATGATGATATTATAAGGAAAGAAGAATGGCGTTTGGATTTGGAAGAACTCAGCATTACCTCTTCCGCCTCGTAGTGATTTTTGAGGCTTAATTTTAATTAACGTGTTACTTTGGTCTGGAACCGTATTTACGCAATAGCGTAGGATAACACGCAGAAAAAGACTGAAACGGTAGCAGGGCAAACCCTTACCCAAAATTTATCAAACTATACATTTCTAAAATAAAAAATCCTTGCAAAATTATACATCTGCAAGGATTTTCGCTTTAAGCTTTAGTCATTTGCCTTTCAGCCATTATGGCCAAACACCTAAATTCATATAAGAAACCGCGATTTTATCAATTGAATTAACAAAAGCAGCAGTTCTTAATGTCTGTGTACCTGGCTTATTTTTTAATGTTTCACGGATTTCGTGGTAAGAATGAATCATGGTATCTTCTAATCCGGAGTTTACCAATTCCATTTCAGATGCACCTTTAACTATCATTAAACGATGTTCAGGAAGAATGGTTTTACCGGTTAAGTTTTCCAGTGTAGCTATTAAATTAGCATTAGAATTAGCCGCATAACGGTTTTCCATACGACCAAATGCTACGTGAGAAAGGTTTTTCAACCACTCGAAATAGGAAACTGTAACACCACCAGCATTGCAATACATATCGGGGATAATGATACCACCCATTTCTGTAAAGATCGCTTCGGCTTCTGGCGTAGTTGGTCCATTCGCGCCCTCAGCAATAATTTTTGCTTTTATGTTACGGATATTTAGTTCAGTAAACTGGTTTTCTAAAGCTGCCGGAACGATAATATCGCAATCTTGCTCTAATCCTTCCATTGAGTTTTTAAAGTCAGTTGCACCTGGGAAACCTAAAATTGAACCGGTGTTTTTGCGATGTGCAAAAACCTCGTCAACGTTTAAGCCATTAGGGTTGTAAATTGCACCCTCGTATTCACACAAACCAACAATCGTCGCGCCGAATTCGGCAAGGAATTTAGCAGAGTGATAGCCTACGTTACCTAAACCTTGCACAATCACTCTTTTATCACCTAAACCTGCTTTTAAACCTATTTTAGCCATATCTTCAGCAACATCTACACATTCGCGTACCGCATAAGCAACACCACGACCGGTTGCTTCTTTTCGTCCGCGGATACCATGTAATGCAATTGGTTTCCCTGTTACGCAACCCAAAGCATCGAGTTGACCAGGGTTCATCGTCATATAAGTATCTGCAATCCAGCTCATTTCGCGTTCGCCCGACCCATAATCAGGTGCGGGGACGTCGATACCAGGACCAATAAAGTTTTTCTTAATTAATTCTGTCGTATAGCGGCGGGTGATGGTTTCTAACTCGGCAACGCTGTATTGTTTGGTATTGATTTTAATACCGCCTTTTGCACCACCAAAAGGAACGTTTACAATGGCACATTTATATGTCATTAAGGCGGCAAGCGCCATAACCTCATCTTCGTTAACCATTTCGCTATAACGAATACCACCTTTAGTTGGGCTCATATGATGCGAGTGTTCTACACGCCAGGCATCGATTACTTCGAAACCATTTCCGCGACGAATTGGGAATTGGAAACGATAAACACTATTACACGCTTTAATCTGGTTCAATAACCCCTCAGGATGATTGGTGAATTGAGCCGCACTGTCAAAGTTTTTGCATACATCAGCAAAAAACTTGTTCTCGTCTGCTAGATTAGCCATTTTTTATTTTTTATGAATTTAGTATGCCGCAAAATTGCCTAAAAAAACCGCATAGTTCCAAATGAAAAAATACTTAGTGTATAGCCAACACCAATTAAAATTGAAGAGAAAAATAGGTTTAAACTGTTTAAACTTAGATTTTATGTGAGTTTTCTTTTTCGATTTTTTTTAATCTTTTATCGATTGAGAAAAGGTAAGCCAATAAACCCACAAGAATAATGACAATACAGGCAACAACAACGTAAATTTTACCGTCGCTGCGCAGCTTATCGGCCATTTCGACACCATTATCCTGAGCAAATAACTGAGCAGTAAAAAGCATTAATATTAGGGAGAACACTATCTTTTTCATTTTGTATTTTAGTTTTTCTGGTATTGAGTTTTGGACGACTGGTGTTTAATCTTTTACCCTTGCTCCTTGATCAGTTCGTTTGTTGTTTGTTTTCTAGTAAGCGTAATCTGAAACGGATGGTATAAACCCAGTAGCCGATTAATATCCAGCCCAAGCATGCCGGGTAAAATACCATACGCATGCGACTATCCAAATCATAACTGTTAAAACCCGGGTTACCGCCATTACCAGGATGTAATGAATCTTTTAAACGCGGTAAAACGAAAAGTAAAACCACCATCATCGGGAAAGCGAAAATGTTATAAATAGCTGAAATTTTAGCTCTTTTTTGCTCCTCATCTATCGCATTGCGAAGGATTAGATAGGCAAAATAAAGCAAAACTGAAATGGCTGCGAAGTTCTGTTTTGGATCGAAACTCCAGAATTGGCCCCAGGTGTATTTTGCCCAGATGGCTCCGGTGACTAAACCCAAAAGGCCGAAAATGATACCCGCATTTACACTTTCTACGGCTTTCATATCATCAATTTCACTTTTAGAACTTAGAGATTTGATACTATAGAAAACAGAAATTGAGAACAACACAATCATAGCGAACCACATCGGTACGTGGAAATATAAATTCCGGATTGATTCATTCAAAATCGGCAAACGGGGCACCCCCAGCAATAAACCTGCAATTGCCGTATAAATGACCAGTACTGAACCTAAAATTTTCCACCAAGTTTTATTCATTATTTTTTGTTTTTTCGTTGTTGGTTATTTAGTTTTTTTGTTTGCTATAGCAGAATAACTAGTTAACAATCATTCTCTGCACTTTATCTTTATTCCTTACTCTTTAGTCCTTGCTCTTTTAATCCCTCCAAAGGTAAGGAAATAACAACAAAGAGGTCGCCACGGTAAGTACATTGACCAATAGCAGCATTCCAATTTCATCGTAACTATTCTCCCAAGGCAGGCCATCTACAGCATTTTTAGCCAATTTTATTAAAAGTATCAGAACAGGAATTATGATTGGAAAACTTAAAATCGCCATTAACATTCCGCCATTTCCCGCCTTACTCGCAATGGCCGAAACCATCGTAAAAACGGTTGAGAAACTAATACTTCCCATGATAACCGCTACATAATATAATAGCAAGTCAGGTGGTGTGTAGTCATTAAAAACCATTGTATAAAAACCGAGTGCGACGGTGGTGAGTACCAACATCAGTAAGGTATTATAAACTGTTTTCGAAATAAGCACTGCAGCCGGACTTGCTAACATATAGCTGTATAGCTGCTGGCCTTTAGTTTCTTGAAGAAAGCTTTTAGAAACGCCATTGATGGATGCAAAAAGCATAATAATCCAAAAAAGCGCATTCCAAGTCAATCTTTCTTCCTCATTCAGACTTACAAAGGAAAGATAGCAGGTAAAAATAGTTGAAACCACATATAATAAGATACCATTGATGGTATATTTGGAACGCCACTCTAACAGTACTTCCTTGTGGATTAAATATTTAACCTCTTTGGCCAGTTGCATAACCGCAAAGATACTTTTATTGATAAATATTGCGAGGGGAATTTGTTGGATTGTTGTAATATTGTTTAAAGTTTAGACCATGAATATTAGCCACGGGAATATTAAATACAAATTGCCAATTAGCTTTAGAAAAAATTAATTCATATTATTCCGTGAGCTCCGTGTTTCAGTGGCAAAAAATAAATTTATGAATTACGCATCAGTTATAGAATCGCCGATTGGCAAAATAACCATCTTAGCCGATGATGATTTTGTCTACACTGTAACTTTTGCTGAAAAAGATACACATGGATTTTATGAAAACGACTTGACCAGAAATGCAGCCAACCAGCTAGAAGATTATTTTAAAGGCGATTTAAGGGAATTCAGTTTTCCTGTGAAGCAAAAGGGAACTGAATTTCAACAAGAGGTTTGGCAGAATTTATTAAACATTTCTTACGGCGAAATAACCTCCTATGCAAAATTTTCGGCGCATATCCCTTAGCCATCCGGGCAATCGCTTCTGCAAATGGCAAAAACAACATCGCAATAGTTGTTCCATGTCATAGAGTAATCGGCAGTAATGGAAAACTAGTTGGCTACGCCGGTGGTTTGTGGCGGAAGCACTGGTTATTGCAACATGAAAGAGAAATTTCCCAAAGGGGACAGACAGAATTAAAATTTTAGCATGAATACAATATCAGATAAAGCCGATACGCCAAATTACTTAAAAGCCATTCGCTTAATTAATGTCGGCGATGGCAAATGTGACTTCGAAACCGGAAGCATACCCATCAGACAGCATATCAATACCAATCATTTTTTCGCACAAACAGATACTTCTCTGCAAAACAGCCCGCATCCTGCACCCAGACGACAGTTTGTTATCACGCTTAAAGGAAAATTAAAATTCACCGTGACGAGCGGTAATACCTTTATCCTTGAACCAGGAGTTGTTTTAATCGCTGATGATACTCAGGGCGACGGCCATACCTGGGAGATTTTAGACGGTAATGAGTGGGAAAGAATTTATCTCCCATTGGAAAAAGATGCTGATGACCATTTTATAGCTGACTAATCGCAACTAAAAGCAATATCGTTTTCCATTCGGATTACTTCGAAGGGGCCGGGCTAACTAATTTTTCCATTTTTCTTGTACTAAAAAGCATAAAAATTACGCCAATTAAAAAAACAATCCAACCCCACTGAAAATGAACAACTTTACCGATTAGCTTATTGGCGAAACCGTATTTTGTGTAATTATTTGCTGTAAAGTAAACTGCGCCTACGGCCAAAACATACCAGATAGCCATCACCAAACTCATAAATCGGAATGCGCCAGCCTTTCTGATGAAAAGTATCAGCACGGAAAGTCCAATAATGGCATAAGTGATTAAAAACAAACGCGCATCAGATTGATACAAGTTCCAATTGCCTTTAATCGGCACCTTCAACATCGGGCAGAAACTCGCCACCACGCATAATAAAATGCCTAACCAGGCTCTGAATTTATTTAGAATCAACATAATTGAAATGATTTTTAGATTTCCTTCGGTTAATAACTAACTTGTTTGCCAATTTCAAACTAACCAACTAACCAACTAACCAACTAACCAACTAACCAACTAACCAACTAACCAACTAACCAACTAACCAACTAACCAACTAACCAACCAATTTACTTACCTTCAACAATACCCATCTTCTCAGCGAAGTGCGCACAATAATCACGCAAATCTTCTACAATTAAAGTTTCGTTTGTAGCCTTTAAAAAGCTATCGCCCATGGTTTGCAAAGTTTCGTAGAAGAAACGTTTCATTTCATCAACAGGCATATCTTTTGTCCAAAGGTCTATTTTTAATGTATTTTTATAGTTATGATCCCAAACCGATAAAAACATGGCCTTAGCCGGCACTTTATCAGCGCTTCCCGAATCTGTACTTTCCCAAAGGATGTTATCCGGATTATTGGCCTCGTCTAATTCAACTGTTAATTTTATTTCTGCTGTCTTCATACTATGATTTCACTGATTGTATAGATACCACTGATTAATTTTGCGCAAAGATGCTTATTTTTTGATTTGATTATACTGATGAACGGATTACACGAATTTTTTTACGCTTTTATTACGCGGTCTTTCGAATGATGACGGTCAGAATTATTGTTATCACGATGAAAATCGATTCAACAATCCAGATTCTTTTCAAATCCTTCAGGGTAAAGCGGAAAATTAAATCGGTTATGAAAGTAACCAGGATCAGACAGCCCAGAATAAGAAGATAAAACCCGCTCATATCAATATGTCGTGGGGCATTATCCTTCGGACTTAAAATATTAAAAGCCGCTAAACCCAGGCCAACGGCTCCAATGATATTTAAAGGCGTAATCCTAAGTTTCATCTGTGTTTATTTATTTGTTTTCAATTGTCAGATGGAGCCTTTGACAATTAAAATAATTATTTAGAAAATTAATAATTATTTTAATTGTGCCGGGTTCATTACTTTTTCTTATCGAATTTTTTACCTTTTTTGAAACTTTTTATCACCTTGCCTGCTTTGGCTTTTGCTTTTTCCCTAACCTTTTTCTCAATTGCAGCAGCGTGTTTTTTCTCGTGGAAAGCGCCTTGAAAATCAGGGTCTTCCTTACGTTTCTGCATGTCAATCTCTTTCGCTATGTGCTGACGTTCTTCATAAGGTGTCTCATCAATGTAAACACCCTCAGGAATTTCAGCAACAGGAATGTACTGGCGAATTAATTTTTCGATTTTACGAATGTAATATTTCTCTGCATCGGTAGCGAAAGTAATTGCATCACCCTTAGCAAAAGCCCTACCCGTACGACCAATTCTATGCACATAATCCTCTATGATAATGGGTACGTCGAAGTTTATTACATGGCTCACATCACTCACATCAATTCCCCTGCTCGCTACATCAGTAGCCACAAGCACACGTATATTTCCTTCTTTAAAGCTGTTAATAGAATTGATTCTCGTATTCTGACCTTTGTTTGCATGGATTACACGAACATTTTCAGCACCATACCTTCGCTCAATAAAACTGAAAATGTTATCGGCAACCGCTTTGGTTTTACAAAAAATAATCAGGCGGTTAAAAGCTTCATCATTTTTCAGCAAATGGTGCAATAAGTTAATTTTCGTTTTGAAATTCGGAACGTAATATAAAGTCTGCGTTACGTTTGCAGCTGGTGTAGCTTGCGCCGAGGCCTCAATTACAAGTGGATTATTCAAGAAATCGCCGGCAATTTTCTGCACCAAATCGCTCATTGTTGCTGAAAACAATAAATTCTGGCGTTTACGCGGAACGATTTCTAAAATCCTGTGGATTGAGCCAATAAAACCCATATCCATCATTTTATCAGCCTCGTCCAGCACTAAAAATTTCAAACTTTGTGTGTTAATATCGCCGGTTAAATATAAATCGAGGAATCTTCCAGGCGTTGCAATCAAAATATCAACGCCTTTTAAAAGCTGTTCTTTCTGCATTTTTGGGCCGATTCCTCCAAAAATTACCAGTGAACGTAAATCAGTATAAACCGAAAATAATTTCACTTGCTCGGCAATTTGCATCGCGAGTTCGCGGGTTGGTGATAAAATCAAAGCCCTGGGATTTTCGCCCTGGGCATATTTCAATTGCATTAAAATGGGCAAAACAAAAGCTGCAGTTTTACCTGTTCCTGTTTCAGCAATACCGAAAATATCCTGTCCGGATAGTACTGGCGCAATTGCTTTTTCCTGTATTGGCGTGGCAACGGTGTAACCTGCATCGGCAACTGCATTTAAAATTTGCCTGTTTAACTTAAATTCTTCGAACGATTTTGCCATAGCGTACAAAGATAGTGATTAAGGTTGAGGGTTTGAAGGCGTAAGGCAGAAGGGTTTACATCTGGCCGAATTTATTCTAAGCGTTGACAACTCAGTTCCGCTCTTTATCCGCCCAAAACTTGATACTTGATACTCACTACTTGATACTCGATACTCGATACTTTCTACTTAATACTAAATTACTACCTTTGAAACCATGAATTCTTACCTGATAAAAGCCGCTACAATTGTAAATGAAGGACAAAAAATTGTTGCCGATGTATTAATTAAAGATGGATTTATTTCCAAAATCGGTCAAAATCTTTCTGCACCCCATGCGCAGGAAATTAATGCCGAGGGCCAATACCTTTTACCAGGAATGATTGATGACCAGGTTCATTTTCGCGAGCCCGGTTTAACACATAAGGCTGATATTTTTACGGAAAGTATGGCCGCCGTTGCCGGTGGAATTACCTCTTTCATGGAAATGCCGAATACCGTTCCAAATACGTTAACGCAAGACTTACTTGCCGATAAATATGCGATTGCTGCAGAAACTTCGTTAGCCAACTATTCCTTTTATATGGGAGCCAGCAACGATAATATTGAAGAAATTTTAAAAACTAATCCAAAAAATGTCTGCGGCATTAAGGTTTTCATGGGCTCATCAACTGGAAATATGTTGGTTGACAATGAGAAAACTTTAGAAAATATTTTTAGTAAGGCCCCAATCTTAGTGGCAACGCATTGCGAAGATGAGGCGACCATCCGCAATAACCTTGCAGAGTTTAAAGCAAAATATGGCGACGATTTAACCATCGAAATGCATCCATTAATTCGTAGCGCTGAAGCTTGTTACAAGTCGTCGTCCCTGGCAGTTGAACTGGCAAAAGCATACCAAACACGTTTGCATATTTTACATATTTCAACAGCAAAAGAAATTGAACTATTCGATAACACAATTCCGTTAAAGGATAAAAAAATTACCGCTGAGGCCTGTGTTCACCACCTTTGGTTTAATGATAAGGATTACGCAACGAAAGGCAATTTTATCAAATGGAACCCGGCTGTTAAAAGTAAAGAAGACCAAAATGGGATTCTTAAGGGCGTTTTAAACGATAATATTGATGTTATTGCAACCGACCATGCGCCACATACTTTAGAAGAAAAAAATCAACCTTATGCACTGGCACCATCCGGCGGACCATTGGTTCAACACGCGTTGCCTGCTTTGTTGGAAATGCATTTGCAAGGTAAAATTTCACTAGAGAAAATCGTGGAAAAAACAGCACATAACCTGGCCATTTGTTTTGATATTGAAAAACGTGGATTCATCCGTGAGGGTTACTGGGCCGATTTAGTGCTGGTCGATTTAAAAGATTCATGGAAAGCAACCAAGCTAAATAACTTTTACAAATGTGGCTGGAGTCCTTTCGATGGGGATACTTTCCAGGCCAGCGTAACACACACCTTTGTATCGGGAAACCTGGCTTATCAAAAAGGGCGGTTCACTACCGATCAAATTGGCAAGCGGCTAACTTTTGCAAGATAAAAAACAATTGGTTTCCCAAAGTTCGCTTTAATTAAACTGTATCCTGCCTGTATTTCTCGACAAACTCCGTCGGCGTTAATTCGAACTGTGCGAAAAAACATTTACTGAAGTATGAATGCGAATTAAAACCCACCATATAGCCGATTTCGGCAATGGTGTATTCTTGCTGCATTAATAGTTTAGCGGCGGTTTTCAGCCTGATTAACCTCACGTACTCGTTAGGAACGTGACCCGTTTTTGCCTTGATTTTTTTGTATAAACTCGAGCGACTCAGTCCAACTTCCCTACCTAGATCCTCCACAGAAAATTGCGTATCCGAAATTCTTTCTTCAATTATCTTGGTAATTTTTTCCAGAAACTCTTTGTCACGCTTTCCACTGACAAATATCTCCGGTCCTTCCATCGGACTTTGTGCGAAGCGCTGCTTCAAATTTGACTGTAGTTCGAGCAGATTTTTAACAATTAAAGAAAGCTGCTTCCATTTAAACGGCTTAGAAATATATGCATCTGCCCCACTTTCCAAGCCTTCTATTTCAGCATCGCTGTTGGTTTTCGCGGTAAGTAAAACGACCGGCAAATGGCTGTAATCAATGTCATTTTTAATGATTTTGCAAAGCTCCATACCATCCATAACGGGCATCATCACATCAGAAATCACTAAGTCAACGTGATGGTTATCCAGTTGTTTCAATGCTTCTTTACCATTTTTTGATTTTAGCGTACGGTAACCTTCTGCCGTAAAACTTTTTGAAAGAAAATCCAGTAACGATTGGTCATCCTCAACTACTAAAACGGTTTGTTTTTTATCGTCTTCATCATTAACCGCTTCGACAGGTGGATTATCGACTAGTTCTTTTTGCTCAAACGGAATCAAAACAGTAAAAGATGTTTTGATTCCTTCTTCACTCGAGACCTCCAGTTTCCCACCATGTTTTTCAGTAAGTGATTTGGCAAGCGCTAAGCCAATACCCGTGCCGCCAAGATTAGTATAATGATGACCTTCTGTGGAAACTTTGAAAAATTTCGTAAAAATAGAGTCTATTTGTGCCTTGGGAATACCAATACCATCATCTTCTACGCTAATCGAAATCATTTTCTCGCCGCCTATAGTAGTGTGCAGCTCGTTAATTTTGATTTCGAGCCGGTACCGTGCAAACTTAAATGCATTTATAAGCAAGTTGCTCAAAATTTTCATCAATGCTTCAGGGTCAGCGTATACATTAAGCTGTTTAAAATGGCTGGCAACAATAAATTCCATTCCTTGCTTTGTGGCAATCGGCGAGAAGCGGTCGCGAATGGTGTTTATCAGGTAAATTAGCTCAATAGGTTCAGGGTGTATTTCGAAAATATCACTTTCAATTCGTCTGAAATCAAGCAGCTGATTAACCAGTGTAAGCAGCCGATCGGAATTTTCCTCCATCACCTGAAGCTGTTCTGAGGTTTCAGGGTCTTTTTTCTTGTTTAATAGAAGTCGTTCCAAAGGCGCAATAATCAGCGAAAGTGGTGTTCTGATTTCGTGTGCCATCGCCGTAAAGAAATCTATTTTCTGTTTATAAAAATCCTGCTCATTTTTATTTTTTAACCGCTCCAATTTGATTTCGTTTCGCTTGCGCTCTTTTTCATACACATATTTGCGCAACCAAAATGCACCCAGGAGTAAAATAATAGCATAGCAAATGTAGGCTGTAATGGTTTCGTAAAAAGGCGGCAGAATTTTAATCTTTATACTCGAAACATGGCCCACATCTGCGCCCAAATCATCTATAACTTTAACCTGAAAATTATATTCGCCAGCCGGAAGATTGGTGTAAGTAGCTTTTCGCTGGCTGCCTACGTTATTCCAGTTTTTATCAAAACCTTCCATTTTAAAGGCATACTGCAATTTATTTGGCGCAATAAAACTTAAAGATGCATATTCGATACTCAACACAGACTGATTGTGGTTGAGTAAAATTTCACTAGTATAGTTTATCGATTTTTTCAATGGACTATTTTCCGCAGCAATAGCTAAATCCTTATTAAACAGCTGAAAATTTGTGAACGAAATTTTTGCAGGTATAGCCCTCCCCTGAACTTCGCTAGGATAAAAAGCATTAAAACCGTTTATACCGCCGAAATAAAGCTTGCCAGCAGCATCTTTGTAATAAGCCTTGTAATTATATTGCTGGCTCTGCAGATTATCCCACTTCCCAAAACTCCTCTTTATTTTAGATTTCGGGTTGAATTCGAAAAGGCCGCTGTTGGTAGAAAACCACATTTTGCCTGCATTGTCTTTTATTATACCATAAATAACCGCACTTTTTATCCAATTATCTCCCTCATAAATGCTAAATTTCTCTGTTTTCTTATCGAAAACATTCAGACCACCTCCGTCCGTGCCTAGTAGCAGTTTGCCTTCGCCATCGTCGAGCATGCAAATTACCTTATTCGAACTAATGGCACCCGCACTTTTGGTAGAAGCGTATTGTTTCAAAACACCGTTTTTATCCATCCTTATCAGCCCATTATCATATGTGGCTATCCAAATGATGCTGTCTTTATCCTGACAAACCTGATATATACAACTTTTATCTAAATTTTTGCCCTTTATTCTGATGAAACGATCGTGTTGCCAATCGTACAAATTGAGTCCGGAAATGGTAGACACCCAAACCCTTCCCTGCCTATCCTCATCAATAGAATAAACACTGTTATCGCTGAGCGACGTTTCGTCGGCAGGATTACTCTTATATCGTTTTATTTTCCCGGTTGCTGGGTTAAGTATATTTACACCGCCTGTGTACATTCCAACCCAGATGTTGCCATTTTTATCTTTATAAAGCGCGTGTATGTTGTGGTAAGAAAGACTATCCTGCCCCCTGGCAAAAGGAAATCTTTTGAACGTTTTATCTTTCGAATTGAAAAAGTTTAAGCCGCCATCTTCTGTCCCAATCCAGAGCTGGCCAGGCTTGGCTTCTAAAAATGCACTTACAGCATTACCAGAAAGCGCATTATTAACACCTAGTGGGTAATAAAATTCGAAGCCAGAACTTCCCTGATGGTAGTAATTTAATCCACCGAAATAAGTACCAACCCAAATACCACCTTCTTTATCTTTAAAAACCTTGTAAACAGCATCATCGTTAATGCTGAAAGGGTCGTTATTCTTATTTTGATAGATGGAGAAGTGATTGTTCTTACGATCGAAAATGTTCAGGCCTTTTTCTGTTCCCAGATAAATGTAACCTGGCTTCGGCTCGTAAATTGTTCTTACAATATTGTCGCTAATGGTATTTCCGCCCGATTTTTGATAAATTGTAAATTGATCAGTCTTTTTATTCCAAAGGTTTAATCCGCCAGCCATCGTACCGATCCAGATATCGCCACCGGCATCTTTATACATATCTAAAATAACATTACTGGAAAGTTTTGTCCGTAAAGATGCTGTATTGTACGTCCTGAAAGTATTGGTTTTGGGGTTGAACACATCGATCCCTTTACCATAAGTCCCTATCCAGATATCACCTGCGTCGTCTTGCAAAATCTTAGTTACTTCGTTCGACGATATACCTGGATTTGAAAATGTTGAGAACTGCTTCAAAACCTTCTTAGCCGGCGAATACAAAAAAACACCTCTTTCTTTTGTCGCTATCCAAACTTCTCCGTTTTTAGATCTGCTGATGTCATTTATAAAGAAATCCTGAAGTGGTTTAAAGCGCGTGAAGTGCTCTGTTTCAAGATTAAAGATGTAAATGCCTTCATCTGTACCAATCCAGAATGTTTTAGCATCGTATTTAAAAATTCTTCTTATAAAGTTATTGCCAATGCTACCGGTAGTCCCTTTCTGATGCTGGAAAGATTTAAAAGTATAGCCGTCAAATCTGCTGAGGCCATACTTTGTTCCAAACCACATGTAGCCCTGCTCATCCTGCTGAATGTCCCAGATGGTATTTGCGCACAAACCATCAGTAACTGTATAATGCCTGAAAAGTATCTTTTGCGCATAAACAGTTACCGGTTTTAAAAAACTAAAAAAAAGTAACAGGGCAATAGCCCCATTTAGTTTTTTGATTTTCATAATGGCAAATTGGGTACCCAATATAGCGAACTTTATTATTTACAGTTGCTATTTAATGCCATTTAGTTTCTTAATTAGTTCCACTTCTTCTTTTTTATAAGGCGTGCCATCTTTTCTGAAAACCTCATGAAACCACTCTTTTGGCTCCGGTCCATTCGGAAGCGGTGTATCCCAGGCATATTTAGTATTCGATTTTCCATCTACCAAACCCCAATTAATCGCACCTATGTTTTCCTTTTTGAGCATAGGCATCACATTCTCAAAACGACTTCCCCGTGTTCGGGCCATATATTCGGTGCATATCATTGGACGCCCATGCGATCTCAACATATCTAAAACCCGTTGGTGCCATTTCGGTTCCTCATAATCATGGTAAGTGATAACATCAGAGTTAAGTGCCTGAAATGCATTGAGTTCTTTATAATCCCAGGCCCACAAGCCTGCGCTGATTGGTTGAGACGGGTTAACCGCCCTCGCCCAGGTAAATATGCTTTTCAGTAAAGGATAAGATGTGGTCAGTTTTCCGGAGTTTCCAGGCTCATTATATAAATCCCATAACAGAATGCGTTTATCGTTCTTGAAGTGTGTCATCACACCCTTTACGTATTTTTCTAAAGCCGGAAAGTTCGCTTCCTGTCTTGAGTCCGGATCTCCCGGATCCTGTACCCATCCCGAATTGTGAATTCCAGGTTTTGGTTCGGGTTGTTTGCCGATTTTGGCCTGCTTATTCCAGCAATCATCAAAGAATACAAAAATGGTTTTGATTTTATGTTTATTGGCAATAGTCAAGTATTCATCCATTCGCTTTTTAAAACCATCCCTGTCTTGTTTCCAGGCAAGACTATGCAGATAAACCCGCATGGTATTAAAACCAATATTTTCAGCCCAGCCCAATTCCTTGTCGATTGTTGCAGCATCGAAAGTTTCTGCCTGCCACATCTCCAATTGGTTAATGGCGGTACTAGGCAAAAAATCGGCGCCGTTTATCCATTTATATTGTTTGTACCACTCGTTAGCCTTTTCAATCGACCAGACCTTACCAACTATTGGTGTGCTTTCCTGCGCATAGGCCAATGTGGAAATACTCAGTAAAAGAAGTAATAGAAATTTGAAATATTTTTTCATCTGTATGTAATTTGTTTTTAATGGTGATGAAGCTATCAGATTTTTCACACGTAGTTTATTTTCTTTAGTGTTCAAGAACTCGCAAGCTCGGTTTATTCATCCCACTATGTGGTTTGAAAAATCATGATGGCTTTAGTATGATCTTATTTGTGTTATTGTACCGTTTTATTTTAGCGCAGATGGGATATTTAGTTCCTGGCCTGCTTTAACCGGGATACCGAAATTAGGCGAACCATCTGCATTCCATGTAAATTTTTGTGCCCTTGGCGAACGTTGTCCGCCGCAACCCTGCCCGGGTGCCGAATTGGCATGGTATAAAATCCAGTCTTCTTTGCCATCAGGCGATTTAAAAAATGAATTGTGCCCCGGTGCATATACCCCATTCTCCGGCGATTGCTTGAAAACCGGCTGCTTGCTTTTTTCCCAAGATGCCGCGTTTAACAAATCTTTTCCTTTTAATGTCAACATACCTAATGCATAAAAATCAGTCCAGCAACCACTTGCAGAATAAATTAAAAATACTTTACCCTTATGAATTAAAATTTGGGGCCCTTCATTTACATCCACATGCGGAGGATTGTTCGGATCGTTGAGATCGCCATGCTTCTCCCAATCAAACTGAGGTGTCGATATTTTATAACGCCTGCCATCTATTGTCCATGGATTTTTCATTTTGGCAATGTAAATTTCTTGCTTCTGATTGACATCACCTTCCCAGCCCGCCCAAATCATATATAGCTGTTTTTTATGAATAAAAACAGAACCGTCAATCGCCCATTTGTTGGTCGCATCACCTACTTTACCTTTAAAAATCCATTGTCCCTTCATTGGATCAACTGACGAATTTTCCATAACATACATCCTGTGGTTATTATTATTGCCATCATCTGCTGCGAAATAAACATACCATTTACCGCCAATGAAATGAATTTCAGGTGCCCAGAGTTCTTTTGAATAGCTCGTATTTTTTGGTGGAACAAAAATAGTTTTACTATCGGCCGTACCCAGGTTCGCCAGATTTTTTGTCTTCCAGATAACCAGTTTGTTTTGCATGGATTGAGTGTAGTAATAATAACCATCTTTATAAATACTCCATGGATCGGCACCCGATGGCAATAACGGGTTTTTGAAAGTTTGGGCCCAACCGATTTGAGCAATAAACATTGCAAAAATCAGGAAAAACGCCTTAAGTTGATTGGAAGTTTTGTCCATAATTATTTTTCTCCAGATGGTTTATTAATTTGTAATCCGGTGGCTACCGGCATTCCAAAATCAGGACTGCCATCTGCCTTAAAAGTAAACTTTTGCATCCTAACATTTCTTTTGTCGGCACAGCCTTGATTAGTAGCAGAATTTGCATGGTAAATAATCCAGTTTTCTTTTCCGTCAGGCGATTTAAAAAATGAGTTATGGCCAGGACCGAAAGCACTGTTCTGAGGTTGTTTAACAAAAATGGGTTGGTCTGATTTTGTCCAGTCAGCTTTAACCAACGGATTTCCGCCTGCCTTCAGACCAAGCATTCCCAAAGCGTAATCGTCGGTTCCACAATAGCTTGCCGAATAAATTAAGAAAACTTTGCTGTCAGGCGAAATTAACGCTTCAGGACCTTCATTAACGCCAAAGCCGTTTTTTTCCCAGTTAAATTCAGGTTCAGTTAATTTGGTTGCTGGTCCTTCTAAAGTGTAAGGGTTACTCATTTTTGCAATGTAAATACTTTGCGTAAGGTTTACATTAGTTACATCAGCCCTGCCGCACCACATAAAATACCGGTTTCCATTAAGTTCAAGCACAGAGCCGTCGATGGCCCAAAAATCTGCGTTCGTTGCATATATACGGCCTTTATCAACCCACGTTCCTGTTGTGGGGTCGGCACTGCTGTTTTCCAATACCCAGGTGCGCTGACTAATATCGCTTCCGTCTCCGGCAGTATAATAGATGTACCATTTACCATCAAAAAAGAAAATTTCTGGTGCCCATACATTTCTGGAATTCGCAGCGCCATTTCCAGGCGTATAAACGGTTTTAGGCACTGTAGAACCCAGTTTCGACATTGCGGTTGTACTCCATAGGTTTATCGAAGTTCCGTTGGTTTGAAGATAGTAATATATGCCATCCTTTTGATAAACCGCGGGATCGGCACCGCTCATTACGGGATTGGAAAATGTGCTTGCCGCTGTTGGCGGATCGGGCGTAATTGGTGCCGGGCCATTGGATTTTCCGCAGGATAAACCAACGGAAATCAATAATGCCAGCATCAAAGAGCGAAATTTTAAATCACTTAGCTTTTTGTTTTTCATAATAGGAAACAGGTTAAAAGCTCAGCGACTGCTGCCGCTAAACTTTTATTAGTATTTAGGATTCTGCGTTAAATTAGCATTCAAATCAATATCACTTTGTGGGATTGGGTAAAGTTCATGTTTACCAACAATAAAGCCATTAAAATCCGCATCTCTATTTGCCAAAGCCGGGCTTAAATCTCCCCAACGTGCTAAATCGGCCCAACGCCAACCTTCACCGGCAAGTTCTGTTAAACGCTCATGTTTCAGTTGCGTTAAAAACTGGGCCTGGTTTAAACCTGGTTTTGCCGCTGTTAATGTTGATAGGCCAGCCCTTTGGCGAACCCGGTCCACGTACTGGTAAGCGTCGGTGGTCCTCCCCAAACCATTTAAACATTCGGCATACATCAGTAAAACATCAGCATAGCGTATTAAACGGTAGTTATTTGGTGAGCGGAAACCCTCCTGGTTTTTCCAGTTATCATTTAACAATTTGCGGAACCAAACACCATTTGCATCCGGTCCATTGCCATAACGGCTCTGGAAAGTTTGTCCATAAACCATTGTAGCAGTTGGACCCGCCGGATTGGCATTATTAAAAATAAATGAAGCAGCTAAGCGTGGATCTTGTGCACCGGAAACGGTTTTCTCCTGTAGAAACTCATCAACTACCCACCTGCGGGCGCCACCATCGGAATAACCAATCCCGGGAGGGGCAAAAAATTGAGCTATTGATGAACCCGTATTGTTTATCCGCGATTCGTCCACATCATCATCGGTATTTTCTGATTGATTTTCGCTAAATTGAATTTCGAAAACCGACTCGCTGTTATTTTCCTTAGCCAGAATAAAATTATCCCGGTAATCGGCTGTTAAGCTGTAGGTAGAATTACCTGCACCTGTAACCAGGTAAGAAAACGCGTTCAATGCCTGTTGATATAATTTTTGTTGGAGATAGGTTTTACCGAGCAAGGCGTAAGCTGCGCCTCTTGTGGCCCTGCCTAAATCAGTAGCCGGATAATTGACCGGTAAATCGGCTACGGCCTCGGTCAAATCTTTTGCAACCTGCGCATAAGCCTGCGCAGTTGTGGCATTTGCAGGCATATCTTTTGGCTGCGACGGTGTAAGCATTAGCGGCGGGCGCCCATAATAAAGCGTCAGGTTGAAGTAAAATAAGGCCCTCAAAAACTTGGCCTCGGCAATAATTTGTTTCTTTAGGGTTTCATCCATACTAATGTTTGGCACATTAGCAATCACTTGGTTTGCCCGGAATATGCCTACATAAAAGGTTGACCAGGTTAGCGCTGTCAAACCATCGTTATAATTGGTTTGGTTAAAGCGCATCAGGTTATTGAGGCCGCCATCGCCGCCCGAACCAAAACCTTCATCAGATTTTAAAATGCCATGGTAAAACATCCAACGGGAATACAAACCCGGCGTACGATAAAACGTACTGTAAACTGCATTAATTCCCTTTGTCGCATCATTGCCCGTTTTCCAGAAACTGGCAATCGTTGGTGCATTTGGATTAACTGCATCGAAATCTCTTTTACAACCGGAAAAGGCTATAAATGATGCTGCTAAAATGATTATATATTTTTTCATAATTGTTTTAATAAGTTAGAATCCCACACTTAAACCGAATGAAATAATTCTGGATGATGGATAATTGCCATTATCTACTCCTGGCTCGAGGTTAGGATTTGCACCTACCACGTCAGGGTCTAAGCCCGAATATTTTGTAATCGTGAACAGATTTTGAGCACTGGCATAAATTCTTGCATTGCTAATTTTTGCTTTGGAAATAACCTTTGCAGGTAAATTATAACCCAGTTCTATGTTGCGGAGGCGTAGATAAGAACCATCCTCAATCCAACGGTTGCTATTGCCCCTGGCATTTTCATTTATTCCCCTATCATTGGGTGCAAACTGGTTTCCCAAACGCGGGAAAGTGGTATCTGTGTTGGTCGGCGTCCATGGGTTGAGGGCTTTTCTGTAATTTGAGTAACCGTAGCTGTCTAAACTTCTCAAAACATCATTATATAATTCCTGACCGAAAGCGCCATACAACTGAAGCGAAAATGTAAAATCCTTATACCTCGAATTAAATTGCAAACCTGATGTAAATTTTGGGAAAGCGGAACCTGCAAATACACGGTCCTTGTCATTGATATCATCGTTAGTACCGCCATTTACTGCGTTAACATAGCGGATATCGCCAGGTTTTGCATAAGCACTTTGTGCTTTATGGGCATCAATTTCTGCCTGATTTTGAAAAATACCGTCTGTTTGCAAAACAAAATATTCACCGATTGAACGGCCTACCTGTGTTCTGGTATTACCCGATTGAATATAGTCTTTAGGCTGACCAGTTTCCGGATCGATACCAAGGTTACCAAGCGATAACACCTTGTTTCTTACAACACTCACATTTCCGGCAATATCCCATTTAAACTCACCTTCCAATTTGGGGCGATAAGCAAGGTTTAACTCAATACCTTTGTTTTGGATAGAGCCGATGTTTACTATCGGATCACCTTGTAAGTTACCGAGGTATCCCGGCAAAGGCTGGCCTAGCAAAACATCTTCAGAAACGGATTTAAAAACGTCAAAATTAACGGATAACTGATCGCCGAATAGCGATGCATCGAAACCAAGGTTGGTTGTTTTTTTCTTCTCCCACCTTAAATCACCCGAAGCCAGCTTTGCCTGTATTGCTCCAGGATTTGATAACTGTCCGGCACCAAATATGGCATCAGGAGCCTGGTTTAAGAAACCAATGTATTGATACGGGCTTAAGGTATTTACACCGAGTACCCCGTAAGAACCACGAAGTTTTAAATCAGATATCCAGCTAACCTTAAAAAATTCTTCTTTAGAAATCCGCCAGCCCAAGGCACCCGAAGGAAAATAACCCGTTCTGAATTGAGGCGAGAACCGGGAGTCTTTATCGGCTCTGAAAGTGAAAGTTGCTAAATATTTATCGTCGTAAGTATAGTTCAAACGACCCAAATACGAATTTAAAAGGCTCTTGTATAGTTCGCCTGATGAATTACGGCCATCACCAGCTGTAGATGTTAGAGTTGTAAAATAATTACCATCTGATTGAGCCAGTTTAATACCACTGCCCAGCGTATTATCGGTTTGGGTGGTTTGCTCTGTATAGCCTACTACCCCATTAATGCGGTGCTTACCAATGTCGTAATTATAATTTAAGGTATGTTCTAAAAGATAACTTAAAAACTGAGAACGGTTATCCGTTAGCTGACTGAAATCGGGCGATTGGTTTTGGTACCAGGAACCATCTTTTCTCAGCGATTTACTTTTATCGAAACTCGTTTCGACACCCGCGTTGAATTTATAATTTAATCCCTCGATAATTTTGAAATCTACATAGGCATTGCCAAGGATTTTGGTGAAATTAGATTTTACCGACGTAATATTCGCAATCGCTATCTGGTTGCGGGCAAAAGTATTGATGCTTCCGTTGGATCCGTAACCCCAGCCGCCAGGATTGTTGGCACTAACTAATGCATTGTCCTGTACCGGAATCAGCGGCACACTCTCGAACATATCGTACCATGGATTCCCGGCAAAGGCACCGCCTTGAAATGGCGATTTCGCTGTTGATGAAGTAATAGCGAGGTTTTCGCCAAATTTAAACCTTCCCTTTGTGGTTTCAGTATTAACCCTGAACGATGCACGCTCAAATTCACGGGCAATTAAAACACCCTTATCTTTAAAGTAACCGCCTGAAATTAAATATTTTGAGCCATTACCTCCTCCAGAAACACTGGCATTATAATCCTGAACAGACCCGGTTCTAAGCGTTTCATCGATCCAATCTGTATTAGTTACACCATTCCAGTTTGCTACACCGGGCTGTACGGCCATGCCCGAATTTTGATATGCCCTGGTATTGGTAGCTACATATTCGGCTGCATCCATCATATCGTATGTTTTCGGAACATCAGAGATACTGTATCTCGCGCTGACCGAAATTTTTGCCGGACCTTCTTTACCTTTTTTAGTCGTAATTAAAATTACACCATTCCCCGCCCTTGATCCGTAAATCGCAGCAGCTGATGCGTCTTTCAAAATCTGGATATCCTCCACATCGTTCGGACTTACAGTCGTATTGGGATCGGCGATCATACCGTCGATGACATATAATGGATTTGCATTGCCAAATGTTGCTAATCCACGAATGTTTACTACAGCTTCCTGTCCGGGCGCGCCACCGTTTCTAACTGAGACACCAGGCGTTTGGCCTTGCAATGCCTCAGGCAATGAGCGTGAGACTAATTTCTCGGTGTTTCCGGTGTTTACTGAACCCGTAGCGCCCGTTAAATCCCTTCTCCTCACCGCCTGATAACCAATGACCACAACATCGTCGAGCGCAGTATTTGATGAGACCAGGGTTACATTAACGACAGCATTGCCACCGACTTGAATTTCTTTAGTGGCATAACCGACTGAATTGAATACCAAAACAGCATTTTCAGGAACGGATATGCTATAGCGACCATTTGCATCCGTCGAAACAGCCCTTCCGCCCCCTTTTAGACTTACAGAAACACCAGGTAAGGTTTCGCCGGATGCGTCGCTGACTGTTCCGGTAACCTGTATATCTACCTTTAGTGCATGAATTTCTGGTATTACCTTCCGTGTTTCAAGGGCGTAACCAGGCGTTACTAAGCCTACGATTACGATTGGTATGGAAAGCAATTTTTTTAGGTTACCAACCCCATGAACATGAATTAAATGGAGTAAATTTCTTTTTTTCATAATGTTTACATTTGGTTTTTAAGTAGTTGTTTTTTGGCGTTGCTTGCTTTGGCAGCAAACACGGGTAACTGGCGTTTTCTCATAAAAAATTAGAAAGTTTATAATGGTTAGTTTGTTAAATCGTTTAACGATACAACGAAACAATTTTAATGCTTTAAGCAGAAAACCGATATAAAAATTGTTTCTAAACCTGTAACAATTGTAGCCGACAGCAAAAAAATATTGCTTTTAACAACTTAAATGACACTTTCGATAGAAAAAATTCAATCAATGAACATTTCCCGATGTTTTCTCTTTAGAACAACATGAAATAAATTTCTCAATATTTTTTATCGAAATCGGATTGTAATTATCCGTAAAATAGGAAGACAGCCAGACCCAATTTTTGGAGCAAATTTGTTATATTTGTTTATTAGCAACATCAATATGGAAACTTTAATTGCACATCCTAAAAATGAAGAACAAGCAACAGCTTTGAAAGCGGTGATGAAAGCTTTAAAAATCGATTTTGAAACCGAAGATGGGCCTTATAACCCGGAGTTTGTAAAAGACATTTTGCAAGCACGAGAAGACGTCAAAAATGGCAAGGGTGTAAAAATCGCGGTTGAAGATTTATGGAAGTAATATTTGCTCCAAAAGCTATTGAGCATTTAAAGTACTGGAAAAAATCTGGCAACAAAGCCATTCAGAAAAAAATTGAGCAATTAATTATTGCCATACGGGAGAATCCTTTTGAGGGCATTGGAAAGCCTGAGCCGTTAAAATATGAATTATCTGGTTCCTGGTCTCGCAGACTAAACGAAGAACATCGAATAGTTTATGAAATTCATGACGATGGCATTATCGTTATTTTGGAAGTACAATCTTTAAAAGGGCATTATTAATCGTGTTAAAGCATTCGGTTCATAAAATACTTTTGGTTTCGACCAGTCTGGCCTTGCTTATTTTCCTTTTCGGTCTGTTCCCTTCCCTCGTTCAAAAATATTACTCAACAGGCATTTATCCCTATATTTCTTCTTCTTTAAGGTTTATCTCCTCTATCGTTCCTTTTGCTATCGGCGATATTATTTACGCGCTGTTAATCGCTTTCGCGCTTTATAAAATTTTTAATTTTTTCCAAAACCGAAAATCATTAACGAAAAAAGACAGAATTATAGTTCCAATACAGGCTTTAAACTTCTTCCTGGCGCTGTATATCGTTTTCAAAATTGTATGGGGATTAAATTACAGCAGACCTAGCATTAGCGAATCATTAGGAATTGGGAACGAGAAGTACAGCGTAAAAGAATTGGTTTTGCTAGGCGATTACTTCGTAAATAAGACTAATAATTTAAAAATTAAGCAAACTAAGATACCAGCTTATTCTATTCATGATTTAGAAAAAACCTCATCGAATGCTTACTATTTAATGGAAAAGAAAAATCCGTTATTTCGGTATAAAAACCCTTGTTTAAAATCAGTTTTAAGCCCCTGGCTAACCAGCAAAGCAGGTATTGAGGGCTATTACGCGCCTCTAACTGGCGAGGCGAATATGAACATGGCCTTACCAGGTTTTGTTAAACCTTATGTCTCTTGTCATGAAATCGCCCATCAATTGGGTATTTCCTACGAAGATGAGGCCAATCTCTTAGGTTATTTAACTGCGAGTAATAGTCCTGATGTGAATTACCAATACGCGGCGAACTACGAAATGTTGCGGTATATTTTGTTTGAAATTAGAATGAAATCTCCTGAGGATTACAAAATACTTCACGATAAATTATCCGCCAGTGTTTTGGATGATTTTAAAACGGAAAAAGAATTTTGGCGAAAATATAATGGCGATATGTTCGGTTATATGGACGCGGCCTTTGATAGTTTCCTAAAGCTCAATAATCAACCCAAAGGAATTGATAGCTACCAGGATATTGTGATTTGGCTATGGAATATACACAAGGACGAGATCACCCCCTAGCCCCCTAAAGGGGGATTCACCATATGATCGAAAAGCAGGGTTTGTTATTTAAAGTCTATTTATTGTGCGTTCAAATACACTTTAGGAAATCAAGGCCCCCTTCAGGGGGTTTGGGGGTTTAACCATGTATCGCCTCTTTCGTTCCGAAACTTTGAATTAAATCGCCTTCAAATTCCAACCATTCTTTCCAGCGTTTATCTACATCCACATCAGTACTATATTTACGGGCAAAATTTAGGAAAGTAGTGTAATGTCCGGCCTCTGAAACCATAAGCTCATGGTAGAATTTCGCCAGCGCTTCATCCTTAATATTCTGAGAGAGCACGCGAAAACGTTCGCAACTTCTGGCCTCAATCATTGCGGCAAATAAAAGTCTGTCGATAAAAGCCTGGTTTCTGCTTCCATCTTTTTTGCTGAACTTTACCAAACGACCAACGTAATCATCTTTTCGCTCACGAGTCAAAGTATAGCCGCGTTGCTTAATGATATCAATTACCATTTGAAAATGCTGCATTTCTTCTATTGCAATAGCCGTTAATTCATCAACCAAATCCTGGTGTTCAGAATTTTGAGTAATTAAAGTAATCGCGTTTGACGCCGCTTTTTGTTCACACCAGGCATGGTCAGATAAAATTTCTTCCAAATTCGATTCCGCAATATTGGCCCAACGTGGGTCTGTTAATAATTTTAATCCTAACATGTGGTGATGTAATTGAGCTGCAAAAATAAGAATTTCCGCCAGATAGACACAGATTTAAACCGCAGATTGAAATGGATTTTTATATCTAATATACATCTGCGGACCTTATCCATTTAAATCTGGAGGAAATTATTCAACCCCAATAAAAACCTTTATTTTGCACAAATTTTAAATGATGAACGCAAAAAAAATATTGATTATTGGATTGGTTTGGCCCGAACCCACATCTTCGGCAGCGGGTACAAGGATGATTCAATTGGTCGATTTATTTTTGCAAAATGGTTATGACATTACTTTTGCCTCGGCGGCATCGAAAAGTGATTTTAGCCATGATTTCTCCGGAACTGGCGTGGTTGAGCAAGAAATACAACTCAATGACGAAAGCTTTAATTCATTTTTAAAAAATTTAAATCCACAAATTGTGCTTTTCGACCGCTTTATGGTAGAAGAGCAGTACGGCTGGCGGGTTCAGCAGGAATGTCCTGATGCGCTTAGAATTTTAGACACAGAAGATTTACATTGCCTGCGTAGCGCCCGCCAGCAAAGCAATAACCAACAGACCGAGGTTGATTTGTTTTCGGATACCGCAAAGCGGGAAATCGCTTCTGTTTTACGTTGCGACTTATCGTTAATTATTTCTGAAGTGGAGATGAAAATCCTGGTGGAAATATTTAAAATCGACGCGTCCATGCTTTACTATCTTCCATTTTTAGAAAAAGAAATCACGAAAGAAGCGATTAAAAACTGGATTCCTTTTGAAGAACGTTCAGATTTTGTTTTTATTGGCAACTTTTTGCATGAGCCTAATTGGAACACCGTTCAGATTCTAAAAACTAAAATCTGGCCATCATTAAGGAAAAAATTACCTGGGGTAAATTTGAATATTTACGGTTCTTATGCTACTCAAAAAGTGCTACAATTGGATAACAAAAACGAACGGTTTTTTATTCGGGGAAGGGCGCTTGAGGCACAAGAAACGATTGCTAAGCACAAAATTTTACTCGCCCCTATTCAGTTTGGTGCTGGTGTAAAAGGCAAATTTATTGATGCCATGCAGGTTGGCACCCCCTCTGTTACGACTTCAGTAGGCGCGGAAGCAATGAAAGGCGCACTGGACTGGAATGGTTTAATTGAAGACGATTTGACTGCTTTCGTTGAAAGAGCAGCTGAATTGTATCAGGATAAATCTGCCTGGCTTACTGCCCAAAAAAACGGCGTTCGGATTATTAACGAGCGGTATTCGGCTTCGCACTTCGCTAACGGGTTTATTGCTACGGTTGAAAATTTAGATTTAACGGCACATCGCCAAAACAATTTTATTGGACAAATTTTAAACCATCACACGGTGCAAAGCACAAAGTATATGTCGCTTTGGATTGAAGCGAAGAATAAAAGATAGTCAGAAGTCTTTAGACCGAAGTCCGAGGATATGGTTTGCTAAACCAGACAGGATTTCCACTTTTTCTTTGATAAAAATGGACAGAATCGAGGATTTCAACGAGTTCAATAGCAATGTCCAGCTCCCCTCCTTATTCTAAGGAGGGGCCGGGGCAATGTCATTAACTTAAGCAGACAACACAATACTTGTCATTCTATCGAAGGACAAGTATTGTGTTGTTTCCGAGTAAATGATCTTCGACAAGCTGCCCTTGATGTTATATCACAAATTACTATTAATCAATATTTAAGCAATTCGAATTTCCATCCAGCTAGGCCATAGCACATTATCCCCGTTCTCCGCAAATCCGGCCTAACAAATTTTTCGGGCTGCACTGTTCCGGCCGCAGAATTGGCTTCAAAAGAAAAATTTTCAGCCGGCATTTTTTGTTTCTTTTTGATGCCAAAAAGAAAGAGTCCTCCGGCGGCGGCGAGCCGAGGCAAGACTATAGTGGTATGACAAAAGAAATGGATTGTACGGCTCTAATATTAATTTTATAAAATAAATTACCCCTCACACGGATAACTATAAAGCTTAAGTTAACGACATTGGGGCTGGGTGTGTTTTCTGCCCTCAACTCCTCCTCTTTGTTAATAACCCTTATGGAAACCGTATTTCGATATGCTATCGTTGTAATTCCAACACTCGAATCCAGATTTTCTTTACAACATTAAAACATTTCAAACCCAAAACATTGCAACAATCTCCGTAAATTTGAGGCATGGCAAAAATATCAATTAACCTTGCTACGGGTTCGTTTCAGAAGGAAGAAATTATAGTTGGAATAGATTTAGGTACCACCAACAGCCTGGTCGCTTTCATCAATCCCGATAAAAACCCACAGGTAATTAACGATGCCGGCAAGGGTTTGTTGGTGCCGTCGGTTGTGTATTTCAACAGCCAGAATGAAGCAGTTGTCGGTAATGAAGCAAAAGAATTCTTAACTACAGACCCTGCAAACACTATTTTTTCTGTTAAACGACTGCTTGGACGCTCTTATAAAGATGTTGCCGAACACAAGGATATTTTCTCCTACAAAATTATTGACGATGATTCCGATGCCCTTGTAAAAATTCAGGCTGGCGATCGGTTTTATACGCCAATAGAACTATCTGCCGAGATTTTAAAAGAACTTAAAGCAAGAGCGGAACACGCTTTAAAAACACCTGTGAACCGTGCTGTGATTACGGTCCCAGCTTATTTCAATGATAGTCAGCGCCAAGCCACCCGTGATGCGGGGAAACTTGCCGGCTTAGATGTAATGCGTATTGTAAACGAGCCTACCGCAGCCAGTTTGGCTTATGGAATTGGTTTAGACCCTACGCAGCAAAAAACCATAGCGGTTTACGATTTAGGTGGCGGAACTTTCGATGTATCTATCCTTCAAATCCAAAATGGAATTTTTGAGGTTTTAGCCACAAATGGTAACACCTATTTAGGTGGTGATGATTTTGACCGTGCGATTTTAAATTATTGGTTTGAAAAAAACAACCTTGATTTGGCTACTGTTGCGTCAGATACGATTTTAATGCAAACCTTACGCTTACAGGCTGAAGCAGCTAAAAAAGCACTTTCCAGCCAGAATTTGTACAACGAACAAGTTGGTGGAATCTGGTGTACGTTGGATAAGCAAACGTTTGAGCAATTGATTAGTGCAAAGGTTGAAGAAACCATTACGGCTTGTAAAAACGCATTAAAGGATGCAGATTTAACCGCAGCTGATGTTGATGAAGTGATTTTAGTTGGCGGCTCTACCCGCACCCCTTTTGTTAAACAAGCTGTCGAAAATTTCTTTGGTAAAAAACCGCAAGACAATATCAATCCTGATGAAGTTGTTGCCTTAGGGGCCGCGATTCAGGCAGATGTTCTGGCTGGAAACCGTTCTGACATTCTATTGCTCGATGTTACACCACTATCACTAGGTATCGAAACCATGGGCGGCTTAATGGACGTAATTATTGCCCGTAACAGCAAGGTGCCAACTAAAGCTGGCCGCCAGTATACAACTTCTGTTGATGGACAGGTGAACATGAAAATTTCGGTTTACCAGGGTGAACGTGATTTGGTAAAAGAGAACCGTAAGCTTGCAGAATTTGACTTAAAAGGCATTCCGGCAATGCCGGCGGGCTTGCCAAAAGTAGATATTAACTTTTTGTTAAATGCAGACGGAATTTTAACTGTTCAGGCTATTGAACTACGTTCGGGCGTGAAACAGGAAATTGAAATTACACCAAGCTATGGCTTGAGCGATGATACCGTGGAAAAAATGCTTTTAGACAGTATCGAACATGCAAAAAGTGATGTCGAACAAAGGATGTTAATCGAGGCTCGCAGTGAGGGTGAACAACTGCTTTATACTGCTGAGCGCTTCATCGAAAAACATGCTGAACATTTAACTACCGAAGAAATTTCTGAAACAAAAATTCATATTGAAGCATTAAAAACCGCTTTGGCCTCACAGGAAAAAGATACCATTTTGAAAAAAGCCGACGAGTTGAATGAATTTACCCGCCCATTTGCGGAACGCGTAATGGATGCAGCGATTTCGACGGCAATGAAAGGTAAGAAGATAGAGTAAGTCCGAAGTCGGAGGACAGAAGTCCGATGATTTGAAGTTATGTAGGCATTCTTAACAGGTTCAGAACCATTTTTAATTTTACCATATAAGGCATTTAAGAAATTCAAGTCTACCGCACTTCTATGAAGCTTATATTTCTTAGGTGGTAAAGCTTTTTCTTATTTGTAATTAAACTCTTAATTTTCTTACCATACATCAAAAATTCTATCCTTCCAACCTGTTAACTTTGTCATATAAATTTATCAGTTATGGAATTAGGTATCGGTATGTTCGGCGATTTGCAGGTTAATGCAAAAGGAGAAATTCAGCCCGCTCAGCAAAGACTTCAGGAAATTATAGAAGAAATCAAACTCATGGATGAAGTAGGATTAGATTTCTACGGCATTGGCGAACACCATCGTCCGGATTATGCGGTTTCTAGTCCTGAAATTATTCTGGCAGCCGCAGCAACCGTTACCAAAACCATTAAATTAAGCAGCGCGGTATCGGTTTTAAGTTCATCAGATCCGGTAAAACTCTATCAAAATTTCGCCACCATTGATTTAATCTCGAACGGAAGAGCCGAGTTAATGGCTGGTCGCGGAAGCTTTATCGAATCTTTTCCACTATTTGGTTATAACCTTCAGGATTACGATGAACTCTATGAAGAAAAGTTAGAATTGTTGTTAAAAATCAATAAACAACCAAAAATAACCTGGAAAGGCAAATTCCGCCCGGAATTGGTTAACCAGGAAGTTTTGCCTCGTGCGGTAAACGATAATTTAAAAATCTGGGTAGCCGTTGGCGGAACACCGGAATCAGTTGAACGGGCCGGAAGGTTGGGTTTACCAGTCATGTTTGCCATCATCGGCGGACAACCAAATCAATTTAAACCACTCTTCGATTATTATAAGAAAGTTTATCAGGCATATGGTCATGATATGAATAAATTCGAAGTTGGCGTACACATGCACTCGCTGTTTGGCGAAAACAGTCAGGAAGTTTCTGATTATTATTTCCCCTTATATTCAGCACAAATGAACCGGATAGGTAAAACTCGTGGCTGGGCTCCGTTTCAAAGGAATCAGTTTGAGGCAGGTAGAAGCAGCAACGGTGCGTTAATTATTGGTGATGCAAATGAATCGGTGGATAAAATCTTAGCCATGGAAGAAACTTTTGGCTTAACGCGTTTCTCCGCACACATGGATGTTGGTGGACCATCACATGCAGCAATGATGAAATCTATAGAGATTTTTGGAACACAAATTGCACCCGAAGTTAGGAAAGCGTTGAAGAAATAGGTTATCAACTTTGTTGAATCCTAAAAGCAATACCACCATAATGGCTTCGATTAACCATGAAGATAAATTTTAGTTGAACGGCCCTTTCAACCGATGCGAAGAAATTTTTGGATTTTTATTCTGACTTCAACGTTGACACGCAATAGTCGCCATTTGTAATATGTTTATGTTAAAATGGAACAGGACAATTCCAGTTACATTATTTTTTGATTCAAATTTACGAAATTTAAACTCGCTAAAATTGAAATCAATTGACCCATTTTGAAAAACAAGATAAACATTCGAGATCTTTATACCCCTATTCAGCCTGCGGTAACACATTGGGGAGAGGTTGTGACCTATCTGGAGTTATCACCGGATATATCCCTCCAACCTTACATTTACTGTTATTGGGAGCTAAAAACCCGCAGGAAACTCGACCAACAATTCAATTACAAGGTGGTGGCAGATGGATGCATCGATATATTCTTCGATTTAAATCATCCCAAGGACAGTTTTATAATGGGGTTTTGCAAAAAGTATACTGAATTTGCCTTAGAAAACTCATTTCAATACATTGGTATTAGATTTCTTCCAACGATGTTTCCAATGCTGTTTGGCATAAATGCAGGTGAGTTAAGTAATCGCTTTTTAGAGCTGGATACAGTTGTTCCGGCTGTTGCAAAGTTCATTGAAAACAATTTTTCGCTTGCTACGACAATTAACCAAATTCAATCTAAACTTGATCAGTTCCTTATCAATCACTTACGGACCATCACGCTGAAACATGATTCCCGCATTGACAACGCCATCAATATTATTTTAGATAATTTTGGTGTACTAAATGTCGAAAATGATATTGACGTAGGTCTGAGCAATAGACAACTACGCAGATTATTTGAATTTTATATCGGTGACAGTCAGAAAACCTTCAGTCAAGTGGTTAGATTCCAAAACATATTAAAAGCAAAGCCATCTGCTCAAAGCTTAAAATTTAACAAGCTTTTTTTGGAGCAAGGATATTATGACCAGGCTCATTTTATTAAAAATTTTAAGAATTTTTACGGCACAACGCCAAACAAAGCCCTTGGTAGATAATTCGTCCGATTTTTACAATTCGAATCCACATGATTTCCTCAATTTTGATTGAAAGAAATCGAAAAATGAAAAAACACTTAATAATTATGCTGTTGTCTGCAATAGCACTTGATGTATTTTCACAGCAAAAGTTAAACACAAATAAAACACCAGTTATGAAATTAAATGCAGGTATTGTAACAGAAAAAATCTCAGAAAGTAAAGCATTCTATACATCGCTTTTTAATTTCGGAGTAACATTTGAGAATGAATTTTATCTTCTACTCCATTCTCCTGACAAAAAATCAGAGATCAGTTTCCTCCTTCCGAACCATCCGAGCCAGCAGCCGCTTTTTCATAAGCCTTTCCAGGGGCAAGGAATGTACTTAACTATCGAAGTCGACAATGTAGATGAAATTTATAAGTTTTTCAAAAAGAAGAACATTGAAATGAAGATCGACATTAGAAATGAATCATGGGGAGATCGGCATTTCGCCATTGAAGACCCAAATGGCGTTGGTATTGATGTTGTAACCTATGCCCCAAACAATTAACTGCAACCATGGATTAAACAAGTAATATCCTTAAGCTGTAAAATCCATTCTGCATTTGATAAATTTACGATCACTAAGAAAGGGATAATTCCCGTATCTTAAAATGAGCTAAACGGAAATCTCAAGTAAATTCATTATCTTTCGGTATGAAAAGATTAACGATTTTGCTTGCGTTAATCATCCCTTTTTTTTTTTGTACCTCCTGGGGGTTCTTTGCACACCAAAGGATTAATAACCTGGCTATTTTTACCCTGCCTTCTAATATGATTGGCTTTTATAAAAAGAACCTGAAATACATTACCGAACATGCTGTCGACCCCGACAAACGCCGTTATGCCGATACGTTAGAAGCACCACGACATTATCTTGATGTAGAAAACTATGAAAAGTGTATTGACAGTATTCCGGAAAAATGGAACGACGCTTTAGCTAAATATGGCATTAAGCATTTAAACGCAAATGGTATTGTACCCTGGCAGATTCAACGAACTTATTTTAGTTTAGTTAAAGCTTTTTCAACGCGTGATTCAATAAAAATTTTAAAATATTCAGCAGATCTGGGGCATTACATCGGCGACGCACACGTTCCCTTGCATACCACAAGTAATCACAACGGACAATTAACCAACCAGGTTGGCATCCACGCTTTTTGGGAAAGTCGTTTGCCAGAGCTATTTTCCACTAACTATAACTTTATTGTGGGCAAGGCGAATTACATAGAGAACCCACTAAAAGAGGCCTGGAAAATACTAAAGCATACACACAGTCTGGTCGACACGGTTTTAACATTTGAGGCACAATTGTCAGCTATCTTCCCTTCCGACAGAAAATATAGTTTTTCTGAAAGAAATAATGTGATTTTGAAGCAATACTCCCTAGCTTATTCAACGGCCTATCATGATAAGATGAATCGGATGGTAGAAAAACAAATGCGTTCTGCTATTTCAGAAATAGGTTCATTCTGGTATTCGGCTTGGGTAGATGCTGGTCAGCCGGAACTTAAAAATCTAATTAAAATTGACTTGAGTCCTGATGAAATGAAGATAAAAGACGATTTGGAAAAGAAATACCAGAGGGGAATCCCGATTGGAAGGGAGTTATGATAAAAGCGGGAACTCGGCCCGCTTTTATTATTTTGATTCGCCTCCCTCAATAATTTCTTCAATCTTTTTAGGCTGCATCCTGCTTTTAACAGCTGCCCAGACTGCAGGAACAAAGGTTACTACAGCAATAAACAATATCACCAACTCAAAATTGTTCTTGATAACCGGAATTTGACCCAACAAATAACCGCCTAATAACAAGGCAACAATCCATGCTACACCACCGAGGATATTATAATAGGTAAAACGGCCAAAAGGCATTTTAGCAATACCTGCAACAAACGGAGCAATCGTTCTGAAAATGGGTAAAAAACGACTTAACATAATTGCTTTACCACCATGCTTCTCAAAAAATTCGTGAGATTGGTGGTAATATTTAAGTTTTAAAATTTTGTTTTCTTCCTTAAAAACACCTGAGCCCAGAACAGTTCCAAGCTTATAATTGAGCGTATTTCCTGCTATAGCTGCTACAATCAAAATTACTAACATCAGCCAGATGTTTAAACCTGTGTTACCACCTGCGATTAATGCTCCTGCAGCAAAAAGTAAAGAATCTCCAGGTAAGAAAGGCGTAACTACGAAACCAGTTTCAGCAAAAATAATTAAAAATAATATCAAGTAAGTCCAGGTCTGGTAATCGCGGATGATCTCCGCTAAGTGAACATCTATGTGGGCAATAAAATCCCAAAGCTGTTGTAATATTTCCATTTATATAATTTTGGACAAAAGTAGGAATATCTAATTGATTAGAAGATTATTCTGAATTAATTATTTACAATCAAACGCTCCCTGAGTTTTCCTTTATTAGCGCCCTTGTTTACACCATCAATTATAATGGTATAAGTTTTACCCTTGAAAAAATTAGTGTAAGAAATGGTGTCAATTACCTGGGCAGAGTCAATAAGATTGAAATATAACTTGGAATTTTTCCCTACAGGTATTTTTATATAACCAGAATTTTCACCGTTTGCCAGGGTAAGATTTACTGGATTTGAATTTTCATTTTTGATACTAACCCTTGAATTGAGCGTGTGCCCAAGGTTTATGAAAAAAAGCCTTGCATTAGCTGTATCGGGCGTTAAATTATCTTCCAGGATATGTAGTACAGAATCCTTCTCAGACTTTTTATGATAATAAACAGAATAGTTTCTGCCTACAGAAAAAAAGTATTTCAAGGAATCACTTACAGATTGACTGCCAGTGTTTTTTGCGAAAATTGTATATTCTTTATCCCCGGCCGGAACAATGTAATCGCTGTTACCGTTATAAGATATGCTTGTTGCAGATTTAACATTGTTTAAATAGAAATCCTGTGGTTTTTCGTCTATGACGTTTATAAATCTGACCTTGGTATCTAAATCCTGGTTATCGCTTTTAGCACAAGATGTGACCAAAAAAGCGATTGCCATTAACAACAAAATTTTAAAAAGTGGAAACAGCCTGACTTTCATACAGATTTATAATGGGTACAACAAAGATAGTCTTTGTATTTTTAAATGAACGAAAATCCCAGCTTCTAATTGTCTACGATTAAATGCGCCTGCAAGTTTGCGGAGGTTAAACCACTAAACCAAACTGAATATATTTTTCCCGGCGACAACTCGCTTGCCAATATCGTTTTGATATTTCCTGAACCAACAACGTTGTATTTTAGATCTGCGCCTGCTTCTAACGTATAATAATTAGAGGATTCTTTAAAAAGTAATGCGTTTACAAATGGTGAACCTGTTTGTATGCTTACATTAACGCCTGTAGTGAAATAGGGTGTTAAATTTATGAATCTTATTTTAGCACTGGCCATATCTGAGGTACTTAAATTATCTTCATAATTTAGTATTTCTCTATTTCCGTTTCTATCGGATACAAGAAAGGTGCTATACGTTAGCGCGGGTACAAAATTGAAATTCGTATTTGTATTTAAATTATTTGTATCTGTAAAAGTAAGGGTTCTGGAGCCTGATAAAATTTTTATGTACTCACTGGTTTCCCCAAAAGAAAGCGCGTTATTGGTTACCTTTTCATTATCAAGATACACATTCTGCTTCGTATCGCCTTGTATGGCATTAACAACTTTAATTTTCGCCTGCCCCTTAACAATAGCATCAGGTTCCTTTTCATTGCAAGAAAAAAATGCAATAGAACAAATTAATAATACAGAAATTGTAGAGGTTCTCATAGATGGTTGTATTTGATATAAACAAAAATGGCTCGGTCAAAAACCAAGCCATTTTTAAAAAAAACTAATAATCTAGTAGATTAATAACTATTGTTGAGCATTACAGGCATCACCAGCATTAATACATCTTCATGTTCATCGTTGGTTTGAGGAATTAAAAGTCCTGCCCTGTTTGGAGTAGAAAGTTCTAACGTTATTTCATCTCCACTTAAATTACTCAGCATTTCAATTAAAAAACGGGCGTTGAAACCGATTTCCAGGTCTTCACCATCATATTGACAACTTAAACGCTCATGTGCTTCATTAGCAAAATCTAAATCCTCCGATGAAATATTCAGTTCGCTGCCGTTAATTTTTAATCGTACCTGATGGGTTGTTTTATTAGCAAAAATAACTACCCTGCGCAGCGTATTTAAAAACAAACCTCTGTCGATAACCAATTTGTTTGGATTATTCTGCGGAATTACCGCTTCATAATCAGGATAGCGTTCGTCTATTAAACGACACACTAAATTTATGTTTTCGAATTTAAAAAATGCACTGGTTGCATTGTAATCAACTGATACGTTAATATCATTTGAAGGTAGCGCGGCTTTTAAAAGAGTTAAAGCTTTTTTAGGTAGAATAAACGAGGTTGCCTTATCAGCCTTGCTATCCATGCGGCGATAGCGAACTAATTTGTGTGCGTCGGTTGCTACGAAAGTAATATGCTGAGGTGATAATTGGCAGAAAACACCAGTCATCGCCGGTCTAAGCTCGTCATTGCTAACTGCAAAAATTGTCTTTGTAATCGCTTCTGTTAAAACTGAAGCCGGAAGATTTACAGATGATGCGTTTTCTACAACAGGGATTTTAGGAAAGTCATCTCCATTTTCGCCACTTAGCTTATATTTACCATCGCCAGCACTAATTTCTATTGCGAAGGTTGTATCATCAATATTAAAAGCAATTGGCTGATCCGGTAATGTTTTAAGAGTATCTAATAAAATTTTAGACGGTACAGCTACTTTACCTTCTTCTTTCGACTCTACAGCTAGTGCTGTTGTCATACTGGTTTGTAAATCAGTTGCTGAGATGGTTAAATTACCGTCTTTAATTTCAAAAAGAAAATTTTCTAATATAGGTAAAACGGTACTGCTGCTGGATGCACCATTTACCGTTTGCAAGTGTTTTAATAAAGTTGATGTGGATACAATAAATCTCATGATATCAATTAGTCTTCTTCAAAAATAGAAAAATTATTTAGCGTACTTGTACTTACGGTGATAATGTTGAAAAATTGCAAATAATATTAACAATAATAACGGTAAAACAATATTTACAATTTGCCACTTCGTTTTATCAATTTTAACTTTGGCTTTATCCAATAGTCTTATTTTAACATCTTTATTTCTTAAAACAATTAGATTATCATCATCCGTAAAATAATCTGCAATGTTTAGCAGTAGCGCTTTATTACCATAAATTCGCTGCGTATACCGGTCGAAACCCAGAGGTAATGGCGAATTATCCTTTGCTATTACCTGATTGATGAAAACATCACCATCACCTATTACTACCATTTTCGCAGGCCTACTGCTAGAAATATGGCTATAGGGTTTGGAAATTCCTGCAGGAAGAGGCCGTCCGGCAAATACAGAAGGAAAATTTCCTTCAAGCAAAACACCACCACTTTGTAAGGGATTTTGAAAGCTTTTCGGCTCTGTTTGTTCTGCAGCCATTTGTAAAGAAAATAACTTAGGTGTATTAAACACCTTATTAAAGTTAGACGTTGTCAGAATATACGTTTTATTAACATTTCTTGAACCGATGGTATCTACTGTACTTGGAAACTCGCCTTTGACGCCATCTAAATTTTTAACGAGGCTTGCTGCTGTATCGGGCAGCAAAATTGGATAATAAATCCAGGGAACAAGCTGAAGTTGTGGCTGTCCGCCTGCCACACCCGTACTAACAGGGATTTCTGCTGAGTTTTTATCGGCTATGATGTTATAATTAATTCTTGCGCCATACATAAAGAGCATGTCGTCGAGATTTAAATTTCTGTTAAGAACCATCTGACTTTTTCCTCTTAGACTATCTAATTCTGCAGACACCTGGTCGATACTCCAGAGTACCCGCCCCCCGTTCATTACAAAATAATTGATTTTATACTTTTCCGCTTCCGAAAACGCGGTTTGAGGCTTTATAATTATTATAAGTTTTAATTTATCCAGACCCGATTGGTCTATTGTGTTCAAATCTACCCTGCCCACTTCGTAACTGTTGGCAAGCGTATGCATGGCATCATAAAGCTGTAAATCTGATGGCTCGCCATTGGACTCCGTAAAACCAATTCGCGGATTATTTCCTGACATAACTTTTTTAATACCAGAAGTAAAAGTATATTCCAGATTTTCTATAGAGCGGTTGATATTATCTTCATAACTACCACCAGCATCGAGGTTCTGTAAAAGTTTAACGGGCATTTGCCTGCCATCACTCTCGATCATCGCCATCGGAAAAACAAGTTTCTGCGTTAAGCCACTTTCTGTTTTCACACTAAGGTTAGTCGCCTCAATTCCCTGCAGGTAGAGGTTATTTATTACAGTATCCTGGTCTGCAGGATTTAAGCCAGCCAAAGGATCTACATATACCACGTTGAAACCGGCTTTGGAATAGGCCTTATAATCCGTTAATAAATCTTTAACCGATAACTGTAAGCGTTTAAATGCAGCGGGGAGGGTTCCATCAAGAAAAACAGTTATGGTTATTGGCTTTTCTGCATTTTCAAGTAGTTTCTTTGTTTTATCGTTTAAAGTAAAACGCTTATCAGCAGTAAAATCAAACCGATGGAAAATATATTGCCCAGCGATATTTACAAATAGCAAAGCCGTTATAACGATAATAATTTTAATCCATCGGTTTCTCATTTCTTCCCCTCGATTACCAGTTTTGTCGACAATAAAAAGATTACACAAAAACTCACAAAATAAATCAAATCACGGGTATCCAAAACACCACGACTGATGGACTGGTAATGTTGATTAATGCCCAGCGAAGCTATTGTAGTTTCAAAATTCTGCATAGTTACGATTTGGCTGCTGTAATCAAAACCCAGAAATGCAAATCCACATAAAGCTGCAGCAACTGCAAATGCAATAATTTGATTTTTAGTTAATGCGGAAGCAAAAATACCGATTGATATGAATGCAGAACCCAACAAAAACAAGCCAATATAAGATCCGATTACTGCGCCAGAATCTATATTTCCTTCAGGAAAACCCAATTTAGAAAGGGAATAATAATAGATCAGGGTCGGAATAAGGGAAAAAAGCATAAGTACTAAACAGGCTAAATATTTTGCTGAAACAATTTGCCAAAGTGTTACGGGTTTAGTAATTAATAGTTCGTAAGTTCCTTCTTTTCTTTCTTCAGCAAAAGAACGCATAGTAACAGCTGGAATCAGAAACATAAAAAGATATGGAACCAGGCTGAAAAAACCGCTTAGCTCTGCATAACCGTAATCCAAAACAGAAGTATCAGGGAAGAACCAAAGTAAAAGGCCCGAAACCAACAGGAAAATCCCGATGGTAATATAAGCGACCATCGAACTCAAAAAACTAAATAATTCGCGTTTGAATATTGCGTACATAGGATTTAAATGCCGAAGATAATGATATTTGAACGATAAAAATTCATATTCTCATATACTTAATTGTACGCTACAGCCCGAAAACGTAGGCGAATCTTATTCCGATAAAACCCTTCGTATTCGAACGGTTCAAAAATGTAAGGCTTTCATTCTTTCCTGTCCAGCCTTCATATCTGATGCCTAAATCGAGCATGTTTCTGCCCGGTAGATTGAATAAGTTTCCTATGCCAGGCGACCATGCAAAAAGCGTTTTTTGTCCATCATTTAAAGGCATAGCAGCACCTAATTGTCCTTCTGCGTAAAAAGTTTCACTAAGCTGATACTTTAAACCCGCTTTTAAGGGCGCATAAGTCAAGTCCCGAATATTTAATAATTGATTTTTCCTCCCAAAAAAATTAATTACCCCGGCATTCAGAGTGAATAAAAATTCATTCGAAACGATAAATTCAGCCTTTAAAGAGGCTCCTGCACCCACTGACGAGAGACCCGAAAAATTGCCTGATGGAAAGCCCAGGTCCGCGCCAATGCCTAATTTAGTGTTCTGTCCTAGTGTAGGCAAGGATAAAGATAAAATTGCAGCTATTAAAATAACTTGTATTTTGAACATGGTTATACCGTAAATTTCCTAAAAATATCTTCTAACGGACTATCATTATTGGCTTTTTTAATGCCCATTAAAGAATCGCTAGCTACTATTTTACCCTTATTAATAATAATGATATCATCACAAATGGCTTCAACTTCCTGCATGATATGAGTTGAAATGATAACAGTTTTATTTCTACCCAGTTCTGTGATTAAAGCCCTGATATCAACCAATTGGTTTGGGTCTAAACCAGAGGTTGGTTCATCTAAAATTAAAACGTCGGGATTATGTATAATGGCTTGGGCCAAACCGACTCTTTGCCGGTAACCTTTGGATAGCATTCCTATTTTTTTATGCTGTTCTGGCGTCAAACCGACTAATTCAATTACTTCGGCTATCCGCTTTGATAAATTTTTCAACTGGTAAGTTTGTCCTACGAAGCTTAGAAATTCTTTGACGTACATATCCGTGTAAAGCGGCGTATTTTCAGGTAAATAACCGATGTGATTTTTTACTTCAAGCGCGTGTGTTATGATATTCTTACTTACTATTTCGGCTTCACCTGATGTGGGTTTTAAATATCCCGTAAGCATACGCATTGTGGTTGATTTTCCAGCTCCGTTTGGACCTAAAAAACCTAAAATACGGCCGGGCTTCGCTTCAAAACTAATTGAATCAACCGCCTTTTGTTTATCATAATGCTTAGACAGATTTCTAACTGAAATGCTCATATTGTTAATTAATATAAGGGGAACTCAACTTCTTATTATACCTGAATTTATCCAGTTCTGCCGCAGTCTGCGGTAAATTATCTCCGGATAAAATGTCAGCACCGTTATTAACCAGATGATAATATACATTTTTCGATGGACTTGCAATTGCACTCTTATCAATATTACCCATCGTGCCTAAAATCGTTGTAATTCCCCTCTCATGAAGAAACTTATACAATTCCTTTTCTGGTGCACTTACACCTACGAATGCTACTATTCTATCATTTGGAATACCCAAATTATTCAGTCTTTTTAGGTCTGATGTTTTTTGAACTGAAGCGGAAATCATTAGGTCCGGAGCCAGACGATGAACATCCCGGGCTTGATTTGCTGTATAGGTAATGATAATTGAATTACTTTCCACCTTATATTGCCTAACCTTTTCAACGACTTTGGCATAAGAAACGCCTTTTTTTAAATCGATTGTAAGCAATACTTTTCCTTTGCTCCAGCTTAAAACGCTATCTAAGGTCGGTATTTTAAATTTTGTCTCTTCACCTTCGGTATCTTTCAAATTAAAGGCTTTCAGTTCTTCATAAGTATAGTTTCCTATTTCACCTTTACCAGTAGAGGTTCTGTCGAGTTTATCATCATGCATTACAACCAATACCGAGTCTTTACTATAGGCGATATCAAATTCAATAATCATTGGATTATAAGTTGTCGCATTATCGAAAGTCTCGATGCAATTTTCAGGGAAACCGGGCATTGGACCACCACGATGTGCACTAATTAAAGGAAAACGACTTTCAGGCGACCATTTTAAGAATTGGTATAGCGCTCCCGTATTATTAAATTTTATATAATGATGCACTTTTTTTTCCTGCTTGCATGATGTAACAAACGCGACAAAAGCAAACAAAAGTAAATGATGGAATTTCATAGATCAAAAATAGTAAAAAATGGAAGATGTAAGGCCCAAATTGGATTTCCCGGCATAATTCCTAAAAAAGATAAATACGCCATCCGAGAAACAAAATTACGAGAAACTTTTTTTTGTTTCTCCATAAATTGTTTCTCCAACCCGAAACATTTTTCTGAGAAACGTTTTTTTGTTTCGGGAAAAAGCATTTCAAATCCGCTACCGAACCGGTAATTCGGCCATCGTTCATCCTCCCTTCCTGAAAAAAGAAGAAAAGTTCTAAATTTGTACGGTAATAGCGACTTATTAAAAGCGCATCGAAATATGGCTTTTTTATTAATGCTGACCTGGAATCAGAAAATTGTTGAACAATGTAAGAAATCTAAGAAGAACAGAAATGACTAAGCTTATCTTTTTAACAGGTTCAAAATACAAATCTTACATTTCCCGCTGCAGGTAGATTTATTGAATTCAGGCAACACGAGAAAACAAATTTTCCGGTCAGGCGTTCAAACATAATCGCTTTACCGTTTAAAGATTGTAATTTCAAATCATGAAACCCCTATTCGTTTTACTTATTGTCTATGTAGCCTTATTAGCTTTTGGTAGTCACACTACGTTTGATAAAGGAAACATTTTCGCCGGCAACATCGCAATGGGCGTGATGTTACTTTTCACTGCGATTGGTCATTTTAAGTTTAAAACGTCTATGGCTGCAATGATTCCGCTTTTTATTCCAAAGAAAGTTGAAATCGTATTGTTCACCGGCGTTTTGGAAATTCTTTTCGCGATTGGTTTAGGGATAGAAAGTACACGCTGGTACACCGGCATTGCTTTAATTATTTTCTTTTGCGCCATTCTCCCTGCCAATATATACGCTGCAAAACATCAGATTAATTATGAGGATTTGTATAAACCAGGACCAGGCTTCAAATATTTATGGTTCAGAGTTCCTTTTCAATTTTTCTTAATCGCCTGGGTTTGTTATTTTAGCGTTCGATAAACAACACAAGATGCCGAATAACCCGATTCCAGCCGCAGCAAATAACCCTGCCGATGCTTTTAACCGCTTACTTACCGTTTTAGATACATTGCGTACGCAATGCCCCTGGGATAAAAAACAGACCATGGAGACCTTACGCCATTTAACTATAGAGGAAACTTACGAGTTAAGCGACGCGATTTTAGAGGGCGATTTAAATGAAATTAAAAAGGAATTAGGCGATGTAATGATGCACTTGGTTTTCTATTCAAGAATTGCATCGGAAACTAACGACTTCAATATTGTTGACGTTTTAAACGGGGTTTGCGATAAACTGGTTAACCGGCACCCGCACATTTATGGTGATGTTGAAGTTCAAAACGAAGAAGACGTGAAGCGGAATTGGGAACAAATCAAACTTAAAGAGGGCAATAAATCCGTTTTAGCAGGCGTTCCGGGCTCCTTACCCGCGCTCGTAAAAGCCGCCCGTATCCAGGAAAAAGCACGTGGCGTTGGTTTCGATTGGGAAAACAAAAACCAGGTCTGGGAAAAGGTTGAAGAAGAGTTACAAGAATTTAAAGCCGAATTTAATGTTGAAGATAATACAGCAATCGATGTAGAAAAAGCAGAATCTGAGTTTGGTGACGTACTTTTTTCTTTGATTAATTATGCCCGTTTTATCAATATCAATCCGGAAAATGCCTTAGAGAAAACCAATAAAAAATTCATCAAACGCTTTCAATATTTAGAAAATAAAGCTAAAGAAAATGGTAAAGCTTTAGCCGATATGACATTGGCTGAAATGGACATTTACTGGAACGAGGCGAAGAAATTGTAATATGAATACAGCTGAGAATAATAATCAAACGCCAAAAAACTTAGTTAGCATTGTTACCTTCAACGTAATCGCCGCTAAAACTGCCGGTGGCGGATTTATTCCCTGGGTGAATATTGCCAATGCAAACGAGGAAATTTTAAACCTTATCGATGCGGACGAAATTGTAATTCCGGAGCATGAAATTACAGTATCAATTGATTATCCATCATTAAACCCAACTTCATTCACTTTATTTTCATCCATCGGATTTTCGAGAAAGTCACTACTGATCGAAATTAGAGAGAAGTTTTTAATGTTATCCAAAGAAGAATCATTTGAAATTGCCGGATTAGATTTGGTTGCGTTAGATGTTTATAAAACCAATTCCGGTAAAATAGAAGTTACTTTGGATATAGATTTATAAGTTACATATCATGGTAATCGCAAAATTAATATTAAATTTGCGATCAAATTCGCAAAATTTATATTAATTTTGCGATTATGATTTCAAGAGCGATATCAAATTCCGTAGAAAAACATCTTTCAGACAATAAAGCTATAATTCTGTTAGGCCCAAGGCAAGTTGGAAAAAGCACCCTTTTACAACAACTCTCTTCTAAATTTACTTCTCCTATAATCTGGTGGAATGGCGATGATGCGGATATCAGGTCAATTCTATCAAATACAACTTCAACAGCTTTAAGATCATTATTAGGCAAGGCAAAAACCTTAATTATAGACGAGGCGCAGCGAATTGATAATATCGGCTTAACTATCAAATTAATCATAGACCAGTTAAAAGATGTTAAGGTAATCGCAACAGGCTCATCTGCCTTTGAATTAGCAAATCACATTAATGAACCATTAACCGGCAGAAAATGGGAATACAATTTATATCCGTTTTCTTTTGCAGAAATGGTAGAAGAACATGGATTATTAACAGAAAAAAGACTATTAAATCATCGCCTGGTTTATGGTTATTATCCTGAAATCGTAAACAACCTGGGTGGAGAAGAACCTAGATTAAAACAATTATCAGATAGCTATCTATATAAGGACATTTTAATATGGGAGAAAATTCAAAAACCTGACAAAATGGAAAAGCTTATTCAGGCATTAGCATTTCAGGTTGGAAATGAGGTTTCTTACCATGAACTTGGTCAATTGACGGGTTTAGATAATCAAACGACAGAAAAATATATCGATTTATTAGAAAAAGCATTTATTGTATTCAGGCTCGGCAGCTTAAGCAGAAACCTAAGAAATGAATTAAAAAAGAGCCGAAAAATATATTTTTACGACAACGGCATCAGGAATGCTGTTATTAACCAATTTAGCCCTGCAAGTTTAAGACAAGACATCGGTGCGCTTTGGGAGAATTTTGTGATCAGTGAAAGAGTTAAATTCCTTGCTTATAATCAAATCAATTGCAATCAATATTTCTGGCGTACTCACGCACAACAAGAAATAGATTATATCGAAGAAAGAAATGGCGCAATGAACGCCTATGAAATTAAATGGAATCCAAAATCAAAGGCAAAATTTCCTAAATCCTTTTTAGATGCCTACATTAATGTAGAAACGAAAATAATTACGCCAGAAAACATAGAAGATTTCTTATTATGAGTAAAACAGGCCATCAAAATAAAACCATTTTCCATTTTCTAACCTAAAACTAGATTTCTCGTGAAGTACTTCTGTTTGAAACTTCTTATTTAGATAAAAGGGTTTAAACTCTACCGTATCGAAATCAGCAGCAACTATGTTCAGCTTCAGCCATTTTGTATTCCTGGCACTTTTTAAATAAGCATCTTTCGAATTTCCCCTGCGTTTGCTTACATGTGTGGTTTCAAAGAGATAATCTCCATCGGCAACTACAAAAGCAGCGTACCTCGAACGCATTAAAGCTTCGGCCGTTGGAGCGATTTTAGCTTTTAAATGGTAAGGCTGGCAACAATTATTGTATGATAATCCGCTTCCGCAAGGACAATTTGTAATGTTCATTTTATCAAATATCCGGTAAAATTAGGATTTAATATTTCCAGCGCTAAAATTTCCGTAAAATTGTAGCTAAAAAATGAGGTATTTCTTTCACATCGCCTACCAGGGCCAGTATTTTAGCGGTTGGCAGAAGCAGCCCGGTGTTAAAAGTGTACAGGATGTTATCGAGCAAACGCTCGCTAAAATCTTTAAGACATTCATCCCTATTATAGGGTGCGGCAGAACTGATGCACACGTACATGCAAGCCAGTTTTTTTTTCATGCTGATATTGAACAGGAATTTGATTTTGATTTACTTTACATTATAAATAAAGCACTTCCATATAACATTGCGGTTTTTGATATTATTAAGATGGAGGGCAAACCCCACGCCCGTTTCGATGCTGTTCAGCGCAAATACGATTATTTTATCCATACTTATAAAGACCCGTTTTTAAGTAATCAAAGTTCATTCTATCAATTAAAAAAGCTCGATTTTGACAAAATGAAAGCGGTAGTCGCACTTCTGCCGCAATACAAAGACTATAAGGCTTTCTGTACACATCCAGATAAATATGAACATACCATTTGCAACGTAATGGAAGCTGGCTTATTTATAAATCCAAAAGGTGATAGATTTCGCTTTCACATTGCCAGCAATCGCTTTCTGGGAAAAATGATTCGCATTACGATGGGAAAAATTTTAATGGTTGGCAAAGGCGAATTAAGCATAGATGAATTCGAAAGTGAACTCATAAACCTTAAGCCATCAAAACTTTCATTGCCGGCACATCCAACAGGTCTTTATTTATCTAAAGTTACTTACCCTTACCTAAACCTCGCAGCCAGAACTGAAGTAGTATCTGTAGTTCAGGGAACTGAATGGATATCGGTTTAATCCGTTTTCTTAACGAAATTTACTTAAATCGAATGGCTTTTAGTGGTGATACTTTACTAATTAATAAGGAAGGTATTAATAAGACAGTTAAACATACCACTACAGTAACTACATTTAATACCAAAACGTCGGTGAAATGAAGTTCTATCGGTGCATATGCTAAAAAATAAGAGGATTGGTCTAACTTAAATATATGTGTTGATTGCTGGATTAATGCTAAACCAACACCTAAAATATTCCCAAGCAATAAGCCAATTCCAATAAGATAAGCTGCATTGTAAAGAAAAATTTTCATTATGCTCCAGTTACTTGCGCCGAATGACTTGAGCATTCCAATCATATTGGTTCGCTCTAATATCATAATTAAAAGGGCAGTAATCATATTGATAACGCCAACGATGAGCATGAGAATAAGTAAGACGCTTGTGTTTACATCAAGTAGGCCCAGCCAGGTAAAGATATTTTGAAAGTTTTCTTTAATAGAGTATGACCGTAGATTTTGCGGCAATTCCTCGAATATGCTGTCGGCTAAATCTTTTAATTTATTAAAATCATTAATCCTGATTTCAACTCCGCCGATCTCGCCCGGTTTCCAGTTATTTAACCGCTTAATGATATTGAGGTTACCTAACACAAACCCTTTATCAATATCCTCTACACCTATATCATAAACCCCTACAATTTTAAATTTCCTGGGCCTCAACTGGTTTTGAACAAAATACATGATAAAATCATCGCCAGTTTTTAATTTTAACCGATTAGCAGTGTATTTAGAAATCAAGAGTTCCTGCATAGCGACTGTACTGTCAGAAAAATTTATAATGGTACCGCTGATAATGTGTTGCTTAATATAATCCCAGTTATAGGTCTTATCAACCCCTTTAAAATTGATACCTTCAATTTCTTCATTTGCAGAAATAATAGCCGGTTTGGTCGCAAAAGGATAATAGTATTCGATATTCTTATTCCCTTTCAGCTGCTCCTGCGTTTCCTTGTCTAAAACAAACGGAGAATTCTCGAAAGAACTATTCAAGTCGTATCTGGTAATTTGTATATCGCCTAAAAACCCCCTAACTTTATCCTGAATCTCGGTTTTAAAGCCTTTTATGATTGCGATTGATAAAATCATAACCGCCAGACTCAGCATTACACCAGCAATTGCAATGCGTACAATGAGCTTTGAAAATGTTCTTTCTGATTTTATGGCAATTCGCCCGGCTATGAAGTATTCTAAATTCAACTTGATAAATTTGTTAGGACAAAAGTGCTTAAATCCTTTTTAAAAATGGCACTTTTGAGAATAAATAAGCGTTTAGTAAAATAATCAATACTTAAATAACAATAATCAAAAAAGCACTAAATTGTTTCGTTGTTAGCCCAATTGATTCAAAAATTATTTTCTATATGAAAACATGCATCACCTTCTCCTTAATAAGCCTAATCGCCATTTCTGCTTGCGGACAAACACCCAAATCTTCGGAACAGGAAATTGGCAGCAAAACGTCTGCAAACCACAAGACATTAATAAAAGACAACCTTAAACTTCCGGTTTCGATCAAAACAGGTGCAGAACAAACTGAAAAATACCTATCGTTACTGAAAGGTAAACGTGTGGGCATGGTTGTCAATCCTACTTCGATTATTGGCAATGCAACATCTGTTGACAGTTTATTGAAACGCGGTGTGACAATCCAGAAAATATTTGGCCCCGAGCACGGATTTAGAGGTAATGCAAGTGCCGGAGTAAAGGTTGATGATGATTTGGATGCAAAAACAGGCATAAAAGCAGTTTCACTTTATGGCAAACACAGCACGCCAACTAAAGAAGATTTGGCTGACATAGATATTATGGTTTTTGATATTCAGGACGTGGGTGTTCGTTTTTACACCTATATAAATACTTTGCAACATGTTATGGAAGCTTGTGCAGCAAACGGCAAAGAACTTTTAATTTTAGATCGCCCCAATCCGAATGGTTATTTAATCGATGGACCGATTTTAGATCCTCAGTTTAAATCAGGTATTGGCATTCAGCCAATCCCGATGGCACATGGTTTAACAATTGGAGAATATGCACAGATGCTTAATGGTGAAGGTTGGTTAAAAGATAAGGTGAAGTGCAAAATCACTATCATTAAAAACGCCAACTATGACCACGGTATGGAATATACATTGCCTGTAAAACCTTCCCCGAATTTAAATACTCAACAGGCAATTTTGTTATATCCGAGTACTTGCTTGTTTGAAGGAATTTATTTAAACCATGGTCGTGGTACGCAATTTCCTTTTACAGTTATCGGCGCACCTTATCTAAAAGGAATTTATAAATTTTCCTATACACCAACCGGGATAAAAGGCATGGCAGAGACACCGATTTTTAAAGATCAGGTTTGTTACGGTATTGATTTGCGAGGTTACGACACTAATATTTTGAGAAAGGAAAAAAAAATCAATATATCCTGGTTAATCGAATTGTACAAGGCATCACCAAAAAAAGATGATTTTTTTAATTCGACCTTAAGCAATCAAACTATGCCAATTGAACGCCTCGTTGGTGTAGCGGATTTCAGAAAACAAATAATTGGCGGCAAAAGTGAACAAGAAATCAGAGCAAGCTGGGAACCCGGCCTAAGCGCATACAAAACTATGCGTAAGAAATATTTGCTATACAATTAATATTGAATGAGCGCAGGAGCGAATGATTGAATTGCCCTTGCAATTATTTCAAAACTTAACGTATAGAGGTTTGTTATTATTTATAATTGATAAGCTTTGTGCTATTCAATCATATAAAAATCAATTATTAGCTATGAGCGGACCAAAAGTTAAAAGCGATAAACCAGGAAGTAATTTTGAGGAAGAAGTGCCAAAAGGAAGAGCGCCTGTAGATAAAAAAACAGTTAGAAAACCCAATGATAGCACCCCGAACAAACCAGTAAAAACAACCAATCCTGCAAAACAAAGGGAAAACGAAGAACAGCCGGTTCATTCGATAAAGAAAGCGCCTAAAGAATAACTACGGATTGCACCAATTAATCGATTGGTGCAATCAATTTTAAAGCGAAATAGAAAATAGAGCCCGCTCCTTCCTTACTTGTTAGCCAAATTCTACCGCCTTCATTTTTTACGATCTCTGATGAAATGTAAAGCCCTAAGCCCAATCCCGGGTAAGTGTGCTGAAAATTTCCGCTAACACGGTAAAACTGGTCGAACACTAAATGCTGCATGTCTTTAGGGATTCCTATACCATAATCCTGTACGCTCAAAACTACCTCATTATCTTCAATATAACTGCTAACATTTATATGTTTAGCATCATTTGAATATTTAATGGCATTTGATAAAAAATTAATCATTACCTGCCCAATTCTTTCTTTATCAGCATATACCTCAGCATCGCTTTTTAAATCTACCAGAATTTCATGTTGGGTGGTTGTATGTTGCATCTCATCTACAATTTCTTGCACGAGTACATCGAAACTGAACTTAACAGGGTTGAAAGCCATTTTTCCGGATTGAATTTTTGTAACATCCAGTAAATCGCCGATTAAACCTGTCAGCCGGTTTAATTGTACGTCCATCCGCTTAACCATATTGGCTTTTTTTGAATCCCCTTCATCACGTATCATGCGTTCTAAAACCTGCGTATAGGCTTTAATGCTTGTAACCGGTGTTTTTAATTCATGGCTTGCTATCCCTAAAAATTCGTCTTTCTGCCGTTGAAGTTGTACTTGTTTTGTCACATCGATAGCTGCATGTAAAATGGCATAAACACGTCCCTGTGCATCTTTTAATGGCTTATATGTGAAGTTGAACCATGATTTTTGTAACTTACCGTTTATGTTCAATTCGGCTTCCTGCTGATCGGCATGATAAGCTATACCGGTTCTGTAAACCTCTTTTAAAATTGAAATAAATGGCTGACCCACCAATTCTGGGATACCATCAGCCATCGTCTTTCCTATAATGCTATCGTCTTTTCCCCATAACTTAAGCATTTCGTTGTTCGCTATTTTGATTACAATGTCTTCAGTTTCGTAATAAGCTGTCGCAATCGGGTTGTCCAGCAATAAATTTCTGAAACGCGCTTCACTTTCTTTAAAAGCATTTATCGACCGTACCTGCGTGGTAATTTCACTTGCCACGACCATAATACCACTAACAGCTCCTTTTTCATCCCGAATGGGATCGTAAACAAAGTTGAAATAATAATCACCTAATACACCATTCTTATCTAATCTTGCCATGGTTTCATAGCCATAATGAGGATTTCCACTGTTATAAACGCCGAGCAGTAATTGAGGGAACGGCTGATTAATAATTTCAGGCAAGCCGTCTACTAATTTCAAACCAATGATATTTTTTTTCTTTCCCCAAATCTTAAGCAATTCATCATTTGCATCTTCGATTATTAACTCTCTGCCCCGCAAAATACCAATTGCAACAGGAGCGTCGTAAATCATTTGGCGAAAAAGTTTTTCTTTTTCACTTACTTTTATCCTTGCATTAACCAATTCTGTTACATCTGTGGCATTATTTAAAATTGCCCAAACCATGCCATCGCTATTTTTCAGTGGCTTGTAAACAAAATCGAAATAAAAGGTTTTTAAAAAGCCATCATTCATCAACTGAACCTTCGCCTCCTTGCCTTCGTAAGCGATCCCGGTTTTGATAACATTTTTTAAAATCTCCAGGAAAGGCTGATCATTTAATTCGGGTAAAGCTTCAGCAAGCTCCATTCCCACTACCATACCATCTTTGCCCCAAGCTTTTAAAATCGCTTTGTTCGCCACCTCGATAACTAATTTTTCACCTACGTAGAGTCCAATAGGCATTTCAGATTCCTCAATAAGAATATTAAATAACTCAGATTTGTCTCGAAAATTCACTTGCATAGGGTGTCGATAATGCATCCTTTATTTAGTTCCGGTTGACTTCAAAAAAGAAAGCAGTACTTTTTCATCATGTTCTAATCCAGCTTTTCCTAAAGCTTTAGTATTATTCATTTTTTTCATGAATTTCTCAAGTTCATTGTTTTCGTAGGCTGTAATTAAGAGCGGGTAAACATAGGAACTTTTACAAACGGCTCTGGTATTACCGAGTTTTTTTGCCACGCAATCTAAAACATTTACGACTGTTTTCTTGCTGTTTAACTGATAATCCTTGTCTGCGCTACATTTCGAAAACTGCCTTAAAGCTTCTAAAGTTCCTCCCCAGGTACGAAAATCCTTCGCGGTGAAATCACTACCTGTTATTTCTTTGATGTAATTGTTTATTTTGCCGGAGTCGATTCCTTTATGCTCCTTTCCATTGGAATAAAACTGGAATAATTCCTGCCCGGGAATATCACGACATTTTTTTACCAGTTTCGCTAATGTTCTGTCGTTGAGTTCCACATTCTGCCTCACGCCTTTTTTACCGATAAAATCGATATTTATTTTACTGCCGTTTATTTTAACATGCTTGTCTCTTAAAGTGGTTAGACCAAATGATCCGTAAAGTTGTTTATAGCTTTCATTTCCGACGCGGATTAATGTCTTTTGAAGCACATCCACTGAAATCGCTAAAACTTTACGTTCATCAAATTCTTTACGGCGTAAGTCTTTGACTAATTTTTTTCTGGCTTCTGGCAATGCTTTACCAAATTCGTAGAGCCGGAAATATTTATCTTCCGAACGCCGATTGGTCCATTTTGTATGGTATTTATATTGTTTTCTTCCTGCAGCATCAATTCCCGTAACCTGCAGATATGCATTTGGTTTACTGGCAATCCACACATTTTGCCAGGCCGGTGGAATCACGAGAAACTTTATTCTATCCAGGGATTTTTGATCGGTAATTTTATGCCCGTCTTTGTCTTCGTAATAAAATTTACCTGGCTTTCCTTTTCGGTAAATCCCAGGCATGGAATCCGTTACATAAACCAACCCACTTGCTTTAACTACCTCTTTACCTTGTATCATTTTAACCTGTCAGGATGATTTTATTTAGTTATTTTTGCGAAAACTTAATGTGAAGAATCACGTTATTTCAAAAACACAACACTTTCTTATGAAAATAGTTTTTATGGGTACGCCAGATTTTGCAGTAGCTTCTTTAGATGCGCTACTTCAAGCTGATTTCAATATCGTTGCTGTAGTTACGGCGCCTGACAAACCTGCTGGCCGCGGTCAAAAGCTAAATGAAAGTGCTGTAAAAAAATATGCTATAGAGAAAGGCATTCCGGTTTTACAACCTGAAAAACTTAAGGCTCCTGAATTTATTGAGGAACTGAGATCTTACCAGGCAGATTTACAAGTAGTGGTTGCTTTCAGAATGCTACCTGAAATGGTTTGGAATATGCCCCCAAAAGGAACCATTAACTTACATGGTTCCTTGTTACCCCAATATCGTGGTGCGGCACCTATTAACCATGCAATTATAAATGGGGAGAAAGAAAGCGGCGTAACAACTTTCTTTTTAACTCATGAAATAGATACAGGAAACATTATTTTTAGTGATACTGTACCCATCTCTGATGAAGAAACGGCAGGAGATTTACACGATAAATTAATGATTGCAGGTGCAAAATTATTAGTTGAAACCGTCGCCGCCATTGCCAAAGGAGATTTTACAGAACAGCCGCAGCCAATGGTTGAAGTTTTGAAACATGCTCCAAAAATATTTAAGGAGGATTGCAAGATTGACTGGAATAATACCGCTCAACAAGTTCATAATTTAATCCGGGGCCTTAGTCCTTACCCCACTGCTTTTACATTATTAAATGGCAAAGTACTTAAGGTTTTTAAGGCTTCTATCGAAGATAAGGAGCCGGGTATAGCTGCAGGTGGCTTTTTAACAGATGGAAAAACCCATTTAAAGTTTGCCACCAAAGATGGCTTTATAAAACTTTTAGATATTCAATATGAGGGTAAGAAAAGGATGTTTATCGAAGATTTTTTAAGAGGAATCAGACTATAGAGTTTTTAGTTTTTGGTCTTGCTTCGTTAATCAGCTTGTATTAGGCCTACAATAAATTAAAATTATTCAGTTTTTCACTTAGAAACTTAGACACTTCATTAAAATAGCGCTTTCGTCCATAGCCCATAACCCATTGTATTCCCTGGGTTGCATTGGTGATAAAAACTTCTTCTGCTTCTTTTAAAATTTCGGGATTAATCTGTGCTTCAATTAACTCCATCTCATTCATTTTTGCAATTTGCATTATCCTGGTCCTCATAACACCACTAATGCATCCTTCGGTTAATGCAGGCGTATAAATTTTGTTTCCGTAAACGACAAAAACGTTAGCGCTAATGCTTTCGCAAAGAAAACCATACTGGTTTAATATCATCGCCTCATCTAAGCGATGTTGACTTTTAAAAATGCCAGCCATCACGTATAGGAGCGCATTAGATGTTTTAAAGTTTGAAAGCTTATTAACTGGCTTGGTAAGTTCATCAAACACATCGATAATTAAACCTTTATTATTTAATTCGTATCCATTACTTTTCATAGGAATGCCTTCCAAAATGTAGCCAGCCTTATTTTGTTCAGGAGTATAAACGCCTGCTCCCTGTCGATAAACAGAAAGTCGAAACCTGACATTTCCGTTCCATCTGTTCTTTTTAGCTAGATCAGTGGTTTTTTGACGCATAAAATAGTCGTCCATCAGGGCATGGCCTTCCATTTTTAAAGCTTTCATTCCTGCTGTTAACCTGTCGGCGTGCAAATCTGCAAGCTGAAGCTTGTTGTTAATCATCCTCATGCTTTCAAAAAGGCCATCGCCGAACCTGAAACCTCTATTAGACGCTGTTAATACGGGAGCATCTATTGTCTGAAACTCATTGTTAAATAAAAAGTATTGTAAAGACATATATTAAGATGCGGCGATATAATTTTCCCATTTATTTAGTCCAGCCTTAAAATCGGCAGGTAAAGGGGATTCAAAGTAAATGTATTCTTTAGTTGTGGGGTGTATAAAACCTAAACTTTGCGCATGCAAAGCCTGCCGTGGCAGTAGTTCAAAACAATTTTCCACAAATTGCTTGTATTTGTTAAACGTTGTTCCTTTTAAAATCTTATCACCACCATACATTGCATCATTAAATAAAGGGTGACCTATATGTTGCATATGCGCCCTAATTTGGTGTGTTCTGCCAGTTTCCAATTCACAACTGATTAGAGTTACATACCCGAGGCGTTTCAATACCTTATAATGTGTTACAGACCATTTTCCCTTTTCTTCATCATCATAAATATCCATAACACGCCGGTCTTTCGCACTTCTGCCTATGTAACCAGTTACTGTTCCGTCGTTCTCAATATCACCCCATACCAGGGCAATATATTTCCTGGTAATGCTGTGATCGAAAAATTGTCTTGCTAAATGCGTTATGGATTTTTCATTCTTACTGATGAGTAGCAAACCTGAGGTATCCTTGTCAATTCGATGCACGAGTCCCGGCCGACCATCATTACCCGGCAATTGGGGTAACTTTTCGAAATGAAAAGCGAGTGCATTCACTAAAGTGCCTGTGTAATTATTAAACCCAGGGTGAACAACCATTCCTGCAGCTTTATTCACGATAAGTAAATCATCATCCTCGTAGATAATATCCAATGGCAAATCTTCGGGGTAAATTTCGGTATCGCGCGGCGGATGAGGTAATACAATGGATATCTCATCAAATGGTTTAACTTTATAACTCGGCTTGATTTGTTTTTGATTGACCAAAACATTACCGGCATCAATTGCATTCTGAATCCGGTTACGGGAAGCATTTTCTACACGAACCATTAAGAACTTATCGATACGGAGCAAGGACTGCCCTTTATCAACCACTATTTTTAAATGTTCATATAATTCCTGTTCTTCTGATTCCTGCAATTCGACCACATTTTCCATTTTGCAAAAATAAACTTTTAAGCGTAAGTATTCCCGAATGATTCGGGATTAAATAAAAGTGTTTACATTTGAAATGAACACTACACTACTAAACTTCAACTTATGAATAAGATTTACTTTAAAACTTTATATCTGTTTTTGTTATTAAGCTGTACAATTCAGAGGATTAGCGCACAGGAAAACGTCGGAGATTTATTTAAATCCGGCCCGGCTGATGCAACAAAATTAGTAAATGCTTACTTCGACCCATTGTATAAAGGTTTGGGCGTAGGACTATCCGACGGCTGGAGCAACACGGCTAAATCAAAAGGATTTTTAAAATTTGAAGTCAGGTTTTCTGTTTCCGGCGCACTGGTTCCGCAATCTGCGCGAACGTATGATGTTAACACTTTGGGCTTAGCCAACATCCGACCAGCTGTAGGCGCATCGTCAATTGGTCCTACAGCTTTTGGAAACGATCAGGAAGGTGGCCGGATGCAGCTATACAGCAGCAATGGCTTACCAACAACAACATTCTTTAATTTACCACAAGGAGTAGGTTTTCATATTGTTCCGGCTGCTCAAGTTCAGGCTACAATAGGCTTACCTAAGAATATCGACATTTCTGTAAGGGCGATGCCTAAAATAAAACTCAGTGATGATTTGGGAAGCTTATCTATGATCGGTGTGGGTGCTAAGATTGAACTATTGCCTCTTTTTATGGGAAAATCAGACAAATTAGTTCCCATTGACATTGCATTAGCAGGTGGATTTACACAATATAAATATACATTACCACTAAACATTAACAACAACAGTAACGCTGATCAACGAATCGATGCCAGGTTTAACGGTGTAAACTTTGATGCCATCATTTCAAAAAAAATATTGTTTTTTACACCATTTGCAAGCGTTGGTTATCAAACATCAACTACTAATTTAAAAGCCCTGGGCACCTATTCTTTCGATACAGGAAACGGCAATTCCATTTCTTATACAGATCCGATAGCCGTTAAACAGAAGGATATTGATGGCATCAGGGGAACTTTAGGTTTTCAATTGAAATTTGGTTTTTTCAAACTTTACGGCTCATATACTGCAGCAAAGTACAACCTGTTTAACGCAGGAATTGGCTTTGGGATTGGTCAATAGTTTTTAATAAGTACTGTTTTGGATATAACAGCAACTGTTTAATAAAATCTATCAACTTACCTAAAAATAAACCATTACCATTTGAGCTATCAGTATCGTGTTTAATGTATGAAGATAATGCTTAACCTGTAACATTAAGTTTAAGTTAATTTTTATGAAGACATAACCATATTGTCAATATTGGCTTGCTATTTGCGATGTATGTTTATCTAACAATTGGTCTATGAAAAATTTTACTCAAAATGTAAAAATCGTACTTAATTTCTTTCCTTATTTAGTAAGAAAGATATACTTTAAGTAATTCTATCAAAAACACCTGTATAATAACAGGTGTTTTTTATTTTTACAGGTGTTTAAAAAAATATACAGTCCAGTTGATAAAGTAGAATTATTCCCGTTCGACAAATTATATGCTAAACGGGATGATTTGATAGACGCTTACATTTCAGGTAATAAATGGCGTAAGCTTAAATACGTCTTAAAAAAAGCCGAAGAAGGACAAAAAACTCATCTTGTTACATTTGGTGGTGCATTCTCGAACCATTTAGTTGCTACGGCCGCGGCGGCATCAAGAACCGGATTGAAATCCACAGCATTTATACGTGGAGAAGAGGTGAAAAACGAAATCCTCCTACTTTGCTCACTTTTCGGAATGCATTTAATTTTCGCCGATAGAGAAAGTTATAAAGATAAGTTAACACTATATAACAAACACTTTCAGAAAGACTCAGAAGCGTTTTTTATTGACGAAGGAGGTGCGTCAGAAGAAGCAACAATTGGCTGTGCCGAAATAATTGACGAGCTCTCAGAAAGCTACGATCACATTTTCTGTGCTGCAGGTACTGGAACAACTGCCGCAGGATTATTGGAGGGCATTAAAAAACATAAATTAAGCACTAAATTGCATGTGGTTCCGGTTTTGAAAAATGGCTTCTTCATCAAAGATGAAATTCTGAAATACACATCCGATTCGCCAAATCTCTCATTACATACTGATTACCATTTTGGTGGTTATGCAAAAACAACTCCCGAACTCATAGAGTTTATTAAAAATTTTGTGCGTAAGACAGGAATTTTGGTTGACCCCGTTTATACCGCTAAATTGTTTTATGCCATAACTGACTTACAGAAGAACAATGTGATTGAATCGCATGAAAAAATACTTGCAATTCATACAGGGGGCTTACTAGGCCTTTTTGGGATGAAAGACAAATTTTAAAAGCTTAATTTAAAAACATTAGCGGATTTGAAATGTATAATTAAAAAGTCCTAAGCTTTATGAAGGTAAACGGAACATTGATAATCACGCTAAAATCTGGCGAAAAAGCTTTGATTTTACTTGCTGAAAACAAAGTTGAGCAGGAAAAGTTATATCATCACTTGTCTGTTGATGCTTATAAATTTAAAAATGAGATTTCTGAAGAAATATCCAAAATAGACTATATTTCTGCTGGTTATCGAGGCGAAGACAACCAGATTAATTGGGAGGATAATTACATTCCTGTTCCAAAATGGTACGATAAAAATTAACTTTATCAATCCTCCAATAAAAAGCTATTTCGACGAAAAAGGGTTATTTAATTTCCATTCATCATAAATAAAGTTTTCCACATCTGTAGTTATAAAACTCGTTTCTTATCAAAATCATACTTTAAACTGTTTAAAGCTGTTTTTTGAACCGGAGTTCAAAAAGTGCTTAAAATTGCTATTCAGGTGCATTTTTGTAAATTTGAATTGTACCAATACTACTTTTATGTACCAACTTACAATACCATCCGATCAGGTTAAGGAATCTTTGGACAAGCACATTCTAGCCGATGGGTTCGATTTGACTTATGACATGGAGAGAAGTTATGGAGCCTATATATATGACTCTAAATATAACAGGACATTGCTCGATTTTTTCACTTGTTTTGCATCTGTTCCTTTAGGTTATAACCATCCTAAAATGGTTAATGATGAAAACTTCAAAAAAAACCTACTAATGGCCGCTATGGCTAATCCGTCAAACTCCGACGTTTACACCCAGCAATATGCCCAATTTGTAGCAACTTTTTCCAGGGTGGGAATTCCTGATTATTTGCCTCATGCTTTTTTCATCGCTGGTGGTGCATTGGCCGTAGAAAATGCAATTAAAGTTGCCATGGATTGGAAAGTGCAAAAGAACTTTGCTAAAGGTTATAAGGAAGAAAAAGGATTTAAAGTTCTACATTTCGAAAAAGCTTTTCATGGGAGAACAGGTTATACTTTAAGTCTAACCAACACTTTGCCTGATAAAACGAAATGGTATGCAAAGTTTGATTGGCCGAGGGTAAGTACACCTGAAGTTAAATTTCCCCTGGAGGCTGACAATTTAGATAAAGCAATTCTTACTGAAGATGTTTCAATTGCCCAGATTAAACAAGCATTTACTGATTTTAGAGATGACATATGTGCAATCATTATTGAACCCATTCAATCAGAAGGTGGTGATAATCATTTTAGAGAAGAGTTTCTTATTCAACTTAGGGAAATTGCCGACGAAAATGACGCCTTCTTAATTTATGACGAAGTACAAACAGGTGTCGGCTTAACCGGCAAATTCTGGTGCCATCAGCATTTTAACGAAAAAGCCAGACCAGATATCGTTGCATTTGGAAAAAAGATGCAGGTTTGTGGCATTTTAGTTGGAAATAAGGTTGAAGAAATTGAAACAAACGTTTTTAAAGTTCCAAGTAGAATTAATTCCACCTGGGGTGGAAATCTGGTTGATATGGTTCGTTCCACACAGATTTTACAAATTGTAGATGAAGATAAACTTTGCGAAAATGCCACTAAAGTCGGTAGTTATCTCAAACAGAACCTGGAACAGTTTGCAAAGAAATTTGATACGATATCTAACGTCCGGGGAAGAGGCTTACTTTGCTCGTTTGATTTCCCAACCAAAGACATCCGTAATAATTTTATTGCTAAGGGTTTGGAAAACAACGTCATGTTTTTAGGTTGCGGCACTAACACAATCCGTTTCCGTCCGGCGCTTTGTATCGAACAAAAACATATTGACGAAGGCTTGACGGTTATGGAAAGAATATTGCCTTTATTGTAATATGAATAAGAAATTTCTCGCCTATACCATTTCTATTGCAGTATTACTGTTGGTTTTTTATATGGTTAAAGATACGCTGAGCCAGCCTGGAGTTGAAGATATGAAAGCTGGTTTTAAAGAAGTACTGAAATATCGTAATGCCAACAATACTGGCCCTGTTCAGCGGATATATGTTGTTACCATAAAAGATACAATTTGGCAGGAGCTTAAGGACTATGGTAATTTAATGCCACATACCAAATACGGGAATACAAAAGTTTACTATTTTTTGGAAGGTGTTAAAGTGCCGCAAAGTCTCCAACCTGGAGATATAAACTTCGATCCGTCGTTCAACAACTCCTGCGTTGCGTTCTTTGAAAAGAGTGCCATGAGCCAGGTAGCATTTAACAAACACCCTTTTTAAACTTACGAAGTTGGAATCGTACGTAGTAAATCTAAACAAAAGCCGAAAATCCTGTGATGGCCCGCCCTACTATCAACGTGTTTATCTCTTTTGTTCCTTCATAAGAATATATTGCTTCCGCGTCCGCAACAAACCGGGCAACATTGTATTCAAGTAAAATACCATTCCCGCCCATAACCTCTCTTGCTCTGCTTACGACATCCCTGGTTCTGAGCGAACAAAAGACTTTGGCTAATGATGCATGTTCATCTTTAAGTAATCCTTGATCCTGTAACTGAGACAGCCTGAAACATAAAGTTTGCATGGCTGTCAAGTTTGACAGCATTTCGACCAGATGGTTTTGGATTAACTGAAAAGAAGCGATGGGTTTCCCAAACTGTTTCCTGGTTCTGGTATATTCTAAAGCATTTTCGTAAGCACCTCTTGCACAGCCAACAGCCTGCCAGGCAACGCCTGCTCTGGTCATTTGTAGTACTTTTGCAGTATCCTTAAACGAATTTGCATTTTGTAGTCTGTCGACCTCCTCAACTTCACAATTCGTTAAAGTGATTAGGCCATTTTGAACAATCCGAAGCGCCATTTTATCCTTCATTTTCTCAACCGCAAAACCAGGATTATCCTTATTAACAATAAAGCCCTTAACCTCTCCATCATCTTCATCTCTGGCCCAGATAATCAGAATATCTGCAAACGTTGCATTGCCAATCCACTTCTTCTGCCCGTTCAAAATCCATTTATCGCCTTGCCGCTTACAAGTTGTGGTTAAACCTCCGGCTGCAGCCGAACCCACTTCAGGTTCAGTTAAACCGAAAGCACCGATTATTTTAAACTGCTGCATTAACGGCAACCATTGCTGCTTTTGTTCTTCTGAGCCGCAAAGGTAAATCGAACCCATTGCTAACCCACTTTGCACACCAAAAAATGTGGAGATTGAAGTATCTATTCTGGCCATCTCCATCGCTAAGATACCTTCCATCAAATTGGATTTTCCCGGGCATCCGTAGCCTTTATATGTTAGACCGCAGATGTTTAATTCGGCCAGCTTCGGAATAATTTCAAAAGGAAACTCCGCTCTATTCCAATATTCATTTACAATAGGCTTAACCTCTTTTTCCAAAAAAGCCCTTACTTTGAGTTGCAGTTCCCGGTCCTCATCTTTTAACGCCTCATCTCCAAGATGGTAAAAATCGCCTTCAACAGGCGGAAGTTCCCTTTTCTTTCCCGAACCGCCCATCATCTTCATCATCCCAGACAGTTGTTTATCATCCAGGTTTGAAATGGTTTCGACCATTTTTGGAAGATCAATTTTCTTAGATAAAGCTCCAAGCTTATCAAAATCTATATGCTTAAAAAGATGGTAAGCATTTTTTAGAGATGAGAATATATTCGCCATTATGATTTGTTTGAAGGTTAACAAAGAACTGTCGATTTTGTTGTTAACGCCGGTATCTCATCACCTTAGGCACCTAAGAACATCAAAGTAAATATAAAATACGCTAACTCAGGTTTCTAAGGTGTCTGCGGTGGTAAAGTATATATGCATGTTGTGGAAGCGCTCGGTTTTTCAACACCTTAGGCACCTAAGAGCATCAAAGTAAATATAAAATAACGCTAACTCAGGTTTTCTTAGGTTATCTGAGGTGGTAAAGAATATATGCATGTTGTGGAAGCGCTCGGTTTTTCAACACCTTAGGCANAATATAAAATAACGCTAACTCAGGTTTTCTTAGGTTATCTGAGGTGGTAAAGAATATATGCATGTTGTGGAAGCGCTCGGTTTTTCAACACCTTAGGCACCTAAGAACATCAAAGTAAATATAAAATACGCTAATTCAGGTTTCTAAGGTGTCTGCGGTGGTAAAGTATATATGCATGTTATGGAAGCGCTCGGTTTTTCAACACCTTAGGCAACTAAGAGCATCAAAGTAATATAAAATAACGCTAACTCAGGGTTTCTAAGGTGTCTGAGGTGGTAAAGAATATATGCATGTTGTGGAAGCGCTCGGTTTTTCAACACCTTAGGCACCTAAGAGCATCAAAGTAATATAAAATAACGCTAACTCAGGTTTTCTAAGGTGTCTGAGGTGGTAAAGAATATATGCATGTTGTGGAAGCGCTCGGTTTTTCAACACCTTAGGCAACTAAGAGCATCAAAGTAATATAAAATAACGCTAACTCAGGTTTTCTTAGGTTATCTGAGGTGGTAAAGAATATATGCATGTTGTGGAAGCGCTCGGTTTTTCAACACCTTAGGCANAATATAAAATAACGCTAACTCAGGTTTTCTTAGGTTATCTGAGGTGGTAAAGAATATATGCATGTTGTGGAAGCGCTCGGTTTTTCAACACCTTAGGCAACTAAGAGCATCAAAGTAATATAAAATAACGCTACCTCAGGTTTTCTTAGGTATCTAAGGTGGTAAATACTATTACCTCAAATCAAACAAATTATCAACGCCTAACAACTTTCTTGAAGTAAAACCCTCACCAAATGTAGCACCAATACTTTTACCAAACTCTCTTGCACGACCAATTACAGTTTCAAAAAATTCCGGAGAAGAAATATAGGTTGTTAATCCTTCAACATCGGGATTGTAAAATTGAGTTTTATATGCTTTAATAGAATTAATCTTCACATCCATGTGATCGGTGATATCAACTATAACATCCGGCCTTAGGTACCTGTCCTGAATAAACTGCAACAATAATCTTGGCCGGTGAGCCTCTTGTTTTTGTCCATTTACCGCTGTTTCAATTTTTGGTAAGCCAGATAAGAAAACCGAATCGTAGACCAGATCTCCTGCCCTGCCGTGATCGGGATGACGATCTTCCAATGCATTACTTAAAATGATTTCCGGTTTGTATTTTCTGATAACTTTAATAACTTCTAAGCGATGTTGCTCATCATTTTGAAAAAAACCATCTCTAAATCTGAGGTTTTCACGAGCGTGCAATCCTAAAATTTTTGCTGAATCTGCTGCTTCTTCATCGCGGGTTTCTGCTGTCCCTCTTGTACCTAACTCACCTCTGGTTAAATCCACAATTCCAACCCTTTTCCCCAATGCGATGTGTTTCAAAATTGTGCCTGAACAACATAGCTCCGCATCATCTGGATGTACGGCTATAACTAAAATATCTAATTTCATTAAATTACTTGGTGTTTTGTTCAAGCAAGCGTTGAACCTTTTTCTTAATTTTTGAATTTAATGGCTTTGTGAAAGGAAAAAAGTAATCCTCTACTTCGCCTTTCCGGTTGATGAGGTATTTATGGAAGTTCCACCTTGGCAATGAACTTAATTTTGTATTGAGTTTCTTATCGCTTAGAAATTGATAGAGTGGATGGGCATGCGCACCACGAACCAAAATTTTATCGAAAACAGGAAACTTAACGCCATGATTGATTTCGCAGAAGGAACTGATATCATTTCCATTGAGGGGTTCTTGTTTGCCAAAATCATTCGTGGGGAAGCCTAATATTTCAAAATCAGGATGGTTAATTTCATCCTTTAATTGTTGTAATTCACTAAGCTGGGGTGTAAAACCACATTCCGACGCGGTATTAACAATCAGAATAACTTTATTTCTGTAAGCAGACAAAAGTTGATCTTCGCCTGTAATTCTCTTCACCTTAAATGAATAGATATTAGGAACCGTTTCCTTCATTGTTAACCGTTATTGATAGAATCCAGAGGAGCGGATAATTGATTCAATATCCCTGTCCTCGTTCTTATCATAAGTACTTTTTAAATTATGGCCAACCACACGGGCGACAATTTGATAAGAGAAAGCAGCAAAGCCACCTTTTGTTTGTTTTACAATGTCATAGGTTGTCCGTCCAACCTCCCTGTCAATAAGTTTAGTTAATATCTGACCCTGGGTTATCGTTAAATCTTTAATCTCGCGATTAAACATATCTTTAATTTCTTTATCACACTGTTTAACAAGGCTTTTCTGGTCTTTTTTTTCAGGAGCTGTTAACAAATCCCTTTCCAGTTGTTCATACCTTCTTTTAGCAAATAATGCATAAGGCATTACTTTTAAAACATTGTAACGTAATCTGTTATAAGCAGCTTGTTCCTGTGGAGATTTCCATATTCTAGCAGCAAATATAGAAACATCATTAAGCTGCATCCATGGAATCATAATGCCATTATCATTTGTTGAAGCAACTCGAATGGTGTCCGTTTTCCCTAATTTTGGAAAAACAGGTGTGTTATTCTCCTGGGCTTTCAGTGAAACACCAAAAATCATGACAATAAACAGAATGATTAGCCCTTTTAATTTCATAAATTTATAGTTCAACAAAGTTAGGTGTTATTTCATATATTAGAAGTTTTACAAAACTAATATAAGTTTTATTCCATAATAAGACGCAATTTTTACGCAAAAAATACAAATGAAAACAGAGTTAGTGATCGATTTAGAAGCAGAGAAGCAGGAAATATTAAAACGATATAGGGCACTCCTCCGTGCAAGTAAATCTACTTTACAAAAGGGAGATAAAAAAGAGATAAGAAAGGCATTTGATATGGCGCTGGAAAGCCATAAAGACATGCGCCGTAAATCCGGAGAACCGTATATATACCATCCGATTGCAGTCGCTCAAATTGCAGCAGAAGAAATCGGCCTGGGAACAACATCAATTGTATGTGCTCTACTGCACGATGTAGTTGAAGATACCGACATAACGCTGGAAGACATTGAACGTGAATTTGGCAAGAAAACAGCCAAAATTATTGATGGTTTAACAAAAATATCAGGGGTATTTGATACAAATAGCTCATTACAGGCCGAGAATTTCCGAAAAATGTTGCTCACCCTTGCAGACGATGTCAGGGTAATTTTAATAAAGTTAGCGGATAGGTTGCACAATATGAGGACGATGGATTTTATGCCCCGGCATAAACAATTAAAAATTGCATCCGAGACAATATATTTATATGCACCCTTGGCCCATCGTTTAGGATTATATGCTATAAAATCGGAGCTTGAAGATCTTTCAATGAAATATCTTGAACCCGAAACATACAAGTTCATAGCGAAAAAACTAAATGAGAAAAAGGCGGAACGCAACATGTTTATAAAAAAGTTCGTCGAGCCAATTGATGAAATTATACATGAACAAGGTTTGGTAGCCGATGTTTATGGCAGACCTAAGTCAATCCATTCCATATGGAATAAAATGAAAAAGAAAAATATTCCTTTCGAAGAGGTGTATGATCTTTTTGCCATCAGAATTATTTTAGATAGTGCTTACGAAAACGAAAAAGCCGACTGCTGGAAAGCGTATTCAATAGTAACCGACTTATATCGCCCAAATCCCGACCGCTTGAGAGACTGGGTGTCGTCCCCGAAAGGTAACGGTTATGAATCGCTTCATACAACAGTAATGGGTCCACGCGGACAATGGGTAGAAGTTCAGATTCGTACACAAAGGATGAATGAAATCGCTGAAAAAGGGTTCGCCGCTCATTGGAAATATAAGGAATCCAGTAATGATAATGGCTTGGATCAATGGATTCAGAAGGTTCGCGAAATGCTGAATAATCCGGAAGCGAATGCTTTAGACTTTCTGGATGACTTTAAAATGAACTTATTCTCCGACGAGATTTTCATTTTTACGCCTAAAGGTGCTTTAATTCAGTTGCCATTAGGCGCAACAGCGCTCGACTTTGCATTTGAAATTCATACCGATGTTGGTGCAACCTGCATTGGTGCAAAAGTAAACCACAAACTGGTTCCCATATCTTATAAGTTACAAAATGGTGACCAGGTAGAAATTATTACGTCGAGCAAGCAAACACCTAAAGAAGATTGGCTGAACGTCGTTGTCACCGCAAAAGCCAAATCCAAAATAAAATCTTCACTAAAAGAAGAAAAAAGAAAAATTGCTGAAGCTGGAAAAGAGATTTTAGAACGTAAGTTGAAGTCGTTAAAAATCACTTATAACACAGATAACATTCAAAAAATCAGTTATTTCTTTAAATTACCATCTACACAGGAATTATTTGTAAATGTAGCACTGGGGAAGATAGAACTTAAAGACATTAAGGAATATTTATCCAGTGAAAAGGAAATAGAAAATCGCAGCCCCGAACGCCCTGAAAACCTAACGGTAGACATGGTTAAAACTAAAATGAAGGGTTCCGAGAATGACATTTTGCTCATCGGCGAAGACTTGCAAAAGATAGATTATACCCTGGCGGCATGTTGCAACCCGATTCCGGGAGATGATGTTTTTGGTTTTGTTACCGTTAGTGAAGGCATTAAAATACATAGAACAAATTGCCCTAATGCAGCACAATTAATGGCAAATTATGGCTACAGAATTGTGAAAGCAAAATGGAATAAACAGCAGGAATTAACCTTCTTAACCGGTTTGAGAATTGTAGGAATTGATGATGTTGGTTTAATTAACAACATCACCAAAGTTATTTCCAATGATTTTAAAGTTAACATGCGCTCGATTACAGTTGACACAAATGAAGGAATTTTTGACGGTTCGATAATGATTTTTGTTAATGACACGGAACATTTAGAAAATTTAATCAAAAATTTATTACAGGTTAAAGGAGTGACCGGAGTGACTAGATTTGATGCATAATTAGTCTGGAAGTCCGGAGTCCGATGTTGAAAGCCAGACTGCGGGATCGAATAGCAGTAAGTGTTAAATCAAATTGATAAGTGGACACCAAACTAAAGCGAATACTATGTTCGATGAATTGACAAAATATAAAAACAGCGACCATTTCTTCTTTCAAGCCACCGATGCTTTAAGCCAGGTATGCAATGCACCAACCAATCAACATGGAATTTATATCGTATACGCGTTAAAGCGTTAGCGAATCGAATTAGTTTATATTGGAAGGCCAGGAAGTATGAAACCTGAAGGTACGTTATTGATTTAAAAAACAGGTTGGGTGGAATAAAGAATGAGATTGTAAACGGTCATCAGTTTGGTGAAACTGCCAGACGAAAATCTGGACAATCCAAATGTTAAGTGAGGGCATTGAAGCTTTGGGTGTTTATTGGTATGTAACACATGGTATCAAGTTAAATGACTGTACAGGAGTAGTAGAATATAAGCTGTTCAAGCAATATCTCAACCCCCCAACCTTCCCAAACCGCTGAACGTTACATACTAGTGAAGTTTGAACTTCGTACCTCGCTCTTACTGACTTCCGACTTATTACAACATTTCAACAATCTTACAGTTGAACAATCAAACAATTTATATACCTTTGAGAGGAGTTTAAAAACTATGTCTGAACAAAAAACAAATGAGCTGGTTCGCAAGATTTTTGAGGCTTATTTAGAGAACAAAAATCTACGTAAAACACCGGAACGTTTCGCAATACTGGAAGAAATTTATTCCCGAAACGACCATTTTGATGTTGAAACCCTCTACATCCACATGAAAAACCAAAAATATCGTGTAAGTCGTGCTACGGTTTACAATACTTTAGAACTTTTGGTTTCCTGCGATTTGGTTACTAAGCATCAGTTTGGTAAAAACATGGCTCAGTTCGAAAAGTCTTATGGCTATCGCCAGCATGATCATGTTATTTGCATTGAATGTGGAAAAGTAGTAGAATTCTGCGATCCTCGTATCCATCAAATTCAAACCATGGTTGGCGACTTATTAAAATTCGATGTTAAACACCATTCATTAAATCTTTATGGCTTCTGCTCTGATTGCAGCATGGCCAGAAAAGTTAGCGAGAATGCTGCTTCTGCAGCGAAAGTTGTAGCAAATTAAATCAATACAAAAAAATAAAACCAAGCTTAATTTTTTAAATAATGACGCAAGTAGATGTACTTCTCGGCCTGCAATGGGGCGATGAAGGAAAGGGAAAAATCGTTGATGTTCTTAGTCCGAAATATGACCTTATTGCCCGTTTTCAGGGTGGCCCAAATGCCGGACATACATTAGAATTCGATGGCAAAAAATTCGTTTTAAATACCATTCCGTCAGGAATTTTTAACGAAAAAACCATGAACCTTATCGGTAATGGTGTTGTTATCGACCCAATTATCTTAAAAAGAGAGTTAGATAATTTGAAAAAAGCAGGTCATGATCCTGTTGCTGAAGGCAAATTAGTAATCGCACGTAAAGCACATTTAATTTTACCAACTCACCAATTATTGGATGCCGCTAACGAGGCAAGAATGGGTAAAAATAAAATCGGTTCTACACTAAAAGGAATCGGACCTACCTATATGGATAAAACCGGACGTAATGGTTTACGTGTTGGCGATACCACTCTACCTGATTTTAAGGAGCGTTACCAAAAACTAGTGGAAAAACACACTGAAATCCTTTCTCATTATGAAGGTTTTGAATACGAATTAGCAGAAAAAGAAGCATCTTTCTTCGAAGCAATCGAATTTTTAAAAACCATTCCACACGTAGACAGCGAACATTTTGTCAACGGTTATTTAAAAGAAGGCAAAGCTGTTTTAGCCGAAGGTGCACAAGGAACGTTATTGGATGTCGATTTTGGCTCTTACCCTTTCGTAACATCCAGCAACACTACAACTGCCGGAGCTTGCACAGGTTTGGGTATCGCCCCTAATAAGGTTGGCGCTGTTTACGGCATCTTTAAAGCTTATTGCACACGCGTTGGCGGAGGCCCGTTTCCTACCGAATTAGATAATGAAGTTGGTGAAAATTTGCGTGCTTTAGGTCATGAATTTGGTGCAACTACAGGTCGTGCACGCCGTTGCGGCTGGATCGATTTGCCTGCATTAAAATATGCCATCATGTTAAACGGTGTAACTGATTTAATTATGATGAAAGCTGACGTTTTAGATACTTTCGATACCATTTATGCTTGTACACACTACGAATATAATGGCGAAACAATCGACTATATGCCTTATGACATTATTTCAATCGAACCTAAACCAATACTGAAGGCTATTGATGGCTGGGCTACCGATGTAACTAAAATAACATCAATTGATGAAATTCCGGCTAAGTTAAACGATTATATCGCATTTTTAGAAAAAGAGCTTCAGGTGCCCATTAAGTTTCTTTCTGTAGGTCCTGATAGAGCACAAACTTTAGAATTACTTTAATATCTCCATTATCTATACCGTAGGGAAGAGATCTTTTAAGTTGATGCAATACTATAACATATGAGAAGCAATCCAATCGGGTTGCTTTTTTGTTTGCAGTAATAATAAATTTACCTTTGTTACCTCTTGGAAAATCAATTAAATTCATCCGATTTTAAGCAAAAAGCACTGCACTTTGCAAATCAATTTAACGTGTGCTGCTTTTTAGATTCTAATAACTATAAAGACGATTATTCCGAATTCGATTTTATTATAGCTTTCGGATGCAAAGCGGAATTAAATTCATCAGGAGGAAATGCTTTTGAATCGCTTAAAAGATTTTATGAAGACCATAAAAAATGGCTATTCGGTTTTTTTAGTTATGATTTAAAAAGTGAAGTTGAAGATTTAAAATCCAACAACCCGGATTACCTCCACTTTCCTGAACTTTATTTCTTTGTTCCAGAGTATTTCATTGCGAGTAAAAACAATAAAGTAAACGTAATTTTAGGTGACGAGTCCATCCTGCACCAAATTAATGACCTTGTCATTTCTGAGCAGAAAGTTTGGAATGATTTAACCATTAAAAGTAGATTCTCAAAAGAAGAGTATATTAAAAGTGTAAATATCCTGAAAGATCATATCGTCCGGGGTGATATTTATGAAGTGAATTTTTGCCAGGAATTTTTTTCTGAAAACGCAGCGATAAATCCCGTTCACACCTTTGAATTATTAAACCAGGTTTCCCCCACCCCGTTTGCAGGCTATTTCAAAGTTGATAACCAATATATCTTATCGGCAACACCAGAACGCTTCTTATGTAAACGCGGTTCTAAACTTATCTCTCAACCTATAAAGGGAACTGCAAGAAGAAGTTCTGATTTTGAAGAAGATGAACGAATCAAAACCCGGTTAAAAAATGATGCGAAAGAACAGGCGGAAAATGTAATGGTTGTTGATTTAGTGAGGCATGACCTGACAAAGTCTGCCGTAAAAGGATCGGTTAAAGTGGATGAGTTATTTGGAATTTATTCTTTTCCTCAGGTTCATCAGATGATTTCGACAATAAGTTGCAAACTAGACCCTAATATCCATTTTATCGATGCAATAAAAAATGCTTTCCCAATGGGATCTATGACTGGTGCCCCGAAGGTTAAGGCGATGGAATTAATCGAGAGATATGAAAATACTAAAAGAGGTATTTATTCCGGTTCCTTCGGCTGTATCAATCCCAACGGAGATTTTGATTTCAATGTGGTTATAAGAAGTATTCTTTACAATGCTTCAAATAAATATCTGTCCTTTCAGGTTGGAGGTGCAATTACTTTTCAAAGTGATGCTGAAGCAGAATATAATGAATGCTTACTTAAAGCGAGTGCTATATTAAAGGTTTTAGGGGATAACATTGTTCACTAGTCACTGATAACTAATAATTAGTGGGACCAGTATAACGAGAACCTTATTGTAGCAGTTAGATCCTATTCAAAAATAAAAAGGCGGAATTTCCTGCATCATGCAAAACTTTCCGCCTTCTTAACTCACAACTTTTAACTTTATTTTTTGTAATACTGCTGCGCTTCGGGTAAATATTTTTGAATCTGTGCAATACGTGTTGCATCACTTGGATGGGTACTTAAAAATTCTGGTGGTTTTTGGCCGCTTTGGGAAGCAGATGCCATTCTGTTCCAAAAACTTGTAGCGCTCTGTGGATTATATCCGGCCATAGCCATAAAAATCAATCCCAATCTGTCAGCTTCCAATTCTTGATTACGACTAAACTTAAGCATTGCAACCTGTCCACCAATACCATATCCCGCATTGAAAATGGACTGCGCCTGTGGATTTTTAGATAACGCTACCCCTGCCGCGGCACCTAAGCCTTGTGCAGCCATTTGTTGCGACATTCTTTCTGCAGAATGACCAGCAATTGCATGCGCAATTTCATGCCCCATAACAGTTGCTAAACCGGCATCGTCTTGTGTTACTGGCAAAATACCTGTATATACTACAATTTTCCCACCAGGCATGCACCAAGCATTTTTCTCATTATTTTGTACAACATTTACTTCCCATTTGTAATCCTTGATAAGGTTGCCATAGTTGTTGCTATTCATATAGTTTTGCACAGCTGTTATCAATCTGCTGCCAATTGTTTTCACTTTTAGTGCTTGTGCACTCGATGCGGGCAAAACAGTAGCCTTATTTTCATTTAAAAATTCACCGTAAGCCTGAAAAGCCATTGGTAAAACCTGATCGTTACTAACCAGATCTAACCTGCTACGGCCGGTTAACGGAACAGTAGAGCATGAATTAAATAGTAAAATACCAGCAATACCTGCGGTTAAAAATAATTTTTTCATAAATTTTTTAGTTAATGATTTTAAGCCCCTTGTTGGCAATCTTCCATATAACAGAAATAGTACCAATAAGTTTTAAAACGACGTTTTGTTTAATTAGCTCGCTTTCTTCTTAAAGAGGTATACCTTCGACTCCTTACCTTTAAGCAATCGTTCAAGATTCTTCTGATGCGTTACTAAAATCAGGATGCAGACTACCATGCCATACAAGACTTCAGATTTTATAGATACCTGAAAAAGAAACACAATACTCAGTGGAAACGTAAATCCTGCACATATCGAACTAAGGGATACATAGTTCGTTACAAGTAATACAAAAACAAAAATAAGAACGCATAGCATTGATGCCTCGAAGTGAACTGCTAAAATCATTCCAAAAAGAGTTGCAACACCTTTGCCTCCTCTAAAGCCAGCAAAAACCGGAAATAAATGTCCAATAACAGCAGTAACACCTAATGCGAGTTGGTAGTTAACAAATTGTGCAGAATTTTGGGGACCTGTTACCGACATACCAATGAGGTAGGCCAGGTTGGTTGCGGTGTAACCCTTGGCAATATCGATAATCATGACGGCTATACCTGCCTTTTTGCCTAAAACACGAAAAGTATTAGTAGCACCAGCATTCCCACTTCCATATTCTCTAACATCTACCCCATAAAAAGCCTGTCCTAGCCATACTGCTGTGGGAATTGAACCAAAGAGGTAAGCAAATAATAAGGCTGTGAGAGAATAAACCGTAACCATAGCCTACAATGATACAAAAAATAAGCTTTTCTTTATATAGGAGTCCACAGTTTAAAATGCTTTTAAACTCATATCAAGGCTTTTTACAGAATGCGTAAGCGCCCCCATTGAAATAAAATCTACACCACAAGACGCGTATTGTACAACGTTCTCTTCTGTTATCCCGCCTGATGCTTCGGTTATAAAACGTCCATTAATCAGATCAACTGCAGTTCTTAAATCCTGAAAACTAAAATTATCAAGCATAATTCTATCAGCACCTCCGGCTTCGATTACTTGATCTAATTCAACTAAATCTCGTACCTCAATTTCAATTTGAAGCAGTTTGTTATGATCAGTCAGATATTTTCTTGCAGCATTCAAGGCATTACTTATACCGCCAGCATAGTCCACATGGTTATCCTTAATCAAAACCATATCGTATAGACCAGTCCTATGGTTTACGCCCCCACCTATTCTCACCGCCCATTTTTCCAAATAACGCATGCCGGGTGTTGTTTTGCGGGTATCTAATAATTTTGTTTTGGTACTATTCAGTAAATTAACAATCCGATGGGTTTTGGTTGCTATACCGCTCATTCGCTGCATACAATTTAAAACTAAACGTTCTGCTATTAGTATAGCATGCGTACTTCCTGAAACCGTTAAAGCAATGGAGCCTACCTTCACTTCAGATCCATCGCCAATCAGAACATCTACTGCCAATGAGGAGTCAACTTCGTTAAATATTTCTACAGCCAGCTCAACACCCGCTAAAATACCGTCTTCTTTAATCAATAATTTCGCTTTGCCTTCAGTTCCCTGGGGAATAGTTGCGAGTGACGTGTGATCGCCATCGCCAACATCTTCGGCGATTGCGTTTTTTATAAATTGTGATATAAGTTGCTTATCCAAAGTTTAGGAATTAGTCCCCAAAAATAGAAATATTTATCAGGCTATCCTCACCTGTTTTGTAGAATTAAAAAGATTTAGATTGAAGTTGCCACATTAATCCTTTGCAGGCTCTATTCGGAGTTCAGTAATTAAAAATGAGGTATTAAATTTTTTCATAGTGATAGAAACCCTGAAAGTTTCTTTAGAAGTGCTTACCAGGATTACACCAAATCTATAATTCTGACTGTTATTTATTCTATGAAAAATACTTGTTTTAACAGGGCTATGTTTGCTAAAAAAATCTTTTAAGATTTGCTCCCCCTGTGCTTTAGAATATACATCTTCCTCATCAATTATAATTAGTTCAATGGTTGGCGCAAAATTCTTGGCAATTTCTTTTGAATTTCCGGACTTAAAATAGGAGGATAAATCGTCGATAATATCCGCCTGCCAGCTCACAGAACGACATATTGGTGCAATTGCTATAATGAGTAAAAATAAGCTTCGGATCATTTCTGTAGTATATAATGGTCCGTATAGCTAAAATTATGCCATTAGCATATCAAAAAAAGGATTTCTTAATTTGCATAAGCGTCAATAAACTTATATTTGCTTCATAAAACGTCTTTAACAAACATACATGCAATGAAAATGTTTTAGAGTTGTTTAAATTTTTGTCAGGTGATAAATGTTCACCCTAATGCCATTGATTAAATAAAATACAATTTAAATGAAAAATAAAAAACTTGCACTAATAATTCTTGACGGTTGGGGTTATGGAAAACACGATAATTCTGATGCCGCATATGCTGCCAATACACCTTTTTTTGATTCTTTATTAGTGAAATATCCAAATTCAAAGCTAGAGGCATCGGGAGAAGCCGTTGGACTGCCTGCAGGACAAATGGGTAATTCAGAAGTAGGGCACATGAATTTGGGTGCGGGACGTGTTGTTTATCAGGAGTTAGGGAGAATAAATAAATCCATTCAGGACAGAGCCTTACATAGCGATCCTACTCTGGTTAGCGCTTTTGATTATGCTAAGAAAAATAATAAGGCAGTTCATTTTATCGGCTTAGTTTCTAATGGAGGTGTACATGCACACATAGAACATTTAAAAGCGCTATGTGATGCTGCAAATGAAGCTCAAGTCCCTAATACATTCATTCATGCTTTTTTAGACGGTCGCGACACCGATCCGAATTCTGGTTTAGGATTTATAACTGATTTACAAAATCACATTCAGGGCAGCAATGTCAAATTAGCCTCAATGGTGGGCCGTTACTACGCAATGGATAGAGATAACCGGTGGGAGCGTGTTAAACAGGCATATGATGTCATGGTTAACGCAGTCGGTGAAAAAACAATGGATGCTTTAGCGACAATTAAAAAATCTTATGATGATGGTATCACCGACGAATTTATCAAACCGGTTGTTTTAATTCAGAGTAATGGTGAACCCGTAGCAATAATTCAAAAAGATGATGTTGTTATTTGTTTTAATTTTCGTACGGACAGAGGCCGGGAGATTACAACGGCCTTAACTCAAAAGGATTTTCCTGAACAACAAATGCAGAAATTGCCTTTGTACTACGTTACAATGACAACATATGATGAAAGTTTTAAAGGCGTAAATGTAATTTTCACTAAAGATGATTTATCGCATACTATTGGAGAAGTTTTAGCAGGAAGCGGTAAAAATCAAATCAGAATTGCAGAAACTGAAAAATACCCTCATGTAACTTTCTTCTTTTCGGGTGGACGTGAAACTGAATTTGCCAATGAAAAACGAATATTAGTTCCTTCACCAAAAGTTGCGACATATGACTTACAACCCGAGATGAGTGCTGCAGGAATAACCGAGGCCATTACACAGGAAATGGAAACCGGCTGGCCCGACTTCATCTGCTTAAATTTTGCAAACCCAGATATGGTCGGCCATACAGGCGTTTTTTCAGCTGTCGTAAAAGCAGTGGAAACCGCTGATAAATGTGCTGAAATTGTCGTTAAAAAAGGCCTCGAAAACGGTTACTCTTTTATATTGCTGGCAGACCACGGCAATTCAGAATTTATGGTTAATGGCGACGGATCTCCAAATACAGCCCATACAACAAATCTGGTGCCCTGTATTTTAATTGATGACGAATATAAAAGCATAGCAGATGGGAAACTTGGTGATATCGCACCAACGGTACTAAAAATTCTAAACGTAGAAATTCCTGAGGAGATGACGGGAAACATTTTGGTGTAATGAATAAAAAATTAATTCTTTTTCTATTTACATTATGCTTTTTTGGCTGTAATCAGCGGGAAGAATTCAAAGCCAGTACTGGTTTGTTGTACTTTGATGTCGATGGCTTCTTTAAACAAGAAGTTGCGAGGCTGAAGAAAGTAAATCCTGAGGTTGTTAAAGAAGTTTCAGTTAACGGCACAACTGAACAGAGCGCGATACATATTCCCAATTGGGAAAAGGAGCTTGCTATTTTTTCAAATGCCGACATCAATAAAGCTTCGTGGAAAGGCAGTTTTGAAATTCAAAAAACTGAAAATACAGAAAGCTATACTTCAAACAATAAACGGATTCCTGTTAAAAAAGTCTTAGTTTATAGATACCATTCGAAAGTTAATAAACTGGAGATAATTATATCAAATAAAAACATTTTATACAGTTCCGGAGATACTTTGCTATACTATCCTGACAGTTTATATCAAATTAAAAAGCATCAGAAAATCAAATTGATGAAAGCAAAAACCTATGGGGTTACAGGTAGGTTTAAACAAAAAAAGGCCTGAAAATAATTTCAGGCCTTTCATTCTATAAAGTCTTTTTCTTAGACATTGTTTTGGGAACCGGTTGAATTCATTTCAAACTGGCTATCTGAGCTTTATTGTAGGTTATCCAGTCCATAATATCTTTTCGCAATGGCTGAAGGGTAAGTATTTTTTGGAAATCCGCTATGGAGTTATTAAACAAAGCGACACAAGTAGTCTTATCTACTGCTTTTTTGGCTTTATAAGATTTGAAAATAGCGTAGTCCTTATAAGCTAACCCTCTGTTCTGGAACATTTGAGTGTCCTCATCTCCACTAAGTTCACTCGCTTTTGTGAAATCCTTTATAGCCGCAGTATAAAAATTCTCACGCATAGTATTTAAAGATTCTTTTGGATCATTTGCAATATTTAACCGTGCCTTTCCCCTGTAATAATAGGCCGAAACCTCGCTTGGTTTCAAAACAATTAAACGACTATAGGTTCCTATGCATTTTTCAAATTCCCCATTCTGGAAATAAGAATAGCCTAACATTTGTAAGATTTTTGTATTATCCGGAGTTTTTGCATCGGCTTTTTCCAACTGTGAAACCGCCGTTCTGTAATCTCCTTTAAGCATTGCATCCATAACTTTTTTGTCGTTACTATTTTGAGCAAAACTATTAGTGGAAGAAAAAATGATTAAACCTAAAATGGTTTGTTTAATATAGTTCATGTACTATTTATAAGTTAACAATTAAAATTTCATTGGATAAACGAATGAAATATTTACGCAATATAATTCAAATCTCAGAAATAAAAGGCTTTATTTTTTTTACGTGCGCCCAATTTATTTTACAACATCATTAACGTGCAAAGTTCCAATATATGATATTTGGCGCACAATTAATATTATACTGCCTTTTTATCATAGTGCATCGCTTATTTGGATATAACTTCAACTTAAAGCATCTTTGGCACAAGAGTTGAATTTAATACATGCATTAAAAAACACACAAATTACCTGCGATAAAACTGCCAGTTTGTCGTTTCATAGCATTATAATGAGTAAAAAAGATATATTTGATTTTAATAACGCCATGCCTATAATTAACGAGGACACGGAATTTTTTCCTTTAATGTCCCAACAGGATGAGGATGAAATGAATAATGAGGATACTCCTGAAATCTTAGCAATTCTACCACTGCGTAATACTGTTTTATTTCCAGGTGTTGTAATTCCCATTACCGTTGGAAGAGATAAATCAATTAAATTGATTAAGGAGGCCTATAAAGGGAACAAGATAATCGGGGTTGTTTCCCAAAAAGATGTATCCATAGAAGATCCAACTTTTGAACAGTTGAATTCCGTCGGAACAGTTGCAAACATTATTAAATTATTGCAAATGCCTGATGGAAACACGACCGTCATCATCCAGGGTAAGCAGCGTTTCCGACTTTTGGCGGAGGTGCAAAATGAGCCTTACATCACCGCGTCTATCAAAAAGTTTGAGGAACAAAAAACGAAAGTTGATAAGGAATTTAAAACACTAATTGCATCGATTCGTGAAATGTCTGCTCAGATTATTCAACTTTCACCCAATATACCGAGCGAAGCGAGCATCGCCTTAAAAAACATTGAAAGCAATTCGTTTTTAATAAATTTCATATCGTCAAATATGAATGCTGAGATGGCCGATAAGCAAAGAATTCTTGAAATGGATAATTTGCTTGAAAGGGCTCAGAAAGTGATGGAGCTTTTAATGGTCGAATTGCAAATGCTCGAATTGAGAAATCAGATTCAATCTAAAGTTCGTACTGATTTAGATAAGCAGCAACGGGATTATTTTTTAAATCAACAGTTGAAAACCATTCAGGAAGAACTAGGTGGAAATTCAGCAGATTTAGAATTCGATGCACTTCAGGAGCGCGCTAAAAAGAAAAAATGGTCGAAGGAGGTTTATGCCCATTTCGATAAAGAACTTGATAAATTAGGCAGAATGAATCCGGCCGCACCAGATTATTCAGTTCAGCTTAATTATCTGGAATTGCTCTTGGATTTACCTTGGAGTGAATTTACAAAAGATAATTTTGACCTTAAAAGAGCACAACGTATTTTAGATAAGGACCATTTCGGTCTCGAAAAAGTTAAACAGCGTATAATTGAATATCTGGCAGTGCTGAAGCTTAAACGCAATATGAAAGCGCCAATTTTATGTTTAGTAGGCCCTCCGGGTGTAGGTAAAACATCTTTGGGAAAATCTATTGCCAAAGCTTTAGGCCGTAAGTATGTACGGATGGCTTTAGGTGGTATACGTGATGAAGCTGAAATCAGAGGTCACCGCAAAACATACATCGGCGCTATGCCGGGCCGTATAATTTCATCAATAAAAAAAGCCGGTGCAGACAATCCTGTTTTTGTCCTGGATGAAATCGATAAAGTTGGAACCGATCATCGTGGCGATCCATCGTCTGCTTTACTGGAAGTACTTGATCCAGAACAAAACAACGCTTTCTATGATCATTATGTGGAAATGGATTACGATTTATCAAATATCCTGTTTATAGCCACCGCGAATTCTTTAAGTACCATACAACCCGCATTATTAGATCGTATGGAAATCATTGAAGTTAACGGTTATACAATTGAAGAAAAAATTGAAATCGCCAAAAAGTTTCTATTGCCAAAACAAAAAGAAAATCACGGGTTAAAATTGAAAGATATCATTCTGAAACCTGTCCTGATTGAAAAAGTAATTGAAGATTATACCCGTGAAAGTGGCGTTCGTGGTTTAGAGAAAAAAATTGGTTCGCTCGTTCGCGGAGTCGCAACAAAAATCGCGATGGAAGAGCCCTACAATATTACTTTAACGCAGGAAGATACCGAACGCATTTTAGGTGCGCCTATTTACGATAAAGATTTGTATGAAGGCAACGAAGTTGCCGGGGTCGTTACAGGATTAGCTTGGACAAGTGTTGGCGGCGATATTCTTTTTATCGAATCCAGTTTAAGTCCAGGTAAAGGAAAATTAACCCTGACTGGTAACCTGGGCGATGTAATGAAAGAGTCAGCTGTAATTGCATTGGCTTATTTACGTGCACATGCTGCAGAATTTGGTATCGATTATACACTATTTGATAATTGGGATGTTCACGTACACGTGCCGGCCGGAGCAACGCCAAAAGATGGTCCTTCTGCTGGAGTAACCATGTTAACCGCACTTACATCTGCATTTACTCAACGTAAGGTAAAACAGCATCTGGCAATGACTGGTGAAATTACGCTGCGCGGAAAAGTTTTGCCAGTAGGTGGAATTAAGGAAAAAATACTGGCTGCAAAAAGGGCAAACATAAAAGAAATTATTCTTTGCAAAAGCAATCGAAAAGACATCTTAGAGATTAAAGAAAGCTACATTAAGGATTTACAATTTCATTACGTTACAGAAATGAGTGAAGTAATCGAACTCGCTTTACTTAAAAACAAAGTTAAAAAACCGATTGATTTAAGCATTAAAATTAGTCCGATTGTTAACTAATTTGTAATATTCTGATTTATTTCAGTGCTCGATCGACAAATTCCATTTACAATAGATACTTTTAGTCCTGATGAATTAATCAGGACTTTTTTTATGAGATCAATTTTTACTTTTCTTTTGATGTTGTTTTTGCTGACCGCCGCCAAGGCACAGAATTTTAGGAACGAGTTTGGTTTTAAAACAGAAAACGATGCTTATCTGGCCACTTTGAACGATAGATATTATACGAACGGACTATTCATCTACTATCGCAGGGCGATAAATCCGGAAAAAATCGGGCAAAATATTGAAAAGAAAATTTACGAAATTTCAGCAGGCCAAAAAATGTATACACCTTATTGGGGGCAGGTTGCAAAAAAAGAGGATCAGGATCGACCATTTGCCGGCTATTTATACGCAGGTGCAGCATATTCTATATTTTACAAAAAGGAAACTGTACTAAAAACTAGCATTGAAGTAGGCACTATCGGACCAAATTCATTGGCACAGGACGCACAGAAATTTCTTCATAAAACCGTTGGATTTTATACACCCGCAGGCTGGGAATATCAAATCAGAAACGAGATGGCAGTTAATTTATCGGGTAATTATAGCACACTTATACACCGTTCAAGCGACAATGCGATAGACCTTAGTGGTCAGGGCTATGCAAATTTAGGAACTACTTTTACTGGTCTGGGCGCTTCCTTACTTTTTAGAGCAGGCAGATTAAATCAATTGTTCAATAGCAGTTACCATAATGCGGTTATTGGGGATTCCAGAACCAAAAAACTAAGCAATTCTGAGTTTTTCTTTTACGCTAAGCCACAGATAAATGTTGTGGCTTATGATGCAACTATCCAGGGAAGCATTTTCAACAACGACAGTCCTGTTACGTTTGATGTTAAGCCACTGATATTTGAACAGCAGTTTGGTGTAAACTACAGCTCTAAAAGATTTACAGCAGATTTCAATATTATTTTCAAAACTAAAGAAGTTAAAAGTGCTGCAAAAGCACAAAATTACGGGGGCCTAAGTTTATATTATAGGTTTGGAAATTAGGCTCACTCTAGATTTGGTTTTCTCCTACTTTCTTTTTTAAAAGCCTTAACCGTTTTATTTTTTAACCTGCTTTCAATAACAGATTTAGGAGTTTTAGTAGGCTTCCTCTTTTTTGGAACATGCAGTGACTTCTTAATCAACTCTAATAGTTTTACGATTGTTTTTTCCTTATTCAGCAACTGGCTTCTATCCTCCTGTGAAATAATGTGGATACATCCCTCTGCATCCATCCGTTTTTGCAATTTGGCTTTTAACTGTTCTTTTACCTCAACGGAAAAAAAATTAGCATCATCAATATTAAAAATCAATTCAACTTTACTCGAAACCTTATTAACATTTTGTCCGCCTTTACCACCACTTCTAGAAGTTTTGAATTGAACTACCTTTAAAATTTCAGCTCTGTCGGGTACCATTATAATTAATAATTATTATTTATAAGTTCAAAGATATGCATCAAAACAGGATATAAGCAGGTCTATATATTTTATTATAATTTATACAATTTTGTTTATTCGTTTAGAAATTTTAACTTCAAAAAATCATTCTGATAAGCGCCTATTTTATACGTTCATATGACACTGAAATCCTTTGGTCAAAAAGTTGTTTCTTTTCTTAAAACAGCACTATTTTCCTTTATTTGTATCGTTTTCCTATTCCTTCTTATCTGGACTTTTTGCTATTCTCTGCATATTTTTTATTTATTTGTTTTAACGTTAATTGCAGCAATTGTTGCCTTTTTCAAAAAGCAAAACAGAAAATTTATAACGATAACATTGTTAATCGGATTAGGTATTTTTATCTTATCAACACCATATAATTTAAAACAATATAACCGTCACGCAGAGGCTTTTCAAAAACAAATAAATAACGGCTATCATTTAAATTTTAAAGAAAAATGCGGAATATATGGTACACTGTTAATTATCACTGTGGGCGATATCATTCCGTTTCCCGAAGCTAGTATTCAAAATTTCTATTTATTATTTCCCAAAAAAAGTAAAACTAGAATATTTTATGATGATGACTATTTAGCTGCTCCTGATATACAAAGGCTACTTAACACAAAAGGCAAACAGCAAGTGGCCTGGAATAAATGGGGTGAACGTTTCAATCAGAATTTCAGATTTGCAGCCGCATACGATCCATGTACATTAGAAGTTACCGATGAAGGAAATCAGAAAAAAGCAACACTCGTTACTTATTTTCACTATCGAAAAAATTACACCACCCATAATGCTAATCACTATTTATACGGTCTGTTTGCTTTTCGTATTGATGAAGGATTATTCTGGTATTTACAACATGAAGGCTGGTTACATCCATACACTTCAGTGTGGATAGCAAAATTTGATAAATAGATAATTATAGATTTTAATTCAGCATTCTTTACATCTTTTTTACCTTTGCGGTACAATGAATAAAAATCTGGTAATAGCCATAGACGGCTATTCATCTTGCGGAAAAAGTACATTAGCAAAAGCGTTAGCAAAAAAATTAGGCTTTATTTACGTTGACAGCGGCTCAATGTACCGCGCCGTAACGTTATTTTTTTTAAGAAATAAAATCGATATCTCAAATGATGAACAGGTTATTGATGCCTTGCGCCATATAGAATTGAATTTTCATTCACGTGATTATGAATCACATATTACTTTAAACGGCGAAGAAGTTTCTGACGAAATACGCTTAATGCCAGTATCTGAAAATGTTAGCGAAGTTTCTGCACATAAAATTGTTCGCCATGAAATGGTAAAACAACAACAAAGAATGGGCAAATCTAAAAATATTGTTATGGATGGGCGCGATATTGGCACAACCGTTTTTCCTGATGCTCCTTTAAAATTTTTCATGACGGCAGATCCTAAAATCAGAGCCGAAAGAAGATTTAAGGAACTTGAGAACAAAGGTAACAATAGCACAACATTAGAAGAAGTCTTTGAAAATTTAGCTCATCGTGACTACGCAGATACAACAAGAAAAGAAAGTCCGCTGGTTAGAGCCGATGATGCCATCATTTTAGACAATACAGATTTAACCCAGGAAGACCAGTTAGCCTTTGCAATAGAAAAAGTAGCCCCATTATTGGGCAATTAACGCAAATAGTTTATTTTTTCATATTTTTAGCCATTAACCCGTTCGCCATTATGAAATTAAAGCTGACTACATTTCTACTTTTTATTTTTACAGTACTGACGCTTAGTGCCAACGCACAAAAAGGCTGGATTAATCTTTTTAACGGGAAAGACTTAAAAGATTGGAATGTTAAGATTTCTAAACACAACTATAAAGATAATTACGCTAACACTTTCCGCGTCGAAAATGGGGTAATGAAAGTTAGTTACGACGGGTATACTGCCTTCGACCAACAATATGGACACATATTTTACAAAAAGCCTTTCTCTGCATACTTATTAAAAGTTACCTACCGTTTTATTGGTGAACAGGCTAAAGGCGGCGAGGGCTGGGCTTTAAGAAATAGCGGCGCCATGCTTCATTGTCAGGATCCTGCTACAATGCTTAAAGATCAGGATTTTCCAATTTCTATTGAGGGACAGATTCTAGGCGGCGACGGAGTACATGATAGACATACAAGCAATGTTTGTACACCAGGCACCCAGATAGATTTTCAAGGCAAGTTATTTACCCAACATTGTTTGGATTCTAAATCTAAAACCTATAGCGGCGAACAATGGGTTACCGCAGAATTTTTGGTACTTGGCGATTCGGTAATTAAACACATCGTCGAAGGCAACGTGGTTTTAGAATATAATAAGCCGCAAATTGGTGGTGGCAATGTTTCTAATTACGATCCTAAAGTTAAAGTTGATGGAAAACCATTAACATCCGGTTACATTTCATTACAAAGCGAGAGCCATCCTATTGAATTTAAAACTGTTCAATTGTATAATCTTGAGCCTTTTGTTAAAAATAAAGTTAAACTTAATAAAGTGCTGGATAAAATACTTAAAGATTAGAAATCACATTTCCATTAGAGTAAACCTCATCATAAATCAACTTAATCGCTTTTTTTGCTAACTAATAAGGGCTAAGCTTTTAGCCTTATTTTTATTCTATCAAAACTGAGCGTAATTCAAATGGCTTACACCATTGCGTATTACATACTAAATCTTATTGGGGTTGCAGCTACTCTCCATCATACAGTTCGGCCACTAGACGTAGCAACTGTACCGACCGAAGTTGTTAATAATGATATGGAATTGAACATTTTTCAGCATCATAAACGCATGAAAAGATTTTCAATTCTATTGATTCTATCAATAATAACAGCTAAATTATTTGCTTGCTCTTGCGTTTCAGGTACCATTACCGAAAATTTTTACAAAGCAAATTTTGTAGCAATCGCAGAGATTTTAAAAACAAATACCAATGAGAAAGGAAAAGATTTTTATACGGTTGACATTAGCGTTAAAGAACTTTATAAAGGAATTTCATCAAGATCCATTAATATCGGAGGTTATAATGGCGTGCAACAGTGGAGTTCTTGCGATATAAAACTCATCCCGGGAAGTAAATGGCTATTTTTTGGATATAAAGATAAAAAGGGAAAATTTTATTCTGGCTATTGCAGTATGCAAAGAGCTGACGACCATAATTTTATTAAACGAAAATGCGCTTTTATATTATCTGTTTTAAAAAAGAATGCCGGTAATTTTGTTGAAAAAATACCGTATAACCTCCCGTATTTAAACTATGACAATTATAAAACCTATAGCGCTGATAAAACCGGGATGTACTGCCTGTTCTCTGTTAAACTCGATTCCAATTTAAATATTGAAAAAATTATTTTCTATACAGATGATAATGAAATTATAAAAAAAAAGCTTCAGAATGAACTTAAAAAATGCTCTTTCAAGGATTATGCAATTAAAAATAATCTGAACACATCGCAGGGTTTCTCTTATATTTTTGAAGTCTATCCTTATACCCCAATTGCTGAACCAGACCTAAGAATACATGGATTATAATGTATTATTTAAAATATTAATGTAGTGTATTAAAGTATTTCATAATTTTGGAACTCTTAGCACGATGTTTGTACCAAGCGTCGTTAAATTTTGTATAAATCTGCCTGAAGAAATCTAAAAATTATGTTTAAAATTTTCTTTGTATTCATAGCGCTGTCCGTATTTTCAACCCATATAATCGCACAAGATACCTACCGCGTTACAGCAGATAAGTTGAGGGTTAGGGAAACCCGCGACCCAAAAAGTAAGGTCATCAGCAATATATCACAAAATGACAACATAATAGTTTTAGATGCCAGCAATGCTAAGTTTTACAAAGTAAAATTGAAAAACGGAGAAGGCTGGGTGAGTAAGGAGTTTATACAAAAAGTAGAACAAGCTCCTGCACAGCATGCCAGCAGTGCTGTACCGAATCCCCCACAACAAAATTCCGGTATAACAAAAGAGGTTATCTATCGCGTAACCACCGATAACCTGAGGGTTAGAGCACAGGCCGACCCGAAAAGCAAAGTAATAGGCTACCTCCCTGAAAATGAAAATGTAGCTGTTATCGATTCGAGCAATGCCAGCTATTTCAAAATCAAGGTTACCAATGGAGAAGGTTGGGCAAGTAAAGAATTTCTGACCAGGATTTCGCCTGTTAGCCAGCCCACTACTTCGGAGCCGGCAGCTGCAGCATCAGTACCAAAAGAAACTAAAGATTATGCAAGCATTGTCTTCTTTGCAATTGTTGCGCTGATATTGTTTACTATTCTTTATTTCTCAATAAAATATGCAAGTGGAAATAAGGTCTTAATCGCTTTTTCGGTAATCGTAATATTGGTGATCGGATATTTTTGCTTTATTACTTTTATACAGGCTAAAGTTGTTTCAGGAACTTATACGAGTAACGAAGATATACAATACAAGAATTTTAACTTTAAATCGAAAGATTCTGTTACGGTTACAGATGCTTACACGGATTCCGTTTTCACATCGAAATATGTTATCGATGGTGAAATGATAAAACTTTATGATCAACAAAACACAATAATGCTTTTAATCAGAGATGAAAATACCTTAATTGGTGAAGGCTTTACCAGAGGCACATTTACTAAGAATTAATACGCGCCTTCACCTTCGTCGCAATCTTTATCTTTAAACCCGAAAAGCAGAATAGCAGACAGCGTAGCGAGAACTATGAGCGATAAGGGGACTGGTTGAACACAATTACAAAAGGTGCACTTCCAAATCTTGATTTAAACCTTACCCCCCTACTGGCTGCCCATCTGATAGAAGGAAATTACACAACCCTAATTTCATCGTCAACTCTTATTCGTTGTTCCTTTATCCCTACTTACAAGTACCCAATCTTAATACTTGATACTAAATACCTGATACTATTTTATAATAACCTAAAAATCAGCAACATTTATTAAAAAAATCTTTTCTATTAATTAAAATATTTTTACCTTTGCAGTCCCTAAATAGGGAAAAAAGGAGATAATTAATTAATGGCTAAAAAACAAGTAGCAGAAAAAGAATTAGCAGCAAAAACAGCTGAGCTTCAGGGAGAAGGCGGACGCCTGACTGAAAAAGAAACTATTGAATCAGAAGCTGATTCAGTTTCGATCGAATCGATCAAATCATCATTAGCAACACCAACAGAAGATTTCGATTGGGATGCAGATGAAAAAGTTTTCGGTAATTACAATGACGCAGACCGTAAAAAGTTTGAAGATATGTATGCTGGAACATTCAATCAGATCACTAAAGGTGAAATTATCAGTGGTATCGTTGTTTCAATAAACAACAAAGACGTAGTGTTAAATGTTGGTTTTAAATCAGACGGTTTAGTTTCTACTTCAGAATTCCGTGATACACCAGATCTAAAAATCGGCGATTCAGTTGACGTTTTCGTTGAAGCACCAGAAGATGCTAACGGTCAATTGATCCTTTCCCGCAAAAGAGCAAAAACCCAACGATCATGGGAAGCAATTAACGAGGCTCTTGAAAATGATAGAATCATCAATGGTTTCGTTAAGAGCCGTACTAAAGGTGGTTTAATTGTTGACATCATGGGTGTTGAAGCTTTCTTACCAGGATCTCAAATTGATATTAAACCTATCCGCGATTACGATGTATACGTGGGTAAAACAATGGAATTTAAAGTTGTTAAAATTAACCATGAGTTTAAAAACGTAGTTGTTTCTCATAAAGTGTTAATTGAAGACGATTTAGAAAGCCAAAAAGTAGAAATTGTTTCTAAATTAGAAAAAGGTCAGGTATTAGAAGGTACGGTTAAAAATATTACTGATTTCGGTGTATTCATCGATTTAGGTGGTGTTGACGGATTACTTCACATTACTGATATTTCTTGGGGCCGCATAGAGCATCCGAAAGAGGTATTATCATTAGACGAAAAAATCAACGTTGTTGTGTTGGATTTCGATGATGAGAAAAAACGTATCGCTTTAGGATTAAAACAATTAACTCCACACCCTTGGGAGAATCTGGATACCGAAATTCAGGTTGGTTCTAAAGTAAAAGGAAAAATCGTAACTGTTGCAGATTACGGTGCTTTCTTAGAAATCATCCCAGGTGTTGAAGGCTTAATTCACGTTTCTGAAATGAGCTGGTCGCAAAACTTAAGAAATCCTCAAGAATTCTTAAAAGTTGGTGACGAGATCGAAGCTGAAGTTTTAACTTTAGACAGAGATGAGCGCAAAATGAGCTTGGGTATTAAACAATTATCTAACGATCCATGGCAGGAAGTTGCTGCTAAATTCCCAGTTGGAAGCAAGCATAAAGCAACCGTTAAAAACATGACTAACTTCGGCGTATTTGTTGAAATCGAAGAAGGTATCGATGGTTTAATCCACATTTCTGATTTATCTTGGTCTAAAAAAGTAAACCACCCTAACGAATTCACTAAAGTTGGTGATGTATTAGATGTAGTTGTTTTAGAATTAGATGTTGATAACCGTAAATTAAGCTTAGGTCACAAACAATTAGAAGAAAACCCTTGGGATACTTTTGAAACTATCTTCACTTTAGATTCTGTTCACCAGGGTACTGTTGTTAAAGTAACTGATAAAGGTGCTGTAATTGCTTTACCATACGGCGTAGAAGGTTTCGTACCAACTAAACATATGGTTAAAGAAGATGGCTCTACGCTTAAGGCGGATGAGACTAACGAATTCAAAATCATTGAGTTTAATAAAGAAGCAAAACGCATCGTTGTATCTCACGCCCGTATCTGGGAAGAGGTGAAAGCAGAAGCTGTTGCTGAAGAAAGAGCTACTAAGAAAAAAGAAGCAAAAGCTGCTGTAACTGCCGTTAAAAAAGTTAAAGATTCTGTAGAGAAATCTACTTTAGGAGACTTAGACGTATTGGCTCAATTGAAATCGCAATTAGAAGGCGAAGAAAGCAAAGCTAAAAAAGGCTAGTTCTTTTTAACTAATATTAAAAGCTCCCTGATAAAATCAGGGAGCTTTTATTTTATAGTGATTTTTATACCATTTAAATTTCCCTAATAAAAATTTGTAATAAAAGAATGGAAGCATCAGCGGATGGTGTTCTCGCAAATGCTTTTTGGTTGCATTATGCAGGTTTTGACCTAAATTGACAGTTGTTGTTTTGTTGTATCCATCAGAATGAAATACACCAAGTGTCGCATCAGTTTTGATTAGCTTAAATCGTTTATAGGCTTTAAGAATAAACCAGATGTCCATTGAGAAATGATTGTCGACAGGAAATTCACCAATTTGTTCCTGGACTTTTCGGGTATAGAAATAGCTTACCGGATTATTCGGAAATAAATTTAACCAATATTGTAAAACATCTTTGTACAGGATTGAAGGCACTCTCAATGTACTTTCAGAAGCGCTCTTGAAAATCAGGTTTCCAATAACCATGTCGGCATCTTTATTCGCCTGAAAAACAGATACAACATGGTCAAAAGCGCCGGGTAAAAATTCGTCGTCTGCATTTAAATAAACAATAACATCTCCCGAACTTAATCTAAAAGCTTTATTCATAGCATCTGATTGCCCCATATCTATTTCCGAAATGTATTTTATATTAGGATACTCCTCAATGATGGATGTGGTATTATCTTTTGAACCTCCATCAACTATGATATGTTCGAAATTAGGATAACTCTGAATCAAAACACTTTCAATAGCTCTCCTTATATACTTTCCTGAATTGAAAGATGGCGTAAGCACACTAATTTTCGTCATTATCATCCATAATATATTGATAAATATTACTTATTAAATATAATTGATATGCCAATTGGTTAAACCAATAAAAATACCGTAACAGGAATATTTCAATCTGGTTGTTTCTCAGGTATCATTTAGAGTATTTACATAACACGATAATTGCTATTTTTGATTTACAGAATTTATCTGGTATGAAAAAAATCGCATTTATATGTTTACTTAAGCTTTTTAGTTTAAATATAATCGCACAGGAGATTAATATTGTACCACTACCGGCTTACGTAAAACTCGAGGCTAACAAAAAATCATTTTTAATAAATACAGAAACACAAATCGCTTTTACCGATTCTTCATTAATCAATTCAGCAATCTTCCTGAGTGAGTACATTCAGAAATATTATAAAGTAAACCTGAAGGTAACAAATGTTATACCTACCAAAAACTTCGTTAGCTTAATCCTGAATACAAAAATTAGCGAGTTTGATAATGCATACGCTTTAAACACACTGGACAATGGAATATCGATAACGGGCACTTCAGGTGCAGGCGTATTTTACGGTGTTCAGTCACTAATACAATTACTTCCAGCTTCAATCACAATTCCTTTAATAGTTCCACCGGTTAATATAATGGACCACCCGCGTTTCGACTATCGCGGAATGCATCTTGACGTGAGCCGTCATTTTTTTGAAGTAGATTTTATAAAACAATACATAGATTATTTGGCCTTTCATAAAATGAACTATTTCCATTGGCATTTAACTGATGATCATGGCTGGAGAATTGAAATAAAAAAATACCCTAAATTAACTGAAATCGGTGCCTGGCGTAATGGAAGTATTATTGGTTTGTGGCCTGGAAAAGGAAATGAACACATTAAATATCAGGTGTTACCAACAGAAATAAAAATTACACCGAAAGACGCTGTAATTAAAACAGACGGAATTTGGCATGGTGGATTCTACACTCAGGAACAAATTAAAGAGGTAGTTGACTATGCCGCTAAACGCTACATCACAATTATTCCTGAGGTTGAAATGCCTGCGCATAGCATGGCTTTACTTGCAGCATACCCCGAATTAGGCACTGAACCCGGCAAAAAATACGAGGTTGCTCAAACTTGGGGAATGATGAACAAATACAATAATGTGCTACAAGCATCTGATTCTACCTTTAAATTCCTTGAGAATGTATTGGCAGAAATGATGGATTTATTCCCTTCACAATACATACACATTGGTGGCGATGAAGCTTCTAAAATATGGTGGAAACAATCGGCAGTTTCTCAGCAAATAATGAAGAAGAATGGACTTAAAAACGAAAGCGAGCTGCAAAGCTATTTTATTCAGAAGATAGAGAAATTTGTAAACAGCAAAGGCAAAACCATCATAGGATGGAACGAAATTTTGCAAGGTGGCTTAGCCCCTAATGCTGTGGTAATGAGCTGGCAAGGCGAAAAAGGAGGGATTGAAGCGGCTAAACAAAATCATAAAGCCATTATGACTCCTGAGGATAAAGTTTATTTCAACCATGCTCAATTTATTAAAGAGGATAGCCTGACAGCAGGCAAACCCTCGCTCTTAGCTCATGTTTACAATTACGAACCTGTTCCTGCCGAATTAAATGCCGAACAGGCAAAATATATTTGGGGCGGACAAGGTTGCTTGTGGAGTGAATACATCACTAATCCCGCAAAAGTGCAGTACATGCTTTTCCCCAGGCTGGATGCATTAAGCGAAATTTTATGGAGTCCAAAAGAGCAACGAAATTATCCTGATTTTCAAAAAAGATTGAAAACTCAGTTTAGGCGGTACGATTTAATGGGAATAATGTATTCTAAAAGGCATCTAGAAAATTAACTATAAAATCGGCTTTTTAATTCTGGAGTCGGTACCCAGCAACGCTCCTGCCTCCCCCACCATTTATAACGGTTTTTTGCAACTATATCATAAATCCAATCGCGAATAAATTTTGGAACAATAATAAATACGTAAAGCAATGGTAACAAACCGTTTAGCTTTCTAGCAATTCTTAAGGCTGCTGAAGATTTAGTATAAAGTTTACTATTCTGTAGTAAAACAATGGAATTAATTTTACTAGTGTCAAAATCAAATTCAGGCAACATTTTTTTTGCAAAATCACTTTGAAGTGCCGTAAATTTAAAAGTGCTGTCAGCATCATGTTCAATAACAAACTGTACGGCTGCATTACACAGATTACAAACACCATCAAAAAAAATTACCGGGTTGTTCGACATATTGGTTGCAAAGGTATCTATTTTGCCTTATTCATTAAAACGCTACCTTCGTAGAAAAATACATCTATGTCAATTACAACCGAGGAAGAATTAACCGGCATGCAAAAAATAAGTAATGCTGTTGCCTATACACTCAAGGAAATGCGTAATTTTGCCAAACCAGGATTATCAACAAAGCAACTTGATGATTTTGGCGGTGAGATTCTAAATGATCTTGGTGCAAAATCAGCACCACGGTTAACTTATAACTTTCCTGGCTGGACCTGTATCAGTGTTAACAATGAAATAGCCCATGGGATTCCGAGTAAAAATAAGATTTTAAGTGAGGGTGATTTAATAAATATCGATGTTTCCGCCGAATTAAATGGTTTTTGGTCGGATAATGGTGGTTCATTCGTGCTGGGTGAGGATTTGTACAATCACAATATTCTTGTAAACGCTTCAAAAGCAATTCTTAAAAAGGCAATAAATAATATAAAGGGCGGTGTCCGGATAGCCGAAATAGGAAGGCTGATAGAAACAGAAGCCCGAAAATCTGGTTTTCGTGTAATTAAAAACTTAACTGGTCATGGTGTTGGAAGGAGTTTACACGAAGCGCCTCATGAAATTGCCAATTTTTACGACCGATACAATCAGGAAAGATTCAGAAAAAATACTACTGTAGCAATTGAAACATTTATATCTACTGCATCTAATATCGCTGAAACAGAAGAAGATGGCTGGACATTAACCGGAAACAAGGGCGGTTATGTTGCTCAACATGAGCATACCATCTTAGTTACCGGCGATAAACCAATAATTCTCACATCGGAAAACGATATCTGGAGATAACAATATCTAATTCAACTTTTCAACCTTAAAACATTTTTCTATATTTGCCCAATCCTTCTTCAATGCAGAAAAAAATAATCTTTGACGGACAAAAAATTCGGATAACAATTAAGAGGCTTTGCCGTCAGTTAATTGAAAACCACGATGATTTTGCAAATACTGTTTTAATTGGCATTCAACCCAGAGGAATTTTCTTAGCAGACCGCATTCAATCGGAACTTCAAAGCATTTTAAAAAACAAAAAAATATTAAAGGGAAATCTGGACATTACATTCTTCAGGGATGATTTCCGACGTAAGGATGGCTTGGTAACGGCCAGCAGCAACTCTATTGATTTCGTTATCGAAGGCAAAAAGATTATTCTGATTGATGATGTACTCTGGACAGGAAGAACAATACGTGCGGCAATGGATGCATTACTTGCATATGGCCGTCCGGAAAAGGTGGAACTTTTAGTATTGATAGACAGAAGATTCAGCAGGCATTTGCCAATTGAGCCGAAATACATTGGTCTTCAGGTAGACAGCCTGAACTCTCAACATGTTAAAGTAAGCTGGGCTGACGAAGGTGCAGAAGACAAAGTGATTTTATTATCCGAAAAACAATAAATAAAAATGGCAGCAGAAAAACTATCAACCCGACATCTTTTAGGAATTAAAGATATTAACCGGAATGATATTGAATTGATTTTCGAAACTGCAGATAATTTTAAGGAAGTAATTAACAGGCCCATAAAAAAGGTTCCATCGCTTCGTGATATTACAATCGCCAATATTTTCTTTGAAAACTCTACCCGTACAAAACTATCTTTTGAATTAGCAGAAAAAAGATTATCAGCTGATGTGGTTAACTTCGCTGCTTCCTCGTCGTCTGTTAGCAAAGGTGAAACGCTAATCGATACGGTAAACAACATTTTATCGATGAAAGTTGATATGGTTGTAATGCGTCATCCTTATGCTGGTGCCGGCCAGTTTTTAAGCAGGCATATAAAAGCGCAAATTGTAAATGCCGGCGATGGCGCACATGAACACCCCACACAAGCCTTGCTTGACGCTTTTTCCATTCGTCAGAAACTTGGGGATGTGACCGGGAAAAAAGTGGTTATCGTTGGAGATATTCTTCATTCGAGAGTAGCCATCTCAAACATACTTTGCCTACAGCGCTTAGGTGCAGAAGTTATGGTTTGCGGGCCGACAACGCTTATCCCTAAACACATTCATCAGTTAGGCGTAAAAGTTGAACACAATTTGATTAAAGCTTTAAACTGGTGCGACGTAGCCAATATGCTCCGCATTCAGCTAGAACGCCAGGATATAAAATATTTTCCATCATTAAGGGAATATGCGATGATGTATGGATTAAACAAGCAAATTCTGGATAACCTTGATAAGGAAATTATAGTGATGCACCCTGGTCCGATAAACCGTGGGGTTGAAATAACCAGTGATGTGGCAGACAGCAAGCAATCTATTATTTTAGAACAGGTTGAAAATGGTGTTGCAATCAGAATGGCGGTACTGTATTTACTTGCGAGCCAGGGTTAATGCATTTCTTCGCCAGATTTTATTCAGGAAGTAATTATACTTACGCCCTGTTAAAATCCAAAATCTTCATGTAAATACTGAAGTTTGCAAAAATCAAAATTTGCAATAACTTTCTGTCAGCTTTTTTATCAGGCCTACCCTATCTTTTATGTACTTAGAATTAAAAAAAGGGTTAGAAAAATCGTCAAAATGTTTTTGGTGGTAATCCATAAAAAATATCCAGAAACCAAAACTAAGATAAGGGATGGCGGTTATTTCCTTGTCAGATAAATGCCTCACTTTCCGATAAGATGAAACGACTACATTAAATTGCCGATCTGCCTCCTCCTGACTTATTTTATTGAACGTAGCGTGAAGCGAAAGATGAAGCCAAAACGTCATTATATCGTTTACCAATAAGCCTTTTCCCAGGAAGTCGAAGTCGAAAAAAGTAATTCGACCGTTATAATCAAAGTGAAAGTTTTTTGGAAGCAAATCATAATGGCAATATCCATAACTGAACTCAGAAAAATCAAAATCCTCAAGTTTAGCGATTATTTTGCTCGCTGTATTATTAATCCAGGCTAAATTTTCTGCGTCTTTTTCAAAAATCGGCTTTATCGACTGTATCGGCTGCCTGATGGTTGTATCCATATCATAAACCCGACGATCGAAAGGTAATACAATTGTAGAAGAAATGGTATGCATACGTGCCAATTCCGTTCCAAACTCAGTAAGTTGCTGATCGTTCATTGAATTAATGGATTCGCCCTGGGCATAACTAAATAAAACACCATACCTTGTGCCTTCTGCTGCATCGAACGCTATTATTTGTTCCTGATTTAAAGTAGTTATCGGATAAGATACGCTAGTCCCTTCCTCGCGGAGCGCATTCAGAAAGACTACTTCAGACTCAATTTCTTCCAGAGACCTATGGGTATTTCTATAAATCCTGAAGATAAATTTATCATCGATGGTCTCAATCAGGTAATGATCGTTTACACCCCTTAACAGATATTTACAGGAATGGATTTCAAATCCATATGCTTTTTGTAAAAAAACTTTCAGCGCTGCTGAGGATAAGGTAGAGTACTGCGTTGGAAAGATTGACATAATTGTTTAAGTTAATATTTTTTGATTAATATCCGAATCAAGAAGAAACATAGAATTGAATAACTAATAAAATTCCATTAAGTATTATTCACTCCAGCAGCAAATTGATGTAATAAGCTATTCTGTGAAATAGTAGGATTTCAATTACTTCAAGCGATGACTTTTGTTGATAAAATGCTGACAACATCAACCTGCAAATTGTCTATTTTTGATGAACCGATAATATCCGGTGAATAATCCTTAATAACCTATGTACTTAATTTTTGATACGGAGACGACGGGTTTGCCTCGTAATTACAACGCACCAATTACCGATACGGATAACTGGCCACGTTGTATTCAAATTGCATGGCAGCTACATGATGACATGGGACGAATGGTTGAGCATCAGGACTATCTGGTTAAACCTGAAGGATTTAATATCCCGTACGACGCCGAACGCATTCACGGAATTTCAACTGAGCTGGCTGAGGAACAAGGCATAACCCTTGCCGAAGTGCTCGAAAAATTCAATATTGCTTTATCAAAATCTAAGTTCATCGTCGGCCAGAATGTAGGTTTCGATGTTAACATTATGGGTTGCGAATTTCATCGCTACGGAGTCGAAAACCGCATGGCTGAAATGCCTGTTTTAGATACTTGTACTGAGGTCACTGCAGACTTGTTAAAGCTTCCAGGTGGCAGAGGTGGTAAATTCAAATTACCAACACTTACAGAATTACATTCTTACCTTTTTGGGGTTTCTTTCAACGAAGCCCATAATGCAACTGCCGATGTTGAAGCTACTACGCGTTGTTTTCTGGAATTGATTAAGAAAGAAATTTTTAAGAAAGAAGAATTACTGGTCGATGCAGAATATTTTCCTCGTTTCAGGGAAGTTAACCCAGCTTCGATACCCAGTTTTGGTATACCGCATGTTAACTTAAAAGCCGCTTCAGACGAGATTCGTAAGCGCCTTCAAAAAGCGGAAGGCGGAGGCATTTCAAAGCAAGAACTTGCGGAAAATAAACAGGAGCTTGCCTCGGCAACTTTTGTGCATTTGCACAACCACACCCAGTTTTCTGTATTACAAAGTACAATTAGCATACCTGATTTAATAAAAGCGACTGCTGCACAAAAAATGCCGGCGGTTGCGATGACCGATCATGCCAACATGATGGGGGCTTTTCACTTTGTAAATCATGTTTTAAACCACAATAAGGCAGCGGAAGCAAAAAATGCTGCCGCCATAGAAGCAGGCGAAAGACCAACGGAGGTCGTTATGACACCCATTGTTGGTGTAGAATTTTTTGTATGTGATAATCATTTAGACAGAACCGCAAAAGATAATGGTTATCAAATGGTGTTTCTGGCGAAAAACAAAAATGGTTACCATAACTTAGCCAAAATGTCGTCAATCGCCTATACAAAAGGCTTTTACTATGTTCCTCGCATCGATAGAAATGTAATTGAACTATATAAGGAAGACATTATTGTTTTATCTGGTAACTTATCTGGTGAGATTTCTAATAAAATCTTAAACCTAGGTGAAAACCAGGCAGAAGAAGCCTTGGTTTGGTGGAAAGCAAAGTTCGGAACAGATTTTTATGTTGAGATCATGCGCCACAACCAGGAGGACGAGGAAAGGGTAAATGCTTCATTAATTTCACTTGCCAAAAAGCATGAGGTAAAACTTGTAGCTACAAATAACACCTATTACATAAACAAAAAAGATGCAAATGCGCATGACATCTTGCTTTGTGTTAAAGACGGGGAAAAACAGGCAACACCAATAGGTCGCGGCCGCGGCTATCGCTATGGCTTACCCAATCAAGAATATTATTTTAAATCGGCCGATGAAATGAAGGCGCTTTTCGCAGATTTACCTGAAGCAATTTTAAACATTCAGGAAATTGTAGATAAGATAGAAACCTATAAATTGGCACGGGAAGTTTTGCTTCCAAAATTTGATATCCCTGAAGCATTTTTAGTAGCTGAAGATGAAAATGATGGCGGGAAACGAGGTGAAAATAAGTTCTTACGTCACCTCACTTATGAAGGTGCAAAAAAACGATATGGCAATTTAACGCCTGAAATTATTGACAGGCTGGATTTTGAGTTGGCCACAATTGAGAAAACCGGTTATCCGGGGTATTTTTTAATTGTACAGGATTTCATTGCCGAGGCCAGAAGAAGAGATGTTTCTGTTGGACCTGGCCGGGGTTCAGCTGCCGGTTCTGTTGTTGCCTATTGCTTATGGATTACAAATATAGATCCCATTAAGTATGACCTCCTTTTTGAGCGTTTCTTAAATCCAGACCGGGTATCTATGCCTGATATTGACATCGATTTTGATGATGAAGGCCGTGGTCGGGTGATGGAATACGTAATCAACAAATATGGTTCGAGCCAGGTTGCACAGATTATTACCTATGGAACAATGGCCGCAAAATCATCCATCCGTGATACCGCAAGGGTTTTAGACCTGCCACTTTTTGAAGCAGATAAAATTGCCAAGCTTATTCCAAATATGAAGCTTGCGAAAATCTTCAACCTTGATGAAAAAAGCTTGAAAGATGCGCTGCGTCCTGATGAATACGAACGTGTTCAGGAATTAAAAGCAATGGGCCTTTCCAAGGATTTAAGCGCAGAAACCATTCAGCAGGCACAAATTTTGGAAGGTTCATTAAGAAATACAGGTATCCATGCCTGTGGCGTTATCATTACTCCGAGTGACATTACAAACTTTGTTCCTGTGGCTACAGCCAAGGATTCTGATTTGTATGTTACTCAATTTGATAACTCCGTTGTAGAGAGCGCCGGTTTATTAAAAATGGACTTTTTGGGTTTGAAAACCCTTACCCTTATAAAAGATACCGTTAAGCTGGTTAAGAAAAGGCATGATATTCTATTAGACCCTGATAACTTCCCAATTGACGATGTTTTAACTTACGAGCTTTTCCAACGGGGAGAAACCATCGGGATTTTCCAGTATGAGAGTCCAGGCATGCAGAAATATATGAAAGAGTTGAAACCTACAGTTTTCGACGATTTAATTGCCATGAATGCATTATACCGTCCGGGCCCGATGGAATACATTCCAAGTTTCGTTAGGCGTAAAAATGGAGAAGAAGAAATAAAATACGATTTAGATGCCTGCGAGGAATATCTAAAAGAGACCTACGGAATTACAGTTTACCAGGAACAGGTAATGCTTCTATCGCAAAAGTTAGCCGGTTTTACTAAAGGTGAGGCCGATGTTCTACGTAAGGCGATGGGTAAAAAGCAAAAAGATGTACTCGATAAGATGAAACCTAAGTTTGTAAAGCAGGCTGCGGAAAAAGGGCATTCTGCTGAAACATTAGAGAAAATCTGGAAAGATTGGGAGGCCTTTGCATCTTATGCATTTAATAAGTCGCACTCCACCTGCTACGCCTGGATTGCTTATCAAACGGCCTATTTAAAAGCGCATTATCCCGCAGAATATATGGCTGCTGTGCTCTCGAATAACATGAGTGATATCAAACAGGTGGCATTTTTTATGGAAGAGTGCCGCCAGATGGGTGTTGTGGTTTTAGGTCCTGACGTTAACGAATCTGACCTTAAATTTTCAGTAAATGCTAAAGGAGAAGTACGTTTCGGCATGTCGGCAGTTAAAGGTGTTGGTGAAAAAGCCGTTGAAAGCATTATTGAAGAACGGTTAGCCAAAGGGCCATATACCAGCATTTACGATTTTGCAAAACGTTCCAACACTAGAATCGTAAACAAAAAAGCGTATGAGAGTTTTGTTTACAGTGGTGCTTTTGACGGATTTGGCGGCCATAGAGCACAATATTTCTATATTGGACCGAATGATAAAATGAACGGTATCGAAAAAATTATTAAATACGCCAATGATTTTCAAAATAATGAAAGTACTTCTCAGGCATCATTATTTGGAGGTTCCAAGGCCGATATGATTTTAGAGCCGGCTTTGCCTGTTTCACCTGAATGGGCTTTGATGGACAGGTTAAAATATGAAAAAGACGCAATTGGCATTTTTCTTTCAGGTCATCCTCTGGATAATTACAAGTTGGAACTCGATAAATTTTGCACCCATGGCGTTAAACAATTAAGCATCATTAACAAAGTCAGAATGGGTGATACCAATGAGGAAGTTCTGGCGGAATTTGCTAAACTACAAAACCGCGAACTTTGCGTCGGCGGATTGGTGGTTACCGCATCACAACGCATAACTAAAACGGGTAAACCTTTCGGAACCTTTGTTTTCGAAGATTATGATGATGCTTGCGAGATGGCCTTATTTGGAGAGGACTTCCTTAAATTTAAGTCATTTCTGACTGAAGGATACTTCCTTCAGATTCGTGGCAGAGTTGGCGAACGCTTCGGCAAAGCGGGTGACTGGGAGTTCAAGATTACCTCTATCAATCTAATGTCAGAATTACGGGACAAATTGGCAAAAAGCCTTACTATTCAGATGCCTATTGAGAAAGTTAACGACGAATTGATGCGTCAGATTGAAGAGCTGTTAGCAGACAATAAGGCAAACTCAGAGCAACAAAACTGCCAGCTTAATTTTGCTGTTTTTGATAGTGAAAGACAGATAATGTTAGATTTGCCATCTAAGAATTTAAAAATTAACCCGAACAACAAGTTCTTAGAACAATTAATCGGGTTGAATGTTGTAAACTACAAGCTCAACTAAGCATAGGGAATTGAGATTAAGCATAGAGTTTATTTTTTGCTATGCTCTACGCTCGCCGCCCTCCGCTTCTTGCTCAAAGAAATGTCAAATTGGCATTACGTTATAGGTGGCATTACAATTGAATACATATATTTGAATATAAAAAAATAAATTATGGCATTAGAAATCACAGATGCAAACTTCGAGGAGCTTGTATTAAAATCAGATAAACCCGTATTAGTAGATTTTTGGGCAGAATGGTGTGGCCCTTGTCGCATGGTTGGTCCTGTAGTAGAAGAAATCGCTAAAGAATATGATGGCAAAGCTATCGTTGGTAAAGTTAACGTAGATAACAATCCTCAAATTTCAATGCAGTTTGGTATCCGCAACATCCCTGCTTTGTTATATTTCAAAGATGGTCAGGTTGTTGACAAACAAGTTGGTGCAGTTCCAAAATCTGTTTTAGCCGATAAATTAAACAAGCAATTAGCTTAGTTACAGCAAAACTGAAACATGACAGCCAATAGGCTTGTAACATATTTAAAACCCGGATTCAATTGTTTGATTCGGGTTTTTTTATGCAGATATTATTTTGTTCCTTTATTTAAAAAAAATCGTTTTACCATGAACCTTTTAACTAACAAAACATTAGGTGTAGCACTTGCAGCGTTATCAATAAGTCTGGCGCTTGCAAACTCAGCTTCTGCTCAAAATCCCGTTGAAACAAATCAACCTTCTGCTGACTATAAACCTGCATTTGAAGGACAAACAAGAATTGCTGGTGTAAAATCTAAAACAGCCATAGCGGTTTCGGTTTTAAATGATAAACTCGAAAATCCATGGGCAATCTCCGTATTACCCAATGGTGGATTTCTTATTACCCAAAAGCGGGGTACAATGGTTATTCTTACAGCGAATGGTAAGTTAAGTAAAACCATTACAGGATTACCGAAAGTAGACCCGTCGGGACAGGGGGGATTGCTTGATGTGACTTTAGACCCTGATTTTGCTAAAAATAGAATGGTCTATTACGCGTATTCAGAACCTCAGGAAAAAGGTGTTTTACTAGCTATCGCGAAGGGCAAATTATCTGAAAGCGAAACAGCGCTGGAAAATCAAACGGTGATTTACCGGGCTACACCGTCTTATACAGGAAAATTACAATATGGATCGAGAATCGTTTTCGACAAAAACGGTAATCTTTTTGTGAGTACGGGCGAACGTTCAGGAAGCGATATCAGGATACAGGCACAATATTTAAATTCATCTTTAGGAAAAATTCTACACCTTACAAAGGATGGAAAACCAGTTCCAAACGGCCCTTTCGCCGGGAAAGCAGATGCCAGACCAGAAATTTATGCTTTAGGTTTACGTAATCCCGATGGTTTGGCAATTAATCCGCGTACCGGCGACCTATGGGAGGCTGAATTCGGACCAAGAGGCGGCGATGAGGTCAACATCATCAAACCGGGCAAGAACTATGGTTGGCCGGTTATTACATATGGTACTGAGTACAGTGGAAAAAAAGTTGGCGATGGTATTCAACAAAAAGAAGGAATGGAACAACCGGTTTATTTCTGGAATCCGAGTATTTCCCCAGGTTGTATTGCTTTTTATAATGGCACGGCTATTCCCGAGTGGAAAGGAAATTTATTTGTTGGTGGTTTAGGTGGTTCGCATATTATTCGTTTGGTAATTAAAGATAATAAAGTTGTCGGCGAAGAGCGATTACTTGAAGGAATGGGTGAACGTTTCCGCGATATGGTAGAAAAAGACGGTGCACTTTATTCCGTAACCGATAACGGTAAGTTGTATAAAATAGCAAAGAAATAGTTTAACTTAAACCTCATAGGTTTTGAAAACCTACGAGGTTTAGTCATGTTTTTTTTATAATTTAATTAATCATGAAGTACGCTGACCAATGCTCTCCAGAACCTTAAATCAGGATTTATCCTTCCATTTAGTATATGTTTTTTAGCTTTACGATATGCAGGCAGTAAATTACGCGAATGAAACAAGTTACGGGAACCTGGAGTTGCTGGCACAGCAAGTTGTAGAAGGTTTTATTACTGGCTTACATAAAAGTCCATTCCATGGCTTTTCGGTAGAATTTGCTGAGCACCGCCAATACAATAACGGCGATAGCATAAAAAATATCGATTGGAAATTATTCGCCAAAACTGATAAATTGTACAGTAAAAGGTTCGAGGAAGAAACCAACCTGCGTTGTCAATTTGTAATTGACGTTTCCTCTTCAATGTATTTCCCTGAACCAAAAAACAGTAAACTTACTTTTTCAATTCAGGCAGCGGCATCATTAATGTATTTATTAAAAAAACAGAGAGATGCCTTCGGATTGAGTTTATTTACCGATGAAATTTTATTAAATTCTCAGGCAAAATCGACAACAGTTCATCAGAGATACCTGCTCACTCAACTTGAAGAACTGCTTCAAAAACCTAAAATAAATGTCCAAACCAATTTAAGCGAAGCCTTGCACCAGGTTGCGGAGTTAATTCATAAACGTTCGCTTGTTGTCATTTTCAGCGACTTGTTTAATACACAAACCGGGCTTGATAAAAATGAAGAATTTTTCGATGCTTTGCAGCATTTAAAGTTTAACAAACATGAAGTTGTCGTTTTTAATGTCGTAGATAAATCTAAGGAAGTCGATTTTGACTTCGAAAACCGACCTTATCAATTTATTGATATGGAAACCGGTGAAACCATTAAGGTCCATACCAATCAGGTTAAAGCAAATTTTACTGCTGCTGTTTCAGCTTATCGCCAGCAAATTGCGATAAAATGTGCTCAATGTAAAATTGATTTAATTGATGCTGACATCAATGAAGGCTTTTATCCTATCCTGCAATCTTATTTAATCAAAAGGCAAAAATTAGGTTAGTTGGTTTATTAAAATCAAAGAAATAAATTTACATATACGGTGCTGTCAACAAACAACAAAACCGTTTTGAGGTATAAAAAGCATCAATATTAACGAATGTCTAAACAGGTTAAATAAGTATTTTATTATGGCGAAAAATGTTGCAGAACAACTCGTAGAGATGCTGGTTGAAGCTGGTGTAAAAAGAGTTTATGCAGTAACAGGAGATAGTTTAAACTACTTCAATGATGCTGTTCGCAGAAATGGCAAGATACAGTGGATTCATGTAAGAAATGAAGAGGTGGGTGCCTTTGCTGCTGCTGCAGAAGCTGAATTAGATGGTTTAGCCTGTTGTGCAGGCAGCTGCGGCCCGGGGCATGTACATTTAATTAATGGTTTATATGATGCGCACCGATCGCATGTTCCGGTAATTGCTATTGCGTCAACTATTGATACTGGTCAGTTTGGCATGGATTATTTTCAGGAAACGAATACTTCCAAATTGTTTGATGACTGTAGCACTTACAATCAAATTGCTACAACTGCTGCACAGGTTCCAAGGATGTTTCAGTCCGCCATTCAACATGCAATATCCAAAAAAGGTGTCGCAGTGTTTGGCTTACCTGGCGACGTAGCGCAACTAGATGCTGTGGAAAGCGAAACATCAATGCAGTTATTTAAATGCAAACCAGTCGTAAGGCCATCAGATTACGAGCTGAAATTAGTAGCAGATTGTTTAAATGAAGGCAAAAAGATAACAATTTATTGTGGTATAGGAGCAGCTGAGGCTCATGCAGAAGTCATTGCTTTAGCCAACGAATTAAAAGCCCCAATAGGGTTTTCATTCCGGGGAAAAATGGGCATGCAATATGGAAATCCGTATGAAATTGGTATGACTGGTTTACTCGGACAACCGTCTGCTTACCACAGTATGCACGAGTCTGACGTTATTTTACTTCTTGGAACAGATTTCCCCTATCAAAACTTTATGCCTGGGAAAAACAAAATCATTCAGATCGATGAAAGTCCGGAGCGGTTAGGCCGAAGAGCCAAACTGCATATGGGTTTATGTGGTGATATAAAACATTCCATTAATGCGTTATTACCTTTAATAAACAACAAGGAAGATGATGGTTTTCTTAAGGCACAACTCGCTTTTTATGAAAAAGTGAAAGCACATCAGCAAAGTTATGTTATTGACAAGGGATCCGAAAACAAGATACAACCAGAATTTGTTGCCGATACAATAGACAAGTTAAGTGATAAAGACGCGATTTTTACTGTTGATACAGGGATGTGTTGTGTTTGGGGCGCCAGGTTTATAAACGGAACTGGCAAAAGGAAAATGTTGGGTTCTTTTAACCATGGATCGATGGCTAATGCCATGCCCATGGCAATCGGAGCTGCACTTGCCCATCCGAATCGGCAAGTAATAGCACTGTGTGGTGATGGTGGTATCTCCATGTTACTCGGCGATTTAGCTACTATCAAACAATATAATCTGCCAATTAAATTAATTGTATTCAATAATAGAGCCCTGGGCATGGTGAAGTTGGAAATGGAAGTTGATGGTTTGCCGGATAACGAAACTGACATGATAAACCCGGATTTTGCACTTGTTGCAGAAGCAATGGGCTTCAGGGGTGTTACAATTTCGAAACCGGAAGATGTGGAAGCTGCTATTTCAAATGCGCTAAGTTACAACGGCCCTATTTTACTGAACATTCTAACCAACCCCAATGCTTTGGCTATGCCACCAAAAATAGAATGGGAACAAATAAAGGGTATGACGGTTTCTATGACCAAGTTAATGCTGGGTGGAAAAATGACCGAAGTATTTGATACAATTAAATCAAATTATAAACATTTAGGCGAAGTGATTTAACCTTAAATAAAAAATTATGTTAGAAGAAGGCGCAAAGGCACCAGATTTTGAATTGAACGCTACTCCCGACCAAAAAATAAGACTTAAAGATTTTAAGGGGAAAAATGTTATACTGGCTTTTTATCCTGCCGATTGGAGCCCCGTTTGTAGCGACCAAATGGCCTTGTATAATGAAATGCTAAAATATTTCAATAAATATGATGCACAAATTTTCGGAATTTCTGTAGATAGCGTTTGGTGTCACCTGGCTTTTTCGGCCGACAGAAAACTTCATTTCCCATTATTAGCTGATTTTGAACCTAAAGGTGAGGTTTCAAAAGCTTATGGCGCTTATGACGATGAAGCAGGCGAAAGCAAACGAGCACTTTTTGTAATTGACAAGGAAGGTAACATCGCCTGGAGTTATTTGTCGCCAACAGCCGTAAATCCAGGGGCCGATGGAATTTTAGATGCATTAGATAAATTAACCAAGAAGTAATTATGAGTACCTTAAAACCAGCCGTTTCAGAAAACGATCATATTCAAGGCGACCAATCAGCATCGGTTGAAATTGTAGAGTTTGGCGATTATGAATGTCCCTTTTGTGGTGATGCTTACCCAATCGTTAAAGAGATTCAGGAAACTTTTGGCGAACAGATTAAGTTTGCATTTCGAAATTTCCCGCTACAAGAAGCTCATCCTTTCGCACTTTCAGCAGCTTTCGCTGCCGAAGCTGCAGCAGCCCAGGGTAAATTCTGGGAAATGCACGATGCCATTTACGAGAATCAACACCGACTTAGCGAACACATTTTCGCTGAGTTGGCAGAAATGGTTGGCTTAGATTTAGAGAAATTTAAAGAGGATTCGCAATCAGAAGAGGTGAAGCAAAAAGTAGAAAGCGATTTTGAAAGTGGTGTTAGAAGCGGTGTAAATGGAACACCTTCGTTTTACGTAGACGGAATAAAGTTTGATGGCGGCGTGATGGATTTATACCAAATGCTTAAAGAAAGCACGGAATAAAAAAACCTCATGTATTTTACAATACATAAGGTATCAGATAAGGGTAACCGGAAAACTAAAAAACTAATTATAAGTTTTTAGAATTTAACAAAACGGAAATCGCTTCTTGTGTTTTGTTATTTCAAAGGTGCACTTCAATTATGAAGTTTTAGTGAAGATTTAATTATCAATAGCTAATCAATCGAATACTTATCTGTTTATTAGTGAGAAACACCTCTTTCATAGATTGCAAATAAAATGTTGCCTGTCTATGAAATTCCTTAACTGATACCTTTCCCCGGGCATCTTCCAATAATAATAAAAAGCATTTTTAAAACTTATATTTATTTATAACTTCGATTGGTAATTAACAGCAAACCATAAATTTAGATATATGAAAGTAACGGTTGTAGGAGCAGGCGCTGTAGGCGCAACTTGTGCGGATAATATTGCACGTAAAGAATTAGCAAACGAGCTCATAATATTGGATATAAAAGAAGGTTTCGCCGAAGGAAAAGCCATTGATATGATGCAAACCGCTACCCTTTTAGGTTACGATACAAAAATCACCGGCGTAACAAATGATTACAGTAAGACAGCCGGTTCTGATGTTGTCGTAATCACATCTGGCTTACCGCGGAAACCTGGCATGACACGTGAAGAACTTATCGGCATTAATGCTGGTATTGTTAAGGGTGTTGCTGAAAACATATTGAAATTTTCTCCTGAAACCATCATTATCGTGATTAGTAATCCGATGGATACGATGACTTATCTGGCTTTAAAATCATTGGGCTTACCAAAAAATAGAATCATTGGTATGGGCGGCACTCTCGATAGCTCCCGTTTCAAATTCTATTTATCTCAGGCCCTGAATTGCAATCCAAGCGATTTACAGGGATTTGTGATTGGCGGTCATGGTGATACAACTATGATTCCGTTAACCAGATTAGCCACCTATCAAAGTTTGCCGGTTAGTAACCTGTTGGATAAAGCTACGCTTGATAAAGTTGCCGCAGATACAATGGTTGGCGGTGCGACTTTAACCGGATTAATTGGAACATCAGCATGGTATGCACCCGGTGCTGCCGGTGCCGCTTTAGTTGAAGCAATTTTGCGTGATGAGAAAAAATTATTTACCTGCTGTGTTTCACTCGAAGGTGAATATGGTCAGCAAGATATTTGCCTGGGTGTACCCGTAATAATTGGCCGCAGTGGATGGGAAAAAATTATCGATTTTAAACTCACGGATGATGAACAGGCTGCATTCAATAAAAGTGCCGACGCCGTTAGAAATATGAACAGTGTTTTAGCCGAAATGAAACTGGTGCAATAAATTTACCACCTAAGACACCTAAGAGAAAATTCTTAAAATATCAAGCAACAATTATTTTTATTATAATCCTGAACGCTAAGGTGTCTTAGGTGGTTAAAAATATGAAGTCAATCTCAATTCCTTTAAAACTTATAAACTTGCAAGATGATGGTTTCCACCTTTTGGTGGAAATTGTTGTTTTTGAAGAAAATCATTTTGCCGTTTTAGATACCGGTGCATCCAGAAGCGTTTTCGATAAAGGCTTAATTGAACAACATCTTTCCGAAACACTTCATATTTCTGATGAGATAAACGCAGCGACTTTATTTACCACAACGACAACGGTTCAGGCTACAATTCCTGAATTAAAAATTGGTTCACTAAAAATTAAGAATTATGAAACTGTTGCCTTCGATTTGCAATCTGTTAGCGAAACTTATCAGCAATTTGGCCATCCGCCGATCATGAGTATACTTGGCGGCGATATTTTAATGCTATATAAGGCTGTTATCAATTATGACAAACTTACTTTGAGGCTATATAGATAATGTGACTTCTATCAGCTTTTAGATCATGTCTTAGAATGATATTTGAATTTATTTTAACCTAAGTTTTGAATGAAAACAGACATACAAAATAGAGATGACATCATTATACTGGTCAACACCTTCTACTATGAAGTGCAAAAAAATGATAAAATAGGCACGATTTTTACCGATGTAGCAAAAGTGGATTGGAGCCTTCACCTACCGAAAATGTACGATTTTTGGGAAAGCATCCTTTTTGGTAAAGCTGTTTATAAAGGCAATCCAATGCTAACGCACTTTAAGCTTAAAGAAAAGGCAACCATGCAAGAACAAGAATTTTCTGAGTGGAAAAATACATTTTTTACAACTGTTGACGAATTATTTGAAGGAGGAAACGCAGAAATAATTAAACAAAAAGCACAATCCATAGCAGACCTCATGCATTTTAAATTGAACCCACCTGAATCAAGAATCAATATTGTTTAAAAACTTTATTTTTATATTGGTTTCTTTGTAAATTTAGTTAAACAAAAAAATCAGATATGAAAGTCTTAAAAATTTTACTAGGTATTATTCTCGTACTGGCGATAGTTATAATTATTGGGGGCTTTTTCCTTCCTAAAAATTACTCGGTTAGCAGAAGCGTTGTCATTAATACTCCAGACAGTGTAATCTTTAAAAATATCGCAGATTTTAATGAATTTTATGAATGGAATCCCTGGGCTAAAATGGAACCAACTGCTAAAACCATCTTTTCAGGTACACCTGCAACTCCTGGCCACATTTACGCATGGGTTGGAAAAGAAACCGGCTCAGGAGAAATGAAAATTTTGAAAGTCGAGCGAAATAAATTGGTCGACATCGATCTTTTTTTTAAAGAACCTTTTGAAAGCCATGCAGACACAAAGTTTGTTATACAGCAAGATGGAGGCAGCAATAGAGTTACCTGGACAATGAGTGGAGAAAACAACCTGATAAGCAAATGGATGTGCCTCGTAATGGGCGGAATGGATAAAATGATTGGTAAGGATTTTGAAAGTGGATTAAAGAGCCTGAAAGAAAAATCAGAAAAAGGTAGTTAAACTGTAATGCAAACAAAAATTACAAATTCTTCAATTCGCTTTGTGTATTTTTTATTGCCTTTTTTCATTGATAAACAAACAATTATGTCGTCCTTTCGTTAAGTGAACATCAAATCCTATTTTCGTAGGTTAAGATTTTGTAAACCGCCATTTTTTAGATTATTTGCCATTCATGAATTTATTACTTGTAGAGGATGAACCGAGCGTTATTTCTGTAATTTCCAGAGGATTAACGGACGAAGGTTTCACGGTCAGCGTAGCACCTGATGGACTAATAGGAAAACATATGGCCCTGGAGAATTCTTTCGATTTAATTATTTTGGACATCATGTTGCCTGGCATAAATGGTTTGGAACTCTGCAAAATCATTAAAGAACAGAAACCAAATACGCCAATAATTATGCTTACTGCATTGGGCACTACCGAAAACGTGGTAAACGGGTTAGATAATGGAGCGGATGACTACCTGATTAAGCCTTTTAAATTTGCTGAACTTTTTGCCCGAATCAGAACCTTGTTGAGGCGATTTAGTGGCATGGCTTCAAATGATCAGATCATCAATATAGCAGATTTACAAATTAACTTAAGCGCAAAAACAGTAAAAAGGGATAATAAAGATATTGTGCTAACGGCGACAGAATATCGGTTACTAGAATTTATGGCTAAGAACAAATCAAAAATCCTTTCACGTATTGACATTTTAGAAAGTGTTTGGGATATTGATTTTAACCTTGGCACCAATGTGGTTGATGTTTATGTCAATTACCTACGAAAAAAAATAGATAAAAATGCCGACCAAAAACTTATTCATACGGCCGTGGGCCTGGGTTACGTTCTGAGAGAAAAATAATGCAAATAGCCAAGAAAATCACGTTACTTTTTGCAATTCTATCGGCAATCATCATCTCACTGCTAAGTGGTTTTGTTTGGTATTTCTCTAATGATTTCGCTTTTGAAGATTTTTATAAACGTCTGGAAGCCAGGGTTAATATAGCCGCACAAATAAAACTTTATGAAGATGATAATAACAGTGTTTATGCAAAGATGCGCAACCAGTATCTCGAACGATTGCCGTCAGAAAAGGAATATATTATCGAAGCCGGCAAGCCGGAAATAAAAGCCGACATCGTTTTACCTAAAAGTTTCTACAATAAAATCAACTCCGGACAGGTGGCCAGGTACCGGGTAGATAATCACTTTTATGCTGGGAAATTCTTCAAAAACAGCAAAAGCAGCTATATTGTAATTGTATCAGCTAATGATCCAGTAGGCTTTCGTGAACTTAAAGATTTACAGAAAATTCTAATCATCGGTTTCTTTCTTTCTGTCGTATTGTCATTTGTGGTTGGTTGGAAATTCTCTAACTATATGCTCATGCCACTTAGAAACATAATCAAAAGTGTAAAACGAATAAAGGCCGAAAACCTGCACTTAAGGCTGGATGTTAAAAAAGGAAGCGATGAAATGTCTCAATTAGCCGAAACATTTAACAACATGCTTAACCGACTGGAAACTGCTTTCGAAACGCAAAACAATTTCATTAGTAATGCCTCCCATGAATTGAGAACGCCACTAACCATCATCAGTGGAGAAGTAGAGCTTGCTATGAAAGCTATACACGATTCAGAAAAACAGCATAAGGCGTTGGTGAAAATACAGAATGAGTCTGAAAGATTAGAAAACATCTTAACAAGTTTACTAGGTCTGGCACAATCCGGTTTTAATGGCAAAAACCAACCCAGGGAAAAAGTTAGAATCGATGAACTTCTATGGGAAATAAAGGATTCTGTAAATCAGGTTCATCCAGACAGCAGGATAGAAATTGACTTTGTCAATCTACCTGAAAACGAGGAGCAGCTTACACTCCAGGTAAACAAAAATCTTATTAAACTGGCGATTACAAATATTGTCAGCAACGCTTGCAAGTATTCCAATTATAAACCCGTAAATATTATCCTTGAGTGCAAATCAAATATAATTTCAATTGCGGTAATAGATCAGGGAATAGGCATACCTGAATCTGATGTTCAGCATATTTTCGAACCTTTCTACAGGGCTTCCAATACAAATCAGTTTAAAGGTTACGGTGTTGGCTTACCCTTATCATTAAATATTATTCGGCTACACCGCGGTAGCATTGCAATAAAGTCTCAGGAAGGAATTGGAACAGAAATTAAAGTCATATTACCAATTATAGGTTAACTGTTTTAACCGCTTAGCTTAGTTTGAAGGTTGACTGTTCTAGAAGTTTAAATGGTTAGCTCTTTAATCGTTTGTATCAGTTACCCATTCCAAATAATTTATCATTAATCTAAAAATCAAATTCTAATCTCGTTTTAATCTCACTCTTATTTCGCTGTAATAACATCGGCTTAAACTTGTATAAATAATTAATCGATTCATTTAACAACTTGACCATGAAAACAGTATTAATTCCAACCGATTTTAATTTAGAAAGTCTAAATATATTAGAAGCATTAATTCAGCAGAAACCTGAGAAGATGAATATAATCTTTCTTCACGCTTTCAAATTGTCTGACTCCATAACTGATATGTTAATGCTTAGCCGCCGCAGCAGAGATTATGAAAATGTTAGTGATGAATTTTATAGTAAAATTGATCAATTCAAAAATAAATATTCAGCCCAAATAAATGCTATCGGTATTGAATACTTTTACGGAAGTACCGTTGCAGCTTTTAAAAATTTCCTGGAAGCTTTTGATGTCGATTACATTGCATACCTGAAAAATTACGATTTCAAACCAATTAACAAATACAGTATCGACCCGAAATTTTTAACTGAACGTTCAGGCTGTGAAGTACTTAATTTAAATATTTTAACAATCCATAGTTCTGAAAACTTAATTGAAACTAAAATTCAGGAAACTCAGTTACAAGAGTCAAACGCTTAGTTTTTAAAACCTAAAATTTTATATTATGCTGTTACGAAATAATATTCCGCTCACTTATATATTCGGAAAAATCAAAAAAGAACTGCTTTTTGTTATTGCCTATTCGGTGGGAATAGTTATTCTGTATCAAAATTTTCATGTTACACGTATCTCGATTCCGGTCGCTGTACCCGCTTTATTGGGCACCATAATTTCACTTTTATTGGCATTTCGTTCTAACCAGGCGTACGACAGATGGTGGGAAGCAAGAACACTTTGGGGCGCTATTGTTAACGATTCAAGGTCTATTGCCCGCCAAATATTGTCGTTCGTTGAAAACCCTTACGGCCAGGATGAAATTGAGGCATTCAAGGAAGGTTTCATTAAAAGACAAATTGCCTGGTGTTTTGCGCTAAGTCAATCGCTTAGGGGTTTTAATCCACGTAAAGGTTTAGAGGAATATTTAACCCAGGATGAACTTGCCTTTATTAAAAAGCGTAAAAATGTTACCGCCAGCTTACTGGAGTTACATGGAATGGATTTGAAAAAAGCTTTACAGGAAGGCTGGATAAATAAGTATCAACAGATAGAAATAGACCGGGTTATTTGCGGACTTTGTAACCACATGGGTGGATCGGAAAGAATTAAAAATACGGTTTTCCCGGTAACTTACAGCAAATACATAAGCATGTCTATACATTTATTTATCGTATTGTTGCCATTTGGATTAATAGAATACTTCGGGTACATGGAAATTCCGCTGGTTGTTGCAATTGCTGCATTCTTTTTACTGGTGGAGAAAATGGCTGTTCATCTTCAAGACCCATTTGAAAACAAACCCACAGATACACCAACAACAACCATTTGCAGAACAATCGAAAGAGATTTATGCCAGATGTTAGACGATAATAAAATATACGAGGATAAGCCTCAAACAGAATTAGCGCCAATAGGCTCTTATTACATTCTATAGTAAATATAGATTTTTAGTTCAAGTCCATTTTGGGCTGGTTAGTTAATGCCTGGATTTGTTCCCTGGATAGGGTTCAAATAGGAAAAGTTTGATAATTGACTTATAATTATCGATTCTAAACGAGAAAACCTCTGCAAGTTAAAACTTGACAGAGGTTTTTATTTTGAAGTCCCCTCAGGGGATTTAGGAGTTAAGCATCAATCTTCGCATATTTAGCGTTACGCTCAATAAATTCCCTGCGTGGTGCAACTTCGTCGCCCATTAACATAGAGAAAGTATGGTCGCATTCTGCGGCACTTTCAATTGTAGCCTGTAATAAAGTACGGGTGGCAGGATTTAGTGTGGTATCCCATAATTGCTCCGCATTCATCTCACCCAAACCTTTATAACGTTGAATATGCACGCTATCTTCTTTACCAGCACCCTTTAAGCGCTGTACAGCCGCATCGCGTTGTACATCGTTCCAGCAATATTCAAATTCCTTACCTTTCTTAACCTGGTAAAGTGGTGGCGATGCGATATAAACGTAACCGGCCTCAATTAAAGCCCTCATATACCGGTAGAAGAAGGTTAGAATTAAGGTTGTAATGTGAGAACCGTCGATATCCGCATCCGTCATGATTACGATTTTATGGTAACGCAGTTTAGTTAAGTTCAAAGCCTTATCATCTTCCGGCGTACCAATGCTCACGCCGATAGCAGTAAACATATTTTTAATCTCATCATTCTCGTAGATTTTGTGCTCCATCGCTTTTTCTACATTCAAAATCTTACCTTTTAACGGCAAGATAGCCTGAATATTTCTGTCGCGACCTTGTTTAGCGGTACCACCCGCCGAGTCACCCTCTACTAAGTAAATTTCACATTTCACTGGGTCACTATCAGAGCAATCGGCAAGTTTACCTGGCAAACCAGAACCACCCATCACGCTCTTACGTTGAACCATTTCGCGGGCTTTACGCGCCGCAGCACGAGCAGTAGCCGCTAAAATCACTTTGTTGATGATCATTTTAGCTTCTTTCGGATTTTCTTCCAAATAAGCACCTAACGCCTCACCAACAGCTACATCTACAGCTCCCATTACCTCGCTGTTACCCAGCTTGGTTTTAGTTTGCCCTTCAAACTGTGGTTCTTGTACTTTTACGGAAACCACAGCTGTTAATCCTTCTCTAAAGTCATCTCCGGTAATTTCCATTTTCAAGTTTTTTAACAAACCTGATTTATCAGCATAACTTTTTAAAGTTCGCGTTAAACCCCTGCGGAAACCAGCGATATGTGTCCCACCCTCGTGTGTATTAATATTATTTACATAGGAGTGAACATTTTCTGAATAACTGTCGTTGTACTGGAAAGCCAGTTCAACCGGAACCCCGTTTTTAATTCCATCGATATAAATCGGTTCCGGCAAAAAAGACGCCCTCGTTCCATCTAAAAAGGAAACAAATTCTTTTAAACCACCTTCAGATTGAAAAACTTCTGATAGGAATGTTCCGTCTCCCAAAGCTTCACGCTCATCTGTTAATGTTAATTTTATTCCTTTATTTAAGAATGCCAGTTCACGTAAACGACCGGCTAAAGTATCGTATTTGTATTCAGTTGTTTGGGTAAAAATAGTCGGATCCGGACTGAAAGTTACAATCGTACCACGTTTATCAGTTGTTCCAACCTCTTTAACGTCATACTGTGGAACACCAATTTTATATTCCTGCATCCAGATTTTACCTTCACGGTGCACTTCGGCTTTTAAGTCAGTAGATAATGCGTTAACACAACTTACCCCAACACCGTGTAATCCACCCGAAACCTTGTAAGTGTCTTTATCAAATTTACCACCTGCATGTAAAACCGTCATCACGATCTCAAGCGCTGATTTATTTTCTTTTTTATTAATACCGGTTGGAATACCGCGACCGTTATCTTCTACCCTAATTGAATTTCCTTCTAAAATTCTTACGTCAATTGTATCGGCATGACCGGCCAATGCCTCGTCAATTGAATTGTCTACTACCTCATAGACCAAATGGTGTAATCCTTTTACACCGGTATCACCGATATACATTGAAGGACGCTTACGCACCGCTTCCAAACCTTCTAAAACCTGTATATTATCTGCCGAATAATTTGACTTTAAATCTTGTTCTTCGCTCATATATTAATTAAAAACTATAAGTATCAAAAATACGGAAACTTATCCACATACGCTAATATGTGGATAAGTTTTGGGCTGTTGATGAATTACCTGACACCTGTGTTTCATGTAGCTTAAAGATGGTTTGAGGCGCAATTTTGCATTTGATTTACCTTTCGCTCCCTTTCCATTTTAAGCGATTCAGAAGAATCGGATGCTTTTTATTCCAATCTGATTTAATTACCAAAATTCCCAGGTTGTTATTCATTTATGCGCTTTCAAACACCAACCTATTCCCGACTAAATTAATTGAATCGCTGTTCCCGGTTATTAGGCAATTAAAAAAATTTGAGGCGGAAACGAAATTAAGAAAAGCATCAAAATAATCTATCCTGCTTTAATGAGAATATTTGGCTTCATACCTTTAAATCACACCGTAAACAATTATTATCTAAAAGCTTATGCATTAAAAGTATTTATTGCATACTTAATTATCATTTTTATCTTTGCTAAAATTTATTAAACAATAATGGAAAGAAGAACCTTTAAAACCTTTAGTTTACTTGCTACCGCAGCTTTAATCACAGCATTTTCTGCGTGCCAGAACAAAGAAGCTAAAACAACTGAAACTAAAAAAACAGATAGTACTGCAGCTGTTTCTGCAGATGAGAAAATTGTATTTGTAAATTCAGATTCATTATTAACTAAATACGATTACTACAAAGACCTTAAGGTAAAATTTGAAGGTAAATCGAAAAGTGCGCAGGCAGACATGCAGGCAAAAACCCAGGCTTTTCAAAGGGAAGTTGCTCAATACCAACAAACTGCCGGTTCTTTAGCTGCTGATGTCCGCAAAGCTACTGAAGAGCGCTTAGGCCGTAAACAACAGGAACTACAAACTTACCAGCAAAATGCAGGTGGTGCTTTGCAAAATGAGCAGGCTGCAGAAAACGAAAAATTATACGATAAAGTTGCAGGTTATTTAAAAGGTTATGCCAAAGAGAAAGGTTATAAAATGGTTTTAACTTACTCAAAAGGAAATAGTGCCATCTTGTTTGCTGACGAAAGTTTAGACGTAACTTCTGAGGTGATTAAAGGCTTAAATGCGGATTACTCAAAAAAATAATTTTAAACATAATTTTAAAAAAATGCCCTGAACAATCAGGGCATTTTTTTTGTCTAAATGTTACTATGGAAAATATTGAACAACATGTTGCATTTATGCGTATGGCCATTGAACTTTCCATGCAAAATGTGAGTGAATGCGTCGGTGCTCCCTTCGGTGCCGTAGTTGTAAAAGACGGGAAATTAGTCGCAAAATCGGCAAACAGAGTAGTTGCAGCTAATGATCCTACAGCACACGCAGAAATTTCGGCAATCAGGCTAGCCTGCCTTTCATTAAACACTTTTGATTTAAGCGGTTGTGTAATTTATACAAGTTGCGAGCCTTGCCCGATGTGTCTTGGAGCAATTTATTGGTCTAGGATAAACACCATTTATTATGCAAATACAAAAGCCGATGCGGCAGATTTTGGTTTCGATGACAAATTTATATATGACGAATTGGATAAGCCCATGGAGGAGAGAATGCTACCAGTTGTGCAAATGTTAAGAGACGAGGCCGTGGCAGCTTTCAAACTATGGGAGACATCACCAATGCGAATTGATTGTTAATAAAAAAAGATACCCCCAAATCGTATTTCACTTTTTGGGGGCAATGCATTTTCATCGGTTTTTATCTTATTTACTTGTTTCTTTTGCGGTAAGTAATCCAATCATAGAATCTATTTCTTTTACAACGCCATCATCCGACCCCGAAAAACCAACAGCTTTAAACCTGATGTTTCCTTCACCGTCGATGATAAACTTTGTTGGTATTCCATCGACTTTATAAGCGCTAACAACATCAAACTTCGATGGGTCTTTAGCATTTTTGGTATCGTACAAAACAGTAAAGTTTAACTTTTTCTCAGCAATAAAATCGGTTACTACTTTCTCTCTGTTCTCCTCTGTTTGCCAGGTATTGACAAATAAAAATACAACATTAGGATTGCCGGAATATTTCGCCATTGCTTTTTGCATACCTGGAAAAGACGCTACACATGGGCCACACCAGGTTGCCCAATAATCTAAAACCACGATTTTTCCTTTCAAGTCTGCTAGACTAACTTTTTCTCCTTTTAAATTAGCGAGCGTAAACTTTGGTGCAGGAATGTTAATCATTTTTTTAGTCCACTCTGCTTTCGCTTTTTCATTAGCTTCTTTTTCCAGATTAGCTATATAAGAATCATATGTTCCTGTTTTCTTAAGGCTTGCATATAGATTTTTAAAATCTGTTTTTAAAGAATCAGAGCCTTTTCCTTCTTTAATTAATTTCTCAGCTTCGGTAAATGCTTTTTCTTTTTGCCCATCTTTAATTAAATATGTTATATAACGCGTTGCAACATCCGGCGATACATTTTCACCATACATAGGTAAGGCTTTTTCCTGCGTAGCCAAAGCTTCCTTATATTTGCCCTGATGATAGAGCAGCAAAGCATAGGTATCGGCATACATTCCATAAGTTTGATTAAGACTCTTCAGATAATCTTCTTGAGAAGAATAGTAAGAGGGCATTTCATCATTTTTAGCTTGCTCTACAAGTTCGATTGATTGTTTGGATACTTTAGAAGCAAAAGCTACGTTTTCATTTTTTTCTGCTAAAGGCCAGGCAAACTGGTTGTAAACGCTTGCACGACTTAATTTATTATCAATTTTACCAGCATAAAATTCGAACTTATCATTGTTGGTTGTTTTTGCATATGCATTTGCAACTAGGCTATTAATTGCATTTAATTTTGCGGCATCGACTTTTTTACTTGCGTCGAATTTAAATTTCGAAATCATAGATGCACTTTTTTGTTCAACAATAGCCGCATCTTTTTCTGAATAAAGTGCATTCATATCTTGTGCGTAGGCAAAATTACCTGTAGGGAATTTCCTCAGCAGAATTGCTTTCACAGAATCGGCCTGGGGCTTCTTTTTGAGCATGTTATATAGGGTCAGATTTAAAGATAGATCCTGCTCCTTTGGTTCTTTTATCGTGCTAACTTGTTTTATATGATTTTCAATTAATTTAGAACCAACGTCTTTATTCGTTTTCATTTCCATTGAAAGATAATTTGCCAGCTGTTTTTCCTTCAATGCTGGTTTAAGCTCAAATGCTTTTTTATAAAGGCCCGCACTTTCCTCGGTATTCAAGGTTAAGCCTAAATAATAATTACCTGCCAAGCCATACAAAAACGCCTCGTTGATATAGGTCTCTGCTGCCACCTTTCCATCTTTTGTAAATTCTAAAATATAACCTGCCGGTGCTTCATCCTTTTTTTCTCCTACGGAAAAAGCCAGGCCAACCAGCGTAGTGCTATCTGCTGTAGCAATTTCGCCTTTGTATAGCTCACCATCTTTTACCAACTCAATTTTCTTCGCCTTTGGATTTGAGGTTGAATAAAAGGTATAAGCTGTGCATTTAACATCTGCCAGATTTTGCAAATTTGTTCCCTTTGGTTCATAGGTAAATTTTACGGTACTCCCCGCCGCAGGTTTAGCGGTAGAAAATTTTACACCTTGTGCATTTACTTCCACAAAGGCAAATAGCATGAGCAATAACAAATTGAACGATTTCATAATGAATAGGTTAAGATTTTGAATAGACAACTAAATCTATAGTTTAATTTTCTTTTTTCCAAGTTTTTTTTTATTAAATTTTGAGGAATAATATTTGTAGTGTATTAGGTATGACCTACGAGCAAAAAATCACAAGTGAACTGGATTTCTGGAAATTTAAAGTGCTGCAGAAACCATCTCTATTCAATAAAGTTACGAACAGCGTTCAGAAAAAAATAAACAATTATATTCCGGATAAAGTTCACAATGCCATAACTACAGCAATAAAGCAAATGGTTAAAGCCGTACTTTTTGGTTCCACATTTACAACTTCAAAACCAATAGCTGATTTAACTTTAATGCACCGGGAAGCTTTGATTAAGCAAAAGATAGAAAATTATAAAAAAACCGGTGCAGCAGAAGGCGGAATAACTGGTGCAGGTGGTTTTTTAATGAGCCTTGCTGATTTCCCACTATTACTGGGCTTAAAAATGAAAATGCTCTTCGATATTGCAGCAGCTTATGGTTACGATGTAAAGGATTACCGTGAACGACTTTTTATTCTGCACATTTTTCAACTGGCTTTTTCAAGCAAGGAAGAAAGTAAAAATATCTTTCTGAAAATGGAAGGCTGGGATAATAAGGCGCATAAATTACCGACCAACATTGATGAATTTGATTGGTTAACCTTTCAGCAGCAATACAGAGATTATATAGATTTAGCTAAGCTCGCCCAAATGTTGCCTTTTGTGGGCGCAGCCGTCGGCGCTGTAGCGAATTATAAATTAATCGAGAGATTAGGTAAAACAGCAATGATGAGTTACAGAATGAGGCATTTCAGTTTGCAATATGCAGTTATCAGTTCGCAAGAAACTACTAACCAAAAGCTGAGAATTGATAACTAATCCTCGTCATCCTGAAACAATCCGCCAATCAAATCGTCAGTTTCTCTCCTGTCTTTCTTGGTTGGTCTACCTGCTCCCCTGTCTCTTTTTAAATTTGGCGAATGGAACATCGATTTAAATGCGTGCGTCTCTTCAACAGGTGTTAAATCCTTGTATTTTGTTAAGGCGGTTGGCGAATCTGTTCTGTTATATGAAAAATCCACTACCTCAATAATCTTTTTTTCAATTCCTTTGGATACCTGGTAAACGTCGCCGATTTTAACAATAGCTGACGGCTTAATATTCTGTCCTTTCAACTTCACCCTGCCTGCTTTACAAGCATCGGTTGCGAGGCTCCTGGTTTTAAACAACCTTATTGCCCACAAATATTTATCAATTCTAAGTTTTTCTGTTCCTGTCATAAAATTCAAAAGTAAAGAATTGTTAAATTGTTTTATTGCTTTATTGTTAAATCATTCTCATTTTCAAATCCGTTAAACCAGCAATCGAACAATTCGACAATCTTTGCACTAAGCTATCTACAAAACAATTTAAATAATTAACCCTTTAATAAGCAAAAATTGATTTATTTTGCGTAAAATTTAAAAAACATCATGTATTCAGATTTAAAGAAATTAATTGAAGCCGCTTGGGAAGACAGAAGCCTTTTAAAATACAGCAATTATTGCGAAGCTATTGAAACCGTTATTCAAGGGTTAGATAAAGGTGAAATTCGTGTTGCTGAACCAGTTTTAAATTCCTGGGGCATTAATGAATGGGTAAAGAAAGCCGTTATATTATACTTTCCGATTCGGGAAATGAAAGAAATTAAAAGCGGTCCTTTTGTTTACCACGACAAAATGGAATTAAAAACTGATTACAAAACAACAGGTGTTCGTGTTGTACCAATGGCAAGTGCGCGATACGGTGCGTATTTAGCTAAAGGCGTTATCATGATGCCATCTTACGTTAATATTGGCGCCTATGTTGATGAAGGTACAATGGTTGATACCTGGGCAACGGTTGGTTCATGCGCACAAATCGGAAAACGCGTTCACTTAAGTGGTGGCGTGGGAATTGGTGGTGTTTTAGAACCTGTTCAAGCTGCTCCTGTAATTATTGAAGATGATGCTTTTTTAGGTTCAAGGGCTATTGTTGTTGAAGGAGTTAAAGTAGAGCGAGAAGCTGTTTTAGGTGCAAACGTGGTTTTAACTGCATCGACTAAAATAATTGATGTTACCGGCCCAACTCCTGTAGAATATAAAGGCATCGTTCCGGCCCGCTCAGTTGTAATTCCAGGTAGTTATACTAAAAAATTTCCCGCTGGCGAATACCAGGTGCCATGTGCTTTAATTATCGGTAAACGTAAAGAGAGTACAGATAAAAAAACCTCTCTTAACGATGCTTTGAGAGAAAATAATGTAGCAGTATAAAATGGTTTAAGGTATGGGGTTTAGGGTGTAAGGCAACACCCAGAGCCTTAAACCTTCTACCTTAAACCTTCCACCTTTATGAAAATCGGTTTTGATGGAAAACGGGCAGCAAATAACTTAACAGGTTTAGGGAATTACAGTCGTTCACTAATTGAGGCACTTGCCAAACAATTCCCACAAAATCAATATCTGGTTTATACGCCAAAAGTAAAACCTGCCAGGCAAATTGATACTTTCTTCGCAAAGGAAAACATCGAGCTAAAACTTCCTAAAAATGGACCTTTTCTTTGGAGAAGTCTCAACATTTTAAAGGACTTAGTTAAAGATGAGGTTCAAATTTTTCACGGCTTAAGCCATGAAATTCCCTATGCAATTGAACACACCCGAATTAAATCGGTTGTAACCATCCATGATTTAATTTTTCTTCGGTTTCCGGAATATTACAGATTTATCGATAGGAAATTATATGAGTGGAAGAGCAAATCCGCATGTAAGCGAGCTGATAGGATTATTGCAATCAGCGAAAGAACAAAAGCAGACATTATCGAATTCTATGGCATAAAAGCGGATAAAATTGAAGTTATCTATCAGAGCTGTGACGATATATTTAAAAGTCCTTTCGGCGTACCAATATTGAAAAGAATCATTTCACAATATAAACTTCCTGAAAAATATATTTTAAGTGTCGGAACAATTGAGGAACGTAAAAACCTCAAATTGATCATTCAGGCGTTGAAACATATTGATAAAGAATACAAGTTGGTCGTGATTGGAAAAAAGACCGTCTATTTCAAAACAGTTGAAAAGGAAATTAAAAAACTCGGATTAAAAAAAAGAGTTATTTTTCTTCAAAACATTCCTTTTGCCGATTTGCCGGGAATTTATCAGCTAGCGAAAATATTTGTGTACCCATCCTTTTATGAAGGTTTTGGCATACCGATTATCGAAGCACTTTATTCGGGCGTACCTACAATTGCAGCAACAGGCTCCTGTTTAGAAGAAGCAGGCGGGCCGGACAGTTTTTATGTTAATCCTAATGATTCAGAAGGTTTATCAGCAGCGATAAACAAAGTAATTTCATCCTCGACATTGCAACAAGAGATGAAAAGAAAAGGGCTGGAATTCGTTCAAAAATTCAACAGCCCTTTAGTAACGCAGCAACTTATAGATTGCTATACAAATTTAACCTAGAATTATTTCGCTGCTATCGCATTTGGCGGATATTGGGCCAAAATTTCTTTTACGCCTGTATATAAACGTTGCTCTCTTTTGCTGAAATTATCAAGATTAAAACCTGCCCCCTGACCATGCCAGAACAGTATTTTTTTAGCCGGATCCAGGAAGTCAATGATAATTGTACCTTCAATGTATTGGTTTACATAGTTAGAGCCCCATCCGCCCCAACCACCACGCCAGCCCCAGCCCCAACCCCATCCGCCGTAGTAGGCAGGACCATAGAAGTCAGTTTTTTCCCGAGCAACAACAACAAGGTTTACCAATAAATCAGGCCGGTTGGATTTCGTAAAGCCCTTAGCATTCATCTCGGCTTCAACAGCGGCCATTAACCTTCTTTTATCAAGATTGTTTAGCTTAACCCTTGCAATGCCTTTATCGTAAAAATTATAAGTTTTGTAAGCATTCAGATCTACATTTTTGTCATAATCTGAAGCGGTCCGGAGCGATGAACATCCGGCTAATGTGATCACAACTGCAATCAGCATTATTAATTTCTGAAAAATTTTCATTTGTTAATATGTGTTTATGTTTTTAAATAACCTGTATTAAAAATAACGATTTTTTTATATGAAATCAAAAACGATAAGAATTATTTTACTTTCCAATTGTTTTTAGTAAAACGTCAGGAAATACCCATTGTTTTAAAGCAAATGTTAAATGTTAGAGCAATTTGGAGATTTAACATATTGCAGAAAAAATTACCTTTGCAACATGCTTAAAGAAGAAATTAATAAAGCTTTAGAAGTTTTAAAATCAGGCGGTGTTATACTTTACCCCACAGATACAATTTGGGGTTTGGGGTGTGATGCAAGCAATCCGGAAGCTGTTGATAAAATTCTGAAAATTAAAAACCGCCCGGCAGAGAAGAGTTTGATAGTTCTTCTTGATGTTGACAGCAAATTACAAAGTTATGTTACCGAAGCGCCCGAGATAGCTTACGATTTAATTGAATATGCTGAAAACCCACTGACAATTATTTTTTCAGGAGCAAAAAACTTAGCGAATAATGTGATTAATGAAGATGGTAGCGTGGGAATAAGAATCGTAAAACACGATTTCTGCACGCCGCTAATTCAGCGATTTCGTAAACCAATTGTTTCTACATCAGCAAACTTAAGTGGCGAGCCATCACCTAAAAACTTTGATGATATCAGTTCCGAAATTATCGATGCAGTTGATTATGTTGTAGATTTCGAACAAGAAAACAGAACATCAAAAAAACCATCAACCATTATGAAACTTTCTCCGGGTGGCCAATTCGAGTTTATTCGCAAGTAATACCCCAAACCCCTTTGAGGGCTTTAAACTTTAATAAATCATCACCGAATGTTTTTCTTATTTTTGAAAATTATTACCCCCGGAATATGGAATTTAATTTGAGCGATAGACATGAGAAGTCTCCATTAGGGGATTTAGGGGTTCATTTACAAAATCCGATTTTTAAAACCTTATCGGTCATAGCTGATAAAAACAGCATCGAGGCTTACGTTGTTGGTGGCTTTGTCCGCGATTTATTCTTAAACCGGCCATCCAAAGATATTGATGTTGTCGTGATAGGTAGTGGAATAGACTATGCTGAAGCTGTTGGCAGGAAGCTGAATACAAAAGTTGCTATTTTTAAAAATTTTGGCACCGCAAATATTAAATTTAACGACTTGGAAATCGAATTTGTAGGTGCAAGAAAAGAGTCTTACCGCTCGGAATCAAGAAAACCAATTGTTGAAGATGGCACATTGGAAGATGATCAACTGCGCCGCGATTTTACGATAAATGCGCTAGCTATCAATTTAAATACAAATCATTTCGGTTCTTTATTGGATCCTTTTAATGGTATTCAAGATTTACAAAATAGACTCATCCGTACGCCACTTGACCCAGAAATTACATTCTCTGATGATCCATTAAGAATGATGAGGGCAATAAGGTTTGCATCACAATTGAATTTCAATATAGATGAGGCTGCGCTAAAAGCAATAAAATTACAAAAAGAACGGATAAGCATTGTTTCTAAAGAACGTATAACGGATGAATTAAATAAAATTATTTTATCAAAAAAACCATCAATTGGCTTTAAATTACTATTTGATACAGGATTACTTCATATTATTTTCCCCCAAATGGCGCAACTTTTTGGCGTCGATATTATTAATGGTAAAGGGCATAAAGATAACTTCTACCACACGTTAGAAGTACTTGATAATATTTGTGAAAATACAGATGATTTATGGTTGCGTTGGGCTGCCATTTTACATGACATTGCAAAGCCTGCCACCAAGCGCTTTGAAGAAGGCCACGGCTGGACCTTTCATGGCCATGAGGACAAAGGCGCCAGAATGGTTCCCAAAATCTTTAGTCAGCTTAAATTGCCTTTAAACGATAAAATGAAGTTTGTGCAGAAACTGGTTCAGCTTCACCTCCGCCCTATAGTTCTGGCCCAGGATGTTGTAACCGATTCGGCTGTTCGACGGTTGTTATTCGATGCTGGTGAGGAAATTGAAAGTTTAATGCTGCTTTGCAATGCAGATGTAACAACTAAAAATGAATATAAAAAAGCCAAGTATCGTAATAATTTTGAATTAGTTAAACAAAAGCTGAAAGATGTTGAAGAGCGCGACAAAATAAGAAATTGGCAACCACCTATTTCAGGCAATGATATCATGGAAATATTTGCATTGGATGCCGGCAGAGAGGTTGGGATTATAAAAAATGCCGTTCGGGAGGCGATTTTAGAAGGTGAGATAACAAATGATTACAATGAGGCGTTTAACTTTATGGTAAATCTGGCAAAACAAATGGGATTAAATCCTGTTAATAAATAATTTAATCGCGATAACAGCAGCTAGGCAACATTTTAATCACATACGCTGTTTTGTGATAAAACTAATTAACTTTATTTTTACAGCTCCAAAAAATACTAATGGCTATTTATAAATTTAAAATTACTTTTGAAGACTTTGATGATGTAGTGAGAGAAATCGACATTAAATCTAATCAGACGTTTGAAGATTTACATAAAGCAATTCATAAATCTACTGGTTACAATTCCGAGAAGTCTTCATCTTTTTATGTAAGCACTGATAATTGGCTGAAAGGAGACGAAATTGCTTACCTGCCAAGTGAGCGCAAAAAAGACAGGGTTGTTTTAATGGAAAACTCAAAACTTAGCGGTTTTATTGAGGATCCACATCAAAAATTTTACTATACCTACAATTTTGACCGCCCATACGATTTTCACGTTGAGTTGATTAAAATCATTTTAGATGCCGATCCGCATATCGAGTACCCTTTTCTTGCAAAAAGTTTGGGTGAAGCACCAAAAATTATGGAACAAAACAGCCCGCAGTCTGTAGACCCACGTGGTGCGACAGCTTCAGCGAGCGAATTTGATTTCCTTAATGAAATGAATTTTGTACCTGAAGACACTGATGAATTAGAAGCAATGGGCGAAATGGGCATCAACGAGGAAGAACATGACGACGATGAGGTTGCTGAAGATGGCGATGAATTTGGTGATGAATTTTCAGACAGTGAAACTTATGAAGATGACACCCATAAAGACGACTATTAATAACCATTTCCATTAAAATACTCAACTGTCGGACAAATCATCCGGCAGTTTTTTTATACTTGAACTTATGCGTGAAAGCCAGAACCGAAAAACTTTAATTGCTATTGTAGGCCCAACCGCAATTGGTAAAACAGCTTTGGCGATAGCGCTTGCAAGGCACTATAATACTGAAATCCTATCTGCAGATTCAAGGCAGTTTTACTCGGAAATGGAGATTGGCACCGCGAAACCCGACGTTAATGAACTTGCTTCAGCTAAACATCATTTTATTAATTCACACTCTGTAACCCAGCTTTTTAGTACAGGAGACTTTGAAATTGAAGCGTTAAAAGTGATTGATACCATTTTCCAGAATCAAGATTTAGCCATAATGGTTGGTGGCAGCGGGTTGTACATAAATGCTGTATTAAATGGCTTGGATGAAATGCCTGAGATCGATTTAGCAATCCGGGAAAAATTAAACATGCAGCTTGAAAACGAGGGGTTGGAAGTAATTCAAAATCAGCTTAAGCTGCTCGATCAAGAATATTTTGAAAAGGTTGACCAGAATAATCCCCAACGGATGATAAGAGGTTTAGAAGTTGTTCTATCAACAGGACAAAAACTTTCTTCGATGTTATCCTTTACTAAAAAGCAAAGGACGTTCAACATCATTAAAATAGGTTTAAATACTGATCGCGCTAAACTTTACGAGCGAATTAACCTTCGGGTAGATAAGATGATGGAAAATGGTTTATTGGAAGAAGTGAAATCCTTAATTGATTTTAAAAAACATAATGCACTGAATACAGTTGGTTACAGTGAAATTTTTGATTACCTGGACGAAAAAATTACGCTGAATAATGCTGTAGCTTTAATTAAACAAAATACCCGGCGTTTTGCTAAAAGACAGCTAACCTGGTTTAAACGGGACCAAGAAATTAACTGGTTCGAGCCTGGTCAAACGAGAGCGGTAATTGTGCGAATAAATGAAAGACTCGCGTCAAGTGAAACGACAAAAGGCCCCAATTTACATTAAGGCCTTCTATCGGTTTAGTTTTAGTTATTATTAATTAGGAAATTTAACCCCTCTGTACTCAGTAATATTGACAGTCGGCATATTCGAACCATACTTACCATTTATTGCATCAATGAATACATTGGCAATTACCGCGTTACCACGAGGTGTTAAGTGAACCCCATCTAAAGAAAAAGCGCCACCCGTTATAAAGGAAGAATTAATTCCAACCCCTTGTACTACTACGCCCGTTTTAACCTGGTTAAGATAGCTGTAGGTGTCTGCAATTGCTAGTCCTTTACTATCGGCTAACGACTTAATGGTACTGTTATAGCTAATAACATAATCTTTAACCTTTATGATTTCATCTTTATCTAAAACCCAACTATTAACAATTGGATTCAGAGGATGTAATCCATAAGGAAGGCCCGAAGCATTTGGAACACCGAATAAACCAGCTGATTGAAATGGTAAACGAATTAAATCTTCCGCAGTTGCAGCCCTTACCGTATTAGTTCCTGTTTGGATATAGATTGCGGCAGCAGCAGGATTGATTGCCTTGGCTGCATTTAATAAAGCCGCTACAGTTACTGTATTGAAGTAAGGAATTGCAGTAACATCAGGAATTGTTGCTACAACACCCTTAGCTCCGCCTACTGTTAAAGCGTTTACAAGATTAGAATACAGCAAAGCAAAGGTAGATTTGTCAGTTAAAACATTTGTCGCATCAGTAGTAACGCCGCCATTGGTAGCATAGCCTAAAGCATCGTTATTGCCTAACCATAAAGAAAAGAAAGTATGATTTCTACCTTGGATAAATTGGAAATAACTTACCGTTCCTACTTGTGAATCAGTCAATAAACGCTCTAAATATGGATTTGCAGCGCCAAATGGTGCAGCAAATGCCAAATCAACACGCATGCCAGGAATACCAATATTCTGAACTTCACCAGTATATTTTGTTAAACGACCAGCCGCATCACGATAAGCAAGATTACTGGTCACATTTGTTAAAGTCGGACTACCATTTATAAGTGCTGATAATGTTAAATAGCCAGAACCGTTTGCTTGAGCATCCGTAAAAAATGGAGAAGTAAAGCTTCCGCCACCCACTGTAGCCATTTGCGCAGCGATTAAGTTTGGATAGGCTACTTTTTGTCCCTCAAGATATAACCCCCCATCTGCGAAACCAGATGTTAAAGAGTTACCAACTGCAATATACTTACTAAAATTAGCCTGTCCGGCTGACGTAGCAACTGCGGTATCGATATCTGGTTTGCAAGCTGCTGCTAAAAGGATTACGGCCGCCAAAAACCAATTGAATGTATATTTTCTCATCTGAAATCCTCCTACCATTTATAAGTTAATGAAATACCCGGCGCGTAAACCAAAGTTTTGAACGTACCATCTAAACCGGTTTCGATATTTTTTTGTTTGCGAGATTTAACATCTTCAAAGAAGAATGAAGCATTCACCTCAAACTTCGGGGTAAAAGCATAACCTGCCCCGGCACTCAAAATGTAACGGTCTGCATCCGGTGCTTCCGGTGTTACGTAGCCATCCTGAACAGGACTAAAGGCATATCCCACACCCGCCCGCAAAGCTAACTTATCGGAAGCCTGGTGATTAATACCCAACTTAAATGAAGAACCATCACGATAGTTCCGGGCAGATTTTGTATCAGCAAGTGCCGGAGTATTGGTTGCATAGTCAAAGGATAAATCCTGATAAACATGCCATTGTACCCAACTTGCGTCGAATGCAAGCAATGTGCTTTTCGACAATGGAATTCCAATACCTAAACTTGTTGTAGCCGGTAAAGGCAATTCGGCATTAAACGTATTTCCTGAAGGGAAAGAAGTTCTTAAGGAATTCGGAACATCAAATTCTGCAGAACCTGCCTCTAACTTAGTAACTACTTTAGATTTATGAACAATTGCAAAAGTAACGTTGCTTAAAGTTTTGATGTAAATACCTGCGTTCCAGCCATAACCCTTGCCGGTACCATCAAGCGTCGCCTTACCTGATCGGCCATCAGGATAATTTACCGGAAGTGCCCTCTGAAGGTTTACATCGCCATGGTTGTACACAAAACCTGCACCGATACCAATCTGATCTGTAATCTTCACACTCAATGTAGGCTGAACATAAATCGCTTTCAAGTTTAATGAGGTCAAAGCATATTTACCAGACCAGTTGTCACCCCAATCCACCAAGCCGCCAAAGGGCGTGTAAACACCCAATCCTAACTTCCAACGGTTAGATTTTGGTCCCCAAACGGCGTAAAATTCGAACGGAGGTGCAATTTTATTTTTAACATCTTCTGTTACATTTGAACCGGTCCGCTGAAAAGCCGATTTAAACAATAATGGGTTTACGCCTGCTGAAATTGAGTTTTTCTCTAAGAAACTAACCGCCCCTGGATTGAAAAAGACGGAAGCTTCATCTAGTGCCAGAGCAGATCCTGCCCCAGCCATACCAATTTGTTTTTGCCCTTGTAAATTAACCTGGAAACCCTGCCCCAAAACCCATAGTGGGGCGGATAGTAATACGCTCAATAAAATTTTTTTCATCTATATATGGTTATAGCACAAATGTATACTATGCTAACATAGCAATCAAGTATTTGTTTATTTTGTTTGATAGAATTTTATGCCTGTGCTGTTGGCCCGCCAAAGCCCATTGGAAAAGGTGGCTCCTCCTGCGTTTTAATTCGTCCATTAACATGCTCAAATTTTTGAATGTTATCTTCCATAGCAGTTAACAAACGCTTTGCGTGTTCTGGTGTTAAAATGATTCTCGATTTAACTTTAGCCTTAGGCAAGCCGGGCATTACTCGGATAAAATCTAATACGAATTCGGTATTTGAATGGGTAATAATTGCAAGGTTTGAAAAAATACCTTCCGCAATTTCTTCAGACAGCTCTATATTTATTTGGTTTTCGTTCTGTTGTTCTTCCATAGACCAAAAATAAAAAAATCCGCTATGTATTAGCGGATTTATAAAAAGATTCATTAAATAAAAGCTATTTAATCATAAAATTTACAATGCCGATTACAGAGCCAATAATAGCTAAAAACTGAATTAAACCAACTACATAGATGGTTTTTTGCATACCTGAAATATCTTCTTTCGTCGCTAAAATTTCACGTTTGTTATCAAACTCAGTCTTCACTTCATTTTTAACAAACGACACCAATTGTTCTGCTTCATTTTCGCCTAACTTCGCTTTTAATATTTGAAAAAGTTGTATCTCAGAAACACTCATGCTACTAATTTTATTTAAAAATACAAAATCCGTTCCAAATAAAAAAGTCCTCCACTTTGGTGGAGGACTTGATTTAAGATATTGATATTTAAGCCTCTACTTCTTCTTGTTTCGAAGCTAATAACTTATCATATTCTTCCTGAGAACCAACGATGATTCTTTCGTAACCACGTACACCAGTACCTGAAGGTATTAAGTGACCAACGATCACGTTTTCTTTCAAGCCTAACATGTTGTCGCGTTTACCTGCAATCGCCGCCTCATTTAATACTTTCGTAGTTTCCTGGAACGAAGCCGCAGAAATGAACGATTTAGTACCTAATGATGCACGAGTAATACCTTGTAAGATAGAACTTGCTGTTGCTGGTCTTGCATCTCTAACCGTGATCTGTTTCAAATCTTTACGTTTCAATTGAGAATTTTCATCTCTTAATCTACGTAATGAAACAATCTGACCTGGTTTGAAATCTGTTGAATCACCTGCATCTTCAACTACTTTCTTGTCGTACATTGCGTCGTTCTCATCAGCAAAATCCCAACGGTCAACAGCATTGTTTTCCAAGAAAATGGTATCACCCGGATCTTCAATGTGAACTTTTTGCATCATCTGGTGAACAATTACTTCGAAGTGCTTATCGTTAATTTTAACACCTTGCAAACGGTAAACCTCTTGAATACCATTTACTAAGTATTCCTGAACCGCTGCCGGACCTTTAATTGATAAGATATCTGCCGGAGAAATTGAACCATCTGATAAAGGCATACCTGCTTTCACAAAGTCATTATCCTGTACAAGGATGTGTTTCGACAATGGAACTAGGTATTTTTTAACTTCACCATCTTTAGATTCGATTGTAATTTCACGGTTACCACGTTTAACACCACCTAACGTTACAACACCATCAATCTCAGTTACTACAGCTGGGTTTGAAGGATTACGAGCCTCAAATAACTCTGTTACACGAGGCAAACCACCTGTAATATCTCGGGTTTTACCAGTTGCACGAGGAATTTTAGCGATAATCTGACCGGTTTGAATGGCTTCACCTTCATCAACTGAAACGTGAGCACCTACTGGAATGTTATAACCTTTTATAAATTCACCTTTCTTATCAACGATTTGAACAGAAGGGTTTTTAGTTTTATCACGTGTATCGATAATCACTTTTTCACGGTGACCAGTTTGCTCATCTGATTCTTCACGGAAGGTTACACCTTCAATAATGGCATCAAACTGTGCTTTACCAGCAAATTCGGAAAGAATAACCGCGTTATACGGATCCCACGAACAGATTTTATCACCTTTTGAAAGCTTATCACCTTCTTTTACGAACAAGAACGCGCCGTAAGGAATATTGTTGGTTACAATGATACGTCCGGTTCCTGGCTCAACAATTTTAAACTCACCTGAACGACCCAATACTACTTGTACTGTACCATCTTCAGTTTGTGTATCAACTGTACGGATATTTTCGAATTCGATAACACCATCAAATTTAGCTACGATGTTAGATTCTGCAGCAATGTTCGACGCAGTACCACCCACGTGGAAAGTACGAAGTGTTAACTGTGTACCCGGCTCACCGATTGACTGTGCTGCAATTACACCAACTGCTTCACCTCTTTGAACACGTTTACCAGATGCCAAGTTACGGCCATAACATAATGCACAAACACCACGTTTAGCTTCGCAAGTTAATACTGAACGAATTTCAATACCTTCTAAAGGCGATTCTTCGATCAGTTTAGCAACTTCTTCATTAATATCTTCGCCAGCACCTACTAATAATGTATTATCTAAAGGATTGTATACATCATGTAGTGAAGTACGGCCTAGAATCCTGTCATATAATGGCTCAACGATATCTTCCTGATCTTTTAAAGCGGTAGTATACATACCTCTCAAAGTGCCACAATCGTTATCATTAACAATCATATCCTGCGCTACATCATGTAAACGACGGGTTAAGTAACCCGCATCCGCAGTTTTTAAAGCCGTATCAGCCAAACCTTTACGGGCACCGTGAGTAGAGATAAAGTACTCTAATACCGATAAACCTTCTTTAAAGTTTGATAAAATCGGGTTTTCAATGATATCACCACCTGAACCTGATTTCTGAGGTTTCGCCATCAAACCACGCATTCCGCAAAGCTGACGAATCTGCTCTTTCGAACCACGTGCACCTGAATCAAGCATCATGTAAACTGAGTTAAAACCTTGGTTATCTGAAGATAACTGAGTCATAACGAAAGTAGTTAACCTGTTGTTGATACGGGTCCAGATATCGATTATCTGGTTGTAACGTTCGTTGTTGGTAATGAAACCCATGTTATAGTTGTTTCTTACCTCTTCAACTTCCGCTGCAGCTTGCTCCAATAAAGTGTGTTTCTCTACCGGAATGTTTACGTCTTGTAAGTTGAACGATAAACCGCCTTGGAAAGCCATTTTGAAACCTAATTCTTTGATATCATCTAAGAACTGAGAAGCACGGGCCATACCAGTCATTTTAACTACTTCCCCGATAATATCCCTTAACGATTTTTTAGTTAATAATTCATTGATATAACCTACCTCTTGAGGCACCAATTGGTTAAACAATACTCTACCAACAGTAGTTTCTGTTAATTTATTAACGATAGAACCATCGTTTTGCTTAACATTTACCCTTACTTTGATGAAAGCATGAAGATCTAATTCTTTCTCATTGTAAGCAATAATTACTTCCTCTGGAGAATAAAAATTAGAGTCCTGTCCTTTAACTACTCTTGTCTCATCAGTTCTACGGCCTTTAGTAATATAATAAAGACCCAAAACCATATCCTGAGATGGTACTGTAATTGGTGTACCGTTTGCAGGGTTTAAGATATTGTGTGCAGCCAACATTAATACTTGGGCTTCCAAAATTGCCGCGTTACCTAGTGGTAAGTGGACAGCCATCTGGTCACCATCAAAATCGGCGTTGAATGCAGTACAAACTAACGGGTGTAACTGGATCGCTTTTCCTTCAATTAATTTTGGTTGGAAAGCCTGAATACCCAATCTGTGTAATGTAGGTGCACGGTTTAATAATACCGGGTGACCTTTCAATACATTTTCTAAGATATCCCAAACTAATGGATCTTTTCTATCAACGATTTTCTTGGCAGACTTCACTGTTTTTACCACACCACGCTCAATCATCTTGCGAATAATGAACGGTTTGTAGAGCTCAGCAGCCATATCTTTAGGAATACCGCATTCGTGCAATTTAAGGCTAGGGCCTACAACAATTACCGAACGAGCTGAATAATCCACACGTTTACCTAATAAGTTCTGACGGAAACGACCTTGTTTACCTTTCAAAATATCTGAAAGTGATTTCAAAGCACGGTTACCTTCAGTTTTAACCGCATTAACTTTACGTGAGTTATCAAATAACGAATCTACAGCTTCCTGTAACATACGTTTCTCGTTACGTAAAATTACCTCTGGTGCTTTAATCTCGATCAAACGTTTTAAACGGTTGTTACGGATAATTACACGACGGTATAAATCATTTAAATCTGAAGTTGCAAAACGACCGCCTTCTAATGGAACTAAAGGACGTAACTCTGGCGGAATAACCGGAACGATTTTAACAATCATCCACTCAGGGCGATTCTCAATACGGGTATTAGCACCACGGAAAGCTTCAACAACCTGAAGACGTTTTAAAGCCTCATTTTTACGTTGCTGAGATGTTTCGTTAGCAGCCTGGTGACGTAAATCATAAGACAAAGTATCTAAATTAATACGTTTTAACAAATCTTCTAATGCTTCAGCACCCATTTTGGCGATGAATTTATTAGGATCTTTGTCATCTAAGTATTGGTTTTCTTTAGGTAATTTATCTAAGATATCTAAATATTCTTCTTCTGTCAGGAAGTCCATATAATTGATACCCTCTTCAGCCATTAAGCCTGACTGAATAACTACGTAACGCTCATAATAGATAATTAAATCTAATTTTTTAGTAGGTAATCCTAATAAATAACCGATTTTGTTTGGCAATGAACGGAAATACCAGATGTGTGCAACAGGAACCACCAAAGCGATGTGTCCCATACGCTCACGACGTACTTTCTTTTCAGTAACCTCAACACCACAACGATCACAAACAATACCCTTATAACGGATACGTTTGTATTTACCGCAATGACATTCGTAATCTTTTACCGGACCAAAAATACGCTCACAAAACAAACCGTCACGTTCAGGTTTGTAAGTACGGTAGTTAATCGTTTCCGGTTTCAACACCTCACCGCTCGAACGTTCCAGAATAATTTCCGGAGACGATAAGCTAATTGTGATTGATGTGAAATTGCTTTTTAATTTATTATCCTTTTTGTAAGACATATCTTTTTGTTTTTAGTAGCAAGTACTTAGTATTAAGTATCAAGACAGAATTAACCCTCTTGATACTCGATACTTTATACTTAATACTTAGTCTAACGTAATATCTAAACCTAAACCACGTAACTCGTGTACCAATACGTTAAACGATTCTGGCACACCTGGAGTTGGTAGATTTTCACCTTTAACAATGGCTTCGTAAGTTTTGGCTCTTCCGATAACATCATCCGATTTAACGGTTAATATCTCCTGAAGAATATTAGCAGCACCGAATGCCTCTAATGCCCAAACCTCCATCTCACCAAAACGTTGACCACCGAACTGGGCTTTACCACCCAATGGTTGCTGTGTAATTAATGAGTATGGTCCGATTGAACGGGCGTGCATTTTATCATCAACCATGTGACCTAATTTCAACATATAGATAATACCTACTGTTGTAGTCTGATCGAAGCGCTCACCAGTTAAGCCATTGTATAAGTAGGTTTTTCCAGAAGCAGGAACACCCGCTTTAGCAATCCATTCTTCAACCTCATCATGCGTAGCACCATCAAAAATCGGAGTAGCAAATTTCACTCCCAATTCTTTACCGGCCCATGCCAATACGGTTTCATAAATCTGACCTAAGTTCATACGTGAAGGTACACCCAGTGGATTCAACACGATATCAACAGGACTACCATCAGCTAAGAAAGGCATATCCTCGTCACGTACAATACGTGCAACGATACCTTTGTTACCGTGGCGGCCCGCCATTTTATCACCTACTTTTAATTTACGTTTTTTAGCAACATAAACTTTTGCCATTTGTACGATTCCCGAAGGAAGCTCATCACCTACACTAATTGCGAATTTATCGCGTTTGTAAGCGCCGAGTTCTTCATTAACACGAATACCGTAATTGTGAAGCAACATTTTAATCATCTCGTTTTTGTCATCATCAGTAGTCCATTTATTAGGGCTGATGTGATTGTAATCAAGATCTGCTAAAATTTTCTGAGTGAATTTAGCACCTTTAGCAACTAATAATTCTTTGTAAATATTGAATACACCTTGTGATGTCTTTCCATTTACGATGGTGAATAATTTATCTACTAATTCTGCTTTTAATTTCTCAGTAATGTTATTATATCCTTTGTCTAATTTCTCAATTGCCGATTTCTCTTCAGCTTTTGTAGTTTTCTTAGCACGGCTGAATAATTTAGTATCAATTACCACACCCTGAATTGAAGGAGGTGTTTTCAAAGACGCGTCTTTAACATCACCTGCTTTATCTCCAAAGATTGCACGTAGTAATTTCTCTTCCGGCGAAGGATCAGACTCTCCTTTCGGAGTAATCTTACCAATTAAAATATCCCCTTCTTTTACATCAGCACCTACACGGATGATACCATTTTCATCAAGGTCTTTAGTGGCCTCTTCAGAAACGTTCGGGATATCTGGTGTTAATTCCTCTTCTCCACGTTTAGTATCACGTACTTCTAATTCAAACTCTTCAATATGCAATGAAGTAAAAACGTCATCACGAACAATACGCTCGTTGATTACAATCGCATCCTCAAAGTTGAAACCTTGCCAAGGCATGAAAGCCACTTTCAAGTTTCTTCCTAATGCCAGCTCACCATTTTCAGTTGCATAACCTTCGCAAAGTACTTGTCCTTTAGTAACTTTCTGACCTTTCTTAACGATTGGTTTCAAGTTGATACAAGTATTCTGGTTGGTTTTCTTAAACTTAATTAAACGGTAAGTTTTGCTGTCACCTTCAAATGAAACTAAACGATCATCTTCATTGCGTTCATATTTAATGATGATTTCGTTTGCATCAACATATTCGACAACGCCGTTACCTTCAGCATTGATAAGTGTTCTTGAATCGCGTGCAACGCGACCTTCCAAACCTGTACCAACAATTGGTGCTTCAGGACGTAACAATGGTACGGCCTGACGTTGCATGTTCGATCCCATCAAAGCCCTGTTCGCATCATCGTGTTCTAAGAACGGAATTAACGAAGCAGCAATTGAGGTAATCTGGTTAGGCGCAACATCCATTAAGTCTAATTTCTCAGGCTCAATAATCGGGAAGTCACCCTCGTAACGTGCTTTAACGCGTGGTGTAATGAAGTTACCTTTATCATCATATTCTGCATTTGCCTGAGCAATGGTTTTACCATCCTCATCTTCAGCAGATAAATAAATAACATCTGAATCAACAACTACCTTACCATCTTCAACACGTTTGTATGGCGTTTCGATGAAACCTAAATTATTGATTTTAGCATGCACACAAAGTGATGAAATCAAACCAATGTTCGGTCCTTCAGGAGTTTCAATTGTACATAAACGACCGTAGTGCGTGTAGTGAACGTCACGTACCTCGAAACCAGCTCGCTCACGTGATAAACCACCTGGGCCTAAAGCTGATAAACGGCGTTTGTGTGTAATCTCTGCTAATGGATTGGTTTGATCCATGAACTGAGATAATTGATTTGTACCAAAGAAAGAGTTAATTACTGATGATAACGTACGGGCGTTAATCAAATCAGTTGGTGTAAAAACCTCGTTATCGCGAATGTTCATACGCTCACGGATTGTTCTGGCCATACGAGCCAAACCAACACCGAATTGTGCATACAATTGCTCACCTACCGTACGTACACGACGGTTTGATAAGTGGTCAATATCATCCACCTCTTCTTTAGAGTTTATTAATTTAATTAAGTATTTAACAATTGCAATGATATCTGCTTTTGTTAAAACTTTAACATCATCCGGGGTATTCATTTTCAATTTACGGTTGATGCGGTAACGACCTACATCTCCCAAATCGTAACGTTTATCCGAAAAGAATAAACGATCAATGATACCACGTGCAGTTTCCTCATCAGGTGGTTCTGCGTTACGCAAAGCCCGATAGATGTTTTCAACAGCCTCTTTTTCAGAGTTTGATGTATCTTTTTGTAATGTATTATAAATAATGGTATAATCGGCCTGGCTTGCACCATCTTCTTTAGAAAGAATGATGGTCTTAACACCCGCTTCGATAACCATATCAATGTGTTCGTCTTCTAAAACGGTTTCTCTTTCAAGAATCACTTCATTACGGTCGATAGAAACTACCTCACCTGTATCTTCATCTACAAAATCTTCAACCCATTTCTTTAAAACTCTTGCCGCCAGTTTACGACCGATATATTTCTTTAAACCTGATTTACTAACTTTTACTTCGTCAGCAAGATCAAAAAGTTCTAAGATATCTTTATCAGAATCGTAACCGATAGCACGTAATAAAGTGGTAACCGGGAATTTTTTCTTACGATCGATGTATGCATACATTACGTTGTTTACGTCTGTAGCAAACTCGATCCATGAACCTTTGAAAGGTATCACACGTGCGGAATACAATTTAGTTCCATTTGTGTGACGACTTTGGCCGAAAAACACACCTGGAGAACGATGTAATTGCGAAACGATAACACGTTCTGCACCGTTGATCACAAATGTACCTTTTGGTGTCATATACGGGATAGTACCTAAATACACATCCTGAATAATGGTTTCAAAGTCCTCATGTTCAACATCGTTACAAGAAAGCTTTAGCTTTGCTTTTAATGGAACATTGTAGGTTAACCCACGCTCAATACATTCATGTATATCGTAACGTGGCGGATCAACAAAATAATCAAGAAACTCCAATACGAAGATATTTCTTGAATCTGTTATTGGAAAGTTTTCAGCAAACACTTTAAACAAACCTTCGCTAGAGCGATCGTCTGATGTGGTATCTATCTGGAAAAATTCTCTGAATGATTGCAATTGCACATCCAGAAAATCCGGATAGTCTATAATGTGCTTACTCGTTGCAAAATTTACTCTTTGTTCGACTGTCTTTGCCAATGGACTAAAAGATTTTAGTTTAAGAATAAACTATTTGTTTGGTTTCGGGTTTGAAACATTCTCATTAACCAAGCAAAATGAGGTGTTTATAAACAGGTAAAGACACCGACATTTTCAGTCGGTGTCTGATACATTTTTAGCTTAGCTAAATTAAGTGATTACTTAATTTCAACTACTGCTCCAGCTTCTTCTAATTGTTTTTTAAGAGCTTCTGCTTCGTCTTTAGCAACACCAGTTTTTAATTCTTTTGGTGCTCCGTCTACTAAGTCTTTAGCTTCTTTCAAACCTAAACCAGTTAAGTCTTTAACAAGTTTTACAACTGCTAATTTCTGACCACCAGCTTCTTTTAAGATTACATCAAATGATGTTTTTTCTGCAGCAGCAGCAGGTGCATCACCACCAGCAGCAGGACCAGCAACTACAGCAGCAGCTGCAGGCTCGATACCATACTCGTCTTTCAAGATTTGAGCTAATTCATTAACTTCTTTTACTGTTAAGTTTACCAATTGCTCAGCAAACGCTTTTAAATCTGCCATTTTATTAAGATTTTAAAAATTTACGTGTAATAATTTTGTTTAATTTGCGAACTTAAGGTGTTCGTTAACCTTCTCTTTCTTGTAGAGTTTTAACAATTCCTGCAATTTTGCCACCGCTTGATTTAAGGGCAGAAACAACATTTTTAGCTGGTGATTGTAATAATCCAATGATATCGCCAATAAGCTCTTCTCTTGATTTTAAGCTTACTAAGTTATTCAATTGATCATCACCAACGTAAACTGATGAATCTATGTATGCCGCTTTAAGCACAGGTTTATCAGAAGTTTTTCTCAAAGTTTTAATCAACTTAGCCGGAGCGTTTGCTGTTTTTGAGAATAGTAATGATGATGAACCTTTAAGGGCTTCGTATATCTCAGAAGCATCGCCGTCTAAACCTTCAATCGCTTTGCGAATTAAAGTATTTTTAGCAACCTTCATTACGATATCACTTTCAAAACATTTGCGACGGATGTTATTAATCTGCTCAACAGAAAGGCTAGATGTATCAGCAATATAAAAATTGCCAAACTCCTGCATTTGTCCTTGTAGTTCTAAAACTACTTCGTTTTTTTCTTCTCTGTTCATGATTAGATCCCCGCTACTGATTTTGTTTCAATTGCAATTCCAGGACTCATTGTAGAAGACACGTGAATGCTCTTAAAATAAGTTCCTTTAGCAGCAGATGGTTTTAATTTAGAAATTACAGAGATGATCTCTAATGCATTTTCATAAATTTTATCTGCCGGGAATGATACTTTCCCTATTGAAGCGTGTATAATACCGCTTTTGTCTACTTTAAAATCAATCTTACCTGCTTTAACCTCTGTTACAGCTTTACCAACTTCGTTAGTTACTGTACCAGATTTTGGGTTTGGCATTAAGTTCCTCGGACCTAAAACACGGCCCAATTTACCTACTTTTGCCATACAAGCTGGTGTAGTGATAATAATGTCTACATCGGTCCAACCACCTTCAATTTTAGCCACATATTCGTCTAAACCTACGAAATCTGCGCCGGCTGCTTTTGCTTCTTCTTCCTTATCAGGAGTTACTAAAGCTAAAACACGTACAGTTTTACCTGTTCCGTGTGGTAAAGTAGCAATCCCACGCACCATTTGATTGGCCTTACGTGGATCTACACCTAATGATACATCAATATCAACTGACGCATCGAATTTAGTGGTAGTGATTTCTTTTACCAAAGCAGCAGCAGCCTGTAAAGTATAAGCTTTACCAGCTTCTATTTTAGCATGTGCCTTTTTTTGATTTTTAGTTAATTTCGCCACTGTTGTAAACTGTTTTTAATTAATTATTCCAGGGTGCGTCACCAGAAACGGTGATTCCCATACTGCGTGCTGTACCGGCAACCATACTCATTGCAGATTCGATTGTAAATGCATTTAAATCAGGCATTTTATCTTCAGCAATAACTTTAATCTGGTCCCAGGTCACCGATCCAACTTTCTTACGGTTAGGCTCAGCAGAACCACTCTGTAATTTAGTAGCATCTTTTAACTGGATGGCTACAGGAGGGGTTTTGATGATGAAATCGAATGACTTATCAGCATAAACAGTAATTACAACCGGCAATACTTTACCTGCTTTATCTTGGGTACGAGCGTTGTACTGTTTGCAAAACTCCATGATGTTAACACCCTTAGCACCTAATGCAGGTCCAACTGGTGGCGATGGATTTGCCGCTCCGCCTTTGATCTGTAATTTGATCATTGCACTGACTTCTTTTGCCATTTTGTGTTTTTATTTATTTAAAACTCAATGTTAATAGTGGAAGCATGTAACATTTAATGTCCTGGCGGTTTTATATAAAACCAAAAGGACTGCAAAGATATGAATAATCCTGCAGTCCTCCAATATATTTTATAAAATTAATTTTTACTCTTTTTCTACTTGCATATAGTTAAGTTCTAATGGTGTTTTACGACCAAAAATCTTAACCATAACTTTCAACTTTTTCTTCTCTTCGTTAACTTCTTCAATAACACCCGTGAAACCATTGAAAGGTCCATCCATAACTTTGATGTTTTCACCAACATAGAAAGGAACATTCATCATCTCCCCTTGCTCGCTCATTTCATCAACCTTACCTAAAATACGATTAACCTCAGCCTGACGCATCGGGATAGGATTACCAGCTTTATCGCCTAAAAATCCAATGACACTGTTTATTCCTTTAATAATATGCTCTAACTCGCCATCCAGAGTTGCCTCGATTAAAACATAACCAGGATAAAAGTTACGCTCTTTTGCTATTTTTTTTCCGTCTTTCATCTGGTAATATTTCTCCATAGGAATTAATACCTGAGGAACCAAATGAGAGAAACCTAAACGACTTATTTCAGCATCAATATACTGCTTTACCTTTTTTTCTTTACCGCTTACAGCTCTAACAACATACCACTTTAAAAGATCGCTCATTAGTATATTAATTTGAAAGTGATTTGTAAAAAGTATCTAACACGAATACAGAACCTTTATCCATTGCAAAAATAATTAATGCAATAATTAAAGAGGCTACTAAAACAAGAACCGCAGAGTTTTGAAGTTCTCCCCAAGTAGGCCATGTAACCTTCTGGGTCATTTCATCATACGATTCTTTTATAAACTGAACTACTTTAGCCATATCTAAATTGTTGAATGAAAGAATGAGTGAGTGAGTGAATGGTACATTTGAAGATTTCTTTCAAATTCAATCATTCATCCATTCAAAAATCAATCATTATTTTAAGCACGGGAACAAGGATTCGAACCCTGATCAAAGGTTTTGGAGACCTCTATTCTACCGTTGAACTATTCCCGTGTATTTGTTTGTAGTTAGTATAAAGTACTTAGTACTTAGATTTTAGTCATTTTTGACCTAATCCAAGTACTAAGTAAGTTATTTATATACTAAGTACTATGTACTTAATACTATTTTAAAATTTCAGTTACCTGACCAGCACCTACTGTTCTACCACCTTCACGGATAGCGAAACGTAGACCTTTTTCCATTGCGATTGCGTTAATCAATTTAACTGTAATTGTAACGTTATCACCTGGCATTACCATTTCAGTACCTTCAGCTAATGAAATTTCACCAGTTACATCTGTTGTACGGAAATAGAATTGAGGACGGTATTTGTTAAAGAATGGCGTATGACGACCACCTTCTGCTTTTGATAATACGTAGATCTCAGCTTTGAAATCTGTGTGAGGTGTTACTGAACCTGGTTTACAGATTACCATACCACGACGGATATCAGTTTTCTCAATACCACGTAACAATAAACCAACGTTATCACCAGCTTCACCGTAATCTAAAATTTTACGGAACATCTCAACACCAGTTACTGTAGATTTTAAGTTCTCAGCACCCATACCTAAGATTTCAACCGGATCACCTGAGTTGATTACACCACGCTCAATACGACCAGTAGCAACAGTACCACGACCTGTAATTGAGAACACATCTTCAACAGGCATTAAGAAAGGAAGATCAGTTAAACGTGGAGGAATTGGAATGTAGTTATCTACAGCATCCATTAATTCCATAATTTTACCAACCCATTTCGGATCGCCGTTTAATCCACCTAATGCAGAACCTTGGATTACAGGAATGTCATCACCTGGGAATTCATAGAATGATAATAATTCACGAACTTCCATTTCAACTAATTCTAATAACTCAGGGTCATCAACCATATCCACTTTGTTCATGAATACAACCAATGAAGGAACACCTACCTGACGAGCCAATAGGATGTGCTCGCGAGTTTGTGGCATTGGACCATCAGTAGCAGCAACAACGATAATTGCACCGTCCATTTGAGCAGCACCAGTTACCATGTTTTTCACATAATCCGCGTGACCTGGACAGTCAACGTGTGCATAGTGACGGTTAGCTGTTGAATACTCAACGTGAGCTGTATTGATTGTAATACCTCTTTCTTTTTCCTCTGGAGCAGAGTCAATAGATTCGAATGAACGTGCCTCAGATAAACCTGCATCAGCTAAACATTTTGTAATAGCTGCTGTTAAAGTTGTTTTACCGTGATCGACGTGACCGATTGTACCGATGTTTAAGTGCGGTTTACTGCGGTCAAATTTTTCTTTTGCCATTTTATTTATAACTAATTAGTAGGTTAACTTTTTATTATTTTTATTTATTGTTTTGATACAATGCAACACAAAAAACCTTGTCCATTCTGTTATTTAACAGATTTAACAAAGCTTCTTTTTTATGAGCCAACTATGGGAATTGAACCCATGACCTCTTCCTTACCAAGGAAGTGCTCTACCGCTGAGCTAAGTCGGCTTTTTTTTCAGCTCATTAGTTCAGTAGTTTATCTGTTCATTAGGCTACAAATGAACCAGTGAACCAATTACTAATGAACTTCCAAGAGCGGAAGACGAGGTTCGAACTCGCGACCTATAGCTTGGAAGGCTATCGCTCTACCAACTGAGCTACTTCCGCTTATTAATCTACGATTTCAGATTTACGAATTACGATTAGCTTCAATCGTCAATCTAAAATCTCTCAATCTAAAATCAATTTGTGGGGAGAGAAGGATTCGAACCTTCGAAATCTTGCGATAACAGAGTTACAGTCTGTCCCATTTGGCCGCTCTGGAATCTCCCCGTCTTTATTCTAAAATGCGAACATTTTAAAATAAAAAGAGCCTCCTATCGGAATCGAACCAATGACCTACTGATTACAAGTCAGTTGCTCTACCAGCTGAGCTAAGGAGGCTTTTATTTTTTTTTTGCATCGTTTAAAAAAATGGTTTCTTAAACAAATAAATGCGTATTTTAATAATTTTATACTTTCACAGAACTACCCACTTCATTATTTGAGGTCACCCCCTTTCCGAATTGGAATGCAAATCTACACATTTATATTTCTATTCAAAATAAATTTAAAAAAAAATTAGCGGGCAGAAAGCGCCGCTAATTTCCTTTGGAAAGTTAAAAAAAATATTTGCTTAGTAATCAGATATTTCGCTATCAATTAAAACTGTTTTCTGCTCACTAATTTTTTTTCTTGTTTTTTCTTTATGCTTGGTGATTTGCTTTCTTAATGATTCAATTGCCAGGTCGGTAGCTTCCTCAAATGATTTACATTGTTCTTTTGCAAATAAAGTTCCGCCAGGCACAATCAGCTTTATCTCACTAATTTTGTTCGCTTCATCTTCTACATTCTCCAGCTTTAAGTACACTTCGCCACTAATAATTTGATCAAAGAACTGATCAAGCTTATTCGCCTTTTTCTGTATAAAATCTAACAACTTACTGTCTGCATTGAAGTGGATTGATTGAACTCCGATTTTCATTTTTCCTCCTTTTTTATGCCTTTGGATGGGCTTGTTTATAAATTGTTTTTAATCTTTCGATTGAATTGTGTGTGTAAACTTGTGTAGCAGCTAAACTGGCGTGACCTAACAGCTCTTTTATTGCATTCAAATCCGCACCTGCATTGAGTAGACTTGTTGCGTAGCTGTGCCGAAGCACATGCGGGCTTCTTTTATCATGCGTAGAAACCAAGCTTAAATAACTGTTTACGATCCGATATATTAATTTGGGATAAGCTCTAGCACCAGTATTGGTAACGATCAGGTAGGGCAAATTGTTATCCAAATTCTGCGTTTTTTTAAGGTCAATATAATCATTCAACTGGTTTATAAGCTGTTTATTTACCGGAATAATACGCTCTTTATTCCTTTTACCTAAAACTTTTATACTATTTGAATAGAAATCAACATCTGTATTTTTTAAACCAATTAATTCTGCAAGGCGAATACCTGTTCCAAAAAGTAGTTCTATAACAATATGATCCCTTTTAGAATTAAAGCTATCATCAAAAAATACTTCAGAATCTAGAAGTTTGTCCAGTTTTTGATTTTCAACAAAAACAGGTAGTCTTTTTGGCACTTTCGGCGACTTTATAAGTTGCATCGGGTTATTCGCGATCTTTTCTGCCCGGGATAGAAAATGATAAAAGCTGCGTAATGCAGAAATTTTCCGGCTAATAGTGTTTTCTGATGATTTATTCTCCATCAATTCAACCATAAAACTTCTGATATGGGTGTGTTTAATCTCAAAAAAATCAAGTTGAAATGTATTGGAAATGAAATCCTGAAATTGTGATATATCTGCCTGATAGGAAGTTATTGTATGAGGAGAATATCGTTTCTCGTGTGACAGGTAGGTTAGAAAACTGTTTAGCAACATGTATTACGAATTAGATGCTCAATGAGATTGAAGTTACTAATAGTTTTAAGATTAAGAAATTATTAACTCAAAATTTTCCACAAAAAAAATGCCCTTGAAAAAATCCAAAGGCATTTAATAATATATATTGATACAACTAAATTGCTGTATCCTGATTCATGTTTTGAATATAAACAGCATGTTTAATTTCAGTACGACGAGCTACAGATTTTTTCTCGTATGCCTGACGGCTACGTAATTCTCTTAAAACGCCTGTTTTTTCGAATTTCTTCTTGAAACGTTTAAGGGCTTTATCTAATGATTCGCCGTCTTTAATATTGATAATGATCATAACGCTGAAATACCTCCTCTCGTGGTTTTTAAATTTCCTTATTACAAGGGATGCAAATGTAAGCAAATTATTGAAAATAAGAAACTGTTCTTCTAAAAAATCAAGTCAAAATTTCCAGACCGGTTTTTTTTACGCTGAAAATTTAAACTGGATATTTTTTTTAAAAAAAAGAAACAATTATGCTATTGAACTTCTTACTAATATCTAACATACTATTACCATATTCTTATATAAGAAATCAATACTAATATGACAACAAGAAAAAAAACAATATCCATCTTAATTGCGGTGATTCTGCTATTTATCGCCGGCTTAGTTTATTACAAATACTTTTTTGTTTTTGGAGAAGGCGTCAAAGCCGGTGAACTTAATTATGTCGTTAGAAAGGGCTATATGTTTAAAACATACGAAGGCAAGCTCATCCAAAGTGGTATAAAATCACGACAAACGGGAACACTTCAAAATAATGAGTTCGAATTTTCTATAGCCAACAAAGAAATTGCTGAGAAAATGATGGCCAACAGTGGTGAATTTTACGAATTACATTACAAGGAATATAAAAACACATTGCCCTGGCGGGGATTTTCTGTTTATGTTGTGGATAGCATCTATTCAGTTAAAGACATACCAGAATAAGTAAGTCAATATATAGCCAACAGATTATTAATTTTTCTTTTTAGGAACTTTTGCACCTTCTTTTCTCGCTTCTGATAAGCCTATAGCAATCGCTTGCTTTTTAGATGTTACTTTTTTACCGGTACCACTTTTCAATTTCCCTTCATTCATTTCGTGCATGGTTTTTTCTACCTTTTCACCAGCTTTTTCTGAATACTTTGCCATGAGATTTTAGTTTTAGACTTTAGACTTTAGACTTTAGACTTTAGATTAAAAACAAAGTACTAATTGCTTTAGTTTGAAAATAAAACAAAAAATCCGGAGGTTTATACCATCCGGATTACTCATAATATATTTGGTTTGTTGTATATAAGGTTGATGGTGTAAGGCATAAGGTGTAGGGTGATCGACTTTAGCCTAAACCTTCTACCTTTCTACCCTCGCAATATTTCTCTCGCAATTACAATTTTCTGTATTTCTGAAGTCCCCTCGCCAATGGTGCATAATTTACTATCCCGGTAAAATTTCTCAACAGGAAAGTCTTTAGTATAACCATAACCTCCAAAAATCTGAACTGCTTCAGTTGAAACTTTTACAGCAACTTCCGAAGAGAAATATTTAGCCATTGCCGATTCCTTTGTCATGGGCAGGTGTCTGTTCTTTAAATCTGCGGCCTGGCGAATCAATAATTCTGCAGCTTCAATTTCGGTAGCCATATCAGCCAGTTTAAAACTGATTGCCTGAAAACTCGAAATTGGTTGTCCGAACTGATGGCGTTGTTTTGAATAGGAAACTGCAGCATCAAAAGCGCCTTTAGCAATTCCCAAACCCAGAGCTGCGATAGAAATCCTTCCACCATCCAAAACTTTCATAGCCTGTTTAAACCCCTCACCTACATTACCTAGCAAATTAGCTTTTGGAACTCGGCAATTATCAAAAATCATTTCAGTTGTTTCGGATGCACGCATGCCTAATTTATTTTCCTTTTTACCTGCCGAAAAACCTGGTGTTCCGCGCTCTACCACAATTGCCGATATCCCTTTAGAACTCCCCTGATCACCTGTGCGTACCATAACAACGGCTAAATCGCCACTTTTGCCATGTGTAATCCAGTTTTTCGAACCATTTATAATATAATCATCTCCATCCTCAACAGCTGTGGTCATCATCCGCAAAGCATCTGAACCAGTATTTGCTTCCGTTAAGCCCCAGGCACCAATCCATTCGGCTGTCGCCAGTTTCGGCAACCATCTTTGTTTTTGCTCTTCATTGCCAAACGCCAGAATGTGACCGGTGCAGAGGGAGTTATGTGCTGCTAATGACAAACCTATTGAACCACAAACCCTGGCCACTTCTACTATAACATCAACATATTCCTGGTAGCCTAAACCGGAGCCACCATATTCTTCCGGAACTAAAACCCCCATTAAACCCATTTCTCCTAATTGTTTAAACAAGCCTACAGGAAAAATTTGCGCTTCATCCCACTCCATAATATTTGGGCGGATGTGTTTCTCAGCAAAATCCCGAACCATTGCCTTAACATTTATCTGTGTTTCAGTCTCTGAAAAATTATAGTTCTGACTCATGAATTTTTATTTATTACAGTTAGATGCGGCAATGATAAACAAATATTTCCTAGTTATTTGCCATCCAAAATTTGTGAAAATGCAGAACGAAATGGTATTTGGTTCAATTACCAGTAATGGTTAATTTTAATCCTGATAAACCTTGCTAAAAAGTTTTTTTTATTTTTTATTGTTATTTACCACCTGATGGAATACCGCTTTGAAAGCAGATGAAGAATTAAAAAGAAAGATAAGGACTCAATTTATCTATAATCTGAGGTGTTAGTATTGCAACTTTCCTCAGGTCATTTACGCTGCTATAATTGCCATGCTGTTTTCGAAACTGAATGATCGCATTTATCTGCTTGTAAGATAAATAAGGTGATGTTCTCAGAACATTAAAGTCAGCAGTATTAATGTTAACTGTTCTAACAGATGAAGGGTTAATGGAAATCTGATCCTTTATTTCTTCGTATTTTAAAGAATCCAAACCATAAACTTCCATCAACTGCTCCTTTTTATGGAAACCGCCCAAACGGTTCCTGTATTTTAAAATCCTACTGGCAAAAGCCGGTCCTATACCTTTTATCTGATCTAAGACAGCAGAATCTGCCTGATTAATTTCAACAATTATTAAAGGTTTTTTGATGTATTCTTTTTTCTGATATTGAAAATCCTTTTTTGCATAGGGCTGGTTTTGATTTTCAATCGTTACATAAGGCAACAACTTTTTATACATAGCCGGAGTTATGGTATACATGCTTTCCAAATCTTCGGGCTTATAAAACTTGCCGCCTTTACTTCTATAATTTATTATCGACTGAGCTTGTTTTAAAGACAAGCCTAAAATTTGCCAACCTTCAGCATCAATTGTATTTGGATTAAACTTGAATAATCTCGGTCTTGTTTTACTATTAGAATATTCAGTTCTATTGAAGCTGGTGTGCGTACGCTGGCGATCAGCGATCGTTATTTTTTGAATGTTGGCTAATAAATTGGGATTGTCTATTTCGACTGGCTCATAATAGCTCCATATCAAAGGAAAAGATTTTAAAAGCACTATTATCAGAATTAAGAGGATTAATCCATTGAACTCGGCCTTACTGAAACCGAAATGTTTGTTTAGCCAAATTCTCATTATGACGATATTAAGCGTGTATTATAAATATAAATCTTATTTTTGGGATTGCAAAAACAATTAGTGTTCTGCGTATCAACAAGCCAATTATTTTTATGAAGATTATTACCACCTCAGAATTTGCGAAGGCGACGAAAATAGACAAGTTAGGGGTTCCTGGATTAGCAGGTTTAATGATGGAAATCATGAAACTTAACGACATAAACGATGTTTTCTCCCAAAATCAGCATTTCAAAGGTTTAGAGTTTGTAGATAAGATATTGGAAACCATTGGTGTTTCCATCGATTTTGATGAGGACGAATTAAACAGCATACCTAAAACAGGGCCCTTTATTGCCATTGCCAACCATCCTTATGGTGGCGTAGAAGGGCTCGCACTGGTGAAACTTTTATGTACAGTTAGACCGGATGCAAAGGTGATGGTTAACTTCATCTTAAAAAAAATACCTAATCTGGACGAATTTTTTGTGGCTGTAAATCCTTTTGAAAACGTTCAGCACTCTTCCAGCATCAGCGGTTTAAAAACAACATTCGATTTATTAAGAAACGGCACACCCATTGGTATTTTTCCAGCCGGCGAGGTTTCGACATTCAAACTTGATGCTCAACAGGTAACCGACAGAATGTGGCACCCGGTTGTGGGTAAATTAATTGCAAAAGCCAAAGTACCCGTTGTACCAATTTATTTCCATGGCAATAATGGCGTATTTTTTAATATTTTAAGTTTCATTCACCCTACACTTCGTACAGCAAAATTACCTTCAGAATTTTTAAATAAGCATGGCCGCACCATCCGGGTAAGAATTGGAAAAGCAATCGGACTCGACGAAATTTCCCACATGAATAAAACGAATAAGTTGATGGACTTTTTAAGAGCCCGTACTTATGCGTTGGGTGTTGGTTTAGACACGGAGAAAAAACTTTTCAATCCGCTTAAATTATTCAAAATTAAAAAGAAACCAGCAGAAGTAATCGAAGAAACTTCGAGGGTTTCGATAAAAGAAGAAATAGCCACTTTAGAAGATTTTAAAGTATGGACCGAAAAAAACTACGAGGTTTATATCGTACCGACGTTAAAAATCCCCAATACATTAAGGGAAATCGGCCGTTTAAGGGAAATTACTTTCCGCGAAGTGGGTGAAGGCACCAATAAGAAAATCGATTTAGATAATTATGATATTTATTACAACCATTTATTTATCTGGGATAAAGACCTGGAAAACATAGTTGGCGCCTATCGGATTGGTAAAGGAGATGAGATTTTAGAAAGCATGGGTCGCCGCGGCTTCTATCTGTCAGAATTATTCAAAATGAAAGACCAGTTTTACCCAATGTTAAAACAAGGGATAGAACTTGGCCGGTCCTGGATTAGAAAAGAATACCAGGGTAAACCGCTGCCGCTCTTCCTGCTTTGGAAAGGCATTTTGAAATACCTTATCGATAATCCGCAATACCGTTATATGTTTGGCCCGGTAAGTATTAGCAATAGTTTCTCAAAATTTAGCAAAGCACTTATCGTAGATTACATCACAAAAAACCATTTCGACTATGAAATGGCCAAGTATGTAAAACCAAGAAATAAATTTAAGGCGGATTTATTGCCCATATCGACCGATACTTTAGTTGACAGCAGTGATTCTTTCAAAGATTTAGATAGTATCATTGGAGACATCGAAAATTCGCATATTAAAGTACCTGTTTTGCTCAGGCAGTATATGAACCTGAATGCAAAAATTATTTCATTTAACATCGACCCTAAATTTTCTGATTGCCTTGATGGGTTTTTAGTTGTAGATACACACAACATACCGCCCGAAATGCTTGAAAAGCTAGGCAAGAATCTTTAGAATTAAAAACGAAAAACCCGGATATCCATCCGGGTTTTTTCTTATCAACTAACCTAAACTTTTATAAATACTAACCAAATATTTATGCCACAAATATGGGGTTATTGCATTATCAGAATATTAAGAGAATGTTATAAAATACAATTCATCTCTTCCTAAATTCTCCGTTTACAAATCGAAGAACGGAAAGGATATTAACTTCTGCTAGTTCATCGTTTATTCGTTTCCTATACATCTAGTTACCTTTTGTTTTTATTTCATCAGGCGATGCATGTAAATTCTAAAATCTTCTAAATAACAATATTGCATTACCATATAACAGCTGTAACGGATCTTACAATTTATTTCTATTGAAACAATGGCTTACTTTTAATCTGCTTAAACGAATATGCTCATCCCTACAAACTGTAAATCACTCCCTGAAAATTTAATAAAGATAGGTACGTACAAAAAATGAACTGGCAAATGATTTCCCAGATAGCTTCCTTTAAGAGCGTGAAACAGTAAATACCGAAGTACGTGTGACTGCCTTCACGTCAGGATAGATTATTGAATGACATAATATTAAACTAGAGTTAAGCAATTAGTTAACATTTACAAAAACAAAATGTTAAATCCTTATTAATATTATGTAAATTTAAAATCACCAAATATTTCAAATTGAAAGAAAACGCATATAAGTATTTTTCAATTGCAGTTTTATGCATCTGCATCATGTTTTCGTTTATTAGAACGAAAGCTCAAAACTATTCGCTTGAATTTTATACTGGTACGTTTAATTTCAGTGCAGAACCATCAATTGTTATAAATACACCAATCAATGCAACTTCAGAGACCGTTAAACACTTTTACAATGAGATTAATAGCGGAGATTATACTGGTTTAACCAAAGCCCTAACAGCCTATAAAGAAAAATATAAACTTAACGATTGGATTTATTATCAGCTAATTCGTAAAACTGCCGAATTGATAAGTCCAAAGGCGAAAAACTACAGCCGTTACACCCTTTATAAATGGTTTTTACTAAATAAATGCGGCTATGATGCAAGGCTAGCCGTTGGCAACGGACAAATTATTTTCTATGTAAAAAACAATGAAGACATCAGTGATATTCCTTTTTTCATGATTGATGACCGAAAGTATATGTGCTTAAATTATCATGATTATGGAAAGTTATTTCAGCAAGCTAATGCATATAAGCCTGTTAACATTTCAATTCCCGAGGGTCTACATGCTTTCTCATATAAAGTTACCAGGTTACCGGATTTTAAACCCGAAAGTTATGTAGAGAAAGATGTAGATTTTAGTTATAAGCAAAAGAACTATCATTTCAAATTAAAGGTGAATAACGATGTCCAGGCTATCTTCGCGAATTACCCTGGTGTAGATTTCGAATCGTATTTTAACATTCCGCTTAGCCGGGAAACTTATAGCTCTTTAATTCCAATATTGAAAAAAAATGTGAAGAACCTTGACCAAAAAAAGGGCGTGGATTATTTAATGCGCTTTACCAGATATGCTTTCTTATATGAGAACGATCAGGATAACTTTGGAAAAGAAAAACGATTATCTCCGGAACAAACATTATTAAATAAATACAGCGATTGCGATGACAGGGCTGCATTATTTTTCTACCTGGTTAAAGAAATTTATAACTTACCGATGGTTGCACTCCTATATCCTACCCATCTAACCATGGCAGTCCAATTTGATAAACCGATAAAAGGTGATTTTTTGATTTACAAAGGACAGAAATACGTTTTCTGTGAACCTACGCCCCAACTACAAGATTTAAAAGTTGGGCAACTTTCTGCTCAGTTGAAGAATATTGCTTATAAAGTTGTTTATAACTATGACCCTCTTAAGCGAAACTAAATGTTAATTTAAGATTAAATTAATATTAAAAAATCATTACGTTATCAACAACAGACTGATTCATGAGCTATTTAAGGTAATTTAGATTTCTTATTTTGAGTTAAATCTTAAAACCAAACTTATGTCAGCTGTTATATATACTGTTTTAAAGGAATTTTTTGTTGAGGTTAACGGTCATGCAATAAAGGCCAGAATTATGTCACCCATAAATGATGACAACGTTTTCGTTTTCAAAATCAGTTCATTTTATAAAAGCAAAACTGATGCTGATGCCTATGAACCGGCATCTACTTTTAACTCTTACGCAAATGCGGAGCGGCATTTACTTCAATACCTGGAAGGTTTCCAGAATACACTCGACCTGGGTGGCGACATTGCGCCGGGGAATCGTTTTTAAATATTTTCTTTATCATCCTTCTCCGGTGGAAGTTCTGACTGAATGGTCTCTTTTTCAAACACCTTCTTGTCCTTTTGGTTTCTCTTAATCAGGTAAGCAATTAAAATAACGACCAGAACTGCAACACCGATTAATATTGGGTAATTCATATTCGTGTGATTAAATTTTAACCTATGGATTTAAACTAAGTTATGGGAAATATTTTATATGTTAACCATTCCAACACTTGTTAACATAATCATAATACTAAATTAACACAGCGAAATTTTATCTTTGGTGAAATCCAGATCGTTCAATGAAAAAGAATAAATCCAAGTCGAAAAATCACTCGACGAGCAAAAAATTAAGTAAAGCGTTAGAGTCAAAATTAGCAGCTGTCATCAGCGAAACGGCAAGTCAGTTTGGCAAGGTAAAAAAAGCAGATAAAGTTATTAAGAAGTTTGCGAAACAGCTTTCTAAAAAAATCAGTATCGTTCCGGTAGAAGATTCAATAGCTTCATTCATTAAAGAGGAACAAGTTGCACCTATTGCAGAAAAAGTTGTTAAACCTGTGGTAAGAAAGACTTCAACGTCAAAAGTAAAAGAAATTTCAGAATAAGATTAATGCAAAAAGCCGGAACAAATATATGTTCCGGCTTTTTGCATTTTTGAGCTTTATATTTTATTTAACAGCACCAGGAGTTGTGTAAGCTAGAGTTTGAGCATCAACTTCTGCCCAGCCCGAAGCCCAGTTTTCTGAACCAAAAGCACCTTTGTAAGCTACCTGAGTAAAGAATGAACCAGATACTTTTGCGTTTGTGAATGCTGCACCTGTAGCTGCCACAGAATTAGCCGCTAATGTGAACCCTGCCGTACCTAACGTAGTACCTGAACCGAAATCGCTGAAGTATAAATAAGGACTTGTATATAATGCAGAAGCAAAAGTAGTTTGTGCAAATGTGTTGTCTAAACGTAATTTAGCTTCAATCGCCGCAGCTGCAGCAGCATTACTCACAGAAACTTCTGTCGTTTTTGTACCATAAACTAAGTTGTTTGCAATAACCATATTCCCACTCGTAAAGTTCGCTGAGGTAGAATTAGCGGTTACCACTTTAGTATCATCGATATATAAACCAATTGGGAATCCAGAAATTACTGAATTTAAAATACTGATTGAAGAGTTACGACGAATTTGAGCACCGTGATAGAAGTTTGCATTAAATGAACCGCCATTGGCTTTAATTGGACCTAAAACAGTTACGTTAGAGAAAACTGCAGACGTTTTGGGTGTCTGATCCGTTCCGGTTGCATTGTTATCAGATTCAAAACCGTTAGATTGAGACTGATCCGCAACGGTAGAAACACGTTGTGCCAAAGCAAATTGAACATTACCCGCATAACCAAAATCCGTATCGAAATCATCATCCCAAGTACCGATGGCCAATAAGTGTTTTGCATTCACTGTTCCACCAAACCATTCGAAAGCGTCATCACCAGAACGGTAAATCTGGATATAATCAAGTGTAGTACCGTTGCCGACACCACCCATGGTTAAACCGTTAATTTCATTATCAACTGAGTACGCTATGCCTCCGTATTCGATACGTACATATTTCATCGTTCCCGAGTTATCTGCAGCATCAGTACCGCCATAATAGATGTATAATTTTTCATCTTTACCAGTTGGCTGAACTAAACCACCTTCAATTTTTACGTCTGTACCTTGATTTACTGGTGCTTTACCTAACAAAATAACGCCACCCCAGTCGCCCTGACTACGAGCACCTGATGCTAAAGCCGATGTGAAAACGATTGGTTTATCTACCGTACCGGTTGCATTAATCTTCGAACCACGTGTTATAATTAATGTTCCTTTTGTTGCTTTATCACCTTTGATAATTGTTCCCGGCTCAATGGTTAATGTTGCACCATTGCTTACAAAAACGAATCCCTTTAATAAATAAATTTTGCTTGCAGACCATGTCGTATTTGCTGAAATCTCGCCGCTGATTTCAACAACATTTGTTGTAGGACCACCGCCTGGGGTTTCCGTAGAAGGCCCTTCCACAATCACATTCTTCTTACAAGAAGTTGAAAATAAAACTACTGATAAGGCAAGTAGTATAAATTGGTTTTTCATTTTTTTTGCTTTAATATTTTTTTACAAATAGAGATTTTTAATTTTTATTCAGGATTAATATCCTGTTACCAAATTGTTAATGACTAAAAAGTATAGTTAAATGATAATGAGATATTTCTTCCTGACCTGTAAGATGAAAACGTCTCGTCCCCACCGTTACCAATGCTGCCATTATATTTTTTATCGCCGTTGTAATCAAAGTAAATTATGCTTCTTTGGTTAAGGATATCACCAGCATTTAATTTAAACTCGCCTTTCGATTTAAGGACTTTGTAACTTACCTGAAGATCGATTACATCTCTTGGGTTTTCCCAGGTGCTTGGAAAGTTGATACCACTTGCCTGAACAATTCTTCTTCCGATTTTATTGTAAAGAACATTGAAATTAAGCTTATTATCTAAAGCGCTATGTTGCAAACCTGCGTTGACAACATATGGAGATTGACCAACCATTGGTCGGGTTTTATCGATATAGTTCTGGTCTGTCGGGTTGGTAACTTTAGATTTTATTAAAGATAAGTTAACATAGGCCGTTGTGTTCTTGAAGAAGTTATTGTCGCCTATAAAGTTTAAATTCTTCCTGCCTTCAAACTCTAAACCGTAAGTATAAGCTTTAGGTGTATTAAAAAATGAAACATCAGGTGTCGACAAAACATCGTAACGATACGATTCGATTGCATTGGTAAAGTGCTTATAAAAAGCGGACACTGAGAACAACTGACCAGCTTCCGGATAAATTTCGTATCGAATATCAGCATTATCAATTAACGAACGCTTTAAGTTTGGATTACCAGTAATGTTACCTAATAATTCGTAGTCATAGTATGATGATAGAGACAACTCTCTGAATTCTGGTCTTGCTAATGTGCGGTAGTAAGATGCCCGTAAGTTGGCTTTCTTAGTTAAGCTGTAAGTTAAGTTTACTGATGGTAAAACATCAACCTGCGAATCATCAACATAAGTCCTGCTGATACTCATCACCTTAACGTTATAGCTTTCTACCCTTGCACCGTAAACGGCTCTGAAATTTTCGCCAAATTTCTGATCAAGCATTACATAACCGTAATTGGTAAATGAATTTGCTTTATAGCTATCTAATTCACCACCAACTTCTGCAAGTCTGTAAACGCCTGATTCAAAAAGGGATTGAGAAAATATCTGATTTACCGGCAAGCTTCTGATTTGCGTTTGCAAATCTGGATTATTCGTAATTAATTCCGCACCAATAAACCTTGCAGCGAAGTTACGGTCACGATATTGAGAGCCTAAACCCAATTTAAAAGTTGTCGAAGCATCAAATAATTTGAATGGTGTGCTATAGTTTACATCGCCCGAATATATATCTTCATTTAAATCAGAGAATAAACGTGTGTTATCTTTACCTAAAGAGGTAATGTTTGCCTGATACAATACACTTGGATCGTTCTGGGCAGCTAAAGGTTTTGTATAGTTAATTTTTAACTGGTTTGGCTGATTATTACCGATATTACTGTAAGATGCAGTCCATTTCAATTTATTATTTCCCTCACCAATCTGATGATCACCTTCTAAAGTCGTTTTGAAAAGTGACTTCTGCATAACGTCATAGGCATAAAAACGGTTTAATGAGTTACCGTCTTTTATACCGGTTCTTTCTGCGTAAGTATCGTCGTAATTTCTGTTATAAATATTCTTGAAACTGATTTTATTCTTTCCGAACGAGTAGGCAAAGTTTGCCAATCCACCAAGGTTGGTAGAGAATTTATATTGATTATCGGTGTAATTGTAAACGTAAAAGTTACGTTCAACATCCTGATTTATCGTTTGTGCGTTTCTATATGTTGCCGAGATCAGGGCACCGAATGTATTGCCACTTTCGAAATGTTTTACCCTGCCTAAACTCAATTGATAATTCTGCGTTGGTAATGCAGACCTGTTTTTCACTGTTAAATCGTTTGGCAATGATTTTAGCGCAGCAATATTTTTAGAACTTGTCAATGTTCCTTTAGCTACTTGTTCACTACTAGGAAAGTTCTCAGCCAATTGTTTTGAACCATCTTCGAAGCCCAAATAGTTCTGAGCGTTTTTCTTTGTCGCTAAGAAATCTTTAAAAGTCGACTGACTGTTATAGCCATAACCTACGCCAAATGAAAGAAAATTTTGGTCCGGAATATCTTTAGTTACGATTTGAACCGCCCCACCTGCAAAATCCGCAGGAAGATCAGGTGTTGCAGTCTTGCTGATGGTAATTTTATCGACCAAGTTAGATGGTACAATATCGAAAGAAAATGCCTTTTTATTTGCTTCTGTACTTGGAAGCGTCGAATTATCCAAGGTGGCTGTATTATAACGATCACTTAAACCACGAACGATAACAAATTTATTATCCTGAATCGTTGCTCCGCTAACACGTTTTAAAACGTCAGATGTATTTCTATCTGGCGATTTTTTGATTTGTTCGCTGGAGATACCATCAGAAATTAACGCACTGTTTTTTTGCTGTGCATATAAAGTATTAATGGATTCTTGCTTAAAGCTGGCTTTAATAACAACTTCACCAAGATTTTGCCCGCTGGCCTCACTAAGTGTAACACTTAGATTAGTAACAGCCGGAGATTTAACTTCAATGTCTGAAACTTCTTTGGTTTGATACCCTACATAAGAAAATTCTAACGTGTATTTGCCATTTGCCATGGCTTGTAAAGTGTATTTTCCATCAACGTCAGTTGACACACCTTTCGTTGTACCTTTAATTTTAACGGTAACGCCAATTAAAGTTTCTCCTGTTTTCGTATCTGATACAACGCCTGAAATTTTACCGGTTTGAGCGTAAGCAGCTATGCTTAAAAATAAAACCAGCATTGTTAATGCTGCGCTTTTAAAAAGTTTGAGTGAGTTCAATTTGCCTGTATTTAATTTTAGGCAAAGCTATTACCACAATGTTAGCTATATGTTAGATGTTAATTAAGCTTTGTTTAGCTAAAGGTTAATTTAATGTTAATGGCTTTTGATTTAGTATTTAATACCCACTTTCCTGCAAATGAAGTGCAATAACCATATCGGGCCAATTAACAGGAATTTAACATCATCCAGGAAAGAAGGTTTTTTACCTTCTATTTTATGACCGATGAATTGCCCTATCCATGAAATGATAAAGATGATGAGACAAACTAACCAAACAGAAGGTCCGCCTGCTTTTTCCCATTGTTCTAACGATACGATTCCCCAACTCATAAGAAATACAAGAATTAGCATCATGTAGGAGAGAACAGGAGACAAACGGTAGTAATAGTAGATGGAAAAAGCAATTAAGAATGATGCCCAATTTACGAATCCGTTATACTTACCTAAAAAACCTAATTGTGGAAACGGGATTGACCAGACCAAACCTAATAAACTGAAGATAATTAACGGCACACAAATCCAGTGGATAACTTCATTGGTGTGGTTGTTATGGCTTTCCTGATATTTATCGAAATAAACATCTACAGGACGCTTTATTTCCGGTTTTTTGGTTTGCTTGCTCATTATGTAAAAATAAAAAAAGCGATGAAATATCCATCGCTTTTACCTTTGTTTATTAGAATCCATATAGGTTTTAAAACCTATATGGGCTATTTTTTACTTCGCAAAAGCCACTGAACGGGTTTCCCTGATAACGGTAACTTTAATCTGGCCTGGATAAGTCATCTCCGTTTGAATACGGGTAGAGATATCTGCAGCTAATAATTCAGCCTGTGCATCGGTAATTCTTTCACTTTCTACAATTACGCGAAGTTCCCTTCCTGCCTGGATTGCAAAAGTTTTCTCAACACCAGGATAAGACAGTGCCAACTCTTCTAAATCCTTTAAACGTTTAATGTAGCTTTCTACAACCTCTCTACGGGCACCAGGACGGGCACCGGAAATCGCATCACAAGCTTGGATAATTGGAGAGATCATCGACGTCATTTCGATTTCATCATGGTGGGCACCAATTGCATTACAAATTTCAGGATGTTCTTTATATTTTTCTGCAAGTTGCATACCTAAAATTGCGTGAGGCAATTCCGGATTATCATCAGGCACTTTACCGATATCGTGTAATAAACCGGCGCGTTTTGCCATCTTCGCATTTAGACCTAATTCTGCAGCCATTGTAGCACAGAAGTTCGCAACCTCACGCGAGTGATGTAAGAGATTCTGCCCATAAGATGAACGATAACGCATACGGCCAACCATACGAATTAATTCTGGATGTAAGCCATGAATCCCTAAATCGATAACGGTACGTTCCCCTATTTCGACGATTTCATCTTCAATTTGCTTTTTAGTCTTCGCTACAATTTCTTCGATACGAGCCGGGTGAATACGACCATCGGTTACCAAACGGTGTAAGGCCAAACGGGCAATTTCCCTTCTCACCGGATCAAAACCTGATAAGATAATTGCTTCCGGTGTATCATCAACGATAATTTCGATACCGGTAGCGGCTTCTAAGGCTCGAATATTTCTACCCTCTCTACCGATTACCCGACCTTTAATTTCATCACTTTCGATGTGGAAGATGGAAACAGAATTCTCTATGGCAGCCTCAGTTGCTGTACGCTGAATGGTTTGGATAACCACCTTTTTTGCTTCTTTACTTGCAGTTAATTTTGCCTCATCAACAATGTCCTTGATCTGAATCATGGCTTGTGTACGGGCAACTTCTTTTAAGTTATCTACCAATTGGTTCTTAGCCTCTTCTGCAGATAAGCCAGCAATAGTTTCCAGTTGTGTTAAATGCTGGTTTTTTAAAACTTCTACTTCTTCCTGCTTTTTAATGGCAAGTTCAGTCTGTTTTTCTAAATGAACTTTCTGTTTATCAAGTTCAGCTTCCTTTTTATTAAAATTTTCCAAACGCTGATTAACAGATTGTTCTTTCTGTTTCATTGTATTTTCGCGTTGGTTTATTGAATTATTTTTAGCGTTAACTTCCTGTTCGTGTTCTGCTTTTAACTGCAAAAATTTCTCTTTTGCTTCGAGAAGTTTATTCTTTTTTAAAATTTCAGCATTATTCTCTGCATCTTTTAAAATCTTTTTAACCTTATTCTGTGCAGCAACTTCCTGCTGTTTAAGCAAGTTGCGCAGCAGGAACCTGCCTACTGCTATACCGATACCTAAGCCTGCTATTAAGGCAAATATGTATCCTAAAATTTCCGTTATCTCCATTTTGTTTTTTAAGTAAAAAAAAACCGCAACTAATTTTTTTAAGTCTCATCATTTTAAACCTCAACTAAGCATAATTGGGATTTAAGCCATTTTCAGGTGCCGAAGCAGATGAAATACGCCCTCTTAACCCCATAGATATTGAAGTGTTAAGTTTTATAAAATTGAAACTCAAAAAACCAGCCGCGGCTATGTTTTTATGCTAATAAGAGCACCGTCATCCTGATCCAATAACTATCGGATTCATCAGAATCTCATTTATCAAGTCTCTGAAACAAGTTCAGAGTGACGAATCGCCCAAAGAACGAACCTTTATTTAGTGAAAAAACCGTTGAGTAAAACATCCAATTCTTCAACTTTATCAGCAACAGCAGTATCCTGGTTTTGTACTTTATTTTCTGTTCTTAATACAGCGGTTGCATAATGCAATACAGCCATAGAAAGAAGATCCTGCTTATCTCTGACCGCATAATTATCCTGATAATCCTTTATGCGTTCATTAATCATTTTTGCCGCCCGTCTCACAATCTCTTCCTCTTCTGTATTCACCTTTAAAGGATAAATACGGTCGGAAATGGTTATCTTAATCGAGATTTCTCCCATTGTTAGCTTAGTTTCTGATTTTGTCCCATCGCTTATTTTTTAAGCAATGCGATATTTTTATCAATCTCCCGCACAAAATCGTTAATTTTTTGTTTAATGTCAAGCGACTTTTCGCTCGTACCCTCAATACTTTTTGCAATCTTGGTAACCCTCAGTTTTTCCTCGAGTTCGCTGTGTTTGCCTTTAAAAGTATCAAGTGCAACTTTTAACGATTGGTTTTCAAGCTTTAACAAATCATTTTCTTCCTGCAAAGCATTACACAACTCGATTATACGTGCTGTTTTTTGTATTACTTTATCTAACTGATCTGCAACAGAAGTCATGAATTTATTTCTAAAAATACGAATTTAAATTTTATTTCCTAATTTCTGCACCTGCTTGTTGCGTTAAATTAGCGATTAGTTTCTGCATGATTTGTTCGATTTGTTTATCGGTAAGGGTCTGCTCTTCATCCTGTAAAATAAAATTTAAAGCGTAAGACTTTTTACCTTCCGGTAATTTATCACCTTCGTAAACATCAAAAACACCCACTTCTTTAATCAGTTTTTTATCGGTTTTAAATGCAATTCCTTTTAAAGAATCGAAGGTTATACCTTTATCCACCAACATAGATAAATCTCTTCTTACCTGCGGATATTTTGAAACGTCTTTGTTAACGATTTTATTCTTCTTAACAATGTCAAGCAATCCGGCCCAATCAAAATCTGCATAGAACACTTCTGCATTCACATCAGCCTGTTTCCTGTCGGCTTTTGTTGCAGCGCCAAAACTCACCAGGGTTTTATCCCCTCTGAAATATTTAATTCCATAAGCAAAGTTTTCATCCTGCAAAACATCGGATTGATAGGTTGTGATACCCAGACGGGAAATCACCGCATCAACCGCAGCTTTTAAATTATAGAATGATGCTGATTTTGTGCTTTGGTTCCATTGTTCGCTCTGTGTAGCGCCAGAAATTAAAAGCAATAACCTTGGGCGCTCAACATATTTCTCATTTATTAAATGATAGGTTTTACCATATTCATAAAACTTCACATCTGCATTTTTACGATTTTGGTTGTAAGCCACACTTTCCAGCGCAGGCATTAACAAACTCTGGCGCATTACATTTAAATCACTGCTTAATGGATTTAAAATAAATACAGCTTCATCTAGATTTTTGGAGTAAGCAGATTTTGTTAACGAATTACACCAGATTTCTGCAAAGCCGTTGGCGGTAAGCATATCGGCAATTACATTCTGGGTGTTTTCCTTATCGGGCCTTGAGCTGTTTGAAAGCGATGCATTTATTTTCGTCGGAATCGCAATGTTATTGTAACCATAAATACGCAAAACCTCTTCCGTGATGTCGCACTCGCGGGTAACATCAACTTTGAAAGAAGGTACTCTCAAGGCTAAAACATCATCTGACGTACTCGTAGCCGAAATTCCTAAAGCTGTTATAATATGTTTAATCTCTGCCGATGGAATATTGGCGCCGATAAGCTTATTGATATTTGAATAGCTTACCTCAAATTCGAAAGGCTTAATCTGGTTTGGATAAATGTCAGAAACCGGTGACGAAATTTCACCACCAGCAAGTTCTTTGATCAAAATCGCAGCATATTTTAAAGCTGTAACCGGTATTTCAGGATCAGTACCACGCTCGAAACGGAAAGATGCATCCGTTTTTAAACCATGTCTTTTAGATGTTTTCCGGACAGAAACCGAATTGAAGTAAGCACTTTCTAGAAATACATTTTTTGTGTCTGCATCAACCCCCGAAGTCTTACCGCCAAAAACCCCTGCAATACACATTGGTGCTTCTGTATTGCAGATCATTAAATCGTCTGCACTTAATTTACGCTCAACATCATCCAGGGCTACAAATGGAGTACCTTCAGCTACCTTTTTCACTAAAACTTTTCCGCCGGCAATTTTATCGGCATCGAAGGCATGCAAAGGTTGTCCAAAACCATGTAAAACATAGTTGGTAACATCCACAACATTGTTAATCGGACGTAATCCTATAATTTTTAATTTGTCTTTTAACCAATCCGGCGACTCTGATACGGTAACACCAGAAATGGTAAGGCTGCTGTAGCGTGGACAGGCAATTAAATCTTCGACTTCGACCGGAATAACTAAATTGTCATTATCAACCTTGAAGGAAGATAAATCTGGCATTTGATATTCACTTTTGAAATATGCTGCCAAATCCCTTGCAACGCCTAAATGTGAAGCTGCATCAGCCCTGTTGGGTGTTAAGCCAATTTCAAAAACATGATCATCATTGAGCTGAAAATGTTCTTTTGCCAGAATACCTATCTCCGTATCCGTAGATAAGATCATAATTCCATCATGAGATTTGCCTAAACCAATTTCATCTTCAGCACAAATCATCCCCTGAGACACTTCTCCCCTAATCTTCGATTCCTTTATTTTAAAAGGCTCACCTTCTAAGGGATAAACAGTTGTACCAACCGTGGCCACAACAACTTTTTGTCCGGCAGCCACATTTGGTGCACCACAAACAATTTGCAGATTTTCTTTACCGCCAATATTTACAGTGGTTACACGTAATCGATCCGCATTGGGGTGCTGCACGCAAGTTAAAACTTCTCCAACAACCAAACCTTCTAAACCGCCGGCAACAGGCTGAACTTTATCAACGCTTTCCACCTCTAAGCCCACATTGGTCAGAATTAATGAAAGTTCCTGAGGTGTTTGGTCTATTTGAACGAATTGTTTTAGCCAGTTATATGATATTTTCATTTGTTAGTATCAAGTATTGAGTATCAAGTATCAAGAAAAGGCAAGAGCGATACTCAGTTTCATAAAACGCAAAGATATTATTTAAAGCGCAAAGCAGAAAGCTAAACGAGAGAACTTGCTGGAAAAAATTCCGTCCTCCCCAATACGCCATAGTCTGTGTCCTCACACTTGGAATAAACTATACCCGATGTGATGGCGCCATTAAAAATAAATTAATGATTAATTTTAAGATTAGACAGGATTACCGCACAAGCACCGGCACCGATAACCAGCATAATAACCGAAGCAATGATTAAGCGTAACGCAGGTTTAAGTGGTTGGTTCTTTATTGATTTTATAATAAGCTGGATAATTCCGACAAATAAAAGAAATCCAACAATAGCCCAATAGATGATTATGCCCATAGTATCGTTAACTGTTAGCAAGAATAACTGCGCATGCGCCAAAACCAATTACAACCATGATTACTGAAGCGATGAGGAGTTTTAATCCTGGTTTTACAGGCGCATTATTCGATGCAGCTACAATCATCATAATTATACCAACAACAAATAAAACTACTGTCGCCAGTCCGTAAAGTATAAGAAGAAAAAACAGCATACTACTTCATATTTAATTCAGCCCTGATGGCGTCAATTTTATTATCGCGATAAAAAATATTCATGGTTTCGAACGGTACGATCTTATATTTTTCACTTACAATATGTACGCATGATTTCTTGACCGCGCGGACATCAAAATCCAGCGGATCCATGAAATTCATTATAATAATACGAAAAAGATTATCATAACTCAAGTTATCAGACTTCACCCTGGGCAAACAGCACATTAACTCACCGAAAGTATCCTCGGCACAATCTACCGATACGCCGGTGCTAAAGAGATTAAGCATATGCTCTTTCAACTTTTCATCATGCTCAAAAACGATTGTATTTTTTGAATTGTTTAATAAATCTTCGGGATTTATAAGGTGTGTCATCGGGATTACTTCGTCGCCGATTTTCAAAGCATAAGCCATGCAAAGCGCATCAGGATTACAAGGAACAGGGATTAAATCCTGTGGCGTAAAAGTCGGATATTGCTCATAAATTTTCCTGCGAACCTCGGTTAATGTAATTCTACCAGCCTGGTCATTATAATCATCGTTTCTGCCGGCAACCTGTGTGGGTTGAAAAGTAACCCCGCGAACGCATTTCTGTTTCGTAGCGTAATCAATGATATCACCGATTTCGCCATCGTTTAATCCTTTTTGTAAGGTAACCACAAGGGTTGTTGATACGTTAAACTGGTTGAGGTTGGCAATTGCTTTCCTTCGAACTTCTGTCAAATCTTCCCCTCTTAAACGTGTCAGCACATCGGCATTAAAACTGTCGAACTGTAAATAAATTTCGAAATCGGGCATATAAGAAGCCAGTTTTTCCACGAAGTTTATATCCTTGGCAATCCTGATGCCGTTGGTATTAACCATTAAATGCTTAATCGGCTTGGTTTTGGCCAAATCCAGGATCGCAAAAAAATCCGGATGGACGGTTGGTTCGCCTCCTGACAACTGCACTACATCTGGCTCACCTTCATTGGCAACCACCACATCCATCATGCGTTCTATTTCTTCGAGCGTTCGGTGCCTGCCATAATTCGGAGATGACATGGCATAACAGGTAGGGCATGCGAGGTTACACCTGTCGGTAACTTCGATAACGGTTAAACAGGAATGCTGTTCGTGGTCTGTACACAACCCACAATCATAAGGACAGCCATAATGCACTTTCGTATTAAACTTAAGCGGCATTTCCGATTGCTTGTTGTAATTTCTAATCTGCTTATAGTATTCCACATCATCAGCAATCATCACTTTACTATCTCCGTGTGTCTTACAATTTTTAAGCATAAATACCTTCGCATCCTGAAAAACAATTTTTGCATCACAAAGCATAAGACATTGAGGGCAAAGGCTTTTGGTATAGTCGTAGTAGATATAATCTCGGATATTAGCCATATTCTTTCGTTTGTTCAGTGAAGGCAGATTTCACTATTCTTATTATGAATCTATAATAATAAAGAAAAATAAACAATGCCGACCAATGAATACTGCTTAAATTTAAGAACAACGACTCATAAGGCTTGAGGAATTCGATGAGGAAGCGAAAAAGAAAATACGAAACCATTAGGAGTTTAAAGCGATCGCCATTAAGCATCTCTTTCTTTTTAAGACTGTTAAAAAGCAACAGTAATGCTATCAAAAACAACATTTCATAAAGCATGATGGGGTGCCTTTGAATGCCATCGCCCAAATCCATACCGGCAAGGAAATTGGTTGGTACGCCATAAGTTGGCTCATCTATCCCCATTGAAAAACAACCTATTCTACCGATAAATAAGGCGACCAGGATTGGGGTAACATACAAATCGCCTGAAGCAATGTTGACACCAATAATCTTTTTTATAAATTCCACACCAAAAAGTCCACCCAGCAAACCACCCACAATGGTTTTACTTTGATAGAGCGTAAAAAAAGTGATGTGATTCAATTGTCTGGGTGTTTCCAAAATCGCGACAACCCTCGACCCGATTAAAGCGCCAAGCATTGCGCCCAGCATGATCCACAAACGATTTTCATCCGAAATCTGATCGGCAGTACCTTTTTTTAGATAATAGTATATCCTAACGCCTATTATAAATGCCAGCGTTTCAAAAATATAATGATAGTGATAGTATTCACCAAAAAATCGAAACTGAAAGGGGAATAAGTGGTTTGCGCTCAATAATTATTTAAAGAAAAGCCTTACAAAAACAGGCAAATGGTCCGAAAAATATCTTTTGTCTTTACTGTCGCTAAGTACAGCAAACTTTTGAACTTTAAAACCTTTATTTACAAAAATATAATCAATACGGTTTTTTAATTCGCTGTTGAAATCAAATGCATTGAAGGTACCTGATGGTCCATAAGGCGCTTCTTCTGAAATTTCCTTTGCATCCTGAAGAAAAGATTTTATAGTGGCGATGGCCTCCGTTTCCGGCGTAACATTTAAATCGCCCGTATAAATCACAGGCAGCTTTGGTGCAATTTCCTGTATCTTCTGTTTAATGAGCTTTGCTGATTCTATCCTTGCCTTTACACCAACGTGGTCATAGTGGGTATTAAAAACAATAAATTCCTGTTTGTTCAGATTATCATACAATTTTACCCAGCTGCAAATTCTTGGCAAAACAGCATCCCAACCTTTTGAAGGAACATCAGGCGTTTCAGATAACCAAAAAGTACCGCCATCTTTTTTCCTAAACCGGGTTTTATCGAAATAAATAGCTGAAAATTCGCCTTTTCGCTTACCGTCATCGCGGCCTACGCCTACAACATCGAAGTTTGTATTTTCGCTTAGGGCGTCAAACTGTTCTGCCAGGGCCTCCTGAACGCAAAGGATATCGGCATCATGAAATTTAACCAATGCTTTGACATTATCTTTCCGGTTTGGCCATGCGTTTATACCGTCGCCGGGATTATTGTAGCGAACGTTATAAGTAATTACATTAACTGGAACTTGTTTTTTCTGAGCAAAAACCGAAATGTTAAAGCACAGACATAAGCCTAATATAAATGTTTTCATACGGCCAATTTACAAAAATGTTCCTTTTGTAAATTGACTTAATGTTAAATCATTGATATCAATTAAATTTTAGAGCAAGCCTTCATCTTTATAGCTATAATAGCCACTATCTGTAAAGATAAGGTGGTCTACAACATACAAATTTAACATTGTACCCGAAGCTGCTAAATTTCTGGTCAATTTATTATCGCTTTCGCTAGGCCTTAAATTTCCGGATGGATGGTTATGTGCGAGAATAATGTTGGCTGCATTATTTTCCAATGCTATCTTGAAAATAATTTTCGGATCGGCTACCGTGCCTGCTTGCCCACCTTTGCTGATAAGATGCTTGCTGAGAATTTTATTGGAACGTTTTAATAGCAAAATCCAAAATTCTTCATGATTTAAATGAGCAAAAGTGGGGTGCATATATTTATAAACATCGCTTGAAGCGGTAACCTGAATGGTTTCTTCATTTGCATTTTCATTGCGCCTTAAACCCAATTCCAATGCAGCCACAATGGAAACTGCTTTAGCCTCGCCGATGCCCTTGAATTTTGAAAGTTCTGAAATAGAAGCCTTACCCAGTTTAGTCAATTTATTTTCGTAAAAACTTAAAATCCGTTTACTCAAATCGACTGCCGTTTCATTTTTATTGCCAGAGCCTATTAAAATGGCTATCAATTCAGCATCTGTTAAATGCCTTCTCCCGTTTAACAAAAGTTTCTCTCTCGGCCTGTCTTCTTCAGCCCAAAGTTTTATACCAATTTTTTGTTCGTAATGCGCCATATTTTTCGATAAAAAAAAGGCATCCCAACTTTTGGTTGGGATGCCTTTTACTAATATCGTAAAAAAAAATAGCTTATGCTAAACCGTTAACGAATTTAGTTAATTTCGATTTATTGTTAGCCGCTTTATTTTTGTGAATAACGTTTTTCTTAGCTAAACGATCCAACATAGAAATTACTTTAGGCAATAAATCTGAAGCAGTTTTTTTATCTTCAGCTGCACGTAATCTTTTAATAAAAGTACGTGTAGTTTTTGCCTGATATCTGTTACGTAAACGTTTTGTAGCGTTTGCTCTAATTCTTTTTAATGAAGATTTATGATTTGCCATTTTAATTTAGCCTTTTATTTTTCTTATTCGTTTCCTATAATTCGGGTTGCAAATATAGGATTAATGTTTTTAAATCGCAAAACACTTTTTATTTTTTTATTGATTTTTTTTCAGCCCTTTATTTAATGTACAAAAATAGCTTTGATTTATTCTAAATCAATAATAAATACCACAAATAACGCCCTCCACTAAAATAGCTGTTTAAAAATGCTATTTTTGGTGAAACGAATTTTGAGTGAAAAAACGAATAGCCATCTTTGCTTCGGGTTCGGGCTCCAATGCCCAAAAACTCATGGAGCATTTTAAACGAAGCACCGATATCGAAATTGCCCTGGTATTAACCAATAATGCAGAAGCTTATGTTTTGCAAAGAGCTGATAATTTTGAAATTCCAAGTCATATTTTTGATAAGCACGAATTCTATAAAACGGACGACGTCATCGATTTATTAAAAAACCTGGATATAGATTTCATTGTACTTGCCGGATTTTTATGGCTTATTCCGAAGAACTTAATTGCTGCTTATCCAGGAAGAATAATCAATATACACCCTTCAATTTTGCCAAAATTTGGTGGTAAAGGTATGTATGGCGACCATGTGCACAATGCGGTACTTGCTGCAGACGAACCGGAGGGCGGGATTACCATTCATTATGTCGACGAAAATTATGATGAGGGGGAATATATTTATCAGGCTAAATATAAAATTGACAAGAACGATAACCTTGAAATGGTGAAGTTTAAGGGTCAGCAATTGGAACACCTCCACTACCCTAGAATAGTAGAAAGTATTGTTAAAAAGATAAAAAAGTAATTGCTTGTTAGTATTGTAATTAAGTTTCAACCTAAATAACAATTACACTTTACCGTTCAGCATAAAAATATGTCATGTTTTTGATCGAATGAGGCCAAGGCTATATATTTAATTTCCTCTAGCCTTGCATCAAATTTTAATAAGCGCATACTTATACAGCTTGCAATTTTTGCTTTAGCAAAACTTTATACCTTAAATCTTACTAAAAACCTCAGATAAGAATATAAACCCAGATGGCCTTTCCATGAATTTTCTCCTTATTCTGCTGATCGGAGCTATGCTCTGCCGGATTTCCTTCATGGTGATTATAGTTCTCCATGAACTTGGCCATGCAGTTACCGGGATGCTGTTTTCAAAGGCAGGCGCAACAATATACCTGGGCTCTTATGGCGATGCACCGGCGTCTTACAAATATTCAATAGGAAAACTCACCCTCTATATCCTCAAAAACCCTTTTAAATGGATCGGAGGAATGTGTTTGTTAGACAATCAGTTGATTTCATTAAATAAAAAGATTATCCAGCTCCTTGCCGGTCCCGTTATGCCTTTAATTGTGGCGGCGATAACCTTTACCTCAGCGTTATACTTCGATTGGCATGGCTCGGTTAAGCTTGGTATAGCAATCTTACTGGGCGTTGCTATCTATAGCATGTTGCAAAGCCTCATTCCTACATCAAAGCAAATCCAAACCAGTCAGGGGAAACCGATCAATAACGACGGCAAGCAAATCAAAAACCTGCTAAAGTTAAAACAAGTGGAACCTGTGGTCAATCGTGCATTAAAACTATTCGATGAAGGACACTATGCTGAAGCCGGGCCACTATTTTATGAAAAGGTTCTGAAAGTAGTCAGGCAACCGGAAATTTTCAAACTTGCTACTTTAGCCTATCTGCATGCCAAAAACTATGAAAGAGCCAGAGAAGTAACCATGGAACACCTTAAAGAAGGTGAATTCGATACTGACGATTTTTCGAATGCTGCGCTGGCCTGCTCGCACTTAGAACAAAATGAACTGGCTATAGAATATTATAACCTTTCACTAGCCCTTGATCCAACCCATAAATATTCACTAAACAACTTAGGCTTTACTTTGAATAACATTGAACAGTACGAAAATGCGATTGAATTATTCGACAGGGCCGTTCTGGTTGATCCAAGCTTCGCATATTCTTACAACAACAGGGGATTCGCTAAAATGATGCTTGGCGATTTAGAAGACGGACTTGCGGACATCGAAAAATCTTTTAAACTGGATCCTGAAAATGCCTACGCCTACCGCAACTTAGGCATTTATCAACTTAAACAAAATAACGACAAGAAAGCGCTTGAACTGTTTGAAAAAGCAAAATTAATTGATCCGTCAACCCACAAAATTGATTACTATATCGATATAGCCAGAAAGTAACGGTAAAGAGCATAACAACCACTTCTCACATTTCATTATGCTAAACTAGTTTAAAACTTACGCGATCATCCCTCCAAACCCCGCAATTAAATAATCCTTTTTTTACGCCATCATATTCTTAAAAAGCCATCACCTTTTACTACCTTTGCGGCTCAAAATTTACAGTAGAATGAGTCAGCCCATTAAAATCAAAAACGCTTTAATTTCAGTATATTATAAAGACGGTTTAGCTCCATTGGTAGAATTGTTAGCCGCCCAGGGCGTGCAGTTATATTCAACAGGTGGAACAGAACAGTTTATTAAAGATTTAAACCTTCCCGTTACAGCTGTTGAGGATTTAACCGGCTATCCATCCATATTAGGCGGACGTGTTAAAACGCTTCATCCAAAAGTATTTGGTGGAATTTTAAACCGCAGAGGCCTGGAAAGCGATAAACAACAGATTTCTGAATATGAAATCCCGGAGATTGATTTAGTGATTGTTGATTTATATCCATTCGAAGAAACTGTAAAATCCGGAGGAACACCGGAGGAAATTATCGAAAAAATTGACATCGGTGGAATTTCCCTGATTCGTGCAGCGGCCAAAAACTTTAATGATGTGGTAATTATTGCATCAAAAAACGATTATCCTACCCTACAAAGCCAATTGGAAGAACAAAATGGTGAAACGACCCTGGCACAGCGCAAGGCTTATGCTAAGAAAGCGTTCCATACTTCTTCACATTACGATACCGCTATTTTCAACTATTTCAATCAGGAAGAACCGCTTGATGTTTTTAAACAAAGCGTAACCGAAGCCAAAACTTTACGTTATGGAGAAAATCCTCATCAGGGTGGTGTTTTTTATGGTGATTTAGATGCCATGTTTACCAAATTGAATGGTAAAGAACTATCATATAATAATTTAGTAGATGTTGATGCCGCCGTGGTCTTGATCGATGAATTTGAAGACCCGACTTTTGCCATTTTAAAACATACCAACGCATGCGGTATCGCCTCTCGCCCAACTGTTAAACAAGCTTGGATCGACGCTTTAGCCTGCGACCCCGTTTCCGCTTTTGGTGGTGTACTGATTACCAACGTTGAGGTTGATTTAGAAACAGCACAGGAAATTAACAACCTGTTTTTTGAAGTTTTAATTGCACCGTCTTATCAGCCCGAAGCAATTGAATTATTCAGTAAAAAGAAAAACCGCGTTATCTTAAAACGCAATGAAGTCGACCTGGGTAAAAAGCAATTTAAAACGTTATTGAATGGTGTTATTGAGCAGGATAAAGATTTAATTATCGAAGGACCTGAGCAAATGACAACGGTAACTGAAAAAGCACCAACTGAACAGGAGTTAAAAGATTTATACTTTGCTAATAAGATTGTAAAACACACGAAATCAAACACCATTGTTTTGGTTAAGGATGATGTCCTGATAGCAAGTGGCGTTGGACAAACCAGTCGTGTAGATGCTTTAAGACAAGCGATTGAAAAAGCAGAATCTTTCGGATTCAGTGTAAAGGGCGCTTCAATGGCGTCTGACGCTTTCTTCCCTTTCCCTGATTGCGTTGAAATTGCCGCTGATGCTGGCATCACTGCTGTTTTACAACCCGGCGGTTCTATTAAAGATGCTGATTCTGTAGCGAAAGCCAATGAAAAAGGCATTGCAATGGTTACAACCGGTGTTAGACATTTTAAACACTAGTTTTTTGTTGTTTGGTTGTTTAGATTATTGGATGTTTAGCCATGAAGCAGCGAAATTTTCATTATAGGCTTTAATCCAAACAACTAAAAGACCAGTAAACTAAAAAACTAACTGACTAAACAATAAAAAAGCTATTTTTACATTAGGAATAGTATATAGATTTAACTGATATAAAATAAAGACACCTTCTACATGGGATTATTTAACTGGTTTACGCAGGAAGTTGCTATTGATTTAGGCACAGCGAATACCCTGATTATACATAATGATAAAGTAGTGGTTGACGAGCCGTCAATTGTTGCTTTTGATCGTACAACGAATAAAGTCATTGCTATTGGCCGCCAGGCGATGCAGATGGAGGGTAAAACCCACGATAATATTAAAACTGTTCGCCCTTTAAAGGATGGTGTAATTGCAGATTTCAATGCTGCAGAAGCCATGATTAAAGGCATGATTCGCATGCTGAATGGCGGCAAAGGCTGGATGTTTCCATCTCTAAGAATGGTTATTTGCATTCCTTCGGGCATCACGGAAGTTGAAAAACGTGCTGTTCGTGACTCTGCGGAAATTGCAGGTGCAAAGGAAGTATACTTAATCCATGAGCCAATGGCGGCGGCTGTTGGTATCGGAATTGATGTTGAAGAACCCATGGGCAACATGATTATCGATATCGGTGGGGGAACTACTGAAATTGCAGTTATTGCACTTTCTGGTATTGTTTGCGATCAGTCTATCCGCGTTGCAGGGGATAACTTCGACTCTGATATCGTTAATTATATACGCCGCCAGCATAACATAATGATCGGTGATCGGACGGCAGAGAAAATTAAAATCGAAGTTGGTGCTGCTTTACCTGAACTACAGGACGCTCCTGCTGATTTTGCCGTTCAGGGCCGCGATTTAATGACAGGCGTTCCAAAACAAATTACCGTTTCTTATACAGAAATTGCACATTGTCTGGATAAGTCGATTTCTAAAATAGAAGAAGCAATTTTAAAAGCATTGGAGATTACGCCTCCGGAACTTTCTGCAGATATCTATCAAACGGGTATTTACTTAACGGGTGGCGGCGCATTATTAAGAGGTTTAGATAAACGTGTTGCGGCAAAAACAAAATTGCCTGTTCACGTCGCAGAAGACCCGCTTCGTGCTGTTGTTCGTGGAACCGGTATCGCACTTAAAAACATCGGAACTTATAAATTCTTAATGCAATAAACAGATTGACGAATGTAGATTTTAGATTGACGATTGATGAATAGCGAGACGTTAAAAATAAGGACTAAGGCATATTCCATATCAATTGGAAAACTAATAATTTCTCTTCCATACAATATTATAAATAAAAACTATTCAAATCAGTTGGTTCGATGCTCGAGTTCTGTAGGTGCAAATTACAGGGCAGCCTGCAGAGCAAAATCTACTGCGGATTTTTTAAATAAATTAAAGATTGTTGAAGAAGAATTAGATGAGTCTATGTTTTTTCTTGAACTATTAGAAGAATTCAACCCTGAGTTAAAAGTTGGAATTCAAAAAAACTGGAATGAGGGAAATGAATTACTTTCAATAATGGTTTCTTCTATTATCACGATTAGAAAAAACGAACAAAATCGTAAAGCATCTTAAATCTTATTTGAAATTATGCAGTCAATCTTCAATCGTAAATCTAAAACCGTAAATTAATATGCGTAACCTTTGGATTTTCATAAACAGATACAACGCATTTTTCTTGTTTATCATCTTTTTTATCATTGGAATTTATCTTACGGTAAAAAATAATGCCTATCAGCGCAGCGTAACCTTAAATTCATCTAATGAAATTGTAGGCACCGCTTATGACAGGCTAAATGTTTTCAAAAGATATATGAATCTTGGAATGGTAAACGATAGTTTAGCTGTTGAAAATGCTAAACTAAAAACACTTTTATTAAACCTTACTACAGTTGATACCGCCAAAGATGTAAAAGTGATTGATACTGTTACCAACCAGCAATACACTTATCTTGCCGCAAAAGTTGTTAAAAATTCCATAACATTAAGGAATAATGTTATGACAATTAATAAAGGTACACTAGATGGTCTGGAAACTGGAATGGCAGTTATATCACCGCAACGGGGCGTTGTAGGCTTCATTCGAGATGTATCCGCGCATTTGGCAACCATCCAGTCCTTACTTCATAAAGACACAAAGATTAGTGTAAATATTAAAAAAAGCAATGCGCTCGGTTCATTGGTATGGGGTGATAATAATTTCGACATACGTAAGGCACTTATTAAAGAAGTTCCGAACCACATTAAAATGAATGTTGGTGATACGGTTGTCACCTCCGGGCTTGGACAATTTCCTGCAGGGATATTAGTAGGGAAACTAAGCAAAACCAATATTGCAACAAACGATAATTTTTTATCTGCTGAATTAAATTTGTTTAATGATTTCTCCACCTTACAATACGTTTACGTAATCAAGAATAAGTTGGCAAAAGAACAAGAACTTTTAGAAAATCCTGTTAAAACTAAAGAATGAACAGTAGGGCAATAGTCATAAATATCCTCAGATGGTTTGTTTTACTTTTCGTGCAGATATTTCTGCTCAAAAACATGGGCTTTTATGATCTGTCGACGCCTTTTATTTATGTTCTGTTTTTGCTACTGCTTCCATTTGGCATTCCAAATTTATTGCTTTATCTATTGGCCTTTGGTACTGGCTTAACCCTCGATGCTTTTTACGATACCATGGGTGTTCATGCCACGGCATGCGTGGTTTTGGCATTCGTCAGAATTTCATTTATTTCCATCAGTTTGAATAAAGATGCCATTGATGATCCGGAACCATCGCTGAGTTACATGGGATTTCAGTGGTTTTCATTATATGCTTTTCTTTGCGTAATTACGCATCACCTTGTTTTGTTCTTTTTAGAAACTTTCAGGTTAACAGAAATCGGTTATACCTTAATGAGATGTGGCCTAAGTTGTATCTTTACACTGCTTATTATTTTACTAATCGAATTTATCTTCTATAAAAGAACATCCCGCTGATGGAGCAATTATTTAATCGCAAGTATATTATCCAGGGCCTGTTTATAATTATTGCTATTATTCTATTAGCCAAGCTTTTTTATATTCAGATCATCAGCGATAAAGCATTTGTTGCCGCCGAGAGCAACGTCTTAAAAAAGAAATTTAAATACCCTGCGCGCGGAGCAATACTAGACCGTAAAATGAGGGTAATTGTACAAAACGAGCCGGTTTATGATTTAATGGTTATACCAAATGAAGTTAAATCATTCGACACGCTGGCATTGGCGAATGCTTTAGAAATTTCTGTTGAGGACGTCAGAAAAAACCTTCGAAAGGCAAAATTAAAATCAAATTATCAGGCAACGCCTTTTTCAAAACAGATTTCAGTTCAAAGCTATGCCCGCTTGCAGGAGATTATGTATCGGTTCCCGGGTTTTTCTACACAAGATAGAACCATCCGTCATTACCCGGATAGCGTTGGCGGACAATTATTTGGCTATGTGAAAGAGGTAGACAGTGCGGATATTGCACGATCCGAAGGTTTTTATAAGCCCGGTGATTATAAGGGTAAAAGCGGGCTTGAATTTTCATACGAGGAAACGCTGAGGGGAGAAAAAGGCGTTATTAATACAGTTTACGACGCAAAGAACATTCCCCAGGGAAGCTATGCAGATGGTAAATATGACGTAAATGCTATTTCCGGAGAGCGTCTTATTTCTGGAATTGACATTCAGGTACAGAAACTTGGGGAAGAACTTATGAGAAATAAAGTCGGGGCAATTGTAGCGATTGAACCGTCATCCGGAGAAATTCTGGCATTTGTAAGCAGTCCGGGTTATGACCCAAATTTGCTGGTTGGAAAAAGACAGGGGAATAACTATATGGATTTAATTGGCAACCCATATAAGCCTTCACTAGTACGCCCGATCCAGGGAAAATACCCTCCTGGTTCGTCATTCAAACCCATTGATGCACTCCTTGCATTACAGGAAGGCGTAGTTGATGTAAACACCACATTTAATTGTCCGGGTTACTACATGGCTGGAAATCATAAAGTAAAATGTGAGCATGTTGATGGTAATATAAGTATGCGGAGGGGCATTGCCAGAAGTTGTAACACCTACTTCTGCCATGTTTTTCAAAAACTAATTACTAAAAACGGCATGAAAAATCAACGTCAGACGTACCAGCAATGGCGTGATAAAATAGCAAAATTCGGTTTCGGTCAGAAACTGCATGTCGATTTGCCATTCGAAAAACAAGGCTACTTTTATAATGCCGACCATTACGATAAAATCTATGGCAAAAGGTGGGGCTATACAACGGTAATTTCACAAGCCATAGGTCAGGGTGAAATAACCGCTACCCCGCTTCAAATTGCAAATGCTATGGCAATTATTGCGAACCGCGGATATTACATCAGACCGCACCTGATTAGAGCAATGGGCGATAAAATAAAAAAAGAATACACAGAAAAAAATTACGTTGGTGTAGATGCTCAATATTTCGAGCCCGTAATCGATGGCATGCAGGATTGCGTGAACACGGCTTGGGGTACTGCTGTTTTATCACGAATTCCAGATATACTAATGTGTGGTAAAACTGGAACAGTCCAAAATCCACATGGAAAAAACCACTCCGTTTTTATTGGTTTTGCTCCGAGGGATAACCCAAAAATTGCAATTGCAGTTATCGTGGAAAATGCAGGTTTTGGTAGTACTTATGCCGCCCCGATTGCAAGTTATATGGTTGAAAAATACATTAAAGGAAATATTACAGGTGCAAGAGCAAACCAGGTGGAATGGATGAAAAACCAAAATCTTTTACCTTTGCTTATTGATAAGAGTAAAAAAATTAAATTAACAAAAGCAGATAGTTTAATAATCAGAAAAACAGATTCACTTAAACGCGTAAATGATAGCCTTAAAATCAAGGCAGCTACCGCTAAAAGACCACTTTCTGCTCAGGTTTCAAAGAGAACTGTAGAGGTAAAAAATTAGAAATTAATGAAATGATGCAGCAACAAGGCAACAGGTTTTTCTTTAATGTAGACTGGATTACTGTATTGATTTACATTTCGCTTTGTGCTATTGGTTTTACAAACATCTATGCCTCCATCCCTCATCCGGAGAATGCTACGGCCTTTGATTTTACCAGCAGCTATGGTAAGCAATTAATTTATATAATCTCAGGATTGATTTTAGGATTGTCTATCTTGTTATTCGATGGCCGGCTCTTTAATGTTTTCGCTCCTTTTATCTACGGTATTACTTTAATTTTATTAATGGCTGTTCTGTTTATTGGCAGGAATGTTGGTGGTAACCAGGCCTGGATTCCTATAGGTTCTTTCAGGCTTCAGCCCTCTGAATTTGCTAAATTCGGTACAGCACTTGTCCTAGCCAGATATGTAAGTACGTTCAATCCGAAATTCAGAGATTTTAAATCAATTTTTATTGCCGGAATTATTGTTGCTGTGCCTTTACTATTGATCATGCTCCAACCGGATACTGGATCCGCACTGGTATTTTTAGCCTTCATGTTTCCTTTATACCGGGAAGGTTTATCAGGCTATTTTCTATTGATTTTTTTAGGAATGATAGTGCTTTTTGTTGCCGATTTCCTGGTTCCAATCACCATCCTTGTTGCCATTTTGCTTACCATCAGCGGGCTTTTTATATATGCAAATAGGAGAAAGCAAAAGTTAATTATCACTACAGTTTTTGTAACTCTAATAGCAATAGGCTATCTTTTCCTGGTTAAAATTGCTTATGAAAAAGTGCTTCAGCCTCACCAGCGCAATCGAATTGAACTTATGCTTGGTCTTAAAACAGACAACAGGGGTGCCGGCTATAACGTAATTCAGTCACAAATAGCCATTGGCTCAGGCCAAGTTACCGGAAGGGGTTTTTTACAGGGGACTCAAACCAAATATGGTTATGTTCCTGCTCAAAGTACCGATTTTATCTTTTCTACCATAGGAGAAGAATGGGGCTTTTTAGGTTGTGCTATTGTAATCGGTTTGTATATTTTTCTGCTTTTAAGATTGATAAATCTCGCAGAAAGACAACGGTCTACTTTTTCAAGGGTTTATGGTTATAGTGTCGCCTGCATTTTATTCTTCCATGTATTTATCAATATCGGAATGACGATTGGTATTATACCTGTTATTGGGATTCCACTTCCATTCATTAGTTATGGAGGCTCTTCACTATGGAGCTTCACAATATTGCTTTTTATATTTTTGAAATTAGATTCGAACAGAATGGGCTTTATTTAAATAATGGAGCGAACCAAACCTCCCTCAACCCTTATTGCAGCACCATTAGTTCCCGATGCCAAAGGACTTACATAATAAGTTACGGTATTTGCGATTTCCTGAACATCTAGAAATCTTTTAATAAGCGATGTTGGTCGCATGTTTTTAAAAAAATCTGTTTCAACTTCTGCGACTGTGAGGTTTCCTGCTTTGGCCAAATCCTCTATAAAGCCTCCAACGCCTTTCGACTTTGTAGGACCAGGTAAGATCGAATTAACGGTTACCTCGGTGCCTTTTGTTAATTCTGCTAAACCACGACTAATCGCCAGCTGTGCAGTTTTAGTCATACCGTAATGAATCATTTCCTCAGGAATAAAAATCGCAGATTCACTTGATATAAAGATAATACGCCCCCAATTTTTCTTCAGCATTTTTGAAAACACTGATCTTGCCAGGCGGATGCCACTCATCACATTCACCTCGAAAAATCTAAACCATTCTTCATCAGTAATTTCTTCAAAAGCCTTAGGTTCAAAAATCCCGGCATTGTTAACCAGGATATCAATTTCGGGTAACTGCTCAATAAGTGAATTTACTTCATCTGCTTTTGAAAAATCAGCCACTATTCCGGTGACGCTTTCGCTACCAGAAATTTTTCTCAATTCCCTCAATGCAGCACTAACGCTCTCGTCGCTCCTGCCATTTATAATAACCTTAACGCCTTCTTTTAGTAAACTCTCGGCAATGGCGTAGCCAATACCCGCGGTAGAAGCACTTATAAAAGCAGTTTTGTTTTTCAGTTGTAAATCCATGATTGTATTTAGCGGGAGAATCTTCTATTTAGCAATTCATAAAACTGATCCACGGTGGATTGCTTTGAAGCCCAGTTATTTTTACCTGCATAATTGTTTTGCAGAAAACTATCTGCCGATTCGAAATTCGGCATTTTGTTAACAATATCCAGCGCTTCAGAATAAGCCATATTGTAGCCACTGAACAAATCCTTTATAAAAAGCAGTTTTTCATTTAAATTAATAGCTTGTTTTAAATCGGCAATCGGGGCTTTGACAGGTTCATTTTGAGCGCTATTCGTTTTCGCAAGTAAATCATTTAAAGACGGCGCTGGTTTTGATGAATCCGGTTGTTCCGCAGACTTAACAGGAACAGCATGAGGCGTAAATAACGGACGTTCAGTTTCTACTGGTGGAGAAATAATCTCATCATCGAGATTAACCTCTTTTAGCGCATCAATTGGCTCAGACTCTTTTTGAGCAAACAGCGTTTCCACTTCCGGATGGTTAATCGGATGTTCCTGCTCATGTGGAATTAAAAACGGCTCCGGACCAATCTCATCTTCGTCAATTGCTAAAGGCTCTTCGTTAACCAAATCATGTTCTTTTTCATGGATTCTTTTCTTCTGCGCAAGAATTTCTTCTTCAGCTGTACTTAGTGGTCTGTCGAAAATCTCATCAACAGATTTTTCCTCATAATCAAACTTATCATTATCGCTGTGGTTCCCCAAAACAAATTCAAAACTTTTGGATTCCTGATCAGGCTTGAAAAAGTCTTTCTCTATTAACTCTTCAGCCGTTTCTTCGTGAATGATTTCATTTTCAAATATCTCCTCTTGTGCCATAACATCAATACGCTCTTCTTCTTCCTCGGCTGTTGCAATTTCTTCCAGTTTCACAGGCTGTGGTGCAGCTTCTCTCTGCTGATAATTTTTATCAGGAAGTATGATTGTATTCTGTTCTTCAAGTAATAAACCAGAGTCGGTTTCTGTTATTTTTTTCGCTTCGGACAGGGTATTAAGTTTTTTGACTATCCTAACGTGGTCTGCGAGAAAATCAGCATTCGCAAGAAAAAGTTCCACTTCCAATTCGTTCAATATTTCAGGATTAAGCGCCAGAAATTCATACTGTTCGTTGAGCTCATTTAAAATACTGCCTATCTTTCTGAAAATATCTTGTTGATTCATCATAAATTATTAAACGATTTTTTAGCTGATTTATGTTGGTAACTATGTATTCAAAAATAACACTTAATTATGATATTTGTTCGGTTTAAAAATTATCATACGACGAAGAAAATAAGGATTGAGCATGTTATTCAGCGAACAAAATTTTAGAAGAAGAGGCGAATTTTCAGGAAGTATAGAAGTTGTATGTGGCTCTATGTTTTCAGGAAAAACAGAGGAACTGATTCGCAGATTAAAAAGAGCTCAAATTGCTAAATTAAATGTTGAGATTTTTAAGCCCCGCACGGATACACGCTACCATGATAGTGCTGTTGTGTCACACGATTTAAATTCTATTAATTCCACGCCTGTTGATAATGCATCGGCTATTCTCTTATTGGGTGCAAATACGCAGGTTGTAGGCATTGATGAAGCCCAGTTCTTTGATAACGAATTGCCTGATGTGTGCAACAAGCTTGCCATGAAAGGCATCCGGGTTATTGTGGCCGGACTCGATATGGATTTCACGGGAAAACCTTTTGGTCCAATGCCAGCGTTAATGGCTATTGCGGAACATGTAACTAAGGTAAACGCGGTGTGTGTGTGTTGTGGCAATCCCGCATTATTCAGTTACCGAACCGTGGCTGATGAATCTACCGTGCTTTTAGGCGAAAAGGAAAGCTATGAGCCAAGATGTAGGGCATGTTATAATTTGGAAAAAGGATAAGGGCTGCTTACTGCTTCAATAGTTCGTTGGGTTAACTGGTTAAATTGCTCAATTGTTAACATATTTCCATGATTCCAAGAGCAGCTTTATTAGCAATGATTACTTGTAATTGTATATTGTTCATTGAAAATTGTTAATTGTTAATTGAAAATTGGTCATTTCTAAGGTATTGATATTTAATCCCTCAAAGCCCATCCTCAATAAATAAAATAATGAAAAAACAGATTATATCTATCTTGGGCTGTGGCTGGTTCGGTTTTGCACTTGCCAAAAAACTGGTCGAAAATGGCAACGACGTTAAAGGTTCGACAACTAGCTTGGAAAAAATTTCGACCTTAGCGGAAGCTAAAATAAAGCCCTTTCTCGTAAATTTTACGACTGAGCAAATTGTTGCCAGCGATGATTTCTTCGATGCAGATGTGCTATTTATCTGCATACCACCGAAAAGAAACTCAGCCGAGCTGGAAACCTATCCTGATAAAATCAGGTTGATTTTAGAAAGTGCTAGAGATAAAAGCGCTAATATTGTCCTTATCAGCTCGACAAGTGTTTATGGCGACGAAAATACAATCATTAACGAAAATACGGCAACCAATCCCGATACCGATTCCGGCCGTGTAATCGTGGCTGCTGAAGAAATATTAAGAAGCAAATACCCGAACGATTATACCATTATCCGTTTCGCGGGATTAATTGGTCCGGAGCGAAATCCAGGGCGTTTTTTTGCAGGCAAAACTGACGTGCCAAATGGACTTGCACCTGTAAACCTACTGCATCAAAGTGATGCGGTAGATATTGCAATTTCTATTTTAGATAAGCAGGCTTTCGGACGGATTTACAATGCCTGTTCGCCCAGTCATCCCACAAGAAAAGATTTTTATACCAAAGCTGCAAATGATAGTGGTATGGTAGTACCTGAATTTATACCAGAAAAAACAAGCTGGAAAATAGTAGAAAGTGTAAATGTGCCTGAATTTTTAGATTATCAGTTTAAAGTGATAGTTTAATATTTTACTGCTCTCAGAGGATGGAAGCGCATTAACTCAATAGCCGCAGCAATTCCTGTTTGTTCAAATTCTTAAATAATCCATTTTCATTCTGAATTAAATCTTTAACCAAATCCTTTTTTACAGCCTGAAGTTTCATTATTTTTTCTTCAATCGTATCTGGACAAATCAGCCGAACGGCCATTACATTTTTATGCTGGCCAATACGATAGGCACGGTCGATCGCCTGGTTTTCCACTGCTGGATTCCACCAGGGATCGACCAGGTAAACATAATCTGCCTCGGTTAAATTCAAGCCTGTTCCACCGGCCTTTAAACTGATTAAAAAAACCGGAACATCCTTATTCTGAAAAGACTGTACAACCTCTTGCCGCTTTTTGGTTTGACCAGTTAAATATTCGTATTTAATTTCTTTAGCTTCGAGCTCCTTTTTAATCAAATCCAACATGGTTACAAACTGCGAGAAAACCAAAATTTTATGGTTCACTGCTTTAACCTGGATTTGCTCAATCAAAACATCAATTTTTGACGAAGCCTGCAGGTAAGATTTTCCGTCCGCCAATAATGCTGCTGAATTGCAAATCTGCCTTAACCGGGTTATACTTTTTAAAACATGCATAGCGCTTTTAGGCAATTCATCCTCAGTTTTACCTAAAATATAATCCTGAATTTCCTTTTTATTTGCTTCGTATACCTCACGTTGCTCCTCGCCCATTTCGCAATACAGAATTACCTCTGTTTTATCAGGCAGTTCTTTAGCAACCTGTTCCTTGGTTCGTCTTAAAATAAAAGGACGAATCTTTTTTTGTAATTCAGCAGCCCTTTTACTGTCTTTAAACTGGTCGATCGGGGTGGAATATAAATCAGCGAACTGTTGTTTGCTGCCGAACAGCCCCGGACAGGCAAAAGAAAGCTGTCCGTATAAATCGAAAGTATTATTTTCTATCGGTGTTCCGGTAAGGGCTACTTTATTTCTGGATTGCAGCATCCGGACGGTTTTATAACGCTGGGATTCTGGATTTTTTATATTTTGCGATTCATCCAGAAAAATGTAATTGAACCGGTAATCTTTTAAAAAACGGATATCCGAAAGCAATGTTCCATAAGAGGTCAGAATGATTTCAAACCTGTCGAAATCGTCTGAGGTTTTAACCCTATCGCTACCGTATATTGTTCTCACTTTTATAGACGGTGCAAACTTTTTCACTTCTGCTTTCCAGTTAAAAATCAGCGATGCAGGAACCACAACAAGATTGCTATTCTGTAGAACTTTTGTTCTTTGCGATAAAATGAACGCAATTATCTGTACAGTTTTGCCTAATCCCATGTCGTCGGCAAGAATGGAACCGAAGTTAAAATCATCTAGAAAATTAAGTCGATTTAATCCATCTTTCTGATACGGCCGTAGTATGGCATTAAGCTCCTTCGGTGTCTCTATATAATTAACTAAATCATCACCTTCAAATTTCTGTTTAAACGTTCTAAGCTCATTTTTTACTTTACCATCAAGCAAAGCGTCTTCATATAGCTCATTAATCGAAGCGAACTTAATTTTATGAGTCAGTAAAGTATCATCAACAATTTCGCCTGCGGTAAAATAATCCGTAAATTTTTTTAACCATTCCTCAGGCAGAATACCCTGAGTCCCGTCGTCCAGGGTAACAAATTTGCTTTTGTTTCTAATCGATTTATGCAAATGTTTTAGCGCAACATTCTGCCTACCAAACTTTACTTTTACTTTGGTTTCAAACCAATCTGTACCGCTTAGCACCTCAACGTTTATTTCTGCTTTATGCGGATTAAGCTTATTATTTTTTAGCTGATTAAATCCTAAAATATGGATATCCTTACTGCGCAACGCTTCAAAAGCATCTAAAAACCAGAGTTCTTCTAAAAATCTTTTGCGATGGAGGTAGTAAGAATCGTTGGTTTCCTGATCATAAAAAAATGGATGTTGCTTTAATATTTCAGCAGTAAACTGCAACTCTGCCTCTTCGTTACGATTTAAGGTGAAAAGGTTACCAAATTTATCTTGTGCCTGAATTTTCTTTTTGGATAAAACCGGAATTTCCAGATTACCATAACGCATAACCGGCGTAATTAAAATGAAATCTTCCGATTCGGAAAGATAAACGAGCTTTTCCAGCTCTAAATCAAAACCTTTCTCTTCGATTTGCCTGGGTGTGGCTGGTTTCAGGTAGGAATAATCGACGTGGATGTTATTTTCCAATTGAATCAGAATGTGCTTCTGAAACTCCGGATATTTATTTTTATGGATGACAAGACGGTTGCTTTGTTTAACGAAAAAACCGATAACCTTTACCAAATCGGCATTTCCCAAAAGATACAGGTGATTTTTTAGCTGCACAAAATAGTTATACCGAATGACCAGATTATCCAGTGAATAAGAATTCCCGTTTATAATCAAACGTCCGTTAATCTCGAAGAAATCGTCTTTTTGATTGACAGATAAATGCAGGTCACCATCAAGAAGATAAAGTTCAACAGCTGAAACCGAAGAAGCCTGAATATTGGAATGCTGTGTATTATCATGCAGGTAAACGGGGATTTTCAACGGATTCTTCACAATTGCCTTTAAAGCTTCAATTTCTGCCTCACTATTTTCCACTGCGTAGTTATTCTGAAACTTTGCGATTCCGCCGTAGAACTTAAGTTCATCACTGTCTTCCGCTTTGAAAATTAAATCGCTTTGATTAATACTTTTGAGTGGGTTTTTAGCATTTCCAGCTTTTGTTAATTGCGCACAGTACAAATTAACATTAAGGCTATTGTAATACCGGTGATTGGCTAAAACCAATATAAGCTGGCCATTGTCTATTTTAACTGACGGGGTTACCGCTTTCTTTTCGGGTAATAATGCAGACTGGAGTTGCTGCAGTGCTTCTGTATTAAAGGCCTGCAAAGCAGCAACTTTCGGCTTTATGGTGAGTTGTCCATCATTTTCAAACTTAATGATAAACAGTGTTTCCAGATTGGCTTCCTTTTCCAAACCATAATCTTTCGCGATTTTTGCAAGCCTTTGCCTACGCAAGTTTTCATCGAAAAAAATCAACAAGTCCTGACGCTGCAAAATATTGTACAAAACCTGAGCCTGATGTGAACAAAGTTTGCTTTTGGGTGCATCACATCTGCAAGATAACCTAACAGAATTTTCAGTCTGTTGAACCTGCACAATAGGAAAAGGTTGTGGCGGCGATGGATGACTAAAAGCGGCAAAATTTATCTCAATTTGTTCGGTATAAAGATTGTAAAAACCTTTAACATCCGTATAAATCTGATGATTAAGGTGTTTCAAAATGAAAAGATTGCTCAGGTCTTTGAGGTTAAAATCATTTAAAACATAATCATATGGATTATTTGCCTGTCCCTCCAACCTTGAGTTTTCTCCATTCATTACCGCAATATAACAAGAAAATAAGTTAAGGTTCTTTTAGAAAGACGAATTTATAAGGTTTAAAACATCACTGATAAGCTCTTGCGACTTCAGAATTTTGTAATGTCCGGTGCCAGGATATGCTTTTGCCTGTATTTCTTTATTCTTCGAAAGAAAGGCCGTCAGAAATGGATAAGGCGATATATGGTCCTCCTCGTCATAAGCCAGATAATGATTAAAATCTGCTTGCAGTTTATAGAGCGCTGTCAGGTTGAAATGATCTGCTGTCACAGGAAACTCTTCACTAAAATTCTTAAAGAAATTATCTTGTGCTGATTGGCTGATGTTTATTGAATCCATACTTTGCTCGAAGTTTTCTTTCAATCTGATTAACGGCGCAATACTGATTAACCGTTTAGGATTAAGTGCTGCCTCCTGAATTGCGATTACATTGGCCATACCGCCAAGTGAATGTCCGATAAGAAAATCGGGCGCCCCGTAGTTTTCCGCGATGGATTTTACAGATTCAGCATACAACATCAGGTTGGAGAATTCGGAAACCGAACTTCCATTTCCCGGTGCATCGAAGGCAATAATTTCTAAAGCATCAATTTTCCGCAGGGCTTCAATAAGTTCATAAAAATCTGCGGCTTTCGAAGCCCATCCGTGTGTAAGTATAACTTTCACATCACCCTTCCCCCAGCTAAAGCAATTAATATCGAGATGGGCTTGAGTAAAATACGCATCATAAACTTTTAGCGTAAACCGTTTCGATTCAGCCAGGAGCGTTTCCTGATGCAAGCGCAAAGGCATTTTCGGCGAATAAAAAACAAATTCGCGTATTAGCTTTCCAGCATCCTGCTGCTCTATTTCTGTTGAAATTTTAAGCTCATTTATGATTTTCTTTAGTCTTTTCAATCCCTCAAGTTAATTAGAGCAGTAGACCTTTTATATCTGCCGGTGAATAATTAACTGATTTTAAAGTTTTGTCATCCGATTTCCGGAAAACTAAAAATAATCCATCGATTTCTTTAAGGTAAGATTCAGTCCCGTCTTTATCCAGGTAAAACCGGATGGTTTGTTCCGCTTCTTCAACAGTTTTACAAGCTTTACTCATATTCGAGCGGTGAACCTCATCAAACAAAGTTTTGAACTTGCCGCCCAAACCAAATTCGTGAATTGCACCGGCCAACACATATTGCAAATCGCAAAGTGCATCGGCAACTTCCACCAAATCATCATTTTCCACGGCTTCCTGCAGTTCCTTCAATTCTTCTGCCAACAACGAAATGCGAAGGTTTGCCCTTTGTTTGGAAGGAATAACCGGGGCATCTAAAATCGGATGTTTAAATGTTGTATGGAATTCTGCAACCTGATTTAATGAATTTGTTTCCTGCATAACATGTTTGGTTTATGCCAGCAAAGTTAAAAATATTGTTCAATTGTTAAATCGCTATATGTTTTAATCGGCTAATTCTTTAAAATGTTAACCGACCAGAAAGGTTACTTCTTCTCTCTCACAATTTTAAAAAACTCTTCCCGATAGGTATCCCCTATCGGGATAGATTGATCGCCAATGTAAAGCGCATTGCCATCAATCATTTTAATTTTTTCCAATGATATTATATACGATTTATGCAGACGATAAAATGGTGGCTGGGGCAATTGGGTTTCCAGTTCGCGCAGGGCCTGATAAGTTACAATTCGCTGACTTTCAGTGTAAACCGATACATAATTTTTTAGACCTTCTATGTACAAAATCTCGTTATAGTTCACTTTTATAAACTTATTCTTGGTATCACCTTTTACAAAAATAAAGTCGTTTATCTGATTTGGTGCAGGGACGACCTCATACTGTGAGGGCGAAATAATTTGCTGCGCTTTTTGCGCCGCCTTATAAAAGCGTTCGTAAGAAATTGGCTTAAGCAAGTAGTCAACCACATTTAAATCAAAGCCATCTAAGGCATATTCCGGATAAGCCGTTGTTAAAATCACTCTACACTTATCACCACATATTTTTAGAAACTGAATGCCTGTCAACTCGGGCATTTGTATATCCAGAAAAATTAAATCGACTTTGTGTTCCTGAACCATAGCTAGTGCTTCAAAAGCGTTGGTTGTTGTACCAACCAATTCCAAAAAAGGCGTTTTACTAATAAATGAAGCAATAATATCCGAGGCATATACCTCATCATCAACAGCTAAACAGCGGATCATAAATTTAATATTAAAGTGGTTTTGTAGGTATTTCCATTGTTCGAGATTAGCAATTCATGCCGGTCTGGATAAATTAAATCCAGTCGCCTGTGTACATTTACCAAACCAACCCCGCTTGAATGGTCTTTTTGAGCATGGCTGATTTTATTGCTGACTTCAAAACTTAATCTTTTGTTCTGAACCTTCAGCCTGATGCGAACGGGTTGTGTTTCTTCGTTTAGAACACCGTGTTTAAAAGCATTTTCAACAAATGGAATCAAGACCAAAGCGGCTATTTTCTGTTCGACAACACCTTCCTTAGTGAAATCTACATAAAAATTTGGTTCAAAACGCATTTTAAAAAGCTCGATATAACTCTCCAGATAGTTAATTTCCTTTTCCAGACTAACCATACCGTCCGGGCTTTCGTTTAACGTATAACGCATTAAATCTGAGAGCCGCAATACTGCATTCGCCAACTTATCAGAAACCGGTATTGCCAATGAATAGACATAGTTTAAAGTATTATACAAAAAGTGAGGATTTATCTGTGATTTCAGGAAAGCGAGTTCCGATTTTAACACCTCATCTCTTAATTTCCGGTTGGCTTTTTCAGCTTTAAAATTCTGCTGAATACTATATATCGCGGCCGGAACGACCAGAAAAGCAATGCTGTAATAAATATTATCTGAGATATATTTTGATATAGGCGTATCATCTGTATAATTCTTCATCCCGAACCATTCAAAATACAAAACCTGTTCAATTAAATACCTCAATGAGATAAAAATGGCCATCGTGAACAGAATTGCTGCGACCAGCTGGAAAACTTTATCTCGTTTTAGAAAAGATGGATAAACCCATAGATAACAGATATAAAATTCCACTATCTGTATTACATTCATTGAAATATCAAATGCCGATTGCCTTAAAGTAACACCTTTAATTAATGCTTCGCCATAAAGATAAGCCAACACGGCCACCCAACAAATGAGGTGAACGAGTACTGCTCTGGTTTTTTTCATAATATAAAACTGAAAAAAATAATCTGCTTGCTCTATTTTGTTATGCCAACTGTCTCATAAATTATCCCAACGACTATTTTTTTGTAATAAATTACAAAATCAGCAACATCCAAACATTACAAGCAAAATGCCCAGAATTGCCCAATGCACCATCAAGCCTTTTAAAACCTGCTTTTTCATACATACCAATAGCAGTATGAAGTTCAGGAAACGACTCAAGATAAACTTCATTGTAGCCAAAATGCTGTGCTGATTCGATGCTCTTCTGCATTAATGCTTTACCTATTCCTTTACCTCTCGCTGCCGCCGAGAGGTAAAACTTAACAAGCTCTACGCAACCATCAGGCAAACCTTCAGTTGGAAAAATGCCGCAGCCGCCCAATAATACGCCATCTTCTTCTGCAAGCCAATAGACAGATCCATCTTTTTTAAAAACCTCAGATAAATGATCCATTGTCGGGTCTGTGTAAACGGTACCGGGTTTGTCAATTTTAAATTCTCTGAAAATTACACGGATTAAATTGGCTAAGTCCTGGTTATCTTTCTCTTCTATTTTTCGAAAATTAATGCTCATAGTCTTTCTTGTTCAACATCATAATGAATGCTTGATGTTGTGTTAATATACCAAAGGTACATTTACTAAATTTTAAAGGAAACATGAATCAGATATTTAGTTTATTTATACCCAGGGATAAGACTTTTCAGCCTTTATTTGAACAAAGTGCGGAAAACCTGGTCAAAATTTCGGAAGCCCTTGTTTCCTTCATCCGCACCCCGGAACAAATTCATAAAGCAAAATTCGCAAAAGAGATCAAAGCTTTGGAACTGCTTGGCGATAAGGCAACCGATACAATTTATGATGAACTGAACAAAAGTTTTATCGTTCCTTTTGATAAGCAGGATGTACATGCACTTGCAACTACAATTGATGACATAGCAGATGATATTTTAGCTACAGCAATGAACATAGAGCTTTATCAGCTCGACACATCGAATGTAGCAATGCTAAAATTGAGCGAAATTATTCTGCAAATGTGCAGTCAGCTCTGCAAAGCCATCAAAGAAATTAAAAACTTCAAAAATAAACAGCTGATTATAGATGTTTGCGTGCATACAGGTCAGCTGGAAAGCAAAGCTGACAGACTTTATGAACAGGCTATTTCTTTACTTTTCGACTATGAAGCCGACGCAATTTCCTTGATCAGGCAGTCTGAAATTTTGGGCCAGCTCGAAAAAACAACAGATAGATGCGACGATTTAGCAAATGTTATCGAAACAATATTCTTGAAAAACGCTTAGTCAAATTCGTATTAATTGCTTAAAATTTAAAATAATACAAACAAAAGCTTAGGTATAGTGCTTTCTTATTAAAAAAAGCGTTATGGAAAATCAAGATATTAAACCGCAGGTTTCAAATTCAAATCCTCAGCCAAAACCTACTGATGATGCACAATCTTTAGTGGAAACCATTATCCCATCTACTGAAGAAAAAGCAAGCAGCACAACAAAAGTGGAACAAGCCAGCAGTAAATCGGAAAGCCCTATAACTAAGAAAAAGGAAGACGATGGTGAACAAACCGATGCAAACTCGGAAGAAACCAACATTAAAACGACTGACGAAGCCGGCAAAGATCAGCATGATGAAGGCGATAAAATTGAAACTTTAGCACCATAAAGAATAAGCAAAGCTCAAAATATGCCGGCAACCGAAATAGTTTTCCTATTTTGGCGTTATGATAAGCATGAAAAAGACAATATTATTTTGTTTTCTAACCATTTCGATATTTGGTTGCGGAATAAACAAACAAGCACAGCAGATAAAAGCACTCGAAGACTGCACTTATAAAATAAAAAACGTCAATCAAATCACATTAGCAGGTTCAGATTTAGGTAGATTAATCAATCAACAAGATTTTAATCTGGCAAGTTTACCCGGTGTTGCCTTAGGTTTATTGAGAAAAGACATTCCACTAAGGGCTAACCTCAATCTGGAAATCACCAATCCTTCAGGAAATCTAGCTGCAATAAATCAGTTTGAATATAAGATCCTGGTGAACAACACCGATTTAGCGGAAGGAATCGTAAACCAGGCGGTAAGCATTCCGCAAGGCCAAACCGTTACTGTACCTGTGCAAATGAGCAGCAACATTTACGGTCTTATATCTAATGGTAACGTTTTAAATGATGTGATAAGGGCCGCACAAAAAGGCGCTAAAAGTGATGAAAAATTGGGTTTGTTGACTATTAAGATAAAACCAACAATTATGATTGGCAATACACCCGTAAAATATCCGGGTTACATCACCATTAATAAAGACATCAGCAATAAAATACTATTATAAATTTAGAATGATTGTGCATAAATTAATTCGTTATTAAATTTGTCACGTTGAGCTTGTCGAAATACCTTAAAACTAATTAAAAAGTCCTTCGACAAGCTCAGGATGACGTTTCCTATTACAAAATCAGCCTCTCCTTTATTTAAAAATTCTATGTGGTTTGTATATCATTCCTTTAAAACCATTTTGATCTAACTGCTCGGAAACAATTTTTAATTCGGCAGCAGATAATCGCTCCGGAATTGTTGTGGATTGGGCACTCAAACTAGCACTTTTTGATCCCGTTGTTATGAAACTACCTGTTCTGGCATATAGCAGGGCAAACGCCAGCAAAGTTTCACTTTCATCACCCCAGGCTCGGGTTAAATCATCATAGGCATCCTTATCTACAGTTAATCCTGAATAATAACCGCCTGTTCCCGATTGGTTCTTGGTTTCAAATTCTGGAATGTACATATCAAATTTATCAATTTTTATTGGAAAAAAGCCTACTGGTTTGCCATAAGTCGTTGCACCAATAAGCTTCACATCCATAACAGGTTTTAAGCAATTAACTGTAAGTTCGCTCGCAGATGCTGTTGAACCAGTTACAATAAAATAAACACGACTTAGATTTAAAGAACCTGACTTTGCAAATTTTTCAATGTTATCTGAAGATGTTGCTGAATAATCCAAGTCGGCGTAAGTTGCATATTTCCCATTAACACCAGACGTAAAGGTTTGCAGCTTACCAGCATCATCCAATAAAGGCTGGTGCGCCAGAACAGAAGCTTTGCGTTGTGTGGTCGTTAAATTTTGAAGGTATGAGTTGTAATAAGTTGAAAACATAATATTTCCTGTTTGTGCCACCGGGCTTAAAATATTAATAATCTGAGTCGCCGTACTTACATACCCACCGCCATTATACCTCAAATCAACAACAACTTCAGTTACCCCCTGAGTCGAAAAATTTGAAAAAGCGTTATTAATTGATGCTGAAGCATTATTTGTAAAACTGTTGAACACGATATATCCTACTTTTTTCGTTCCCACAGTATAAACATTGGTAAATAATATCGGATTTACGGTGTAAGTTGCTCTGGTAATGGTTACATTTTTAATTGCACCTGTTAAATCAATAAATGTTAAACTTACTGATGGAGATGTGCCAAATAGTGCATCATTTACAAAATTAACATTCGCTGCAGAGGTATATGAAATGCTGGTTCGTCCGTTTATGGCAGTTAATCTGCACCCTCTCGTTAAGCCTTGCTGGCTCGCTGGCGAATTTGGATAAACATATTTAACACGCAAATCAGATGTTGTATTATAAGTCGCAGAAAAACCAAAGTCATTTTCGGTTCCGTTTACATCGGCCTTTAAGGCTGAGGTTTTGCCGGTAGTACCGTAATCAAAAAAGGAATATTTTGGAGAAGTAGGGTTACTGCTTGAATACTCGTAAGGCCTTCCTGTTTCCGGATTAACCGAAAATTGTGTAATAGCAAATAATTCCGATTCATTAGAACTGTAAGTACGTGGTTTAAACACGTCAAATGCGGGCAATGATGTGTTCCAATAATAAAGTTCCTTTGAATACAGGAAAATTGAATCTTTTGTTAATTCCTCGCGACTGCCAGTAACGGTCGTCGTAGGAGTAGGTGGCGTTACCTCAGGCGTGAGGGTAGTTTTCTTACAAGCCGTAAAAAGTGAAATACCACATATCAAGTAGATAAGCAGGTATTTAAAAGTATTTTTTTTCATATTGGGGCAATTATCAAAACGGACATTATATATACGTTAATCCTGACTTAAAAGTTCACTTGTAAATATCTTTACAAATAATAGATAAACTAATCTAACATTAATTAAATCATTTAACGTGATTATATCTTTAAAAGACAATATTTAACAATAAATAGTGATTAAAACGCAATAATAAAGTTTTGTTATAATTCCGGATTATGATAAACCCTGTTAATTTAGCCCGAAATTTGTCGCTTACGCACCCCAATTCCAAACGCTATTATCTGCATATTTGATTTGGAAATTAAATTAGTCAAAATGGAAAAAGTGCAATTTAAGAAAGAAATCAATGCCTCACCCGAAAAGGTTTGGGATATTCTTTTGGGTAACGAAAGCTACCCATTATGGACTGCTATTTTCGCAGAGGGTTCCAGTGTAGAAACGGATTGGCAGAAAGGTAGCAAGGCCTTATTTCTAGACGGCAAAGGAAATGGTATGGTTTCGAGAATCGAAGAAAACATCTCTAACCGTTTCATTTCGATAAAGCATCTGGGCGAATTTAAAGACGGCAAAGAAGATCTAAATCAGGATTGGGGCGATGCATACGAAAACTATACGCTTGAAAGCAAGGATGGTAAAACAGTACTAACCATTGATCTGAATGTAAGCAAAGACTGGATAGATTATATGGAAAAAACCTGGCCGGAAGCATTGAACAAGGTCGCGGAACTGGCAGAATCCTGATTAAAATATAAGATGCTGAATCAAATTAAAATATAGCTTTGAGGTCAGAATCTATTTCGTTTCATCCGTCGTTCTCGTGCAGGCGGCAATCTTAAAGCACTCAGCAATTAGCATTAGGACTTCCAATTAAATTGGGAATGATGTATCGAAACATAATTTGCTTTTGAGTCAGCGTAATTTTTTTTGAGACAACCTCTTTATAAACTGCGTGATTTCGATTTGAAACGAACGCTCTTTAGCATACACCAAAAATCAGTATAAGCAGGGTCTAAGTAATATGTGCAGTCAATGTTCTCAGGTATTCCCGCATAATACTTTGTCGTTTACTATTCCAAAGCGAATACCGCTACATCTGTTATAGCCAAATGACGGCTAAAAAGTTCTCGGTCAGGCCGCTATACTTTCCCGATGTCGCGAAACGAGATAGTAATTATAATCGTTAGAATGCAACCCCGGCAGGTTGACGTTACCCACAAAATTCCTATTTATATTTTCCACCAAACTTTTAGGCTTCTCACGCTGTTTTTCAAAAAGATGAGGCGGGGGGGTCGATCCTCACTTACAGCGATAAATATTTTAATAATGAAAAAATACAAAGTTGGAATTATCGGTTACGGAGGCTTCGGTAGATTCCTTCATTACTGGTTGGATAGATTGGAAAATGTAGAAATTACTGCAATTACAGATTCGGGCAATCATTTTCAGGCCAGCGAAAACTTAAAATCATTTACGGATTGGAAAGATCTGATTAATGATACTGAAATAGATATTGTTTGCATCGTTACCCCCCCAAACCTGCATGCTGATATGGCTTGCGCAGCGATGAAATCAGGGAAGCATGTTTTACTTGAAAAGCCTGTAGCAGTTACACTGGAGAGCGCCGAAAGGTTATTAGAGGTACAGAAAGAAACCGGAATGGTGATTACTGTTGACCACATGATTCGTTATAATCCGATTATCCAACAATTTATGAAGCTTGGAAAAAGTAACGCGTTCGGGAAACTAAGACACGTAGTTGTCAATAACTATGCTCAGGATGCCGCGCTACCTGTAGACCATTGGTTTTGGGATGAGGCAATTTCCGGTGGTATTATGGTAGAGCATGGTGTACATTTCTTCGATATCGTTCATGCGCTTGGCGATCAAAATCATAAACAAGTATTTGGTTGTTCGCATCAGCGTAATGAACTGCAACGCGATCGTGTGGCTGCGATGGTCTTGTACAATGATGGGCTAATTGCTGACTATTACCATGCTTTCTCTGGCCCTGGCTTATTTGAACAAACAACGATACACCTTGCTTATGATTTGGCACGTGTAGAAATAGAAGGCTGGATGCCTTTAAAAGGTACCCTGAAAGCACTTGTTAATGATCAGACAAAAAAGCAGCTACAACAAATTCCCGGCTGGGAATTAATCGAAAATAACAGACTCGATGCACTTAGAGATGTTTCCCGTCCTGAAGGTTGGGGTGATTCTGATTCCGAAGGCTCGCAAAGTAACGAATTAACCTACTGTGGAGGAATAGGATATGATGTTAGTGACATGATCTCGGGTAATTTTGAAATTCACCAAACCAAGGGTGAAGTTTACGGAAAATGTGTACAGGAAATCCTCTCTGATATGATACTTAAAATAGAAAATAAGGATCATAAACTTACTATAACCATTGAAGATGCAGTTGAAGCATTGAAAATTGCACTCCTTGCTTCACAATAATTCATCATTTGTGATGCTGGGCTTCTTATGAGCAGGTGATACGGCATCTGATACGAAGAATATTGTGCTAATTGTAATTCGATAATGCCATGACACTGGTTTAAAAAAAAGCCTCTCTGAATGAAAGGCTTAAAGAGTGGTGCCACCTGGATTCGAACCAGGGACACAAGGATTTTCAGTCCTTTGCTCTACCGACTGAGCTATGGCACCATCCGCTTGGGATTGCAAATGTAATATTATTTTTTAAACCTGCAATCCTTCTTTTTTTTAAAGTAATTAATCATTAATAACATTCATTAAAAAAATATATTCCAAACCGTCTACATCGTCCATAATCTCACCAATTTTTTTAAAACCTAAACCTGAAATAAGATTAAGCGAATTTTCATTATCTGGCGAAACCGATACGATAAAATTTTCGACTCCAAAGATTACATTCGCCCAATTGATAATGGCAATAACCGCTTCTTTTGCATACCCATTCTTTCTATAAGCCTTAAATACTTCATAACCAAACTCCACAGCATTATTGGCATAATCTTTTAAGTATTCCGGATTGGGACTGCTGTGGAATCGCACCAAACCTACCATTTGATTTTCTTCAGGGAGAATTATTGCTCTAGCCGTCCAGGGCAAATAATTTTCATCTTATTCGAATTGCCTTAAGGCGTATTGCAAACTACTTAGCGAATCAAAAAATGCTACAGGAATCCGTGTTTGTAACAAATGCTCCGCCCCTTCCAGATTTTTGTTCAGACAATTAGAAACAACTTCTTTATCGATTAAACGAAGGATTAACCTGGAAGTCATAATATCTTCTGTAGATTTTTGCATAAAAGTAAAATTGGGATTACTGAAGAAAATAATGCTAAATGTGGACTTAAAGCCTAAAAACCAAAAAAGCCTCTCATTTCTGAAAGGCTTTTGGAAGTGGTGCCACCTGGATTCGAACCAGGGACACAAGGATTTTCAGTCCTTTGCTCTACCGACTGAGCTATGGCACCTCCCGTTTGGGATTGCAAATGTAGTGTTCTTTTTTATAAAGCAAAAACTTTTTTAAAAAAACCTTCTCATCGTCTGATAATCAATTAATTAATTTCCCATGCTTTTACAGCCCCGTATTCAGTCAAACTTAGAATCGTTATAAACAGTAATTATTAATTATTTTTTTTATGCATGCATAGTAATTTATTTAAATTAAATATCCTAATTTAGCGCTACAAACCTAAAATACATGGTAAGTCAAATCCTTTTTCTCCTACTTACACTGGCAGCTATAGCGCTGTTTACGGTTAATTCCCGAAAAATTATTCGCAACATCCGTTTGGGTAAAGCCATAAACCATTACGACCAACCTCAAAAAAGGTTAATGACGATGTTACGTGTTGCATTCGGTCAGTCGAAAATGGTCGTTCGCCCTATCCCTGCTTTTCTTCACTTCTTCGTTTATGTTGGTTTTGTGATCATCAACATCGAGGTTTTAGAAATTATGATTGATGGCCTTTTCGGTACACATCGTATTTTTCACGGTATGGGTGGGCTATACGATTTTCTAATTGGCTCTTTCGAAATCCTGGCGCTTACGGTTTGGCTTTCATGTGCTATATTCCTCGTTCGCAGGAATATTTTGAAATTAAAACGTTTCAGAGGCGTTGAAATGACCAGCTGGCCAAAATCCGACGCAAACTATATCCTGATAACAGAAATTTTATTAATGTCTGCTTTTCTTCTGATGAATGCTGCAGATGCAAAACTTCAAAGCCTTGGCGCCGGCCATTATGTTAGTGCGGGTTCATTCCCGGTTAGTCAGTTTTTGATCAACATCCTGCCAAACACAGAAAACTCGCTAATTATTCTGGAGAGAGGCTGCTGGTGGTTTCACATCATCGGCATATTGGCATTCTTGAATTACCTACCTTATTCAAAGCACTTCCACATTCTTTTCGCTTTTCCAAATACCTATTTCTCAAACCTCGAACCAAAAGGTGAGTTTACAAATATGGCTTCGGTTACCAATGAGGTAAAAGCGATGTTAGATCCTTCCTTCGTTCCTGCAGAAACTGAACCAGGAAAATTTGGCGCTAAAGATGTAACCGATTTAAACTGGGTAAACCTGATGAATGCTTATACCTGTACTGAATGCGGAAGATGTACCTCTGTATGCCCTGCAAACATAACAGGTAAACTTTTATCACCCAGGAAAATCATGATGGATACCCGGGATAGAGTTGCTGAAGTAGGTAAAAATATTGACATACATGGTGTAGACCACCAGGATGGAAAATCTCTTTTGGATGACTACATTTCAAGAGAAGAAATATGGGCTTGTACAAGCTGTAACGCCTGCGTTGAAGCTTGTCCGGTAAACATCGACCCCCTACAAATCATCATGGAATTACGCCGATTCGCGGTAATGGAAGAATCGCAGGCCCCGGCAAGTATTAATGCCATGATGGGAAATATAGAAAATAACCAGGCACCCTGGAAATATTCACCTGCCGACCGTTTCAACTGGGCAGAGGAAAATTGATAGTTAACTCTTATATATAAACATCATTCTATCACGCCTCTCGATACTTGATACTCGATACTTGATACTTGATACTTGATACTAAATACTTGATACAACGATATGGAATTTAAAGTCCCTACAATGGCCGAGTTGATGGCTGCAGGCGAAGAGCCGGAAATATTATTCTGGGTGGGATGCGCAGGAAGTTATGATGAAAGAGCACAAAAAATCACCCGCGACATTTGTAAAATTCTGCATCATGTTGGGATAAAATATGCTGTGTTAGGCACAGAGGAAAGCTGTACCGGCGACCCTGCAAAACGAGCAGGAAATGAATTCCTTTTTCAAATGCAGGCGATGACCAATATTGAGGTATTGAATGCCTATAACATAAAAAAGATAGTTACAGGTTGTCCACATTGCTTCAATACAATTAAAAATGAATATCCGGGCTTAGGCGGTACTTATGAAGTTATTCACCATAGCCAATTAATACAGGATTTAATTAATGAAGGCAAATTGAAAGCCGAAGGAGGCGAAAGTTTCAAGGGACGGAAAATAACCTATCACGATCCATGCTATTTAGGCCGGGCCAACGGAATTTACGAAGCTCCGAGAAAAGCTTTGGAAGTTTTAGACGCGCAATTGGTTGAAATGAAACGTTGCAAAAGCAATGGTTTATGTTGCGGTGCAGGTGGTGCACAAATGTTTAAAGAACCCGAAAAAGGAAATAAAGACATCAACGTGGAGCGTATTGATGAAGCCTTACAAACGAATCCTGAAGTAATCGCTGCAGGATGCCCGTTTTGTATGACCATGCTGAGTGATGGCATTAAACTTAAAGATAGAGAACAGGATGTTAAAGTATTGGATATCGCCGAAATTACGGCCAGGGCAAACGGTTTATAATTTAATTAGGGCTTGGTAATCTTTGTCAGGTTTTGCCTGATTTGATTCAAATCTTCTGCCTCTATATTTTTAAGCGGAATTACCACACAGGTGGCCATAGAATCTACATCGCCATTTTTGTCGTTATAGGTTTGAACAATAACATCGTCATTTTTGGTCCTTAAATATAACAGGCCGGCTTTTGTGGTTCCATAATAATCTAGATCCCTGAATTTTGCTAATTTAAATGCAAAATACTCTATTTTACCGTTGTTGAAATAACGTTTATACCTGCAAAACCCGGTGTTGGTAACATTTAATTCATACTTTTTTACAACAGTGCTTTCTTTACTTGAATCATAATGTTCTGTGAAGCTTTTCTGAAGAAACATCGCATATTCCTCAAGTGAATCATGAACAGAAAATGCGGTTAAAAACACACAAATCGCAGGAATTGAGAGCAATTTCAAGCAAATTGTAAACTTTTTCATAGTACCAGCGTTTTTATGTCACCAAGTTAATTAAATTGGTAATTTTGTTTATGATTTTTTCTCCACAATCGCGAATTTGGATATACCAGAGCAATAGAAAATTCACTCCTGCTGAAGAAGCTGAAATTTTGACTAAGCTTAAAGCCTTTACACAACAGTGGAAAGCCCATGGCCATGAATTAATGGCAAAAGCAGAAGTTAGGCATGGCTATTTTATTATATTAACCGTCGATGAAAGTCAGGCCAACGTGACAGGCTGTTCTATCGACAGCTCGGTGCGATTGATAAAAGAAATTGAACAAACGCTCCATGTAGACTTGTTCAACCGTTTCAACATTGCATATAAAATTGACGGGGAGGTCCATGTACAAAATAAAGAAGATTTTGAAACCCTGATAAATATTAAAAAGATAACTCCCGAAACAATTGTTTTTAATAATATGGTACAAAACCTTGAGGAGCTGGAAACCAGATGGGAAGTACCTTTCAAAAACAGCTGGCATTCTACAGTGTTTGCACATTTATTATAAGGGCTATGTTCATAGTCGATCTGCAATACATCGTACCACTTGAAGAATTGGATAAACACATGGCTGCACACATTGAGTACCTGAATAAATATTATACAATGGATATTTTTATTGCTTCAGGTCGCAAGGTGCCACGAACAGGCGGAATCATTTTAGCGTTAGCGGAGGATGAACCGACATTAAAAAAAATCCTGATGGAAGACCCATTTTACAAACATAAATTAGCCGATTTCTCCATCACACAATTCCGAACATCTCAATACCATCAGGATCTAAAATCACTCCTGCGTTAGTTCTTCCGTTGAGCTCCAGAACAGGTAAAGATTATTTTAGCTATCTACCAAACAATTAGCTGCAAAAAGCATTATATTGTTACATCAAACAATATATATGAAGCGCTGGCTCAAAATCTCCTTAAAAGTCTTATCGGTTGCTTTCTTCTTGATTTTATTAACCTGGCTTGCAGGCGCTTTTTACATCAGCAGAAACAAAAAGGAAATTTTAGCTTCAATATTAGCGCAATTAAACAAAAACCTGAACGGTAAAATAACCGCAGCAAGTATGGAGCCTACATTACTTAAAGGTTTCCCGGGTGTTTCAGTTTCCTTAAACGACGTTTTATTAAGGGACAGTCTTTGGAACATGCATAAGCATGATTTGCTCAAAGCTAAAGACATCGACGTCTCCCTGAATGTTTTATCACTCTTCGTAGGTGCTGTAAACATCAATCAAATAACGCTTAACAACGCTTCGATCTACATTTACACCGATTCTAATGGCTACAGCAATACCAGCATCTTCAAGAGCAAAAAAAAGGCTGAGAATAAATCTTCCTCCACATCCTCGGACTTTGCCGTTAAAAAAATTGACTTCAATAAGGTTAGCCTGGTTGTAGACAATAAGAAACGTTTTAAACTATTTAATTTCAAAATCGACCAGATCCAGGGCAGATTGAAGTATCCGGATAGCGGCTGGACCGGGCAAATCAAGCTGAAAACACTGGTAAACAGTTTTGCATTCAATACAAGAAAAGGAAGTTTCTTAAAAGATAAAATGCTTGACGGAACCCTTTCCGCGCATTACAGCAGAGCACTTGATGCCGTTATCTTAGACCCGGAAGAACTTAAAATAGGAGGTCACCCTTTTAAAATAGGTGCCAAAATAGACTTAGCAAACTCCGGTTTCAATATTAGTATTGCAGTTGATCAGATCCTTTTCAAAGATGTTGCGCTATTGTTGTCTCCTAATATTTCTTCAAAACTTTTGAAATTCAGTATTGAAAAGCCAATAGACATCAGGGGTAACATTATCGACGACGGATCGGGCAAGTATGGCGATCCGCTGATTAAGGTTGGTATCAAAGTAAGAGACAACATTGTTGGCATCCCTGCCGGCAAATTGACTTCTGCCAGTTTTGACGGCACTTTTACCAATCAGGATACGATAAAGGGTATCATAGGTGATGAAAATTCTGCCATAAAATTCTATCGGCTTACGGCAAGGTATTTTAACGCTCCATTGAAAGTAGATACCTTTACTGTTACAAACCTGGCGAAACCCATTGCTACAGGGCTGGTAACCTCGCAATTCCCATTGACCAATTTAAACAATTCATTTGCGACGAACGATTTTGAATTTAAAGACGGAACTGCTAACCTAAGTTTATATTGCAAGGCAGACATTGATAACTTCCGTTTTACTAAGCCCGTTGTGTCGGGAAAGATTCAGGTTTCAAATGCCGATATTTTATACATACCGCGTAAACTGCATTTAGTTAAAAGTGCGCTGAGTATCAATTTTAATCAAAATGATTTATCTATCCAAAACGGTCATTTTCAACTTGGCAAAAGTGAACTTAATGTAGATTGCAATATTGCAAATTTCGCAAACCTATACTATACAGACCCGGATAAAATTATCGTGAATTTAAAAATGAATAGTCCGCAACTTTACCTGAATGAATTCTTGCCGTTTTTAGGACCGAGAAGTGTGAGAAAGACCAAATCATCAACAAATTCGATAAAAACAGCGTCAAGAGATTTAAGTAATGTGCTGGAGGTCTCAAAAATGAATATAAATTTGACTGTGGGTAAAGCCATATATGATAAGTTTACAGCGAGGAATCTGAATGCGGACATTGCACTCCGTGGAGCCGGCATTTACTTTAATAAAATAAGCGTTGAGCATGCGGGCGGCTTACTGGCTCTAAATGGCAATATTATTCAGGAAGCAGCATCAAACCGCTTTAAAATTAATTCCAAAATAAGCCATGTAAGTGTATCCGACTTTTTCTATTCTTTCGATAATTTTGGGCAAAAAAGCATTACCAATAAAAATCTAAAGGGCTATTTATCATCCCTGGTTGATGTAGGAGGAAGAATATCGCATACTGGAAAAATATTACCACGCTCCATAAATGGAAAGGTCATCTTTAACCTTAAAAATGCGGCTTTGGTAAATTTCGAACCTTTAGAGAAAGTAGGTAAACTCGCCTTCGCAAACAGGAACTTATCCGATATAAGGATTAATAATCTTGATGGAACACTGAACATTAAAGGCGATAAAATAGAAATAAGCCCGATGCAAATTAATTCAAGCGTATTGAATCTTAACGTTAAAGGCACCTATGGTATATCATCAGGAACCAACATTGCGATGGATATTCCGCTAAGAAACCCTAAAGGAGATGAAAATTTAGACCGCCAGCAAAAGCGGGAAGCCCGAATGAAAGGCATTGTTCTGCACCTTAAGGCTACTGATGAAAATGGGGAGTTAAAAGTGAAGTGGAATAAGGATCATGATTAAACCCTGGTTTAATTTATAAATTAAATTCATAGCTGCGTTAAAAACTCCGGTATAAACTAAAAGTCAAGGGGCCCAAGCCGTCTCATATTTCGTAATATAAGATATTGGCGATGCCTGATGTAAGGTGTTGCATTCTCTGGTGTCCACCTGCGTGGATTAGGAAAGCATGAGGCAATTAATGCAGCCTGGTTCCTGCTCAATTTTGTGCATGATTTGCCATAGTAAGCCCGGGCAGCGGCTTCCGCACCATAAATACCGTCTCCCATCTCTATTACATTCAGATACACTTCAAGAATCCGCTCTTTACTCCAGAAAATTTCTATCAATAAGGTGAAATAGGCTTCAAATCCCTTTCGAACCCAGGATCGGCCCGGCCATAAAAAAACGTTTTTTGCAGTTTGTTGTGAGATTGTACTTCCGCCTTTCACTTTTTTACCCCTGGCATTACTGGCGAAAGCTTTTTCTATTGATTTTAAATCGAAACCGATATGCTTTAAAAACAATTGATCCTCCGCGGATACTGCAGCCCGTTTCATATTATCAGAAATGTCTTCAAATTTAACCCATTCTTTTTCGGTTTTAAATGGTTTGCCATCTGCTTTTCGCTCAATATTACGCAAAACCATAAGTAAGGTTATCGGCGGATTTATAAAGCGTAAAGCAATCACCCAGAATACCGACACGAGTAAAAAGTATATAAATACCTTCGTAGTGATGTTAATTATTTTTTTTAATATGGGATGCCTTGTCTTGACTTTAGCTCTTTGATTACGGGTTTTCGCCATAGGTTCAAATGTAAATAATCTTGCCCGAAAAAATAGAATGAGGCTGTCTCAAATTAAAATCTAATTAAGGCAATAATTTTATTTCATATTCCGTCATCCGATTGCTATCGGATCTTGCAAAGGCGGGAAACTTAAAACGCTCTTCAAGCATTAGGATTTCCAAATTGATTTGGAGAATGACGACGTATCAAAATAATTTGGTTACGGGCCAGTGTAAATCTCTTTGATATAACCTCGTTTCAATTCCGATTTTACACCGCAAACATTTCCTCCTTTAGATATTATTTCTAATTTGCCACAAAATAACCAGGATGAAGAATCTAATACTTTGCACATTCCTTATCGCCTTGCTTGGCTGTAGCGCAAACAGGAATAAACTTCCAAATTCCAATAAAAAATGGACTTCCTTATTTAATGGTAAAGACATTAAAGACTGGAATGTAAAAATTCACCATCACGGTTACCAGGAAAACTACGGTAATACATTTCGTGTAGAAGATGGAATGATAAAAGTGCGCTATGATCAATACGGTGATTTTAATGATCAGTTTGGTCATTTGTATTATAAAATTCCCTTTTCCTATTATCATTTAGTGGTGGAATACCGCTTTGTAGGAAAATTACAGAAAGGCGCACCCGATTATACGCTCCTGAACAGCGGGGTCATGTTTCATTCCCAGGATCCAAAGACAATGCCTAAAGAACAGGATTGGCCGATATCTATAGAAATGCAATTTCTGGGCGGCTTGGGCGACGGAAAGCCAAGACCAACCGGAAATATGTGTTCTCCGGGCACAAATGTGGTTTACAAAGGAAAAATTGCAGATTCCCACTGCCTGAATTCGACCTCAAAAACTTATGATGGCGATCAATGGGTTCGTGCAGAACTTATCGTACTGGGCGACTCGCTGATAACCCATATCATTAATGGCCATACTGTACTGCAATATTCCAAACCACAAATTGGCGGCGGTGTTGCCAACAACTACGATCCAAAAATTAAAATCGACGGAAAATTATTAAAAGAAGGTTTTATTGCATTACAAAGTGAGGGGCAACCAATTGATTTCAGAAAAGTTGAATTAAAAGATTTGTCGCACCTTAAAAAAAAGTAAAACCTAATCAGGTGTTATCGGTTACTAAATGAAAAAGAAATAACATGAGCATAAAAGTAGCCCTTGTAACGGGAGGTAGTAAAGGTATAGGTTTTGGAATCGCAGAAGCCCTATTGAAAGATGGGTATAACGTGGCCATTACCAGCAGAACCATAAACGCAGCCAATACAGCAGCTGAAAAGCTGGTTGAATATGGCGATGTACTTGCGATAGAAGCAGATGTTAAGGATTTTAAATCGCAACAAGATGCCATAAATCTGATAATTGAAAAATGGGGACAATTGGACGTGCTCATTGCAAATGCCGGAGTTGGTCATTTTGCCCCTATAGACGAACTAACAGTTGAATCATGGAACGACATTATAGATACAAATTTGACCGGTGTATTCTACAGCATTAGGGCTTCAGTTGAGGAAATCAAAAAAAACCGGGGTACAATCATAACCATTTCCAGTTTGGCGGGAACTAATTTTTTTGCAGGTGGCTCCGCATACAATGCAAGCAAATTCGGGTTAACCGGTTTTACCCAATCTGTTATGCTGGATTTAAGAAAGTATGGCGTAAAAGTCAGTACGATAATGCCGGGCTCGGTCGCCAGTCACTTTAATGAGCACAATCCCAATGCAGAAGATGACGCATGGAAAATACAGCCGGAAGATATGGGGAAATTAGTGGTCGATTTGCTAGCAATGCCTGCCAGGACCTTGCCGAGTAAGGTGGAAATCAGACCAACTACGCCGAAGGGATAATAAGGATGTATGGAAAATGTGAGATGAAACCTCAATCTATTTGCATCATCCATTTCCCATTTTCTATCTCACATTTTACAGCATAAAAAAAGTCCTTTCGGTTGAAAGGACTTTTTTATGATTCACTAAAGAATGCTTATTCAGCAATTACTTCGAAAGGAACCTGAACTTTTACTTCTTTGTGCAAGTTTAAATTAGCCGTGTATTCACCAACAAATTTAGGTTCAGTTTCGAAAGTGATGCGACGACGATCTACATCAAAGCCTTGTGCTTTTAATGCTTCAGCAATCTGGATAGTGTTAACTGCACCAAATATTTTACCGCTTTCGCCAGCTTTAGCGCCGATAGAAAGTTTAACACCCGTTAAACGCTCTGCAACACCTTCAGCATCTTTCTTAATTTTATCTTGTTTAAAGGCAGCTTGCTTTAAATTTTCAGCCAAAACTTTCTTTGCAGAAACCGTAGCTAAAGATGCAAATCCTTTTGGTATTAAGTAGTTACGACCATAACCTGGTTTTACCGTAACGATATCGTCTTTTTCACCTAAAGATTTAATATCTTGTTTTAAAATAATTTCCATATCAAATCCTCCTTATTTTAATTGGTCAGCAACGAATGGTAACAAACCGATGTGACGAGCACGTTTAACAGCCTGAGCCACTTTGCGTTGAAATTTTAACGATGTACCAGTTAAGCGGCGTGGTAATAGTTTACCTTGATCGTTAATAAATTTTAACAAAAAGTTTGCGTCTTTATAATCAATGTACTTGATTCCGTTTTTTCTGAAACGGCAATATTTTTTACGGTTATCCTCTACTTTAGGGGCAGTAACGTATTGAATTTGTTCTCTCGCCATTACGCTGCAACCTCCTTAGTTTTTTTGTTAAACGCACCGCTGCGTTTTTTTGCGTTATAAGCAACCGCATGTTTATCTAACCTGATGGTTAGGAAACGTAACACGCGCTCATCGCGTTTTAATTGTAATTCTAATTTAGCAATCAATTCTCCTGGAGCACTATACTCGGTTAAATTGAAAAATCCGTTAGATTTTTTAGCGATCGGATACGCTAATTTTCTCAAACCCCAATTGTCTTCGTGGACAATTTCGGCACCGCCATCAGTAAGAATGGTTTTGAATTTAGCTAATGCTTCTTTCGCTACTTCTTCTGATAACAACGGGGTTAGAACGATAACAGTTTCGTACTGATTCATTGTTATATAAATTTATTTTTATTTAAGCCCGAGGTATATTACGGGGACGCAAAATTAACAATATATTTCTTAAAATCAAACCTTTAATTACAAAATTATCATTTAAATTTAACTAAAAACCAAAAATTAGGCTGTTATAGTTTTAAACCATACATCATAAAAAAAGGCCGTCTTTAGACAGCCCTTTAATCAATTTTGATATTTAATGAAATTAGCGAATTGCGATGGTTTTAACAATTTCCTGATTGTTTGATTTAACCAGGAAGGTTAATTCTTTACCATAAGTTTTAGCTGTGTCAAATTTCTTAACCAACTTGGCTTTATCAGTAAAAGTCTCACTATAAAGCTCATCATTGTACTCATTGAAAATTTGCACCTGAATAGGTCCTTTTGCAGCATTATCTAAGGAAAGTGTAAGCACTGATTGATCTTTGGTGAGAACAGGTCTTAAAAGTTCAGTAATTTTTGGAACGGAAACAACAGCTTTATCGTTCGCAATTACAATGGTGTAAGTTGCAAGTTTAGCATCAGATTCTACATTAAGCACGTATTCTCCATTAGGCAGTGCGCTTAAATCATAACTTTTCGAAGCAGCACCTGCAGAATGTATGCTTTCTTCAAATAAAACCTCGTTGTTTAATTCTCTGATCGATAAATTAATATCAGATGCTTTATCTATAGAAAAACGGATTGTTTTAGCATCCTCACTTTTAACATCAAGTGTGTAAATACCATCGTTTGCATATGTTGCAGAAGCAGTGAACATTGTTGCTGCAATTAGACTGATTTTTAGTAAACTTTTCATAATCAATAATTTTATTGGGTTTGTAATTATTTGATAATGCTAAATTACTGCGGTTTCATGCACATAGATGATTGCATATTTTCCAATTAATATGCTATATTACCCTAAAAACAATATTTATGATAATTCGCTAACAATTAAGCATATTTTAATTATTAATTTCAATTATAAATGAAAAAAATAAGACCCAGTTACGAGGTTGTTGAACCTTCGTTTGGAAGCTCTTTCTACTATTCTAAATATGTAGAAAATACCAACAATAAAGCTCACTTATGGCATTACCATCCAGAGATTGAGATGGTGTTTGTAAATGGCGGCTCCGGAAAACGGCAAATTGGCAGTCATGTTTCCTACTATACGGATGGCGATTTAATTCTGATTGGCAGCAATTTGCCGCATTGTGGCTTCACGGATACTAATACGGGTAATAAAACAGAAGTCGTTATACAAATGAAACCCGACTTTTTAGGAACCGAGTTTTTAACGCTTAAGGAAACTAAAGGAATAGCAAGCTTGTTTGAAAAGGCTAAATATGGTATCGCTTTTGGCAAAGACACAATGAGGCTTGTTGGCCCGGCTTTAGAAAAAATGCATAATGCCTGGCCCCTTGAGAAATTATTGGCACTTCTAGGTGTATTACGGGAATTGGAGCAGGCATCTGATTACAAACTATTAAATGCACAAAACTTCTCACTCGAAATGCAGGTGCAGGATAATGACCGCATCAATATGGTCTTTAATTATGTGAAGGATCATTTTTTAGAGGAAATCAGCCTGGAACAGATTGCAGAAATGTCGAGTATGACCGTACCTTCTTTTTGTCGTTATTTTAAAAAAATCACTAAAAAAACCTTCACCAAATTTGTAAACGAATACCGCATTGTACATGCATCGAAGCTTTTGGCGGAAAAACCAATAAGCATTTCGAATATTTGTTTCGAAAGTGGTTTTAATAATTTCAGTCACTTCAATAAATTATTTAAAGAGTTTACAGGAAAAAGCGCATCTCAGTACAGGCGCGAATTGAAAGCAGTTATTAAATAATCTGTGCTGAAATATATTTCGTTAAAATTTTAAACTTTTCCAAAAGTGATGTAGTTATATAAAATAAAATATCACTTATGAAAAAGTTAAGTAAAATCGACTGGTTCATCATTGTCTTGCTTGTTGCTGTATTTATTACCGGCTTCATTATCTACCAGCTTCGTAGCGAACCGTTAAGCAATGGCAGTCTTAACGGCTATCCTATGTAAATCAATTTAAAAGAATGCTCTGACCAACTTTTCCACATTCAAATTTTCCACATTTCAACTCCGTAAAATTTTCCTATTTTCGTCCCAATGGAAAATTTTATTGTTTCTGCCCGCAAATACCGCCCGGCAACGTTTGAAACCGTTGTTGGTCAGCAGCATATCAGCGGGACTTTAAAAAATGCCATTAAAAACAACCAGTTAGCGCAGGCATTTTTATTCTGCGGACCGCGTGGAGTTGGTAAAACAACCTGCGCCCGCATCCTTGCAAAAACTATCAATTGCACAAATCCTACAGCAGAAATTGAAGCTTGCGGTCAATGCGAAAATTGCGTTTCTTTTCAAACCGGCCATTCTTTCAACATTCATGAATTAGATGCCGCATCGAACAATTCAGTTGATGACATCCGCAGTTTAATAGAACAAGTCAGAATACCTCCTCAAGCCGGTAAATATAAAATATACATCATTGATGAGGTTCACATGCTTTCAGCAAATGCGTTTAACGCTTTTCTGAAGACTTTGGAAGAACCACCTTCGTATGCCATTTTTATTCTTGCGACAACAGAAAAGCACAAAATCCTGCCAACGATTTTATCCCGTTGTCAGATTTTTGATTTTAACCGCATTCAGGTTGAGGATATTTCCAATCATTTAGCAACAATTGCCCAGCGTGAAAACATTGCCTTTGAGCCGGATGGTTTGCACATCATAGCACAAAAGGCCGATGGCGGTTTACGTGATGCGCTTTCCATGTTTGATCAGATTGCCAGTTATTCCAATAAAAACATCACTTATAAATCGGTAATCGACAACCTGAATATCTTAGACTACGATTACTTTTTTAAACTGACCTCCTATTTAACAGCGGCAAACGTAAGCAATACCTTACTGCTGTTCGACGAAATTTTAAATAATGGTTTTGACGGAAATAATTTCATCAATGGCTTGGCTTCTCATTTCCGTAATTTATTAGTCGGAAAAGATTCAGCTACGATAAAGCTTTTGGAAGTAAGTGAAAACATTAAGCAAAAATACCTGGAGCAATGCAGGCAAACAGAATTATCATTCTTGCTTACGGCACTTAACCTGGCCAATGCCTGCGATTTAAATTATAAAAATTCCAAAAATCAACGTCTTCAGGTGGAGTTGGCACTCATAAAAATGTGCCATATACGCTCAGTCGTCCATTTAGCCCAGCAACCATTAAGCCCTAGTAACACAGCAACTGATTCAGATCAGGATAAAAAAAAAACTAATGTCGTAGCTGAAAAAGCAGAAAGCATTAAGACTGTAGCTGAAAGCGAAGATTCTTCACAAGCAGAAAGACCAAAGACTAAAGCGGAAAGCGAAATGCTTCCGCAATCTGAAAACCACCATCCTTCAATAGAAATACCAAGCGTTAATCCGGTTTCTTCTACGACTTCGATTAGCATTAATATTCCTAAAAAAAATCCGGCAGGTACGCTTATTCCGTCCCTGAATGATTTAGAACGCCTTGCCAGCGGAGAAGAAGAATCGGGCCCGAAAAAAGCGACCGGTGAAGCCAGAGCGGCTTTTACTTATGAGCGATTACTGGAAGTCTGGAACAACTATATTCAAATTCTAAAGGCAACTGATAAGATAAATCTTTTCACAATCTTAAATAATTTTACGCCTACCCTGCTTAATCCTGAAGTCATCGAAATTTCGGTAGAAAGTAAAACGCAGGAACAATTTGTACAAAAAGAATCCGTAGAACTTTTAAACTATCTAAGAAATGAGTTAAAGAATTTTGGTATAGAAGTTACCTATAGACAAATGGAAAGAAAAATCGAAAACCGGCTCTATGGTAACCGTGAAAAGTACGATTACCTGGTAAAGAAGAATCCGAAACTGGATGAATTAAGACGCCGTTTTAACTTGGATATTAATCCGTAGTCAGGGCCTTACAGTTGGTTGTTTTGGGTTAATCTTTTCAGTTTTCAGTCGGCAATTAAGCCAACTGAAAACTTAAAATTGTTAAACTGCGCTAGGTTCATCATTAATCGGATAACCTTCTTCATCTAAATCATCACGGTCATCTTCAGGTGTACGGGCTAAAATTTCATCTTCCGGATTTAATTTAACACTTTCCCCATTATCGACGTGCATGCCTAGTTCTTCCAGTTTGTCATCTGCAATTTCCTCCTCACTTGCATATTCATCGCCCACATAAGGGTTTGCCTCATCATAAGTCGAATTATCATCAACAGCACCTTCAGAAACGGTTTCATAGCCCATCGGGTGATCGTAATCAGGCTCTGTTCCTTTCACATCAAACTCGTAACTTTGTTTATGCTCATCAAATGACAAGTTTTCCTTATTAACTTCGCCGTTTTCTGTCGTGCTGTGTATTTTATCTCCAGATCCTTTGTTTTCGTTGATTGCCATGATATTGATCTCCTGTTGTTTTAAATGTATAACAAAGTAACAAAGATGCAAACAGATGGTTTGCATATGCGGCTTTTATAATTTGAATTTTAAATCATTGTTAAATTCAGATTTTCTAAAAACGCAATAAAATCTTCAAAGAAAATTAACACCGATAACTTACCTGTTTTAATTTTGTTCGGTAAGAAACCGAAATACTTTTTAAAGGCGCTTGTGAAATGAGTAGCGTGTTTATAGCCCATCCTTTTTGAAATTTCTGAAACAGTAATATCCTCGTCAATCAACATCGCTCTGGCCTTTTCCATTTTATATTGATTAAGATAACCGAAAACGGTTTTCCCAAACATGGCTTTGAAATCACGTTTCAAATTGAATTCATTTGTACCCACCAAATGAGCAAGCGCTCGTAAAGAAAGCTTATCTTCGGATTGATTGAGCAAAATCTCGCGTACTTCATGCATCCTGTCCATCTCAGTTTTTTTGAGTTTTACCGGCGCTTCTCTATGCTGAAGTTGTTCAAATTGTACCATCTGTAATGCTAGAAGCTCAATGGCTTTTGATTCTAACAAAAGCTGATCTGAAAAAGCACTATCGGTAAAATGCCCTAGTTTTTGCAAAACTGCGCTTATTTCTGGGGTAATCTGCAGGTTAATTGGAGATAATGTTATGGGATCATTTTTTGACTTTTCATCAAATAACAGTGTATAAGCAATATGTTCAGTCGGTAAAAATCTTTTTAAAAAAGCATCGCTAACATTAATTAACAACATGTCGTCAGCCATGTTAACCAACATTCTGGTCGTTTTAAATGGCAGCCGGCAAAGATTGTGTTGGTGACTATCTATTTTGGCAACAACATTGTTGGAATCACAATTTGTAACCTGCATACTTCCTTTGAGTACGAAAATCATTTGAAAAGTTGCTGTCTCTGATATATTTGAGTGGTTTAGCCTGATTTCAATTTTGCGTCTGTCTTCAATTGAAGTCCTGAAACTAACTTCTATGTTTTTGTTGTAAGAGAATACACTTTCTACTGGTTGCTGAGATTCTCCCTTTAGCGTTGTTATTTCTTCTGATTGCGTCATATTCAGATTTTATCTTTGCGCAAAGTTATTCTTATTAAGACCTATTCTAAAGAAGAACTTAAAAAAGTTACAAAAACAAATGAAGACAACGCTATTATTCCTTTTTTCATTCTGCTTTTCTATCGACGCGATTGCGCAGACAGCCACTCTTTCGGGAAAAATAACCAACAATAATAATCAGCCGATGGATGGTGCAACAGTTCGTGTTAAAGAGCTGAATCGCAGTACAATGACCGACGAGCATGGAAAATATGAACTTAAGGACCTGAAATATGGCACGTACACAATTATAATAAGTTCTGTAGTTAGCGAAAGCAAAACTCAAATGTTAACGATTAACGTCCCATCGGTAACTTTCAATACAAAAGTTAAAGAAGTTGCCCATCGAAATTTGCAGGATGTTAGCGTATCTGGTAAAACCGAAAAGCGAAAAATGGAGACCAGTGGCTTTGCAATGTCAATCATAGAAACCAAAGAAGCGTCGCTAAGAAACTTGACTACCAATGAACTTTTAGATCGGGCGGTTGGAGTTCGTGTACGTCAGAATGGTGGCGAAGGTGCTCCTATCGAATATAATTTAAACGGGATGTCGGGCAGTACAATCGGTTTGTTTCTGGATGGAATCGAAATTTCAACCTATGGCTCTTCGTTCAATTTGAATAATATACCCCCAGCGATGATTGAACGCATTGAGGTATATAAAGGTGTTCTTCCATCACATTTAAGTGGCAACTATGTTGGCGGCGCTATCAATGTAATCATGAAAAAAGATGCTTCTGCAAATAACATTACTGCGGCAGTTTCTTATGGATCCTTTAACACTTACAGAGCAGACGTAAGCGCATTATATCGCAATCAAAAAAATGGTTTTACAGCAAGGGCATCAGGGTTCTACAGCCATTCGGATAATAATTATGAAATGTGGGGAAAGTTTTCAAAATATACTTTGCCTGGCGGAAGAATCATAAGAAACTACCGAACCAAACGACCGAATGATGAATTTGAAACTGTGGGTGGCCTGTTTGAAGCTGGTTTTACCAATGTTAAATGGGCCGATCAATTCTTTGTAGGTTATAATATCTCTGATTCATACAAACAGATTCCTCACGGGATAACCATGACGAAACCCTATTTTGGACGATTTAATCAATATAACGCCAATGTACTCAGCCTGAATTATAATAAAAACAACTTCCTGTTAGATGGATTGACACTTACGGTTAATGCTGTTCACAGTAGAAGAAGCACCTATTTAGAAGATACGGTAAGTTTACGATACAATTGGGATGGCACCTTGCTGGTTAAAAATTCTGAAGGTCCGCCAGAAACTTACGGTTACAGCCCAGGCCAGGGTCAGCAAGGTTTAGCTGTGATGAGTAACATCGAACGTAAAATCTCCAACATCCGTTCTAATTTAGCATACACAATTGTTTCTGGCCACCATGTTTCGTTAAATCATAAGTTCGAACAATCTGACCGGAATGACCAGGATCTTCTTATCCCGGAACGAAGCAGATGGATAACATTAAATGGTTTAACCACGAATATTTTTGCAGCGAACTATGAAGCAGAACTCTTTAATGGAAAGCTGAAAACTAACATTTTCGGAAAATACGCCATATATAAAACGGATCAAAATCGACCCGTTAACGAAGTGAACGGCGCACTGGTTTACCAGAACAGCAGCACAACACGGGACAACAAAGGATTTGGAGGCACACTATCTTACGAAGCAATACAAAATGGATTTCTGATTTTATCAGCCGAAAAATCTTTCATAATGCCAACGGATAGACATATTTACGGCGAGCCGGAAAACAACCTGCTGGCAAACCCTGACATTTTGCCCGAACTGGCAATTAATTACAACCTCGGCGGACGCTATAATTTTACGACTTCCAACAAACATAAGTTCTCCTTATATGGAAATGCTTTCTGGAGAAACGGATATGATAAAATCATTCAGCAAACCCGCATCGATCCCGTAATAGAGGGACGTGAAAATCAGGTAGAAGATATCCAGGTTACCCAGTTTGTAAATCTGTCGAAAACACAATCTATCGGCTTCGAAGCCGAAGTAAATTACATCTACGATAATAAGCTCAATGCTATGGTTAATTTTTCAAAATTCAATTCTCTATACAAGGTTGAACTCGATGAAAGAGGAAATCCAAATAGCTTATATAATAAACAGGTTCCCAACGAACCTTTCTTCACCGTAAATGGAAATATACAATATCGTTTCAACAACCTTCTCCAAAAGAAATCGGTGATGAACGTCTACTATAATGCTGGATATGTTGCATCATTTAGCACCATCTGGATTGAATCGGAATGGTTTACAACCCCCAATCAATTTACCCATGATTTAGGTGCGAGCTATCGTTTCCCAAGTGGAAAACTTGTTGCCAGTCTAGATTGCAAAAACATGCTTAATGCAGAGGTGTACGACAATTTTGGTGTTCAAAAACCTGGCAGAGCCTTTTATTTCAAATTAAACTACACAATAAATAATTTTAAATAAGTAACAATATGAAAACTAATTTATTAAAAACCGCATTATTCGGGTCTGCGTTAGCCATTAGTGCTTTAGCCGGCTGTAAAAAAAGTGGTGGTGAGCATCCGGCAACAGGTGTTTCAGGTCCGGATATCTGGTCGAGAAAATACATTACATTAACTGCTGCTTTTCCTGATGCAGAAGGTACAGCAGGAAATGGTGGTACAATGGCGTATGCCATTACTCCGGAACAGGCAGCTAACCCTAACTTTGAAGTGAATGTTTTTACGAATGGTTACGGTTTAAGGTCTCAACGTACCGCCCGTGTTCAAGGTTCAGCAAATGGAAATTTCTTATACAATATTCAATATACAGGAACTGATGGTGGTGTTTTCAATAAATATAAAGTAGAAGGAGATAAAAACTTTGTAGATACCCGAGAAGAGGTCAATACTGAACCCATTCTTGGTACAGCTCCACGTTGGGTAATTGCAGCGGATGGTGTTGGAATTGGGGTATTCGCATCATCAGTAATTACAGGAGCGCCAGCTTCAGGTGCGGGTGCTGATTTTGTTGATGTTAAAAGCACCGCTAAAATTGCAGTTCTTAACTTAAATGATCCGCAAATTACCCGTCAAACAGAATTTACCATTCCTTTTACCGCAGAACAAACCAAAGCTGGTTATCAAATCGGACGTATCGATGTTCCTGTATTAAATGCTGCTAAAACTAAAATTTTTATCGGTTGTAATCTAACAAGAACTGATGTTACCAAAAAATCGGGCGTTAATACAGCGGGAACTGCTCAAACCTGGAGCTCTGGTACAAGAGAACTGGGAACGGCAACTTTGGTTGTAGATTATCCTTCCTTAGGCAACCCAAAGTTAATCTTTGCTGATCCTGCTGTGAGTAAAATAAACAATCACTCTTATCGTACCATGACCCAGTATGTTGGCACGGACGGAAATATTTACCAGGCGACTGCAACTTCTGGTTCACAGATTTTACGCATCAACGCATCTACTAATGAATATGATAACAGCTATAATTTCAATTTAAAGACCGCTTTAGGTACTGCGAACAATGTTGCAATCAGTGCCTGGCGGTATATTAAAGATGGTGTAGGCATTGTTCTTTTTACGGAGACCAATGTACCGGGCGGCTACCTGGCTTTAATAGATTTGAATGCGAGAACAGCTACCAGATTAGCAACTGAAAAACAAACGGATGCTGGTTATTCGGGACTTACCGCGGCACAAAACGGTGGAACCGCTTTAACAGGTACATTTGGCCAGTTCCAGAATATCGGTTTAGCTGGCGATAATGTTTATGTTCCAATGTCGCCAAATGGCGTTGATGGAAACCTTTACATCATTAACTATAAAACGAAGGCAATTACCAAAGGTGCTAAATTGAAAAACCAATCAGGAAGTTTTTATTTAGGCGCTTACTAGAAATCAATATCGTTGAAAGAAAAGGCAATCATTATTGGTTGCCTTTTTTGTTATAAAGCCCTGTAAACCAATTTGTTTTATAGTTATGATATAATCTATCGCATCAATGGCAGATAAATATCATAATAAATACAGAATACCCTCAGCCCGTTTGCAACGTAGGATTATGCAAATGAAGGTGCATATTTCATCACCATCTGCACCAAAAACAGACGTCAATTCGAGGATGTGATGTATGGAAAAATGATATTAATCCATGCCGGTGTGATTTCTGATAGTCTATGGCATGTAATGCTGGAGAAACGTTTAGTATTGATTCGCCGTTTTCTGCCGTGCTGTGTATTTTATCACCAAATCCCTTATTTTCGCTATTTATTGGTATCTCCTATTTTTTATTTAGGGGCATAACAACCCGACGGCTTGATGGTCTTATCCTAATATGATTAATTTTAAAATTTAATAGCAGACCGTAAACTTTTATATTCGCTCATAAAAAAAAGCTAAATAAACTGAAATTTACCGGATAACTAATTAAAAAAACATGGCAAAACAAATTTTCATTAACCTGGCAGTGAGCGACCTCCAAAAATCAATGGAATTTTATACAGCATTAGGCTTTACAAACAATCCTCAATTTTCTGACGACAGTGGAAAATGTATGGTTTGGAGTGATAATATTTTTCTGATGATATTAACTCATGAAAAGTTCTCGACTTTTGCAACAAAGCCCATCGCTGATACAAAGTCGACTGTAGCCGGACTGTTTTCGCTATCCTTAGATAGTCTTGATGAAGTCAACGATATGGTTGAAAGCGGGCTAAAAGCCGGAGGAAAAGAAGCTGGTACCCTTAGAGATTATGGTTTTATGCAACAGCGAACCATTGAAGATTTTGACGGGCATACTTGGGAGATTTTTTATATGGACATGTCAAAAATTCCAACCGGAAACCCTGGACAACAATAAGAGATTTTAACAGGCTTAGAAAGGCAATACGCTTATCGGCTTTATGTCTAACGAAACATTAACAAGATTAAATGAATACTATAACTATTGAAAAAGCAGCAATAACTGAGGTTAGCCAACTACAGCAGATTGCTAAAAAAACTTTCTATGAGACTTTTGCCGATAACAATGATGAAGAAAATTTGCAAACCTATATAGAGGAAGGTTTTGCTATCGAAAAATTAACCCGTGAGCTACAGGATGATAATGCAGAATTTTACTTTGCTAAAATCGATGAGGAGGTTATTGGCTACTTAAAACTAAATTTCGGATCCTCGCAAACGGAACTTAAAGACGACAAGGCCGTTGAAATTCAAAGAATATATGTTCTGAAAGAATTCCATGGGAAAAAAGTTGGTCAATTTCTTTATGATAAAGCGATTGAAATAGCGCGAAATAAGAATGCCGACTTCGTATGGTTAGGGGTTTGGGAAGAAAATCCACGGGCGATTCGTTTTTACGAGAAAAATGGTTTCGTTGAATTCGACAAACATATTTTTAAACTCGGTGATGAGGAGCAAACAGATATTATGATGAAATTAAAGCTAAAAGCATAAGAAGTTATGCGAAGGATTACCAGCAAAAATAATCGGGAATACGACCTTATTTAATTGTAAAATGTTTCGGACCAGGGATGAAGATGAAAAAAGATTTGCCCAATGAACTTCCAATCATAAACTTTAATTTTAGCCGCTAATGATGCAAAAACTCCGCGCCCATATTCAATACATCGCTCCTATCAGCGATGAAGATTTTAAATTGATAAAAACGTTTTTCACTTTAAAGAAGTTGAAAAAACATCAATACATAATTCAGGAAGATGAGCAAGTGAAATTTGAATACCTGATTATGAGTGGTGTTTTCAGGGCCTTCTACCTGGACGATTCCGGAAAGGAACACATTGTTCAATTTGCAACGGAGAACTGGTGGGTGTCTGATTATGTCTCCTATTTCAGGCAACAACCTGCTACGACAAATGTAATTTGCATGGAAGCAGGGGAAGTATTGTGCCTTACACTCGATGGTCGAGAAAAATTGTCTGAAAGTTTTCATAAAATGGAGCATTTTTTCAGGGTAAAACTGACCAATGCCTATGTAGCCCAGCAAAAAAGAATCATTGCTTTATTATCCAGTACCCCGCAGCAACGTTATGAGGAATTTGCAAAACTCTATCCCGATCTAATGCAAAGAATTCCGAAAAAATACATTGCAGAATACCTGGGTGTTAGTCGGGAAACACTCAGCAGATTATATTCAGCCAGTAAATAGCTAAATTCTTTGATTGTGATTTCAGTCACACTTTTTTTGTGACTTGTCTCCTTTAACCGGGGCCTGGTGATGCTCTATTTTTACATCAGAAAATAAAACACATCACCATAAAAAGATAGCGTCATGAAAAAAAACATTTTAATTATCGTTTCAAATGCAAATTCAATCGGGCCTGAAAACAGGAGAACCGGTATTTTTTTACCTGAAGTTGCACACCCATATGCCGAATTTACAAAAGCAGGATACCAAATCGACTTCGCCAGTTTAACAGGCGACACGCCTTATCTGGATGCATTGAATCTTGCAGATGATCCGGCAAATCTGGCTTTTTTAACAGGTCAAGGCTGGGCGGATATGCAAAACGCGGCGAAATTGTCGGATGTAAATGATACACTGTACGATGCTGTATTTGTACCCGGCGGATTAGCACCAATGGTTGACATGCCAGAGCATGCATTACTTAAAAAAGTTATTGCAGATGCTTATGAGCGTAAGGCTGTCGTAGGTGCTGTATGCCACGGACCGGTTTCATTGTTGAATGTTAAACTAAGCGATGGCTCATTCCTTGTTAGTGGTAAAAATATTACTGGCTTTACAGATGAGGAAGAAGAAAATTACGCAAAAGCAGACGTTCCATTTTTATTGGAGACTGCACTTAGCAATCAGGGAGCAATTTTTCACGCAGCCACACCATGGTCAGAAAACAGCATTGCCGATGGTAATCTGGTAACCGGTCAAAACCCTGCATCAGCCAAAGGCGTTGCAGAAAAAATGATGGTGATTTTAGAATCTGTAAAAGCTTAACAAAATCAAAAAGAACATGAAAAATCAAAATCCAATCCATGTATTTGCAACCTGGAAAGTTAAAGAAGGAAATATAGAAAATATACTGGAAATACTGAAAACCGTATCTGCAGAAAGTATTAAAGAAGAAGGAAACTTATTCTATAAAATTCATCAGGGCAATACAGACTCTAATACGATTGTACTATTTGAAGGTTATGCAAATGAGGCTGCACTTGATGAGCACCGAAATTCTGCACATTATAAAGATTTAGTTGTGGGACAACTAATACCGCTATTAGAATCCAGGGAAGTCATTTTAACCAGCCCGATTGACGCATAATCATTCGAAAAGTTAAAACCTGCAAAAACTAAAAACCCCCAATCGAAATCATTTCGATTGGGGGTCTAGCATATTATATTTGCTTACAAAGAAGCCAATGTATCATTTAAAGTTATACTTGGACGCATGGCTTTACTAGCCAAATCATCACTAGGGTTGTAATAACCACCAATTTCCTGAGGTTTACCTTGAGCACCGATTAACTCTTCATTAATTTTAGCTTCGTTTTCAGTTAAAGCCTTTGCAAGCGGCGCAAACCTGGCCTGTAACTCAGCATCTTTTGTTTGTGTTGCTAAAGCCTCTGCCCAGTACAAAGCTAAGTAAAAGTGAGAACCACGGTTATCAATCGTACCTAATTTTCTACCCGGAGATTTGTCAGTCGCAAGGAATTTCGCGTTAGCTTCATCCAATGCATCCGCTAAAGTTTGTGCTTTTGCATTGTTTTGCGTTTGCGATAAATGCTCCAAAGATGCCTGAAGTGCTAAAAATTCACCTAATGAATCCCAACGCAAATAACCTTCTTCGATAAATTGCTCAATATGTTTCGGGGCAGAACCACCGGCACCCGTCTCGAATAAACCGCCACCGTTCATTAAAGGAACAATTGAAAGCATTTTAGCTGATGTTCCTAATTCTAAAATCGGGAACAAATCCGTTAAGTAATCACGCAACACATTACCCGTAACCGAGATGGTATCTTCACCCTTACGGATGCGTTCTAAAGTAAATTTTGTGGCTTCAATTGGCGCAAGTATGCGGATATCCAAACCTGTTGTATCGTAGTCTTTCAGGTATTTATTTACTTTTGCGATAATTTCTCTATCGTGAGCTCTTTTAACATCTAACCAGAAAACCGCTGGCGTTTCAGATAAACGTGCCCGGTTTACCGCAAGTTTAACCCAATCCTGAATTGGAGCATCTTTAGTCTGGCACATGCGGAAGATATCGCCCTCTTCAACTTTTTGGTCGAAGAAAACCTGTCCATCAGCATCCGTTACCCGGATTGTTCCGGCAGCCGCAGCCTGGAAAGTTTTATCGTGCGAACCATATTCTTCAGCTTTTTGAGCCATTAGGCCAACGTTTGGTACCGACCCCATGGTCGTTACATCAAAAGCGCCATTTGCTTTACAATCGTCGATTGTTGCCGTGTAAACACCTGCATAACAACGATCCGGAATTAATGCGATTGTATCCTGAGGTTTACCATCTTTATTCCACATCTGGCCTGAAGTACGGATCATTGCCGGCATAGAAGCATCCACAATCACATCCGAAGGCACGTGTAAATTCGTAATGCCTTTATCAGAGTTTACCATGGCCAGAGCGGGTCCATTTGCAATTGCTTCAGCTAGTGCAGCTTCCACTTCAGCTTGTTTAGGGTGACCTGCAATTTTAGCGTAAATGTCACCCAAACCATTACTGGTTTCCACATTTAGCTCTTTGAATAAATTAGCGTATTTCGCAAAAACATCAGCAAAGTAAACTTCTACGACCGCACCAAAAATAAGCGGATCAGACACTTTCATCATCGTTGCCTTTAAGTGCGCCGATAGTAAAACGCCGGCAGCTTTTGCTTCTTCGATTTCTTTCGCAACGAAAGTTTTTAATGCCGATAAACTCAATGCAGAACTGTCGATAACTTCGCCTGCTTTCAAAGGAGCCAAACCTTTAAGTTCTTTTACCTTACCATCTTCGGCTACAAATTCAATCTTGAACTGACTTGCATTTTCAACAGTTACAGATTTCTCTGAACCGTAAAAATCGCCTTCGGTCATACTGGCTACTTTTGTTTTGGAATCTGCAGACCATTTACCCATCGAGTGCGGATTGGTTTTTGCATAATTTTTAACGGCTTTAGGCGCGCGTCTATCTGAGTTACCTTCGCGTAAAACCGGGTTAACAGCAGAGCCTAAAACTTTCGCATATTTAGCCTTAATCGCTTTTTCTTCATCACTTTGGGCATTATCCGGATAATTTGGAATTTCAAAACCCTGAGACTGTAATTCGGTAATTGCACCAACCAACTGTGGGATGGAAGCCGAGATATTAGGTAATTTTATGATATTTGCTTCTGGCGTAGTTGCTAAGCTACCAAGTTCTGCTAAAGCATCGCCAATTTTCTGGTCGTCGTTTAAATACTCGGGAAAGTTTGCCAAAATTCTTCCCGCTAAAGAAATATCCCTGGTTTCTACATCAATACCTGCTGATGCGGTAAAAGCCTGCACAATAGGTAACAACGAATAAGTAGCCAGCATTGGCGCTTCATCTGTTTTTGTATAGATGATTTTTGATGTATTTGACATAATTATATTTGATTTTTACTAATTATTTAATGAAACAATCTGATTTCTGATTAAAAAATCCTCTTTTTTAAAATCGCCTAAAGATAAAAGAATCGATTGAAATAAGGAACATCGCATTGTTATTTATCCGTTGCATATTATCTAATTTAGTTACACAATAAAACAAATTAGTAATTTTTTAAATTTCCGAAAAGCGTTTATACACATCTAATCAATACAAACATCCTTTCCTTTTTGCTGTTATAGCTTGAGTAATAATCATTGGCTCAACATTAAATTATGAAAAAAGAAATTTTATATGCAGCATTAATATCGACGGCTGCATTTGCCGGATGTCAGTCCAACTCCAATTCCGGAAACGGAGCAGATAGTTTAGCGTCGGATACAACCGTAGAAACCTACACCACAGAATTAAACCTTCCTGCTGCCGACACCACCGCAGCCAAAAACAAATTCAGTAAGGTTATTGGTTGGCCTGAAGGAAAAACCCCCGTAGCACCTGAAGGCTTTGCAGTGACTAAATTTGCATCAGGCATTAAAAGTCCACGAAATACTTACATTACCCCTAACGGAGATGTACTGGTTGTGTTGAGCAACTCAGAACGAACACCCGTGGAAGCGGTGGCTGGCGCAATTTCTGGCAAATCAAAATCCGAAGTAACAGGGCAAAGTGCGAACACCATTTTATTATACCGCGATGCCGACAAAGATGGTAAAGCAGAAACAGTAACCACTTTCCTGAAAGGTTTAAACCAACCCTACGGCATGCTGGTTATTGGCGACAAATTTTACGTAGCCAATACCGATGGTCTTTTGCAATACCCATACAAAGCGGGCGATACCAAAATTACAGGCAATGGCAAAAAGATTGTAGAATTGCCCGCCGGCGGTTACAACAACCACTGGACCAGGAACTTGATAGCAAACGCTGATAAAAGCAAAATTTACATTACCGTTGGTTCGGGCAGCAATGTTGGTGAAAATGGTATGGAAAATGAAGTACGCAGGGCAAGTATTTTAGAAGTTAATCCCGATGGAACAGGTGAAAAAATATATGCCAGCGGGTTACGTAATCCTGTTGGTGTAGACTGGGCACCAGGCACCAATATGCTTTGGACTGCTGTAAACGAACGCGACGGCCTGGGCGACGAACTTGTCCCTGATTATATTACGAGCGTAAAACAAGGTGCATTTTACGGATGGCCATATTCCTATTATGGCCAGAATGAAGATCCACGAATGAAAGGCAAAAGCCCTGAACTTGTAAAAAAAGCCATTGTGCCTGATGTTCCAGTGGGTGCGCATACCGCATCTTTAGGATTAGCATTTTATAAGGCGACAAAATTCCCTGCAAAATACCAGGGTGGCGCATTTATCGGTCAGCATGGTTCCTGGAACCGATCTGCGTTATCCGGTTATAAAGTGGCCTTCGTTCCCTTTAAAAATGGAAAACCAACAGGTAAACCCGAAGATTTTTTAACCGGTTTCATTGCCAATGTGGATAAGGGAGAAGTGTATGGCCGCCCGGTTGGCGTTACCTTAACGCCCGATGGCGCCTTATTAGTGGCCGATGATGTCAGCGGCATCATCTGGAAAGTAGCCGCCAAATAATTCTCAGAACTTTGCTGCATCGCGGGTTATGTGTAATTTTATCGCATAACCCGCGATGCTTTTTATCTGAAATCCTAATATTCATCCATTGAGATTATCCCTGACCACCCTTTGCGTAATTTTTACCTTAGCTGCCGCCGCACAGGTTTCTAAAACAGACTCGACCCAGAAACTCAATGAGGTAGTGGTAAAAGGCTATTACAATTCACAGCCCATCATCCGTTCAGTTTCTGCGGTTAGTTTAGTAGACAGCAGTTTAATCAGGAATCAACAGAGCAGTTCATTGGTAAGCACTTTCAATGCAGTTGCTGGTGTTCGCATGGAAGAAAGATCGCCTGGAAGTTACCGCTTATCGCTTCGCGGAAGCTTATTGAGGTCGCCTTTCGGTATTCGTAACATCAAAATTTACCTGGATGATTTTCCTTTAACAGATGCCGGGGGAAACACCTATTTAAACCTATTGGATGTATCGTCGGTGGGTTCCATGGAAATTTATAAGGGACCGGATGCAAGTATTTTTGGTGCCAATACAGGCGGAGCCATTTTGATCAACACGCCGGTTATACAGAACAAAGTCGAAGCTTCATTGAGTGCCGGTTCGTATGGCTTGTTTCATCAAACAGCCACTCTTCAGCATCAGTTTAAAAATTACAGCTTCAGCATTAGCCAGGGTTACCAGCAAAGCGATGGTTACCGGCAGAATAGTGCGATGGACAGGAAATATTTCCAGACCACACAGCAATGGAATTATGATCCTTCAGGATTTTTAAAAGCTTTTGTATTTTACAGTGACCTGGCTTATGAAACACCAGGCGGATTAACAGCCGCACAAATGGAACTAGACCCGCGGTTGGCCCGGCCAGCTACAGCAACCATTCCGGGAGCCATTACCCAGCAGGCCGCCATATATAATAAAACGATATTTGCCGGACTGTCGAACACCTACCAGATTGATAAAAACTTCAGGCATGTAATTGCCTTGTTCACCTCTTACACAGATTTCAAAAACCCTTTTATAACTAATTATGAAAAGCGTTATGAAAGCACCCTGGGTTTAAGGACATTTTTAGAATATGCCCGCAGCACTGAAAATTTTAAATGGAATGCGCAAGGCGGCCTGGAAAGTTCGGGCACAAGGACGCAGGTTAAAAACTTTGGAAATAATGAAGGTACAGCAACTGCAATGATTGCCTATGATGATTTAAAAGCCAATCAGAATTTTGCTTTCCTGCGGTTTAACTTCGATATCAATAGTAAGTTACTTATCGAACTGGCTTCGAGCCTTAACTTTTTCAACTACAATTACGAAAGCTTTTTCCCTTTGGCGATTGGCGAACAAAAAAGGACGTTTAAAACACAGCTCATGCCAAAACTGGCAGTTTCTTATTTGTTGAATTCATCAGTTGCTGTTCGTGCATCAGCAAGCAAGGGCTACTCCCCGCCTACATTGGCCGAGGTCCGTTCATCAGACAATAACATCAATAACAGCTTACAGGCAGAAAATGGCTGGAATTACGAAATGGGTTTTCGCTATAAAACGACCAATAACCGCTTTTATGCCAACCTGAATGCTTTTCAATACCAGCTTAAAGATGCCATTGTAAGGCGTTTGAATGCCAATGATGCGGAATATTTCATCAATGCCGGCGGCACAAGGCAAAAAGGCATCGAAATTGAGACCGCATTCTGGCTGATAAATGATAATAAAGGCTTTTTAAATGCCTTACGTTTGCGAAGCAATTATAGTTACAGCCATTACCGCTTTGAAAGTTTCGTCAATGGCAATTCCGATTATTCAGGCAACAAGTTAACCGGTGTGCCGGAAAATGTATTGGTGAGCAGCCTGGAATTTCAATTCGCGAAAGGTTTCTACTTATTCGGACAACATAATTATACCGCTGCGATTCCCTTAAATGATGCGAATACGGTTTTTGCAAAACGCTACAATTTAGTTGAAGCAAAAGCAGGCCTAAGAAATTTAAAAATCGGCAAAGTACAGCTGGAAATATTCGCCGGTGTTAATAACCTGTTAAACGAAAGTTACAGTCTGGGTAACGATTTGAATGCGGCAAATAACCGGTATTTTAATCCGGCCGCAGGTAGGAACTTTTATACAGGGCTTTCGGCGAGGCTATAAGACAAATCTTCCGTTCGGTTCAGATCCAACCCTTTCCCTTTCAGTGGAAAGGCGCCAATAGACCAATAGAGGTTTAAGTCGCTCGCTATAATATGGTCGTCATTACCGCGTAGGCGGGAACCTTAAGGCGCTCACTATTAATGCCCTTTGCTCAGGCTTTGCCTCGCGGCTACGATGAAAAATCGGTACAGTTCCTCCGCCGACTGACTTTTACTTTTGGCTTGGCCCAAAAGTAACAAAAGTCCAAGACTTGCATCCTTCCTTGTAAAAAGCTACGGGAATCTTGATAGCGGCAGCCTCAAGGCTCTCACCCTGCTTATCCCCAACACACCCGCTTGATTCTGCCTTGGGTTGTGGTTTAATGAATGGACTGAAAAGATTTCCGTGCTTTTTCCTGCGAAAATCTGCTATGCCGGATAAGCTGGTGCAGATAGCGGGGCGCAAAGACAGGTATTCGTAGGTGCTTTTTTTGAAAATAAGGAGGGGTTGGGGTGGTTATGAAAAAACTCTTTTAGCCCTTTCCCTTTCATGGGAAAGGTGCCAATAGGCGGATAGGAGTTTAAGTCGATCGCTATAATACGGTCGTCATTCCCGCGCAGGCGGGAACCTTAAAGCGCTTGCTATTCTTGCCTGCGCTCTGGACTGCTTCGGCTCACCGATGAAAATCGGTACAAGTCCACCGCCGATTGACTTTTACTTTTGGCTTAGCCCAAAAGTAACAAATCCCCAGGCTTGGAACCGTTGTCGGATAAATTCGTCAAAGCTTTGTTGGTCGTCAGCGCAAATTCCGACTAAGGGTCGGAAAAGGTGCGCTGCCTCTAGGCAGAAAGAGATTTAAGGAAAGTGCAAAAGCTTTAACGTTTTCTCCTTCCATCATTTCCTAGGCCGGATAGCGAGACGACTACAGCAGGGCGCAGAGCCAGGCATCCGTAGGTATGTGCTTTTAATTTCTAGGTGGGTACGATATGTCGTCATCTAGACCGCTACAGTGAGATCTTTGAACTTTATAACACAGAAATGAATCATGCATAGATGGGTCAAATCGATAATATTGTCTTTTTTGTGAATTTCTACCACCGTGTTTCAAGCGGTAGGTGCGAGCTCCCTTACTTCAGGAGGGGCCGGGAAGGTTGTTGAATTGTTAAAATTGCTTCATTGAAGATGCGCAGACACCTACCCTATTTCCTATATTTTGGTAACGTCATTGTAATGTTAAGACGGTAATATCTCGCACAAAATTACTTCATTATAATATAAACCATTATAAAAACGGCACGGCATTATAAACCATTTAAAAGCGCTCGTTATTCCATTGCATCTATAAGTAATTACAAAAAAGGATTCCAATCTTTATTTAGAATAACGAAGCGCTTTAATTTATATAATCTCAATTCATAACTTCTGCTTCTTTAACGGAAACTTCCATTACCACGATTTCTGTTGTGTAACGCTTGCTGCCGTCTTTGGCTTCATAAAAATTATTCAGTAACCGGCCTTCAATCGTTAGATAAGTGCCCTTTTTTATTTTCAGTTCCGCAACATCTGCCTTGGCGTTCCAGAAAGTCAGGTTAAACCATTGTGTATTCTTGACTTCTTCCCCGGAAGCATTTTTATAATAGTCATTTACAGCCAGCCTAACCTTTGCCACTTTTTGTGTTGCCGATATTTTTTTAACTTCCGCATCAGCACCTGCAAAACCGCTTAATACCACCTTGTTTGTTACGTTTTCCATGATCTTATAAATTATTTTCTAAATATTAACGAACAGCAACCACCCTGGCTACCGACAGGACAAAGTTTGCAACAGGCATGAAAATTATCCGTACAATAAGTATTTATAGTCGTTTATAAACGTTTAACCTGAAAGTAATGCGCCGCAACCGGCCAATACGAGGATTAGTTAGACATAAGTTATTTGCGTAAACAGTTGCCTCAGGCCCATCATAGGATGGCGGAAATACAGATCCGCCATTCAGTTGCTCATGATTCCGGTATTAATTAAACCGGACAAAAGACAGCATCAACAGGGAAATTGCTTTTAAAACATGTGCAAAAATTAATTAGCCACGGAAACACAGAAATCACGGAGGAGATTAAAGTTTTCCTGTTTTTCGTGCTTCCGTGGCAAACATAATGCTTAGGCATGCTCAAAAAGAGGAAGAATTATCAGAGAAAAGTTAAAAGCGATTTCCCTTGACAGCACCAACACCTGTTTTGAAATGGAAAGAATTATCCTTATTTTTAGTCATCATCCCATAATAAACAAACAGAAATTATTATGGAACGCTTTTGCCTCGATTGCGGTTCGCCTGTTAAAGGCCGATCCGACAAAAAATATTGCGACGATTTATGCCGCAACAACTATAACAACCACCTTAAAACTGAAGATAACCTGGTGGTTAAGAAGGTCAACTGTATTTTGAAACGAAACCGCAGCATCCTTTCCAAACTAAATCCGGAAGGAAAAACAAAGAAAATCAGCCGGAAAAAATTGCTTTATGAGGGTTTCAATTTAGATTATTTCACCTCTGTATACCAAAACCAAACCGGTAAAACCTACACGTTCTGCTACGAACATGGTTTCCTGAGTTTGGGTGACGATGAATTTTTATTAGTTAAAAGGGAGGAGAAATGATGGCTGAAATAGTTTGGTTAACGATTCCTACAATATATGCGAGTACAAAAACATGAGAAGGAATGGTGTGTCCTCCATAAAAGCGGGGTTTTAGAAACGCCTAACAATGGTTTTACAAAATTGCCGGAAATCATCTTTATCCTGTTATATTGCAAAGAAGTTTATTTCTAGCCCGTCAACTTTCCAAAGCGCCAGAACGTTATTTGGTATTCAACTTCACACCTACATTAATGAACAGAATGACGATATATATAATTTTAGGAATTTTTGCATTATCTGTTATTGCTTACTTTGTTTTCAGACAAAAGCCAAAATCAGAGTTGGAAAACTATTTAATTTCGTCACAATCACAAAGTAACGACAGGATTAAGAATTTGAACCTCGATAAACCTTCAGAAAATGCTTCTTACACTTTGGACACTAATAAACTTTCATTTCCGGACATAATTAGAGAGACGGAGAATATGGAGTATAAGGCAGACAATGAAAGAGAGTGGGTCATAAATTTGACTTCGACTGAAAGTGTTTCATTCAAGAAATCCGACTTCGATAAAATGTTTGACTATGATTGGAGAAGCAAATTTCATTCAACAATCTATGGCTTTTCACCTGAAGAAAATCGATGGACATATGCAGATGCTGGTGACAGTCCTGAAGTTTTTAGTAAACTTCAAGTTGCAGTGGATATACAAGATGTTTTTAATGAAGAAACACCAGATTATAACCGTCAAAAACTGAAACGCTACATAGACGAATTAGAAAAGAGAATAAAAAAATATCCGATTAAACTAAAGATTGAGCAATCGGAAACTATAGAATCAGCTATCACAAAAGCAAAAAAACTTGTACAATTAAATCAAGAATTCAATCTTGACGCTATTATTGTTTTACAAGCCGACAACCATTTCAAAGGAATAAAAATGTGGGATGTTTTACAAAGTGTAGGCTTAAAATGGGGAGATGGTGACTTGTTTCATTGGGGAAACGACAAAAATTATGGACACGACCAAAATTTCAGCGTTTGGACAACGACTGAACCAGGTTACTTTTTTCCTGAAGAAATAAAACATGGAAATATGAATCCTCAAAACTTGATTTTTGGTTTCTCAATACCAAGATGTGCTGACCCTAAAAATGTTTATGCGATAATGTTAAACTCAGTTAAGTATTGCCAAAAACGTCTAGGTGGACAAGTCTTAGACAGAAATATGAAACCTTTAGATGAAGAAAAATCAAAGCAAGAATTATCGGCATTTTTAACACGAATGGAACATAAAGGTTTAATATCAGGTTCTGACAAGGCACTTAGAATGTTTTAAATGATGGCAATAATGTACAACCCCTGCTAGTCCGAGCGGATTGTAATTAAATGAATTTGATGGTGCAAGTTTTTAACTCACCAATATAAAAAAGCTAATTTAAATTTAGAAAGTCACTGCCCAAAACTTTCAATTTTTAGGATACGAGCTACAAGCTCGCATCAGCTTGGGAAACGGGGAGTGACGGTAACTAAAGAAAAGACCATTATTATGAAATATTTTGATAAAATAAATAAGAACAGTTCATATTTTCTTAGTGACATACACGAACCTAATGATAACTCAATTTTCCTGGAAATAAAAAAATCTACCACATCTGATGTTGTCCAAAATATTATGGTGGGAAAAATAGGGCTAAATGAAAAGCGCAGGATTGAGGTAGATAAAAAGTCAGAATATTTTACTATTCAGTTTGATGGTTACGTCTCTTATCATGTAATAGAAGAAGGCTTTATAAACTTTCAAGATAATAAAGATGAATATAAGGCCGGCGAGTTTTCCGTATTTCGTGTATATAGTAAGTCTTCGTATCTTGATTTCATCTTAAAAGAGACGATTGCAAATGACATCTTCCCTGATGAGATGAAACATTACGGATTATATTGCATGAATCATGTCGTTCATATAATATCTTTAACCGAGCCAAAGATAGAACTTATCGATTGCACATAACAAGGCGTTTGCAAAATTAGAAGAAAATCATCACCCTGCATAGAGGAAGTTTATCTCTAGCCCCCACCATTGCAAAGCCCCGAAAACATCACCTGCAACCCTAGCGAGAAACCTCAAACAATAATCCAATGGCTAATTTTATCCAATTCGTAAATGAACTTTCAAAACTCGACAAACAAGCAACTGATGAATTAACAAATAAACTACACACTAAAACAATTCAAAAGGGAGCATATTTATTAGAAAACGGAGAAAAGTGCCGAAAAATATTTTTCATAGACCAGGGTCTTGTGAAAACCTATTTTAATGGAAAAGATAAAGCGTTTATTATGAAATTTTTCCCGGAAAACTCCATGTTTACCGTTCTTGATAGTTACATACAAATAACCGTTTCAAATTACACGATTTTGGCTTTGGAAACTACGACCACCACTTTCATTTATAAATCTGATTTGGAAGCACTTTGTACAAAACACCATTCAATTGAAACATTTTTCAGAAAACTAGTTTCTTATACTTCAATAAATATGATGAAACGAATAAGTGAAATGCTTGAAGAAAATGCTACAGAACGTTATAATCATTTTTTAAAAGAGCATAGTCAACTTCTTCAAAGAATAAGTTTGGGTGATTTGGCAAACTATCTCGGGATTACTCAAGTATCATTAAGTAGAATCAGAGCTAAGAAATGATTTTTTATCATTTGTAAAAAGATTTGAAGACCTGTTTATTGAGCTTTGCATTAAAATAGATAAGAAAATGCAAACATCTAAACAAACACAAATTATTAGCGTAACAGTAGCGATCGCTTTTTGTATTATCGCAACAACAATGGGCTACATTAAAATAGGACTTCCGCCAGTTATTATTGTTGGAGGCTCCGGCATTATTGGTTTTATATTCTGGTATTTCACATACCTTAAAAATCCAACTGACCCTAAATTAATGCTTCCGCTTTTTGTATTGACTGTTGCTTGTTTACAAATACACATTACAGAAGAATATTTAACAGGTTTTGGTCCTGCAATGAGTAGGTTATTTGATATTCCCTGGAGTGAAAAAGGATTTCTAATGGTATTTGCATTAATCGGACCAACAATTTATACCTTGACAACTCTGGGTTTGTATTACCGAATTCCACTTGCAGGATTTATTGCCTGGTTTATTTTTATCGGTCCCGGAGTAATGGAGTTTACACATTTTATCTTTCCACTTTTACAACCCGAAATAAAGCCAACAAATTTAAATGCTATAACCGAAAATATAAATGGCTCCATAATTTCCAGTATGCCAAACTATTATTATAAAACAACAGGTCATTATTACTTTGCAGGAATGTGGACAGCAACATTACCAATGATACCAGGAATTTATGCTATTTATCGTTTGACAAAAGAGCATAAATTGCAAAAACAATGAAAGCCAAAAATGGCAAGCACCGCCATTATAAGGAGCAAAGTCGAGTTTTTTAATAGAAGGCAAAATTGAAGATAGCAAATGGTTAAGTTAGTTAGAATATCACGAAATGAATTACCAGCTCCAATCCGAAAAAAAAATGACAACAACTGCTATTTGCTGAATTTACCGAAGATGAAAAGTAAGATAAACATAAAACTACCGCTGACAGACGTTGAAAAAGCAAATTTAAGAAAGAACAAAATCAAAATTACAGACATTCCTGATTTTGCAACAGACGAATTAGAAGCATTGCTTAATGCTACAACCGCACGAGCAAAAGAAATTTATGCATTAGCAGAATTTCAAACTGTTCCGTCAGTCGGAATAAAATTTGCTGAAGACCTGGTGTTTTTAGGGTATTATTCGCTAAACGAACTAAAAAACAAGAACGGCGCAAAACTGACAGATGAATACGAACTAAAAAAAGGATATTGGACAGACCCTTGCGTTGAAGACCAGTTCAGATTAGTTGTAAACTTTGCAAACACACATGACACGAATAAAACATGGTGGGACTTTACGGGAGAACGAAAAAAGTTTCGTACAGAGAACGGTTATCCAAAAAGCAGACCTCAAAAATCGTGGGTTGAAATATTAGGATATACAAAGAAAGACAAAAAAACCTAACCGCTAAGATGGGTTTTGCATCAGGCTGAACGACACCTTAGACCGATAAACGAATAGACCGGAGTAGCAAAATTGGAAAACCCAATCAAAAAAACCGACATTCTAACGAAATTTATGATAACTCATTTTGAAAATTTAATTAAAAAGGCCTATCCGGCTTTTAACTCAAGAGACATTGATACGGCACTTTCGACATTTCACCCAGACGTTCAATGGCCAAAGGCTTTTGAGGGTGGTTATGTAAGTGGACACGACGAAATAAGAGCATACTGGACAAGACAATGGACGGAAATAAATCCAACCGTTGAACCAACGGAATTTAATCAAAGACCAAACGGAACATTTGAAGTAACTGTACACCAGATTGTAAAAGACTTGCAAGGAAACCTAATCTTTAATGGGGAAGTAAAACACATCTATACAATGGAAGACGACTTGTTAAAAAGAATGGATATTGAAATGGAGGAAACAAACTAATACCTTACCAGTCCGGTCTGATTGTAATTAAATGAATTTGCTGGTGCGTGTTTTTAACTCGTACAGATATAAAAAGGCTAATTCTAAATTTAAAATTAGCAAAGCTTAATTTCATAATTTTTTGATAAGAGCTACAAGCTCCGGACTGTTATATGCCATACAAAAAACTAACCTAGCGATAACAAATGAAAAAAGGATTCCAACTAATCATTCTAATCATAGCTTTTTATTCATGTTCATCCACTCCGATAACGGAGCAAGTAAAGACAGATGTTCTGAACAATGCTCATTTTGACAAGAAAGGATTTCAAAATATAGCGAAGTATGAGCGTTTGGCAAAATTCTTAGAAAAAAACATAGATACTATAATTGAATTTAGATATCATAAGAATATTGTAACTTATTCACGAGGTGAAGGCAAACCTGATTTAACCTATCTTTCTGATGATGATTGCTATATTTTTTTCCAAGGCAACGCCCAATTTGATATTACAAATGTGCCAGACAACCAAAAAAAGGAACTAGATAGTTTATTTCACACATTTCCAGAAAAGGACCTTACATCCTTCGAAGTTTGCAAGGATAGAAAAATTACAATTGAATTCAAACGTGAACGATTTGATAACGGCTTAGCCTTATTACATACCTTAATTTGGAACATAAAACCCTCATCAAAATCCACATATAACAGAGATAGTATACTTACAAATAAATGCATTTATAGAATTAGATTAACAGAACTAGGACGCTAACGGCATATAATAAGGGTTTGGCAAAACTTGGTGTAAGTTCTTCTTTAACCGTTCAAGCTTTTTAGCAACTTTACTCTAGCCACCAAGCTTCGCCAAACCCCGGTACGTTAGGTGCAAGCAGGACGTATACTCTTGTTAGTCCGGTCGGATTGCAAGTAATGAACTTGCCGGTGCAAGTTTTAACTTGTACCCATTTTAAAAAAACCGCAGCTTTAAAATTTAGAATCGCGAGTGTAAACCTTCCTATTTTTTGAGATGAGTCACAAGCTCTCACCAGCCTGGGGAATCCTAATGCTATTGCAGCGCTTTAAGATTAGCTTCGCTAAGCACTTCGTGGTTCCAGCCAGCCTGCGGTAGGCAGGCGCGAGATTCTATAGCAACTGGATGATGGGAACGAAATAAAATTCTGGTCTTAGCTGCTATATCTACTTAATACAGCCGATTTAAATCCTGAGGCATTGAAATATTGGAAAATCACCTATCTATTCTAATGTTATCAAATTAACTTTTGGAATGGACTTCATTCACAATTAAGGCGGAGTTTGGTCGGGTACAATTGTCATAAGTCCGACCAAATCCCGACCTAAGTCCGTCGAAAGTCCATCGAAACGGTTATGCTGTTAGCGCTTGTCCTACAATGGGATAGGATTACAATCGAATTCATATCACTGATATTGGTTTACATTTCTGATTGATAATCCTTAATCAGGTATACACCATTGTCATTATATAAATGTACCATTGCTATCAGAATGGTGCAGATAAGGAAACACTTCTGTTCCAATCCCTATAGAAAACCAAAACTCTACCGGTATTTGATAAAATTTTTAATAAAAATTTGCGAAACCGAATAGTTGCACATATATTTGTGCAACCGAATAGTTTCACATTTAAATTTACCCTGATGAGAAGAGATATTTTTCAAGCCGTAGCCGACCCTACCCGAAGAGCCATTATCATGTTAATTGCTTTACAGGCGATGACCCCTAATGCGATTGCCGAAAACTTTAACACCACCAGGCAAGCCGTTTCCAAGCATCTCCGGATTTTAACGGAGTGCAATTTAGTAAAGCAGGAACAACAGGGCCGCGAAATTTACTATTCCCTGGAAATTGAGAAAATGGAGGAAATAGACAAATGGATAAATGAATTAAGAAAAATTTGGGAAACCAGATTTAATCAGCTCGATGATGTATTATCAATACTTAAAAACCAGAAATAATGAAAAACAAGCAACAATTTGATTTTACCGTAGACAAAAGCACCAAAACCGTACATATAAATCGGTCGTTTAATGCTGAACTCAACCTGGTTTGGGATGCCTTTACCAAAGCAGAAATTCTCGACCAATGGGTAGCGCCTAAGCCTTGGACTTCCAGAACCAAATACATGAATTTTGAAGTTGGCGGAAAAAGGTTTTATGCCATGGTAAGTCCGGAAGGTCAGGAACACTGGTCGATTCAGGAATATAAATCCATTAGCCCAAAAACAAATTTCAAAATGTTCAATGCCTTTGCAGATGAAAATGAAAATCCGCAATTGCCCGGTTCTGACTGGGATTACAATTTCAGCGAAGAAGACGGTACAACAAAAGTTCAGATAACCATTTACAACGAATCCCTGGAACGACTGGAACGTATGATTGCAATGGGTTTCAAAGAAGGCTTTACTGCTTCGGTAGAAAATTTAGAAAAACTATTGGCTGATTTTAAAAAAAACAACAATTAACCAAATAAGATAAACACAGAAAATCATGGCATTAATTAACCCACACATCAACTTCAATGGCAACGCCGAAGAAGCCTTTAACTTTTACAAATCAGCATTCGGCGGAGATTTCCAGAGCATTGTACGCTTTAAGGAAATTGCAAGCGCTGAAAACCCCATATCGGAAAACGAAGCAAACAAAATTATGCACATTGCTTTACCAATCGGTCAGAATGTTTTAATGGGCAATGATGTACCTGAAATTCTGGGTAAAGTAAACGAAAGAGAAAACAGGTCTAAAATAGCTATTACCGCAGCCAGTCGCGAAGAGGCCGATATATTATACAATAGCCTCTCTAAAGGCGGAGAAATTGAAATGCCAATTGCAGACAGTCCATGGGGTTCCTACTTTGCCATGTTCAGGGATAAATTCGGCATCGAATGGATGATTGATTTTAGCACGAATAGCTGATCCTTCGACTACGCTCAGGATGACAACATTTTTTATTTTCCCCTTATCACAGTGTCCTACTCCCCTCCTTATTTCAAGGAGGGGTTGGGGGTGGTTTCATAATCAGGAATTAAAACACCTGTTTATCCAAACCCGATTACAGAGAGGAAATACTTTTTGAAGTTCTGCTGAAAAAGATTGCCATGTCGTTCCTCCTCGCAATGACGGAACTTGCTTAAGCAAATCACCTTTCACTCTGAGTTTGTCGAAGACATTTTTCAATCGAAAATAATAAACCGTTCGCCCTTCGACAATTTCAGGATGACAACTTTTTTTTATTTTCTCCTTAAGTTAATGACATTGCCCCAGTACCTCCTTAAGTAGGTTGGCTCCCCCAAAAAAAACTTTACGGCAGGTGTACCTTTGCACTATGCTATCTGCACCTCGCTATCGGCATAGGAACTGATGGAAGGAGACCCTTCGACTACGCTCAGGACGTTAAAGCTTGTGCAATCACATTCAACTTACTGCTGTCCAAGGCAGCGCGTCCTCCCGATTTTTCATCGGGGCTTGTGCTGCCGCCTTAAAAGCTTTAACGAATTTATCCGACATCAGATCCAAGCCTTGATTGTTTGCTTCTTGATCATCAAGGATAAAGAAGAAACCATTCGGCGGCTAGCCGAGGCAAGATTGTGTTTAGGGAATAAAAAAAATCCATTGCATTAAGATTCCCGCCTGCGCGGGAAAGACGAGTTTTTATAATAAGTTCTGAATTAACATTTTTTACAAGCTTCTATCCGGCATACTATTTAATGAAACTCAATTAATTAACTACCCCTGCCCCTCCTTGAAAATAAGGAGGGGAGTTCCCCTCAGCGTTTCAAAGCAAGCACCTGCTGATACCTGTCTTTACACCTGCTATCTGCACCTCGCTATCGGCATAGGGAATGATGGAAGGAGAAAACGTTAAAGCTTGTGCAATCACATTCAACTTACTACTGGCCAAGGCAGCGCGTTCCTCCCGATTTTTCATCGGGGCTTGTGCTGCCGCCTTAAAAGCTTTAACGAATTTATCCGACAGCAGTTCCAAGCCTTGATTGTTTGCTTCTTTATCATCAAGGATAAAGAAGAAGCCATTCGGCGGCTAGCCGAGGCAAGATTGTGTTTAGGGAATAAAAAAAAATCCATTGCATTAAGATTCCCGTCTTTGATTTTTTCCCCAACAACCCCGCTGCTTTACTGTTTAAATATTAATGAGCAAAACCGGACCTAAAACCCTGCGATTAATACTTGGCGACCAACTCAACATTAACCACAGCTGGTATAAAAATGTTGATGATTCTGTTTCCTACGTGTTAATGGAGCTTCGAAGTGAAACCGACTATACCTGGCACCACATTCAAAAAATCCTTGGTTTCTTTGCGGCGATGCGAAATTTTGCTGAAACGCTCAGACAACGAAAACACCAGGTGACTTATATACACCTGAATGACAAGGACAACATGCAGCGCTTTGATAAAAATTGCGAAGCCATTATCGAAAAATATCAATTCGAAAAATTTGAATACCAGCTACCCGATGAATACAGGGTGGATGAACATCTAAAAAACTTCACTCAAAGTTTAAAAATCCCCTTCAACATAAGCGACACGGAACACTTCTACAGCACCAGGGAGGAGTTAAAAACTTTCTTTTCGGATAAAAAAGTGTTTTTAATGGAAACATTCTACCATTACATGCGTAAAAAACATAAAGTGTTAATCATTAACGGCGACCAACCCATACATGGTAAATGGAATTTCGACGAGGACAACCGCAGCAAATTACCCAAAAATCATAAATCCATTCCGCCTCTTATTTTCGATAATGACCTAAGTGAAATAGAAGCCGAAATCAGGGAGGCCAACATCAAAACCATTGGATCTGTAGACAGCCGGCACTTTATATGGCCTGTAAACAGGAAGCAATGTTTGACTTTACTCGACTTCTTTGTTGTAAACTGCTTACACTTATTCGGCACTTTTCAGGATGCAATGGCTCCGGTCGAATGGTCGGTTTATCATTCCAGGCTGTCATTTGCGATGAATACAAAGTTACTTTCACCAATGGAAGTGGTTGATAAGGCCATTGAGACTTATGCCAAAAATCCCGGGGGAATTGCTTACCACCAGCTTGAAGGTTTTGTAAGGCAGATTATTGGCTGGCGGGAATACATGAGGGGAATTTACTGGTTAAAAATGCCTGACTATGCCGGGCTTAATTACCTTAATCACCAAAATAGCCTACCAAAATGGTTCTGGACAGGAAACACGAAAATGAACTGCCTTCGAAACGCCATAAATCAATCGCTGCAACTTGCCTATGCGCACCACATACAACGGTTGATGGTTACCGGGAATTTTGCATTGCTGGCAGGTGTCCATCCTGATGAAGTGGATGCCTGGTACCTGGGAATTTACATTGATGCGATAGAATGGGTTGAAATTACCAATACCAGGGGCATGAGTCAGTTTGCCGATGGCGGACTGGTTGGCACTAAACCTTATGTGAGTTCAGCGGCTTACATTCACAAAATGAGTTCCTATTGTGAGGGTTGTTATTATGATAAAGCTAAGAAGACCGGTAAAAAAGCCTGTCCATTCAACAGCCTATACTGGAACTTTTTTGATAAACATGAGGATATATTGGCTAAGAACCAGCGTCTGAAAATGGTGTATTCAATATGGCATAAAATGAAACCTGAAGCCAAAGATGAATTGTTGGAACAAGCTCAATACTATTTAGCTCATATTGATGAGTTGTAGTATTCTAGAATGGAACAAATGGCTTAGCCGTCGCGCCATTGAGATGGCTAAGGGCCAGACTGAGTTGCAAATTAATATAAATGAGACTGTACCTGTCCAATAATTTCTGGTTATTATCATACTATGCTTCTCGAAGATTTGCGAACATTTTAGAAGGTTTAAAATAATAATAATAAACCCTTCGATGGGCTACAATTTACGTTATGCAAATCATATATTCAGTATTTTTAACTAATTCGCATTTCCATCCAGGCAGGCCCAAGCACAGAATCACCGTTCTACTTTAATCCGGCCTAATAAATTTTTCGGGTAAATGGTTTTTTCTTGTTTTCATCTGCATTAATGAGCTCAGCAGTGCTTCGGTTTTTGTTTCTTTTTGATGCCAAAAAGAAAGAGCCCTTCGGCGGCGGCGAGCCGAGTCAGTACCGTGCTTCATGAAAAAAGGAATCAATATATGTCACTAATATTGATTCTATATTAGCCAGTTAAGGGTCGGACTAAGTGCAGTTAAATAGAAATGAGACTGTATCATAAATAAAAAATTGTCATCATTTGCTTGCCGAAGGAGCCGTTTAAAATATTTATTCGGCGTTTCGACAGGCTTAATGTGACAATTTTATTAACTGCAATTATAAATAATACAGTCTCTTTATTTCTTAGTTAGCTGTAGCTTTAAGCGATTTGATTTCAGTAAGCGCGTTTTGAATGCCATCCCTCTGTCTGTTCAGCAAATCAAGGTGATCAGCATGAATTCCAGGCGATTTCAAAATGCTATCATATTTTTCCACGGCTGCTGTTTCACCAGTTTCGATGGCACCTAAAATAGCTTGATCTTCTTTACTGCTCAATGCTTCTTTAATGTCTATCCAGGTTCTGTGAATTGCGCCAAGGATACCACCTTCGCTATTGTCTGACTCAGCACCATGGCTCGCTAAATGGGCTTTCAATTCCAGTTCATAAGCTTTTCTTTCCGCAGCATATTTCAGAAAAATTGCTTTTAACTCTAAATTGTCTGTTGTTTCACTTGCAGATTCGTAACCTTCTTTACCATCATTAACGATGGAGATAAGTCCTTTTAAATCTGAGATAATTTCATTATTGTTTTCCATATTTTTTTTAGATTTCTATAATAACCGGATACCTTGATAAATGTTTTAATAATCACTTCAAGCTATAAGTTATTACTTTTGGTTGTTTCTTCCTGACTGTTTATCAAAGGAAAATTTATAGTCAGAAATTATAATTAAAAGGAAATTGGAAATAGAAAGTGGAAATGGAGAAGCAGCATAATACATTACGCCAACATATATATTTGGCGCTGAGAATGACCGATAATGAAATTAGTCTGCCAATAAGCCCTTAACCAGGCTTTTCCATTGAGGATATGAAAGGCCTATTTTAGCCGCAATGCCGACGAAGAAATTCCTGCTTTTATCCAAAAAGCTTCCTTGATCAGTGTTCGGAACTTCGTTACGACCATGTTCTTCGGCAGTTACAACCAGTCCGAATTTCCGGATAACAAATGTTGAAGTGGCCGTATCTTTAAAAAAATGTGCTGTTGGCCCGTCTTTATCCATTGGATGATTACAAGGCCGGACAATGACAGATAATACTTGCTGCTCATCTTCTGATAGCAATTTAATGTCCTCTATCCTAACCCAGTCGTAGCCCATACCAACATGTGTACCTGGCCCCGGGATGTCAATTCTGATGAAGTCGCCGGTTTCCGCCGTCCGGTCTGCCCGAATACCGTGGGCATCTATTAATTGAAATGAAGATATACCCGCATACTTTTCCCATTCGTTAATGCTTAATAGACGTTTTGATGCCTTATCAAATAAAACCTGGGCTTCCGCTTCAGTTTTAAAAATACGCTTCTCAATGGCATCAATAGCGCTGCCTACAACCTGTGGAGGAATGATTTTACTATCTACATTTTCGTCTTTCATATCCTTTGAAAAATACAGGGGAGCAATACCGTCAAGCCCCTTTCAATATAACCCTGCCTGCTATAAATAAGTTTTGTCTTATTTGTATTGGATGGCGAAGACTATGGAATGAATTTTACATTCACGCGTACTAATTGAATAAATTGCGTATTAATTCATTGGAACATTTAATGTTTTAAGCGGTTGTGTATATACAATATTTAAAATAAAACTATGGCTACCACAGAAAAAAGCAAAGCAACTACAACAAAAAGTGCAGCAAAAACTAAAACTGCAGCAAATACAAAATCCAAAACCGGAAAGATGGAAAATTCCGAGTTTCATGAATTCTTTGTTGATGAACTTAAGGACATCTACTGGGCAGAAAAACACCTGGTGAAAGCACTACCGAAAATGAAGAAGGCAGCTACCAGCCCGGAACTCGCCGCAGCGTTTGAAAAACATACACAGGAAACCCAGACACATATTGAAACATTAGAGCAGGTATTCTCACTTTTAGAAGAGAAAGCAGCAGCAAAAAAATGCGACGCAATGGCTGGCTTATTAGAAGAAGCTGATGGAATTATCGAAGATACGGATGCAGGTACAATGATTCGCGATGCGGGACTTATCCTTGCGGCACAAAAAGTAGAGCATTATGAAATCGCTACTTACGGTACTTTAAAAGTATTTGCAGAAAATATGGGTCATACTGAAGTAGCAGAATTGCTCGGCCAGACGCTGGAAAATGAAAAAGCAACCGATGTTGCGCTTACAGAATGCGCAGTTAGCTTTGTTAATGAGGCTGCCTCACAGGAATAACAATAAAAAATAAATTCTGGAAAGCGTTGAAAGGTCAAAAGATTAGAACAATTCATTGAAAGATTAGAGAGTCCGGTGTTTTACCGGACTTTTTTGTTTGGTTTTAGTATTATTTGTTTCCGTCATCCGAAAGCTATCGGATCCCGCGCAGGTGGAAATCTTTTGATACAGACTCTTTTTTTTCGTTTTATTTGTAACTTCATTTTCCAAATCAAACCAGACATGTCTTATTGCAGTGCCATCGAATTAATGCAGCCCGAAGAAAGAAAGGCTTTGCACAAAAACTACCACGATAACCATTACGGTTTCCCAATTCACGACGATAATGAACTGTTCGGCAGGCTGCTTATGGAGATTAATCAAGCCGGACTAAGCTGGGAAACAATTTTAAAAAAGGAAAAGTCTTTTCGCAACGCATACGACAACTTTAACCTGAAAAAGGTTGCAGCTTATAATGAAACTGACCTGGAAAGACTGCTAAACGATGCCGGGATTATAAGAAACCGTTTAAAAATTAATGCAGCCATCGAAAATGCAAAAACCATGTTGTCGCTACAGGTCACATACGGTTCATTTGAAAAATGGCTGGAACACCACCACCCAAAGACTAAAGAAGAATGGATAAAGTTATTCAAAAAGACCTTCAGGTTTACAGGTGGCGAAATTGTGAATGAATTTTTAATGAGCATCGGCTATCTGCCGGGTTGCCACGACGACAATTGCCCTGTTAACATCGAAATAGTGAAGCAAAAACCGATGTGGCTAAATAAAAATAGTGATGCGTGAAAATAATCAGGCGGACAACTGAATTTGATTCAGGATTTGAGTTTTGTTTTCAGTCAAAAACTATATCTTCATCATATGGAGATTGTATCTAAAATAGCCTTTCGAAAAATCCTTTTCAGTGTAATTGCCTTAATTATTATCCTTTTTCTACAGCCGGTTTTGACCGGGATGTATATCAGGCTGTATGCCATCCCCGTTACGCCTAAGCTTTTTCTTTTTACAAGATTATTCTACTGGGTTTTGGCGCTTGGTATCTGGCAGTATGCTAAAAAAATAGAGAAACAGCCTATACTGCTCTGGAAAGAACAGAAATACGATTTTATATTTTATTTAATTTCCATTGTTTTGATCTTCATTTCCGTTATCCTCTCGGTGTCGATTATCCGGATAGTATGCCATTTTTTTCATGTTGATATAAAAAGCGAAACGCTGGAAAACGCCATCCGGATGTTTAAAGCACACAGATATTTAGCTGTATTTGCTGCATTAACGGCAGGCGTTACCGAAGAATTAATTTTCCGTGGCTATTTACAACCAAGATTAGAAGTACTTTTTAAAAATCCCTATGTCGCTATATTTGTTTCCTCTGCTATTTTTGGATTGCTACATTTTGGATTTGGTACCATAATAAACATGGTTGGTCCTTTTGTGATCGGCTTAATATATGCAATTTACTATCAAAAATACCGAAATATTAAAGTACTTATGATAAGCCATTTTCTTTGGGATATGATTGTAATTTTTATTTCCATAAATCGTTATTAATTCAACAGGTTTCGAATGGTCGAATGCAAAAATATTTAGCAGAAACATATTAAAACCCTTTTAAATTCAGAAGAGTTTTTCCCCATACAGATTCCTGATAATGAAGCTGAAAAACCAGAAACTACTTAAATCGAAAATGATTATATTTCTTAACAGATAAGCAGCAAAACCAATGAAATTGATATTAAAAATGTTTTAATTGAAAAGATTAGTAATTGTTTTGAAGCGATACAGCATAATTAAACTACTCATGGATTTAGCGTGTGATAGCTAAAATCAATATATTCAGGCCATGAAAAGTTTACCGGAGTTTAAAGCATCATTAAAAGATGAGAGGCCTGATCCTAATTTATCCGTTCAATTACTGGCACTATGGCACGATGGGAAAGGGAACTGGCATGAAGCCCATAAGCAGGTTGACCACTTAAACGACACTTTATCTGCACACGTACATGCTTACCTGCATCGCAAGGAAGGCGACATCTGGAATGCCGATTATTGGTACCAGAAAGCGAAACAAAGCCGCCCTGAAATCTCATTGGATGAAGAATGGGAAAAGCTGGTTATACAATTCCTGTAAAAGGGGGCAAGAATTTATTCTGACAACTTAGCAAGTTTCGGGTGGTTTAGCTTTAAAATCAAAACTACTTTTGTATATTAATAATTAAGATTATGAAAGTACAGGAGGAGATCAACTTCAACAGAATTACCGAAGCAATTCATTACATACAGGCAAATTTTAAAAACCAACCAGGTTTGGAAGAAGTTGCCGAAAAGGTAAATTTAAGTCCGTTTCACTTTCAGCGGTTATTTAGCGAATGGGCAGGCACAAGTCCGAAACGTTTTTTACAATACATTAGCCTCGGCTATGCCAAACAATTGTTAAAGGAAAATCAAAGCTTGTTCGATACGGCAATGGAAACCGGATTATCAGGCACCGGCAGGCTACACGATTTATTTATAAATATTGAAGGGATGACACCCGGTGACTATAAAAACGGGGGAGAAAACCTGCACATCAACTATAGTTTTGCTGAAAGCCCTTTTGGAAACGTTATTGTGGCATCAACGCCAAAAGGAATTTGTCATCTTGCTTTTAACGAGGATGAAACCGCAGCAATAAGAAATTTACAAACACGGTTTCCGGCAGCTAACTATAAGCAGATTATGGATTCAGCACAACAAAACGCATTATTTATTTTCAATCATGACTGGAACAAAATCCAGCAGATAAAACTTCATTTGAGGGGAACCGACTTTCAATTGAAAGTTTGGGAAAGCTTGCTTAAAATCCCGATGGGAAAGCTATCAACTTATGGTACAATTGCTAAAAATTTGGCAAATCCCAATGCTTCAAGAGCAGTGGGAACGGCTATTGGCGATAATCCTGTGGCTTTTCTTATTCCTTGCCACCGGGTAATTCAGGGAAGTGGTGCCTTAGGCGGATACCATTGGGGTGTAGCAAGAAAAACCGCCATGATTGGATGGGAAGCGGCAAAAACTGAAACTGCACATCAATGATAAAACATTCGGAATTGTCATCCGCTTCGCTTAAAATTCAAATAAAAAATAAAGAAATTAACTTAGCGGGCAACAGCCATTTGAAAATTTACGGAACATTAGGCTGTAAATCGGAAAAGCGATTGAAAAAAGAAAACAGGGTCTTTTTTCAATCAGAGAGCGCTGCATTAGAAGCGGGTTTCCGGCCTTGTGGAAATTGTTTAAAAGAGGAATATCGAAAATGGATTTATTCAATCAAAATATAAACGTAAACCAGAATCTTTTGCCTTACGGCGGAATTGTAAAATACTACGGGAAATTATTTTCTCCAGGTGATGCCAGCCATTATTTCGATCGGTTATGGACCAGCATCGAATGGAAAAATGATGAAGCATTCATCATGGGCAAACACATCATTACCAAAAGAAAAGTAGCCTGGTACGGAGATAAAGATTATTCTTACACTTATTCGGGGGCATCAAAAAAGGCTTTAGCGTGGACGCCAGAGCTTCTGCAACTCAAAAGCATAGCCGAAGAAAAAACAGGTACGCTATTTAACTCGTGCCTTTTAAATTTATACCATAATGGCGATGAAGGCATGGCCTACCATAGTGATGATGAAAAAACCCTCGCCAAAGATGCTGCGATTGCTTCCATGAGTTTTGGTGCCGAAAGGAAGTTTCTGTTCAAGCATAAACAAACTAAAGAAACGATTGATATTTTTCTTGAGGATGGAAGCCTTTTAATAATGGCAGGTGAAACACAGACCAACTGGATGCACCGCCTGCCCCCTACTAAAAAGGTAAGTAAGCCAAGGATAAACCTCACTTTTAGAACCATGCGTACTTAGTTATCTCTTAAATTCACTAATGTCGACGATTTTATCGTCATCATTTTTTTCTAGAAATAAACTGCCTTTCGAATTTTGCTTGAAGTGGTAATTTTGCTGAACATTTTTTGCAACGGTAGCAGGATCTAATATTGAGGCTGGTGCAGGTAGGTTAACTGCTTCACCAGTGATGTAATTGGTTTGGTATAATGAGTTTGCGGTTGCGAATACAAGCGTCTTTCTATCACCCGAACTATAAAGAAATGTGCCTTGGATTCTTTCTGCATCATTTTGTCTTTTTACAGGGTAAATCTTTCCGTTAATAAGCGTAACAATATAATCGTTGTTAACTAAAACGGTGCTGAGACTTAATTCCTGGAGTCCGGCGGTTACTTTACGGTCATTCGCGCCTGCTGAAGGCCTGTCTAATTTAATCACCTCCGGCTTTCCATTTTTAACTGAAACAACAAAGAAAGGCGATACCAAACCGGAGCTGTCAGCAACCTGAACTAAAGCGGCGGTTTTCTGGCTGTTCATAAATCTTGGCTGATAAAATTTTGTTGCCAAAGGCTTTGGGTCGTCCTTGATCAGGATTGCTGTATCCCTGAATTTCAAAACAAATAAAACTCCCGCTTTACTCCCCGAATCTATTTTTACAATTTTAAGTGCGTCGCTTTTATCTTTTGGAAATTCGTTAAAGATTTCGCCATTATTTAAAGCTCTTGGTGTATAGGTCTTTTCTAACTTTTCCTGCTTACACGATATTAAAGCAACAGATAAAATAAATATTAAGAATTTCGTTTTCATATGGCGGTATCAGTTATTTCTCTGCTAATTTATCATCTTTATTTATTTTTAAAAATTATAAAAGAACTTAAATTATCAGAAATAAGATGTGATGGTAATTTTTAATTTTTATTATTTTTAGGGCAGGAAAAAATAAAAATGTTGCTTAAACCAAGTTTTCTTATTAAAAACAAATCCATCATTCTATACGGAAGCTCATTAGCAGCATTGCTGGTTTTGCTGAAATGGTTGGAATTGAAATTCCTGATACTTAACAATGCTTTCGAAATTTATGCCGGAATGATTGCTGTTATATTTACCGGATTAGGCATTTGGCTGGCGTTGAAACTAACTAAACCCAAAGTTGAAACCCTCGTAGTGGAGCGAAAAGTATTTGTGAATAAAGAGGAAAGCTTCATCCCGGATAAAGCAATAATCGAACAGCTAAATCTAAGCAAACGTGAACTGGATGTATTAACCCTGATGGCAGGTGGTCTGAGCAACCAGGAAATCGCCTCCAGGTTATTTGTTTCGTTGAACACAGTAAAAACACATACGTCAAATCTGTTCGAAAAAATGGATGTGAAACGCAGGACCCAGGCTGTAGACGCGGCGAAGCGGCTCCATATTATAGCCTAAACAATCATAATTGGAAGCAATTACGCTTATTTGTTCAAAATCACTCAAAAGTATGAGGTCTAAGAGACTCAAATAAGGCAAATTTGGTTCAAAAAATATTAAGATGAAAAAAATTGTAATCGTATTTGGATTAATTGCCGGATTCATTGTATCCGCAATGATGCTGTTATCCATCGCAAAATGTTATAACAGTGCAGACTTTGAAGGCAGCATGCTCATTGGCTATGCATCCATGTTGCTCGCTTTCTCCTTTATATTCGTAGCTGTTAAGCGTTTTCGGGATAAACATAACGAAGGCATAATATCATTTGGAAAAGCCTTCAGAATTGGTCTCTTCATCAGTTTGATTGCATCAACCATATATGTTATGGTCTGGCTTATAGATTACTACTTATTTGTTCCCGACTTTATGGACAAATACACGGCACATACACTTGCTGAGGCTAAACGAAATGGCGCAAACGCAGCTGAACTGACTCTAAAAAATAGTGAGATGGCTGAGTATAAGGAAATGTATAAAAATCCATTTTATGTTGTGCTGCTAACTTATTCTGAAATCCTTCCCGTGGGATTGGTGGTTTCCTTAATTTGTGCGCTGATATTGAAAAGAAGATCCAGATAATTGGCTGGAGATAACTTATGTTAGAAAACTAATAAATAACGTCTTTTTAACTACGATAGCGATGGAAATTTTTGCTGAAACGGAACGACTCATTTTGAGAGCGCTTTTGCCAATAGATGCTGAAATGCTATTTGAACTTGATTCAGATATAGATGTACATCAGTATCTTGGCAGAAAACCTGTTAAGTCCATCCATCAAAGCATTAGTGATATCGAATTCATCAGGAAGCAATATATTGACAATGGCATTGGCAGATGGGCTGTTATTGAAAAGGAATCAGGTCAGTTTATTGGTTGGGGTGGATTAAAATTTATAACTGAAACCTGTAACAATCAAATTAACTATTATGATTTGGGCTACCGGTTTATTAAACGTTATTGGGGCAAAGGTTATGCAACTGAAACAGCAAAGGCCAGCCTTAAATACGGATTCCAGATGCTGAACGTACCTAAAATAATTGCGATCGCCGATGTTGAAAACAATTCATCTATTAAAGTACTGGAAAAAGCCGGACTACGTAAAATTGAAACATTTAACTATCACGGACGACTTCATCATTGGATGAAAATCGACCGAAGTTCTTATTATTGAATAAAAGGACCTTAATTAAAAATAATCAACATCGTCAGCAGATTATTGGAGTGGTTTTTGATAATTCCAGTGGAAAACTCATTGACTATGAAAAATCTCCTCATCTGTGGTATACTTCTTTGCTTTTTAAGTTCTTGCTTCGATAAGTTTACTCCGGAAACCCTGAAAAATACAAAATGGGAATTAACTGAAATGACAGGTAAAACTTTGCCTACATCGGCAAAGGCCACTTTGAATTTTAACGACAGCCTTCGAGTTAGCGGAAAATCTTTCTGCAACAGCTATGGCGGTGAACTAGATCTAAAAGATGACCAGACCAAGCTAAAAAATGTATATAGCACAAAAATGTTTTGTGAGGCAACCGCTTCTGCAGAAAATACTTTTTTAACAGCACTGAACGAAACCGATCATGCAAAAATCGTTAACGGCAAACTTCAGCTCCTTAAAGGCGGGCAAACGATTCTAATATTTAGCAAAATTGATTAGGAAATCTGCCGTTAAATTAAGCCCAATCGACTATTTTTAGTATTTTCGTGCTTTCCAGCACAATACCAAAGGATGCCGATAGGGATACAAGAAAATTTAAAGTTTTTTTTCTCGACACTGAGAAATGCATTTAATCTGTTTCAGAAAAATGATCCGCTCAGGCTTGCAGGTGCGACGGCTTTCTTTACGAACTTTGCCTTACCCCCAATTTTAATTATACTCATCAGGCTGTTTGGCATATTTACCGACCGAAGGACTTTGGTTTCAAATATTTTTGATCGCCTTAATAACATACTAGATGATAAAAGCATTGCTCAAATCAGGCTGACTTTAAGAAACATCAGGGGAATTGATCAAAAATGGTATGTAACCCTATTTAGTTTCGTATTCTTCCTATTTGTCGCCACAACGCTTTTTAACGTAATCAAAAACTCCCTGGAACAAATCTGGGGCATTGGTTTGCAGGAAAAAAAGGGTATCGTAAGTACGCTAAAATCCAGGGCCATTTCATTCATCATCATAATGCTTGCAGGTATCTTATTCATATTTGGTTTGTTTGCGGATAGTATTCAGGCCATTATTGGCTCGTTTCTTAAAACAAATACACCTTCTTTCGAACTGGTCGCCACCTCTATTCTAAACCAGCTTATTTTTGTCATTATTGTAACTTCCTGGTTTACCATTTTATTCAGATTTTTGACCAATGGAAGGCCAACCTGGCGCGCTGCTTTATCTGGAGGATTACTTACCGGCTGTTTGTTTACGGCGGGAAAATACATTTTAAGGATTTTATTGCCACTAAGCAACATCAGTAATATTTATGGTTCTGCAGGCTCTATTATTGTAATTATGCTTTTCGTATTTTATTCTTCGCTGATATTTTATTTCGGCGCAGCGTTTATTAAATCACTCAGTGTTGGTCGGGAAACACCAATTATTCCTAAGAATGGTGCATTTGCCTATGAACTTACGGCAATTGATAAAGAACCCGCTAAAAACGAAAAAAGCAGTTGAAACAACTGCTTTTTTTATTTCTGATATAATAAATTTAATGGATTACCGGAACTTTCTCATACCCCTGCATCTCAAATACCGCTAATTTATTTAACAGGTTGTAATGTAAAGTTCCGAAGAGATTGATCAATCCATCATTATTTTTACCTTCTATCCATACTGATTCTTTAGCCACTTCGGTATTTTTTCCCATCTCATGGTTAAATAATGCATCTTCATCTTTAATAACTAAATCGTTAACATCAATTCTAAATTGATTCAACAAAGCCACAAAACTCTGGCCTCTAAGCAATAATTCTTTGAAATTCATAAGGCAAATATTTGATTAGGTGTCGATTTCAAATGCAATTATTAGTCCAATAAATAACTGGCAATCAAAATGTTGATAAGTTACAAAATCCTGTATCCCAAACCTATGGTGAACAGGTTTAACTTAGTCGATGGATAACCATCTTTGTTTAATTTGGATAGTCCGAGTTCATACCGGGCATCGATGCTAAATTTCTTAATATCTAAGCCTGCACCAAACTGCCAGGCAAGTGCCTGATTTTTAAAATTTCCGGTAAACACATTTCCGGTTGCCTGACCAATGCTCTGTTTATCATCCAGTATGAATGAAACCATGGGGCCGGTATTAACCCTTAAACCAACGCCTACGGCTCCAAATTTAGTTCCTACCAATAATGGAACATCCAGGCTGGTAAACTTTACTTCGTTTATCTGCCCGGTAGCATCACTTACCAGATTTGTTTTTTTACCTGAGAGGTATAATTCGGGTTGAAAAAACACACCAGCACCACCTACCCTTGCCCACAAACCACCATAAAACCCGGTTCTGTTATCACTGCTGAACGTGTTTTCAGTATCAAACTTTGAAAAGTTCGCACCAGCCTTTAAACCTAACTGGAACGTTGGTAAAATCTGTGCACTTGCACATAAGCCCATAAAGATACAGGCGATAGAGAGATAGATTGATTTCATAATTTAATTATTGACCTGTTACATTATTGATGGCTTCCTGTTCTTTAAGCGCATCTACATTATTTTTATCGCCAAAATTTTGAGTTTTATCTGCAAAATAATCCATAATTCCAGAAATTGTGTCCAGGTTATCTGCAAGGTTCTGGTGAATATCAGGCAAATCTTTTTCTAAACGTTTATCGCCCAACTCAATATTATCAACTTCAATTTTTCCAATTTTCTGAATAAGTGCTTGTTGAGAGTTTTGCAAATCTTCCAATTCCCGAACAATCTTTTCCATTAATTCAAACTTCTGTAACGTATTCATAGCTTTCTTATTTTTAAATTTTTAACTCTTATCAGTATAACCCCCTGATGAGAATTTTGTTTCATTTCCTTAGAAAAGTATTGAATTCAGTCTAAAGTTACTGTGCTCATTGGCTTGCCTCGGCTGGCCGCCGAAAGGCTTTTTCTTTTCCTTGATGAAAAGAAACAAACAATCAAGGCTTGGAACTGCTGTCGGATAAATTCGTTAAAGCTTTTAAGGCGGCAGCACAAGCCCCGATGAAAAATCGGGAGGAACGCGCTACCTTGGGCAGTAGTAAGTTGAATGTAATTGCACAAGCTTTAATGTTTTCTCCTTCCATCATTTCCTATGCCGATAGCGAGGTGCAGATAGCAGGGTGCAAAGATAGGCCTGACGTAAACGTTTTTTTTAACTCTGAGGGGAACTCCCCTCCTTTTTTCAAGGAGGGGCAGGGGTGGTTAATAATGGAGTTTAAATATTATCAAACCCGTCTTTCCCGCGCAGGCGGGAATCTTAATGCAATGGGAATTTTTCATTTCCTAAACACAATCTTGCCTCGGCTGGCCGCCGAATGGCTTTTTCTTTTCTTTGATGAAAAGAAACAAAAATCAAGGCTTGGAACTGCTGTCGGATAAATTCGTTAAAGCTTTTAAAGCGGCAGCACAAGCCCCGATGAAAAATCGGGAGGAACGCGCTACCTTAGGCAGTAGTAAGTTGAATGTAATTACGCAAGCTTTAACGTTTTCTCCTTCCATCAGTTCCTATGCCGATAGCGAGGTGCAGATAGCAGGGTGCAAAGACAGGTATCCGCAGGTGCTTGCTTTGAAACGCTGAGGGGAACTCCCCTCCTTATTTTCAAGGAGGGGCAGGGGTAGTTAATAATGGAGTTTTATTAGATAGTGATGCCAGATGGCGAAGTGCAAAAAAACGTCCATCAAAAACTTATTATCAAAACCCGTCTTCCCGCGCAGGCGGGAATCTTAATACAATGGGATTTTTTTTGTTCCCTAAACACAATCTTGCCTCGGCTAGCCGCTGAAAGGCTTTTTCTTTTCCTTGATGAAAAGAAACAAAAATCAAGGCCTGGAACTGCTGTCGGATAAATTCGTTAAAGCTTTTAAGGCGGCAACACAAGCCCCGATGAAAAATCGGGAGAACGCGCTGCCTTGGGCAGTAGTAAGTTGAATGTAATTACGCAAGCTTTAACGTTTTCTCCTTCCATCAGTTCCTATGCCGATAGCGAGGTGCAGATAGCAGGGTGCAAAGACAGGTATCCGCAGGTGCTTGCTTTGAAACGCTGAGGGGAACTCCCCTCCTTTTTTCAAGGAGGGGCAGGGGTGGTTAATAATGGAGTTTTATTAGATAGTGGTGCCCGATAGCAGCGTGCAAAAAAAGGTCCATCAAAAACTTATTATCAAAACTCGTCCTTTCCCGCGCAGGCGGGAATCTTAATGCAATGGGAATTTTTTTCATTTCCTAAACACAATCTTGCCTCGGCTGGCCGCCGAAAGGCTTTTTCTTTTCCTTGATGAAAAGAAACAAAAATCAAGGCCTGGAACTGCTGTCGGATAAATTCGTTAAGCTTTTAAAGCGGCAGCACAAGCCCCGATGAAAAATCGGGAGGAACGCGCTGCCTTGGGCAGTAGTAAGTTGAATGTAATTGCACAAGCTTTAACGTTTTTTACTTCCATCATTTCCTATGCCGATAGCGAGGTGCAGATAGCATGGTGCAGAGATAGGCCTGACGTAAAGGTTTTTTTTAATTCTGAGGGGAACTCCCCTCCTTTTTTCAAGGAGGGGCAGGGGTGGTTAATAATGGAGTTTAAATATTATCAAAACTCGTCTTTCCCGCGCAGGCGGGAATCTTAATGCGATAGGAATTTTTTTTTCATTTCCTAAACACAATCTTGCCTCGGCTGGCCGCCGAATGGCTTCTTCTTTATCCTTGATGATAAAGAAGCAAACAATCAAGGCCTGGAACTGCTGTCGGATAAATTCGTTAAAGCTTTTAAGGCGGCAGCACAAGCCCCGATGAAAAATCGGGAGGAACGCGCTGCCTTGGGCAGTAGTAAGTTGAATGTAATTGCACAAGCTTTAACGTTTTCTCCTTCCATCATTTCCTATGCCGGACAGCGAGGTGCAGATAGTAGGGTGTAAAGACAGGTATCCGCAGGTGCTTGCTTTGAAAAGCTGAGGGGAACTCCCCTCCTTTTTTCAAGGAGGGGCAGGGGTAGTTAATAATGGACTTTTATTAGACAGTGGTGCCAGATGACGAAGTGCAAAAAAATGTCCATCAAAAACTTATTATCAAAACTCGTCTTTCCCGCGCAGGCGGGAATCTTTATGCAATGGGAATTTTTCATTTCCTAAACACAATCTTGCCTCGCTACCGATGAAAATCGGTACAGGTCCACCGCCAGCGAGGGGCTCTTACCTTTTTTCAGTAGTGTTCTTTAGTTTCAAAGATATTCAAGTTTGCTTCGCAGGTTTCCTGATAATCTTTACCAGATAAATTTGGAATTGCGACGAACAACTAATAAATTAGTTTAAAATTACTGAAATGAAAAATTTGCTCTTAATCATCCTGTTTGTTTTCTTAAACAATTTTATTTTTGCTCAAACACCAGTCGCATTGGATAAAGAAAAACTTTTCGATTTATACCAGACACAACATTACGACGAGGCGGCAAAATACCTAAAGAGCATTTATGGCGAAGAGACAACCGATTTTAAAACCCTCAGCCAGATTGGCTATTGCTATCTAATGAGCGGAAACAATGTGGAAGCGGAGAAATTTTACTTAAAGGCATATGCTCAGCAAGCTCAAAACCTTCCTGTGCTTTTTAGCCTGGCCGGCATAAATTCCAAAAGAGGAAATATAGAAAAATCAAAACTATATTACGGCGAAATCGTAAAAATTGACAGCAATAACTTCAGTGTTTACAAGCAACTTGCCAACTTATATTCATCAGACATAGACTCTATGAAATTGGTTTACCTGTTGAAAGCCAATAGCATTAACCCTACAGAGGGAGACGTGGCCTATGATTTAGCTGACGTTTACACGACGCTGCAAAAGCGGGAAAAAGCTTATAAAGTACTCAACATTGCAATCGATGCAGATACAGGGAACATCATTCTGCAAAAAGCAATACTTCCGGTTGCTAACTTTTTAAAGAAATACAAAGAGGTTATCCTTTCAGGAGAAAAGATATTAAAAGTTGATCAGGATCCGCTGGTGATTAAAGACGTTGCCAAGGCTCATTATTACACCAAAAATTACGCAAAGGCGGCAAACCTGTTTAAGTTATTGGAGGCAATGGGCCTGCAAAATGAAGCGACGCTCTATTACACTTCCTTATGCTACCGGGCAATGAAAAATTTCCCGTTGGCTAAGGATTACACAAAGAAAACAATTAATGAAGCCATTTCGCCAAATACAGCTGATTACTACGCTTTACTTGGATTGCTTTATGAAGAGACAGGCAAGCTGCCTCAGGCTAATGTCGCGTACAAAAAAGGACTCGAATTTAACTCAACGCCAACAATCTACTATCGCCTGGCCGTGCTTTACGATACAAAGTACAAGCAGGTAAAGCAAGCAAAAAATTATTACGCGCTGTACTTGAAAAGTAAACCGAATCCTGAAACCGACAAAGACGAAATAAAATATGTAAAATCGAGGATGGAACAGTTGAAAATGGCAGACTAAACCAAATCTTCGAAAACCGGTTTTACATTATCCCAGAATTCGTCAAGTGCAATTATGCGGGGCTTGAAAAAGGAGATCAGTTCAGGCCAGTGTTGCTGGTTATAAATGTTCACTTTTTCCAGTGTAATGGCGATCTGGCTTATGGTCTTGCCGTATTCATCTGTTGTATCCTGTAGCCAGTCCCATTCTTCGTTAACCGTATTCCGGAACATCAATTTAAATTCTTCAAACTGGTTGAAAACAAGTTCACGAATTCCCGCATCGGGATGTGACAGCTGAATGGAAATTGTGGCCTTTCTGGTGTCCACATCCATTTTAAAGAAGATGTTTTTAACGCCTGTTTTGTAATTTATCCAGTTAACAGGATAGCCACTTACAGAAGGAACTGGCTTCATGTATTGACCAAAACTTATCCAGAACTGTTGCCTAAGGCGTGCGGCTTCATCTTTACTATACAATTAATTTACGATTTTAGATTTACGATTTTAGATTTGTGAAAATTTGAAAAACTTATATTTAATTAAGTTAGATGACTATTTCCCCATCAAACGGGCAACATATTTACCGATAATATCGAACTCAAGATTTACGGTATCGCCTACCTGAACTTCCTGTAGATTGGTGTGTTCGAAAGTATAAGGAATGATAAAAACGGAAAACTCATCAGCTGCTGAATTTACAACCGTGAGGCTGATTCCATTTACGCAGGCGGAGCCTTTTTCTACTGTTACATTGCCCAAAGAAGCATCGTATTTAAAGCGGTATTCCCAGCTGCCGTCAAGTTCTTCCCGTTTAACGCAAACGGCAGTCTGGTCTATATGGCCCTGAACGATATGTCCATCTAAACGGGCGTTCATTTGCATACAGCGTTCCAAGTTGACTTTACTTCCAACCTTTAAGTTTCCTAAACTGGTTTTGCGAAGCGTTTCATCTATCGCCGTAACTGTATGGGTGTCATTATTTAGTGCGACCACCGTTAGGCAAACACCATTGTGTGCAACGCTCTGATCTATTTTTAACTCATGACTTATTGCCGAGGCAATGGTAAAATGAATGTTTGTATGCTCAGTTTTAATGGCGGTAATTTCGCCAAGGGTTTCAATTATTCCGGTAAACATGTTATTTTATTAATGTCTTAATCTGTTTTTTCGCCAGTCAGAACTACTTTTTGATGTAGTGCTTCCAACAGCAAACTGTTTCTGTTGCTGAAAAATCCTTGTGGCAATTATTGCAGCAATCAAAGCCTCATCCTCATTTTCCGCTTTAAGACTTTCTGAATTGAAATATTTACCCACGAAATGGGTATCAAATTTACCTGTTCTGAAAGCCTCATGCTGCATTACAAATTTACCAAAACCTAAAGTGGTTTCTATCCCGGTAATCTCATATTCTTCGATTGCCCGAATCATTCTTTCAATGGCCTCTCCCCTGTCTTTACCATAAGTAACGAGTTTTGCAATCATCGGGTCGTAATAAATCGGGATTTCCATACCTTGTTCGAAGCCATCATCTACCCTTACCCCATTGCCTTTGGGTGTTTTATAAGTTTGTAAAGTACCAATATCCGGGAGGAAACTATTGGCAGGATCTTCCGCATAAACCCTTAGCTCGATGGCGTGACCGCTAATTTTTAAGTCTTCCTGGCTAAAACTTAACTTTTCTCCGGATGCAATTTTAATTTGTTCTTTTACCAGATCGATTCCGGTTATCAGCTCTGTAACAGGGTGTTCTACCTGCAATCTGGTATTCATTTCCAGGAAGAAAAAATCAAGATTTTCATCGAGGATAAATTCTACGGTACCAGCACCGGTATAATTTACTGAACGGGCTACATCAACAGCACATTTGCCCATCTTTTGCCTGATTTCTTCCGTGAGAACGGCTGAAGGCGCTTCCTCAACAACTTTTTGGTGCCTGCGCTGCACCGAACATTCGCGTTCGAACAAGTGCACAATATGGCCATGCGTATCGCCCAAAACCTGGATTTCGATGTGTCTTGGAGAGCTTACATAACGTTCGATGAAAACGGCACCATCTCCAAATGCAGATGTTGCTTCACTCACCGCTAATTGCATCTGTTCTTCAAAATCGTCTGCTTTCTCGACGATGCGCATCCCTTTACCGCCGCCGCCCGCAGCCGCTTTTATTAATATTGGAAATCCAACTTCAACCGCCCGCTGTTTAGCCGCAGCCACATCATCAATGGCTTCGTCGGTTCCCGGAACCATCGGAATATTGTATTTTAAAGCCGCAGCCTTGGCTGAAAGTTTATTGCCCATGGTTTCCATGGCTTCGGGCGATGGACCAATAAGAATTAATCCCGCATCGGCCACCATTTTGGCGAAGCCTGCATTTTCCGAAAGAAAACCATAACCCGGATGAATCGCCTGGGCGCCGGTTTGTTTACAGGCGTCGATTATCTTTTCTCCCCGTAGATAACTCTCGCTGGATGGTGGTGGCCCAATACAAATGGCCTCGTCGGCATAGCGCACATGCAAGGCATTGCGATCGGCTTCAGAGAAAACAGCAACCGTTTTTATGCCCATTTCTTTTGCTGAACGCATAATACGTAATGCAATTTCCCCACGGTTCGCAATTAAGAGTTTGGAGATTGGGGTTTGGAGTTTGGCGTTTTCGGGCATTTTGGTTAGAATTGTGTATGTGCAGATTGTAAATAAAGACCTGACTATTGACCATGAACTATAAAACTATTGAATCGGACTCCCCGATTTGGACCTCCGACTAATACAAATGTAGTATTATTTCAATGGCTTCATCAATCATTGAAGGTGTCAAATCCAGGTGCGTAACCAGCCTGACGGTACTCGTACTGGTGGTATTGCAAAGCAATCCTTTTTCCTTAAACCGGCTTACGATTTCGTTCGCTTTTCCGGCTTCAACTTCAAAAATAACGATATTGGTTTCTACTGGCATTACCGATTTAACATAACTTGTGCTCGATAAAGCGATGGCCAAATCCTTTGCATGCTGATGGTCGTCCTTTAAGCGGTCGACATGGTTATCCAAAGCATAAATTCCGGCAGCAGCCAAAAAACCAGCCTGCCTCATGCCCCCGCCAAATGCTTTTCTAATTTTACGTGCCTTGTGGATGGTCGCCTTGCTGCCCAATAAAACCGAACCTACCGGGGCGCCAAGTCCTTTTGACAGACAAACCGATATGCCATCGAAATATTTCCCATAGTCGTGTGCTTTATCGCCGGTTGCATTCAGAGCATTAAAAATGCGGGCACCATCCAGGTGCAGCTTCAAGCCTTTAATATTGCATAAATGGTGTATTGGTGCAATGTCTGATAGTTTATAGCAACTTCCCCCGCCTTTATTAACGGTGTTTTCCAAAACAACAAGGCTTGAGTTTGGATAGTGAATATTGTCTTCATTAATTTCAGGCTCGATTAATTCTGGCGTTAGAATGCCTCTTTCACCATGTAAAAGCCTCACCGATGCTGCAGAGTGAAAGGCGATTCCACCAATTTCGTAACGGTATACGTGTGCGGTCTGGTCGCAAATCACCTCATCCATTGGTTGGGTAAAGCATTTAATCGCAATCTGGTTGGTCATGGTTCCCGAAGGACAAAACAGACCGGCTTCCATGTTAAACATTGCGGCGAGTTTGTTCTCCAGTTCATCTACCGTTTCATCTTCTCCAAAAACGTCGTCCCCAACTTTTGCGCTCATCATTGCATCCAGCATTCCGGGAGTTGGCTTCGTTACTGTATCACTTCTGAAGTCTAAAATTTTGTTCATCATCCTGATAAAAAATTGTAAAATATTTCTGACGTTAAAAAATAAGACCTATGTCTTATCTGGTATAATTTTAAGGTTTTAGGCCGGTTAAACCACTTATATAGTGTATTTTTTACACACTTAATTTTCAACAACAACAAATTGTTAAAAAATTATTAAAAAAAAAGATACAAAATATAAGAGTTTTTATACTTTTATCGTGCTAAAACCAAAAATAAATAAAATGATAGTAATTGCAGACGGCGGATCGACCAAAACAAATTGGTGTCTGATTAACGAGGCCGGCAGAAAAATTTACTTTAACACAGAAGGGTACAATCCTTATTTTTCAAAAGGAGAATATATTGTACAATCTTTAAATGAAAATCTTCCGGACCACTTAGAAAAAGAAAAACTGACTGCAGTTTACTACTATGGTGCAGGGTGTTCAACTCCCGGCAATGTAAAAATTGTTGCAGACGCCATGCAACAGGTTTTCGCGAATGCATCGATTTTTGTTGGTCATGATTTACTTGCTTCCTGCAGGGCGCTTTTAGGCAATGAGCCTGGTTTCGCTGCTATTTTAGGCACAGGAACAAATTCATGCCTTTACGATGGAACAGAAATTACTTTGAATATCGATTCATTGGGTTACTTTTTAGGCGATGAAGGTAGCGGTTCTTATATTGGAAAACGCATATTGAGCGATTACATGAAAGGCTATATGCCGAAAGGTTTGAGAGAAGCATTCTATGATAATTATGCTTTAACAAATGAGGATATTTTTGACAACATTTACAATAAGCCGCTACCAAACCGCTTTTGCGCTAGCTTCAGTAAATTTTTGTACGATTTTAAAGATAGTTACGAAGACTATACTTACAAAACCATTGATTATGCTTTCACTGCATTTTTCGAAGCACTGGTTATACATTACCCAAATTACAAGGACCACAAATTAAATTGTGTTGGGTCTGTTGGCTATAGCTTCCGCGATATTTTAAGCATTGTTGCCGACCGCTACGAGATGGGTGTTGGTAAAATCATCCGTTCACCTATAGATGATTTGGTTCATTACCATTTAGAGCTGGCACCGAAAGGTTAATTGGTCATTGGTTCATTGGTCATTAGTTCATCAGTATAAGCAAAAGCCCGGTTTGAAAATCAAACCGGGCTTTTTATTTATAAATGCTACCAATCTTGATACTTAATACTTGCTACACGATACTTGCTACTTGCTACTTGCTACTTGATACCTGATACTTTGCTACTTTATACCTAAAAAGATATCTCCTTACCGAATAATTTAGCGTATTTCCTCTTATCGAACCTATATAAAGTTGCAGCTCTATAGGAAACGCCTTTTTGCTTTTCATCAAGCTCTTTCAATACACCGAAACTTACAATCTTCTTTCTAAAATTTCTTTTATCCAGTTTTTTCCCAAGCACCAGTTCATAAACATGTTGCAATTGAGTTAGTGTAAATTTCTCTGGCAGGAGTTCAAAAGCAATCGGCTGGTGTTTAATACGGCGTTTTATTTTTTCTAATCCCTTATCATAAATTTTCTGGTGATCGAAGGCCAGCTTCGGCAAAGCTGTAATCGGCAACCAGTTGGCCTGTTTCGCATAGGTACTTATCGGACGCAAATCTTTATCGCCTCCTAAACGGATCAGTGCATAATAAGCAAGGGTGATAACACGTCCCTGAGGGTGCCTTCCGGGGTCGCCAAAAGCATAATATTGCTCCATATAAATACCGCGCAAACCCGTTAATTCATATAAAATCCGGGCGGCAGATTGATCCAGACTCTCGTCGGCACCAACGATGTTACCGGGTAATGCCCACCAATCTTTAAATGGTTCTTCGTTCCGTTCGATAAGCAGGATTTTCAATTCCTTGCCATCAAATCCAAACAAGACACAGTCAATCGAGAAAACGGAATCTAAATGAGGTAAAATTTGTTCCAATGTAAAATTTAGTTAATTTAAGCGTTAAAGGTATGACTTTCAATATTAAGTAAAAAAAATAAAATAAATTACTTAGTGTAGAAAATACACACTATATTCGTATAACAAAGATGAAACCAAATATCAAAAATATAGCGGTACTTACTTCCGGGGGCGATGCACCGGGAATGAACGCTGCGATTAGAGCAGTTATCCGCACAGGAATCTACCATGGCATCAACATGTTTGGTGTGATGCAGGGTTACCAGGGTTTAATCACCAATAACATTAAACCAATGGATGCCCGCTCAGTAAGTAATATTTTACATTTAGGCGGTACGATATTAAAAACAGCCCGTTGTCTTGAGTTTAAAACAGACGAGGGACAGGAAATTGCTTACCAGAATTTAAAATTAAACGACATCGACGGATTAGTGGTAATTGGAGGTGACGGTACTTTTACTGGCGCCAAGCGTTTTGGTGAAAAATATGGCGTTAAGGTAATCGGTATTCCGGGAACAATCGATAACGATTTAGGTGGCTCTGACTTTACATTGGGTTATGATACAGCAATTAATACGGTAATTGAAGCGATTGATAAAATAAGGGATACAGCCGATGCGCACGACAGGTTATTTTTCATTGAAGTAATGGGACGTGATTCTGGTTGTATCGCATTGAGAAGCTCTATTGCCAGCGGTGCTGAGGCTGTTTTATTGCCTGAAATCGAAACCAGTGTTGATGAACTGATTGAGAAACTGACCTTGGGTGCAGCGACCAAAAAGTCGTCTAGTATCGTTATAGTTGCCGAAGGGCATAAACAAGGGGGCGCTTATGATATCGCCCGCAAGGTTAAAGAAACTTTCGATCATTACGACACCAAAGTAACGATTTTGGGTCACCTTCAAAGAGGTGGTAGCCCCAGTAGTTTTGACCGAATTTTAGGCAGCCGCCTGGGTTATGCAGCTGTTAATGCGCTGATTGCCGGGGAAAGTGCTCAAATGGTAGGTTTGAGAGGAAATGATATAAAGTTAACCAGCATTGAAGAAGCATTATCCGATCATTCTTATAAACTTGAGAACGATTTGATGGAAATGACAGATGTATTATCCATATAATTTAAAATGATAGCAGTTGTTTATAGTGGCTCGAGAACAGCGTTTTGGAAACTTACTCAAAATGGACAGGTTATTGCGCACTGTAACACTACTGGAATAAATCCTTATTTCGTAGATTCTAAAACAATTCTTCAAATTTTAAATAAAAAGGTAATTTTGATAAATAATGCGGAGCGCATTAAGAAAATTTATTTTTTTGCAGCAGGTGCATCATCGGTAGAAAGAAAAGAAGAGCTTGCTAAAACCTTATCCTCTTTTTTCCGATACAGTAAGGTCATCGTAGAAAATGATTTATTTGGTGCAGCTCAGGCCGCTTGTTTTGAAAAATCGGGCATTGTCGCCATGTTGGGCAGCGGTTCAAATTGTGCCTACTTTGACGGTAAAAAGCCTTTGGAAAATAACTTTGGTTTGGGTTATATTTTAGGGGATGAGGGTTCTGCAAATTACCTTGGAAAAATGTTATTAAAAAGCTACTTAAATAAAAGATTGCCTAAGGAGCTTGAAACAAAATTTACAAGGGCCTATAACTTGGACAGAGCTCAGATTTTTGAAAAAGTTTACAACAAACCGCAGGCAAATATTTTTTTAAGTTCTTTTTTCGATTTCTTCATTCAAAATAACAAACACGGATACATCATCAGGATGATTGATGAAGGATTTGAAAAACACTTCCAAACCTATATTTTACCAATGGTAGAAAAATATCCGGAAGAGGATTTGCATTTTGTAGGCACGGTTGCAGCAGAATTTGAGGACCGGTTAATCCATACGGCGGAAAAATATAATCTAACGATAAAAAGCATTATAAAAGAACCTATACTTAATTTATTAAAACATTACATTAATTAACAAAAAACAATGAGCAAAATTGGAATAAACGGCTTTGGCCGTATCGGCAGACTGGTTTTCAGAGCTGCTTTGAAAAGAGGTTTAGATATTGTAGCGATTAACGATTTAATTGAGCCAGATTACATGGCTTATATGTTGAAATACGATACCACTCACGGTAAGTTTGATGGTACAATTGAAGTTGTTGATGGAAATTTAGTGGTAAACGGAAAAACAATCCGTGTGACTGCAGAACGCAACCCGGCTGATTTAAAATGGGATGCTGTAGGTGTTGAAGTTGTTATTGAATCTACAGGTTTATTTTTAACCCGTGCGGATGCTGAAAAACACATCGCTGCAGGTGCTAAAAAAGTAGTATTCTCTGCTCCTGCGAAAGATGGCGACATCCCTACTTATGTTATGGGTGTAAATCACCATAAATTAACTGCTGATCAGACCATCGTTTCTAACGCATCATGTACAACAAACTGTTTAGCACCGATTGCTAAAGTATTAAATGATAACTTCGGTATCGTTGAAGGTTTAATGAGTACCATTCACGCAGTAACTGCAACTCAAAAAACAGTTGATGGTCCTTCGGCTAAAGACTGGAGAGGCGGACGTGGTGGTTTCTCTAACATCATTCCTTCTTCAACTGGTGCTGCAAAAGCAGTAGGTATGGTTTTACCTGAATTAAAAGGTAAATTAACCGGCATGTCGTTCCGCGTTCCTGTTGCAGACGTTTCTGTAGTGGATTTAACTGCACGTTTGGAAAAACCGGCTACTTACGAGCAAATCAAAGCGGCTATGAAAGCGGCATCAGAAGGTGAATTGAAAGGTGTATTGGCTTATACAGAAGACGAAGTGGTTTCATCTGACTTTATCGGAGATGATCACGCTTCGATTTTCGATGCAAAAGCCGGTATCTCATTAAATGATAACTTCGTTAAAGTGGTTTCATGGTATGATAACGAGTGGGGCTATTCATCTGCATTAGCGAAATTCGTTGAATATTACGCTAGCTTATAATCTAAAATCATCATATTGATTATTAAAAGGTTCCATTTATTGGAACCTTTTTTGCGTTACCGCCATTCTCGCGCAGGCGGGAACCACGATTGCTCAGCGAAGCTAATCTTAAAGCGCTTTGCCATCACATTAGGATTCGTAATTAAATTGGAAACGACAACGTATCAAAATAACTTAATTAGTGAACCAAAATAAGTTTTTCGTTCCCGTCATTCTCGCGCAGGCGGGAATCTTAATCCGCTATTTAATAATAAGCAAAAAATTTAACATCATTTAACTTTTTTAGTGAAACATATTGCAACTATTTTCGTTTAAATCAGCAGCAGAACAAAATATCCGAATTTTAGGCAGCTAATTTTTATCTAAATAAAAAACGAGATAACAATTAGGATATATTCGACTATAAATTGCAAAGATTATACAATATCTGAATGGATTTTCTGCCTATGTTTGGAATGTTATCTTTTTTTTTATCAAAATCTCCTGAAAAAAGATTGTAATTAAAAAATGACAAAAAAAATACTTAAAAATATGTTAGTGTATTTTTTACACTATTAAAAATTTTACTATATTTGTAGAGTAATAAACGGAAGATGTTTATTCAGAAAAAAAAAGATAAATCATTTTCTTGAAGAAATTAAATTCAGATAGAAAATTTAAGACAAAGCCTGGCTCATAACAGGTTTATATTTGGTTAGAAAAAAAGGAGACGCTTGGATAAGGTCTCCTTTTTGTTTTTGAGGGATTTTAGTTGATTGCGTGTCATACCCCCAGAGGTTATGGAACTTCGTAACTAGAATTTTTCTGTTAAAAAAATTTTTTCCAAGAAAGATAAACTTGAATTATCAAATATTTCGCAATATTTCAAAACCACTATTAGCTTCCGTTAAAACTGGGTAAATAGGTTTTTAAGGCACTAACAATTTCTTTCTGTTTATCTCCCTTCATTAATCTCACTAACAATTTTTCATACTCACCTTTTGCTAATCCAAATATGCCCGAAATCCTAGTTGGCAAACTTTTACGATTATAAATTAATAATATTTTAGCATAGTCGCGTGATTCTATAGCGTCTTGAAAAATTGCTCTTGATACTTCATAAATTTCGTCTATGTTTATTCGACTTAAGGTTTCATCAAGTGCTAATTTTAACGCTTTAACAGTATGATCTTTTTTTGAAAAAGCGCCTAATTTATATTCAATAATTTTTTCAGCTTTTGAAGAAACTTGAACATCAAATTCGATTTTTAAGGATTCCACTATAAAATTAACTGCTTTTTCAAATGTTTCAGTTGGATTAAGACCTAGGTGTACCGAAATAATTTTTATAATAGGTTCAATACAACATAGGTTTTCAATTTCAGCCACGGGAATTGTATAAATTCCATGACCTTGTAATATTCCTTTCTCTTCTAATTCTTTGTAGTCACTATCTATTAGACCATGTGCTATAAGATGATGTAAACTAGGATTGTTTACAAAAGCTTTTGTTGATTCTATTACCTTGTCTCCGCCGCCACGTGGCACAACATGATATTCAGGATATACTAATTGATAAACAGATGAATCTATACTATTATTTTCTCCTTCGCAAAAAATAATATTTTTTCTATTACCGAGGATTTCTAGGAATAGACTTTCTGGGAGATTTTCTTCAACCGGAATAAAATCCCAATCCCAAATATTTTCTCCATGATAAGCCTTTATCCATAGTTTTGTGGAATCAGTTCTTGATGTGGCAAAATCAAGGTCATGTGTTATATAAATAAGCAATTTTTCTAGGCAATTTTCTTCAATTTTATTCCATAATTTAGAAACAATTGATTTATGTATATGAACTTCAGGCTCATCAATAATGATAATTGAGTTATCTGGAGCACAAAGACACGACCCGATTAAGTATAGAATCACTCGCTCACCATCGCTCATATCTTTACCATGATATTCCTTTTGATCTTTTTTACTTATTAAAACTTGTCCATCTGCAAATTTAAGTGAGCGGTGAGGCATTAAGTCACTCCATATCTTTACTATTTTATCAGTTACTGAATCGACAACTTCTATATATTCTTTTTGTGTTCGAGTTTTCTCCGTATGTAATCTATCTCGTTCAGTAGTTTTAGCGAAAAGAAATGAAAGCAATTGTTCGTAATCATTTAATGAAGAGGTCGCTGGTGATTGATTTTGCCAACGATAACTTTTTTTAGCCCAAGCAATACCATTAGATTGCAATCCTTTACCAGAATAGCCAACTAAAAATTCATCTTGCGCTTGACCGAGATTTTTAATTTGAGCATAGTCTGGCAGTTTTAGTGCTTTTTGAGCACTAATGCGATGAACAGTAATATGTTCTTGTAATTTTTCTTCAACAAAAACACCTAAACGAGTTTTGCCCGATCCATTCGCTCCAATTAATACTAGATTATTGGACAATTCAATTTCTTCGGTTGAGATTTCACCATTTCTATTAGGTAAAATAATTTTGTGTTTTATCATGGGCTCTTAATTAATCGCTGCTTAACGCCTCAGAGCTTTGCGATGGTGAAGCAACCGAAGCACAAATTTTCAATTTTACACGTACTAAACCCGCCATATTACCAAGCAGATGTTGGGTATTGATTTTTAGTCAAGATGCATACTAAATGTCTTATACAATGTCTCATTTTCAATAACAATCCATCTTTTAAAAGCTGTAAAATTAGAGCCTCTATTTAAGTGCCCTCTTATTTTTATTAAAAAGTATTCTTTATCTTCAACTGAATTTGTGTCTTTAAAATACTCACATAAATAATGTTGGAAGTCTTTAATTTCATCTAACAGTCTATTTCTTAAATTTGCTGCTTCTATCGTTTTTAATTTAGTAGTACCATTATAAACCGCCTCTAATAATTGTTTTGTTTGAATAACCTCAGGTGTATTTACAAGCTCTTCAATTACTACCTTTTCATATGGGAATGGCTTAAATAGATATTTAAGTTTTATTCCTACGAAATGATTTGCTACAGTACAGTTTAGAATGTTTGTGTAATTAGCAAGTTTAATATTATTACAATGTGCACATGACCAGAAAAGATTGTCCCAATTAAATTTCAATTCTTTATTGCCCTCATGTGGAAGAAAATGTTCCACATTAATCGCAATTGGCTCTTTATATTCACATATGTAGCATTTGTTTTTAAAATCGTCTTTTATTTTTTCAAGGACATTTAAACATTTATAATCGCCATTTGCTTTGGCTTTTTCTAATTCCAAGCAATTAGGTGCAGGCTGTGATTTTTCAAAATATACCATGACTGATTACTTTTTAATATTTAATTCATTTAATTCAATTTGTTGAAGTTTAACCAAAAGTTCGGTTGAAAGATATTTAGGCGTATGAGCGAAATAATTTCTTAAACTCCTGATTTGCTCCAATTGCTCGCTTGTTTTCTCTTTTAAAGAAGTCAACTTTTCAAACTCAAATATTTTATTTTTTATTTCTTCGGAATATTTATCCGTTTTAAAATAACTTTCAAGTAGTGCATCGTAGGAATAACCAGATAAGTCAGTTGTTACGGTTCTTGTTTCCAAATCACAAATAGTTGTGTTTGATAACGATGAAAGAACGAATGGAGAATGCGTAGTTACAATGAATTGTAATTTTGGAAAGAAGTCAGTAAGGAATGGTAAAATTTTCTTTTGTAAATCTACGTGAAGGTGGGTTTCAATTTCATCGATAATTACTATTCCCTCTAGGTCGTAAGACTTAACTTCGTGAGCTTCCATTCTTAAAAGTAGCTCGGTAACAATACTAATGATTGCTGAATAACCATCTGATAAATTGTTAAAGTTAAAAGGTTTTTTTTTATCAGCGATTATGTCAAAATTATAAGTTTTTCTATCAAAACGTAGCTCAAGGGTGCTAACATCAAAAATATCCTTCAGTCTATTTTCTAATCTTTCAAACCATTTGTCGATGTTATCAACTACTTCTTTTTCATTATCGTCTCTTGCAAATGATCGGTCTGCTTTTAGATTCACAATGTATTGAATGAAATTTGTGTTTGCTTTATCATTCAAATGATACTTCTTCTGCAAATGTATTTTATTGATTCCTTGAGGTATATCCAGATTTGTATGTCTTTTAGAGTCAAAAAAAGCTAACAAAAACTCTCCTTTTTGACACTTTTCAAAAATGATATTTTCACTTCCAGAAAATTTTAATTTAGTACCACCAAAGCTTGCAAACCAATTTTGAACTTCTTTTAATGCTCTTTCAAGATTTAACCTGTGGTCTGTACCTATATTAGAGTTTAATAATTCTTGCTCAATACTATTTTGATAATTTTTTTGATTCGAAAAGTGTTGAAAATTTCCATCATCAATTCCAGTCAAAAACTTATTAATTTCAAGCAACAGACTTGTTTTTCCACTTCCATTTTTTCCTGTCAATATTAGGTGTTGACGTGTATCACTTGAGAGTGGAATTTCCAAATCTTTGATGTTTCGGGAATTCTCAATGAATATGTTCGTAATGAAATTCTCTGTCATATATTTTGTTTATGTCTTGTGGTTTTGATGTTGGAGTAGCTTGTGCCTAACTTTCAAATGTATGCAACATCAAATGCCTAAAATTGTGTTTAAATAACTTTAATCGCATTCCTAACGCGTAATATGAGTACACTTTAGTATTTGTAAAACGTCTATAAACGCTTATCCTCAGATATTCTATTGTAAAATGAAGAGAAGATAGAGCGTGTATATTTGGTTAGTTACACTAAAGTATAAATTTAATCCTAATATCTAATACGGAAAACCGTAAACCTACTTACTCGGTTTAATAAACATCTTCTGATAGAAAAAATTTGTCAGAAATGCTAGCCGGCTCTGCGAACTGAGAAAACGTGTGAGAACTATTAGCTGCAAAGCAGCGAGGTTCGATCTACGTTTTAACAGAAGCGTAAGCGCAGAATTTTCGATTACGCAGGTAAGCTGAAATTGAGAAGCCATTAGATGGAGAATCCAGGATAAGCGTTAGCAAATCCTAGATTAAGATAGAGAGAAAGTTCGTGAAGCAACCGCTCGCTCAAAAGAATAAAGCATAACAGAAACGTATCGAATCGTATGTTTAACGTGGTGTTGTCTTGCCGGCTATCGGAACTATATTTCAGTCGTAAAAACTTAAATCCGTTATTCACTGGCTTCGCCCTAAATGGGCTCAAACCTTTCCCTAATATCCGTTTTGTGTGTGAAAAATTGCGCTGTAGACCATTTTTAGACTGATTAGGACAATTCGCATTTTCAGATCATCAACCGGTTTATTTTCATAACAAATAAAATTAATCGTTTCTTTTTTAAATCTCCCCTTTCGTTTATTTTCATACCTGTACGCTGGCGTAGGGTAATCTTTGCCACCCCTCATTTTCGATACGTTGAATTTTAATTTAGGTTATTCCATTCGAGAAACAAAATCAGGAGAAACTTTTTTTTGTTTCTTGTAAAATTGTTTCTCCAACCGGAAACATTTTCTACAGAAAGCTTATTTTGTTTCTCGTAAAATTGTTTCGCTTTCTATTGGGGCAGCAGTGGAAGGCTTTTCTGAAAAAATTCTAATCTAATGGTTTATGTATCAGCAACTAGCTTACTTATCCCGCAGATTTGTTCTTATCAATTGAATTTATATGTTACACTGCCATTTAAACAGTAGTTCTATAAAAACCATAAAATATGCAAAACTAAAAGACAAGTGACGTCACGCTACAATATTTAAGAATTTGAATGTTATTATGGCACAAGCGGGACGCTTGCGCTAGAATGGAAGCGACTGTGATTAAAGTTAAAACACCGGGCACCTTATGCCCCGATAATTCTCCTGTCGTTTCTTAAAAAAGGTTAGTGATATTTCGAAAGTATTTGTACTGGTGCCCGTACTGCGAAGTGCCGGATTTACATCATAGCTTAACCCGACGGTGAAATTGTTAAAAGTGAAGCCAGCGTAAGGTACAATGGCGTCTTTCAGCCTTATGTTTCCGCCGGCAATAAATTCTGCATTATTTCCATACGGAAACGTAAAATAGAGTCCGGCCATGCGCTCTTCCGCGTTGCCTTGTCTGGCATACAAGATATGTGGTATCACGTACATGTTGTTATTCAGCTTAATGCTAACACCTGCATTAACCAGGTAGCGCATGGGTAAAACTGACTTGCCCTGCGAATCTACAAATGGATCTATGGGCCGGGTTAAATGATTCACTGAAAAGGCCGCATATAAATTTGCACGTTTCAGCGGATTGGTATCAAAAAAAGCAACGCCCGCACCTGCATCAATTGCTGTGGATGCACTGTTATTAAAGACATCTGCACTTGGAATCAACGGGGCAAAACCGACACCGGGTTCATATTGATCACCAAGCTGGAATCTGGATGAATCAAACCTTCTGTTCAGGAAGCCGACATTTACACCGAAGGTGATGTTGTAATCTTCGTTATAGCCAAGCTTGATACCGGTATAAGCTACGGAAACCGTTCCATTCAGGTAACCATAGCCACCACTCGTTGCGGTTTGATTTAAAATGTTCAATCCGATGTTAATGTTTTTATTTGTAGACACTTCGGCGGATAAACCAGAAGTACTAAAGGTATTTACGTTACCAAAATTTTGATTCCGGTGTATTAAAGTTGCTTTATAATCCATTTGGGTTGCGCCAGTGAGCGCTGGATTCATCCACAGAGAATACGCGTAGTATTGGGAAAAATGGGGATCCACCTGGCCAGATGAGCGCAGTTGAAAGTTTAAAAGAAAAATAATGACGAAAAAAAATATTCTCATACTATCTAACCAGGTTGATTGAGCCATGTTTGGTAATTTCTTCGCCATCTTTAAATCGAACAACACACTTGTAAACATATACCCCTACCGGCTGCATTACGCCTTTAAAAGTTCCATCCCATGAGGCATCCTGTGCTTTTGACTTATAAATCAATTGCCCCCATTGGGAATAAACTGCCCATTCAATCGTTTCAATATCTGTACCATAAACTTTAAATACATCATTTTTCAAATCTCCGTTTGGCGTGAAGGTATTTGGAATGTATAAATCGCGTTTTTTAATAAGCTTAATTTCCATTGTAGCTGATGCATAACATCCATTATCAGAAATTGCATTTACAGTAACGGTCACATTATCAGAAAGGGTAAACACCTTGGATTTATCATCTCCTTCAATAAACAAATTTGCAGGCGACCAGCTCAGTATTTTATAGCCTAATCTTGAGCTGGTATTTAATTCTATTTTTGAACCATAAGTGAACTCATCTGAGTTTGCTTTCAGAGAAATTTTAAATTCATCTTCAACTACATTAATCGTATTTGAAGTTGCGCTCTCGCACTCTGAACCATTTTTACTTTTTGCAAAGTATACACCCGCAGAATTTGCAATGTAAGTGGACGCAGTTGCACCCGGAATCAATACCCCATCCTTATACCACTGGTTTCCGGATGTTACCGATGAAGTTAGGGTTGTACGTCCTCCCTTACATATAACCATCGAACCTTTACCGGTTATAACAGGTGCTACGGGCATTTCATTAATTGATACCGTAACTGGATCAGATGGCATTCCCGGACATGTGGTGCCTGCATTTACTGATACCGTATACATCCCCGAAAGTTTCGCAGGATAGGCTTGTCCAGTTGCACCCGGAATTAACATACCATTCCTGAACCATTGATTTCCTGCCGAAGAAGAGGAAGTTAAAATGACAGACTGTCCTTCGCACACCGTTAATGCCCCTTGTGTTGATATGCCCGGTTTTTCGGAGATTTTATTGACCCTGACACTAATGGCTTCAGAAAACTCGCTTGTACAGGTACCTGAATTTTTCGTAACCACTTTGTAGTCTCCCGATGTCCTCACCACCAATTCCTGTCCGGTTGCGCCTTGTAAGACCTGATTATCTTTAAACCATTGATAACTAAAAGATGGGCTTGATTTCAAAGTTACTGCACCACCCTCGCAAAAAATAACCGGACCTGATGAATTAATGACCGGTTTTGCGGGCGCAGCTAATATTTCAACAGTTATTTTGGATTTTGGACTTTCACAACCCGTCGAATTCTTTTGGGTTACGTAATAGCTAGTCGTTCCTGGAACTGAAGTCACTGGGATCGGCGCAGCAGAAAGTCTAATGCCATTCGAATCATACCAGGTTAGGTTTGAACCGGCCGCTGTTAATGCAGGGATATTCTGCTCGTTCTGGCAATAAGTTAGGTGTTCGGTTACAGGAGCTAATGGTAAG
>NZ_LMPD01000004.1 GCF_001424305.1 Pedobacter sp. Leaf176
GGTTATGGTGTTCAGAAATATCTTTTATATTTTAAGTTTTTGTTGTTGTTTTGTAATTAAGACGCAGCTGTCCCTAAAACGTTGCACACAAAAACCCCGTATTATACCAGCAAACATAACCGATAGACCAACGCCAGTAATTCCTAGACGAAAGTTGTATTAATTTACCGAGTAATCTGAATTAAAGGCTCCTTACCATCGGAATCTTAAGCTAATATTAATCAACCTCGAATTTGGATAGCTGCCAATAAATTTTCTATCGGAGCTACAGTTTACTGGAATAGCATTTAACACTTATGCATAGCTGCCACTGTTTATGAACCCATTACTAAAAAAAGAGTTAACGAAACCTTGCTGTATATGTTAATATAAGTTAAACTTTTAAACATCAACGGCTTATTGTTAAATTAGAGGAATGAAAACTACGTTCAAAAAACCTCTATTGGCCTTTTCTGTACTGATTTTAGTAATCGTGGAACAAACAGAAGCACAGATGTTACTAAAGTCTTCGGATAAAATCACTGCCTCAAAAAATCTGAGCTATACAGATATTGTTGAAACGAAATTTTCATTCCAAGATCAATTCAACGGCGACACAATCAAATCCATGTTATCGCCTTCAGTAGCAAAAACGCATCAAACAGGCAAATACATTTTGGAAGGAAAGCGTGTTAAATATGCTTTCGATGGTACTAAACTCGTAACATTGCATTACGGGGACAGCACTTACACCGTTCAAAAGGAGCCCGTCTCCGGACAGGATACCAGAACCCTGCTTTATTGGTCTGATAAGATGAGCAAACTAAATGATGTAAAAAACAAAGCCATCTCTATTTCAGATACCATGATAAATGGATACGCCTTTACCAATATTAAAGTAACTGAAAAGGATAAAATTGATAATGAGCAGCACCAGTACATCATATATAAGTTTATACTTAATAAAAAAACGCTGCTACCCATCAAGATTATCAGTATGTTCAAAGGCAAGGCGGATGATGGTAGTGATTTCGGATTAGTTGAAATCCATAATTACAGTAATTACAAAATCAACCAGGTAATTTTTCCGGATTTAAGTTCCGCCACAATCCCGAACTATTTCAGATTACCAAAGAAAAGAGAACCAGTTAAATTTCTCGAAAATGGATCACTTGCACCGCCGCTAAACGCAGTTGATTTGAAAGGACTGAAACTTAACAATGAAACATATAAAGGAAAGGTCGTTCTTATGAACTTTAGCTTAATTGGTTGTCCGCACTGTGTAGGTGCAGCACAGATGTTAAACCGGTTACACAAAAAATTTCTGGACAGCAATTTTATAATTTTGAATATTTACCCCATTGATACCAGCGAAATTATTGCACGTTTTGACCATAAGGAAAATGTTTTGTCATCGAGTTTTACTTCCGATAGATCTGTGCAAAAATCTTATCCTTTTGATGGCTATCCATCTTTTTACCTGGTAGATAGCCATGGAAAAATTGTACAATCATACAATGGATATTACAAGGAGCTTGAGGCCCAACTGGAAAAAAAGATAGCAGCTTCACTTTGATTATTATACTAAAATCTTAGCTGGGCTTTCATTGAATAGCCAGATGGGTTTAGGTTATAGGCCGAAAAAATATCTATGTCCTAAACATAAACTAGGTAAGACACCCAGCACGTCAATATTATACCAATGACGACGCATTTGAAATGCAAGTTACAAGACGGCAATTTTAGAATGTTTAGCTTGGCTATCATAACTGGAAACAATAGTGAGAATTTTGTGCCGCCTGTTATAATTAAAAATGCAAACTGATCATTAATGATTAAATTTGCTGTAATGGAAAAGCAAGAAGATAAACTGGCTGAATTACTGGTACAGAACGGTCTTAAACGAACGCTTCCCCGGCTGAAGGTTCTGGACATACTCAGCAAAAGGGATTCGGCAACTTCGCAACCCTTTCTGGAAAAGGTAATGGGAAGCGATGCGGACCGGGTTACGCTTTACAGAATATTGCAAACTTTTGAAGAGAAAGGCATTATCCATAAGGTTCTTGACGGTCAGGGAACAGCAAATTATGCATTGTGTACCACAGGCTGCTCCCAGCACGAGCACCACGATGAGCACCTTCATTTTAACTGTCGTAATTGCCAGCGGGTGTATTGTCTGGATGCGGTCCGAATTCCCCGCATCAAAACCCCGCCAGGGTTTTCCGTTGAGAATATAAGCCTGACAGCCGTCGGACTTTGCTCCTATTGTTCTGATAACAAAAGTGAATAAAGAAAATTTTCCTTTATCTGTTAATATGTTTAAACTAGTTATAGGTACCAAATGCTCTTCAAGACGATTCTAATACGTCGTTAGCTTATTATTCCTATCTATTTGCAAATGAGCTTGCTTATCTATTGCCTTGCCTGATGGATATCAAGAATTTTGTCCATTCTTCTATATTTTGCCCATAATTATTGAAAAAAACTTTTGGACGAACCATTTTAAATGTATCTTTGTTGCAATTGGAAATCAGAAAAGCTAAATATAAAAACTTGTTATTCGCCCGAATTTGGGCTTTTATGCTATTGTTTTTGTTTTTAAGCGCCTTAATCATTGAAAGCATTCATTGTCATGAAAAGGATATTCATTTAGAATCCGGGAATGAGCTGGCTAAGCAATCAGATATATAAGCGGAATAATAATTTCCAAACAATCAAAAACTAAATCTAAACCGTTTCTTTAATACTTTGTTAAATAACAAACACCTAATCATGGATAAAGATAAATTAATTCAGGAAGCTTATTTAGTTTCTCATAAAATTGAAGAAAATGGTAATTTTCCTAATAACCCGGTTTACCCTTTGATGATTTATAAAGGCGCATTTTTAATACATCCAGACGACAAGATTGATGTGATTCAAACTGTTTTTGCACAAAACGGTTACTCAAACGCGTGGGTGGATGGAATTTTTGACTACCACCATTACCATAGCAATACGCATGAGGTTATGGGCGTGTATTGCGGCAATGCTGATGTGCAGTTTGGCGGCGAACATGGTGTTTGCATAGAATTGGATAAAGGTGATGTGGTGGTAATTCCAGCTGGGGTTGCGCATAAAAGACTAAGAGCCAGCGAAGATTTTACGGTTCTTGGGGCTTATCCAAAAGGTTCGGATTATAATATAAAATATGGCAAGGCCGAAGAACGCCCTGGTGCCGATGAGGATATCGCAAAAGTTGAGCGGCCAGACAATGATCCCGTTTATGGGAATAGTGGCCATTTATTTGAATGTTGGTACAATCAGCAATGTAAAAATGTGTAAAACTCTTTGCGGTTTACGGCTCAAAATTCTTTAATTTTCGGGTTTTAAATTTAGTCTGCCTGAATAAATGAATTTTAAATATATAGTCTCTGCATTTGCCATATCTTTAACCCTGTTAACCGCTTGTAACAGTAAAAAATCAGAAGAAAAGAAAGCTGCTGATGCTAAAATAAGAACAAAGGAAGATGATAAAGCTGATAGCCTTCTTTTAGTTTATAATCCTGCCAAAGGCGATAAGTGGATTGCAGATTTCGTCGACAACCTACATAAAAAGTACGGTTTTAATGGGAATATGCTTGTGGCTAAGGATGGTAAAATTTTATATGAAAAAGCCATTGGCTGGGCCGATTATCTTCATCGCGATAGCTTGAAAATAGATTCTGAATTTGAGCTGGCATCCATCACGAAAACTTTTACCGGAACGGCAATTATGCAATTGGTAGAAGCTAAAAAACTTTCTTTAAACGATAACGTCAAAAAATTCTTTCCTAATTTTCCTTATGAAGGCATTACCGTGAAGCTATTACTTACTCATCGCAGCGGAATGATGAATTATGTTTATTTTATTGACGATATCTGGCGGAAGGAAAGGCGTAACATGAAAAAAGGTGTTACCAATCAGCAGGTAATGAACATCATTGCCGAGCGCAAACCAAATCCTTATGTAAAACCTGATAATCGTTTTCATTATAATAATTCGAACTTCATGGTTTTGGGTGCGATTATCGAAAAGGTAACCGGTCAGCGCTATTCTCAATACATGATGGAGCATATTTTCAAACCCGCGGGTATGAAACATACCCACGTTTACAGCACAACTGAATATGAAAAAGTTCCTGTTGATGTAGTTGGGCATGATCGCAGCTGGCGATACTCTGTGGTACGAAATTTTTTAGATGGTCCGGTTGGAGATAAAGGAATTTATAGTACCGTTCACGATCTTGTTCTATATGATAAATATTTAAAGAGCAACAGGTTTATCAATAAACAAAGCACCGATTCATCATATGTTGGTAGAAACAAACCAGTTAACGGTCATTTCAATTATGGCTACGGCTGGAGGATGTTCGATGGTGAGAAAATGGATAAAGTTGTTTACCATACGGGTTGGTGGCACGGTTTCCGCCACATCTATGTTCGCGATTTAGATAAAAACATTGTCGTAATTTTCTTAGGGAATTTAACTAACGGGAGCTTAATGCACCTGGATGATTTATACAAACATTTAAACATGCCGATAATAAGAAAAGGTGCTTACCACGGAAACGGTAGCTTACCCGGTAGTGATGAAGATTAAAATTGATACAGCTGTATCAAAAGTAAAATCTAGCTTTAAGGTTATCATCTGTATTTCGTTTCCGATCACTCAGCCTGCTTTTTTATAAATAGCCTTTTCCTTGCATTTGATTTACATAAAAACATTAATTGGAAAAACAATTTAGCTTAATTTCGTTTTTATTATAAAAACAACAAATTATGTTCGATAAATTATTCGCGGCACAACAAAAAGCCGAAGAGATTAAGAAACGTTTAGATACCATTTCAGTATTCGGTGAAGTTGAAAATGGCGCAATTAAAATTACCGCAACCGCAAACAAAGCAATTACCGGCGTTTCGATTGATGAAGAATTTTTAAAGAATGCGGATAAGGAAGAATTGGAAGAGCTGTTATTAACCGCAATAAACAAGGCGCTTTCAAATGCAGAAGAAGTAAGCTCTACAGAAATGCAGGCTTCAGCTAAAGATATGCTTGGTGGCTTAGGTGGCATGTTTGGACAATAAGCCGAAAGTTCGAAGACTATGGCTGAAAACGGAGATGCTACTATACAATAATATTGTTGGATTGCTTTATTGTTTCGCCTAATTGCAGATCACCCTTACTCATATTGCGTAAATCCTGATTCTCAAATCTTTTTGATATTAAAATTATGAATTTAACTTATTACGGTCAATCATGCTTTTTGATAGAAGCTGATGGCAAGAAATTTCTTTTCGACCCTTTTATAAAACACAACTCTTTAGCTAAACATATTGACACTTCAAAGATTGAAGCTGATTATATTTTGGTTAGCCATGGACATAGTGACCACGTTGCCGATTTGGTTGAATTAGCCAAGCAAACTAATGCTCAGGTTTTTGCAATGGTTGAGGTTGCTAAATGGATTAAAGAACAAGGTGTAGAAAATGGAATCGACATTAACTTTGGCACCCAGCAATTGCCTTTTGGCAAACTTCGCACGGTGTGGGCTGTTCACAGCAGCTCAAATCCGGACGGCAGCTATGGAGGAAATCCGGCTGGATTTGTTTTAAACTTAATGGGTAAACAGATTTATTTTGCAGGTGATACGGCCCTAACGCAGGAAATGAAGTTATTAGCTGAATTACATAATTTGGATTATGCAATTTTACCAATTGGCGGACACTATACTATGGACGTTGATGACGCAGTTATTGCAGCTAAATACATTGATTGTGATCAGATTATTGGCGTACACTATAATACTTTCCCGGCTATTAGTATTGATACAGAAGATGCGGTAGCAAAGTTTAAACGTGAAAACAAAACCTTACTATTACCTCAGGTAGGAGAAACAATAGAGTTATAAATTAATGATAAGCTACAGATTTACAGATTTTTTTTAATTAATCAGTAAATTTGCGGCTCTTTTATAATCCCAATAAGAATAAAAAAGGGTTCCGATTTTCATCTGGAACCCTTTTCAATTATAAACTAGACCTAATTCTTTTTAGCGGCAGCTTTATTTGCTTTGTAACGCATATCTGCAGTTCCATCTTTTTTGGTAGGACCAACAACCTTAGTTACTGTTTTTGTTTTATTTTCTTTAAAACGCATGTCAGGCGTTCCGTCAGCCTTTAATTTCGATGCTGTGGTAGTTGTTTTAGTTTCTACTTTTTTAGTCTCTTGCTTAACACCTGCTTTTGCCGGAGTAGTGGCCGTTTTTACTTCTTTTTTAACAACTTTTTTAGTCGGGGCAGTAGTTGCTGGTGTTTGAGCAAATGCTGTAGTTAAACCAAATACGGCAATTGCGATTAAACTCAATAATTTTTTCATGTCTCTAATTTTTGTTTTACTCGTTTATGTTGATATAAAATTGATTAATCGGAATGAAGATTTAATGAAGATAAGAAAAATTAGAACCGCGGTATCAATTGAGTGAAAAGTTTATATTCAAGGTTTGTTTCATATCAACAGGTTTTCCATCTTCAGTTGCGGGAATCCATTTTGGAGAACTCATTACAACTCTTTTGGCTTCAGCAGTGAGGCTATCGCCGGGTGATGAAATAACTTTAAAATCCTTTGGACTCCCTTCTTTATCAATCGTTAAAAGAAAATAAACTTTTCCCGTCAACCTTGCATTGAGCGCCTCTGCCGGATATCTTATATTTCTTGCAAGGTACTGGTAAAATATTTTCATTCCGCCAGGAAACTGAGGAGGGATCAGATTCAATAATTTAATATTGCTTTTATCGGGAGTTGACAGCACCCCGTCTTTAAAAACCTTAATAGAGATTAGCTGTCCTTCCTCACCATATAATTTCCAATCGCCGGTCATTCTTCCATCCGCATAATTTCCCTGTTCCATTATTTTTCCATTGGGATAGTATGAGGTAAAGGGTCCGCTAAGTCTATTTCCGCTGTATGTTTCAGATTCCATTAATTGTCCTTCAGGGTAATTCCTTAACCACGAACCGGTTTTATTCCCATTCATATAAGATCCTGAAAGACTAATCTTTCCTCCTTGATATTCGAGGTAAGGTCCGTTTAATATGCTTAATTTGGAATCAGCAAAGTTTTCTTTTTTAAGTAAATTTAGATGCTTATCAGAAGTTACCCTTATCCAGCCAAGGCTATCAGTTTTATATATTTTGTAAACATTTACAGCTTTTTCCAGCTTCTTTACTTCTTTCCCGCCAATGTTGGTGTAACTATACAAAGTATCGCTTTGTTGAGCAAAAGCTGAAAGCGCAATAAAGCTGAAGATAAAAAACGATGTTATTTTCATAATTAATGTGCAGCTAACCAGTTTTCGCCCTCTCCGATTTCCACAACAATAGGCACGGTCAATTTAATTGCATTTGCCATTTTATCCAGAATGAGGGCTTTCATTAGTTCTTTTTCTGTTTTCAGCACATCGAAAACCAACTCGTCATGTACCTGCATGGTCATGGTAGACTGCAAATTCTGCGCTTTCATTTCTTTATGGATGTTAATCATCGCAATCTTAATCATATCTGCTGCCGAGCCTTGTATTGGCGCATTGATGGCATTTCGTTCAGCAAAGCCACGAACAGTTTGGTTAGCAGAATTAATATCCCTTAAATAGCGCCTTCTGCCCATAATCGTTTCTACGAAACCGTTTTCCCTGGCGAAATTCATGGTATCGCTCATATAGCGTTTAATGCCTGGGTATTGGGCAAAATATTGTTCGATTATTTCAGCAGCTTCTTTGCGGGGGATGCCGAGGTTCTGAGATAATCCAAAAGCCGATTGGCCGTAAATAATTCCAAAATTAACCGCTTTGGCATTTCTACGCTGTGTACCATCAACTTCTTCGATGCCAATTCCATAAACTTTTGCGGCTGTTGCCGTATGGATATCGATACCTTTACTAAACGCCTCCAGCATGTTTTCCTCTTTGCTTATTTCGGCAATGATTCTAAGTTCTATTTGCGAATAATCGGCCGAAAGCAGGATGTGATTTTCATCTCTGGGGATAAATGCCTTTCTTACTTCTCGTCCCCGTTCTGTTCGTATGGGAATATTCTGTAGGTTAGGGTTGTTGGAGCTTAATCTTCCGGTTGCAGCCACAGCCTGGTTATATGAAGTATGTACACGACCTGTTTTTGGATTCACCATTAATGGCAACGCATCAACATAAGTAGATTTGAGTTTCTGTAGCTGGCGGAAATCCAAAATATCCTGAACGATATCGCTTTTACTTGCGAGCGCTGTTAATACGTCTTCGCCGGTTTGATATTGGCCGGTTTTAGTTTTCTTGGCTTTTGGATCTAACTGGAGTTTATCAAACAATACTTCGCCTAATTGCTTAGGAGAAGCTAAATTGAATTTGATGCCGGCTTTATCATATACATTTTGCTCAAATTTGATAATGTCTGTTTCCAACTCCTTCGAATAAGCTTGTAACGTATCTATATCAATCCGAACACCTTCTTTTTCAATATCGGCTAATACATAAACCAGGGGGTTTTCAATTTCCTCAGCTAACTTGGCTGCATTTAATTCCTTCAGCTTTGGTTCAAAAACGTGTGCAAGTTGTAAGGTGATGTCTGCATCTTCGGCAGCATAATCCACCACATCAATTACCGGAACATCACGCATGGTGCCCTGATTTTTACCTTTCGGGCCTATTAATTTTGTAATCGAAATTGGAGAATAACCCAGGTAATTTTCCGAAAGCACATCCATTCCGTGGCGGGTATCCGGGTCAATAAGGTAATGCGCCAGCATGGTGTCGAAAATTTTTCCTTTTACCTGCAGTCCATACCATTTGAAAACTAAAATATCATATTTGGTGTTTTGTCCGATTTTTTCAATCGCTTCATTTTCAAGTACCACTCTGAATTCATCGATAACAGTTTGAGCTTCCTCACGATTCGCCGAAACCGGAATGTAATAGCCTTCGCTAGGTTTTATCGAGAACGATAAACCGACCAATTCGGCCATGTTTGCATCGGTGCCTGTTGTTTCTGTATCGAAAGATATTCTTTCTTGCCTAAGTAACAATTTTATAAGTTCTGCACGTTGTTCGGCAGTTTCCACCAATTGATAGTTGTGTTCGGTATTTTCTATTGTCTTTGCGGGAAGTTTTTCGGCGGGCTCTTCTTCCAGCGTATTTGTATACTGGATGGTTTCACCCGGATGATTTCCAAATAAGTCGGTTTGGGTGCCTTCCTGGAATTTAGCTGTTGTAACAGAAAATTCATCTCCAAACACGCGGCGACCTAACGTTCTGAATTCCAATTCAGTAAATAATGGTTCCAATAAATCTTTACTGGGATCACATAGTTCCAGACTTGCTTCATCCAATTCAACAGGAACATCTAAAAGTATTGTAGCTAGTTTTTTTGATATTAAACCCTGTTCGGCAAAGTTTTCTACGTTTTCGCGTTGTTTGCCTTTAAGCTCATGCGAATGGGCGATAATATTCTCTACTGAGCCATATTGCTTAATTAAAAGCTTGGCCGTTTTCTCGCCAATTCCCGGAATGCCTGGGATGTTATCTACAGCATCACCCCACAAACCTAAAATATCAATAACCTGAAGCACATTTTCAATTTCCCATTTAGCCAAAACTTCTTTCACACCTAAAATTTCCATGTCATTACCCATACGTGCGGGCTTGTAAATGAAAATATTTTCCGACACTAGTTGTGCAAAATCCTTATCGGGTGTCATGCAATAAACCTGGTAACCTTTTAGTTCGGCTTTTTTTGCAAGCGTACCAATGATATCATCAGCTTCGTAGCCGTCGGAAGTTATAACAGGAATATTAAAGCCTGTAATTAGTTTTATAACGTAAGGCATAGCGGCAGCCAGGTCTTCGGGCATGGCCTGGCGATGTGCTTTGTAAGCCTCGAAAGAGGTGTGGCGTTCTGTTGGTGCCTCGGTATCAAAAACCACGGCAATATGTGTAGGTTTTTCTTTCTTCAAAACATCAAGTAACGTATTCGTAAAGCCCATCACAGCCGATGTGTTGATGCCTGTCGAGGTAAAACGAGGGTTTTTGCTAAGTGCAAAATGCGCCCTGTACATCAGCGCCATTCCATCTAAAAGAAAGAGTTTTTTATTATTCATGTGATTACGCAGCTTTAATGACAACCGATAAAATAGATTTATCAGTTTAATATAATCAAAGTTAATAATCTGATGAAACTAAAACGTATGAAATTTAGGAATGATGTGTCAAAAGCGTTAAAATTGCGTTATCCTAAATATTGCCTTAATTATGAGAATTTTCTTTTTTCTGGCCACCATTATTTTATCCGGTTTTCAAACTGTTTGTGCACAGGATTTTATCATCAAAAATAACGATGATGTAATTCGTGGGACAATTAAGGGTACAGATTACTTTTCCGTTTTTATTAGCGCTAATGATGAGGCTGATGTAATTTTGCCTGCAAAGGATGTTAAAAATTTCTTTTGGAATGGAAATAGTTATTTGAGCAAAGGTTTTGCTACAGGTAAAAATCTCGAATATCGTTTTGTTAAAGTTATTGAAATCGGTAAAGTAAATCTCTATTCTTTTGGAGGAGAAAAATTGATGCCTGTTCAAAAGCAAAAGAAAGTGCGTTTTAGTCCATCCATTGGAATTGGAACCGGTACCGGCGGTTACGGTGGCATGGGTTTGGGAGGTGGTGTAAGCATAGGCGGCGGCCGCAGTTTGCCCGATCGCCCAGCTGGTGCACCGGTTGTACGCTACTTTATTGAAAAACCTGGCGCTGGCCCATTGCAGGAAATACCAATTAAAGCGATAACTGACGATTCCAGGAAAGCAGAGGTTAAAACAATTCTGCTTCAGAAACTGGGAGATGAACCAAGTTTAAAAGTAATGGTCGAAGCGAGTACAGCGCTTAATGCGAAAGAGGTGACCGACTTGGTGCGGACTTACAACGAGGCGAAAAAATAGAACAGGATTTCCAGTATCCAGGGATAAGCAAGATAGTGTTTCCACTAAACTATTTCAACAGGGCGTAAATTGATATGTCAATAAATTTACTATTTTTAATTTCGCATTTCATCATCGTCCCTTCATAATTAAATCCTGTCTTGAGTAAGACCTTCGAACTATTTGTATTTTCTGATTCTACAAATGCCTCAATTCGATTTACCTTTAAAGAATTAAAAGCATAGTTCGAAACGAGTTTTATGGCCTCTGAAACTATTCCTTTTCCCCAAAATTCCGGCAAAAGCCAAAAGCCTATTTCGACTTTTAAATGCTGTCTGCTAAAATTATTAAATCCTATTGCACCATAAAAAGTATTATCCTTGGCAGAATGTATAGCCCACCAGATCCCTTCACCTTGTTCTTGTAAATTGGCAAACCAGCATAATTGCGCTTTGGCTGATTCTAAACTATCGTAACTGATGCCATAATACCTTATTACATCTGCATTTGAAAGCCCCTCGTATATATTCTGTAAGTCATCTACCTGGAATGCCCTCAGGCATAGCTTGTTGCTTTTTAATGTTACATCACTGATTCTGGCATAGCTTTGCATTCCCCAAATATAAACATTTGGATGCCCATTAGTCAGTTGTATTCAACTCATCCCAATATTCTACAGCTCTTCGGTAATGCGGGATTACAATACTGCCACCAACTAAATTTGCAATCATAAATATTTCGTTCATTTCATCTGAATTCACACCTGCGTCATAGCATTTGCCCAAATGATACTTAATACAATCGTCGCAGCGCAAAACCATGGAAGCAACAAGACCGAGCATTTCTTTTGTTTTAACATTCAATGCGCCGTCCGCATAAGATGTTGTATCCAGTGCAAAAAAGCGCTTGATATTCGTGTTGGCGCTTTCCAGTATTCTATCGTTCATCCTCTCGCGATAGCCGTTAAATTCTTCTACTAATTTGCCCATGTTAATTGATTATTAAATGATTGATGTTTTTTTTGCTACAGGTTCGGCAATGAATCCTGAAATCTCATAAATCAAGGTCCATTGGATTCCAGAACACTTTTTTAAAATTCACAACTTTATTATTTTTAACCTCTACACCTTCTGCAGCCAAAAGTTCTTCCATAAGTTCCGGAGAACTAAAATGAAATTTACCTGTCAATAGGCCGCTGCTATTTACAACCCGGTGTGCGGGTACTTTTGGATGCGCTGTGCCAGCATAGCTCATCGCATGACCAACCATTCTGGATGATTTTGCAGCACCTAAACTTTTCGCAATCGCCCCGTAAGATGTGACTCTTCCTTGTGGAACCAATCGGGCAATTTCATAAACCTGTTCGTAAAAGTTAGTGTCCATTATTCAAATGAGAACTGAATGTAATTGATGTTCTTATCGTGCAGCAAATACTTTTTTTCATAATAAGTTTTTATCGATAAAACCTCATCATCAAATTCTGATGTATACAAATGTTCCGTATTTTTATGAACCTTGAGCCCAAGTTCCTCAGCTTTTTCACAAGTGTAAACATAAAGCTGGTCGTTATCGGTTTTAAGATTTACCCTTCCCCCCGGTTTCAAAATATGTTTGTATTTATTTAAGAAGGCCGGGAATGTTAAACGCTTCTTTTCTCTGCTGATTTGAGGTTGAGGATCAGGAAATGTTATCCAGATTTCATCGATTTCGCTTTCATTAAAATAGTCGAGTAGATTTTCGATCTGGATCCTTAAAAAGGCAACATTATTTATACCGTCCTCTATTGCGGTTTTTGCACCGCGCCAAATGCGATTGCCTTTATAGTCGATACCTATAAAATTTTTATCCGGGAACAAACACGCTAAATTTACCGAATATTCGCCTTTTCCGCAGGCAAGTTCCAAAACAACCGGATTGTTGTTATTAAAATGAGCAGCCGCCCATTTTCCCTTTAACGGTGTTCCTTCCTCTAATTGATATACGTTTGCGAAAGTTTCTATCTCTGCAAAACGTCTAAGTTTATCTTTACCCAAATTTTTTTTACTGCAAAAATAAGATTTAAAATTATTTACGAGATTATTTTTCTTTCCGAATGGCGGTAATAAACGTAATTCATTGTATTTTTGATAAATTTTAACTTTGTTACCTGTGGAAAAAAATGCTAAAATATATGTTGCGGGTCATCGCGGTATGGTTGGTTCTGCTATTTACCGTAAACTGCAAAAAGAAGGCTATACCAATCTGCTCACAAAAACATCATCAGAGCTTGATTTACGCAATCAGCAAGCTGTAACTGATTTGTTCGCTGTAGAAAAGCCTGATTATGTGTTTCTTGCAGCAGCAAAAGTGGGTGGTATCGTTGCGAATAATACGTATAGGGCGGATTTTTTATACGAAAATCTGGCCATACAGAATAATGTAATACACAATGCTTATTTAACTGGGGTAAAGAAATTGATGTTTTTGGGCTCCAGTTGTATTTATCCAAAATTAGCAGCACAACCGCTGAAAGAAGATTATTTACTAACTGGAAAATTAGAAGAAACCAATGAACCTTATGCTATAGCAAAAATTGCAGGCATAAAAATGTGCGACGCTTACCGCGACCAGTATGGGTGCAATTTCATTTCTGTAATGCCTACCAATTTATATGGCTATAACGATAATTACCATCCGCAAAATTCACACGTACTTCCAGCGTTAATCCGTAAAGTGCACGAAGCAAAAGTCAAAGGCGAGAAACAAGTTGTTGTTTGGGGTTCTGGCTCACCAATGCGGGAATTTTTATTTGCAGATGATTTAGCTGATGCTTGTTATTTTTTAATGGAAAATTACAACGAACCAAACCTGATTAATATTGGTGTTGGACATGATTTAACCATAAAGGACCTTGCTTTAATGATTAAAGAGGTTTTGAATTACGACGGTGAACTTATTTTTGATGCAAGTAAGCCTGATGGCACACCCCGTAAATTAATGGATGTAACTAAACTTCACAATTTGGGCTGGAAGCATAAGGTTGAATTGCCTGAAGGGATCGCCTTGGCTTACGAGGACTTTATGAGCCGTTATTAATTGTTTAAAGGAGGGCCGAGCCCTCCTAAGCTATAACATAAATGCTTTCAAATAAGGCTGTGCATATTCCCCTTCATCTTTAAACACAGCTATTAAGATTTTTTTTAGCCCTGCATTATCTATAGGTTTACCTTTAGCAGGCGGTAACAATTCTTTTTCGGGAACGGTTACTTCAGTTATTTTAGTGGCGAACCAGGTAATGTTATCATGCGGTAAAGCCAGTCCTAATATCATTCCGGGTAAACCGGTAAAAGACTCCGGTCCTCCAGAAACGGCAATCTGGTTACAATAATAAGCAACCACATAAACTGAATCCATTATAATAGCGTTTGCTCTCCTGCATTCGTATCCTGCAATATCACGGGTTTCATCTGTAATTTTCCAGTTAATTTTGCGAACGCTGTCCTTTACCAGGTAAGTTGCTTCGTATACACTTTTCTGTATAGTGCTTGTTTCTGTTTTAAAATCAGTAGCAATTATGTTTTTCAAATCAGCTATCGGATTGTTATAAAGCCAGTTATTGGTAGTAGGTGTAGATTCGTCTTCGAACTTGTAAACCGCTTTATCGGCGTTAAATCTCAATGTGCTTTTTGCTGCTTTAAACTGGGGATTGTTCTTTTTGTAATTATCGAAAGCTTGTTGCATATAACTTTCATTATTCTTATTTATTTTTTTCTTTATCAGTGCATACATGTTCGATCTTTTTTCGAATTCTATTATGCCATTTTTAATAAAGTGTACATTCTGCGCAAAGCAATTATTTGTTAATAAAATAATTGTGCAAGTAATCATATATTTTAATATCGTTTTCATTGTGATTATTTTTGAGTTTTAGTACCACCGCCCATTTTAGTAAAATCCCAGCTCACTGAAGCCATAAAATATCTTCTGATTGTTGTATAACTTGTTTGTGTGATGTTACCGTTAAAAGCAGAACGGCTGAATCCCTGATTTTGATTTAGAAGATCATTGCCTTTAATGGAAGCCCTTAAATTCTGTGCTTTGAAAAACTTTTTACTAAAAGTTACATTCAATATAAATTGCGAAAAAGATTCATTAAAGGCCTGTGTTTTTCCTCTATATGTATATTCTCCGTCCGAATTGATTTCAAATTTACCCGGTAATTGTACCGACCCGGAAAAGTAACCAGAGGCACCCCATCCATTGCTGTTGAAAGCTTGCTGTACAGAGGCTTCGGTTGTTGTGTAATCAGGACCGAAATAGGCATAAAAATTATATTTTCCCTCTTTATATCTGTTTATATTTATTTGAGGAGAATAACTCATATTTTTGGTTTCATTCAAAACGTTATTTATATAATTATATGAATTGCTTCCATTCATGTTGAAGCCCAACCCCATGGTAATGCCTAAAATTTTTCTGTCAATACTCGAATAAAGACTAAAGTTAGTCGGTACTTTATCATTAATATTTACGGCCTGATAAGTACTTTTACCTGCAGCATCTGTAAAAACATTACTTACGATTGGATTATTGGTAAAGCTGTAATAACCGCTGATGTAAAAGGATTGACTTGTTAACACCTTGTATGTATTGTAACGTGCGCTTATGGAACTTCTAAACGAGGGCTTTAATTCAGGATTACCAAGGGTGATGTTTAGCGGATCGGTATTTATCCTAATGGGCTGAATTTGGTCTAAAGACGGCTGGTTGGTGTTTCCGTTATAATTTAGCCTGAAAGATTTTTGTTGGGAAAAATTGTATTGGTACATGGCCTGTGGCATGTAGTTTACAAAATTTCGATTATAGGTTTTATTGTTATATAAATCTTCTTGTTTAAAGTTAACGCCACTGAATTTAGAACCGGCGTTAATTACCGTTTTACCTTTTTTATAATTGAAAATAGCGCCGCCCTGATTTATAGTTTGGTCCAATTGGTAATCATTGCTAAACTGGTTATCTAAAATGTCATATCTTCCCGGAATTGATTCGTTAAATGATTTCCGATCAGATCTGCCGTTTATCAGACTTAAGCCGTAATTTAAAACGACTGTCAAAGAAGTGGAAAGGGGCTCCGTATAGGCCAGGTTTGATTTAAAAGCGTTATTAGTTATATCGTTAACTTTGTATTGATTGATGTTAGCAATGCTGTCTAATGCGCCTGAAACATTGTAAAAGCGATTAGAAGAGTTTAAATATCCATCCGTTTGACTACTTGTCGTAGACTGACTTAAATTCAGGGATAAGGTGCGCCCCTTTTTCTTTAATTTTTTCGTTAAAAATGCATTAAAATTAAAGATTTTATCATCAGCATCATTGGTTAACCTTCTTGTACTCGTATTTAAAAGGCTGTTATCTCCGCGGGTACTGAGCGTTCCATAATCCTGAAACGTTTTGCTTTCTTTCAAGGTGCCATCTACATTTATTTTTAAAGTTAATGTGGTATCCAGCTTAATCTCATACATTGCATCCATCTTTTGCCTGAAGATATCATTATCGAAAGTTTGGTTAGAAGTATTGTTTATGATGCCGGAAGCTAAATTATTCTGGCTGATTGTATTTCTATCTCCGGTAACCCTTAATGAACCTATCTTATAATTGGTATTAAGGGTTTCTTTGTCGTTATTCCATTTACTATCGAAATGTAAACCACCAGTTCTTGCAATAGGAATACCCTGATTATTGTATTGTCCGCCCCATCCCTCAAACTCGTCGCCACCACCTGAAAAATAAATGCCACCATCGTCGCTAACGTTTGCACCTCCGGATGCACCAAGCTTTTGGCTATCCTCCCAGTTTAAACCAACCTGGCCATTATTGCCAAATAAACCATAAGCAGAGAATTTCTTTTTACCAGTAAATTTATTGAATAACAACTGTCCCTGATAAAAGCCGTCTGTGCCAAGCCCGGCAATAGCTTTTCCAAAGTAGCCATTCTTTGCATTTTCTTTTAATTTGATGTTTAAGGTTTTAGTTTTCTCTCCATCATCAATTCCCGTAAAAGTTGCCTGATCGCTTTTTTTGTCATATAGCTGAACTTTATCCACCATATCCGCCCGTATATTTTTAGTTACAAGGGTGGGGTCGTCGCCAAAAAATTCTTCTCCATCTACTAAAACCTTAACATTTTTTTGCCCTTGTGCCGTAATTTTTCCGTCTCTATCTATCTGTATTCCAGGAAATTGTTTAATCAGGTCTTCTACTTTGGAGTTTGGTTCTATATTATAGGCTAGGGGATCAAACTCAGTTGTGTCGCCTTTAATTTTTATTGCCGATCGATTGCCTTTTATGATGACATCAGCTAGAAGCTGAGCCTTGCCCGTCAGATTTATTTTACCATAATCAATGTCTTTTTTTGTTGAATCCAAGATAAAATGATCGACAAAATCGGCATATTTTGGATAAGATACCAGTAAGATATACTTACCATTTCTTATATTGTTCAGTTCGAATGAGCCATTATCCAATGCCCTGGTGAATTTTACCAGTGTTGAATCTTTAGCGTTCAATACAGAAATAGAAGTGTTTCCTAATATTGTCGTCGATGCCGTGTCGATAACACGGCCTTTAATAGTGTGCATATTTTGTGCTTTTGATGCTACAAAACAGAAAAGAAGCATGCACAAAGAGCGTAACATTTTTTTCATAGATGAGGTTGGTTTATTTACCGAAGATAAAACTAATATGTTAGTTTTAATGTGTGTTAACTTTTTTTAACAATAATGTTATGCAGTTAGCCTCTTATATGTTTAATAATGCCAATGAAACTTAACTACAATTCATCCGGATTGCGGTTAAATAGTGCATGCAAGTATTTTGTGTTACTTTTCAAGGATGTTTTGTTTGCTTCCTGACAAAACAATAATTGTTTTTTATACGGCAAGCGGACAAGTGAGCATATCACAAAGGAGTTAGCAGGTAACTTAAATCATCGCTTTGAATAAATATTCACAGATATTAGAGTTACTAACTCTTTAAAAGTCAGTAACCCACTTATAAAATAACTACAGGTCGAATTTAATACCTTGTGCAAGAGGAAGCGTGTGCGAATAATTTATGGTATTTGTTTGTCGGCGCATATACACTCTCCAAGCGTCGGAGCCACTTTCTCTCCCACCACCGGTTTCCTTTTCACCGCCGAAGGCACCACCAATTTCTGCCCCTGATGTGCCAATATTTACATTAGCTATGCCGCAGTCAGAGCCCTGGTTTGAAAGGAACTGCTCTGCTTCTCTTAAATTTAGGGTCATTATCGCAGAAGACAATCCTTGTGGTACACCATTTTGTAAAGCAATTGCTTCATCCAACGTTTTATATTTTATTAAATATAAAATGGGTGCAAACGTTTCGTGCTGAACAATTTTGAAGTCATTTTTAACTTCAGCAATACAAGGCTTTACATAACATCCACTGGTATAGGCGTCGCCCTGCAAAATGCCACCTTCAACAAGAAATTTTCCCCCTTCGTTTTTACATTTCTCAATAGAATCGAGGTAGGCTTCTACGGCATCAGTATCAATCAACGGACCAACATGGTTATTTTGATCCAGGGGGTCGCCAATTCTGAGTTGCGCGTAAGCTTTAATCAGCTTTGCGGTAAATAAATCGTAAATATTTTCATGGATAATAAGTCTTCTGGTGGACGTGCAACGCTGTCCGGCCGTACCAACAGCGCCAAAAACAGCACCAATTAAGCTCATATCAAGATCCGCATGTTCAGATATAATGATGGCGTTGTTCCCGCCTAGTTCCAATAAGCTTTTCCCTAAACGAGCGCCTACAGCAGCACCCACAGCTTTACCCATTTTTGTAGAGCCAGTGGCCGAAATTAAGGGTACCCGTCCATCATTAGTCATCAATTCACCTATTGACCTGTCGCCAATAATCAAATTGGAAACGCCTTCAGGAATATCGTTTGCCAGCAATACCCCGGCGATGATTTTCTGGCATGCAATTGCTGTTAAGGGGGTTTTTTCGGATGGTTTCCAGACACAAACATTTCCACAAATCAGCGCTAAAGCCGCGTTCCAACTCCAAACCGCTACAGGAAAATTAAATGCAGAAATTATTCCTACAATTCCCAGTGGATGCCACTGCTCATACATGCGGTGGCTGGGACGTTCGCTGTGCATGGTTAAACCATAAAGCTGACGGGAAAGACCGACTGCAAAATCACAGATATCTATCATTTCCTGAACTTCGCCAAAACCTTCCTGCAAACTTTTTCCCATTTCGTATGAGACAAGTGTACCAAGGGCTTCTTTATTTTGCCGTAAAGCATCGCCAAACTGGCGAACAATTTCACCTCTTTTTGGTGATGGAACCGTTTTCCAGAAAATAAAAGCTTCCTGAGCCTTCTCAATAACTGAATTGTAGTCCGACTGGTTAGCAACTTTCACCATGGCTATTTTTCTGCCGTCTACAGGTGAAAAACCATCAATTGTTTCTGAATTCGAATTACCTCCCCAATCACTTCCTGTACTGAAAGCAGCATTGCTTGGCTCAATTCCTAATTTATTTAATATCGATTGAATATCTGTTTTCATAATATATGATTCGTAAAATTCCTTTTGGCTCAATTTTCAAAGCTAAGATTTACATTGATCTTTTCTTCTGGTATCAATAATATATATAATTTGCCAGCCCTTTTCACCTTTAACCAATTGAAAAGAATTTACTCCGCAGTGGCTAAACTGCTCATCTACATAAAACTTATAATCTGTCCAGACACTAGCCAGAGGCCCATCGATTAGTATCTTTGTAAATACGATTCGCTCATCATGCTTTTGTTTATGTGGTGTGCCTATAAATTTAATGAAATCAGGAACGGACTCGGTTCGAACGGTGTTCTTGCCTTCTTTACTTACAATCGTTTGCAAAATGCTGTTAGGTGCAAACGCAGATGCCGCTAAAGTGCTGTCGCTGGTTTTCATTCCAAGGAAAAGATTGCCTACAGTTTTCTTTACGGCATCCTCATCTACGCTTTGCGCTAAAATTTTTTTACTGAAAAATACACACATAAGTGCTAAAAAGACTATTTTTTTCATGACTTGCTAATTACTGTAACTGATATAAATTTATGTTATTTTTGTAGGAGAAGGGAAAAGAAACTGCGCTAAAGAAAAATATTCTTGATTATTCACACATCCAAAAACAATTGATGTGGTTTATTCTCAGTGAATTATGTTGAGGATAACATCCAATGTTAATAATTATTTTTTAACCACATTGGTAAATATTGTAAAATTATATAGTGTTTTTTGGCTAATGGCACGGTTCTTTAACAGTTAAAAATATGGAAGAAGAATTCTTTTTTGAATCCAATGAAGATGCTCAACGTTCAGTAGAACGTTACGAGGAAATGATCCGGAATAAAGATCAGTATTTTTTCGATGCGGGTGCTTTTGAATATATTGTAGATTTTTACATTGAAAAAAACGATCCCGTAAAAGCATTACAGGTTGTCGATTATGCGATAAGCCAACACCCCTATGCCACTGTTTTTTTAATTAAGCAGGCGCACCTGTTTATTTTAACAAACAATAACGAACAGGCTTTCCTTTCCTTACAAAAAGCAGAGCTGCTGGAGTCATCAGAACCTGACATTTATTTACTTCGCGGTAATATTTATCAAAATACGGAACGTTACAGTGAGGCACTGGAAAACTATGAGCAGGCGCTCCTGTTGGCTGAAAGCACAGACGAAATTCTGTTGCAAATCGCTTATGTTTACCAGAACATGTCTGATTATGAAAGTGCCATTACTTATATAAAAATGAGTCTGGAACAAAACATGGAGAACCAGGATGGTTTATATGAACTCGCTTTTTGCTATGACGTTCTGGACAAGCAGGAAGAAAGCATCAAATTTTATCAGCAATATATCGATACCGATCCTTATTCTTACGCGGCATGGTATAATCTTGGTAATAGCTTTCATAAACTTAATCTTTTCGAAAAAGCAATTGACGCATACGATTATGCCATTTTAATTAAAGAAGATTTCAGTTCTGCTTATTTTAATAAAGGCAATGCCCTTGTTCAGTTAGATAAATATGATGAAGCAATAGAGGTTTACAAACAAACCTTCGAATATGAGCAACCAAATGCCGATACCTATTGTGCCATTGGGGAGTGTTATGAAAAGCTGGAAAAAATGGACGAGGCCCGCTCTTATTATAAGAAATCGGTGAAGATGGATCCAAAAATGGCAGATGCCTGGTTTGGAATCGGTGTTACGTTAAACCATGAAGAGCGCTATTTTGAATCTTTACATTTTTATAAAAAGGCCATCGATTTAGAGTCAGAGAATTCTGATTTCTGGTTTGCAATGGCGGATGCTTATTACAAACTGAACCAGATAGAAGAATCGATAACGGCTTATGAAAAAGTTTTAGAATATAACCCCCTGGATATCGAGGCCTGGCTGGATTTTAGTACCGTTCTCTATGAGCAGGGAAAACTTCTTGAAGCCTCAGAAACCATGGCTGAAGCAATTAAAAATAACCCTGAAGCGGCTGAACTCTACTACAGGATGGTTGCCTATCTGTTTGCATTGGGGAACTATGCCGATGCATTAGGGTATTTAGAAACTGCTTTAACAATTGATCCGGATAAGCACTACATTTTATTTGAATATTTACCGCAGTTACAGGATAACAGCGCCATTATCAATGTAATAAATAGATTTATCAGGTAGACATTCATGTGAAAAAAATTTAACAAATAAATCTGAAAATTTTTTTCACTTTTGTAAGCATATGAATTACCCATTATTAAACGTTCCCGAACGTCCGTCTAAACCACGCCAAAAAGGCTTAACAATGGTTATGGATAAGGGATTAAGTCTTCGTCAGGTTGAAGATTTTATTGAAGTTGCCGGTGTACATACAGATATTGTAAAATTAGGATGGGCCACCTCACATGTTACACCAAACCTTAAAGAAAAATTAGCCTTATACAAAAGTGCGGGTATTCCCACTTATTTTGGTGGAACGTTGTTTGAAGCATTTATCATCCGTAATCAATTTGAAGATTACCAGCGTGTTTTGGATCAATACGGAATGGAGTACGCAGAAGTATCCGACGGATCGATAGAAATTGAACATGATATAAAATGTGATTACATCAACAAGCTTGCAAAACAGGTTACTGTAATTTCAGAGGTCGGGAGTAAAGATGCAGCCAAAATATTTGCGCCATATAAATGGATCAAATTAATGAAAGCAGAAATGGAAGCCGGTTCCTGGAAAGTAATTGCCGAGGCGCGCGAGGGTGGAAATGTTGGCATTTATCGCGGCAGTGGCGAAGTTAGAGAAGGCCTGGTCGATGAAATATTAACACAGATTCCTGAGGAAACGATTATTTGGGAAGCACCACAAAAAGAACAACAGGTTTGGTTTATCAAATTAATTGGTTCAAATGTAAACCTTGGGAACATTGCGCCCGCAGAAGTTATTCCATTAGAAACGATTCGCTTAGGTTTGAGAGGAGATACATTCGATCATTTCCTTAATTTAGGTAAGTAATCAAAAACCCGTGATTGCGGGGCACGAGGAAATCTTTAAAAAGACTTCTTTGTGCCTTAACATAACGTAAAATATTAAAATGAAAACTTACGGTTTAATCGGTTATCCCCTCAGTCATTCCTTCTCAAAAAAATATTTTACAGAAAAATTTCTTCGTGAAGGAAATGCTGATCATGAATACGAACTTTTTCCTATAGAAAATATACAGTCGCTCCCAGGGTTAATTGACAAAAATCGATCGCTCTGTGGCTTGAATGTAACTATACCACATAAAATAAATGTGATCAGCTACCTTAACGAAGTTGAAGAAGCAGCCGAAAAAATTGGAGCCGTTAATTGTATTTCAATAAAATGGGATGAGCAGAATGTTTATATGAAAGGATATAACACAGATGCTTACGGGTTTGAATCATCATTAAGGCCCCTGTTAAAACCGCAACATACAAAAGCTTTGGTTTTTGGAGACGGTGGCGCTGCAAAAGCAGTAAAGTATGTTTTAAAAAAGCTGAACATCAGCTTCCAGGTTGTCGTGAGAAAAGAAACTAAAAAAGCTATTTTGTATAGCGATATCACACCTGAAATTTTAACATCTCACAAATTACTTATCAACACGACCCCATTGGGTATGTCTCCAAACACAACGACTTATCCAGATATAGATTATGCGCTTCTTAACTCAGACTATTTAGCTTACGATTTAGTTTATAATCCTCTAGAAACGGCTTTTTTGAATAAGGCATCAGCAAACGGTGCTGATGTTAAGAATGGTTTGGAAATGCTTCACAAACAAGCTGAAAAGGCATGGGAAATATGGAACAATATTCCTTAATTAACGTTATTAGTTTTTTGCAAAGAAATGATGAGGCGATTTGTAAAGTTAAAATGCTTGTTTTTTACGCCCGTTTTGCTTCTGTTATTTATAACTGCATGTCAGAATAATGAATACAGTCCAAAGCCTAAAGGCTATTTCCGGATCATATATCCGGAAAAAAAGTACCGTGAATTTAAATCTTCAGCCCCCTTTACCTTTGACTATCCGGTATACGCAAAAATGGAAGGTGAAAATGGAAAAAGTGCGGAAAGGAATTGGTACAATATGCATTTCATTCAGTTTAACGGTTTTTTACATTTGACCTATTATGATGTAGCGAACAAAGCCGAATATGATGAAATGGTTGAAGATGCCAGAAAACTGGCTTTTAAACATACAATTAAAGCGACTGCCATCGATCAGAAATTAATTAGTTATCCTGACAGAAAAGTATATGGTATTTATTATGCAATCGAAGGCAATACCGCTTCATCAGTTCAGTTTTTTTTAACAGATAGTACAAAGCATTATTTTAGAGCGGCTTTGTATTTTAACGAGCGACCGCAATATGACTCTATCGAGCCGGTCTTGAAATTCATTAAGAGCGATATCAATAAAATGATAGCAACCTTTAATTGGAAGAATTAATCTCTTGATTTTAAATAAATGATTAGTATAAAAATATTCACGTTTAACGCATACAGCGAAAACACTTACGTTTTATTTGACGAAACCAGGGAATGTGTTATTATCGACCCTGGCATGTACGATGGAACAGAACAGAACGAAATTGTGGCTTATATAAAAGAAAAAAACCTTAACCCAGTTCTGCTTCTGAATACGCATTGTCATCTAGACCATATTTTCGGAAACAAATTTGTTTTTGATACCTATGGTTTAAAACCGCAATTTCATAAAGGCGAATTATCGGTTTTGCAGGCCGTTCCGGCTTATGCGCCTCAAATGGGTTTTTCAAGATATGAGCTTTCTCCTGAGCCGGAAAACTTTTTGGAAGAAACAGGAACCGTTAACTTCGGTAACAGTTCTTTAGAGCTAATTTTTGCACCAGGTCACTCACCCGCTCACCTGTGTTTTTACAATGAGGCTGATGGCTTTTTAATAGGAGGAGATGTTCTTTTTTATGGTAGTATTGGCCGTACAGATCTACCCGGAGGAAACCATCAACAACTAATTGAGAACATTAAAACGCAACTTTTCCCTTTACCAGATGCGGTAAAAGTTTATCCCGGCCACGGGCCCGCTACCACAATCGGATTTGAAAAAGAACATAATCCATTCTTTTAATGTTAGATGTAAAGACAGGTTATACATTCCAGAAGGCATTAAGTTTTCCCTGTTACATTTTCCTTATATTTAAACTGTGAATACACCCCTATATATTGCAAAAAGGTATTTATTTGCTAAGAAATCAACCAATGCAATTAACCTGATCTCCGGAATTTCTATGGTTGGTGTTATGGTAGGTAGTGCGGCTTTAATTATCATTCTATCCGTGTTTAATGGTTTGGAAGTTACCATTCTCAATATGTTTAACACGATGACGCCGGAGCTAGCCATTGTTCCGACAAGGGGGAAAACTTTCGATCCGAATACCAAATACTTCAGTCAGCTCAAAAACAATGAGCAAATATATTCTTACACGGAGGTTCTACAGGAAAATGCTCTGCTTAAATATAATAATAAGCAGGCAGTTGGTATGGTTAAAGGTGTAAGTTACGATTACCTGAAGAATCCAAAATTAGATAGTACCATTCGTGAAGGCAGGTTTGTACTCCGTAATAGAAGTGGCTACAGTTCTGTGATCGGATCAGCTCTGCAAGCTTACCTGGCCGTGAATACCGTTGATCCATTTACTGAACTGGAAATCTTCTCACCAAAGAAAAACATCGCTGTAAATAACCTTAACCCCGCTGATGATTTTGTAAATAAAAGCATTCGCGTTAGCGGGGTATTTGAAGTTCAGCAGGAATTTGATAACGGAATAGTAGTGCCATTGGATTTTGCCAGGGAACTTTTAGGAGAAGAAAAAAATGTGTCATCGATAGAGATTAACTTCAAGCCAGGTGTTAATGTGGATAATTTCCAGAAAGAGATATCAGCAAAAGCTGGCAGTACATTTGAAGTACTTAACAGGGCTCAGCAAAATCGTTCGTTGTATCATATTTTAAATACAGAAAAATGGGCGGTGTACATTATTCTCACTTTTATTTTAATCATCGCTATATTTAATATTATTGGCTCACTTACGATGCTGGTGATAGATAAGGTAAAAGATATCGCCATTCTGAGCAGTTTGGGCGCAAGTAAAAAGCTAATAAAGCGGATATTTCTACTTGAGGGTATGATGATTACCATGTCGGGCTGTGTGCTCGGCTTATTAATCGGGCTTATATTTTATTTTCTGCAACATAAATACGGCCTAATCAAGATGGGTGAAGATACGCTTGTAAGTTCTTATCCGATAGGACTTAAATGGAAAGATTTTATTTTAGTTTTTCTAACAGTGGGCTTTTTCTCATTTTTGGCATCTGCTTTGTCATCAAATTTGAGCGTAAAGAAGATAGATCAGCTAAATCAAACATTATAAACATGAAGTTATTTAAACAAGCAACTGTATTTGCTATACTATCTGGTATGGCCTTTGCCGCTTGTAACAGACAAGAAAAGCCGGAAGAGAATAGTAACCTCAAAATTATTAAAGGTTTATATAGCTTTGGCCCCGAAATGAAATCTTTTACCCTTTGCGAAGATGGAAGGGAATATTGGGTTGCAGACAGCGTTAAAAATCTGGAACTTTCCTACAGTAATTTAAATTTTGAGAAACCTTATGAGCCTGTTTATGTAGAGTTACAAGGTTATTTTACAAAGTCTGATACGGCAACAGTTGCTGCGGATTTTGACTCTACCCTGGTGGTTACCAAGGTCATCAAAATCAGTAAGGAGATACCTGATGGCCCTTGTGCGCAGTAACCTGCTCAGCTTTCGGGTTAAGAGATTAAATAAACAGTAAATAATATTTGGGCGTTTTAACACGCTTTCCGCTGTATCTTTTTGGCTGCCTTTCAAAACACCCGATGCTCAGCCAAAAAGGATGCCGCTTCAATCGTTAACGCTGAACCTTAATGCATTAGTGTTTAGTATCAGTCATACAAAACGCAAACAATCAAGCCCCGTATTTGCTTATATGTGTTATATAAATATCCTGCATTCAAGAATAAAAATTATCTCAGGATCACAATATTGTGAGGATTCACTGTCGATATTTTATTTTAGCGGAAATTATAATGATGGAAGAAATAACGTGGAATGATTTTGTGAAGGTAGAATTACGCGCAGGGACAATAATAGAAGTTTTTGATTTCCCGGAAGCCAGAAAACCTGCATATAAACTAAGGGTCGATTTTGGTGAATTCGGTATTAAAACCAGCAGTGCGCAAATCACTAAACTATACACTAAAGAAGAATTACCAGGTAAACAGATTATTGGCGTGGTTAACTTCCCCAAAAAGCAAATCGGCAAATTCATGTCCGAATTTTTAGTTACAGGTTTCGCGGATGAGAATGGTGACATTGTATTAACGACCTTGAGTGGAAAAGTTCCTAATGGGAGTAAAATGATATAAGTTATCTTTGGGAATGAGTTTTTACAATTTTGAAACCAGCGATCCGGAAGCAGAAGATATACATTATATGAAACTGGCTTTAGCAGAAGCGCAAAAAGCACTGGCTGAAGATGAGATACCGATTGGTGCAATTATCGTTTCAAAAAACAGAGTTATCGGCCGCGGGTACAACCTAACTGAGCGCTTAAATGATGTAACGGCACATGCAGAAATGCAGGCTTTTACATCAGCAAGCCAAACCATAGGTGGGAAATACCTTACAGACTGTACCCTTTACGTAACCATCGAACCTTGTGTAATGTGTGCAGGGGCAAGTTACTGGACACAAATAAGCAGAATTGTTTATGGTGCCCGAGAGGAAAAACGAGGCTTTTTATCTAAAGGTGTTAATTTACTTCATCCAAAAACAGAATTGATAGGTGGCGTGATGGCCGAACAATGCGCTTCTATGATGAGAAATTTTTTTGCAAAAAAAAGATAGTTTAATGGTTACAAAACCAATTGATGATAATAACATGAACAAAACTTAACCTTTGAATGTTATATTTGTTTCAGAAAACAATTTTTTAAACTTAAACATATACATTATTATGGCTTTTGAATTACCTGCGTTACATTACGCAACCGATGCATTAGAACCGCATATTGATAAAACAACCATGGAAATCCACCATGACAAACATCACCAGGCTTATGTTACTAACCTGAATAAAGCGTTAGAAGGTAAACCTGAAGCAAATTCAAAGATCGAGGATATTGTTAAAAATATTTCAAAATATCCTGCTGCAGTTAGAAATAACGGTGGCGGACACTATAACCACTCATTATTCTGGAACATTTTAGGTCCTAATAAAGGTGGCGAACCAACTGGCGACCTAGCGAAGGCAATTTCAGATACTTTTGGTTCTTTTGCTGATTTAAAAACCAAAATGCAAGAAGCTGGTGCAACCCGTTTTGGCTCTGGCTGGGCTTGGTTATCAGTTGGTGCCGATAAAAAACTTCAGGTTTCTTCAACCCCAAATCAAGATAATCCTTTAATGGACGTGGCGGAAGTAAAAGGAACGCCAATTTTGGGTATTGATGTTTGGGAGCACGCTTATTATTTAAAATACCAGAACAAACGCCCTGATTACTTAGCTGCAATCTGGAATGTGGTTAATTGGGACGCTGTTGCAGAGCTTTACAAAAAAGCATTGTAATAATCTCTAAATAAGATTACTGAAGCCTGCAAACACAATTTGCAGGCTTTCTTATTAATTAATACCTTCGCATATAATATTTATCAACATGAAGAAGTTTATAATTTTATTTTTAATGGCAATTGGATTTGGTTCTTTAGCTATTGCTCAACAAAAGGCACCAACACCAAGTGAGATTGCAAAGAAAAATGTGGAAGATTTAGATAAGAAGCTGAAACTTAATGATACTCAAAAAAGCATAATTTATAGCTTGACCTTTAATCAGGCCAAAGAACAATCTGATTTAGTAAAACGACAGCAAGCGGGTAATACTAAAGAAGATGATATTGATAAGTATTACAAAATGCAAAACGAAACTTCAAAAAGCATTCGTAATGTTTTAAAGGGTGAACAGCAGGCTAAGTATGATAGAATCATTGAAGACCGTTTAAGCGGAAAGGCCAATAAGAAAAAGAAAAAAGAAGAAGAAGTTGAAGGTGACATCAGCGGACTTCTAATAAAAACGGAAAAAGTAAATTAAAACCGGCATTTTAAACGCCGATTAAATACCTACCACATCTTTTTTCTTTTTTTGCTTCATCGTCTTAGGAATAATTTCTGAAATTTCATCTTTTAATGCGTTTAACATGCGTTTTTTAACGAAATTTTTATGAGTCACTAAGCTAATCTCCCTTACCGGTTCGGGCGATTTAAAATGCCTGATTCTGTTGGTTTGTTTCGAGTTTAATTCCGCTATTGCTAATTCTGGTAAAAGTGTTGCGCCACCATTTAAGTCGACCATTCTGATAAGCGTTTCCACGCTGCCTGTATTATATTCAAGACCTTGTAAACGATTGTTTTTTGTTGAGCGGCATATGTTCAAAACCTGGTTTCGCATGCAATGACCTTCATTTAGAAGCCAGATATTTTCTTCGTTTAGATCTTCAGCGTCTACTGATTTTTTCTTGTACAGCTTACTGTTTTTACTAATGTAGCTTACAAAGTTTTCATAATAAACAGGTATTTCAATAATGTTTGCATCCGTTAATGGAGTTGCCAGAATCCCACAATCTAAAACTCCTGTTTTTAAATGATTAATTATATCTTCTGTTGTATACTCCCAAATCATCAATTTCAACTCCGGATACTTTTCCAGCATGGCAGAAATTACTTCCGGCAACAGATATGGCGCAACAGTAGGTATCACTCCAATGCGTAGTTCACCGGAAACATTTTGCTGCTGACTGGTAATTAGTTCCTTAATTTTGCTGCTTTCCTGAAGAATAATTCTCGCCTGAGCAACGATTTGAGTGCCGATTTCAGTTGGACTAACTGGTTGCTTGCTTCTGTCGAATATTTTTACGCTTAAAAGTTCTTCAAGTTTTTGTACCTGCATACTTAAAGTTGGCTGGGTGACAAAACATTTATCTGCTGCGGTTACGAAACTTCTGTAAGTATCAACAGCAACGATGTATTCAAGCTGAACTAAGGTCATATAGCTAAAATTGATTTATATTTTCAAATATATAAATTATATCTATTGTTATATCCCATGGCAAAAATATTTTCTGAATAAGGTGCGTATTTCCGAGTATACAAACTTTATGATGTAATAAAAAAACCAATGAAATGTACTATACGCCTCGTTAGTGATTAAAAATCAGTCAATTCAAGAACTGTGGTCCAATAAAGAAAAATGCATTTTGACTTAACTTCCGCCAGATGAGTTTATTTTTTAAGCTCATTAAATACTAATCTAGCTAGTTCGGCCGCACCCGCAGGTTGAAAGTGCGTATTATCCTTTTGGCCATTTGGGTAAGCTTCATATTTGCCAGAATCAAGATTCATAAAATATTTTTCTGTTACAAAATCCTTCCCTTTTAAGGTGAAAAATTCTGCTGAAAGTTTCGTTAAGTCAATCAATGGTACATTCAATTCAGAGGCTACATCTCTAACCGCTTGTGGATAGTTGCCATGAGCATTGCCTAACTTACCGTCTTTCCAGGGATAATTTCTTGCTACTGGAGTAATCAAAATCGGAATAGCCTTCTTTTGTCTGGTTTGGTTCACATACATCCTCAAAAAATCTTTGTACGCTGCAATTGGCGTATATCTTTCTGGTTTATCTGTCGCAGCATCGTTATGCCCGAATTGAATCATAACCAAATCTTTTTTTGTTAAAGACTGAAAAACTTCTTTCCACCTACCTTCCTCAAAAAAACTCCTTGTGCTTCTTCCGCCCATTGCCTTATCAACAACTATTGCGCTGTCGCTTTTAATTAAATGGTTAACCTTTTTTAAGCTATCTTTAGTTAAGAATTTTTGGAAAACCTGTCCCCAGCCTGTAATGGGGTATTTTTTACGCTTATAATCGTTTTCAAGGCTGTAATCTGCGACAGTAGAATCACCGATTAAAAAAACCTTTACCGGCCTTGATTTTATGTTAAATGACAAACATATAGCGAGGGCACATACGGTTATAATATATAAGTATAAGCGTTTCTTCATATTTATTTGAGCTTGTCAATACGAAACCAGTCATATTCGGCAAAACCTGAATCATTTGTCTGCGAATCTCTTGATGCGAACAAGCCAACCTTCGCTCCAATCCATTTTCCTGCCACTGCCTGAAATTCATCAGGAACACTTATAAATTTTGTACCATCTTCACTATAGCTAAACTGGCATTTCGCGCCATGCGATACGCTGACTCTTAAATGAAGCGTTGCAGATTTAAGCTTAAGAATCTCCTTTTCATGCGCTTCTTTTCCATTGTCGGCAAAATTGCAAATGCTATAAACCAAGTAAGTGCCGTCTCTTCTACTCCTGATGTCGATGGCAGCATAACTTCTGCCCATAACGACCAGACCGGTACGCTCGTTCTCAAGTTTAGGATTTGGTTTAAAATTTACTTTCGTTGTTACGGTAAATTCCTCAGCCGGAAATTTTTGCAACAATAAGTTAGGGACATCCCAAAGATTTTTAGCGCCGTCGGGTATTTTAGCAGTATATAATTTTAGTACACCTTTGTTTGCATCATTAAAAGACCAGGTAGCTTGTGGATTTGCCTGCCACTGCCATTGCAAACCCGATCTCATAGCATTAAATTCATCACTTTCTACTGGTGTTTCTATCGAATACACCTTTCCAACATTTGGTTTCCTGAAAATGGAAACCGGCTCGCCTTTTCCATCGGCATTTTTATCTATACCGATAACAGGCCAGTTATCGACCCATTTCATCGGCTGAAGGTGAACCACCCGCCCATAGGCATCCTTATCCTGGAAATGGAGAAACCAATCTTCACCGCTCTTTGTATTTATCCAGGCACCCTGGTGAGGACCATTAATTCCGGATTCGCCTTCATCCATAACTATTCTGCGCTCGTATGGCCCGTAGATGTTCCGGCTTCTCAAAACCAATTGCCACCCAGTAGATACGCCGCCTGCCGGCGCAAACAGGTAATAAAAACCATTTCTTTTATAAAACTTGGGGCCTTCTATGGTTGGGTCGAGCTCGTGCCCATCGTAAACTATTGTTCCGGCTGCTGTGGCTTTAGTTCCTTCAGGATTTAATGGCATAATTGCTAAAACACTTTTTATTCCCGCGCGACTGCCGGCATAGGCATAGGCCAGATACGTTTTACCATTTTCATCCCAAAAGGGACAAGGATCTATTAGACCTTTGCCCGCAACCACTAATTGCGGTGCTGACCAGGGCCCTTTTATACTTTTGGTTTTTGTAAAATAAATCCCAAAGTCAGGATCAGGGTAATAAATATAAAATTCGCCATTACGATGGCGGATTGATGGTGCCCAAACACCATTTCCATGTTGGGTTTTCTCGAAATGCTCGAACGGGGGCTGACGAAGCAAAGCGTGACCAATTATTTTCCAGTTTACCAAATCTCTAGAATGTAAAATGGGCAGTCCAGGGACCGCATCAAAGCTTGATGCAATCATATAAAAATCATCGCCAACGCGAATGGCGTCAGGATCTGAATAATCAGCATTTATTACCGGGTTTTTATACGTTCCGTTCCCTAAGTCGGGCACCCAGACTTTTGAAATATAGGTTGCGTTGTCTGATTTTTGGGCAAAAGTTAATAAAGAAAATAAGCAGCAGAGCATTACGTTTATCAGAATTTTCATGGAATAGGTTTTGAAAAACAACTTTATATTTTTTGTTAAACAAGATTAGGCGATTTTTAATTTTATTCCAATCTTTATTGTGCAATCGTTCCCGTTATCGTTTGCGATGTTTATTTTTAACAAACGTTCTTCCTCAATAACTTTAATGATTAAAATTGTTCATCATATATTAATTAATAACGGCTGCGTTTAGGTTTACCAACAACGTGGCCGATTTTTATTTTATCTAACCAAATATGAGAAACTACCTTTTCTTCATTCTGCTATCGTTTTGCTTTGTTGCAAATGCCAGTGATGTTAAACCGGATTTTATTGTAGCAACGGACGGTACCGGGAACTTCAAAACCGTTCAGGAAGCAATAAATGCCGTTCCCGATTTCAGAAATAAGATAACCATAATATTTATCAAGAAAGGCATTTATAAAGAAAAACTGGTTTTAGCTGGATCAAAGAAAAATGTAAAATTTATTGGTGAAAGTTTGAAGGAAACCATTTTAACCTATGATGACTATAATCAAAAGAAAAATATTTTTGGTGAAGAAAAAGGAACGTCAGGTTCATCGAGTTTTTATATTTATGGTGAAGGGTTTTCAGCTGAAAACCTCACTTTCGAGAATTCTTCCGGGCCGGTAGGGCAAGCTGTGGCCGTTTGGGCCGGAGGCGATAAATTGATTTTTAATAACTGTCGATTTTTAGGATTTCAAGATACACTTTACACTTATGGCGCCAATAATCGGCAATATTATTACAACTGCTACATAGAAGGTACTGTCGACTTCATTTTTGGTGCTTCAACAGCTTGGTTTCAAAATTGCACAATTTTTTGCAAGAAATCAGGCTATATCACTGCTGCGTCAACCGCAGATACAACAAAATTTGGATATGTTTTTAATAATTGCAAGATACTTGGCAGTGCACCTGCAAACAGTTTTTATTTAGGCAGGCCGTGGCGTCCATTTGCTAAAGTTGCTTATTTAAACTGCGAATTGCCCGAGTTAATTAATCCTCTCGGCTGGAATAATTGGGGCAAGGAATCGAATGAACAAACCGCTTATTATGCTGAATACAAAAGTACCGGTAAAGGCGCAAATGCTAGCAAAAGAGTTGTTTGGTCGCACCAACTAACGGAAAATGAGTATAAAGCCTATACTTTGGAAAACGTTTTCCAAGGCTGGGTTCCTGTCGCTAAATAAAGCTATAAAATATTGATCTTAAATGAATTGAATGACTTATTCTTTAAAAATCTGCCATTTTCTCTGGCAACGATTGCATAGATTTCTCTTCTGTTTTTACATTAAAGACCGTACACTTGTTTTAATAATAACCAGGTATAATTTAACGGAGCAAAGCATGAATCTTTTTAAGGGTAAAATCTATTCTATATTTTCGGTATCTGTTGGTTTGTGTTTAATGACTGCAACCGCTGTTTTTGCTCAGAGACAAGTACTGCCTGTTATACAACAAGTAAAATTTAAAAAAGATACAACTAGTATAATTGTCTATGGTGCAAAGGGTGACGGTTTGACTCTGAATACCTCAAATATTAATAAAGCAATTGCAAGTGTTAGTGAGAAAGGTGGCGGCGTTGTTTTAATTCCTTCAGGTTTATGGTTAACCGGCCCTATTGAGTTAAAAAGCAATGTTAACCTGCATTTAAAACGCGATGCCATTTTGCAGTTCACGGATGATTTCAACCAATATAAATTAGTTGAGGGCAATTGGGAAGGACAACCCGCTTGGCGTAATCAGAGTCCCATTTCAGGAACAAAGCTTGAAAACATTGCTATTACCGGTTCTGGAATAATTGATGGTAACGGTGGTGCATGGCGGATGGTCAAAAAGGACAAATTAACCGAAACCCAATGGCAGAAATTAGTCGCTTCTGGAGGCTCAGTTAGTGAAGATGGAAAACTATGGTATCCATCACAAAAAGCAGTTAAAGGTTCTAAAACAAAAAATGCAGGCGTAATGGTTCCGGGAAAAACAGCTGCAGATTACGAGGATATAAAAGATTTTCTTCGACCTAACCTGGTTGTACTAACCAGCTGCAAAAAAATCCTGTTGGAGGGTGTTACTTTCCAGAATTCGCCAGCATGGAACCTACACCCTTTAATGTGTGAAGATTTAACACTAAGAAATCTGCAGGTTAAAAACCCGTGGTTTGCTCAAAATGGTGATGGCGTTGATGTGGAATCATGCAAAAATGTATTAATTGAAGGCAGCACATTTGATGTTGGCGATGATGGCATTTGCATTAAATCCGGCAGGGATGAATCAGGAAGGAAACGTGGTATGCCAACGGAAAATGTTATCATCAGAAATAACATCGTTTACCATGCACACGGAGGTTTTGTAATTGGAAGCGAAATGAGTGGCGGAGCCAAAAACATCTGGGTTTATGACTGCTCTTTTATCGGAACTGATATTGGTTTACGCTTTAAAACTACCCGTGGTCGAGGGGGTGTTGTAGAAAATATATACGTGAATAATATTAATATGATTGATATTCCCGGCGAAGCAATTCTGTTTGATATGTATTATGCGGCACAAGACCCGGTCCCTTTAGCAGGAGAAAAACGCGAAGCAATCAAAACAGTAACTGTTCCGGTTACGGAAGCAACACCGCAATTTAAAAGCTTTTATATAAAGGATGTTGTTGCAAATGGTGCGGAAAAGGCAATCTTTATCAGAGGACTTCCGGAGATGAATATCAAAGATGTCCATTTGGAGAACGTAACCATTCAGGCTAAAAAAGGAATTGAAATTATCGAAGCTTCGGGTATTTCCCTCAAAAATGTAAATGTAATTACCGACAATACCAATCCTATCGTACATGTACAAAACGGAAAGGACATTCAAATCAATGGACTGCGGTATAAAAATGGTAGTGAGCTATTGTTCAACATTACCGGAGAAAAAACAAAAGGTGTAAAAGTTAGTGGAACTGATGTCTCGAAAGCGATTAAAACGTCAGTTTTTGGTGAAGAAGCAAACAAAACCGCATTAGAAATCTCTAAATAATATGAAAGAATTTAGTGTACAAAAATTATTGACTGTTGTGATTCTAACGCTGTTATCAAACAGTGTTTTTGCGCAGAAAAAGTTATCAGAACAACTTACTCTAACGGCAATGGAAACATTGTTTCAGGACACCACGGTTTTAAAAGATGCAAAGGGACCAAAATGGAGCTATGATATGGGTGTGGTATTAGAAGGTGCGGCGCAAGTATGGCGGAATACCGGGAACGGCGACTATTTTAAATACATCCAGAGTTCAATGGATGCATACGTTGACAAAACAGGGACCATCAGAACTTACAAAACTGAAGATTTTAATATCGACAATGTCAAAAATGGCAGGTCGCTTTTATTACTTTATAAAGTTACCGGACAGACTAAATATTTAACCGCAGCTACACAATTGTACGTGCAACTTCAAGATCAACCGCGCACAAAAGAAGGCGGTTTTTGGCATAAGAAAATTTATCCAAATCAAATGTGGTTAGATGGCTTGTACATGGCCGAACCGTTTTATGCAGAATACGCTGTGCTAATGAAAAAAGACGCGGCTTTTGATGACATAGCCAATCAGTTTATATTGATGGAAAAGAATTCCAGAGATGCAAAAACGGGTTTACTTTATCATGGATATGATGAAAGCAGATTAGAAAAGTGGGCGGATAAAACAACAGGAAAATCCCCGAATTTTTGGGGAAGGGCAATGGGTTGGTACGTTATGGCTTTAGTAGATGTTCTTGATAATTTTCCAAAAACACATTCAAAATATAAGGAGCTTATTGCGATTTTAAATCGCACTGCAAACGCCGCGCTTAAATACCAGGATGCAAAATCCGGCGTATGGTACGACATTTTAAATATGCCAACGCGAAAAGGCAATTACCTTGAATCTTCTGCATCTAGTATGTTTGTTTATGGTTTTGCAAAAGGGGTTCGGAAAGGTTATTTACCGCAATCTTTTGCAGCCGCTGCCAATAAAGGTTACGCCGGCTTAAAGAAAGAATTTATAGAATCTGCTGGCAGTGAGCGGGTAAACTTAACTAAAACGGTTTCTGTTTCCGGCTTGGGTGGCAAACCGAAGTATCGTGATGGGAGTTTTGAGTACTACATCAGCGAAAAAGTGATAACTAACGACCCGAAAGGCGTTGGTGCATTCATTTGTGCAGCAAGCGAGATGGAAATTGCCGCACTTCCTAAACCGGGCAAGGGCTATACTGTAACGGTTGATAATTTTTTCAATAACGAATACATGACCGGACCAACAGGAGACAAAATTCCTTTCCATTATTTGTGGAATGAGGATGATAACAATGGTTTTTCATTATTAGGAAAAGTATTTAACGATGCCGGTGTTAAAACATCCACTCTTTCAACAGCTCCGACTACTGCAAACTTAAAGGGAACAAGCATTTACATCATTGTTGACCCCGATACAGAGAAAGAAACTGCCAAACCAAATTACATGGATGCTGCTCACGCAAAACAAATTAGCGAATGGGTAAAAGCCGGTGGCGTTTTAGTGCTTCTACTGAATGATGTTGGCAATTGTGAAATCACAAAATTTAATGTCTTACCCGAAACTTTTGGCATTCATTTTAATGAAGACAGCCGGAATAAAGTTCAGGGTTTGAATTTCGAGCAAGGCGCAATTACCATTCCTTCGGGCAATGGAATTTTTAAAATGGCCAAAAAAGTTTATATCAAGGAGATTTCTACAATTGTAGCTAAAGCGCCTGCAGTTTCTGCTTTGACGGATAAGGGTGATGTAATTATCGCGACAGCAAAATACGGCAAAGGAACTGTTTTCGCAGTTGGCGACCCATGGTTTTACAACGAATATATCGATGGTAGAAAATTACCTAAAGACCTCGAAAACTTCAAGGCGACCAATGATTTAGTAAACTGGTTGATTAAACAGGTGCCGGCAATAAAAAAATAAGATGAAAGACTTAAAGCTTTTTTTGAGTATTGCCTGCTGCAATTTGCTGATGTCTTGCCATGCGCAAATGCCGACTGATTCTATTGCAGATAAAATGTTGATTTACCAATTAAGCAACGGTGGCTGGCCTAAGCAGTTAGAAGACAAAAGTGTCGTAAACTATGATTTGGCTTTAACGCCTGAGCTTAAAGAAAAGATAAAAGCCACAACAGCTTTTCATGCCACTTTCGACAATAAAGCGACCAGTAGAGAAGTTATTTACCTGGTAAAAACATATAAGAAAACTCAAAATAAAAGGTACTTAAGAGCTGCAGAAAAAGGCCTGGATTATATTCTGGAAGCCCAGTATGCGAATGGTGGCTGGCCGCAATATTATCCTGATAAGGCGCTATATCGTTCAGAAATTACCTACAATGATGATGCAATGATTAACGTGTTAAACATTTTGCAGGACATCGCGACGCAAACCAACGATTTTGAAAATGTTAACGCTTCATATGTTGATAAGTCTAAAGCTGCTGTTAGCAAAGGGTTGTCTTGCATTTTAAAAACCCAGATAAAGCAAAACGAAAAATTAGCCATTTGGGCCGCGCAGTACGATAAAGACTCGATGTTGCCCGCAAAAGCAAGAGCTTTCGAACCGGCATCTTTAAGCACCAGCGAGTCAGCCAGTATTGTACGTTTCCTGATGCGGTTTAAGAACCCTTCTGCTGAAATCAGAAATTCAATTAATGGAGCTGTAAACTGGTTCACTGAATCTGAAATTAAGGGCTATCGTTTCGAAAGAGAGCGAACAGGTTCTGGTTTGATTCGCGATAACAGTGCCACGGTTTGGGCCCGCTTTTACGATTTGGAAAAAAACATTCCAATATTCGGCGACCGCGACAATACAGTGAAATTAAAGTTAGAGGATTTAAGTCCTGAGCGTAGAAATGGCTATGCATGGTATGGCAACTGGGGCCAAAAATTAATCGAAAAAGACTATCCGAAATGGTTAGCATCCAACGGAATAAAATAAGGTTAAACTCGTCGTTGACGAAAATCGTAAAAGCATGATTTTAAGTAAAGAAAATTTAAAAAACATTAGCGGGGCCAACGTGAGTATTCCTGCTGCAGAACTTTTGGAATTGCCAGAGAGAGTCATTCAATTTGGTACAGGTGTTTTACTTCGTGGTTTACCAGATTACTTTATTGATAAGGCCAACAGAAACGGCATTTTCAGCGGTCGCGTTTTGGTTGTAAAATCTACTTCAAAGGGCGGCGCCGACGCATTTTCTAAACAAGACAACCTTTACACACTTTGCGTAAAAGGCATAGAAGATGGTTTAAATGTAGAAGAAAACACTATCAATGCTTCGATAAGCCGTGTTTTATCCGCTTCTCAGGATTGGGCAGAAATTCTTAAAGCAGCGCATAATCCTGATATGCAGGTTGTAATTTCAAACACGACAGAAGTTGGAATAGTGCTTAGTGAAGATAAAATAACTGATAACCCGCCGCAATCTTATCCAGGCAAATTGCTTGCTTTTTTACACGAAAGATATAAGGCTTTTAATGGTTCAGAAGAAAGCGGAATGGTTATCGTACCGACCGAATTAATTAGCGATAATGCTGATAAGTTGAAAGATATTTTATTGAAGCTGTCAGTTCAGAACAAACTAAGCTGGGATTTTGAGCAATGGCTCAAAACTGCAAATCATTTCTGTAAAACTTTGGTTGATAGAATCGTACCCGGAAAACTTCCTGCCGATGAGCAGAAAGCTATCGAAAGTCAGCTGGGTTATACCGATGAACTGATGATTATGGCAGAGCCTTTCAGATTGTGGGCCATTGAATCTTCTAGTCCGAGGGTTAAAGAAATTTTATCTTTTGAGAAAGCCGATAAAGGAATTTTTATCGTTCCCTCTATAAATAAATTTAAAGAATTAAAGCTTCGTTTACTCAATGGAACACATACTCTAAGCTGTGGTTTAGCAATTTTATCAGGCTTTAATACTGTAAAAGAAGCAATGGCTGATGAGGTTTTCGCAAAGTATGTTTCTAACTTAATGCGACAGGAAATCGCACATTCTTTAGAGAATGACGACATCACTTATCAGGATGCTGTTGATTTCGCATCGAGCGTAACAGACCGTTTCAGTAATCCTTTTTTAGAGCACCAATGGCAGGCAATTACATTGAATTTTACATCGAAAATGCAAATGCGTAACATGCCTTTAATTAGAAAATATTACAGCCAGAAAAATGAAGTGCCGCCGCTAATCGCAGTAGGTTTGGCTGCTTACATTATTTTCATGAATACAACAAAAGATGAAGAGAATTATATAGCTATTGTAAACGGAAAAACGTATCCCATTCAGGATGAATTTGCTGGGATTTTATATGAATATTGGAAGAACCCTGAAACCGCAATCGATAATATTTTAGGCGATAGACGTTTATGGGATAAAAACCTCAACAATTACCCTGGCTTCAATGCAGCGATAAAAAATTACGTTGAGTTATTACAAAATACAGGTGCAAAAGAAACATTGAGTAACTTGCACACAGAAAGAGCAATTTAAACATGGTTACAAGAATTTTAAAAATACATCCTAACGATAACGTTCTGGTTGCCTTGCAGGATTTGGCAAAAGGCGAAACCATAATTCATGATGGGAATGAATATACTTTGCAAGATGATATTCATGCAAAGCATAAATTTTTTATGCAGGATATGAACCCTGGCGACCCAATTATGATGTATGGGGTTTTAGTAGGAAAAGCGCAACACTTTATCTTAAAAGGTGGATTAATGGATACTGAAAATACTAAACATGCTTCAGATCCTTTTGAGTTTCGCCCCTATCATTATGAATGGCATGCACCAGATGTTTCAAAATTCGAGGGTAGGACTTTTAATGGCTACCATCGTAGTGACGGCCGAGTTGGAACTGCAAATTATTGGTTATTTATTCCAACTGTTTTTTGCGAGAACCGCAATCTTGATGTTATTCGGGAGGCCTTACACAATGAATTGGGTTATGCTGTCACCGATAAATACAAATCGTATGCCCATCAATTAGTGGATGCATACAAAAATGGCGAAAGCCTGGAAGAAGCAGATCCAAGTTCAATTGGCCAGCCAACCCCTGCTGCAAACCGTATTTTCAAAAACGTTGATGGGATAAAATTTCTGAATCATCAGGGTGGTTGCGGTGGTACTCGCCAGGATGCGGCGGTTTTAAGTAAACTGTTGGCCGCTTATGCAGATCACCCGAATGTTGCCGGCGTTACGGTTTTAAGCTTAGGCTGCCAGAATTTACAGGTTCAGGATTTTATGAACGATTTAAAACAACGCAGTCCGAATTTTGATAAACCATTATTCATTTTTGAACAACAGCAATCGCAAAGTGAAGAGCAATTGGTTAAGGAAGCAATAAGAAAAACTTTTATAGGTTTAACTGAAATTAATAACATTGAGCGCCAGCCTGCACCACTCAATAAACTTGTTTTGGGTGTTAAATGTGGCGGAAGCGATGGATTTAGCGGTATAAGTGCAAATCCTGCAGTGGGCTATACCTCAGATTTATTAGTAGCCTTAGGCGGAACGGTTCTGCTTGCCGAATTCCCTGAACTTTGTGGTGCTGAACAACAGTTAATCGATAGAACAAAAGATGAAACAGCAGCTCGTAAATTTATTCAATTAATGACTGCTTATAACCAGTCGGCGGAAAATGTCGGTTCTGGTTTTTTCATGAATCCATCACCAGGAAATATTAAAGATGGTTTAATAACCGATGCAATTAAAAGTACCGGCGCAGCAAAAAAGGGTGGTACATCTCCGGTAGAGGATGTTTTAGATTATACTGAACCAGCAATCAAACCCGGTTTAAACTTGGTTTGTACACCTGGAAACGATGTCGAAGCCACAACAGGAAAAGCAGCATCAGGGGCGACTTTGATTCTATTTACAACTGGACTAGGTACGCCAACGGGTAATCCGGTTTGCCCTACCATAAAAGTATCAACAAACAATGCGCTTACCAAACGTATGGGCGACATTATCGATATCAACTGCGGACCGGTTATCGAAGGTTTAAAAACGATTGAACAAATGGGTGAAGACATTCTTGAATATTGCATTAAAGCGGCAAGCGGGGAGGTAATTCCGAAAGCAGTACTGCTAAACCAGGATGACTTTATTCCATGGAAACGTGGTGTAAGTTTATAATAATAAACTCGTTTTTCGATTTACGAAGCAATCGCAATTTTGCACATCGTTAGGTTGACGAATTCAAAAAAATATATTAATAGAGCGAAGACGATTAAGTGTAATACAAGTGATTGTCTTAAATAACATTCCTTTAAATGAAATCTTTTTTAGACGAAAATTTCCTTCTGGAAACTAAAACGGCGCAAAAACTTTATCATGATTTTGCAAAGTCGATGCCGATTATTGACTACCATAATCACTTGATTCCGGAGCAGATTGCAAACGATGTGCAATTCTCAAATATCAGTCAGGTTTGGCTGTATGGCGACCATTACAAATGGAGGGCAATGCGTGCCAATGGTGTCGATGAAAAGTTCATTACGGGGGCGGGCTCAGATTACGAAAAATTTGAAAAATGGGCCGAAACTGTTCCATATACGCTTCGTAATCCATTATACCACTGGACACATTTAGAGTTGCAAAGATATTTTGGAATTAACGATTTGCTTTCAGGTAAAACGGCTCAGAAAATTTATGATGAGTGTTCGTCAAAGTTGCAGACGCCAGAATATTCGGTTCGTGGATTGTTGGCGAAAATGAATGTTGAGGCGGTTTGTACAACTGATGACCCTTTGGATAGTTTGAATTTCCATCAACAGTTGTCAAGAGAAGGCGTAAACCTAAAAATGTTACCTGCGTTTCGCCCCGATAAAGCAATGAACAGTGACGATATCGACGGTTTAAATGAATATATTGATAAGCTGGAAACCGTTTCTGATAGAACAATAAGCAATTTTCAAGATTATTTGGATGCTTTAAAAAGCCGTCACGATTATTTTGCTGAAAACGGATGTTCGGTCTCGGATCATGGTTTGGAACAAATCTATGCTGAAGACTATACAGATGCTGAAATTGCTTCAATATTTGATAAAATCAGAAACAAAAAAAGCATTTCCTATCAGGAAAATCTTCAATTCAAATCGGCAATGTTAATTTATTTTGCTGAATGGGATCACGAAAAAGGTTGGGTACAACAATACCATTTAGGCGCATTGCGTAATAACAATGCCCGTATGCTAAGGCAATTAGGACCCGATACGGGCTGGGATTCTATCGGTGATTTTAGTCAGGCGAGAATGCTTTCTAAATTTTTAAACCGACTGGATAATCAGGATAAATTAGCAAAAACGATTATCTACAACTTAAATCCAGCGGATAACGAATTAATTGCAACCATGATTGGAAACTTCAATGATGGTTCGATCGCGGGTAAAGTTCAATTTGGTTCGGCCTGGTGGTTTTTAGATCAGAAAGATGGTATGATAAAACAATTAAATGCGTTATCAAATATGGGGCTTTTGAGTCGCCTGGTTGGTATGCTTACCGACTCGAGAAGTTTCCTTTCTTTTCCGCGACACGAGTATTTCAGACGAATAGTTTGTAACCTCTTTGGCGAAGATGTAGAAAAGGGCGAATTACCAAACGACTTAGAGTGGATTGGCAAAATAGTGCAGGATATTTCGTATTTTAACGCAAAAAATTACTTTAAATTTTAGACAAAATCAGTCTTCTAGAGCTAAAAAAGAGGATTCAATTCATTTCAATCGTTTTCCTGATTATTCAGGGAAAGCGTAAAAATTAATAAAAACCGGTCGGGTAAATACGTAAATGAGCAACCAAATATCATCTTCATTAAAAAAAGGAAAAAAAGTTTTAAGCTTTGGAGAAATTCTATTGCGCATTTGTCCGGATATGGATGGCCAATGGTTAAAAGAAAATAAGTTACCGTTTTATGTTGGTGGCGCCGAATTAAATGTAGCAACAGCTTTAGCCCTTTGGAATGTTCCTTCTACATATTTATCGGCTATGCCCCAAAATTCGGTTACCGAAGAAATTGCAGGTTATCTAAATAGCAAAAACGTAAATACCCAACCAATGGTTTATGGTGGCGAACGTTTGGGTTTATACTATTTACCGAAGGGAAAAGATTTAAAAAATGCAGGTGTAATTTACGATCGGGCAAATTCATCGTATGCAGATTTAAAAGTTGGCCAGATAAACTGGGATGAGGTATTTGAAGATGTGAGCTGGTTTCACTTTAGTGCAATCTGCCCTGCAATTAATCAATCAGTGGCAGATGTTTGTTTGGAAGCGCTAAAAGCTGCAAGCGAAAAAAACATTACAATTTCTTTAGACCTAAATTACAGGGCAAAACTCTGGAAATACGGAAAAGACCCGATTGAAATTTTACCTGAACTTGCAAAATATTGTACGCTGATTATGGGCAACGTTTGGGCTGCAAATAGAATGTTAGGAACTGTACTTCATGAGGATTTAAAAGCAACAGAAGGTTATGCAAAGGAAACGTTACTGCAACAGGCGGTAGATACATCGGAAGAAATATTAAGTTTGTTTAGCTCCTGCAAAGCTGTTGCAAATACATTCAGGTTCGACAATGGAAAAGGTATCAAATATTACACAGCGCTTTACACAAATAATGAATTAACTGTTTCGCCAGAATATGTATCTGATGAAATATTAGATAAAGTTGGAAGCGGCGATTGTTTTATGGCTGGCTTGATATACGGCTTCTATAACGGTTTAAACGAAGTGGAAACCTTAAGTTTTGCAACCGCAGCAGCCTACGATAAATTATACATTCCAAGTGATGCAACAACCAGTACAGTTGCCGATATAGAAAAAAGAATAATAAGATGATAAGCAATAAGCATAAAATTTTAGATGCAATTTTGGAGCAGGGCATGCTACCTCTTTTTTATCAGGATAGCGAAGAAGGTAGTATAGAAATTCTCCGTACGCTTTATAAAGCTGGTATACGTGTTTTTGAATATACCAATAGAGGTAAATCTGCCCTTCCAAATTTTAAGAAGTTAAAAGAAATCCGCGATGCGGAAATGCCCGATTTATATTTAGGCATCGGCACGATAAAAACGCCTGCTGACGCGAATGCATTTATCGAAGCTGGAACGGATTTTATCGTTGCACCAATTGTAAATCCTGCGGTAGCAGAAATTGCCAATAAGATTGGTATGCTTTGGATTCCGGGCTGTATGACACCGACAGAAATTAGTGTTGCGCAAGAACACAAAGCCATGCTAATTAAAATTTTTCCTGCGAATATTTTAGGTCCTGAATTTATTTCATCCATTAAGGATTTATTCGCCGGACAATTATTTATGCCAACAGGCGGCGTTGAAATTAACGCCGAAAATCTTAAAACATGGTTTAAAGCTGGCGTTTGTGCTGTTGGGATGGGCAGTAAATTAATCAGTAAAGATGTTATGAGTAAAGGTCTTTATGACGAACTGCACGAGAATACAAAATTAGCTCTTAACTTAATTCAGCAGACTAAATAAAAGAAAAACAACCTAACCAAATGAACCAACCAAAGATAGGCAAATACAGATGGACGATATGTTTACTCCTGTTTCTTGCCACTACAATTAATTATTTAGACAGGCAGGTTCTTTCCCTGACCTGGACAGATTTTATTAAACCGGAATTTCACTGGGATAATAACGACTACGGAAATATTACAGCCTTATTTTCTATTTTTTATGCCGTTTCAATGCTTTTTGCAGGGCGACTGGTAGATAGATTAGATACTAAAAAGGGATTTCTTTGGGCAATTGGGGTTTGGTCTGTTGGTGCTTGTTTACATGCATTTTGTGGCATTGCTACCTCTGGAGTAATTTCGGGCCACTGGCTTGTTAGTTTCGAAGGTGCCAAAGAAATAATTGCCGGCATAAATAATACCGGAATGGTTGTTTCGGTAAGTGTAACTTTATTCATTTTTGCACGGTTTGTTTTAGCCGTTGGCGAGGCAGGGAATTTTCCTGCTGCCATAAAGGCAACTGCAGAATATTTCCCTAAAAAAGATAGGGCATTTGCAACCAGTATTTTCAACGCCGGTGCAACGGTTGGTGCACTTGCGGCGCCAATTACAATTCCATTTATAGCAAAAGCTTACGGCTGGGAAATGTCTTTCATTATAATCGGTGCTTTAGGTTTTGTGTGGATGGGGCTTTGGGTTTTCGTATACAACAAGCCCGAGTTGCATAAAAGAGTTACTGCAGAAGAGCTGGCTTACATTCAACAGGATGTTATTAATGACAGAAAACTTGCTGATTACGTAGAGGAAACAAAAGAAAAAGTATCATTCATCGATTGCTTTAAATACAAACAAACCTGGGCTTTTGCTTTTGGTAAATTTATGACGGATGGTGTTTGGTGGTTTTTCTTATTCTGGACACCAGCTTACCTCAAATCAGTATATGGAATGGATTCTACCCAAAGTGCATTCCCCTTGTTTGTGCTTTATATGATTACTTTATTGTCGATTATTGGCGGCTGGCTTCCAACTTATTTTGTTGAAAAAAGAGGAATGAATCCATATGAGGGACGAATGCGGGCGATGTTAATTTTCGCTTTCTTTCCACTTCTGGCGCTGGCTGCACAGCCATTGGGTCACATTACTTATTGGATTCCTGTTATTATCATCGGCATCGCCGGCGCAGCACATCAGGCTTGGTCGGCAAATATATTCTCTACCGTTGGCGATATGTTTCCTAAAAAAGCAATTGCAACAATTACCGGAATAGGTGGAATGGCCGGCGGATTAGGCTCGTTCATCATAAATAAAGGTTCAGGATTGTTGTTCGATTATACGGGCAAAAACAAAATTATTTTCATGGGTTTTAAAGGCGAAGAAGCCGGATATTTCATCATATTTTCAATCTGCGCTGTTTGTTATCTAATCGGATGGACGGTTATGAAAACCCTTGTTCCCAAATACAAAGTTATCGAACTTAAATAATTAAAAGCGGAGCTAGAAGTTCCGTTTTAAGAAACACTTTAAATCTATACTTAAACCATAGATTAAATAATTATAAACCCTAAAAACAAACCAAATTGAGCACGACCTTAAACCTCGAAAGCATTTTCGTCGATGAAAGCCAGATTCCGGAGGAATTCAGGCTCGGGGAAGAAATTAATCAAAAAGAATTTCTTTCTAACGGCGAAATGAAAGCCTGGAGTGGCCCTTTCAACGAAGTATTTTCTCCTGTATGCGTTAAAACACCAGAAGGACTTAAGCGAAAACGCATTGGAAGTTTTCCGGTGTGCACTGAAAAAGAATCTACCGAGGCTTTGGATGCAGCCGTTGAGGCCTACGATAATGGCCGCGGGCAATGGCCAACCATGAGTGTAGCCGACCGCATTACCTGTGTAGAAAACTTTACGCATAAAATGATAGAGCAAAAAGATATTGTTGCAAAGTTAATTATGTGGGAAATTGGTAAATCTTATACCGATTCTATCAAAGAATTTGATCGCACCGTTGAGTATATTTATTCAACCATTGATGCTTTAAAAGACATCGACAGGCAATCGTCCCGCTTTGAAATTGAGCAGGGAATTGTGGCTCAGGTTCGCCGTTCTCCGCTTGGTGTAGTACTTTGCATGGGGCCGTTTAATTATCCTTTAAACGAAACTTTTACAACATTGATTCCTGCTTTGATTATGGGAAACACACTTTTATTTAAACCGCCTAAACATGGAACTTTATTGCATTATCCGTTATTGGAAGCTTTTCGTTCAAGCTTTCCTAAAGGTGTTGTAAATACGATTTATGGCCGCGGAAATACAATTGTTCCCGGTTTAATGAAGTCAGGAAAAATTAATGTGCTTACGTTAATTGGTTCGAGTAAAGTTGCAAACGAGCTTAAAAAACTGCATCCAAAGGTTAACCGTTTAAGAGCAATTTTAGGACTAGATGCAAAAAATGCAGCAATTATAACTAAAGATGCCGACTTAGACTTGGCGGTTTCTGAGACTGTTTTAGGGTCGCTATCTTTCAACGGGCAGCGTTGTACAGCGATAAAAATTGTTTACGTTCATCGGAGTCTGGCACAAGAATTTTTAAAGCGGTTATCTGCTGAAGTAGAAAAGCTCAAATTCGGTATGCCTTGGGAAAAAGGTGTTTCTTTAACGCCGCTTCCCGAATTAAATAAACCTGAATATTTAAAGGAATGTATTGATGATGCTGTCGCTCATGGCGCTAAAGTGGTAAATAGAAATGGAGGACAAACACTCGAAACTTTCGTTTACCCGGCTATTATGTACCCGGTAAATGCCAATATGAAATTGTATCGTGAAGAACAATTCGGCCCGGTTATTCCCGTTGTTCCTTTCGATGATTTGGAAGAGCCTATTGAATATTTAATCGGTTCGCCACACGGCCAGCAAGTAAGTATTTTCAGCAATAATGCCGCTGTAATTTCTTCACTGATCGACCCGCTTGTAAATCAGGTTAGTCGTGTAAACATTAATTGCCAATGCCAACGCGGACCGGATGTTTTCCCTTTCACAGGAAGAAAAGATAGTGCCGAGGGAACGCTTTCAGTTGTTGATGCTTTGCGCTCTTTCTCAATTCGCTCGCTTGTTGCCACGAAATTGACAGATAACAATAAAAAACTATTGAATGAGATTGTTAGCGATAATGATTCGAATTTTTTAAGTACGAAGTATATTTTTTAAAAAAATTGACCATCATTAGACTGAAGCACATCGAAATGGAGAAACCCTTGAAATTGGTAAACAAATTCAAAGGTTTCTCCACTACGGTCACAATAATGAAAAAACAAATCTACCTCAATTTCTTTGCCAAGCCAAGATTTCGTTCTTTAACTCCTTCCACAACGAGGCCTGCAATCTTTTTAGCGCCATATGGACTTAAATGTGTATCGTCTTTTTTCCCAATAGGGTAATTTACATGGCCAGAATCGACGTAGTTGAATAATTTTATTGAAGGCAAATCGCCAAGATTAGTTAGTAAATTCTCGGTTTTAATAAGCATATCAATCAAAGGAACATTTAACGAATCGGCTACTTTTCTGGTAACATCTGGATAATGACCATGAGTATCTACTAAAATACCGTTCTTAAAGCTTCGTCTTGAAATCGGCGTAAGCAATACAGGGATTGCCTTTTTACTGCGTGTTTCATTGACATAATTAACCAGGTTATTTTTAAACTCTGCAAGAGATGTACCTGTTCCCGGTTTATCGATTTTTTCATCGTTGTGTCCAAACTCAATAAATACATAATCTCCCGGAGCAAGTTTGTCCAAAATTGGTTGCCATTGATTTTCAGTTTTAAAAGATTTTGTACTTCGCGCGTTTAGTGCTCTGTTATCAACAACAACATCAGCTTTAAAAAAGGACTGTAATTCCATTCCCCAACCGGTTTCAGGGTATGCTTTTGGCAACTTATTTGCGGCTGTAGAATCACCGATAATATAAACAGTAGTTCTCTGCTGTATAAAACTGAACGCTGCTAAAAGCAAAAATAATGCTATAGACGAAATTCTAAATGCAATCTTTTTCATGTTATTTTAATGGATTCCAAGTATCGGCCCCTTTTAATATATTCTTAACGCTATATAGTTTAGCTTCTTTATCCGTTAGTTGCTTAGCCCAAACAACTCTGTTCTTAACCCCGGCATTTTGGCCGGTATTTTTGTATTCTGCATATAAAGCAGTTTTTTCTTTGTCTGGAAACATGGCATCACCTTTCCATGGGTTCCATCCTTCGGGAACAACATGATTACCTAAATCTGATTTGATAAAAACCGTTTTAGCAAATGGTCGCCAGGGTCTGCCAAGATATACTTTATTAACACCATCAGCAGCAATAAGCTTGCAGTTGATAAATACAAAACCAAAAGTCTGGTTAGCCGAAGTAGCCGCAGCCGTTATGTATGAATTCGTTAAACTTTTAATTGTACAATTTTCGAAAACCGCAGTGGCCTTACCAAAAATAAAATCGGTAGTACCTTCTATGAAACAGTTGAAATAGTACTGTCTTCTGTTTTCATCAGTTGCAAACAGCGTATCTTGATTGCCTAAGAAACGACAGTTTTTTGCGGCGAATCTATCACCTTCTACATGCAGCGCCACCGCCTGTCCAACCCGGCCAGCAGCATTTATAATCGTTAGGTTTTCTAAAGAGATATCATTGGCCTGAACTAAAAATGTGTAAGAGGTGAAAGTTGAAAATTTGTCTATACCAAAAGCATCCTTTCCGGAGGGATTCGGTTTACCTGCATAATCATCAAAAGTGATAATTGTATTTTCTTTGCTTTCGCCGATAATATGAATTTTAATTTTCCAGGAAGGGATGATTACTTTTTCCCGGTAGGTTCCATTTTTAACTAAAATCTTAACTTCTTTCTCGCCCAAGTCGCGAATTGAATTAATTGCTTCCTGTATCGTTTTATAATTTCCATTCATGCTTTTATCAACCGTAATTTCGGAGGGATAAACCTTATTCTGGGCATCTGCATTTATGCTTATCACAATTAGAAAAGCCATAAGAAAATTTACTTTCCGGAGAAGAATCGACTTTTTTTTAACTAACATAATTATCGTGTTTGTACGCAATTTATCATTTTTTCAACAAGCAAAAAGGGCGATAATTAACCGCCCTTTAATATTCAATAAACGTACCTTGTTATCTTACTAGTAACCGTACCATTGTCCTCCCAATTTAGGATTTGCGTCTATAACCGATTGAGGCAAAGGCAATAACTCGCTTTTATTTGGCGTAAACGCAATCGAATAATAAGCCAGTAATGTTGTATTAATCGTCGTAGCATTCCAGGCCACACTTGCCGAACCCGCTGGTGCAGCCGGCGATGGTGCATAAAACGAATTTAACCATACAACTGTAGGTTGGTTAGGCGTATAATACATGGTTGCAGGCAAATTGTTATATGGTGCCGCCTTAGCTACCATTAGTGTTAGATTTGCTTTGGTTTCTGCAATTTTAGATGATAGCAGATTCCATCTAATTAAATCGTACTTTCTAATTCCTTCGCCACCAAACTCAAACTGGCGTTCCTTAACGATTGCATTGAAGAAACCGACATAATCTGAAGGCGTAGTTCCGATTAATGCTGCATTACCGCCAAAACCGCGGGTTCTAACCTGTTCGAAAGCAGCTTTAGCTGCAGCAGTTGGCCCTGAATTTAATTCGTTATCAGCTTCTGCAAACATCAGCAAAACATCAGAAAAACGAATAACCGGCCAGTTAACACCAAAGTATTGTGAAGCACTGGTTGTAACCGATGGAACCTGCCAATCCCTTCTGAATTTGCCATCCAGCATGGTGACTAAGCTCCGTGGGCGTAAAGTCATATCGAGGTTGATATCGTACGGCGCGCAAGTAACATCACGTCTTCTATCATTAGCATCAAAAGCATAGAAATAAGTTGGCAAAATAGTTAAGGCACCATTACCGGCAGCGGTTGTACCAGGCGTTGCAACAGTGAATTGCCTCGGACCGTTATAATAACCTAATTTACTGTCGCCAACACCAGAGCTTCCGCCGGTCATACCAACTTCCCATAAAACCTCTCCATTAGCTTCGAATTTATGTGCGTTTATACCGTCTTTAAAAACGGATTGAAAACTTGGATTAAGTTTATGGTCGGCTCTTGCCATGATTATGGCGCATTCATCTTTAGCAATCTGATAAAATGTTTTGTAATCCGAATTACGTTTCATTGTTTTATCTTGTCTTAAAGAATATCCACCACGGAACAGGGCATATCTTGCTCTTAACGCTCTTATTGCACCTTGGCTCATTCTATCACTTGTAACAGAGGATTCTGTGCGCCAAGGAACAAGGGGTGCAGCAACAGCTAAATCTCTAATGATGCGATTGTAGATTGTATCTCTATCAGTTCTGGCATTATAAGGATCAGAAACATTGATGGACGAAGTGAATTGAGCCGGAACATCTCCCCAGTTTCTGATGACTTCGAAATAAAATTGGGCTCTTAAAGCCAGAGCTTCACCATATAATCTTTTTAACTCTTTTTGGTCAGATGCGCTTCCATTTGTATAAGCATCCATTTTCGGGATGTTATCAATGCAAATGTTTGCTCTTTCGATACCGACATACAATTGGTTAAATGGGCCCGCCAATTGTGTGTTTGCAGGCTGGACATTGTAGTGAGCAATATCTCTTCTTTCATTATCCGGATATGGTGTTCCACCCTGGCCCATCATTTCATCATTATCGTAAGGATAATACATGCTTAAACGAATGCCATAACCCTGGTCGCCACCAAGGGACGAATACACGCCCAAAAGTGCCTTTTGCGCATTGGTAACATTGCTAAAAACGTAGTCGTTGCCGAAAGATGAAATAGGTTCTACTTCCAAGAATTTCTTGCAGGAAGATATTGTGAAGATGGTGGCGGTAATTAAAAGGCCGCTTATAATAAGTTTTAAATTAGTTTTCATTGTTGCTCTAATTAGATGTTATAGCGTAAAATTTAGACCGAAAATAAATGCTCTGCTACGTGGATAAGCTGAATAATCTACTCCTGGCGTTGTACCTGTAGCACGTCGTGTATTCACTTCCGGATCGTATCCCGAATAATTTGTGATTACCGCCAGGTTATTTACCGTAGCGTATAAACGCATCCTGTTAATTTTAAATCTTTTCAATAAATCAGCAGGTAGAGTGTAACCTAAGGTAATGTTATTGATTCTCAGAAATGAGCCGTCTTCAACGGCATAAGAATTAACGAAGAAAGAACTATTACTTGTTAGCGGGCTCCATAAGGTTGCATTTGCATTTAGCGCCGCTAGTGCTCCCGGGTCTGTTACCACAAGGCCTTGGTCATTTACATTTCTCCATCTACCATTCATGGTTGCCAATAAATTTCCATTCGCAGTATAACCACTTGTAAACTCTAATTTATTTGCATTTAAAATGTCATTCCCAACCTGGAAATTTACAAATACATTTAAATCGAAGTTTTTGTAGGTAAATGATTGATTAAAACCGCCTGTAAATTTTGGATTTGCATCACCAATAATCGTTCTGTCGTTAGTAATGTCTACAATGCCGTCGCCGTTTAAATCTTTAAATTTAATTACGCCCGGTTTTGGTGTTAAAGAAGTAACGCTTGAGTTATTTGGAACACCCGGCTTTAAGGTATAAACGCCGTTGGCATAATTAAAATCTTCTATTTTATAAAATCCATCGGTAACTAAACCATACATTTTACCAACCGCCTGGCCAACTGCGACCTGGTAATCTGCGGGTACATTTGTACCTGCCCAGCCCGAGTTAATCAGGAAAGATTTTTGATAATCCCCTAAGCTTTCAACCCTATTTTTATTAAATGATATGTTAAAGTTTGTAGACCAGGAGAAATTTTTGGTTTGTACCGGTGTACCATTAATTTGAAGTTCTATACCTTTATTGCTCGTTGAACCAATATTTTGCAGTTGAAAGGCGTAACCACTGGTTGAAGGGAAGGGGTTATTAACCAGTAAACCATTCGTTTTATTGCTATATAAATCAAATGAGAATTGTAATCTGTTATTTAAGAAACCTGCGTCCAAACCGATATTTCTAGATACTGTAGTTTCCCATTTCAAATTAGGATTTGCAAGTTCTGTAGCAACCAGGGCAGTTATTAAAGTATTGTTTATATCGTAAAAAGCATTTGGTTTGAACTGGGTGGTGTATAGGAAATCAGAAATACGGTTGTTTCCTGCTTCGCCATAACTTACCCTCAATTTCAAATCATTTAAGCTGATGGAATTTTTAAATTTCTCCATGAATTTTTCATCAGAAATTCTCCATGCAACTGAACCTGATGGGAAGTATCCCCATTTGTTCCCTTCGGCAAACTTTGATGAACCATCAGCCCTCATGGTTAAGGTTAGCAAGTATTTTTTATCGAATGAATAATTGAACCTGCTGAAAACTGAAAATAATCTGGCGGTTAAATCACTCGATGTTGCAGCTCCTGCCGGCGTTGTACCCAAGGCCATGTTTGACAAGGCACGTTCGGCAGTTATCCCGATAGGAAATAATCTGTTCTCGGTATAATAAGCCTGAATTTTATCCTGATAAAGCTCCTGGCCAATTAATGCATCAATACTGTGGTGTTTGCTAAACTCCGTTTTTGAGCCGGAGTTTGTATAAGAAAGTACGTTAGAATTGTTTATAGTTTGACGGTTTGCTGTTGCGATTGACGCAATTGGCTGGGAAGAACCAACTAATCTCGATTCATTTGTGATGATGTCGTTAAAAACATTTGTCCTGTTGTTATTAAGATCAACACCTAAAGTACTTTTAAATGAAATGCCTTTGTAAATGCTGTAATTAAAATAGCCGATGAAGTTGGTTACATTCGTGAATGCTTTTTTGTACTCAGCCTCATTTAGTAGTAGTGGGTTTACCAAAGATAAGCTGTTACCATTGGTTTCGCTTGCATAGTCCGGGTCGTAAGCATAAATATCCTGACCTTTTACTAATAAAGGGCGGTATTTAACCGCCTGGCGTAATCTGTTTAATGATGACGAGCCTTCGCTGCTGGTTCCTGCGCCGTTTACAACCGTATTATTGTAGCGGACGTTGAAACCAACTTTCAATTTATCGTTGAATTTATGGTCGAACTTAAAGTTGATTAGTTTTCTGTCGAAATCAGAAGCAAGCATTACACCGTCTTCCGTATTTGAAGTAACACTTAAGTTAAAAGTTGATTTTGCATCACCGCCGGTAACACTTACATTATGTGTTTGCATTAATGCGTTGCGACCGAACAGTTCTTCCTGCCAATCTACAAACGGCGTTGTTTTAAAGCTCTCTAAATCATTAAAAGTACCATAATAACCGGCATATAAGTTCTCGCTGGTTGCGTTACCGCGACTTGCTTCGTACTGATATTTGACGAAATCGTAAGGATTCATCACTTCCAGCTTGTTTGCTAACTGCCTAAAGCCAACTAAACCATTGTAATTGATCACTGTTCTCATCTCACGGCCACCTTTTGTTGTAATCAGCACCACACCGTTTGCACCGCGCGAACCATAAATTGCTGTCGCCGATGCGTCTTTCAAAACATCAATGCTTTCAATATCCTGAGGAGATAAAACTGATAATGCATTTTCTACCTGAACACCGTCAACAACATACAAAGGAGTATTATCTTGTGTGATAGAACCGCCACCACGCACTCTGATTTGTGCACTTGCATTTGGCGTTCCTTCCGAAACAGTGATTTGTACACCCGCAAGTCTTCCCGAAATGGCTTCAGCCAGAGAGTTATTCGGAATGTCTTTCAATTGTTTAGCGCCAACAGATGAAACAGAACCTGTTAAATCCCTTCGGTTTACGGTCGCGTAACCAATTGCAACAACTTCATCAAGGTCTTTAGCACTTGATTGAAGCGATACCTTCAAATTAGTTTGGTTTCCAACAGTTACTTCTTTGGATGCGTAGCCGATGTAATTAAAAACCAACACAGCTCCGGGAGCAACCGATATAGTAAATCTGCCATTATCGTCTGTTTGGGTGCCAGTTTTGGTTCCTTTAATGATAACACTTACACCTGGAATTGTTTCACCACCTTGCTCGGAAACCGTTCCGCTTACCTGCTTGGTTTGAGCGTTGGCTATCCCGAAATAAAAAGTGAAAATACTGAATAAGAGTAAAATTCTGCTCATAACATTTTGAATTTAGATTTTTGACCACACAACTGCTTGCATGTAGAATATAATTCTTAAGTAAAGAGAATATTCATAGTTAATATTTGGTTATATATGATAACAATTTTACAAACTAAAAACCGCTTGAGAATAGTTTTAACTAAAAATCTGTGCAATCGTTCCCAAAAACGTACTTTTGACGTTTATAAAAATAGCCTTTCCGCGGCTTATCGTGATATTTTTTGTAATTTGGATGCAAGTTCAAAAAATGAGATTCGAAACATCAACTATAAAAGATATTGCTAAAGCCCTCGGGCTTTCAACTTCTACAGTTTCCCGCGCTTTAAGAGATCGTTACGAAATTAGTGATGAAACCAAAAAGATTGTTTTGGCCTATGCCGAAAAAGTAAACTATCGTGCAAATCCAATTGCTCGGAGTTTGAAAGAGAGAAGAAGTTACTCCATTGGAATTATCGTTAGTGAAATTGCAAATAACTTTTTTTCTCAGGTTATAAATGGCATCGAATCTATTGCCTATGCAAAAGATTATCATGTAATAATATCTCAAAGCCATGAATCGTATAAACAGGAAAGGCTGAATGTTGAACACCTTGCTTCTCGTTCAATTGACGGCTTATTGATTGCGCTCTCGTCCGAAACTCAAGACATTGATTATTTAAGAGATTTTTACGCGAAAGGTTTGCCAATTGTTTTTTTTGACAGGGTTCCCGATAATTTCGAAACACATAAGGTAATCGCCAACAATTTCAAAGGCTCCTTTGATGCAACTGAGCACCTTATTTTGTCGGGAAAGAGAACCATTGCCCACTTAACAAATTCCGAAACCTTATCTAATACAAAAGAGCGGCTGGAAGGATATAAAGCGGCGCTGGCTAAATACCACATCCAATTTAAATCGGAATTGGTTAAATTTTGCCAACATGGAGGCATGCATAGCGCAGAATTAGAGCATGCTGTCAAAGCGCTTTTGCCTTTAAAGCCAGATGGAATTTTTATATCAAGTGATCGCCTTACAACCGGCTGTATAATGGCCTTGAAAAAAACCAATCCGGAGGTCGCCCATAAAATCGCTATCGCAGGTTTTACAAATTCCAATCTTGTTGAACTTTTTAGTCCATCGTTAACTTCAGTAAAACAACCCGCGTTTGAGATTGGACAAGTGGCTACCGAGTTGCTTATTTCTATGATTGAAGCAAAGCGACCAATTACCGAATTCGAAACCAAGATTTTAGATACTGAATTGGTTAGAATGCAGAAAAATCTGGGTAACCGCTTCCTTTAACTCCTGAACATCAGTTTGCATTTATCGTAATCCACATAAAAAAACTTATTATTACCTTTGCTCCATGGTAGATATCATTTTAAAAAAGGGTAAAGAAAAAGCAGCATTGCAGAGGCATCCATGGGTATTTTCCGGGGCTTTGGAAAAAGTTAAAGGGAAGCCTGAAGATGGCGATGTTGTGAAAGTATTTGCTTTTGATAATGAATTTCTGGCCTACGGATATTTTAATAGTAATTCTCGTGTGGCTGTTCGCCTTTTAGAATGGGATGAAACGCAGCTCATTGACATAAACTGGTATCAAAATCGGTTGAAACAGGCTATTGCTTCCCGCCAGTTTATTTTATCTGAAACAACAAACACTTGTCGCTTAGTTTTTTCCGAAGCTGATTTTTTACCCGGCTTAATAGTAGACAAATACGCTGATTTCTTGTCACTTCAGATACTGAGTTCAGGTATTGAAAAAGTAAAATCTGATATTGTTAATATTCTTCGCACTGAATTAAATCCGAAAGGAATTTTTGATAAAAGTGACGCGACAGCCCGGGGCCACGAGGGTTTGCCAATTGAAAACGGGTTGCTTTGGGGTGAAAATCCGCCTGAATTTTTGGAAGTGAAAGAAAACGGAGTAGCTTACAATATTAGTATAGCCGAAGGCCAGAAATCGGGTTTTTATTGCGATCAACGTGATAACCGAAAAATTTTGGCAAGCTACACCAAAGACAAAAAAGTTTTGGATTGTTTCAGTTATAGCGGAGGCTTCAGTTTAAACAGTTTAGTAAACAACGCTAAAAGCATTACAGCGGTGGATAGCTCTGCTTTAGCAATTGATACTTTGAAACAAAATGTTGCATTAAATAATTTTGATGCCACAAAAGTAACCGCAATACAATCTGATGTAAACAAACAATTGCGGGCTTTTAAAGAATCGGGAGAATTGTTTGATATTATTATTTTAGACCCGCCAAAATATGCGCCTTCCCGTTCGGCTTTAGACAGGGCAGCAAGGGCCTACAAAGATTTAAATAGGCTTGGTATGTTGCTTTTGGAAAAAGGCGGCTTGCTGGCGACTTTTTCCTGTTCTGGCGCAGTTGATATCGAAACCTTTAAACAGATTATCGCCTGGGCTGCACTTGATGCAGGAAAAGAAGTTCAGATCATTAAGCAATTTTGTCAACCTGAAGATCACCCGGTAAGAATTTCTTTTTCTGAAGGCGAATATTTAAAAGGGTTGTTATTACGGGTTTTATAAAAAATATTGATACGGATTACCCGGAATTTATTTCTGTGATCCATGTTTCTGTGGCAACCAAGGCCTTAAACTTACTGCTAACTTTCAAGTTTTTCATACTCGCCCTTTAAGGCGTAAAAGCCAAAAATCATCAATCCTAAACATATCGGGAAAAAGATAAAAATGATAATTCCCCATTGCAAAATGGCATTTGTCCGTTCGATATCTGTATGGGTTAAACTGACCTTATGTATGGCCTGTATGAATAAAAAAGTCATCGCAATTGGTCCCAGGGCCATCCAAACTAATCCTAAAATTCTTTTTAACTTATTCATAATTTAATCGATAACGTTTTCATCTCTTTTATTTGATAAATAAACCGTTCCAATAACCAGGCTGAGGGCTGCGATTCCGATTGGATACCATAAACCAGAAAGTGGTGTAGCCCCTTCAAAACTTGCAATTAGTGTAGCGATAAATGGTACTAAGCCTCCAAATACGCCGTTGCCGATATGATACGGTAAAGACATTGAGGTGTACCGGATTTTTGTTGGGAAAAGTTCAACAAGGAAAGCAGCGATAGGTCCATATACCATCGTTACAAGCAATATTTGAAAAAATATTAAGCCAATAAATTTCCAGAATACTGGCGTTGATAACACTTTATCTTTGATTATGGCCTTTGCTGGTATAGTTCCATATTTTATAGAAATGGTATCTGCCTGTACTTTATTAAATGAAGCCCCATTTTTTAATGTAATCTTCGTTGTTGATGTGTATAAGCTGTCGTTTGTATTAGGAATAAGTTCATGTTTTACCTTCGGCATCTGATAGGTAGCGTTTGTCAAATTTGCTTTTGAAAAGTCTGTATCGTCTAAAAATGTTTGATAAATCGGTCTGTAAAATACTATTCCCAAAAGCATACCTGAAAGCATAATCCACTTTCGGCCAACCTTATCGCTCCATGCTCCAAAAATTACAAAAAATGGTGTAGCAAAGGCAATGCCCCAAGGAGGATGTAACGCGAATCGTTAAAATCGAGTTTGCAGGTGTTTTCTAAAAAGGATTGTGCGTAAAATTGCCCGGTATACCAGATTACGCCTTGCCCCATTGTTGCACCAAAAAGTGCAAGTAAAACCATTTTAAAATTCGCCTTATTATTAAAACTTTCTTTTAATGGATTTTTAGATATTTTCCCCTCCGATTTCAATTTAGTAAACATAGGTGATTCATGCATTTTCATACGAATGTAAATGGACACGCCAACCAATAGAATTGATAATAAGAAAGGAATGCGCCAACCCCATTCGCCAAAAGTTTCCGCGCCTAAAATGTTTTTGGTAATAACGATTATACCCAGAGAAAGAAATAATCCGAGGGTTGCCGTTGTTTGAATCCAGCTGGTAAAAAATCCGCGCCTGTTTTTTGGTGCATGCTCGGCCACATAGGTTGCTGCGCCGCCGTATTCACCCCCAAGAGCCAGGCCCTGTATTAACCGCAAAATTAAAACTAAAATTGGCGCGGCATAACTAATTGTTTTATAAGATGGGATTAAGCCGATTAGGAAGGTAGAACCACCCATTAAAACGAGCGTAAGCAAGAAAGTATATTTTCTTCCGATTAAATCACCAAGCCGACCGAAAACCAATGCGCCGAAAGGACGAACAATAAAGCCCGCAGCAAATATGGCAAGTGTATTTATCAGGGCCGACGCCCCGGCATCTTCAGGAAAAAGTTGGTGGCCTATTATTACAGCCAAACTCCCGAATATGTAAAAATCGTACCATTCTATCAGTGTTCCTAAAGATGATGCGCCTATAACTTTAAAAATACTGGTTTTGGGTAATGCTTCGCTCATAAAGTTAGTGATATTTGGTTTTTCTAAGATAAACATTTAAGGCTTAATCGAAAAGCGCGTTAAATTTTTCTCAAATAAAACATTTCATCATTAGTTTTGTAGTCATACGAAAAATAAATTTATGCTTTTAGTACAGAACATCAGATTATCAAGAATTTTACGGAATACCTGGCATGTAGACCTAATTATGATTGCCTCCTGCACGGTTGCCTATCTGGTTCGGGAATATTTAATTGCGCATCATTTTGAAATTCCATCAATTATACCTACCGTTCTTGGAACTGCAATCGCATTTTTTATAGGTTTTAATAATAATCAGGCCTACGACCGGTGGTGGGAGGCAAGAAAAGTTTGGGGTGCTCTAGTAAACGATTCCCGTTCATTTACAAGAGCCCTAATCAATTATGTGGATGATGACAGCGGCACCGTTAAAAAAATGATTTACCGACATATCGCATTTCTATATGCTTTAAAGGCAAGTTTACGTGGAACTGTTGATGGGATTAACATTAAATACCTCACTGAAGAAGACTTAAAGGAAATTGAAAAGCACAGCAATAAGCATAACGCACTCTTAAACATTCAATCCAGAGACTTACAAATGCTTTCTAAATCGAATGCAGTTGATGGGTTTAGGTTTATAGAAATTAACGAAATGTTAACCCGTTTTTCTGATTCAATGGGTATGAGTGAAAGAATAAAAAACACAATTTTTCCAACTACTTATTCATATTTGACCAAAGTTTTTATCTGGCTCTTTGTTGTGTCATTTACTTTGGTTATCAGCCAGTCTGCAGGTATCGCATCTATATTTCTGGGTTGGATGATTGGTTTCGTGTTCGTTTCTACCCAGGTAAATGGCATGAGCCTAATTAATCCATTTGAAAATAATTCGGCAGGAATTCCCCTAAATCAGATTACGAGAACAATTGAGATTAATTTACTTCAAATGTTAGAAGAAGATGAGATTCCCGAACCAGTTAAGCCCATAAATGAAGAATATGTTCTTTAATTTTTTTTAGGCGTGTTTCTTAATTTAATCGGTTTTTTACTGTTTTTTTTCATTTTGAGGTTAAGCATTTCCACCAAAACAGAAAATGCCATTGCAAAATAAACATAGCCTTTAGGTATATGTTGGTCTAAGCCTTCGGCCAGCAATGAAACACCTATCAATAAAAGAAACGAAAGCGCCAGCATTTTAACTGTCGGATGGTCATTTACAAAGGAACTTATGGCGCCTGCTGAAAACATCATAATAATAACGGCAATAACGACAGCAGCAATCATGATTTCCAGATGTTCTGCCATTCCAACGGCTGTGATTACTGAATCCAGAGAAAATACAATGTCAAGAAGTAAAATTTGAACTATGGTTCCCCAAAACGAATGTGGTTTTAAGTTACCTTCGTCATCTTCTTCACCCTCTAATTTGTTGTGTATCTCATGTGTGCTTTTATAAATCAAAAACAATCCGCCAATTATTAAAATCAAATCGCGGCCGGATATTGCTAATTTTTCAAACCATTCACCACCTTTTATGCCAATCCAGCTTCCAATGTTAAACAATGGAGCGGTAAGACCCATTATCCAGGTTAGTGATAGTAATAGGAGTACCCGGGTGATCATCGCTAAGCCTAAGCCTAGCTGCCTTGCTTTTTTTTGTTGATTTGCCGGAAGTTTACCCGAAAGAATAGAAATAAAAACAATATTATCTATGCCTAAAACGATTTCCAGAACTGTAAGTGTTAGTAATGAAATCCAGGCTTCTGGCGTACTTAAAAAATCCATAGGTTATTTATCTGATGAAGCGAAGATATAAAAAAGCTGTTTGAATTATTCAACACTTTTTTCTTGGCTTTAGTTTTAAAAGCAATATCATTCTTAACTTGTTGAAGCAATTATCAAACAGCTCTTTCTGGCATTCCGCATGCTCAAATGACCAAGCTAAAAGAAAACAGATTTACGAGACAGCCTCTTAAATCTGTTTATTTAAACATATTACTTTGTTTTTTATTTAAATAATTTACGGCCGTATTTAGTGCGGCATCTTTATTATTCATAAAATCCTTAATTGTTGGAATTACTTCAATATCTGGTTTCACCCCGTTCCCTACAAATTCACGCCCGTCTGGGTAGGTGTCCTTTTTAGTACAAACCCTCGCCACGCCACCGCCGGGAAGATCAAAAAGATAAGGCTGGCCGGTACTTCCAAAAGAGCTTTGACCAATTTTAATCATGTGTTTCTGGTTGTCTGCATATATTAAAAAGTCTTCAGCAGCAGATGCTGTATTGTGACCAATTAAAAGCACTGTAGGAATAACCAATCGCTTTTCTGTTAATCGATTTTTTAATGGGGTATAATCAAAGTTATAGAAGTAGTTATCCTGATAGGTCAGGAGCGCTTTTTTATTCCATGCATTATTGATAGTATCTTTTGTTGAAGTATATTTACCCCAAGCTTTAAAAGCAGAATTCAACTGTCGTGTAGCGTATCGCGAGCCATAGAGTAAACTATCATTTGTTAAGTATTTTAAAATGTAACTGCCTATTCCTGTGCTTCCTCCTCCGTTATTTCTTAAATCTACAATTAATGCTTTTGCCTTATATAATTCGGGTAATTTAGAAACGAACATAGAATCGATTTTTTCATCCCCGAAAGAGTTAAGTGAAATATATGCTACACTGTTCGGATACCACTTTAGCTCTAATAAGGATGATTCGCCTGGAAATGCCGGATAGACTTCCTTTTCCTCGGTGCGCTTATGGGTAAGTTTTAATTCTAAAAGCTTTCCGGTAGGTTTTTTAATTTTGACGTCAAACTGCGTGCCCTCAAGTCCTTGTAATAGTTTGCTAACGCTATAATCCAGCAATACATAGTCTGTTGAAGAGGAAATATATGGTGAAACACTTTCGAGAATGTAATCTTTTGTTGATTTACCGTTTATTTCAACGACTTCACTGCCTATAGGTATTTCATTCTTTTTACTAAGATTTACATGTGTAATTATAGCTTTACCTTCAACGTTCTCAATAAAGAGCCTGTAATCACCAAACATAGTATTTAAGGGCTCGAAATCTTTACCACTTGGCATATAAACATTGGAGTGACCGTCCTTCAGCGTAGCACAGAATTTTTGTAGTTCAAGGTAATATTCGTAATCTGATTTAGTTTCTTGAATTGAATTGATTAACGATTTGTATGTGCTATCCCACTTAACACGATCTATTTTGTTTAGATAGACAAAATTATAATTTACTTCTTGCCAGAATTTAGATAGTCCATAAATTTTTTCGGCCTTAGTTAGTTTATTGGATTGAGAAAATGTAACCAATGGTAACATTAAAAATAGGAAAATTTTTTTCATATTAATTTAGTGTGTTTGATAATCCGTCATTCTCAGATTTTATTTCATGGTGAAGAATCCGTCTTAATTTACATGATCCATAATTTACAAAATAAATTAATTATAATCCGAGTTATATGTGCATTTATCGTATATCTGAAAAAATAAAAATCCTGTCAAAACGTTGACAGGATCTGCTAATTTGTTTGGTTTAAATTCTTATTTAAAAGTTACCGCTCCGTATTCCGTTTTTATAATAACGTTAGCCGTCCCCCCGTTTCCAATCTTACCACTATATTTTTTATCCTCGTCGTCGTCGCTTATGAGCCTGGATGTTACATTAGACCCATATTTAAAGCCTGCGTAGGTTGTAGAAACTGTAAAAGTTGCGTTGTAATTGTCGCTGAATCCCAAACCTACACTTGCATATTCTCCTATAAAGTTAAAATTTTTACAGGCAGGTGCGATTTCGTTAATGGTTAGCCGGTTATAGTCCATATCTATCGAAGCATCGCCGTTTAAAGTGCCAAGCGTAACGTTTGTATATTCAGTTTTAAGAGAAAGCTTACCAATGTTTGCTAAAGTTAGGCTACTATAGCTTTGTTTAATAACTGTATTCCCTTTAATATTATTGATATTAACTTTTGCATATTCGCTATTCAACAATAAATTACCGCCGATAGAACCAATCGTTAATCCGCCTCCATATTGAACCTTAATGTTGGCAGATTTTGAAATTGTATTTACGTTTACCGGAACATATTCTGCATCCAATTGCAAGGTGCCTACTGAGCCGATGCTAACACCACCACCATATTCATGTTTAACAACTGCTGTATTTATATTCTGTACGGTCATTTTACCATACTCTACATTGAGATAATTGTTGGTGCTATTCAAATTGCCCGCAGTTAAATTTCCGTATTGAACTTTTAACGAAGTAGGCCCGGAAAAATCGCCAAGGTTTATACTTCCATATTGCTGCTGCGCTGTTAATGGATTTACCGAGGGCATATAAACCACGTAGTTAACTTTAATTTCCCTCCTCCAGGTGGTAACACCATTCCTCAGTTTCCGCCCATAATTGCCATTTCTGTCATTCATATTTGTGCGCACCGAAACCAGATCGCCTGCCTTATTGGCTTCAATACTCACCTCGTCAATCAATTTCTGGACATCATTATCCGAATTGCTGTAAGCTTTAATTTCTACATCAATCTTCACTTCTTTCCTGTCCCAGGTTTTTATTAACATAGAACCATACTGATTGTTAAGACTCACTTTATCAGTGTTATCTACACTAAAGGTTTTACTAAAATTTTTGGTTCGTTCTGCGTCACCAACTACTTTTGTCTCATCCGCAATGCGGGCAAATGTGTTGGTTTTTGAGTTTGTAGTCGTATTAACTGCATAAGTTTCTACAGGCGCGTTAACGACGACACCTTGTTGAGCACTTGTTTCTACGGCGATGAAAGCCATTAAGGCTAAGAATAATTTTATTGTTTTCATGTTTTGTTAGTTGTTAAACATTTAGCTCCTTAAAATCTGCCGGCCGGTTCTAAGTGAAATAAATGTGGTGAGCGCATGTTGTGTTTCGATTCTTATATCTGGTTAACTTTTTTATAATCATCAACCTGGTTTATAATTAATAACTGTTGCTTTAATAAGTTTAGCTGTATTTCACGGTTTTTAACCATTGCCTTAACTACAAAAACCTGATTTGGCGTGGTCGGCAATTCGGCTTTTAACCTTTCATAATCATCATCCAGTTTCTTCAAATCATCGGTAAACTTTTTATACAAATCCGGGTTCGCGGATGCAAAAATTGCAAGGCTGTCTCTCTTCTCGGTAATCAGGCTTGTGAACTGAATTTCTTTTTTTGCCGCCGCTGCATTAACGTCAGCGATTTCTAAATCGTGGTTTCGCGATCTTCCTGCGTAAAACCAAACTAAACCGAAAACAACTATAATAGCCGCTGCTGTACTCATCCATAAATAAAGCTTTATCGACTTTTTTTTACTTTTCCGATCTAACTTCTGTTTGGCATCTAATTCCAGTTCAATTTTTGCCCAAAGGCTTGCCGATGGTTCAAAAACATCGAAATCTTTCCGATTTATTTTAACAAAGGTTTCTAATCTATTATTCATCTCTCATCCCTTTCTGTTCTAAAATACTTTTTAATTTCTTTTTTGCCCGCATGTATTGGGTGCGGCTGGTATTTTCACTTATTTTTAAAATATGTGCAATTTCCTCATGATCGTAGCCTTCTAAAAGGTATAAACTTAACACCACACGGTAACCGTCGGGTAATTGCGTTATGGACTGTCTAATCTCATCAGCCTGTAATTGCACTTCATATATATCTGCGGTAACTTCATCAGGAACTTCCGAAACTTCATCTGTACTCACAAATTCAAACTTTCGTTTACGTAGGTAATTAATAGATTTGTTTATCACAATCTGTTTTAACCAGAGTCCGAAAGTGGTTTCCTGCCTGAAGTCAACAATTCTGGTGAAAGCATCCAAAAATGCTTCCTGTAAAACATCTTCAGCCTCTTCCTCATAATTTAAAATTCGCAGCGCCACATTATACATCGCTTTTGCATACAGTTTATACAATTCAAACTGTGCTGCTCTGCTGCCACGCATGCATTCTTTTACAAGTTCCAGGTTTTTATCTACGTAAACGGCTTCCAAAATTTCGAATATTCTGATTATAAGACATACGGGATTTTCAAACGTTGCATCAAGGTAAAAAAAAATTAAACAAAGTGCTGCGTACTGAGAAGGCTGCGAAATGCTAAATAGATTGTAGCAATACAGCAGTCAATGGGTTCCGGCTACGCTTTTGCTACAATACTTCAAACTTTTCGATAAAAAGCTATGTTATTGTTAAAAATTATTGCCGCTAATCGGGTTAATTTTTAAAGAAAGTTAATCGCAATAAATCAAAACCTCCAGGCGAAATCTATGGAAAGTGATGCGACACTTCATCATAAATTTGAAATCCCTGAAACAAAGGATTAACTTCATACTATGGAAACCGATTTAATAATTTCTACCATTAACGATCTACATAAAAAAGCAAATTCTGCTTTAGAAGATAAGGATGCTGCCAATTATCTATCCGTTTTTGATGATTCACTCCTCTATACGAATGCAGATCAGACTAAGCTGGATAAACAGGCATATTCAAACGAAATAGAAAAATTTTTTAGAAGAACGAAACGAATTGAAACAAGTCAGTATCGCATAAAATCATCGTTTGAAAATGATGTTTTCACCGAAAAAATCGCCCGTAAATCAATAATTATCAAACCAAATTTATTGGTGCTATCTAAAAAGCAAACGATCCAGACAGAAGAAATTTTTCATTGGAAAAACATCAATGGTGAATGGAAAGTTTTTGCGGTTGATATTGTTTTAGAAGAAAAGTATTAATTCGACAACTATCTTTTCGATAGAACTTTCTTAAATCTTCCCTGCCAATCTTTAAAACAAAATCGGTATTTTTGCCGCTTAATCTAGAATTACAATATGTTAAGAACGGTAACCTGCGGTGCATTAAGCCTTGAAAATTTGGGCGACAGTGTAACCCTGTGCGGTTGGGTGCAAAAATCAAGAGATTTAGGCGGTATGACTTTTATAGACATTCGCGATCGTTATGGTATTACTCAGTTGGTTTTTAACATGGATGACAATCGTGCGCTTTGCGAAGCAGCACGTACATTAGGCCGCGAGTTTGTTATTAAAGCCACCGGTATAGTGGTGGAGCGTAGCAACAAAAACCCCAAAATGTCGACTGGTGATGTAGAAATCAAAATTTCGGCATTGGAGGTTCTGAATGCGGCAAAATTACCTCCGTTCTTAATCGATGATGAAACTGATGGAGGTGATGAGTTGAGAATGAAATACCGTTACCTGGATTTACGCCGTAATCCGGTTCGTAATAATTTGGTTTTACGTCATAAAATGGCACAATCGGTTCGACGTTATTTAGATGCTTTGGATTTCATCGAAGTAGAAACACCGGTTTTAATTAAATCTACGCCGGAAGGTGCAAGAGATTTCGTGGTGCCAAGTCGTATGAATGCCGGTGAATTTTATGCTTTACCACAATCACCGCAAACTTTTAAGCAGTTGCTTATGGTTTCCGGTTTCGACAGGTATTTCCAGATTGTTAAATGTTTCAGAGACGAAGATTTAAGAGCCGACCGTCAACCTGAATTCACACAGATTGACTGTGAAATGTCGTTCATCGAACAGGAGGATATCCTGAATACTTTCGAAGGGCTAATCCGTACGCTTTTTAAAGAAGTCCGTAATTACGATTTACCTGAAGTTCCGCGCATGCAATACGCAGATGCCATGCGTTTATATGGCTCTGACAAACCAGATACCCGTTTTGCAATGCAGTTTATAGAGCTTAACGATTTGGTAAAAGGCAAAGGTTTTCCAGTTTTTGATAATGCAGAATTGGTTGTAGGGATTAATGCCAAAGGTGCTGCAAGTTATACCCGTAAACAGTTAGATGAGCTGACTGACTTTATCAAACGGCCTCAAATTGGCGCGACCGGATTAATTTACGCCCGTCATAATGATGATGGAACCATTAAATCTTCTGTGGATAAATTCTTCAATGAAGAAGATTTGAAACAATGGAGCCAGGCTTTCGAAACGGAAAAAGGCGATTTGATTTTAGTACTTGCCGGTTCAACGGATAAAGTACGCAAGCAATTAAATGAACTTCGCTTAGAAATGGGTAACCGTTTAGGCCTGCGCGATAAAAATAAATTCTCTGCGCTTTGGGTTTTAGATTTTCCTCTTTTAGAGTGGGATGAGGAAACTGAACGGTACCATGCCATGCACCATCCCTTCACATCGCCAAAACCAGAAGATATCGCTTTGCTAGATACTGATCCGAAAAATGTTCGGGCGAATGCATACGATATGGTTATCAATGGAACCGAGATTGGTGGTGGCTCCATTCGTATTCACGACAGAGCATTACAGGCTTTAATGTTTAAGCATTTAGGTTTCAGTGCCGAAGAAGCTCAGAAACAATTTGGTTTCTTAATGGATGCTTTCGAGTTTGGCGCGCCTCCGCATGGTGGCATTGCCTTTGGTTTTGACCGTTTAACTTCAATTTTTGCAGGTTTGGATTCAATTCGTGACGTAATTGCATTTCCGAAAAATAACTCAGGAAGAGACGTAATGATTGATAGTCCGAGTAGCATCGATGATAAGCAACTGAAAGAACTTAAAATTAAAACAGATTTATAGTTCAATTATTCGTTAGTCATTGCTCAATGGTTATGGCGTAGATATTATTTTTAAAAAGGCCAGATGTATATAATAAAGCCTCAGGATTTAAAAATCCTGAGGCTTTATTATAATTCATTTTAACGTTTTTCTTAATAGTAATTAAAGAAATGAACCATTGAACTAATAAGTTTCACTATCTGGCGGAATCCCGTAATCAACAAATTTCTTTGCTTTTTTTTCAGTCCTCTTAGTGAAGAATCCTTTTACGGAATTGAAAATTGCAGAGATATGTTCGGCATCTAAAGATTTTCCAACCTTACCGGAAATCAGCCCTACAGCAGCCTTTGTTAAAAAACCCGCACTTCTGAATAAAGTTTTATTCATGAACATCGGTAATAACAGAGACATTGCTGTGCCACTTAAATTCAATTTATCATCGACTTTAAAAAGATTACCTGGTTTAGCGTACTTTTTAATTAGTGCGCCCAATGTAAACTGACGAAAAAAGTTACTGGTATCTGCTTTGAGCATATTCTGTTTAAGTATATACTCAACTTTTAATTCAATTTTTTTTGCCTGCAAATCGTCGAGACTTCTGATGTTTCTATAGTTTTTCATCGTCTTCCTCCTTATCTGCGAGTTTATCAAAATATTTTCTTATCGCCATGTTTATAATAGCCTTCTCTATGTATTTATCCTTAGTAAGGTAAACGATTATGGCCAATAAAATATAAATTAGAGACACACAACCAAATCCTCCAGAATAACTATTAAGCACATCTGATAAATAAAGCGCAAGCGTTACAGAACCAAATAAAAAAGCCAATATAAAGCATACTATAACAAAGGTGTTTGTTACTAAATCCGCGAAAATTTTTGAACCTTTTTCTACGAGATGAAGCCTGGTATATTCCACCCTGGCTTCTAAAAAGCCTTTTGCATCATCTATTAGATCTTCAATACTTTTATCTTTATTTTCCTGCATAATTCGGATGAATTTTAGCTTGCATTCTTTAAGCGATTATTTATTTATGCGTGTTCTACGTCGTCACTGTATTCCTCTTCAACACTTCTTAGCTTGGTTTTAATAGAGTCAACTACCTTATCTTTTAAACTAGAAAGATTATTGATTTCGTCTGCAGCTTTATCTTTTATTGAATCACCCAGATCTTTCAATGATTGACTTAATTTATCACGCGTTTCTTCACCTTTTTCAGGTGCAAATAAAATTCCTAGTGCGGCTCCTGCAGCTAGTCCAGCTAGTAGTGCAACTACAACTTTTGAATTATCGTTCATAATAATGTATTTTAAGGGTTTAATTTTTTTAAGGGTTTTCTATTAACAATAAGCTATAATTATAACTCTTTATATTCGTTATTTGTTTTAATTCTTTCTAATCTTTCTGAAGCAAGCGTACTGGTTTCATAAATTTTAACGAGTAAAATAAAATAAGATAATAAAAGGGGGCCGAAAACTAAACCTAGTATCCCAAATAGTGGAATACCAATAATTACGCCAATTACTGTTATTATCGGATGGATATTGCCAACTTTTTTTGCTATCATAAATCTGAGAACATTATCAATGTTGATTATAACGACAAATCCAAAAATTAACATTGCCCAACCCGCAAAGTTATTTCCATTTGCTATTTGCAATATTGCCGCTGGTACGAACACTACTGGTGGTCCTAATATTGGCACAAAAGAAATGAACGTAGTTATAACGCCCCAAAAAATGGGATCCTTATAGCCAAGGATGAAAAAGGATAAGCTAACCAGAGCGCCTTGAACCAGGCAAATTAAACCTTGTCCAATAACATTTGCGAAAGTCGTATTTCTCATTTCATCACCGAATCGCAATGCATTTTGCTCTCTGAAAGGTGCATATTTAATAAGTGAGGCTTCGAAATTTTTACGCTCTGTAAGCATAAAGTATAGTAAAAAGTACATCACGAGCAAGCTGAGAATAATATTTACCGCACTTGAAATCAGTGATGGAAAAAGTTGAGTGGCCCAGCTACCTAAGCGATTCATACCTTCTTGTATTAAGCTTTCGTTTATTTTTACGGGAATTAAATGCTGAATTTTTACAAGTAAATTTCTAAAGAAAATCTCATTATTTCTTAGCTCAGATATTTTGCTGATAACCATACTGCTCAGCGCATAAAAAGGCAGTACAATTAGAACAATGCTAATTGCTATTAGTAGTATTGCGACTAATTTTCGGCTCCACCCTTTTACTTCTGCCAGATATATATAACCCGGTCGTATAATGGTGTATAAAACGAGTGTGCTTAAAATGGCGCTAAAAATCTCCTGTAGTGAATATGCGATGAGCAGCCCAAGTGCTATTATAATAACAAGATTAATGTTATTTCTTTGTTTATAAGAGAACACCGACATATATAAGTTGCTTGCTGTATATTAATAACAAAATGGTGAATTTTGTTTGGACATCAGTATTAATTATTGTGTTAGCTTTTTTTAGCCTTTATTTTATTATAAAGTGTTTTTCTATCGATACCGAGTATTTTAGCAGCTTTAGTTTTGTTGAAGTTTACTTCTTCTAACACACGTAGGATGGTTTCAAGCTGTGCTTCCTGAGCCACGTTTTTTAAGTCCCTTGGGTTGTCCAGATACTTCAATTTAAACTGGTCAAACGTTTTTTCGCGGTTGTGATTTTTTGCATAGTTTACCAGTTCTAATGGTAAGGCGTCTATTTGAATTTCATCGCTTGTACTCAACAACGCAACTCTTCTAATTACATTTTTAAGTTCACGAACATTTCCCGGCCAACTGTAATTTAGAAGGCAATTTTTAACTTCCTCAGAAAACCCTTTTATATTTTTATTTAATTCATTATTTGTGATGGTCAGAAACTTCTTAGAAAAAATCAAAATATCATTTCCCCTTTTCTTGAGGGGTGGAATGTGGATGGAAAACTCATTAAATCTGTGGTACAAATCTTCCCTGAATGTTCCCTTTTTGATTTTATCAGCTAGATTTTCATTTGTTGCTACAATAATCCTAACATCCAGTTCGATTTCCTTTGTGCTTCCAATTCTTTTTATTTTGCGCTCCTGAACAGCTCTTAACAGAGTTGCCTGGATATCGTAAGTTAAATTTCCGATCTCATCAAGGAATATTGTGCCTCCATTAGCTTGCTCAAAATGACCTATTTTAGTATGTAAAGCGCCTGTGAAAGCCCCTTTTTCATGCCCGAAGAATTCACTTGCGGCAAGTTCTTTTGTTAACGACCCACAATCCATCGCAATGAAAGGTTTGTTTCTTCTCAAGCTATGTAGGTGAATTGTTTTAGCAACATATTCTTTACCAGTACCGCTTTTTCCGGTAAGAATAACACTATATGACGTGGGCGCTATAAGTTCTACTTGTTTTAATAAAATAACGGATACTTCACTTTCACCTTCAACATAATCGGAATGATTGCTATTGTCGGCAGCAGGCAGAATCCTTCCGCTAGAAGAACTGGGCCCATTTAATGGAAAAGGAGTTTCCAACGACCGGTTAATTGTGTTTAAAATCTCATCCGGGTATATTGGTTTTGTAATATAGTCATAAGCACCAAGTTTAATTAATTCTACAGCGATTTTAATATCTGAATAGCGGGTAATTATGATTACACAAGTTTTTACATGGTCTTTTTTTACCTTAATTAGGATTTCTTTTCCATTGGTATCTTTAAGCCGGTAAGCACACAGAATTAAGTCAAATGGCTGTTTGGATAGCATTTCCATTGCGGAATTTCCCGTAGCGGCAGTATCCACTTCAAAACCATTTCGGATCAGGAACTTCGATAATGATAGTCTGATATTGACATCATCATCTATTATGAGAATTTTTTTATTCATTGCGAGAGTCGTTGACTGCATAAATAGATAAAAAAAATCACAACCTGAAATTTCTCTAGCAACAAATTGACTAATTAATTAGACAATTTTATTTTCCAGTAAAAATGGCCTTTCTTTTTTCTACAAAAGCTGATACACCCTCTTTAAAATCAGCAGTTTCGAAACATTTTGCAAATTCTTCGATTTCAATTGCATAGCCATTTTCTTCATTTAAAGAAGCAACTATGGATTTGATTGCTGAAGCGATGGCGAGTGGTGCTCTTTGTTTAATTACATTCAGTATCTCCTCCGCTTTATTGATTAAATCCGCCTGTGGAACAACATAATTTACTAAACCGATCTTTTCGGCTTCTGCTGCCGTTACCATATTTGCAGTCGTAATTATTTCAATTGCTTTTCCTTTTCCAACCAGTTGCGTCAACCTTTGGGTACCTCCATAACCTGGAATCAGCCCTAACGTCACTTCCGGCAAGCCTAATTTAGCATTTTCAGATGCAATTCTGATGTGACAAGCCATCGCCAGTTCCAATCCGCCACCCAGGGCGAAGCCATTTATTGCAGCAATAAAAGGTTTCGGAGAATTTTCTATGGCATTAAAAATATTTTCATGGCCTCTTTTTGCCAGTTCCTCACCTTCTTTTGCATTGTACTCTGAAAATTCCTTAATGTCAGCACCGGCAACAAATGCTTTTTCGCCAGCACCAGTTAAAATTACACCCCTTACCTCATTCGTTTTTCCGGCGAATGCAATAACATCAGCAAGTTCATTAAGCGTGTCCTTATTTAATGCGTTTAGTGCTTTCTCACGATTTATAACAACGTATAAAATATTTTCTTTTAATTCTGATATTAAATTTTGATAAACCATAATTTAAAAAGTTCTGTTTTTTTCGACCCAATTTTGAATGTACTCTACTATGCTCGCCATGGTTGTTCCCGGTGGGAATAATTCTCCCACACCCATCTGGCTAAGTTTTTTCCTGTCGGTCTCCGGTATGATTCCACCACCGGTTAGCAATACATCATCCAGTTGTTTTTCCTTCATAAAATGAATAATTTTTGGGAAAACGGTCATATGAGCGCCTGATAAAATGGAGATTCCAATGGCATCAACATCTTCCTGCAATGCGGTATTAACGACCATTTCCGGTGTTTGGCGAAGGCCAGTGTAAATTACTTCCATGCCTGCATCACGAAGCGAGGTGGCAATAACTTTTGCGCCACGATCGTGACCATCAAGCCCAACTTTTGCCACTAAAACACGTATTGGCCGGTTTAATACTTTGCTCATAATGAATATTAAGTTGATGTAAATGTATCGATTTTTCTTTTACGGGAAATAGAGAATAGGAAACAGGAAATAGAATCCCATCAATTCTCTATATCTGGTTTAACAACCCCTTACATTTATCTTTTAGCTCCTTTTCGTCCCTATTCCCTATTAACCATTATCTATTTACTATTCCTTACATAATTACGCTCAAACTTTTTACATTTGCATTCCTAATTTACAGGTTTTATGAGTGAAGAGAAGTCATTGAACTTTATTGAAGAAATTGTTGAGAACGACTTAAATAGTGGCAAGTATGAAACTTTGGTTACGCGGTTTCCGCCGGAACCTAACGGTTACTTACACATTGGCCATGCTAAAGCAATATGTCTAAACTTCGGACTAACACAAAAATACGGTGGTTACACCAACCTGCGTTTTGATGATACCAATCCGGTTACGGAAAAAACGGAGTACGTAAATAGTCAGCAGGAGGACATTAAATGGTTGGGTTTTAACTGGAAACATGAACTCTATGCATCAGATTATTTTGATCAGCTGTATTCATTTGCCGTGAAACTAATCGAAAAAGGCCTGGCTTATGTTGATGAAAGTTCTGCGGATGAGATTGCTGCACTAAAAGGAACCCCAACAGAACCTGGTCAGGATAGCCCATATCGCAATCGTAGTGTTGAAGAGAATTTAGATATTTTCACCAAAATGAAAAATGGCGATTTTCCTGATGGCGCTTACATTTTAAGAGCGAAAATCGATATGGCCAGTCCGAATATGTTAATGCGTGACCCGATTATCTACCGAATCAAACATGCTGAACACCATCGTACGGGTAATAAATGGTGCATTTATCCAATGTATGATTTTGCTCACGGACAGAGCGATAGTATTGAAAACATTACGCACTCCATCTGTACTTTAGAATACGTTTCCCACCGGGAGTTGTACGATTGGTTTATTGAAAAATTGGAAATTTTTCCATCCAAGCAATATGAATTTGCCCGTTTAAATCTGACTTCCACTGTAATGAGCAAACGTAAGTTGCTGCAGTTAGTTAATGAGAATTTAGTTAGCGGTTGGGACGACCCACGCATGCCGACAATTTCCGGTTTACGGAGAAGGGGTTTTACACCAAAAAGTGTTCGTGAGTTTTGTGAGCGTATTGGCATTGCTAAACGTGAAAATCTAATCGAATTAAGCTTATTGGAATTCTGTATTCGTGAAGATTTAAACAAAACAGCCAATCGTGTGATGGCGGTTTTAGATCCAATTAAATTAATCATCACCAATTACGAAAAAGGTACTGAAGATTTAATCGGTGAAAATAATCCTGAAGCTGAAGATGGGGGTGGTACTCGTATAATTCCTTTTAGCAATGAACTTTGGATTGAACGTGAAGATTTCATGGAAGTTCCTGCGAAAAAGTGGTTCCGTTTGGCACCTGGTGCTATGGTCCGCCTTAAATTCGCTTATATTGTTAAGTGCGAAGATTTCGTAAAAGATGAAAACGGAAACGTAACGGAAATTCACTGTACGTACATTCCTGAATCAATAAGCGGAAGCGATACAAGTGGAATTAACGTAAAAGGAACAATCCATTGGGTTAGTGCACAACATGCAAAAACCGCAGAAATTCGTTTATACGACAGACTATTTACTTCTGAAACACCAGATGCTGAAGAAGGTGATTTCAAGGATTATTTAAACCCTGAAAGTTTAACCATTTTACCAAAGGTTTTCATAGAACCAGCCTTAGCTGAAGCTGATTTAGAAGGTCGATATCAGTTTATTCGTAAAGGGTATTTTTGTTTAGACAGAGATTCTACAGCAGATAAATTGGTTTTCAATAGAACGGTTACGTTAAAAGATACTTTTAAGAAACCGAATTAAAGCCCCACCCAACCCTCCCCAAAAGGGAGGGCTTTGTAAATCATACACACGGATGAAAACCGATTCATCCGTGTTTTTTTATGCTTATTTTGCGAGGCTTGCCACAGAAACACAGAAATCACGGAATATTTAAATCCAGTAAATTCCTTGGCAAACTCTATCCCTAAATTTAACTACGTTAATATTTAGTATAAATATTGTACAACACTAAAATATCTACAGGAGTTAAAGTCTTAGTGATATCTGATTGTATAAAATGAATTTTAAAGGCTTCGATGGCGGCGGGCAGGTTAGCGGTATTGTAACCAATATATTTGAGGGCTTTTTCTGTATCGAAGTCTGCTGGTGGGTTTTTCAGAACCTCATCGTACCAAAATCCAAAACCTTTATCGGCCAATCTTTTCCAGGGAAAATTTTTAGGGTCGTTTTTACGCCCTGGCGCAATATCTGCATGGCCAATAAAATTCGCCGTTGGAATGTTGTATGTTTTTTTCAGGGTTGCCAGCAACTTAATGAGGCTATTAATCTGCGCATCCTGCCATACATCGCCTATTCCATTGTTATCCAGTTCAATCCCAATTGATGAAGAATTCAAATCTGTATCCTTGCCCCATTTGCTTATACCGGCATGGTTAGCCCGAAGATAATCGTTAACCATATGCACTACTTTTCCATCCCGGCCAATTACATAATGAGCACTTGTTCCGGCTCTGGTAGAATGAAATGTTTTTATGGTTTGATTCAAGCTATTCTGAGCAGTATGATGTATAATTACAAAGTTTGGCTTTCGTATCCCAAAATTCACCGAACCGATCCATTGTTGGTTTGCAGCATTTATTGAATCGTAAAGCTGGCCTTCGGGTGGGGCTGCCAGAATAACCTTTGAAAAGCCTTTAGCTTTTTCCTTATAAATTTTTTCTGTAACTGCGTATTTGTTTGTACTGCATGCAGAAACAAATATTGAAAAGATGATTAAGAGCGTTGAATGGTTATTTGAAAAACGATTTAATCGCATAAGGTATTTTTTAATGTGGTGAAGGTACAAAGTTATGGTAAAGTTCAGCCTTTGCATCAAACTTTATACAAAGCTTTCAAATTTTACTAATTTAGTAGCGATATACATCTACAATGAAGAAATTATACAAAGCAAATAGACTATTGACTGCGCTAACATTATCGGCAGGGTTATTTTCAGCCTGCACAAATACAACCAAAACAGCAAATGATAAAACCGCTAATGTTGTCCAAAAAGATAGCTTAATCAACTACGTCGCCCAACGTTTACCAATTTATGAACGGGTTAAATTATCAACGAATTTAAACCAGCTAAGTATAAACGATCGCAAAGTGTTACCACTACTTATTCAGGCGGCCGAAATTATGGATGAGTTGTATTGGAAACAGGCTTATCCTCAAAAAGATAGTTTATTGGCGTCGATTAAGGATGAAAAAACCAGAGATTTCGTAAACATAAATTATGGCCCTTGGGACAGATTAAATAACGATAAACCTTTTGTCGCCGGAATTGGCGCAAAACCGGAAGGTGCATCATTTTATCCTTACGGGATTACTAAAGAAGAAATTGAAAAATCTTCGTTGGCAGACAAATTTGGTGCCTATTCGGTAATTCAAAAAGACAGCACCGGAAAGCTAAGTACCATTCCATATCATGTTTTATTTGCGGCTGAACTTCAAAAAGCATCTTCATTATTAAAACAGGCAGCACTGATAGCTGATGATGCCGGGTTAAAAAAATACCTCAATTTGAGAGCTGATGCTTTGGTGACGGACAATTTTACTGCGAGTGATTATGCATGGTTAGATATGAAATCCAATGGTTTGGATTTAATTATCGGCCCGATTGAAAATTATGAAGATAAGCTCTTCAATGCGAGAACCAGTTATGAAGCTTATGTTTTAATAAAAGACAAAGAATGGAGTAAACGCTTGGCGAAGTATGTAAAACTACTTCCCGAATTGCAAAAGAATTTACCCGTTGCAGCTAAATATAAAACCGAAACACCAGGAACAGATTCTGAGTTAAATGCCTACGATGTTGTTTATTATGCAGGTGATTGCAATGCTGGTTCGAAAACAATTGCAGTAAATCTACCTAACGACGAAAAAATTCAGCAAGAGAAAGGTACCCGCCGATCACAGCTAAAGAATGCCATGCAGGCTAAATTCGAGAAAATTTTAATGCCGATTTCTAAAGAGCTCATCGATGCTGAGCAGCAGAAATACATTAAGTTCGATGCCTTTTTTGCGAACGTGATGTTTCATGAAGTCGCCCATGGTTTAGGCATTAAAAAAACAATTACCGGAAAAGGTTTCGTTCGTGCAGCATTAAAAGAGCAGTACAGCTGGCTTGAAGAAGGCAAAGCGGATGTTTTAGGCTTATATATGGTTACCGGATTGTTGAAAAAGGGCGAATTGCAGGGTGATATAAAAGATTACTACACAACATTTATGGCAGGCATTTTACGTTCTGTACGTTTTGGTGTGTCAGAAGCGCATGGAAAAGCAAATATGCAATGCTTCAACTACTTTAAAGAAAAAGGTGCATTCGAACGTACTGCTAAAGGAACTTATAAAGTGAGCTTCGATAAATTCGCATCTGCGATGAATGATTTAAGTGCTTTCATTATCATGTTGCAAGGTAACGGAGATAAAGCGGCTGTAGAAAAAGCGCAAAAAACGATGGCAGTTATTCCCACAGAACTGCAATCTGATTTAGACAGGTTAACCAGGAAAAACATACCTGTTGATGTTGTTTTTGAACAAGGTGTTGACGTATTGGGGATGAAGTAAAAAATATTTAACTTATAAATAACTAAGCCACAGTCATCTGAGGCTTTTTTTTTGCGAAAAATAATTCTTTAAAAAAATCCTGTAACCTTTCCAAAAAATGGTCGTCTTAATAATAACTAAACGTTGGAAGCCCTTCGTTTCCAAAAACTAAGCTTTAAATAGATAGCAAATTGATTGAAATACATTTTATGTGTTATAGAAATCGTTTTGCCGGAATTTTTAGAACAAAAGACCTAAACAAATGAAAAATTTTTACAAAATAGCACTGATTATCACAGCCATTTTTTCTTCGGCGAGCATTTTTGCACAAACAATAAGCAAAACGAACGTAACAGGTACCATTTTAGATGAAAATAAAAAACCAGCAGATTATGTAACCGTTGTACTTTTAAAAGCTGCCGATTCGAGCGTAGTCAAAACGGCATTAACGGATCAGAATGGGAATTTTGGTTTTACCGTTTCTGATAAAGGAGACTACTTCTACAAAGCAAGCAATATGGGTTACAAAACGATTAAAAGTAAAGTGATATCCATCTCAGAAGAAAATCAAAGAGTAGATTTCGGGTCTGCCCAACTGGTTTCAACTTCACAGAATTTAAAGGAAGTTACCGTTGCAGTAACCAAGCCATTAATCGAAAGGAAAATGGATAAAGTCGTGATGAATGTTTCCAGTAGTGCAGTAATGACAGGTTCCAATGCCCTCGAAGTTTTGCAAAAAGCACCAGGTGTTTCCGTCGATCAGAATGATAATATTTCAATGCAGGGAAAGCAGGGCGTGCTCATTCAGCTAGATGGAAAACAAACCTATATGAGTAGCGCAGACGTTGCGAACTTGCTTCGGAACATGCAAAGTTCTGAAATTGAAACCATCGAATTAATTACCAATCCATCATCAAAGTACGATGCTTCCGGAAACTCGGGAATTATTAATATTAAAACCAAAAAAAGTAAAAGTGGCGGTACAAATGGAAGCGTAAATGCAACCGCTGGTTATGGTAAAAACTTCCGGGGGAATGCTGGTTTAAACTTAAATCACAGAACCCAGAAATTGAATCTTTTCGGCAATTACAATTACGGAAATACGGAGCGGGAAAATCTTATTACAATCGATCGGATTTCGAATGGCACACCAGATACTTATTTCATGCAAGCAGGTACAAGCCGTAGAAAACAACAAAACAACAACTTTAAAGCAGGGTTAGATTTTTTCATCGATAAAAAAAACACAATTGGCTTGTTGGTGAACGGCTATTTTAATCATGGGACTGAAGCATCGATGAACAATACTTTAATTGGCCCGTCATTTCAACAAGTCGATTCTTCTCTAGTTTCAAACAGCCTGCAGACGAATAAATACAACAATCTGTCTTATAACTTAAATTACAAATCGATTCTGGATACTGCAGGTTCCGAACTTTCAATTGATGTAGATTATTCAAAATATGATGGCAACGATGGTTCTGATTATGAAAATGATTATCTGTATGCGAATGGTAGCAGAATCCGTCCGATTAGTTACACCAGGAATAATACACCATCCAAAATTGATATCAAAGCATTCAAAGCTGATTATAATGTTGGCTTGAGCAAAACTGTAAAGCTGGAAGCGGGCGTTAAAAGTAGTTTTGTTAAAACCGACAACGACTTACAAGCAGAAGAATTGGTAAATAGTAACTGGCAGAATGATGTTCGCCGCAGCAACCAGTTCATTTATGATGAAAATGTAAATGCAGCCTACACAAACATTAATAAACAGTTCAAGAATACCAGCATTCAATTCGGCTTAAGGGTAGAGCAAACGAATTCAAAAGGCAATTTAGTTACTACGAATACGGTGGTGAAACGCAGTTACTGGGATTTTTTTCCAACGCTATTTGTACAACAGACACTTTCTAAAAATAACCAGCTTGGTTTTTCATACAGCCGGAGAATTGATCGCCCCAGTTATGATGCTTTAAATCCATTTGTATATTATTTAGACCAGTACACATACAATAAAGGAAATCCATTCCTGAAACCTCAGTATACCAATAATCTCGAGTTAAGTTATACATTCATGCAAAAATATATGCTCTCAGTTGGCTATAGCAGAACAACCGATGTAATCACCGAAGTATTGTTGCCAGATGAGGCACAGAAAGCCTTGTACCAAACCAACGAGAACTTGGCGAAAAACATCAGTTACAATGCGAACTTGAACGTTCCGGTTAAGGTAAATAAATGGTGGTCTATGAATAATAATTTGAATGTTTTTTACTTAAGTTTCGAAGCGCCAGATTTGGCTGGGTCTCCATTAAAAACGGGTAAAACGTCATTCCAGTTTAAGTCTCAACAAAGTTTTACCATTGTAAGTGGTTTTACGGCAGAGTTGAATGGCAGCTATGAATCACCGCTTGATTACGGAACTTTACGGATAAAATCACGTTATTCAATAGATGCAGGTTTGAGCAAGTCGATGATGAATAAAAAGGCAAGTTTAAAACTGGCTTTATCCGATATATTTAACATGTATAAAAATGATTTATCGAGTGGCTACCCGGGTTTGAAATATGAAGTTCATCAAAAAAATGAAAGCCGGATTGGTAGGATTAGTTTTACTTATCGCTTCGGTAAAAATGAAATTAAACCTGCCCGTCGCCGTGCCACCGGTACAGAATCGGAGCAAGGCAGGATGAAGAATTAGATTCAAATTTTTCCACTCTAATATTTTATGCCGTCGGCTTACACCGGCGGCTTTTTATTTATGGAAACGTTCTTTTGAGGGATAATTTATTTTATAAAAATCAATATGAGTGATTTGTAATTATTTCTTTTGCCATACACTACAGTCTTGCCGCGGTTCACCGCCGCCGAAGGGCTCTTTCTTTTTGGCATCAAAAAGATCAGCTTAGCTAGCTTGAACACAAACGAAAAAAAATATAAGCCAGTAAAAAAACAAAAAATGCCGGCTGAAAATTTATTCATGTATTAATATAATTCTTAATGGCATTCATGAGGGCTACGCCGTTTTCTTTTGACGCCAGTTGGGTGGCCGTTGCAGTGCGACCCGAAAGATTTGTTATGCCGGAATATTTCGACTGAATTTATTATTAAATAATATTGTATTCGATAATCTAAAACTTAAATATCACGCTCATTTATTAATTAAATTCGCTCAATAAAGGCAATGGCGTATCCATTAAAACAGTCATCTACACAACCTTTAGGTGTAAAGCCGCACCGGGATATCATTCCGTTGTTTTTGGATTCGAAACTTGTTGCTCCATCATCTCTTTTTATTAAAAATTCAGTTTTAGCTTTTTCATAGATTTCATCCAGCGTTAAAATTACTCCATAATTTTTATGGCTATTTAGTTCTAGTTGATTCTCCACCCATTCTTCATGTATGGTGATTACATTGCCTGGATGTTTAACTGTTTGAGCCACATATGCCCTTTCTATCGCTTTACCACCCTTAACAGTTATAGTAGTTTGTGTAGATAAACCTGTCCATGATTTGGTAACCAATTGATATTTATAATTGTTGTTAGCCGAGGCTTTAAAATCGAGCCAGGTATCAAAGCTTTTATCAAAATCCTTTCTATGTTCAATTGTTTCCTTTTTACAGGCGCTTAGCGTAAATGCTAACAGTAATACGAATACATTCAGGTTCCTTTTCATAGTTGGTTTTACTAATGCAAACGTTAATGCCAGGCATAACGCTACAGGGAAGTTACCTGAGAAAATCGGCGTTAAGAGTTTTTATGATGAGAATATTTATGTTACTTTAGTTTGAAATAATAATCTCTCCTAATCTATGAAACGGTTTCTTCTATTTGCGCTCATATTGAGTTCATGCAAAATCTATGCTCAATTTAATGTAAACGGTAGCTTTGAACAGCTTAATAATAAAGGCGTACCAAAAGGCTGGCTATTTTCCTTTAACGATTTGCAGAAAAAAGCATATCCTGCATTACTGGATAGCAGTCAAAAGGTCGAAGGGAAATATAGTCTTTCAATGGAAAAAAAAGGAACAGAATCTTCCTTTGGAGTTATAGACTATCCGGTCACACAAATTTTCGAAGGCAAAAAAATCGAGCTGAAAGCGTATCTTAAAACAGAAAACGTATCCAAAGGTTATGCCGGTTTGTGGATGCGGCTTGATGATAAAAATGTAAAAGCACTTGCTCTCGATAATATGGATAAAAGGGGCATTACGGGAACTACGGAGTGGAAACAATATGCGATTAAACTTGATTACAATACACAGAAAGTTAGGGCCTTACACTTCGGTGGATTATTGACGGGAGAAGGAAAAGCCTGGTTCGATCATTTCGAAATCTTTATCGATAACAAACCCATCAGCCATGCGCGGTTAAAAAAAGTAATTATCCCTAAAGCTGATCTTGATACTGCTTTTGCAAATGGATCGGGAATAACAAATATTAAGCTTAACGATCAATTACATACAAATTTAATGGTGACAGGCCAGTTTTGGAGCTTTTTGAAATATCACCATCCTGCTGTTGCTAAAGGAGATTATAACTGGGATGCAGAATTATTCAGACTGTTGCCATCAGTTATTCAAGCCAAAAACAAGGATGAGTTAAACCAGTCGCTTGAAGTTTTTTTAGATAAGTTACCGAAACCAGCTCCATGTAAAAACTGTAAATCCATTACCAACGAGGCCTATGAAATAAAACCAGATTATGGGTCACTGTTTGATAAATCCATCATAAAAGAATCGCTTTTGGAAAAACTGATCTTTGTAAGAGATAATCGAAATACAGGTGAACATTATTATGTTGAAATGGCTTCTGGAATTGGTAATCCCGAATTCAAGAATGAAAGGCCTTATCTGAAAATGACTTATCCTGACGCTGGTTATCGATTATTATCGCTCTACCGCTATTGGGCAATGATTAATTATTTTTTCCCTTACAGAGATGTGATTGGCCAGGATTGGAATGGTGTTTTGGGAAAATCAATCCCGGAATTTGTTCAGGCAAAGGATGAATTAGACTATGCGAAAGCATCCTTAAAATTGATAGCATCAGTAAATGATACCCACGCAAACCTTTGGAGTGGCAGCAAAGCATTAAACGATTTCAAGGGGAAGTATGCGGCGCCACTTCAAACCACGTTTGTGGAAAAAAAATTAATAATAACTTCGCTATACAAAGATACGCTTGATGTGAAAAGTAAGTTAAAGGTAGGCGATGAGATTACGGCGATAAGGGGAACAGATGTTAATTTACTTATCAAGGATTTTCTGGCCTTGACACCTGCCTCGAACTATGATACACAACTTCGCGACCTGCCAAACATCTATTTGCTTCGGGGTAATGATGTCAGGACGAAAATTACGGTAAATAGAGATGGTCATCAGTTCGATTACGATTTGCCGATGAGGATGTATGGGCGTGGAGGCAAAGATCCCGATTTTGAAAAAGCGGAAGCCTATAAGCTCATAGATGCAAATATTGGTTACGTTTTTCCCGGAAAATATAAAAATGCAATGCTTCCGGAGATTAAAAAGAAGTTCGAAAACACTAAAGGCATTATTGTAGATATGCGCTGTTATCCATCAGAGTTTATGCCTTTTACTTTTGGCAATTACATCAAGAATTTATCAACGCCTTTCGTGAAATTTACAATGGGAAATGCTGATTACCCTGGTTCGTTTAAGTATGGGCCAACCATAGCCAATGGTAAAAAATCATCTGATAATTACAAAGGTAAAGTGGTGGTTATTGTTAACGCGCTCTCGCAAAGCCAGGCAGAATACACCACAATGGCTTTTCAAAGCTCGCCAAATGTGAAAGTAATTGGTAGCACCACTGCGGGTGCCGACGGTAATGTTTCATACATTGTTTTACCTGGTGGCTTAAACACTATGATTTCAGGAATTGGCGTCTTTTATCCTGATGGTAAGCCAACGCAAAGGATTGGTGTTAAAATCGATGAGGTTGTTTATCCTACAATTAATGGGATTAAACAAGGAAAGGATGAGCTTTTAGACAAAGCGATTGAAATGCTTAATAAAGGCTGGTAGCAAAAAGATCAAACCTCTCAGGTTTCAAAAGCCTGAGAGGTTTATAACCAAAAAGGCCGATGTTAAACATCGGCCTTTCCTGTTATTTACTCAAATACATTGATTTGTCTTTGTAAAGCTTGCGGAAGTATGGGTCTTCCAAATCTTTAATGAAACGAATCGCTTCACCTGTAGATTTCATTTCCGGACCTAATTCTTTAGCAACTTCAGGGAATTTCTCGTAAGAGAACACCGGTTCTTTAATCGCATAACCTTTTAATTTACGTTCGATGGTGAAATCTTTTAGTTTCGCCACACCTAACATAATTTTAGCGGCGATGTTGATATAAGGAACATCATAAGCTTTCGCAATAAAAGGAACCGTACGGGAAGCTCTTGGATTCGCCTCGATTACATAAACCTTTTCATCCTTAATTGCAAACTGGATGTTCAATAAACCACGAACATCTAGCGCCTTTGCAATTTTTATGGAATATTCTTCCATTGCTTTGGTTACCGTTTCCGATAAGCTAAATGTTGGCAAAACAGCGAACGAATCTCCTGAGTGAATACCAGCAGGCTCAATGTGTTCCATCATACCCACGATGTGAACATCTTCGCCATCAGAAATGGAATCAGATTCTGCTTCTTCTGCTCTATCTAAAAAGTGGTCGATTAGCACGCGGTTGCCTGGCAAATCCCCCAATAATTTTACTACCGCTTTTTCTAAATCTTCATCGTTAATAACGATGCTCATGCCTTGTCCACCCAGAACATAACTCGGACGAACCAAAACGGGGTAACCAACTTCGTTTGCAACAACGATTGCTTCTTCAGCATTCTCTGCTACACCATATTTAGGATAAGGAATTTCTAATTCTTTTAACAAGTCAGAGAAACGACCGCGGTCTTCTGCGATATCCATATTCTCGAAAGATGTTCCGATAATTTTGATGCCTTTCTCTGTCAATTTTTCAGCCATTTTCAAAGCTGTTTGTCCACCTAACTGCACAATAACACCAACAGGTTTTTCTAACTCAATAATTTCGCGAACGTGCTCCCAGAAAACCGGCTCGAAATATAATTTATCAGCCATGTTGAAATCGGTAGAAACTGTTTCAGGGTTACAGTTAACCATAATCGCTTCGAAACCTGATTCTTTTGCGGCCAACAAACCGTGTACACAAGAGTAATCGAACTCGATACCCTGACCAATACGATTTGGACCTGAACCTAAAACAATGATTTTTTTCTTATCTGAAGAAACTGATTCATTTTCTTCATCAAATGAGGAATAGTAATATGGTGTTTGAGCCGGGAATTCCGCAGCGCAAGTATCAACCATTTTATAAACCCTGTTTATACCCAAAGCTTTACGTCGGTCGTAAACTTCATCTTCAGTTACATTTCCTAACAACCAGGCAATCTGTATGTCAGAGAAACCTTTTTGTTTCAATGTGAAGAAGAAATCCTGAGGGATGTTATTTAAAGAGTATCTTTTTAGCTCAACTTCCAAAGCAACAAGCTCCTGAATTTGATTTAAGAACCATTTATCAATTTTGGTCACCTTGCGGATAGATTCCAAAGGCACGCCCATTGTCATGGCATCTTTTATTAAAAACAGACGGTTCCATGAAGCATGCTCCAAGCCATCCATAATTTCGTTTATGTTGCGGTTCTGACGGCCATCGGCACCTAAACCTGCGCGACCAATTTCCAAACTCTGACAAGCTTTTTGAAGCGCTTCGATGAAAGTACGACCAATAGCCATTACCTCACCAACAGATTTCATTTGTAAGCCTAATTCTTTGTTGGCACCTTTAAATTTATCGAAATTCCAGCGAGGGATTTTAACGATAACGTAATCTAAAGTAGGCTCGAAATAGGCTGATGTTGTTTTTGTAATCTGATTTTCGATTTCATCCAGGTTGTAACCGATAGCCAGTTTAGCTGCAATTTTAGCAATTGGATAACCTGTTGCTTTACTTGCTAACGCAGATGAACGGGATACACGAGGGTTAATTTCAATAGCGATAATTTCATCATCAGCAGGGTTTACCGAGAACTGAACGTTACAACCGCCGGCAAAATTACCGATAGCGCGCATCATTTTAATTGCCTGGTTACGCATATCCTGGTAACAACGGTCAGACAATGTCATTGCCGGAGCAACTGTAATTGAATCACCTGTATGAATACCCATCGGATCGAAGTTCTCGATCGAGCAGATGATGATTACGTTATCATTACTGTCTCTCAATAACTCTAATTCGTATTCTTTCCAGCCTAAAACTGCTTTTTCCACTAAAACTTCATGCGTAGGCGATGCTTCCAAACCGCGCTTTAATGCTGCGTCGAACTCTTCTTTTTTATGCACAAAACCACCACCGGAGCCACCTAAAGTATATGACGGACGGATAACTAATGGATAGCCGATTTCCTGTGCAGCCTCTTTACCTTCTAAAAATGAATTGGCAATTTTAGATTGCGCTACACCCACGCCTATATCAACCATCAGCTGGCGGAAAGCTTCCCGGTTTTCGGTTTTTTCAATCGCGTCTACATCCACGCCAACCACTTTAACGCCATATTTTTCCCAAACACCCCGTTCTTCTGCTTCTTTACATAAGTTTAGCGCAGTCTGGCCGCCCATTGTTGGTAGCACAGCGTCAATTTTTGGTAAATCCGGCGAGTCGATGTGCTCTTGTAAAATTACCTCTATTGAATCAACAGATAAAGGGCGAAGGTAAACATGGTCGCCGATTACCTTATCCGTCATAATTGTAGCCGGATTGGAGTTGATAATTGAAACGGTTATTCCTTCTTCTTTTAAGGATAACGCCGCTTGTGAACCCGAGTAATCAAATTCGCAGGCCTGACCAATTACAATTGGACCCGATCCGATAATTAATACTGAGCGTATGGAAGTGTCTTTAGGCATGATAAAGCTTAATACAATAATTAAAATTCTAAAGTGTTGGCCTGTTTCAAAGGCAAGAAGCAAGGAGGTTTTTGCTATTATGAAGAAAATCCCAACTGTTCTGTCGGGATGCAAAGATACATCTTTAGAAGTATTTTGAGCCGATTTTTTTAAAATAAAAAAGAGGGTTATTTTGACCCTCTTTTTGAATTTTTCTTTTGTTCAAATCGCTATTGCTGCAATTTTATTTCGCCAAGGTCGGTCACCGAGCTATCTTTTACGGCTACGCGTTCAATAGCGGCATCTTTATAAGGTGAATTGCATTTTATCCAAACCTTATAAACGCCTTCTTTTAAATTTGTGAAAGCAAAAACGCCCTGATTAAGTTCAGCCCTCAATGTATCTGTTCCAGAAACTAACGCTACCGCCGAAACGCCGTTTGCAGGCGTAATTTTGCCGGTAATTCCACCTAGTTGTATGTTCGTAAATGAAAATATAGCAAATGACATTACAACCATGGTGGTCATCGCCACAACAAATTTTTTCATGATGTTAGATTTATAACTAAATATATATTATTAAACTTTAAATGTAAACATTTGATGACTGATAAAGTTTCGTGTGTGAATTTAAAACTGAACAGTGTACGTTTATATGTACACAGTGACTGTCGTTACAACTACATATGTGGATTGTTTAAATTTACAGTCATAAAACAAAACAGGCTCCAGGTCATGTTTACGTCACGAAACCGTGAGGTTATGATTATTGGCAATAATGTTGTAATAAACAATGTGTATTTGCGTTTTGTAAATACTTTAGTTCAATCTAAAGCTTCCTCGCGGAGTAGTTAACCGCAATGAGGATTTCTTCATAAATAGTTTGTTTGGTTTATTATCCGGTCAGAGGAGCCCTCCTCGGCCGGATTTTTTCTTTTATGTGTTTTTGTTTCTACTTTTGATTAGATGTTATCAACAGCCGATTCTTTCATGGAATTTTTAGCCGAACAATTTACCCATACCAGTTTACTCGAATGGCTTGCTGTAAGTACGGGTTTTATTTGTATTTACCTTGCTGCGAAAGAAAGTGTCTGGAATTGGCCTATCTCTATAATTAGCGTGGTCGCTTATGGCTTTCTTTTTTTTAAGGAAGCCATGTACGGTGATATGACGCTACAGATTTATTTTCTTTTTACAGGCTTTTATGGCTGGTATTTCTGGCTTAGCAAGCGGACCGAAAGAAATAAGCCGATTACGTTGCTCACCGTAAAAGGGTGGCTGATTTCAATCGCATCAATCGCGGTACTGAGTTTATGTCTAGGTTGGTTTATGGCTAAGTATACCAACAGTATCGTCCCTTACGCTGACGGTTTTTGTACGTCCGTTAGCTTCATAGCCCAGCTTTTACTTACTCGTAAAATTCTACAGAACTGGTTATTGTGGGTTTTTGCCGATATTTGTTATGTCCCCTTATTTATATATAAACATTTAAACTTGAGTGCCGTTTTATATTTTGTACTCATCGCAATAGCGTATAAAGGATACCTAGACTGGAGAAAAACTTATCGTGAACAAGTCAATTAAAAAAATAGCTGTTGTTGGTCCGGAGAGTACAGGTAAATCGACCATGTCCCAGCTTCTGGCCAAACATTATAAGGTTTCCTGGGTACCTGAATATGCCCGTTACTATTGCGAAAATTTATTTGCCCCTTATACTTTGCAGGATGAAGTAAATATGTATTACGGTCAGCTTGCCTTAGAGGATGCAATTCTTGTTACTACAGACACGGAATTTATTATTTGTGATACAACATTTGTAACCGTAAAAATCTGGAGTGATGAAATGTTGGGTGAGACACCTCAGGTAGTTTTGGATGCCCTGCCAAGAAGGCCTTATGATTTATATCTTTTAATGGACATCGATTTGCCCTGGCAGGACGATCCCCTAAGGGATTTCCCTAACCAGCGCGAATACTTTATGGAAGTTTGGCACAAAGAACTCAAAGCCCTTAATGCAAATTATAAAGTGATTGGCGGCTTAGGCGATGTCCGTTTACAAAATGCAATAGCATCAATTGATGCATTTTTGGCTTTATAATTTTTGGAAAGCAATTGCCTAACATATATTAAAGTTCTTCCCGCCCTCGCTTCTGCCCCAATGAAAAAATTGGGTCATTCGCTAGGGCCGGGTTTAGGTGGCTAACACTAGTCGTAGCGTCTCGCTACGACTTTGCTTTAAATATTTCCATTAAAATTCATCCCGCAGATTACGCTAATTGCGCAGATTACTGTTTTTGCGTTTATCTGTAGGAGACATTTTATTATCACTTGATGACTAGGTGATTTATAAGTTCCCTGCAAATCCCCAAGTGGTCTAAACCCGATTGAAACGGAAAACAAAAGCCCTTTTCTGCTTTTTTTGATTGCAAAGCGGGCAGAACCCAGCCGATAAATGTAGAAACCTGCTTTTCTAAATAAAAAAGCGTCAATATATTTTTTCTGCCTAATTGTTGAAATATTTTCTACATTTGCCCCATCATTAGGGGTGCCTTGTTTTTTAAAAACACAAAAACGGGCTGAGATCATACCCATTTTACGGTGAAAGGTAAAAGGTGAAAGGTAAAAGGTTGTGCATATCGCAGGCCCTAAACCCTAAGCCTTAAAACCCTAAACCTTAAATGCACCTGATCCGGGTAATGCCGGCGTAGGGATTGGAGTTATGGAAGTTTAACTGAAATCGGGAGTACCCCTATTTCCGATGGGTTTAACTAAAACAATCAAAAATTGAAAAAATTACTTTTTGCGGTTTTCACTGCAATGTTGCCATTCTTTGCATTGGCACAAATTTCTATCACCGGAAAGGTGACGGATAACAATCAAAAACCGTTGCCCGGCGCAACAATCAAGGTAAGAAACCAGAAAACAGCTGTTTTGACTAATGTCGATGGAGATTATATTTTGTCGAATTTATCTGCTGGTAATTATACCATCAGCGTAAGTTATCTGGGTTATAAATCTGCCGATAGATCGATTGAACTTAAACAAAGTCAAACTGTAAGTTTTGTGCTTATTCCCCAGGCCTTCTTAGCTGATGAGGTAATTGTACGTGCGACCAGGGCAAATGAAAAGTCGGCAACTACCTACAGAAACGTAACAAAAGCTGAAATTCAGGAGAACAATTTTGGTCAGGATTTGCCTTTCATCCTTCAAAATACACCGGGTGTAGTCGTAAATTCTGATGCAGGCGCAGGCGTTGGGTATACAGGAATTCGTATTCGCGGGAGCGACAACAGCAGGATTAATGTAACGGTAAATGGTATTCCCATTAATGATAGCGAAAGCCAGGGAACATTTTACGTAAACATGCCTGATTTTGCTTCGTCGGTAGACAACATACAAATCCAGCGCGGGGTGGGTACATCGACAAACGGGGCTGGCGCTTTCGGTGCAAGTTTGAATATTCAAACCACAGCGAGCGAAATGGAGCCTTACGCCGAAGTGAACAATACCTACGGAAGTTTCGATACCTGGAAAAATACCATTAAAGTAGGAACAGGCTTAATTAATAATCGGTTTAGCTTCGATGGAAGATTATCACGAATAAGTTCGGATGGCTATGTGGATAGAGGCTCTTCACTTTTAAAGTCTTATTTCATGTCTGGTGCTTACCATGGGAATAAAGATTTGTTGAGAATAAACGTTTTCGCAGGCGCTGAAAAAACGTATCAATCGTGGAATGGCATTCCTGAATCTCGACTAAATAACGATGTTGCAGGCATGCAAGCATACATTGATAGAAATGGCTTGGGCCAGGCTGATGCCGATAACCTTTTGAACTCGGGCAGAACCTACAACAGTTTCTTGTACAATAACCAGACAGATAATTACTGGCAAAACCATTATCAATTGCTTTACGCTCGACAGTTTTCTGATAAATTTAGCTTCAACGGGGCTTTACATTATACACAAGGTGAGGGTTATTATGAAGAATATCGCGAAGCAAATAAGTTAAGTGACTACGGTTTGAGTCCGGTTGTTATTGGCGGAACAACAGTTACGCGTACAGATTTAATTCGCCGGCGCTGGCTGGACAACGATTTCTACGGTGTGACATATGCGTTTAATTATGTGCCGCAGAAAAATTTGAATTTTACTTTGGGCGGCGCCTACAATGAATACAAAGGTGCTCACTTCGGTCAAATCATCTGGGCCCAATATGCATCAAACGGAGCTATCGACAGGCATTACTATGATAATGAAGGTTTCAAGACAGATTTCAATTCTTACGGAAAAGTAAATTACAGTCCTGTTGAGGCTTTAAGTTTATTTGCCGATTTACAATATCGCCGTGTTTATTACGATATTGCTGGTACAGAGAATAAGTTGAACACGCTTGCCATAAATGAAACCCTGAATTTCTTCAATCCTAAATTCGGAGCAACCTATTTTATCAATCCTGAAAGCAATCTTTATGCATCGTTTAGCGTTGCAAACAAAGAGCCAAATCGCGATGACTATACCGACGCTGCGGTAGGTATTTATCCAAAGCCAGAACGATTGAATGATGTTGAGTTAGGTTATCGTTTTAAAGATAAAGCTTTTAATGTAGGTGCGAACGCTTACGGCATGTTCTACAGAAATCAGCTGGTTGTAACCGGAAAAATAAATGATGTTGGTGGCAATTATCGCCAGAATGTGGATAGAAGTTACCGTTTGGGAATTGAATTGGATGGCTCCTACATCATTAACAAATCTATCGCCTTAAATGCAAACGCGGCTTTCAGCAGAAATAAAATCAAAAACTTTACGGAGTATTACGATGATTATGATAACGGCGGGCAGGTTGTGAATAATTACACTTTAACCGATATTTCTTATTCGCCGGCAGCGGTACTTTTTGGTGAATTGGTTTATAAACCAGTTACTGGTTTCGCCATTGCGTTGCAAAGTAAATATGTAAGCAAACAATATATGGACAACACACAAAACAATGACAGAACAATTAATGGTTATTGGGTAAGTAATGCGCGTTTAGGTTACGATTTTAAATTTGCAGGGGTTAAAAATGTAAATTTGGGCTTACTGGTAAATAATCTCTTCGATAAAAAATATGAAAGCAATGGCTACACTTATGGCTATCTTTCCGGTGGTAGCAGAATTACAGAAAATTTCTTTTATCCCCAGGCAGGAACTAACTTTTTGCTAAGTTTAAACGTTAAGTTTTAATAGAGCTTAAAGACTAAAGCAGAAAGCTAAAAAGTATCAAACCAGTTTTTCATTGCGAGAGCGCAAAGCAATCTTAATACGGAATGATTGCTTTGTGCTTCGCAATGACTATTTTTGAATTAGTTGATTTTAGTGTCGATAAATAAATTGACACGCACAAATCCTGGTAATCCTCAGATCTTAAAATCCTGTTCGAATCCTGTTCAAAAATCCTGGTATGAAATACATAGAGAAGCTCCACTACATCACGCAAGACAATCCACATTTAACACATATCGAACAAGTTCAGTTGGCTTGCGAGGCGGGCGCTAAATGGATCCAATACCGCTGTGTAAGCAAAGCTGATGAAGAACTGCTGACCGATATAAATGCGGTTGCAGAAATTTGCGATGATTGGGGAACAACGCTTATTGTAACGAACCATATCCACTTAAACGGTAAAGCCGATATCCAGGGCTTTCATATAGAAGATATGGACGCTGATTTCGCCGCATTGCGTAAACAAGTTGGGGATGATATTACACTTGGTGGTTCGGCACACACACTTGATAATTTAATTCGGATTGCGAAAGAGGGTGCTGATTATGTATTGTTAGGGCCGTTTGCTATAACTGAAAATAAGACAAATGGTTATAATCTTGTTACCGTAGAGAATTATAAAAGCATCATCGATGAGCTGAAAAAATCGGGAGTGGAACTTCCTGTTTTAGCCGTTGGTGGCATAAAAATCTACGATGTGGAAGCATTGATGCAAACAGGAATGTATGGCATAGGTGTTTCAGGAGCAATAAGTTCTGCTGATGATTTTATTGAAGCTTATCAGGACTTTTACGAGGCAGTGAAACTCTAATCTTAATACTCGATACTCCATTCTTGACACTAAAATATTATCTTCGCATTATGTCTTCACACCATATTGTAAAAGAAAAACAAGAGCCGGCTTTATATATTGATGAGCTCGGAAATTTTAATGAAGAATTGTTAGGTCAGCTGTTAGAATGGAGCCCTACGCTTTTGGTAAATGGCGATAATTACGATAAAATCCGTTCTCTAGGGATCAAAGTTGATGTATTAGTAAATGGAAAGGAGGCTGATATCCAGGAAGACACCAAAGTTATTCAAGGTCCTGTAGATGATTTAATGGTTGCCATTAATCATTTATATGAAGAGAAATTTCCGGCAGTTAATGTCATCACCAGAAAATTTGATTTGGAAAAGTTCGCTGGTTTTGAAGATAAAATCAATCTTGTTGTATTTACAGAAAAAGCAAAACATTACCCGATTAAATCTGGTTTTTCAGTTTGGAAACCTGCCGGAAGTGAGTTTTTAATTCATGGAAACCGCTATCTGGAGGTTACAAATCTCACCCAAAATGAGGATGAAGTTTTCGAAGTCGTTAACGATGGTTTTGTAGAATTCACTTTCTCCGGACAACCAATTTATATAAGCGAACCGTTATCATGATTACCCTTAGAAAAGCTAAAGAGGATGATATTGAATTAATTCGTGATATTGCTGCGGCAACCTGGCCATCAGCTTATCTGGAAATAATTGGTCAGAAGCAAATTGACTATATGTTAGATAAAATGTATAGCAGGGGCGAACTGCTTAAGCAATTTATGGATGGGCATATTTTTCTGATTGCCGAAGAAGGTCAAAACCAATATGGTTTTGCCGGCTATTCAATTGTTGGACATGAAGATCGGGTCTATAAACTCCACAAACTTTATGTTATACCATCTGCACATGGCAAAGGAGTTGGCAAAATTTTAATCAACGAAGTTTTTAATCAGGTTAAAGATGCAGGTGGTTCTGCTTTGGAACTCAATGTAAACAAACACAATAAGGCTAAAGATTTCTACACTAAAGCCGGGTTTATTGTAAAGGAATCTGTAAAAATAGATATCGGAGAAGGTTTTTTTATGGATGACTACGTGATGGAATACAAGTTTTAATTTGCGATAGAATCGTATGTTATGTTGCTTTCATTATAAACAAACTCAAGCCTGTTTGGTCTGTGAGACGCAGGCCAAAGCGAAAGATAAAAAATTCGTCATTTCGAGCGCAGCCGAGAAATCTTTGTAGTTAGAAAGTAAATTAATGATTCTTGAGGACACGAACCATGTTTTGGAGAATATAAAAAAGAAAGCCACAGATTATCAGATGGTATATTTTAATCTGGTAATCTGTGGCTTCTATATTAGTACCCCTTTGAAAGCAAGAACTAAAGTTTTTACTGTTTTAACTTCGGTATCCTGGTTGGCGTATCTGTTCCGTTTACAATTGTAGTCGCACTTTTTGCAATGGCTTTAATTGTTGATAAAATATTTTCGACATCCAATGAGCTGTATTCATCTTTGACCGTATGGTACAATTTATCGATATCAATTTTATCGGTACTAATCGTATGGGCCGGAACACCTAAAGCGGCTAATGTCGCATTATCACTCCTGTAGAAAAGATTTTGTTCGGGATATGGGTCGGGGTGAAAAGTAAACTCCGTTCCTGTTAAGTTTTTCTGTAGGATTTTACCAAAATCAGAGCGCTCATAACCTGTAATGAAAGCAGTGTTTTTGCCAAATTTAGAATCTTTTCCTATCATCTCGATGTTAAACATCGTAACAACATCATCCGGATTCAATTTTTCTGAAAAATACCTTGCGCCGAAGCCACCAATCTCTTCAGCAGTAAAAGCTACAAAAATTAAAGTGCGTTCGTTATTCTTTTGTGCTTTATAATATTTTGCTAAAGCAATCATAGCAGTTGTGCCTGAAGCATCATCATCGGCTCCATTTGCAATGCTGTCGCCATCTACTGATTTCATAATGCCTAAATGATCATAGTGACCTGAAAAAACAACCAGTTCTTTTGCTTTCGATTTACCCGGAAGCATACCAGCAACATTGAAAAGTGGTACTTTTTCTGACTTGCTTTTCACTTCCACATTAAATTCCTTTGCTTCATTTATGCCTAATACAAAAATTGTGGCGTCCTGACTTGGATTTTGCAAGTCTTTTTCATCAACAATCGCCGGGCGACCAGAGAAAGATTTATAACGTTTAAAATCCGCAGCAAATTTATTGTCGACCAAAACAATTTTTTTAGTTCCACGAGCCAAAGTACGGTATTGTTGTAAAAAAGCTTTTGCCGTATCTAACTTGATAACTTCAGTGCCAGTTTGATTGAAAGTAACAGAAATTGCCCTTCCTGCAAGCAAAATATTATCCTGTGCAATTGTTTTTCCGTCGATAACTAATTTTACTGGCTCCGGTGTTAATTTGTATCTGTAAAAAGTCTGGCGGAACGTTTTCTCTCCGGTTAAAGGCTGTAAACCAATTTTCTTAAATTCTGATTCAATAAACGTCGCTGCTTTATCAATTCCTGGTGTAAATGTTGCACGACCTTGCATATCATCAGCACTTAGCGTTTTGATAAGATGGTCAGTATATTCACGTGTGATAATTTTATCGATATTTTGAGCGCTTAGCTGCAAAGTTGCCATTCCGGCCAAGGCTAAAAAGAAAAGTTTTTTCATTTGCTATTTTGTTTTCAATTGGGATGAAGCCACCTTTAGCTACTAAAGTGGGCTTTATCGGTTATAGTTTTTTACTTCTGCTAATTTAGCTTTTTTCTTGTGATTCTTATTTTAGTTTCACCTGTGTATTCAACCAGTTATTTCTGAAATTCTGCATCGCATTTGTTAAGCTACCGCCAGTCTTTTCAATAGATACAATTTCTAATGCAGGATCTTCAGCGAAGGCTAGTTTTGTCGATTTTGTCTCACCATGGTGAGTATAAGTTAAATTAACAATGTCCCCAGGATTGTGGGCTTCAGTAACTTTTGTTAAAGCTGCCTGGTCTTTTATTTCGACACCATCCATGGTTAAAAGCACATCACCAACATCTAAACCTGCATTATAAACAGGGGTACCGATAGTAGTTTGAGGTAAAACAGCATTACCATCCGCAAAAGTTAAGCGCATTAAACCAGTGTAAGCCTTGCCTGGATTTGCCTTACGAAGCACAAAACCTGCGTTAAGTAGCAGTTTGGCATAATCATTTTTCTCGGTTCCGTAGATGTATCGTTTGAAAAAATCGGCCGCAAAGGCAGGGTTTTTAGTTAATGAAGCGAGTGTCTTTTCTAAATCAGGAACAGTATATGCGATTTCAGGTTTGCCATAGGCTTTCCATAAAGCACGCATGTAATCATCAAGGGTTAATTTGAAATTAGCACGTAAACGAATATCCAATGCCAAAGCTGTTGCAGCACCATATGTATAGTAAGAAAGGAATATATTGCCTTTATTTGTCTGGTCTATTGCAACCCCCGCATCGGCAAAAACAGCATAGCGGCTGGCTTGAATAGGCGAATAATTTTTAGCGCCGGGCGAATTCAAAACGGCATTCACCAGACCGCTAAAGGTTTGTGATGCATCACCAACTGTTTTAAAACCTGCCCTTGTTAATAACAATGCGCCGTAATATTGAGTAAACCCTTCTGCCAGCCAAAGTTCGTTACTGATATTTGAGTGCGTAAAATTAAATGGTTCTAAAGTTTTTGGCCTAAGTCTTTCCACATTCCAGCTATGAAAATATTCATGAGAAAATGTTCCCAACAAGTTCAATTCATAACCCTCAATTTTCGGTGTGCGCTGAACAATGGATGTCGAATTCCTGTGTTCCATTCCATCGCCCGCGTTATCTGGGTAAACATCATGCAAAAAGTAATAATTTCCGTAATCATAGGTCGGGAATTCACCCCAGACCGCTAAATGTTCATCCACCATTTTCTTAAGCATTACGGCATAGTTATCAATGGTTTTCTGGTCGTCATTGGAATGCGAGACTAAATGTATGGTCTGTATTTTGCCATCTGTATTTTTAACCTGCCAGCTTGCGGATTTATAGTCTGCTATTTCCGTTGGGCTATCCATAAAATACTGAAGATTTGTCGCATAATAGGAATTATTGCCCAGTGGTTTTAATTGCGTGGCCACTTTCCAGTTTTGTTTATCACTGTAATTAAATTTCACCAACCGCGGGCGGTTATCCATTCCAACCGGAAATGCAAATGTTGCCGGAATATTCATATGGGCATGCGTTTCATCGAAACCCGCATAGGTTCCATCGATCCAGTTGCCAAAAATAGTATAAGTAATTTTTACGTTTTTGCCATGATTTGGAATTTCATAAACATCGCCGGCTGACTGATTTAATGCCAATTCTTTTCCCGAACCATCAAAAGCTTTAAGGCTGTAAACGTTTTTGCCAAATTCATGTGTTGCATATCTACCTGGCGAAGAACGGCTCATTCTTACCGTTAAAGTTCCTGACGGAACATTCGGGATTAACATGCTTACTTCCGCTTCGTGATGAATTGCATTGGGGAACGAGACGATATAACTAATTTCATTTTGAGCAAGAGCACTTAATGACAACAAACTAAATAAAGCGGCACCTAAAAATTTCTTCATAAAAAAGATTTAATGGGCTAATTTAATAATAAAGTTAGAGGTATGATGTAAACTATGATTTAATAAGATTAAAGAATTTCAGGATTGAAGTGGCTTGGTCTTCACATCTTACCTGCACCATCTATTTCCCATTTTCCTTTTCCTATGTCCATTTATTCCTTATCCCAGTCGTACTTTTCTAAATCGCGGTAAGCTTTTCCTTTTATAATTTCCTTGCGTTTGGAAGATTCTGAGTCAACCCTCGTTTCTTGAATATTATCGGCCACCTGGAACCTGAAATCTTTATCCTTTTTCGATTCGTAAATGGAGGCTTCATCACCATCAGCAATGACATAATCATATGGTCCGCGGGCACTCATCAGTTTGACAAAAACCGGCAAACATTCGAAAAAGATAAACAGTAAACCAATAAAAGTAACTGCCAGAGCAGTGTTATTGTCGCTGGTTCCATCAGCATTAAACTTCAGCTGGCCTAATGCCCAGTTTCTATCTGCAAAACCTGCAATGTTTGCTAAACTGTCTAATTGTTTATCGGTAAAAAGTTTGGCCGTAAAAAGGCCATCAAACTCTTTGCGTTTATCAATGAAAGATTCTGCTTTATTAATGTTTGCTTTTAAGCTATCCAATTCAGATGTACGTTGCTTGATTTCGGCTTCCTTACGTTTTGCAAATGGCCCGTAACCCAATACCCCGGAAGTTTCTGTCGTTTTATTTCCAAAAATTTCGAAATTCAGTTTTTGCCGGTCGGCCTTAATGCCTTTTTCCAAGGAATCTCTCGTTGCTTTTTGTTGATTCAATCTGCCGAATTCCACCTGATACTTGTTTTCAAATGCCTTGTTCAGTGTATCTATTTTAGAGCGTTGACCGTTCAGATAACTCACTTTTAAACGCTCTTTAATTTCCTTATCAAAAATTTTCAGCTCTATAGGGCGGGAGATAACAATACCAATCATAATTGCCAGCAAGATACGTGGCGTGGCCTGTAAAATCTGTTTGTTTGTAGAGGCGCTTTTATTAATACTGGATACGATGTATCTATCCATATTAAAGATTGCAGCACCCCAAAGAAAACCAAAAATGATAGCGAAAACAATAGCTAAATCATCTCCTTTAAAAACAAAATACATCGCATATCCGCCGGATAATGCAGCGAATAAACCGGTAAAAAAGATAGTGGCACCAATGCCGGTGTATTTATTTTGTTCCGAAGAATACTTTTCCAGTGTAGAGATGTGCGCGCCAGAGCAAAACCAAAAAAATCGGTTCAGTTTATCCATGTGTAATTATTTATAATTAAACGCTTAAGGTAGCAAGTTGTTACAGTTCCTATCAAACTATTTTTTGGATAATTCTTGTTCAAAATAGACATAAAGTGATAATAAACAGCAACTTAAATAAAACCAGAAGCCGTTATTAAATAAAATATAAAGTCACTAAACGGATCGTAACTATTTTTGGATTTTTAAGGATCATAAAATCCATTGTGCAATTATGCTTTGCCAACTGGTTAAGTGTTTTTTGTATATTTGAAAAAATATATTTTACATGAAAGAGATATCAGTACAAGAGCTAAAAGAGAAAATCGATAACAAGGAAGATTTTCAATTGATTGATGTTCGCGAAACATTCGAATATGAAGTTTCCAATCTTGATGGAGAAAACATTCCATTAGGTGGGATTTTGATTGAAGCTGATAAAGTTGCTAAAGACAAGCCTGTAATTATGCAGTGTCGCAGTGGTAAAAGAAGTGCTGCAGCAGTTATGCAATTAGAAGCACAATATGGATTCGATAATTTATATAACTTAAAAGGCGGTATTTTAGCCTGGCAGGAAGCCTTTGATCCAAATATGCCGGTTTATTAGTAATAGTCAATAAACAAAAATCAATTATCAAACTTTGCAAGTTGTGAAAATAATTTCCGATTTTTTACTTCTCTTTAGTTTGATAATTGAATAATTGCGCTTTGGTAATTTATAATAACTTTATCTTAAAATCAATTGTTAAATCGTGGGTAAGAAATTCGCATTAAACATCTTTTATAACCTGGGTGTCATATTGTCTATTTTTGGATTGATATGGTGCTATAATAATGGTAAATACCTGCCAGCTGCATTTCTTGTTGGAACAGCAGCATGTCTTTTTTATTTTAAGATTCAGCTGATGAAAGAAATCAGGAAGTCGTATAAGGAAAAAGATCCTCAGTAACATCTTCCAGTCCCAGGCCGGGTAAAGCTTTTAAAATATACTTTCCATTTTCAAAAGGAGGATTTTCAAAAGGATTATTCTTTGTTAACCACGGTCCATCTAAATCGGCCCAGTTGCATAAAGGCGCAAGAGCAGCCGCGGCTAAGGTTGCGCAACTGGTTTCACTCATACAGCCGATCAAAACTTTCATGCCGAAGGAATGGGCTTTCAAAATCATTTGGTGGCCTTCGTACATCCCGCAGCTTTTCATCAATTTTACATTTATACCGTGGTATGCGCCTTTCAGGCCATCCATATCGGCCAATCGTTGCACAGCTTCATCAGCCAGTAAAGGAATCGGACTTCTTTCGGTTAACCAGGCATTTCCATCAAGGTTATTTTTATCCATTGGCTGCTCTATCAAAACCACGCCTTGATTGTGTAACCAGTAAATTAAATCGATCGATTTGATTTTATCTGTCCAGCCCTGATTTGCGTCCACATATAGCGGTACATTCGTCATGCTGCGAATCGTTTCAATTATCTCTTTATCGTTATCCCTGCCGAGTTTAACTTTTATAACTTTGAAAGCTTCCGCATCTTTTAATTTTTCACGAATAATTTCGGGTTTATCGATGCCAATTGTATAAGAGGTTGCCGGCATTTTAGACGGGTCTGACCCATAAATTTCATAGCATGGCTTATTTAGAATTTTACCATTTATGTCATTCAATGCGATATCAATGGCGGCCTTTATTGCTGGCTGACCAGTTGCCAAGCCATCCAGGTAAGCTATTATTTCTTCAAAATTGAACGGATACTGAATTTTATTCCAGTCTACAAGTTTTAGAAAGGCATTTGCACTCTCATAGCTTTCACCCATGTACGGTACCATTGATGCTTCTCCATAACCTACAATGTCATCATGTTGAATTTTTAAAAGCATTAGCGGCGTGCTGGTGCGGGTAAATTTTGATATCGAAAAAGGGTGTTTTAACTCTAATTCAAACTGCTTGCAACTAATTTTCATTATCAATCGTCTACTAAATAAATAGGCAAATTTGGCCTTTACAATTATATTGTTTAACGCAAACCACTCCTGCCATGAAAAACATTTCAAGATTACGGTATTTTATTTATTTATCCTTCATAATTATCGGAGGATGTACCACAGGAAAAAAAGCCTTACAAAAAGGCGATTATGATGCTTCGGTTTCTAAAGCAGTTAGCCGTTTACAAAATTCACCAAAAAACAGTGAGGCATTGCAGGTTTTATCAACGGCCTATGATTTAGCATTGCAGAATCATTTAAGAAAAATTGAGGAGGCAAAATTATCTAATGATTTATTCAGGTGGGAATCGATAATGTACGATTACCAAAAAATTAACCAGCTGGCTGATGATATTAACAATTGTCCGGCTTGTTTAATTACGGTTCCAAATCCTGCTAAGTATTTAAAAGAATTGACCGATAGCAAGTTAAATGCGGCTGAGGCCAGGTATAATTCGGGAGTAGAATTTTTAAACGCAAACAACCGCCAGTCGGCAAAGAAAGCGTATTATGAATTTGAAAAAGCGCAAAATTTGGCCCCGAATTATAAAGATGTAAAAGCAAAAATGAACGAAGCTTACTGGTCAGCTGTAACCAGGATTGTTGTGCAGCCCATCTACGTAAACAGTGGTTTATACAAGTTGAGTGGCGATTATTTTCAACAACAAATCGACCAGTTTATTGGTAACTATTCGAGAAACAAGTTCGTTATTTTCTATTCGGAGCAGCAAGCTGCCAGTCAGAAAGTTGTTCCTGATCAGGTGCTTAGCTTAAATTTTGATGATTTTGTTGTAGGCCAGACTTATGTGAAAGAGCGCGTTGAAAGATTGAAAAGAGACAGTGTGGTAATTGGGGAAACAAGGGATAGAAAACCGGTTTATGGAACGGTGAAAGCGAGTTTAAGTATTTTTGAGAAAAACATAACATCATCTGGTTTATTGGATATGACCATTATTGATTGGCAAAGCAAAAAGGTAGTTCATCAGCAAAAGTTTCCGGGTACCTATGTTTGGAGGGATGACTGGGCAAGTTATAGAGGAGATGACAGGGCACTGAATAAGCAGCAATTGGCAATGACCAGAAGAAAAGAGGTTTTACCACCACCACCGAATGCTTTATTTTTGGAATTTACAAAGCCAATTTATAGTCAGCTGGTTGATGATATCAGTTATTATTATAACAATTACTAGAATTTTTCCCGCAGATTTAAAAGGATAAGAATCGCAGATTAATGCGGATCAACTAATCCTTTTAAATCTGCGGGCCTTTTCAGCGAATATCTGCGGGAAATAAAAACCTGGTTGTAATCTCAAGGTTAAAATCAAACATCATTGCAACCCCCTTAAAATATAATGGCTAATATTGCAGCGATGAATACTGGTTTATACAATCCTTTCCAAAATTTTGATTTTTTATACAAGAAATGCTTCCTAAGTGGTAACACGTTCAACTCTCCGGTTCTACAAGTTCCTTTAATTCCAAAATGGCTATTAGAGCAGGCCGGCTTAACAGGGGAAGAGCAAATTCAGTTTTTGGATGAAAGTATCCGTGCATACAACACGCTTGTAATTCCGGTTAACAGCGAGGTAAATGAACAATTTTTAAACCCATTGGAAGAAAAAATTGAACAAGCCTTTAAAGCTGGTTTTGATGCCGTATCGACTTTGCCTGAGTTGGATTTATTTAACTGGATCGGTAAGTTCTTATACGGTTTTGTTTACATCGAAATGCATTCGGCTTTGCGCAAAGAAATGACTGCCGATGGTTTAAACATGTCGCAATCTCTAATGATGAAATTTGCCAATCTGAATTTCATGATGCAGAATTTGTACACGAGTCTGGAATTCGAAAATTTTACACCTTGGTCTATAATAGTTGTTAAACTCGAAAATGAAGAAACGCCTTTTAGTTTCCGCGATGAAATAAACACGCTTACCTTCTCGTTGAAGGTAAAGAATTTTGGGATTATTGCCTGCTTACAGGATAATGGAACAAATAAGCGTTATCATCAGGAAATAGTTGATGAAGTTAATGGGAAAGCTTTAACAGCAGAGCAATTTGAGGAGCTTACAGCCCGGTTTTATTATTCTGCTTATCTTTTCAATCGCCTACCTGAATACACTTTTATGCCTGTAGAAGGTACAACCTATATAGAAGCAATTCCTCTTCGTGGTAATATGAGCAAACCACTGTTTGATGTATGGCAGCATAAAATCTACGCCCAGGTTTTAGAGAATTTCTGGAAGCCCTGGGGCTATGTAAAGTTCGAGATTATTAAAAACCCGGATGAACCAATGAGCTTTTTTGAAAAGCCCTGCTTACCTGCCGCCGGTTAAAACCGTAATAAAATTCTGAATAATTCCGGGCACAAAGATAATAGTGAAAATCAGGCCTGTTAAAGCGCCATAAAAATGCGCATCATGGTTTATTCCATCTCTCGAATTTTTTGATGCGTAGGCGCAATAAATTAAGTATAGAAAGCCGAATACTACAGCTGGAATTCCTATAGGAATGAACATGATGTACAATTTCGCCATCGGATTGAATAAAATATAGCTGAAAAGCACGCCACTTATCGCCCCAGAAGCGCCCAAACTATTGTAGTTGAAGCTATCCTTGTATTTAAAAACGGTTGGAATATCACTTAAAATTAGAGATACAAAATAAAGTAAACCAAAGCGCCAGCTGCCCATCATGGTTTCCAGGGTAAATGCAAATGCATAAAATGTAAACATATTAAAGGCCAGGTGCATCCAGTCTGCATGAATTAAGCCGCTCGTTATTAAAGTGTAAACGTTTTTGCCTTTTGAAACGCTGTATGGGTGGAGCATAAATTTGCCATAAAGACTATTATCGTAAAATCCATAAAGACTCGTGATAATTGTAAATACGAAAATCACTGAGGCAACCGGTGCCATATTTAAATATTCCATTTGATTAGTTTAAATCTAGTTTTATACTTGTTAACAAACGCGAAATCGGATACCGATTGTGTGTTTTTTCGTAATAATCGGAATTTCTGTAAATAAATTCCAATTGTGCCGAACCATTTTTTGCAAATGTGCTATCGTTAGATTTTTTTTCTTCCAGTTTCGATTTCAGGCCTGGATATTTTTTTAATAATTGTGCTGCTGTATCTTCAAAAACATAAGCGGAGTAATGTTCTTTCATGTCCAATATCGAATCGAAGAAATTCCAGTTGAAATACGAATCCATTGCCTGAGGCTCCAGGGTTTCAATAATATATCGGTTGCTAACCTGATTTGTATATACAATATAATCGCCGGCGTAATATTTTAAGGTTTGCTCAACTGGATTTACCTTTACACCTGAATGCAAATAGTGGCCTTCATAAGGCCTTGTTCCGGTTTTAAAATCATCAATGTAATAACTTTCTACTTTTAATTTTGCATCCGCTTTAAGTGTGTTTACTTTTACATTATTCAACCTCAGCAAAGCAACAACTTTATCCCACGCCTTCGGGATGATATATGCAATTGGCTTAGTAACGGTTATAGATGGTTCAAATTTATTCCACTCTTTTATGTCTCTGGTAAAAGGTTTCGTTCTGTCGTAAAAAAGCCTGTCGAAGCCGCTAACTTCACTTGGTTTTTTACCCGCTTCAAAACCTTTAAAGGGAATACTATCTATTTCGTTTTTATTAAGAACCCATTCCAAAGGAAATTCTTTTTGGGCAGCAACATATTCATCAGCCCTGAGCTTATTTTCGCCAATAACTTTTGCATCGCGTTGTATAATATTTAAATAGCTTTGCAGAAGTTTATAAGTGGCATCGACCCGCAAATCAAACGATTTCAACATGTGCGTTTCAGGCATAAAACCGATGGTGTTGTGTAAAGTCGTATATCCGGTAGAATAACGTGGCGATTCGATAAACCCAGTAATCCCTGTTTCAGGAGTTTGCCCGATTGAGTTCACATAGGGAACCATAGGGTAGCCTTTTGCAGCCATTTCTTTGTATAAATCAGGGACCAGTGTTTTGGTTAAATAGCCGGAAAGGATGGAATTCAACTTGTCTTTTTGAGTTGGAATAAGTGTCATCACATATTGATAGTCAGCGCCATTGCTGGTATGTGTGTCGACAAAAATTTCTGGTTGCCAGGTATTAAAAATCAATTGAAAGGCAGCGGAATTTTTAGAATCTGTTTTAATGAAGTCACGGTTTAAATCGAGGTTTTTACTATTGCCCCTGAAACCATAAGCAACCGGGCCGTTTTGATTTGCCCGTGAAGTTCCACTTCTATTAAAGCTGCCATCGACATTATAAATAGGAATGATGCAAATTACTACATCTTTTGGAAGCTTGTTACCTTTAAGCAGATCTCTGGCGAGCATCATCGAAGCATCTATACCTTCGGGTTCTCCAGGATGAATGCCATTATTTACAAGGAAAACACGCTTGTTTTGCTTTCTTATTTCTGCCGGATTGAAAACTTTATCCCTTGATAAAACCAACAAGTGAAGTGGTTTTCCAAAATCGGTACTTCCATAAGTCAGCAATTTTGATTGAGGATAAGTTTTGGCTAATGTTTGATAATATGAAATGGCAGCATCGTAGGTAGTGGTCTCTTTCTTACCACTTTTTTCATAAGGGCTTTGTTGAGCCATAGCAGTCAGGTTACAGAAAAGTAACCAAAACATGATGATTTTTTTTATACTGTTGTATGTCAAGTTAATAATAATTAAAGTGTTCTTCGATAAATTCTAGTATTGCCTAAATAGTATTTAAAGCCTATGCTGTAAACGTTATAGACATCTGGATTGTAGTTTTCAAATTTTGTAGGCGGATCATCATATCCATCTAAGCCTTCTCCAAATGTAAAGTTTGTCTGTGCATTAAAATTAAGAACATAACGTATAGCGCCCCACTTATCATTAAAGTGAAAATTGATGCCTAAATTAACCGGTACCCAAAGGCTAACACTTTCATCTTTACCTGGAAAAGGACCGTCGCCCGCGCCGTCGGAATAGCTTGGTCTGTAACGTACGATATCAGTAATCTTATTATCTATAGCACCTAAGCCGGTTCCTAAATAAAGGCCTTTGATTTTATATAAAAAATCAGTCTTATTGTAATCTATAAACTCGCCGAGGCCAATTTTCAAGTTGACATTTATGCCCCTGTATTTATTCACAAACTGCCTGTTGTTCGGATCAGTCACGATATCACCCCCCTGAATCATGCCGTATTGAGCTTCCAGACCCAGTGTTACAAAAGGTGTAAAATGATGGTCGATATTTCCGGTAAATGTATAACCCCAGTTGCCATCAACTACATCTGTCCGGGAATAATTTGCGCCCGCCCCAAAGCCGTAAGACCACTTAAAATAATTGGATTGCGCATTTGAAAAAAAGGTGACGAACAATAAAAAAATGGTTAGGGAAATAACTTTCAGAAATTTATAGTTCATATGTTTACAAAAATAATATGTTTATTGAATATCTATACATTTGCTTTTGGAATTATGACAAAGTACCAAAACTTTAACAATTCGTTGGAAAACAGGTTTATCAAATATGTAACAGTTGATACACAGTCTGATCCCGGATCGCCCACCTGCCCTTCGACAGATAAACAAAAAAAACTGGGATTAGAGCTTGTAGAAGATCTTTTAGAATTGGGGTTACTCGATGCCCATATGGATGAAAATGGATATGTGTACGCAACAGTCCCCGCAGTGACAGACAAAGAAGTGCCGGTGATTTGTTTCTGTTCGCATATGGATACTTCGCCCGATTGTAGTGGCGAAAATGTAAAACCGATCATTCATGCCAATTATCAAGGCGAAGATTTGGTTTTACCTGATGATGAATCGATAATCCTAAAAAAATCTGAACATACAGATTTGCAGTTCCAAATCGGCAACGACATTATAACTGCAAGCGGAACCACTTTACTTGGAGCGGACAATAAGGCAGGCATTGCTGAGATTATGGAAGCTGTAGGTTTTTTTATGCGAAATCCTACGGTTAAACATGGCACTATAAAAGTTTTGTTCACACCCGACGAAGAAATTGGAAGAGGTGTGGATAAGGTTGATTTAAAAAAATTATCGGCAGATTTTGCTTATACGATAGACGGGGAAACGTTAGGTTCGATTGAAGATGAAACCTTTTCTGCTGATGGTGCAACGTTAACAATAAACGGAGTAAGTACCCACCCTGGCTTTGCGAAAGGAAAAATGGAAAGTGCCATAAAAATTCTGGCAGAAATTTTATCCGCTTTACCAAAGGACAAATTAACCCCGGAAACAACGTCGGGCAAAGAAGGCTTCATTCATCCTGTTGGACTAAAAGGACAGGTAGAACAGGCCGAAGCACAATTTATTATTCGTGATTTTACAGATGAAAAATTAGCAGAGCACGAAAATCTGTTAAAGGAAACTGTGGAAAGTGTCATGAAGAATTATCCGAATTCAACTTACAATTTGGAGGTTAAAGTGCAGTACAGAAATATGAAAAAGGTATTGGATAAGAATCCAGAAATTGTGGCATATGGAATTGAAGCTATAGAAAGGGCCGGCGTTAAAGCAAAAAAACAAAGTATTCGTGGCGGAACTGATGGGTCGAGGTTATCGTTTATGGGTTTGCCATGTCCGAATATTTTTGCAGGCGAACACGCATTTCATAGCAAGCAGGAATGGGTAAGTGTTCAGGATATGGAAAAAGCCGTGCAAACAATCATTAATATTGCATGCATCTGGGAAGAACATAGCTAAATATTTATCTAATCATATTTTGACTTCACAGCTTCAATCGAAATAATTATTTCTGCTTAACTCGGTCAATATCCTGAAATTTGTTAATTTAAATGTATGACAACAATAGAAAACTCTTTTATAAAAGTTGAAATCGCAGCAAAGGGTGCTGAGTTGCAGTCCTTATTTAGTAAAGATACCGGAATTGAATACTTGTGGAATGGCGATGCTAATTTTTGGGCTAAACACAGTCCGGTTTTATTTCCTATTGTTGGCTCGCTAAAAAACGACAGCTACATCTACAAAGATAAGACCTATCATTTACCAAGACATGGTTTCGCCCGTGATAATGAGTTTACAGTAGAAAAAATTAGCGATACACAAGCTATTTTCACCCTTAAAGATACGGAGGACACTTTAAAACATTTCCCTTTTCCTTTCGAGCTGAAACTTACTTACCAAATTATTGAACGGAAATTAAGCCTTAGTTACACTGTAATTAATAAAGGCAAGGCGAAGATGTATTTTTCTTTAGGTGCTCACCCCGCCTTCGCGGTTCCCAACACGCCAAACACGAATTACGAGGATTATTACCTTGCTTTTAATGACGATGAAAGGTTAACCTTTTGGAAACTTGAAGAAGGTTTAGTTGCTGATGAGACCGAAACTATAGAACTTAACGGACACAAATTAAATTTAAAACATGCGCTCTTTTACAATGATGCTTTGGTTTTTAAGACACTTCAAAGCGATTGCATCAGTTTGCTAAATACCAAAAATGATTATGGCTTGCATTTCCATTTCGATGATTTCCCTTTCTTCGGAATCTGGGCAGCCAAAGATGCATCCTTTGTATGTTTAGAACCCTGGTGTGGTGTTGCCGATGGTGTCGACCATAATCAACAATTAATTCATAAAGAAGGGATCATAACGCTCGACGAAGGTGAAAAATGGGAGCGGCACTGGGAAGTAGAATGTTTTTAAGAATTTTTGCACATTTATTACCCCTAAAAATGTCTTAAATACACCCATTTAATATTTTCTATGTTGATTAGCTTGGTCTAAACAAAAAGCAAAGCTATGACAAACATGCATCCTTATTTAAACTTCGATGGCCAGGCCGAAGAAGCATTTAGCTTTTACAAATCGATTTTTGGTGGTGAATTTATCGCACTAATGAAAATGAGCGATGCTCCGGGTTCAGAACAATTACCAGAAGAAGAGAAAAACCTGGTCATGCATGTCGCGCTACCCATCAATGAAAATTTAATTTTAATGGCTTCAGACTGTGTCCCATCTGCAGGCCATGTACTGAACAAAGGCAATAGTATGTACATTAGCGTTAGCCCGGATAGCCGGGGAGAAGCAGAGCGCTTGTTTAGTGGCTTATCCGCCGGAGGCGAAATTGAAATGCCTTTGGAAGACCAATTTTGGGGCGATTATTTTGGTAGTTTTAAAGACAAATACGGAATTTGTTGGATGATTAATTTTGGTAGCTACAAGTAGTTATAAAAGAGGATATCATAATAAATTTGAACTATTATCTCGTTGAGCTTGTCGAAACGTTTATTTCTTTGACAAGCTCAGATAACAGATTTGGATTTATGATGCAGCCTTTTTATTTCGTTAATGCATCCCAAATCACTTCATAAACATCAGGTGCCTGGGGCTTCTTGTCTATTTTTGAGTCTGTTATCAGCACTGGTTTGAATGAATCAGGAACCCCAATTCTTCCATGCGAACCTTTAACCAAAGTCGCATCGAGCGGGATAACATCCATTACATACCTGAAACCTGCTTTTTTCCGGAGTAATTTATAACCCGCACGCAGCTTTGACGACATAAACATTTCAACAGGATCATAACCTGGTTTCTTATGAATATCAACACACCTTGCGTAATCTGGTGCCTTTGCATCGTCCAGCCAGAAATAATAAGTGAACCAGCTATTTTCTTTAGCGGTAACAACGAAATCGCCCGAACGTTCGTGGTTAATGTTGTATTTTTCCTGCTCTTTTTTGTCTAGAATCAGATCAACGCCCGGTGTATTTTTAAGCAAATTTTTAACTTTATCAGTTACGCTTTTATCATTTATATAAATATGAGCGATCTGGTGGTCGGCAACGACAAACGCTTTTGAAGCACCCGGATCTAATAGTTCCAGGCCCCGCTCTTCTCTGATTCCAATTAAGCCATTTTCCCTGAAGATTCTGTTCAGGTGGACAGGTTTATTTGCAGGCTCTATACCGTACTCGGAAAGTAAAATGATTTTCGCACCTTTTTTTTCGTAAAAGTTAACCAGTTCTTCAACCACCTGATCTATCTCTTTTAATTGAGTGCTTATATTATCGAAATCAGGACCGAACTTTTGAAGGCAATAATCTAAATGAGGTAGGTAGATCAAGGTAAGCGTTGGGTTGTGTAATTGCTCCGTTTCCATCGCTGCATCGGCGATCCACCTGGTCGATTTAATGTTTGCACCTGGCCCCCAAAATTGAAAAAGAGGAAACTGTCCGAATTTTTTCTGTAAATGATCGCGAAGTTCGGCAGGCTGAGAGTAGCAATCTGGCAGTTTACGCCCGTCCGCAAGGTAATTTGGGCGTGGTGTTACCGAGTAGTCTGCGTTGGAATACATGTTGTACCACCAGAACATATTCGAACAGGTAAAAGACGGATCTTCTTTTTTCGCTCTGTCCCAGATTTTTTCCGCATCAACAAGCTTGTTAGATTGTTTCCAGAATTTAATTTCACTATCCATGTTGTCGTACCAGCCGTTTCCAACAATGCCATTTTCCGAAGGATACTTTCCGGTGAGGTAACTTGATTGAACGCTGGTGGTTACCGCAGGTAACAAAGGTTCAATGTTGGTGAAATTTTTTTCAGCAATGTATTTTTTAAGAAAGGGCGTATGCTCGCCAATTACGGAGGAAGATAGGCCTACAATATCAATAACAACGGTTTTATGCATAATTTAAGATTCTAAAATATTTTTAACCCATTGTAACTCTCGAACGATAGAGTCATTTAATGGCGCTTTTAACGATGCCGGCAACACTTCCCAGGTGTACGTTTCTACCTCAAGATGGTTTGTAAATGGCATGTTTTTGTGATAATCCAGAACCGTTCTGATATCAGATTGGGTGGATTGTATTAAACCCATATCTTCAACAAAAATAGGAACATGAAAGTGTGCCCGCCATTCTGTAGAATCTAAATTTTCCCTGTCTGCCAAAGCATCTGACAGGTCGGGATAACGAACTAACGTTGCGTCATTTTGTTTTGAAATTACCTGGTGTAAATAAGTTGGCTCATCGAAACGAGCCAACGTATCAATTACTGCATTTCTTTCTGAAACTGACGCTGGTAATTTTGCTTTCAAAGCCGCACTGATTTGAAGTTTTCCTATCAAAATACCTTTCTTTTTCAGCTCATCGATAATTTCGGCGTGTGGCTCATAGCCAATTGCGAAATGGCAGACGTCATAACACAAACAGATGTGTTCTTTTATAATTTCCTGGCTTAATTTTTCTGATTTAAGTAAAATATTTTCGTACCAATCGATAAATTCAGGACCTGATTCTAAAAAGCCATCAGGTTCGGGTTCTATATCAAGGTGAAAGGTTTTCCCTGTTCGATCTTTTAATTGTCTTAGTTCTTCAGCTACTTTTAAAATATTTTCAGTTGCCGCAGCTGTTGCAATTTCACGCTCATCTGCACCAGAAAACCAGGGCTTATAACTTAAAGGAGAAGTAGAAATGCTTCCGTTTATACCTTCAGGCAGGATATCGGCGAGAATATTAAATAGTCGAATCGTGTAGTCGAGACGTTCGTTGGTGGTCCAGTCGGGTGCATGGACCTGATCTTTTACCCTCGTATGGTGAAATCCTCCGTAGGGGAATCCATTCATTGTAAAAACGTATCCGCCAACGTCGCTTAGCCACTGTTTGAATTCTTGGAGACGATTGCTTTCCAACAGCTCAATGCTTGCCAAATTCGAAAGGCGAAGGCCAATACCCATAGGTTTTTCGGGCGATAGCTGAGCCTTTAAAACAGGAAAACTATCCTTTAAAACCGCAAAATGTGCAGCCCAGCTTTCGCCCGCGTAAATGTTGGTACAGAAAGTTATATGTGCTGAATTAATTTCCATTGCAGTTTAAATTGTCGATTGAAGATTTGCATATTGATTTAATATTTCTGCAGCTTGTTTCAACAGTTCGGTGTCCATTTCGTGAACTTCTTCACCACTTCCAATCCCAGTTAATAAAGTGATGGTTAATTCACCACCTAAATGCTCCCTAAATTCTTCCAGGCCTCGCAGAATCGGGCTGTTTCCATTACTTACCTGTAACAATGGGTGTGTGAGCTCGAAACCGAATGCTTGAATTAACTTTATTATCCTTTGCGAATCTTCTTCGCTTATTCTTCCGGATAATTGTGAATAAACCGTATCCAGCGCAATGCCCATAGCTACGGCTTCTCCATGCCTGATTTCGAAATTGGTAAGGTATTCAAGCTTATGTGCGCTCCAATGGCCAAAATCAAGCGGACGGGCAGAACCGCTTTCAAAAGGATCGCCGCCTCTGATGTGCTCCATGTGCAATTTTGCACACTTCCATATCTGATAATTCATCGCCTCCATGTTTCTGTTTGACATCGCTTCTGCATTTGCCTCCAGCCATTCAAAAAAATCGCCATCTTTAATCAAAGCTACTTTTATTGCTTCGGCAATACCCGAACGCCAATCGCGATCGGATAAAGTGCTTAAGAATAAATCATCATTAAACACGGCTACTGGTGGTGAAAAGGTACCCAAAAAATTTTTTTTGTTGAAGTAATTGATGCCATTTTTAACGCCAACCCCCGAATCATTTTGCGATAAGACTGTTGTTGGGATGCGGATATGTTTGATGCCGCGATGCGAAATATTTGCGGCGTAGCCAACCATATCCAGCAAAGCACCACCACCGATAGCCGCGATAAAAGAGTGGCGGTCGATGCCATAAGTATTTACAGCTTCCAAAACCCCATCAAAATATTGCGTTTCATTCTTTACGACCTCGCCTCCCGGGATAACCATAATGTCCTGAACGACTTGGATTTCGTTGTATTTATTGAAGTAATTTTTTATGTTTTGATTTAAGTCTGGATGCGCATTTGCAACTCCTTCATCGACTACAAAGAAAATTTTTTTTACCGACTTCGCCGGATTTAAACCTGCCAGAAAACTGCTGAACAAATCATTTTCAACTGAAAAAAGGGCAGAGGTAAAGAAGACGTTAAAGTTGTATTGAACAGTAAAACTTTGTTGTAAGTGTCCCATATAAATTGGATATTCTTTTTGCTAAAATTAAGAAATCAGGTAACCGCGAATAATTTCGAGAGCCAGATAGATAAGGGTAAAAGCGCCGCAATGATAAAGGCGGGAATCAGCGCATCAAAAGTAACCGCCCAGGCGGCGTCCATCAATATTAAAGAGATAACACCAGCTTTTACTGCCCCACCAATATTTTTACCAATTGGGTTTTTTATGGCTTTAGATAAGGGTTTAAATATCATCCAGGCGAAAGGTAAAAGAAAAAGCAGCGACCATAGCAAACGTTCATTTGCGAAAGCAAACCAGGCAATACTGCCGATAACAATTGCATACAAAACCGCAGCCAGGTAAAGGTTTTTAATGTGGCCTCCATGTACTTCCCCTCGACTCGTCATGGTTATTGAAAAGATGTAAATCACTGGAATTATTGCCAGAAAATAGTTATGGTGAAGCATTTCTGGCACAATGCTTAAACCGATTAATAAATTCAAGCCACGGCAAATGCCCATACTCAGCGGACCGAAAAAAGGATGGTGCTTGCCAATTTTATTGTACAAAAGCGCAAAGCAACTCACAGCAAATGCAAGTAAACCTGAGGTTAAGCTGATTAATGATGCAAGCGAAATTCCGGAAACCAGTAAAACCGTTCCTAAAATGGTTGCATTGGTTATACTAATTATCCCACTCGGAATCGCGCGTTCCGGCCTTTCAATTTTATCGAGTTCGGCGTCGAACACATCATTGAAAACAATCCCTCCGCCATACAAACAAGCGGTAGACAGGCAAAGACAAGCGATTTTGAGCCAGGGTGTAGCTATGCTCTCAATCAGGATACCTGAAATAGCAATGCCCGCGAGAATATCAGCAACAGATGTCACAATATTTGCAGGGCGCATAATGCGCAGGTAAGCGAATAATTTTCCCAATGTTATTTAACTGATGATGATTGAAGATTTATCAGTACGCGGTTGTTGTCCACCACGTAAAATGGTATTGCCTTCAAATTTTTCCGTTTGGTCGATGTTTTTTGGCACAGTAAAATCAGCTTCGTCTATTTGTCCGCTTTGCGCAAAAGCCGTAATCGCATTGCGGTACGTTACCAATTCTATATCCGCATCGCTGATGCCCTTCAACTTCATTAAGGCAGCGGTTTTAGGTACTGCCAATGGATCGCTAATGCCCCAATCGGCAGCAGAATTGACCATTATGCGTTCGGAACCATACTGTTTAACGATTTCGACCATCCGCTCGTTGCCCATTTTTGTAAAAGGATAAATGGTAAACGCAGCAAAGAAGCCTCTGTCTAAAACTTCTTTTACGGTCTCTTCGTTATTATGGTCAATGATGATTTGGTAAGGGTCTAAGCCATGTTCCAAAGCAATGTCCATGCTGCGTTGCGTTCCTTTTTTCTTATCGCGGTGCGGGGTATGAATCTGAACCGGTAATCCGGCTTCTTTCGCCAGTTCCAGCTGTAGACGATAATATTTTTCTTCTGCGGCAGTTTGGTCATCAAAACCAACCTCGCCGATACCAACCACGCCTTCCTTGTAAATAAATAAAGGCAGAATTTCCATTACCTGCTCGGCAAGGGCTTCATTATTGGCCTCTCGTGAGTTTAAGCCAATGGTACAATAGTGCTTAATACCAAACTGAGAAGAGCGGAATCTTTCCCAACCGATTAGGCTGCTGTAATAGTCCCTGAAACTATCTAAACCGGTACGCGGCTGCCCCAGCCAGAAAGCCGGCTCAATTAATGCAACAACCCCTGCGTCGGCCATCGCCTGGTAATCATCCGTTGTGCGGGAAGTCATGTGCACATGGGGATCAAAAAAATTCATTCCCTTAACGGCACTTATGTCAAACGCCTCAGGTTCACCCATCGTCGCCTTATCTCTTTCAATTGAATTGCTGCAACACATTTTATAAAATTTAATTTGTAGTCAGATTTTTTGTTCTATTTACTTAGCGTACTAAGTTCGGGAATTTGACTGATATATGCTTTGGCAGGTTCATAATCAGACTCAGAAATGGCAAGCGCAATTGCTTCATGCTCCAATCTATCGTGATTGTTTAAACCGATTTTAATGGCGTCGAAAATCTGCCCGTCTATAAAGGGACCGGCCAAACGCCACAATTGCGGATTTACTTGCCGGCCTGCGGCATAACGCTCGCGGGCATAATCGCTCAGCGTTAAAGCAAGCTGCTTGTTTGCCCGCTCATCTAAGCCGTTTATCTTGCTGATGTTTTTCTCAGTAAAAAAGGCTTTCAGAACCAGCTGGTTCCAGGCGGCTTCATTAAGGTATTTTGAAGGATAAGGATTGTTTTCCATAATGGATTCCAGCACAGAACCAATATTGCTTCTGATACCTTCAGCACATCTTTTTACCCAGGTTTCTGGCTTAGCCAGAAAAGGCAATGCAGAATACAAGGCCTCGGCTTCATTCATTTCAGGAGCTAAAAACAATTGCTCTATAAGCCGATGAGATTTTTCAGCATCAGCAAAACTATGAACGCTGAGCAACCAAACCCTTGCCAGCCGGTCGATTCTCCAATCGGTTACATAACCTATACCCACTTCTTCGGCTCGCAGTTTCTGCAGTTCCGAAATTCGTAGCGTGGTTTTTCCCGTTTTACGGGGAAGCATTACAAAAGCTTGTCCTAATTTACTGATTTCATCTGCCGAAGCAGCCTTTAAAAGCCACTTAAATGCAGTTTCATCTGTGTTATCTTTTATAATGTTCGAAAGCAGTTCGTTTATATTTCCAAAATCATCACCAATCGCCATAAAAAACACATTTTAAGTTATGCAAAGACCGCTGCCGAAAACAAATAATTAATTAGCAAGGCCCCCGCAATAATAAGCAATCCAAAAAACTCTCTGGTTTGCTCTATGTAAGGTTTTGTTGCCTGCATACTTTCTACTAAACTTGGCTTGTTGTATTTTGTAATCCAATCGCGGACACCATCTTTTGCAAAGAAAATTTTAGTCGCGTAAATCAGGTAGAATGCAATTAGGCCCAGGTAAATGTAAGGGTAAAACAAACCCGCAGCAGCCAACCCACAGCAAATCGCGGCAGCCATATAAATGGGAACCCAAAGCCAGGAGTCTTTATCATTAAGGTTAACATATGCAAAACCAATAAAGGAAATGCAGAAAATTACATTGAGTATTATTAAAATCATTTAAATAAATTTATATAGATTAAGCTAAATCGATTTTCTTTGACTAACAAAGTTATTTAATTCGAATACTATTTTGCACTAAAGATTGTAAATTATATATAGCTTTTTATTTTATGACAAAATATCAAGGGCACAATTAAACCCTACAAAAAAAGGAGTGCAGCGACACTCCTTTGTTCTAAAACGTATGAAAGCCCCTAATCTTGGACCTTAATCTCTGTTCTTCTATTTATCATTCGGCCATCTTCGCTATCATTACTACTTATAGGGTCTTTTTCCCCATGACCAACAATCGTGAAGTTGGAAGCATTCAACCCGGCGTTTACAAAATACGATTTAACTGAATTTGCCCTGTCAATAGATAAGGACATATTATGCTCGGGAGTTCCCTCTGCAGATGAATAGCCATTTAATACAAATTTCGTATCAGGCGATTTTTTCATTTCAGCTACCGCTTTATCCAAAATTGAAAAGGATGCAGTTTTTAAAACGGAAGAGTTGAATTCAAACTGAATGTTGTCTAAGCTGAAATTTGGTTTATCTGCTGGAGCAGGTTGTTCAGTTTCTTTTTGAGGAGCAGGTTCTGGCTTTTTCTCTTCAACCCCTGGAGCAGTTTCTGTAACCGAAGCGGGAACAGGCTTAGCAACCATCTTCTTCGCCTTACATGAATACATTGTGATTATCGATAACAAAATTAGTGCGGAAAATAAATAGTTTTTAATAAAATTCATCTTGTGTAGAGTTATGGTTTTTGATTTTTACAATTATAACGGCTTTTTTAGATGATTTGTATTCACACCAATGCCCTATGTCAGGTGGATATAGCATTTGTGTTTTATTAGCGAATTGTTTGAAAATCCCGCTTTTCAGGGGATTACCCATATCCATTATGAAAGGTTTTAATCTGGGTAAATTTTAGCAATAAAAGACATGTTTAAATGTAAAAGTCGCCTGCAGATAGTAAACTTGGCTCTAATTAAAGATAAACCCTCGAATTTGGCATATAAAATGTAAAATGCTGTAAATCATTTATGTAAAATAGAGGAAGTTGAGGCGAATGTTGAAAACTTATGGTAAATTTTAGGGATTCTTAACAAGAAATCCGATTTTTTTTTGAATTTTTGAGATCTAAATAGAGGAGCAAAAATTGTGACTCGTGTAACGTTTTCTAATTGGTCTTAATATGTTAAATTCGGCATTGAAATCGGTAATGTTATTCAGGCTTTCGCCAGAGAAAATCTTAGAATTGGGAAGATTTATTCATTCTGATTCTAACTCCCTTATAGTATTAACATCGGTTAGGGAAATTTCCAGTGGAGCTGTCTTTGAGGAGAAGTCGAGCCTGGAAATTCTTTTTGAACAGTTTGAAAAACATGCTGATTCCTTTCTTCATGCTAACAGATAAATTCCGGGCGTAATTACCTGATGTATCTTTAAGTAAATGAAAATTAATAGGATTTAGGAACGGTTGATAAATAAAAATTTTTGATTGGAAATTCACTTCAGTTGGTCGCGTAAGAAATGTGCAGATGATCGTTATACCTAAATAAAAGCAAAATGGAACCTGTGCGTAACAGATCCCATTTTTATATAACTGGATGGGTTTTCTTATAACCCAAACACTTCATTCGACATCGTAGCAATTTAATTATTTAGCCAAACTGCGCAGGTAAATATTACCATAATTTGAGCTGATGTCATATTCAGGACCTTTACCCGGCACGGCTGTTATAGATGTAAAAAAGCTTTGCTCCTTCTGTTCTGTTGGCTTTAAATTCAGGTTGCTGTAAATTTTTCCGAAACGATTGGTAAGCGTTATTTTACCGATTTTACTTTCCGTTAAACTTGCATCGATACCGCCATATTTTGCATCAACTTTTATAGGCCCATCAAAATTACTTAGTTCTACCATCCCATAAACAGATGCTAAATCGGTAGCTACGTTTGCCGGAACTTTAATATCGAGCGTAATTTCCATATCCTTTGTTTGATAGTAAGAAATTTTATTTAAGCCGTTTTTCTCTTTGCGGTAATTATCCATGTCTGCCTTGCTTGTGAACCGCGTTTTTATACCATTTTCCACTACGAAGTAAGCCTCGGGAATTGCATCCATATCCAGTTTATTACTTATCGTGATTTTGCCATTAGCAGTTGATTCTATAAGACTGAAAGCATTGTTATTTTCGCCCTGATTGATCTTTACGCTAGCCTCTACCGAAACTTCATTTTTATCCCAGGTACTTACCCGAACTACCTTAGGGTAATCAAATCGCAGCTCAACAGTCTGGCCTTTCGCTACCGGATACAACTTGGTAATTTTCGTTTGAGAAAGGGCAATACATGGCATTAAGGCTATAAATAGCCAGATAAATATTACTTTCATGATTTGATGATTTAAAAGTGAACCTGCCCAAAGGCAATACAAGATTACGTTAAAAAAGCGTTTAGGATTGTAATTAAGAGGCTTATTTCTCTCTTAAATAAACATTTTTGTAGTTCGATTTTAATATCACATCCGCACCGCCGCCGTTCAACTTGCCTTTAAGCGTTTCCCTATCTCTGTTGCTGTATGAATTAATGCTAATGATATTTCCTTGTCCATTTGATGAATAACCTGTCGTTGTTGTTGCAATATTTTGTGATGTAGTCGTAAGTGCTCTTATACTCCCTTCGGGAAATGAAGATTCTGTTTTTTCGCTGGCATTCTTATCCATTGCAATTTTAAATCCTTCACCAGCATATAAGTTACCATAACTTGTACCCAGTTCCACATTCGCCTTTGTACTTGCAGGCATCGAAACATCTACATAACCATAAACTGATACTATAGAAACCGGACCTTTAATTTCACCTGAGAAAATTGCATCTACCGAACCGTAAAGGGTTTTTATATTCATTGGTCCCGAGTTGTTTTCCAATTTTATCTTATTGTAACTTACTGAAACTTCGATTTCGTTTTTTAAATTTTTCAGAATCAACTCTTCCTGATTGGTATTTGTGTTATTGAACGCAATTTTAATACTCTGCGGAACCTTAATTGTTATGATACCCAAACGAGTACCTTTACGAACCGGGTTTACATTAATTTCATCGCCTTTTTCAGAAACATCAATACCCATTCCGGTATTATCTACAAAACCCGAACCGCTGATTACGCGAAGTCCCTTTGCGCGCTCATCTACTACATCATTTTCAGATTTTGCCGTACTGAAAATAATTTCATTGCCGTTGTAACCTTCTACAATCGCACCGCTGATGTTAAGGTTTAATTTGCCTGCGCTTTTGGCCAGCTTGTACTCTTTCTGAGCTGAAGCCGACATCGTGATGACCACGAGTGAGAAAAGTAATGCTAGTTGTTTTTTCATTTGTTTGTTTTTATAATTTATCTTCTTTTAATAGTATGCTGTAAGCTTCATCTTTAACGGCATCAAATGTATTTGGGTCGTTAGCGAGGGCATAAAGCTTATCGTTTATGTTTAAGTTTTTCATTTTGCCCAGAATGTTTACCAATCCAAGCTGTACCATTGGGTCGCTTTGTGTGTTTAATGAATGTATCAGCATGGTAGATACATGAGCATCGTAACTGTACTTTTCGAGTACACTTAAAGCAGCCAGCCTCACATTACTATTTTCATCGTGATTTAAGGTTTTAGCTAGTCTATCCAATATATCGTTGCTCATCTGCTTCGATTTTTCGATTTCAAGTATTGCGGCAAGTCTCGTGCTTGAAGAGCTACTATCACTCAAATTCTTATAAAGACCATCAGCGTCAACTTTTCCAGGAAGCTGTCTGAAAACCGGCATTAATTTCTTCGGCGCAACTTTAGCAGCAAAACGATTTTCCTTAGGGACTGAAATCACCTTTTCCGCTTCGGTATTACTCTTGAGAATCTTTTTCTCAGGTTTGGATGTTTTATTCAGTGCCATGTCCGCCGTGGGAGATAACATATTATTTTCCCTGGTTAGCAAAAAAGCTGTGCTAAAAGCAATTAAAACCGAGGCAGCTATCAGCCATTTTGAACCCGGCCAAAGCTTTTTAATTTTTTGTTCCTGTGGAGGATTTAGTTGCGCTTTAAATCTTTCCAGATTAAAAGCAGGTGCTTCAAGTTCATCGAATGCTGCCCTGTTCTGTTCCACAAATTCTTTTAACGGATCATTCATAATAAGACTTGTCTTTTAACTGTGATACTATTTTTTTCTTTGCCCGGTGGTATTGCGTACGCACCGTAGTATGTGAAATTCCAAGCAAAGTTGCAATCTCTTCCTGGCTCATTTTTTCAAAAAGGTAAAGGTTTAAAATTGTTTTGTAGCCATCCGGTAAATCTTCGATACTTCTTTTCACATCCTCAACCTTACACTCAAAAATTTCATTTTCGTCAACATCATATTCAGCTTCAGCTGCAATTTCCATTTCGCTCATATCAGTGAAAGCGATTTTTCGCTTTCTTAAATGGTTAATCGACCTGTTAATTGCCATTCGCCTTACCCAGGCTTCAAAACTTACTAAACCTTTCAGCTTCTCCGGCTCACTAAATACCGTAAAAAACGTCTCCTGAAGGATATCTTCAGCCTCTCCCGTATGCGATACGATGCGGCTGATGGAGTTGTAAATGCGCCTGGCGTAGCGGTTGTAAAGACTGGTATATCCATAATCCTTACCCTGTAGGCACATTACAATCAATTCCTGATCAGTTATCTGTTCTTTAAGTTGCAATGTTATATTGTTAATTAGCGTCGTAAATCAGAGTTCTATCCGTAAGTCGCAGGATAGCAAATAATGTTGCATCATACTAAGAATTTTTTTAAATACTTATTGATACAAGATAACATAAAACATGGAACCTGAAAGGCAGATGTGGCATGAAAAGCTGATTATTTCATTACTTTTGTCGCCATGATTTCATTTTTCGAGGCTTCGCTTAAGCAACTTTCCATCCACCATACCGGCAACAAATTAGTAGAAGAATATTATAAATTATCTGATGCACCATTAAAAATTCAGGATGAGTTGCTTGGGAATTTGCTGATGCAGTTTTTCCTTAAGCCTTTTGAAAAAGTGAATGAAGTTTATCATTTTTACCATCCTAATGATAATTTACAGCTTAATGAAGTGTTCCACTTTGCAACGGAGATTTTTGAAAACAATGAACGTTTTCACGAGGATTCGCAACAATTGGCAAAGCACTTATATGACGTTGCGAACCATCCGAAAATAAAATCGGGAGAGCTTTACGTAGCCTATTTTGAAAAAGTGCAAATTGAAGGGGAGCAGCTTGATGTGATAGGTATTTTCAAATCAGAAACTAAAGATACTTACCTGAAAGTTTATCCTGAACAGGATGGTTTCGGGATGAGTTATGAGCAGGAAGCCATCAGCATTAATAAATTAGATAAAGGCTGTTTGATTTTTAATGTTGATAAGCAAGAAGGTTATAAAGTTGTGGTTTTAGACCAGGCAAAAAGCAGTAATGACAGTGCTGTTTACTGGAAAGACGAGTTCCTTAAATTGAAAATCCGTAACGATAGCTACAACCAGACCAATAATGTTTTAGGTGTTTACAAAAATTTCGTAACACAGAAAATGGATGATGAATACGAAATAAGCAAAGCGGATAAAATAGACTTGCTTAATCGTTCCATGAAGTATTTTAAGGAGAAGGAAACGTTCGATATTGATGAATTCAGTAATGAAGTTATCGGGAATGCTGAAGGAATTGAATCATTTAAAAATTACAAGAAAGATTATGAGCAGGAATATGAGTCGCCGATTGCTGATAGTTTCGAAATTGCTGAGTCAGCCGTAAAAAAGCAGGCTCGTGCGTATAAAAGCGTATTAAAATTGGATAAAAACTTTCACATTTACATCCACGGTAATAAAGATATGATTGAGAAAGGCTACGATGATGATAAATCAATGAATTACTACAAGGTTTATTTCAGAGAAGAAGAGTAGTTCAATCTACAGTTCCCAGTTTACAATTGCCAATTTAAAAAGCATACCACCTACTGAAAATTGAACTAAATTCTTTGTTGTGCTTTGAGGGCCAGATAACGGTTGATACGTCCCTCCCGACCAAGGTCTGTGTCCTCACAGACCTGCTTACTGAATTCTTCAAAAACGTTAGACACCTCATATATTATTCAGAGATTTTTAACATCCTTAAAGTATTTTCTTTAAACACGCTTTTTTTTTCATATTAGATAATAAGGTAAATTGTAAGTATTTTTAAGTCTATGGATAGTGATAAACTTTTCGAGCAAAAACGTTATTCAATAATGGCTATTGGAGAAGTTTATTTTTGGACAGATACGATTAAGGATTGGCAAAATGTATTCACAAGTGAAACTTATGCAAAAATTGTATTAAGTACATTAAAGAATCTCAAGAATAGAAAGTTGATTGTCGTTTATGCATTTGTGCTCATGCCAAATCACCTCCATATTATTTGGAAAATGGCGCAGATGAATGCAAAGGAAATGCCACACGCAAGTTTTAACAAATTTACCTCGCACAAAATATTTGAGGATATGAAAGCTAATGCAATGGGAAATTTGCGAAACTTTGAAGTGCACGATCAAGAACGTAAATTAAGGCTTTGGCAAAGAGATCCATTGGCTACATTGATAGATTCCAAAGAAAAAATTGAGCAAAAGATTGATTATGTCCATCAAAACCCATTACAGGAAAAATGGAATTTGTGCGATACTCCTGAAAATTATAGGTTTTCATCAGCAAAATATTACTTAACAGGCACGGATGAATTCGGTTTTCTTACAGATTACAGAGAGGAGTTTTAGTTTGAATGACGGTCTGTGAGGACACAGACCTAGGACTCGGTTCCCAGTTTACAATTGCCAATTTAGAAAGCATAACGCCAGTTAAAAATTGAACTAAATTCTTTGTTGGGCTTTGAGGGCCAGATAACGGTTGACCACATTTACAGTTAGTTTCTGTGGCGGCGTTAAAATGGAAAGGATTCCGTGTTTATTTAACTCGAGTGTCATTAGCTTTTTCTCATAAATAAATTTCTCTGCAATGGTTTTATGGTAAATGCCTTCTAGATCTTTTGCAGGCTCGCTGCTTAAGATTTTCAGTTCCGTATTTTCGAAAAATACAACCAGCAACAAATGGTATTTTGAAATTCTTTTTAGATAGGGTATTTGCCTTTGCAGGGCAGATAAGCTTTCAAAATTGGTGAAGAAAACGACCAGACTTCGTTGTTTAATTACAGAACGAATGGTAGAATATAGCGCTTCCATATTGCTTTCCAGGTAACGCGTTTTCTCTTTATATAAAACCTGTATGATATGACCAAGTTGAGCTGCTTTCCGCTCCGCGGGAACCACAGTGCCAATTGTTTCAGATAGGGTAATCAATCCGGCTTTATCTTGTTTAAGCATCGCAACTTTTGACAGGGCGACACTTGCGTTTATGGCGTAATCCAATAAACTTAGACCCTCAAAAGGCATACGCATGGTACGGGATTTATCGATTACACAATACACGTTTTGCGAGCGCTCATCGGTATATGTGTTCACCATTAAGCCTCCTTTTCTGGCCGTGGCTTTCCAATTAATCGTTCGAATATCATCACCACCTACATAATTTTTGATTTGATCGAATTCAGAACTTTGACCAACTTTTCTAATCTTCTTAACTCCGAATTCTGTTAAATGATTGGAAACAGCCATAAGCTCATACTGGCCTAAATTTATGAATGAAGGATAAACGGCAAGGATTTTGGCTCCATCGAAATTGTATCGCCTTTTTACCATGCCGATAGAAGAGGCTGTATAAACCCGAATAAAACCAAAATCGTATTCACCGCGTTTTGTAGGGCGTAAATTGTAGTGGATCGATTTTACATCACCGGCTTTGAGGCTCAATCTGAAATCTTTATCGCGGAGTTGAAACTGAAATGGCACTTCATCGATAACCCTTAAATCAATCGCGAATCCATAACGATTTTTAACTTCAATTTGAATTGGATTTTCATCGCCGTTACTTAGCCTTTTGGAAGTTAAACGATGAACTTCAACCCCATTTTTGTTTCGGTATAAAATGAAAATATCTAAAAATAATAAAGAAAATACCAGCCCTGTAGCGATTTCAGGTATTTCGCCAAGCCACCTGAAAAAGAACTTCAAAATAAAAAGTAGTACGCAAAAAGCCAATGCACCAAACAGGCGATCGGATAAAAAAAGGTTTGTGCAATACTGCTGAAAAATCTTTTTCAAATGTTAAACTTATTTAGTACTAACTGGTAACTGAAAATTGATAATTGAAAACAGATCTACCTGGGTATTTCGAGTCTTTTAATAATTTGATTTACGATATCGGTAGTCGTTATGCCTTCCATTTCCTTTTCTGGAGATAGTAAGATCCGATGCGCCAGCACCGGAATGGCCACAGTAATAATGTCATCAGGCGTTACAAAGTCGCGATTTTGAATGGCAGCCAGGGCTTTTGCACTGTGTACAATTGCAAGCGATGCCCTCGGCGATGCACCTAAATAAAGAGATGGATTATTACGGGTTTCATTAACAATCTTTGCAATGAATTCCAGCAGTTTCGGTTCAACAAACAGGTTGCGGATAATGCCACGTGCAGCCTGAATTTGTGCCACCGATAAAACTGGTTTAACCTCTGCCAATAGCGTTTTATTTACCAAAGCATGTTGCGCCATTAGGATTGCTGTTTCTTCTTCAAGTGAAGGGTATTTAATCTCTATTTTAAACAAAAACCTATCTAATTGCGCTTCAGGTAAACGATAAGTTCCCTCCTGCTCAATCGGATTTTGAGTGGCTAAAACCATAAAGGGTTCGTCCATTTGGTAGGTTGTTCCGTCAATGGTAACCTGTCTTTCTTCCATCACTTCGAACAAAGCCGATTGTGTTTTTGCGGGTGCCCTATTAATTTCATCAACTAGAATAATGTTGCCAAATATCGGACCTCGTCTAAACTCAAAATCCCCTGTTTTCGTGTTGAAAATGGGTGTTCCCAATACATCAGAAGGCATTAAATCGGGCGTAAACTGTACCCTAGAAAATTGTGCGTCGATTGATTTTGCCAACAATTTTGCACTTAGGGTTTTAGCAACACCGGGCACACCTTCAATTAAAATATGACCATCGGCGAGCAAGCCTACAATCAAAAAATCGACAACCTGTTTTTGGCCAATGATAATGTTGCCCAGTGCACTTCGAATGTGGGTTACGGCTTCGTTTAGTGCACTTAAATCTGTTCGCGGGTTAAATTGTTGTTGTTCCTGCTCCATTAGGCTTAGTATTTTTGTAAAACTGTTCTATAATATTGTTAAGGCCGATTAATTCTGCATCGCTAAATTCCGTAAAAGTTGGTATTTGCAAAAAATACCTGGTTAAAGTTTTGGCCAGCGTTTCATTAATCCCTGTTTTTAGCTGTAAAGTTTCTGCAAAATCACGCTGAATGTCATTTGTTTTAAGGTAGTAGCGGCTACGCAGGTGTTCCATTAAATAATTAATTTTCTTTTTGGCGATATCAAGGTTATTTCGCTCAGAGTAATATACGCTACCAACAACATGTGCAAATTCGACAGATGTATTTGTATAGGGGTCGGCTATGGGAATAACTCTTTGCCTGCGTTTTATATCATAAAAAACAAAAAGTAGTAAACTGAAAATACATAAGTAATAAGCATATTTCAGTTCAGGGTGTTTAAATAAAACCCGTAATAAATCTGTTTGTCCAGTTTTAGGTGTGGTGAAATATTCATCGTAAATTAAGGTTTTGGTTCCTTGCAAATAGCTGAGTGTTTTTGCAGCATATTCAGCTCCATATTTATCAAGCAAATTGAAATTACTGTAAAATCCTGGTCCGGCCATTAAATAAAGGGCGCCTTTTCCAAAGCTATATTTTACAAAATTGACATGGTTATTTGCATCTATACCTAAAACTGTTGCTTTAGCAGTATCTATTTTACTAAAATATTGATTTCCAATACCTTTCTCAAATCCATAATTAACAACGGTTTTCAAGTTTGGATTGGTAAAATTTACGGAACTTCCATTTGGCGAAAATGAAACGGATCGTTTAAGTTTCAAATCTTTTTCTGCTATCGCTCCTAAATCGTAGCTGGCAATAAAGACATCATTTCCAGCAGTAATGTATTTTTTTAACTGTTCAATATCGGCCTTTTCTATTTTAATTTGTGGTGCAATAATAATGTAGGTGCTGTTTTGATAGCCTTTATTTTTAAAGGTATTATATATAGATGTAGCAGAGGTTTTGATATCTGCTCTTGGTAGGATGTCTTTTATTCTATTATAAAAAATGAAGGTGCCGTAAGGTATTTTGTCTTTCTTGGCATAAGTCGGCGACCAATCTGTTGGGCTTGGCTTGTTGAATTGAGCAACGAGGTACAACAGTATTAATACCAGTCCGATAGCATAATAAACCTTATATCCCTTCATCTAATCTGCGCATTAAAGTGGTTAAAGGATTGGTTAATTGGCTCAAATTTCTGTTCATCAACAGGATAATCCCCATACCAGATGTAATTGAACTGATGAGTTAAATTGCCGAATTCGTTTTTAATTTCAGGCTTTGATATTTCTGTTAAATAGTTGTAATTGGTTTTTTCCGGCTGCCACTGAATGAATTCTGCATCGCTTAATTTTTTTAAAGTCCGCAGATATAAAAGCCTTACGGCAAGCCGGTATTTTCCTTGCTCAATTAGTTTTTGGATTTCAGTCTCGTAATCAATTTCATGGATATTCTCATTTAAAACATCATAAGGGAGAATCGTTTCTTTTGATTTTTTTCTGAAAATATTTTCTGATCCGATTATTTTAATAATAATATAGAGCAAAATAGCAACGCCTGCCCCGATAAAGAAGTACTTTGAAAGGGGGTTTGAAGCCGCGCCTCTAAACAACTCATTTACCATCCTCCAGAATAGCATCCAAAATCGATCCCAAAGCGACAAATCCCGTGTTGCAGCGTCGTCATATTGAAATTCTCTCTGTTCAGCGTAGGTTTCCAGAGCTTCCCTATTAAATTTTGCTGGCCTTATTTTACTGCTATCTATTTTAACGGTTTCTATTTGTTGCGGCTTTAAATATTTTGCATGGCCGTTTATTGTTGCAAAAAGCAAGCAAAAAATAATCAAAAATTTAAAGACAAATTTTGGCATTTTAATATTCTTCCGGTCTGGTATCAATTGCTTTTTCAGTGTTGCCGAAATTAGAAATACGCTCCATCAATCCTATGTTTTCTTTTTCTTCCAGAAGGTTGAAGTAAATTAACGCAACTGTAACCATCGGGATAATTGTAAATGCCTGACAAAGGTATTGAAGTACGGTGGTGAGCATGGTAAACATTAAAGACATTTCTGGTCTACTATGTGAGAAAAGCCCTATCATACTTAGTAATGTTGTGGGTAACACGACAACCGTCATGCAGGCGTAAACTATAATATAAACAACAATCAGAGTTCCAAAGGTTAACCAGAAATTATCCTTAATTAACATAAAGCTTCTGTTAAACGAGTAACCGAAACTTCCGTTTTCCATTATCATTATCGGAAATACAACTGAAGTAAATGGAATAAGCCACAAGCCTGGTAACAAGCAGAATAGCAAACCAACACCAATCATTAAAGATAGCAATAATGAACTTCCAAACACCTTTAAAAAGTAATTTTTAAAATAAGCCCAGACTTCATCTGTTGTAGGTGTTTGATTTCCTTTTTGAATGTATATTGCAATATAGGATAAAATTGCAACCGCTGTGCTTGCATAACCAGCGAGCGAAAACAGAATGGCGAGAATGTATTCAAAACCAAAGCGATCGGTAAAGCTTATATTTCTTCCACCTGAATTAATATCCGTGCCGTTAAACATATTTACCGTTTTGTATTGCTGTAAAAGCATGGAAAGCATTCCACCTAAAACAAAAAGTCCACAAAATATAAGGTATGTGGTCATCAGCGATTTAAAATTCTGGCGGATGAATGTAAATGTGTCATTTATAATCTGACCGAAATCCCTTCGTTTTTTAAATTCTATTTTTAAAAGCATTTTGTTTAAGATGAGTGGTTTTGTCTGTTAATTTTAATTGGATAAATAAATACGTACCAAATAATAAATGCAGCCGAACTGAGCAGGATGAGCCCGCTTAAAATCATAGGCATTTCTGTATGGCGGGTTATAAAACTTTCTAAAAAAGCAGCGACAATGAAAATTGGTAATAGCCCTAAAACTATTTTCAACCCGTTTTTTGCACCTTTTAAAACGGAAGCCTTTCTGGTGTAAGTCTTCGGGAATAATAGGCTGTTGCCTAAAACTAAACCGGCAGCGCCCGCCAATACGATTGCGGAGATTTCGAGCGTACCATGGATCCAGATGACTAAAACCGATTGCAAGCCCAGGCCTTTGCTAAAGAAAAAATATTGAAATGAACCCAGCATTATCCCATTCCTAAACAATGAAACGACTGAGCCAAATGAGAATAGAATACCTAAAACAAATGTGTAAAATGAAACAAAAATATTGTTGCCTGCAATTTGAATAAACATGAGAATGGGATTTTCACGTTTGTAAACACCGAATGGGTCGCCTTTGGAGATGTTATCATTCGTCATATTTACGTAGCCGTCGCCTAAAATTAAACGAATAAAAGTATCGTCATATTTAGCAGAGACGGCTCCAATAGCACATGAAACTAAAAAAAAGGCAAGCGAGTAGATAATCTTTCGTCTGTGTTCGAAAAAAAGGAATGGCAATTCGATTTTCCAGAAATTGACAAATCGATTCGATTTTTCTTTCTTGTTTTTGTAAACCGATTGATGAAGTTTTGAAGCTAAGCCATTTAGATAAGCAGTAGTTTTTGAGTTTGGATAAAAAGTTTTTGAGTAAGCTAAATCGTTAGTTATTTCAATAAACCGGTCTGCAAGTTCATCAGGATTTGACAGGCGCATTTCATCAAAGCGTTTCCACTTTTCAGTATTCTGTTTTACAAATAAGGCTTCTCTCATTTATTACTCAAATCTTTGGTTAAAATAGTTAATTTTTACTGGATACAAAAGATAGCATTTAAAGTTCGCGGGAAAATTTTTGGCTTTGGGCACACTTCGTTTATGACTAAAAAAAATTAAGTTTGAAATATGGAAACCATAAAAATTAGCACGGCTCAAAATGTAGATATTGATTATGAAGTAGCTGGTTTGGGCGAGAGAATTGTAGCCAGGATAATTGATTTAGGCGGATTCATCCTGCTATATATCATTGCTGTAATCCTGATGCTCGTGGCATCGATTAGTCGATCGGAAACATTAATTATTGTTTTAGTTGTGCTTTATGCCGTTATTTTTCTGTTCTATGATTTAGTTTGCGAAATATTTATGGATGGGCAAACCTTTGGTAAGAAAATAATGAAGATTAAGGTGATTAGTTTAGATGGAGGGCAACCGACTTTTGGACAATACCTGATGAGGTGGATATTTAGAATTGTTGATTTCGGTGTTTTCTTCGGCTGGGGGGTTGTCGCATTAATTTGTGTTGCCTCGTCTAAAAATCATCAAAGGCTTGGTGATATGCTGGCCAGAACTACACTCATCAAAACAGTTCCAAGAACGCAAATCGAGAACGTTGCATTTAACGTTAATTTACCCGAAGATTATCAGCCGGTTTTTAAAGAAGTCATTCATCTAAACGATGGTGCGGTGGAGTTAATTTACGAAGTGTTAACAGGTTTTTATCAGACAGGAAATCCGCAGTTAATTTATTCGATGGCAGGGAAAATAAAAGAATACATTACGCCCGCAATTCCCGAAGGCATGAATGATCTGCAGTTCTTAGAAACAGTTATGAAAGATTATAACTACCTAACAGCCACTTCGGCACTTTGATTTTCATATAATTTAGCCTCTTGAGAAAACTGTTGATTATTATTTTACAACGTCCATGATTTTCGGAGAAATTGCATTAACCCAGTTGGCATACATTTTTCCACTAGGGTGTAATCCATCGCTGGCAATTAATGAAACATTATTTGCAGCAGTTCTTGAATCTGGTGTTATGTTGGTAAAACTTACGCCTGCGCCAGTTGTAATTTGCTCTGCTGCGGCATTAAAGGCATCAATTTCCAAGGCAATGGTTTGAGCACTTTTCGAATAATTTTTGGCAAAGGGCGTTACACCCCAATCGGGAATAGAAATAACAAAAACCCTGGCCTTTCTTCCTCCGGCGAAACCGATTGCGGTTTGCAGTAATTCTGAAAATTCTTTTTTGTAGGTATCCAATGGGTAGCCACGATATTGATTATTAACTCCAATTAACAATGTAACGAAATCAAATTTCTGCGTAATTTTTGCTTGTGTAACAGCGCCCTGAAGTTCGTCGGTAGTCCAGCCGGTAACAGCAATAATTTTTGGATCTTCAACATTACGTCCGTTCTTTTTTAAAATAGCCTGAAGCTGGTATGGGAAAGATTCTGCCTGCGTAACGGATGCGCCAATGGTGTAAGAATCGCCTAATGCAAGGTAAGTATAGCTTCCGCCGGTACTGGAAGTGGCAGAATTTGTATCAGTTGTAGCAGCATCAGGCATATTTTTCTCTTTAGTGCAGCCCGAAGATAGTAAAGAAAATAAAGCGATGCAGAATAAAAATTTCATACCTGATTTACGCAAAAAACTTGTGGGTAGATTTTAAATCAAATCCATTTTAAATAAAGCGGCGATGTGATTTTTAAGCTTTTCTTTAACCTCTCCGATATCGGGCTTAAAGCCAAGTTCTTTTTCTAAAGAAGTTACCGCTTTATCGTCAATTCCGCAGGGTATAATGTTTTTAAAATAATCTAAATCTACATTAACATTGAAAGCAAAACCATGCATGGTTACCCAGCGACTGCAGCGAACACCCATCGCGCAAATTTTTCGTGCTTTTTGGTTGTCTGCATCCAGCCAAACCCCTGTGTAACCAGGATAACGGCCCGATTCTATTCCGTAATCTTTTAAAGTAAGCATTACAGCTTCTTCTAAAGTGCGGAGGTATAAATGAATATCGGTAAAAAAATTGTCTAAATCTAAAATTGGGTAGCCAACAATTTGGCCCGGGCCATGATAGGTAATATCACCGCCCCTGTTAATTTTATAATAGCTTGCCTGCTTATTCTTAAGTCCTTGCTCATCCAATAGCAAATTTTCGGGATGACCACTTTTACCTAAAGTATAAACGTGTGGGTGCTCGTTAAAAATCAAGTAATTAGGTGTAGGAAAACGTGTCCCGTTAAGCCTGTTTTCGGTTTTAATGGCCACAGTTTTATTGAGTAAATCTTCTTGTCTGGCCCAGGCTTCCTGATAATCGGTTAAACCCCAGTCAATAAATTGCGTCCTGACGTTTTTTTCGTCAACAACCGGTGCAATATGCTCCTGGTTAATTTCGCTCTGCCTATCGTTGATCATCTGTTTTGTCTTTTATATCGGTGCCTGTACGTAACCAAGCATGTAGCCGTCTTTGGTCTTAAAGTAGTTCACAGTCAATGCTCTTGTGCCTGATGGCAATTCAACAATTGCATTTAAACTTCCTTCATTTTTAAGTTTGAAAGGTTTAATGTGAATATGTTGCCTAAATTCAAGTCCTTTTTTGCCGTGCCACTTATAAATGGCCTCCTTGGCGCACCAGCAAACATATAAACCTTCGATATTATCGCCTATTTGCTTTTGAGCAAGTTCGATATCATTTAAAAACTTATGCTTAATACTTTTTATTTTATGTTTAATCAGTTCGATATCTACGCCAACTGCATGATCTTTACTAATCATAACTGCGGCGTAATCGTAAGAATGACTTAGTGATATTTTGTAATCGAAGTTGGTGAGAAAAGGCTTCCCATCTTCATCAAACTGGCAGTCTATATATTCTTCGGTATTGAGTAAGGTTCTCAATAAAAGCCTTGTACTTAGCCAATGAAGCAACCTTTTCCCGTTATTAAATGACGTAATGATATCCCACTCATGCTGCTTGAGTTGTAAGCCGGCAAGAAGTTCAGCCTCAGTTTCTTCAATCTTCCAAATTGCCAGAACCGAATGCTCATCGATGTTTTTATTATAAATTACTGGCATTTATAAAATTGAGATTTGCATGCAAAATTATCTTAAATAAATGATAATTTAGGCCAAAAATACGCATAAAAATGATATTATCAGATAAAAGGATTTTGGAGGAAATTGATAAGGGAACAATTATAATCGAGCCCTTTGACAGAACTTGTCTGGGTACAAACTCCTACGACGTCCACTTAGGGAAATACCTCGCGACGTACAAAAACCGTGTACTCGATGCCAAGAAACATAATGAAATTGATCATTTCGAAATTCCAAAAGATGGTTTTGTGCTTCAGCCAGGCACGTTATATTTAGGCGTAACTTTAGAATACACAGAAACCCATAGGCATGTTCCTTTTTTGGAAGGTAAAAGCAGTACAGGACGTTTAGGTATTGATATTCACGCTACTGCGGGGAAAGGTGATGTAGGCTTTTGCAATACCTGGACATTGGAAATTTCGGTAGCGCAACCGGTAAAGATTTATGCCGGCATGCCAATAGGGCAGTTAATATACTTTGTTGTTGAGGGAAATATTGAGACCATGTACAATACAAAAGGGAATGCCAAATACAATAATAAAACAACAAAACCGGTTGAAAGTATGATGTGGAAGAATACATTCTAACTTAAATAATTCATTTGATCTTCATACAAATATGCCTCAGTTTTTGTAACTTGAGGCATATTTATTTACACACATCAAATGAAAATCAAAATTTCGCTTGCTCTAAGTTTTCTGGCTGTGCTCATAGGTTTCGCAGCTTTCAGGATTGATGACGATCCTTTTTCACAAATCATTAAAAAACTCGACGAGTATACCACCAAATTTCAACAGGAAAAAGTATATCTGCATTTGGATAAACCATATTATGCCATTGGTGATGATATCTGGTTTAAGGCCTACATAGTAAATAATAAAACACAGGCACCTTCCGAAATAAGCAAAATTCTTTACGTGGAATTAATCAACGAAAAAGATTCGTTAAAAAAGTTAATTAAACTGCCCGTTATGGGCGGAATAACGTGGGGGGATTTTAAACTAGCCGATTCATTAGGTGAAGGAAATTACAGAATCAGAGCCTATACAAATTATATGCGAAACTTCAGTACCGATTTCTTCTTTGATAAAACGATAAAAATTGGAAACAGTTGGGCTAACAAAGTTTTTACTTTTACTGACTATAAATTCAGCACGGAAAATAACTTAGAAACCGTAACGGCAACCATTCATTTTGAAGATAAAAATGGTGTAGCTTACAAAGAAAATGAAGTTAGTTATGAAACTCAACTGGATTTTAAAACTGTAGCAAAAGGGAAAACTAAAACAAATTTAAATGGTGATGCCGTAATTCGTTTTACCAATAGTCAATCTTTCGTAAACAAGAAAGGAAGGATTGTGGCGACCATTACGCTGGATAACAAACAAAAAATTGTAAAGTCAATTCCCATTACTTCAACCAGCAAAGATGTAGATGTGCAGTTTTTGCCTGAAGGCGGAACATTTGTAGAGGAACTACCTCAGAAAATTGCAATTAAAGCAGTAAACGGATCCGGAAATGGAGAAGATATTACAGGTAAAATTGTTGATGACAGCGGAGCAGAAGTCTTGAAAATAGAAACGACTTATCTGGGTATGGGTAACTTTACATTAAATACCCAACCAGGTAAGACTTATACTGCCAAAATCAATTTTAAAGATGGTTCTGAAAAGGATTTTAAACTTCCCATAGCTCAAAAAAGCGGTTATGCGCTGGCCGTAAATAATTTAGATACAGGTAAAGTTGTAGTTAAGCTTATGGCAAGTGCAAGCTTAACTAACGGCGATGAGTTACGGATTGTTGCCCAGCAAGCTGGAAATGTATATTACGTTTCTAAGGCAAAAATCGATAAACAAGTATTGTCGGCCACAATTCCCAGAAATAAACTGCCATCCGGAATTATACAATTTACATTATTCTCGTCGACTAATCAGCCTGTTGCTGAACGATTGATTTTTAATAAAAATAAAGCAGATGTAATAGACGTAAAATTAAACGCTTCTGGCGCATCAGGCTCAAGAAAAGGAAAATCGAGTTTTACATTCGATGCATCAAATAACAATAAACCTGTACTTGGGAGTTTTTCCGTTTCAGTAACAAATGCAACCAAAGTAGTGCCCGATGAAGATAATGAAAGTAACATTTTATCTAGTTTATGGTTGACGTCTGATTTAACCGGGCATGTCGAAAAACCTAACCATTATTTCCTGAACAATGATTTAAAAACTACTCGCGAACTTGATGACCTGATGTTAACGCAAGGCTGGAGAAGATTTTTGTGGAAAAATGTCATTAGCGGTGTCGGACCGACATTGACATACAAGGCGGAACAATCAACATCAATCAGTGGAACAGTTACTAAAGGCGGAAAGCCTGTTCCTAACGGTAAAGTAATGCTAATGTCTACCAAAGGTGGTTTATTTGTTATGGATACCGTAACAAATGCTGACGGGAAATTTAATTTCGATAACCTTGTATTCAATGATAGTACAAAATTTGTGGTTCAGGCAAGAACAAAGGCAGAAAGAAAATTCGTAGAAATCAAAATAGATGTTGTGCCTTACCAGATCGTAACTAAAAATAAAAATAGTGCAGACATAGAAGTAAACGTTAACAACGTTTTAATGAAGTACATTAAAGAAAGCGATAATTATTTTAATGAAATGATGCGGCTAGGACTTTTGGAAAGGACCATCAAACTTGACGAGGTGGTTGTAACTGAAAAAAGAAATCCAATAAAAAATTCATCAAACTTAAACGGAGCGGGGAATGCGGATTATGTTCTGACGGATAAAGATTTATCTAACTGTGTTCAACTTTCCCAGTGTTTAAATGGTCGTATTCCCTTTGTAATATTTAGAGCCGGCATTCCTTATTCCACTCGAAGTCCGAATACGCCAATGTCAGTTATTTTGGATGGAATGCAAGTTGAACCTGAATTTTTAGATAATTTAAATGCCCAGGATATTGAGACAATTGAAGTTTTAAGATCGATTGGTAACACTGCGATTTACGGAAGCCGGGGAGCAGGTGGTGTGTTGGTAATTACAACCAAACGCGGAGGTGGTACAGCATCTTATAATAACTATGCGCCAGGTGTGGTCGTCGTAAATCAAAAGGGATTTTCAGTTTCCCGAGAGTTTTATTCGCCAAAATATGATTCGCAAACAACCAGCAGCAAAGGAGATTACCGAAGTACAATATATTGGAATCCACAGGTTGTTGCTGTCGAAAATGGCCAAGCGAATTTTGATTTTTACAATGCGGATGAGGCTGGAACTTACCGCGTGGTAATAGAAGGAATAGATGCTGAAGGCCATTTAGCAAGAAAGATATTCACTTTTGATGTAAAATAATCATTATAATAACCAGATTTTTTTGAAGTAACTGATATATGCCTCTTGTTTTATTAACTTGAGGCATATTCATTTAAATCTAACCTCTTATGAAAAATCTAATTGCTCGCCTTGTTTTATTCTTAATTTTAATTACAACCGTCTTTGCTTTTAAAATCGACGACGATCCTTTCGCTGCAATGCTTAAAAAGCTTACCGATTATGCAGCCAATAACCCGCACGAAAAAGTATACCTGCATTTAGACAAGCCTTATTATGCTGTCGGTGATGACATCTGGTTTAAGGCCTATGCCACAAATACAACCGTTAAAGGCCTTTCTTTGATGAGTAAAATCATGTGTGTAGAATTGATTAACGAAAAAGATTCCTTGACCAGGCAATTAAAGCTGCCGCTGATGAACGGTGTTAGCTGGGGTAACATTAAAATTGCCGATAGTCTTTTAGAGGGTAACTATAGAATTCGCGCCTATACCAATTATATGAGAAATTTTGGAACAGAATTTTTCTATGACAAGACCATAAAAGTGGGCAACAGCATTTCTAACAGGGTCTTTACCAAAACCAGCTATCAATTTATCAAAGAAGCTAATGTAAATAATATAGCAGCAACCATACATTTTGAAGATAAGAATGGACTACCGTATCGTGAGGATGATATCAGTTATGAAATTCAGATTGATAATAAAACTCAAACAAGAGGAAAAGCCAAAACAGATTTAAATGGCAATGCTAAAATACTTTTTGCAGGTAATCAGTTCAATAAACAGGGTGTAATTTTAGCCACTTTACAACTTCCTGACAAGATAAAGGTCGTAAAATCCATACCAATACTTTCAACTTCCAATCAAGTTGACGTTCAGTTTTTGCCGGAAAGCGGCGTATTGTTAGAAGATTTACCACAAAAAATTGCTATAAAAGCAGTTAATTCATATGGTAAAGGCGAAGATGTAACGGGTTCCATTTTGGATGATAGCGGCAAAGTAATTACAACTTTTAAAACTGAATATTTAGGCATGGGAAGTTTTATAACCAACATGCAGCCAGGTAAAATATATCATGCTCTTATTAAGTTTAAAGACGGCTCGGAAAAGGAATTCAAATTTCCTCAGGCTAGGAAAAAAGGGTATGCAATATCGGTTGAAAATGTAAGTAACGACCAAGTTAAAGTGAAATTATTTGCTACTGAGGATGCTATAAATGGTGAAGAACTTAAAATTGTTGCACAGCAAAACGGCATTATCTACCATGTTTCCCAGGCAAAGCTAACAAAGCAGCTGTTTACAAGTTCTATTGATAGAAATAAATTGCCGATTGGTATTGTTCAGTTTACATTGTTTTCTGGTGATAATCAACCCGTGGCTGAGCGTATGATTTTTATCAAGAACCCAAACAGACAGGTTCATATTGAACTTAAATCTGATTCTGTTTCCCTTAAGAAGAAAAGCAGGTCTGTTTTCGCTTTTAATGCTTCAACAGATCAAAAACCAGCCATTGGTAGCTTTTCTGTATCGGTGGTAAATGTATCTAAAGTAACACCGGATGAGGAAAATGAAAGCAACATCCTAAGTAATTTTCTGCTTACTTCAGATCTCAAAGGTTACGTCGAAAACCCAAATCATTATTTTCTTATGGACGACGCCAAAACCAATAGAGAATTGGATAACCTGATGCTAACGCAAGGATGGAGTCGATTTGTTTGGAAAGATGTAACCAGTAATGTTTTGCCAAAAATTACCTATTCACCTGAGCAATCATTGAGCATAAGCGGAACCATCACTAAAAGAGGCAAACCCGTTGCCGGCGGCAAAGTAATGTTAATGGCAAAAGAATCGAAAGGTTTTGTACTCGATACCATTACCGATGCAAATGGCCGTTTTAGATTTGATAATTTGTTATTTAAAGACAGCACCAAATTTGTTCTGCAGGCAAGAACAAAAAATAATGATAAAAATGTGAATATCATTTTAGATCAATTCCCTAACCAGCTTATCACAACCAGTAAAAATCTTGCGGATGTTGAAGTGAACGTAAATGACGTTATTATGCCCTATATCAAGGCTAACGACAGCTATTTTGATGAAATGAGGCGTCTAGGCTTATTGGAAAAAAGCATTAAATTAAACGAAGTAAATATAGCTGGCAAAAAGAATGTGGTACCCAACTCTTCAAATTATAATGGTCCGGGTATGGCAGATTATATATTGCCTGGCGATAAAATAAAAAATTGCGTTAACTGGGATTGTGTTTGGCGTCAAATACCTGGCGTTATATCGAAAAAGGAGGTGCCTAGTTTAATACGGGGTGCATTCGGTTCAGTGAATCTATCAGCAACGCCAATGCTATATGTTATTGACGGTATCTACCCTGCGGTATTAGATGGATTAATGCCAGCAGATATTGAAAGTATAGAGCTTTTAAAAACGGTTGCACTGACAACGATTTACGGCTTAGATGCTAGTGGAGGCGTACTTGTAATTACAACCAAAAAGGGTGTCAGCGATAAATATCAGGCTGAAGGCATGCTTAGTCTAAATCCCAAAGGGATTTCTATCGCTAAAATATTTTATGTGCCCAAATATGACAATCCTGACCAATTGGACATAAATGATACAAGAAGTACCGTGTATTGGAATCCTGAAATAATTACTGATGATAAAGGTAACGGAACATTCGAATTTTATAATGCTAATGAAGCCGGGGATTATAGAATGATAATAGAAGGCATTGATTTATCTGGTCAATTGGCAAGAAAGGTTTACACTTATAGTGTTAAATAGGAAAAAATAAATAAATTTGAATTAGTATGCATGCATAACTATTGTGCTTGTTATTCCATACTCAAACTAGAAACTATTTAACATGAATACGATAAAAGTTAGTGTTACTGGACGATTGGCTACCATAACTTTAGCCAGGGGAAAATCGAACGCATTAAACCGCGAGTTGATTGCTGAGCTAGATGATATGCTGAAAAATATTGCTTCTGATGATAATATTGGAGGCGTTATTTTAACGGGTTCAGCACCATTTTTTTCTGCAGGTTTAGATTTAATAGAGCTTTACAACTATAATGAAGAAGAAGCCAGGTCTTTCTGGAAGTTATTCTTGGCGTTTACGGCTAACCTGGTTTCGTTCAGAAAACCAATAGTTGCTGCAATCAGTGGACATAGTCCGGCAGGTGGTTGTGTAATGGCTCTGGCTTGCGATTACCGCGTGATGGCAGAAGGTCAATATATTATTGGTTTGAATGAAGTTCCGGTTGGAATCATCGTTCCAAACAGTATTTTCCAACTCTATTCTTTTTGGATTGGTAAGGCCGAAGCGACACAAAGTTTGCTTACCGGAAAGTTATACAATCCTGATGAGGCTTTAAAAGTTGGTTTAATCGATGAATTGGTTAAAGGAGAAAGTTTGCTCACAGCTGCAGAGCGGAAAATTAAAAAGTTTATGGAGCTAGAAAGCAACACCTGGTCGCAAAGTAAATTAAATATTCGTCAGGAATTAATTGCTGCTGTAAGTGCAGATCAGTCGGCTACGCTCGATAAGATGCTTGAGCAGTGGTGGTCGCCAGCTACACGTCATATTTTAAAAACCATTTTGGAAAACCTTCAAAGAAAGTAATGTTCACCGTTAACAATTTCAGTTTTCAGTGGACCTACTCCAATAATTAATCAATTACCATTCAAAATCGCCAGATACTATGTTCGCCTTCAATCAACCAATGCTTAGAGACGGTGCCCTGGAAGGCAAAACCATTGTCGTTACCGGAGGTGGAACCGGCTTGGGAAAAGCTATGGGTATTTACTTTTTAAAGTTAGGTGCAAACCTTGTAATTACCAGTCGTAAGCAGGATGTTTTACAAAAAACTGCTGATGAAATGGAGGAAAAAACCGGTGGAAAGGTCCTTGCAGTCGCCTGTGATGTACGCGAAGTAGAACAGGTTGAAAATGTGCTTGCTAAAACAATCGAAAGGTTTGGGCAGGTTGATGTGCTTTTAAATAACGCTGCAGGTAACTTTATATCACCAACAGAGCGGTTATCAGCCAATGCATTTTCCTCAATTATCGATATTGTTCTCAAAGGAACAGTGAATTGTACGCTTGCTTTCGGCAAACACTGGATAAAAGAAAAACAAAGGGCAACAGTTTTAAACATCGTTACAACTTACGCTTTTACCGGATCAGCTTATGTAGTGCCATCAGCCTGTGCAAAAGGGGGCGTTTTGGCCTTAACCCGATCGCTTGCCGTTGAGTGGGGTAAATACGGTATCCGTACAAACGCAATTGCGCCAGGTCCATTTCCAACAAAAGGCGCCTGGGAAAGGCTTTTGCCCGGAGATTTGGCAAAAAAATTTGATTTCAAGAATCGTGTACCCCTAAAAAGAGTTGGCGAACATCAGGAACTCGCCAATCTGGCTGCATTTTTAGTAAGCGATTTTTCGGGTTACATCAATGGGGAAATCGTTACTATTGACGGGGGAGAATGGTTGCAAGGTGCTGGGCAAATGAACGGGTTAGAAGCAATTCCCAGCGAGATGTGGGATATGTTGGAACAAATGACAAGAAGCGCAAAAGGTAGCTAAACCTTGATGTCTTGCGACTTGATACTCGCTACTTTATAGTAAAATATTATCTTTGCCCATATGAATATCTTATTATTAGGTTCAGGTGGCAGGGAAAGTGCATTCGCCTGGAAAATAAGCCAGTCTCCGCTATGTCATAAATTAATTATTGCTCCCGGAAATGGTGGTACAGGCGCTTTTGGTACCAACATCAACATCAATGTAAACGATTTTGATTCCATCAGGAAAATTGTCCTTGCTGAGAACATTGAAATGGTTGTTGTCGGTCCTGAAGAACCCTTAGTAAACGGCATTCACGATTTTTTCCTGGCGGATAAGGCTATTGCGCATATTCCTGTAATTGGACCAAAAAAAGAAGGTGCAATTTTAGAAGGCAGCAAAGATTTTTCTAAACAATTTATGGAACGCCACGGTATTCCAACAGCGGCTTCGAAATCTTTTACACCAGAAACTTTGGAAGATGGCTTGGCTTACCTTCAAACGCACGCACTTCCAGTTGTTTTAAAAGCCGATGGTTTGGCAGCAGGTAAAGGTGTTTTAATTTGCACAGAAACCATTGAAGCTCAGGAAGAATTAAAACTGATGCTTGGAGGTAAATTTGGTGCTGCAGGTACAACTGTAGTCATCGAAGAATTTCTAAGTGGGATAGAACTCTCAGTTTTTGTTTTAACTGATGGCGAGAATTACATAACACTTCCATCGGCTAAAGACTATAAAAGAATCGGACAGGGCGATACCGGGTTAAATACCGGCGGCATGGGCTCAATTTCACCAGTCCCGTTTGCGACACCAAAGTTTCTGGCAAAAGTTCAAGAAAGAATTATTAAACCTACTGTAGATGGTTTAAAAAAGGACAATATTAATTATACAGGCTTCATCTTTTTTGGACTGATAAAGGTTGGTGAAGAGCCTTATGTAATTGAATACAACGCGCGTATGGGCGATCCGGAAACGGAAAGTGTAATTCCCAGGATTGAAAATGACCTGGTAGAATTGTTTATCGCGACGGCAAACAAGCAACTTAATCAGGTAAATTTGGTTATTTCTGATCAAACCGCGGCTACAGTAATGATTGTTGCTGGGGGTTATCCGGGTGAATATCTAAAAGGGAAAGCCATTTCAGGTATAGAAAACCTTCGCCATTCCAACGCATTCCATGCAGGTACTTTACTTGAGAACGATATTGTTAAAACCAATGGAGGTCGTGTTATCGCTATTACCAGTTTACAAAAGGATATGTTTACAGCATTACAATGTGCAACAGCTGATGCCGGTAGAATTTATTTTGATGGTAAATATTTCAGGGAAGATATTGGTTTCGATCTAATTTAATTTTAAAGCCTGCCAATTTGAAAAAGATACTTAAAAAGATTTCAGAAATAGCCATTAAACAAGGTGAATTTACTTTTACTGACGAGCAAATGAAGTCTAAATGGTTAGGAAACGAGCCAGCCTCCGCAGCTGAAATAAAACAGCTGGAAGAAAGACTACAAATCACCTTACCAAAAGATTATAAAGACTTTCTTACAATTACCAACGGCTTTGCCACACCAAATGAAAATATCGAACCATCCTTTGAATCAACGGAATATGTTGGCTTCCTGAAAGATATCGACCCTGAAGTTATAGAGATTTGGATAAACAATGATGAACTTTTAGATGTCGCAGTTAAACTGGCCCGGAGCATTGTTGTTGGCGGTCGGAATGAAGAGCAATATTTTCTCTTAGTTCCGCCATTGTTAGATGGCGGTAAATGGGAATATTGGAAATTTGCCTCCTGGATTCCCGGTGAAGACCCGTATGAAGGCATGGAAAACTATTTCATCAATGCACTTGATTTCCTAAAGTCGGCATAATAAAATGACAAAAAAATTAAAGCCCCGATTTTTATCGGGGCTTTAATTTTTTAAACGCCTTGAGTGGCAGAAATTAATTATTTTGTTTTGCTACCTAAAAGTTCTTGAAGTTTAGTTTGTAAAGCTTCTTCTCTTAAACCTTTTGCAATTATTTTACCTGTCGGATCAACTAAAAAGTTAGCAGGAATTGAGCGAATGCCATACATTACGGCAACTTCATTACTCCATCCTTGTAAATCAGAAACATGTGTCCATGTTAATTTGTCATCTTCAACTGCTTTTTTCCATGCTTCTTTAGTCGTTTTCGTTGTTCCACCATCTAAAGAAACACCTAAAACTGTAAAGCCTTTGTCTTTAAATTTGTTGTAAGCTACAACTACATTCGGGTTTTCCTGACGGCATGGGCCACACCAGGAAGCCCAGAAATCTACCAACACATACTTGCCTTTAAAATCTGATAATTTCACTGGTTTTCCATCAGGATCATTCTGAGTAAAATCCATTGCCATTACGCCTACAGCGGTTTTTTTAGATGCTTCAAAAGTCTTTGCCAGAGTTGTTCCTGTTTTTGTAGCCCTAAGTTCCGGACTTAAAGTCGGAAAAATTGCTTCAACTTGTGCAACCTGGTCAGGATCACTTGCTAACTGTGCCAAGGACATTAGGCTCACATAAGACTTTGGATTGCTTTTGGCGAATTCTAAATAAATAGGTGTAGTTTCGTCTGCCGCTTTGCCATATCTTTCTCTAATGCTTGCTACAACAGCTTTGTCTTGTTTCTGCGCTTCGCTTAGGTTTTCATATTCCGCATTTATTGCATCCAATTTGGACGTTGCAGGCTTTAAACTTGCTTTAAGTTTAGTGTTATCATTGTTTGCAGGCGTGCCTGTAACCTTAATGGATTTAATTGAGTCTGCCGAGCTTATTATAATGTTTCCCGGCTCAACATATAAACTTGCATAATCCATGTTGCGGGTATTGGTTCCTTTAACGTAAGGATTAATATTTTTAAACAAGTTTCCCATAACCGGATCGGCTGCGGTTCCTTTGAATTCAAATTTACCATTTGCAACAACGGCCGAATCGGTTTTGCGTTCGCTATTTGTGGTATAAACAAAATATATTTTGTCGCCTGTTTTTAAAGCTTTGGCATCACCCTTAATGGTAAATGGCTTTTGAGCTAATGCAGCCAATGGTAATAAGGCCATTGCAGATAAAAGTAATTTTTTCATGGTTGTAATTTAATCGTCTTTCGTAAAGATAAATATTTGTAATATCTTAATGCGTTACTTTCTGTAAAATTATGTTAACTTTTGATAGGTGCGCCACCATAAATCAGGCATATCTCCATTTATTGCAGTTTGATAGTCATCATATCTGCAGGGTACCAGGTGGTATCGCTCATTTTGAGATTGCCCCGTAGGATAAGGAACCTGCATCCACCAGCGATCTGATTTTTTACTCTTTACAAACGTCATTTCGCCCGAACCATCTTTTAAACTGGTTCTGTAGATTATGAATTGAGACTTAGGCGTTAATGGAAAATCCTTCTTGCGGGCGTAGAATCCTTCGATAAAATACCAGACCATTTGTGCCAATAGAAAGGCTGTTTGCCCGTTACGGTCATACGCAGGATTAAATTCATAGAATCCTATTGAGGTCAGCTTATCATTCATCCCGGCATAGCGGGCAATTCTACAGGCCTTTTCTCCATCAAAGCCATTAGGCGTGGTATTGGCATTTGCCACCGCATCCGCAGATCGAATAGCCCCAATGTCAAAGCTCAGCATGTTGGCATTACGGATGATGGGTTCAGTTAAAGTAATGTCCTGGGCGAATTCTCCTAGCCGGTGAACGTCAAAATAAAGCTTATCCATTACGCTTAAACTTTCCTGATTTACAAAATAAGTTTGATAACCAATATTGCTGAAATTGAAAAGATAGTTAGGCTGATGGAGGAAGATTTTATTCAGGTAACAATCAGAACGTGTTGCAATGCCATCATGATTATCATCATCAATGTCAAATTGATTATCCACAATAACCAAATCGACTTTCTGCTCTAAATTTTCATAACCCATATACTGGGCATAAGTTATATCCTGACCACCCCCTATAATTATTGGAATGATGTCGTTTTTTATCAATTCGCTTACGGCCATCTTAACTGCAATGTAAGTGTCGGCAAGGGTTGCACCCGGGCGTATATTCCCCAAATCTACTAAACGGCTCACAAAAGCTCCTTCATTTAGCTTGTAGAACTTTTCCCGAAAATAATCCGGACCAAGTCCGCAACCCTCATTGTTTATCGCGCTGCGTCCGTCAAGTACACCAAAAATGGCAATGTCGAATTTGGTTTCCTCCAAATCGGGAAATGTTTCTATGTAAAATTGTGTCTTTAAACCCAATTGACTGGTGTAAAAACCATCTTTTGGTGTAAACTGTTCGGCATTTAAGGGTGAAAAAAAATCGGTTAATGACATATATTTAAAACTATCGCTTCAAATATCTATTTTTGAATGCGTATTTTCATCTATAGCCTGAAAAAAATAAATGATACTGGTAACCGGAGGCACGGGATTTTTAGGATCTGAATTAATAAAACAGTTAACGGATAGTGGTTTAGCTGTTCGGGCATTAAGGAGAGCAACTTCGAAAGTTCCGTTAATCATCCAAAATAATAAGCTGGTCGATTGGTTCGAAGCCGATATTAATGAGCCTGCAACACTCGATGAGGCTTTTATGGGCATTACCAAAGTGTTTCACTGCGCAGCATTCGTTTCCCTAAATCCGAAGGATAAAAAGCAACTTTTTCATGTTAATATCGATGGCACATCCAATATTGTTAACCTTTGCATAGAAAAAAACTGCCGCTTGTTGCATGTAAGTTCTGTTGCTGCTTTAGGCGACGCTAAAAAAGGTAAGCAGATTACAGAGAAAGACTTTTGGGAGTATGATTCAAAAGCCCATGCCTATGGCTTGTCGAAATATGAATCAGAAATGGAAGTTTGGCGCGGCATTACTGAAGGTTTGAATGCAATAATTGTAAATCCATCAATAATTATTGGAAAAAATGCAGGTTTTGAAGGAAGTGGTGCAATTTTTAAGTTGATAAAAGGCGGCTTTCCTTTCTACACCGACGGTGCTTCTGGCTTTGTTGATGTAGAAGATGTTGCAAAAGCCATGATACTCTTGATGGAAAATCTAACTGTGGGAGAACGATATATTATTTCTTCAGATAATTACCACTATAAAGATTTATTTGCAGCAATCGCAAAAGGTTTTAATGTTGAAGCACCAAAAAAGGAAGCCAAAGCATGGATGCTTGGAATTGCATGGAGGGCGCTGAAGTTCTTTTCAGTCTTTACTGGCAAACAACCCTCAATTACAAAAGATACTGCATCAAGTAGTTTATCGTTAAGTTATTACAGCAACGAAAAAGTAATTGCAGCAACTGGCATCCAGTTTAAACCAATTAATCAGAGCATCCGGGAGATTACAGCTGAGCTGGCCTAATGCATTAGTAGTAGCGTTAAAACAATTAATAGTTTTTTATAGAAAATGAAGGTTATGAAAAAAAGTATTCTTGCAACAAAGTAAGTTTTAATAAATATCAGCAGTCTGCTTTCATCTTGGAAAATTCTCTTAAAAGCAATAAATAGATATGGTATCCAGTAGAGCATATGTACTAATTCAAATTTCGAACCGAAGAAAAATTCTGTAACTGGCCTTACCTCTTCATGGTACAACAGCCAGGTAAACGGCTGAAAAACATTTATTTCATACCTGTATCTAAAAATCGATAACACTGAAAAAACAATCAATTGAAAAGATACGAAATGAGCGGTAAAAACCAGGGCATTTGAGAAATACTTAAACCTGTTCTTGAAAAATAAATAAATTGCTGTTCCTGAAAACGGTATTAGCAATATAATAAAGGATTTGCTGTATATATAACTATTTAACCAAAACCTATTAGCAAACTCATTAACATTTATCCCAAAATGTTCCAGTTTGATGTCTTTTAAAACGCCTATCTGTTTCACAATCCAGTTATCCAAAGGACTAAGCCATTTAAAAATGTAATAACTACTAATTGCGCCAAATTTTTCATCACCAATATTCGGCGTGTAATCGGTTACCCCAATTATATGCGTGATAAAGAAAAACAAAACGTTGGCAAGCAAAAATATTTGCATGGGCTTGGCATATTTAACCCTGATGCCCTGCATATTTTGTTGTGTCAGAAAGCCTGGTTTCGTAAAAATGTACTTTATCGAACGGACAAACTTGCCGTCAAAATGCGTAAAGATATCTACAGTTTGTTCTATAAATTTTTTGATGGTATAATCTTTCTCATGAAATACTTTTTCACCGCAGTTGTGGCAAAACTTACCTTCAAACTTAGTTTTACAGGAAGGACAGGTATTCACCTCATGATTATTATCTTTGCGCATATTAGAAACAAATATATAATTTCAGCTCGACAGTTTATAGCTCCGATTAACAGTTTGCAATGCAGAAAAAAGCCTATTACATCATCGATTTCGACAGTACCTTCACTCAGGTTGAAGCCCTGGACGAACTTGCCAGAATATCGTTAAAAAAACATCCCGAAAAGGAGTCGATCTTCCAAAAAATTGAAGATTATACGAACCAGGCAATGGAAGGTAAACTCTCGTTCTCCGAAAGTTTAGCCCAACGCGTTAAATTATTAGAGGCAAACGAAGATCATTTAAAACAACTGATTAAACACCTGAAGAAAAAGGTCTCGATTTCTTTCTCCCGGAATGCCGAATTCTTTAAAAAACATGCCGATGAGGTTTTAATCGTTTCTGGTGGATTTAAAGAGTTTATAACGCCCGTTGTAAGTCAATATCATATCAAAAAAGAAAATATTTATGCTAATACCTTCGTAACCACAGGTGATGGCAAAATTATAGATTACGACCATGCCAATCCGCTTAGTGAAGAAGGTGGTAAAGTAAAACTTCTTCAGCATTTGAAACTGGAAGGCGAATTATTCGGCATTGGCGACGGATATTCTGATTTTCAGCTTCGCGAAAGCGGAATGATCAATAAGTTTTTTGCTTTTACAGAAAATATTGCAAGGCAGACAATCATCGAAAAAGCTGACCACATCACACCCAGCTTTGATGAATTTTTATATGTTAACAACTTGCCAAGGGCGATTTCTTACCCGAAAAATAGAATTCTTTGCTTGGTTATAGGCGAGGTTGATGCTCACAGCATTGCGTTACTTAAAAATGATGGCTTGTCGATTAGGCATAAATCCTCATTTGAAGAAAAATATGTTAAAGATGTTGGTGTTATTCTTTTGGCAGATGGAGAGAAAATAGAGAAAGAACAGTTAAAAGATGCAATAAAGCTAAAAACGATAGGTTATTTGGGTAACTCTAAAAATAAAGTTGATGCTGCTCTCTGTACCAAAATGGGTATTGTAATTTTTGATGACGTAAAGGCAAATCCACGGAATATTGATTTTATTCCTAAAAGAATGATTGATTTTATGAATACTGGTGCGACTTACCTGAGCAGTAATTATCCTAATCTTCAGTTGCCAAAAATTGATAAATCACATCGCTTAATTCACATTCATAAGAATGTTCCTGGTATAATGGCGCAAATTAATACTGTTTTTGCTAAACATAACATCAATATCGTTGGCCAGTTTTTAATGACGAATACCGAAATTGGCTATGCAATAACGGATATCAATACAGAATATGATAAGCAGCTATTCAAAGCGCTAAAAAAAATTGAGCATACAATTAAGTTCAGAGTTTTATATTAAAACTATGAAGCAGATTTTAATTGTTTTTATTGGTGGTGGCCTTGGAAGTTTAATCCGCTTTCTTACAACCAAAATTTACGCCCATCGCCTTTCCAGCTTTCCATTTGCAACGCTTACGGCTAACGTTTTAAGTTGCTTGTTAATGGGCTTGTTCCTTGGGTTATTTATGCAACGAACGCTTTTGTCAGACAATTTAAAGCTCTTTTTTATAACTGGTTTTTGCGGTGGATTTAGCACTTATTCAACTTATACTTTAGAAACACTTAATCTATATAAAGCTGGAAATATAAACCTTGCGCTTCTGAATATCTTAATAAACTTTTTGCTTTGTACAATTGCCATACTCGGTGGAATGTACTTGGCGAAAGTTAAACTTACCTAACAATTTAAATTTTTTGAATGGAATTTACCAACGATATAAAAGATAAACTCAACCAGCTTCAGGAAAAGTACACCGCAATGGGTCAGGATATGGCCTCGTATCTTGATGGATTATTGTATGCGGATTTTTTAACCTACTGGGATTATATTCATCTGGATACGTTGTTGAGTTTGCAAAGCCCAAAAACCCCGTTTCCTGATGAAGAAATTTTTATCATGTACCATCAGATAACGGAACTATACTTTAAGTTAGCCTTGCACGAATGCAAACAAATTGCAAATCATAAAAATTTAACAATCGATTTTTTTACGGCTCGTGTAAAAAGAATTAATGCTTATTTCAATGCTTTAACAACATCTTTCGAAGTTATGGTCGAGGGAATGGAGAAAGAACAATTTCTAAAATTCAGGATGTCTCTGCTACCAGCCAGTGGTTTTCAATCAGGGCAGTATAGAATGATAGAAATTTGTGCAACGGATTTTATTCGTTTAGTTGATAAAAGTAAAAGAGTAGAATTAAGTACCGCAACTTTAGAAGAGCAGTTCGAAAACATCTATTGGAAGTTTGGGGCTACCGAACTATCGTCAGGTAAAGAAACATTAACTTTAAAACAGTTTATTCAAAAATATTCAGCTCAGTTTTTACAACTCGCAAAAGACAGAATACGCACCAACTTTTCTGCGCTGTACCAGCAATTCCAGGTAAATGGCAGTGATGTTTCTGCTTTGGCCGATGAGCTTCGCAGGCTCGATTTATATATAAATGTGGAGTGGCCGCTGGCTCATTATAAATCTGCTGTTCGCTACCTGGAAAAAGATCCGGTCGACGTTGCTGCCACTGGTGGAACGAACTGGCAGAAATACCTGCCTCCGCGTTTTCAAAAAAGAATTTTCTACCCTTTTTTATGGACAGACGAACAAGTGGAAGAATGGGGTAAGGGCTGGGTAATTAGTGTGCTTAAAACACTAAAGAACAAAGATTAATATCGTTAAAAGCTATAAAAAAACCTCTTTTTTTCTTAATTTGCGAAAAATAATTAAAGACAGAATGAGGGAATTAATGAATTAGAGAATGATAGAGTAAAACACACATTCATTCGATCGTTCATCCATTCAAAATTTAAAATAATGATCGAGACATTAGATATAAAAGTTACCAAAGCGGAAAAGACGCGTTTGTCGGTAACAGATTTTTCGCAATTACCTTTTGGTAAAGTTTTTACCGACCATATGTTCACCGCTGATTACGAAGATGGCGAGTGGAAAAACCTGCAGGTTGCACCTTATGGACCGATTCCAATGAGCCCTGCAATTTCAGCCCTTCATTACGGTCAGGCTATTTTTGAAGGTTTGAAGGCTTACCGCCAACCAGATGGAAAAATTAGTGTTTTTCGTGCAGATAAAAACTTCGAACGTTTTAATAAATCAGCTGCGAGAATGTCTATGCCAACAATACCTGAGGAGATTTTTATGCAAGGTTTAGCAGCATTAATAAATGTTGATGAAAAATGGGTTCCGTCGCGGGAGGATTATGCACTTTATATCCGGCCAGTGATGTTCGCTACAGACCCTTATCTGGGCGTGAAAGCATCTGATACTTATAAATTTGCTTTGCTTACAACACCAACAGGCCCATATTACAGCAGCGCTTTAAAAGTTAAAATAGAAACCGAGTTTACCAGAGCTGATGAAGGAGGTGTAGGTTTTGCTAAAACTGCTGGTAATTATGCCCGTTCACTTTATCCTTTTGAACAAGCCAAAAAAGAGGGTTATGATCAGTTAATTTGGACAGATTCCATCAATCATGAATACATTGAAGAAGCTGGAACAGCAAATTTAATTTTTGTTATTAACGGTAAATTAGTTACACCATCTGTTCGTAGTACAGTTTTAGATGGCGTTACCAGAGATACAATCATTAAACTAGCAACTGCTGCTGGTATTGAAGTGGAAGAGCGTAGAGTGTCGGTTAAAGAGGTAATTGAAGGGATTGAGATCGGTAGTTTGACAGAAGCTTTTGCTGCAGGAACAGCTGCAACTGTTACACATATTGGTGAAATAGGTTATTTAGGTAAAAGTTATAAGCTTACTGATGCGTCAACCAGAACGATTTCTAATGGTATTGCCAAGAAATTAAATGACATCCGTTATGGTTTAACTCCGGATACTTTTGGCTGGAATTGGGTTTTATAGCCGCAAATTGAATTAAAAAAGAATGGCCTAAACTTAAAAAGTTTAGGCCATTTTTACTTTAGTCTCGACACTTATTTATCTAAGATTACAACACCTTTTGCTTCAAAAGCAAGTTCTTTTTTTGGATCTGTAATTTTAGCAACTTCTTCAGGTGTTCTCTTTGCATCCTCCGCGTAGTGACGTAAGGTTTCCACAGATATGGTTTGTTTCTTTGCGATACCGTCTAAAACAACTTTTTTGCCTACAACATCCATCGGCATAAAAAATGCATAATCTTTAAACGTTACACGCATTGGATCGCCATTAGGCATTTCTAATGTCATCCAGCAACCTTTCTTTTTACAAACATCCACAACCTTACCTTCTATTTTCATATCAGAGGTTGTTTTATCACCCATTGAAGATTCCATTTTTGATACAGGTTTAACATTGCCAGGCGTTACATTTTCGCCAAACTTTTGGCCTGTAAACGAAGTTTGTGCAAAAGCGAATGCACAGATTAAGCAAAAACTTAAGCTTAAAATAATTTTTTTCATAGCGGTATTTTATCGTTACTAGTTTCAGTTATTTATCTGACTCAAAGTTATTTAATATTTTTTAATAGTGAAGATAAAAAAATCCTCGCTAGCACTGGCTAACGAGGAGAATCATCCCTATTGTTGTATGTCACATCCCATGACTTACATCATAACAGTTAAGACAAATGTTCTTCCAAAATACGTTTGATGGTTATTAAATTTATAATTATTTGAATATCAGATAATTAAATTATTCCCATGCTCTTAGATTCTAATTTGAATTGGGGAAATAGGGGGAATAATATTTTAAGTGTAGAAATCCGGCTACTATATTCCCCATTTATTTAAGGTGATTTAACCGAAGATAAGACCAAAAACTTCCTCTATTTTACTCACTGCCCTGATTTCGAGGTTATATTTTTCAATATTTATGCCTTTCATATTATACTTTGAAATATAAATAACTTCAAAGCCCAATTTATCAGCTTCTGCAATTCTTTGTTCTATTCTATTTACTGCCCTTATCTCACCTGATAAACCGACTTCTGCTGCAAAGCAATTTTTAGAAGAAACTGGGATGTCCTGATTTGAAGATATAACGGCGATCAGCACAGCCAAATCGATTGCCGGATCTTCAACCTTTATACCCCCGGCAATATTTAAGAAAACGTCTTGGGTGCTTAACCGGAAGCCGCAACGTTTTTCCAAAACAGCTAAAAGCATATTCATTCTTTTCGTGTCAAAGCCGGTAGCAGAGCGTTGTGGTGTGCCATACGCTGCGGCGCTTACCAGGGCTTGTGTTTCGATCAGCATTGGACGAGCGCCTTCAAGCATAGCAGCAATAGCGATGCCGCTAAGTTCTTCATCTCGCTGTGTCAACAATATTTCTGAGGGATTGGATACTTCCCTTAAACCACTTCCCTGCATTTCGTAAATACCCAATTCCGCTGCGGCTCCGAACCGGTTTTTAATAGAACGCAGGATTCGGTAAACATGATGCCTGTCGCCCTCAAACTGGAGAACAGTATCTACCATGTGCTCTAAAATTTTTGGGCCCGCAATGGCGCCATCTTTTGTAATATGTCCGATTAAAAACACAGGAGTGCCGGTTTCTTTCGCAAACCGAAGCAATTCCGCAGTACATTCGCGAACTTGTGAAACACTCCCTGGCGTCGATTCAATGTGAGCAGAATGAAGGGTTTGAATAGAATCAATAACAACAATTTCGGGTTCAAGAATTTCAATCTGTTTGAAAATATTCTGTGTGGATGTTTCTGTTAAAATATAGCAGTCTGCGGATGGCGATTCAGTAATACGCTCTGCTCTCATTTTAATTTGCTGCTCACTTTCTTCACCTGATACATACAAAAGCTTTTTACCCTTTAAGTTTAAAGCCAGCTGTAGCATCAGTGTTGATTTGCCGATTCCAGGTTCGCCACCGATTAAAATTAAAGATCCCTCCACGAGGCCTCCGCCCAGAACGCGATCCAGTTCTTTATCTCCTGTAGGCATTCGGCGTTCAGGAGAACTTTCAATTTCAACGACTTTGCTTGGTTTACTCAACTTTCTTGCAGCAACATTATCATTTTTCCATGTGGGTATGCTAGCAGGATTTTTTTCTACAATTTCTTCTACTAAGGTATTCCATTGATTGCATGAAGGGCATTTACCAAGCCATTTAGCCGATTCATGTCCACAATTCTGGCAGAAATAAGCCGTTTTTGTTTTTGCCAATTTGATTTCAGGTTTAGATCCAATAGGTATCGGATTACGAATTTAAATTTAAAAGGCCGCAAATGCCAAATCATTTTCACAAAAAAAGCCTGATGCCATTATTATCAGCATCAGGCTTTAATTACATAAGCTTAATTTTACAGCTTTATTTCTTCATCTTTTGATGAGATAAAATGAAATTCATTTAAATAATAAGCAGATTTTGCTTTAACTTTTACCCATTGGCCATATTTAAAAAACCACCGGCGTTGTAAGTTAAAAATGCCTTTTGTAATGTAAGCTTCAATGTAAGGATGTACACAAAGCGTAACACCTTTCTCATTTTGTTCTGTTAAAATATAATTAAGGTTGTTTTCAATATCGTCCATAAGAACAATACTTGCTTTTATCTCACCTGTTCCACCGCATGCCGGGCATTTTTCTACAGTAACAATGTTCATTTCCGGGCGGACACGCTGCCGGGTAATTTGAACCAGACCAAACTTACTAGGTGGTAAAATGGTATGTTTTGCACGATCCAGCAACATCAGGTCACGCAGATAATCGAATAATATTTTACGGTTTGCTGGTTTATGCATGTCGATAAAATCGATCACCACAATGCCGCCCATATCGCGTAAACGCAGTTGACGGGCAATCTCTTTTGCCGCCTCCTTATTTACCTGTAAGGCATTTTCCTCCTGATTCTCTTTACTTGCCGTACGATTGCCGCTGTTTACATCAATAACATGCAAGGCTTCGGTATGTTCCACAACTAAATAAGCACCACCAGGAAGGTTCACCGTTTTTCCAAAAGCATTTTTAATCTGCTTTTCAATTCCAAAATGGTCGAAAATAGGCTCTTTATGTTTGTAAAGTTTCACGATTTTTTCCATTTCAGGGGAAATATCGTGTACATAAGACCGGATATCATCGAACAATTCAGGTGTACTTACATAAACATTTGTAAAGTCTGGATTCAGAATATCACGTATTAGCGTAGACGACCTGTCCATCTCACCCCAAACCCGTTTTGAAGGTTCAGTTGAAGGCAATTTTTTAACAAATATCTCCCATTTAGCAACTAGATCCAACAGGTCTTTTTGCATTTCAGCAACACCTCTTCCTTCAGAAACGGTTCTGATAATTACCCCAAAATTTTGGGGTTTAATACTTTCTATAATCTTCTTTAACCGATTACGTTCAGTATTACTTTTTATTTTTTTTGATATGGATATGGTATTGGAGAAGGGCACCAGTACCACATACCTGCCGGCAATTGATAGATCAGAACTCAAACGTGGTCCTTTGGTAGAAATTGGCTCTTTAGCAATTTGTACAGGCAGCAGCACGTTTTTACTAAGCACATCAGAAATTTTACCCGCCTTATTGATGTCAGATTCGAGTTTTAAATTATCTAATAGTGTGCCTGTAACCGAGCCATTACGCTTGATCTTAGTTAGCTTAATTAAAGATTGTACCTGAGGGCCTAAATCAAAATAATGCAGGAACGCATCTTTTTCATAACCAACATCCACAAAAGCAGCATTCAGGCCGGGCATGATTTTTTTAATGCGACCTAAATAAATATCCCCTACGGCATAGTTATTATTGATTTGTTCTTTATGAAGCTCAACAAGTTGTTTGTCTTCAATCAAAGCTATGGTAACTCCGGCAGGAGTCGAATTGATAATTAATTCTTTTACCAACAGCTACAGATTTAAGGCTTTCGCCTATTAACAAATGGATAGTAAAATAAATACAGTGATATAGCCAAAACTTTACGACGGAATTCGTAAATAAGTGTTTAAACCTCATAGCATACGCTACAAGGTTTAAAAGGCTAAATCAAAATAAGAAACTATTTTTTCTTATGTCTGTTTTTTCTTAAACGTTTTTTACGTTTGTGCGTAGCCATTTTATGTCTTTTTCTTTTTTTACCGCTTGGCATAATTTTGAGTTTTAAATGTTTTTATTAATCTGTTAATTAATTTTATTTTTTAGTTCAGCAACCTTTTTATCGATAAATGATGATAAAGTCGGGTTTGCCGCTAATTTTTTGCTTGTTAAATAGGCTTCAACAGCTTCTTTGTTTTTGTTTAAATTCTCCAGGGCCGTAGCCAGGTAGAAATAGGCTTCAGGTGTCGGAGCCGTTGCAATGACCGTATTAAAACGGGGAATTGCCTTGTCGAACTGACCTGATTTAATCGAAAATAAACCTAGGTTCATATTCGCTTTCACGTTCTTAGGATCTTTAGCAACCACTTCAAGCAGCATTGCAATACCTTGCATGGGTGCGCCTAAGCCATTAACTATTGTAACACCCAATCCTGTTTTGGCATCTATATTCTCTTTGTCCAGTGCCAGCGCTTTTGTGAAAGAAGTATTTGCTTTCTGCAATAATGCAGGTTGCGCTAAACTATCTTGTGTACTTTCAAAAGCCTTTAAAAATTTGTTGCCTGATGCTAACCAATTTATTGATGATGGTTTTGCTTCTGCTACAACTTCCAAATATAATGCTGATGGTGTCAACTGTTCAACATCGTCCCATTTTTGAGCCAGTTGTTGCGCAAGTTCAATTTTCTGAGCGCCTGTTGCACCTTTATAACTATTTTCTAAGGCTGTAATGTCAGTTGCTAAATTTTTATTAATTATATTTTTCGCAGCTTCAGACGTTGTTTGAATATTTAGCCCGGAAGAAGCTGCCGATTCAGATACTTGACCTGATGATGGCATTTTGCCGTTTTCTTCGGTTGGTTTTACTAAACCTTTAATATCTCTCGTAAACAGAAAAGCAACAAGCAATAAAATCGCTCCAATAATTATGGTCTGTTTTAATCTGATGCTGCTGTTCACGTGACTAAGTTTAAGCTTCTACTTGGATTTTTTTAGAATTGTTTTTCACTTTATCAACAAATACTTTTGCTGGTTTAAAGCTTGGAACGAAATGTTCAGGTATGATTATCGCAGTGTTTTTAGAGATATTTCTGGCTGTTTTTTGAGCCCTCTTTTTAACAACAAAGCTTCCGAAGCCTCTAACATAAACATTTTCACCGCCAATCATGCTGGTTTTGATCACCTTGAAGAATGCCTCAACGGTTTCCTGCACATCAACCTTCTCTATTCCGGTTTTTGTTGATATTTCTGAAATAATATCTGCCTTAGTCATATTTTATTATTTATTATGTATTGTGTATTAATATTATCAGTGTTTTGGGGTTGCAAAAGTATTGCTTTTTAATGAGATAGGGAAATAAAAGATGATTTTTTTATCTTGGTCCTTATCACCTGATTGCAAGTTTTTTAAAAAACAAATAATTACACCGTAATTTGCATCAATGACATTCCAAAATGAACTTATAAACTGGTACCTGATTAATAAAAGAGATCTTCCATGGCGACACACCAACGATGCTTATATAATATGGCTTTCAGAAATTATTTTACAGCAAACCCGTGTCGAACAGGGTCTGCCTTATTTTAAAAAGTTTTTGGAGAATTTTCCAACTGTGGCAGATTTTGCCGCAGCCGGAGAGGCTAAGGTGCTGAAGCTCTGGCAGGGCCTGGGCTATTATTCACGTGGTAGAAATATGCATAATACAGCTCAAATTGTTGTAAATAATTATAAAGGAATTTTTCCGACGCTGCATGATGATTTGATTAAATTGAAAGGAATTGGAGAATATACCGCTGCCGCCATATCTTCTTTTTCTTCAGGCGAAGCCAGGGCTGTGGTTGATGGAAATGTTTTCCGTGTTCTGGCAAGATACTTTGGTATTGATACGGCAATAAATTCGATCGAAGGGAAAAAACAGTTTTTAATATTAGCGAACGAACTGCTTTTAAAGGATGATCCCGCACTTTACAATCAGGCGATCATGGAATTTGGAGCCATTCAATGTAAACCTAAATCACCTGATTGCAATAACTGCCCGTTGAATACAGGGTGTTATGCACGTAAAAATAATGCCGTTGGCCAATTGCCTGTAAAGCTGGCTAAAGCACCAAAAAAGCACCGTTATTTTAATTACCTGGTTGGTGTTGCCGATGGTAAAGTACTGGTCAGAGAAAGACAGGCAGGCGACATATGGCAGCATCTTTACGACTTTCCTTGTATAGAGGCTATTGGGTTTTCAAAAGAAGAAGATGAAATGCTCGAATTAAAAGTGAAGTCAGCGTTCGGGGAAGAGTCTGAAATTACTCTTATAAGTTACAAAAAGCATATTTTAACACACCAAATTATCCATGTAAGATTTTTTGCTTTAAAAAATTATATATTTAACTTTAATAAACAAAAGGAACTTAATTGGGTTTCTTTAAATGTATTGGATGACTTGCCACAACCTAATGTAATCAGAAATTTTATAGAGGAATATTTTTGATGCTTATGAAGGCGTAACTAACCTTCGCTAAATCATCTCATTTAAGATAAAAACTAACCAAAAAAAAATATTTTATGTCCGGGATTAACAAAGTTATTTTAGTCGGGCACTTGGGTAAAGATCCCGAAGTGCGGCATCTAGATGGAGGCGTCACTGTAGCTAGCTTCCCCTTAGCTACATCAGAAACGTATAATAAAGACGGTAAACGTATTGAACAAACCGAATGGCATAACATAGTTTTATGGAGAGGACTAGCAGAAGTAGCCTCCAAATACCTTCAAAAAGGCAAACTTGTTTATATAGAAGGGAAATTAAGAACCCGCTCTTTTGAAGATAAGGAAAAGGTTAAAAAATATGTAACCGAAATAGTTGCTGAAAATTTTACTATGTTGGGAAGAAAGAGTGATTTCGAACAAGTAAATCCTGCAGGCCAGTCTCAAAATAACGACACTAAAATCGAAGATGAGTTCTCCATCCAGCCAGATGATGCGAATGGAGATTTACCTTTTTAAACCACCGATTAGGTAGTAAAGTCAAGGTCCATTAACCTTGACTTTATTGTATACCTTTATTATTCTACAGTTACCGATTTTGCTAAATTTCTTGGTTGATCCACATTGCAACCGCGCATTACAGCAATATGATAAGATAAGAGTTGTAACGGAATAGTAGCTAATAATGGTAAAAAAGCTTCATCCGAATCCGGAATCTCAATACAATAATCTGCAATTTTGCTAACTTCTGTGTCGCCTTTAGTAACAACTGCTATTACCTTTCCTTTACGCGCCTTAACTTCCTGTATATTACTGATTACTTTTTCGTACGATGAGTTCTGAGTTGCAATGAATACAACGGGCATTTCTTCATCAATTAAAGCTATGGGGCCATGTTTCATTTCTGCAGCGGGATAGCCCTCAGCGTGAATATAAGATATTTCCTTCAGTTTCAGAGCGCCTTCTAAAGCCACAGGAAAGCCACTTCCTCGTCCCAGGAATAAGCAATTTCTTGAATCTTTGATTTTCGAGGCCACTTCTTTAATAATATCATTAGATTCCAATGCCCCCTGAATTTTTTCAGGAATATTGTCTAACTCTGTCAACAGGCTTATCAATTTCGATTGAGTTATTGTCCCTTTTTGTTGTGCCATGTAAAACGCGATTAGCGTTAAAACGGTAACTTGAGCAGTGAATGCTTTCGTAGAAGCAACACCGATTTCCGGTCCTGCGTGTGTATAAACTCCGGCGTGACTTAATCTAGGTATAGAAGCCCCTGCTACATTACAAATGCCGAATATGGTGGCCCCGCGTTCTTTAGCCATCTCTATTGCTGCCATGGTGTCGGCTGTTTCTCCAGATTGTGAAATGGCAATTACCACATCTTTTTCAGTAATAATCGGGTTACGATACCTAAATTCAGAAGCATACTCAACTTCTACAGGAATCCGGGCATATTCTTCAATTAAATATTCACCAACTAAACCTGCATGCCAAGAGGTGCCACAGGCAACTATAATTATTCTATCTATATTTTTAAGTTTTTCGATAAACTCTTTAATTCCACCTAATTGTACTTTTCCTTCTTCGGGATAAATACGCCCGCGCATACAGTCGCGAATTGATCTGGGTTGTTCATAAATTTCCTTAAGCATAAAGTGATCGAAACCACCTTTTTCCAGCATCTCTAATTTGAGTTCTAACTCTTGAATCAGAGGCGTTTGAACTACGTTGTCCAGTCTTTTAACCAATAAATCGTTCTTTGTGATTAGCGCAATTTCATGGTCATTTAAGTAGATTACATTTTTAGTATATTCAATTATAGGCGTCGCATCAGAAGCAATAAAGTATTCTCCTTTACCTACGCCAATAACCATCGGACTACCTTTCCGCGCCGCAATTAAACGATCAGGATTTTCCCGGTCCATAATTACGATTGCATAAGCGCCCATAACTTCTTTTAAGGCTAAACGAACAGCCTCAAGAAGGTCCAATTGTTCTATATTTTGAATTTCTTCAATTAAATGAATTAGAACTTCGGTGTCTGTATCACTTTTAAACTCATGTCCGCGGCCCGAAAGTTCTTCTTTAAGTGTAGCGTAGTTTTCTATGATTCCGTTGTGGATGATAGAAAGCTTTTCATTATTTGACGTGTGTGGATGTGAATTTCTATCTGAAGGTACGCCATGAGTAGCCCAGCGGGTATGGCCCATTGCGATTGTGCCCGTTTTATCTTTGTTTTCAGCAAATGCTTCTAAAGCGGAAACTTTACCAACTTTTTTGTATGTATTTTGGCCTTTACTGTTTATAATCGCGATGCCGGCACTATCGTATCCACGGTATTCTAATCTTTTAAGGCCTTTTAAAACAATTGGCCAAGCCTCTCTATAGCCTATGTAACCTACTATTCCACACATATTTTAATTAAATTATTCTGCCAAATATACTAAACAAACGATTGTTTGCATGTTAAAAAATCTTTTCGGAACTTCTCAAAAAAAAAGCTCCAGCTGCAATGCAGTGGAGCTTTGAATATTTTAAAGTTAAGTTAATTTATCTTCGTATAATAAATATTCAGTTTTAAGCGATTCGTTGCGTTTCCGAAAGAACCGATAACAGCTCTTGCCGCTGATGAAGCTGATGGGAGCACTTCAAATTCTGTGAAAGATGTCGATGCCAAAAAAGTACCGTAATCTACCTTCTTGTTGTCGATTATGTCCTGCACATAAGCACTGACATTAAAAACGTATCTGTTATTCAATGCATCGTAGTAACCCCCAAAAACAGGGTCGGTAAGGGCTCTTGAATCGCCTGCATAACTGGAGCCGGGTTGGTCGTGATCAGGAACATTCATAGGTTGTTCTGCGATATCCCAACGATAAAGCGATAGTCTTTGCGGTGCATTAAATGGATAACCAAACGTTCCCGCACTTAGGTCGACAATTAGTTCAGCCTTATTTATCACTGCTTTACCATAAACAGTAGTGAAATTTTTTAAGTTAGGAAAAGAGATTTTCGTCTTCACACCTGCAAGGGCCTGCAAATAGGTAACATTGTATTGCAATGCCGGATTATCTAACTGGGTTTTCACAGGTGTTCCTGTGTAATCATGTTTAATATTTGCCGTTATTACCTGCCCGCTCGCATTTGCGATTGGAAATTTCTTTGAAAGAGTATCTACACCATTTGACGAATTGGTTTTCTTATAAACCAATTGGAGATAAGAATTTGAACTCGCGAAATCTAAAAATGCAATTCCCCCGGTTCCTGTCGAAGACGCTTTGTTAATTTCAGCGTAAAGGCCTTTAAAGTAGTCTGAGAATTTGATGTTTGTTGCCGTTCCCGTAGTTGGGAGACTTAAAATTGTACTTTGAATAAAAGCCTTATTTAAAGGGATTCGGATTTGCGCTTTCACTGTTTGCAGGGTATCCTTTCCACCGGTAACCACATCTGTTATTTTAATTGGCGTATTTGGGAAAATTTTACTGTTAAAATTTCCAAGGAGTGTGCTGCTATGTGCTTGAACGTCTGATGATTTATACTTTGTAATGGTATTGGCTAACTGATAAACATCAATACTATATTTTGATGATGTCGTATCACCATAGAATTGCGTTCCCAGATTCAGCACCAACACGGCAGAATCTAAAGTCGCTGCCGTAAAATCCAAACTAAGTTCCGGAGGTACTACAGTCATGGCTACACTTGACTCAGTTTTTCCGAAAATGGGGTCTATCATGTACCCCAATGGGTAGCGTGTTAAGTTAGAAGTTATAACATCAGGTTCCTTTACAGTTTGTGAACTTACCAACTGGTCACTAACTAAAGTACCTTGAATAGCTGAATTAGGATCAACATCTAAACCTACACTGGTGGGGTTTTTACAGGAGGCAAAAAGAAAAAGACCTATCAACAGGGTTAATAAGTCTTGTTTTATAAATTTCATATTTAAAAATAATATACCAGATTAAGCAACAGAAACCAATTCTTCATTTGAAATTTCTTCATAAAAAGTATAGAAGTTTTCAAAATTTTCGGTTAAGTTATAAGCTAAAATTGGCTTATTTGAATCTTTAACATATTTTAACACAGCTGCGTCAAGGTTCTCATCTGCCAAAACGACTGCGTCTGAATGGCTTACCGCGCCAATGTGTAAACTATTAACGTCTGCAGCTTCAAATGCTTTTGTATCGTCTTCAGTCATGTTAGCCATTATAGCTTTCTTCGAGAAATTTGCATTTAACTTTTCAGTAAAACCACCTTCATAAATAGAGTAAACAACTCTCGAATTTTTGAAAGTAGGATCATTTTTGTAAGTTGTTTTAATGTAAGCCGGAACTAATGAGCTCATCCAGCCGTGGCAATGAACAATATCAGGTGCCCAGCCCAATTTTTTTACAGTTTCCAATGCACCTTTACAGAAAAAGATTGTGCGTTCATCATTGTCGTCGAAGAATTTTCCACTTGCATCAGCAAATACCTGTTTGCGTTGGAAATATTCTTCATTATCCAAGAAATAAACCTGCATACGTGCAGCCGGGATGGAAGCTACTTTAATAATTAAAGGGTTATCGTTGTCATCAATAATGATGTTCATTCCCGATAAGCGTATTACTTCGTGTAAACGATTTCTTCTCTCGTTAATGTTACCGAATTTTGGCATCAGGATGCGGATTTCGAATCCTTTTTCTTGCATGGCCTGGGGTAACTGGCGAGTAATTTCAGAAATTTTAGTAAGCTCGAGGAAAGGCGACATCTCGTGTGTAACAATCAGCAGCTTCGTTTTTGCCATCTCCATATTCTAAGAAAATATTAAGTTAAATAAAAGATAATGAGCTGCAAAGATAAGAATAATAATACTATTTATCAATATAGCAAGCATTTGTTTGGTTTCATTTAGATTAATTTACACCTTTACGGCTTTAACTCATATTTTCTGTCTTGGAAGTATTTAAAACAAAAGAAGCGCTTAAAGCTTATTTAAAGCCGCTGAAGGCCGCAGGTAAAAAAGTTGCTGTCGTTCCTACCATGGGTGCATTGCATAATGGTCATATTTCGTTAATTAAATTGGCGCAGGAGCACGCAGATGTCATTATCTGTAGCATTTTCGTGAATCCCACTCAATTTACCGACCCGAAAGATTTGGAAAAATACCCACGGCCTATCGACCATGATTTAGCCATGTTGAAAGATGCCGGTTGCGATGGCGTATTTATGCCCGGTGTAGAAGAGATGTATCCGACTGGAGCTGATGAAAACTGGCACATTGACCTAGGTAAAGCTGAATTTTTACTCGAAGGCGAATTTAGAAAAGGACATTATCAGGGTGTAACTCAAATCGTGAAGAAGCTGTTTGATGCCGTTGAGCCTGATATTGCCATGTTCGGCCAGAAAGATTTTCAACAAGTACTGATGATTAAAACCATGGTAGCACATTTTAATTTGCGGGTAAGCATTATAACCTGTCCGATAATTCGTGAAGATGATGGATTAGCCATGAGTAGCCGTAACATTCATTTAACTGCAGCAGATAGGAAAAACGCTTTGGTGTTAAGCAAATCACTGCAATATGTAATTGATAATTTTGATTCTTTTTCCCTTAAAGAACTTGAAGAAAGTGCAAAATCATTTTATAAAAATATTGAAGGTGTAGAACTCGATTATTTTACCATTGCTAACGGCCATAATCTAGAGCCAGCGAAATCAAAAGCGGAAGATAATCTGGTTGCGCTAGCCGCCGCCAAAGTTGGATCAACAAGGCTCATTGATAATATGATTATTAAATAGGATCAAGATTTTACTGTCAAAGTAGCATGATGAATTCTATTCCATAATAATACGAAGCTTACTCTATAAAATGGCCTGGGATTTTTATTTCGCTTTTATTTTTTAGTGTGTAAACCTTCCACCTCAAACCCTTTTACCATCAACCTTTTTATTACTAACTTTGCCAAATGATTATCACGATATTAAAATCAAAAATACACCGTGTCAGGGTAACTCAGGCGGAATTGAATTACGTAGGCAGTATTACGATTGATGAGGACTTAATGGACGCAGCCAACATTATCGCTAATGAAAAGGTGCAAATTGTAAATAATAACAATGGTGCCCGTTTCGAAACCTATGTAATTAAAGGCGAACGTGGAACAGGTACCATCTGTTTAAACGGTGCAACTGCACGTTTAGCTCAACTTGGTGATGTGCTGATCATTATGTCGTACGGTTCTTTACCTATCGATGAAGCAAAAAAATACAATCCGATACTTGTTTTCCCTGACGATAACAATCATTTGCTAAAATAACTTGTGAGATTCTATCCGAAATCAGCGCTTAAGTACATCGTCTTATTTCTATTAGGACTAGGTGTATTATACTTTGCATTTCGAGGACAGGATTTAAATAAGATTTGGCAGGAAATTAGGAATGCAAATTTTTTATGGGTTGCAATTTCTACCATTTCGGTTTGGCTTGCACATGTACTGAGGGCCATGCGCTGGCGAATGTTATATCAATCTATTAACTATAAGGTGAGTTTCTGGCATACTTACCACGCCGTAATCATTGGCTACCTGGCCAATCTTGCATTGCCTCGTTTTGGTGAAATCGGACGCTGTTCAGTTATTTTGAAAACAGAAAAAGTTCCAATGTTTGCTTCAATTGGTACCGTTATTACAGAAAGGTTAGTTGATGTACTGGTTCTGCTTCTGTCAGGTTTGTTATTGCTCACTTTTCAATACGAACTGGTTTCTGATTTTCTTTATAATACCCTTTATAGCAGTACGGCAGATAAGATAAAATCGTTAAATTATTTCTGGATAATTGGCTTATTTGTATTGGTGGTCCTATTGATAACTTTAATGAGTTATTTAATAAGAAAGAAGCTGGGCAGGAAATTTTTGAGAGTTTTTGTAGGATTAAGACAAGGTTTTAATTCTTATAGAAAGCTGAATAACAAACCATTATTTATGATTTACACCTTCGGAATCTGGTTCTTTTATTGGTTATCCTTGTATCTGGCCTTTTCGGCATTTCAAATCACATCTGGTTTAGGTTTTAATGCAGCTTTTACGTCACTCGTATTTTCAAGCTTTGCAATGATAGCGCCTGTCCAGGGCGGAATTGGAGTGTTCCATTGGATGGTTGCGCAAGCTTTAGTTTTATATTCCGTTACATTTAAGGACGGTTTGGCCTATGCAACCATCATTCACTCGTCGCAACTTTTGCTAATTTTAATTTTAGGGGGCTTGAGCTTATTTTCAGTTCTTTTAATGTCAAAGAACAAATAGCCTAAGAATAACTTCCTTGCTTCAGGAACTTTTTAAGCCAGCGCTTTAGTTTCACATCAACTAAAATAATTACTATGCAGCCACAGTAAATTCAAATTGAAATGCTACATTTGAAATACTAACCTTTTATACATAAATGTTATGCATTTTGAATTAAGTGAAGAACAATTAATGATTCAGCAGGCTGCACGCGATTTTGCTAACCAGGAGTTAAAACCAGGTGTAATCGAGCGGGATGAGCACCAGAAATTTCCGGCAGAGCAAGTAAAAAAACTTGGCGAACTTGGATTTTTAGGCATGATGGTTTCTGAAAAATATCACGGAAGCGGCCTGGATGCAATCTCCTATGTGCTTGTAATGGAGGAGCTTTCTAAAATCGATGCTTCCGCATCAGTAGTTGTTTCTGTAAACAATTCTCTGGTTTGTTACGGATTGGAAGCTTATGGAAGCGAAGCTCAGAAAGAAAAATACCTCAAGCCTTTAGCATCGGGTGAAAAAATAGGCGCATTCTGTTTATCAGAGCCTGAAGCGGGTTCTGATGCAACTTCGCAAAGAACAACAGCTGAAGACAAAGGAGATTATTATTTGCTGAACGGCACAAAAAACTGGATTACAAATGGCGGTACCGCTTCAACCTATCTGGTTATTGCACAAACTCATCCCGAATTAAGGCACAAAGGCATCAATGCTTTTATTGTGGAAAAAGGTATGGACGGTTTTACTGTTGGTCCTAAGGAAAATAAATTGGGTATTCGTGGCTCAGACACCCATTCTTTGATGTTTAACGATGTGAAAGTCCCTAAAGAAAATAGAATTGGCGAAGACGGATTCGGATTCAAATTCGCGATGAAAACGCTGGAGGGCGGAAGAATTGGTATTGCCGCGCAGGCCCTGGGTATCGCGCAAGGTGCTTTTGAGCTGGCAACACAATACGCAAAAGAACGTAAATCGTTTGGCAAACCAATTTCAGAGCACCAGGCAATTGCATTTAAACTAGCCGATATGGCTACTCAGATTGAGGCGGCAAGATTACTGGTACATAAAGCAGCATGGCTGAAAGACCAGGGCCTACCTTATACTCAGGCTGGTTCTATGGCAAAATTATTTGCATCAAAAGTTGCTATGGACGTAACCATTGAGGCTGTCCAGGTTCATGGTGGTTATGGCTTTGTTAAAGAATACCATGTTGAAAGATTGATGCGCGATGCTAAAATTACGCAGATCTATGAGGGGACTTCAGAAATACAGAAAATGGTTATTTCGAGAGAAGTTATAAGGTAGTTCGGGGTCCGAAGATAGAAGCTTAACGGCATCGGACTTCTGTCTTCGGAGCCTCTGACTAATTATTCTTTCTCTCCGGCTATTGCGCCAAAAATAGCTTTAATCAAAGCTACGACGATTGCCAAAAACGCTGCCGCTAAAAATCCTGTTGTATTGAAGCTTGTCATCATGCTGTCTACCAATAAAATCATTAAAACCGTAATGATGAATGACATTAAACCTAGTGTAAGAAAGTTAACCGGAAAAGTTAACAGTCTTAATATAAAGCCGATCGTTGCGTTTGCAAGCGCGATTAAAACTGCGGCAATTATAGCGCTTCCATAACTGTCAACGGTTACGCCCGGAACAAGTTTTGCTCCAATGAATACTGCCAGGCCCATTAAAAGGATTTCAATAATTAGTCTCATAATGCTTAATTTAGTAAATGTTTAAATCTTTAAAAAGTTTGATAATATCAATTTGTGTTCTGCTTTTAGCTTCATGCTCCAATACAAACAAAGCACCCGTAATTATGTTTTCAGAAGACAGCACTGCAATTGTAATTAAAAATATTGACGCAACAAGTTTATACGAGCTAAAGAAAGATAACAAGGATCATCCCCACATGCAAAACATTATTTCTGTCGTATTAATGCCAATTGAAACGGACAGTCTCCAGGACGAAAAATTGATTTCAGGTCGTACAATTATTCAGGATAACTTTGTAGTTTTTAAACCGGAATTGCCATTTAACAAAAACGAAACCTATCTGGTAGAAAGTTATATCGGTAGTAAATTCGCCGATAAAAGTAAATTATTTAAAGGGACAGTTAAGTACAACCTTGAACCACAAAAACAACTGTTAAAGCGGTAGTTTTTGATGTAAATTCCTGGATAAGAGTTTGATTATTCATAAAAAATTTATACATTTGCATCGTAATCGAAGAAAAGAGAAGGGGACAATGTCCCCTTTTTCTATGAAATCGGGTTAAAATATGCAGGTAGAAAAGAGAGTTACAGAGCTCGTAGAAGAGAAAATTGCAGATCGACCAGAACTTTTTCTGGTTGAAGTTAAGATGTTGCCAAATAATAAGTTAATAATACATGTTGATGGTGATGAAGGCATAAGCATACAGGATTGTGTGGCAGTAAGCAGGCATGTTGGTTTTCATCTTGAAGAAGAAAATACAATTGAACAGGCTTATAACCTGGAGGTATCATCTCCTGGGGTTGGGGAGCCTTTAAGGCTGATCCGCCAGTATAATAAAAATATTGGCCGCACGGTGAGTGTAAAACTAAGCGGGGGGCAGAAGAAAGAAGGTAAACTTTTAGAAGTTACTGATGGTAATATCCTGATTGAAGAATCAGTGAAAGAAAAAGGAAAAAAGGCGGTAGCGGTGCAAACTGCAATTCCGTTTAATGATATATTGGAAACAACTGTATTAATAAGTTTTAAGTAATGCGATTTGGGATTGAAACGAGGTCGTCTTGTAATCCTGCTAATCTATTTAATCATGATAAAAAATGAGTACTACAACAATTAATTTAATCGACTCTTTTCAGGAGTTTAAAGATTTCAAAAATATAGATCGCCCAACGGTGATTAGTGTGCTGGAAGAAGTTTTTCGTAGCATGTTGCGTAAAAAATACGGAACAGATGAAAACTGTGACGTAATTGTAAATCCCGATAACGGGGATTTGGAGATTTGGAGAACCAGAAAAGTTATGGAAGATGGTTTTTCGGAGGATGATGATTTGGAAATCGAACTTGCTGAGGTAAATAAAATCGACCCGAGTTTAGAGGTTGGTGATGACTACATTGAGCAGATTACATTGGAGAGTTTTGGCCGAAGGGCGATATTAGCTGCCCGTCAAACTTTGGTTTCCAAAGTATTAGAATTAGAGAAAGACGAAATTTTCAAAAAATATAAAGACCGTGTAGGTGAAATCATAACAGGTGAAGTCTACCAGGTTTGGAAAAAAGAAACTTTGGTTTTAGATGATGAGGGTAATGAGCTTTTAATGCCTAAAAATGAACAGATACCTGCAGACTATTTCAAAAAAGGCGATTCTGTGAGAGCAGTAATCTCTAAAGTTGAAATGATTAATGCCAATCCGAAAATTATTATTTCAAGAACGGCACCGGAATTCTTACAACGTTTGTTCGAACAAGAAGTTCCTGAAATTTTCGATGGATTAATTACCATTAAAAAAATCGTTCGTGAACCAGGAGAGCGTGCTAAAGTTGCGGTAGAATCTTACGATGATCGTATCGATCCGGTAGGTGCATGTGTGGGTATGAAAGGCTCACGTATTCATGGTATCGTTCGTGAACTAAAAAATGAGAATATCGATGTGATTAACTTCACCAGCAATATCTCATTATACATTACACGTGCTTTAAGTCCGGCGAAAATCACCTCCATTAAATTGGACGACGACACAAAGCATGCATCAGTTTATTTAAAGCCAGATCAGGTATCGCTTGCAATTGGTCGCGGCGGACATAACATTAAACTTGCCGGAAAATTAACCGGTTATGAAATTGATGTTTACCGTGAAGCGGGTGAAGAAACTGATGAAGACGTTGATTTAGAAGAATTCTCAGATGAGATTGATAGCTGGATCATTGATGAATTAAAGGCTATCGGTTGCGATACTGCTAAGAGTGTTTTAGCACTTACGGTGGAAGATTTGGTGAAACGCACCGACCTTGAAGAAGAAACCATTAAAGAAGTGGTTCAAATTTTGAAGTCAGAATTTGAATAAGTGGTGTAATTGCCAAATAAACACTACTTTTGTATAAATTAAAAACAATAACAGGAGCTAAATGTCAGACGACAAACCAATCATTTTAATTAAAGCTATTAAAGAACTTAATATAGGCATGGGTACGGCCGTAGAGTTTTTAAACAAAAAGGGGTTCTCCGCTGAGAAAAGCCCTATGTTTAAACTTTCGGGTGAAATGTACAATGCTTTATTAAAAGAGTATCAGGGAGATAAGATCGTAAGAGAAGAAGCCAAACAAATAGTGATTGGTAAAATACGTCGTGACGAGCCTGAGACTGAAAAGCCAGCAGAAGCGCCGAAAAAAAATACTGACTTCGAGAAAAACGAAGAGATTTTAATAAAAAATGCTCAAACGTTTAATCCTCCTGCAGAAAAACCTAAAGCGGAGGTGCCAGTAGTTGAAACTAAGCCTGCGCCTGGGGCAGAAACTCCTTTACATGCGGAAAAAAAGGAGGATAAAATTGAAGAAGGAAATTTGCCGGGCGTTAAAGTTGTAGGTAAGATTGATTTAAGCGATCTTAATCCTAAAACCAGACCAGCAAAAAAGGAAGAAATTGCAACACCTGCACCGAAAGTTGAGGAAGCACCAAAACCTGCTGCTGAAGAACCAAAGGTGGAAACCCCTAAGCCTGTTGAGGTTAAAAAGGAAGAAGTTGCAACACCTGCACCGAAAGTTGAGGAAGCACCAAAACCTGTTGCTGAACAACCAAAAGCAGAAGTAACAAAACCAGCTGAAGTAAAACCCGAACCAACAAGTACGGAGCCTGAAGTAATGAAAGCCCGTTCGGTTAAATTAACAGGTCCGAATATTATAGGTAAAATTGTTTTACCGACAACTCCAGACCGAAGAAATGGCCCGGTAGCATCTTCAAGCGATAGTGAAGCGGCAAAACGCAAGCGTAAACGCAAGAAAACACCTGGAGCACCTGGTCAACCAGGGCAGCATGGAACTCAAGGCCAGCAAGGACAAAATCCTGCAGGTCAGGGTCAGGGCGGCGCACCAGGACAACCTCGTCAACCTTATCAGGGTAACAGACCAGGAGGTGGCACACCATACCAGGGCAACAGACCAGCTGGCCAGGGTGGAACGCCTTATCAGGGAAATAGAAATAACAACAGCAGACCAGGTTTCCAAAATAGAAATGCTACACCAAGCGGACCTAAGGAAGAACCTACTGAGAAAGAAATTCAAGATCAAATCAAAGCAACACTTGCCCGTTTAAGTGGTGCAGGTAAGTCTGGTAAATTTGCTCAACGTGCAAAATTACGTCGTCAGAAACGTGATGATGTTGCGTACAATGCAGAAGAAGCTGCAAATGAACTTGAATCGCAATCGAGAATATTAAAAGTAACAGAATTTGTTACGGCCAACGAATTGGCAAGCATGATGGATGTACCGGTTACCAAAATTATTGGTACTTGTATGAGTCTTGGTATGTTCGTTTCAATCAATCAGCGTTTAGATGCTGAAACGTTAACAATCGTTGCGGATGAGTTTGGGTATGAAATTCAATTTGTTAAGCCTGATGAAGATGAAGAAAATGTAATTGAAGAAGAAGATAACGAGGCAGATTTAATCGAAAGAGCTCCGGTTGTTACGATTATGGGTCACGTCGATCACGGTAAGACGTCCTTGCTGGATTACATTCGTAAAGCGAATGTGGTTGCTGGTGAAGCAGGTGGTATTACACAGCACATTGGTGCTTATATGGTAACGACACCAACCGGTAAAAAAGTAACCTTCTTAGATACACCGGGTCACGAAGCCTTTACAGCAATGCGTGCACGTGGAGCTAAGGCGGCAGATATTGCAATTATTGTTATCGCTGCGGACGATGCAGTGATGCCTCAGACAAAAGAGGCGATTAATCATGCGCAGGCCGCAGGCGTACCTTTAGTATTTGCTTTCACGAAAGTAGATAAGCCAGGTGCAAATGCAGATAAAGTACGTGAGCAGTTATCCGTAATGAATATCCTGGTTGAAGATTGGGGTGGTAAATATCAATCACAGGAAATCTCAAGCAAAAGTGGTTTAAACGTAGATTTACTTTTAGATAAAGTATTATTAGAAGCTGAGTTATTAGAACTTAAAGCGAATCCGAATAAGAGGGCTACAGGTACTGTAATTGAATCAGCTTTAGATAAAGGCCGTGGTATTGTAACTACAGTATTGGTTCAGGCCGGTACATTAAGAGTTGGAGACCCGATTTTAGCCGGTAGTTATAGCGGACGTGTTAAAGCGTTAACAAACGAACGTGGCGCTAAAGTAGAATCTGCAGGCCCATCGCAACCGGTACAGGTTTTGGGTATGCAAGGCGCACCAACAGCAGGTGATAGATTCAATGCTTTAGAAAGTGAAACTGAAGCGCGTGATATTGCAAACAAACGTATGCAGTTACAACGCGAACAGGGATTACGTACACAGAAACACATTACGTTGGATGAGATCGGCCGTCGTTTGGCAATTGGTAACTTTAAAGAGCTTAACATTATCGTTAAAGGTGATGTGGATGGTTCTATCGAGGCCTTAGCCGATTCATTATTGAAACTGTCAACTGAGCAAATTCAAATCAACATCATCAGTAAAGGTGTTGGTCAGATTTCTGAATCTGATGTATTGTTGGCTTCGGCTTCTGATGCGATTATCATTGGTTTCCAGGTTCGTCCATCTACAGGTGCACGTAAGCTTGCAGAAGCTGAACAAATCGATATCCGTTTATATTCTATCATTTACGATGCAATCAACGAGATTAAATCGGCAATGGAAGGTATGTTAGACCCAGAATTTGAAGAGAAAATTGTGGCTAACGTAGAGATTCGCGAAACTTTCAAAATTACTAAAGTGGGTACCATTGCAGGTTGTATGGTATTAGATGGTAAAATTACCCGTAATAGCAAAATACGTATCGTTAGAGATGGCGTTGTAATTTATACCGGTGAGCTTGCATCATTAAAACGCTTTAAAGACGATGTTAAAGAAGTAAATAAAGGCTACGAGTGCGGTTTAAACATTCAGAACTTTAACAACATTGAAGTTGGCGATATTGTAGAAGCTTACGAACAAGTTGAAGTAGCAAGGAAACTGTAACTACAGGATATTATAAATCTAAAGTGGCTCCAAAGGCCACTTTTTTTATTTAGCAAAATGTTTCAATCTTAAAATTATCGGATAATATTTAATTTGTGTTTTGAAATTATCGGATAATATTTAGTTAGCATCTTAAAATAACTATATTGTACTGGATATTTTTACTATGGAAAGATCAGCCGCATTAAAATATTTAAAGGAGCATCTGAACAAGCCCCAGCATACTATCATGATAGGCCCGAGGCAGATCGGCAAAACTACGCTGGTTAAACAATTGGCTGAACAGTTAAATCAAGCTAATGAATTGGTTTATTTTCTCACTTTTGAAGATCCAGCTATTTTAGATGCTGTAAATCATCATGCTGAAAATATCTTTAATTATACATTATTACCAGCCGATGTTCCCGCAGATAAAAGATTATATATTATTATCGACGAAGTTCAATATGCAAAAGATCCCAGTAATTTTTTAAAGTTTTTGTATGATAAGTATGCCCCAAAATTAAAAATTATTGCAACTGGTAGCAGCGCATTCTATATTGATAAAAGCTTTAAAGATAGTTTAGCAGGAAGAAAGAAGGTATTTGAATTTTTTCCACTGGCATTTGATGAGTTTCTGCATTTTAAAGGTGAAGATAATTTGATTGCAGAATGGGAAGAAATGATTAAAAGACCTTCCTATCAGGGACTTCAGCGTAATCGCATAAATAGTTTATTTGATGAATACCTGGTTTACGGCGGTTATCCAGCTGTTGTTTTAGCTGATACTGAACAAGAAAAACAGGACATGCTTAAAGAAGTCGTAAACAGCTACATGAAGAAGGATGCCCTGGAGGCGGGTATTAAAGAGGAATTGAAATTTTTTCAATTGGCGCGATTATTAGCTGATCAGACGGGTAACCTCGTTAATAACAACGAATTGGGAAATACTTTACAAATGGCAAGCGCTACAATAGAAAATTATATCTACCTGATGCAGAAAACATTCATTGTTCAGCTGCTTTCTCCTTTTTATGGTAATGTGCGAAAAGAATTAACCAAAATGCCGAAAATTTATTTTAATGATAGCGGTTTGCGTAATGCATTGTTAAATAATTTTTCCAAACTCAATGACAGAGCAGATAAAGGTGCGCTATTGGAAAACTATGTGTATTGCAGGTTAAGGCAATTGCATGATAGAGATAACCTGCATTTCTGGCGAACAGCAGATGGCAATGAAATAGATTTTATTGTAGAACAACAATTAAATAAAGGACTAGCTTACGAGGTAAGATATAATGATGTTCAATTTAAGCCTTCTAAATACAAGAAATTTACAGAAGCTTATCCCGATTTTAATTTGGAATGTGTTTGTAAAATAAAAGCTGGGAATAATTCGATAGAGGGGATTAGGTTATGATTTTAGTATTTAGCCAGGCTCAGCTTCGGTGAGATTGTATCTTATATGGTGTTAAATAAGTATAATTTTATGAAACAGATCTAAATATCCCAAGCTTGCTAAGTTTCAAATTCTAAATTATTTTCGATAAATCCTGCTAACCTTTTTATATCATTCGATTAAATTCTGGTAAATTCGAAAAATAAAAACTGTTGAGTGAATAAAGAAAACAATAACCATCAATCCGATCGCTGCAGGATCTGTAAATCTCCATTTGCTGAATCACTCATCGTGAGGGAAATGATGTTTGGCTTTCGTGACCAATTTACCTATCATCAATGTTCAAATTGCGGGTGCCTACAGATTGCCGAAATTCCTAAAAATATCGATAAATATTATCCTCCATACTATTATTCATTTACAGCTGAAACTGCTAAACTTAAACGTCAGCCGTTTATTAAAAGATTAATAGGGAATTTAAGGTTAAAAAAGCTGCTTAAAAAAGACAGGCCAGCCTTGAGGTATTTAAAGCCAATCGATATAAAATTTTCTGATAAGATATTAGAAATAGGTTGTGGAAAAGGTAGGCAGATTTGCGATTTATTTAATTTAGGTTTTGAGAATATAGAAGGCGTTGACAAATTTATTCCCGAAGAAATAGACCATGGCTTTGGCGTGAAAATTCTGAAAAAGGATATTCAAGAGCTTAGAAATAATAATTACGATCTTATTATCATGAATCATGTTTTAGAACACATGCCTGAACAACAGGAAGTATTAGTAAATTGTAGAAAATTATTAAAAGAGAGGGGTTGCCTTCTCGTAGCTATCCCCATCATTGCCGAGGCTTTTAATATTTATAAAGAAAATTGGGTTCAGCTAGATGCCCCCCGACACTTTTTCCTACATACGGTTAAGAGTATGAATATCTTAGCGAAAGAGACAGGTTTTGAAATTAAACACACACTTTTTGATTCAATAAATTTTCAATTTTGGGCAAGTGAGTTGTATAAAAAAGATATTCCGCTTTTTCCCGAAGAAAATAACAGGTTGGCTTATCCGGTAGAGAAATTTTTCACGTCAGCCGAAATGGAAGACTTTGAAAGAAGATCGACAGCGTTGAATCTGGAAGGTAAAGGCGATACAGCAGTTTTCTATTTATATAAATCTTAAGACTCAACTATTGACCAATAATCCATTTAATTCTGTTTGCTTTGTTGATTAAATACACTAAAAAATAACTTGCGAAATAAGCCATAAAAAATCTTACGTATTGAATTATCACCAGTTCGAATGATGATTTGCCGGCGGCTGTGATTCCCAAAGGACTAAAGATTGTTGGCAATACTTGTACTATTATTATGTAATGGATCAGGTGAATTCCATATGTACTGCTACGCGGATTTAATTTTTTGATCCATTTCGGGTTGCCTAGGCGATATAGAAAAACAAAGCATACCAGAGAATAAATGATATTAGTGAACCTTAAAGTATTATATGGATCTGCTTTTACACCGGCATTTATTAAGTAATAACTTTCCCAGCAAGAGATTATCAGAGCAATAGCAGAAGCCAAGCCCAAGGTAAATACCGAACGTTTTTTAACCCAAACATTAAACTCTTTAAAATATTTATGTAAAATTACGCCTAACCATAAATAGAACACAAATCCTACTACAGCGGTCGTATGGGTACTGTAAATCCATTCATGATATAAATTGACCGAATAAAACAAGGAGCATAATCCTAAAAATATACCTAGTTTATAGTTATAAAGATGCTTTCTAAAGATTAGCAAAATTGAAATGCTGCCAAGAAAATTAAGAATAAACCAAAAGCTTGTTTTAACAACAATGTCATATAGTTGCTGTCCAAGCCCCCAAAGTGGTTCCTCAAACATCGGAGACCAGCTACCTTTTATATAAACAACTAATAGATTTGTGTAGATAAGTATCAGAAACACAATTAACCAAAACAACCATGGTTTAAATGTCCCGTCAAATCGTCTTTTTAAATATTGTAATGACGTGGTGGTATGGATTTTATCTCCTATCAAAAAACCTGCGAGTATATAGAACAGAATTGTTCCAAATTTAAAAACCTGCATGGCAAATAACTGAATGGACTGTTCATAAACATCCTTAAAAAATTTAGGCTCGGGCCACATATAAGTGTGCTCTAATACAATCGTTATGATGGCTATGAATCGAAGCGAGTCAATAAAATCGTAATTTAGTTTTTCTTTTTTAAGCGGTTCTGACATAATAATTTTGCAATAATAAGAACTATAGATTATATATTGCCAATTTTAGTCAGTCATTGTTGGTGAAATAACATTTAACATTTTGTAATTCCTGATTTAATTGTTGTAATCCTTATTTTCGTATTTAATCTAATGAATTTATTTCCCCCAATTTTTTTTTAATGATATCTATAATTATCTCTTCAACAAGTCCTGTTTTTTTAGAAAGTGTAACTAAAAATATTACTGAAACAATTGGCGTTGCATTCGAAATCATTAGTTTCGGTAATGCAGACGGTAAGAGAGGTTTGTCCGAACTTTACAATGAGGGTGCTAGAAAGGCAAAATATGACCTTATCTGCTTTATGCACGAAGATGTAAATGTCAAAACTCAAAACTGGGGAGCCATTGTAGCTCATATTTTCAAACAAAATGAAAAGCTGGGTCTGGTTGGTTTGGCTGGGAGTTCCTATAAAACGTTGGTACCCTCCGGCTGGTTTTGCGATGCTGGAGCAAAGATTACCAATTATGTAAATATGCTTCAGCGATATAAGTTTAGTGAAACAGCAACCAAACTTGTTTATCAAAACCCAAAAGATAAACCTATTGCAAAAGTTACGGCAGTAGATGGCGTTTGGTTTTGTACTAAAAAATCAATTGTCGCCCAATATCCGTTTGATGGAGCGCTTTTTCAAAAGTTTCATTGCTATGATTTAGATTTTTCTTTTAGTGTAAGCCAATCTTATGATGTTATGGTAACTTTTGAGGTGTTATTGGAACATTTTTCTGAGGGAAATTACGATAGAACATGGATAGAAGAAACACTTAAACTTCATGAAAAATGGAGCCACATTTTTCCAATCGATTTTGATGGCTTGACTAAAAAGGAAAAATTTATTGCCGAGAAGTACTCTTTCAGGGTTTTTGTACGGCAAATGCTGGTTGCAGGATATACTAGGCTTGAAATTTTTAAATTATTCTGGAGTAGCCCTTTACGTAGGCAAAACTTCGGTTTATTTTTTAAGTTAATAAAGGAAATTCGCCGAACTCAAATATCGTAACCGGCCGATTTAAAATATGGACGCCAAAAATCTAAATGTAGATCCCAGGCATGGCAACCAAAGGGTAATTCTCCTCCGGTCATTTTTATAGCCCTATCTGGTGCAGTTTCAATTGAGAACCTTAATGCCTTTCTATAGGGTGGTACAATAATTCTTTTGGCTCTTCTGTTTACTTCGATTGTCCAAAACATATCCTCATTAAAATAACCCGATTTTTGATTTTTGTAAGAATTTACTAAGTCTGAGTGCTCCATACAGAAGGTATAAAAAGTAGAAACTTTTCTTAAAGAAAAACCTCCGTTTCCGACATTATTATTCATCTGGCGTTGAATTTCAGGTTTGCCATGTTTATCGAGGTAATTATATCTCCTATGGAGATAAGTCCTGATTTGTTCTTTAAATTTTTTAAATAACGTTGGATATTCTTTCTCCCTTAACCAAGGAGCACCAATGTAATCGTAGCCCAAATTACACCAGTATTTTAGCTTATCAGTAAAAACAAAAGCATCTAACTGATAAATGAGCATATACTCATATTTCAGAAATGTTTTGTAAAAATCAGTTTCGAGCATTAAATTATTATAAGAGAATACATCTTTGAAATACACATTAGGAAAAGAAATTATTTCTTTGATAAATGATAAATCAAAGTCGACTTCATTTTCATTTAAATGTTCGGGCTTAATTATAATTATATCATAGTTAGATAAAATTTTCTTGCACTGGGTTAAGGCGATTTGTTCTAAGGCTGTTAAATCGGTTTTATATATTGGGATTATAACCGCGTAATCAGACATTGTCACTTTCACTTTTAGTAAATAAAATTAAAATACTCATTAGCCCCTTCAATATTTTAAAAGCGATTTTGTTATTTCTGATTGCTAAAAACTGTCTTGTTCGTTTTGAGTTTAATACCTCAATAACTTTATAATCTTCAATAAATAATGGGAAATACCTGGCCATCGTTTCAGCTCTTTCAGCATGCATCAATTTGTGGTTATCAATAATGGATGAAATGCCTTCTGTATCATAATTACAGATAATTTGATTGATGTGCTGATAAGATACATTTGCCTTGCAAATCGCATAAATGAAAAACTCCCAGTCGGATGCTATTTTATAACTTTCATTATAATAAAAAAGCGCGTCAAATAATGTTCTTTTTATAAAACTTGCCTGGTGAGAAAGGTTATGCTCTTTAAAATAACCGAATGAAAGTCTATCCGGATACGTACGAATGTGTTCGCCGTGTTTTTCCATGTACGCTGCATCGCCATAGTATATGCCTGTATTGTTATCAAGATGAGGAACCGCTTTTTCTAAAGTATTGTTTTCGTAGAAGCAATCACCGCTGTTCAGAAATAGGATATAATCGCCGTTAGCCTTAAGAATGCCTTTGTTCATCGCGTTATAAACGCCATTATCCGCTTCGCTAATTGAATAACTAATATTTGCCTGCTCCTCAAACAATATTGCCTTACCACCGTCACTGCTCCCGCCATCTATAACAATGAATTCAAAATTTTTCCATGTCTGGGCCTTTACACTATCGATGGTTTTTTGCAATCCGATTTTGTTATTGAAATTTATGGTAACGATGGATATTTTTATGCTCATGTTTTAGTATTATGGTCGAGCTTATTAAACAGTTCGGTTAGCTTTTTAGAAACCTCCATTGGGGTATAACTCAGGATAGATTCATGCGCATTCCCTTTTATGGTATTCCAAAGATTTACATCCTGATATAATTTAACAATTTTATCAGCAAAATCATTTGTTTCATTGGCGAGCATTACATTCTTTTCATGTGTTAAGTTCATACCTTCGGTTCCAATTTCGGTAGACACTATCGGCAAGCCAAACTCCAAACTTTGCCCGATTTTACCTTTCATTCCGGCTCCATATCTTAGTGGTGCAACAAAAATTCTAGTGTGCAGGAAATAGCTGCTTACATCTTCTAAAAAACCTGGCACAAATACATGATCACCAGCTAAGCTTTTCACTTTTTCAGGTGGGAAACTTCCCAATAAGTAAACGGGGATGTTGCCTAGTTTATTCCAGACCATGGGCATAATTTCATTAATCAGCCACTCTACAGCGTCAACATTTGGCTCGTGTTTATAGCCGCCAATAAACACGATTCCTTTCCTGTTTTCGAAGCTAATTTCAGTTTCCGGAATACAAAGTTCATGTACATTCGGAATGACAAAAATATTATTTATTCCTTCCTTTTCTAAAAGCCCCAGTTCAGTCTCTGTTACAACAAGTGTGGCGTCAGCATCTTTAGCTAAGCCTAGCTCTATTTTTTTAAACTTTATGGCTTTCTTCTTTAACTTTTCATTCTGTTCTTTTTCTGCCTGTCTTAACATGCGTACAAAATGTAAGTCTACGGTATCGAATATAATTTTAATCTTTTTATTCGATTTTAATAATTTCCTGAATTCAATATTTAAAATCGGTCTGGAAATCCAGGCATAATCTATCTCGTTTTTTAACCTTTCCAGGTTATAAAGCATTCCATCTCTATCCGGTGAATTTAAAAGGACATCAACGCCAAGTTGAATTAATTGTTCATAATATGGCGATACCCTTAATCCATTATTTGGTAAATAAACCACGTTGAAATCTAAATTTTTAAAAATTTTAATGATTTCGAAGAGTCGTTTTGAACCCGAAGATTTATCATGTTGAGGCAAATCATCATCTATAACCAGAATGGTTTTTTTCGATGAATCTAAAAAATTTAAGACCATGGTTATCGACGGTGTTTTCTTAAACCATGATTTTATTTTACCCAGCATATTTTATTTATTGGTGTAATTAACGAACAAAAATATAACATTAATCTTTTAATTGGCAAGGCTATTATTTTGAACTCTCGTGGTATATTAATTTAATTAAAGAGAAGGCAGACCGCTTTCTGATGTAAAAAAGTGATTTTATATTAAATAGTAATGTGTTAAAAAGCTTCAAAGAGAAATTCCTTGTATCTAATTCCTTATAGCCATTTAACAGTAATTTTATAAATTCTTTGACGTTTTTAGGGGTTTGAGGATGTTTAGAGAACAGATTTAAATGCGCCATCCTGGTCAATTTTGCATCCGTTCTATCTTTCCCTGTAGAACTTTCCAAATGTTTACGGTGAAGTACGAGTTTATCAGTAATATAATTTATTTTTCCAGTACACGCTGCGGTATAAGCCAGCCACCAATCGTAGTAAAAGGCATCAGGGAAATCAGGCGTTAAGGTTAAAAGTTCTCTTTTTAGCAAACAGGCGTGACCAGAAACGCAATTAAAATACAGCAGGTTTTTTGCGCATTTTCCGTTAACAAACCGATGATGCGAGAGCGTGCTTTTGCCAGTTGGCTTACCCTGTTCATCTATATAGGTTGAGTCATGATAAATCAAAAGGTTCTCTCCAATACGCTCCATCAACCTGGTAATTTTATTTTCTATCCAAATATCGTCCTGGTCTGCAATGGCAATAAAATCAGCAGTGCAATTGTCCATCGCCTTTTTAAAGTTTTGATTAAAACCTAGATTAGATTTATTTACCCAAAACTTGATGTTGTGATTTTTTGAGGCGTAGTATTCTAAAATTTTGACCGTACCATCGTTTGATATATCATCACTAATTATAATTTCTAAATTTGGATAGTCTTGATTTAAAATTGAATCGAGTTGTCTGGCTAAATATTTTTCGCCATTGTAGGTGCATAAAGCAATTGAAACAAGTGGTTTTTTGGTTCCCATTATTTCCTCCGCTTTTTCAGCCCGTTCCACATCCTAACTAAAAATAAAAACAACGGATTTCCGGCTAATTTACCCAGAAATGAACCTGATAAATGAAAAACTGTCGAATTGGTTTGTATCCAGCGGGTTCTAAAAAACCGGTTGTATTTGCTTATCAATTCATTCCTGATCCGAAAAAAATCAGCATCGCGATTGCCTCGGCTTTTGTGGGTCAAGTTAAAAGGGATTACGTAGGAGGAAAAACCATTTAACTCGGCCTGCAGTACCAAATCGGTTGCGTATAAATGAAAACCGCTTAAATCGTTTGAAACTTTGAGGTTTGCACTATTTTTTACGAGGAGGAAATTTTCATCTAAACCGGTTACTTTTAATGGAAATTTACCTTTATTCATAAACGTTCCGTCGGGGTAAGAGATGTAATAAACAATATGGTTCGGACCAACAGCTCCGGCATTGCCACAAACACCCCAACTGGCATCTAAGTTATCCAGCTGCACCAGGCACTTCATCAAATCTTCGAAGCCATCTTTATTTATCAAAATATCCTGATGGCAAATGATTATATACCTTCCTTTTGCCTTTTTCAGAAACAGATTGATCGCGGAGAAAGCATCGAAATTATTTTTTTCGGTATTGTCTGCAAAAATATATTCGCATTTATCTTCACTGAAACCTTTTGATAAAAATGACTGGAGCATTTCGTTATACTCTAGTTTCCGGGTGACAAGGGTACATATCGAAAATTCAAAGGCGTAAGTTTCTGCCTGAATGGAACTGGCGATATTTAAAACGTTACTCATTAATCATTAAACGTTTGCATGTCAATTAAACGTTTGTATAATCCATTTTGCGACATCAGTTGCTGGTGCGTACCAGTTTCGATGACTGCACCTTTATCAATTACCACAATTTTATCGGCATGTTGGATGGTGCTCAAACGATGCGCAATAACAATTGAAGTTCTGTTTTGCATCAGCTTATTCAAAGCATCCTGAACTAATTTCTCAGATTCAGTATCGAGTGCCGAAGTAGCCTCATCAAGCAGCATAATAGGCGGATTAGCGAGAACAGCTCTTGCTATGCAAACCCTTTGTCTTTGTCCGCCGGAAAGCCTGTTTCCTCTATCGCCAACAAAAGTTTGGTAACCGTCTTCCGTGTTAAGGATAAACTCGTGTGCATTTGCAATTTTAGCCGCTGCAATTACTTCTTCTTCGCTTGCTTCGGGTTTTCCGAAGGCGATGTTATTGAAAATACTATCATTAAATAAAAAGGATTCCTGATTTACCGTTCCCATCTGGCTGCGGATGCTTTCAACGGTTAAATCGCGGTAATCACGACCATCAATTTTAATGGTGCCTGATTTAGGATCGTGGAAGCGAGGAATCAGATCCATTAGCGTGCTTTTTCCACCTCCAGAAGGTCCAACCAATGCGACTGTTTGTCCTTTTTCGATATCGAGATTAATGTGTTTTAAAACTTGCTTATCTCCATAATTGAAGGCTACGCTTTCGAAAACCAACGATTTATTGAACATGTTTAAGTTTTCTGCATTGGGCTTATTTGTCAACTCCGGTTTAGTATCAATTAGCTCTAAAACACGTTCACCAGCAGAAATTCCGGAGTGTATTCCACTAAATGAATCTGTTAGGGCTTTTATTGGCTGCATAACCTGACTAAAGGTAGCCAGGTAAACCACAAATTGATCAGCGGATAAATCTCCTTTTCCATTCAAAATCATCGTTCCACCATAAAGCAGGATGAATACAACAACCAACACACCAAGTGTCTGCGAAACGGGGGAAGCAAGTTGTTGCCTTCTTGCCATTTTTCTATTGAGAAAGGAGTAGAATTTATTTTCTTCGCCGAATTTATTTTTAACACGTTCAGAAGCATTGAAAGCTTTTATAATTTTAATACCACTTAAAGATTCATCTAAGAAGCCAATCATCTTCGCAAAAGATTCGTGTGATTGTGTCGCCTGTTGTTTCAATCGTTTAACTATTTTACTTATAATAAACCCCGAAACAGGGATTACAAGTAATGAAAATATGGTTAATTTAAAAGATATTCCGATCAATACAGCAACGAAGAAAATTAACTGCAGAGGTTCTTTAAAAACAACCTGAAGCGTATTTGTTACTGTGAATTGTACCACCTGAACGTCAGAAGCAACCTTGGAAATAATGTCACCTTTACGTTCATTGTTAAAATAGCCAACATGTAGGTTCATCACATTATCAAAAACGGTTTTACGCATGTTTAACAGGGTATGCACGCGTAAGTCTTCCATAAACCTTTGAGAAAAGTACCGGAACAAATTTGAAAGAAAAACTGTAATTATAATTACACCACAAATAACCTGCAATGCATATATCTTGTCGTGCGCAATTATGGTTGCTACATAATCATTAAACTGTCCGAATAGATTCAAAGCGCTACTTTTTTCCGAAGGTGTAACATTAATTGTTGCCTTATCAAGGAACAGGGCCTGCATTAGCGGCCCTAGTAGCGTAAAAAGAAAAGTATTAAAAACAATGGCAAACAAAGTTGCAATAACATATGGAATTGCGAATTTTTCTATGGGTTTAGCAAAAGATAATAAACGGAAATAAGTCTTCATTTTATGGAAAATGGAATATATATCATGGATGACGTAAAAAACATCTCCAAAAAATCTAATTAAAACTTGGCAAATGTACAGTTTTCAAACCAAGCTTTAAATTCTGCTGATTTATGGCAAAGAAAATTACAATCGTTTAATGCTTTTACCTTGAACTGATTTATCAATAACATCCATTACATCTGTAACGTTCAGGGAGGAATTGTATTTCTTTTTTAAATCATTAAGTCGCTGGCGACTATTGTTTATAATATCTAGAGAGGCTAAATAATCTCTGTAAGCGCCCCAAACCCATAATTTACCAGTTAATAATTTGGGCAAAAGTTCAGCAAAAACCAAGTGTAGCGGCAATAACCGCAGCCGGTATCCCTGAAGTTGAATGCGCTGAAGTATAAAACGATTACGGTAATATATTTTCTTGATAAAATTTGATTTGATTTGAGTTTTTGTACTTCCGCTGATGTGATGAAAGCAGACGGACTGGTGTTCATAATAACATTTCCATCCTAGTTGCCAGGCCCGTAAACTTAAGTCAAAATCTTCTGATGAAAATGGAGAAAATATTTCATCAAAGCCGCTCAGTTCTTTTAATTTTTTCGCATCAACTAAGGCATTGGCCCCAGAAAGATAAGCTGTGTATACCTGGTCATCTTCGGGCGTTTGGCTATAATAAAATTTATTTGCTTTAATTCGACAACCACTATAATACAGTAAGCGGGCGGCATCCTCAATTTTGGTTTCATCGAAACTCATTATCCTTCCCATCACCCCAAAAGTATCCGGCCTGTCAAAATATTTCCATTGATGCCGAAAATAATCAGGTGTTAGCTTAACATCGGAGTTTAAAAGCAAGATCAAATCATACCTTGCTTCGCGTATGCCGTGGTTACAGGTGTACGAGAAGCCTCGGTTTTTATCGTTGATTAAGAGATTGATGCTTGGATAGTTATTTTTTATAAAATTGATGCTGTCATCCTTGGAGCCATCATCAATTACAATAACCTCAAAATCCTTATTTACATTTTCCGTGGCAATAAATACCGACGGTAAATATTTTTCCAGCAAATGCCTGCCGTTATAGTTCGGTATTATAATAGAAACACTTAGTTGCATTTATTTCACAATTTTGTAGTTTCTGTACTCGAATAAACGCAAGCCAGTCAAATCCTCAATTTTTTGTAAAAGTCTCCTCCTGAAATTCATTTTGGGCGTTTCTTTAGTTAAATCCTTTTCAAATTTCCAGTTTGCAGCGTCAATTCTTGCTCGCAAAACTTTTGGATGACTACCTGTAAAGTGAACCAGTCTGTCTGCATTATGCATATCGAAAGTATTTTGAACCGGATAATTTTGTTCTATCCATTCTTCCGTTTGATAATATTGGTTAAAGTTGCGGACCTTACCCTGCAAGCCTTTTGGTGGTTTCACCCAACCGTAATGATAAATGTAAGCGTCAATTAATTTAACTTTCAGCTTTCTGTCGTTTATTCTAAAACCCTGCGCATCTTTGTAAGAGTGTATTCCAGGCAAGTTTTTTAATATTCTCACCTCCCTGCGATACCACCTTCTCGATTCCGCCACGTAATCGTAAGATGCATAAAAATGCTTATATTTCAGAAGTAAAGCCTCAACATCATCATTGTTTAGTTCCGCTTCAAGTTCTTTTTTAATTAAAGGTAAATAATCTTCATGTATAGCCTCATCTCCCTGGATATAGATCAACCAATCTGCATCGACTGCCGCCGCTGCCAGTGCTTTGTTCGTCTCATTGGCAAATACGAAACCGCCTTCTTTTAAATTATCGTCCCATACGGTATCAATAGTCCGTATTTTTTCAGGCGCAATGCTTTTAACCAGCGCTGAAGTTTCGTCTGTAGAATTTCCCAGGGCTACAACAAAATCATCGCAGAGTGGTAAAATTGAAAGTATAGCTTCTTTTATCGGATAATCATTAGCAACGGCATTTCTGATGAAGGTAAATCCGGTAACTTTCATTTATTCTTATTGGTTTAGGCTTACATCACCTATTAAATTTTGTTTATTTGTACAAATATAGTTTTATTGATGAATACCCATCGCACTCTTTTAAGCGAAATTAAACAAGGTAATTATAAGGTTTTGGCCAGGACGTTATCCTTGGTTGAAAATGATATTGCGCCGTCCGGATCAATTCTAAGAGATTTAGAGAGTAATTCAAAAACAATAGTTTTAGGAATAACCGGTCCGCCGGGGGCAGGGAAAAGCACATTGGTAAGCGCGATAACAGATCGATGTTTAGCGAATGGAAAACGGGTAGCCATATTGGCCATCGATCCTACATCACCGTTCAATTTCGGTTCTTTACTCGGCGATAGAATCAGGATGGCCTCTCAATTTAATAATCCTGATGTTTTTATCCGCTCGCTGGCAACAAGAGGTGCTTTAGGTGGAATTTCAGCAAAAACCATTGAAATGGTTGATGTTTTAAAAGCTTCCAACTTCGATATAATCATGGTCGAAACCGTTGGCGTTGGACAATCGGAAGTTGAAATTGCCGGTCTTGCCGACAAAACAGTAGTGGTGCTGGTGCCTGAAGCGGGTGATGAAATTCAGAATATTAAATCAGGTTTGATGGAAATAGCCGATTGCTTTGTAGTAAATAAGGCAGATAGGGATGGGGCGGCTACTTTCGCTAATAACCTAAAAAAGATACTCCATCAAGGCACGAAATCTATTCCAGTATTAAAAACAGCAGCAGATAAAAACGAAGGTATTGTCCAGTTATACGATTGGGTTGCCGAACCGATGGACAACACTCAAAACGATAAAAGAGCACTTTTATTTGCTGAAAAAGCATGGAGAATTATTCAGCATAACAATATGAAGCAAGTAGATAAAACAAAGCTTCGTGAAGAAATTCGCGAAGCTTTGATGAAAGATAACTTTAATATTTATCGATTTGCAGACAAGTTTGGGAAGAATGGTTAACGATTTAATTGATAAGTTATTAACCTGAAAAATCGCCAAAGACTACCCGTTCATAATGTCTTCAATCTCCTCAACTTCCAATGGAATATCAGCCATTAAATCAACGTTTCCATTTGAAGTGATTAAAATGTTATTTTCTAAACGGATGCCTAAACTTTCCTCCGGAATATAAATTCCAGGCTCTACTGTTAAAATGTTTCCTGGAGCAAAAGGTGTGTATCGGTTTGCAAAATCGTGTACATCGATACCCAAATGATGTGATGTGCCATGCATGAAATATTTTTTATATGCCGGCCAGGCAGGATTTTGATTTTTCACTTCTTCAGTCGAAATCAACCCTAATCCGATCAGTTGTTCAGTCATGATTTCTCCAACTTCTTCGTGGTAAGTATTCCAAACTGTTCCGGCTATCAGCAAATTCGTAGCCGATTTCATTACGTGTAGAACAGCATTGTAAACATCCTTTTGTCTTTTGGTAAACCGGCCATTTACCGGTACAGATCGACTCATATCAGCATTATAATTTGCATACTCTGCTCCAAAGTCGAATAGTATTACATCACCATCTTTACATTCCTGATTGTTGTCATTATAGTGAAGTATATTTGCATTATGTCCTGACGCAATAATTGGTGTGTATGCGTGGCCTGTACCTCCCTGTCGGATAAATTCATGAATAATTTCAGCCTCGATTTCGTATTCCTTAACCCCGGGTTTAATGAATTTCAGAACTCTGACGAAAGCGTCGCGGGTAATGCCACATGCTTTTCTGGTTAATTCAATCTCCAGATCTGATTTTACTGCCCTCAGTTCACGCATTATTGGTGCCGAACGTTCATAGTGATGTAATGGATATTTGGAGCGTATTTGTTCTATAAAACGGATGTCGCGGTAAGGCACCATGTGTGCATAACGGTCATTCTCGTTTGTGTTTAAATAAATATGGTCCGCGTAATTTATTATGCTATGCAAAATCGAATCAAAATCTTCCAACCAGTAGATGCTTTCAATACCTGATGCGGCCTTAGCCTGCTCTTTGGTATATTTATAACCTTCCCAAACTTTAATGTAGTCGTTTGTCTGTCTTAAAAACAGGACTTGTCTGTACAAAGGATTAGGACAATCAGGATACAAAAGCAAGATTGTTTGTTCCTGATCGATACCAGATAAATAGAATAAGTCAGGATTTTGCTTGAAAATAAAGTTTTGGTCGCCACTTCTCGGGAACTCATCGTTGGACTGAAATATAGCTAATGAGTTCTTCTTTAATCGATTAGTGTATTTTATTCTGTTTGAAGTAAACAAATCATTGTTGATTTTCTGATATTTCATTTTAAATATTTTCTTTTAAGACACGACGCCAAAAGTAATAAAATGATTAATGACTGTGAAGTTTGGAACGGAGTTTGTATAAAAGTTTGAAAATTTAATATTTTGATTAATTTTGCAGCTACTGAAAAATTAATTAATTAAATGTTTAACCCTTAAAAAAGAAAAAGATTATGAATTATTCTACTTTAAAGAAAAGTGTTGCACTTTCTTTAGTGGCATTAACAGGAGTAGCTTCTCTTGCTGTCGCTCAGGAAACTCCTGCAACAACTACTTCTTCAACCAAGGTATTTGGTGGAAGAGGACAGTACAGAACTTGGTCAATTGGCGTTAACGGTGGTGTATTAGCTCCTGTTGTTGCTATTGGCGGTTCTAACGATTTTAACTCATGGGATGTTAATTTAGGTTACGGTTTAAATATCCGTAAACAATTAGGTCACTCATTCGCTTTAGAATTAAACGGATTACGCGGTAAAGTTTCTGGTTCAAATGTTTCTACTAACGGACCAATTGCTCCAGGAAGTGCAACTGCAAGAGAATTCGAAACTCAATTGCAATATGCTGTAGATTTGCGTGGTGTTGTTAACGTTGGTTCTATTGATTTCTTACGTCGTGAGAACTCTGTAGGTTTCTTCGTTACTGCGGGTGCTGGTTATATGGCTTATGCTCCAAAAGTAACTTATACTAACGGTACTGTTGTTGATTGGAAAGGTAAAGCTACAGGCCCTGTAGGTGATCCACATGAAGCAAAAGATTACGTTAAAGGCATGTACATTCCAGTAGGTGTTGGTGTTAAATTTAAAGTTTCTGAGCGTGTTAACTTCAACTTAGGTTACACTATGAACTTTATTGATGCTGATAACTTTGATGGAGTTTACGCTCAAGGAACTACTAAAGATAAATTCTCTTACGGTTATGCTGGTTTAGAATTCTCTTTAGGCTCATCTGCTAAACCTAGCTTAGAATGGACTAACCCATTGGCTACAATGTATGATGATTTAAAAGATCCTACTTTACGTCAAGAAGTTGAAGCTTTGAAAAACCGTGTATCTGCTGTTGAAAAATCTGTTGAAGATTTGAAAAAAGATACTGATGGTGATGGTGTTGCTGATCAATTCGACAAATGCCCAGGAACTCCTGCAGGTACTGCTGTTGATGGTTCAGGATGTCCACTTCCAAAAATGACTGCTCCAGTTGATTCAGCATCAAATGTAACAGGCTTTGAGAGAATTGGTTTCGATTTCAACTCTTCAGTTTTAAAAACTGAGTCTTACCCTACTTTAGATAAATTATCTTCAGTGTTACGTGAAAACGGTGGTAAAGTAACTGTAAACGGTTATGCTTCAAGCGAAGGTACTGCTGCATATAACATGAAGTTATCTAAAGACAGAGCGAATTCTGTTAAAACATACTTAGTAAACTCTGGCGTTAACGCTAGTCAAGTTGCTACTAAAGGTAATGGTGAAGCTAATCCAGTTGCTTCTAACGATACTGAAGAAGGTCGTATCCAAAACCGTCGTGTTGAAACTTCTAGAAACTAGTATTTCAATATAAAATTTAAAAAAAGTCCCGATGCAAATCGGGACTTTTTTTATGCCTTTTAGTTTCGCGTGTTATGGTTTTTAGCTAAGTTTGTATCATGTATTTCTTCAGGAAAAAAGATCCGAACAGGCCAAATAACATCAATTTGAAAATTATGCATTTTATCAATGCATTAGCCATATCTGTTTTTCTTGCCGGCATCATCTATAAGCTGATTCAATGGCTTGCTAAATAAATATTTTATGAAAAAAATCATTACGACTACAAATGCGCCCGCACCAATTGGGCCATATAGCCAGGCGGTACAAGCAGGTAACTTTTTATTTGTATCTGGTCAGGTTGCGATAAATCCCGAAAACGGTGCATTAAACATTGATAATATTGAAGAAGAAACACATCAGGTTATGCGTAACCTTAAAGCTGTATTGCTTGAAGCAGGCTTAACCTTTGATAATGTCGTTAAGTCGACCATATTTTTGAGTGATATGGGTACCTTTGCCCAGGTTAATGAAATTTATGGTCAGTACTTTTCAAGTGATTTCCCTGCTCGAGAAACCGTTCAGGTGTCTGTGCTTCCCAAAAATGTTAATGTAGAAATTTCTGTGATTGCAATAGTAGGATAGTTTTGACGGTAAGCAAAAGCAAGTATTTTTTTGCTGGTATCATTCCGTATATCATTTGGGGTACAATGTCTATCCCATTGAGAAATATAAAATATATTCCGCCTCAGGAGATTTTGTATTACCGGATATTCATTTCTATTTTAATGGTATGGACAACTATATTATTGTTCAGACGTAATGCACTAAAAAAGGATTTAGATTATTTCAATACGCTGAATTCAGCTGCAAAAAGAAAGTTAATCCTATTAACTATTCTATCATCAGTATTAATAACTGGGAATTGGTTTACCTACATCTTCGCGGTTAATAGTGTTAGTTTGAAGGCGGCCGCTTTCGCTTATATGGTTTGCCCCTTGGTAACAGCACTGTGCGGTTTTATTATATTGAAAGAAGCGCTGACAAAGACTAAAACTGTTGCCATTGTAGTAGCGTTCATAAGTGTCGGTTTACTTGCTACTGGTTCATTTTATGAGGTAATATGGGCTGTTATTATTGCATCCTTCTGTGCCCTTTATGTAATTGTATTAAAAGTAATTCAAAACATTGATAAATTCAATTTCTTAGGCGTTCAATTAATCCTTTCGGGATTAATTATGCTACCAATGTACTTCATCAAATCAGAAGCTTTTCCAACAGATATGTTCTTTTGGAATCATATCTTTTTGATAGCAATTGTTTTTACCATAATTCCATTGTTTTTAAATGCTTATGCCTTGCTTGGCATGTCATCGTCTGCACTTGGAATTTTGATTTATTTAAATCCGATAGTTGCTTTTGCAGTTGCATTTTTCTACTTTAAGGAGAAAATCGATAGTCACCAGTTATTTGCATACCTGCTTTTACTTTTATCGATTATTATTTTCAATGCGGAATTGCTTAAAAGTGTTGTTTACAAGAAACGGTAATTACTTTGTCTAATTCGGTTTTAAATACTCCAATAGAATTTATCAAGGGCGTTGGCCCTAGTCGCGCCGACGTTTTAAAAAAAGATCTGGGTCTTTTCACCTATGAGGATATGCTTTCGCATTATCCGTTTAGGTACATCGACAGAACTAAGTATTTCAAAATAAATCAAATTAACCCCGATGCCCAACATATTCAACTGATCGGACGTGTTATCAGCAAGAAAATAATAGGCGAAAAACGTACCAAAAGAATTGTTGCTGTTTTTAAAGATGAAACAGGCATAATGGAGCTGGTTTGGTTCCAGAGTTTAAAATGGGTTGAAGACAATATAACAGTTGGCGTTGCCTATGTTGCTTTCGGTAAACCAACTTTTTTTAACGGAACATTTAGTATTTCTCACCCGGAAATGGAGCTCTACCAGAATAAACCAGTTGGAAGAGGAAATCTGACCTTACAGCCGGTTTATAATTCTACGGAAAAACTTAAAAAGTTTACGCTGGATTCTAAAGGCATCCAACGTTTAATTGCGGGGTTGCTTGACCAGGTAATTCACCAGGTTCCCGAAAACTTGCCGCAGTATATTCTAGATAAATATCAATTGCCTGAAAAAAAAGCGGCATTGCTGAATATTCATTTTCCCAAAAATCAGAAAGATTTAAGTGCGGCAGAAAGAAGATTGAAATTTGAAGAGTTGTTTTTCATTCAACTTCAGTTATTGCACAACAAACAGTTAAGGCAGTTAAAATTTAAAGGCGTTAAATTTGAAAAGGTAGGCGAAAAAGTTAACCGCTTTTACAAAGAATTTTTACCTTTTGAGCTAACCAATGCTCAGAAGCGGGTTGTTAAAGAAATCCGTATCGATACGCAGCGCGGTGTTCAGATGAACCGACTTGTTCAGGGCGACGTAGGCAGCGGTAAAACTGCAGTTGCACTAATGAGTATGCTTTTAGCTAATGACAACGGCTACCAGGCCTGTATGATGGCTCCCACAGAAATTCTGGCCCGACAGCATTACGCTTCAATTACGGATCTGGTTACTGACAGCCTGGTTAAAGTAGCAATTTTAACCGGCAGCACGAAGAAGAAAGACAGAACCGCTTTGCATGAGCAGTTGGAAAACGGCGCAATCGATATCCTGATTGGCACACATGCATTAATTGAAGATAAGGTCCAGTTTAAAAATCTTGGTTTAGTTGTAATCGATGAGCAGCACCGCTTTGGAGTAGAACAAAGGGCTAAATTATGGCGCAAAAATGTAATCCCACCACATATCCTGGTGATGACTGCAACGCCAATTCCCCGAACCCTGGCCATGACTTTATATGGAGATTTAGATGTTTCTATAATTGATGAGTTGCCTGCAGGCAGAAAGCCAATTGAAACCAGGCACCTTTTTGAAGGGCAAAGATTACGGATGTTCGGCTTCATGAAGCAGGAAATTGCCAAAGGCCGGCAAGTTTACATTGTTTACCCGCTAATTAAAGAAAGTGAGAAACTTGATCTACTTCATCTCGAAGCTGGTGTAGAACAATTGAGTTACCAGTTTCCCCGCCCGGATTATCAGATAAGTATTGTTCATGGACAAATGCCAAATGCCGATAAGCAATTTGAAATGCAACAGTTTATCGATGGAAAAAGCCAGATTATGGTTGCAACAACTGTAATCGAGGTTGGGGTAAACGTACCTAATGCATCGGTAATGGTAATAGAAAATGCCGAACGGTTTGGTTTATCTCAACTTCACCAGCTAAGAGGACGGGTTGGTCGCGGTTCCGACCACTCGTTTTGCATTTTGATGAGTGGCAATAAATTGAGTAAAGAAGGTAAAATTCGATTAGATACGATGGTTAGAACGAATAATGGTTTTGAAATATCGGAAATCGATCTGCAACTTCGTGGTCCGGGAGATATTACCGGAACACAGCAAAGTGGTGTTCTTGATTTGAAACTCGCCGACTTAGCAAAAGATCAGATTATCCTTTCTGAAGCGCGGAATACGGTTATCGAACTTTTCGAAGCCGACCCGCAGCTCGAAAAACCAGAACATGCATTACTTAAAATGCATTTGCAAAAACTTGAAAGAGGTATTTCATTTGATAAAATTTCTTAGTATCATTTCTCAGCAGTTTTTATTTACAAGTTTGTATTCGATTGCAATTTTAAATTCTCAAACCTTAGTTTTGCAATATCAAATTTAATTCATTGGCAAACTCCAATCCCAACCCTATTGTGGTAAAACCCGACCCTTTCGCATCCTTGCGATACAGAGAGTTTCGTTCTTTTTTAGGGATGCGCTTCTTCTTTACACTTGCATATCAAATGCAAGCTGTCGTAATTGGTTATCATATTTACGATTTAACACATGACCCCTTGAAACTGGGCTTGGTTGGGCTTTGCGAAGCCATTCCTGCCATTGGTATTGCTTTGTATGGAGGTTATATTGCCGATAAAAGTGAAAAACGAGGGTTGTTAATTAAGATTTTCTCCGGTGTATGGCTGGCCTCTGTTTTGATGTTGATTATTACGAGCAAATACCTCCACCTTAAGGAAGACCTTATCGTGTTGATTATGTACGGGCTGGTTTTTTGTATTGGTTTAGCCCGGGGCTTTTTCGGACCTGCAACTTTTTCGCTAATGGCGAAGATTGTTCCTAAAGAATTGTATCCAAATTCCAGTACCTGGAATAGCAGCAGCTGGCAACTGGCCACAATTATAGGCCCTTTAACGGGCGGCTTGGTGAATTGGCTTTGGGGAATTACTGCCGCCTACAGTGTCATCGTATTGCTGGTGTCCATTTCTCTGATTTGTATTTTCACATTTAGGAAACATCCATCAACCTACATTCCGAAAGAGAATATTTTCCACAGTTTAAAGGAAGGCATTAATTTCGTTTTTAAAACCAAAATGATGGTTTGGGCAATGAGCCTGGATTTGTTCTCCGTATTTTTCGGTGGTGCCGTGGCTTTGTTACCTATGTTTGCAAAAGATGTTTTCCACCTGGGCTCTTTTGGACTTGGTATGATGCGTGGCGCAGCCTCATCTGGTGCTGTGATAACCATGTTAGCTATGACGCGTTTTTCGCCGATGGGAAAACCATGGAGAAACCTGCTGATTGCCGTTACCGGTTTTGGCTTAAGTATTATTTGCTATGGACTGTCTAAAAATTTTTACCTGACTCTATTTTTCTTATTCCTGGAAGGGTCTTTCGATAGTGTTAGCGTTATTATTCGCCAAACGATTATGCAGTTGCTTACGCCCGATGACATGCGCGGACGGGTTTCTGCAGTGAATAGTATGTTTATCGGCTCTTCAAATGAGATTGGCGAATTCGAATCTGGATTATCGGCAAAATTATTAACCTTAGTTCCTGCAGTGGTTTTCGGCGGAAGTATGACTGTCGGAATTGCCTTCATCACCTGGTTAAAAACTAAACCGTTAACCAAATTAAGTTTGCAGGACATAAACGAACAGACGAGCAGGGTTTAGTTGCAGGATTGTTGTTTTCGGTTGATTTGTTCCCGCAGATCACACAGATTTCGGCGGATTATGAAATTTTACCTATTGAAATTGGAACTTCTCTCTGCGTAAATCACCGCAATCTGCGGGAGATATTAATAATATACTCGAGCAAATCTGTTCCCGCGGATCACACAGACGTCCGTATATTAAAATTCTAATCAGAATTGGAGTAAGGAAGCTATTTTTTCCGCGTAGATCACCGTAATCTGCGGTAGACCTAAAACTAGAACTGCTTATTCTTGCCCCAGATTAAATAAATAATTGACCCTAAAAACGGTGCAAGAATAATGATGATAAACCATAATACTTTCACGCTAAAGCTCATTCTGCTATTTCTGGAAATATGATAAAGCGCAATTAATATCAAAACCAGCCATAAGATGGCCGGGATAATTATGAAAAGCGCAATCTGGTTGCTGTTAACATTGGTTTGTAATAACATAAGTTGAATTCTATCCTAAGCTTCAACAATTCTTTCGCCAATTTGTTGTCTCCACATGGCCTGGTATAAACCATTTTGTGCAATTAAACTTTCGTGTGTACCCTGCTCAATAATGTGGCCTTTCTCCAAAACGTAAATCACATCGGCATGTTTAATAGTTGATAAACGGTGCGCAATTAAGATCGTCATGTGGTCGGTTAAATCAGATACTGATCTGATGGTTTTAGTAATTTCTTCTTCTGTTATAGAATCCAGGGAAGAAGTAGCTTCATCGAAAACCAAAATGTCCGGCTGGCGAAGTAAAGCCCGTGCAATTGATAATCGTTGTTTTTCTCCGCCGGAAACTTTTACACCACCTTCGCCAATTAAAGAATCCAGGCCTTTATCTGCTCTCGCCAATAATGTTTGACATGCGGCCTGTTGCAAAACTTTATAACATTCCTCATCAGTTGCCGTAGGGTTTACAAATAATAAATTTTCTCTTATCGTGCCTGAAAAAAGCTGCGTATCTTGTGTTACAAAACCTATTTTTTCCCTCAGCGCGTCCAAATCTATGGCATTACTCGGACTACCATTGTATAAAATCTCGCCGTCTTTTGCCGGATACAAACCGACCAAAAGTTTAACGAGCGTTGATTTTCCCGAACCCGACGGGCCAACAAAGGCAATGGTTTGACCGCTGTGCGTATCAAAAGAAATGTTTTCCAATGCATTCCTGTTTGCAGTAAGGTGCTTAAAGCTTACCGAATTGAAAGAAAGTTCATTTATTTTTTTAATCGAAATCGGATTTATAGGTTTCTTGTCAACAGGTGTGCTTAAAATCTTTTTGAAGTTCCCTAAAGATACTTCAGCTTCACGCCAGGCTAATATGACGTTTCCGAGTTCCTGCAATGGTCCGAAAAGGAAAAATGAGTAAAATAAGAATGAAAAATATTGTCCGGGAGAAATGGTGTTGTCGAATATCAGAAGCAATAAAACAACAATCATGGAGCTTCTAACCAGGTTTACTGTGGTGCCCTGAACAAAGCTCATACTTCTTACATATTTCACTTTTTTAAGCTCGAGGCCCAGTATTTTGTAGGTGGTTTTATTTAGTCTTTCTATTTCCTGGTCGGCTAAACCTAAACTTTTTACCAGTTCGATGTTTCTTAGCGATTCGGTGGTGGAACCTGCCAATGCTGTTGTCTCGCCAACGATAGAACGTTGAATGGTTTTAATTTTGCGGCTTAAAAACCAGCTTACAAAACTAATAATCGGAATTGCTGCGAAATAAACTAAGGTTACTTTATAGCTTATGGAAACCGAATAAACAATTACGAAAACCATCCCGATTAAGCTTACAAAGAGCACGCTGATAAAAGAAGTTATGAACTTTTCTGAATCTAACCTTACCTTTTGCAATACACCCAAAGTTTCTCCACTTCGTTGATCTTCGAATACCTGGTAAGGTAACTTTAGGGAGTGCTGCAAGCCATCGGCGTACATTTTTGCACCAACTTTCTGCACAATTACGCTGGTAAAATAATCTTGAAAGTTCTTTGCAATACGGGAAACCATGGCTGCGCCAATTGCCAAACCGATAAACCCGAGTGCGCCCCATATGTAAGTACTTTTGCTTGTGAAAGACGCCCGTTTGTTGATGTATAAATCTAAAATCCTACCGGTAAAGTAAGGATCCATTAAAGAAAAGCCAATATTTACACCTGCCAGCAATAATGCCAGGGCCACAATCCACTTGTGGTTTTTCAGGTAGTCTAATAATAATCCCATTAAGTTTTGTTGTTTGTTAATGCAAACATAAAAAAAGGGAACGGATAAAAATCCATTCCCTTTTTTTATGACGTTTTAGAAAGATACTGAGTACCGCCTAACTAAAATCCATATCTCAAGCCGATTTGTGCCTGCCATGGATTACCTGTTGGAATTACAACTCCAGTATTATTTAAACGGTAGTTGTAGTTCGAAGTTGCAGCATCAAAACCCGTAACAGCATAAAGTGCTTGCGTACCTAAAGTTTCTGATGTGCCCCAGGTTTTCTTAAATAAGTTGGCTACGTTAAACAAATCACCAGAAATTTCCAGACTTTGTTTTCTACCTGATCCAAATTTAAACTGATAGGCTAACCTTAGATCAACTGTACCATAGAATCCGTTTATACCGCCATTACGCGCAGCAAATGTACCTTGGTATTTTGTAATGTAGTCTCTTAAGCTTTGGCTTGCATCACCATTTGCTAATAAAGTTTGTAAGGCAGTTCTAAGTGTTGCCGGAACATTTGTATTTGATGGGTCGAATATGTATGCTAAATCATTTGTAGCAACGAAGTCGCCATTTGTATTTCCTCCAGATAATAAACTATACCTGGTGCCGCCGATACCCGAATAACGAATACCTGCTTTAATGCCATGGAATGATGGCAAGGTTCCATAAACAACAACCTTGTTTCTGAACTGACCATTAGAATAAGTCATATTACTTAAGTTTCTTGGGTCATCAACAACAGGTAAAGATAATGTTGCCGAATTCGCTACGTTACCGTTGAATGAAGTATTGTCTTTTGAATCGTTATAGGTTAAACTCGCCGAGATTTCACCATCTTTAAAGTATCTCCAGGTAGCATCTAAAACTACCGCAAATTGGTTAACTTTTCCTTTGCTGTTTAATTCTAATACTCTACCAAATGCATTCGTTAAGCGGCCTGTTTTCCAATCCGTAGTACCGTTACCAGGGATAATTGTATTTGCTGGCACATATACGCCTCTGTTTCCTTCATTTGATAACGTGAAAAAAGGATTTGCAACCATATTCCTATCAACATACATATAGTTATTACGTGCTAATGTTACGTATCCAGTAATACCAACGCGTATTTTATCATTAATTAGTTTGTTGTAAGATAAGTTAGCTTTATAAACTACCGGTACTTTAGCATCATCAGCATAAGTATTAATGGTTGGAATTTGTAAAGCTGCTAATGTTGGGGCTGTTGCGCTTCCATTTCTGTATCCAATAAAGTTAGGCGTTGGCACACCTGTACCGGTTACATCAACAGTTGCAAAGTGTTTGCCATCAAAAGTAAGGTTATTGATGGTCATGTAGTTATTAATATCTGAACCAAAAATACCTGCTCCAAAACGAACGAAATCTGTTCTGTTTTCATTAATATCCCAATTCAGCTGAATTCTTGGCTGAACTAAAAATTGTTTCAATTTATTATCAGTTCTCACTCCAATAGCATCAAATAATTGTTGGTTTAGTGGTGAGGTTGGATATTTACTGAAGTCTAAACGCAAACCACCTGTAAAGTCTAAACCTTTGCCCAATTTAGTTTGCATTTGGCCATAAATTGCAGAATTCCACAGATTACCAACAACAGTCGGATCGGCAACTAAAGGTACTTCTCTATAATAGCTGATTGGGATTAAGTTGTTGAAATTTTGTAAAGCAGTTTGTTGGTTTCCTGCTGCAGCCGTACCCGATCTGTTAAATGTGAAACGACCATTTACCTCACTACCATATAACGATTTGGCGTGGGTGTACATAATGTCTATACCAAAAGTATATTTAATCTTATCGGTATTATAATAGAAATTATCTACCAATTGGAAAACATTATTGGTAAAACCTTCTTGACCGAAACGGTGTCCGCCGATTTGAACTGAAGTTGCTAATGTTGCCCCGTTAGTAGGAGAGATAGACTCTAAGTTAGAAACAACAGCTCTTGGTATAGCAAAACCTAACTCATCATTCTGCGTACTGGCCTGATAGGTATATAAATGTTGTAATTTTAGTTCGTTAGTTACTTTGCTACTAATTGTTGAGCGTAATGTTGCCAACAAACTGTTATCAACGTTTTTATCGTTACCATAACTTTCATAGAAATTTATCGCTGTATTATCGCCTAAACCTAATGGATTCCTATCATTGGTATAGTTATCTCTAACCGTCAATAAATTCTTATCATTAATTTGCCAGTCTAAACGTAGAAATCCAGCATCTGTACCTCGCTTTTTAGCGAAAGAACCAAATTGTTGTGTGTTAGCAACACCATATTTGCTTCTAGCAACCGCTAAAAAGTTGTTTAAGGTACTGTTGGTAATATTAAATCGCGCTACATCAGCATCTGAATTAATATCTGCAATTATCAAAGGACGAGAATCTCTTTGATGATCCCAGGCTGCAAAATAATGTAATTTATCTTTAATGATAGGACCACCTAAGCTAAACCCATATTGGTAAGTAGAAAAATCATTAACTCTTTTATTCCCTCTGATGTCATATTTACTTGCTAAAAAATCAGCGCGGTTATAAGCGAATGCACTACCTGTAATTTCATTTGTACCAGACTTGGTTACCGCGCTAATGGTACCACCACCTGAACGGCCTAAACTCACATCGTATTGGTTGGTTACCACTTTAAACTCCCGAACACTTTCTATCGAGATGGAATATGGCGCACCGCTACGGCTCGTTGTACTACCAGCTGATGTCGGGTTTTTTGCCGTCATACCGTCAATAGTGAAATTAGTAGATGAACCTAACTGACCAGAAATGCCACCTGGACCCGCTAAAGGTGATAAATCTGTTAAACTTGAAAAGTTACGACCGTTCACGGGTAAAATGTTCATTGTTTTTGATGAAATCTCTGTAGAGGCTCCAAATTGCTGCACTTTATTTCTTAAAGAGGAACCGCTAATTTCCACATCGCCAAGGTTTTGAGCTGCTTCCTGCATATTGATAGCGACCACTACCGCATCACCCTGATTAAGCATAAACCCTGTTCTGTTTTGTTCGGAATAGCCAATATAAACAGCTTTCACGGTATAAGGGCCACCTAAAGGTAATTCCTTAAAAGTGTATTCTCCCCGTGCATTAGTTGATGTACGGGTTGTGAAGCCTGTAGAGTTGTTTTTAACCTGAACGGAAACACCTGGGATGGGTAGTTTCTTTTCGTCGGTAACATTACCGGAAATAGATGCTTGTGTAGTTTGTGCTTTTAAAGAATGTGAAACACAAAAACAAAACATCAATACTGCAAATAGTAAATTTCTGACCATAATTAGTTTTTGATTTTTATGGTGCAAAGTTGTTGCTGTTGTGTTAACTCAAGGTCGATTTTAGATTAAGAAATGATTGTGAAATTGTTGCGTAAAGTTTAACAGGAACCTTATTAGCCGGGGGAGCGTTATCTGTTACTGTTGATTTATGTCGTGCTGACGCTATACAGGATAATATAGACTGTCATTAATTTTCAAAAACAACATTACTGTTGCTACGGACTTCCAACAGGGTTGAGTCAGGGTTGGTTCGGACCTGTGACAATTGTACGCGACTGAACTCTGTCGCGATAGTGACTGAACTGCAATTAAAATTCCTTTTTAACCCATAGCGCAGGCTGGCCTGATTAAGCCGTAGGATTCAATAAAAAAAACCTCCACCAAATTAATTGGCGGAGGTTTCCAAAACTTAAAATAAATTAAGGCTATTTCTTTTCAGCAGTATATTTATCGCTGAATTTTTTATCCAGTTGTTTGTGCAGGTTATCCAGGTTGATGTCTCTTCCCTGGATAAAAGCCTGTTCCACTTTATTGGTTCTCATGTCCAAAGCATCGCCTGCAGATATAAATAAAGTAGCATCTTTTCCCGCTTCAATACTTCCTGTCGTTTTCTCTACGCCCATGACCTTTGCGGCGTTAAGTGTAATGGTTGATAAAGCTTTTTCTTTATCCAAACCCCAGGCGTTAACCGTTCCAGCCATAAAAGGGAGGTTACGCTGTTGCCAGTAACCATCAATACTCAATACCACATTTAAACCAGCATTGGCTAAAATGGCAGCATTCTTATAAGGCATGTTCACATCATCATCATTATTATTTGGTAGCGCATGAGGTTGCTTCACCACAACGGAAATGTTGTTGTCTTTAAGGAAATCGATAACCAGGTAAGCTTCATCCGCACCTGTGATAACAGGCGTGATGCCGAATTTTTTAGCAAAGTTTACTGCTGCAACAATATCTTTCTGACTTTCTGCTGCAATAAATAACTTTTCGTTACCCGAAAATACCTTTTTCATTGCTTCAAAACGTGTATTGATGACTTCTGGTTTACCCATTTCCGTGTAAGCTTTTGCTTCAGCGAAGAATGAGGTTAGCTGACTAATTGCTGCCTGTGTGCGTTCGTTCAGCGATTCTGGTGATGTTGCCGGGCCTCTGCCAAAACCACCAAAACCACCTCTGAAACGGGGTGTTACCGGCCAGGTCATGTGCATGGCATCATCGGTTTTAATTGCAGCATCTTCCCAATTCCATGCGTCTAACTGGACAACTGAAGAGCTACCCGAAACCGTACCGCCTTGGGGGGTAGGCTGGGCCATTAAAACACCATTACTACGTAAGGTTGCAGGAACTTTCGAGTCTGTATTGTATGCTACGATAGAACGTATGTGTGAATTGTAATCGCCGATTTCCTGGAAATCTAATGTTGCCTTTATCGATTCTGTTTCAGCCAAGCCAAGGTTTGTGGTGGCGGCAATCAAACCTGGATAGATATGTTTCCCGGCTGCATTAATGCGTATCACATCATCTTGTGGAACTTGTCCGCCTGCTGTAACCGATACAATTTTTCCATTACTGAAAAGAATGGTTCCGTTTTCGACAACTGTTCCATCTCCTACATGTATTGTTGCGCCTGTAATGGCTATTGCTTTTGTTTGCTTTTTGGCTGGCGATATATTGGCTTGTGAAAAGCACATCAGGCTCGATGCCGTTAAAGCAAGACTTAATACATATTTTATTTTAGTGCGCATGTTCTTTTTCATTTAATTCTGCTGAATAATCTTCTAAAGTTTCGCAATTGTAAAGGCGTGGTGCATTGCCGAATGGACGTTGTGTACGAACGCCACTGCTTTTGCTGTCCAGCATCTTTTGAATTAAACGAGCTTTCTCTACTTGTTGTGTTTTTATTACCTGGGCATCTTTATCAATATCCCAGTAAGCAACACCGTCAACAAAAGTTTTTTCTGCTTTTGCATAGATAGATAAAGGGTTTGCCGACCAAACCACAACATCTGCATCTTTACCTGGCTTCAAACTCCCAACTTTATCATCAATATGAAGCATTCTTGCAGGGTTGAGGGTTACAAATTTCAATGCATCTTCCTCAGGAACGCCACCATACAGAACCGATTTACCGGCCTCCTGATTCAGGTGGCGGGCCATTTCGGCATCGTCAGAGTTGAAAGCTGTTGTTACACCAACATTGTGCATAATTTTTCCGTTGTAAGGGATGGCTTCGGCAACCTCGTTTTTGTAAGCCCACCAATCGGAGAAGGTAGAGCCTGCAATACCGTGTGCTTTCATTTTGTCTGCTACTTTATAGCCTTCTAAAATGTGTGTAAATGTGTTGATTTTAAAACCCAGGCTATCTGCAACGTGAATCAACATGTTAATCTCACTTTGAACATAAGAGTGACAAGTTATGAAGCGTTTGTTATTTAAAATTTCAACAATTGCATCTAGCTCCAAATCTCTGCGAACACTGTTGCCCTTTACCTTCATTGCTTTTTCGTATTCTTTAGCACGGGTAAATTCATCGACAAAAGTTTGCTCAACACCCATACGGGTTACGGGGAAACGGGCACCGGTACCAAAGTTACTTTGCTTAACATTTTCGCCTAAGGCAAATTTGATGAAACCATCTGCGCCAGCGAATTTCAATTCCTCCGGTGCTTTACCCCAACGTAATTTAATTAATTGAGATTGGCCACCGATTGGGTTTGCAGAGCCGTGTAAGATATGCGAAGTGGTAACACCACCAGCTAACTGGCGATAAATGTTTACGTCTTCTGAATTAATAATATCAGTGATGCGAACTTCTGCCGAAACAGATTGTGCGCCTTCGTTAATGCCGCCGCTACCGGCAATATGAGAGTGTTCATCGATAATACCAGCAGTGACATGCTTGCCTGTACCATCAATTACTTTTGCGCTTCCTGCTGATAAATTTTTACCAACAGCTTTAATTTTTCCATTTTCTAAGAGTACATCCGAATTTTGAAGAACACCTTCTTTTTCGTTTGTCCAAACGGTAGCATTTTTAATTAAAACACTTTCTTGTTTAGGTAATTCTGCATTACCGAAAGCACCAAATGGATAAAGCAATGTTCCTACTGCCAAAGTTGGTTTTGGTTCATCACGTTTTGGCATTTCGCGGGCAGCTTCTTTATAAGTAGCAGTAAATTTTCCAAATGTTCCGTCGGGTAATGCCACTTCACCCTTAAAAGTTAAAGGGCTGGCAGACGTTAAGTAGCCACTTAAACGAACATCGCCTTTAGGATTTTTCTTTAAGTTAAAATTGATGCTAATCCAATCGCCGTTTCTAGTGAATGTTGCTGTTGTTTTAACACTATCAACGCCGCTTCTTTCGATGGCAGCAGTTGAACCACCAGCAGTTCCTGTAATTTTTAACAGTAAGCCGCCACTTATTCCATCAACATTCAGGTTGTAATTTCCACGGAGATCAGAAACATCCATTTTATTTACGATGTAGCGTTTGCCCTGAACCCAGTTTTCGAAAATGATGTTTTCTTTTTTGAATAAGTTATCAGAGGAGATTAAAAAATTAGCCACCTTACCTTTTTCCAATGAGCCAACCTTATCGCTGATGCCCAGAAGTGAGGCCGGAATTTCGGTAACAGATTGTAAAGCTTGTTTTTCAGTTAACCCGTTATCAATTGCTGTGCGGATATTAGCCCAAAAGTCACGGGCGTTTTCTAGGCCGAAAGAAGTTAGGGCAAACTTAATTCCTGCTTTTTCCAATACTGCAGGATTTGTTGGTGCCATTTCCCAGGCTTTCATTTGAGTTAAAGTGATGTTTCTTGCTTCCGCAGGGTCTTCAACATCGTAAGCTTTAGGAAAAGACAAAGGAATAATCAGGCTTGCGCCTGTTGCCTTCACCTCATTAATGCGTTGGTATTCATCACCGGTAGATTTGATGATGTATTGCTTGCCAAACTCTTTTCCAAGTTTATCAGCACGAAGCACGTTTGCCCAACCATCAACCTCAAAAATTTGAGGCATAGCCTGTTGCTTTCCGAATTCTTCTAATGATATGTTATACTCCTCCTTCTGTTTGCCATACCATTGCGAATCGTAATAGGTTTGGCGTAGCAAAGCGATAGAACCCATTAAAGAAGTTGGATAATCGTTTGATGATGCTCCTTTATTAAACGAGTAATTGGCTGCGGTTTGGTCTTTTAAAAAGACATTGTTGTCAGAACCTTCATTTAAAGTTACCGCCGCAGAAACACCACGGGCAATACCATCACGACTAATCGTATTTACACTTCCGAAACCAGCTTTACGTAAGTCATCCGCTTTTTTACTATCGACAGTAAAAATACTTTTTACATAAGTTTCTGGTCTGATGGATTCATTCCAGCCATAGGCTCCTTTCTTGGTGGATACAAAAATGGACTGGCGCTGACCGCCGCCTCCACCAAAACCCCGACCCTGAACAATTGCTTCAGGAACGCCGTAACTTGTAAAAGGATCAACGAGAGAAGGATAAACAAATTTTCCTTTTAAATCCACTACAACGTAGCCTTTAGGAACTGCCAATCCTGAGCCCACAGCCTGGATTGTAGAACCTTTCACTAACAAGGTTGCATTGGTTAAAGTTTGATTGGCATTTACTACAATAGTTGCGTTAGTGAATGCAAACATGCCCGGCCTTGTGTCGTAGGAACCATTAACAGGATAGGTGTTTTGCTGTGCAAACAGAATTGTAGAGGAAAATACCAGCGCAAAGGCGAGTAAAATTTTCTTCATAATATGTTTAGGGGTTTATTTTGTTTAAAACTAATATAAATTACGGTCTATATTGCTTATTAACCTATTTTTTACAATTAATCATTACTTTTGAAACATAAATATTATCACTATGTATCAAATTTTAAAAAGTGCCCATTCTGGATGGCGTTATATTGTTTTTATACTATTGCTTATTGCGGTAATTAAAGCCTTATCTGGCTGGTTGGGTAATAAAACTTACACTGAAGGCGATAGAAAACTGAATGTATTTACTTTAATAAGTGCGCACATTCAATTAGTGATTGGCTTGGTTTTATATTTCGCAGGCGATTGGTATAAAGCAGACAGTAGCAATGCAATTGGTCGATATTGGAAAATGGAACACATCAGCATGATGATATTGGCCATTATTTTAATTACAATCGGCAACTCGAAATCAAAAAAGCTTACGGAAGCAGTTGCAAAACATCGTACAATAGCAGTGTTTTTTAGCTTGGCGCTAATTATAGTTGTTGTAACCATTTTGTTAATGGTAAAGGATGTACCGGGACGGAGTTTCTTTGGTGTGTCGTAATTGCGTTAACCGGAAAGCGCGGCAAAGGTTTAACCACAGAGAACAGAAAGATCTCACAGAGGGTATAGAGCATTGTAAAACTTAGCGTGCGCGGTGCATTCCCTCAGTGTATGTTTGAGAGGCAAACCAAGCTTTTCAAAAGGTTGACAAAGTTGGTTACCACACAGCGCATAGAGAGATATATAAAATAGTGCGCTTAGTGTGTGGCTCTGTTTGCTCATTGTCAAATTATTCAGCATTCCAGCTTAATGTTCTTTGAGGTTTTCTCTCAGTGACCCTGTGGTTAAATATTGATTAATTTCCTGTTTTTCCACAGAGCATAAAAAGATGTCATAGCGCAATTAGAAGCCCAGCTTGAAGTTCTTTGCGCCTTTGCCTTCGCGGCCTTTGCGGTTAAGAATTTAAAACTATTTTCATTAAAATTTCCATTTTTCAAATTTCTTTATATTTTTGTCACCCAATGATTAACAATATACATACATGGCTTTGGCAAGGTAATTCAAAACAGAATTGCGCCGGCTGCGTATGAGTAGATATTTTATCAACCTAAATTAAAGAACCATTAAAGCCCGGCGTAGAACCACACGCCGGGCTTTTTATTTATTAATAATTTAACAACAGGAGAGATTGCTTCGTCGTTCCTCCTCGCAAAGACGAATAGAGAAATGTTCAAAATTAATACCAGCTATAAAAAATTACTTGCCGATACCACTACACCAGTGAGCATTTATTTACGCTTACGCGATGTATACCCGAACAGTATTCTATTAGAAAGTTCTGACTACCACAGCCGTGAAAATTCAATGAGTTTTGTTTGTGCCGACCCGGTTGCGGGCATTATTTTAAAAGGTACCAGGCTAGAAAGTTACTTCCCTGATGGTTCGGTTGAAATAACAGAAAGTGAAAACTTAAGCGAGCAGATTTCTGCTTTCAAAGATAAATTCAAAGAAACTGAAATTCCCGAAATCAAGTTCATAACGAGTGGCTTGTTTGGCTATTTCACCTGGAATGCCGTTCAACATTTTGAAGATATTAAGTTTATATCCGAAACGCCTGAAGGAGAAGAAATCCCTGAAATGCAGTATCATTTGTATCGTTACATCATCGCGATAGACCATTTTAAGAACGAGATAACTTTATTCAGAAATGCTTTTGAAGGTGAAGAAGAGGTTGGTTTGGAGAAAATGGAATACCTGATTCAGAATAAAAACTACCCGGAGTACAAATTTCAAATTAAAGGAGAAGAATCTTCTAATTTAACTGATGAAGGTTTTATTCAGCTGGTAGAAAAACTTCAGAAACACATTTATCGTGGCGATGTTTTCCAGATTGTACCTTCCCGGGCGTTCAAACAAGCTTTTACGGGTGATGAATTTAATGTTTACCGTTGTCTGCGCTCGATAAATCCATCTCCCTACTTGTTCTATTTCGATTATGGAAACTTCAAACTCTTTGGTTCATCGCCGGAAGCACAGATTACCATTAAAAACAATACGGCAAATATTTTCCCAATTGCCGGTACTTTTAAACGCAGTGGTAACGATGTTGAAGATGCAGAACAGGCAAAAAAATTGGAGCAAGACCCGAAAGAGAGTGCTGAGCACGTTATGCTTGTCGATTTGGCCAGAAACGATTTGAGCAGGCATTGCAACCGGGTTGAGGTTAAATCTTTCAAAGAAGTTCAGTATTATTCGCATCTTATCCATTTAGTGAGCAAAGTTAGCGGCCATTTACAAGATGACGTTAGCGCATTTAAAGTCGTGGCAGATACTTACCCAGCAGGAACTTTAAGCGGTGCACCGAAGTACAAAGCCATGCAGCTTATTGATGAAAATGAAAAACTTGGTCGCAACTTTTATGCAGGTGCAATTGGTTTTATGGGCTTTAACGAAGATTTTAATCATGCCATTATGATCAGGACTTTTATGAGCAAAAATAATGAACTGCATTATCGTGCAGGCGCAGGAATTGTTGCCGATTCGGTTCCTGAAACCGAAATGCAGGAAGTAAACAATAAGATTGCGGCTTTAAGGAAGGCAATTGAAATGGCGGTAGGTATTTAACCCCAACCCCTGAAGGGCTTAACATAGTGATAATAAAAGATAGAAAATAGTTCTTCTATTTAAGAAAACTGTTATAAAATTTAAGAAAATGGATAATAACAATATGCCCCTTTCAGGGGGCAAGGGGGTAGTTTTGGTAATCGACAATTACGATAGTTTTACTTATAACCTTGTTCATTTAATTAATGAAGTTGGTTATGAAGCTGAAGTATGGAGAAACGACAAATTCGAACTTGCCGATGTGGAACAATACGATAAAATTTTACTTTCCCCAGGACCAGGAATTCCGGAAGAAGCTGGTTTATTGCTTGATGTGATCAAAACATACGCGCCTACAAAAAGTATTTTTGGTGTTTGTTTAGGTCAGCAGGCGATTGCTGAGGTTTTTGGCGGAACGCTTTTAAATCTTGGCCGGCCAATGCATGGTGTTGCAACCCCGGTAACTGTTGTTGATGGCGACGAATTTTTGTTTTGGGAATGCCCTCAAACAATCAATGTTGGCCGTTACCACAGTTGGGTGGTGAGCAAAGAAAATTTTCCTTCATGCTTAAAAATCACAGCCAGAGATCATAAAAATGAAATTATGGCTTTAAGGCATGAAACACTTGATGTTCGTGGCGTGCAGTTCCATCCGGAAAGTGTATTGACGGAGTTTGGCAGGCAAATGATGGAGAACTGGCTGACCAGTTAAACAACAACTAATGGGAAAGTAAATGAATATTTTAGATAAAATCGTTGTCCGCAAACAACAAGAAGTTGCGGATGCAAAAGCCTGGATTGCTGTTAAAGATTTGGAGCAATCCATCCATTTTAAAAGAACACCTTATTCTTTTAAAGAATTTCTGCTCGCTGATGATCGGACAGGAATCATTGCTGAATTTAAGCGCCATTCGCCTTCGAAGGGATTAATTAATGGCACTGCCGATGTAGCAGAGGTTACAAAAGCCTACAATAATGCGGGTGCCTCTGCACTTTCTGTTTTAACCGATGTAGATTTTTTCGGTGGTAAAACCGATGATATTCTTGCTGCAAGGGCGGCAAATGACATTCCGATTCTGAGAAAAGATTTCATCATTGATGAATACCAGATCTTGGAAGCGAAAGCCTGGGGCGCTGATATTATACTGTTAATTGCCTCTATATTAACTCCGAAGCAAATAAGTGATTTCGGAAAATTTGCCCAAAACCTCGGCTTAAATGTGCTGCTTGAAGTCCACAATCTTGAAGAGTTGGAAAGAAGTATTTGTCCGAATTTAGATGCCATCGGTGTCAATAACCGAAATCTTGGCGATTTTACCGTTAACATTCAAACATCGTTCGATTTGGTGAACAAAATTCCTGACGAGTTTTTGAAAATTTCGGAGAGTGCAATTAGTAATCCTCAAACGATTAAGGAATTAAAAACGGCTGGTTTTAACGGCTATTTGATCGGCGAGAATTTTATGAAAACGAATGATCCTGCTGATGCAATTAAACAATTTGTGAGGCAGATTTAATTTTAGGTGTTCACTGTAAGATATATAAGTGGAAATCCCTTAATCCCTTAATGGTTTTTGTTTTTCCGAACACCTAATTAACCAAAAGCAATTTATTAAGCTTAAAATTATTGAAAATGGTTAAGAAATTAAGAGTATCAAGATAAATATGCTCTTATCATTTTCACTATAAGATATATGACTGGAAATCCCTTAATTTTCTTGATGCAACACCTAATTGTATTACCGAAAGTAATTTATTAAGCTAAAATTATTGAAAATCATTAAGAAGTTAAGAGCATTAAGATAAATATACCCTTGGCATTTTAACTATAATATTATAACTGGAAATCTCTTAATTTTCTTAATGCCTTAATTGTTTTTAATCTTCCGAACACCTAATTGTATAACAGACTAAAACAAAAAAAACTTTTATTACATCAGCATGGTTTGTATATGGATTTACACATTTGCAAATTCGTATATTTCCTTAGAAATCGAAATTGTTATTTAGGGGTTAAGGAGAGAACAGTAAAATTGCTTTTTTGCTACTAAAATTATAGGCAATTTTATCTAAGTTTGTTTTAATTACATGGGAAAACAAAAATTTTATGATACTGCGATAAAGCAGGAGCGAGCCATTTTGGTCGGCGTAATTACGCCCGGAGAAAAGGAGGAGCAAACAAAAGAATATTTAGATGAGTTGGCCTTTTTGGTTGAAACAGCAGGAGGCTTAGTTGAAAAAAACTTTACGCAGAAGATGTTGAAACCCGAGCGTGCAACTTTTGTGGGGACGGGAAAGCTTGAAGAAATAAAGGCTTATGTAAAATCGGAGGAGATTGATACGGTGGTTTTCGATGATGAATTATCGCCATCGCAACTGCGAAATATAGACAGGGAATTGGGTGTTAAGGTTTTAGACAGAAGTAACTTAATTCTGGATATCTTTGCCAGCAGGGCACAAACTGCGCAAGCGAAAACACAAGTTGAACTGGCTCAGTTACAATACGTTTTGCCGCGATTAACGGGTATGTGGACGCACTTAGAGCGCCAAAAAGGTGGTATTGGTATGCGTGGGCCAGGTGAAACGCAGATTGAAAGTGACAGGCGAATTATTTTGAACAAAATCTCTTTATTAAAAGAGCGTTTAAGAAATATAGATAAGCAGAACGAGACGCAACGCAAAAATCGTGGCGAGCTGATTCGCGTTGCCTTAGTTGGTTATACGAATGTTGGGAAATCAACAATTATGAACATGCTTTCCAAGTCTGAAGTGTTTGCAGAAAACAAGCTTTTCGCTACTTTAGATACGACGGTTCGTAAGGTCGTAATTGAAAATTTGCCTTTCCTGCTGTCTGATACTGTTGGATTTATTAGAAAACTGCCTCACCATTTGGTAGAATGTTTTAAATCTACATTGGATGAGGTTCGTGAAGCCGATCTTCTGATTCATGTAGTCGATGTTTCGCATCCAAATTTTGAGGATCAGATTCATATTGTAAATGAAACCCTGAAAGATATTGGCGCAATTGATAAAGACATGATTTTAGTGTTTAATAAAATTGATGCCTATGTGTCGCCCGAGGTTGAGGATGAAGACAGCGATGGAAAGCTAACCCTCGAAGATTTTAAGAAAAGCTGGATGAGCCATGGTAAAGTACCGGTTTTGTTTATTTCGGCCACAGAGAAAGAAAATATAGAAGAATTTAAAACGCTATTGTACGATAAGGTCAAAGCTGCACACACAGCGAGGTATCCTTATGATAGTAATCTTTTATATTAATTCTGGGAAAAGATCTGTTGGGTTAATTATCAATCATCAAATTGCAATGACTAAACCGTAGCGATTAATTTAGAAGATGAGTAATAATTAAATAACCAAAAACTGCCTTTCGATTTAATTTGGTTATTGTGATTGATCATTGTTCATTCGAATTTGAACCCTGGTTCTTGAAGTTGTGATTTAATTATTGGAATTTGGAGCTTGATCATTGCGACTTCTTAATAATCGCATTAAAGATTAGCATAAGTTGAGTGGCTTCGTCTGATAAAATAAATTTTGAATTTTGCAGCGCTTGCTTGTCTTCGATGTCAATCAGGCTAAGCCATAGTTTTGTTTCTTAGCTTCTTTTCTGCAAATTTTAATCCGATAAATGAAATCAGCTTTACTTAAGGCCTCATTTGCTTCAATATAATTTGCTGCTACAGAACCTGAAGAACGGACAACTTGTTTAATATCCTGAACATTGATTACATTATGGGTAACCAACTTACAATAACTTCTTACAGATTGAGCCACCAGAAATGTTCTTTCTTCAAGATAAAAGTTTGTTCCGTTGCCCATTAAATAAATATAAGTATTTTTACACCAATTACCTTTTGGTTTTTATTCCTTTAATGGTCTGATAATTGAATATCGGTAATTGAATTTTTAACATTATCTATTTGATTTCGCGCTTGATAGGCCTGATAATTGAATATTGGTAATTGATATTTTTAATAATTATGGAAAGTAAACGTCAGCAGAAATTTGCAGGAGTACTACAGGAAGAATTAGCACAGGTTTTTCAGCGCGAGGGTGCTTCGTTTTTGCCGAATACCTTAGTTACCATAACACGTGTGCGGGTGTCGCCTGATTTAGCTGTTGCCAAAGTTTATTTAAGCTTTTTTAATACAAATAATACCACGCTTTCAATTAATACGGTAAATGCCCACAGCAGCGAGATCAGGTATAAATTGGGTTCAAGAATTCGCCACCAGGTTAGGGTTGTGCCTGAACTTACATTCTTTGTAGACGATACAAATGAATATGTGGAAAAAATGGATAGTCTTTTTGAAAAGATAGCCAAAGAACCTAGGCAAAAAGAAGAGGACAGCGAGGAGTAGCTTCGTTGTTTAACGCATAGATTGATGAGCACTTTAGAAGCCGTTATTAAGGACAATACCTTATATATTCATAAAATAGTCGATTTTAACAAGAATTCTGATAAACTCTTACCGCTTGATTTTACTTCGGCCAATGTCGAGTTAACAGGTGAAATTCTGGATAACACGGATTTATTTTCTAAATGGGTAAATCAAAAGTTGGCAAATAATAAGGCCCGTTATGGTATTGGTGGTTACAATGAACACAGAACTATTTATTCCCGAAGTGCTCATTTTAATACCGGAGAGGAACCGCGGCGCTTACATTTAGGTGTAGATATCTGGGGGCCTGCCGGAACGCCAATTTACAATTTTTATGACGCTAAAGTTCATAGCTTCGCTAACAATAATAACTTTGGAGATTATGGTGCAACAATAATTCTAGCCTACAATATGGATGGCTTGGAGTTTTATGCGCTTTATGGACATCTCAGTTTAGCATCATTAACTGGTTTAAAAGAAGGCAGTTTTATAGCGGCTGGAGAAAAAATTGCGGAACTAGGACTGAAAGAGGAAAATGGACACTGGCCCCCGCACCTTCATTTTCAGCTAATTTTAGATATTGATAATTTAAAAGGTGATTATCCGGGCGTCTGTAAATTCAGCGAACGCAATAAATACCTGGCAAATTGTCCTGATCCAAACTTAATTCTTGAATATTCGTTTTATTAATCTAAACAGGCTTTCAGCTTATTTTAGTAAATTAGGATATGAAGAAGTTAATAATTGTTGGTTTTGTTTTGTTCAGCAGCCTGGCAATGGCACAGGTGCAGTTTAAAAGCGGGCCATCGGCTTTTGCTTCGTTCCTTAAAAACAATACCATTTACCCTCAATTTTCTAAGCAAAATTGTATTCAGGGAACTGTTAACGTAAGTTTTAAGTTAGACCAGAACGGGAAAGTTTACTCTTCGAAAATTACCAGAGGAATTATTTCTGATTTAGATGACGAAGCTTTAAGATTGGTTAGACTAAGTAGCGGCAAATGGCAGATTCCCGCAGGCTATGATACCACAATTTCTGTTATCGTTCCTGTAAACTTTAAATTATCTGGCTACGGTTGTGAAGGAAAAAGTAAATCAGAAATCAAAGCGTCTATTATTGCTTTCGAAGCAGAAGAAGGTTTAACAAATGCTGTAATCAATTTCTATAAAAACAAGGCGCAGGCGAAACCTGGGCAAGAAGCACAAATACTAGCTATAAAAAACCAGCTCGGAATCGATGATGCCTATTTGGATGACATCATTGAAACGGCAGTTAAAAAGATAAAACAAGGTGACAGGGAAGGTGCCTGCGAAGATTTCAACCTTGTGAAAAATTTGGGAAGCGACAAGGCAGATGATTATCTCGCCAAATATTGTAAATAATGCGGTTAACCATTCGAATTTTTGCCCTTCTGGATATCATAAGTGTTTGCCTTTTAGCAAAACCTTTTTGGGAGATTATTACACATTTAAAAGAAATTCCTGACCAGGTTTTGTCGCAAGCCAGGGTTATCCTAACGCTACCCATGTTTGTATCGTTACTTGTTTCGGCGGCAGGATTAATACTTTTTAAGAAATTTGGCTTTATTACCTATTACATCCAATTTCCGTTTCGCTTAGTCGTATGGGTATTTTCTATTGGTTTTATAACCTTGCTTCCAGAGCTCCTGAATCTAAACCAAATCTGGTTTGATATCTTATTTAAATTATGTTTTATTGCCGAGTTTTTCAGGTTATATTTTACCATTAAAATCCATAAAAAAATATTTTAAACGACTACGGAAATTGCCGCGGGTAAAATTGTTGCTTCCACCTTATTCAGCTTTCCAATATACTCACCATCGACCTGGAAATGTGCTTTATGTTTAGAGAAAATTTTTACTTCGGAGGTTTGAAAAACTTCTATCTTCTTTGGGTTAAATGGTAGTTTTGTTACCCATATTTTAAGAATTTCCAGATAAGAATAGTCTTTTACCAGAATGATTTCGAACAATTCGTCGTCTAATTTTCCATCAGGGTTTATCTTTAATCCAGTTCCATACATCGTTGCATTAGCAATTGCCACCATTGCTGCTTTTGATTTTACAGTTTCATTCTCAAGCTTTAATTCAACGTCCATCCTCTTGTGGTTCCATAGTGCATGCCAGGTTGCTTTGGCATAACCCCACATGCCCCGTTCTGGTAAGGTGTCGAATTTATTTACCAAGTAGGCATTGAAGCCTAAATCTGCCAGGTGAATACAGATCTCATCGTTAATTTTGACCACGTGAATTTTTTTCGGTTTGCCTGTTTCCAGGAAATCCAGCGCTTCTGTAATGTCCGTTGGGATGCCTAATTCTTTTGCCATTCCATTTGCAGATCCTGCAGGAATTATACCTATCGGTATTTCTGAATTTAACAAGCATTCGGCGACTAGTTTTAGCGTCCCATCACCGCCAACGGCGACAACTTTATCAGCTTTTGAACTATCTATTTTGTGTTTTATTTTATCAATAGAGCAATCATCGGGTAACTCAAAAAGTTCTGTTTCAATTTGCTTTTCTTCGAAATGATTAGAAATTACTTCCTTTAGATTGATGTTGTGACTACCCGAACCCGGGTTGATAATGAACAGTAATTTCATGGCTGATTGACCTCTTTTGGTTACATCAAAACAACTTATTGTAAACTCTGTTTTAATTATAATGAATAAATCGGTTAGCGTTAAAGTTTATCATGGTTATGGGCACACACACAACCTGGTTGTTTACGGACATGTTTTTAAACATAAAGCAAAAACTACACAGGTTTACAGCAACAATTTATTCGTGAATATTATCCACCTGTTAAGGCTTTTTATACTTAAGCCTTATCCTTTTGTACAAATCAGGCTTCGGTTTGCAAGTCAAATTATATATAATAAAACTGAGGCAGATGGCTTCTTTAAGTTTGAATTTGAAGCTGAAGAGGAAGTAAAGGCAGGTTGGCACGCCGTAACCGTTGAGGCAATTGATGAAAATGGCAAGATTTTACATGCCGGCAGCGGCGAAATTTATGTTCCGCATATCACCCAATACGCTTTTATTTCTGATGTTGATGATACCGTGATGATTTCTCATTCAGCGACCTTAGGAAGGCGATTACGAGAGCTTTTTATTAAAAATCCACATACACGAAAGACTTTTGCTAGTGCCGCAAAGCATTACCAGCAACTGGCGCTTGCCCACACAAAAGCGGAACAGCCAAATCCATTTTTTTATGTGAGCAGCAGCGAATGGAATTTGTATGATTATCTGCTTGAAACGTTTAAGTTCAATAAATTGCCAAACGGAGCCTTTCTTCTTAATACTTTGAAAAGATGGAAGGATTTGATTAAAACCGGCAAAACTGGTCATGAAGGTAAACTGCTTCGCGTCATGCGGATTTTAGATGCTTTTCCAAATCAAAGATTTGTTTTTTTTGGCGATAATTCACAACATGATCCGCAAATTTATACTTCTATAGCAGAGAAATATCCAAAAAATATCGAAGCAATCTACATTAGGAATATACGTCCGGAGAAAGAAGCTGAAACCAGAACGCTTTTAAAAAAGGTAGAAGTTAATAAAGTTTATACCTGTCTTTTTAGTAATAGCGACGAAGCGATTGAGCATTCAAAATCAATCGGACTGATTAGTTAGTTTATCGATTTGCCGAAAGGCGTAAATGCCAGGTTCATCAATTTAAAATGCTGGCGACCGAAAGGTATGCCAACGATTGTCAGGCAAAGCAATATTCCAAAGAAAAAGTGTGTTAATGCTATCCAGATGCCTCCGCAACAAATCCAGATGATGTTCATGATAGTGGAAAGGCAACCCGTGTTTGATGAGCTGTCTGTAATTTTTACACCAAATGGCGCGAGGCCGACAACAGCAAATTTGAAACATTGGATGCCGAATGGAATGCCAACTATGGTTAGGCAAAGGATTAATCCACCGATGATGTATTCAAAGAAAATAAATATTCCGCCGAAAACAATCCAAATAATATTGCCTAAAAAATTCATTGCCGTTTTTTAGGTTAAGATAATTTTAACGTGCAATTGTTACATGGTCATACTTCGAAATGCGGAATCTTTCTTGCTATCTAAAAATATAGCTTGGCTGTGTGCTACCATACGAGAGGTCATCGAGAGCCTGTCGAAGGAATTGTAAAACTGCTTTACAGGACGCTTCGACAAGCTGAAGGTAACCACAATTGAGATAGACTTATTAGACGATCACTCGTTAGGCTGGTTATTAACTCTAATTATTAGCATCTGCCGGCGCATTTGTCGTCGAATCGGATGTGCTATCGGTTTTCAATGAATCACGAACGTTTGTGTCGGTGTACTTATACATGCTGTCCGCATTTTCACTATCCGCTTTTTTGCTGTTACAGGCAGTAGCTGCAATCGAAGCTATTGCAAATAAAATTAAGAATGTCTTTTTCATTTTTCCGTTTTATTTATTATTAATCCCTTTTCGAAGAAGATTGTTTTAATTTTCTTGATTTAAGGGATAGATAAACCCTATATATGGGCTTTAAATTTCTTCTTTTTTCTCCTGAATTTTTAGTAATTTCAGCATACACACAAAGAAAACCTTGTTATGAAAAAACTACTGTTCCTATCGGCTGCGGTCGCTTGCTTTACCTTTTCAAAGGTTAGAGCCCAGAATGTAAACGGTGTTCGTTTAAGCGATATCCATGTAGATTACGTCGAAATCTCACCTGTCTATGATTCAGGAGATTTAATTTTAAAACTGGATTATGGTCAGAAATACAAACGCAATAAAGATTTAAATGTTAGAGGTGATGACGGAAAAGAACTGCTTTTTAATTCTTATGCTGACTGCCTCAATAAGCTAAAAAATTATGGTTATGAGCTTTTTCAAACTTATACTTATCTGATTGATAAAGATAATAACAGGCCCGTTTATATTCTTAAGAGAAAATAGATTATTTCCCGCAGATAGGCTGATTAGTTTGTTTCGCCATTTGTTTCACGCGAAATCCTTATTTCTAATCTGTGGAATCTGCGGGAAACTAACTTAAATGAAATCCAGCGTGTTAAATTTCTTATTTAAAATATCGGCATTATTCACATCGAGCCACTTATCTAAAATAGTTCCATACACCTGCCTGAAATCCAGCTGGTATTTTAAATCGCCAGTCTCTAAATCGCTTAAATTAGGTGCATCATTGAAAATGCCTTGCTTCTTCAGGCGGCCACCAAAGATGAACATGTTATTGGCGGTTCCGTGGTCGGTGCCATTACTGGCATTTTGTTCAACCCTTCGGCCGAATTCAGAAAAAGTTACAACCAAAGTATCTTCCAGTTTATTGTTGGTTTTTAAATCTTTTAGGAAAGCCGCCATACCTTCGCTGTATTGTTTGAGCAAATTTCCCTGTTGCTGAATTTGGTTTACATGAGTATCAAAACCACTTAGGGATACATAATAAACCCTAGTTTTCAGTCCTGATGAAATGAATTTTGAAACTGTTTTCAGTTGATTTGCAAAACCAGATTGGGGATAGGTTGCCTTACTTTGATATACTTTAGATGTGTTTTGAATATAACTTGCTGAAGACGATGTTTCGATCATCGTTTTGTACAGATAACCCAGATTGTCTTCATCCAGATCTTCCTTATCGTTTTGTAGCATGGCTTTAAAGAACGGATCATTGGTGTTACGAAACAGTGCTGCAGGGTCTTTCAATGCAATGCCTTTTTTTGTTTGCCCTTTCATAGCCAGAGAAAGTGAATCGTCTACTTCTATGGCTGTATAAGGAAACTTGCAGGTTTGGCAATTGCTGTCCAGATAGCGGCCGATCCATCCTGTAGAAAGGAACTGGTTGCTTTCACTTCCTGTTTGCCAGATATCCATGGACCGGAAATGTGACCTGTCAGGATTTGGGTAGCCCACGTCATTGATGATTGTCATCCAGCCCTGGTCATGAATTTCTTGTAAAGCCGCCATATTGGGATTCAAGCCTTGCATATCCGTTAACTTAATTACCTCTTCCGGTTTAATAGCGATGCCTTTTCTTTTTTGATAGTAAATGTCGTTACCGTAAGGGATAACTGTATTTAATCCGTCATTACCGCCGGATAGCTGTACTATAACTAAATTTTTATACAAGCTTAGCTCATCGAGGGCCATGGCTTCTAATGGTTTCATAAATGCGGGGACAAAAAGTGAACCCGCGGCTACAAAACCGGTATTTCTTAAAAAACTTCTTCTATCCATTTTCCTGCAATTTAATTGTGTTTGAGCAGACTATTTGTTAAATCAATGCATTTAGCAAAGTTGATATTCGGGCATGCTGGTAAGTTCTACAGAAGTATTCCTTAAACCTGCGTTGTTGCTAATCATGTTTATTATTTTATCTGTTAATTTTGGCTGAAGCAAAAATTCAGCAAGTTCGACAGGCGTTATGCTCTTAGGCAACGTATTCAAAAATTTTGGCCAGTCCGCCTTCGCATCTACAAAAGATTTTGGTTTCGCTTTAATATTTGCGTTTGCAGTGGCTGATCGGCTTTGTGCAATTACCGCTTCGTCTTCCGGATCGGCTTTGCCGCTAAAATCTATCGCCCCATCATTTAAAACCAAAGAAGGAATTCTCATTCTTAGCATCAGAGAGGAACTATCAATCCAGCTCTGCCCCGCGGGCCAACCTGCTACATTCGGCGGATTAAACAAGTATTGCCCTAAACTACTCTGCAGTTGAATTAAAACTTGTGGTTTGTTGTAAGTAACATAAAACTCACGGCTGAGACCAACCAGGAATTCTGCCGGGGATTTGATTTTATTGCCTAAATTTTCTGGCGCATAAAACCAATCAGCGGTAAACATTTTCTTCAAGAGCGTAGCAATATTATACTTAGAATTAAAAAATGCCGATGCCAATTCTTTCACATGAGCTTCGTTCGGTACATCATTTACAAAAAATTTATACACCTTACGGGATATGAATTTGGCTGTTTCAGGATTGTCTAAAATGATATCGATGATGTTTTCGCCGTCGAAGTTTCCAATTTTTCCAAAGAACGTTTTCGTCCCGGCATCGTGTAAATTTGGCCGAAAAATGAATGAGCCATCTTTGTCGTACATCCATCCTGTAAAAGAACGGGCAGATTCTTTTATATCCTGTTCCGTATAATTTCCCCGCCCCAACGTGAATAGCTCCATTAATTCACGGGCAAAATTTTCATTGGGTTTGCCTTTCCTGTTTTGCTGGTTGTTTAAATACTGCAACATAGCGGGTGATTTAGAAACTTCGACCAGCAAAGTTTTAAAACTACCTAAGCAATTTGCCCTTTGTATGTTGTTGAGTTGCTGGGCGAAAAAAGGATTGTTGCTCCTGCAAGCAAAATGGCCGTGCCAAAATAAAGTCATCTTCTCCCTTAATGGCAAAGCTGTATTAATCATTTTCTCCACCCAGGCAATATTTAAATCCCGGCTTTTCTCATTCTGCATTTTAACAATTTCCTGTCGCTGCTTTTTTTCTTCGTCGGTCAAATCTTTTTTGGCATATAGGCCTGCCTGCATTAAAAGTTGCTGCTTGGATGCAACTGTATCAATCAGGGTGATATCATCAGCTACTTTTGGTTGTTCAAACAAACCTTCAATAACTTTGATGATATTTTTTCTGCTTAATTTATGCAGGTCGGTATAAGAGATGCCAAAGCCTGCCCTGTTGTAAAGATGTTTAACTTTATAGAAATTATCTTTTGGGCTCATAATGATAACTTTAATTACTATGACTTATTTAAAACGCCTTGGTTTAATCTTTGTTTCATTTGCTACTTTTGCCTATGTTTTTCCAATTGCTAGATGATGATCTAAGTTTTCCCAGCCCTGCCTTGGCAGAAGAAGATGGCTTGCTTGCAATTGGCGGTGATCTGAGCTTGGAAAGACTTCTATCAGCTTATTCAAATGGCATTTTTCCATGGTTTAGCGATGGTGAACCAATTCTATGGTATGCGCCTCATCAGCGTTGTGTAATTTACCCCGATAAGATTAAAATCAGTAAAAGCATGAAGAAGGTGATGAGGGATGCGATCTTTAAAATAACCATCAATAAAGCATTTTCTGAGGTGATTCGAAATTGTGCATTAATGCCCAGGGAAGGCCAGCAAGGCACATGGATAACAAATGATATGCAAGATGCTTATATCAACCTGCATAAACGGGGTTTCGCTCATAGCATAGAAGTGTGGCTAGATGAAAAACTGGTTGGCGGTTTATATGGCTTAAAAATAAATCGTGTTTTTTGTGGTGAGAGCATGTTTAGTCAGGTCAGTAACGCGTCAAAAGCAGCACTGATATTTTTGAGTAAAACAGATATCGATTTAATTGACTGCCAATTACCCAACGACCATCTTATGAGTTTAGGCGCGGAGCTGATTCCGCAAAATGAATTTATGAAAATTTTAAAGTTAAAGGCCTCTTAGTTTTTTCTTCGAGTGTTTGATGTGTTGCATGTCAACTCTTCTATTAGAAAGTATACTTGTGCGCGGCCATGATTAACGAGGGCTAAACCAGTACCTGGTATGTTAACGACCAAAGAAATTTTCCTTTGCTAGCGTTGCCTATTGCACAAAACTTATGAACGCGAACCTTCAGTCTTATTAGAAGCAATTTATTATTAAAACAAAAAATCCTGCAATTTTAAAATTGCAGGATATTACCTTTGTTTATTAATTTTATTAAAGCTCTCTAACCCAAATGTTTCTGAAGCTAATTGCAGGACTTGGATCACCATGGTCCTGAAGTTTGATTGACGAAGGACCATGTTTCTTATATTGTGGCGCACCAATATACCTTGTTTCCCCTTTTAACACATAACCATTTTGAAGTAATACCCCATTTAAGAATAAGGTAACACTTGCGGGTTTTAATAAGCTACCATCTTCATTAAAGCGGGGTGCATTCCAGATTATATCATAATACTGCCATTCGCCTGGTTTTTTATTTGCGTTAGCTAAAGGGACTGCTTGTTTGTAAACACTTCCTGTTTGTCCGTTAACATAAGTTTTGTTGTTATAGGCATCCATAATCTGAATTTCGTAACCATTATCTCCGCCACCTGTCGACGCCAAGAATACACCGCTATTGCCACGTGCCTGTCCTTCACCACTAATGTTTGCAGGAATTTTCCACTCCATGTGTAACTGGTAATCGGTAAATTTTTTATTGGTTTCGATATTGCCTGTACCTTTTTTAACGGTAAAAAAACCGTCGTCTAATGTCCATGCTGCTGGTTTTGTTGCATCTTTTACTGAGTGCCAGGCGTCCAGATTCCTGCCGTTAAACAGGATTATTGCATCAGAAGGTGCATCCTGAGGTAAATTGCCCGGCGTTACCATTTTTGGAACTGGTTCCCAAACCTCTGTTGTTTTTGGGTCTTTAGCCGGGTCTATTTTTTTGTCTTGTGCCATTGCCTGCATAGAAAAAAATGCCGGAATAAATAATAATGCGTATTTGCTCATAATTATAGATTAACTGGTTAAAGTTAATCGATTTATTAGTAAATGGAAATATGGTATTCAATTTATTACGCCGAGTTATTCAGCAACGTAAGTTTCCGTTATGATAACTTCATCTGGAACAATACTTTCTTCCTCTTGTTGGGCAAAATCACGTACAGGACAATATCCGGTTACGCCCCGGTATAACAATCCTGCACCGATTGCAGCACCTGTTAAACCTAAAATAGGATGCGAAAATATACCGGTAAGGCCTTTGAAAATCAGGTAAGTTCCTGCTGCTCCGGAAAGCCATCTTTCAGAACTTGACACGTTGTTGTATAGTTCAGGATATTTCCAGGCTTCTTTGATGTTATTGACTGTAGTGTTTAAATCTTCGTTTGTCATGATAGTAGTTTTTCTTTACCTTACAACAAAAAAGAAAGAATAGGGTTTGGCCCTGTCTTGGAATTAGTAAAATAAATTGCGCTCGAATGTTTTTAGCTTTTTGCTTGGTTGCTTACTTGATTTATAAGGTTTACCAGATAGAAAAACAGAAATCTTATGATTTAGGTATAAGAGTTAATTGGGCGAGAATTGTTAATTTTTGGGCTGTTATCCTTGGGTTTATTTTTCTCAGCCTCGGGATTTTGAAGTATTACAGAGCTGTAGATTATATTAAATCGGACACTGCTCAAATAAAAGAAATTAGGAACGCATTATCTGGAAAATGGCTGTTGGTTAAAAGAATAGGGTTTAAAAACAATGCAATAGAACCGAACAATATTTTAAGAATACAAGCTTATTTTAGAAGGTTTCCTGGTCATTTTTTTCCAGAAGTTTATAGCGTTACAGTTTCAAATCCAGAGGCATCTTCTATACCAGCTCAAGAAATAGTGTTGCAAAACCCTAATGATGAAGAATCTGGTCTATCTGTTGAAATGAAGATTCAAAAATTAAATAAAGACACGCTAGTTTTGAGGTATCCACCTTTCATCACTTCAACAAAAAAAGAAGCCATAGCGATATATGAGCGGCTTAGGTAAATTACTTAATTCAAAATATCCCTGATGTCTTCTTTACTTAAAGATTTAAAGAAACTTTCTTCAGTCGTAATTAATGAATTAGCGAGCGATTTCTTTCGCTTTTGCAAAGCGAGAATTTTTTCTTCGACCGTATCTTTAGCAATGAATTTATAAATAAAAACTTTTTTGTCCTGACCAATGCGATGTGTCCTGTCAATGGCTTGCTGTTCAACAGCGGGATTCCACCATGGATCTAAAATGAAAACATAATCGGCCTGTGTTAGATTTAAACCAACGCCGCCCGCCTTGATAGAAATTAAGAATACCTTTAAATCTTCGTTTTGTTGAAATTCAGAAACGATTTCTCCCCGATTTCTTGTAGCGCCATCTAAATAAGCAAAAGGAATGTTCTCCGCTTCGAAATGCTTTTTGAAAATATCAAGGTGTTTAACAAATTGTGAGAAAACCAAAACTTTATGTCCGCCTTTAAGCACATTATCCAGCGTATGGATAACGTTTTCGAATTTGCCGGAGTCGGAGAGATATTCAGCATCTATCATAACCGGGTGGTTCGCCAGCTGACGCAAAGCCGTTAGTCCCTGCAAAAGCTGAACTTGCTTTTGAGCAAATGTTCCATCATCCATACTTTGCAGCAAATCGTTGCGGTACGCTGATTTGGTTTTTTCATAGTATGCCGCCTGGTCTTCGCTCATGTCGCAATAGATAACCTGCTCTGTTTTTGGAGGCAATTCTGAGGCAACCTGCTCTTTTGTCCGGCGAAGTACGAAAGGCTTTATGATAGATTGAAGTTTACGGGCTTTTTCTTCATCTTTTTTCTTCTCAATTGCCTGAACATATTCTTCATAGAAAAAAGCCTGCGTACCTAACAATCCCGGATTTAAAAAGGTTAACTGCGACCATAGATCGCCTACTGAATTTTCAACTGGCGTACCGCTTAAAATTAGACGGTGTCGCGATTTCAAAGCTCTGACTGCCTTGAAAGATTTTGATGAAGGGTTTTTTATGTTCTGGCTTTCATCCAGAATAACGTAGTTGAAATAAAAGTTTTTCAACTCATCAATATCAACCCTTGTAACGCCGTAAGTGGTAATTACGATGTCGTAATTGGTGAAGTGGGCTACGTCTTTATTCCTGTTTGTACCGGTGTGGGCCAGGATTTTAAGCTTGGGTGTAAATTTTTTTGCCTCAGTTAGCCAATTGTAGATTAGTGAGGTTGGCATTATAATTAAAGAGGTGGTTTGAGTTCCTGCAAGCTGGTCATCTTCCTTCGCTTTTTGCAGCATAGCAAGCGTTTGAATGGTTTTACCCAAACCCATGTCATCGGCTAAACAGCCGCCAAAGTTGTATTCACGCAAAAAGCTGAACCAATTGTACCCAGCCTTTTGATAATCACGCAAATTGCCTTTAAAATGGACAGGCATTTGCACATCGGCAATATCTTCGAAATCGCTTAAGCGTTGTAATTTACGTTCTAACGTTACGTTTGCGAGGCTATCTTCAGCTAAATCATTAATTAAACCGATGTGGTGTTTCCTCAATTTTAATGTTTTACCGGTTTCGGCCAGACTGAACAGACTGCTGTATTGTGTAAACCACTTATCAGGAATAATGGCAACTTCACCGTCGGGCAAAGTGAACTCTCTTCTTTTATGAAGAATGTGCTGTTTTAAAGATAAGAACGGAATCTGGTATTTGCCAAACCATACGACAGCATTGATATCGAACCAATCGTTTCCTTCTTTAACCTCCAAATCTATTTTGCTTGTGCCGAAAACGAAACGTTTTTGTCCGGTTGCCTGCTCAATTTCGAAGCCTGCGGATTCCAGGCTTTCAATATGCTCGTTTACCCAGTTTATTGCTGCATAACTTGGGTTATCTTCTCCGGAGATGACTTCCAGGTTACTGAATAAAGCACTTGTTTTTTTTAAACCAAGTGATAAGAGCAGGTTATACTGTTTTTTTTCCCAATCAGCAGAACGTTTAATCCGGTGGAAAATATAATTATCGGCAGTTTTTTCCAGTCTAACCGTTACTTTATGTGCGTTTTCTACAGGAAATACATATTCACCATATTTAAAATAAAGCTGTATCTGTGACAAACCGCCGTCAACGTAAAAAACTTTTAGAACCGGCGTTGCCTCAAATTGCTCGGTTCTGATTTCGAAACCTTCTGCATACACATGGTGCTTTTCGATTAGCGGGGCAACGAATTTTTCAAAATAGGTCGCCTCTGTTGATTTTGGGATGGCGATGTATCTTTTTGCCAGAAAGGGTTGTAATTTTTTACCTTCAATATCCTGGTCGAAAAAGTATAAAATATCATTTAGTAGCAACCAAGCTGGTTTATTGCTAATAATCTGCGCTTCCTTAAACATAAATTCAATGCGCAGGTTTTGATACTTTATTGTAGGGAAATAGCGTGTTTCAGTTTCATTTCGACGAAAGTGAAAGAGAATGGATGCAGGCTCCGACGCTAATTCAATTTTACGTTCTACCGGCCAGCCATCCTTATCCATCAGGTAAAGTTCGTCCTTTACTTTTAGAATTTCTAAAGCCTCTGCAAGCTTTTTTTCGATTTTCGGACGAACAGTTTCATAAAATTTATCATCAAAAATTTTTGTGAAAAATTCTGTTGGCCTGATTAATTTTTTATAGTGTTTTTTTATTAGCGAATCCTGTTCGATATCATCTAATATTTTAATCAGCTTATAGTCGGTTTCGTCGAGGCAGGAGTTAAACTCTTCTGCAGTATGTGTGAAAATTCTCTGGTAAGTAAAAGAGAAGTCGCCTTGTGGATTAAGCTGAACCACATGAGGTTCAATTAAATAGCCTAAATACTCATGTTTGCACAAAGAGTACACTACTTTACAGTTTTTAGAGCTATCGACGCGTAACATTGATTGAGTTAAATTTTTCCGAAGCTACCCGCTTGAAAAACTTTAAACTTACAATATTTTAAGGTTACATCAAAAGATTAACGGAAATAGGAATGAAAACAAATTGGGTTGAATGATTTATAGGTAGCTATAAGTAAAAAAGGCATCCTGAAAAAATCAGAATGCCTCTAGTTTTATAGGTATTGTTGTGTTATTTCCAACCACCACCTAGTGCACGGTACAATTCAACTACTGATTGTAGTTTCTGTAACCTATCGTTTATACCACTCAACTGTGCTGTTAACAAGCTTTGTTCTGAGGTTAAAACGTCTGTGTAATTTGTTGCCGAACTATAGCGTAATAATTCTTTAGTAAAATCTACAGCTTTGGTTAGCGAAGCTATTTGTTTTGCTCTTGTTTCTTCTTTTTCTGCTGCGGTTTGATAAGCATACAAAGCGTTTGAAACTTCCTGTCCGCCAGTTAATAGCGTTTGCTGAAAAGTGTAAAAAGCAATTTGTTGATTAGCCTGAGCAGTTGTTAGGCGGGCTTTATTAGCACCTTTTGCGAAAATTGGTTGGGTTAAACCGCCAACCAAATTGTAAAAAACAGACTTATCGAAAAAATTGCTTAACTGCAAACTTGTTAAACCACCAGTTGCCGTTAAGGTTAAAGCCGGGTAAAAGTAAGTTTTTGCGACATTCGTATTTTCAAACGCCGATCTGAAGCCAAATTCAGCAGCAATAACATCTGGGCGGTTTTGTAAAAGTTGTGCAGAAATTCCGGTTTGTAAATTGCTGTATGGGATTTGCTGGTCTAAGGAATTACGATTAATTGGTCCGGGGGCTGTGGCGAGCACAACGCTTAGCGCATTTTCTGCCTCTTTAATACTTCTTTTTAAATCAGGCAAAGTAACCTGGGCTGCATATAAATTCGCTTCGCTTTGTACAACCGCCGCACCATTTACAATTGCACCTTCTTTTAAAGCCTTCATGGTTTCAACATCTTTTGTTCTGATGCTGATGGTTTGGTTCGTAATCTCCAATTGCTTATCTAAAGCCAATAAAGTATAATAGCTATTGGCAATTGTGGCGATTAATTGTGTTTGTACAGCACGTTTGGCGGCATCAGTTTGTAACAATGTTGCATAGGCAGCACGCTTAGCGCTGTTTAATTTACCCCAGATGTCAGCCTCCCATGCGGTGCTTAGTGCCGCTCTGTAAGTTTGCGTTTCCAGATTAATGTTAATCCCGGCAGGAAAATTCAATGCAGCAGCGGATTGTTTGGCATCAGTAACCGAAACATCAGCTTGTAAACTAGGCAAAAATGCTGCACGACTTTGACGCAATGTAGCCTCAGAAATTCTAATACGTTCTATGGCTTGTTTTAAATCTAAATTTTGATTTATTCCCTGCTGAATCAGCGACTGCAGCGTGGTGTCAGAAAACAAACTTTTCCACGGTAAATCTGCCATGGTTGTTGTATCAGTGGTATTATTATCCCGGTATAATCCCGCACTTCCAACTTCAGGACGTGTGTATTTCTTCGTTACACAGGCACTAAAAGTGAGGATGGCAAAACCGATTAAAATGGGATACTTATATCTAAAATTCATGTCTGTTTAAATTAGTGTTTACTTTTAGCCGTTGCTAATTCGTATTCTTCAGGCGTTTGCTCTTTTTCAATTCCTTTTTCAAACGGCGATTTGTTGCTTATTCTCTCCTGAAGGCTTTGGAAAATGATGAATAATGCCGGTATTACGAATACGCCGAATAGTGTTCCAATAAGCATACCACCCACAGCACCTGTACCAATCGATTTATTTCCCGATGCACCTACTCCTGATGATAACATTAAAGGCAATAAGCCTAAAATAAAGGCGAAAGAGGTCATCAAAATCGGACGCAGACGTGCAGTTGCGCCATCTATGGCGGCATTTATAATGCTCATTCCCTTTCTTCTTCTATCAACTGCATATTCTACAATCAGAATCGCATTTTTAGCTAATAAACCAACAAGCATAATGAGTGTGATTTGTGTATAGATGTTATTATCCACACCAAATATTTTGTCGAAAACGAATACACCAGCCAAACCGATTGGCAGAGAGATTAGAACGGCTAATGGTAAAATATAACTTTCGTATTGTGCCGCCAGCAAGAAATAGACGAAAATTATACATAATAAAAAGATAAATACCGTTTGGCTTCCTCCGCTTATTTCCTCGCGTGACAAGCCTGAGAACTCGTATCCGTAACCTGCTGGTAAACTTTGTGCTGCAACTTCCTGCACGGCTTTCAGGGCATCACCAGAACTATAACCAGCATTCGGATTACCGGTTACAGCAATGGAGGTAAATAAGTTGAAACGGGAAATCGCTTGTGGACCGTAAACCTTGGTTAAGGTGATGAACTCGGAAACCGGTGCCATCTGGCCGGAACCATTTCTAACAAAAATTCTTGTTAAAGTTTGTTCGTTGGCACGATATTGTGCGTCTGCCTGATACATAACCCGGAATTGTTTACCAAATTTATTAAAGTTTGATGCGTAAACGCCACCATAATAACCTTGCATTACACCTAAAACATCAGCCACCGTTAAACCAGCTTGTTTTACTTTTGCCACATTAACGTCGATCTGGTATTGTGGGAAGTTCGGGTTAAATGAGGTTGATGCATATTGAATTTCAGGGCGCTTACTCAATGCCGCTAAGAATCCATTCCCAATTTCATTGAATTTTTTGATGTCGCCACCTGTTTTGTCCTGCAGTTGGAATTCAAAACCACCGCTGGTACCAAAGCCCTGAATGGTTGGCGGTGCAAAGAAGATTATTTTCGCACCTTTGATAGTAGCGGTTTTAGCGAATAGCTCTCCAATGATGGCCTTCACGTCGCGTTTGCGCTCATCCCATGGTGCCAATCGTGAAATTACCATTCCATAAGAACTGCCCGAACCACTAATCATACTACGGCCGACAACGCGAAGTGTATTTTTGATTTCAGGTATTTTGTGAGCAATACTGTCTATTTGTGCGATTACAATATTAGTTTCTTCTTGTGATGTTCCGGCGGGAAGTGAAATATCGGACATGATTGTACCTAAATCCTCGTTTGGTACGAAACCTTTTGGAGTGGTATTCATGGTCCAAACTAAAACCACCGTGAATAATGCAATACCCAAACCAACCATCCATTTGTTGTGCGAAAGGAAACTGACTGATTTTTTGTATTTCCCTGTTACAGCGTCAAACGAAGTATTAAAAGCACTGTAGAAGCGATTTAAGAAATTCTTCTTTTTTTCATGGTCTTCGGTATGTGGTTTTAAGAACAACGCACATAATGCCGGACTCAAAGTTAAAGCGTTAATTGCCGAAAGGATAATGGAAATCGCAAGTGTTAAACCGAACTGCTTGTAAAATACGCCCGATGAACCTTGAATAAAACTCACCGGGATAAATACGGCGGCCATAACTAAAGTGATGGAGATGATCGCACCACTAATGTCATCCATTGCATCAATTGTTGCTTTTTTTGCATCAGTGTAACCTTCATCTAATTTCGCGTGGACGGCCTCCACAACAACGATCGCATCATCTACCACAATACCAATTGCGAGTACGAGCGCAAATAATGTAAGTAAATTGATGGTGAAACCGAATAAGCTTAAAAAGAAGAATGTACCAATAATTGCCACCGGAACACTGATTGCCGGAATTAAAGTTGAACGGAAATCCTGTAAGAAGATAAACACCACCAGGAACACTAAGATAAATGCCTCGATTAAGGTGTGAATTACCTTCTCGATTGATGCATCCAGGAAATCATTCACATTTACCAGAGTGGAATAATGAACGCCCTTCGGAAAGGTTTTCTGGGCCTCATCTAAAGTTTTAATCGAGTTCTCAATAACTTCTTTCGCATTTGAACCTGCTGTCTGGTTAATGGCGATACCTAAAGCCTGCTTGCCATTAAATTTAACTGAACTTGCATAACTTTGGGCGCCCAGTTCTATTCTGGCGATGTCTTTTAAACGAAGAATTTGTCCGTTTGCATCCGATTTTATAATGATGTTTCCAAACTGTGCCTCGTCTTTTAATCTACCGGTATATTTTAAAGTGTATTGAAATGCCTGGTCACCAGATTCACCAAACTGACCCGGGGCAGCCTCCACGTTTTGATCGGCGAGGGCCGTATTAATATCACTTGGTACTAACCCGTAAGTTGCCATAACATCAGGTTTTAACCAGATGCGCATGGTGTAATCTAGTGTTCCGAATGCACTTGCATCACCAACACCGTTTATACGTTTAATTTGAGGGATGATGTTAATATTTGCATAATTCTGCAGAAACTTTTGATCATAAGATGGGTCATCACTATATAAACCAAAGATTAAAACGTTACTGGCCTGTCTTTTTGCAGTAATTACACCGGATCTTGTAACCTCAGCAGGTAATAGACTTGTTGCCCTGGCAACCCTGTTTTGAACGTTTACTGCCGCTAAATCCGCGTTGGTACCTAACTTAAAATTTACGGTAATACTTGCTGTTCCGTCGTTACTTGCGGTAGATGTCATGTAAGTCATGTCCTCCACACCATTTATTTGTTCCTCTAAGGGAACAACTACACTATTCATCACCACGTCGGCATTTGCACCCTGGTATGAAGTGGAAACCTGCACAGTTGGGGGTGCAATTTCCGGGTATTGCGAAACCGGCAGCGTAGCTAAACCTAAAACACCGAGGATTACGATGATAATTGATATAACTGTCGACAGAACCGGCCGCTCTATAAATTTCTTAAACATAATTTTGAATTACGATTTGTGCTATACGATTTGGAACCGCTTATTTTTTTAACTCAGCATAAACTGAATCGGTACTTTTCTCTTCCGGTTTAATCTTCATTCCATCTTTTAAGGATTGAAAACCTTCCAGAACAATCTTATCACCAGCTTTGAGGCCCTTGGTTACAACAAAAAATTTGTCTTTAGCCAAATCCATAATCTGAATTTCGGTACTAATAACTTTTGAAGAATCGCCTAAAACATAGACGAATTTCTTACCCTGTAAATCAATTGTAGATTTTTGAGGAACCAGAATTGCATTTTCGACCTTTTGAGGAATTCTCACTGATGCACTACCGCCAGATTTTAATAAGGCTATAGGGTTAGGAAAAGTTGCCCTTAAACTTGCCGAACCGGTATTAGTATTAATTTGGCTGTTGATTGATTCGATTTTACCATTCTGAGCGTAAACTGTTCCATCTGCCAAAACCAAACTTACCGCCGGAATGTTTTTCATTTGCTGCGATAAGGTGCTGCCTTTATAGGTGTTAGAAAAATCCAGGAGCTGTTTCTCATTAAGAGAGAAATATGCATAGACTTTCGAAGTGTTTGATACTGTGGTTAACGGTTCTGTACTAGAGCTGCTTACCAGACTTCCGGTACGGAAGGGGATACTGCCGACAATACCGTCGACAGGACTCGTAATTGAAGTATAGCCTAAATTAACCTGGGCGTTTGCTAACGTAGCTCTTGCCTGCGCCAAAGCTGCTCTTCTGCTTTGCAGCGTCAGTTGTGCAGCATCGAGATCATATTTACTGATGATGTCTTTTTCTACCAGGGGCTTAGTTTTATTTACCTGCAACTGGGCTGCATTCACATCTGCCTCAGCACTGCTGATTGCCGCTCTTGCTGTTCTTACTTCCTGCTCATATTGCGGGGCCATAATAGTGAAAAGCAATTGGCCTTTTTTCACAACTGTACCCTCATCTACCAATATTTTTTGAATAAAGCCGTCTACTTTAGGACGTATATCAATGTTTTGGATGCCTTCAATTGTTGCGGGGTAATCTGAATTAAGTTCTGTGGTTTGTGCGTTAACGGTAAAAACCGGGTAAGCTTGAGGGCCAGCTGCTGCCGCAGCTGCAGCTTTTTTAGCATCATCGTTGCCGCCACATGATGCTAAAATCATAGCAATGCTGACACTGAAAAAGAGAGTTGTTACTTTTCTCATGGACTATTTTTGTGTGTGTTTAAATTTAATTCCGGACTAAAAGCGTTGTCAAAATCTGATTTTGAAGTTCCAGATTTGTGCCCAAAAATAGCGCCTAAAAAAAAATAAGTCTGTCCAAATTCTGTCATTTAATCAATCGATTGATTTATTTTTAATGCAAAATTGCCTTTTAGTAGGTTTAAATAGCTGTTTTAAAGTTGTTTATGTACTTGTTATGAAAATGAATTGATGTGTAAATAAATTGCGACACATGTTAAAACCCTGTTAAACCAGTGCATTTGTATAGATTTAGTTTCAATAATTGTGTGTAAAATCAGGCAGTTTTGACTTTTGTTAGTGTGAAAAGTACACAGTTCTACAGGTTGTCTGATAGTTATGCTTTTAATTATAGTATATGTTTGAGCAAAGCCGAGATTCAGGAGATGCCGGCGCAGCTAAATTTTTGTACGCTAGTAATCTGTTTAACAAGATTCTCCTCTAGACGTTGTTCCGGCCGAAGGCGCTGGCTAAAATATGATGTTTAAAAAGCTTAGTCTACTGTTCCTTCGAAAACTAATTTCGCCGGGCCACATAAAAATACATTGGTAAAATTTTCACCGTCATAATCAAATTCTATTTTGATGTCGCCACCTAAAACTTTAATATCTGTATTGATATGGCCAGTTAAATTTTTGTAGTTCGCCATTGCCATAGCGACTGCAGTTACACCAGTTCCACAGGCAAAGGTTTCATCTTCGACACCACGCTCGTAAGTCCGAACAAATAGGTGGTCACCTTTATCCTCAACAAAATTAACATTAATGCCTTTGTCGGCATAGGTAGCATTGTTACGAATGGTTTTGCCAGCTGTATAGACATCGAAAATGTCTAAATTACTTTGTTGTGCAACATAGTGAGGTGAACCGGTGTTTAAAACGTACGCGTCAGCATCTCTTGTTATTGCATCAACATCAATCATTTGGAGATCCACCCAATCGCCGGAAGCTGAAATTCTGGCATAATGGGCGCCATCAACTGCCAAAAAGTTAGTATCATTCCCGATGATGCCCAAGTGCTTTGCAAAAGCAACAATGCACCTGCCTCCGTTTCCGCACATACTGCCAAGTTTGCCATCTGAATTGAAATAATGCATCTCAAAATCATAGTCGTCGTGCCCGGTTAAATACATTAGTCCATCGGCACCAATGCCAAATCTGCGGTCGCAAAGCCGCTCAATCATGCCATTATCGATGTTTTTTAACGGGCTTTTCGTGTGATCTATTAAAATAAAGTCGTTCCCGGCGCCTTGATATTTAAAGAAATTAATTTTCATTTATTCTTCATTATTTAATGCAATATTTGAGTTGCAAATGCGGCTTCAGATTTAATGTTTTTTAATTTAACATTTTTTAACACCGCTTGAAGCGCTTTGGTCATGCAAATATCGTTTATATGGTATTAAATTTGAATAAACTTACAAAAGAAAATTTGAGCAGAAAAAAACTGCCGGAGCATTCTGCTTAAATCAAAATGAATAAATGCTCTTGCGACCTTTACGAACAAATAAACGGATATTATTAAGCAAACAATTAGCTGGCAATAATGCTTTTAATATCAGGGGATTTTAAAAAACAATATATAACACATGAAACCATCAAAAGTAGACAAATGAACAAGGGAATAGCTTTTGATAGCTTCATGACCATTAAAAAACAATATACAAACACATGAAAAAAATATTAGGAATTACCGTGTTAGCTGCTTTTATAGGTGGGGCAGCAGCAATTGGGGGCTACAAACTATTTGAGCGAAACCAAACAGGCAGTACAATTTCAGAGAAACAGAATTTATATTTTGCCAATAATCCACTAAAAGTATCATCGGCAGGAACCGCAGATTTTACACAGGCAGCAGCAGCAGTTGCACCAGGTGTGGTTCACATTAAAACGACTTATGCTGCAAAAAGCGGTGGCGGCAGGGGTTCATCTCCTTTGGATATGTTCGATGATTTCTTTGGCGGGGGCGGTCGTCAGATGCAGCGTCAACCAAGAGCAGCGTCTGGTTCTGGTGTAATTATCAGCCAGGATGGTTACATTGTTACCAATAACCACGTTGTCGAAAATGCAGAAAAAGTAGAAGTGATTTTAACAGATAAGCGTAAAGTTGAAGCTAAAATAATCGGTCGCGATCCGAACACAGATTTAGCGTTGATTAAAGTTAGTGCTACAGGCTTGCCTGTTGTAAAAATGGGTAACTCCGATAATGTTCAGGTTGGTGAATGGGTTTTGGCTGTAGGCTTTCCTTTAGATCTTAATACAACGGTTACCGCAGGTATTGTTAGTGCTAAAAACAGGAGCATTGGAATCATTGGTCGTGAGCAACAAGGCAACGAAATTACAGAGGAAGAATATCGTGAATACCAACGTACAGGTAAAAGACCCGATCGTCCGGCCAATACAAGTATAGAATCATTTATTCAAACTGATGCCGCGATTAATCCGGGTAATAGTGGAGGTGCGTTAGTAAATGCTAACGGGGAATTGGTCGGTATTAATTCTGCGATTGCTTCTCAAAGCGGCTATAACCAGGGTTACGGTTTTGCTATACCAGTTAACTTAGCTCGTAAAATTGTTGATGATTTTATGAAATATGGTACTGTAAAACGTGGTTATATTGGCGTTAATTTTGTGCCGTTAAGTGGTGACGAAAAACCAGAAGGTATAAATACGAAAGAAATCAGTGGATTATATGTTAATGAAGTTGTTCCAGGTGGTGGTGCTGCTGCAGCGGGATTAAAATCAGGCGACGTGATTAAGAAAGTTGATGGTGTTGTAATTAATGATTCACCTGATTTACAAGAGAGAATCGGACGTTTAAACCCTGGAGACAAAGTTAAATTGACAGTCCTAAGAGACGGTTCTTTAAAGGATTACAGTGTTACGCTAAAAGATGAGGCCAGTTTAGGCGCAAATACCAGAACTGCCGCTACAAAAAGCATCGAGGTTTCCAAACTTGGCGCCACGTTCGTTCCGGCTACGCCAGCACAGAAATCTAAATATGGTGTAAGCAGTGGGGTTGTGGTAAGTTCAGTTGTTACAGGTAAGGCATTCGATAATATTGGTGTTGAAAAAGGCTTAATCATTACTAAAGTGAATGGACAACCGGTAAACTCAGTTGCTGATGTTCAAAAAGCATTACCTCAAACCAGAAATAACTTGATTTATATGTCTGGTGTAAGTGAGCAAGGAACATTTAATTTTAGTTTTCCTGCACAGTAATTAATTAAAAAATAAGTTATGCTAAGGGTTCCGATTTTCATCGGAACCCTTTTTACTTTAATCCTATGAATTGGCTCATGATTCACATGTAATGTATTCTGGCATTCAATGCAATTAATCAGCGCACTGATGTTTTCTTTTTTAACAGGATAAAGCACAATATCCACATGCCATATTTCGATTTTCTGTCCTTCCTCTAAGCTTTCTAACTATCTTTGTGCTATGGATGTTTTTGGTAAAGCGTTAACAGATTTCTATAAAACTGGAGTCGCAGGCGTGCTTTTGCTGCACAATTCTTACGATAAGCCCGAAGAAATGCCGATAGATTTTTTCTTTCGCGATGAGGAGGAAATGCCGGTTCTGGAACTTCAGGCTCTGCACATGTGTAAGGGAAAGGTACTGGATGTTGGTGCAGGTGTTGGAAGTCATGCGCTGGTTTTGCAGGCATTTAATGGGGATGTTACGGCAATCGATGTATCGGAAGCTGCGGTTGACATTATGAAAGACAGGGGCATAAAAAAGGCTTTATTACAGGACATTTTTACATATACGGAGAAATTTGATACCGTTTTAATGCTAATGAACGGAATCGGTTTAACCGGCACTTTAACTGTTTTCAAAGACTTTCTTGAAAAGTTAAAAGAACTAATCAATCCCGGTGGACAGGTGCTTTTCGATACATCGGATATTGCTTATCTGTACCATGATTTACCAAAACCTCAGAACCGTTATTATGGCGAGGTTTCTTATCAATACGAATATAAAGGAGAAAAAGGAAATTGGTTTAACTGGTTGTATGTTGATCCGGATACCGTTAAAAAAATGGCCTCAGAGGTGGGTTGGACCTGTGAAATTATTTTTGATGATGAACAAGATCAATATCTTGTGAGGTTAACTTTGGTTTAAAATACCCATCTGCGCATTATTGTGATCCATCTTATCTTTTCATTTCGACTTCGGATGGCTCTTATTTAATTCCATTTGTATTAAATCAATTACTTGGATTGGTTTTTGTTTAATTCGATTATTACTTATTAATTTAGCCGTTACAACAAAACAACGTGAAAAAGAATCTATTCCTGGCCATAATCGCCTGCATTGCTACATTTTCTGCAAGCGCACAAAAACAATCTTATTTAGAAATGTTATCCAATCAGCCTAAATGGGTTGATTCTGTTTTCAAAAAATTAAACCGAAGAGAAAAAATTGCGCAAATGTTTTTCGTTCGGGCACACACGAATTTGGGTAAAAAGTATTCTGACTCTGTTGGGATGGTTATTAAGAAAGAGCAACTTGGGGGGGTTATCTTTTTCCAAGGCGGACCAGGCAGGCAGGCAGCTGTAACCAATGCGTACCAAAAAGTAAGTCGCGTACCTTTAATTGTAGCTAACGATGGCGAATGGGGGCTTGGCATGCGTTTGGACAGCACCATTTCCTATCCTTATCAAATGACTTTAGGCGCCATTCAAAATAAGGATTTAATTTACAGAATGGGTCAAGAAGTAGCTAAAGACTTTAAGCGCATGGGTATGCAAATGAACCTGGCACCTGACGCAGATATAAATAATAATGCTAAGAACCCGGTAATTAACTACCGTTCGTTTGGTGAAAATAAATACAATGTTGCGACAAAGACTGCTGCCTACATGAAAGGCATGCAGGATGGCGGATTGTTAACCACCCTTAAACATTTTCCCGGCCATGGTGATACGGATGTTGATTCGCATTATGATTTACCGCAGCTTACCTTTAGTGCTGCCCGTTTAGATAGTTTGGAAATGTATCCTTTTAAGGAGCTTATTAAACAAGGTGCGTCGGGTATTATGATTGCGCACATGAACATTCCATCGTTAGATAACACACCGAATTTGCCGTCAACTTTGTCAAAGCCAATTGTAACAGGTATTCTGAAGGAGAAGTTAGGCTTTAAGGGCTTGATTATTTCCGATGCAATGGATATGAAAGGTGTTGTGAAATATTTCAAAGATGGTGAGGCTGATTTATTGGGCATAATTGCAGGAAACGACATTTTAGAGCTTTCTGAAAACAGTGACCGTGCGATTCATTTGGTGCGTAAAGCGGTACGTCAGGGTCGTATCGATATTAAATCTATTGATGAAAGTGTGCGTAAAATCTTAACAGCTAAATATTGGGCTGGCCTGAATCGACGGGATACTATTGTTACTCAAGGTGTTGTTGCAGGTGTAAATCGTAATGCAAGCAATGCATTGGTTCAGGAATTAGCGAACGCTTCGGTCACTTTATTAAAAGGCAAAGACTACATTAAAAATATGATTCCGATAAGAAGAACTGCCATTATTAGTATTGGTGTTCCTTCAGTTACACGATTTCAAAAAGAGATTTCTAAAGGTTTTTACAATTCAGTTTATTATGTGTTGGATAAGGATGCAACGGCAACTCAGATTTCAAATATCGCCCGCGAAATCGGCGCTTTTGATCAGGTAATCGTAGGTATTCACGACAGTAGAGCAAGACCTGGAAATAACATTCCTTTAAACGCAGGAGTAAAAAACTTTATTAAGGAGCTATCGGGTAGGAATGCTGTTTTTGCATTATTTGCAAATCCATATAACCTTGCGGGATTACCAGGACTTGAAAATAGTAAAGGCCTGGTTGTTGCTTATCAAAAAGAAGATTATATGCAAGTTTCAGCGGCAGCTGTAATCAATAACCGATTGCTGCCTACGGGGAAATTACCAGTAAGTATTTTACCGAATTTTAAGTTTGGCGAAGGTTTGTAAGGTGTTGTTAAGTTCTATTTAGATTGATAGATTAGCCACAGGTTTGCAGATATAGAATTATAGATAATCTGCGAAATTTGTGGTGATCATTTTTGATAACGTTTTTTTAAAACAATTACCTGCTCTAAAACATTATCTATTTATAAAATTAAAGTTATGATAGACCCAAAAGACGAAGATTATTCGAACGACCCAAACGATGCTTTACGCAGAGAGGACGACACAGAAAATATTAAGGAATTGGATGGCGATGATACCAACATTGAACATGATAAAGATTTGTTGGAGCAAGCCGATGAAGCATCGAGAGCATCATACGAATTGAATGTGGATGATATCAAGGATGATGAAAGCGATTAGATAAAAAAAAGAAAGCCGCAGATTTGCAGATTAATATCTGAAAATCTCCGGCTTTCTGCTTTAAGCTATACGATTATTTGGCTTTGAGCTTATATGTTTCAGGATTAACTGCAGCAACAGTCCAACCTTTTAAAAATGATATTGTTTTCTTCACATCGTGACCAACTTTCTTTTTACCGTTAGCACCAATTTCATCAGTTTCTAAATAGGCGGAATTTTCGATGTGCAACACTTTTCCTTTTCCATCTAAAATCACGAAAACGGGATAACCGAAACGATTAGGGAAACCTAAATATTTCATTGCCTCGTCATTGTGATGATCTTTATCCCAATTCACTAAAACATATTCGTAGTTATCACTAATGGTTTGTTTTAGAACTGCCGTAGTGTCAACCAAATTGTGAAAAGCAATACACCATGTACACCAATTGCCTCCAACCTGAACCAATACATTTTTATTAGCTTTAGCGGCTTTTTCTGTAGCTGCTTTAAGGTCGGACATTGCATTCGCCTCTGGGTTATAAATGCGAACGCCTTCTGTTTTAGCCTGGCTAAATGCTGATGCTGATATAAACATTGCAGCTAATATGGTGAATAATTTTTTCATGCCTTTTATATAATAATACAAAACTAGTAAAGTCGACTAACTTAATAGATTATTGCTAAATTCTTTACAGAAGAAATACATTTTACAAAAGCATATATTTGTGTATTAATGGATTTTTTAGACGTACATACGCATAAAGCAGCACAGCAAAAAGGTGTGGAAAGTATTCAAAGCTTGTCGTTAACGAGCGATATCTTTCTTGCCATGCCGAAAACAAGACCCATTTCCATTGGCTTGCATCCCTGGTATGCCACTTTAGATAAACTGGAAACACAACTAAAGTATTTGAGCGTTTTGGCGAAACAAGCAAATGTTAAGTTAATTGGTGAGTGCGGATTAGATAAGCTGATGGGTGACAACCTTGAAAATCAAATCTCGATTTTAACGAGTCAAATTACACTTGCTGAAGAATTCAGTAAACCATTAATTTTACATTGTGTAAAAGCCTTTTCAGAGCTTATTGAACTAAAAGAAAGGTTGAAAGTCAAAGTGCCAATGATTATACACGGTTTTAACAAAAATGAAGAGTTGGGCAGGCAGTTAATGGCGAAAGGATTTCTGTTATCCTTTGGAGCCGCGATTTTGAAGGAGAATTCTGGTGCAGGAAAGCTGATTCAGCAAAGCGAAAATTTTTTTCTTGAAACCGATGATTCTGAAATTTCAATTAAAGAAATTTATAAGGCAGCAGCCAATTTAAAAAAATGTTCAGTTGATGAATTGAAAGCATGTATTTTTGAAAACTGGAATAATTTGAATTTATTATAACTAACCGCAGATAAATACAAGTTATAGCGTCTATTATTTAAAAATATAAACATAGCCACGGAAGCACAGAAATCACAGAAAATTTTACGAGTCAATCCGTGTTTCCGTGGCAAAAATAAATTAAGCAAAATGTCTGATACGACCTGGCTTTCGCGCTCTGCCTTATTGGTAGGTAATGATGGAATTGATAAATTGCAATCGAAACATGTTTTGGTTATCGGTTTGGGCGGCGTAGGTTCTTTCGCAGCAGAATTTATTTGTCGTTCTGGTGTTGGTGAAATGACTATTGTTGATGGCGATGTTGTCGACCCGACAAACCGTAACCGGCAATTGCCTGCTTTAGCTACAAACCATGGCGTAAGTAAGGCAGATATTATGGAAGATCGTTTACTTGCTATTAATCCCGACCTGAAACTTCACGCGGTAAAAAGCTTTCTTACACCCGAAAAGTGCAGGGAAATTTTAGAGTTGAAATTCGATTACATTATGGATTGCATCGACAGTGTAATGCCGAAAATTACCTTGCTTTCTACGGCATTGGAAAAAAATATCCCTATTGTAAGTTCAATGGGCGCGGGAGGTAAAATGGATCCAACAAGATTAAGGATTACGATGCTTCCCGATACTTATCAATGTGTTTTTGCCAGTTACATACGCAAGCGGTTGAATAAACTTGTTGGTGCTGATAAAATTAAAGCCGTCTTTTCTACTGAAGAAATGGATAAAAACTCCATGATTATGACAGACGGTAGCAACTTCAAACGCTCAGCTTATGGTACAGTTTCCTATTTGCCAGCGGCTTTTGGCGGTGCTTGTGCGTCGGTCGTAATTCGAGATTTGCTTGGCTTGCCTATTGAAATGGCTGAAAGGCCAGCGAGGATCAGTCATAAGACTTTGGCGAAGAAGAAAAAGAAAAGTTTTTAGCCAATTATTTCCGTTTAAGTCCGTGAGGACACCAACCAATGCTTGCGGTTCATCTGATTGTTGATATCGTGATTTCTGAAAAATTTTAAATTGTTGTAATTTAGATTTTGTGAAAAACCACCCCGCCCTGCGGGCACCCGTCTAAATGAAGTGAATCGCAAATCGCCTTGAAACAAATGACAAATAAAGATTAGCACGTTTCTGCACTCAACAATTCCTTCCGATTAAATCGGTAGGCGCCCGCAGGGCGGGGTGTTTAAAAAAAATAATATGCCGCAACCCGTAAAAATTCTTCAAGCCTCCGCCGGTTCCGGTAAAACGTTCAGTCTGACTGCACATTACCTTACATTGCTGTTTTCCGGCGAAAATAAATACAGAGAAATTTTAGCTGTTACCTTTACGAATAAGGCAACAGAGGAAATGAAATCCAGAATTTTAGAGGTGCTTGTTGGCTTAGCTCAAGGCAATCCCTCAAAGAAAATCGACGATTACCGCAAGTTGATCTTAAAAGCTTATCCGCAGCTAAGTTCTCCCGAACTTCAGGTTAAGGCTGATAAAATCTATCGTAAAATTCTTCACGATTACAGTAGGTTTTCGGTAAGTACCATCGATGGTTTCGTTCAGAAAGTAATCCGCGGTTTTGCCTTTGAACTTGGACTAAATGCGGATTATAATTTAGAAATGAACTATGATAAGGTTAAAGATGATTTGGTAAACAAACTCGACGAAGCTTTAAACGATAATAAACAGCTTCTACAATGGATTATCGACTTGGCCATCGAGCGGATTAGCGATAACAAAAGCTGGAATTATAAGATTGAACTCTATAACCTGATTGGAGAAATTTTCTCCGAACGCTTTCAGATTTTTGAAGCTGCCGTTGAAGAGCTGGGATTAGAAAACATCGATGAACTTTTCAAGAAATACATTAGCGTAACGAAAGATGAAATTAAAAATTTCGAGCGTAAAATTATACAGCTGGCAACCGATGCACATGAAGCGCTTGAGGTTTTAGGTGTAGAACATGACCAGCTGAAGGGAAAGTCGAGAAGTCCGCTTACAAAGCTGATTATAGTAGCACGAGGTGATTTTTCTAAAATAGAACCTATTTTCAAACTCATTGACGATCCTGAAGAGTGGTTCCAAAAGAATGTCAGTGTTCCTGAAGTTTATGATACGGTGAATCCAATTTTGCAAAAGCTTAAAACGCATTATTTAACGCATTTGCCAAACTATCAGCTGGCTATTGCTTTCAATAAAAACCTCTATTATCTACGTTTGATGCAGGAAATTGCTGTATTATTGAAGGAATATCGGGCAGAGAATGAAAATCTTTTAATCAGCGATGCGCAAAAATTAATCTCAGGAATTACAGAAGATGCAGGCGACAATCCTTCGTTTATCTGGGAAAAAGTCGGCAATCGCTACCGCAACTTTTTGTTTGATGAATTCCAGGACACATCCACCAGTCAATGGGGAAGTTTTAAATCGCTTTTAACTAATGCGATTGCAACACCGAGTTTGGATCTAACTGACCATTTAATTGTTGGTGATACCAAACAATCCATTTACCGCTGGCGAAATGGCGACTGGAACATCTTGCATAAACATGCCAAACTCGATGTAGGCACACATAATGTTATTGAAGAAAGTTTAGAAGAAAATTATCGCAGTGCCGAAAACATCATTACATTTAACAATTTTCTTTACCGCTCCATTCCATTAACCCTGCAGAATGAACTCAACCAAAATCTGGAAAGCAAACCAGAAAATATTTCTTCGTGGTGGAGCGTTGAAAACTACAATTCTATTATCACCGACATTTATGCGGGCTCTACACAGAACTTCGCCACCAATACCTTAAAAGGTGGAACAATAAAGATTAAAAAATTTGGTAAAGAGCAAGCTCCCGACGAGCCTCGCTTTACCGAAACCATTTTTAGGGATATCTCTTTAGATGATATTATAAAGGAGATTTTTCTTTTAAAGAACAAGCAAAAGTATGCCTTAAAAGACATTGCAATATTGGTTCGTTCCAATAGTGAGGCAATGCTCACGGTTCAAAAACTGATGGAGCAAAAATTGCCTGTACTGTCGGGAGATGCCTTGTTGATTTCCAATAATACCGCTGTTCAACTTGTTATCAATACTTTAAAAACCTTAATTGGTTTAGATGCACAAACGGCATTATACAAAGCCAATTGCATTGCGCTTTATCATTCTCTACATGAAAAAGAAGCCAATGCAAATCACTATTTAAACCTCAACAATGTTTCTTTAAGTGCTTTGAGTAGCGTTTTGCCGCCATCGCTTTGCGAAAACTGGCAATCGTGGTTACAACTTCCGCTGGCAGAATTAGTTGAGATCTTGCTTGAGGCTTACGACTTGAAAAATCTGAGCCAGCACCTGCCCTATTTGCTTGCCTTTAGAGATTTAGCGGCTAACGCCGGAAAACTTGGCGAAAAAGGAATTATCTCTTTCTTAACCTGGTGGGATGAAGATGGCGTTAAAAAGTCATTGCCATCTCCAGAGGGTGCAGATGCAATTCAGATTATTACTATCCACAAATCAAAAGGTTTGGCATTTAGGGCCGTTTTTATTCCTTTTTGCAATTGGGAAGTGAAAGGCAAAACGAATTCCACATTCTGGGTTTCATCTGAAGATACGGTTTATAAAGAACTTCGCGGCATACCCCTAAAATACAATGAGGCGCTGGCAGATTCTTCCATCGCGAAAGCCTATTATGAAGAATTACTTTATAACAATATGGATGCTCTGAACATGCTTTATGTTGCTACAACGCGGTCGAAAGACTATCTCTACATCGCTACAATGGCAAAAAAAGAGCTTAAACTTTCGAATATGGGTGATGTTATCAACCTCACTTTTGATGAGCAGTTTGATGAAAATGGTGTTTATGAAATTGTGGACTATGTGGCGACTGAAAACAAACATGATGAGGCGAATTTCATCAAGTTAAAAAGTTACCCAACCACTACGCGGCTATCCGAACTTTATGTTTCATCAGAAGAAAAGCATTTGAAACATCTGGTGAACATCGAAAAATCGGGAAGGAAAGGCTCATTATTACACGATATTTTAGCCAGTGCTACCACCAAGAAAAGTGCTGTAGATTATACGAGCAACCTTGTTTTACATGGAATAATTAAAGAGGAAGAAAAACAAAAATTAATTGATTCTGCCTTGGAAGTGTTAAACCATCCGGAGTTGAAGGCCATTTTGAACAATGCATCCGAAAGCATTACCGAGAAAAATATTATCGATGCGAATGGCAAACTTCACCGGCCAGACCGCGTATTAATTGATGCTGATGAAGTTATCATTCTTGATTACAAGTTTACGTTGGAAGAGAGCGACAGCCACATTAAACAGGTAGATTCTTACCGGGCTTTGCTCGGAGAAATGGGCTATCAGAATATTAAAGCCTATCTTTTTTATGCGGTTAAGGGCAAGCTGAAATTAGTATAAACATGCAGATGAAACCATTTTTACAAGACGTTGCAGAAGATTTAGTTGCCAGATTTGGGAACCAGCTTGAAAACTGTGCTATAGTTTTTAACAACAAAAGACCGGCTGCATATTTACAAAAATATTTCGCTGATATTATCGGAAAGCCATTTTTCAGTCCGTCATTTTTCACAATTCAGGAGTTTTTTGCATGCTCTACAAGTTACAAAATTGCCGATTTTTACCTGCAGTTTTTCACGCTCCATAGAATATACAACCAACTTTTAGCAGAAGAAAAACTGGAAACCATTTCAAGCCATAAGTTTTTCCCTTTAGCCAAAATCATTTTAAGTGATTTTAATCAAATTGATGCTGATTTAGTTGATGCCGAGAAGCTTTACCGAGATTTGGAAGACATTTCAGTTATCAACCAGGATTTCGATTATTTAAGTCCTGAACAGTACCAGTTTCTCTCCCAATTCTGGACGTCCTACTCGGAGGGAAAACATAAAAAGCAACAGGAGTTATTCATAAAAATGTGGCGTAGAATGCCAAAACTCTACAATGAATTTCATGCTACACTTAAAGACGAGGGTTATTTAACCAATGGTTCGGTTTATCGCCACCTTGCAGGAGACATTACCAGTCACCAGGAATTTATTTCAAATTTTGATAAAGGCAAAATTATTTTTGTAGGGTTTAATGCCTTGAGCAGTGCTGAAGCAAAGATATTTACGCAATTGCAGGAGGCGGAAAAAGCGCTATTTTACTTTGATGCAGATAGTTATTATTTGGATGATGTATCGCAAGAGGCTGGTTTGTTCCTGAGAAAAAACTTAACTGTCCTCGGCCTCAGAAATGAGTTTGCAGAACGTGTTAGTCTGATGAAAACGGAGCAGCGTGAGGTTAATGTATTTAAGGTTCAGGGGCAGTCGGCGCAGGCCAAAATTCTAAATAATATTTTAGAAGAAGATTATACAAATGCGGAAACGGTAGGTAAAACTGTAGTGGTTTTAGCAGATGAAAGCCTATTGATTCCAACGCTTCAAACCATCCCGGCAAGCTACAACGATTCAGTTATTGACCTTAACGTAACAATGGGTTTTGCTTTATCTACGTCGAGTATTTTTGGTTTGGTCGATCTTTGGTTAACCAGTCAGCTGGAGATTTTGCATGCCAGTAAAGTGACCTATAAAAATGTTGAGGCTTTTTTAACACACCCGTTAACAGGCCTAACGCAAAGAATGCGTGATAAAATCCTGACTGCTTTGCTCGAAGAAAATCAGGTTGAAATTGACCATAAGCGGTTGTTGAGACAAAGTGGTTTATTTGAAGTTTTCTACAAAAAAATCGAAAATCCTCAGTCTGTTGTAAGCAATTTGCTGAACGTTTTAGATTTCGTTTTAACAAGATTATCAAACGCAAAGACGCTAAAGAAAATTGATGCCGAACTATTTGTAAAAACCATTCAGGAACTGAACCGCTTACATGATACTTTCAACAATCATATCGGAAAGGAAGAAATTCCTTTTGTGATTTATTTGGTGCAGAAATCACTACAGGCAATTGCAGTTCCACTTTCCGGCGATCCGCTAAATGGAATACAGGTAATGGGATTACTCGAAACCAGGAATTTGAACTTTGATAAGGTTGTGATTTTGGGTTTTAATGAAGGAATCATTCCGAAATCGTCTATAGGGAACAGTTTTATTCCCGATTCGATTCGCCGGGTTTATGGTTTGCCAGTATTAGAAAATCTTGATGCGATTTCTTCATACATGGTTTATCGCCTAATACAACGGGCAAAAAATATCAACTTTGTTTATAATAGTTTAACGGACGAATCTACTTCGGGCGAAGCCAGCCGCATTTTGAAGCAATTGGAATATGAAAGTGGTTTCAACTTTACTTATAATGAACTTAGCCTGGAGGTAAAAACAGAACAGTTTAAAGAAGTCCAAATTGAGAAAACGGGAAACGATTTTATCCAGGGAAAACTAAAGCGCTATTTGGATAAAACGAAATCGCTATCTCCATCAGCGTTGACACAATATATTTCCAATCCGATTGATTTTTTCTTCAACTATATTGCCGAAATAAAAGAGCCAAAAGAAATTAGTGCAGTTGTCGAGGCAAATGAAATTGGTTCCATTTTGCACAAAGTGATGGAATATTTTTATGCAGATTTGCGAAAAGCAGAAATTACGGAAGAACGGATTGCTGCGCAGCGTAAAAAAGTACCTCAATTAATTCAAAAAGCTTTTAACGCGGTAATGTTTAAGCATCCCGATTTGGTGATGGAATATAAAGGCATGCAAAAGGTAATTCTTGCTATTGTCGATGCTTATGTGAATATCATTCTTAATCAGGATGTTTCGCAAACGCCTTTTATGATTATCAGCCTGGAACAAAAAATTGAAGCTGAAGTGAGTTTTCCGCTCAATGGGAAAGAGGAAAGCATTAAAATCTTCGGATATATTGATAGAGTTGATGTTAAGGACGGCGTTACTAAGATCATCGATTATAAAACAGGCAGTGATAAACTGGCTTTCAAAGATGTTGATTCGCTATTTAATTCGGATGGAAAACACATTAATAAAGCACTGATTCAAACTTTACTTTACACTTATGCTTACGAACAATTTGCTGGCAAAACTTGTGTGGAACCAAATCTATACATAGTAAAAACCATGAACGATCCAACCTTTGGAGGTGTTTGGTTTAAATCTAACCGGCAGATTTTGAGAGGTGATTTCCTTGAAGAAATTAAACCTTTGTTCCTAGCCAGGTTAAAAGAAAAACTTACTGAACTTTTCGGGTCATCGCATTTCAAAGCCAGCGAAATCCCCGATAACTACAAGTATTCGATTTATAAAACGCTATTTGGTAAGTAGGATTTAACCGCAAAGAAAAAGAAGAAAAAGCGCAGAGAACACAGAGAATGGCGCCGGGGAAACACAGAGTTAGTTTGCAAAACTAAATCCCTATTCTTTTCTCAGTGGAGAACTCTGCGTACGCTGGGGTAAAACAACAGACTTTAAGCTGAACAATAGATCGCTGAAACATTAAACCTCATTTCTCTCTGTGAAAACCTTTGTGCACTCAGTGGTAAACTTTATTTCTTTGCGAAAACTTTGCGTCCTTTGCGGTTAATCTCCTAAATTTAAAAATGCTTACCCTCAACTTCACCAACTTTCCAATACTCGAAACTGAACTATTAATTCTTCGCGAGCACGCGCTTTCTGATGCCGAAACTTTATTTGCCATACGGACCAACGAAGTGGTAATGAAATACATAGACCGCGAACGACCAAAGGATTTATTAGAGATTAAAACGTTCATTACCACATTTAATGAGGGTTTCGAAAACGGCGATAACTTAGCCTGGGTAATCGCATTGAAAGAAAACCCAAACCAAATGATTGGCTCCATTGGTTACTGGAGAACCGATTTCGCTAACCACCGAGCAGAAATTGGATATATGCTACATCCTGATTATTGGCGAAAAGGCATTATTTCTGAAGCCCTTAAACGAACTATAGATTTCGGTTTTGAAGATATGAATCTGCATACAATTAAAGCAAACATCAATATAGAAAATAATGCTTCAAGGCAAATGCTCATTAAACCTGGTTTTGTTAAAGAAGCACATTTCAAACAGGATTTTTATTTCAGAGGGCAGTTTTTGGATAGTGAAATTTATGGATTGTTAAATCCGAATCATTAAATATCTAGCCACCAAAAAATATTTTTTACATTTGACTATGTATCGTTTAGACAGAACAGCATTTAAAGCCCAAACTACAGAAGAAGCCTCAAAATCTCATGCCGAATATTACCGTACTTTAACCTGGCAAGAACGTTTGCGAATTGCAAACTATTTAAACAGTATTGCTTACAATTTTCCTGAAGATAATCCACCACGTATGGATAAAACAAAGTTTAGTGTTAGGGCAAGGAATAAGTAACGGGGAATATTTTTAATGAAGATTTTCGAGATTTTATTGATGCTTTAAATAAAGCTGAAGTTAAGTACATATTAGTTGGTGGTTTTTCAGTAACTCTTCATGGCTATTCGAGAACAACGGGGTGATATGGATATTTGGGTTGAAAGAAATTCAGAAAATTATCAGAAAATTAAGCTCGCCTTTTTAAATTTTGGAATGCCTGTTTTCTATATGACAGAAGAAAATTTCCTAAGTCATAAAAATTGGGATGTATTTACTTTTGGTATTCCCCCATCAGCAATTGATTTAATGTTAGCTGTTAAGGGTTTAGATTTTGACGCCAGCTACAAGAATGCGATTCTATTTGAAGAAGATGGCTTATTTATCAGAACAATACATAAAGATGACCTAATAAAGGCGAGAAAGTCTGCAGGTAGGTCAAAAGACTTCAACGACTTAGAGAATTTATAATCATCCATTTTGGTGGAGATATTTCGTAAAAACAATAAAATCTGATACAAAAACAAGTTTACTTAAAGCCTTGCGAAATAAAATTTCATGTATCCCAAAATTGCAGAAAACTAAGTAATTTAAAACCTACAAAGAACTTCAATATCAACCATAATTATTACAAAATACAAGCCTGATTCCCTTTGGTTTGGTAGCGATTAATAATTATATTTGCCACCGTTATTAAAATTTACAATGAGAGAAATCCAATTTAGAGAAGCACTACGCGAAGCCATGCAAGAAGAAATGCGTAAAGATGATCGCGTTTTTTTATTAGGTGAAGAGGTAGCAGAATATAACGGAGCTTACAAAGTGAGTCAAGGTATGCTTGAGGAATTTGGAGCGAAGCGCATAATTGATACACCAATTGCAGAGTTGGGTTTCGCGGGTATCGCAACCGGTGCTGCAACAGCAGGTCTTATTCCAATTGTGGAATTCATGACCTTCAACTTCTCATTAGTGGCTATCGACCAGATTATTAATGGTGCCGCCAAAATTTTATCAATGAGTGGTGGTCAGTTCTCTTGCCCTATGGTTTTCCGGGGCCCGACAGGAAATGCTGGTCAGTTAGGGGCACAACACTCTCAAAACTTTGAAAACTGGTATGCGAATACACCGGGTTTAAAAGTTGTTGTTCCAGCTACACCTTATGATGCTAAGGGTTTATTAAAACAAGCTATTATTGACCCGGATCCAGTTATTTTTATGGAGTCTGAAGTTATGTACGGTGATAAAGGAGATGTTCCTGCAGAAGAATACTACATCGAAATTGGTAAAGCAAAAGTAACCAAAGAAGGTACCGATGTAACCATTGTAACTTTCGGTAAAATGTTGTCACGTGTGGTAAATCCGGCCGTAGAGGAATTAACTAAAGAAGGTATTAATGTGGAGGTTATCGATTTACGAACCGTTCGCCCTATTGATTATGCAACGATTATCGAATCGGTTAAAAAAACAAATCGTTTAGTTGTTGTTGAAGAAGCATGGCCTTTGGCATCACTTTCCGGTGAAATTGCATTTATGGTTCAAAAACAAGCATTTGATTATTTAGATGCACCAGTTTTACGCATCACTTGTGCTGATGTGCCACTTCCATACTCACCAACTTTAATTGCAGCCAGCTTACCAAATGCGGAAAAAGTTGTTAAAGCGGTTAAAGAAGTTATGTACGTTAAAAAGTAATTCTCTTTCTAAGCACAGCGAAGACTAAGATATATAAATCCTCCAAGTAATTTTGGGGGATTTTTTTGGTTCAAGCGGTATAAAATAATCTATAGCTGAAGGGAATTATCTGATAATCAATCTAATTCTACCTCTGGAAGATACCGTAATTATACAGATAATGCTGGAAAGATTTGACCATTAAATTATCCGTTCAATACACAAATAAGATTAAATCTGAAGGAATTGACAAAGCCTACATTAATCACTAATTAATATGTTGTACTTTAATTTTAAAATCTAAAGAATGTTTCTTTTCCACCAACTTTTCCGCCAAAATTCTGAATGTTATAGGTGAAGATTAGCAGTGCATGTCTGCCCAGGTTGTTGTAACGTGAATCTCGGATTAAGTTTTCGGTGATGGTTACATACCTTCTGGTGTTTGTGTTGAGAATATCGTTCACAGAAAATTTAAGCTGTGCTCTGTCGTTTTTCATGAAAAGATACGTTAATGCAGCATTCCATATTTGAATTTTGTTGTTAAATCCGGCAACAGTTTGCGTGTTGTAATTTATGCGGTAGGTTGTTTCCCAAACAAGCTTTTTAGGTAAGCGTAAAATAAGTTCACTGTCGCTTAAGTGCGTAAAATAATTTATGTTAGTGAAATAACTATCATCGTACCTGCTGTTATTAATGCCCAGGTTATAGCGTGTTGAAATTTCCAGTTTATCGTTGAGGTTAATTTTAGCGCTGATGTTTGGGTTGAAGTTTAAAATCTTGGCATAACTCCGAACATCATTCACCTGAACCAAATTTCGGGTGAAGTTTGTATAGAAACCAGTACCTAATGTGATCTGTCTTTTATCTTTTTTTATATCCTTACTAAAATTTAATCCGGCGTTTAGTCTGATAATTCCATCAACATTTATTGGCGTTGATGTTTGCAGACCATTGGATGCAATTGTTCTGGACATAATTACGGCATCATTATCGATACTGGCATTGCCGTAAGCATTGTAATTTAGGGTATGTTTTACATCATATTTATAAAGGTTTAAATAAATCTGGTGGGTTTTAGTTGGTACGAGGTTAGGATTTCCGTTTTGAACATATAACGGATTTGTATTATTGGCTACGGGCTGAATATAGCTGACATCAGGTTCACGGAAACTAGGTGTGTAGTCAATGCTGAAATCTTTGAACCGAAGATTTGCTGAAGGCGCAAGAAAAGTAAAATTTTGATTAAACGACGGATAACTTGTGAAACCGTTTTCCAAATTAATGGTATTGAAAACCACTCCTGGCTGAAAAGTTAAGTTTTTAGTTATCTTCCATCTTAATGATGCACGGTTGCTGGTTTTATAGCCTTGCTGGTTTACCGTTTGAGAAAGTGTTGGCACAGCAATGTCATAGGCCTGATTTGTAGGGCCTTTATAGAAAGTTGCCAGGGCATTTTCGTTATCTAAGTAATTTGCGTTTGTAGCAACAGTTAAGCTTAGCTTTTTTGAAAGGGTTCGATTAAAGTTTACGCTCAAATAAATGCCTTGATTTTTAATGTTATTATCCCTTAACTGGTCTAAGATCTGTGTAGTATTTGGGTTGTAAAAATTACTGACTGTATTGTTATAGTAATCAACGAAATTGTTTTTCCTGGTGAGGTTTAAAGTCGTGTTTAAACTTCCCTTATTTTTCTTGAAATCTTTCCAGAAATTTGTCGAAATCTGGTAGTCCATGTTATCTCCTGCTGTTCTGGATTGGTTATATCCATTGTTAAGCTGAGCATTATTGATGTCTCGGGTTTCTGTCAGTAGAACACCGTTATTCCTGATGTTATTTATCGTTACAGAAGGTGAAATTATAAGCTGTGTTAAGCTATCGAGTTTAAATTCTCCTCGTCCGCTAATATTGTGGTTGTAACTCTTATTTAACTGGTTTTGATTTGTTGAGGATAACAAGTCGCCGGTTCCTAAGCTCTGTCTGCTATCTGTTAGCGTACTATTTTCCTGGTCACTTAAGCCGAAAAAGTATTTTAGATTTATTTTTGCGCCCTTTTTCGTTAAGGTATTAAAATTTGCACCAGCACCAGCAGATTTTTGTATACCACTAGATGCTCCGCCAAAACTTATACCATTTAATGCATATCCACCATCACTATTAAACATCATGGAATTAACACCAGTACGGTCCATGCCGCCAATTCGCATTACATCATTCATGGAGAAGCCAGGTTTGTTTATATTATTACCATAGCCTAAGATACTTACCTGAGTAGTGTCTCTAAAGAAACTCATAATTCCTCCAGCTTCATAACGGCCATTCGGAATTCCGCCACCGCCGTACAATTTTCCAAAGGCACCTTGCTTAATTGCCCTTTTAAGCTTTAGATTAATTACCTGTGGCGTATTCACGGCAAGTAAATCCGGATCAGCCCGTTTTGCCTCTTTATCATCCATCACCTGTATTTTATCAATAATATTAGCTGGTAAATTCTTAGTTGCGATTTGTTGGTCACCGCCAAAAAACTCTTTTCCATCGACCAGTATTTTGCTCACGGTTTTGCCATTAACCTGTATCGATCCGTCGGCGGCAATAGCTACGCCAGGTAATTTCTTCAATAGATCTTCAACTACCGCCGAAGGAAGTGTTTTGAAAGATTCTGCGTTAAATTCAATGGTGTCTTTCCGAACAATAACGGGTGGCCGTTCTGCAACGATATTTACGTCATCTAAATTATTTGTGTTCGTTGAAAGATAAATTAAACCTAAATTCACTGAAGGGTTTTGTGTGGTTAGTTCAACTTCCTTTCTATAGGTGCCATACTGCCAGGCGGTTATTACCAACCTATATTTAACACCAGTAGTCAAATTATTGATTTTAAAACTGCCTTTCTCATCAGATAGTTTATAAGTTGTTAAAACACTATCACCAACTTTGTAAACTGAAACAGTTGAATAGTTCAGCGTGGTTTTATGATTGGCGCTATCTGCTAAAATACCAGTTATACTACCATTTTTTTGAGCAAATAAGAGCGTTGAAATGGCAAAAAAGAATAAGCAGAGTATAAGTTTCTTCATGTTGATGTGATATGTTTTAGTATCGCGGTTATTTAAGTTCGGTTTTCTAACTACATCTAAGACACTTTTTCTATCTGGATGTTGCATCAAAAAGAAGAAATAACTAAGTTTTTAGGTAAAGATAGTTTTGAGTTGGACGATTTGCAAATGTGCACAAGAAATTTACAATCGGGTGCTAACAAAAAGGTCCATATTCAGTTTGCTGAATATGGACCTTTTTCAACAACAGTTTTTATTTTAAGTTGTTGTAGTTTATGATTTTTACATCAGGATTCTTTGCCAGAATCTCTTCCATCCAAACCCTATGTGCTGCACCAACACCAACTACAACCCGTTTTGCTTTTTTCACTTTTGCCTGTTCTAAGATGTTTTTGCACATACCTTCATTTCTTAGCATCCATTGAGCAACCATCTCTTTAACGGCCTCAGTAGGAAAGCCCGCATAGCCGTAAAACTTACGACCGCCATAAAAATTCCAGGCTTCGATTAATTCGCCGTATTTGTCCGTATTCATACCAGCATACTCATCAGCTGAAAGTCTCTTTTCTTCTTCCTCGCTGTATGCCCAATATTTGTTAATTGCCTTTATGGTTTTAGCTTCAGGAGATAAAGAATCTGCTTTGGCGATTTTGGCCATGATTTTATACAATGAATCTGTTTTTCCCCATGCCTCGCTCCATGGCTTATCGTAAGACTGACAGTCCATATTATAAATCTGGTTTTGCCCAAGCTGATAAATTAGAGGGAAATATATTTTGCTGTATTCGCTGCCAGGTCTGGTTATGTTCAATTTTTTCAAGGAATCGGTACTACCGATCATTTTATCATATGAAGCTTTTTCTTCCTTACCAAAACTAGATTTCATATAGGTTTCCAGAACGTATACCTGATAATCAAAATTTCCTCTATCCCAGGTTTTAGCATACGCAACTGCTAAATTCATTCTTGTTTTATGATAGTAAGGGAAGGATAAAAGTGCCTTTTGACTTTTATTGATAAGTGCTGAAGAATTTTTTACAGGTTCCGGATTTAATCTTTCAATATAATTCACTTTGGTTTTAAAACCTTTCTTAGCCCAGTTGTCATCCTCCAGTTTTGCATAATCTTCGGCGGGTAAATATTCGCCGAAAACCATATCTGGTTTAAAATTTTTGAGTTTGTCGATAACGGCCTGAAAGTTTTGGGTCGATTTAGAGTTATCGTGGCTTGAGCCGAGAATTACAATTTCGATTTGGTTCTGAGCATATGATTTAAACGCAATCGCGAGTAACATCAGGAATGCAAGGCTTAGTTTTTCTATCACTTTCATAATGAATCTTGTTTTTGATTTGTTGATTCAAAGATGCACTGAAGATAAAATGTGGCGTATTTTATTATTCCAACTGCCTGAAATTTTATCCCAAAGAGAACTAAATAAATAAAATTGCTATTTTACCTAAAAAATTAGTTATTATGAAAGCTTCATTCACATTTATTTTAATGCTATGCATTTTAATTTTCAAAAGCACAGTCCGGAATCAACAAGCCCCTTAAAAATCAAATTTTCACGATGTTTGAAGAAGACCAAAAATGGCGAAGGGAATACAATAAAATAAATTTTGGTGAAAAATCTGATTATGATGAAATTACTGTAAATAGAAAATTGTCAGAAACAGATAGTTTGAATTTAATTTCGGCAAAGGGGATTATTTTGAAATATGGATTTCCAGGTTATAATTTGGTTGGCTCAGAGGGAAGTAATAAATTTTGGTCAATAATTCAGCATTGCGATGATGATTTAGCCTTCCAGAAAAATTTTTTAATACTTATGGATAAAGAAGTAAAACGAAACAATGCTTCTGCTTCTAACAATGCAATGTTACGCGACAGGGTTTTGATAAGTGAGGGAAAAAAACAAATTTATGGAACTCAGGTTCGTTATAACGTCGAATTAAAGAAGAGTCAGCCCTTTCCAATTGAAGATCCCGATAATGTAGATGTAAGAAGAAAAAAAGTCGGTCTTTCTACGTTAAGTGATTATTTAAAATTATTTAATCGATAGGTCACTTTATATTTTTTTATAGAAATTTATTATTAGCCTAAACAAATCATTGTATTCCGTTAAGGGTAAGGTTTCGGGTTTATCAAATACATCGTGATAAGCGGCTGGACCACCTTGTGTGTAAAAAAAGAAAGCAGGAACACCCTTTTCAGTAAAAAAGTAATGATCGCTGTTTGCCGCCTTTCCTCGGGAGTTAATTTTGGATATCAATTTTTGCTCCCCATTAATTTGATTTAAAATTGAAAATGCCTTAGGATAAATACTTGCGTTTACTACGGTTATTCCACTTTCGCCAGTTCCTACCAAATCGAGGTTAATAAGGAATTTAATTTTACTCAATGGTACGACAGGATTTTCCGTAAAATACCTTGAACCCAATAAGCCTGCTTCTTCGCCGGCAAAGCAGATAAAAGCGACTGAATAGGCTTGTGGATTTGAGGCATAGTATTTTGCAAGGCTTATTAAGGTCGCTACACCTGCGGCATTATCATTTGCGCCTGGGAAATAGGTATCCGCACCCATCCCACCCAAATGGTCGTAATGGGCAGTTATCATCAGCATGGAATCAGGATGTTTTGTTCCTTTTACGTATCCAATAATATTAGAAGCCTTAAAATCGGGGATAAGTTTATTTTCAATGTCCACCCGAATGTTTTGAGGAGTTTCTTTAAAAGATTTTTTATTGATTTCGATTTTAGTAAAATCAGCTACCTCAGAAGCAACAGACCAGGTTAACTTATCTTTTAAAACAACCTCAAGGTTTGAGCCTCCTTGAAATTTTACCGAATCAATCTTCGTTAGCTTTACGTTCGTATTTATGGATGGACTTTCATTATTTACAATAAAATCTTTTCCTGGAATTAGCTCTTTGCCATTTACTTCTACCATCATTTTTCCAGGAAAAGTATTCACCGGGTAGCTAAAATCCTGCTTGTAATTTTCGCCAATTGGCAACAAACCTAATTTTTTATATTCAGTGGATAAAAAATCCGACGCCTTTGCCATCCCGTCTTTTGTATAACCCCTGCCCCAAAACTTTTTAGATGTTAATTCATTAATCGTGTGGCGCACATATACAGAATCCTGACCGTAGCTTGTAAAAAAGGAAAACAGAAATAGTATAAAAATGGTATGTTTTGAGTTCTGAATTTTCATAATGCCAATTTAAGCATTGTTGCTCTTCTAAGGCAATTAAAATAGAAAAGCCGGTTCATTTGAATGACCGGCTTTACAAAAGATGAGGGTGTTAACTATTTTGATAAATAGGGTTGTAATGCTGTTTTAACTTTTTCCTGGTTTTGTACTGCTGACCATTTTTCTTTGATAGATTGGTCGCCAAGGGTAAATAAAGTTTCGTAAAGTAATTTTCCGTTAGCCATGGTTTTCACTTTGAAAGTATCGCTTGAGCCGATAACATCAGCCCACACGATACGAACATCTGCCCAATAACCGTTTTGGCTGTTCCACCATTTTTGAGCGTAGGCAAACTTTTTAGGGTCTATTTTTGTAAATTCTTCATAGCCTTTCTCTATTGCCAGAACTTTATCACCCTCGGGTGTTCTAAGCACTTTTTTGTTGTCTTGCTCAAACATCCAACCGTCTTTAGTAATGGTAATCCTGCTGCCACGATTTAAAACATTGTAGTCTTTACGAACGGTCGATTCTCTTCTTGGTAGGGGCGAATCTGTTTCGCTCGACCAGGAATCGTGTCCACCAACATGGCTCCATGTCCCATAGCCCTGGTAACGCGGACTATCATCAACCTGGTAAACTTTTTGGGTCCACTTGCCTTTAACATCAGCAGCAGTCAGGTTGCCTTTTTTCCACGCATTATCCTGCGTGTAAAGCATAATGTTCGTGTCCTCATAAGTCCAGTCCTGACGCCAGTGCTTAATTACCGTAGTATCATCAATTGCTAACATATGTTGTATAACGATTCTTTTTGGTTCATCAACAATAATTTCGGCCCATTCATTGCCATGACTTCTGTAGGGTTTGCTAAATGTGTAATCAGGATTTGGAGAAGTTACTTCACCGTAATTGAAGTTCACTTTGTAGAAACCCGCTAACGATTTAATCGCTTTTCTGTCTTGCTCCAGTTTGTCCTGGGCATTCGCGCCCAAAGTTACAAGCCCTGTCAGCACTAAGATTAGATTTAAAATTTTCATAATTATTCTGTTATTATTTACTGATTGTTATGGTTGATTTTTTCTTTTTCTTATTTCTGCCAATCCATATAATAACGCCCGTAACCGGCATGCTTGCCGCAATCAGGCTTGCAAAAAATGCGATAACTTTCCCCGGTAAGCCAGCGATTGAACCCACATGGATATCGTAATTCATTCTATAAATTTTATCGGCAACGGTTGTGTTTTCGTATTTACCGAAAGCGTGCTTAACTTCAATTTCCTTTAAAGTATGCTGGTCGAAATATCTGTAATCAGATTTCCAATAGGTTTCAGGATCTGGGTTTTTGGCAATTTCTATCGATGCTTTTTCATTTTCAGGAACGTGTACATCCAGGCTGCCTTGAAATTTTGGATCCGCTTTTAAGTACGATTGCCAGATTTTGTCGGCTGCCGACGGGTTTAATTTCAACTTTGCATTGGCTGTCGTATCCGAAAAAGCTTCGGTAAATTCCGTTAGTGATTTTCCGCCGGAGGTTACGAAATAAACAGATTTTGAAAACCATTGAAAACCCATTACCATACCCGATAAAGCAATAAAAATTATTATCCATGTGATATAGAAGCCAAGTACGTTATGAAAATCGTAATTTACCCTTCTCCATTTTGCATTCCATTTAATCGTGAAACGCTGTTTTGATGCGGCCTTATTTTTTGGCCACCAAAGGATTAGTCCAGATATCAACAATAAGACAAAAATTAACGTAGCACTGGTTAAAATTGGTTGACCAATGGTTGGTGGCAACCACAAATAGTAGTGGCCCATGATAACAATTCTGAAAAAATCATCATTCATGTTCTTAACCTTTAATACTTCACCACTATATTGATTTACAAAAACGATGTAATAATATTCGGGGTCGAAATTGTAGTAAACAACCTGAGCGCTTTTTCCGGGTTGGTATGTAATGCTGTGTGCATGTTTGTTCGGCAAAGCGCTGTCTGCAATTTCTTTTAATTTTGTAGGTGGGAGTAAGGCTTTTTTTTGAACTTCAAGGTTCCGGTAGGGTTGCGTAACATTTTCCATTTCTCTTTCAAAAGCTAGTATACAGCCAGTAATTCCCAAAAAGCATACAAATAGCCCGGATGTTAGTCCGAGCCATAAGTGGATTCTTCCAATCCAATATTTAAAGGTTTTATTTTTCTTCTTCTCAGACATGATGCTGATTAAAATTTATAAGCTACGCTCACTCTATAATTTCTTGGCGCTTCTGCCTGGTAGTAATAGGCATTTAACCACTCGTAGTAAGAGCCACTGAACAAATATTTGTTCAGGATGTTGAATGCATTACCTGTAATTTTAAATTTCGGACGTTCGTAAAATAATCCGCCATCTAATTTGAAGTAATTCGGTAATTTTTGAAGTCCGACGCTCCAGGTGTCGGTTGCACGATCTGCCAGATAAGTGAAACCAGCTGATATACCCGAACCTTTTAGGGCTCCTTTTTGTAAAGTGTAAGTTAACCACGCATTTGAAACATGTTTGGCGAAACCTGGTATTACATCTCCAACATTAATGCCTGTAACACCAGGGGTAACTTCAGTAACTTTGGAGTCTGTGTAGGCGTAGTTTGCGATTAAGGTTAATCCGTCAGTAATCTTTCCTCTTAAATCGAATTCAATACCTTGCGACCTTTTTTCTCCTAGAACGACGCTAAAGTTTTGTCCTGGTGTGTTTGTTGGATCGGCAGTCAATTCATTTTGTTTGAGTATTCTGTATGCTGATAAAGTTGTATTCCATTTTCCGTCGAACCAGTCTTTTTTAATACCGATTTCATTGTTTGTTCCAGTAATTGGTTCAACACTTCCGCCGTTGCGGATTAAACCGCTTTGAGGCGTGAAAGCCTCGTCATAAACAGCATAAATCGCAGTGCTTTTATCAACTGAGAAACTTAAACCAACTCTTGGCGTCACTTTTTTGGCTTTATCTGGTGCGCCACCCCAGGCAGCCTGACTTACATAAGTATAGCGGCCAGCTAATGTTAAACGAACTCTGTTATCAAAGAAACCAAGTTCGTCTTGTGCATAGGCACTTAAATATTTAGAATCCATTAAACCACCAGCATTGATTGCTCTTTGCTCCAATGAGGTAAGACGGTCGAAATCCGGGTAGCCATTTTGTGGAAAGCCATAATTTGGATTGTTCAAATCGAAAGGTGAAGAAGCTAGATCTAAATCATGCGACTGACCCCAATCGGCAAAATAGTTTTTCTTACCCCCATCAAAACCGGCCAAAATTCTGTGGTTTATGCCACCAGTTTTAACCTGTCCGTTGATGAATAGTTGGGCAAGTTTCATACTGCTTTTTGAATCCCATATGGCTACGTTTCTAATAATTGATCCATCTGCATTTACAGCAGATGGCCACGAGCTGTAACCTTCCTGGTTGTAATTAAAGTAAGCGGCCTGTGCCGTTAGTTTCCAGTTGTCGTCGAAATTATGTTGGAGGTTTAGAAATAAACTTTGGTCGTTGATGCGTGTGCCAGGCAAATTTGGTTGAGTCATTGTCGCTTCTCGAGGGTAAGTTGCGTAGCCATTCGGAGAAAAAATGTAATAAGAACCCACCTCGGTCATTTTAGCATTTTGGAAAGTGTATTCAGCAGTAATTTTTGTTTTATTTGTTAGCTGATAACTTAACACCGGAGCAAAGCTATACCTGTTGTTTTGCTCATACGGGCGGAAGGAACCTTTATTTTGAACCGCGGTATTTAAACGGAATAATAATTTACCGTCGCTGGTTAATTTGTGGTCGAAATCAACGGTGGTTCTGTACAAATCGTAGCTGCCCAAGGTGAAAGATACTTCGCCTCTGTTAAATCCTGTTGGCTTTTTTGTTACTACATTGTACATGCCGCTTGGGTCGCCATTGCCAAGCATAAAACCAGCAGGACCTTTAACAAATTCAATATGGTCAACAAAGCTCATGTCTTCTGTAAGCGGACCCCAAAAGGATGACACAACGTTAAAGCCGTTTCGCATTGCCTGGATTTGAGAACCACGCATGGTTATGTTTGTGTACATGTCCCCCCAATGTTCCAACCTTACTGCACCACTAACGTTTCTGATTAAACCATCACTCATGCTGATGATTTGTTGATCTTTTATAACTTGATCGCTTACAGTCTGAATATTTTGTGGCGCTTCTAGAAGAGGTTCGTTTAATCGCAATGAAGCTGAAGGAAGGCTGATTTTGTAACGGTTGTTTTTACCTGCAACTGTAACTTCTTCCAACGCCTGGTTGTTTTCAGAAAGCACAAAATTGACTGTTTTATTTTCTCCTCCGGCAACTGTGACCGATTGCTCTGCAGTTTGTATGCCAACAGCAGAAGCTTTAATTAAATATGATCCGGGTTTAATTCGGTGGATGGTAAATTGACCGTTATCGTCGGTAAGTGTTCCATTACCCTGACCCTTCAAACCTACAGAGATATATGCTGCGGGCTTACCGTCAGAAGTTGTAATGGTCCCTTTTATCGTAGCAACTTGCTGTGCGGAAATACGGAAACTAAGAAAAAACATTAAAAAGAAGAAACTGAATAGTCTAATTGTATGCATGCTATATTTATTTGGATTAATTCTAAACAATTACAAAATAACGTTAGAAAAATTAATTATCCAAATTATTTTGAATTATTCTAAATAGAGGAGTTTTTGCAGGAAGCTTTAGGTAGATTGTCCTAAACAGGTCTACACATTTTGATAAAGACAAAGCGGTTGAGCTGAAATCCGTTTAAATGCATACATCAATACGCATAAGATTAAGGGCAGAAGATTATATGCGTTTATTTTATTAGATGTTTTTCACAAGCAATAAAGAACACCATTTTTTGGATTCAATAATTCCTGTAAACATCCGATTTATAGTAGGCGAATGATTTGGACTGGAAATAACGCGTTAACTTTTAAAGAAGTGCTTTCTTCGAATTTGAAATCCAGGGCATTTCAAGGATTGGCTGTTTATCGATAATGTTATTCTGCGTCAAAATATCGTTTCTAATCAAATGGAAATTATTAAATTATCATATCCAATTAATACAAAGCTCTTAAAAAGAATTAAATGTATTATTTGATCACCATAACTTGTAAGCTTGCTGAACGTTCTGTATCATCCTCGGGTGTTATTAATCCTCCGCAAATCACGTCGTAATGATAGCCAGCAGCAAAAGCAGCATCTGTTTTAGTCGCTCTAATTATTCCGGAAGCTGTTTCTTTTGCATCAATAGAGTAAGTTCCAGCTGCAATTTCTACGAAGCCATTGGCTGTTTTAAAGGCTTTATTTTCGCCATAAGAAGTTGTGGTTCCGGTTTTGACTAAGTCTAATGCAGGGGCATCAGGAGATAAGTTTATAAAACGGATATATGCTTTGTCTGTTGAGCCTGCACTTATGTCTTCGCTGATAATAAGCCCATCTAATTGACCTGGTTTGTTAACTAAGTAATACGAGTAACTACTTCCAGCGCCCAAAGTAATATCCTTACTATATAAACTTTCAACCGAACTCCCGCTGGTGAATTTTAAACCATAATTACCAGCAGCCCTTGATGTGTAGGCTATAGAGCCAAGAAAAGGTAAGGCTGTGGAGTTTATCGCATTACCATTTAGATAAACGTTGTAAGTTGCCAGGGATGGAGATGCGTTAATTACTCTAAGGTATGAAATTGTCGTATCTGTATTTTCTGTTTTGCCGCAAGAACTTAGGGTAATTGCCGTTGCGAGTATTACAAATGCTTGAAAAATTATTTGTTTAATATAACCGAAAGTAAAATTATTCATTTATGATCTAAGATTGAGTTTTTGCTAAAACGATTTTGCTTGTCACTTCGCTACATGCCTACAAATATCCGGTATAGATATGTATGCAGGTGTTAAATGATGTTAATCAGATGTTAAAGTATGTTATGAGTTTAGCCTGCTAAAACAAAAAAACAAATTAGCTGTTCATATAAAGTTTACCTAATTGTTTAATAATCTTAATATTAAATAACACTTATAAGTTTAATTTTGGTTAACCAAAAACCTTTTAAAAATGATAAAGAACATCTCAAAGCTAGCAATTATTTCTGCTGGCGTATTCGCGTTTTCTTCTTGCAGTAACTCATCAAAAGACAAACCTGCAGATACTACATTTACTAAAACTGAAACCACTGTAACGGTTCCTGCAAAAACAGAAAATGCTCCGGAAAGCACTGAATTCACCGCGTCTCCTGATAGCGCAATATTAGGCAAATCAAAAGAGGCGTTGGTTAAGGTCACTTCGGTATCGTCGATTGATTTAAAGGATGCTGAGGGAAAAGCAACAGGAGCTGAATTAACGATTAACTTACAAGTAACAAACAAAAGTTCGTTAGAGGCTAAGAAATTCTTTTCGGTTTCAAGTTCCGATGCAAGATTAGAATTGGATAATGGGACTTCAATAACCGGAAAAGAAAATTCCGGCAGTACGAATCCAGACCCGGAGGCATCATCACAAGCTGTTTGGTCATTTCAACTGCCACCAAATGCTAGCCCTAAAAAACTGAATTTCTTTTTAGATGGAACTAGGGTCTCAGTAGGCCTATCAAAAAAATAAAAAATCGAGCCCCGACGCAAATTCGGGGCTTTCTTGTTTCTTATGATAACTATAAAAATGTAAAAAAGTTAAAAACTATTGTGTAACTCAATTATTATTTAAACCTTTGCACCTCAATAGAGTTAAAGCCGTTTTAATACGCAAGAAATGATTAAACAATTTTTACATAAACTTTCTGTTTTTACATCGCAATTAGCGTTTGGAAAGCGTATGGTTGTTAATCGTTTTCAACCCGTTTTTCATTACCCCAACAGCCGGCAAAATTTTACTCCGCGTATTTAGTACTCTACTAAACGTAATGAGGAATTGATCCTCTCTAAAAACCCAATTAACAAGAATACTTATAATTTTTCGTTAGAAAAACGAATGGATATTAACGAATTTATCGTGCAGGTTGCACTTCCTGAACATCGTGTATTTGCCGAAGAAATAGTAACAGAGATGGCAGAATCGGCAAAAGCTCGTGGAACAGGTATTGCTAAACGTTCGCCAGAATATATTTCGAACAAAATGCAGGAGGGCAAATCGGTTATTGCTTTTCATAAGGATGGTTCCTGGGCAGGATTTTGCTATATAGAAACGTGGAGCCACGGGCAATTTGTTGCAAATAGCGGTTTGGTAGTAAGCCCTAAATACCGTAAAGCTGGATTAGCAAAAGCCATTAAAAACGAAATTTTCGGTTTATCGAGAAAATTGTATCCAAAGGCGAAAATATTTGGCTTAACAACGGGCCTGGCTGTAATGAAAATCAATTCTGATTTAGGTTACGAGCCTGTAACCTACAGCGAGCTTACTCAGGATGAAGAATTTTGGAAGGGCTGCCAAAGCTGCGTAAACTTCGAAATCTTAAAAATGAAAGAACGCAAAAACTGTATGTGTACAGCCATGCTTTATGATCCTGCTGAAAAAAAACACGAAGTTGCCAAACAATTTGCTGAAGAACTGCAAAAGAAACCTAAATTATACGAGCGTTTTATGCGTATTAAACAGCGTTTGGTTGTTAAACCTAAGCCAAAAAATGGCTTAAAATCCTTATTATTTTTATTTACCTTTTTATTTAAGTAGCATGAAGAAAGTAGTTTTAGCTTTTAGCGGAGGTCTGGATACCTCGTTTTGTTGTATTTATCTGGCGCAAGATCGCGGATTGGAGGTTCACTCGGTAATTGTAAATACCGGTGGTTTTTCTGACGATGAATTACAGGAAATTGAGAAAAGAGCTTATGCTTTAGGCGTAAAATCACACGCTGTGGTAGATGAAACTGAAAGTTATTATGATGGTTGCATTAAGTATTTAATCTTCGGAAATGTATTAAAAAACTCAACTTATCCGCTTTCGGTGAGTGCAGAACGTGTAAGTCAGGCTACAGCAATTGCGAACTACGTAAAAAAAATTGGTGCTGATTATGTGGCTCACGGAAGTACGGGTGCGGGTAACGACCAGGTAAGGTTTGATATGATTTTTAATATCATTATTCCAGATGTTGAAATCATTACGCCAATCAGGGATTTGAAATTATCCCGTGAAGCGGAAATAGACTATCTCGCTGAACATGGTGTTGAATATAGTGCTGAAAAAGCGAAATACTCAATTAACAAAGGTTTATGGGGAACTTCGGTAGGCGGAAAGGAAACGCTAACTTCAAACGAGACTTTACCTGAAAGTGCCTGGCCAACTCAGGTTACAGAAACCGAATCCCGCAAGCTTGAATTAACTTTTGAAAAGGGAGAATTAGTTGCTATCGATGGTGAAACTTTAGAACCGGTTAGGGCGATTCAAAAACTACAAGCCATTGCGCAACCATTTGGTATCGGCAGAGATATTCATGTTGGTGATACCATTATAGGTATTAAAGGCCGTGTGGGTTTTGAAGCTGCAGCGCCTGTTTTAATCATTAAAGCACACCATACTTTAGAAAAACATACGTTAACTAAATGGCAGTTAAGCTGGAAAGAACAATTGTCTTCTTTTTATGGTAACTGGCTGCATGAAGGTCAGTTCCACGACCCGATTATGCGGAATATTGAGGCTTTCTTGGCTGATACCCAAAAAGTAGTAAGTGGGAAAGTGTTTATAGAATTGTTGCCTTATCGTTTCCAGATTATCGGTATTGAATCGAACCATGATTTAATGAGTAATAAATTTGGCAGCTACGGCGAAATGAACAATGCCTGGAGCGGTGAAGATGTTAAAGGTTTCTCTAAAATCTTCGGTAACCAAGTGATGATTTGGCATAAAGTAAATAATGAGGTAGAGGACTAAAAGGTTGAAGGCGAAAGGTTTCCTCGCCTATCGTCATTGCGAGGATGAACGAGGAAGCGATCTCATTAATGTTGTCATCTTGATTTGTGCCGATCCGATAGCTATCGGATTAACGTCGGTGGCTTGTCGAAGGATTAAAGTTATATAGACTATGAGTAGTAAAATAAAAGCAGGAATAATTGGAGGCGCGGGTTACACCGGAGGCGAAATGTTACGCATTTTGGTTAACCACCCAAATGTTGAAATTGCTTTCGTGAATAGTACCAGTAATGCCGGGAATTCAATTTCTGATGTGCATACTGATCTAATCGGTGATACTGATTTACGTTTTGTAAATGATATTCCACAAGATATTGATGTGTTGTTTTTATGCGTTGGCCATGGCGATGCTAAGAAATTCTTAACTGCTAATCCAATTAACGATAACATAAGAATCATCGACTTATCTCAGGATTTTAGACTTTCAGCAAATGCTATTTTTTCAACTCAGGATTTCGAACTTCAGACTAAAGACTTTATTTACGGGCTTCCAGAGTTAAATCGCAATCAAATAAAATCAGCAAAAAATATTGCTAATCCGGGTTGTTTTGCAACTTGTATCCAATTAGGTTTATTGCCCTTAGCTGCAAAAGGTTTAATAAAAAGTGAAGTCCACATCAATGCTACAACTGGTTCAACAGGAGCCGGGCAAAGCCTATCAACAACTTCTCATTTTAGCTGGAGAAATAATAATCTTTCCATTTACAAAGCTTTTGAGCATCAACACTTAAATGAGATTGGAGAAAGTTTAGCACAGGCTGCTAAAGCCTCCCCTTCTGGGGGAGGTTTGGAGGGGGCATTAAATTTCATCCCACAACGTGGCGCTTTTACCAGAGGAATTTTAGCCTCCATGTATTTAGAAAGCGATTTAACTTTAGAAGAAGCACAAACTATTTACGAAGACTATTACAATGCTCATCCTTTTACACACGTAAGTCGGAAAAATATTGATTTAAAACAGGTTGTAAATACCAACAAAGCGCTGGTTCATGTAGAAAAGCATGGAAATAAATTATTTATCATCAGTATTATCGATAACCTGTTAAAAGGCGCCAGCGGACAAGCGGTTCAGAATATGAACTTGATGTTCGGCCTGGAAGAAACAGCTGGCTTGAAGTTGAAGGCAGTTTATTTTTAGGTAGAGGGTAAGAAGGCTGAAGGCGGGAAGGTTTGGACCCAGACCTATAAAACTTAAGATATGAGAGATTATCAGAAATTAGACGTTTGGAAGAAAGCACACTTATTTACTTTACAGGTTTATAAGGAGATCTTGCCTGTTATGCCTATTGAAGAAAAGTTTGCTTTAACTCAACAAATCCGGCGGGCCACCTATTCAATTCCCTTAAATATTGTGGAAGGCAGTGGTAAGAATACAGATAAAGATTTTACAAGTTATCTTGACAATGCCCTTGGTTCTGCAAAAGAAGTAGAGTATGCTTTTATTTAATCAGAGATTTAAATTATATAAATGAAAGTTTATATGCTATGGTTAATAAAAGCATTAATGAAATTAAGGCGATGTTAATCGTATTTATAAAATTTTTGAGAGGCGGTGGAAAAGGCTAGACGACCTTGACCCTCAACCTTCCAGCCCTCAACCTTTAACCTTAAAAAAATGAATTTATTCGACGTTTATCCTCTTAACGATATAGAAATCACAAAAGCATCTGGCAGTAATGTCTGGGATGCTAACGAACAGAAATATTTAGATTTATATGGCGGTCACGCCGTGATTTCAATTGGCCACACCAATCCCCATTATGTAAATCGCTTAACCGACCAATTAAACAAAGTTGGTTTCTACTCTAATTCAGTTAAAATCCCTTTACAAACTCAATTGGCTGAGAAATTAGGACAAGTTTCGGGTAAGAAAGATTTCCAATTATTTTTAGTTAATTCTGGGGCAGAAGCCAATGAAAATGCTTTAAAACTGGCCTCCTTTTACAATGGCAGAAAAAAAGTAATTGCTTTTACTGGCGCTTTCCACGGACGTACATCTTTAGCGGTTGCCGTAACCGATAATCCGAAAATTGTTGCGCCTGTTAATCAAACTGAAAACGTCATCTTCTTGCCTTTTAACAATGAAGTAGCACTCGAAGAAACTTTTAAATCGCAGGGCGATGAAATTTCGGCCGTAATTATTGAAGGTATTCAAGGTGTTGGGGGGATTAAGGAAGCCTCAAAAAGTTTCTTGCAAAAAATCCGATCGCTTTGCGATGAGTACAATTCAGTTTACATTGCCGATTCAGTTCAGTGTGGTTACGGTAGAACAGGGTTGTTTTACTCACACGATTATTCGGGTGTTGAGGCCGACGTTTACACCATGGCTAAAGGAATGGGTAATGGGTTTCCTGTTGCGGGAATTTCAATCGCACCTAAATTCAAGCCATGGCATGGCGAATTAGGAACCACTTTCGGTGGCAACCATTTGGCTTGCGCTGCGGCCCTGGCTGTTTTGGAAGTTATGGAGGAAGATAACCTGATGAAAAACGCCGAAGAAATAGGTAACTATTTAATTACTGAATTAGAGAAATTTGAGCAGGTGGTTGAAGTTCGCGGCCGCGGTTTGATGATTGGAATTGAATTGCCAGACGAGCTTGCTCATGTTAAAAAAGACTTATTATTTACACACCATATTTTCACCGGCGAAGCTAAACCAAACGTTATCCGTTTATTGCCAGCCTTGAATTTAACTAGGGCACATGCTGATGAATTTTTGGAGGCTTTTGCTTTAGTTTTAAGTTCTAAGTAGTACGTTTTAAGTACACGGGACTTTATTTATAAATTATTTAGGACGAGGAATACGAAACTTACTACGTATAACTTACTACTTACAACGTTTTAAAATGAAAATTTTCACTTCCGTACACGATGTTCCAAGCATCAAACAATTTGTAAAAGATGCGCTTGAATTAAAGGCAAATCCTTATGTACACCAAGATTTAGGTAAGAACAAAACCTTAGGTTTGGTTTTTATGAATCCAAGTTTACGTACCCGGTTAAGCACTCAAAAAGCGGCTTTAAACTTAGGTATGAATGTGATGGTGATGAACATGGATAAAGAAGGCTGGGCTTTGGAAACCCAGGATGGTGTGGTAATGAACGGCTCTACTGTGGAGCACATTCGTGAAGCAGCAGCTGTAATGGGTCAATATTGCGATATTTTGGGCTTGCGTTCTTTTCCGAAACTGAATAACCGCGAGGAAGATTATAGCGAAGATTTCTTTAATAAATTTGTGAAATATTGTGCTGTACCTGTAGTCAGTTTAGAAAGTGCTACCCGTCACCCTCTGCAAAGTTTTGCCGATATTATAACGATCCATGAAACCTGGACCAAACAACCAGATGGCCGAAAACCAAAAGTTGTTTTGGCTTGGGCGCCACATGTAAAAGCCTTGCCGCAGGCCGTTCCTAACTCATTTGCTGAATGGATGTGTAAGGCACAAGCAGAGGGCATGGTCGATTTCACCATAGCCCAGCCTGAAGGCTATGAGCTTGCCGAAGAATTTATGCCAGGCGCCAATATTCAATATAATATAGAAGAAGCTTTGGCTGGCGCCGATTATGTTTACGTAAAAAACTGGAGTAGTTATAAAGAATACGGTAAAGTTTTAACTTATCCGGATGGCTGGATGATGAATAATGAAAAGCTGAAATTCACCAACGATGCAAAGGTAATGCACTGTTTACCTGTTCGTCGTGATTTAGAATTGTCTTCTGAGATTTTGGATGGCCCAAACTCGTTGGTTATTCACGAAGCAGGAAATAGGCTTTGGGCCGCGCAAGCAGTGATTAAGGCGATGTTGGAAGAATTATAAAAAAAGCTAAAGCGGAAAGACTAAAGCTTTGGGCTTTCTGCTTTACACTTTAAGCTCAATAAAATGAAACAACTTACAATCATTAAAATAGGCGGAAACGTAATTGATAATTCTGCGAATTTGCATCAGTTTTTATTAGATTTTACGGCCATGCCTGGCGATAAAATTCTGGTTCATGGTGGCGGAAAAATTGCAACAGAACTCGGCGAAAGTTTAGGCGTTGAAGCGAAAATGATTGAGGGACGTCGGATTACAGATATTGAAACTTTGCGTATCGTTACAATGGTTTATGCAGGTTTAATTAATAAGAACATGGTTGCCCAGTTGCAAGCCAGAGGCAGCAATGCAATCGGTTTAACAGGTGCAGATGGAAATATAATCAAAGCCAGAAAACGACCCGTAAAAGAGATAGATTATGGTTTTGTTGGGGATTTGGATGAGAATTCTGTTTCTGTGAAAACATTAGATAGCTTAATAAAGGCAGGCTTGGTTCCTGTTTTATGTGCGATTACCCATGATGGCGACACCCAGTTGTTAAATACCAATGCCGATACCATCGCATCATCAGTTGCTGTCGCAATGTCATCATTATATGAAACTCGATTAGTATATTGCTTTGAGAAAAAGGGTGTTTTGAAAGACGTTAATGATGACGGCTCTGTTGTTAGAGAAATCAAATCAGATGAATTTGACGGTTTGAAAGCTGACGGAACCGTACAGGGTGGAATGATTCCGAAATTGCACAATGCTTTTGAGGCGATAAAAAAAGGTGTTTCTGCGGTTTATATCGGTAAAGCCGATGAGCTCGCTGAACTTGCCGACGGAGCTTTTGGCACTAAAATGCTAAAGTAAAGGTAGAGGGGAAGTGGTCTAATGCAAAATGGATGACGGTTTTGGCGTTAGAAAGAAAAGAAACCGATTACACGATGTCTTTGCCAGCTAAACCTGATAGTAGTGAAAAGCTCCCGATTTTTCATCGGAACTTGTAATGGATAGCAGGACTGAATATCAATAGTATTACTGCAATTGCTTTTCTAAAGAAATAAATCAGTAACCAACTGAAAAAATATAAAACCAACCACATGAAAAAAATAGCCATAATTGGTAGCGGAAATATCGGGTTATCTTTAGCGAAAGGTCTGGTGAAAGCCGATTTTGCTAAAGCTGGCGATATCATGCTTACCAGAAGAAATGTCGACCATTTGCAGCCTTTTGCGTCTGCAGGCTTTATAGTATCAAACGACAATAAACAAGCGGTTATAAGTGCTGATGTGGTAATTCTTGCCGTTTTGCCGCAACAATTAAATACGGTTTTAGATGAAATTAAGCCCTCGATAAATTCAGCGAAACACCTTGTAATTTCGGTGATTTCGGGTGTGAGTTGTGCTGCGGTTAGAGAAAAATTAGGAGACGATGTAGAAGTGATTCGAGTGATGCCAAACACCGCTATTGCCATCGGGCAATCGATGACTTGTATGGCTAGCGACAATGCATCGGCAGGAAATATTACCGATGTGACCAAAATGTTTGAAACGGTTGGTTCTGTGGTGAAGATTAATGAAGATTTGATGACCTCGGCAACTGCTCTTTGTGCTTGCGGGATTGCGTTCTTTTTGAGGGCGATCAGGGCAGCCTCGCAAGGTGGTGTAGAAATCGGTTTTCATGCAGATGAGGCATTGAAAATGGCAGTTCAAACAGCTAAGGGGGCAGCTGATTTGCTTTTATTACATGGTACACACCCGGAATCAGAAATAGATAAAGTAACTTCGCCGAAAGGTTGTACCATTGCCGGTTTAAACGAAATGGAACACAATGGCTTTAGCTCATCACTGATTAAAGGTATTAAACTTTCGGCTCTAAAAGCTGGGAATTTGTACACTAAAGAAAGCTAAAGCCAAAAGAATAAAGCTTAAAGCGAAAAAGAAGTAGCAAGTTTACTGCACAATTTGTCTCGATACTTGATACTAACTACTCAATACTATGTTATTAGAAAATATAAAAAAAGAATGTCTGGATTTATTGCGAGCTTTAATTCGCATCCAGTCTTTTAGTAAAGAAGAAGACCGTACCGCGAATTTAATTGCGCAGTTTTTGGAGGAGAGAGGGGTTAAGACGCAGCGTAAAATGAACAATGTTTGGGCTTACAATATGTATTTTGATGCAAGTAAACCTACCGTTTTATTGAATTCGCATCATGACACCGTTAAGCCGAATTCAGGCTATACCCGCGACCCGTATGATGCAGCAATTGAAGGTGATAAATTGTTTGGTTTGGGCAGCAACGATGCCGGCGGTTGCCTGGTGTCGTTAATCGGTACGTTTCTTTATTATTATGAACAAGAAAATTTAAAATATAACATCTGTTTAGCCGCAACGGCGGAAGAAGAAATTTCTGGAAACAATGGTTTAGAACTGGTTTTACCTGATTTAGGCGAACTGGAATTCGGAATTGTTGGAGAGCCAACAGAAATGAATTTAGCCATTGCAGAACGCGGCTTGCTGGTAATAGATTGCGTCGCTCATGGTAAAGCTGGTCATGCAGCTCGCGAAGAGGGCGAGAACGCTATTTATAAAGCATTAAAGGACATTGAGTGGTTTAGGAATTACCATTTCCCGAAAGTTTCAGAAGTTTTTGGTCCGCTGAAAATGACGGTTACCATTATCAATGCAGGTTCTCAGCATAACGTGGTGCCGGCAAACTGCACTTTTACAGTTGATGTCCGCGTTACAGATGCTTACACTAACGAAGAAGTTCTGGAAATCATCCGTGCAAATGTAGATTGCGATGTAACGCCTCGTTCGATTCGTTTGAAACCATCATCAATTGATAAAAATCATCCGGTTGTTCAGGCAGGTGTGGCATTAGGTAAAACAACTTATGGCTCGCCAACTACATCAGATCAGGCATTGTTAGATATCCCGTCGGTAAAATGTGGCCCGGGATTTTCTGGCCGATCACACATGGCCGATGAGTTTTTATATGTTAGAGAAGTAGCTGAAGGTATTGATGGCTATGTGAATATGTTGAAACCAGTGATACAAATTTAGATTTTAGATTGACGAATTACGATTTCGTAGTTCAAAAATCGTAAATCGTAAATTTTAAAATCGTAGATTAAAATGAAGATTTGGCAAAAAAATATAGATGTAAATCAGTTTGTGGAAAGTTTTACGGTTGGTAAAGATCGGGAACTGGATCTGCAAATGGCAAAATTTGACGTGTTGGGTTCGCTGGCTCATACACAAATGTTGGAGACTATTAACCTGCTTACTGCTGATGAATTGAAAGCGGTTCAGCAAGAACTTAAAAGTATTTACTCAGAAATTGAAGCTGGAAATTTCACCATTGAAGATACTGTTGAGGATGTGCATTCGCAGGTAGAATGGTTATTAACGCAACGTATTGGTGAAGCAGGAAAGAAAATCCATAGTGGCCGTTCGCGTAACGATCAGGTTTTGGTAGATTTGAAGTTGTTCTTTCGTGCCTGCATTGAGGATATGGTTAACCAAACCTCAACCTTGTTTAATCTGCTCATCGAATTAAGCAATACACACAGGGATAAATTGATGCCAGGTTACACGCATTTGCAAATTGCGATGCCATCATCTTTCGGTTTATGGTTTGGTGCTTATGCGGAGAGCCTTGCAGATGATATGGAATTAATGCTTGCCGCATGGAAAATTACCAATAAGAATCCTTTAGGTTCTGCAGCAGGTTATGGATCATCATTTCCTTTGAACAGAACTTTAACAACTGAATTATTAGGCTTTGAAAGTTTAAACTACAATGTGGTTTATGCACAGATGGGCCGTGGAAAAACGGAAAGGATTTTAGCGCAGGCCATGAGTGCTGTTGCGGCAACTTTGGCTAAAATGGCGATGGATGTTTGTCTGTTTATCAACCAGAATTTTGGATTTATCAGTTTCCCGGCAGAGCTTACCACAGGTTCGAGTATTATGCCACACAAGAAAAATCCTGATGTTTTTGAGTTGATCCGTTCGCGATGCAATAAAATTCAGGCTTTACCGAACGAAATTGCCATGATGATTACAAATTTACCATCAGGATATCACCGCGATTTACAACTGCTCAAAGAAAACCTTTTCCCAGCCATAACTTCTTTAAATGAATGTTTGGAGATTGCTACGTTTATGTTCCAGAACATCACGATAAAAGATGATATTCTGAGAGATAAAAAATATGACTACCTGTTTAGCGTTGAAGTGGTGAATGATCTGGCTTTACAAGGTGTTCCATTTAGAGAGGCTTATAAAATTGTTGGCGAACAGATAGAAAATGGTACTTTTGCACCTTCTGGCCAAATACATCATACACACGAAGGGAGCATTGGTAACCTTTGTAACGAACAGATCGCTGCAGGAATGCAAGCTGTTTTGTCTCAATTTGGTTTTAGTAAAGTGAATAAAGCAATAGAAGATTTAATAGCATAATATGAAAGTTTCAGTATTAGCCAGTGCCTTAATTGGTTCAGAAATTATAAAAATTGGTAACGAGGTTAACGAAATGAAACGCAAAGGCGCTTCCATCGCTAACTTAACCATTGGCGATTTCGATTCGAATATCTATCCGATTCCTACAGAATTGAAATCAGGAATTGTAGATGCCTACAATGCAAATCAAACCAATTATCCTCCTGCTGATGGTGTTTTGCCTTTAAGAGAAACGGTTTCTGAATTATTGAAAGATAGATTCGGATTGGAATACAACACCAATAGTATTCTGGTTTCAGGTGGATCCCGTCCTTTAATTTACGCTACTTATTTAGCCCTAATCGACCCGGAAGATACGGTTGTTTTCCCTGCCCCATCCTGGAATAACAATCATTATTGCCATTTGACTTCCGCAAAAGCTATTGCGGTAGAAACCGATGCAGCGCACAACTTCATGCCAACTGCAGCGCAACTGAAACCTCATTTGAAAGGCGCTACTTTATTGGCTTTATGTTCGCCATTAAACCCAACAGGAACCATGTTTGATGCGGATTCTTTAGCTGAAATCTGTGATGCTGTTTTAGAAGAAAATGCATCACGTGGTGCCGACGAAAAACCGTTGTACATGATGTACGATCAGATTTATTCGCTTTTAACCTTCGGAAAAGAGCATGTAAACCCAGTTTCTTTGCGACCTGCAATGCGTCCGTTTACGGTTTTTGTTGATGGTAGTTCGAAATGTTTGGCTGCAACTGGTGTACGTGTTGGATGGGGTTTTGGTCCAGAGGATATTATCAATAGAATGAAAGCTTTGGTTGGTCATATGGGTGCCTGGGCGCCAAAAGCCGAGCAAGTGGCCATGTCTAATTATTTTAACGATAAAGCACAGGTTGATACGTTCTTAACCAGTTTTAAAGGCCAGATTCAAGATAGCTTAAATGCGCTTTACAATGGCTTTAACGAATTGAAAAGTGAAGGTTTTAACGTTGATGCTGTGGAGCCAATGGGCGCTATTTATTTAACAATTAAAATCGATTACATCGGAAAAACAACTGAAGATGGTCAGCTTTTAAAAGACAGTGCAGATGTGAATTTTTACCTGATTAAAGAAGCCGGGGCTGCATTAGTACCTTTTTCGGCCTTTGGCAACGAACATAGCATGCCTTGGTTCAGGGCATCAGTAGGCGCTTGTACTTTGCAGGATATTAAAGATATGTTACCGAGAATAAAAACTGCTTTGAGTAAGTTGAAATAACTTTATAAACTTGACTATGGAATTTTATAGTCAAGTTTAATTAGTTTAAGTTGACTAAGAAATTGATTAGTCAACTTAAACTATGAATAGAATGTAATATCGCTTGAAGTAAAATATTCTGTTCCTTTGATTCCCGGTAACTTCAACTAAAATTTCTTTATCTAAAAAGTCCTTTATTAATTGATTAGCAGATTGCTTTGATAAATTTACAGCACCCATAACATCAGATAGATTAACAAATGGATTTGAATATAAGTGGTTAATTAACTTTTGCGCACTTTCAGCTTTCTTACCAAAAGTTATAATTAGTTTATGTATCTCATCTTTTAGCTCCAGTATTTTTGAGAATGTATCCTTTCCCTTCTTTGCCGTTTCAACCACTGCACTTAAGAAAAATTTTATCCAGTGTATTATGTCGCTTGTATTTCTTACGTGAGTTAAAGCGTCATAATATGATGATTTATGCTTCTCAAAAAAATCTGATAGATATAAAGATGGTTTTTTTAACAGTCCTGCTGAAACTAAGTATAATGTAATAAGAAGTCGGCCTATTCTTCCATTCCCATCTAAAAATGGATGTATTGTTTCAAATTGATAATGAGCTAATGCGATTTTTATTAAGTGAGGGACATTAATCTCTTCATTATGTAAAAATTGTTCTAGATTTCCCATTAAATCTGAAACCTCACTTGGATGAGGAGGGACGAATATAGCATCTGCAATACTGGAACCGCCAATCCAATTTTGACTTGTTCTGAATTCTCCAGGCATTTTATGGTTACCTCTCACATCTGATAAAAGTATTTGATGAGTTTTTCTAATTAAGCGATTAGATAATGGAAAAGTAGATAGTTCCTCAATACTATAGTTTAAGGCGTCGATATAATTCCTAACTTCTTGCCAATCATCTCTTTTGCTAGGGGTTATATCTTCCTTTTTCATTAATGCTTCATCCATGTTTGTTTGTGTTCCCTCGATCCGGCTAGACGTATTTGCTTCTTTAACAACGTGCATACGAATGAATAAATCAACATCAGGAAGTATATAGCTAAAAGCATTTAATTCTCCAAGTTGACGAGTGGCCTCCTCAAGCAACGTATTAATCTTGGGATCATCCCATATCCAGGTGTTGTTAATTTTTGTTGGCTGAAAGCTCTTGTAATTATATTGCTTTTGCCAGAAGCCGGATTTAAAGTTGGAGAAGTTCATTATCAAAAATAATAAAAAATCCTATTTTAGTCAAGTTTTGTTTATTAAACTTGACTAAGTATTTTTTTAGTCAAGTTTAATAATCATAAGAATTAAATACTGGTTGTAGTGAAAAAACATCCTACTTCAAATTTATTTTGGAATAAGACGTTCGATTGGTTATTAAAAGCCCCTTCATGAGTTTGGGGTTTAATCCTCCCGGCTTCCGTCATCAGCCATTCTCACCATTTTGGGCTCAAACCTGGCTACAACATCAACCAGTTCAGTTTGTGCAGCCATTACCTTGTTAATATCCTTATAAGCCATTGGAGCTTCATCTAAACCTGCACCAATTAAAGTAACATTGTGATCTTTCAAAATCGCTTTCATATCGGATTTAGTAATCGATTGAATCGCTTTGGTTCGGCTCATTTGACGCCCCGCACCGTGAGATGCTGAATTGATCGCGTTCAATTCACCTTTTCCCCTCACAAGGAATCCTGGAGCAGTCATGCTTCCCGGGATAATCCCCATTACACCTTTTCCAGCCGGTGTTGCGCCTTTGCGGTGAACAATTACTTCTTCGCCGTCAAGCACTTCTTTCCAGGCAAAATTATGATGGTTTTCTACCTTGGCCAAAACTTTAGCGCCAATAGCTTTTGTTAATCTTTTGTGGATTACCTCATGACATGCTGAAGCATAATCACCAGCTAAATTCATGGCAATCCAATATTCTTGTCCTTCGGCAGAATTTAGATCCAGATAAGCGAGGTTTGCAGCCTCTTTAGGAAGTTTACAGATGTCTTTGGCCAGTTTGGTGTAATGACCTGCAATGGTAGCGCCAAAACCACGTGATCCCGAGTGGGTCAATAATGCTACATAACGGCCTTTATCGATATTCAAAATTTCATCGCGTTCTGCAAAATCAATAATCCCCCATTCTACAAAGTGATTTCCACCACCCGAAGTACCCAGTTGTGCCCAAGCCTTTCCGTGTAAATTTTTAAGAAAAGGCGTAGCGTTGAAAGCCTCGTTTTCCAAGACATCATGTTCAGCTCTTTCATTACCTTTAAAATTTTGACCCGCACCAAATTTGGTAAAGGCAATTAATTCACGTTTGTACATCGCGTCTTTCCCGAAATAATGTTTTTCGGGGATATCGAAAATACTTAAAGCCATACGGCAACCGATATCTACTCCAACACCGTATGGAATAATCGCATTTCTGGTAGCCAATACGCCGCCGATGGGCAAACCATAACCTTGGTGGGCATCAGGCATTAATGCACCTGCTACCGAAACCGGTAATTTCATGGCAATATCCATTTGGTTTCTTGCGCCTTCTTCTATATAATTGGCACCAAAAATTGAATAATCCTTTGCGTTTTTAATCAGTTCAATCGTTCCATCTGATTTCGGATTGGCTTCCTCAATTATAGCAGTTGCCAATGTGCTTAATACCTCATCATCCAAAAAACTTTCCGGATAATCTTTTACTTTTTTAAATAAGGCCAGTAATTCTTTTTCTTCGATATCTGTGAAATTTTCTTTCACGATAGCTAAAGCCAGGCCTACTATTTTTCCTTCGGTATAACCTAAAGCTTTTAGGGTTTTACCTGTTATTTCTGTTTTCATTTTTATTCCTAACTAAACCTCGGCAGGCATCGGTCACCTAGCCGAGGGTTTCTAAAATTGATTTATTTTTTCTCCTTTTCGTCTTTTCGACCGTAGTGGAGAAATCTTTTAATTCTGGTTTTTATCGACTTGAAAGATTTCTCCGTTTTGCTGCGCTCCAGTCGAAAAGACGACTTTATGAGCGTTTAATAAATGTTACTTCACAAAGATTTGTTTCAATTGGTCAACAATTTGCCCACTGCCCGATAAGCTGATATTGTTGATTTTTTCTGCGATTTTCTCCACATACTCCATCTCTTTCAACTTATACAACATGGAATTGTCCTCCATCAATTTTGCCGTATTCAGCAAACTTCTGGTCGATGCAGTTTCTTCTCTTCTAGTAATCATGTTGGCTTGTGCTTTTTTCTCTGCAATTAAAACCTGGTTCATGATATCTTTAATCTCTCCAGATAAAATGATGTCTTTCACACCACCATTGGCCAATTTTACGCCCAACTCTTCTGCTTTATTAATGGTACTTCCCAAAACCGATGTTCCGATTTTTTCTTTGCTTTCCATCAATTCATCAAAAGTTAATAAGCCTACAGCTTCTCTCAAAGCCAATTGCATCGTAATGTATAATTGTTTTTCGAAATCTTTATTCGCCAACAATGCTTTAACCACATCCTCCACTTTATATTGAACCGTAAAGTTCATCCTCAATTGCGCTTTGTCTTTTGTTAAAATCTCCTGTCCGATAATCTCCATATTCAATTGCCTCATATCGGTTTTCAAAACTTGGATAGTGATGTTATTTTTCCAGTAGACATAGTTTCCCGCCAATAACACTTTATCAAATTTGCCATCAATAAATAACAAACCTGTTTCGTAAGCTTCGATTTTATAGGCCCTGATATAGTTTACCAAGGCGGCTTTCTCAAACAAATTTCTATCGATGTTTTCTTCAATTTCAGTTTTGCTGATATTCACTTTAACGAAACTGTATTCCGACAAACCTTTCCAAATCGCATATCTACCTGCCCTTAAAACGGTTTTAAAATTTCTGTTTTGATATACCAAGGCCAACTCATTATCAGCTACGCTTACCAAATAAATTAATTTAGCAAAGTCTGTATTTAATAAATACATATCTAATTCTGAAACAGAGAAATCATAATCTTTGCTCATGTCGTACATAGTGAAGGTTTCGCCAAAGCCCAACCAGTAACTACCTGCTGTTAATACTCTTTTTAATTCTCCTTTTTTAAACACCAGTCCAACATAATTGGTGTTAATGGTTACTCTTTTCATGTTTTTTTGATGTTAGCCCCACCTAAGTCCTTTTCTAAAAGTGAGGGCTTAAATGAGTATAGTTAATTATTTATTCTTTTAAAAGCGTTGCACAAGAACATTTACCTGTTTTTTGCGGAAGTAAAAGTTTATCAAGCTTTGTTCAAAAATGAAATGAGGCTTGTCTTATCGGTTTTATACTCACTTGGAGCATTTTTCCTTCTCGATTTAACCCGTTTGATTTTTAAATCTCTTCTTGTTGCACTGATTCTCACTGAGCAAATGCAGATTTGCTTTTTGGATTTCGAAAAATCCTAAAGCCAAATGCGGTTGCACAACGCTTATTCTGGTGGGCGGTTTGAAAAGTTGCCCTTCTTTTTAGATGGAACCTTAATCCATTGCATTACCATTTTGCTATTCCAAGTGACCGTTGGAAGCAGGATTCGAACCTGCATTTTGGTGTTGTTATTCTACCACTGAATTATTCCGATTGCCCGGAAGTGGGATTCGAACCCACGACACACAACGTGTTTTAGACACTCTATCATAATTTCTATCAGAATATGCTACGCAAAAGCGTGAATACTTTGGGGCATTCCGAAACCCACAACTTTGGATAGTTATTATTTAGTACTGCCATCCCTTTCGGGATTTCTTATAATATATTATGATTAATTTCTCAAAGAACATTATCGACTGGCGACATTACAAAGATGCCACTACTACTACGCGACAGATTTGCGCAGTAAAAAATAATATCGTGAAATAGTAATTAAAGTGCTTATTATCAGTATAATAAATTTGATAAAATCCTGGTATTTATCTTTTTTGGTTTCAATTGCGCAATTGTATTGCGTAGTTATTGAAGTCTTTTCTATATTTAGATAAGCTAAAACATCGGATTTTTAGCTAAAAACAAAATTAATTCAAAATGGCTGTAAATAAATTAGCGCTTATCCGATACAAAACCATCGACGATTGTCTGAAAAACCGTTTCCGTAAATGGACCCTAGAAGATATTATCGAAAAGGTTTCAGCAACACTTTATGAATTAGAGGGAATAACTTCAGGTGTAAGCAAAAGAACCATTCAGGCAGATATCCAGCTTATGCGGAGCGATAAGTTGGGCTATAATGCACCGATTGTGGTGAAGGATAAACGCTTTTATGCCTACGAAGATGCTGGTTTCAGTATTACAAAAGCGCCGATCAATAACGCTGATGTAGATAAAATGAAAGAAATTGTGGGTGTGCTTAAGCAGTTTAATGCCTTTAATTATTTCGATGAAATGAGCGATATGATTGCCCGTTTAGAAAACAACCTCTACAAATCGACCAAACAGAGCGGTAATAATATTCAGTTGGAAAGTAATAAACTGGTTAAGGGTTTGGAATGCATTCCGCCGTTATACCAGGCAGTTTTAAATAAACGATCGCTGTTGATTGAGTATAAATCGTTCAAGGCGCAACAATCTCAACAGGGAATTTACTATCCGTATCTGTTAAAAGAATACCGCAACAGGTGGTTTTTGATCTGTAAAGCGAAAAAACGGCCAGGGATCTTAAATTTGGCATTAGATAGGATAGTAGAATTTCAGGAATTGCCTAACGAAGAATTTGTAAGTTATCATGGCGTAGATTTCGATCGATATTATGAGGATCTAATTGGTGTAACGAAAAATGAGCGTGACCGTGCACAAAAAGTAATCCTCGAATTTACAAATGATCATGCGCCTTACGTCGTAACGAAACCAATGCATCAATCGCAGGTGGTATTAAGTAAGAATGAAAAAACGACAACTTTTCGAATCGATGTAGTATTGAATTATGAACTGGAACGCGAAATTTTAGGCTTTGGAGAATGTGTTAAAGTGCTTTCACCCCGATTGTTGATTTCAAAAATTAAAAGGCGTTTGGAACAAAATTTTAGTCAATACGAAATTACAGAGGATGTGAGAGATATTAAGTAATTGAATCTTGAATTATTGAATGAGAGCGTATGGTAACTCTGTTAATAAATTCTCTCATCCAACTTTTCCTCATTCAATCATTCTCTAATTTCTCTCATTCAATTCTAGCTTTTAAACTCGCTTGTTTTATGGAATTCAATATCAGGGTAATCCTGTTTTGTTAAATTAATCATATACTCACTATCGGCCAGATAAACAGGATTGGCTTCCTTATCGAAACCGATGTGCTGTTGTTTACGTTTTACAAATTCATCTAATTTCTTTCTGTCGGTAGAAGTTACCCAGCTCGAACGCGTATAACTCAAGGTACGGAAACGACATTTCGCTCCATATTCATGCTCTAACCTAAAATTGATTACCTCAAACTGAAGTTCACCTACTGCACCAATTACTTTTCTATTTCCGGGTTGCATCACAAATAATTGTGCCACACCTTCATCAGTTAATTGTTCAATGCCTTTTTCCAACTGTTTAGTACGCATCGGATCCATGTTTTCTACTTCCTTAAAAATAGAAGGCGAGAAACTTGGGATGCCTTTAAATTGCAATTTTTCGCCCTCTGTTAGGGTATCGCCAATTTTAAAGTTACCGCTATCGTATAAACCAACTACATCGCCAGGCCAGGCTTCTTCTACAATGCTTTTTTCGTTCGCCATAAAATCCATTGGATTAGAGAACTTTAGCTTTTTATCCTGACGGGTGTGGTAATAGAATTTATTGCGTTCAAACTTGCCAGAACAGATCCTTAAAAAGGCAATCCTGTCGCGGTGTTTCGGGTCTAAATTGGCGTGGATTTTAAACACAAATCCGCTGAAATTTTTCTCTTCAACCAGTACATCACGCTCTTCCGCTTCTCTATGTCGAGGGCTCGGGGCAATATCAATAAAGGTGTCTAAAAGTTCTTTTATCCCGAAGTTGTTAATCGCACTGCCAAAAAACACTGGTGCAACCAATCCGTCGGTATATAAATCCTTATCTATCTTACCGTAGATGCCATCAACCAATTCAACATCATCTTTCAAGGTATTGATTTCGTTTTCTTTCAGGTAATTTAATAAAGAAGGGTCATTTAAATCGCTTGCCGCGACAACCGAATCGGTTACTTTGGTTTTATCCGAATTAAATAAATTCAAATGTTTGTTATAAATGCTGTAAACACCTTTAAAAGTATGCCCCTGGCCAATAGGCCATGAAAGCGGGCATAAACTGATGTTCAGTTTTTCTTCAATTTCATCCAATAGATCGTAAGCCTCTTTACCTTCACGGTCCATTTTGTTGATGAAGATAATCACCGGGGTGTTACGCATGCGGCAAACCGACATTAGTTTTTCCGTTTGTTCCTCCACACCTTTAACACAGTCGACTACCAGAATAACGCTATCCACTGCCGATAAAGTACGGTAAGTATCTTCCGCGAAATCTTTGTGACCAGGCGTATCCAGGATGTTAATGCGTTTGCCACTGTACTCAAAACCCATTACTGAAGTTGCAACCGAGATACCACGTTGTTTCTCAATTTCCATAAAATCTGACGTATTGCTTTGGTTCGCTTTGTTACGTTTTACCGCACCAGCCGTGTTGATGGCACCACCAAAAAGCAGGAATTTCTCCGTTAAAGTGGTTTTGCCCGCATCGGGGTGACTAATAATGGCAAAGGTTTTACGTTTTTCTATTTCAGGGTTAAGCATAATAAAATTTTGGGTGTAAAGGTGATGAAACCTGGTTAAAGGAATTTAACAGCGATAAGGTTAGAATAATTTTGTTTCATCAGGCTGCAAAGATAAAGAAAATTGCTTAACTGTTCGAATAGGTTAACCGTTAATCTTTAGCAACTTTACATCGTTAATTCTAAAGATACTCATAGTAGTAATCCTTCGAAAGCAGTCCCGCTATCAATTTCCGTCTCTTTCAAATTTTTGTCATACCAGGGAGGAAATGACTTAGCATCTTTCACATTAATAGAAAGTATTTCCATTACTGCCTGGTTCAAAAACTTTATACATTTATTTCGCCAAAAGCGAAACTTCGTACATAAACCTGATGACAGCGAACATGGAGTGTAACGAAGTAAAGCGAACAGCCGGACTGCCAATCCCGATGAAAAACTGAACATTCATTTTCAAAAAAGAAAAATTCAATCTTTACTTATAACTCAATTATCTTCGAAATCATGACTATTTTTGCTCTAAAATTGCTAGCTTTAACTATCCCTTCAGAATAAAGTAAACCGAAATCTTATTGCCAATGCCACAACCAGAAGAAACTTCTATGCCTGCAGAAATTGCGGCAAAGTTTGTTAATTACACTTCAAAACACGTTTTCCTAACCGGAAAAGCGGGAACGGGTAAGACCACTTTCCTGCGTAAATTGATTCAATTAACACATAAGAAAGCGATGATTTGTGCGCCTACAGGGATCGCCGCAATCAACGCTTCCGGGGTTACGATTCATTCGCTTTTTCAACTTCCTTTCGGGGCTTTTTTTCCGGATGCTGCGGGTAATTTAATCAATCAAAACATTAATTTTAACTTCAATACGCCGCGAACGATTGTTAAGCATTTAAATATGCAGGGTAACAAAAAACGCATGATTCAGGAACTTGAATTGCTCGTAATTGATGAGGTAAGTATGCTCCGTGCAGATATGCTCGATGCAATTGATTTTTCTTTACGATACATCCGCAGGAATAGAAATGTACCTTTTGGAGGTGTTCAGTTGCTATTCATCGGCGATTTACATCAATTGCCGCCAGTAGTGAAAAATGACGAATGGCGTGTAATGGCTGGGTTTTACAAAAGTATCTATTTCTTCGATGCTCTGGCTTTACAAAATAATCCACCGGTATATATTGAATTGGATAAAATTTATCGTCAGGATGATGCGGTGTTTATTGATTTGCTGAATAACCTTCGAAATAATAAAATTACAGCCGAAGATACTGCGTTGCTTCGCCAGCATTTTAAACAGGATTTTAAACCTGCGGCTAATGAAAATTACATCACTTTAACTACGCACAATAATAAAGCTGATGCGATTAATAGGGAAAGGTTAACGCAGCTGAAATCAAAATCTTATTTTTTTGAGGCAAAAGTTACTGGCGAGTTTAGCGAGTACGCGTATCCGAATGAAAAGAGTTTAGAACTTAAGGTTGGTGCACAGGTGATGTTTATAAAAAATGACATAACTGCCGAGAAACGCTATTACAACGGCAAAATCGGCGTTGTGCACCATATCGAAAAAGATGTTGTCGAAATTGAATTGCCTGAGGAGCAAAGCATAATTGCAGTTTCTCCATACACATGGGAAAACGTAAAGTATAAATTGAACGAGGCCACCAATGAAATTACAGAAAACGTTGCGGGTTCTTTTATTCAATATCCGTTGAAGCTTGCGTGGGCGATCACCGTCCACAAAAGCCAGGGATTAACCTTTGATAAGGCGATAATTGATATCGGTGACGCTTTTGCACCTGGCCAGGCTTATGTTGCGCTTTCACGCTTGCGCTCATTGAAAGGCCTTGTTTTAACCTCACACCTGCGCGAAAGTGGCTTGCAGCAAGACCAGAACATTCATTATTTCTCGAGTACAAAGCAACCCGAAGAGGTTTTAACGCAACAAATCAGCCTGGAGAGTTACGATTTCGTGAGAACTTATTTATTGGCCGCATTTGATTTGAATTTAATCAGGTATTACATTAAAGAGCATCTGCAAACTTTTGACAAAAGTGAGAAGTCAACGAAGCAACACTACGATAACTGGACGATGGAGCTGTATGCTGATTTCCAAAAAATTACCTCAACAGCAGATACATTTATTAACCAGTTAAAAGGATTATTCTCACAACAAACCGAGCATACTTTGTTTAATGTTTCGAAAAGGGTAGATGCTGCGTTGAAATATTTCAATCCTTTAGTGAAAGAAATATCCGCTAAATTTTTGACTCAAATTGAAGCTATTAAAGAGGAAAAAGGAATTAAAACGTATTTAACCGAATTACTCGAATTGGAGATTTTGGTTTATGAACAATTGAAAAAAATGCATAAAAGTAAAGCTTTATTACTTGCCATTATTGATGGGAAGGAATTCAGCAAAGCAGATACTGACGCCCTCTTAAATGTTTCTGAACGAAACGAACAACTACAAAAGGCAATTCAGCTGAAGGGCCAGGTTTTGAAGGTTAAATCGCCTGTTGAAAAGAAAAAGAAAGAACCAAAAATTGATACAAAACTGGTGAGTTTTGAACTTTATGAACAAGGCAAGACGATTGAAGAAATTGCAAAGGAACGTGGTTTTTCAATAGGTACGATAGAGGGGCATTTGGCATACTATGTATCTGCTCAACAAATAGATGTTTCGAAATTGGTTAGACCCAATAAAATTAAAAACATCAGCGATGCTGTTGAAAGCCAGAAGACCAAGTCGATGGCTACGATTCGCGAGTTTTTAGGTAAGGATTATTCTTTTGGGGAGATTAAGTTGGTTTTGGCTTCGCTATTTCCATCGGAGGAGTAAGCTTAGTTTAGTTTAACCGCAAAGAACACAAAGAAAAGAGACGCAGAGAACACAAGGCTAGATTCAGAATTATGGATGAGAATGATTTATCAAGAGTTGTAATTGGTCTGGCGATTGACGTACATAATGCATTAGGGCCAGGTTTGTTAGAAAGTGCTTACAAAGAATGCTTATTTTATAAAATTGCTAAAGCTGGTCTATTTGTTGAAAAGGAAAAGATAATGCCCTTAATATTTGAAGGGGTAAAGTTGGAATGTGGTTACAGAATTGATATTTTAGTTGAAAATAAATTAGTCCTTGAATTGAAAAGTGTTGAAGCATTGAATGATGTTCACCTGGCTCAAACATTGACTTATATGAAATTAGGAAATTACAAATTAGGCCTATTGATGAGTTTCAATGTAACCCTTTTGAAAGATGGGTTAAAACGTATTGCTAATGGCTTGTAAATTTCTTTGTTTCTTTGCAAAAAAAAACTTTGCGAACTTTGCTGTGAAATTTTAAACTTTGCTTAAATCAATCTGCATTTAACTTTTCTTTGTTTCTTTGCGAAAAACTTTGCGAACTTTGCGGTTAATGGAGAAAGTAAATCTTTTAGCGCAGTACATGCCTGCCGAGGCTGCACCGCTAATTGCAAAGTGGATAGATTATTTTCAGTGCGAATTTAAAATCGCTAAAACCCGTTCTACAAAACTGGGCGATTACCGTCACCCCTACCGCGATAAAGGCCATCGGATTTCAGTGAATTTCAATTTGAATAATTACGCATTTCTGGTTACAACTGTTCATGAGTTTGCCCATTTGCTTACCTGGAACGATTTCAAAAATAAAGTAAAACCGCATGGCTCAGAGTGGAAAAAAAACTTCCAAAGGATGATGGTTCCATTTTTTGAAATGAATATTTTTCCTGCCGATATCCATAAAGCAATTGACAATTATATGTCGAACCCGGCGGCATCAAGCTGTTCTGATCTGCATTTATCACGCGCCTTAAAAAAATACGATAGCAATAACACCGAGACTTTACATTTAGAGCAGCTTCCAATTAATACCGTTTTCAAAATAAAAGATGGCCGTCGGTTTACGAAAGGCGAAAGGATTAGGAAACGTTACCGTTGTGTCTGTTTAGATGATAAAAGGATTTATCTTTTTAATCCTTTGGCAGAGGTTCTTGTGGTGGAGTAGCTGAAAGACACTCGACGATTTGATTACACAAACTTAAACTTATCGCCGTCAAATAAACCTTTATCGCTTAATTTTAAATGTGGAATAACCAGGAGTGCCATAAAAGAGAGCGTCATGAAGGGAGCGACTAAAGTAGCGCCCAGTTCTTTCGCAAATTTGTCAATCGAAGTATAGCTTTCGGCAACTTTATAACCATTTTCATTGCTCATTAAGCCAGCTACAGGTAAAGCCAGAACTTCTGCCTTTCCATTGCCTAAAGCAACCACGCCACCAGTTTCTTTAATAATCAGATTAACTGCATCGCAGATGCTTTTGTCATCTACACCGACCGCAATAATGTTATGGCTATCATGGGCAACGCTTGAGGCAATGGCACCCTGTTTTAAACCAAAGTTTTTTACAAATGAAACAGCAATAGGTGCATCTTGATAACGGTTGACCACAACCATTTTCAATACATCGTTATCTAAATCGCTGACGATATTTCCGTTTGATACTTTGGGCTTTATGGCTAGTCTGTTTGTAATCAACTGACCGTCCAAAGCTCCTATTACAGGTATTTCTCCCTGTCCCTTAAAAGCACAAGAAAAGTCAGCTTCTTTTTTTAAACTGCAATTGAAATGATTGATAGATTCTTTTTCTTTTGAATGTTTGACCCAATCGCCAACCATTTTGCCGTCTTCAGCGAGCAGCATCCCATCGATATAGGTTTGTTTAACTCTGAAGGTTTTTAAATCTTCAAGCACGATAAAATCTGCATCATCATTGATCTGAAGTGAGCCAACATCTAGTTTATAGTGAAATATGGGGTTAATACAGGCTGCTCTTAGTATATTGAAGATATCGATTCGTTTTTCTACTGCCCTTGCACAGAGCTGATTAATATGATTTTCAACTAAACTGTCCGGATGTTTATCATCGCTGCAGAACATGATCATTTCCGGCCAATCATTCAACAAATCGATCAGCGCTTCGAAATTCTTGGCAGCGCTTCCCTCTCGGATAAGGATTTTCATACCGCGCTGCAATTTATCTAATGCTTCTTCGGCGGTAAAACATTCATGATCGGTCGAAATTCCTGCATCGATATATTGTTGAACAGCATCGCCACGTAAGCCAGGTGCATGTCCATCAACTGGTTTCCCCAACTCTTGTGCAGCAGCAATCTTTTTAAAAACTTCCTCATCCTTGTGAAGGACGCCGGGGAAGTTCATCATTTCACTCAGGTATTTTATTTCCGGCCGTTCTAACAGCAACTTAACGTCATCGTGATCTAATTCAGCCCCTGCAGTTTCAAAAATCGTTGCAGGAACACAACTCGGAGCACCAAAATTAAATTTAAACGGCACGGTATTGCTATTTTCAATCATAAATTCTACCCCTTCTATTCCGCAAACATTGGCAATTTCGTGCGGATCGCTAATGGTCGATACCGTTCCATGAACAACCGCCAATCGCGCAAATTCACTCGGAATTAACATACTGCTTTCTATATGCACATGGCTATCGATAAAGCCTGGTGAGATAAAATAAGCACCTTCTTTCTGTTCAGAAATTTTAGAGATTGATTTAATTTTTCCATTGGCAACTTCTATTTCACCAAAGAAAATATTTCGCTTGGTGATATCAACTATGTTTCCCTTGACTTTAAAATTGCTCATGGTATTTGTTTAACTGTTTAAATTGGTGAACTGGTTGATTGCACAATCTTGCTAAACAATTAACCGATTCATACAATTCCAACAATAACCATTTTTTAATATTTCAATAGCTTATCTATCGTGTTAGCCAACCTTGCTTTCGCTAAAAAGTCTTCCTCTAATACTTTACTCATTGGAATTGCTGTGTCCAGACTTGCACATCGCAAAATTGGGGCATCTAAACAGTGAAAACAATGTTCACCAATCCAGGCCGATATTTCCGCGCCAAAACCATTGGTTAGCGTATCTTCATGTAAAATTAAAACTCTTCCTGTCGATTCTACAGCTGCTGCAACTGTCTCTTTATCCCAAGGCTGCAATGTTCTTAAATCGATCAGCGTTGCTCCGCATTCCGGATTATTGTTGATATATTCTAAAGCCCAATGAACACCTAAACCATAAGTGATGATGGCGAATTTATCCCCCGTAGCCATTGTAATTGCTTTACCAATTTCAGTTGTGTAATAACCATCAGGAACCGGCGCGCTTAAGCTTCTATAGAGGTATTTGTGCTCAAAGTAAAGCACTGGATTTGGGTCTTCGATAGCTGCCAGTAGCAAACCTTTTGCATCTTCCGGAAAAGCGGGATAAACGATTTTCAATCCGGGTGTCTTGGTAAACCAGGCTTCATTACTTTGCGAATGGAACGGGCCTGCGCCTGTTCCGGCACCTGTGGGCATGCGTACCACAACATCGGCCTTTTCACCCCAGCGATAGTGGGTCTTAGCCAGATTATTTATGATTTGATTAAAACCAACCGTCACGAAATCGGCAAACTGCATTTCTACAACAGCCTTATAGCCATTGATGGATAGGCCTAAACCTGCCCCTACAATGGCCGATTCACAAATAGGCGTATTTCGAACCCGTCCTTTGCCATATTTTGCTGTAAAGCCATCGGTTATTTTAAAAGCACCGCCATAATCAGCAATGTCCTGCCCCATTAAAACCAGGTTCGGGTATTTTTGCATTGCTAAATCCAACCCGTCTGTTATGGCATCTAAATACCTTCTTTCTGTGGAGGATTGGCTCGGCTCAATAATATTTTGCTGGTAAGGAAAATACATATCCGCCTCTTCCTGAATTGAGTCTGCCTTGGGTTCTGGCTCATCAAAAGCTTCTTCTACTTCAATTTCGATGTCTTTTTTGATTTGGATTTTGATGTCGATAATCACTTCCGGGGTTAAAACACCTTGTGCTATCAAATACGATTCATAATTACTTAATGGGTCTTTCTTTTCCCACTCATCGAACAATTCCTGCGGGACGTATTTTGTGCCAGATGCTTCTTCATGCCCGCGCATTCTGAATGTTAAACATTCTATTAGAACTGGTCGAGGGTCTTTTCTAATTTCTCCTGCCAGTTGATTGATGGTATCATAAACTTCAAGAATATTATTTCCATCAATTTGAATTCCTTCAATACCATAACCTATTGCTTTATCGACCAGGTTTTTACATCTAAATTGCTCGGATTTTGGTGTAGACAAGCCGTAGCCATTATTTTCAATAATAAAAATAACGGGTAAGTTCCAAACTGCGGCGACATTAACTGCTTCATGGAAATCACCTTCACTTGTTGCACCTTCTCCCGTGTAAACCAAGGTTACTTTTTGTTTTCCGGATAGGATATCAGCTAACGCAATTCCATCTGCCAGGGCCATTTGCGGACCGAGATGAGAAATCATCCCAATGATTTTATAATCTTGTGTACCGAAATGAAAAGAACGGTCGCGGCCTTTTGTAAAACCTGAAAGCTTGCCTTGCCATTGCGCCATTAATTTTTTTAAGGGAATATCCCGCGAAGTAAACACACCAAGATTACGGTGCATTGGCAAAATGTATTCGTCGCTTTTCATGGCTAAAGTAGAGCCTACAGCGATAGCTTCCTGCCCAATACCTGAGAACCACTTACCAATTCTACCTTGACGCAAAAGCTTTAGCATCTTCTCCTCAACCATTCGGGGATAAAGCAGCCTGTTGTATAAATTCAGTAAGAATTTGTCGTCTTTATCGCGGCGGTTGAAGATCATTGTAGTTTCTCAGTTTTCTCAAGATAGATAGGTGAATTAATCTTCCTTATTTTTTTTCAATTCTTCCCATTGCTTGGCGAAAGATTTATCGGCAACTTTTGGCATTTCCCGGTATTTACCCCAACCCTTTTTAAAGAAAGTTTTTAGCATAAAGTTCTTGAATTTTCCACCAAAGAAATCCATCCACTTGCGTTTTTGCATCATTCGGTTAAATATGCCCCAGCCTATTTCTTCTACTTTTCCGTTCTCATGTGTCGCCGCCGCATCTCTACGATTCAGCAACAACATTTTGTGGATATCGATTTTTACAGGACAAACTTCAGAACATTTTCCGCAAAGACTAGAAGCATAACTTAAGTGTTTAAATTCTTCCATGCCTTTTAAATGCGGCGTAATTACCGAGCCGATTGGACCACTGTACGTGGTGTTGTAGGTATGGCCACCAATATTTTTATAAACAGGACAAGCATTTAAGCAGGCTCCACAACGGATGCAATATAAACCTTGTCGCTGGTCTTTTTGAGCAAGTAAATTTGTACGGCCATTATCCAAAAGGATAACATACATTTCTTCGGGTCCATCAGTTTCGTTTGGTTGGCGTGGACCGCTTAAAATGGTATTGTAAACCGTTAGATTTTGTCCGGTTCCATGTGAAGCCAGTAAAGGCCAGAACAAATCCAAATCGGACATCGAAGGAATAATTTTTTCGATGCCAACAACGGCAATATGGACTTTTGGGAAAGTTGTACTTAAACGGGCATTTCCTTCATTTTCGGTAATGGCAATACTTCCTGTATCCGCGATCAGAAAATTTCCTCCACTGATACCAATATCCGCATTCAGGTATTTATCCCTTAGTAATTCTCTTGCTTTTTGAACCAACTGTGGCGGCGTTGCATCAATTGGTGTCCCGAATTTATCGTGAAATAACTGTGCTATCTCTGCAGCACTCAGGTGCATTGCCGGTGTAACAATGTGGTATGGAGCCTGCCCGAGTAATTGAACAATATATTCGCCTAAATCACTTTCCAAAGATTCAATCTGATTACTTTCGAGAAAGTCATTTAAGTGAATTTCTTCAGTAGTCATCGATTTTGATTTGATGACCGTCTTACCGTTATTTCTTTTAATGATTTTAAGAATTTCCTGCTGTGCTTCTTCGGCATCATTTGCCCAGATAACCTTTCCACCTCTGCGCTGAAAATTAGATTCAAATTCAGGCAAAAACTTATCGAGATTTTCCATTACGCGCCATTTAATCACGTGCGCTTTCTTTTTCGAAGACTCCAGGTTTTCAAATTTCGATAAACCGCGTTCTACCGCCGTATTGTATTTGCCAATATTATAATTAATGGTTTTACGATGCGGTAAATCAAACGCTTTCTCATCAGATTTCTCTAAAAATTCCTCTGCAGTCTTCATCATATTTCAAAGATAGGAATTTCTATTGCCGCCAAAAGTAATATGCATAAAAAAGCCCCGATTGTACTATCGGGGCTGAAAATTTTTACTTTATTATTTCTTTGGGTTGCCTTTGCCATCCATATCAACCACCGGACGTTTAGCTTGATTCGCCAATTCCCATGCGATATAATAGGTCAGATGTGCCCTTTTGGCCAGCAATTGGAAGTTAATTTTGCTTACCTCGTCGCCCGGGCGGTGGTAATCTTGCTGCAGCATGCCATCATAATAGAAAATAATTGGAATACCTAATTTTGCGAAGTTATAATGGTCTGACCGGTAATAAATTTGCTCAGGGTCTTTTGGATCATCATATTTGAAATCCAGTTTCATTTTAGTATAAGTCGCGTTAACCCTATCCTGCAGATTCGCTAAATCGCTGCTCAACATTCTTGAACCAACTGAATAAATATAGTTTGCCGAATCTGGTTTGCCTAAATATTCTTCTCCAACACGGCCGATCATATCTGTATTTAAATCTGCAATTGTATTTTCTACAGGAAATACCGGATGCTCTGAATACCAGTCTGAGCCCCAAAGCCCCTTCTCTTCGCCTACTACAGTCATAAATAAAATGCTGCGTTTTGGACCTTTTCCTGCTTTTTTTGCATCCATAAATGCTTTTGCCATTAACAACACGCCTGTTGTTCCGGAACCATCATCATCAGCACCGTTGTTAACTTTGTCTGTTGCATTCGGGTCAGTAACTAAACCAATATGATCATAGTGACCAGTTAAAACCAGCACTTCTTTTTTAAGTACAGGGTCAGAACCTTCCAGGTAACCTAAAACATTTTCACATCGAACTGGTGTCTCTGTTTTAGCGGCGCTTGCAGAAAATGGAACATTCAATACTTGCGAAGCCGGAGCCTGACTGTCAATAATTTTCTTTTGTAAATCTGTAACCGTGGTATTCGATGCTTTTAACAATTCGTTAGCAACAGCTGTTGATATTGAAATGCGTGGAACATCATTTTGTTTTTGGGCTTCCAAAGCAGCATTGGTTTTAATCATCACCCGGCCGCTGTTTAGAGTTTTCTTTGTGTTTTCAGTAATTCTATCAACCATCGGGTCAATAAGAATGATAGCTTTAACCTGATTTTCAGCAAAATATTTTGCTCTTGATTCAAGCATTGCACGGTAAGCTTGTCTGTCAACTCTTGTACCTGCTTTAACAGTTGGATCTCCTGCGCTGAACATCATCACAACTTTGCCTTTAATATCAGTTCCGGCGAAATCATTATAAGTTCCTTTGTTTATCGCGTAACCAACAAAAACGATTTGATCGGTTGAAAAAGTAAATCCTTTATCGCTGATTAGTGTTGGAGAAACGATATAATCCTTTTGATATTCTTTTGGCTGACCATTAACCGTTAACTGACTTTGTTTTAAAGTAACGTTAACCAAATCAATTTTCTGGAAATAGTCGCCGTTAACAGGGCCCTTCAATCCAATTGATTTGAAGTAATTTTTGATATAATCTGCGGCCATCCATGCACCTTTCGTGCCTGTTTCACGACCTTCATATTCATCAGAAGCTAAAACGGAAAGGTGTTTAAATCCGTCAGCCGGGTTGATAGCTTTACTAAACCGTATTGCATCCTTATTTGGAGCGAGAGGTTTTACTTGTGCAAAGCAGCCCACACTCAGTACTGAAGCTAAGCCAAGGGTTAGAAATTTTTTATTCATTATGTAGTAAAAAGTTAGTTTCTTAATATTAGCAGGATATTTTCTCAACCCTGTTTTGGTGGCGTCCACCTTCAAATCCGGTGTTTAAAAAAGTTGTTGCAATTTCTTTAGCAAGTTCTTCGGATACAAACCTCGCAGGAATACATAAAATGTTGGCATCATTATGTTTTCTAACTAGTGATGCAACTTCGTTCTCCCAGCATAATCCAGCTCTGATTCCCTGATGTTTATTGGCTGTTATCGCAACGCCATTTGCCGAACCACAGAGTAAAATACCGTAATTAAAATCTCCGCTTTCTACAGCAGAAGCAACTGGATGTGCAAAATCCGGGTAATCAACCGAATCTAAAGAATGGGTTCCGAAGTCTTTAATTTCATGCTCAGCAAGAAAATCCTTTAACATTTCTTTATAGTCAAAACCTGCATGATCTGAACCAATTGCAATTTTAATTTTCGTGGTTGCCATTTTTCAAATTTATTGAGAATAATGAAATCTATTCGTAATGTTTTTGTTAGTTAGCATAGAAAGCTGCATCCGCTTTTTTCTTCTTTTTTTCAATGTAAGCTGATACAAAAATACTGGCTTCATATAATAAAAATAATGGAGCAGCTACTGTAAGCATTGTTAAAATATCGGGCGTCGGTGTTACAATCGCTGAAATAATTAGAATAATAACGGCCGCGTATCTTCTGCTCGAGCGCATTAGTTTTGGGGTCATCAATCCTAGTTTCGAAAGGATAAAAATTATAATTGGTAATTCGAATATAATTCCCGTTCCAAGCGTTAATGTCGCTATAGAAGAAACATAGGAGTCGACTGTAAATGTGTTTTTAATTTCAGAACTGACAGTGTAGCCTGTTAAAAAATTAATCGACAAGGCGCAAATAATAAAATATCCGAATACAATACCGATAATGAAAAGTACAGATGCGAAGAATACAAAACCACTGGCAGATTTACGTTCTTTCTCATGCAAAGCGGGCTTAACAAAGCGCCAGATTTCCCATAATAGGTAAGGGAAACCTAAAACAATACCACACATCACACAAACATTAAGCTGCAAATTAAACTGACCAGCCATTTCGGTATTGATGATTTCCCCATTAATTTTGGTGATACACATGTCCTTTCCAAGGGAGGGGAATTGCTCTACAAGTTTACACATCATTCTGTAAGTCCAGAAATCCGGTTTTTTTGGTCCGAAAATTATCTTATCAAGAATTTCTTCGTTGAAGTAAAATGCAATGCCAGTAAAAACAGCGATGGCGATTACGGCTCTGATTAAATGTTTACGGAGCACATCGAGGTGATCGAAAAAAGACATTTCAGCTTCTAATGTTGTGCTCTTTTGTCCGATAGCTTTTGTAAGTAGTGATTTTTTAGTGTCGCTCATGTTGAAAACAAAAATACCATTCTAAATGAATAGAATGGTATTTACGTGTTAAATATAGAAATAGTTTATGTTAATGTGAGAATTGGCTTTAAAATAGAAACCTGTTTTCTGAAATTATTGAAAATTAGATGTTATTTAACAACTTTGATTATGCTCAATTGTCTCATATTTGCAGCATTACGATAATCAAATTGAAAAACGCCATCCTCCCCGGTAACGATTAATGATTTCGGACCTGCAACTACATCAAAACTTTTAATTGTACTTAAATGCTGCAACATATTTTTCCCAATCTCACTTTTGTTATCAATATTAAAACTTTTAATACCAAAAGCACCTTCACACAGAAAAAGATTATTGCCAGTTACGCTTAATCCATGCGGATTTTGCATTGGAAAAACAGCAACTTGTTTAGGTTTTGAAGGGTCTTCGATGTCGACAACCTCCAACTGATTACTTGCTTGTCTGCACATATTTCCGGTGCGCAAGGTAACGAAGGCATATTTACCTTGAATAACAACAGGATCGCAGGCAAATACATGGCTATATGTCGATAATTTTATAGGATTTGCAGCATCAGCAGCACTAAAAATATGCATGCCCGTATTCGTTCCTATGAATAATTTGTTATCGTAAGGAAATATTGTTTCAACTCCCCAACCTAAGCTTATGGCTTTTATAAATGTTGGATTTGCTGCCGTTTTTACATCGAACAAACTCAAATCGTTGATGCCAACGGTATATAGATAATCATTCATAAGGGTAAACCGGGCCATTGAACCACCTTGTCCGGAAGATCCACTTTGTGAAAATGAGCCGGAGTAAGATGCAGCATCGTACATCACACCTGATTTATAGGTTTGCTTTTTAACGACGGTATCTTTTGTGATGTACAGATATTTTTGAATGCCTAAAGAATAAACCTGTTTAAAAACATCGTTTACTCTTTTAACTTGTTTTATGTTGCCCATGTTCGAGATATCGAAAGCAAGTAAATCGATAAAACTATCTGCGTAGAGAACATTATTGTGAATGGCAAGGTCTACGTTGCCAGGAATCTGAACGAAGGCAATATTTACAGGAGCGGCGGGATTGACATTATTATAAATATGGATCCCCTCTCCAGGCTCATTGATAAAAAGATAATCATTGTAAATGTAGATTTTTCCAGTTTTCTTTGCTGGCATTGCTTTGGTTAATCCTACTGGTAATGCTCTCATTTGATCGACAGTAATCATTTTTGTAATCGTGATTACTTCATAATCATCTTTTTTGCACTGAATAAATACTACACCAATTAAGAGCAGTAGTAAAGCGTTAAATAGATTTTTCATAATTGAATGTTTAAATTAAAACGATTGTAATCCCTTAAACGCTACAATGTTAACTTAAAGATTTAGAATTTTCTAATGAATCAGTTGTTCTGAATTGTTTTATTAGTCAGAAAACAAAACAGCCAAGTTTTTTGAGGACTTGGCTGTTTAAGAATACTAGATATAATTGTTATGAATCCACAAATTCGAATGTTTCCATAAATTTTGTAGTAAAATTACCGGCTCTGAAATTAGGGTCTTTCATTAACTGTAAATGGAAGGGAATGGTTGTTTTAACGCCTTCGATTACAAATTCACTCAAAGCACGTTCCATCGTACAAATTGCCTCTTCGCGGGTTTGGGCCACGCAAATTAACTTTGCGATCATTGAATCATAGTTTGATGGAATTTGATATCCGGCATAAACATGTGTATCAACACGTACACCATGTCCACCAGGAGAGTGGAAATTGGTGATCCTTCCCGGTGAGGGACGGAAGTTATTCGCTGGATCTTCAGCGTTTATACGGCATTCGATTGCATGCATTTCCGGGGTATAATTTTTACCTGAAATTGGAATTCCTGCGGCAACCTTAATCTGTTCTTTAATTAAATCAAAATTGATAACCTCTTCAGTAACCGGATGTTCTACCTGGATACGGGTGTTCATCTCCATAAAATAGAAATTACGGTGTTTATCAACTAAAAATTCGATGGTTCCAGCACCTTCATAATTTACAGCCATTGCGCCTTTAATTGCCGCTTCCCCCATTCTAATCCGAAGTTCTTCAGTCATAAAAGGGGATGGAGACTCTTCCACCAATTTCTGATGGCGACGTTGTATTGAGCAATCACGCTCTGATAAATGACAGGCTTTTCCAAACTGATCTCCGATAATCTGAATTTCAATGTGGCGTGGATCTTCAATGTATTTTTCTAAATATAAACCATCATTTCCAAAAGCTGCGCCAGACTCCTGGCGGGCACTATCCCATGCATTTTCAAAATCTTCATCCTTCCAAACCACACGCATACCGCGTCCACCGCCACCGGCAGTCGCTTTAAGTATTACCGGATAACCCATTTCATTTGCAATTGCAATACCTTCTTTAACGCTGGTAAGCAAACCTTCAGAACCGGGAATTGTTGGTACACCTGCAATTTTCATGGTTTCTTTGGCAGAAGCTTTATCGCCCATGCCATTAATCTGCTCAGGTGTCGCGCCGATAAATTTGATGCCATACTCACGGCAGATATTCGAAAATTTAGCGTTTTCAGATAAAAATCCGTAGCCGGGATGAATCGCGTCAGCGTTCGTTAATTCAGCGGCTGATATAATGTTAGGAATATTTAAATAAGAATCTTTACTCGGCGGCGGGCCAATACAAACAGCCTCATCAGCAAAACGTACGTGTAAACTCTCTCTGTCGGCAGTAGAGTAAACCGCAACCGTTTTGATGCCCATTTCCTTACAGGTGCGAATAATACGCAAAGCGATTTCACCCCTGTTGGCAATTAGTATTTTTTTAAACATAATTTTTTAATTGATGATTACATCGATGGTACGATTACACTGATCATTTAGCGTAATGTAAACCGAAATAATCAAATTTTAAATTAAATGCCATGGTTCGTGTCGCCACGAACCATTTATATTTTTCAGTTCGTTAAAATGCAAACTGAATTTCATCGTAATTTTACGGTATTCCGGTTAGTGAGGACACAGACCGAGGCGTAAGCTAAGGTTATTTTTAAATAGGTTCTACTAAAAACAGCGGTTGATCGTATTCAACTGGAGATGCATTGTCAACCAGAATTTTAACAATACGGCCTGAAACTTCACTTTCAATTTCATTGAAAAGCTTCATTGCTTCTATGATACAGATTACTTTACCCGTCGCAATTTCATCACCTACATTAACAAACATTGGCTTGTCTGGGCTAGATGAACGGTAGAAAGTACCGATCATTGGGGATTTAATCGTAATGTATTTTGAAGTATCTTCTGCAGCTGGAACAGCCGGAGTTGAAGCTGCCGGAGCCGTAGGTGCCGCAGCAACTGGTGCAGCTGCCTGTATAAGCGGCGTTTGTGGTACAGTTGCATGTACAACCGTTGGCGCCTGGTTTGTTTTAATGGTGATTTTAAAATTCTCTTGCTCGATAGCAACTTCATTTACACCAGAACGGGAAACAAATTTAATTAGTTCCTGTATTTGTTTGATATCCATTTTTTAAGCTTTTATGTAAAAAATAGTGATTATTGAATTAACTAAGTTATACTTTTATTGTTTTGTTTTTTTAGCTGGTTGATTCTTTGGGCATTTCGTTATTTGGTGTACAATGACCGGTATTTAGCGTTGTAAATACTAACAAACTAAAAAACCAACAACCAATTAACTATTATAGGCCCACTTAAGGTATATAGAGCCCCATGTAAAACCACCACCAAACGCGGCTAATACAATATTATCGCCTTTTTTTAATTTATTTTCCCACTCCCACAGGCATAAAGGAATTGTGCCGTTTGTTGTATTTCCATAACGTTCGATATTAATCATAACCTTATCAGTTGTTACACCCATACGGTTTGCTGTAGCATCGATAATCCGTTTATTTGCCTGGTGAGGCACCAGCCACGCCACCTCTTCAGCAGTTAAGCCATTGCGTTCCATAATTTCGGCAGCAACATCTGCCATATTGGTTACAGCGAATTTGAATACCGTAGGACCTTCCTGGTGTGCGTAATGTTCTCTGGCATCAATCGTTTCATGTGTAGCAGGTTTAACCGAACCGCCAGCTTTCATGCCCAAAAAATCTCTTCCCGCACCATCTGTTCTTAATATTGAATCAATAACACCAAAACCTTCCTCATTAGGTTCAAGTAAAGCGCAGCCACATCCATCACCAAAAATGATACAAGTGGTGCGATCTTCATAATTAATAATGGACGACATTTTATCTCCACCAACCACTAAAACTTTTTTATGCCTGCCAGATTCAACAAAAGAAGCTCCTGTAGCAAGGCCGAATATAAAGCCAGAACAAGCGGCTTGTAAATCATATCCCCAGGCATTTGTAGCGCCGATTTTATCAGCTAAAACGTTAGCTGTTGCAGGAAAGGTAAAATCTGGGGTAGTGGTGCAAAAAATAATCAATTCAATTTCCTTTGCATCAATACCCCTTTTTTTAAGCAAACCATTTACAGCATGAACTGCCATGTCTGAGGTACCTAAACCTTCTCCTTTTAAAATTCTGCGCTCTTTAATTCCCGTTCTGCTGGTAATCCATTCATCCGAAGTATCAACCATGGTTTCTAACTCTGCGTTTGTAAGCACATAGTCGGGAACATAACCATTTACTGCTGTGATAGCAGCGTGAATTTTACTCATTTTAATATTTTTGATAATTATTTAAATGCAATTCTAATTTTTTCTATCAACCCGGTTGTAATCATCTCCCTGGATTGTAAAACCATGTTCTTAACAGCAAGCGGACTCGAAATTCCATGTCCGATAACTACAGGCGCATTAACGCCTAATACCGGGCTACCACCATATTGCTCATAATTAAAGCGATCGAAAAATTCATCTTTCAATCCTTTTTTCACTGTAAGCACGTAAAACGATTCGGCCAGTTTGAGTACCACATTTCCTGTAAAACCATCGCACACAATAACATCTGCCTTGTCGTTAAATAAATCCCTTCCTTCAACGTTGCCAACGAAATTGAATAAATCTGTTTCCTTCATTAAGGGAAAAGTGGCCATGCTCAGCATATTTCCTTTCTCATCTTCTTCACCGATATTCATTAAAGCGACTTTAGGTTCATTTATCTGCAGCAAATTTTCTGCATACAGGCTACCCAGAACGCCAAATTGTAAAAGGATATCCGGTTTACAATCTGCATTTGCGCCAACATCCAGTAGTAAACCGGTGCCGCCTTTAATTTTTGGAAGGATTGTACATAAACAGGGGCGGATAATGCCCGGAATGGTTTTAACACTGAAAACTGCACCAACCAGCATCGCGCCTGAATTACCTGCGCTGGCAAAAGAATCGATTTTACCTTCTTTTAAAAGATTAAAACCAACGGCTATGCTCGATTTAGGTTTTTGAACAATTGCTTTAGTGGGGTGTTCGCCCATACCAATTACTTCATCAGTATGAACGTATTCAAAATGATCCGGATTAAATCCTTCCTCTGCAAGGATTGGTTTAATCTGTTCGGTATCGCCGATAAGAACAAGATGCTCTCCGGCATTTAGCGATTGATGGGCTGCTATTGCTCCTAAAACAATTGCTTTAGGAGCATAGTCTCCGCCCATTATGTCGAGGCCTATTTTCATAGAAAAAATTTGTCTGTATTCGTTTCAGGTTAATCCTGAAAATTTCAGTTGACTAAGGTATGACTAAAGCCGCTGAAAACACAAACAATTTTTTAAGAAAATTACCCGATTTGAGTATTTTCGATAACCAATTTACCGTTATAGTATAGGTTACCATCAATGTTGTAAGCACGGTGAGGTACGTGGATAGCACCTGTTGCTGAGCATGTTGCTAAAGAAGGTGTCACTGCTTTGTAGTGGGTTCTTCTTTTATTTTTTCTCTGTTTCGAGATTTTCCGTTTTGGATGTGCCATTGGTGTATAATCTAATTATTTTTTTAACTTATTAAGTGCTTCCCAACGCGGGTCGCTTGACTGTTCATTTTCTTCAGCTTGTTTATCAATAGAAAGTTGTTCCAATCTATCAATCATTTCCTGATCACACTCCTTACCGGCCTGCTCACAGTTTTTGATATAAGGCACTGCTACGTTAATCATTTCGTATAATGGGCCTGATATATCAATCGCAGTTTCCTTTCTGCTAAGCGAGATAATTTCATCATCATCGCTTTCCAAATCATCACCTGCAAATTTTACGATTTGTCTTTCGTACAAATTAATCGGTAATGGAAATTCAGATAAGCATTTATCGCAATCTAAATTAACAGTGCCAATTACTTTGAATTTTAAAAGTAACATGGTCTCCTGCTTCTCAAGTTCCAGATTTACTTTTAAATTTCCGCTTTTGATTAACGAATACTTGAAAGCGTTAAAAAAGGTGTCATCAAGCTCATATTCAAATTGATGGCTTCCCAATTTTAATCCGGTAAACGGTACTGAAAATTGTTTTAGCGGGTTCAATTACTATAAAATTTTAGCCTGCAAATGTAGGGATAAAATAATTAGATAAAAAATGTTTTTTAAAAAATTGTTGGCTATTTTAAAAAACCAAGGTGTTTTTTTAAAACCACACAGGTTTAGTTTTTTAAAACCATTTCCTTGTTATTTCTACTCCATTCACTCCAGGAGCCAACATAGAGTTTTGGAATCGGTAAACCTGCATAATCCATTGCCAATAGAGTATGACAAGCTGTAATGCCTGAGCCGCAATGAACAATTATATTTTCAGGCTGCAGACCTGCCAGGACAGAAGTATATTGCTCCTTTAAAACTTCCGGACTTAAAAACCGGCCACTAGCATCAAGGTTTTCGGTAAAGGGAATGTTTACGGCACCCGGAATATGGCCTGCAATTAAATCAATCGGTTCGGTTAAGCCTGCATAACGGCTTGCATCGCGAACATCAATAACAACAAAATTATTGGCTTTGGCTACTTTTTCAACCTCGTTGATATCGGATAAGGGTAAGTTCCAGTCTTGCACATCATATTTTTCAACCGATTTAGGTATTTGAACTTTATTTGTTGTTGGGAATCCGGCTTTTACTGCTGCCTGAAAACCACCATCAATAACCTGAACTTTTTCGTGGCCAATAGCCCTTAGCATCCACCAAAGTCTGGCAGCTGCATTTCCGCCATTTTTATCATCATAAACAATTACATGGCTGTTCTTTGTAATGCCCAGCTTTTGTAAAACGGCAGAAAATTGTTCGGAAGTTGGTAATGGATGTCGGCCGCCCGAGGCAAAATCACCAATGTTGGCTAAATCTTCGTTTACATCGGCGAAAATTGCACCAGCCAGATGTTGTTCATCATACCTTGCTTTTGAACCTGCACTGGCATCTATGATTACGATTTCATCATCCAGATTTAACCAGGTTAAATCTTCAGGTTGTATAAGTGGAGAAAGTTTTGACATAAGGTTATTTTTTAATCTTTATTAGTGCTGTCAGTCCTAACGCCGGCCCGATAGCCAATACCATATAAAGATAGTGTGAATTGATTTCTTTAGCTAACAGATTTATGATTTGAATAACTGATAATTGTAATGGCAAAACCAATACAATTAACCAAAGTTAAGGATGTCCCTCTTAATTTTTCCGGTGCATGTTTAGCCACCAGCGAAGAAAATAATGGCGAATCGGCTGTGCCAAATAGACCCCAGCAAAACAGGAATATAAGAAACAAATACACTGAGCCGCTAAACAGAAATACCGGTGAAAGCAGGCAGCATAAACCCGAAAGTGAAAGTGCAATCGTTGCAAGTCTTTTCGCTCCAAATTTCTGCGACAGTATTCCAGCTACCATGCAGGAAATGCCGCCCGAGGCAATTATTAAAAAAGAAAATAGCGAAACATTTATTGATACTGTGTGCGTGCGGTTATAAAGCAGCAACATGCCCGGAAGAAACGCCCAGAATGTATAAAGTTCCCACATGTGGCCAAAATAACCAAATGCTGCCGAACGAAAGTTCAAATTTTTAAAGCTGCTTAAGGATGCGCCTAAATTGGACTGCTGTGCCGCTAAGCGGAATGGGCCGTTTGGTACAAGTATAAGTATGGAAAAAGCACCTGAAACGGATAATGCCGAGGTGGCGTAAATAACATATTCCCAAGCGAAGATGCCTGTAAAATTTTTTAATAAATGCGGAAATGCTGTGCCAAAAACCAAAGCGCCAACTAAAAACCCTAAAGATTTCCCTAATCCATCTTTAAAATAATCGGAAGCTATTTTCATGCCTACAGGATATATTCCCGCTAACATAAACCCGGTAAGAAAACGAAAAAGCAACAGCAAATTAACTTCGTTTACATCCAGGCAAATGCCTGAATTAAATATTGCCGCAGCAATACCGCAGATAAAGAATACTTTCGAAGGAGAAAAAATATCGGATATGGCAAAAAAAGCAAAAACCAGCGTTCCGCTAATAAAGCCAAGCTGTACCATGCTGGTTAGATTAGCTAAAAGATTTGTTTCGGCAGGGAAGTGTTTAGTAATATCTGGCAATACAGCGTTGCCCGCGAACCAAAGTGAGGTGCAGAGAAACTGAGAAATTACAATAATGGGCAATATGTATCTCGTTGTTTTGGCGCTGGTCATTTTTGAGTTTGGAACACAATTTTAGCTAAAATAAACCTGATTGTACGAAAAGCCAAAATTCTTCATTGGGCTTGTAGGGAAAGCAGGACTTTCCGAACCGATGAAACACAAGGCCTTAGCCAGGCAAAAAAAAATGTTGACCACCTAAGCCACTTTAGTACATCTGAGCTTAATACATCCTGGTCTTTCCACTTTAGTCTTTCTACTCCTTTTAATTCCGGGGTTGGATGTCCGAAGTCAGGGGCCAGGTTTGTTATACCACCGATTATCTGCTTTTCGACTTTTATCTTTCAGCTCTTAGGAAGCATCATCTTTAATATCGAATTGTGTTTCAACAACTTTTCCGCCGCTGCGTAACTGGTTACTTAACATTTCTTCCTGCTCTGTGCGGTTTTTCACAATGTGGATGGCCGAAAATAAAGCCTCGGTAAATGATGTAGAATCTGCTAAATTTTTACCGGCAATATCGTAACCCGTTCCATGATCGGGAGAAGTTCGAACAAAATTTAAACCAGCCGTGTAATTTACACCATTGTGGAAAGCTAAGGTTTTGAAAGGAATCAATCCCTGGTCGTGGTACATGGCCAAAACAGCATCGAATTTTTTATAACTGCCATTGCCAAAAAAGCCATCCGCAGGGTAGGGGCCAAAACACATAATTCCTTTTTCATAAGCTTCCTGAATTGCAGGCGAAATTATTTCTGCTTCCTCAGCGCCCAATAAGCCATTATCGCTTGCATGTGGATTTAAGCCTAAAACAGCGATTTTTGGTTTCCCAATCCAAAAATCTTTCTTTAAACTTTCATTAATCAGTTTTATTTTATTGAGGATTTTTTCTTTCGTAATTGCAGAGGGAACATCTTTTACGGGAATGTGGCCTGTAACCACACCAACACGTAAATCTTCGCTGATTAAAAACATCAGCACATCTTTACTACCACTTTTTTCCTGCAAATATTCGGTATGACCAGGAAAGGAAAATGTTTCTGATTGAATGTTGTGTTTGTTAATCGGGGCGGTAACTAAAGCATCGATATCGCCCGCTACTAAATCTGCGGTTGCCCTTTCCAGAGAAAGCAGCGCATATTTTCCGCCGGTTTCAGTAATCTGACCAAGTTCGATTTTTACATCCTCTTCCCAGCAGTTAATCATATTTGCTTTTTTCAGCTGTGCCTGATTGGCATGATTAATAACATTAAAGCTGAAATCGCCAAGGTTGTTTGCCTTTCTATGAAAAGAGGAAACTTTTGTATGGCCATAAACAATTGGGGTACAGTAATTTAAAATGGCCGGATTGGATAATGTTTTGATGATTACCTCTAAACCTATACCGTTCACGTCGCCAATACTGATGCCAATTTTAAGTTTATTGCTCATAATTAATGGAAAATTTTAGCGCAAATTACTGATTTTCGGTTAAAGACATCAAAAAAAATGAAACCCCAAAGAACACTAAGTTATTCGCAAAGAATAATAAGCATATCTTTGTTGTATAATTTAAATTTTTTTAAAGCCCTTTTAGGGGTTTGGTGTATGAGTTTAGTAAAAGCAAAGAAACATTTAGGTCAGCATTTTTTAACCGATAAAGGGATTGCCAAACGTATCGTAGAGAGTTTGGTTAATACCGATAAGTATAACCAGGTTTTAGAAGTGGGCCCAGGGATGGGAATTCTTTCAGATTTTTTGCTGCAACGCGAGGATCTACAAACCTACCTAATCGATATAGATACCGAATCTTTCCATTTCCTGAATGAAAAATACCCAGAATTAGGCGACCGTTTAATTAATGGTGATTTCCTTAAATTAGATTTCGATGCTATTTTTCCTGGCCAGTTCGCAATTATTGGTAACTTTCCCTACAACATTTCATCGCAGATTTTATTCAAGATTTTAGACAACCGCTATAAGGTTGTTGAAATGGTTGGCATGTTTCAAAAGGAAGTTGCACAACGTTGTGCATCACCGGCAGGAACCAAAGACTATGGGATTTTAAGTGTTTTTCTACAAGCCTATTATAAAATCGACTACCTTTTTACCGTTAAGCCGGGTACTTTTAATCCGCCGCCAAAGGTTCATTCGGCTGTTATTCGTTTAACACGAAATGAAGTGGAAACTTTAGATTGCGATGAGAAATTATTCTGGCGTGTGGTTAAAGCCGGTTTCAATCAACGTAGAAAAACCTTGCGTAATGCAGTTTCTGCTGTTATGCCGAAAGATAAAATGGATGAACATAGCTATTTTGAAAAGCGGGCAGAGCAATTAACCGTTGCTGATTTTGTGGCATTAACGCAACATTTAAGCAAATTGATGGCGCTCTAATATTTAGCCACAGATTCGCAGATTAAATAATCCGGCATTTTCCGTAAGAAAAATCTGTCTAATCTAAAGATCTACTGTTCATACGCGAGGTAATTTCTTGCAAACCCATGATGATTCTGATTGATATTCTCCTTTCCTTTGCACCATAATTTAAGAGGTCATGGTTAACTACAGCGAAATTTTCAGCGAACAAGGGATGGATTATCAAACCTATCGTGCCCTGGTGGATCAGCTTCTTTTAGAAGGAAAAGCAACAGGCGATGTAAGTTATGATTTGCACTACACTAAAATGAATGTGCAAAGGATGAGCCGGGTGGATAAGACTGTTAGCTTAACCGATGAATTAACGTCAACTATTCATCAACTGAAAGAAAATTATAAGTTTTTAGTAATCACTGAAGGTTGGTGTGGTGATGCTGCACAAATTGTTCCGGTATTTAATAAAATCGCAACGGCATCATTGGGTAAAATCGATTTAAAGTTTTTGCTTCGAGATAAAAATCTGCCCTTAATTGATGCCCACTTAACCAATGGAGGGAGAGCAATTCCTGTTCTTTTGGTTTTAAATGAAACCGGTGATAAAGTTTTAGCAAGTTGGGGACCAAGGCCTCAGATTTTACAGGAACTTTTAAAAGATTGGCGGAAAGAAACGACCGAGATGCCAGTTCTGGCAGAAAAACTTCACGGTTGGTATGCAAAAGATAAAACACGAACCACACAGGCGGAGTTGACGGTTTTATTAAAGGGCCTGGAGGATTAACTTTCCAGAGATTTTAAACCAGTTCCAGTTCTTTATCTGAAATAGAATCCCGTTCAGATTTATTGTAGATTGATAAGAGATATATTGTTTCCTTTACAACTCTCACCCTGGTGATTAATCTTGCTCCGGATGATTTCCCCTTTCCTTTGCTAGAAATTGAGATTCTAATTTTATAGCATTCCTTTCCGATTGGAATACCTTGTAGTGGATTTTCTTTAAGATTCTCTACAAAAGTAATAATATCACTTTTTGCAGATTTGTGTTTTTACAGATTTTTTTGAATTCTTTATCGAAGAGGGATGATGTTAGTACATCATATTTCATCTGCTAAATCCTCAAAGCGTTTCAGTTTAAGTTTTCTCTTCTCAGCTAATTCTGTTTCATGGTAAGCATTCGAAAGATCTTTAAGGTAGTTCTCTTTCAATTGATCGATATTTTAATTTTTACGCCCTTTATGCTCCTCAATGTTTCTAAAATCGAAAATGCATCATCGCGTTTTATCTCCAATGTTATTTCCATAATTAAGATACTATTTTATTGCTGTAAAAAATAAAATAGATTAATCTACGCTAACGGTTAATCCTTCTTGTTGTAAAATTTTACGATAGATTTCCATTTCAGTAAAAGATCCCTCTAAAACAGGGCATTTGCCTTCATTGTGCACTTTCCACGCAATTTTCTCAGATTGAGATTCATTATAATCCAGGTATTTCATCATGCAATAAATCACATGGTCGAAAGTATTGATGTCATCATTCCACAAAATAAGGCGATGTACGGTTTTTATAGAAGTTAAAATTTCTTCGAGCGTAAAGGTCTCTTCTTTGGTTTCTGTAGACATGGTTGCAAAAATAAACATTAGTCTCAAGTATTTAGTATCAAGTGTCAACATTTTGTTGTTCAACGATTAATAATAGCTTAGACAATAAATGATTAACTTTGTGTAACCAAATTATAAAATACAAACATGCACCAGTCCAGAATTGCGGGAATCGGCTATTATGTGCCGAAAAATGTATACACCAACAATGATTTAAGTCGTTTTATGGAAACCAGCGATGAATGGATTCAGGAACGTACCGGAATTAAGGAACGCCGTTTTGCCGACAGGTATGAAGAAACCACAACCACAATGGGGATTGAGGCTTCGAAAATCGCTATGGAACGGGCAGGAATCACCGCAAAGGATGTTGATTTTATCGTTTTTGCAACCTTAAGTCCAGATTATTATTTTCCGGGTTGCGGTGTTTTACTGCAACGTGAAATGGGTATGGGCGAAATCGGTGCATTGGACATTCGTAACCAATGTTCGGGATTTGTTTATGCCCTATCAGTAGCCGATCAGTTTGTAAAAACGGGCATGTATAAAAATGTGTTGGTTGTTGGAAGTGAAAAACATTCATTTGCAATGGATTTTGAAACCCGAAGCAGAAATGTGTCGGTAATTTTTGGCGATGGTGCCGGCGCAGTTGTGCTGCAACCTACAGATGAACCGGGCAAAGGCATTTTAAGTACGCATTTACATAGCGACGGAGCTGATGCTGAAATCCTTGCGATGCATTATCCCGGCTCTCATGCCAACAAATGGATGAAAGATAAGCCTGCCTTTCCAGATCAGGAATTAGGCGGGTTATTTATGACGCCTGAAATATTAGAAAGTGGCGCTGTATTACCATATATGGATGGCCCCTCGGTTTTCAAAAAAGCTGTAGTTAAATTTCCTGAGGTAATTAAAGAAGCATTAGCCGCGAACAATTTATCTGAGAAAGATATTAGTATGTTAGTGCCACATCAGGCCAACCTTCGAATTAGCCAATACGTACAGCAATTACTTGGTTTAAAAGACGATCAGGTTTTTAATAACATTCAAAAATACGGTAACACTACCGCAGCTTCGGTGCCGATTGCTTTGTGTGAAGCCTGGGAAGCCGGAAAAATAAAGGAGGGCGATTTAGTTTGCCTGGCAGCTTTCGGTTCGGGTTTTACCTGGGCGAGTGCGCTTATCCGGTGGTAAAATTGGGTTTTGTAACAAAATCCTAATGTTTCGTGTAAAATAACTGAAATTCAGCCAATTTAATTCTTAGTTTTATTTTTAAAGGGAATTTATGGCGATAGAGGTTTACTCAGGAAATTTCGGGACAAAAGAACTAAATCATTTACTAAAACGCACTTTGTTTGGTGCCAAAAGAAGTGATATTAATTCGCTTGTGGGGCAGTCTGTAACTCAGGTTGTCGATTTGTTATTAAAAGACCTTCCGCTCCCTAATCCGCCTGTAAACAATTATAACGACACAGGTTATACCGATGCCAATGTGCCGGCAGGGCAAACCTGGGTAAACGCAATTTATACGGATGGAAATGCAAACAGTCGTCGGGTTGCATCTTTCAAAGCCTGGTGGGTAACGCAAATGCTTAATCAACCCATTTCTTTAAGAGAAAAAATGACCCTTTTTTGGCAAAATCACTTTTCTATCGAAGCGGATACCGTTGATGATGCCAGATACATTTACAAGCACAATAATTTACTTCGCAGTTTTGCTTTTGGTAATTTTAAAACATTAGTCAAGCAAGTGACCATCGATCCTGCTATGCTTCGCTACCTAAATGGATATGCCAGTACCAAGGCGGCGCCCGATGAAAATTACAGCAGGGAATTACAGGAACTTTTTACGTTGGGTAAAGGTACGGATTCTAAATATACAGAAGCCGATGTTAAAGCTGCAGCCCGCCTGCTTACAGGTTATACTCTGGATGGGGTTAACATCACATCAGTGTTTAATGCTTCCCGACATGATGTTACCGATAAGCAGTTTTCATCATTTTATGGAAGCAAATTAATTAAAGGCAGAACGGGTACAGACGGCGCAAAAGAGGTTGATGATTTGTTGGATATGATTTTTACACAGGTAGAAGTTAGTAAATACATTTGCCGTAGATTATATCGCTTTTTCGTTTACTACGATATTACTGCTGATATCGAATCGAATATTATAACGCCGTTGGCAGAAATTTTCAGAAATGCCAATTATGAAATCAAACCTGTTTTAAAGGCTCTTTTTACCAGCAATCATTTTTTTCTGCCTCAGAATCGTTCGTGTAATATAAAAGCACCAGTTGATTTTGTTGTTGGTTTGGCAAGGGAATTCGAAATCATTTTTCCTGATGCTGCCGATTATGTAAATGTTTATTACATGAGCGATTATTTAAGAAATACAGCCTCCAACCTACAGCAAAATCTAGCCGACCCACCAAACGTTTCCGGTTGGCCGGCTTATTACCAGGTTCCTCAGTTTTACGAACTCTGGATTAACTCCGATACCTTACCTAAACGCAATATTTTCACCGATAGGTTTATCAGCACCGGTTATACAAGAAATGGTAAAAAGATAGTTATCGACCCGATTGCTTACACCTCAAAATTCAGCAAGCCTGAAGATCCGAATGTAGTAGTCGATGAAGCAATTGCCCACTTATATACAATTGATGTTAGCGCGGATGTAAGGAAATTTTTAAAAAGTATTTTGCTCAGTAACCAGGTAAATGATGCTTACTGGACGACTGCCTGGCTCGACTATAAATCTGCGCCGACTACTGCAAAAACAACTATTGTGCAAACCCGTTTGCAGGAGTTTTACAAATACATTATGAACCTTGAAGAATACCAACTATCATGAAAAGGCGGGAATTTTTAACTAAAGCAATGCCTGCCGGTGTGGTAATTCCATCCATGCTGGGCGGATATCCTTTAAAGGCTTTTGGCGCGTCAAGTTTGCTTTCAGCAATAACGGCTGCCAATCAGGAAACTGATCACGTTTTAGTTATTATTCAGTTGAATGGCGGTAACGATGGACTAAATATGATTCTTCCTTTGGATCAGTATGATAACTTAACCCTTGCTCGGCCGAATATCATCCTCCCAAAAAATAAAATTATTAAACTTTCGGGTTATAACACGGGTATTCATCCTGCCATGTCTGGCCTGGCTGGTTTGTATGATGATGGGAAAGTTCAGGTTATTCAATCTGTTGGTTATCCCCAACCAAATTTCAGTCATTTCAGGGCGACTGACATCTGGCTTTCAGCTTCAGAATCAGGCCAGGTAATCGACAGTGGCTGGGCCGGGAGATACCTCGCCGAAGAGTACACAAACTTCCCGATAGGTTACCCGAATACAGTAATGCCCGATCCATTGGCCATTCAGATAGGGTCGTTTGTTTCCCCGGCTTTTCAGGGTCCGTCGGTAAATATGGGGATGGCAATTTCCGATCCTGTAAACTTTTATAACCTGATAAATGGCATCCAGTCGCCAGCTCCAAATAGTAATGCTGGTAAAGAATTAACCTATGTGAGGCAAGTTGCACAACAAACCCAGCAATATGCATCGGTTATTAAGACAGCAGCTGGAAAAGTAACCAAGCAAGGTACTTATCCCAGTAATAATTCGCTGGCCGACCAGTTAAAAGTTGTTGCAAGGTTAGTTGGCGGTGGCCTGAAAACCAGGCTATATATGGTAAATATTGGCTCTTTTGATACTCATGCTTCACAAGTAAATACCGGTGCGAATGAAACAGGCACACACGCGGTTCTGCTTCAGAAAGTTAGTGATGCCATTAAAGCATTTATGGCTGATTTAAAAGGTTTGGGCGCTTCAAAAAGAGTTGCCGGAATGACTTTCTCTGAATTTGGCCGCCGTATAAAATCAAACGCCAGTAATGGAACCGACCATGGTGCTGCGGCGCCACTTATTGTTTTTGGAGACGCCATTCAAGGTGGCGTTTTAGGTAAAAATCCAACCATTTCCGCAACAACTTCTGTAAACGATAATATACCGATGCAATATGATTTCAGGTCGGTTTATGCTACATTACTCGAAAAATGGTTTTGCGTTGATAAGGCTACCTTGTCTAATGTTATGTTAAAAGATTTTCAATCTTTACCATTAATTCAGCCCGGCACAAATTGCATGTCGACAAGTCTCGCCCAGGCCAATCATTTAAGCGGCGAAAGTTTAATTTCAAATTATCCCAACCCATTTACAACTTCAACCACGATAAAATATACTTCGAAAGGAGGCCATGTTTTAATCCAGGTTTACAATACTATGGGCAGGTTAATGGCAACTGTTGTTGATGCCGTAAAGGACGAAGGTACCTACAACATCAACTTCGAAAACCAGCAATACGCGCCCGGGGTTTATTATGCACGACTTCAAAATGGAGAATTGCAACAGGTTCGGAATATGCTCATCGTAGCCTAATCTAAAAATCGATACCTTTGCTTAAACGAATTCTTTGAAACATCAGAGAATCAATTCAATATTTTTAAGATGAAATTTAAGCTGGGTGATTTTGTGCGTTTTGTTGATGAAAAACGTGAAGGCTATGTAACCAAAGTTATCGATTCGGAAACTTTGGGCGTTACCGATGAAGATGGTTTTGAAATTCCTGTGGCAATAAGTAATCTGACTTCTGTTCATGGGCACGGCGTTGTTGCGGAAGAAATAGATATACCTAAACCAATTCAGGTTAATGTACCGGGCATTAGTAAAGTAGAAAATGGAATTTATTTAGCCATGGCTACGGATGATAAAGCCGGAAATGTGGTTCACTTTCATTTGCAAAATCAATCGGCGAATGTGCTTTTGGCAACTTTAACTAGCGAACGAAAGGAAAAATATGCTGGTTCTTTTTACGGCATTTTAGAGGCTTATCAATCGAAACTGGTTTATTCCGCATCCCTTGCTGATTTAGATATCTGGCCGGAGTTTACTTTTCAGATTTTGTTATTCAGCAAAGCTGATGTTAAGCCTGTCGAACCTTTGGTTATAAAGAAAAAATTCCGGGCGAAGGATTTTTCTATCGATCAAAAGGAATTGCCTCAGCTTAAAAATAAGGGTTGGCTAATCCGTTTGGACGAATTACCATCGGTAACCATCGATCCACAAAAGTTAAAAGAAAGCTTTTTTAAATCTCCGGCAGAAAAGAAAACGGTTCCGGCACCGGCAAAGGAAATTGATTTACATATTGAAAAACTTCGGGATGACCACCACTTTTTAGAGGCTGATGAAATATTACAGATTCAGTTGTCGCACTTTCAGAATGCTTTAGATGCTGCAATCGTACATCATTTTGATAAAATGATTTTTATACATGGATCAGGTAACGGTACTTTGAGAGACAAAATCCACAAGCTGATTAGTAAAAATCCACATATAAAAACCTATATGGATGCCAGAAAAGAAAAATTTGGCTATGGTGCAACGGAAGTAGTTTTTAAGTAGTGTTGCCATGAGTCGTCATTTCGACCGTAGCGGAGAAATCTTTTGAGCAGAGTTTCAACCTTCAAAAATATCTCCAAAGCCCTGGTTTGTGTCCTCAAGAACCAATATTACTGTTTCGGTTCGTGAGGACACGAACCAAGGCTATTATAGATGGTGAAAATCGGTTATCACGGTTCCGCTGTGCGTAATCTATATAACGGGAATTTTAAAATGGATTAAATAGTTCCAGGACAAATACCCAGGAATTATTATCCATGGCCACTAGTTGTACTTTTTCCGTGTCAAAAAGCGCCAGTCCATCACGCCGTTTCAATAATCTACCTTCAATTTCAAATGCACCATCAATTATAAAAGCATAAAAACTACTTTCTGGCGATTTCATTTTATAAAAAGCCTTTTGTCTTTCGGAAAAAACACCAGCACTTAATTTAAAGGGCAATTTTGGGTTCGAAACGATTTCAATGAGTTTGTTTTTATCCTTTTCAATGTCGAAATTAAATAGCATTTCGCTGTGCCTCAATAAAAACAAATCCGTTCTAATTCCAATCTGGATATAATTTATGGTATCGTTCGGATGTGGATTGCTGATTTCTAAAACCTCACCTTTGCCCATATTCAGGACTTGAACCTGGCCTGTTTTTATAGCATATTCCTTTCCGTTAGATACCATATCTACTCCACCTGTTATGGGTATAAATATCTGAAGCGAATCTGCTTTTGATAGGAAAAAAGTTAATTTTCCGCCAGCGATTGTGTCATCATTTAGAAGAAACAGATCGCCAAAAGGTTCTGCATCCTCATTATAGTATTTTTCGTAGTTAAATGTGCTATATCGTTGAAAAATAGAAGATTCCATAAAACCACTCTGATCTGCTAGATATATTTTACCGGGCGATTTCATTATATGCAATTTAATTAGGTGAATATGTACAATTACGATTTCAAAGATAAATGCAATAGTTGTGAACAGAGCAGTTTGTTTGTTTAAAAAACAAGGGTAAAACAGAACAAAAAATTAGGGTATGCTTTTTGAGAGGATGTAATTTTTTTATATAAAAGATTAAAACTAGCTTTGCCGCTGTTAATGAAACACCTTGTTACCATATCTCTTGTATTTTTTAGCTTAACGCATTTGGCAAAAGCCGAACGTGTTGAAGGGCTTAGAATATTGAGTGATTATTGTAATGAGCATAAGATAAGTGTTAACGATTCGGGCAAAAGTACCGTACAGCTTAATGAAGACCGCAACCCATATTTATTATCTTATACAAGTCTGGCTTTAATCGGAACAAAAACATCATTAAAAATAGAGAAATACGTTAACTCAAATCAGGTAATTACCGATTTAACCATAAGGAAAAAACCGAAGAACAATAGTCCCTAGCTTCCTTTCCCAATAATTCTACACCCCATTTATACCAACAACTGCCAAAGTGACTTAAACAAGCCATTGGATTGGTTGTTGCCACACAACAATTTTTTATAATAAATACGATTAAAATATAATGTTAGGATTTTTAGCGAAGATTTTCGGAAGTAAATCGGAAAGAGATATTAAGAGCATCCAGCCACTGGTTGTTAAAATAAATGAAGAATACGCAAAGTTATCTTCAATAAGCAATGATGAATTGCGTGCAAAAACGGTAGAATTTAAAGACAGAATATCATCTTTTTTAGCGGATATCGATGGTAAAATTTCAGTTTTAAAAGCGGATGCTGATGGCGAAGATTTGGATCTTCATCAGAAAACAGCAATTTATGATCAGGTAGATGCTTTAGGTAAGGAACGCGACACTGAATTAGAAAAAGTGCTTTTGGAAATTCTTCCCGAGGCATTTGCAGTTGTAAAAGAGACATCCCGCCGTTTAAGCGAAAACGATTATTTAGAAGTTACCGCCACACAGTTTGACAGAGATTACGCTGCGCGAAAAAGCAATGTTAAAATTGTTGATGATAAAGCACAATGGGCAAACCGTTGGGATGCTGCAGGCACCGAAGTTGTCTGGAACATGGTTCATTACGATGTTCAGTTAATCGGAGGTATTGTTTTACACAGCGGTAAAATTGCAGAGATGGCTACGGGTGAAGGTAAAACTTTAGTAAGTACGCTGCCTGCTTATTTGAATGCACTTGCCGGTCAGGGTGTTCACATTGTAACCGTGAATGATTACCTGGCTCGTCGTGATAGTGAGTGGAATGGTCCTTTATTTGAGTTCCATGGAATTAGTGTTGATTGTATCGACAAGCATGAGCCAAACTCCGAGGAGCGGAGAAAAGCTTATGCTGCAGACATTACTTACGGAACGAACAACGAATTCGGGTTTGATTACTTGCGCGACAATATGTCACAAACGCCTGACCAACTGGTTCAGCGTAAATTACACTTTGCAATGGTTGATGAGGTCGATTCAGTTTTGATTGATGATGCCCGTACACCTTTAATTATTTCCGGCCCGATACCACGTGGTGATGAGCATGAATTTTATGAATTAAAACCACGTATCGAACGTTTGGTAAATGCTCAGAAAGCTTACGTTTCTCAGGCATTAAACGAGGCGAAAAAATTGATTAACGCTGGTAATACAGGAACTGAAGAGGGCGAAGGTGGTTTAGCCTTATTACGTGCTTACCGCGGTTTGCCAAAAAATAAGGCTTTAATTAAATTCTTGAGTGAAAGTGGTATCCGTGGTTTGTTGTTAAAAACAGAAAACTACTACATGGCCGATCAGTCTAAGAATATGCCTAAAGTAGATTCTGAATTGTATTTCTACATCGATGAGAAAAATAACCAGGTAGAGTTAACGGAAAAAGGTATCGAATTGATTACGCAATCTGGTGAAGACCCTAACTTCTTTATTTTACCTGATGTGGGTACTGAAGTTGCCGAATTGGAAAAATCGGATTTGCCTTTAGACGAAAAAGTAGTTACAAAAGATGCTTTAATGCGTGATTACTCTGTGAAAGCAGAACGTATTCACTCTGTAAATCAGTTATTAAAAGCTTATACTTTGTTTGAAATTGATGTAGAATACATCATCGATGAGGGCAAAATTAAAATTGTTGATGAGCAAACTGGTCGTATTATGGATGGCCGCCGTTACTCAGATGGTTTACACCAGGCAATTGAAGCTAAAGAAAATGTAAAAGTTGAGGATGCAACTCAAACGTATGCAACTGTAACCCTGCAGAATTATTTTCGTATGTACCACAAACTTTGTGGTATGACGGGTACTGCAACAACAGAAGCAGGCGAGTTCTGGTCTATTTATAAATTAGATGTGGTTGAAATTCCAACGAATAGAAATATTTCACGTCAGGATCACCAGGATTACGTTTATCGTACCGTTCGAGAAAAATACAATGCCGTTGCAGATGAAATTGTAAAATTAACCGAAGCTGGTCGTCCGGTTTTGGTGGGTACAACATCTGTTGAGATTTCAGAATTATTGAGCCGTATGCTAAAACTTCGTGGAATTAAACACAATGTATTAAACGCCAAAATGCACCAGAAAGAGGCTGATATTGTCGCCGAAGCTGGTCAGGCTGGTCAGGTTACGATTGCAACAAACATGGCTGGTCGTGGTACGGATATTAAGTTAGGTGCAGGCGTTAAAGATGCGGGCGGTTTAGCGATTGTAGGTACAGAGCGTCATGAATCCCGTCGTGTCGACAGACAGTTGCGTGGTCGTGCAGGTCGTCAGGGTGATCCTGGATCATCTCAGTTCTTCGTTTCACTGGAAGATAACTTAATGCGTTTGTTCGGTTCTGAAAGAATCTCCAGCATTATGGTTCGTATGGGAATTGAAGATGGCGAAGTTATCCAGCACTCTATGATTACCAAATCCATTGAACGTGCTCAGAAAAAAGTAGAAGAAAACAACTTTGGTATCCGTAAGCGTTTATTGGAGTATGATGATGTGATGAACTCACAGCGTACGGTAATTTACGCAAAACGTAAAAATGCTCTATTCGGCGAACGTTTGGACGTTGATATGAACAACATGGTTTTCGATGTTGCAGAAGATATTGTTAACGAATACAAACAGGAAGCAAACTACGATGGATTTAAATTAGAAGTAATTAAAAACTTCTCGTTAGATACCACGATTACCGAAAAGGAATTCTCATCAACTAACGTAGCGCAATTAACTGAAAAGTTATTTGAAGAAGCCGAGGCATTTTACGCACGTAAATCAGAAGCCATAATTCAACAATCTTTACCTGTTTTAACGCAGGTGTACGAAGAGCGCGGCCAGCATATCGAACAAATCGTTGTTCCGTTCACGGATGGTATCCGTGGCATTCAGGTTGCTGTAGATTTGAAAAAGGCCATCGATAATAAAGGAAAAGAAGTTGTTCGTTCGTTTGAAAAAACGATTGTTCTTGCCTTAATTGATGACAGTTGGAAAGAGCATTTACGTGAAATGGATGATTTAAAACAATCTGTTCAAAATGCAGTTTATGAGCAAAAAGATCCGTTGGTAATTTACAAAATGGAAGCCTTCAACTTATTTAAAAACATGCTTACTGCAGTTAATAAAGAAGTTGTGAGTTTCTTGTATAAAGGTGGTATTCCGGTTCAGCAGGAGCCTGAAGATGTTAAAGAAGCACCGGCACCAAAAAAACAACCTAAGTTGCAAACAACCAAACAGGAGTTTGGTCATGAAGAGCCAGGAATTGAATTTGGAGATACCCGTGAAGCCGTTCCTCAGCAACCAATCCGCAAAGAAGCAGCAATTGGTCGTAATGAACCTTGCCCATGTGGAAGTGGTAAGAAATACAAAAACTGCCACGGAGCGAATTTGTAGAATTATTTTAAACAAATAGATTACCCAAGCCTTGACAATCGTTAAGGCTTTTTTTGTATAACTAAATTTTTAATTATCAGAATTAGGTTTATATTTAAGGACACACAAAAAACACACAAATGAAAAAGATTTTTAACATTTTTGCCATTTCGGCAACACTGATGCTTTCCAGCTGCGCTACCGTTTTTACAGGTACAAAACAAACGGTTAACATTAAAACAGATCCTCCTGCCGCTGACATCGAAGTAGATGGTATTAAAGTTGGTGTAACGCCAATGGATGTAACCTTAAAAAAAGGATTTACCGGGCAAACGGTTAGCCTTAAATTAAATGGTTACGAAACCAAAACGTTTCAACCTGCAACAACATTTAATCCGGTAACCGTATTGAATGTAATTGGCATACTTGGTTTCCCGATTGATGCCGCTACAGGTGCGATGATGAAATATGATCCTAAAGTTTATGAAATTAAACTGGAACAAAAGAAATAGTTTTTCAATATGACCAAGCCGGATTTCGAAAGAAATCCGGCTTTTTTATGTGAAAAAAATCTGAGTTAATTTAGTGCTTTTGATTTATGGAAACATTGACGATTAAAATTCCAGAAGAGAAAAGTTCAGCTGTAAAGGCAATACTTAAGCAAATTGGCGTCACTACTGTTGATAGAACCAAATCAGGAACTTTAGACTTATCCCCCCCGAACAAGAAAAAGAAATCATTTCATCCCAAGAGCAAATTAAGGAAGGCTTGTTTGTAGAGCAATCCACACTTGTGAATGAAATGCAAGAATGGCTAAAAAAATAATCTGGTCGCACAAAGTAAGAATTAAACTGCTTGCCGTTCTTGAATTCTATACGGAAAGAAATGGTAATAAAAAATATGCTGCTAAACTTTACAACATTTTAATAGGAAATTAAGCTGTTAATCAGAAATCCTGAGTAAGGCGGTACGCGGCTTGATTGTTATGGATTATATTATATTTTATGAAGTTAACGATTCTTCGGTATAATCCATACGCTTTGGCCATCCAATCAGGATCCTGAAAAGCTAAGGGTTTAAATTAAACCATTTGCACAACCCATAAAGAATGCCGAATTTTGCAGGAAGTTCGGTATTCTTGTTTCTAGCCTCGCCGGATTTTACTACCATGAAAATAATTTATACTATTGCCTTTTTCTTAATCTTATTCAAAACCTCTTTTGGTCAAAAAGGCGAGGTAACAGTTGTAAAAGACCCGTTAATTGACAGCTTAATCGCAAAAAGAATAGAAGTTTACAGAACAGGGGGGGATATTACTTTAAAACCGAATAAACCTGTTGTGTCAGGTTATGGTTATCGGGTTCAGGTTTTTTATGGATCCGACCGCCGGGAATTATTTAATCAGCAAGCGCGGTTTAAAAACAGCTATCCTAAAATAAACACCTACGTTATTTATAAAGAGCCCAACTACTATTTACGTGTTGGCGATTTTCGTACAAGGCTCGAAGCTCAACGATTAATGAGCGAACTCAGAGCCACTTTCCCTACACTTTTTATTTTCAGGGAAAAAATTAATGCACCAACTTTAGATACCACAACTGATGATCAAAAATAAAATTAAAGACTTAGCCGATAATATATTCAATGATGTGGTCGGTTACCGTCGTCATATCCACGCAAATCCCGAACTGTCTTTTAAAGAATTTGAAACTTCCCTTTACATTAAGGATAAACTTACAAAGTGGGGCATTGAATTTACCGATTGCGCGAATACCGGTGTGGTTGGCTTAATTAAAGGTAATTTGCCTTCTGAAAATGTAATTGCTTTAAGAGCCGATATGGATGCGCTGCCAATTCATGAAGCAAACGACAAACCTTATGTTTCAAAAAATCACGGTGTAATGCATGCCTGCGGCCATGATGTCCATACCTCTTCACTTTTAGGTACTGCATACATCTTAAATCAATTGAAAGATGAATTTGGTGGTACTATAAAGCTAATCTTTCAACCTGCTGAAGAATTATTACCAGGTGGGGCAAGCATTATGATAAAAGAAGGCGTGCTCGAAAATCCAAAACCTCAGGCTATTGTTGGTCAACATGTAATGCCGTTGATTGATGCGGGTAAAGTAGGTTTTCGTTCCGGAATTTATATGGCATCAACTGATGAATTGTATGTTACCGTAACTGGTAAAGGTGGCCATGGCGCACAACCTCACCAAAATATAGACCCTGTTCTAATAGCTTCACATATCATTATTGCCCTTCAGCAAATTGTTAGCCGTAATGCAGATCCGCGTCTACCGTCTGTTTTGTCTTTTGGTAAAGTAATTGCAAACGGCGCAACCAACATCATTCCGAATGAGGTAAAAATCGAAGGTACCTTCAGGACTCTGGATGAAGACTGGAGAAATGAGGCGCACAGGCGCATGAAGAAAATGGCTGAAGGCATGGCTGAAAGCATGGGCGGAAGTTGTGATTTTGATATTCACAGAGGTTATCCTTTTTTAATTAATGAAGAGAAACTAACCGCCAACGCTAGGAGCTTCGCTGAAGACTTTTTAGGTGAGGAAAATGTGGTCGATTTAGACATCTGGATGGCGGCGGAAGATTTCTCTTTTTATTCGCAAGTAACTGATGCTTGTTTTTATCGCCTGGGCACTGGAAATGCCATTAAAGATACCAGTTATTCCGTGCACACGCCTAGATTTGACATCGATGAAGATGCACTTAAGTTGTCGACAGGATTAATGGCTTACATCGCGGTTAAACAGCTGGGGAATTAAGGGAGGTATAATCTCTTATGACATGGGTAAATGGTAGAAGTCCTAATGTATCAATATGAGCTCATTGATATACCCAAGTTACCTTTCTCTTCCATCTTAAAAGGGCATCATTTTTGAATACAATGTATCGCATGAAAAACATACTTCTTTTGCTAACGTTATCATTATTTTTCTTTGAAGGATACAGTCAGGTTATCGACCGTTTCAATCCAGATACAGTTAAAACAATAACTTTAGATTCTACAGTAAATATTAAGGCTGAAAAATTAAACGTAGAAACTTTTATAAGAGCGGTAATGAACGATACGAGTTTTTACCAGGCTTTTCGTGATATGAAACGTTATAGTTTTATTGCAGAAAATCGAATTTACAGTTATGATAAGAAAAATGAAGTTGATGGTCGGATTTATCGCAAGATAAAACACAACAATAGCGGGCCTTATAAAATGGAGTACCTTGTTAAAGAAGATGAGGGCAATATGTATAAAAAGAACGGCAAGTACCAGTTATACACGGTAGAAATGTTCGATTATATATTCATGAACGCTTACAATACCGATTTTGTGCCAAATGCACCTGCAGGCGATGGAAAAGGCGGTACAAATGAAAGTTATAAAAATAAATTAAAAACTTTAATTTTTAATCCAGGCAGACCGGTCAAGGTTCCTTTTATTGGCAGTAAAACGGAGATTTTCTCAGCGAACATGCGCCAGTATTATGATTATGCTTTTACCAGCGGCACTTACCTTGATTCTATTCCGGTTTACCGGTTTAAGGTTTCAGTAAAACCTGATTTGAGCAGCTGGACTAAAGATGGCCTGATGATAAAAGATTTGGTAACCATTTTCGATAAGCGAAACTTCAATATTTTAGGACGTTACGTTGACATGAAATACAGTAATATGCTTTTTGATTTTGATGTGCAGATGAATATCGAAATGGGCTATTTTGGCGAGGATAAATTGCCAACTAAAATCACCTACCAGGGTAACTGGGATTATCCGTTTAAAAAAGAAGAACGGGCTAGTTTCTTAATTCTACATAAAGATTATAAGCAGGAAAAGGGTAAGTAGCGGCACCTATCGGATAAAAAGATTTGTTATCTTTAACCTTCAAAATAACCGATAAAAATGCAGTCCTACTTTTCATCAAAATTTAAAATATTCTTTCTTTTAATTTCTTTTTCTGCCACATTTTCACAGGCACAGGTTTTAACTTCGAAGCAGATAGATAGTGTTGTAGAAAAAACTTTAAGCACTTTCAACGTTCCGGGAATTGCGGTTTCAGTTATTAAAGATGGTAAAATAATTCACCTAAAAGGTTATGGCATTCGCTCCATGAAAGCTAATAAAAGAGTGGATGAAAACACACTTTTTGGTGTGGCTTCGAATACCAAAGCTTTCACAGCCGCCGCTTTGGGTATGCTGGTTGATGAAAAGAAAATTTCCTGGGATGCTAAGGTTACCGATGTCATCCCGGAATTTAAAATGTATGATGCCTACGTTACTTCTGAATTTACGATTCGCGATTTATTAACGCATCGAAGTGGTTTGGGTTTGGGAGCAGGAGATTTAATGATTTGGCCCGATTCATCAACAGTTGATAAAAAGCAACTTATTCATAACCTTCGATATTTAAAACCGGTTTCGTCTTTCCGTTCAAAATACGATTATGATAACCTGATGTATATCGTAGCGGGAGATGTTGTTGCCCGTGTTTCAGGAATTTCATACGAAGACTTTATAGAAAACAGATTTTTCAAACCACTGGGGATGACTAAAACTGCTGCTTCATGGTATCGCTTAAAAGACAAATCGAATGTAATTGACGGCCATGCACCCTATGAAGGAAAGTTGTTGCCTGTTGGTTTAAGCTTTGGCGAGGTAGCCAATGCTGCCGGCGGAATTTACTCAAGTGTTACGGATATGAGTAAATGGGTAACTGCAATGATTAATGGCGGGAAATATGGTGAAAACTCAAGTAATAAATTATTCAGTCCTGCCGTTCATAAAGAATTATGGACACCACAAACTATTATTGCCGGTGGCAATCCTGCAAGTTTTAGCAGCTACGGTTTGGGTTGGTTTTTAAGTAATGTTAATGGCAATTTTCAAGCTACGCATACGGGTGGTTTATCGGGTATTGTAACACAGGTTACCATTTTGCCTGATTTGAAGTTAGGAATAATTGTGCTGACGAATCAGCAATCTGGTGCAGCTTTTAATGCCATTACCAATTCAATTAAAGATGGCTACCTAGGAATTAAAGGCCAGGATAGAATTAAAACCTACAACGATAACAGGTTAAAAAACGAGAAACAGGCTAATGAAATGGTAACAAAAGTTTGGTCTGATATCAAAGCACAACAAAATGCCAACACGGCAAACCCTGACCCTAAAAATTATACAGGTACCTTTAACGATGCCTGGTTTGGACAAGTTACTATTCGTGAGGTAAATGGAAAAATGCATTTCCAAGCTATAAATGCGCCGAAGTTGCGTGGCGACATGACGTTCTATAAGGGGAATACTTTCATCGTAAAATGGTATGATAGGAGCTTGGATGCCGATGCTTTTGTAAACTTCACATTAGACAACAATGCAATTGCAAATGGATTTAAAATGGAAGCAATTTCACCGCTGACCGATTTCAGCTTTGACTTTCAGGATTTAGATTTTAAGAAAACCGATATAAAATAAATGCTATGAGAACCACATTAAAAATCACCTTATTCTTTTCAGTTTGTATATTATTTTTAACATCAATGACATTTAAACCAAAGCGAATCATCTTTTTTGGCGATTCGATCACACAACAGGGTGTATCCGCAAAGGGCTATGTTACGTTGATAAAGAAGGCGCTAGACTCAACCAAATACACGGTAATGGGTGCTGGAATCGGCGGGAATAAAGTGTATGATTTGTATTTACGCCTGGAAGATGATGTGCTGAATAAGAAACCTGATTTAGTGGTGATTTATGTTGGAATAAACGATGTTTGGCATAAGCAATCGTCTCATACCGGAACAGATTATGATAAATATTTAAAGTTTTATCAGGCACTGATTAACAAAATTCAGGGTGTAGGCAGTAAGGTGGTTCTAGTTACACCTTCGGTAGTCGGCGAGAAGAAAGATGGTACAAACGAACTCGACGCTGATTTGAATAAATATGCCGAAGGTATAAGGCAGTTAGCTGCTAAAAACAATTTACCCGTTTGCGATTTAAGGAAAATATTTGCCGATTATGAAGCAAAAAATAATCCTGAAGACAAAGAAAAGGGAATCTTAACCGTAGATAGAGTTCACTTAAATGAAACGGGGAATAAACTTGTTGCAGACCAGCTATTGCCTTTGGTAAAGTAACTCCTTAGCCCCTGAAGCGGTAACTAATAGCAATTTAGTAAAGCAAAATTTAAAAATTAATTTATATAAACGATAGACAGAAAAGCCCGTTTAGGGGTTTGAGATAATTACTAGAATGGTGTTAAAAGCCCAGTCGTGATACTTGATACTAACTACTTAATACTATTTTGATAAACCGCGAAACGATAGATAAGATAATGGATACCGCCCGGATTGAGGAGGTAGTAGGGGATTTTGTGCATTTAAAAAAACGCGGAACAAGTCTAATTGGAAATTGTCCTTTTCACGGGGAGAAAACTCCTTCATTTCACGTATCGGTAACTAAAGGCATTTATAAATGCTTCGGTTGCGGAAAAGGCGGCGATTCAGTTCGCTTTATAATGGACCATGAAAAGTACAATTATCCTGAAGCATTAAAGTTTTTAGCCAATAAATACAATATTGAGGTCGAAGAAACGGAGCTGACGCCCCAGGATACTGAAGCGCAGAATGCAAAGGAAAGTTTATACATCGTTTCTCAGTTTGCCGCTTCATTCTTTGTAAAGCAACTTTGGGAAACCGATGAGGGTAGAGGAATCGGACTTAGCTATTTCAAAGAACGTGGTTTCAGAGAAGATATTTTAAAGAAATTCGAAGTTGGATATTCTCCTGATGTTTGGGATGCCATGACTCAAAGTGCCGTAAATGCTGGTCATAAGTTAGAATTTTTGGAGCAGACTGGTTTATCCATTAAAAACGATAACGGCAAAATTTACGACCGCTTTCGTGGCAGGGTCATGTTTCCGATTCATAATTTCACCGGTAGAATAATTGGTTTTGGTGGAAGAACTCTAAAGACTGATAAAAATGTTCCCAAATATGTAAACTCGCCTGAAAGTGAAATTTACCATAAATCGAATGTGCTTTATGGTTTATTCCATGCAAAAAAGGCGATCAGGGATTTAGATAATTGTTACCTGGCCGAAGGTTATGCGGATGTGCTTTCCGTTCATCAGGCAGGAATAGAAAATGTTGTTGCTTCATCAGGAACTTCACTAACCGTAGAGCAAATTAAACTTATCGGGCGTTTTACCCAAAATGTAACGATTCTTTTCGATGGCGATGCGGCGGGGATAAAAGCGTCGTTGCGTGGTTTGGACATGATTCTAGAGGAAGGCCTTAACGTTAAAATCGTATCCTTTCCCGATGGGCATGATCCTGATTCGTATATGCATCACGTCGGAGCGGGCGCCTTCAAAACGTATCTTGAAAACAACCGCAAAGATTTCATTCTTTACAAAGCCAACGTTTTATTAAAAGATGCTGGCGATGACCCCATAAAACGAGCTGGAATTATCCGCGATATTGTAGAAAGTATCGCAAAAATTCCCGATCCGATTAAGGCGTCGGTTTTCATTCGAGAAAGCAGTAGCTTGCTGGAAATTGAAGAGCAGATTTTACTCTCTGAGCTGAATAAAATGCGTTCCGCAAAGGCTAAGAAATCTTTTGAAAGTAATCAGCGGACAAATAATACAAACCATAATCCATATGCTTCGGCTGCGCCAGAACCACTTGGTCCGCCGGATGATTTGTGGGATGATAATCCGGGTTCCTCAGGGCAATCCCAAACAGCTGAAAATGACGAGCATCAGGAGTATGAAATTGTTCGTTTATTACTGGCGTACGGGCACGAATTCGTAAACTGGGATAGTATAGATGACATGGTAATCGGATCTTTCGTGGTACAAAACTTAGCAGATGTTGAATTCGAAAACCCGGTTTGTAGAAAGATAATTGATTATTATAAGTCGGAAATTGACAATGGAAGGCTGCCAACTGCAAACCACTTCATAAAACATGAAGACAGGGGAATTGCAGACTTAGCCATTACGTTATCTACTTCCGAATACACTCTAAGTGAAAACTGGTTAAATAAACACCAGATTTACGTTAAAGATGAAACAATGAATCTAAAAGCAACGATTCTGGGTGGTATATTTCATCTGAAAAAACGTAAAGTTGATAAGATTTTGGCTAATTTGCTTAAAGAAATAAAAGACGAAAAAGATGGCGATAACCAGATGATTTTGATGCAGCGTTACAGTGTGATAAAAGGAGTAGAAAGAGAAATATCAAAATTTTTAGGTTCAGTTATCGTTAAATAGGATTAGGATTTACAGGATTATCAGATTTTAGAATTGTTGAGGTAAAAAAATAAACTGTTATTCATTAATTCGATAATTCAGAATTCAATCATTTCATAATGGCAACTCACAATGACTTAGGTACCAAAGGTGAAGGAATTGCCAAAGTTTATCTTGAATTAAGCGGCTATGAAATTCTTGATGAAAACTGGGTATATGGTAAAGCCGAAATCGATTTGATCGCTTACAAAGACGGCGTAATGATTTTTGTAGAAGTAAAAACCAGAAGTTCAGTTGCTTTTGGCCTGCCGGAAGATTTTGTGCAAAAGGCAAAGCAGAAACAAATGGAATTCGCTTCGCTTCAATATATTGAAATCATGAATCATAAAAATGATATCCGTTTCGATATTATTGCTATAACATTTAAAAAAGATAATACTTATAATTTAAACCACATTGAAGATGCTTTCTGGCCTGAAGATTAACCCTTGCAAAATTTTATTTCTGATTGCTGTAATTATCAATTTTGCCAGTTCATGCAAAGATGATCCTGCTGCAGGTTACAGTACTTTCATTACACCTGCTATGGGTTCAGCTATTGCTTTGGGCAAAGAAATCGAGGTGAAAATTGACTTTGCAAAAGGTATAAAAATTGATTCTGTTGTCTATTTATTGGATTCAGCAAAGGTTGTCTTGGCTAAAGATACACTTGGCGTCAAGTTTAAAACCGATGGAGTTAAACTTGGAAACCATTTAATCACCGCGAAAATTTATTCAGGTGAAAAATCAAATGAAATAACTTCAAATATCATTGTTTTGGCTTCCAAATCTCCTGATTTGTATACCTACAAAGTTGTAACAAAACTACCGCATGATACTTCAGCTTATGTGGAAGGTTTAGAATACACTGATGGCTTTTTTTATGAAGGAACGGGCGAAAAAGGCAAATCTGATTTACGTAAAGTTGATGTTCAAACAGGGAAGGTTTTACAAAGAGCAAAATTAGATACGGCTTTATTTGGCGAAGGTATAATCCTGGTTGGAAATAAAATTCTTCAACTCACCTGGCAGGACAAAAAAGCATTCGTTTATGATAAAGATTCTTTTAAACAACTGGCCGAATTGCCTTATGCCCGGGATGGCTGGGGCTTGACCTTCGACGGCCAGAGAATTTATGCATCAGACGGTACGAACACCATCTATTTCTTAGATAAGAACACCTATCAAAAAATAGGTTCTATTGATGTTTTTGATGATAAAGGTGCCCGGGATAATATCAATGAAATGGAATACATCGATGGGAAAATATACGCTAATGTTTATTTAACAAACGACATTATAATTATTAATCCCGAAAATGGTGCAATAGAAGGTAAGATAGATTTAACAGGTCTATATTCATCAGATAATTTTAAAACCGACTGGGATAAAAGTAATAATGTATTAAACGGAATTGCTTATGACAAGGACGGTAAGCGTCTATTTGTTACGGGTAAAAAATGGCCCTATATTTTTGAAATCAAAATAACCAAAAAATAAGGTAGCCACAAATTAGAAAAAACCAGAATCCTGCCTTACTTTCGAAGCCAATAAGATAAAAATACTTAAGCCACAGATTAACAGATTTAAATTTTTTCAGCAGAATAATCTGCCAATCTGTGGGCGGCTTTCAAGTTAGAAAATCCAGAATGCTGTTTTATCCTAAAATCCGGAAATCCTGGTTATTTCTTCTTAGGTTCGCTTAAAATGCCACTGAAATTTATTGGCTGCCTATTATTGCTGTTGACCATTAGGGTTGCATAACCTTTTTCAGAGACGGTTAAAACCATCTGGTAATTCTCAGATTTTAGATCTTTAGTTTTAATATTTACCGAATACGATCCTTTTTTGTTCTTGCTTTGGGTATAGCTGAAATCTTTTGATTTGAACTTAATTCCTCCTTCTGTTGGATTGTAAGGCGCAAAAAAGGCCCTGCCATAATAGGGTAGATAAGCAACTATACTGTCAGGTGTTACTGTAAAATCGTAAGCAGCTCCGGAAAGATTGATTACGCCTCCACCTTGTGAGCCCGGCAAATTTCTTAAAACCTGGCTGACATCCTGGTTGGCCATTGGCATCGCAGTATTTGCTGTAAAAATGTAACTTTTATCAGCAATTATTTTTGCTGTGGTTTGTTTATCAGTTTGTGAAAATGCCTGAGCAACTAATGCGAAAAATAAAATGCTCAAAAGTTTTAGATGTTTCATTGTGAGTGTTTTTGAATGTATAACAATTTAAAGATGTTGAAGTTTAATCAATTCCATAAACCATATCGATTTTTCAAAAATTCTACATTGAGATAACCAATAAACGAATAGTAAAAAAGCAGCACCATTATAGATGCCGCTTTACCTTAAAAAACAAAATATTTAAACGGTTACAGAAAGTGTGTTGCCAGTAACCGTAGGCGTGTAAACTTTTAGCGCTGATGTTGTCCCTCCATCGTTTGGTTGTGCCAAAATAGCCCCTGCAGGGGTATATTTTGACGCATGTAACGTACACTGAATATAATTATTTGCCTGAATCCAATTTAATGCACCTCCCTGATGGGGGCAAACAGCTTGAGTTGCTGCGAATGATGTGGCGTTATTACCAGTCGCGGTACGAATGAATAAAATTCCATTTATAGTGAGCGAGGCACCAACTGTCAAAAGCTGGTTGTTTAAATTAATACTGGCAGTTGTACCGGTTGAAGGGCCGCCCCCGCCCGGATTATCAGGTTGTGGATCGCTGCCTTTACTTCCGCAGCTCGACAAACATGAACCTGTGCAAACTAATGCAATTCCTAGTCCCAAAGACTTTATAAAATCGTTACGCTCCATAATTTTAATATTGTTATTTAGTTTGGTTTTCTTTTTTCTTATCAAAGGAAAATCTCCGGGCGATGCTAAAACCCCAGCGGTATTGACCTTTTAACCAGGATGTGTTCGTGTCTGTGATAAATTGCGACTCTTGTATGGCTGTTGCATTAGTGAAGTTGAGATGGAAAATATGTCCCCCTGTATCGAATTCCAGTCCGGCGCCAAGCGTATTATACAATTGATTTCCGGAGGTGTTCTCTAAGGCTGCTTTCTTGGTGGCATTTCTAAAAGGAACGGTATAATCTGCCACAAAAGCCATGCGTTTGGTCATCTTAATGCGACCGCCGACTGAAACTGCAAACAGATCATTTTCATCACCAAAAGCAGTAAAATTTCGGTGTATATAAGATGGCATCAACAACATCGAAAAGTTAGTGTTGAATTTTCTGGCGAGAACAGCCTGAACCACATAAACCAGACGATCCTGAAATTCGCTATATGCATTAGCAGCAGTCGGGTCTGTAGAGGTTTTTACAGCCGCTATCGTTGTACTTCCAAATAAGGTTACCGCTAAAGGCATTTTTTCATCGGTGGTTTGTTCTAAAAGGCGGTATTTTAAGTTCCCTTCATATAACTGGGTCACTATTCCTGCTCCTTTTGCTCTTGCTATTCCTGCCGAAAATCTATCGCTTATCCCGTAATCAAATCCAATGCGGATATCGGTTGATTGATCCAATCCAAAAAAATTTTTAATTCCACCAGCGTTTCCGGCAATGTCTCCAAACCGGTGATCGACCCTGAAATCCATTTCATTTTTGTAAATGGTTTCATTGGTTTGTATGTTAATCAGCTTCGGGGCTTTAAATGTGGCTTTTACATTTTTTTTTTCAACAGGCATATCCAACGCATTTTCTAGCGAATCCTGAGCAAAAACTACAGCGGGGAAGAAAAATGTAAGCAGGTATAAAAGAGATCTTAGATGATATTTCATAAAGTTTATTTTTTAGGTTGGTAAATAGCAGTGATTTTAACTAAAATCGTTTCAGCAATTTGCTTGAAAACGATAGTTGGGATTTTGATATTATGATCAGCAAGTTTCACATTAAATGTTGAGGATGCTTTTGCCTCGCCGTTAGCGATAGTCAGCAATCCTTTCGTTGTATATTCTTTGGATACGCCATGAATCTGGAGATTACCTTTCACCGTGATTGGGTAGCTGCCAGATTTCGAAAAATCAATTTGTTCTATAATTTTTCCTTTAAAATCTGAAGTTGGATATCTGTCACTTTCCATATAATTCTCGTTAAAGTGTTCCTGCATCAACTTTTTCTTGAATTGAAAAGAGGTGTTGCTGATTTTGAAAATCATATTATTCGTTTTTGTATCGATTGCCGAAGCACCAGATTTACTCTGTGCATCAATATCTTCTACTGGAGTTGAAGAATAAAATGATGAGGTTACACTTTTACTTACCCATACCTGGGCTTTTAAACCTGTATACAACAATAAAGCTGTTAATGTGAAAAGTAACTTTTGCATCTGTTTGTGATTAAGGAAATTATCTGATATGGTTTAGTTTATTTTATTCTGGTGTATTTCTATCAAACCATGCTTGCAGTAATGCAAGCTCGTTGGCAGTTAGTGTACTCCCCTTAGGCATTGTTTTAGTGACAAGTACGCTGTTGGCAACCCTTACATCATTTTTTATGGAAGCCAATCCATTAAATAGCCACACTGTTCTGATAGCACCGTTTTGTCCATGGCAACTGGCACATTTGTTTTGGAATAGCGCACCAGCAAAATTAGAATAGGTTACGTTTGCGGTCGTAACTGTTGTCGGTCCATCGGGTTTTATTTCTGCCGCCTGTTTCTTAGAGCAGGCAAAAAGTAGTGCAATTAGCGATGCTGATAAAAGAAATGAGTTTAGTTTCTTCATAAAGTAATTGTTTTAAATGGAACTGAATAATGTTGATCTATTAAGGTCTTCAGGTATTTTATATTTTTTGCCAGCTTGATTAGACCAAGTATAACGACATCAGAAAAGCAGCAAGGAAATTGATGATTTATATCTTTGCGCCATTGTAAATGTTTTAATTGTACGTTAAATAGCCTATGTCATAATAATCGATCTGCCCAAGCAGAAATTCTTAACCCATTACGGAGGTATTAACGGATTAGTTGCCTGCCATAAAAAATATAAATGCAGATTAATATATTTATCCGGGAACACAGATTAACACCAGCGGAAGTCTCAATCCTGATGAAGTCGTCCCAGCCATTTATTTTAAAGTTCCCATTGTGTTATGACCTCTGGTAAGTCAGGACGCTGGCATAGTGTGCCAGCAAAGACGATGGCGGGTGAGGTAAGGAATTATCAAATCTTGTATATAAAAAAAACCGCCGCATAATTATATGTGGCGGTTTCAATATGATTTTTGATTTCTAGTTAAAATCTTCGGCTTTTAAAGGCGGGTTTATTTTAATTTCTTTTATTGAAATGTTAAATTCCTGGGTGGCTTGCGGTGTTTGAACAATTTGAATCATTGAATGAGGAAGTAGAACATCACCAACTTTTTTATAATCAGTATAGTCAGTTGTTTGATTGATTGCGATACCATTTTTTGTAGTTGCGTTTTCCTCTCTTAAGAGCAAGCCCGAATTTACATCGTAATACTCCGTTTTCTTTTTACCATTAGCAGATGTTACAATTACTTTATAAGCGTCTTCCGAACCAACTTTCGCAGTTCCAGCTGCTTCTAACTTACTGCCATCAGTTCCATAATAAAGTTGATTGAAAATTCCTTTGTCAGCCTTAGCTTCTGCAATTTCCTCAGCTGTAAGATCCACTTTTTTACCCATTTGCATTTGGTAACCCGTAGTGCCATTAAATGTTTGCTTCATTGCAGTTTGGCCCATCATTGAAATTTCCATGCTGCTCATGGCAGGATTCATTTTTTTAAATGCTACAGCAAGCTTGTTGCCCTGCATATCCATTTCACCAGTTTGCTGTAATGAAGTTACGTTTTTCAAAGCTGCTTCACCACCAATTGCTTTAACATAGTTACCAATAACTTCTTGCGCCGATTTTGCCGGAGCAGCTGTTGTTTTAGCTGTAGCTGTAACGGGCGAAGCATAATTGTCAAAAGTTTTAACTGTAAAGCCGGCTTTCGTTAAACCTGGTACAAAGGCATCAGTTTTGCCTACAATAATTATACGGGTATTATCATGGTTAAAATATTTTTTCGAAACACGTAAAATATCATCGGTAGTAACTGCATTTATTTTTTGTAAGTAAGTACGATAGAAATCCTTCGGCAAACCATTTATTAAAATGCTGCTTGCAAAGCCAGCTGTACGGGCGGGGTTTTCTAAACCTAATGCAAAAGAACCATTATATAGGTTTTTAGCATTTTGAAGTTCTTCAGTACTGACTTTAGTTGTACGAATGTTGTTTATTTCTCTTAAAAATTCTACGACTGCACTGTCCACTTTTTCATTTCTAACAGCTGCGTTTGCTGAAAATTTAGATTGGAACCGACCAGAGCCTGTTCCAGAATAAGCACCGTATGTAAAACCATGTTTCTCACGTAAGTTCATGAACAATCTCGATTCTGAACCGCCACCTAAAATTTGATTTGCAAGTAAAACAGCAAAATAATCAGGGCTGCTTAAAGGTAAATCAATTAGGTTTGCAACTGTTATCTCAGATTGAACTGCATTACTAACGTTTACTACGTTGACTTCAGTTTTAGCTGGGTTGCTAACTTTAGCTACTGTTGGCAATGTTAATGGAGTTCCTTTCCAGTCGCCAAATGCTTTTTCTGCAAGTGCTTTAGCTGCCTCTGGTTTAATATCGCCGACAAATGTTAAATAACCTCTTGATGGCGTAATGTATTTTGTATAAACGGCTTTAACATCCTCTAAAGTAATTCCATTTATTGATGCCTCCGTTGAGAATTCGCCACTTGGGTGGCTTTTGCCATAAGCAAGCGCATTTACAACTCTTGTCGAAATTGCTTTAGCACTTTTTTCGTTCGATTTTAAGCCTGTTAATGTTTGCGATTTGATTTTTTCAAAGGATGCTGCGGGAAATGACGGTTTACGCAGACTTCCTGCCATAAGCATAAAAGCCTGGTCGAAATAGCGCGTTAAAGCCGAAACCGAACCACCAGATGCCCCTGCAGAAACATTTGCGCCTAACTGGTCTACAGCCTCATCAAATTGTGCTTTAGTTTTTGAGGTTGTACCCTCATTTAGCATACTACCCATCAAACTCACTACACCAGCTTTTGCGCCTTCTGTAATCGGGCCTGCATCAATGCTGTAGCTGGCTGTAACTTTGGGTAGCTTATGGTTTTCTACAACCAAAACGGTAATTCCATTTGCTAATTTATAAATAACCGGATCGCCAATGGTGATAACAGGTGCCGGTCCTGGTTTTGGTTTTTGGCTGCGGTTAATTGTTTGTGCTGAAATACCTTGCGCCAATAAGGAAACTACAGCTATTATGAATAATTTTTTCATGTCTTAAATAATGTAATATGAAACTTAGCTTTAGTTATTTTTTTGGTAAATAATACAAAACAATACGTTGCTCTTTATTAAGGTATTTTTTTGCAACATTTCTAATTTCTTCTCTAGTGATCGATTTAATTACATCAAGTTCCTTATTAATGTCGTCGGTATCTTTATTATGGAAAGTATAACCATTCGCTAGATTTTCTGCTACGCCAAGCATTCTGCTGTTTGCGCTTACATAACTGTTTTCAAACTGATTTTGGAGTTTTTTGTAATCGCTTTCGCTAATTAAATCCGTTTGTAAACGCAACACTTCTTCATCTATGTCTTTTAACAGGTCGTTAAGGGGCGTGTTTTTATTTGGTAAAGCCAGTGTGATGTAGGCACCATAATCTTCGAGGGTATAATTAAATGCGGCCACCTGTAAGGCTGTTTTTTTCTCATCAACCATTTTAGTGCTTAATCTAGAACTTCCGCCACCCGATAGAATCGAACTAATCATCCCCAGAACCTTATTTTCCCTACTTTTCATCCCAGGCACGCGGTATGCCGCAAAAATTGCCGGAATCTGAATATTTGCATCATAAGCTGTATCAATAATTTGTTTTTTAATTTCAGGTAATACAACTTCTTTTTTTACAATAGGTCCACCTTTTGGCACTTCGCTGAAGTATTGTTTTACTAAGCCTTTAGTTTTTTCTACATCTAGATCTCCTGCAATAGTTAATACTGCATTATTCGGAACATAGTATTTTTTAAAGAAGGCAATAAATTCATCAAGCTTTGCTGCATCAAGGTGAGCCATTGAGCCAATTGGTTGCCATCTGTATGGATGGGCGTTAAACAAGTGCGTGAAGATTTTTTCAGTAAATTTTCCATATGGAGAGTTGTCGACACGTAAGCGTTTTTCTTCTTTTACAACTTCGTTTTGCGTTTTCACACCAACTTCGTTAATGATGGGGTGAAGCATCCGCTCACTTTCTAACCACAAACCAAGTTCTAATTGGTTTGATGGGAAAACTTCATAGTAAAAAGTACGGTCTTGAGAGGTATTTGCATTGTTCTGCCCACCATTGCTGCTCACCAATTTCATAAATTCACCTCGTTTAATGTTTTTCGAACCCTCGAACAACAAATGCTCAAAGAAATGTGCGAAGCCTGTACGCGTAGTGTCTTCATCTTTAGAGCCAACATGGTACATTACCGATACAGCTACAACTGGTGCCGTTTTGTCTTGATGTAATATTACATGCAATCCATTGTCTAGATCAAATTCGGTAAATTGGACTTTTTGAGCTGAAGCACTAAAGCACAAACCGGAAATGGCAAGAGCAAAAAGAAAATTTTTTTTCATTAGATAATTGGTTTGTTTTTTGAAATCATTGAGGTTGATTTCGGCGTTTTTAAATAATATTAATAATCGTTGGTTGTTTTTTAACTAAACAAATAGGAGATTTAGCTAATGTATATAATAATCATAAAAAAAGCGAGTATTTAGCTCGCTTTTTTATTTAATCAGACTTTTATCTCCAGCTTTTATATTGATTTATCAATCCGTTGGTGGAACTGTCATGGCTAGCAACCGTTTCATCTCCTTCCAGTTCGGGAAGAATTTTCTTAGCTAGCTGTTTACCTAGTTCAACACCCCACTGGTCGAAACTGAAAATATTCCAGATAACACCCTGAACAAAAATCTTATGTTCATATATCGCAACCAGGCTGCCAAGGGTATACGGCGTTACTTTCTTTAACAAAATTGAGTTGGTTGGTCTGTTACCTTCAAATACTTTAAAAGGCGCAAGTTTAGCGATTTCCTCTTTCAATTTGCCATCTTTCTCTAACTCTGCTGAAACCTCTTCTTCTGTTTTTCCATTCATTAAAGCTTCAGTTTGCGCGAAAAAATTTGACAATAAAATCGGGTGGTGTTCGCCTAATGGATTAAGACTTTGTGCAGGTGCAATAAAATCAGCAGGGATAATCCTTGTCCCCTGGTGTATCAATTGATAAAATGCATGTTGCCCGTTTGTACCCGGTTCACCCCAAATAATCGGCCCAGTTTCGTAATCCACTTCATTGCCATTTCTATCGACATGCTTTCCATTACTCTCCATATCTCCCTGCTGGAAATAAGCGGCAAAGCGATGCATATATTGGTCATAAGGTAAGATAACCTGTGTTTCGGCGTTATAAAAATTAATGTACCAAACACCCAATAGTCCTAAGATTACAGGTAGATTATTTTCAAATTCAGCCGTTTTAAAGTGGTTATCTGTTGCATGCGCGCCGGCTAATAATTGTTTAAAATTGTCAAAGCCAATGCTTAAGGCAATTGACAACCCGATTGCACTCCATAAAGAATAACGGCCGCCTACCCAATCCCAGAATTCGAACATATTTTCCGTGTCAATTCCAAAAGCCGATACATCTTTTGCATTTGTGGATAGTGCCGCAAAATGTTTGGCGATATCATCTTCCTTCCCGCCTTTTTCTAAAAACCAGGAACGTGCAGAATGTGCATTCGTCATAGTCTCCTGGGTTGTAAATGTTTTTGATGCAACCAAAAATAAAGTGGTTTCAGCATCTAAACCAGCTATCGTTTCAGCGATATGTGTGCCATCTATATTTGAGACAAAATGAATGTTTAAATGATTTTTGTAGTGCTTTAATGCCTCTGTAACCATTACCGGTCCCAAATCCGAACCGCCAATACCAATATTCACTACATCTGTTATGGCTCTTCCGGTATAACCTTTCCATTCACCGCTAATAATACTATTAGTGAATTTCTCCATCTTGTTCAAAACGGCATTTACTTCCGGCATCACATCCTTGCCATCAGCTAACATCGGGGTATTACTTAAATTGCGAAGCGCGATGTGAAGTACCGAGCGCTCTTCAGTTTCATTGATTTTATCGCCGGCATACATTGATTTTATCGCCTCGTCCAGTTTGCATTCCCTCGCAAGCTGCATCAGTAGAGCCAGAGTCTCATCATTGATTCTGTTTTTGCTGTAGTCCAATAAGATATCCTCAAAAAACACTGAAAATTTCTTAAAGCGATCAGCATCTTCCGCGAATAGATCTTTAATGCTTTTCTGATTTATATCTATAAAATGATCAGTCAGATATTTGTAAGCTGCGGTTTCCGTAAAATTTATCTTTGGTAACATAATTTTTTCCTTTTTTGTAAAAGTAATAAAGCAAATATTTAAAACTGTCTTTTTAATGTTCAAAATTAATGAATGTATACTTAATCTTTTACGCAGTCAAAATTGCCGACGACTATACAATATTATTTGAGCCTGTATAACATAAAACCGTTCCTATAATTTACCTAATATAATTCGCGGTGAAATTGTATTTTAAAACAAATTATCAGTGTATATTTGACAGGACCTCTTATCACATGTCATAAAATTCATTTTTTTATGAAAAAAATCTACATCTTCATTTTACTTGCAGTTTCGTCGGGTGTTTATGGACAAAAAACACCACTTAATGCTGCAGTTTCTAAAAAAGCAGAAGCCATTGAACAAAAAGTCATTAGTTGGCGGCGCGATCTCCATGAACACCCTGAATTGGGTAACAATGAAACCAGAACAGCCGGGATCATTGCCAGACATTTAGAAGCGTTAGGGATAAAAGTGACAACTGGCGTTGCGAAAACCGGGGTGGTTGGAATTCTAAAGGGGGGTAAACCCGGACCAGTTGTGGCTTTAAGAGCAGACATGGATGGTTTGCCTGTTACGGAAAGGGTTAACATTCCTTTTGCATCAAAAGTTAAAACTCAATATAATGGCCAGGAAGTTGGTGTGATGCATGCCTGTGGCCATGATAGCCATGTCGCTATTTTAATGGGTGTCGCAGAAGTGTTGGCATCTATGCAAAAAGACATCGCCGGAACGGTAAAATTTATTTTTCAACCCGCAGAAGAAGGCGTTTCAGCAGGCGAAGAGGGTGGTGCTGCATTAATGATAAAAGAAGGGGTTTTAGAAAACCCTAAAGTCGATGTCATTTTCGGTCTGCATATAAACTCACAAACCGAAGTTGGCGATGTTACGTACAAACCCGGAGGAACGATGGCTGCAGTAAATGACATGAAAATCACGGTTACCGGTAGGCAGGCGCACGGTGCATATCCATGGAGCAGCATCGATCCAATCGTAATCTCTGCCCAGATAATAAATAACCTTCAAACAATTGTAAGCAGAAATTTAAATGTTACTGAAAATCCTGGTGTGGTAACCATTGGTGCAATTAATGGAGGCGTTCGATCGAATATTATTCCTGAAAAAGTGGAGATGCTTGGAACGGTGCGGAATTTTAGCAAGGAAGATGAGGCTATGTTTATTGAAAGAATTAAAACAATTGCAACTAAAACAGCCGAAGCCGGAGGTGGAAAAGCTGAAGTTAAGATTCCATATAGTAACCATTATCCGGTAACCTTTAATAACCTTGCCTTAACCGAAAAAATGTTACCCAGCATGCAAGCGACAGCTGGTGCAGCACACGTTAAATTAAAGCCTCCTGTAACTGGCGCGGAAGATTTCTCCTTCTTTCAGGAAAAGGTACCTGGTTTATTTGTGTTTTTAGGAGGCATGCCAAAAGGTAAGGATCCTTTGAAAGCACCGTCGCACCACACACCTGATTTTTATTTGGACGAAAGTGGCTTCGTTTTGGGCGTGAAATTGTTATCTAATTTAACCCTGGATTATATGGGCATGAAAAAATAATGAATAAGATGTAATCTTTTTAAGGTTCATCCATTAAGGATTGCATTTCCACCATCAAGGATTTAAGAAAAGTTAAGGGTGTGTCTAAACATTTGAAAATTGATTTCTTAATTGCCTTAACTTCTTAATGGTGATTATGATTTACATACGGATTTAAGAAGTTTAAGATTAACCCTGGATTATATGAGCATGAAAAAATAATGAATAAGATGTAATCTTTGAAGGTTCATCCATTAAGGATTGCATTTCCACCCTTAAGGATTTAAGAAAGTTAAGGGTGTGTCTGAACATTTGAAAATTGATTTCTTAATTGCCTAACTTCTTAATGGTGATTATGATTTACATAAGGATTTAAGAAGTTTAAGATTTTGTTCATCAATTTTTTGCTTTTTCTTAAATCCTTTACTTCTTAATGGTGATTACAATTATAAATTTTAACGTGTAACGCCATGCGCTATGCTCATTTCGATTTTATATATTTGCCAATATGACTAAGGAACAAATACAGGATTTAAGAGACAGAATAACGTCTCTGAGGAGGCATCTTTGACGTCGATGAACTACTTTACGCCATTCGCGAAGAAGAAAAACTAACAATGGCGCCCGATTTCTGGGACGACCCTAAAAAAGCGGAAAAAATTCTTGCTGAAATAAGTTCGAAGAAAAAATGGACAGATGGATTTGAGAGAACAAATGGTGCAGTAGAAGATGCTGCGGTAATGTTCGATTTCTTTCAATCCGGAGATGCTTCTGAAGAAGAGCTGCAAGAACAATTCGAGATTAGCAAACAAGCCGTTGCAGATTTAGAACTGAAAAACATGCTTCGTAACAAAGAAGATCAGTTGTCTGCAGTAATGCAGATTACGGCCGGTGCTGGGGGAACTGAAAGTTGCGATTGGGCCTATATGCTCATGCGTATGTATATGATGTGGGGTGAAAAAAATGGTTATAAAATAACTGAACAGGACAGTCAGGAAGGAGATATTGCCGGAATTAAGTCGGTTACGCTCCAGTTTGATGGTGATTTTTCTTACGGCTATTTAAAGGGAGAGAATGGTGTTCATCGTTTGGTGCGCATTTCTCCATTTGATTCTAATGCTCGCCGCCATACATCTTTTGCTTCAGTTTACGTTTATCCTTTAGTTGATGAAACAATAGAGATTTACATCAATCCAGCTGATGTCGAATTCGAAACATTTCGTGCAGGTGGTGCAGGTGGACAGAATGTAAATAAAGTTGAAACCGCTGTACGTTTATACCACAAGCCTTCGGGAATTATTATAAAGAACCAGGAATCAAGATCGCAGCTTCAGAATAAGGAAAATGCATTGCGACTCTTAAAATCGCAACTTTATGAAATTGAGCAGCGCAAACGAAATGAAGAAATTGCTGCAATTGAAGGTTCGAAAAAGAAAATCGAATGGGGTTCGCAGATAAGAAGCTATGTTTTGGATGACAGGAGGGTTAAAGACCACAGAACAAATTACCAGACCTCAAATCCACAGGCAGTGCTGGATGGTGATATCGATGAATTCTTGAAAGCATATTTAATGGAATTTTAGCTTAACAGTATGGCAAAATCATATCTATTCTTTATCGTATTTTTAATGGTGTCTTTTTTTTCAAATGCCCAGGAAGTTATTCCGCTTTATGCTGGAAACGTGCCTGGATCAAAACCAACACCTATTGGTTATGTGGAAAATACTGAAGTACGCGCTAACGGCACCTTGAGTATAACCAAGGTCTCAATACCGACTTTAACAGTTTTTAAGGCGCCAAAAGATATTGCTACGGGTACCGCGGTAATAGTTTGTCCTGGCGGAGGTTACGCCGCGCTGGCATTTAGTCATGAAGGCACTGATGTTGCAAAACGTTTTAACGAAATCGGCATAACGGCCTTTGTTTTAAAGTATAGGTTGCCAAGCGACGAAATCATGGTCGATAAAACTTTTGCTCTTTTGCAGGATATTGAACAGGCAATTTATTTGGTTAGAAAAGGGGCCAGGAAATACAACATCAAATCTGATAAAATTGGAACGATGGGATTTTCTGCAGGAGGCCATCTGGCATCAACTTTACTCGTGCATTATAACGATTTGAAAATTTCAAATCAAGAAAAAATAAGTTTAAAGCCAGATTTTGCGGCCTTAATTTATCCTGTAATTAGTTTTGAGGAATCTGTGCATACGGGTACAATGAAAAACTTACTAGGCCTAAACCCTGCGGAAAGCTTGAAACTATATTTCTCAGCGAATAATAATGTAACGAAGAAAACGTCGCCTGCTTTTTTGGTGCACGCGAAGGATGATAAAACCGTTCCTGTATATAACAGCATTCTTTTAAATGAAGCATTGAAAAAAAATGGAGTTGATTCAGATATTTATCTTTACGAAAAAGGCGGACATGGTTTTGGCTTGGTAAACAAAACTTCTGATGTTGATTGGTTTAATTTACTTTCGGCCTGGTTAAAAAAAGAGCAGTTTTAAAAGATTATTGTTCTTGAACCGTATTATCAATTACGCTGAGCAATCCATTGACATAGGTATCATCGGTTAATTCCCAAAACATAATTCCGTTGAGTTTTTTGTTTATGACGTATTTCGTTTTCAGTGAGATTGATTTTGGGTCATCAAGCGTTGCAATCCTTTTGGCCATGGAGTTGTAGTAATACGGGGCTTGTGCAATTTCATCCCAATAATACTTGTAACCCTTTTCTTCTGTAAACTGTGTGTTGAAATTTTTGAACGATACGCCATTAATGAATTTTGTCGGTTGATATAAACCCTGATTAGCTTCCGTTGAGTTTTCAAAGATTCTGGCATAAAACGCAGCACCTAAAGCAATTTTGTTTGCCGGAACGCCCAATTTAATTAATTCAGTAACGCCGTAATCGCCAGACAGAGGCGATCCTTTGGTGGAGTAAAGCGGCGTATGGTGGCCGCTCGTTGTGGCATAGCCTCCTACCAAATCGTAGCTCATTAAATTAACTCTGTCAACCAGAGGCATAACTTTTTTCCATTCGAAACAAGAATCGATACAGTTTTTTGTGCCACCTGCAGCAAAACTTATTTCCGCTTTTTTACCCAATTGTTTACGCAACTCTTTAATCAATAAGGTAAAGTTTTGTTTGTCATCTTCCGCGTATCTGTGCCCCGGAAATCCGGCAACTGCCGGGTATTCCCAATCGATATCAACTCCATCTGCCTTAAAAAAATCGAGTAATTCTTTTGTTGTTTTAGCAAAGGTTTTCCTGCCATCTGCCCGGCTGAATACTTCTGAGCAATTTGCACAAGCGCTCCAGCCACCCATCGCCATCATCACTTTCAATTCTGGATTTCGCTTTTTTAGATCGACCATTTTTGAAATCAGTGCCGAATCTTTCGCTGAATGGATGTTCATGCTGTCGCCTTTCAAATGTCCGAAGCTGTAAATTAAATGACTTATCTTCTCAATTGGAAAGCTATCAATTAAAGTACCCCCGCCACCAGTGTAGTATGCAATCACATTCGGCTTATATTTTTGCTGCGCTTTTGAATTTAATCCGCAAAAAACAGCGAAAATAATTATACAGGTAGTTGTGTGGAGGTTTTTTAATAGGAATAGCATTTTAGGCATGTTTAGTTTGATGTATCTTGTTCAGAAATAATTTTTTGTAGTTCATTTAGCTCGGCCACTTTATCCGCAGCACCGGCATTTTCGTAGGCAGAAACTAGGTTTCTGATTACCCTGCGAATGATATCGGTATTGCTGCAGGGCCTGTAATATTCAGGTAGCGCTTCTAAATTTAGCTGACGTAAAAATTGATCTACATCATGTTTGCCGAAAATATTACCACGGTTAAAAGCATTTATATAAAACAAAACGCCGTACTCCGAACCTTCCTGCTTACTTTCATCGATAAAGCCCAATATGAAATGTTGCGGAAGATTAATGCCATAAATTGGCATATCCAGTTTTTGAGCGAGTGTTGAATAAATGATCGCCAGGGAAATTTGGTTGCCTTTTTTACTTTCAAGCACCTGATTTAAATAGGAGTTTTGTGGATCATGATGGTTTTTTGTGTTTCCACCAAAACCGAATTGCTGATATAAAACATGATTGATTAGTTTCACTTTCTCAACAGAACTCATTTCATATTGAAGCCCCAGCCATATTTCCCGCTTGATTTCTTCAAGCTGATTAATTACCTTTTGTTCATCTAAATCAGGATATTGATAGCGATTGATGATTAAAGCACCCTGAAGCAAATCAAAAGCACCACTTAAATACCATAGGTTTAAATCTTCCTTAACCGTGTTAAATTGAATTTGATGGACAATGTTTTCAATGCGCTCCTGAAGCAAGCCATCAAAAGACTGTTCCCAGGCATTTTCCAGAAAATGAATAACCTCGCCACCATATTCAAGCAGCTTTTGCTCAACATGCTGATAAACTTCTTCATCAGGGTCGTCAAGTAATTTAACTAAAGCACTTATCTCAGCGTTATTTTCCATAAAACATACATACGTTTGCGGCGTTTAATTACTTTTGCAATAGTTATGATAATCCAATTTATTACTGATTACCTTAAACACCGTTTAACTGCTAAAACCAGGCACGGAACGCATTCGCCGTTCGTTTATAAGCTGGCAGACGAGGTAATTTACGATTTTAGCGATAAATCTGAATACAAAAATATAGAAGCGCAGCGAAAAAAACTTTTTAATGACGATTCAGTTATCAACGTTACAGACCTTGGTGCAGGCTCACACTTAAATAAAAACCGAACAAAAAAGGTAAGCCAAATCGCAAAGAACGCACTAAAAAGTCCTCGTTTAGCAAAGCTTATTTACCGTCTGGCAAAAAGTACAAAGCCGAGAACGGCAATAGAATTGGGTACTTGTCTGGGCATCACTTCTGCGTATCTTTCAAAATCAAATCCCGAAGCCGAAATCATTACCATAGAGGGCTGCCCCGAAACCGCCAATGTGGCCAGGAGAAACTTCGACAATTTAGATTTAACTAATATTGAATTGCATGTGGGTAATTTCGATTTAATTTTACCTGATATTATTGCAAAGCAACCCACGTTGGATTTTGTTTACATCGACGGTAACCATCGTAAAGAAGCTACGTTGAATTACTTTAAATGGTGCTTACCTAAAGTTAACGAAAATTCTTTGCTCATTTTTGATGATATTTACTGGAGCAAGGGGATGAAAGAAGCCTGGAAGGAAATTAAAGAACACCCTGATGTTACGGTTACGATAGACCTATTCTGGATTGGATTGGTTTATTTTAAAAAAGGACAGGCAAAAGAACACTTCAAATTGAAATTTAATCAGTAATGAAAGTCGAACCTAAACTAAAGGGAATCCAGAAGTTAACAGCATTATATATTTTGCTTCTAAGTTTATTCGCCGGAGTTCTTGCTTACTTAGGTTCATTGCTAATTGACACCAGCTTTTTAACTCATATCATGTTCGGCTGGGATTTTTTCTGCGTAGCATTAATCCTTTTACATTGGTATATGTTCTACCATACTTCTGCAACGCAAACACACTTAAAAGCGAAAATGCAGGATGAAACCAGGGGAGAGACATTTGCAATAGTAGTTGTATCTACTTTTGCCGGCTTGCTTGCTGTTATTCTTCTGCTGCTGGATAAGGAAATTAAACCCCTTGATTTGGTAACAGCAATTTCCGGTATGTTTCTATCCTGGGCTTTGGTTCATACCACCTTTACTATGCGCTATGCGCATTTATTTTATGGCGATAACAGCAATAAAAATGGCGGACTGGATTTTCCTGGTGATGGAGAACCCGATTTTATAGATTTTGCTTATTTCTCCTTCGTAATCGGAATGACTTTTCAGGTTTCTGATGTTGAGATTTCCTCAAAAAGGATCCGGAGACTTGCTTTACTTCATAGTATAATTTCTTTTATTTTCAATACGGTAATTGTTGCATTAACCATTAATGCATTGGCTGGTTTAAGCAAATAATCGCTCATTAAAATTATAAAATCCTTATTATCATCCTTTTATCCATTTAAAACTGATTTATCAGTCGTATAACTTATTTTGTAGTTGTAAAACTGAAAAATAAGTTATATGTTTGGGTATGGAAGAATTAACCAAAACAGAAGAGCGTATCATGCAGGTTTTATGGGAGCTGCAAAAGGCATTCGTTAAAGATATAATTGATGAATTGGATGAAGAACCAAAACCACCTTATAATACCATTTCTTCAATAGTGCGCTTACTCGAAAAAAAAGGCTATGTAAACTATAAAGCTTATGGAAAAACCTACGAGTATTTTCCTTCAATTTCTAAAGACGAGTACGCCAAAACTACTTTCTCAAAAATGTTTTCGGGCTATTTTGATAATTCGCCCGCAAGTCTTTTATCATTTATGGTGAAAGAAGAAAAATTAAGTGAAAAGGATATAGAAGAAATCAAGAAACTCATCAGTGAAAATTCTAAATCATGATTTTAATTTATTTGTTAAAGGTGTCTGTTTGCTTGCTTGTGTTTTTTGCAACCTATAAACTCTTATTAAGCAGGCTTACTTTCTTCAGGTTGAACAGGATTTATCTGTTATCAACTTTATTAATCAGCTTTGTTATTCCGGCATTAACGATAGAGCACAAACAGGAGGTTGTTGTTGTAAATCAGCCGGTTTTAAATTCAGCTATATCGTATAGCAACGATCGGTCAGTTGAGCATGAAGTTATCGATGGAAGCTCGAATCCCTATTCTATAAACTGGTTGAAGTTAGCAGCATTTGCCTATCTTTTCATTGCAGGAGCTTTAGCAATTCGAAACCTGTTCATGATGGGCCTCATCAAACGTAGTTTGAGGAAATTTATGATTTCCAAAACTGATTCGGTAATCCTGGTTTCCGCGGATTCGAAAATCAAAAATTGCTCCTTCTTTAATAAAATAATAATTGATTCTTCACTTCCCAAACCAGAGCAAGAACTTGTTTTAAGACATGAATCGGTTCATGTTAATCAAAGGCATGTTATAGATAAGTTAGTTGTTAATCTGGCTGCCTGTATTTTATGGTTCAACCCGGTAATTTACTTCTGGCGAAGCGAAATAGACAATAATCATGAATTCCTGGCAGACGAAGCAACCATTGAAATTGTTGACAAAGGCAGTTATGCATCCCTGCTCCTAAACCTCGCTATGCCATCGAATGGTTTAGTCGTTAACGGTTTTAGTAAACTTCCGCTTAAAAACAGGATAACGATGCTATATAAAAAACCAGATTCTGGTTTTCAAAAAATCACTTATTTAATCGTTATACCGGTTATTTCCATTTGCTGTTTCGCTTTTGTTAATAAGAAAGAAGTGCTTATACGGAAAATCGAAATTGTGAACAGCAAAATTGGTAATCAATCGAAAGTCACCGAAAAACGAGTTGTGATTGGTTTGAAAAATACGACCGATTTAGTTTCGAACCTGGTAAAAGCTGACACAATTAGCAGCAATAAACAATCTTTATTAAGTTCAAATGTCATAAATAGCGCGTTGGATTTAGATGAAATTCCAAAGTATACAACGATTAATGCAGAAATTAGAGATTTAGCAACAAACAGAGAATTGGTTTTAGTGGTCGATGCAGGGCATGGCGGGCAGGACGGTGCAACAAAAAGTCCATCCGGTATTGCCGAAAAAGATCTCAATTTACGTGCTGTGCAAATTCTTAAAGAGGAGGCTGATAAAAGGGGTATAAAAGTAGTACTTACCAGGGATAGAGATAAGATGATTCCGTTAAGGAATCGTTTGCCTGGTGAAAACGCGACCGCCTTCATTTCTATACATTACAATTCCATGCCTAAACCGAACATGAAAGTACCTTTCGAAGGGGTGGAGGTAATTGTATCGAAGCAGAATCCAAATATTAAATATGCAGAACAGTTCGGTTTTAACATCTTAAAAAGCCTGAATTCATTAAATGGAATGACTGTACGCGATTCGTTAAAAAATGCTAATCTATTTTTATTAAGAGAATCAAAAGTGCCTGCTATAGTTATCGAACTTGGAAATATCAATAGCGAAAAAAGCCTGGCTTATTTTAGTGATGAGAAAAACCTGAGGATAGTAAGCAACTTGATTTTAGATGGTTTTACTGCCTACACTAAGTCTTAAAAATTAAATCATGGAATTACTAACTTATCTTCTAAAAGTGAGTGCCTGTACAGCATTATTCTTTGGCTTTTACCTTTTGGTTTTGAGAAAACTTACTTTTTTCAGGATCAATAGATTTTACCTGCTGGTAACATTGCTTCTAAGTTTCGTAATTCCGGCATTGCAATTTAATGTTGAAAAAGCAGCTGATGTACGCCAGGTTTCAGCGCCTGTGGCAGCTCCCCCACTGCCTATTTATGCTATTGCGCAAGCACAAGCAGTTGAAGTTATTCAGATGCCAGTAGCGAGGCAGGGGATAGATTGGTTTTCTCTGATTCCTTACGCTTATTTAAGCGTTGCAGCAATTTTGCTCGGCTTTTCAACCTGGCAATTGTGCCGGTTATTAATTTATATTAACAACCATTCAACACGACAAAATGGGTTAAAACTAGTCCCTAAAACAGTAGGATTTACGAATTGCTCCTTCTTCAACTATGTTTTTATAGACGAACGTAATTTAAGCGGACCAGATTTGGCGGTATTGCTCAAACATGAGGAGGTTCATGCAAATCAATTCCATTCAATAGATAAAATAATCTTAATGATTTGTAAGGCAGTATTATGGTTTAATCCGATAGTTTATTTTTTTGATAAAGCTTTGGAACAAACACACGAATATGAAGCTGATGAAATGACTTCTTTAAACTTCGGGACAGGTGCATATGCTAAACTGCTTTTAAAGTTAGCTGTTTCGGGTAGTAACATGCCGCTAATTCACAATTTCGTTAAAAGTCCGATTAAAGCGCGAATCAAAATGTTGTACAACTTAAAGTCTGGTAATATGAAAAAGTTAAGTTATTTAATGGTGCTACCGGTTGCAATCGGTTTAGTTTGGCTGTTTTCAGTACAGGTTGTTTATGCACAATCCGTGCTTAAAAGTGAGGTGTTGCCCGAGGATACTTTAAAGAAAAAAGCTTTAAAAAATAAAGAATTGGCGCTACCAAATGTAAAGCGAACAGATTCATACTTTGTCTCTGCGGATTACTTAGAAAAGAAAGCAATCTCTGAATCTGCATTAGGAAAGACTTTAATAGGAACAATAAAGGATACTTATAAGTCAAAATCCAAATTTGATTTCGACGGTGGTAAATTATTCCAATCGCAGGGAAGAACTTACATTTTGCCCAGGGTATATTTAGGGTCGCAAACTCTAAATCTTCTAAAAAAAGACAGTGAATTGAAAGTTGTTGTTTCTTCAACCGGCTTTACTAAAGGGGAACGTTTCGTTTACATCCAGCCAAAACAGATCTTTTCCGGAGATAAGCTTGTTTATCAAATGCCAAAACCCGAAGTGTATCCTTTTTTGTATGAAGCCAATAAAGTTAGATTTAATGATGGGAAAATTTCAAGTATAACCTCTTCAGGTAATAAAAAGATAATCAACGTTATTGCAAACGGCTATAATTTTAAGATCGCGATTAACAGGTTGCAAACAGATTTTGCCGATTTAAAAGATTATCAAACAGGCGACGATGTTAGATTGAGATTTGTGCATGAAGTAAAAACCGGGGCTAAATCATATTCGATAAAGGATTGGATCTCAATTTCAAAAAATATAAGAACGTTTGGCGTTCGGAATGGAATTTTATTTCATAAGTTTTATAAAGACGACGGCCGTCAAAAGGTTGCCCATATAAAAACGAATATTTCATCTTCAGATAATTTAATCGCCAACAACTCAAAACTTGAATACCAAGCTATGGATTCTGTTAAAATGAGTAAAGATAAAACTACGATTTACATGTATGGGAAGGCAAAATTATTGTTAAATAAAATTACCATTGAGGCTGATGAAATTGTATACAATCAAATAACAAGGGAAGGACATGCCATTAATTTATTGGCCACTCATCCTTCTGGCGTGAAAATATTGGGTTCAAAAGGCAAATTTGCTGCGGATGGCCAGATAGAAATTTGGCAAAATGTCAGTGGTGAATTCAGGCCTTAATTGAAATATAATTCTTATCATAAATGGTATATCGATTGGGCTTAAGGTTTATAACCACTAAGCACATACAACTTTTTAGCTTCGTTTTTTTACTTTGCATTACTCTGACAGTAAATGCTCAATATAAGATTGAAGGTGGTGTTTTTTATAAAAATAAGCCGCTATCGGCTATATCTGTCTCAATGCTAGGTAATTCGGAGTCTCATCAGGTAACTCAAAGTGATGGACTCGGCAATTTTTTTTTTAATAATCTGGAAAAAGGCATTTATAGAATTCAGTTTTCTTCTATCAATTTTAAAAGGAAGGAAATTCTAATTTCGCTCAACAGAGATACCATAATCAAAACCAGTCTGGAAGAATTAACGAATAGCTTAAATGATGTTCAAATCAATTTCAAAAAACAGCTTATAGGAAAAAAAGTAGATCGAACAGTTTTCAATGTAGAGAATAGTACGGCTGCAATCGGTACGGATGCTTTAGAATTACTTGCTAAAGTTCCGGGTGTGCGCGTTTTAAATGATAAAGTTTCTTTGGTAGGTAAAGGAGGCCTTAACGTTATGGTAAACGATAAACTGATTCAATTAACCGGAGATGATTTATCGAATTTTCTTAAATCTATGTCATCTGATAACATTTCAAAAGTTGAGGTGATTACCAATCCGCCGGCAAAATACGATGCGCAGGGTAATAACGGATTGATCAATATCGTTCTCAAAAAGAATACCTCTGAGGGTTTACGTGGTTCAGTAAATTCAACTTTTACACAGGCAAACTATCCAACCATTGCTGCAGGTGGAAATTTAAGCTATAAAAAAGATAAGATTAATTTATTTGCAAATTTTAATATCCGTAAAGGTTCTACAGTGCCGTTAGAGCAGAGCAATATTTTTTATCAAAACCAAACCTGGACTATTGTAAATAAAGATAGGAATTTCAGGACTGTACCGGGTGGACAGTTTGGGATCGATTATCAAATATCAAAAAAAACGATTGTTGGTTTATCGTACAATGGCAGTTTGACGAATTTTCATTCAGAAGAAAATATCAAAACCACTATTTTAAATAATGCTAGACTCGTTGATTCTATTCTTAACTCTGATGCAAACGCAATAATAAAATCGCACTATAACGCTGCTAATTTTTATGTTAAACAAGCATTAGATTCGGCAGGAAAACAATTAACCATTAACGGTGACTGGTTTAAATATAATGACAATAAAAGCAGGTTTTTTAACAACACCAGCTACTTTCAGGATGGCCTTGAAATCCCAGGCTCTTTTGCAGAATATTTATCTGAAAGTAATCAGATTATCAATTTATATACGCTTAAGGCTGACGTAGATCTGCCCTACAGATCTTTTAATCTTTCCTTCGGTTCAAAACTAAGTTTTATAAAAAACGAAAGCAACCTGGCATTTTACAAAAAGCAGAACGAATTTTATCGGCCGGATTTATCACAAACAAATGATTTTAATTACCAGGAAAACACGCAGGCAGTTTATATGAACGTTAGCAAAAAAGTTAAAGATTTTGATTTTCAGGCTGGTTTGAGGGCTGAGTATTCGCAGGTAAATGGCGAATCGATTAACCAAACCACTGGTAACAGATATTTCCAATTGTTTCCCACATTATTTATGACTTACCGGGCTACTGAAAGCAGCGTATTCTCGGCAAATTATGGTCGAAGAATTAACCGGCCTGCTTATAAAAAGTTAAATCCATTTCGATGGTATAGCAATCAATTTACTTATGCCGAAGGAAATCCTTTTTTGCAGCCATCATTTAACAATAACATCGAGTTATCTCATACTTATAAAAGTATTTTCACAACAACACTATCGTTTAATAAGCTAACCAATGGGTACAATGATGTAAATTTTATTGACCAAAATTCGAATATCCAGATTTATAAACCTGTCAATTTTGTAACAGGTTATAATTACCAGTTAAGTAATTCTTTTGTTTTTAACAATCTAAAATGGTTGGAAAGCATCAACCAGGTAGACGTTTTTTATAACTTATCGAAATCGAACTTGCCGCAAACTTTAAATAAAGTTAAAGGTTTTGGAGCCTACTTTTCGACCGTAAATCAATTTGTTTTAAACCGCTCAAAAACGGTGTTGGGCGATATAAGTTTTTGGTATCAGTTTCCGACAGTAGATGGTTTGAATAAAAACAAGAGCCAATCTAACGTAGATATCGGGTTAAAAACTTTGCTCTTAAACAAAAAACTTCAGCTGGCCATAAATGCGTCTGATGTTTTGAAGTCAAATCGGTTTCGTTTTGGTAGTGTGATTAACAATATCCGGCAGGAATACAATAATTATTATGATAATCGCCAGCTGAGAATCAGCATCCGTTTTAATTTCGGGAATGAAAAAATCAAACAACTCGTTAGAAAAACCGGAAATGAAGAGGAGCGGAGGAGAACCAATTAGAAAATGGAAGAGGTGTGATGTAAACGAATAACGGGGACAAATATCATCAATATTCCATCTGCGCATATTATTTACTTAGCGACTGGTTGTGGAAGAATAGCTGTCGTAAATGATGAGTGCTTCCATTATAAAATTTGCATCATCCATAATTAAAACGCTTCAGCTAAACTAATGTAGAATCCACTCTGGCGTTTTTCACTTGCGAGTTTTTCGCCAACACCGTAATCTAAACGAACACTCAGGCCCTTTGCGGTATCAAAGAAGTACCTGCCGCCAACACCAAAGTTTGGTTTTAGCCTTTTTAGGTTAACATCATCATTATTAAAAACCTTTCCGGCCCCTGCAAAGGCAACAATTCCGAATCTGTTCATAAAACGGTAACGCAACTCTAATTGAGAGGCAATCAGGTTTTCGTCGCGGTAACGCCCCCCATAATAACCTCTCATTATTTGGTCGTTACCCATTTGTTGTAAGAGGTAGAATGGCTTATTTGAGCCCTGAATGGTATAATAAATACCTTGCACACCAAGAACAATTTTTTTGCTTATCGGCCAGAAATTCCTTACATCTAGTTTAATCTGACTTCCGGAAAAACTCTCGCTATCGAAAAAGCGTGGCGCAAACTGGTAAGTTACGCGACCGAAAAAACCCTTAGATGGATAGTTGTTAGAATTTCGGGTGTCGTAACTTTGACTAATTCCAATATATATAACTGAACCGCCATCTTTATCTAAAATGCCAGGACTATTGCTGAAAATTCCACCCGTAATTTGGTCCGTAAACTTATAATTTTCAAATCCCAGAGAAACACCTGTATAAGCATGGCTGATGAAACTTTGCTCTGCATCGAAAAGCACTTTGATTTGGTTCATTATCAACTTGTCTTCGTCTGCTTTTTGTGTGTTGTTCCCGATGCCGTAAAAATTAAAAGGCATTCTTTTGAAACGTACATCACCGATAAAATGGTATTTATTTCCTGGCGACCACGCGTCACCCTTTAAAGCAACGTTGTATGTTTTTTTTGTAGAATAGGTGGCATTTAATGAAAAGTTAGAACTCCTTGTTAACGTGTCCTTCCTATCTGTGTAATACGAAAAGATAGCGCCTACACCTAGTTCAAGTCCTGTTTCTTGAGAATAACCAAAGGAGGGAATGGGTAAGAAACTCGCTTTTCTTGTCGTATCCTTTTCATTTGACAACATTTTTTTTATCAGTTTCATTTGTGCTATTCCTGAAAAGGAAATTAGAATAAGGGCGAGGAAAAGTCCCGGTTTTTTCATTGCGCAAAGAAAAGAAAATTTAGTAATAGTTCATTCGTTCACTGGTCATTTGTTCATTGGTCACTGCAAACTGCCCACTAAATTGGTTAATCGGTTAATTGTTCAAATCGGTTAACAGAATACGTGTTTAATAATCACTAAACAAATTAATTTGTGCCTTTGTGTCTTGGTGGTATAAAGTAATATACTGGTTATTGGTTAATTGTTTAAATTGGTTAGCAGAATACGTGTTCAGCAATCACAATATAAATTACTTTGTGCCTTCGTGCCTTGGTGGTATAAATTTCAACTTCTTTAGTTATTTAGATTCGCTATCTACGCCAAACGCAATACGCGCATCGCTAAAAACTTTTACGTTTTAACCTTTCGGCCTAAATGCCTATTTTTGCGACCAAATAAGTCAAAAAAGATGAGCAATATAAGAGGACCAATATCTCAGTTTATGGAGCGTAATTACCTCCATTTTAATGCTGCGGCCATGATGGATGCGGCCAAGGGGTATGAAACGCATTTGGATGAAGGCGGTAAAATGATGATTACATTAGCCGGCGCAATGAGTACGGCTGAATTGGGTATTTCACTTGCAGAAATGATTCGCCAGGATAAAGTAGCGATTATTTCTTGTACTGGTGCAAACCTGGAAGAAGACATCATGAACCTGGTTGCACATTCTCACTATAAACGTGTACCTAATTACAGAGATTTAAGTCCGCAGGATGAATGGGATCTACTGGAAAATCACTACAACCGAGTTACCGATACCTGTATTCCTGAAGAAGAAGCCTTCCGTCGTTTACAAAAACACATCCATAAGATATGGAAAGATGCTGATGAAGCGGGTGAGCGATATTTTCCACATGAATTTATGTACAAAATGCTTTTAAGCGGTGATTTGGAGCAGTATTATGAAATTGATCCCAAGAACTCCTGGATGTTAGCTGCGGCTGAAAAGAATTTGCCGATTGTGGTTCCGGGATGGGAAGACTCTACAATGGGTAACATCTTTGCTTCTTACGTAATGAAAAAGGAATTAAAGGCGACTACGATGAAAAGCGGTATTGAATATATGGGTTGGTTAGCCGATTGGTATATTGCAAACAGTGATGGCAAGGGGATTGGTTTCTTCCAGATTGGCGGTGGTATTGCCGGAGATTTTCCGATTTGTGTTGTACCAATGCTTTATCAGGATATGGAGATGGAAAATATACCATTCTGGAGTTATTTCTGTCAGATTTCAGATTCAACAACTTCATACGGTTCTTATTCCGGTGCGGTTCCAAATGAAAAGATAACCTGGGGTAAACTGGATATTCATACACCAAAGTTTATTGTGGAAAGTGATGCAACAATTGTTGCACCGTTAATGTTCGCCTGGATATTAAAACAATAAAAGAAAAATTTTGTAAAACAAGTTCAGTCTTAACTATGCCCATTGCGGAAAAATCGAAATGGGCATTTTTATTGGCTGACAGGCTGGAATAGGCGTTTGTTTAGAATGATTATAAATTGTATTTCAAGTCAGTATTATGTCATGGGATTTATTAATAAGTTATACTTTTGTTCAAGTTTTGATGGGGCTATCTGGGTTCAATCATCAATTTCATAACTAAAAGTAAATTAAATAAGTATAAAGTGTTCATTATGAGAGATATCTCGATGATTTTAAAAAGCGTTTGGAAATCGTTATTCGTGTTTTCAGCTATTTCCATTATAGCGGTTTCTACCGTTAGTGCGCAAGATGCTGCAGAAGGAAGAACGCTTTTCAAGGCTAAATGTACCGCATGTCATGCCTTAGACGCTAAAATGGTTGGTCCTGCTTTAACTGGTGTGTCCGATCGTCATTCAGAAGAATTCCTGTTAAAGTGGATTCCGAATTCGCAGGCTATGATTGCTGCCGGAAATCCTGAAGCGGTTAAGCTTTTCAATGAGAATGGTAAAGTAGCGATGACTTCATTTCCTGAATTGGATGAAGAAAAAGTAAAAAGCATTTTAGCCTACATCAAAGAAGGCGAACCTAAAGCTAAAGGAGATGCAACTGTTGCTGCATCCAGCGCGGCTAATGGTGGAGGAACTTCCGGTTTATCAATTGCAGGTATTGTTGCAATTGTTGTTGTTGCTATTGTGATTTTAGTAATCTTAGGTCGTGCTTCTAAATTACTGGAGCGCTTAATTTTGCAAAAACAAGGCATTGAGATTGAAGAAGATGTGCCATTAAAAGTGGGTGTGCGCAAAATGTTTAAGAACAAGAAATTTGTGATGTTCTTTATTTTGTGTTTAATCATTGCCTTAGGTTCATGGGGTTGGATGGGTATGTGGAATACTGGCGTTCATACAGGTTACCAGCCAGTACAACCAATTAAATTCTCTCACGAATTGCACGCAGGCACCAATCAAATTGATTGTCAATATTGCCATAATGGTGCATTCAAGTCAAAGAATGCAACTATCCCATCATTAAATGTTTGTATGAACTGCCATAAAGCAGTACAGGCAAGAGACAATTATGAAGGTGAAATCTCGCCTGAAATCAAGAAAATTTATAATGCTTTAGGTTACGATCCTGAAACACAGAAATACGATAAGAGTAAAGAGAAACCAATGGAATGGGTGCGTGTACACAATCTTCCTGATTTCGCTTACTTCAACCACTCTCAGCACGTAGTTGTTGCAGAAGATGCAATTCGTAAAGCGAAAGGATTACAGCCAACTGAACCGGTATGTTTCGCTTGTCACGGTCCGGTTAACACAATGGAGGAAATTTATCAATACTCTCCGTTAACCATGAAATGGTGTATTAACTGCCATAAAGAGACAGATATTTCCGGTCAGAAAAACAATGCTTTCTACGCTAAGGTTATCGAAGCGCACGAAAAAATTAAAAAAGGTGAAAAAATCACACCAGCATTATTGGGTGGTTTAGAGTGTGGTAAATGCCACTATTAATAGTTAGAGTTTTAGTAAGAACGTTCGATAAACAGTAATATAGCTTAAATGGAAAGCAATAAAAAATACTGGAAAGGCTTAGAGGAGTATAACAATACGCCCGATTTTGTTAAGAATAACAAAAACGAATTCGCCGAGCCACTTCCAATAGAAGATGTTTTAAATGAAGCAGGGTTAAGCACTGTTACCCCCCGCCGCGACTTTTTAAAGGCGTTAGGTTTTGGGTTAGGTGCGGTAACTTTAGCAGCATGTCAAAGTGCTCCGATTCATAAATCTATTCCTTACCTGGTAAAACCTGAAGAGGTAACACCTGGTATACCCAATTACTATACTTCCAGCTTTAACGGCCAGAGTATTTTAGTTAAAACAAGAGAAGGTCGTCCGATTAAAATCGAACCAAACCCGAATGCAGGCGAATTTAACCGTGGTACCGATGCGCGCGCTCAGGCTTCAGTGTTAGATTTGTACGATGTTTCAAAGTTGAAAGCGCCTGTTCTAAAAAGCGAAGAAACAACATGGGCTAAAATAGATACTTACGTAAAAAGCGAACTGGCTAAAGCTCAGGCGGCTGGCAAAAAGATACGTCTTGTTTCATCTACGGTTAACAGCCCGTCTACAAATGCAGTTATCGCTACTTTTGTTGCGAAATATCCGGCTGCTAAATTGGTACAATACGATGCTGTTTCTTATACAGGTATCATTCAGGCAAACCAAAACAGCTTTGGTAAGGCCGTATTACCAAAGTATAATTTTGATAAAGCAGACTTAATTGTAAGTTTTGGTGCTGATTTCCTTTGTACGTGGATTAGCGGCGAAGAGTTTACAGCGCAATACAGCACAAACCGTAGCTATAAATCTTTAGAGAACAAAAAAATGAGCCGCCACATTCAGTTTGAAAGTGGTATGAGCTTAACAGGTACTAATGCCGATACACGTGTTCCGATTAAATTGTCGGAAGAAGGACCAGCATTAATTGCCTTATATAATGCCATTACAGGTAATGCTTTGCCAGGTGGCGCGTTACCAAACAACACGACTGCCGATAAAGTAATTAAACTGGCTGCCAAAGAGTTGGTTCAAAATAGAGGCAAAGCAGTTGTGGTTTGCGGTTCTAATGATGTATCGACACAAATTTTAGTAAATGCCATTAATGCTGCTATTGGCAGTTATGGAACAACGATCGATTTAGATAATCCTTGTTATTTATATGCTGGTAACGACGCCGAATTTAACGGTTTAATTGCCGAAATGACTCGCGGTGAAGTTGGGGCGATAATGTTCCTGAACAGCAATCCGGCTTACGATTATCTGGATACCAAAAAATTTGAAGCGGCGTTGAAAAATGTTCCTGCAAAAATATCTTTCGCCGACAGGGCTGATGAAACTGCTTCACTTTGTGATGCGATTGCAATTAACCATAACTATTTAGAATCATGGGGTGATGCGAATGCTTACGAAGGATATTATTCAATCGTACAGCCAACCATTAATCCTGTTTTCAATAGTCGCCAGGCAGAAGAGAGTTTACTGGTTTGGGCAGATGCGCCAGTTAAAGATTATTATCAGTTTGTTCGTAGCAACTGGGAAAGCAAAATGCTTCCGGCATTGGGCATAACCTGGTCTAACGTTTTAGAAAAAGGTGTCGTAACTGTGGCTGCTAAGCCAGCGGGAACTTACAGTTTCAGCCTGTCATTATCAGCCGTTGCTACTTCGATAATTAACAGCAGCAAAGCGTTATCAAAAGATGTTCAGCTGCATGTTTATGAAAGCAATCCAATGCGTGATGGTAAAAATGCCAACAATGCATTCTTACAGGAACTGCCAGATCCGGTTTCGAAAGTTACATGGGATAACTATGTTGCCCTTGCACCTAAGTTTGCTGAAAGCCTTAAAGTAAAAGAATTTGACGTTGTTTCCGTAAAAGGTAGCAATGGTTATTCAGTAGATTTGCCAGTATTAATCCAACCAGGACAAGCACAAGGTACAGCTTCTATAGCTTTAGGTTATGGCCGTACTAAAGTTGGTAAAGCTGGTAACGACGTTGGTAAAAACGCATTCCCTTTTGTATCATTTGTAAATGGAACAATGCAATATGCGACAACGGTAACCATTACGCCAACTGGGAGTTATTACGAATTGGCACAAACACAGACGCACCACTCTTTTGAAGGGCGTAATGTAATTCGTGAAGCTACATTTAAAGAATATCTGAAAAATCCTGCTGCTGGCACAGGTAAAAGCGAAGAAGGGCATAAAAACTATGATCTTTGGGATAAATGGGAGCAACCGGGCAACAGCTGGGTTATGGCAATCGATTTGAATGCTTGTACAGGTTGCGGTTCATGTGTGGTAGCATGTAATGTAGAAAACAACATCCCCGTAGTAGGTCGTGATGAGGTTCGTCGTCGTCGTGAAATGCACTGGATTCGTATCGATCGTTACTATAGCTACGAAACGCCAACAGGTGATGTGACAAGAGAAAAGGAAATTGCCAACTTGGAAGATTTAGACCATGTTTCTGTTGTTCACCAGCCTATGTTATGCCAGCATTGTGATCACGCACCGTGCGAAACAGTTTGTCCGGTATTAGCTACGGTACACTCGTCAGATGGTTTAAACCACATGGCCTATAACCGTTGTGTAGGTACACGTTATTGCGCAAACAACTGTCCATATAAAGTGCGTCGCTTCAATTGGTTTAATTACTGGAATGATTCCCGTTTCGATAACTATTTAAATAACGAGTTTACCCAATTGGTTTTAAATCCTGATGTAACTACACGTTCACGTGGTGTTATGGAGAAATGCTCGATGTGTATTCAACGTATACAAGGCGGAAAGCTTCAGGCTAAATTGGAGAAACGTCCTTTAAAAGATGGTGATATCAAAATGGCTTGTCAGCAAGCTTGTTCAGCTAATGCAATCATCTTCGGTGATGCAAATGATCCTAATTCTGAGGTTTCAAAAGCGTTACGTTCTGAACGTATCTACTACGTTTTAGAGGAAATCAATGTGAAACCGGGTATCGGATATATGACTAAAATTAGAAATACAGATACAACAGTACAAGCGTAAGCTTTAGTATAAAGAAAATACAAATTATGTCAGGACATAACGAATCAATACTTAGAGAACCATTAATTACCGGCGATAACATCACGTATGCAAAAATTACGGATGATATTTTAGGCCCGGTAGAAAATAAGCCAAATAAAGCCTGGTGGATTGGTTTCATCTTTGCCTCATTGGGTGCGTTGCTTTGGGTTGTAGCTGTAAGCTATACCTTCTGGAACGGTATCGGAGCATGGGGTTTAAATAAAACAGTTGGATGGGCATGGGATATCACCGGTTTCGTATGGTGGGTTGGTATTGGTCACGCAGGAACACTTATCTCTGCTGTACTTTTACTTTTCCGTCAGAACTGGCGTAACTCCATTAACCGTTCGGCAGAGGCGATGACCATCTTTGCTGTTATTTGTGCGGCAACTTATGTTGTATCACACATGGGCCGTCCATGGTTAGCTTATTGGGTATTACCTTTACCAAATCAATTTGGTTCGCTTTGGGTAAACTTTAACTCCCCGTTAGTTTGGGATATGTTTGCAATCTCAACATACTTCTCTGTATCATTATTATTCTGGTACACAGGTTTGTTGCCAGATATCGCTACCATCCGCGACCGTGCAGTTGGTACACGCAGAAAAATCTATTCTATCTTTTCGTTTGGATGGAGTGGAAGTGTTAAAACATGGCAACGTTTTGAAGCAGTATCTTTAATCCTTGCAGGTATATCTACACCGCTAGTACTGTCGGTACACACCATTGTATCTATGGACTTTGCAACTTCAGTAATTCCAGGATGGCACACTACAATTTTCCCTCCTTACTTCGTTGCCGGTGCAATTTTCTCAGGATTTGCGATGGTGTTAACCTTATTATTGGTTGCACGTAAGGTTTTAGGTCTTGAAAATTACATCACTATGTTCCACATTGAATCGATGAATAAAATCATCATCTTAACCGGTTCAATCGTTGGTGTTGCATACCTGACCGAGTTTTTCATAGCATGGTATTCGGGTTCTGAGTATGAGCAATATGCTTTTATTAACAGATCAACTGGTCCTTACTGGTGGTCTTACTGGATGATGATGACTTGTAACGTAATATCTCCACAGTTATTATGGTTTAAGAAAATACGTTTAAGCATTAAAGCAACGTGGATCTTATCAATCGTGGTAAACGTAGGTATGTGGTTCGAACGTTTTGTAATTATCGTTACTTCATTACACCGCGATTACATTCCGTCAAGCTGGGCTATGTTTTATCCAACATGGGTTGATGTAAGTGTGTTCGTAGGTTCAATCGGATTGTTCTTCACTTTATTCTTATTGTTTTTAAGGGTGTTGCCATCTATCGCTATAGCAGAGGTTAAATTATTATTAAAATCTGCAAGTGAGCAAGCAAAATTAAAACAGATTAAAGAAGGGCATGAGAACAAAGAGTATGTAGCAGAATACATAGAATCTTTAGAGAAATTTGATAGTGTTAAACAAGAAGAATACGCAAAAATATAACAATGAGTGATATCAAATATATTTTAGGCAGCTTTGGCGACCCTGACGAAATGATGCATGGCATCGATAAACTTCAGGAAAATAACATCACAATTTATGATGTATATACACCAATGCCTATACACGGAATAGAAGCTAAATTAGGTGTTAAAAGATCAAGAATTGATATCGCTGCATTTTGCTTTGGTATAACAGGAACCTGCGCAGCTTTCGCTTTAATTTATTTTTGCGCGGTTATTGATTGGAAAGTAAATATAGGTGGTAAACCATCATTTGCATTACCGGATTTTATTCCAATAATGTTCGAATTAACAGTGTTATTCTGTGCTTTCGGTATGGTTCTAACCTATTATGCGTCAACACATTTATTTCCGGGAAGAGCACCAAGGGTGATGGATCTTCGCGCTACAGATGATCGTTTTGTTATTGCAATAGATGCTCATGAAAATGCAGCACACACCGTTATTGATGATTTATTAAAAGATGCCGGTGCTTTAGAAGTAAAGTATAATGAAAGGAAGTACATTAGCTATGAATAAGAATAAATTTGTTTATGCCGCGTTTTTAGCTATCGCTTTTGCAGCTACTTTTTCGGCTTGTAGAGATAAACGCAGTACTGGATTAGAATATGCGCGGAATATGTATGATCCGATTGCTTTCAATCCAGATCAGCCAAATAAAAATTTTAAGGACGGTAAAACGGCACAGTTACCACCTGCAAATACGAAACCAGTAGGTTTTGAAGAATATGATAGCTTCCCGAATACTTTAGAGGGATATAATGAAGCAGGTGCTAAAATGGTAAATCCATTGCCTGCAGATAGCATCAATCTGGAACAGGGTAAACATTCATTTGTGGTTTTCTGTGCACCGTGTCATGGTGAAAAGGGAGATGGACAAGGTCACTTGGTTAAAATTGAGAAATTTACTGGTGTTCCTGCTTATCAAACTGGTGCTTCATCAAGAGGAGGTAACATGGCAGACTTAACGCCGGGTAAAATCTACCACACCATTACATATGGCGTAAATAATATGGGCTCGCATGCTTCACAAATTCTACCAATTGATCGTTGGAAAATTGTGATGTATGTTCAACAATTACAAAAAGGACAATAAGTAAAGCAGATATAAATGGGAACTCACAATATTAATTTTAGTGAACAATTTGAGTTTACAGGAAAAGTAAAAACTTTAAGTATAGTTGGTATCGTTTTAGGTGTTGCTGCTATTGCTTATGGTTTTTTAGCCGGTGATAAAGTTATGCACGAGCGAACTTTTGCCAACCTGTTGCTTATGGGATATTACTTTGCATGCGTTTGTATGTCTGGTACTTTTTTCCTTGCTGTTCAATATGTAGCTCAGGCAGGTTGGTCTGCTTCAATTCTACGCGTACCACAAGCGATGGCGAAAACATTGCCTATTGCTGCTGTTATACTTGTTGTTATAATTTCTGCAGGTTTATACACACACAATTTATACCACCATTGGCATGCTGATGGCTTAACTGATAAAAATAGCCCTAATTACGATGCAATTATCGCAGGTAAATCGGTGTTTTTAAATGTGCCTTTCTTTCTAGGTCGACAATTGCTATTTTTAGGTATCTACAGCATCTTTTCCATCATGTTTGTTAAATTTTCATATAATGAAGATTTGGCGGGTGGATTGAATTCTTACAGAAAAAGTTTTAAGAATGCCTGTATTTTCTTAGTTATTTATGGTTTCACCACTCCTATATTTGCATTTGATACAGTTATGTCGTTGGAAGCCCACTGGTTTTCAACAATGTTTGGATGGTACAATTTCGCTGCCATGTGGGTTAGTTGTTTAGCGACAATCGCAATTATCATTATTTTATTAAGAAGAGCAGGTTATATGCAATGGGTTAACAATAGCCATTTGCATAACTTAGGCCAGTTTATCTTTGGTTTCTCTATCTTTTGGACCTACGTATGGTTTGCGCAGTTCTTGCTAATCTATTATGCTAATATGCCTGAAGAGACTGTATATTTCTACAAACGTTTTGAATATTACAAGTTCTGGTTCTTTTTAAACTTGGCGATGAACTTTTTAGCACCAGTTTTACTATTAATGGATAGAGACAACAAAAGAACGGATATAAGATTATTATTTGTTGCTGTGGTTGTTTTATTAGGTCACTGGGTTGATTACTATCAAATGATTATGCCAGGAGCTGTGGAAGATGGGCATAATGGTTTTGGTATTATCGAAATCGGTATTGCTGCAGGATTTGTAGGTTTGTTTACCTTTACCGTTTTGACTGCATTGAGTAAAAAACCTCTGATAGCAAAAAATCACCCATTATTACAAGAAAGTTTGCATCATCAGCTTTAATTGATGGTTTAGAAGAGCAGATATTTAATTAATATTATAGAAGTACAGCGTACTACTTTTAAGAAAATGAGTTTAAGAAAGTTTATCATGAATAAAACGACCGGAGCTTTAGCAGTAATACTTGCTGTTTTTGCAAACACGAGCGTATTTGCACAGGAAGCAGCTTCAGTTGCTGCTTCGGCACCGAAAGTTGATATGGGCGATGTTTATAAATCAGTAATATTTTATATTCTGGTATTTCTTGCTATATGTTTATTCATCGCAATTGTGGGTAAAGCCATCAGAGTATATGAATTGAGCCGCGAAGCACAAGGTAAGCCTGTTGGTATTAACTGGAATAGGGTACATGCGAGTTTATTTGCATTGTTTCTTGTTTTAGGTTTATATGGTGTTTATTGGGAGTATACAGTACATGGTGCAATGTTGTTACCTGATGCTGCATCTGTACATGGAGAACGCATTGATCAAATGTTCAATTTGACATTGATCATTACGACCATCGTTTTTGTTGTTACACATATCTTATTGTTTGGATTTTCCTACATCTACAAATATTCAGCTAAAAGAAAAGCATATTATTATCCACACAATAACACAATAGAAAAAATCTGGACGATCGTTCCTGCATTGGTTTTAACCGTATTGGTATTGATGGGTTTCTTAACGTGGAGGTCTATATTCTACAAAGTTGATGATCCTAAAAATATGCCGATTCAAATCGAAGTAACCTCAGAGCAATTTAAATGGTCTATCCGTTACCCGGGAGCTGATGGTGTTGTGGGACATAAAAATTACAAATTAACCACGTCGACGAACACATTGGGTATTGATTTCAAAGATTTGAAATCTCGCGATGACCAAATGGCTGACGAGATGGTTATTCCTGTTGGAAAACCTGTTAAACTTATTTTAACAAGTAAGGACGTTATCCATAGCTTTTACATGCCTCACTTCAGAGTACAATTAAATACAGTACCTGGTATGCAAACGATTTTCGAATTTACGCCAACCATCACAACTTCAGAGATGCAGCAGAAAACGAATGATCCTAACTTCAAATACTTATTTTATTGTGCGAAAATTTGTGGTTCTGGTCATTACAATATGCAGAAGGTCGTGCGTGTGGTTTCTATAGAAGAATACAAGACCTGGTTAGCTGAACAAAAAACTTACTTAAACGACGATTTAAGAAAACAATTTAATTTGCCAGTTGCACCAACTCCGGCAGCATCCGAAGCAGATTCATCTGCTACAGATTCTTCAGCTGTGAAAACAAACCAAATGGCTTTAAATAAATAATATACCGAAGAGCGAAAATAAATATGTCAACAATAGCATTACACGACGAACACAATCACGATCACGCTGATCACGGGCATCACAAGGAGACTTTGATTTCAAAGTACATCTTCAGCATGGACCACAAAATGATTGCGAAACAATTTTTGGTAACCGGTATCATTATGGCGGTTATTGCAATGGGTTTATCAATTTTATTCCGTATTCAATTAGCATGGCCTGATAAAAATTTTCCGTTCTTAGAAACATTTTTGGGTAAATGGGCTGAAGGCGGTCGTATTAAATCTGATTTTTATCTCGCTTTGGTTACTATCCATGGGACTATAATGGTATTCTTTGTGTTAACAGCCGGATTAAGCGGAACATTCAGTAATTTATTGATTCCATTACAAATTGGAGCAAGGGATATGGCCTCGCCTTTCCTGAATATGCTGTCTTACTGGTTTTTCTTTACAGCCTGTGTGATAATGATGTCTTCATTCTTTATCCAAACAGGTCCTGCATCTGGTGGCTGGACTGTTTATCCGCCATTGTCAGCACTGCCTACAGCAATTCCAGGTTCAGGTATGGGTATGACATTGTGGTTAATAAGTATGGTTCTTTTCGTAGCATCATCTTTAATGGGCGGTATAAACTATGTGAGTACTATATTAAATATGCGTACAAAGGGTATGGACCTATGGAAAATGCCTTTAACCATATGGGCATTCTTCTTAACCGCTATTTTGGGTATTTTATCTTTCCCTGTATTGGTAGCGGGTGTTGTGTTACTTGTTTTCGACAGAAGTTTTGGTACAAGTTTCTACCTTTCTGATATTGTGATGGGTACCAATATTTTGCCAAATGAAGGTGGTTCGCCAATTTTATGGCAACACTTATTCTGGTTCTTGGGTCACCCGGAAGTATATATCGTAATTATGCCAGCTTTAGGTATATCGTCCGAAGTTATTTCGGTGAATTCACGCAAGCCAATTTTTGGATATCATGCAATGGTTTATTCCTTAATTGGCATTACCGTACTTTCGTTCATTGTATGGGGGCACCATATGTTTGTAACAGGTATGAACCCATTACTTGGAGGCGTGTTTATGATTACAACCTTGATCATCGCTGTTCCTTCTGCCGTAAAAACATTCAATTACTTAGCCACCTTATGGAGGGGTAACATTCGTTTTACGCCCGCAATGTTATTTGCTATTGGTCTAGTTTCATTTTTTATCTCTGGAGGATTAACGGGAATCTTTTTAGGTAATGCATCGCTGGATATCAACTTACATGATACTTATTTTGTAGTTGCCCACTTCCACCTGGTAATGGGTTCTGCGGCGATTTTTGGTATGCTTGCAGGTGTCTACCACTGGTATCCTAAAATGTTCGGTCGCATGATGAATGCTAAATTGGGTTATTTGCACTTTTGGTTAACATTCATCGCTGCTTACTTGGTTTTCTTCCCATTACATTTCCTAGGTTTAGATGGTGTTCCACGCCGTTACTATGCATTCACTGAGTTTGAGTTCATGAAAAAATGGTTGACCGTTAACGTATTTGTAACATGGGCCGCTATTATAGCAGCATTGGCTCAGGTCGCTTTCCTATTTAATTTCTTCTATTCAATTTATAAAGGTAAGAAAGCACCTCAAAATCCATGGGAATCAAATACACTGGAATGGACGGCGCCCGTGGAACACTTGCATGGAAACTGGCCGGGAGAAATTCCAACGGTTTACAGATGGCCTTACGATTACAGTAAGCCAGGTCATGATGCAGATTTTATTCCTCAAACCGTTCCTTTTTCTCAAACAATGAGTTCAAATTTACCTCACGATTTTGAAGGTAACGAGGAAGCAGAAAAAATTCAACAAGATTGGGAAATCGCCAATCCTGTGACAGAAAATAAGGGCTAGTTAAATAGCTTTAACAAAATTTTAAAAGGGGTATCTGATTAAGTTTCTGCTTATCCGGATACCCTTTTCATCTTAACAGAGATATGATCAGTAGATCAGAAGAACGTTTTATCAGGATTAACTTAATAACCATTATCGTTACGCTATTGGTTATACTTGCAGGCGGTATTGTTCGAAGTACTGGGTCTGGGATGGGTTGCCCTGACTGGCCAAAATGTTTCGATAGGTATATACCGCCTACTGATGTATCTCAACTTCCTGAAAACTATAAGCAAAAGTACGTCGCTGGTAGAATTAAGAAGAATGAAAAGTTTGCCAATTACCTTGAAAGTATGGGCAAGAAAGAATTAGCGGATAGCATCAGGCATGATAAGAACATTATAGTACCTGAAGAATTTAATGCTGTAAAAACCTGGACAGAGTATCTCAACCGTTTAGCAGGTGTTTTAGCGGGCTTGTTTTTGCTGCTTACCGCTATTTATTCATTCATTTATAAGAAGACTGCTAAGCGTATAATTATATTAAGTATTCTTAACATCTTTGTAGTAGGATACCAGGCTTGGTTGGGTTCAATAGTGGTGTCAACAAATCTTGCTCAATGGGTTGTGACCGTACATATGCTTTTGGCACTTGTTATCTTGGCCATTTCCATTTACACATATAATTACGCTAAACAACTGCATAAAGAGCCTTCTGTTATAATGTATCGGATTTTATGGCTGAAAGGGTTTTTGTTCTTCACACTGATGGTTAGTGTTGCCCAGATTATTTTGGGCACCGAAGTTAGGGAGGCTATTGATGTAGTCGCAAAATCTTTATCTTTTGGTGGTAGAAATACCTGGATTGGTAAAGTGGGAGAAATATTTAATTACCATAGAGACATGGCAATTTTAGTTGTTGTTTGTAATGGTATTATTTATAAAATGGTTATTGACAGATTTAGTGGGAAGGCAGCACCATTGTTAACTGCCAGATTTATTTTGCTAACGTTGTTGATCCAACTATTAACTGGGTTTGCACTGGCATATATTTCTTTACCACCTGTTGCCCAGGCATTGCATATACTATTTTCGACAATGCTATTTAGTTTACAGTTTTATTTGTACCTACTCGTTTATAGAACAAGAACTTACAAACAATAATAATAAATAAGAGAATTGAAACAATTTCTTTCGGATTTTTCTAAGCTGATTAAATTCAGACTGTCATTTACGGTCGTATTTTCTGCATCTATATCTTTTTTGATTGGGCAAAAAATGCAGATTGGAAGAGGGCATATTCCGTCTATTGACTGGGGAAACTGGCTTATCTTAATTGCTGGTGGATTTTTGGTTACAGCTGCTGCTAATTGTTTTAATGAAATTATTGAAGTAGACCTGGATAGGTTGATGAGCAGAACTAAAGACCGTCCAATGCCTGCTGGTAGAATGACTACAGGACAGGGATTAGTGTTGGGTGTTTTTATGGCTTTTTTAGGTACCTGGCTTTTGGGGCAATTGAATCTCGAAACCGGCTTATTATCCGTGTTTTCAATATTGTTGTATGCTTTTGTTTATACACCAATGAAAAGAAAGTCGCCAATTGCTGTGTTTGTAGGTGCAATCCCTGGTGCATTGCCACCACTTATTGGGTATCTGGCAGCATTTGGTAGTTTGAAATCTGATTTGTTTTTAGATATCGATTATAAGATTGCAATAATATTATTTTTAATCCAGTTTGTTTGGCAATTCCCACATTTCTGGGCGATTGCATGGGTTTTGGACGATGATTATAAGAAAGCTGGCTTCAGGTTGTTACCTACAAAGAAAAGAGATCGAACATCTGCGCTATTCACTTTTGTAAGTACGTTAATTTTAATACCTGTTAGTTTGTTGCCAACTTTTTATGGTTTCGGAGGTTATTACATCGCCGGCTTATCTATAATTGCGGGTATAATATTTAGCTGGCTCGCTTTTAAATTGTTAAAGAACAGGGAACTTATTGATGCGAAAAAAGTGATGTTCTGTTCGTTTTTTTACATACCTGCTGTACAGCTGGTATTAATGTTTGATTTTATTGCAAAATAATTATTATGGTTTTATCAATGGAAAATACACAAGATATATTCGACCCGAAGCCTAAAAAATTTATCGTATGGCTTTTCGTTGTATCATCTACGATCATGTTTGGTGGATTTACAAGCTACTATCTGGTCTTCGCGGCGTCGAAAGGGAAGGGACATGGGCTGGTTTTGCCTGATGCATTTATTTATAGTACACTATTAATTATCGCTAGTAGCATTACTTTAACAATCGCTTCAGTTGCTTTAAGAAAATTAAATTTTAGTCTGCAACGTAAAATGCTTTGGCTAACTATTGTTTTAGCGTTTGGCTTTGGCTTTATGCAGTTTATGGCTTGGGGCAGCATGGTTAAAACAGGAGCAACGCTTGTGGGCAATAACGCCGCGATATCTTTTATTTATGTAGTGCCGTTAATGCACTTATTTCATATTATAGCTGGTTTGGGCTTTATTACCAGTAGTTTAGTGGGTAGCTACAAGAATATTACCCTGGCAAAAAATAAGTTCCGTATGGAAATAACTTCTATTTTTTGGCATTTTATAGATATATTATGGATATATCTGTATGTTTTTTTACTTTTGAACCGTTAAATTTGTTAACAAACTATTATACTATTTCCAAATGAATTCAGTATCACAATTAGATCAAGTTAAAACCGGACCATGGAATGGTGGTCGTTCTCCCTGGTCGGTAGAATATGGTAAAATCATGATGTGGTTTTTCCTTTTATCAGATGCTTTTACATTCTCCTCATTATTGATCTATTATGGCGCTCAGCGCTTTTCTAAATCGGCATGGCCTGATCCGGATTTGGTTTTTCAATCTATTCCCGGCTTAAAAGATAGCGGCGCCCCTTTAGTATTCGTGGGCATCATGACTTTCATCCTTATCTTGAGTTCTGTAACTATGGTAATGGCCGTAGAAGCTGGTCACCGTCGTGCTAAAAAAGAAGTTATCTGGTGGATGGTTGCTACCATTATTGGTGGTTTTATGTTCTTGGGTTGTCAGGCATTAGAATGGAGCCACTTACACCACGAGGGCTTTTGGTGGGGTGAGATTCCAAGCGCTGAGGAATTAAAACATTTATTCACTGGTGATGTATCATTAGTCGCTGCACAACAGTTTGCAAATTTATTCTTCACCATCACCGGTTTCCATGGTTTCCACGTATTTAGCGGAGTGATGATCAACATTATCATTTTAGTGATGACTATCAATGGAACGTTCGAGAGAAGAGGACATTATTTAATGGTGGAAAAAGTTGGTTTATACTGGCACTTCGTGGATTTGGTATGGGTGTTTGTATTCACTTTCTTCTATTTGGTTTAATTTTAACATATAAAAATATTTAACATGTCAGAACATTCACATACAGCCGAAGGTCACGAACACGATGAGCATGCAGGTATGACTAAAGGTAAAATCTGGAAAGTAGCCGGCATTTTGTCTCTAATCACAGGTATCGAGTTTATCATAGCATTATGGGCAATCCCTGGTGGGTATATTCCTCAACATATTGGAAATTACATCTACATTGCATTAACGCTTGTTAAGGCGTTTTATATTGTAGCTTACTTCATGCACTTGAAATATGAGAAGCTTGGTTTACAATTAGCACTTACAGTATCATTTATTTTTATTATCTATTTTATAGTATTAATGCTAATTGAAGGTGGATTTTTAAATCTGCACATGTCGGTTCATTCATGAGATCATTCTCAATAAAGAAATCATTAATCCTGGTAAGCATTTTGGCAATACCAGGATTTTTGTTTTTTTACTTATTACCACACTTCGCCAAAAACCGTTATAAAAGTCTTCCAATTTTTGGTGAGAAAATTGTTGCCAAAACATTTCATTCCGTTCGTGGGAAGAAAATTCCCGATACGATATACCATACTGTACCTGATTTCAGCTTTGTAAACCAAAACAATGAAACCCTCAACTGGTCTTCGTTAAAGGGGAAGATAGTGGTACTAAACTTGTTTTATAAGGAAAGTCCGATTGCAGAGGTAAATGCCAATATCAAAGAAATTTCCGAGGGCTATCAAAAGAACCCCTTGATTCGTTTTCTGAGTCTTTCCGTAGATCCGCAGGATTATCCTTATAATTTAAAATCCTTAGCAGACTCGCTGGGTGCTAAACCGGGCAAATGGGATTTTTTAAGTGGCGATAGTCTGAGCGTTTACCCTTTCATCAGACAGGGCTTGCTACTCGATATCATTCAGCATGAAGAAGGTGGTAAAACTAAGTTTATTTATGGAAATCAGATAATCCTGCTGGATAACCAGCATAGGATTAGAGGTTTTTACGAGGTTACTAATGCGGACGCATTAGCTAAATTAGATGATGAAATAAAAGTTTTAGTTGCAGAGGATTTGCGGAATCTTAAAGATGGCAGGTAACCCATGTAGTAAATTTTAATCCCTGAAAGAATTTAATCTAATGGAAAATAATTCAATCGAAAAAAAATATAATATCTGGATAATCATTTTATCAATTGTTATTCCTGTAGCCGTAGCTATACTTTTTATGGTTAAGCTTAAAGATTTGGGCATCGATGTAAGTCCTCTTCCTTTTTTACCGCCTATTTACGCGACTATAAACGGCATTACTGCAGTTATTTTAGTAGTTGCTGTACGAGCAATCAAAAATGGAAAAGTTCAATTGCATCAAAGCCTGATGAAAGCTGCAATCGGTTGTTCGTTATTATTTTTAGTAATGTACATTGCCTATCACATGACTACGCCATCGACTAAATTTGGCGGCGAAGGGACTGTTAAATATATTTACTTTTTTATCTTGCTTACCCATATTTTGCTGTCAATAGCCATAATTCCTTTGGTTCTAGTAACGTACGTTAGAGCCTTGGCAGAAAAATTTGATAAGCATAGAAAGATTGCAAGAATTACCTTCCCACTATGGTTTTATGTGGCCGTAACCGGTGTGGTCGTATATCTAATGATATCCCCATATTATCAATATTAATATTCAAATAATTAAAGGTTCAGCTAAAGTGAACCTCTTTTATGACACAATTTTTAAGCGCTTAAATGCGTTTATCTGTATATTTGTTGTGATGAAGAAAAAAGTCTTTTTAATCTTAGTTCTGTTCTCGTTGGCTGCTGCCTCACCGGTAATGGTGAATGCACAATGCTCTATGTGTACTATAAATGCAGAGCAAGGTGTGAAAAATGGAAATACCCAGGCGGCCGGTTTAAATACAGGTGTTATATATCTTTTGGTAATTCCATATATTCTTGCTACGGTTGTTGGTGTCATATGGTATAAAAAGTATCGTAAAAAAAATATTCATTTAGATATGAAATCAGACCGCATAAACCTGAACTAGTATGTCTGAGAAAACTTCCAAGCTATATGCAATAGTTCATGCAAAATGTCCACACTGCCGCAGGGGAGAGATTTTTACAGGTAGTATGTATGGATGGAACATTCAACACACTAAGGAAGTTTGCGGGCATTGCGGTCAGCGTGTTGAGATAGAGCCTGGTTACTTTTATGCAGCAATGTACGTAAGCTACGCGATGAATGTTATCGAAATGCTTATGGCGAGTTTTCTAACATATTCTGTTGTTGGTGCTTTGGAAGACAATACTTTTTGGACTTATTTGATTGTTATTTTTGCAGGATGTTTTATTCTTTATCCTTTAAATTACAGATATTCCAGAATTATTTTATTGCATGTCTTATCACCAAATATAAAATACAAGCCGTATTACGATAAAGTGTAGAATGGTTAAGTGTCGAACCATTTGAAATCGTCAATTTAATAACGTGGTTCTGTTCGAAATGGGCATTTCAATCCAAAATTCAACAATAATGCAATTTAAGACAGTTAATCGTTATCCCTAAAAGCCCATGCTTAAAAAAGAAACACTCGTTTTTATTAAAGACGTTGCTGAAAATAATAATAGAGAATGGTTTGCAGAGCACAAACCAAAATATGAAGAAGCTAAAGCCGATGTGCTGGAATTAGTTGCTGCTATAATTCCAGAACTTTCTAAAATCGATCCTTTAATTTCCGCTGATCTGGATCCAAAGAAGTGCTTAATGCGCATTTACAGGGACGTTCGTTTCAGTAAGAATAAAGACCCTTATAAAAATAATTTCGGCATGTGGTTTTCGTCAAAAAGTAAAGGTGGTAATGAACCAGGCTACTATTTGCACATTCAACCAGGTAAAAGCTTTATTGCCGGCGGTTATTGGATGCCAGAACCACCACATGTAAAACTTATCCGGCAGGAAATAGATTATAACATCGGCGATTTTAAAGAGATTATTGAAAACGAAGAGTTTAAAAAGAATTTTAAACTTGGAACTGCATCAGCACTGAAGAATGCTCCGAAAGGTTATGACCCAGCTGATCCAAATATTGAGTATCTAAAGCTGAAAAGCTTTGAAGCCACAATGCCTTTAGATGATCAGGAATTTTTTAAACCAACACTCGTTAATAAGTTGATAAGTTCTTTTAAAACGGTTCACCCATTAGTTGCATTTTTACGTAACGCAATTGATGCTTAGCCATGTTATTTGAATAGATTTGAATTAATGCTATATCTTATTAATCACAACCTGAAACTTGATACTCACATCTTGATACTTGATACTCAAAATCCGATACTAATATGAAAAATATTTTTTTTGCTTTTGCGCTATTCTTATTTGTTACCTCAATTACATCTTGTGTTGTCTTATCTCCAAAGAAATATAAAGCACTTTTAGGGACTAAAGATTCCTTATATACGGCCTTTAATGAGGGGCAAATTAAGATTGAAAATCTGGAAGATGAGGTTAAGAAGTTGAAAAAAGATACGTCACTTATGGCAGACGATCTGCGTGATTTGCAAAATAGATTTAATGATGTAAACGCCAATTTTAATAAACTAAAAAATAACAGTTCAACCGAAATTTCCAAATTGTCAGGCGATCTTGCCGCTAGAGAAAAACGTTTAAAGGAAGTTGAAGAGGTATTGCGCAAACGTGATGAAGCGACGAATCAACTCAAAGAAAAATTACAACAAGCTTTGCTGGGTTTTACCAAGAGTGGTTTAACAGTTGATATAAGAAACGGAAAGGTCTACGTTTCTCTAATGGACAAACTTTTATTTCCATCTGGAAGTATAGTTATTGATGAAAATGGGAAAAAGGCCTTGGCTCAGCTTGCGAAAGTTTTAAAAGAACAACCGGAAATTAATATTGCAGTAGAAGGGCATACCGATAATCAGAAAGTAAATAATTTAGGACAGATAAAAGATAACTGGGATTTGAGTGTGCTGCGTTCAACTTCGGTTGTCAGGTATTTAACAGAAACAGAAAAGGTAGAAAGTGTACGCATGACCGCCACTGGAAAAGGCGAGTTTCAGCCTCTGGGTGCAAATACAAGTGCTGATGGGAGGAGTAAAAACCGAAGGATTGAAATCGTTCTCTCGCCAAAACTGGATGAATTGTATAATCTGATAAAATAAATAGGTTGAAATTTTAAAGGAGGGTGTATCAAAGATTTACGTTGGTTAACTAAGCGAATTTTAAGATATTCATCATTCCCAATCCGATAGCTCGGGAAACGGGGAATTGCAATGCAATTGCAGCTGCTTTAAGATTTCCGCCTGCCTGCGGAAGGCAGGCGGGAGATTAACGGAAAACAAAGTAAACTCTTGCCTTAACTGCTGGATCTTGCTTTTAATATAGTCTCCTTGCTTTTATAATTTAGCCAAAATTAATCTTAATTCTGCGATTTAAACTAAATCTTTGTAATTTCCGCTTATCAATCCCTTTCATGAAAGTAAAAATAGCCAAAGATCTAATATTCAGAACACCAAGATTTTCATACACATCTGAGTTGGCAGATTGTTGGGACGAGCTAAAATCAGCAATTTCAATTTCTTCTGATGCCTTTTATCAAACTATAAAAGATGTACATGCAGATGAGATAGAAACACTGGAGGCTAAAGTACTATTTACAATCTGGAAATATTTTAACAGAGCTAAGTTTAGATCCACGCCCTACGGAACATTTGCCGGGTTCAGCATTTTACCTGGTGCTATTAATTCTTTAGAACATGGAATAATCGTAGAGGAAAAGCAGGTTGTTCATGAGTTTATAGACTGGCCATACAAAAACCAACTGAAATTTTCACTTTCAGATTGCCTTGCAAACAACTGTTTATTGTTTACGAATAGTAGTTTTTATTTTACACCAACAAGCATTCGATACATCGCATGCTCCGATGGGTTATTTGAACTGGCCGAAATTGACAATAATGAATTCGTAGAGCAGATATTAAAAGCCTGCACACGCCCAATTCGTGTAAATGACCTAATCAGCCTGCTCGATGTTTCAACAGATGGGCAGGCAAATTTATTCGTTTTGCTTGAAGATATGTTAGCCCTGCAATTGCTTTTAAGTGATAATGATCCTAACATAATTGGTGAAGATTATTTTGGCCGTGTCGGTATAAAACCGTCTATCGAAATTCCAAAATACCTCATTGCAGAACGAAATGTGATTTCAGGAGGTTTAGATGAAAAAATGTTTTCTGCGATACCTGGATTAATAAACTTAATGCGGCATATTTTGCCAATTGATGGGCGTGATGCTCTGAAGCAATTTGTAAATAAGTTTAGGAAAAAGTTTGAGCAAAAGGAAGTTCCTCTATCAATGGCCTTAGATCCGGAAATGGGAATTGGATACGACGAACTGGAACAGGCCGGTCAGGATGATGATTTTATTGCCCAATTTTACGGTAAGCAAAATAAAAAAACTGAAGAGCTAAACGATAAATTAAAGCAAAACTTCGAAAGGTTTATTCGTGCTGAATCTTTCCATACAGACCGCGTGATTCAATTAGATAAATTACGTATTCAACTTTCGGATAAGGCAACTGTGATTCCGAATTCGTTTAGTATGTTAATGTCAATTTCTGATGATCTGATTTGTGTAGATCAAACAGGAGGAAGCACCGCTAATGCACTAAGTGGCCGGTTTACGATTGCGAATGACGAAGTTTATCAGCATTGTAAGCGAATCGGTAAAATCGAACAGGAAGTAAATTCCGACGTGTTGTTTTTTGATGTTGCTTATATGGTAGAAACGAATGTAGATAACATCAACAGAAGGAAACTGGTTTATGATCATCAACTCTCTATTTTGAATTTTGACACCTCTGAAAGCCCGCTAACTTTGGATGATATTATGCTTTCTGTACAAGGAAGTGAAGTCATATTAAGATCCAGGAAATTGAATAAAAGAATCGTTCCCAGGATGGCTTCAGCATATAATTACGCCCGATCGGATTTGTCCGTTTTCAGATTGCTTTGTGATTTACAACATCAGGGTATTCAAACCAATCTAACCTTTTTTTTAGAGCACTTATATCCCGATTTACCATATTATCCGCGTGTTCAATATCAGAATATAGTTTTATCTCATCAAAAATGGCAAGTTAGAAAAGCAGATTTATCGGCCATGAATGTTAATGATCTGAGAACTTACCTGAATAAATTGGGTGTTAGTGATTATTTCAAAGCTGGCTTATCAGATCAAACTCTATGTTTTAACAAGAATACGAACTTAGATTTGACCGCTTTTCTTCAACATGTGCTCAAGCAAGATAAAGTATACCTTGAGGAGGTGCTAATTCCACAAGAAAGCACTGTAATTGATGAAAAGGATAATCCATATTTGGCTCAGTTTATACTTAATATTTACCATGATGAACAAATCTACAGCGGATTTAGTAAAGCCAACTCAGAAATAACTCCGGTGAAAGAATTTTTCCCGCCAGGGAAAGAATGGTTATATTTTGAAATTTATTGCCATCAACAACGTTCAGATATGCTATTGAGTGGACCAATCGCCCACTTTTTAGACGCTTACAAAAGCCTAATTAAGTCCTGGTTTTTTATTCGCTATAACGAAAACGGTTATCATTTAAGGCTGCGGATCTTATTAAATGATGAAAATGACGGACAGATCCTCACTTCTTCATTTTCTGATTATCTTGAGGAGTATCTATCTGCTGGTTTAATATCGGATTTACAATTGAGAACCTATCGTAGGGAAACCCAGCGTTACGGAACGAATTTGATTGAAGAAATTGAACGGCACTTCTCGTCGGACAGTCATTTCGTGTTATCCTTATTTGAAACCAATCCTGATGCAATTAATAAATATAAATTATGCTCTGATTTGGTAGAGAAAATACAGGCGAAAGCTTTGTTTAACGATAAAGTATTTACTGAAGTAATCAAAATGATGTCTGATTCATTTAATGAAGAGCACCATCTGGAGGCGTCTGATTTTAAAAAGATGAATACCCAGTATCAAATTTATCGTAAAACAGAATATATTAATTTAACCGATAATCAGTTAATTGCTTTTAATTCATTTGCGGATTCTTTTATTAATATTTTAAAAATCTGCAATCCAGAAAGGATGGTTCAATTGTTCAGCGATCTGCTACACATGCACGTAAACCGCTTATTTAATAAAGATCAGCGAACACATGAAATGGTTGTGTATTATTTCTTATTAAAAGAAGTGCAAAGAAGAAATGCGATGAAGAATTTTAAACCATTTTAATTTAATCCAGCCATAGGATTATCTATATCAACCTTAATTTCCGTAAGGTACCTGTTTAATGGATCTTTGTAGAATTTAAATGAATATTTGTCTTTATAGAAGTTATTAAGGCGCTTATCAATATTCTCCAAACCGACATGGTGGCTTTCCACTTCCTTTTTCTTAACCTCATTAACCATATTAATTGTTGTTAGGGTTAAGCTTTTTCCATCGTAGTCGATTTGCACAATAGAGGGTTGCGTAGAGTGCGCAATGTTCCCATGTTTAAACATATTCTCCACTAGTGTTAACATGATAAGCGGAGGGAAGCGTAGGCCAAAAAGGTCTCCATTAACGATTAAATCGAAATTTATCGTGTTGGCGGTACGGAGCTTATGCAGGTTAATTAAATGCTCAATCTGCTCAACTTCTTCACTTAAAGGCACCAGTTCTGAGGCTTCTGGTCTTTTTAAGGCATAACGCATCATTTCAGATAAATTCATGATGGCATCTGCAGCCAGGGGCGCTTTTTTTCTGGCGTCGTTGTAGATGAAGTTTAAAGTATTAAATAAAAAGTGCGGATTAATCTGGCTACGTAAAAAATTATTTTGCGATTGCACCAAATCGTTTTCCAAAGCTTGTTTTTCGATGGTATTAACGAGGTTTTGCTTTTCCAGTTTTTGAACCCGACGGCGTTCAATTAACGAGTTTAACAAAAAGACATAGCCCGTGCTAAACCCAATAAAGTACAAGGCACGCCATGAGGACCGTAAAACATAAACTTTATTAAATTCCATTGGAATTTTATATCCGGTTCCTATAGTCATTTGAATTAAATACTCGAATGGAAATGCAATTGCCAGATACAAGATCAGTTCCATAATTACAAAAGGTATAATTAGCCATACTTTGAACCTCAAATTGCTTCTCAGAATTCTTTGAATACCGTAGGCATGTAAATAGAATAGAGAAATATTCAGGGCATAATGAAATACTTGGTTTCCGAACGTGCCCCATATCCCATAAACAATACCGGTTATGAATACCTCATATATTATGAAAAGTGCCCATGCTTTTACATGAATATCATTTCGGTTATACCAATTTTTTAATTTAAGAATGTTCATTTAAATGGGTTTTATTTGCTAAAAAAGGGGTTTTATCTTTTAAAATAGAGGGTTTGTGTAAAAATTTCGGAGCGCCTTCCTATTCGCCGCACCTTTACATCAGTTAATCAAAACAACAATAAATAAATTATAAACGCATAAAGATATAATAATATGAAAGCGCAACACACAACAAAATTAAAAAAGAACACTGCATTTGTTTATAAAAATGTTAAAGCTCAGAATAACTTCAGTACCGATCCGACTGCGAATACTATTTTAATGACTAATTCATCAATGTCTCAAATCTTCAACAAATAATCATATGAAAACTCAACATACAACCAAATTGAAAAAGAATACTGCATTTGTTTATAAAAATGTTAAAGTCGCGGAACGAAAAGAACAAACTGGCCGCTCCTTCNCTAATTCATCAATGTCTCAAATCTTCAACAAATAATCATATGAAAACTCAACATACAACCAAATTGAAAAAGAATACTGCATTTGTTTATAAAAATGTTAAAGCTCAGAACAACTTCAGTACTGATCCAACTGCGAATACTATTTTAATGACTAATTCATCAATGTCTCAAATCTTCAACAAATAATCATATGAAAACTCAACATACAACCAAATTGAAAAAGAATACTGCATTTGTTTATAAAAATGTTAAAGCTCAGAACAACTTCAGTACCGATCCAAGTTAACGTTGGCTACGGTTTCTTAGGGTATNCTAATTCATCAATGTCTCAAATCTTCAACAAATAATCATATGAAAACTCAACATACAACCAAATTGAAAAAGAATACTGCATTTGTTTATAAAAATGTAAAAGCTCAGAACAACTTCAGTACCGATCCGACTGCGAATACTATTTTAATGACTAATTCATCAATGTCTCAAATCTTCAACAAGTAATCATATGAAAACTCAACATACAACCAAATTGAAAAAGAATACTGCATTTGTTTATAAAAATGTTAAAGCTCAGAACAACTTCAGTACCGATCCAACTGCGAATACCATCTTAATGACTAATTCATCAATGTCTCAGATCTTCAACAAATAATCATATGAAAACTCAACATACAACCACACTGAAAAAGAACACTGCATTTGTTTATAAAAATGTTAAAGCTCAGAACAATTTCAGTACCGATCCAACTGCGAATACCATCTTAATGACGAATTCATCAATGTCACAGATTTTTAATAAATAATTTTTGAACCTATTTGGAATGTAATTTTTTTTCGATAACTAGCAGTATGAAAATTAAAAACGCAATCAGGTTAAATAAGAATATTGCATTTATCTATAAAAATGTAAGAACAACAAGTAGCTTCAGTACCGATCCTACTGCTAACACAATTTTGATGACGAATTCGTCAATGTCACAAATCTTAAAAAGGTAGTTTAACTTCTCCCGGATTTTAATAAACTACTTTGTATATAGGCAAAGAAAGCCTCTTTATAACCTTCTCCAATCTGAATCATTTCATTATTAACTAATCTGATAATATTGCCGTCCACTTTTTTAATGGCCGCCTTAGCAACGATATTTGATTTGTTTACACGAATAAAAGCATGATTCTCTAAAGCCTTTTCAATTTCCTTTAAAGTAAGGTAAGTCGTATTGGTTTCTGTCTTTGTAATTATCTGAATATAATTTTGCAAAGCCCTGATGTATAAAATATCATCAATTAAAATATTCGAAAATGCATATTTATGATCGCCTTTAATGTATAAGGCTGCCACCTGATCTGCTTCTTTAGCTGCATTTTTAGCATTAATTGCTTCTTTTTTCAAAATTCTATCGATCCCTAAAGCAAACTTTGCAAATGAAATAGGTTTAAGAAGATATTGATCTGATTGTACATCAAATGCCTGAAGTGCATAATCCGGATGTGCTGTAGTGAAAATAAGGTATTTGGCTTTTTCCCTGATATTCTTAGCAAGTTCCAACCCATTTATTCCTGGCATATCAATATCCATGAACAATAAATCAATTTCGTCGCCTACACTAATTTCGGTTAGGGCCTGCACAGGGCTGGTAAAAGTTTTAAATACTGTTAGCCCGGGCATTTCAGCTATATGGTCAGTTAATACCTCGATAGCATGTTGTTCATCGTCAATAACAACGCATTTTAAGTTCATGATTATTATAAAGTGAGTTTGGAATCATATGCAAGTTAGCCAAAAAAAAGAATTTGTTCATATATCTGTGATAAAAAATCTTTTCCAGGCGTTTGTTTAAAATAGTCGTATTTGATGTAATATTTTGAAGGGTTGATGTAAAAAAATTAATTACGTATGACTATTTTATAATCTTTATTACTGTTTGCCAAAAACGAATGATCAACTAGATAATTTATATTTTTTGTATAACATCTTTTTGATTAAACATCTGCCTGCCTTCAGTATGTGTAGCCTGGATAATTAAATTGAAAGGCCATACACACTGTGGGATTTGACAATAAGCGCTTTTGATGAACAGAAGTTATACATAACAAAAAATATATTAACATGGAACTTAAAGACGAAATCGGACAATTTGCCGTGAGAATCAAAAAAATGCTTCCCCAGGTTCAATCAGAAGATTTAACGAGAAACGCATTAGTTATGCCTTTTATCCAGATATTAGGCTTCGATGTTTTCAATCCTTCCGAGGTTCAATCTGAAGCTGTTTTAGACTTTGGTGTTAAGAAAAGTAAAAAAGTTGACTATACCATTATGAAAGACGGTGAGCCTGCTATTTTAGTGGAGTGCAGACATCATGAAGATACCTTAGATATTAATGACTCGCGTTTATCCAAATATTTCCGTAAAACGAAAGCAAAATATGGTTTATTGACCAATGGCTTAGAGTATCGCTTTTATACAGAAAAAATGGTTCGGAGTAAAAAGAAACAAGAGCCTCTGTTTGTATTCAATGTTAAAGATACTAAAGCCGCTACCATAGCGAAGATGTTAGAAGAGCACAAAGATTATTTTAATGTTAAACAAAACGTTGCAAGTTAAGTACAATATTTTACTGCTATAAAAAAGTCCCGATGTGCACTGCAAATCGGGACTTTTTATTTTTACCGCATTATATTAATTCAACACTTCTGCTAACAAAAGCAGTTAATTCTGCACCAGTTAGCATGCCTTGAGCAAGTAAGGCCAAATCGACAGCCTGCTTTGCCAAATTGCTTTGCTCTTCACCTTCTGCCTTTAAAATTTTACTAACCAGTTTATGGTTTCCATTTATGGCAACCTTATAACTATCAGGCATTTGGCCATAAAAACCCATTCCGCCGCCCATAGCAGCCATATCTTTCATACGACGCATAAATTCATCCATGGTGATGGTAACCGGTAATTCATCCGGATTTAGGGCAACAACTTCCACCTGCATTCCTGGCTTGGTAATGGCTTTCTCGAAAATTGTAGTTACTTCTTTTACCTGATCTTCACTTAAAACGTGCTCGTTAACTTCATCTTTTTCAATTAGTTTATCAGCAACACTCGAATCAACACGTTTGATAGAAGTTTTTTCTAGTTTTTGCTCTAGTTGTTGGATGAAGTGATTATCAATCGGAGAATCCAACACTAACACATCATAATCTTTCTTGTTGGCCGACTGGATAAAAGCGTCTTGTTTTGAAGCATCGTTTGAGTACAAATAGACTACCGTTCCGTTTTTATCTGTTTGTAAGTGGGCAACTTTATCTTTATACTCATTCAGCGTGAACAGTTCATTTTTGGTGTTCCCAACCAAAGCGAAATCCTTTGCTTTATCATAGAATTTCTCTTCGCTAATCATTCCGTATTTAACGAATAAACCAATGTCTTTCCATTTATCTTCGAAAGATTTACGGTCTTTGTTAAATAGTTCGGATAATTTATCTGCTACTTTTTTTGTAATGTAGTTGTTAATTTTTTTCACATTTCCATCAGCCTGTAAGAAACTGCGGGATACGTTCAATGGAATATCTGGTGAATCGATAACACCGTGTAATAACATCAAAAATTCCGGAACGATATCTTTAACTTCATCTGTAATGAATACCTGGCGGGAATACAATTTGATTTTATTGCGTTGCATTTCGAAGTCGTTTTTCAACTTAGGGAAATACAATACACCAGTTAAGTTAAATGGATAATCAACATTTAAGTGAATCCAGAACAATGGCTCTTCACTAAACGGATATAATTCGCGGTAGAAACTTAAGTAATCTTCGTCTGACAAATCTGCAGGTGCTTTTGTCCAGATCGGGCTTGTTGTATTGATAATGTTATCAACTACTACATCTTTATATTTTTTCTTTCCTTCTTCGTCTTCGCCGTCTTCTTCTGATTCTGTTTTAGTACCAAATTTAATCGGAACAGGCAAAAATTTAGCGTATTTATTAAGAATTTCCTGCAGTTTCGATTCTTCTAAAAACTCTTCAGAATCTTTATTTACATGAAGAATAATATCGGTACCACGAGTGGTTTTTGTGCCTTCAGTAATTTCAAATTCTGTACTACCATCGCAAACCCAGCGAGCTGGTTCTGCACCTTCCTGGTAAGATAAAGTTTGAATTTCGACTAAATCTGCAACCATAAAGGCTGAATAAAATCCTAAACCGAATTTACCGATGATTTCATTAGCATCTTTAGCATCCTTAAATTTCTCTACAAATTCACTTGCACCAGAAAATGCGACTTGATTGATGTATTTTTTAATCTCTTCAGCTGTCATACCTAAACCATTATCACTAATGGTTATGGTTTTTGCTGTTTTATCAACCGCAACCTGCACCAAAGGTTCGCCTACTTCGCCATTGAACTGACCTAATGAGCCTAATCTTTTAATTTTCTGAACAGCATCTACTGCATTAGAGACAAGCTCGCGAAGAAAAATCTCGTTGTCTGAGTATAAAAATTTCTTAATTATCGGGAAGATGTTCTCCGTATGAATGGAGATGCTTCCTTTTTCCTGTATGCTCATATGTAAATAAATTGTTTAATACATATGCTGCATAACAAGGCCTGTTCCAAAGCCTGATATTTGCCAAAATGACAGCTTGCTGAGCGAACTTCTGATCCGTAATGTTGAAGATTTTTGATATGATGATTTCTTTTTAGAGCAAAATCAAACATATTTTGAAATGGCACCGATAGGGTATTTGGTAATGCCGAAAATGTGAACTGTAATTTCCTGGAGGTACGATCTTGACTCCATTAGATAACTATAGCAAAAGCCGATGCATTGGCATCGGCTTTAATATTTATTAATTTAAATGAAAACTCGGTTCACTTTCTTCAAGGGTAAGAATCTTACTGATTTTTTTAAGCAATACATCCATTTGAAATGGTTTGGATAAAAAATCGTCCTGACCATAATTTAAAGTGGTGAAGTCTTTAGGATCGTAAAGGCCGGAAATTAAAAGAATCGGTATTTTTGATGTCGAATCCACCGATTTTAATTGTTCGCAAAGTACGCGGCCATCGATGTGTCCGAGTGAGATGTCAAGTAATATCAAGTCTGGTTTAAAGCTTTCTATTCTATCAAAAACCTCTTCGCCGTTGTTAAGTGCAGAAACTTTAAATCCGCCTATTTCCAATATCAATTGTATGGTTTCTAAAACCTCAATATCGTCATCAACTACCAGTATTCTCTTCATGTGCTTTAGCAATTATGCATTGTATTAATAACAATAGGATTGATGTTATGTTTACAATGTTTTAAGATTTTATTAATATTTCAAATAGGTTCTTATATGGCTTGTTTTGTTATATTTTCTTTTTGCAGGATAAACTCATACAAATCCTGAATGGGCTTTTGTAAAATTTTGCCTACTTTAATTCCGTTCTCTTTTAAAACGTCTTTTAATATATCCTGATAATAATAGGCTATTGAACCAACGAAGTGGCAAGGAACAGTTTTGTAATTGGGGTAATCTTTAATGTTGGTGTCAACAAATTCCTGGAAACCTTTCTTCAGCGTCTCTTTAACGAAAATATGCTCATAATGGTTGGCTAGAAACCGACTAAATCCCGCGAGGTAGATGTTAGGGAAAGGTTTCTGATATATGTTCGTTATGATTTGCTCTTTTTCAGCAGGAAATGCCTTTTTAAAGTCCGCTTCCAAATCTGCCGGCATTTTTTTATACAAATAGCTCAACAAAACTTTTTTTCCAAAAAAAGTTCCTGAACCCTCATCTCCAAGTACATACCCTAAGCCGTGATGGCCATCGTGAATTTTTTTTCCGTCAAAATAGCAAATGTTAGATCCGGTTCCCAAAATACAATTGAGCCCTTCTGAATTGCCACATGTTGCATAAACAGAACCTAAAAGGTCGTGTTCAACAGATATAAATGCACTGGTGAAAACGGCAGATAAACCATTGGAGACCACTTCCCTCTTATCGGGAGATGAACATCCGGAACCAAAGAAATAAATCTCCTTAACTTCACCTATAAGTGGTGAAATAACTTCATTTTTTAAAATAATACGGCTAATATCCTGCTCATTTAAAAAATAAGGGTTTATTCCTTGTGTGTTAAATTTAATGGTTTTTCCATTGAAATAGCCCATCCAATCTGTTTTGGATGAGCCACTATCTGCGACGAGTATCATGGCAATAAATATAAAAATTAATTGGTTAAACTAATGCTACCACTTATTTCTTTTAAAGTGATTTCCGCAAGCTTTGCTTGATACTGCATCTCTATAAACCGGTTTTGTGCATCAATTGAATTGCGTTGTGCTTCTCTTAACTCTAAAGGTGCAATGCTGCCTAACCGGTACTTCACAAGGGTAATGTCTAAGTTTTCTTTAGCGATATCTACATTTCTTTGTTCCAATTTAACCAAATCCAGGTAAGTGCTGTAGTTCTGATAGGCGGTAAGCAATTGCGTACTAACGTCTAGCTTTGTTTTCTCGAGATTTAGAGTTGAATTTTCGATGTCTATTTTGGCATTCCGTTCTTGCTGCCTTTGTAGAAATCCGTTAAAGATATTTAAACTTGCCCCTACACCGTAAGTAAATCCGTTGGCCGCAAATTTCTGATTAAAGCCGGTAGGAGAGGTACTGTTGGTTCTGCTGTAGCCTGAATTTAAGCTTATAACGGGATACCGGGCGCCTTTTATCGATTTTAAATTAAGTGCTGCGACTCGTTGGTTAATAAAAGCATTCTGGACATTGGGATTTTGTTTTTCTGCCAGTTCTGCCAATTGGCTATAAACGAGAACCTGATCTATATTGATATCATTATCCACGTAAAAAGTAAGGTTTACATTTCGTACCATTAACTGATTTAAACGAACTTTTGCCACTTGTAGTGCATTTTTTTGCTGCAGATAATTTGATGTATCCGTATTGTAATCTACCTGGGCAGTTAAAACATCAAGTTTTGCACCTCTGCCCAGCTGTAGCTTGGCTTTTGCTATCTTTTCTCTGAATACCGAAATGTCTATGGCGCTATCTGCTGCTATAACTAACTTTTGTTGCCTTACCACGTCGTAATACGCTGTAATTACATCAGCTATTGTAGTTAAAATCGCTAAGCGTGATGTGACTTCACCTTGTTTCTGAAGTTCTTTCAACCGCTCGTAATTTGCAAACATGCTAAAGCCATCAAATACGGTCCAGTTTAAATCAGCTCCGATATCAATATTTGTGCTTCTTGCACCCGTTATAACCCTGTCTGCACCGGTTGCCGGTGTTTGCCGGGTGTTTTGAATACTTCCTCCGTTGGAATAATTTCCTGTTAAATTTGGCAGCATTCCTGCGTTGCCGATGTTTGCATTGTTTTTAGCAATGGTAAGATTATTTTTACCTATCTTAATGTCGTAGTTGTTTTGCATTGCAATCGTAACGGCCTCTTGCAAGGTTAACCTTTCCTGTCCTCTGGCTACTAAAGACAGGATGGTCATCATTACTACGATAAAATTCATTCTGTTAATCATTTTTTATTTCGTTCCTTCCAAAGCTTCATGTTCAAAGCGTTCTGCTTCTTTTAAATCTTTATTTGGCTTATATGGTTTTGCCCAGTAAGAGTAAATTGCAGGTATAACAAACAATGTTAAAATCAAAGAAAACATAGTTCCCCCTACGATAACAGTACCCATACTCATCCTGCTTTTTGCTGCAGCACCAAGCGCCAAGGCTATTGGTAAAGCACCGATAGCGATCGCTAAACTAGTCATTAAAATTGGGCGTAGACGAGATACCGATGCCTCGCGAATGGCTTCAGGAATGGGTGTGCCCTTTTCTTTTAGCTGATTGGCGAATTCAACGATTAAAATCCCGTTTTTTGTTACCAGGCCAATTAACATAATTGTACCGATTTGACTGAAAATATTCCAGCTCTGACCACATAACCATAACGACAGAAATGCGCCTGCAACAGCCATGGGCACGGTTAAAATGATGATTACCGGATCCTTAAAACTTTCGAACTGCGCAGATAGAATCAAATAAACCAATAACAATGCTAAACCGAAGGCAAAAAAAGTATTCGATGAACTTTCTTTAAAATCGCGTGATTCACCGCTTAAATCGGTAGAAAAGGTTTCGTCCAAAACTTTAGCCGCAATCTGGTCCATTGCATCAATACCTTCGCCAATGCTTCTGCCCGGTGCCAGGCCTGCTGAAACCGTTGCAGAGATAAAGCGATTGTTCCTGTATAATTGCGGCGGACTGCTTTCTTCTTTAGCAGTAACTACATTATCCAGCTGAACCAAATTTCCGTTATCACTACGCACATAGACTGAACTTAAATCTAAAGGATCTTTTCGGTCACTTCTATCAAACTGGCCGATAACCTGGTATTGTTTTCCATTCATGAAGAAATACGAAAAACGTTGTCCGCTTAGGCCGAGGTTTAATGTTTGGGCGATTGCAGCAATTGAAACGCCCAAGTTTTTCGCTTTGTCTCTGTCAATAGTTAAATTAATTTCGGGTTTATTGAATTTCAGGTTAACATCAGAAACTGTAAATGTTGGATCCTTACTAACTGCATCCATAAATAAAGGCACCTTCTCGCGGAGTTTTTCAAAATTTTGTGCCTGAATAATGTAACTAATTGGCAATCCGCCCCGCCGACCAACCGAAATTGTAGGCTGCTGATTCACAATGGTTTTACCTTCGCTATACTTTTTGGTGATTTTAGTTAGCATATCGGCGATTTCCTTTTGTGAACGTTCCCTGTCTTCGGGGTTTACAAGGCCCATACGCACGAACCCGGAGTTGGTAGCACCTGCACCACCAAATCCCGGTGAGGTTATCGTAATGTTAACATTTTTTTCGGGCACGGAATCGATTATCATCTGATTAATTTCCATGATAAACTTATCCGTGTAAGCAAATGAAGCACCTTCCGGTGTACTCACGTTTATATTAATGGCGCTTCTATCATCGTAAGGTGCGGTTTCTTTAGGCAGAATCTTCCAGAACAGAAAAATCATTCCCATACAAACCAAAATAATTGGTGCAGAAAGCCACCTTTTATCAAGAAATTTATTCAGGTTTGATTCGTACGCATTGTTTAACTTAACGAAATAAGGCTCCGTCCAATTGTAAAACCGGGAAGGTTTATGTCCACCTTTTTTCATCAGGTAGGCATTCAGCATAGGCGTTAATGTAAGCGACACAAATGCCGAAACCAATACTGCTGCACCAATTACAACACCAAATTCCCTGAACAAACGGCCAACAAATCCTTGGAGAAAGATTACGGGAAGGAACACGGCTGCAAGCGTAATTGAAATTGAAATTACGGCAAAGAAAATCTCATTTGAACCCTTGATTGCCGCCTCAAATGGCGACATGCCTTCTTCTACCTTTTTGAAAATGTTTTCTGTTACCACGATGCCATCATCTACAACAAGTCCGGTTGCTAATACAATTGCCAGTAAACTCAGTACGTTTATGGAAAAACCAAAAGCATACATAATAAAGAATGTAAAAATCAGGGAAACCGGAATATCGATTAAAGGGCGGAATGCAATGCCCCAATCCCTAAAGAACAGGTAAATGATCAAAATTACCAATACAAGAGAGAGGCCGATTGTTTCTGCAACTTCAGTAACAGAACGTTTAATAAAAAGTGTGGTATCTAAAGCAACTTTTAATTTTATATCCTGGGGAATATCTGCCTTAAGTTTATCAAAACGTTTATAAAATTCTTTGCTGATGTCTAAATAGTTCGCGCCTGGCTGAGGAATAATAGCCACGGCAACCATTGGCCTTCCTGATTCCCTTAATACGGTTTCCTCATTTTCGGGTCCTAAAACGGCATAACCTACATCTCTCAGTTTAATTACCTGGTTGCTGTCTGCTTTTAGAATCAGGTTATTAAACTGGGTTTCATTAGTTAGTTTTCCTAAGGTCTTAACAGTTAATTCCGTTGTGGCACCTGTAATTTTTCCCGATGGCAGCTCTACGTTTTCATTATCCAAGGCCGTTACAATATCCTGGGCGGTTAAACCGTAAGCACTCAGTTTATTCGGGTCCATCCATATGCGCATGGCGTATTTTCGCTGCCCCTGGATTTGAACACTACTAACACCTGGAATGGTTTGAATTCTGTCTGCAATTACATTTTCTGCAAAATCACTCAATTCCAGCGTATTTCTTTTATCACTTTGAATGGTCATCGATAAAATTGCATCAGAGTTTGCATCTGCTTTACTCACGATTGGCAATCCATCAATATCTTTTGGTAAGGTTCTGGCCGCTTGGGAAACCTTATCACGAACATCATTCGTAGCTTCCTCAATATTTTTGTCCAGATTAAATTCTATAGTGATGTTACTTGTACCCTGGTTACTGGAAGAAGAAATGTTCCGTATACCATCAATTGAGTTAATGGATTTCTCTAATGGTTCTGTAATCTGGGACTCAATAATATCTGAATTAGCGCCGGGGTAGGATGTTCTAACCGAAACAACCGTTGGATCGATGGAGGGGTATTCCCTAACACCAAGGAAATTGTATCCGATTATGCCAAAAAGAACAATCAGCAGGTTCATAACTATAGCAAGAACCGGTCTTTTTATACTGGTGGTGGAGATACTCATAATTATTGTTTAACCAGATTAACTTTAACAGGGGCATCTTTCTTTAGGGCCATCGAACCTGTGGTTAAAACGGTATCTCCGGCTTTTAAGCCTGAAGTGATCACAATGTTTTCATCTGTCCGGGTCCCTGCTTCTACTTTTACTTCCTGTGCTTTGCCGTCTTTTTGTATGTAAACGATTTTTCCTTTTAGTACCGGAATTACCGCTTCATTCGGAATAAGAATCGCGTTTTGTAATGTATTGAGTGCCAGTTTAATTTTAGCAAATGAACCTGGCAGTAATGTGTTGTCAGCATTTGGCGCAAGGGCACGCAACTGCAAGGTACGTGTTGCTGTGTTAATACCTGGTTCTATTGCATAAACCTTTCCTGTATTTTTTTTATCTGAACCATCGGTAGTGAATGAGATTTCGGAGCCGATTTTAATCTGACCTGCATATTTCTCGGGTATTGAAAATGTAATTTTAACCGGGTTTGTATTTACCAGATTTGCAATGACGGTTGCCGGGGTTAAATAAGTTCCCGCTGAAATGCTGCGTAATCCAACCTTACCGCTAAATGGGGCACGTATTGTTGTTTTAGCAAGCTGAGCCCTTATCAAATTGGTTTGTGATTGAAATGACTTTAAATCTGCAAGTGCTGTATCGTATTCTTCCTGGCTTATTGCGCCTTTGGCCAGCAGTTGCTTTGCCCTGTTTTCATTTGTAGATGATAGCCTTTGTTTGGTAAGTGCATCCTGCAGCTGGGCCTGAATATCCCTGTCATTAACTTTAACTAAAACACTTCCTTTGCTAACATTTGAACCCTCTTTAAAATAGATACCGGTTACAAGGCCTGAAACTTCGCTTTTCAATATAACAGATTCATTCGCTTCGATTGCGCCGGTAATTTCCAAATCATTATCGAATTGGGATAATTTAACAATTACGCCATCAACTGTTACCGCTGGCGAAGGTTTTCCATCCTTGCCACCTTTACCCTGGCCGGATGGCGCTCCTCCTCCTTTGCCTTCAAGTTTCTTATTTGCATTAATTCGGTAATAAATCAGATAGGCAAGGCCCAAGGCCAGAACAGTGTAAATAATATATCTTTTTTTCATTTGTGCGTGGATCGTCTTTCTAGAAAATTAATATATGTAATAACCTTAAAAAGCTTGTAAAAATATTCAAATAGTTTAATCATAAATTTGTTGTATTAAGGATGTTACTAAATTACCTTGTGGTTATGTGACAACAGGCTATACGCGGTTTCAATTTTGAAGGTTAAATAATATTATTCTCCGGGTTTCTTCGGGACTTGTTCGGGAAACGTTGCTAAAAATGGGGTTTAAAGGCCGATTTCCCGAACAAGAGTCGAACGAGAGTCGAACAAAGCATTGTTAAACCTTAGTATATTTAGTCCTGATATAGCTTTGCATCTGTCCTGGAAATACCTGGCATCCTCCTAATGGAACTTGTCTAGTCCATATATAGCGCTTTACCCGGCGTCTGTTATTTTAACGGGGCTACGGATTCAAAATCATTTTAAATCTGATTGAGTAATATTATCGTTCGATTGGCATTTAAATTTTAAAGGATGGAGAGAAACTATAAATTTGTGGCAAAACACATTTATATGTTTACTAAAAAATCGATTTTAAGTTTAGTTGCATTACTAACATTTATTATGGCAGCGAAGGCGCAGGTAAAAATAGGTTTCGAGGTTTCCTTTAAAGAACCTCAGGCACATTACGCAGAAGTGCAGATGAACATTTCTGGTCTGGCTAAAGATTATGTGGATGTTAAAATGCCCGTATGGACACCAGGTTCTTATCTGATTCGCGAGTTCGAAAAAAGTGTTGAAGGCTTTACCGCATCAGCTTCCGGTAAAAAATTAAAAGTAGAAAAAGTAAGAAAGAACATCTGGAGGGTTTTCTCCGCCAAAGCAAATGATATTAAAATAAACTACCGTGTTTATGCTTTTGAGATCTCGGTTCGCACGGCCTTTATTGATGAATCACACGCTTTTTTATCGCCAACAGGTATTTTTATGCACCCGGCAGGGATGATTCAATCGCCGAGCACGGTAAAAATTATCCCGCACAAAACATGGAGTAAAGTTTCTACAGGTATGCCACTGGTTACAGGAGAAACATTTACCTACAGGGCAAGTGATTTTGATATTCTGTATGATAGTCCGATAGAAGTTGGAAACCAGGATACTTTTGAATTTCTGGCTTCGGGCGTTCGCCATGAAGTTGCGATGTATGGTGGGGGTAACTACGACAAAGAAAAACTAAAAGTAGATATGGCCAAGATTGTAGAACAGGAAACTGCAGTTTATGGCGAAAATCCAAATAAATACTACTTGTTTATCGTGCATAATTTCGCTCGTGGAGGTGGTGGTTTAGAACATTTAAATTCGACTACATTAGGCGCAAGCAGGAATGCTTATAGTACCGACGCTGGATATAAAGGTTTCTTAGGGTTAGTTGCCCATGAATACCATCACCTTTGGAATGTAAAACGCTTACGCCCGATTGCTTTGGGTCCATTTGATTACGATAACGAAAATTACACCACGAACCTTTGGGTTGCAGAAGGTTTTACCTCATATTACGAAAACAAATACATTTTAAGAGCTGGTTTCAGCGATCCGAATGGGTTTGTGAATGCACTTGCCGGCGGAATAGCAACTGTTTTAAATACACCAGGCGCAAAAGTGCAATCTGCTGCTGCATCCAGCTATGATGCATGGATTATTGGTTATCGCCCTAACGAAAATTCTAAAAACACATCCATATCCTATTATAACAAAGGTGAAGTTATCGGTATTTTAATGGACCTGGAAATTATCAATGCAACAAAAGGTGCTAAAAGCCTGGATGATGTGATGAAAGCCATGTATCTGCAATGCAAGTCCCTTAAACGTGGCTATACGGATGCGGAGTTTAAAGCGATGGTTGAGAAAATTTCAGGAATAAGTTTTACAAATTTCTGGGCTAAATATGTAAATGGCGTAGATGATGCCGAGTATGTTAAATATTTTGGGTTTGCAGGTGTAAAGGTTTCCACTGAAAATGCGACGCCGGATAAACCGGTAACAGGTGCTGCGGCTCAATTAGGAAATGATGGTTTAACCGTAACCTACACAGCACGTAGTTCTGCGGCATGGGATGCCGGCTTAAATGTTAATGACGTAATTATTTCTCTTGATGACACTTCAATAGGCGACGCTTTAAGTAATATTAAACTGCGCTCACCAATGGTTTCTTTGGAAGTGTTACCCTTAGTAGCTAAAAAGAACATTGGCGATTCGCTGAAATTGAAAGTGAAACGTGATGGAATTGAAAAGGAAATCATATTAACTTTAAAAGCAAATCCAAGTGTTCGCTTAAAAGCCACGATAGATGAAAATGCGACGACTGCACAGAAAACAGTGCTCAAGAAATGGATGGGTATTTAATCTAACCTGAAAGTATAACAAAAAACCCCGTCCGAAAAATTCCGGACGGGGTTTTCTTTTGAGTATTAAAGCTTAAAAAGTATATCTGAAACCTAGGCCAAATCTTCCGGCGTTAAAATCGCTATCGTTGTCGCCAATATATAGTCTTGGTCTCCAATCTAAAGCCAATGCTAAAGGAGCGCCATTAAATTTATAGTCTAAACCAGCCATTGGTACTAAATAAAAACTTGAACCTCCGTCATATAACTGAATAGAAGGTCCGCCACCAGCATAGAAATCCAAACCTGCTGCACCTTTAATTGGCGTATTGTATTGAAGGAATCCCTGAATAATGGTTGAATTACCACCAAATAAAACCTCACCTTGGACTGCACCTTTTCTACTGAAGTGGTGTCTTAACGAAGGACCAACTAAAGTTGCACCGTCGCCGAAATCAAGACCTAAGCCAACCCCTGTTTTGTAGTTTTGAGCTTTAACGTCTGTTATACTCATTGCAAATAGGGCTGCACATCCGAAAATAGTAAAAAGTAATTTTTTCATAATCTAAATATTTATATGTTTTTAAAGATATCAGCCTAACAACTTTAGTGCCGATTATGTTTTTCAGGTAAAAATTTAGTTGGATAAAAACAATGCTTGCATAGTAATTTTGTAATTGCTAAGTTTATTCAAAATATCGCATTCAGATCCGGTATTTCTAATCGGGTAAAATTTTTTCGATTAAAGATCATAGAGGTACTAATCTTTATGTTTGGATTTTTTAACTTAACCAAATATTATAATTTTATGGCTGCAGCAATTACACGGGTATTCGATCTTTTAAAATATAGCCTTGAGCAACCTCAGCAAGAATTCATCAATGGAAAAATAAGTGGCAAGTGGGTTAATTACAGTACTTCCCAATTTTGCGAATCCGTAAATGATTTAAGTCGCGGTTTGATAAAACTAGGAATTGGTAAAGCTGGCCGTGTTGCAGTAATGTCTCATAATCGCCCGGAATGGAATGTTGCAGATTTTGCAGCCAATCAAATTGGTGCCTATCAAATTCCACTTTACCCAACATTGGCCGATCAAGATATCCAGTTTATTTTAAAGGATGCTGAAATCACAGTCATTTTTGTAGCTGATGAAGAATTATACAAAAAGGTTAAACCAAATGTCGAAGCTGTAAATCCTGAAATAAAGATTTATTCGTTTAATGAAGTTGCAGGAGCAAAAAACTGGAGCACATTAATTGATGAAGGTAAATCAAGTACCGAAATTAACCTCGACGAGTACAGGAGCAAAGTGGCACCGCAAGATATTTTAACTATAATATATACTTCAGGGACAACAGGGACGCCGAAAGGGGTTATGCTTACCCATCATAATTTGGTCGCAAATTTCGAAAATTCGGCTGTTGTTATGCCTGAAGGCGTCAAGAAAGGATTAAGCTTTCTTCCCTTATCGCACATCTTCGAAAGGATGATAATCTACCTGTATTTGTTTAACCGTACTTCTGTTTATTATGCCGAAAGTATGGAAACTATTGTTGCAGATATACAACATGTAAAACCAAACGCTTTCTCAACAGTACCACGTTTGCTTGAAAAAGTATATGATAAAATTATGGAGAAGGGTAAAGCCCTGACGGGTGTTAAAAAAGCCATTTTCTTCTGGTCTGTTGCTTTGGCTGAGAAATACACAACCGATAGCGGAGCCTGGTACAATTTTAAGTTAAACATTGCTCGTAAACTGGTATTTAAAAAGTGGCAGGAGGCTTTAGGCGGGGAAATTGTCGTTATTGTATCTGGAGGCGCCGCTCTTAATCCAAGATTGGCCAGGATTTTCTGGGCTGCGGGTATGCCTGTTTTTGAAGGTTACGGCTTAACAGAAACTTCTCCGGTAATAACTGTAAATCACTTTGGTGGAACCATGTTTGGCTCTGTTGGTGAGGTTATAAAAGGTGTTGAAGTTAAAATTGCACAGGACGGTGAGGTTTTAACCCGAGGGCACCAGGTAATGAAAGGCTATTACAATCGCCCTGATTTAACAGATGAGGCTGTTGATAAAGATGGCTGGTTCCATACAGGTGACATAGGTGAGCTGGTCGACAATCGCTTTTTAAGAATTACGGATCGTAAAAAGGAGATGTTCAAAACTGCAGGAGGAAAATATATTGCACCTCAGATGCTTGAAAATAAATATAAAGAATCTATTTTTATAGAGCAAATAATGGTTTTAGGGGAAAACAGGAAATTTCCATCTGCTTTGATCGTGCCGAATTTTGAAACTTTAAAAACATGGGCAGGCAGAAAGGGAATCGCCTTCATTTCAAATGAAGAAATCATTAAAAACGAGCAGGTTCTGATAAAATATAAGGAAGTAATTGAAGCTGCGGGTACCGGTTTTGGTAAGTGGGAACAAGTTAAAAGATTTGCGCTTTTGCCTAAAGAATGGAGTATTGATGGTGGTGAACTTACTCCAAAATTAAGTCTGAAAAGAAAGATTATCACTGAAAAAAATGGCAGTGTGATTGAAAAAATTTATAAAGATGCTGAAGATTATAAAGCACCATACTAGTGTATTTTGTTTGGCTTATTTTTTAGTAGGCGCAACTTTTATTTCTGGCTGTGTTAGCGGTCAGCTTGGCAAAAATAACAGTGGTGAATATAGAAACGGGATGGTGGTATCTGCCCATCCGGAAGCTTCGGAAGTCGGTGTAGCTATCTTAAAAAAGGGTGGTAATGCAGTCGATGCAGCCGTAGCTGTTCAGTTTGCGCTGGCCGTAGTCTATCCTAATGCAGGGAATATTGGTGGCGGTGGTTTTATGGTTTTTCGCTCAGCTGAAGGAGAAATTAATGCTTTAGATTTCAGAGAAAAAGCAGCTTCATCTGCAGGAAGGGACATGTACCTGGATAGTGCGGGTAAACCCATAATCGCTAAAAGCTTGTTTGGCCATCTTGCGGCAGGGGTTCCGGGTTCAGTTGATGGTATGGTTGAAGCCCATAAGAAATATGGGAAATTAAGCTGGGCAGCCGTGGTTCAGCCAGCAGTGGATTTGGCTCAAAATGGATTTAAAATTACAAAAAGACAAGCTTCAGAATTAAATAGCCTGCACAGGGATTTTATGAAATTTAATCCTGATGGTACTGCCTTTATCAGCCTGGAAAGTACCTGGAAGGAAAATGATTTGTTGGTTCAGTCAGAGTTGGCCAATACCTTAAAGCTAGTTCAGGAAAAAGGGAGAGCTGGTTTTTACGAAGGAGTTGTTGCCGATGCTATTGTTGCTGAAATGCAAAAAGGAAAAGGAATAATTACAAAAGCAGACTTGCAAAATTATCATTCCGTATGGCGCAAGCCAATTACCGGAGATTATCGTGGTTATAAAATTATAACCATGCCACCCACGTCGAGTGGTGGCATTGCGCTGGTGCAGTTGTTGCAGAGCGTAGAGCCATATCCGCTTAAAAGATGGGGTCATAATTCTGATTCCACTGTTCAGGTAATTGTTGAAGCTGAGAGAAGAGTTTATGCAGATAGGGCAACTCATCTGGGCGATCCTGATTTTTATAACGTTCCGAAAAACGAACTGCTGGATAGAAACTATAACACACAACGTATGTCGACTTTCAGGTGGGATTCAGCTACGCCAAGTAGTACTGTTCTGGCCGGCAATGTTAAGGGCAAAGAACATGAAGAGACTACGCATTTTTCTATTGTTGATAGATATGGCAATGCCGTGTCTATAACAACGACTTTGAATGGTTCTTATGGTTCATTGGTAGTGGTTAAGGGTGCCGGATTTTTATTGAATAATGAGATGGATGATTTTTCTGTAAAGCCCGGAGCACCAAATATGTATGGTTTAGTTGGCGGAGAGGCAAATGCAATTGCTCCTAATAAAAGAATGCTTAGTTCCATGACTCCAAGTATTGTTGAAAAAGATGGAAAACTATTCATGGTTGTAGGTACACCCGGAGGCTCTACCATTATAACGTCTGTTTTTCAAACCATAATAAATGTAATCGATTTCGGCATGCCTATGCAAGCTGCAGTGTCTGCGAAAAAATTCCATCATCAATGGTTACCAGATGAAGTGTATACAGAAAAGGATGCATTGGATAGCATAACGACTGAAAAATTAAAGGCTAAAGGATACAGAATTCTACCCCGTGGCGCAATCGGAAGGGTTGATGCGATTCTAAAGACAAAGTGGGGTGCATATCAGGGAGGTGCGGATCCGCGTGGTGATGACAAGGCAATAGGGTATTAATACACATTAATTTCAAAATATTTTCTCTAAATGAGCTTTTTGGTATGACAGTTGTAATAAGACGGCAACGCTTATTAACGTTAAACTTAAAAGACATGAAATCAAATTTATTTAAATCCTTACCGGTCGTATTAGCCGGATTATTTGCAGGTACCGTAGCTGTGGCACAGGAACCGGCAACAACAGCTCAATTCAGAACCTGGTCAATTGGTGTTAACGCAGGGGCTTTAACGCCACTTTCTCCTCTAGGCGGAAAAAACGACTTCAGCAATAACAAAACGAGTTTTGGCTACGGTTTGTACGTTAAAAAACAATTAACTAATTATTTCTCACTTCGTTTAGATGGAGTTATGGGAAAATTAAAAGGCGATAATACAGAAGCTTTTGACAGTGGTTTTACGCCAACAAACACAGTTTCTGCTTTCGATACCAAACTTAATTATTCTGCAAGTTTAAATGCAGTTTTCAATCTTTTTAACATTGATATGTTCAGGAAAGAAAACGCTGTTCAGCTTTATGCTTCTGCTGGTGCCGGTTTAGCTGGTTACAAACCAACAATTACTACTGCTGCTGGTACCTCTTTATATGCAGGTGATAAAACCATCAGTGAGCTAATCATTCCTGTTGGTGTTGGTGCGAAATTTAAAGTTTCTGACGGTGTAAACATCGATTTAGGGTGGACTATAAATTATGTTGATGGAGATAACTTAGATGGTTTATATAAAGGCGCAAGTAACGATAAATATAACTATGCTTATGCAGGTTTGGAGTTTGCTTTAGGTAAAGGAAAACAACTGGCCTTCCATAACCCGGTTGCAGCAACTTATGATGAAGCTTTAGCCGCTAAGAATGCAGCAAATGCATTAAAAGGCGATCTGGATGCTCAAAAAGCTGAAAACGCCAAATTACGTTCAGAAATGGCAGACTTGTTAAAAGATACCGATGGTGATGGTGTTGCTGATAAATTGGATAAATGTCCTGGTACACCTTCAGGTACGGTAGTAGATGGCGCTGGTTGTCCTTTAAAAACTCCGGAAAAAGTGGTAGAAAAAGTGGTTGTTACCGAAGAAGACCGTAAAGTTGTAGCAGCAGCTATCAAAAACTTAGAGTTTGATTTAAATAAAGCAACTATCCGCTCTAAATCTTACGCTTCATTAAACAGAGTTGCCGCTTTATTAGTTCAAAAGAATTTTAGCTTGAAATTAGCTGGCCATACTGATAATACTGGTTCAGATGCATTAAACTTACGTTTATCTAAAGCAAGAGCAGAATCTGTGAAAGCTTATTTAGTTTCTCAAGGCGCTAACGCATCGAGAATAGAAGCAACTGGATACGGTGAATCTCAACCAATTGCAACCAATAAAACTGCAGCTGGTCGTCAACAAAACCGTCGTGTAGAGTTTACATTATACTAGTTAATTCTTAATATGAATTTAGGCCCCCGATTATTTATCGGGGGCTTTTTTTTTGGCAGGCTAAATTGATTTATATCTAGGCGCTGGCCGATAAGTAGATGATTAAGAAGGTTAATTGAGGCTATAGCTTATCAATTATGAGCTATAAAATGGGAGCAAAAGGCTTAATTCTGGAACTAATGAAATAAAGGAATTGATAAATGTCAAATATTTAGCAGACAGGGTATTTTTACGGTTAAACGATTAAATTTTGATCTGTATTTTTGTTAACAAACTTAACTGTTATGATGAACCAAATCCATTTACAAACATTACAAGAACTTGTAATGCGGATAGAAATGCTGAGAACTTATGAACCAAAAAACATTGAAAACATTTTAGATGTTTTGAGAAGTTCTCCGCAGCTACAGACGCCTAAAACCAAACTGATCCTAAGTCACTCATTAACAAAGAAAAATTGGATAAACTTAAAATACAACATTATCGACGATATGGTACTGAAAATGGGCGATTTCACCGATTAATTATCAATTGTAATTTCTTTTGTTAAGAATTGCATTTTGTGACCGGTTTCGATCCTGCCATTAACTTGCTTGATTGTGTTTATTCTGGCAAACGAAATTGTACATTTTAGATAGCAGAAAGGGTTTGTGTGAAGCCTATTTTGTGCTATAGTTAGGTGTAACGCAAGTTCTATTTTTAAATACATATAGCAATCCTATTGCATTCACTCACCATATCAATTAAGAGTTTAAGTGATTTAATTTCTTTGGAGATTTAAGCTGATAAATTTCACTAAATTTTGGGATAATAAGCGAAATATTAACTGCGATAAGACCTTTATCCCCAAGCGCGATTTCGTATATGACTAAGTCGCCTGTTGCTATGTCATAACCGAAGGATTCGGGATAGAATTTAATTTTCTCCCCGTTAATATCTTTTATACACCCTAATTTGGCGAGCTGATTAAATGATATCACAATTCCAGTCATTGTTAAAATAGGATTAGCTATGCGAATATAATGATTCCTGTAAGTGATACTTTTAAGTATAAATACGCAACTCATTTACGATAACTACCCGAATTTTAGTCACTATTAAGCATCAACGATTACTCAACCTAGCATCGGGGTTGGTTACTGTTACATTTATAGTCTTTCATCATGTTTACAAGCATGCATTACGGAAATTTTATTTATTTCCCGGTATTTTTGATAAACCTAATTCTAATGCCGAATTTGCAATCTTAAAGCTTATCGCAATGAGAAAAATCATATTTTTAGTTACAGCACTTTTTTTATTCGTACTTTCTACAGCAGCCCAGAACAAGCCGCCTTTTTGGGACGATGTCCAAACTATAAAAAAGTATGATCAGCTATTTAAACCGCCTGTTCGTCCAGTTCTTTTTGTGGGCAGTTCTTCGATTAGAAAATGGGACAATCTTACTCAGGTTTTCGCCAAATACAATGCCTTAAACCGGGGTATCGGCGGCGCGGTAATCAATGACATTACTTTTTATCTTAATGATGTTGTTTTCCCTTATCAACCACGTCAAATTGTACTGTATGTGGGAGAGAACGATATTGTAAATGATAAGGTAACTCCTGATAGCGTGCTCAACAGAACCATACTATTATTTAAAGCCATAAGAGCAAAACTTCCACTCACGCCTATCGCATACATCTCAATAAAGCCAAGTCCGAGCAGAGATAAATACAGGGAAAAGGCAGTTGCCTCAAACCAACTGATTAAAAAGTTTTTAGCTGGTGAGTCCAATACATCGTTTATAGATATTTTTCCTAAAATGCTTAATGGCGACAAATCAAGAAGGGAATTGTTTGTTAACGATATGCTTCATATGAACCCGGCTGGTTATGAAATTTGGGAACGTGCTGTTAAGCCTTATCTGATTAAATAAATCTAATATTTATTTTTCTTGTAACCATGAAGAAATTTCTGCTGGTTTTAATCTTATTACTTCAGATGTTTTCTGGCGAAGCCCAGGATTTATTAAGTATTCCTCAAATTGTAAACTATAATAACGAACAGTACAATGGTGGTATTCAGAACTGGGATGTTCAACAAGACAAAAATGGAATTTTATACTTTGGCAACAATGAAGGCCTCCTGACATTTAACGGCCGGTATTGGAATATCTACCGCTTGCCAAACTTTACATCCGTCCGCTCTATCGGTATTGATTCAAAGAACAGAATATACGTAGGTGGTCAGGATGAAATAGGCTATTTTTTCCCCGATGGTCATGGCATTTTAAAATATACTTCCCTGCTAAATTTATTACCTGAGAACTTACGCAAAATTGCAGACATCTGGGATATTGCCGTTGTTAACGATGAGGTTTTTTTTCGTTCTGTGAGCGCAATTATTCATTTTAAAGACGGCATATTAAAAAATTACAAACCAGTTGAAACATGGTCTTACTTAGGTAAGGCAAATAATAGAATATATGCACAAGCTAAAAATGCAGGTTTGTTCTTGTACGATAAGGAGGTGTGGAAGCCGGTTTGTACAGCTCCTTCACTAAAGCAATTTGCGATAACGTCAATAGCTGCCTACCATGGAGATACGCTGTTGGTATCGACCCTGAAAAAAGGTTTTTTTTTAATTTATAACAATCAGCTTTTTCCGTTTAAGACTAAACTCGATAATGTCTTTTTTAACGACAGGATATTTTTTGCTAATCAGCTTAGCGAAAACCTTTATGCAGTTGGGACAACTTCGGGAGGAGTTTATTTGATGAATAAAAGCGGCGAGCCAACACAGAAATACAATTATAGGGAAGGCTTGCAAAACAATAATGTACGGGGTATATTGTTGGATCGTGATAAAAATATGTGGTTGGCTTTAGACGATGGGATCGCTTATGTAGCAATTAATAGTGCCATTAAGAATATTTCGCCAGATAGGAATAAACAGATTACGAGTTATGCATTCGGAAAAATAAATCAAAATATTTACATCGGTACATCTAACGGACTTTACACTTCTAAAATCAATACCAGTGCATCAGATTTAAGTATGTCAACTTCTGCTTTTGAAGAAGTGAAGAATACAAAGGGCCAGGTTTGGGGTCTGCAGGAAATCAATAATCAATTATTAATGGCGCACGAAGATGGCGCATCCATCATAAAAGAAAATGTTGCCATACCAGTTTATGCACTTCCAGGAACGTGGATGTTTCAACCACTTCAAAATGTTTTTCCTGCCCTGAACATTCTTGCCGGGACCTACCAGGGCTTGCAAAGTATAAATTATAAAAATGGGGCATTTATAAATGGGGGTAAAATCGGTGGTATAAATGAAACCTTAAGATTTATTGTTGTTGATAATAATGACAACATCTGGGCATCACATCCCTATCACGGTGTATACAAAATTGAACTTTCAGCAGATAAAAAAAAGATAAATAAAACCACACTTTTTTCTGATAAAAACGGACTGCCATCCAAATTGTATAATTACGTTTTTCGTGTAAAAAACAGAGTTGTAATCGCTACGGTACGAGGTATTTATGAATACGATGCGGTTCACAATCATTTTTCAAGATTTAAAATGTTCGGTGATGCCTTAAACGGCATTTCGATACAATTTTTAAAAGAAGATGATAATGGAAATGTCTGGTTTGTGAGTAATAAAAAAGTTGGCGTAATTGATTTCCATAAACCATCAGCCAAAAATGCATTTACGATCATTTATTTACCAGAGCTTGATGGAAAAATTGTTGGAGGTTTCGAATCGATTTATACGCTTGATAACAAAAATGTTTTTATTGGAGCGAACAAAGGTGCTTACCACATTAACTACGCAAAATATGTAGATAATCGAGTCAAACCGCGTGTGCTTATTGGCTGGATTAAATTAACAGGACAAAAAGATAGTACCGTATTCGGTGGCTATTTCACCAGAAACGGATTTACAATCAACAAGCAAGATCTTTCTAAATTACCGGAATATAAAAATTCATTAAACTCCATCCATTTCGAATTCTCTTCCACTTTATTTGAGCATGAAAAAAATACGAAGTTTAGCTATCAGCTGGTCGGTTTCGACAATAGCTGGTCCGCATGGAATTCTAAAAGTGAAAAAGACTACACAAATCTTCCCCATGGCAAATATACATTTAATGTGAAGGCGAGAACCGATGCCGGGAATGAATCGGATGTAGTGAGTTATACTTTTGTGGTTTTGCCTGCTTGGTACAGTACCATATGGATGAAGGTTGCCTACCTGATAATTATCGGCTTACTTATCAGATTACTCATCATATGGCAAAAGAAAAAGCATATAAAGGAGCAGGAAAGAATGAGTTATCTGCATCAATTAGAGTTAGATAGAACAGAGCAGGAAATTATCAGGCTTCAGAATGAAAAGTTGGAAGCTGAGGTCAATTATAAAAGTAAGGAACTGTCTACCATGACCATGCATTTGGTGCAAAGGGGAAAGGTACTTGCAAAAATAAAGGAGGTAATTTCATCTGTCATAAAAAACCAGGAAAATGTTACTGAAAATTCACCGAGCTTCAGGCACCTAATCAGGCTGATTAAAGATGTCGAGAAGAAAGATCAGGAACTGGATCATTTAAGCGTTCATTTTAACCATGTGAATACAGAATTTTTTAATAAGCTAAAAGATTTATATCCTGATCTGAGTCAAAACGACCTGAAATTTTGTGCCTATTTATGTATGAATTTATCTTCAAAAGAAATGGCACAGCTGATGAACATTACAATAAAAGCCGTAGAAGTTGGCAGATACAGGTTGAGAAAAAAGCTTAATCTTAAGCCTGAAGTAAATCTATATGAGTTTTTGATGGACATTTCCCGAAAGAAATAGGCTCAAATTGCTGATTTCGAATGTTCTGTAGTATATTTCATCGTTTTGCTGTATATTTTTAATTATCAGCAACTTAACGTATTGTTGTAGTGCTTATGTAGGGTCTAAAGTAGGGCCAATGATAAAAAAAATACGCTTTGTAGTGTTTGTGTAGCACGGCAATATTACACAATCTTACTTCTCCTCAATAGATTTGAAATGAGTTATGGCACTAACCATACTCGAACTAACCAAATTTTAACTTAATATTATTTTCTATGAGAAGAAGATTTACACTCGTATTCTTCATTTACTGTATCATGGCATTTCCACTAGCACTATTTGCGCAGGATATTGCCGTTACAGGAAAGGTAACAGACCAGAAAGACGGCAGTCCCCTTCCGGGCGTTACGATCAAAGTTGATGGCACAACTAGAGCCGCTTCCACTGATCCAAATGGGTTTTTTTCTATTCAGGCGTCAGTAGGTGCAAGATTAACCGTAAGTTTATTAGGTATGGTTACACAAACCATAACTGTGCCTGCAGGCGGCAGGGTTAATGTAGCATTGGCAACCGACAGTAAAGATTTAACTGATGTTGTCGTTGTAGGTTATGGTACACAAAAGAAAAGTGTTGTAACCGGAGCAATATCCAGCGTAAAAGCAAAGGATTTGGAGGCAATGCCAATCAACCGCGTTGAGCAGGCCTTGCAAGGAAGAACTTCAGGCTTAACAATTGCTGCGAATAATGGTCAGCCGGGTACGGCATCCACCGTTAGGGTAAGGGGTTATACTTCATTCGCTTCATCAGGTAATAATGATCCATTATGGGTTGTTGATGGTGCAATTGTCGATAACGGTGGTATTGGTTACTTAAACCAAAATGACATTGAGTCGATTGAGGTTTTGAAAGACGCAGCGTCGCAGGCAATTTACGGTGCCAGAGCTGCAAACGGCGTAATTATTATTTCAACTAAAAAAGGTAGAGCAGGTGGTCTGTCTATAAACTACAATGGTTTTTATGGCACCATGGCTCCTGCAAAAAAGCTTAATCTATTAAATGCTACACAATATGCCACTATAAGGAATGAATCGGCAGTCAACTCTGGTTTAGCAGCTCCCTATGCAAACCCGGCTGCATTTGGTGAAGGCACTGATTGGCAATCTGTAATTTTTAACAATGATGCCCGCAGACAAACACACGAATTCAGTATTTCCGGAGGAAGTGAAAAAGCAACATTTTATACCTCTTTTGGCTACTTGGATGTAGATGGTATTGTAGCAAGTCCAATCTCTAATTTTAATAGGGCCAACATTCGTATCAACTCTACTTTTAAGCCGGCAAAATGGATTACAATTGGTGAAAATTTAGGTTACAGCCATTCGGTTAATCAGAGTTTGGGAAATACAAATAGCGAGTTTGGCGGACCGCTAAGTTCTGCTATTAACTTAGACCCAATTACACCGGTAATAGAAACAAATGCTGCGGCTGCAGCTGCTTCCCCATATACAATTGCAAATGTCATAAGAGATCCGGCAACACGTTTTCCGTATGGTATTTCTCCGGTAGTAGGGCAGGAGATGTCTAATCCATTAGCTTATATTCAAACCAGATTGGGCAATTACGGCTGGGACCATAACATTGTTGGTAATGCTTTTGTAGAGGTAGAACCCATTCAAAATTTAAAATTCAGAACCCAACTATCGACTAAACTGGCTTTTTATGGTGCAGAATCATTTACGCCATTGTTCTACTTGAATTCATCAAGCCAAAATAGTAAAGCATCTTTTAACAGGGAGATGAATAACATCTTAAACTATAACTGGGAAAATACAGTGAGTTATCAGAAATCATTTGGTAAACATCATGCTTTCGCAGTTTTAGGTCAAGGATATTATATGGATAACAATCAAAGGGGGATTAATGTAAATTTCCAAAATGTTATTGCGACCGATTTTTATTCAGCAAATATGCAGTATAAGCCAGTAACGGCCGATATTCTTGCTGGCGGTTATGATAACACATTACATGTTGTAAATTCATTATTTACCAGGGTTACTTATGATTACGATGAGAAGTATCTCTTCTCCGGTGTAATTCGTCGTGATGGATCTTCCCGTTTTGGAAGTAACAACAGATTTGGTTATTTCCCTTCCGCATCAGTAGGTTGGGTGCCAACAAGAGAAGATTTCTGGCCAGAGAACAAGATAATTAATACGTTAAAATTACGCGGAAGTTATGGTGTTACAGGTAACGATGCAATCGGTGATTTCCGTTTTGTTTCATTAGTTGGTAGCGGACGTAACTATTCATTCGGTACAACTGATGTCAGTACGATTGGATGGAGCCCGGCTGCTTTATCAAATCCTGATTTGAAATGGGAAGAAACCCGCCAAACAGATATTGGTTTTGATATGAATTTTTTAACCGATTTTAATTTAAGCTTCTCTTGGTATAAGAAAAAAACAGTGGGTGTGTTGCAAACACCTGACATTCCATTATATGTAGGCGCGGCAGGTGGTGCGGCGCAAAACATTGGCGATATGCAAAATACAGGCTTGGAATTTGAACTGGGCTATCGTAAAAAAATCGGTGAATTCAACATTGGGGTGAATGCGAATATCTCAACCTTGAAAAATAAAGTGACTAAATTATTGCCCGGAAAAGCATTCATTGAAGATAATGCACAAAGTTTCCAAACAATGGGTAATTTCACTCGTACAGGTTTAGGCCGTGCTTTTAACGAATTTTATGGATATGAAAGCATTGGCATTTTCCAAACTCAGGCAGAAGTTGATGCGTACAGAGGTCCGGGAGGAACAATTTTACAACCTAATGCAAAACCTGGTGATATTAAATTTGCCAATCTTGATGGAAACGAATCTATAACAGCTGCAGATCGTACCTATTTAGGTAGTCCACTTCCAACATTCACTTATGGATTAACGATAAACTTAGGCTACAAAAACTTTGATTTAACTGCTTTCGGTAACGGTGCTGGTGGTAATATGATTTTTCAGGGTCTGCGTAGGTTAGATGTAACATTTGCAAACTGGCAAACATCAATTCTGGATCGCTGGACGCCGAGCAACCCTTCGGCAACTCAACCAAGAGTGGTACAATCTGACCCGAATGGAAACAATACAAAATTTTCTAAAAAATATTTAGAAGCTGGTGATTATTTTAGATTAAAAACACTTCAGCTTGGTTACAATCTGCCAACAAACTTCATTCAAAAAATCGGTGCACAAAAAGTTCGGGTATACGTAATGAGTGAGAATCTTTGGACCATTACCAATTACACTGGTTACGATCCTGAAATTGGCGGAACTGTGCTTGGTGTAGATAGAGGAGTTTATCCTCAAGCTCGTTCATTCATGTTTGGTTTACAAGTTGGATTTTAAATTAATTAAAAATGAAAAAGAATATTTTATGTTTTGCAGCTTTAGTAGTTGCTTCACAACTGATAGTTTCTTGCCAAAAACAGTTGGATGTTAATCCAAGAGAGCGTATTTTGGAATCAGGCTATTACAAAACGCCACAACAGGCATTTAATGGCTTGGTTGCCGTTTATGACCAATTAGGCAATCAGGGTTCTGGTTACATAACTAAACTTAATATTTTCGCCTCGGGCTCTGATGATCATTATGCAGGTGGTGATTCACCTTCAGATTTGGGTGATTTACAAGCCATGAACAATTATACGGTAACCTCACTCTCTGGTGCGCCCAGTTATTTATGGGGAAAAGGTTTTACCGGAGTTTACCGGGCAAATGTGCTGCTGGATAAAATTGAAAATATCCAGATGGATGCAACAACAAAGGCAAGGTATATTGCTGAAGCAAAAGCTTTGCGGGCAATCTTTTACTTTGATTTGGTTCGTATTTTCAAGAACATTCCGTTGATTTTGAAACCAATTGCGCCTGCTGAAATGTTTGATGTTGTTCAGGTGCCTGCTGCTGATATTTACAAGCAGATTGAAGCAGATTTAACTTCATCACTTACAGCTTTGCCAACAACTATTCCGGTTGCAGAAAATGGTCGTTTAGGTCAGGGTGCAGTGCATGCTGTTTTGGGTAAAGTTTATTTATGGCAAGAGAAGTGGGCTGCCGCGGCTGCTGAATTTGCTTTGGTAAATGGAACAGCACCGGGTGCCAGTACTTACGGTTATAAGTTGTTACCTAATTTTGCAGATTTATGGAATGTTAAAAACAAATTCAATTCCGAATCCGTATTAGAACTTGCTTACAATACGACATCAAATATGGGTTGGGGTAATGTTGGTAGTGGTGAGGGTAACGTAATGGGCATTCTTGTTGGCCCGCGTAATTACGTGCCAAAAGTCCCTGCCCAGGCACCAGATTATGTCTCGGGATGGAGTGTTATGCCAATTACACAAGAATTATTTGATTTAATTCATTTCGACCCCCGCAATAAACCAACAGTGGCAAATTTAGATAGTTTGGAAAAAGCTGGAATCGTTACTTATAAACACGCTAACGCTAATACGGGTTATTTTGTAGAAAAATATGCTGGCAGAGTATCTACCAAAGCAGCTTCTGGCCAGTTGGAGTTGAACTTCGGTCAAAATATGTATGAAATCCGTTTAGCCGATACTTATTTAATGGAAGCCGAAGCGTTGTTGAAAAGCGGTGCTGCGGTTGGTGCAGGTTCAAGAGCATACATCATGCTTAACGCAGTAAGGGCTCGTATAAATTTAAACCCTGTTGCTGTTACAATGGATAACATTATGAAAGAAAGACGTCTTGAGCTTGTTGCAGAAGGACAACGTTGGTTTGATTTAGTTCGTTGGGGTTTAGCGCCTTCAAAATTGGCTTTCAAAGGTTTTGTGGCCAATAAAAATGAAACGCTTCCAATTCCTGAAAGAGAGTTGGCAAATTCAAAAATTCTTCAAAGCAAAGAGTGGGGCGGTACTAAATAAATATTTAATGGGGCAGGCGTTTGTCTGCCCCTTTTTATTATAATTTTCGTTGGGCTATCGCCTAACAGAAGCACCCCGGCTTATTAAAAGATTGATCTTCTATAATCTAACACCTGTCGTTATGAAATTTAAAGCGATAAGCTATTGCTTTACTCTTATTTTAAGCTGTGGTATCCTAAAATTGTCAGCACAAGATGCTACGATTTGGCTAACCAAGGCTGATCGTTCGATTTTGTTTACCAGGCAGAATCAAACAATAAAATTCTCAACAGCACAAAATTCCAGTCCAACTATCGTCGTAAATGATAAAGAAACTTATCAGCCGATTGATGGATTCGGATATTCGCTTACTGGTGGAAGTGCGCAGCACATTGTTAAAATGTCCCCATCAGCAAGGGCTGCACTACTTAAGGAATTATTTGCTACGGATGGGAATAACATTGGCGTGAGTTACATCAGGCTAAGCATTGGCGCGTCCGACCTGAATGAAAAAGTATTTTCTTACAATGATTTACCTGAAGGTCAAACCGACCTGGAGCAAAAGAAATTTGATTTGGGCCTCGACAGGGTTGATGTGATTCCGGTAATGAAGGAGATTCTAGCTATAAACCCTAAGATTAAAATTTTAGGTTCGCCATGGTCTCCTCCCTTATGGATGAAAACAGCTTACGACGCCCGTGGCGGTATGTTGAAGCCTGAATATTATGCCGCTTATGCCACTTATTTGGTTAAGTATGTTCAGCAGATGAAAAAAGAAGGAATTACAATCGATGCCATAAGCGTTCAAAACGAACCTCTGCATCCGGGTAATAATCCAAGTTTATTGATGGTTGCTCCTGATCAGGCTATTTTTGTAAAACAGAATTTAGGTCCAGCATTCAAGAAAGCTGGTATAAATACCAAAATCATAATTTATGACCATAATGCCGACCGCCCGGATTATCCAATTACCATACTTGATGATAAGGAAGCCAGAAAATACATCGAAGGTTCTGCCTTTCATTTGTATGGCGGTAAAATCGAAGCTTTAACAGATGTTCATAATGCGCACCCTGATAAAAGCATTTACTTTACCGAGCAAATGGTGGTGGAAAGGCCAGGTTCATCAAATATTAACATCATAAACCCCGTTAGCCGCTTAATTATTGGTGCCACACGCAACTGGGCAAGAAATGTTTTAGAGTGGAATTTAGCCGCCGATCCGGAGAACAAACCTTTTACAGATAGAGGCGGTTGCCCGACATGCCAGGGTGCCGTTACCATTGATAAAGATAATGTAAGTAGAAATATTGCTTATTATTCTGTTGCACACGCATCAAAATTTGTTCGTCCGGGTTCCGTTCGTATTGCCTCAAACGAAACCATTGGTTTACCAAATGTTGCCTTTAAAACACCTGCCGGATTAAAAGTTTTAATTGTGGCAAACACGGGAAAAGAGGCTCAAAATTTTAATATCAGTTTTAACGGTAAACAGGTTGCGGCAACGTTAGGTAAGGGCGATGTTGCAACTTATATCTGGTAAACGCCCTACATCTAACCGAAATATTGAATTGAAAAAAGAATTATATGTCTAACAAAACATTTATAAACCAGCACTTAGGGCTCAAAATTTCTATCTCCTGTAAATACATTTTATTTAAAGTCTGTTTTATATTAATCACATTTAGCGGTTTTTCTCAAGGTTTTTTGAAAGCAGATGGAAAACGTATTGTTAATGAAAAAGGCGAAAATGTTTTGCTTCGAGGATTTGGTCTTGGCGGATGGATGTTACAGGAAGGATACATGCTTAAGATTAATAAAGACGGGCAGCAATACAGAATCCGTGAACGTTTAGAAGATTTGATGGGCGCCAGGCAAACCCAGGAATTTTACGATGCCTGGTTAAATAACCATACCCGAAAAATCGATATTGATTCCTTAAAAGCATGGGGATTTAATTCCGTTCGGCTAGCTATGCACTATAACCTTTACACCTTGCCGGTTGAAAAAGAACCTGTAGGGGGAAAGAACACCTGGATTGACCGGGGTTTTGCTTTAACAGATAGTTTGCTCTCCTGGTGTAAAGCAAATAACATGTATTTGATTTTGGATTTACATGCTACACCTGGCGGGCAAGGAAATGATACCAACATTTCAGATAGAGATCCTTCCAAACCGATGCTTTGGGAAAGTGAAGCTAACCAGCAAAAGATGATTGCACTTTGGGCAAAACTAGCTGACCGCTATAAAAATGACCCTTGGATTGGTGCCTATGATATTATAAACGAACCGAATTATGGCTTCTCTAATCCCGCGGAAGATAAGAATGGTACCAAGGAAAAAGTTAATGCACCATTGAAGAAATTGATGGTCGATGTCACCAAAGCCATTCGCGCCGTTGACCAAAAACATATTATAATTATAGAAGGAAATGGATGGGGAAATAATTACAATGGCATTTTTCCGCTATGGGATAAAAATATGGTTTTAAGTTTCCATAAATATTGGAATTATAATGATCAGGCATCAATCGCTCATATGGTAAAAGCCCGTGAAGAGCAAAATGTACCGATTTGGCTAGGTGAAACTGGTGAAAATTCCAATACATGGTTTACAGACGCTATTCGTCTTCTCGAAAAAAATAATATTGGCTGGGCATGGTGGCCACTAAAAAAGGTCGGATTTAACAATCCGATGGAAATAAAATCGAATCCCAACTACAATGCGGTTGTCGACTATATGAATAAAGGGGGCAATAAACCAAAAGAAAGCAATGTATATAGCGGCATGATGGAGTTGGCCATTCACACTAAATTAGAGCATACGATTATTCACAGAGACGTAATTGATGCGATGATTCGCCAGCCACACAGTGATGAAACGAGACCGTTTAAAGCGAACCTAATAAAAGATGGTTCGATAATTTATGCAGTGGATTACGATTTAGGAAAAAATAATAGCGCCTATTTCGATTTGGATACGGCAGATTACCACACAGTAACTAATAAAAGAACGGCTGGTAATCGTGGCAGGATTTACAGAAATGATGGTGTTGACATTGTCAAAGATTCTGCCCGATATGAAAAATATTTTGTTACCAGTATTGAAAAAGGAGAGTGGCTGCAATACACATTGAAGGTTGCCCAGAAAGGAAATTACACGCTCAGATTTAATGTCGCGTCAGCAAACACCGGGGCTAGAATTTCCCTTTTATTAAATGGAAAGGTTATAGCAGATAATATTGATGTTCCAAATACAGGCGGCGCTAAGAAATTTGCGACTTTTGATGTGAAAAATTTAAGTTTAGGTAGGGGAAAACAGGTTTTAAAAATTATTTCAGATGTGGGAGGCTATAATTTTAGCTATATTCAATTTATAAAATAACGGAAATCTGGTGTTCAAAGGCTATAAGCGACTATTATTTATTCTTGGCTGCATGGCCGGTTTAATTTTGATCCTTTCCAGGTGCATGAATGCTGCGAATGAAATACCCCCTGATGTGCGTGGGGAAAATTATACGGGTGCTGCAACTTGTGTTAAATGCCATTCGAAAATAGGCGATTCATTTGCACATAATGCCCATGGCCTCACTTCCTCGCCGGCGAACGAAAAGCTACTTTCGGGATTTTTGGAGACTGATTCCAATTCTTTTGCTTTTAACGACAAGATGAAAGTGAAAATAGAAAGGCGTGATAGTGGAATTTTTCAGGTTGCTTATATTGACGGTAAGCAAGTTCGGGCGGAAAGATTTGATGTTGCCTTCGGTTCGGGTGAAAAAGCTTTTACTTATGCTTACTGGAAAGGTAAAAAGCTATTTCAGCTCCCGCTGTCTCACTTTGCTGCAATTAGAACCTGGGCGAATAGTCCTGGTTTTCCAATTAATAAAATGTATTTCGATCGGGCAATTACAAGCAGGTGTTTGGAGTGCCATAGTTCTTATATCTCATCAGAAACAAAACAGGTCTCTGCACTGGCAATGGATGAAGATATGAAGCGCGGATCATTGATTTACGGTATAGACTGCGAACGTTGCCACGGTCCGGGTAAACAACACGCAGTATTTCATCTTGAAAACCCCGAAGAAAAAAAGGCTAAGTTCATTGCCATTTATAATACATTGAGCCGTAAACAAAAAATGGATGCTTGTGGTGTTTGTCATTCGGGTAATACACTTACAACCATTCAGTCGGTTTTTAATTTTAAACCCGGCGACGATTTGAATGATTTCTATGCGCAGGATTTTGTTTCCTTTGGTGGTGCAAATCCAGACGTGCACGGAAATCAAACATCTATGTTACAGGGTAGTTTGTGCTATCGAAAAAGCGAAATGACTTGCCAGTCTTGCCACAATTCGCATGATAACATAAAAGGAAATATGCCCATTTATGCTCAACGCTGCATCAGTTGTCATCAAACTCAGAAACACAGCGTTAAAACATTAAAACGAGGGGTTTTAAAATCAAATTGTGTAAACTGCCATATGCCAATGCAGCCTTCAAAACTGATTTCTTTTCAAACAGCCGGAAATAAAAATGTGAATCCCTATCTGTTGCGATCACATCATATCGGCATTTATCCTTAATATTTACAATATTATTCGCGTCTTCTGCTAAAAATGTAGTGCCTGACTGAAAAGGACTTGTATTTCGTACATTTGACATAATCGTTAATCAGATTTAGCCGATATGTCCTTAAAGATTTACTTTTCTTTCCTGCTTACATTTATTTTTATCCAGGTGATTTTTGCGCAAAGCAGATACAATCTAAGTGGTACAATCAGAGACGCGAATACCGGAGAAACATTAATTGGGGCTACGGTAAGGTTAACTGGAAAAACCAGTATAGCAACTTCTACCAATAATTATGGTTATTATGCTTTAACCCAGCCGGAAGGTGAGTATGATGTTATCATTAGTTATGCGGGTTACGTTTCTGCGGTTAAAAGGATCATCCTGAATAAAGACATTAAATTTAACGAAGAACTCAAAAGCGCAAATGATTTGTCAGATGTTACTATTAGCGCAAAGAACCGGAAGAACGAAAACGTTAAAAGCGCGCAGATGGGTTTGGAGCGTGTAGATATGAAATCATTAAACTCCATACCAGTTTTGTTGGGAGAGAAAGACATCCTGAAAACGATTCAATTATTACCAGGTGTAAAATCGGGTGGAGAGGGTAATACAGGTTTTTATGTTCGAGGGGGTGCAGCAGATCAGAACCTGATAATCTTAGACGAAGCCGTTGTTTACAACTCATCCCATTTGTTAGGCTTCTTTTCTACGTTTAACGCCGATGCCATCAAAGATGTCAGCTTGTACAAAGGCGGTATGCCGGCGCAATATGGGGGGCGTTTGTCTTCTGTTTTAGATGTTAAAATGGATGACGGAAACAACAAAGAATTTCGTTTTCAGGGCGGGATAGGTTTAATTGCTTCAAGGTTAAAAGCTGAAGGACCAATTGTTAAAGATAAAGGTTCTTTTATGGTCAGCTTCAGAAGAACCTATATTGATCTGTTTCTACAGGCTTCTTCAGATTCATCTATTAACGGTAGTACCCTGAATTTTTACGACATTAATGCAAAAGCCAATTATAAAATTGATGATAAGAATACCATATACCTTTCCGGCTATTTTGGGAAAGACAATATTGGCGTCAAAGATTTGTTTGAGAATAACTGGGGAAATGTAACGACTACGTTGAGGTTAAATCATATTTTTAGCGATAGACTTTTTTCCAACACATCATTAATTTACAACAACTACAATTACACGGTACGACTGTTAAATGATGTCACAAATTTCAAAGCGACATCTCTGGTAAGGGATTTTAACCTGAAGCAGGATTTTCAGTATTTCAGTAATAAACATACAGTTCGTTTTGGCTTAAACGCGACACATCACCGGATTTCGCCGATAGATATTACCACCACACAAACATCGCAGGTTAATCCATTGTCACAGGAGAAGCGTTATGGTCTGGAAAGTGCATTGTATGTTTCAGATGAATGGGCAGCAACCGACAGGCTTAATTTTTTATATGGCCTGCGCGCAGCGGCATTTTCATTACTCGGTCCCGGTAATTTCAGTACTTACAATGCATCGGGAAATATACTCACAACAGAGCCGGTTGAACGCGGAAAGTTTTATAAAAACTACCTGAATTTAGAACCGAGGTTTTCTGTGAGTTATCTATTTAATGATGAAAACTCAATAAAAGCCTCTTACAATCGCAATACACAGAATATTCACATCTTAACAAACGCCACTTCGAGTTCGCCAACAGATCAGTATGTTTTGAGCAGCAATAACATAAAGCCTGAAATTGCCGACCAGATAGCTGTTGGTTACTTTAAAAACCTTCAGGAGAATAATTATGAATTGTCGGGCGAAGTTTACTATAAATGGCTTCAAAATCAAATTGAGTACAAGAATGCGGCGCAGTTACTAGCGAATTCGAGTGTAGAGTCAGAACTGCTTTACGGAACAGGCAGGGCTTATGGTTTGGAATTATTTTTTAAGAAGAAATTCGGAAAGTTAAATGGATGGATTGGCTATACTTTATCAAAAACGGAAAGAAAATTTGCGGAATTAAATAATGGCAATTACTTTCCGGCAAGACAGGATAGAACACATGACATTTCCGTTGTCGGTATATACAACTTAAGTAATCGATGGACTTTTTCCTCGAGCTACATCTACAGTACGGGAAATGCAGTTACTTTTCCGGCTGGAAAATACACAATTGGAGGTCAAACAGCTTATTATTATACGGAAAGAAATGCCGGAAGGATGCCATATAATATGCGTTTAGATGTTAGTGCAACATTAGAGCCCCGCAAAAGAGGGAAGTACGAATCGAGCTGGAACTTCGGTATTTATAATTTGTTGGCTAGAAAAAATCCATATTCAATAGAATTTAAGACTGATCCTACCAATCCAAATAAAACCATTGCGGAACAAACCTCACTATTCGGACTTATTCCTTCGGTAACCTGGAACTTTAAATTTTAATCGACATGAAAAAAACACTCACATACTTGTGCTTATTAAGCCTGTTTTTTACTTCCTGCAAAAAAATTATTTCTATCGATACAAATGATGCACCACCACAAATTGTTATTGAAGGAAAAATAACGGATAAATTAGCTGTTCAACAAATAAAACTCACAAAAACTGTTAGCTATGATGCTGATCTGAATTTCCCTGCTGTTTCCGGCGCTACGGTAAGAGTAGGCGACAGCAGAGGTAATAATTATATTTTTACGGAAACCGCTCCTGGCGTTTATACGAACAGAATGCGAGGTGTTTCTGGTGTAACTTATAATCTTGTAGTAAATGCAGATGGGCAAAACTATACAGCGAGTTCAAGAATGCCGAATAATGTAAAGTTAGATTCTATTGGCGTGGTTCTGAATTCTTTTTTTGGTAGCGACCGGAAGACAGCCGTTGCATACCTTGTTGACCCTGCTGGTGAAACTAATTTTTATCACTTCAACTTGTATGTTAACGAATACCTTTCTCAACGGTTTTACGTTTCTAACGATCGCCTTACTAATGGAAATCCTTTACGCGTACAGTTATTTTTTAAGTCGAATAATAATAATAACGATAGCGACGAACTGAACAGCAACGATAAAGTAAGGATAGAACTCGAATGCATTGATTCAAACGTATTCGATTATTGGTATGCATTAAACGAGCAATCGGGCCGGGGTCCGAACCAGGGGACAACACCGGCAAACCCAACGTCCAATATCTCAAATAATGCATTAGGCTACTTCAGCGCACATACTTATCAAACGCTTAATATGGTTGTACGTTAATAGAACGGGGAAACATCCATTGGAATTTGGTGTTAATATGATATGAAAGTTTTTATTAGCGGAAATATAGCCGAGAGCGGTATTAAAATATTAGAACAAAACGATATCGACTTAATCCGTTGGACATCGCCCCGGCAAATCAGTGCCCGGGAATTAATTGATGCCTGCCAGGATGTTGATGCTTTGGTAAGTGTTGGCCCTAATAAAATTGATTCTGCATTCCTTAATGCCTGCAAACATCTTAAAGTAATTGCGCTGCACTCGGTTGGTTTCGATAATGTAGATGTCGAAGCAGCAAAAAGTTTAAAAATACCAATAGGGAATACCCCCGGCGTTTTAAGTGGCGCAACGGCTGATACCGCTTTTTTATTAATGCTGGCCGTATCGAGAAAGGCTTTCTACCTGCACAAAAAAATAATTAACGGGCTATGGGAAAACTATGAACCTACGCCGGAACTGGGTATCGAACTCAATGGTAAAACCTTAGGTATTTTTGGAATGGGCAACATCGGACTGGAAATGGCGAAGAAATCCATTGGTGCTTATGGAATGCAGGTAATTTACCATAACAGGCATAAAAACGAAGCAGCAGAGCGGGCAATTGGCGCAAAGTATGTTTCCTTTGAAGAATTAATTGAACAAAGTGATGTAATTTCAGTTCACACAGCATTAACATCTGAAACTAAAGGTAAATTTAATCTAGACGTTTTCAGGAAAATGAAGACCCAATCCATTTTTATAAATACGGCTCGTGGCGGAATTCATAACGAAAACGATTTGATCAAAGCACTGGATGAAAAGTTGATTTGGGGTGCAGGTTTGGATGTTACCAACCCAGAGCCTATGGATAAAAATAACCCATTATTAAATATGGAGAATGTCGCAGTTCTGCCGCATATAGGTTCTGCAACTCAGGAAACCAGAAGCGAAATGGCTAATTTAGTTGCTAAAAATATCATTGCCGGTTTAAAAGGAGAGGAATTGCCACATCAGGTATAGTAAAATTATGTTAATTCTTAATTTAAATAAAGCATCATATTAATTTGTAATATTAAATTTCAATTTTATATTTGTTCATCTCATCTCTCAAAACAAAATCTGAATCTAAATTAACAATGAGGAAAAACTATGCCCTGTTAAAGCGCTACACAATTGCTTTAACTTTACTGCTTACTGCAACAATTATTATTTATTCCTGTAAAAAGGATAATGCATTTTCCAATCCGGAAACTATAACCGCTAAATTATCAAGCTGGTATCAAAACCATAGGAGCAACCAACAGGATACAACTAATTTATTTGGTACTCTAAAACCGAATTATTCCCAAACATTGCTTACTGTTGTGAATGGACAGAACATTGTTGAAATTTCTCTGGAAAACAACAATAAAATAGTGACTTCGATAAATCCATTGGAAAAAAACACGATTCTGAAAGCGCAAAAACGAATACCCGTTTACTGTTGTTTGATGATTTGACAAAAATACATGGCGCTTACATGCTGTTAAATGGTATTGCAAGTAAGCCTTTAAGCGAGCTTCATTACAATAATTTAGCCGATTTTTCAGGAACTGTTTATTTTTACAACCTTAATAATAATTTTAGCAACGGCTATGTTTTAAATAAAGGGGAAGTGGTTGAAGTTTTAAGTATAGCGCCTAAGGATTACGTTAGCACCATTAAAGATTTAAAATCCGGTATTGGCAATAAAGCAGGAGAGCGGTTAATGTATGTTGCACCACCAGGAGATAACTGTAACTATCAAATAGCCGATGTATTTCAGGAATTTTGCTCAACTATATATGTTGACCCGGCAACAATCGCTTTTAACAAAAACACTGAAACGTTAAAAGATAAGTTGCTATCAACTAATGGAGGTACCACAACCTGTGTTTGGCGTTATGTTGGTTCATTTGATATTTTAAGGTGCGGAGGAGCGCCGGCACAACAGCCTCTTTATAATCCCCACACGGCTACTGGGGGTTCTAGTGCAAACACTGAAGCACCTAATCTTGTAACCAAAACAATTAGAACAGATAGTAGTATCAGCAATAATGAAAAGGCTAAATGTGCACTATCAAAACTCTTAAACAAAAACACTAAATTCGATTCACTAATAAAAGCATTTACGGGCGCCGGTTATAATTTAACTTTTCAAGTGAAAGATCTTCAGCCCGCAGGATACGTTAAGAGGAAGAACAACATATGATCCATCAAATAAAACAAATATTTATTTGACTCTGAATCGGGCGTTTGTTAATTCAGCACCTCCCATTCAAATTGCAAAAACATTGCTGCACGAAGCCTTTCATGCTAATTTAATGCAGAGAGCTTACGAAGTATTTGGTTCTGCTGATATCAATGCAAATTGGGTACGAAAACCAGAAGATATGAATTTGAATGAGTTGATGGATATTATGGAAACCAAAATTAACGGGACTGGACTGCAAAACGTACACCATCAATATATAGCTAAACATATCAGTGTATTAACTAAAGGACTAAGAGTATTTGCGCAAAAATATGATGCAAATTATAGTAATTATAATGACAATCATTTTCTCGGTCTTGCTTGGGAGGGTCTTGATGATACTGAGTATTATAAAAATAATGTTAAAAATTCGATAGTTGATTATTTTGGCCGAAATGAAATAGCTGATAATGCTTTTAGAAATCTACGGCCGATAATAATATCAGATTCTCAAGTGTCCTGTAGTATACCAATGGTGATAGAATAATGAAAAAAACAATAACTTTTCTTTCGCTACTCTTTGTGTCAGTAGTAGTTTATAGCCAATCAAAAGGTATAACGCCCATGCATAAATTTTTACAGGATTTCGCAGATAGTACTATAGTTATAGAATATCCTACTCAGTCTTATGACTCACCTGCCTACAAAATACTAAGCAAAACACGTGGTATTGTGAATTGCTTTGTTTACCAAGCAATTGATAGTGGTTTAAATAAGCTGTATCAGAGAAAGACAGTTCAGATACCTGACACTTTGAGGGCCTTTCTACAGTTAAAGAAGAATAATTTCCGGAATAGCCTTGCAGATATTAATATATTTTTCAACGTTTTAAAAGTAAACGCCGATACAGCAAAAAAAATATGGAAAGATATTTCAAAATATAAGCCATGGCAAATGGTTGATGATAAAGCTTACGCAACCTGCCCTCCCGGCACCAATTATGCGGTTGTTTTGGATGATGGGTATAAAATTATGCATTTAGTCACCAAAAAAGAAATTAAGACATTAATTTATTACGCCCCTGAATATTATGAGGAACAATGCCCGGGAAATAAAAATAGGCAAGCGATTATTTCGATAAATTCAATTTTTTATAAGAAAATACCGTTTAGGTAAGTGTTGCGAGGTGTTTAAGGTAGGCGTAATTTGAGAAAATGGATAGTAGTAGAATAATTATGAAGTTATCTGTTTAAGTTTATTTATCCTGATTAGTTCAGTAATGCAGATTCGAACCCAAACGCCAAAATCTGAATTAATAAAAAATACAAAAGGCATAACACTAATGCATAAATTTTTTCAGCAATATACAGATAGTACGATTATCTTGGAGTATCCACCACAATCTAATCCGCCACGTTATAAAATTATAAGTAAAACAGATGAACTTATTAGCTCCTATACTTACGAGCCAACAGATACTACCTGGAAGAGTATTTCAAAGAAGTAAAGAATTTTAAGGTATCCTGTAGCATACCCATGGTTAGTAGAATAATATGAAGAAAGTAATTTCAATTTTATTAATCTGTTTGACACATGCACTTGTTTTTAGTCAAGAAAACGATGTATTTTTAAAATATAGTCAAGGAGTCACCCCTTTACATAAATTTTTTCAGCAGTATGCTGATAGCACTATCATTATCGAGTACGCTAATGCAACAGATGGTAAACCATCTTCTTACAAATTGATCAGTAGAACAGGTGATTTTGTGAATACTTTCTACTATAGGCCTATTGATACCGCGTATTATTCTTCTTTCAAGTTAAAAAAAGATTTTAATGTTGTTCTTTGGACTCAGCTAATGGCTCACAAAATCGGATTTGCAAAGACCCCACCTGACATAAATATATTCTTCAATATTGTAGCCATAAATCCCGATACTGCTAAAAAAATATGGAAAAACATTTCAATATATAAACCATGGCAAATGGTTGATGATAAGGTTTTTGGTCGCGGCTGTAAAGGCATTCCTGATGATTTAGCTTATGATGGTGGTGGCCCCCAAATTATTCACTTTATTACCAAAAAAGAAATTAAAACTCTGGTTTTCTGGTACCCGGATTACTATGAAAAACGTTGTCCAGGTAACAAAAATAGGCAATCTGCTATTGCAATAAGTTCAATTTTTTACAGACAAATACCCTTCAATTAGTGTTCTAAAAAACAATAAGATGCCCTTATGCCAATATGGTAAATTTAATAATTTCGAAAAAGGATATTTGGGCGAATTATACTATGTATCGGATTTCTACGAAACACAATGCTCTGGATGTATACTTCGTTTAGAATATCAGGTATTACAAGTTGTTATATGAATATGTTTTATTTAAAATGCCATTAACATATTAATCTAAGAAGTTGTAGGTCTAAAATTTACTCCATAATTAGCTCCTCAAACGTCGGTCATTCGCCTTTTTTGAATAATTAATTAAAAAATATTTATTTTGACTGCAAATGGCAACATTTGTTGCTTAACTGAATCCGTAGCTTTAAGTATTAAATTAATCTATTTAACAGTATACCTGAAAACCGATCGTCCTATATTTCCGTTTCCGTCTATCCCTTCAACAACAACTTTATATTGGCCTTTGCCATCGGCATTGAAGAATTCGAATGATGTAACACCGGTTTTATCGGTGCTGAGCTTTGGATTCCAGTAAATGGTGGTCCTCAAATCATTCCGGTTTAAATTAGCCGCTACATCGTATTTTGGCATGTAAAACTGACGCTCTTTGTTATAGCCCTGGGGTGAGAAAGTAACTTCATAGCTTTTTGGCAGCATATCCATTAACTGGCTTTTCGAAATTTTAGTTCCTTTTGGTGCTTTCTTCTGATTAATAACAATTACACCATTGATATTATTGGCCCTGTTTACCAAACCCAGCTGATCTCTCAAGAAAATTTCAACGGATTCTACTGTAGCGGGATCTATTGTGTTTAGTTGGTTAACATCCATAAGCATTCCGTTTATAAAAATACCCATAGGGGTCTTGTTTCCCTGGTTATAATCTCTCGTAACATAGAAAAAATTATCAACGTAAGTTGTTCCTGTAGCCATCGTTTGAAGGCAATTGATAAATAGATTACAGCCCGTTAATCTATCCCCGGCAATCTCATGGTCAGCAATTGCAGATAAACCGGACAGGGCAGGATAATCCTTATGACTTACTTTAGGAATGGCTGCCGCCTTGATGGTAACATCTTTTAAGGTGTGTAAATAGGAATACTGTTTTTTACTGTTATCCAGATATGTGTTTAATGCACTATCTATATTCAATACTTCTTCGGCTACACCAAAATTCCTGCTCAAAGCGGGTACAGCCGTGCCGTTCAAGTTTAAAGTCATGTTTTTATAATTTACATTATACTTAGCCGTAATCGTAACCTTTGATGAGTCATTTAAGTTCAGGTTTGAAAATTTGAAATTTCCTACCGGGTCGGTTGTGCCTTCCTGGTTAAATCTTTTGTCCGGAATGGTTAAAAGCAATGAGCCTTTTCGAACCGGGATGCCGTTTGATAGTCTTAAAACGCCCGAAACTTCAATGCCTTGCTCTGGTGGAAAAGTAATTCTTGGCAGCTTGTTTTCAATAATGTCGGTATAAGAGTAGGTACGGTATCCTTGTGTTAAGAGCAATACATCAAGATCGGATTTTTTTTTGGAATCGGGCGTTCCAAAGTAATAATTTGGTTTTTCGACATAACCTTTTATATCGCTGTTTAACAGCAAGCTTGTGAAAATTGTGGTTGAACCATCGTCGTTGAACGGAACTTTAGTTTCATCGATAACGGATACCGAGAAATTACCTTCGGTAGGCTGTCCATCTTTTTTTGCGTTAAGACTTATTTTTACCTTCTTCTTAGGGCCGTATGTTGCAACCGGACTCGTCAGAGCCAGCGACATTAGGTTCTTATTCTGGACAAAAACCAAGCGCTCGCTCAATGGTCTTCCGCTCTCTGCCATTAGTGTAAATTGAGCAATTCCCATCGGGAATTTGCTTTTAGCTATGGATGTACCGTATTCTTTATTGGATAATGTAGTTTGTGCCCCATAGCAGATTACACCTTTACTTTGAGCAATCAGGTAGAGTTTTTTTCCTTGGTTAGCTTGGAAAAAAGCGTCGTTTGATAGGATTTTTATAGAAATATTATCCGGATCTGTGTTGTCTGCAGTTATGGTAATTCCTGATGGTGTAACAGTAGGTAGATTAACATTTTGAGTTGAGCCATCTGAATAAGTCACAGTTGCCTTATACGTCTTTCCAGCTTCCGCCAATAAATTAAATGAGCCCATTCCCAAATGCTGAGCCGCGAATGTTGCTACCTGCTTACCATCACTATCTGTTACAATACCTTTGGAGTTAATGCCTAAACCATCGCTCTTAACCGCTTTAAAACCTATTTTATTCGTTAGTCCTGATATTAAGTTTCCTCCCTCCGGAAAGAACTGAATGTCTTTGTTAATCACGGCATTTTTTAACGGGAAGCTGCTGCTTACAACGTCCTTTTCTGTTGTGTTGATGCTTGTAATTAATTCGCCCTTCTGAAGCTGATATTCTGCTTTTTGGTTAGCAGTCATACTAATGGTCAAGAATCCGTTTGCATCAGTTGTGCCACGCCCTCTGGCGATAGAAGTGTAACTTGTAACCACTTGCCAGGTTACATTTTTATTTGCAAAGGGTTTGTTGTTGATGTCTCTAAATTGCACCCTTGCATCAATTTTCTCTTGTTTATCATTTGATAAATTTTTGTAGCTGATGTGGGTTTTCACTTCTTTATCAATCGCTTCTCCGATATAAAATGTTTTATTAAAAAATGCAGGGTCGTTTGAATTCAACATCCAATTTGTATAGGCCCTGAAATGATAATTCCCCTGTTTATAACGTTCCATAGTTAAAGGGACGTTACCTTCCGCTAAGCCGCCAGTTACGGGTAATTTAACCGTTTCCATCAACGAGTCGCGTTGATTTATCACATCAATATATACAATTTTGCTTATCCCGGAAAGGTAATTTTGATTTTCGGTAAGGTAGACCTTGAGCCATACCGTATCGGCAACAGCATAATATGGTTTATCGAAATGAATATGAATTTTCTCCGCTGGATAATCCGTTAAAACCTTGTTTGTTTTAGAAATTATAGTATTGATACTTACCGTATCCGTTTGAGCTGATGAAGAAAAATTTAATATAAATAAAAAGGAAAGGATTAATGAAATTCTAAAAATCTTCATGAACAGGAAATTAATTACAAGATTGTAAATATATCCATTTATAAAGAGAGCACATAGTATGCGGGAAGGTTTAACACTTTTTTACATAAAAAAGCGGACGCTGCATTTAGCAAGTCCGCTTTCATATTATATTTTATTGAAATTGACTATTTGTATTCAATCAGAAACTCTGACAATGGTTTACGAACCTTTTTGAGGTTTGCCAACCAATCGTTAGCTTCATCTCTGTAACCTAAAGGTAATAGCGTTACACTTTTCAAACCTTGTTTATTTAAGCCTAATAGTTCGTCGAGTTCAGGCCCGTTAAATCCTTCCATTGGTGTTGCGTCTACTTTTAATAGAGCAGCTTCTGCCAGTGCGATACCGAAGCCGATGTAGGCCTGACGGGCAGCATGATTGAAGTTTTCTTCAGCAGTTTTTGATAAAATCGTACTTTTTAACTGTGCTTTGTAAGCGTCGGTCGCAGAATCTGGCAAGCCCCGCTCCGCATTCATCCGACTAAATACTTCATCGATTCCTTCCTCTGAATAATTCTGAAAAGCCGCAAAAACCAATAAGTGAGAAGAATCTATAATTTGAGATTGATTGAAGGCGATAGGGGCAATTTTTTCTTTGAGCTCCTGATTGGTTATTACAATCACCTTAAAAGGCTGTAAGCCTGATGAAGTAGGTGCTAAGTGCGCTGCGGCTATAATTTTATCTACCTTTTCTTGTTCAACAGGCTGCCCATTCATTTTTTTAACGGCATAGCGCCAGTTTAAAGCTTCTAATAAACTCATATTTCTTTCGTATTTGTATCAATTAATTAAACAAATATGCGAATAGTATTAATATACTTTATTGATGTATGGTAATAAAGCTTTTCTGATGGTTAGTGGGATTAGGGCGTTGAATATTAATTTTATTTTAGCTTTATATCCGTTCTGACGGGAAAATGATCTGATAATTTAGCTTTAGTAATCTGATAATTTAAAATCTCAAAATCTTTACTTGTAGCAATGTAATCAATCTGAAAATTTGGGAATTTTCCGTTATAGGTTTTGCCAAAACCAGAGCCTTTTTCTGTGAAAGTATTATTCAGGTCTTTAGTAACCTGAGTTACGGTATACGAGGCAGGCGTATCATTAAAATCACCAGCAATAAAATAAGGCGTTTTACATTTGGCCATTTCTTTTCTCATAATGTCGACCTGCTCGCTCCTTCTAACAAAGGCATATTTAAGCATTCTCAAAATTCTTTTGGAGGCATACAATTTGCCCCGTGTTTTTTTTACTAACTGGTCGATAAACTGATAATCCTGAGGCTGGAAGCTTATGGATTGGAAATGGACATTGAAAATCCGGATAGTCTTTCCATTTACATCGATGTCGGCATAGATACTCATATTGTCTCCAAAACCTTCAAATAAAATTTCCCCTTGCTTTTTTATAGGATATTTTGAGAAAATGGCCAGGCCAAAAGCTTCATAACCATTATCACCGGCAGGACGGAAATAATAATAATCGGTTTTTAAAAGTCTTTTTAAACTATCTATGGTATTAAAATTTCCTTTCCGTCTGGTATAAAATTCCTGAAAGCAAACGACATCAGGATTTTGATCTTTTACGACCTGAAGCATTTTTTCCTTTACAGGAATGGTATTGTTTTCTCCAAAAAGCTTAAAACTGTGTACATTATAAGTCATTACTCTAACAGAACCTTTGGCTTTTTCTGCAGAGCCCTCTTTTCCAACTAAGCCAAAAGTGGCGTGTACTGTTTTATAACCTATTGCAATAACAAATAGGATGAGAACAGATAAAATCCATTTTTTTTTAAAAATCCACCAGGTTAAAAATAAGAGGCTTACTAAAAGCGTGTAGGGATAGGCAAGTGCGAAATACGCAAATAAAAAATTATCGCGGGGATCGATATGCCCTGCTATGGTACCTAATAATAAACAGATTGCCGAAATTATGGTTAAAGGCAGAAATATTTTATCAAAAAAAGAATATTTAGACTTTGACTTTTGCATTTAATCTTTGCTTGCTTTAAACAATTTTTCTTTTTCGGTTGCGGTTAATTTATCATAACCGGATTTAGATATCTTATCTAAAATCTCATCAACTTCTTTTTGTGAAACCCCCTTAAAAGTAGGTTTTTTTATCGGTTGCTCATTTTTCACAACCCTTAATTTTGGCTTTTTTTCGAAAATTTTACTCCAGTCGGTTCCATTCTGCAGGATTCTGATGTAAGTAAAACCCAATACTGCGCCGCCTATATGTGCGATGCTTCCACCTGCATTCGTAGAACCCAGCGCTAGAATATCAAGTATGAAATAAGCCAGTGCAAGGTACTTTATTTTGACTTCACCTAAAAACATAAGGAAAAATGCATAGTTAGGTACCAAAGTTGCGGTTGCAACAATGATGGCCATTACACAGCCGGAAGCTCCAATAACAGTTATTCCGCCCAAACCATCAGCAAACACCGGGAAAATATTCATTCCTGCTATAAAGAACAAAGCCCCGGCTAAACCACCTGTTATGAACACAAAGTGAAACTGGCGGCTTTTCAAGAAATTCATAAATACCTGCCCGAACCAGAATAATCCAAGCATATTAAAGAACAGATGGAAAAAGCCATCATGGAAAAACATATAGGTGAAGACGGTATAAAATCGTTCAGGTAGTTTTGAAACTGAAGCGGGTAAAGCAAAATATTCCCTTACCACATCGTATACATCAAAGTTGGTACGGGTTAAAAAAGTGACCAGTGCAACTAACGCTGTAGGAATGAAAATAATTGTATTTATACCAATGTAAAAAAACAGAGGATTACCCGAACGGAATACTTTAAAACTTAAATCTTTAAAAATATTGTTATTCATAGTAAGTGTAAAATGTGTCTTTATCCTTCCAGATTTTAACTAAAATGAAACCGATTAATGCGCCGCCCAAATGTGCATAATGCGCAACAGAATCGCCGGCAAATTTTCCAACCCCCAACACCAACTCAATAATAATGTATACCGGAATAATATATTTGGCTTTTACAGGTACCGGAATAAACATGATTAGTAACTCTGCATTTGGATACAACATGCCAAAAGCAACCAATAAACCGAATATTGCACCTGATGCACCCAACATTGGTCCATAATATATTTCGCCCATCATTTTGATTTTATCCTGTGGGGCAGATAAATTCTGAGTTACATCGAAAGTTACATGGCCAACAACTGAATAAACCTCATAAGCCTGCACCGCCCACTGTAAGGCTAATGCCCCTAAGCCGGTGATAAAATAAAAGATGATGAATTTTTTTGCACCCCAGCGGCTTTCCAACAAACTGCCGAAACTATAAAGCGCAAACATATTAAACACAATGTGGAAATAGTCTACAGGGCTGTGCATGAACATATAAGTTATTGGCTGCCATATTCTGAATTCCGGTGAATCAAAATAATAAACCGCAAACCAGTCAACAAATGGATAGCCACCGTTTGGTCTGAAAACCAATGTGCCAATAAAGAAAATTACATTTATGATTAATAAATTTTTAACAACTGGCGGTATATGTATTCTGTTCATTTAATTATGCTTTAAGCTTTGGTCTTTCTGCTTTATTCTTTAAGCTTTAAACTATTTTTCAAACTTCTTATCCAGTTCACTTAAGGTAATCGTTTGTATTACTGGCTTTCCACTTACACTAAAGTTAGGCGTTTTACATGCAAAAAGCTCGTCTATTAACGTATTCATTTCTTCCTGACTTAAAGCTGTACCGGTTTTAATTGCGCTGTTTTTTGCTAAACTTCGGGCTAAACTATCGCGTTTTGTTAATTTTAATTCTTGCTGGGTATTTTTGAAACCCTCAATCAGCTGTTCAAACAATTGTGTTTCATTAATGTTTGCGCTACCCAAATCTACAGGAATACCTTCTACCACCAAAGTGTTTTTGCCAAACTCCCGGACATCAAAGCCTAAACTTTTAATATCGTCCAATAAGCTTTTGGCTAATTCAAAATCGTTCGCATTAAGTGTGATGGTTTGCGGGAACAAGCTTTGCTGCGATGCACCTTTTCTGTCATCCAGGTGATTCAGGAAACGCTCGTAAAGAATGCGTTCATGAGCCATCTGCTGGTCGATAACCATTAAGCCTGATTTTATTTGCGAAACAATGTACCGGTTGTGCAGCTGCATATATTGCTTTTGCCTGGTTTCTAATATCGATTCATCAGCATAAAATGAGGTTTGTTCAATAACAGGTTCCTGAGTTATTTCATAAAGCGAGCCCCAGTTTTTTGCACTTGGTTTGGCTTCGTAATTTCTAGGAGAAGAAGCATAGCCCGAAGTGGAACTGGTTTCAGTTGCGAAAGGATTGAAATCAGGATTGAAGTTGATGCTTGGCGGCACAATATCTTCCACTGCTTTTGGCGAGATCATATTACTAAAGCCAGTTTCCTGGTTAAAATCTAGCGTAGGCGAAATATTATAACGACCGATTGAACGTTTCACCGCAGATTTTAAAATGGCATAAATAGACTTCTCATCCAGGTATTTAATTTCAGTTTTCGTTGGATGAACATTTACATCAATTTTCGAAGGGTCAATTTCTATGAATAAAACATAGAGTGGATAGCTGTCGTCAGGCAGCAAATCATCAAAAGCCGAACTTACCGCATGGTTTAAATACGGATCTTTGATGAAACGGTTGTTAACAAAAAAAAACTGTTCACCCCTCGTTTTTTTAGCAAAAGCGGGTTTTCCGATATATCCTTTTAAATTGATAATTGTTGTATCTTCCTCTACAGGAACCAGGCGTTCGTTATAATTATTACCAAAAATATGAACGATGCGTTGTTTTAAATTGCCTTTGGGTAAGTTAAAAATTTCGGTTCCATCATGGTATAAGCTAAAAAAAACGGTAGGATGGGCCAATGCAACTCTGGTAAACTCATCAATTATATGCCGCATTTCGACGGGATTACTTTTCAGGAAATTCCTCCTTGCGGGCGTATTGAAAAATAAATTCTTAATTGAAATTTGTGTCCCGGGAGTTGTTGCAACAGGCTCTTGCGAGGTAACCAAAGCGCCTTCAATATTTATACAAGTGCCAATTTCGTCTTCGTGCCTGCGTGTTTTCATTTCAACCTGCGAAATCGCAGCAATTGATGCCATGGCCTCACCGCGGAAACCCATTGTGCGAATAGCAAATAAATCTTCTGCCTTTTTCACTTTCGATGTTGCGTGGCGCTCAAAGCACATTCTGGCATCGGTAACGCTCATGCCGCAACCATTATCAATCAGCTGAATGAGTGCTTTGCCGGCATCCTTTATCACCAGCTGAATTTTATCTGCACCGGCATCAATAGAATTTTCAAGCAATTCTTTTACTGCAGAAGCAGGTCGTTGAACAACTTCTCCGGCAGCAATTTGATTGGCGACAGCATCAGGTAAGAGGTGAATAATATCAGTCATGTGATAAGGCAATGTGAATTCGCTAAATTATGCAAAATAAGCTTAAGGAATGCGTTTTGTTTAAAATTCAATACGTAAATGACTGTGGATAAATACTTAAAATTGATTGTCGTAAAAATGACGTAAAAAAGTCTGGTTTGAAATTTAGTTGTTAGGCTTACATTTGTTTAAACGCTTCAAATAATTATGAAATTATCAGAAAGAATCAAAGAACTTAGAAATCAGCATGCCTATAGTCAGGATGAAATGGCAAGGAGAACAGGCTTAAGTTTACGAACCATTCAGCGAATAGAATCAGGAGAGACTGAACCTCGTGGTGATACTTTAATCAGAGTTGCCGGGGTCTTTGATTTAAAACCAGATGAACTTTTTATACCCAAAGACGAAGTAAGGGGCAATTTTATCCCTGTATTGAATTTGTCTGCTTTAACTTTCATTATTTTTCCTTTATTAGGATTTTTAACGCCCTTACTTATATGGCTTCTTAAGAAAGATAAAACAAGAACAGAAGAAAAGGCTGGCAGAGATCTTTTGAACTTCCAAGTTACCTGGGGTTTAACTACCTGTTCTGTTTATGTTCTTGGTTTTTTTGGTGTAATGATTCAAATAGGCAAATTAGGGAGGCCAGAGAGTTTTTTGGTAAGTTTACTTGCACTATATCTCTTAAATTTTATTTTCATTTTTTTCAACATTGTTCTATCGATTAGGAACAAACCAGTTTTCTATCAGCCAGCGATTCCTTTCTTACGATGATTAATAAATTTCTTTTCGAATGGAATTAACCTCACAAGTTTGAAATCTGTGGGGTTTTGTAATTTGTAAAACTCAATTTACAAACCGAAATGATTTCAATTTTCTATCTTTATCGTTATGAAATCATTTATCTACTCGGTGATTCTCACCGTTTTTCTATCTTCTTGCAGTAAAGAAAAGGCCGATGTAATTGTTTATAACGCCAAAGTTTATACCGTTAATTCCAAATTTGATATTGCCCAAGCATTTGCTGTAAAAGACGGTAAAATTTTAGCGGTAGGAAAAACAGATGAAATTAGAGCTACATACAGCGCGTCGGAAGAAATTGACGCTACAGGTAAAGCTGTTTATCCTGGTTTTATCGATGCTCATGCGCATTTTTTTGGCTACGGACAAAGTCTTCAAACCGCAGATTTAAGAGATACAAAATCCTGGGAAGATGTGATCCAACGTTTAACAGAATTTGCTAAAACCCATCCCGATGGTTGGTTAATCGGCAATGGTTGGGACCAGAATGATTGGGCAGATAAGGCTTTCCCGACAAATGAAAAACTGACAGCGCTTTTTCCGAACCGGCCTGTTTTTTTAAATCGAATTGATGGGCATGCTGCCATTGCAAACCAGAAAGCTTTTGATGATGCCGGCATTACAAGCGAGCAAAAATTAACTGGTGGCGATATGCTTACTAAAAATGGTAAGCTTACAGGCGTTTTAATCGACAATGCTGTCGGATTGGTGGAAAGCAAAATTCCTTCGCCTGATGCAAAACTTGCAGAAAAGATTTTAACCGATGCACAACGGAATTGCTTTGCTGCGGGATTAACAACCATTGATGATTGCGGTCTGGGATTCGAAGCTGTAGATTTTATCGAAAAGCTCCAGAAAGAAAATAAGCTCAAAATGCGTTTGTATGTTATGCTTTCTGATGCTGAACCAAATTACAAATACTTATTTAAACGTGGCGCAATAAAAACCGACCGACTGAACGTTCGGGCTTTCAAAGTATATGCAGACGGCGCTTTAGGCTCTCGCGGCGCTTGTCTGTTAAAACCTTATACCGATATGCCAGAGAAATCGGGATTCTTGTTAAGCGATGTAAAACATTACGAAGAAGTTGCCTCAAAAATTGCAGCACATAATTTTCAAATGTGTACGCATGCTATTGGTGATTCTGCAAATCGGGTTATGCTTAAAATTTACAACAAAGTTTTAAAAGGTAAAAACAATAAGCGCTGGAGAATCGAACATGCCCAGGTGGTTAATTCGAACGATTTTGATTTATTTGGCAAAGCGAGTATCATCCCTTCCGTGCAGCCAACACATGCTACATCCGATATGTATTGGGCCGGACAGCGATTAGGCACTCAAAGGCTTAAAGATGCCTACGCTTATAAACAGTTGTTGAAACAAAATGGTTGGATCCCTTTGGGAACCGATTTTCCGGTTGAAAACATTAATCCCTTATTAACGTTTTATGCTGCAACGGTACGTGAAGATGCCAAAGGTTATCCTAAAGGTGGTTTTCAGATGGAGAATGCGTTAACGCCTGAAGAAGCCATTAAAGGAATGACCATCTGGGCGGCTAAAGCAAATTTCGAGGAAAAAGAAAAAGGCAGCTTAGAAATTGGTAAAATGGCCGATTTCGTAATCTTAGATAATGATATTTTAAAATCAAGCCCACAAAACATATTAAAAACCAAAGTCTTAAAAACCTATTTGAATGGAGAAAAAGTATATGAAGCGAAATAGATTAATCGTAATTGCAGTAGCGAGTTTCTTTAATATTTTATGTTTGATGGCTTGTGCGCAAGAACACGCCACCAATGAAAAGAAACTTTCTATCGCCAACACTATTGCCAAATCGACAGTTTTATTGAATAATCAGGATACGGTTATACCACTAAAAAGACTCGCTAAAAAAAACATAGCTTCGGTAAGTTTAAGTTTTGCTTATAGTTCGGTATTTGATAGTCTTTCAAATAAGTACGACAAAATAACTTCGTTTTCTGCAGACTCTTATAAAGATAGCCTAAACTTAAATGACCTGGAAGATGATTTGAAATATTTCAACACCATCCTTGTATCCATTGACGATCAGAACATCAACAAGGCAAAATACATCAGTTTTATTAATAGCATCAGCAGAAGTAAATCGGTTATCATTTCTTATTTTGGTAATGGAACGGGTTTAAAATCTTTCGATAATTTGAAATCTCCAATTATCTGGACAGCACAGAATTCGATTGATGCGGCAGCAATTGTTCCTCAATATATTTTTGGTGGGATAGCGGCAACGAACAAGTTACCTTCTGCCTTTTCTGCAAAATATACAATAGGTTCGGGCTTCACAACTATTGCTACGAGGTTAAAATATACGGTGCCGGAAGATGCCGGCCTAAACTCGAATAGTTTAAAAGATATTGATGCAATCGCCGCCCAGGCAATTAGTCAGCGGGCTACGCCAGGCCTGGTGGTTTTAGTGGCGAAAGATGGAAAGGTTATTTTTAACAAAGCTTACGGAACACATACTTATGATTCAAATTTACCGGATAAAGTAACCGATATTTTCGATTTGGCTTCAGTTACAAAAATTACGGCAACAACACCATCTGTAATGCGTCTTTTCGAAGAAAATAAATTAAAATTAGATACCAATATTGGAGCCTATATTCCCAAAGCAAGGACTACGCCCATGAATAACATTCAGGTTCGGGAAGTGATGTTGCATCAGGCGGGTTTTATTCCTTACATTCCTTTTCATGATTATGTGAAAAACGGTGATTACAGCCGGGATTCTTCTGCTGCTTTTCCGACTAAGGTTGCAGATGGTTACTATATCAAAAAAGGATTTTTCAAAGATTTTATGTGGCCGAAAATGCTCAATTCGCCCATTAGAACCCGGGGACAATATGTGTATAGCGATATCAGTATGTATGTGATGAAAGATATTGTGGAACATATAAGTGAGGAACCGCTAAATCAATACGCTTACGAGAATTTCTATAAGCCATTAGGGATGCAAACTGCAGGGTTTTTACCTAGAAATCGGTTTAAAGCCGATCAGATTATTCCTACTGAAGATGATAAATATTTCCGGAAAACTTTGCTGATTGGTTATGTGCACGATCAGGGCGCTGCTCTTGCAGGGGGTGTTTCCGGACATGCAGGTTTATTTTCCAGCGCAAATGATCTGGCTATAATTTATCAGATGTTGCTAAATCGTGGCACTTATGGTGGCGAGGAATATTTCAAAACTTCGACTGTGGATATGTTTACTTCTAAACAATCAGCTGTTAGTCGCAGAGGTTTGGGTTTTGATCGATGGGATCCGGATACGACAAAACATTACCCTTCAGATTTAGCCTCTGCACAAACCTACGGGCATACAGGTTACACCGGGACTTGTGTCTGGGTCGATCCATCACGCGGGTTGGTTTACGTTTTTCTTTCGAACCGCGTTAATCCGACAGTTAGCGATAAGTTGTCGAATTTGAAAATCAGAGGAAGAATTCAGGATGTTGTAAACAGAGCAATTGACGAAGCAAAAAAATAGTTCTGCCATAAATCTATAAGGTTTTGTAACCTTATAGATTTAAGTTACTCATCATCTAATAACGTAATACAGCCGTCAGCGAGTTTTTTCATTCTCGAATCCAGAGTTTTAATTGCTTCTGGATTTTTTAATGTTTGATACAAATAAGTAATCATTCCTTTTGTAATGTCATCAGGGTCGCAGGCATATGATTTTTCGAGGTAAGTAACCGTTTTATTCGCTATGATTTTATATTCTTCAGATAATTTTACATGAAGTGCTGTGTCCTTAGCAGCTGCAGCCTGGTTCATTTTAGCAACCAGTTCCTTGCAGGTTTTAAAATAATGGTTTCCTAAAGCTAAATATGGTACGTAGTAACCAGGCGTTAACTTAATGCTTTTTTCATAATAGGGAATGGCCAGGTTCATCTGGTTTGTTTCCTCGTAAAGTCTGCCTAAGTGATAAGTTGCATTTGCAATTTGCTTTGCGTTTAACTCTGAAGAACGTTTTAAAAGTTCTGATGTAACTGCAATAGCCTTTGGCTTTTCAGTTTGCGTCATTCTTATCATGCTATAATCCCAATACAAATCTTTTATGTTTTGGCTTTGAGCGAATACAGATGTTAGGTTTATTAATAAAATGAGATGGATTAAAAAGATTTTTTTCATTGGGTTAAGGTAGAGAATATTTGTAAACCTATTATTAAATTATGGTAAGCAGATTAAGATTGGAAATTCATCGTTAATCTATAAATAGTAGATTTCAACTCTTCTGTGTCTCTATCTTCACAGAGCAGAAATTCTATTTTATTTTTCGATTTCTCAAAAAAACAAATGCCTTCGAACTTATTTACATCCGATATTTTAGTAGCAAAGTTCAACTCCAGTGTTTGTAAATTAATGCTTCCTACAAAACTTCCAAGTATTGCACCATCATTATAAGTAGATTTTGTATCTTCTGCTGTTGCAATAAAAAAAATCTCGTTTCTGTATAAAACAGCATCGGTAAAAGAAGATTCGACGTGATTAACATTTGGTAAATTAATTCTCAAAAATGTGGCATTGTCAGATTTTGTCAGGTCTTCTCCATTAATAGCAAATATTCCATTTTTAGCATGTTTACCATTACCTCGATTAAATAAAAGCCACGATTTGCCTGTGAAAATAGCGCCTTCTATATTAAAATTATCGTCATCAATTTTTGCTTTATTTTTTATTTTGTTGTAGACATGAGTCAAATTACGTTCGATAATTTCTTTAGTTTGTAAATCAAAATCTATCATTACATTTCTATTCTTTGCAGAGCCAGAGCCTAAAATAAATAATCTGTCGCGATAGTTGCATAGCACTTCAAAATCCGCCTTGTCAGCTTTTGCTATATTATCTAAAGCATTTAAATCATTTTTAAATAGTATATTAATTTTATGGAGTTGATTGTTAGAAAGGTCAAATTCATTTAGATTAGCACTATTGTCTCCAATTATGTAAAGTTTTTTTTCTTTCAGAAATAATCCTGAAGCGGAACCGATACCATGGATTTCGGCGAAAACTTCTAATTCAGTTGAATGCATATTTCAAGGTAATTAAAAAGCGCCAAATTTCTTTGGCGCTTTTCCAGTTTAATTAAAAACCGGGTAATAAAACTGGCGACTATTTTTTCAGACCGATTTCCCTTAATCTTTCATCAAGATACTCACCTGCAGTCATATCTGAATAAGCTTTTGGATGTTCATCATCTATGGTTGATGGTAAACTCGCTAAATCCATATCGCTACGCGGATGCAAGAAAAAAGGAACCGAAAAACGTGATGTTTTCATTAATTCACGAGGCGGATTGACTACCCTGTGCGTCGTTGATTTTAATTTGTTGTTTGTTAACCTTTGCAACATATCGCCAACATTTACAACAATATCAGTATGGTGTGCTTTAATTGGCAACCATTCATTGCTGCGGGTTAAAACCTCTAGTCCATCAGCACTTGCACCAATTAATAAAGTAATTAAATTGATATCTTCATGTGCTCCGGCACGAACGGCATCATCAGGAATGGTTTCAGGATTTTCGATAGGGAAGTAGTGAATACCTCTTAAAATCGAGTTCCCATTGTGAACGTGTTTATCAAAATAATCAATTGGTAATCCTAAATAGGTTGCAATGGCACGTAAAAGGTGTGCGCCATTTTCTTCAAGTTTTTTGTAGATATCGCCCGTTACTTTGTTGAATCTTGGCAACTCTTCTAATATTTCATTGTCAGGGTATTGGTCTTTAACCGGATCGCCGTCTGTAACCTCCTGGCCAATCTGCCAGAATTCTTTCAAATCCGGTGTTTTAGCACCTTTAGCCGTTTCTTTGCCAGCACTAGTGTAACCGCGTTGTCCGGCAAGTTCTGGCTTTTCATATTTCTTTTTTATTTCTAAAGGTAAAGCGAAAGCTGCTTTAATATTTTCATAAAGCTCATCAATTAATTCCTGACTTAATCCATGGTTGGTAATGGTAACGAAGCCTGAATCATTAAAAGCTCTTCCGAGCTCATCTGAAAATTTTTTGCGTTCTTCTTCAGTTCCGTTGATGTAAGAACCTAAATCTAAACATGGAATATAGGGTGTAGACATATATTGTATTTTATTGTAATACGAATTTAAAAAAGAATTGTTAATAAGTGTTTAATAAGCTTGAATAATCAACAAAGTCATAAATATGAGTGCCTTAAGTTGTTAACATCAGGAGTAGGATTAAAAAAAATGTATGATTGTCATGTAAAACCCATTATTAGACGCATAGAAACTTTAGGTAAATTTATTTCGTATTATAGTGGATAGCTTAAAGCTACGTCAAAAACACACATAATATGAAACGAAGCATTTTAATTTTATTATCGGTATTTGTTTTAAATCAGGCTAATGCACAGGGAAAGAAAACAGAGAAAGCAACTTTTGGTATGGGTTGTTTTTGGTGCACAGAAGCTATATTTCAAAAACTGAAAGGTGTTGTTGCTGTGAAATCGGGGTATGAGGGCGGCAAGGTGGCAAATCCGACCTACGAGGAAGTTTGCACTGGATTTACAGGTCACGCAGAAGTTTTAGAAATCACCTATAATCCGATGCAGATTACCTATAAGGATTTGTTGGAGGTTTTTTGGAAAAGTCATGATCCGACAACATTAAACCGTCAGGGTGCAGATAGCGGAACTCAATACCGATCAGTTATCTTTTACCATTCACAAGACCAAAAGGAATTAGCAGAAAAATATAAAACAGAGTTAAATGCCACTAATGCATATGGTAAGAAAGTAGTAACCGTGATTGAGTCGGCTAAACCATTTTATGTTGCAGAAAGCTACCATCAGAATTACTATAAAAATAATGCAAATGCGCCCTATTGCAGGTTAGTAATTTTACCGAAGCTTGAAAAGCTGGAGAAAGTATTTAAAGCTAAGCTTAAGTAAGTCGTCATTTAAGCTAATCATTTATGCTCAGGCCACATTCCATTTTGGACTTTGCCTGGGCATTTTTTTGTTAGCACAGTTTTTCTTTTATAAATCTGATAGAAATGGAAAGCCCGCATCCGGATTTTTTCAACGGGAGCAGACTGGCCTGCCTGCAACGCAGTTTTCGCTTTTGTAGTGAAAAATACTGCTATTTAATTTATGAATTGTCAATTAAGCTTTTGAACTATTAAACAATTCACCATTTCCGAAACTTTCCGATCGTAAATATTACATTTGTAATATGAATACCGGCTTACAGCTTTACAATACGCTTTCTCGTAAAAAAGAACATTTTCAACCTTTAAACGCACCCAATGTGGGGATGTATGTTTGCGGTCCCACAGTTTACAGCGATGTGCATTTAGGCAATTGCCGCACATTTATGTCTTTCGATTTAATTTTCAGATACCTGAAATACTCCGGTTATAAGGTCAGATACGTACGTAATATTACCGATGCAGGCCATCTGGAAGGTGACAGGGATGAAGGCGATGATAAATTTGCAAAGCGTGCGAAGCTGGAGCAGTTGGAGCCAATGGAGATTGTGCAAAAATATACGATAGGGTTTCACGATGTGATGCGGATGTTTAATACATTACCGCCAAGCATTGAGCCAACAGCTACCGGGCATATCATCGAGCAGATTGAGATGATTAAAGTTATCATCGAAAACGGTTATGCTTACGAAATTGGCGGCAACGTTTACTTTGATGTTGAAAAATACAGCAAGGAATATAACTACACAATTTTAACCAACCGCAACCTGGAAGACATGTTGAACAACACCCGCGAATTGGGTGGACAGGATGAAAAACGAGGTCGTTTAGATTTTGCCCTTTGGATAAAAGCGAAGCCTGAAACTTTAATGCAGTGGCAGTCGCCGTGGGGGATGGGTTTTCCCGGCTGGCATATTGAATGTTCGGCCATGAGTGCCAAATACCTTGGGTCCGAATTTGATATTCATGGCGGTGGAATGGATTTGGCGGCGACACATCACACCAATGAAATTGCCCAATCTGAAGCTTGCAGCCACCACCAGCCTGCCCGCTTTTGGATGCATACCAATATGCTTACTGTAAACGGGACAAGGATGTCGAAATCCGCTGGAAATGGTTTCCTTCCTTTGCAATTATTTACAGGCGACCATCCGCTATTAAAAAAAGGCTATAGCCCGATGACGGTGAAGTTTTTTATGATGCAGGCACATTATCGCAGCACTTTGGACTTTTCTAACGACGCGCTTGATGCATCGGAAAAGGGATTTCGCCGGTTAATGGCTGCGGTTAGTTTGCTGGAAAAATTATCTGTATCAGAAGAAAATGAATTTGATATTGACACTTTAAAGTCGAATTGTATCAACGCAATGAACGATGATTTTAACAGTCCGGTATTAATCGCCGAGCTGTTTGAAGCGGTGAGAATTATAAATACGGTTTACGATGGCAAAGGCAAAATTTCTGCTGTTGAACTGGATAAACTAAAGCAACTGGTTGAGGATTTTGTATTCAATATTTTGGGCTTGAAAGACGAAGAATCGGATAACCTGGAATTGAACAGCGTTTTGGAAATGGTTATTGGTTTACGCAAGGAAGCCAAAGAAAATAAAGATTACGCAACGTCCGATAAAATAAGAATTGGCTTGCAGGAATTGGGGATTCAACTTAAAGATAGCAAGGAAGGTACAACCTGGAGTAAGGCGTAAGCCATTCTGATTTGCAGATGTAATTAATTCAGTATTAAATTTAAGTCCATTCCCCCTTTGAAGGGGGCAGGGGGGATGATTTTAATTTATGAATAACAACAACTATAATATTAAGCTAAAGTCATTTGCAAGGGTCAATAGAAAAAATGGAACCAGGGCGGAGATTAAATTATGGTGTGAATTACTGAGAAATAAGCAAATGATGGGCTTCCCTTTTTTAAGACAAAGACCTATCGGAAATTATATTGCAGATTTTCTCTCCAAAGATCTGGATTTAATTATTGAGGTTGATGGATTGAGCCATAACGGTGAAGTGCAATTAGCTAAAGATAAAATACGGGAAAATGATTTGGAGTGTATGGGGTTTAATATTATTCGATTTAATGATAGTGAGGTTATCGATGATATTGAAAATGTCAGAAGGACAATAGAAACTTATATTATTAAGTGGAAACTCAATCATCCTCCAACCCCCTTCAAAGGGGGAAGCAAGATCGCTAAAGAAAGCAAAGTCTAAAAATAGCAAGGAAGGTAAAAGTGTAGCCATGCTTTTGGTCAAGGTTTCACCTTTAGTCTTTTCGCTTTAATCTTATAAACAATGAATAAAAAACTTTTAATACTCCTTTTGCTCGCCTTAATTGGTTTTCAGGCATGTAAAAACGATAAGAAATCTTCTGAGGGAACAGAAAACACAACTCAGGAAATTAAACTGGTTTCACCGGAATTTAATGCAGACAGTGCTTTTGCCTATACCAAAGCTCAGGTAGATTTTGGACCAAGAGTTCCCGGTACAATCGCTCATCAGAAATGTGCCGATTATCTGGTTGCGAAGCTGAAATCGTTTGGCGCCGATGTAAAAATGCAGGGTGCTAAAACAACTACGTATGATGGAAAAAGCTTTCAGCTGAAAAATGTAATGGCGAGTTTTAGTCCGGACAAGAAGAACAGGGTTCTGGTTACCGCCCATTGGGATGCACGGCCTTTTTCAGATCAGGATGCCGACCCTGCAAATCATACCAAGGCTTTCGACGCGGCGAATGATGCCGGAAGTGGCGTAGCGGTTATTTTAGAAATGGCACGTCAGATTCAACAAAGACAACCGAATGTCGGTGTCGATTTCGTATTATGGGATTTGGAAGATTACGGTAAAGCGAACGATGAAACACCTGAGGAAACAACCTGGTGTTTAGGCTCGCAATATTGGGCAAAAAATGCAATTTCTACGGGCTATAAAGCGCTATATGGTATAAATCTCGATATGGTTGGCGGCGGAAATGCACAATTTACACAGGATGAAATTTCCCGCCAATCGGCTCCGGATGTGGTGAACAAGGTCTGGAATATTGGGAGTGAAATCGGTTATTCTTCTTATTTTGTGACTATTCCAAGCGGAAAATTGGTTGATGATCATTTCTGGATGAACAAAGCTGGTGTACCATCCATTGATATTATTCACTATAACGACAATAGTGGTTTTTACATCAACTGGCATACACAGCTTGATAATCTGGCTAATATTGATAAAAATACTTTGAAGGCTACTGGTCAAACGGTGCTCGAAACCATTTTCCGCGAAAAGTAAAATGTGCAATTGTTAATTACTTTTAGAAACTGACGTCAAAGAAAATTTTATATTCGCCATACCTTATTAAAAACAATACATGAAAACATTATTCTCTACTGCTTTTGCAGTTGCTTTGACCTTAAATGCCTTCGCACAAAAGAGTGATGGAACAACCAAATCTTTAGTAAATGCTGAAAAGGACTTTGCAAAATCGATCGCAAAGAAAGGTGATAAAGAAGCTTATATTGACTACTCCTCTGCTACAACTTTAGTGTTCAGACCAAATCCGGTTAACGCAAAAACCTTTTATGCAACGCAGGCAAAAGGTACAAATCAGGTATCATGGGAGCCCAATTTTGCAAAGGTATCCCGCAGTGGCGATTTGGGTTTCACCACCGGGCCTTATGAAATCGCCGGAACGGAAAAAAAATATGGTCAGTATCTTTCCATTTGGAAGGCTGAAAACGGAACCTGGAAGCTTGCTATAGATTTAGGTACGGAAAGTAATAAACCACTGGCAAAAACAACTGCCAGATTCGAAGAACCTAAGGATCGTTTTATTCCTAAATTTATTAATGAGAAAGAGCAAAAAGCAAGTAAGGATGTTATTCTCACAACAGAAAAAACATTGAATACATTTCTGAAAACGCATGGGATTGCTGCATTTGGGGGGTTTTTAACGGATAACGCGCGCCTGTTATTTCCAGGTAACGAAGCCATTGAAGGAAAAGGTAAAATTCTGACTTTCTTTAACGGAATGTTCAGTAAAATCAATTTGAAAACAACCGGCGTCGACAAAGCTTTAGGGAGTGATTTAGCCTATACTTATGGCGTTGCAACGGTCGACTATAAAGCAGACCTGAGGGAAAGCTTTAATTATGTTTTTGTATATGAGAAAGCAGCTGATGCAAGCTGGAACCTAATCATTCAGGCTTTTGTACCGGCCGATAGATAGAATTTAATGTGAATTTTTTAAAGGGCTCTCCGTAAAAAGAAAGCCCTTTTTTAATATCTAAAAAGCTTTATTTTACGTTATTCTTAAAAGAATTTAAATGAATAAAAAAACAATACTCTTTGCGCTACTCACTATCCTGTTTTTAAACTCCTCGGCACAGAAAACTAATTTTGATGTGCAAGGGAAAGCTGGCGCGCGTGGTATAATGCCCGAAAATACAATTCAAGGCATGTTAAAAGCCCTGGATTTAGGCGTAACGTCACTGGAAATGGATGCGGTTATTTCTAAAGATAAGCAGGTAGTATTATCCCAGGAACCTTATTTTAACAATGAAATTTCGATCCAGCCAAACGGAAAACCCATCATTTTAAAAAATCAAAAGGATTTTAATATCTATAAGATGGATTATGACGAAGTTAAAAAGTTTGACGTTGGCAGCAAGGTTCATTCGCGCTTTCCTGGTCAGATGAAGTTTAAAGTGAGCAAACCATTACTTTCTGAAACCATTGATGAAGTTGAAGCTTATGTTAAAGCGCACAAATTAGCAAAACCTGTATATAGCATTGAAACAAAGACCATTAAAAACGGAGATAATGAATTTCATCCCGAGCCTGCAGAATTTGTCGACTTAATAATGGATGTTATCAATGCTAAAAAGATTTCTAAACGGGTTATAATCGAATCCTTTGACATGCGGACACTGCAGTATTTGCATGAAAAATACCCTAAAATTCAGACGTCCCTGTTAATTGATGAAAAGGAACCATTTGAAGATTATATCGAAAAGCTGGGTTTCAAACCAACAATTTATAGCCCTTATTCAATTTTGGTTGGGAAAGGCTTAGTTGATCGCTGCCATGAAATGGGCGTAAAAATTATCCCGTGGACTGTAAACTCAGTTAAGGAAATTAAATATTTCATGAGCCTTGGGGTAGATGGTGTCATAACCGATTATCCTAATCTAATCGGACAGATTAAGTAGGCACTTTTTATAAGCAATAATTAGCGAGAAAAGATTGCTTTATGCCTCGCAATGACGGTCTAGTTAATAAAAGAAATGCGCTGTTTTATCAGCGCATTTCTTTTAAATATGTTTAGCACCTAGTGGTGTGGAGCAGCTTCTGTTTTTTCGTGAGCTGGCATTTCCGTTTTTTCATGAGAGGTAGAACCTTCCTCTTCGTGATGAAAAATTGGTCTGGTAAATACCACGCAAAGAATTAATACAATAATCCATGCGGTTAATGGCAAAGCCCAGATGCCTGTTGTTTGCTGAACTGGTGCGTGTGAATCGTGCGCTGACATATCGAATATTTTGATTTATAATTTATGCTTTTTAATTGTGGTAAAGATAACAACAATTTTAAAATATAAAGATTAGAGTTGAATTCTCTTTAAATGCGCTATAACAAATCTTTTATTATCTTCTCAATAGATAAGCCTTCTGCTTCTGCTCTATAATTGCGAACAATACGGTGGCGGAGGATGGGTTCGGCTACAGCCTGCACGTCTTCAATATCCGGTGCATACTTTCCGGATACGGCGGCGTGGCATTTGGCGCCTAAAACCAAAAACTGTGAAGCCCGCGGACCAGCACCCCAGCTTATGTATTTGTTAACCGCTTCGGTAGCAAATTCGCTATTCGGACGCGTTTTGGCGGCCAGTTTAACCGCGTACTCCAAAACATTATCCGTTACCGGAATATCCCGTATCAGGTTTTGAAAATATTGAATGTCATCTGCATGAATAATTTTTTGCAGTTGAACATTTTTGTTGCTCGTCGTGTTTTTTACAATCGTTAACTCATCTGCAAAGGCAGGATAATTTAACTGAATATTGAACATGAAGCGATCTAATTGTGCCTCTGGAAGGGGATAGGTGCCTTCTTGTTCAATCGGGTTCTGCGTTGCTAAAACGAAGAAAGGTTTTGGTAGAGCGAGTGTTTGCCCGGCGGCTGTAACTGATTTTTCCTGCATGGCCTCCAGCAAAGCGGCCTGGGTTTTTGGCGGTGTCCGGTTAATTTCATCCGCCAGGATTATATTTGAAAATACAGGCCCTTTAATGAATTTAAATTGTCTGTCTTCACCCAATAGTTCAGCACCAATAATATCACTTGGCATTAAATCAGGCGTAAACTGAATTCTGTTGAAATCAAGGTCCAATACAGATGCAACAGTTTGTACAAGTAAGGTTTTGGCCAATCCGGGAACGCCAACCAATAAACAGTGGCCATTGCTAAAAATAGCAATCAATACGGATTTTATAACATCATCCTGTCCGACTACAACTTTACTTATTTCGTTCTTTATGTTGTTGAAGGATTCATGAAGGGCATCTACGGCCTCTACCTGGTTCTTATACTGCATTGAGCTTACTTTGTTTCGGAGCTTTTCTTTGTCCAGATTTTTAATTCATTGCAATCCTGAAATTCTTCATCAATTTTGATAAAGCTACTTTCACGGCGTTTCTCAAACCATTCGCTTAAGGTTCGGTTAATTTTATCGCTCTGTGCAGCCGCTTTTATCTTTGGAAAATCCTGCGCCAGATTCGCTTTATGCGGTGGAATTTTGGATTTAAGGTATAAAATACGATAACCTTGTTTTCCATCTGCAGCAGTAAATAACTGAGGTTTTGAAATGCCGCCAACTTTCATGGTATCAATAACTAAAAATACTGCGGGATCTAATTTTTCTATTGGAATAAAAGTACTTCTCGATTGCACGTCTTCTGCATTCAGCATCATACCGCCATTATATTTTGTTTCCTTATTATCGGAATATAAATTTGCAGCAGCAGCGAAGCTTATTTTATTAGACAGTATATTATTATAAATACTGTCTGCATGAAGTTTAGTGCGATCTAAACTGCTTTGAGTACTTTTAGGAGAAATTAAAATGTGTCTCGCGTGAACGGTTTCGCCACGACGTTCAATCACCTGCAAAATGTGGTATCCGAATTCAGTTTCGAATACAGGAGACATTTCGCCTGCTTTAAGCTTAAACGCCCAGGCTGTAAATTCTTTCGCCATCTGGCTTCTGTCAAAGAAGCCTAAATCGCCACCGTCACCAACCGATCCCGGATCTTCTGAATACGCCTTAGCCAATGCACCGAAATCTTCTCCACCTTTAATTCTCAAGCGTAAGGCCTCAATTTTGTCATGAAACCTTTCTTTTTCCGCTTTCGTAAGCTGAGGATTTAAGATAACTTCACCAATCTCAACTTCGGTACCAAATTCCGGAAGGCTATCGCCCAGCGATTTAAAATATTTTTCAACTTCGAGTGGCGTTACGTTGATGTTTTCTGTAATTTTTGACTGCATTTTTTGAGCCACAAGTTCATCCTTAACGCTCGGCCTCATTTCATCTTTATACTGTAAAACAGATTTGTTCAAGAACTGCTCTAAACGTTCCTGTCCGCCTGCCCTTTGAATCATGCTGCGCATGCGCCTATTTACCTCATCATCGGCCTGGTTATCATCAACCATAACCGAATCTATTTCGGCTTGTTGCTTAAGCAGTTTCTGTGTTAATGTTTGTTGTAAAATCATACATTTAACATTTGGATCAGCAGGTCTGCCCTGGTATAGATACTGGGTGTATTGTTGATTAATATCAGACAGTAAAATAATATTATTACCTACTACAGCAGCAACCTTGTCTACGTTGTTTTTTTGGGCATAGCTGTTTAAAAACAAGCTTACCAAAACAATTACTGCTAAAAAAACTCTCTTCATTCTATTTATTATATATTGCAAATTTACTATTATTGGTCTGATTAGCGGGAATTAAAGTTTAGCTAATTTTCGTTAATCCTTATGGTATGTTTTTTCCTTAGGCTGTTAAGCCAGTGTTCTTCCGGTTTTTGCTGATAATCTTCAATAACATCACCTCTTACCTCATTGAGTGGTTTACCATAATTTTGTTCATTCCTTTATAAAAATCTATGTTGTACTGTTCGTCGTCCTGGTTTTATTCCAAATTTTAATTTCAGAATCCTCAGAACGCTGCAATTATGACTTTTTTTATAAGCCCACATAAACTCTTTGCTTTTAACTGGTTTATTATTGATTAGCGCTACGATTTGTGCAAATAACGAACTACACAACAAACTTAAAACAAATAGGTAATAAGCTTCTCTCACACAGAAAGTTCTATAAAATTTAAAGGATAAAAGTAACAATTAGCGGGGCTATTAAAAGATATTTAACTAATTTTAACAGAATTATTATAAGGCAAAAATACGAATGGAAAGTCAGGTTACCAACAATGCAAACGCTTTACGCATTTTTTTTACGGAGGATGTTTTTTTGGTCGAAGATAAATCCTTAGAAATTGCGCCTGACTTTGCCTTAAACGCCGTTTCTTCAAAATCAGATGCTCCGATAGATGGCGTAACTGAAGTGCTTTCGGTTGCTGAAATTAATCAGAAAAACTATAATAAACCAGGTGAAATCCTGAAAGATGACGTATCAGAGGGAGAAATTTCGCTTGTCACTGAAGAAACCGTAGTGCCTAAAAGCTTTAAATTTTTGGGTGGGAATAAGAAATCGGTTTTGATTTTAGTAAATGATTCTGATAATGAGGTAAGTACTCTGGAAGGACGTGAATTGCTTAGGAAAATTGTCAAAGCAATTGACTTGTCTGCTCCAGACTTCGCGTTGGTTAATTATGCAAACTATCAGGAGGTGAATTTCATCGAATTACATCAGTTTTTTAAGCCGCAGTTAATGTTGTCCTTTGGTGTCGAACCGCAGCATTTGAAACTGGATCTGGCCTGGTCTGAGGAAATGATACATCATGAAACAACCAGGATCATTTTCGCACCTAACCTGCATCCATTAGATGGTGATATTGCTGCAAAAAAATCTCTTTGGGCCAATCTGCAGAAGATTAAGTAGTTTCGATACTTAAGTATCAAGTATCAAGTATCGGGTATCAAGTATCAAGATACAGCCATTTCCCGTTATCTATTACCTATTTTCCTTACACCCTTTTTTATGAAAAAACTTGTTTTCGCAACAAACAACCAGCACAAAACCGACGAAATACGCCATGCGCTAAATGGCCAATACGAGATCTTAAATCTTGAAGACATTGGTTGTTTCGCTGACATACCTGAAACTGCAGATACCTTTGAAGGAAATGCAACATTAAAAAGCGGTTTTGTATACGAAAACTACAACCTGGATTGTTTTGCTGATGATAGCGGCCTGGAAATAGATGCTTTGAATAATGAGCCGGGCGTATATTCTGCAAGATATTCAGGTAGCCGTGACAGTTTAGAAAACATCAATATGGTACTGGCAAAACTCGAAGGCATCCATAACCGTAAAGCACGATTTAAAACCGTAATATCTTTAATGCAAAACGGGAAAAATCATTTGTTTGAAGGTGTAATTAATGGTACCATAAGAACAGCATTATCAGGCGCTAAAGGTTTTGGCTACGATCCGATTTTTCAGCCCGAGGGATATTCCATTACTTTCGCAGAAATGGATATGGCTGAGAAAAATAAAATAAGTCATAGGGCTTTGGCCCTGCAGAAAATGATTGCCTTTTTGAAATGAAACGATTTAAAGAAAAGATTGTCTTTTCTTTAAGCTTTGCCTGTTATCAATGAAAGTTACATTTTCCGATAAAAAAAAATAAAATTCTAGGCTTTATGGTTTAATCGAACCTTTTGGTACTACCATAGTAGAATCCTTCTTCGGAAAAATAGGTTTAATTCCAAAATTTGCTACCGAATCTGCTTTTGGTATCACAGGTTTTGCCGTTGTAGGTCCCTTGCTTACAGCTGATTTTGTCGCTAATGTTTTAGCTGGTGTCTTTGCGGGAACTTTAGGCTTTGGCTTTTTAAGACCTGATGAACCAATAGCTTCTTTCTTTGATTTTGGTCGCTCTTTAGGTTTCCATGAAAACCCCTTGAGTACATTATCTTTTGAAACTTTATTCTCGGGATTAAGCGCACCTTCAATGCTGTTGATATAAACAATATCATCAATGTCATTATTCTTGAAAGTAAATTTAATACGGCTACTTAAGGTCTGGTTCATCTCTTTGTACACCTTTGTGCTGTCATCCTGTGTATAATAGATACTTTCTGCATTTCCATCCACATAAAGATTTTTAAGTTTTCCTTCCGAGAAGAAGCCGGTCATGTAACGGCCTTTGATCTGATTGAAACGGAGCGAATCTTTTGGCGTGCTCACCAAAAATGCATTTTTAAATGCCTGCAGGTTATTTAATTTGTTTTTCTTGAACTGAACATAAATGGTATCGCCCACTACCTGAGAACCTTCCGACCATATAATCGGATTTCCATAACAGCGCAACGTAGAATCAGCACTTGTATAAAATAAACTGTCTGTTTTTGCCTGGATATTGCTCTTGAAAATTTTTACATTATGATAAGCCCTTATAATACGGGTAGTAACTGTGTCAGCCGGATTAAATACAGTTGTATCCCTTTTTGCATTTTTGATTTGTTTACTTAAGCTATCCTTCGAGTTTTTTGGTATTTTTTTGAGTATACTATCCGGGCTAAGTTTTGGTAACTTATTTTGGATATTGCTTACAGATGCTACCTTTTTCTTTAAAGAATCTATTCCTTTTGAAGAATTTTTAAGAAGGGAATCTACCTTAACCATATTTACCCCCGCAGAATCGATTTTAGTTTTAATGCTATCCTTTAAATTGTCGGGGATATTCAAAGCTGGTTGTTCTTGTGATTTCTCATCACGTTTTCGCTTAGGCTCTTTTCCACCTTTAACAGCCGCTTTCTTTATTTTAGTATCTGCACTCCTAATTACAGCTGGTGTTTTTTTGGTCCTTGCAGGGGCCTCTTCCTCGTCTTCACCAACTTCATTATCTGCTTTAATGGATATTTTTGGGATTAGCTTTAATGTTTTTTGCAGCGTTATTTGCGTTTCCAGAGTATCAGCACCCAGGCGTAAGGTATCAGGTCGCTTTTTATTATTGACTGTAACCGAATCTCCTGAAATTAAATCGACATAGGCATTTTTGGTAACCAATGTTCGTTGGTCGATCTTGTAATAGAAGCCTAAATCACCAAACATCTTTGTCCCGTCCTTCTTATCCGTAAAAACGATATTCTTAACCGCTTTGCCATAGCCTATTTTACCATAATAATATAAGCTGTCGCCTTTCAGAGATTTGGTGTCTTGTGTGTAAAGGTTTTTCTTCCCAAAATAGGCATCTTCACTTAAGGTATTGTAAGCACCATTTTCGGTGTACAAATTGTCGTCTTTTCCTTTAATGTTCGTTGGGCCGTAAAAGTAGGTCCATTTTGTATCAACGTTATACCGCATGGTATCCGATTTAATGGTGCTTTGCGGTGTAACAACAACAACATTATACCTGAAATAGGCGTCGCTACTATTATTGAAATAATAACCGTTTTTGCTGGTTAATGTAACAGATTGGTCCTGCGTAACAATTTTACCTCCATTGGTGTAGGTTCCGATTTTAGCAACCATATCATAATCTAAAACATTGGTTGTTAAAATCGTTTTCGGATCAACCATCCTAACGTTGCCCGTTAAATGAGCATGCTTTTTATTACCGTCATACTGAAGCTCGTCCGAATAGATATCGGTCGTTAACTGATTGATGTGAACATTTCTGTAAGCTTCAAAGTAATTACGCTCCGTGTAAAAAACAGCGCTATCGCAGGTTAATGTCGCGTTATCTTGTTGAAAAACCGGATTACGCAAATAACTAACCTTCTTTTTCGTATCTCCTGTAATTCGGGTTGAAGAAACAATTTTAATAATAGAACCTTTCTGCTGGCCAAATATTAATAATGGGCAAATCAGGAAGAGAAGAAAGACAAATGTTTTTTGCACCTTACAAAGTTAGTTTTTTGTTCCGAAGGTTGGAAACTGGTTAAAATTAAATATTTTTGACGGATGTTACCTATAAACAGACTTCAGAATTTTATTGCACAGCACCGGCTTTTCAACGCCGGAAACAAAATTCTATTGGCTGTTAGCGGGGGTAAGGATTCAGTTTTAATGGCATATCTTTTTAAAGCATTCAGGATTGACATTGGTATAGCGCATTGTAATTTTAATTTGCGGGTTGATGAAGCCCAGCGGGATGAATACTTTGTAAAAATGCTTGCTAATTCGCTTGATGTGCCCTTTTATGTAACGCATTTTGATACAAAAAAATATGCTGCAGAAAATAAAATATCTACCCAAATGGCAGCCAGAGATTTGCGCTACAACTGGTTCGAAGAAATAAGGTCTACAGCAGGTTATGATTACATCGCTTTAGCACAACATCAAAACGATGCCTTAGAAACCATGCTGATTAATTTGGTCAGGGGGACCGGTATCAGCGGCTTACACGGAATTTTGCCCAAACGTGGTCGATTAATCAGACCGCTGCTATTTTTAAACCGCGAGGAAATAAATCAGCTCGTTGACGATAATAAGTTTGATTTCGTCGAAGACAGTTCTAATCTCAGTTCAGATTATGTCAGAAATAAGTTGCGACTGAATGTAATTCCGCATCTTAGGGATATTAATCCCAATCTGGAAAATACATTTAATGACAATATTAAACGATTTGCAGAAATCGAAACGTTTTTGAAATTACAGGTAAAGCAAATCGCTGAAGAAATTGTAGTTGAAAAAGCAGACGCGGCTTATATTTCGTTAAGCAAAATTAGGTCGTTAAACCCACAAAAGTTATTACTTTTTGAATTGCTTAAGCGCTATGGCTTTACGGAAAGTGTAATTGAAGAAATTATTAATTCGCTGGATAAACAAAGCGGGATTAAATTTTTTAGTACAAGTCATCAGGCGACAATCAACCGCGAAGACTTAGTTATCAGTAAGCTGGATTTTGAAATTTATTCACATAAAATTATTCATTTAAACGATGCCGTTTTCGACTACAATAATTATCAATTTGAGCTTGCTTTTTCCGAAGAGGTAAAATTTGAAAGGATTGAGCAAAAAATTTTCGTTGACAAAGCTGTTTTGCAATTTCCATTAGTTTTGAGGACCTGGCAAAATGGAGATAAGTTCATGCCTCTGGGAATGAATGGATTTAAAAAGCTGAGCGATTTTTTTATTGACGAAAAAGTGCCTTTGCATTTAAAAACAAGCATTCCTATTTTGGTTAATGGAAACGGCGAAATCATTTGGATTACAGGAATGCGACAGGATAACCGTTACAAGTTGACTAACTCAACAAAAAAAGTTGCTATATTCGAACTCAAAAATTATTAAGTGGAAAGCAGATACGCATATATCGAAAAACAGTACATAGGTAGAGATTATGTCCGCATTTTCATCAGGCTTATACTAGCCGCATTCTGTTTTGCTGCATATGTATATGAACGCGATCGGGATAATACACAGGATTTATTCCTGGTGGTTGGTTTCGGTATTATTGGTGTGTCTATGCTGTTGCTTTTTTTAATTCAATATAAAATTGTGGTAGATAATGGCAGCTTAATTCTCGACGGGCTGTGGACAACCAAAAGGGTTAAAATTGATTTAAATAGCATCGTCGATGTTAGAAAGGCGACTTACAGCAGGTACTATTTTAATAATCCGGTTTATAATTTGCATACAAAAGGTACCATTCGCTTCTATTCTTCCGGAAAGGATGCCGTTGTTTTAACAGACCGCGACGGTCTAGAATATTTTATCGGTACACAGAGACCCAATGAACTGTTTCTTGTTATTAAAGAAGAGATGAAAAAGCCTAATTAATTCACGGGTTGGGGTATACTATTTGGATAAGAAATCAGGCCAGTATGGTAAAAGCACATGAGTTAGATAGCCCCAGATTCGCAGATTAATAATGATATTATAAGTACATTATAATTTAGCTGAATTTTAAAACATAAATCTTACGCTGATTTTGTAATCGATGATAAAATCATTTTGGAAGTAAAATCTACTTATGGTTTTGCAAATGAATTTTATGCACTAGTTCTTAATTACTTAGCGGTATCGAAACTAGATGTTGATTTACTAATTAATTTCAACGATAAATCACCGTAATATAAAAGGATCATTAAAAAAAAAGATTTACCATTCTGTAATATCGTCTACAGGAAATCAGTATGACAATAATTTTAATGATTACAAAAATCTGCGAATCAGCGGCATCATTTATAGAAACATTTTTTATATCTGCTGTTTAGCAGCGGAGCCTATTTCCGTTTTTTTTATTGCAATTGCCTTACATACAATTTAGATATAATTGGATTACATTTGCTGCAACAACAATACATTTATAATGAAAATAGGAATTGTTTGCTACCCTACTTTTGGAGGTAGTGGCGTCGTTGCAACAGAACTTGGCAAAGCACTCGCCAATGAAGGACACCAGGTTCATTTTATAACTTATAGTCAGCCGGCAAGGCTCGATTTCTTTTCTGCAAACTTATTTTATCATGAAGTTTCGGTAAGAAATTATCCCTTATTTGATTATGCCCCTTATGAATCAGCATTGGCCAGTAAATTGGTAGATGTTGTTCGATTTGAGCAACTGGATGTTTTGCATGTTCATTATGCGATTCCCCACGCTTCTGCCGCATTCATGGCAAAGCAGATTTTAGCAAGTTATGGCATTCATATTCCTGTAGTAACCACACTACATGGTACCGACATTACACTTGTTGGTAAAGACCCAACCTACAAACCTGTAGTTACATTTTCTATAAACCAGAGTGACGGCGTTACTACGGTTTCTCAGGATTTAAAAGAGGATACCTACAACCACTTCGAGATTACAAAAGACATTAAAGTAATTCCAAACTTTATCGATTTTAATCGTTTTAGTTTACAGGCAAAAGATCACTTTAAAAAAGCCATTGCTCCTAATAACGAACGGATTTTAATACATACAAGCAATTTCAGAAAAGTGAAGCGAACAGCAGATGTTATTCGTATTTTCGAAAAAGTGCAGGCTGTAATCCCATCGAAATTATTGATGGTAGGCGATGGTCCGGAACGGGTTTACGACGAACAGCTGTGTCGCTCGCTAAACATTAGTGATCACGTTCGTTTTCTGGGTAAGCAAGACGCAGTTGAAGAAATCCTTTCTGTTTCCGATCTTTTTTTAATGCCGTCAGAATCCGAAAGTTTTGGGCTTGCTGCTCTTGAAGCGATGGCTTGTAAAGTACCCATAATCACAACAAACGCTGGTGGCATCCCCGAACTGAATGTTAATGGTTTTTGTGGTTATATGAGCGAAGTTGGCGATGTTGAATCGATGGCGACACATGCTATCGAAATATTAAAAGATGATGAAACATTGGGGCGCTTCAAAGATAATGCCTTTACAAGAGCACAGGATTTTGATTTGATCAAGATTTTGCCCTTTTACGTAAATTACTACAAAGAAGTAATCGAAAATTCGTTGCAACCTAAATACTAAATCTGGCCTTACAAGGCGGTAGTTAAATATTTGTACTACAATTGGCAATTGTTTTGAAAGCGCTTTAAGTATTTTTTCTAAAATAAAACTTTCTCAAAATCAAACGATTATATATTGTACCTTTGCGCCTTTGAAACCTTGGATAAAGATTTCAATTATCGCATTAAGATTAAAAAATAGGTTAGATGAAAAAAATTGTTGATTACAGAAAGCTTTTAAGCGTAGATAAAAATGCTGAATTAAAGGATCTTAAATCGGTTTACCGTACATTAATGAAAGATTGCCATCCTGATAAATTTCAGCAGGAGGAAGAAAAATTAGAGGCAGAGGCAAGAAGCAAAGATATTATTGAAGCTTACCATTTTTTAGTGAGTATTGCGCCTGAAACCCGTGAGCAAAATATCGAAACGTATACAGAAACCATTACAAAATCAAATATACTTGATTTTGAATATAAACAGCAGGTATTGAATATTCAGTTTTTTGATGGAAGCGCTTACGAATATTTTGATGTACCAAAGGCCATCTATGTAAAATTAGTAAATGCCGATTCCCCGGGCCGTTTTGCCCGCAGACATATTTTCAGCGATTATCCTTATCGCAATGTAGCGAAGGTTGCTGAACCAGCTTAATAACAAAAAAAGACTTGCCACATGGTAAGTCTTTTTTTGTTTCGAAATATAAGCTAATTTTTTATTTGGTAAACACCAGGTTTACAGGTGCTGCAACTTCTATGCGTTTTCCGCTATCCGTTAGTTTTCCTGTTAGCTTGTTGCGATTAAAAATCACCACGTTATTATTGTATTGATGTGCCACAAGCACAAACCGGCCACTGGGGTCAATCGAAAAATTTCTTGGTCCTTTGCCCAGTGTACTTACCGTTTCAACAAATCTTAATATACCGGTTGAAAGGATAGAGAATACAGAAATGGTATTTGCATCACCCCTGTTGGTTTCATAAAGGAATTTGCCGTCGGCTGAAACATGGATGTCAGCTCCATCAATCCTGCCTTCAAACGATTTTGGAGTTGTGCCGATTTCCTGGATTTTCTTTAAATCTCCATTTGTGTAATAATAACCGGTTATACTTCCATTAAATTCATGCGCCAGGTAGGCGAATTTCCCATTAGGTGTAAAAGCAAGGTGTCTTGGGCCGCTGCCGGGATTCGTTCTCAAAACGTTTTTGAGGGTTAATATTTGCCTTGTGTTTTTCGGTTTGTAGTTGTAAATGTATATGCGATCTTCACCTAAGTCTGTGCAGATTAAAAACTTTCTGTCGGGTGTAAATTTAACCATGTGAACGTGTGCAGTTTCCTGTCTGCCTTTCGGATCAATGCTTTTTCCTGTATGCTTTATAACCAGGGCAGCATTATCTAAAGCACCATCTGCTTTTCTTTTGAAAACAACGAGACTTCCGCCGCTGTAATTTGCAACGATAACATTGTCCTTATCTGCCGTTATGTAACAAGGATCAGCGCCCTCGCTTTCTACTTTATTGATGAACAGCAGGGCGCCTGTTACTGCATTGTATTTAAAAGCACTTACCGTACTGGTCGTCCCAGTTTCGTTAACCACATAAGCGAATTTATTATCTGGCGATATTGCGATATAACTTGGGTTATTAACATCTTTTGTTGTGAACTTTAGTTTTGCATCTGCTGTGGATGTATTGAAACTATAAGTATAAATGCCCTCACTTTTTGCGGGTGTGTTTGTGTATGTTCCTATCAGAAGGTTATAATTTGTTTGCTGTGCTAAAGCCGCGAAAGATATTGGCATAAGTAACAAGAGACAATTGTACTTTTTCATAATTATGATTTTAATTGATAGCAAATATGGGAAAAGAAAACGAATACCAGTAAGTGAAGGGGAATTCTGATCAATCGAATGTCTATTTTGCCACGGAAGCACTGAACTTACGGAACCATTGCCCTCCATTCGTCYTCCCGACTGGAGCGCAGCGGAACGGAGGGATCTCATAAATATGAYTCTAATCAAGATGTCGCTTTATGAAAGATTTCTCGACTACGCTCGAAATGACGACCTGATAATGATCGTCTTCCCGACTGGAGCGCAGCGGAACGGGGATCTCATAAATATGATTCTAGTTAAGGCGTCGCTTTATGAAAGATTTCTCGACTACGCTCGAAATGACGACCTGATAATGATCGTCTTCCCGACTAAAGCGCAGCGTAGTGGAGAGATCTATATTCAAAACTATTGGTTCAAAGATTTTGCTTTGCAGAGCCTTAGGTTTCTCGACTATGCTCTAAATGACGGTAATGAATTTAACTTTCTCAATCCCGTATAAATCTTTATTTCTGTGGCAAATAAAGACTAAAAAATCTGTTAATCTACAGCTAAACCTAATTAGCTAAAACCCTTTAACAAAAAAAGGCAACCTTTCGATTGCCTTCAAATGTTATTTTATAAGATGCTTTATCTGAATTAACTCATGTTCTTCCAGATAGCGCCACCTTCCACGAGGTAAGTCCTTTTTAGTAAGATTGCCGTAAACTACACGGTCCAGTTTTTCTACATTATAGCCAAGGTGTTCAAAAATACGACGTACAATGCGATTTTTACCGCTATGAATTTGAATGCCAATTTCTTTTTTTGTACCTCCGGCAACATAAGAAATGTTATCTGGTTTTATTAAACCATCTTCTAATTCTAAGCCAAACTGGATTTTGTTTAAATCACCTTGCGATAAAGATTTATCCAATTCAACGTTATAAATTTTAGTGATGCCGTTTTTAGGATGGGATAATTTATCCGCTAAATCTCCGTCGTTCGTCATTAATAACAAACCTGTAGTATTGCGGTCTAAACGCCCAACCGGGTAAATACGTTCACGACTCGCCTTATCTACTAACTGCATAACCGTGCGGCGTTCCTGTGGATCGTCAGTAGTAGTAATGTAATCCTTCGGTTTGTTCAATAAAACGTAAACTTTCTTTTCACGTTTAAGCAATTCGCCATTATAACGGACCTGATCTTTAGCCGGGTCCACTTTGTGTCCGAGTTCAGTTACAGCTTCTCCGTTTACGGTAATGATGCCGGCAGCGATTAACTCATCCGCTTTACGGCGGGAGCAAATGCCTGCGTTTGAAATGTATCTGTTTAAGCGAATTAAGCCTTTGTCTTCATTAGTCTTGCGCCCTTGCTTAATTACAGTCCTTTCCTCGCGGTTAAATTCCGTGTCTCTTGGTTTAAGCTCTTCGCGCTTTCTGAAAGGTCTGCTATCAGCACCTTCTCTTGGTTTTACATCCCTTGAACTTCCTGCACTAGGCTTGAAGTCGTCATTTCTGCCACCTCTCGATTTGAAATCTTTATATCCGCCTTCTCTTGGTTTGAAATCTCTTTCGCCGCTTCTCGGTTTAAAATTTCCCGAATCTCCATCCTTAGATTTGAAATCACGTTCTCCTCTTGGTTTATAATCTCTTGCACCACTATCTTTTGATTTAAAATCTCTTTCTCCTGTTCTTGGTTTAAAATCTCTTTCTCCTGTTCTTGGTTTAAAATCTCTTGAACCGCCAGTTCTCGGTTTGTAATCTCTTGAGCCACCTTCTCTTGGTTTAAAATCGCGTTCGCTACCTTTTGATGCAGTGTCTTTTGATTTGAATTCTCTATCGCCGAATTTAAAACCTTTAGGTTCTTCATCTCTCGATTTAAAATTACGGTCGCCTCTTGGTTTGAAATCTTTTTTGTCTCCGAAAGATTTTGATTTGAAATCTTTACTGTCTGCGCTTCTAGGTCCGAAGCCTGTGTTTGAGTCGGATGATTTTTTGAATTTACTGTCTTTATCTTCTGATCTTTTTCTGTCAGAACCACCGGCGCTACTTCTGCCTTCGGTTTTCCGGCTGCCCGGTTTGGATTTGTCATCCCGACTGTTCCTGTTGTTTTTATTTATCATGATACGCTTTTAGCCGCACCTAAATGCGGGGTGCAAATTTATATAAAATAGCTGAAATTATCAATCAGGAGCGCCGATAAAATTTTGTCGGAAAATAGCCTCTAATATATTAAATATGAGTGGAAATTCAAAATTTAAAATCTTAGTTTAAACCACTTTAAACTAAGATTTTTGTGCGTTTTTTCGTAACTAGTTGGTAATCTGATTATTAATTTATACCTTTGTCAACGTTTTTTATAAGTTCACCAAAAAAAGGAGGAAGATGTTAAAGAAACACGTCGTACCATTTTCGATAGTGGCAGCACTATTTATTCTGGCAAAAGTGTTCGCTTACCAAATGCCCTTAGCACAAAAAAGTCTTTTAAAAGAAGAGAAATTACACACAACAATACCCCCAGCTGAAAAACCCAAAGAGGTGAAAAAATCTCTAATGGCTCAGCTAAATTTTGCCGAAGAAACTTTGCCTTTAGGAGATAGAAGAGTGGAACGCAAAATGAAAAAAATCCTTGCAGCCCACACTTACGGCAATACGCAAACCCATCGTTTACAGCGAAAAGCTGCCGAATGGTTTCCGGTTATCGAGCCTATTTTAGCGGCATACGGAATCCCGGATGATTTTAAGTATCTGGCTTTAGTTGAGTCAGGTATGCAGGCGGGCGTTTCACCAAAAGGTGCAGCAGGTGTTTGGCAGTTTATGCCCGGTACAGCCCGTAATTACGGATTGAAAGTTAATGGCGGGATCGATGAACGCTATAATCTGCGTAAATCTACCATTGCAGCATGCAAATACATTAAAGAAATGTATAAAGGTTTAGAAAGCTGGACACTGGTTGCTGCAGCATATAACGTAGGCGATGGACGTTTACGCAAGCAGATCAATAATCAAAATCAAGACAATTACTACAAAATGAAACTCAACCGTGAAACCGGTGGTTACGTTTATAAGGTAATTTCGATGAAACAGATTATTGAACACCCGGTTCGTTACGGTTATAGTAAACCGAAAGAATTATTGGCATATAATGCCGAATAGTAAATAAAAGACAAGCATTTGGTAAGGCGTCCTGATTATTCAGGACGTTTTTTTTTATCCATTTTCTGAAGGTCATTCGTTTTAAGTTATTTCCAGGGCTGATGGATAAGTGATTTTCTAATTTATGCAGAAAACGATTTCCAGAGTTTGCACTCACACCCTTAACCGGCTATAGCGCATTGCAAAATTTAGTAATTTGACTTTAGCTTACCTTTAAGCTTTCATCTTTGTTTTTTGTTCCTTTATCTTTGCAGCATGTACAAACTTCGAATTGATAAAATTATAAATCAACCTGGTGATAACATTAGCCTTCAGCTCCATCCTGTTGATGGCGGCTACCCAGAATATCTGGCAGGACAGTTCATTTCACTGGTATTCGAAGGAAAGCATAAGGAAATCCGCCGATCTTATTCTTTTAACAGTTCTCCTGATGTTGATGAACCCCTGTCAATTACAGTAAAACGAGTTGAAAACGGGGAAATTTCTAGATTACTACATCATAAGACCGCCGTAGGCGATATCCTTTTAGCTCAGGAGCCTCAGGGGCTGTTTAGTTATCTGCCAGAGGAAAATCTTGAGCGCGATGTTTTTCTTTTCGCTGCGGGAGTTGGGATAACACCTTTAATTTCGATTATGAAAACAGCGCTGGTGCGTGAAAAGAAATCGAAAATTACTTTAGTTTACAGCAACCGCTCTTTAGAAGAAACTTTATTCTATGATGAGCTTAATGAATGGCAAGCCAAATATTCTGAAAGGCTAAAAATCATCTTCGTATTCAGTAACAGTAAGAATCTGATGACGGCAAGGTTAAACAAGTTCTATATAGAACGCCTGCTAAAAGAGCATTTAATTTATAATAGAAACAGCGCGCTATTTTATACTTGCGGTCCTATTATATATATGGACTTATGCCGGATAACCTTATTGGGCATGGGTTTCGATATTAAGCAAATAAAACGAGAAACTTTTGTATTACCGGAAGATGAAGTTGATGAAGACGATCAATCGGAGAAGAAGGTTGACAAAAATACGTATTCAGTCGTATTAAATTTCAAAGGCGAAACTTATCACCTCAATGTGCCCTGGCCTAAAACAATCCTGGATGTTGCACTTGAAAATAAAATAAAATTACCTTATAGCTGTCGCGGCGGTGTTTGCAGTACTTGTGTGGCAAACTGCATCAAAGGTAAAGTTCGCATGGATTATAACGAAGTTTTAACTGATGATGAAATTGAGCTGGGTCGGGTACTGGTTTGTACGGGACATCCTGTTGAAAATGGAACTACTATAGAATGGTAGTTTAATGTGCTTTATAATTAACTGGTAGGTTAGTATTATGTTTTCTCGTCGAACCAACCTTTTTAATCCTTATGACCTGCCAGAAGCCGGCTATAACAAACGTAGCAGTTAAAAAGTTCTGTACTTACTTCAATTTTTTCTTATTGAGAATTAGTGAGTTGCGTTGGATATGAAAATCTTTTGCTGTCTGGGTTTGTGTGTTGAGGATTTTTTTCTACTTTTGCAACCCGCTTCGGAGGAAGGGAAAAGGTTGAAATTTTGCTGTCTGGGTTTGTGTGTTGAGGATTTTTTTCTACTTTTGCAACCCGCTTCGGAGGAAGGGAAAAGGTTGAAAAGTGGAGAGAAAGGGATTAGAATTATTTTAAAATAATTTTTGCGGAGATTGAAAGTTTTATTACCTTTGCAACCCGGTTCGGAAGGAGCGGAAAGAATTGAAAAGCTGGGTTTAAGAATTGAAGAGGGGCTAAAAAAATAAATTATTTTATTTGGAGGTTCAAAAAAGATTCTTACCTTTGCACTCCCAACGGAAACGAAGGGAAAACAAAACCTGAACGGCGGATGTC
>NZ_LMPD01000005.1 GCF_001424305.1 Pedobacter sp. Leaf176
CGACATCCGCCGTTCAGGTTTTGTTTTCCCTTCGTTTCCGTTGGGAGTGCAAAGGTAAGAATCTTTTTTGAACCTCCAAATAAAATAATTTATTTTTTAGCCCCTCTCTAATTCTTAAACCCAGCTTTTCAATTCTTTCCGCTCCTTCCGAACCGGGTTGCAAAGGTAATAAAACTTTCAATCTCCGCAAGAATTATTTTAAAATAATTCTAATCCCTTTCTCTCCACTTTTCAACCTTTTCCCTTCCTCCGAAGCGGGTTGCAAAAGTAGAAAAAAATCCTCAACACACAAACCCAGACAGCAAAATGCGGTATTTTTACAATTAGCCCTTCGAACGGACGGTTTGTCCATTCATCTTTTCAACCTTTTCCCTTCCTCCGAAGCGGGTTGCAAAAGTAGAAAAAAATCCTCAACACACAAACCCAGACAGCAAAAGATTTTCATATCCAACGCAACTCACTAATTCTCAATAAGAAAAAATTAAACCGATTACAGAACTTTTCAGAACCTTAAGTGTAACGGCGAGATTCTGCTTGTTAAAAAATTGTTATGAAATTATTCCAGACGCTTAATAGTGTATATATGTATGAATTATAGATTAGGACTGAACCCAGGTTTTGAAAATCTGCCTAGGCCATCTAAACCCGACCCAAATGGAAAACCCGCAAGGCGAAGCATGAGCCGAGGATTTGGAATGGAGGGCGGGACTAAAATCTGATAGTAGCACAAGCCCTGCTTTTCTAACCTTTTATATATGTTAAAATTTGTTAACTCCTATTTAGTACCGAATTGCTTTCCATAGCTTAGCAACCAATTGTTTTATATTGATGTTATCGTATTATTAATTATCTTTGCAGAATGTTTAAAGTTAAACACTTAATTATTTTAGTATTTGTTGCCGCTATTGGTATGGCTGGCTGTAAAAGCCGTTTTGAAAAGTTAAGGGCCAGTAATGACGTGGCTAAAAAATATCAGGAAGGTATTAGGTTGTACAACAGTAGAAATTATAGTAAGGCATTAATACTTTTTGAAGATTTGTCTCAAAAATATCGTGGGCGTGAACAAGCAGAAGGTTTGAATTTCTATTATGCGAATACCTTATATAAGCTACAAGATTATACGACTGCAAGGTATCAGTTCAAAAGCTTTGCGGATACTTACCCCGCAAGTAAAGATGCTGAAGAAGCCCGTTACATGGCCGCCTATTGCTATTATTTAGAATCGCCGGTTTTTTCATTAGATCAGGAGAATACTTATAAGGCTATTGATGCACTACAGTTATTTATAAACTTATATCCAACCAGCGAACGTGCAGTAGCAGCAGCCAAGTACATTGCGGTTTTAAGAGGTAAACTTGAGGATAAAGTTTTCGAAAATGCGAAAATGTATTTAACTACTGGCCCAAGCAATGCGGATAATTATCGTGCAGCTGTTATTGCATTGAGAAATGCTCAAAGAGACTATCCTGATATTAAATATGCAGAAGAGATGGATTTCCTGATGATTAGATCTCAGTATATGTATGCTAAGAACAGCATTCCTATTCGCCAGGAAGACCGGTATAATGAAGCTTCAGATTTATTCAGTGAGTTTATGGAAAAATATCCTGATAGTAAATTTAAAGATGATGCAAAAAGGCTAAAATCTGATATTGACGCTGGGATAGCATTTAATAAACAAGAAATGGCTATTTTTGCAGCCGACCAGGCAAAGTATACGGAAATGCTTAAAAGAACAGGCAAAATAAAAGATACGACCAAAGTTAACAACACCAAAGATATTAAAAACAAGTAACACATGAATACTAACAAACCTGCTGTACCAAATACTACGGTTACCAGAAATGTACACGATTTAGATAAAACTACTGATAACTTATATGAATCGTTAGTGGTTATTGCTAAGAGAGCCAATCAGATTTCAAATAACATGAAAGAAGAATTGCATGGTAAATTAGCAGAATTTGCTTCCAGCAATGATAATTTAGAAGAGATTTTTGAAAATCGGGAGCAAATCGAAATCAGCAAGCATTATGAGCGTATGCCTAAGCCTGTTCTGGTTGCAATTGATGAATTTTTGAATGAAAAAATTTACCACAGAAATCCTGCTAAAGAGCAAAAATAACATTAGCATAGCGCATAGAGTTCGTAGCACGGCGTTTTGCACATACGCTCTACGCACTACGCTTTAAACTCTTTGCCCCCAATGCTAAAAAACAAAAATATAATCCTTGGCGTTTGCGGCAGCATCGCAGCATATAAGTCGGCTTTTTTGGTCCGGCTTCTGGTTAAAGCAGGTGCAAACGTTAAGGTTATTCTTACACCCGATGGTGCGAACTTCATCACACCACTTACACTTGCCACACTTTCTAAAAATCCGGTTTACACACAATATTTCGAAGAGGAAAGCGGTGTTTGGAGCAACCACGTTGAACTGGGACTCTGGGCTGATTTGATAATCATTGCACCTATCAGTGCAAATACACTGGCAAAATTAGCTACCGGAATTTGCGATAATCTTTTAACTGCCGTTTATCTTTCCGCTAAATGCCCGGTTTATGTTGCTCCTGCAATGGATTTGGATATGTGGAAACATGAAAGTACCCAGTTTAATATAGACAGAATTACAGCCTTCGGAAATGTTGTTATTTCACCGGGAAGTGGTGAACTTGCGAGCGGTTTGTTTGGCGAAGGCCGAATGGCAGAACCAGAGGAAATTGTATCGTTTCTAGACAACTCAATTAAAAAGTTAATGCCTTTATTTGGGAAGAAGGTTATGGTAACAGCTGGCCCTACTTATGAAGCAATCGATCCTGTTCGCTTCATTGGGAATCACTCATCGGGTAAGATGGGATTTGCAATTGCAGATGAGCTTGCTAAACTGGGCGCCGATGTAACTTTAGTTGCCGGTCCGTCAGCTCAAAAATCAACTGAAATTTTGAACAGAGTAGACGTTACAAGTGCTGAAGAAATGTTTGAGGCTTGCAACACTTTTTTTGAAAATACCTTCATAACAGTTATGTGTGCAGCAGTTGCAGATTATAAACCTAAAACCATTGCTACTCACAAAATAAAAAAACAAGAGCATAACCTGGTTTTAGAATTGGAAAAAACCATCGATATTTTAACTTCATTAGGCAAAAGAAAAAAAGATAATCAGATTTTAGTTGGCTTCGCCTTAGAGACCAATGATGAAGAAACGTACGCCAAAAGCAAACTGGAAAAGAAAAACCTTGACTTGGTTATTTTAAATTCATTAAATGACAAAGGCGCAGGTTTTAAATCAGATACAAATAAAATAACTATTTTTAACAGGGCTTTAGAAAAAACAGTTTTTGAGCTGAAATCCAAAACTGAAGTTGCAAAGGATATTTGCGAAGCAATTTTAAAAATAATCAAATGATAAAAAGGGTTATTTGTTTACTATTGGTGCTGAGTTTTAGCAGGCTAAATGCCCAGGAACTTAATGCGCGGGTACAGTTACTGGCTCCACAGATATCAAACATCAGCAAGCCAACAATAGATGCACTTCAAAAAACAATCCGCGATTTTTTAAACAACAATAAGTTCAGCAACGAAACTTACAAAACCCAGGAACGGATAGACTGCAATTTCGTTATCACGATTAATTCCTGGGACGGTGGCTCCGGCTATACTGCCGAAGCACAAATTCAAAGCAGCAGACCGGTGTACAACAGCAGTTACAACAGTACTTTATTGAATATAAGCGATAAAAACTTCGATTTCACTTTTAACGATGGCGCGGTAATTGATTTTTCTGACCAAAATTACCTTTCCAATATCAGTGCGCTCCTTAGCTATTATGCTTATACAATTATAGCACTCGATAAGGATAGCTTTAGTAAAATGGGTGGAACAACTTACTTTAAAAAGGCACAGAATATCATTAATCTGGCCCAGGCCTCTGGCAATTCGGGATGGAGAGCTGCAGACGGCCTTCGAAATCGTTTCTGGTTTAATGAGAACGCCTTAAATCCTATATTCAGCGAACTGAGAAATTTTATTTACAGTTACCATTTCAGCGGTTTGGATCAACTAACGGATAACGACAAAGGTTTGATGCCAATAGTGAATGCCTTATCAACCCTGCAACAAATGGATAAACAGAAAATCGGTTCTATCTTCCCTAATGTCTACTTTACTTCTAAAGCTGAAGAAATTACAAATGTGTTATCAAAACTGAATGCACAGGAACGTATGAAAGCTTACAACCTGCTGTCAGAGATAGACCCGGCCAATATTGGTAAGTACGAAGGCTTAAAACAAAATTGATTTGTCTATTTACTTCAAAAGACAGCCAGGTTCCCCTACGCTTTCCCTTTATTAATTTATGATGCAACATATTAATAAAAAGCTTGTCTTTTAGGCAATAACAAAAATTTAGCTTAAAATTTATTAAAATTATTTTGATAATACGAATATCTTCGTACATTTGAATACGAAATAATTCGTAGAACTATAATATATGACTAATAACAACATCAAACCGACTGAAGGTGAAATGGAAATTTTAAAAGTACTCTGGCAAAAAGGCCTTTGTACAGTACGTGAAGTTCATGAAGCATTAGATAAAAAGGATTCGGGATATACCACTACACTGAAATTAATGCAGATTATGCATGAGAAGGGCATGGTTGAAAGAGACACCAATCAAAAGACACATATCTATAAAGCAATTGTAAATCAGGATAGAACTGAAAAGCAGTTGGTAAATAAAATGATTGACAATGTTTTTAATGGTTCGGCCGCGAGATTGGTCATGCAAGCTTTAGGCAATCATACAGCAAGCGCAGATGAGATAGATGAAATTAAAAAGTATTTGGAGAAATTAGAAAAAGATAACTAATATGGAAACTTTAGTGCAACCACTTATCAAAGCCTTTGGATGGAGCATAATTAATTCTTTATGGCAAAGCGCACTTATTTATGGGGTTTTATTCCTGCTGTTAATTAGCCTGCCAAAATTAGCTGCCAGATTTAAGCACAATCTGGCTTTTAGTTCAATCTTGCTCATGTTTGGCTGCTTTGTATATAATTTCTGGAACCATGTACTAAAGAACATTTCTACTAAAAGTGATGTCATTGGCACGGAAAATTTAGACGCTTATCGTTACTTTAATACTGTTCCACAAAGCTTAAGCGACAAAGTGGAACAGTATTTTCCTTTGGTCGTAACTTTTTACATTATAGGAATTGTGCTCCAGATGTTTATAATCGGAAAGGGTTATAATCAGCTTTCTAAATTGAAAAAAAATAATCTAAGCAATATACCCGATGCCTGGAAAGCAATTTTCGAAAGTGTTACTTCAAACCTTAAAATTAATAAAGCGATTAAATTTCATTTATCAGATTTAATAAATGTTCCATTGGTGATCGGCTATTTAAAACCGGTTGTATTGTTTCCTGTTGCGCTGGTTAACCAGCTGGATAACGACCAGGTCGAAGCCATTCTCATTCACGAACTTTCACACATCCGGAGAAATGATTTCCTCTTAAACCTCATTAAAACTGCTATAGAAACCTTTCTTTTTTATAATCCATTTGTTTGGATGGCTGGGAGATTCATACATATCGAAAGAGAACATGCGTGTGATGATCTGGTACTAAAAGTTACCGGAAAGCCATTAAACTACGCACATGCTTTATTGAAATTAGAATTGCTAAAAGATAAAACCAGTCCGGCTTATGCATTGGCGGCAACGGGCAAAAGCCAAAACCTGTATCAACGTATAAAAAGAATAACCAATATGAAAACCAATTATTTAAACGCCAAACAACAGATGGCTGCGATGACATTGGGCGTAGCCTGCCTGTTCTCCATCGCCTGGATAAATCCCGCTGAAAAGAAAAAAGAAGAGGATTCAGCCAAATCAAACACCATTCAGTTAGTAACGACTTATGGTAATGGTAAAGCAGTTGTCCTGATGGATACAACTAAAAAACATAAAATTAAGATTGTAACCATCGATGCTAATGGTAAAAAAACAGAGTACAATTCTGTTAAGGAAATGCCCGATAGCCTTAGAAAAAATTTTTACCGGGATGAACTATTTGGAGGTCGTAATGCCTTTATCATTAAATCGGACTCTGCATTTAAATTTAAAGATTCTTTGTTTAAAGCTAAAATTTATCGGGAGTTTAGTTCGCCTGAAGCCCAATTAAAATGGAAAAAATTAAGTGAAAATTTAGCAAAAGAATATTCATCACCGGAAGCACAGGAAAAATGGAAAAAATTCGGAGAAGACGTTGCACGAGAATATTCATCGCCGGAAGCACAGGCTAAGTGGAAAAAATTTGGTGAGGATGTAGCAAAAGAATATTCATCACCGGAAGCGCAGGCAAAATGGAAAAAGTTTGGAGAAGAAATAGCAAAAGAATATTCATCACCTGATGCGCACGCTAAATGGAAAAAATTTGGAGAAGATATCGCCAAAGAATACGGCTCACCGGAAGCTCAGGCTAAATGGAGAAAACTGGGAGAAGAAATGGCTGCAAAGGTTAATACTCCGGAATTCAGAGCGCAAATTTCAGAATTACGAACTAAGGCGTTGAAAAATGGAGAGAAAATACGAATTTCTGCGTTAAGCCGCATAAATACAGATACGGCATTTGTTTTGCATAACGATAATTTTCGTGCTCTGAAAAGTAGAGATGGTGTTTATTTAATTGAAAATTCATCAAGTAAACTTAGACAAAGCGAAGAATACAAAAAGTTAAAGCAAAAATTCGACTCGGAAGTTAAAGAACTTAAAGAAAAAATGGAGAAACAGGAGAAGAAAGAGCAACCGGAGCGCACTGAGAAATCAGAACAATAAAAACCAAACAGATAATAATTTAAAACGGCGAAGAAATTTCTTCGCCGTTTTGCGTTTATGGCTAATCTTGAAATAACTTTTTAGTATTTTTGCTTAGCTATGCTACAAAAACTTTCTATTCGTAATTACGCATTAATCGATAGTCTCGATATCGAATTTGATAAAGGCTTAAACATAATAACTGGTGAAACTGGTGCTGGAAAATCCATTATTTTAGGTGCGCTTTCTTTAATTTTAGGTCAAAGAGCCGAAAGCAAATATTTTTTTAACCAAGATAGGAAATGTATTATAGAAGGTCATTTTCTATTAGCTGATGAGCATTTGAGAATACTTTTCGAAGAAAATGATCTCGATTTCTTTAATGAAAGTATGCTGCGTAGGGAGATTTCAATTGACGGGAAATCACGTTCCTTTATAAATGATACGCCTGTTAACCTATCACTCTTAAAACAGATCGGTGAAAAATTAATAGATATACATTCTCAACACGCCACACAGGAAATCAACAATCCGGATTTTCAATTGCTGATCGTTGATTCACTGTCTAATCATAGTGCTATTTTAGCTGATTACAGAACAGGATTTAAGAAATTAAAAACTGAAACAGCTCGTTTAAAAAAGTTAGTTACGGATGCTGATGAAGCAAGAAGTAAACAGGATTACGAACAGTTTTTATTTAACGAATTAGAGCAAGCTAACTTAAAGGAGGGCGAGCAGGAAGAATTAGAATCGGAACTGGAAAAGTTAACACATGCGGAAACCATCAAAAAGGCATTATTGAATGCATCCGGACTATTAACAGAAGGTGAGCCTTCCGCCATGCAATTCTTAAAGGAAGCCCAGATACAATTGCAGGCAATTGAAAAATTCGACCCTGAAATTAATGCTTTATTTGAAAGACTGCGTTCAACAGTTATTGAGATTAAAGATATTGCGGCTGAAACCTCTGGAATGGAGGAAAATACTACACACAGCGCCGAGCGCCTGGAATTTATAAATCAACGGCTGGATTTGTTTTATTCCTTGCAGCAGAAGCATCGAGTAGGCAACAATTCAGAATTGATAGGTATCAGATCACAGCTTGAAACAAGCCTGGACCAGTTATTATCATCTGATGAAAATATCGAAATTCTACAAAAAGAAATTGAGCAGCTCAAAAATGAACTCTTAAACCAGGCGAACCAGCTTAGCAGCAATCGCAAGAAAGCAATAAAAGCTGTTGAAGAGCAAACCGCTCAAACTTTAAAAAAAGTAGGCATGCCGAGTGCGAGGTTGATCTTATCGCAAACCACAATAAAAGAACTGAACAAAGATGGGTTAGATGAAATCAATTTACTTTTCACTGCAAATGCTGGTCAAACGCCTGCACCGGTCAATAAAGTAGCATCGGGCGGTGAATTGTCGAGGCTGATGTTAGCCATCAAAGCGCTGCTGGCAAAACATACCTCGCTTCCTACCATTATCTTTGATGAAATTGACACTGGTATTTCGGGCGAAACTGCCTTGAAAGTTGGAGAAGTAATTTCTGATTTGGGAACTGACATGCAGGTGATATCCATTACACATTTACCGCAAATTGCGGCTAAAGGCAAATCCCACTATTTTGTTTACAAAAATGAAGAAGGTGGAAAAACCACCACCGGCATCCGAAAATTAAAACAGGAAGAACGAATTGGCATAATAGCAGAGATGTTAAGCGGTAAAAACCCCGGAACTTCCGCAATAGAAAACGCAAAAGAACTTTTAGGATAATCAATTTTGTTTCTTAAACTAACTATTTAGTTTATATTTGAATATGAAACAATTATTATCTTTTTGCATTTTTTTATGTATTTATAGCTTTTCGTTTTCACAACAAAGTTTCACACTTTCAGGTGTCGTAAAAGATAAGTTGGGCGAAACTTTGCCTGGTGCCGGCATATATGTAAGTGGCTACAAAATAGCAACGGTAGCGGATAATAATGGTAAATATTTTTTAAACCTGAAGCCTGGAAATTACGATATCCTCGTTCAGTTGATTGGCTACAAAGCATTCAATAAAAATATTATAATTGGTGACAAAAGTTTAACGGTAAATTTTATACTAGAGCAGGATGCCGTTCAACTGAACGAGATTACGATAAAACCTGATCCCAATCGGGAGGGATACATCAGAATGTTTACCGATTTTTTTATCGGAACAACACCAAATGCTGCACAGTGCAAAATCATTAATCCAAATGTTTTAATTATTGATTATAGCAATGATGATTCAAAACTAACAGTAAAAACGAATCAATTTCTAATTATTGAGAATAAGGCCCTGGGTTATCGCATTAAATATCAACTTAACAATTTTGAATACGATAATAAGAGCAAGATCATTTACTATGAAGGTTATCCATATTTCGAAGATTTGAAAGGATCGAATACAAAAATGAAGCGTTGGGCGGCTAAAAGATTGGTGGCTTACAATGGTTCAACACAGCATTTTTTTGAAAGTTTATATGCCGGTAAATCAAAGCAAGCAGGTTTTACAATTCATAAATTAATTAAGCAACCCGATAAAACCCGCCCGTCAGATAGTTTGATAAATGCAAAAATAAAGCATTTTCGTAGTTTAGCACAGAATTCTTCAGGAAATTTAGTCTTTTTCATCGGCGGCAGCGATTCTCTGAATTATTGGTCTAAGCAAAAGAACAAACCAAAGGAAATTTCTATCCTTAACCGACAGGAAGTTCTGACAGATACACTAGTCAAAAAGTATAATGAAAGTATCAAAGGAATTAACTTTACAGATGTTTTGTACGTGGTTTACACAAAAGAAAAAGAAGATCCCAGTTACGCTAACCAAATCGGTTTATCAATCTCACGACCACTTGATATGCCAGATTATCAAGTCTCACTCATAAATCTTCTGGTTGCACCGGTATATTTTTACCAAAATGGCGGAACTTACAATCCGCGCTCTATGCTGTATCAAGGTTATTGGAGCTGGGAAAAGATGGCAGAAAGTGTTCCGCTTGATTATGTTCCGCCTCTACAGAAGGAATGATCCGACCGGATTTAAATGTTAAAATTTTTAAAATCTAAGGTTCAAATTAATATATATTACGCCATTTGGTTACATTCGCTCTCATGATTAAAAGTGCTATTCTGTCATTATTGTTTCTTTTATTGGGCTGCAATGTTTTTAGTCAGAATACCACCTTTTCTATAAGTGGAAAAGTTAAAGATAATAAAGGTGGATTACCTGGCGCAGGCGTTTATTTGAGTGGTTATAAAATTGCCACAGTTGCCGATAACGATGGAAAATTTCAATTGCCAAACTTAAAACCTGGCAGTTATGATTTACTTGTTCAGATGGTGGGATACCTACCCTACTCAAAAAGTGTAATTATTTCCGACAAATCAGTCCAGGTAGATTTACTTTTAAAAGAAAACACGGTCCAGCTGAATGAGGTAACCATCCGGGCCGACCCAAATCGGGCAAAATACATAAAGCAGTTTACAGAGTATTTTATTGGTACTACGCCAAATTCAAAACAATGTAAGATACTAAATCCACAAGTCTTGAATGTAGATTTCGATGTCACCAAAAGCTTGTTAACCGTAAAAACAACAGAATTCTTAATCGTAGAAAACAAAGCACTGGGATACAGATTAAAATACATGCTCGATTATTTTGAATATAACAGCCGCACACATATCATTTATTTTTCCGGTCATCCGTTTTTTGAAGAACTAAAAGCTTCCAACGCCAAAAAGAAAAAATATATAGAAGCCAGAGAAACTGCATACTATGGTTCATCACAACATTTTTTCAGATCACTTTATGAAAATCGAAGTAAGGAAGAGGGATTTTTAATTAATAAAATTATTAAAACACCTAACCCTAATCGATATCCAGAAAGTATCATCAATGAAAATTTAATCAAAATTAAAACGCTTCCCGAGAAAACCGGTATAAGAAAAGTTGCAGGAAAAATTGATCCGGGACTTTTAGAATTTTGGACTAAACAGAAAGAAATGCCCAGGTTTATTGATAAGTTTAGCCGTGCAGAAGTAAATCCGGATACGCTGGTTCACGATTACAACAATAATTTGAAATGGATAAATTATACAGATGCGCTTTGCATCCAGTATACAAAAGAAAAAGAATCCCTAGCTTATTCGCAAACAGGTTTTTGGATTTACCGGCCATTAGATGTTCCTGAAAATGAAATATCTATAGCAAATCATACCACGCAGGATCCAATTCGCTTCTATGCAAATGGGGGCATTTACGATTCGCGCTCTATGCTTTACGAAGGCTATTGGGCATATGAAAAAGTTGGTGATATGGTGCCGATGGATTATATCCCATTAATTAGAAAATAAATTCCATACACAACTTATTAACATTTGATAATTTTACTAAAAATATTAGTAATTTTATTTAATGATTAACCAAGACGAAAATCAATATTTTAAAGGTAGGGGTGCTCAGTTCAACCCCCACAATAAGTTTTCAGCAAATACTTACGTAAAGGAACATCTAGAAGGTATTGATGACTGGGAGGAAAGTGATAAAAAGACAGCCTTTCTTTTCGAGAATTCAAAAACTATTGTTAACAAAGTCGATAGCCCTGATGTCGGTATGGCATATTCCCTTAATCCCTATCAGGGTTGTGAGCATGGCTGCACTTATTGTTACGCGCGTAATGCGCATGCGTATTGGGGATATAGTGCCGGACTCGATTTTGAACGGAAAATTATTGTAAAAAAAGATGCTCCTACCCTCTTTAAAAAGTTTTTAGAAAAAAAAGGATGGGATGCTACAACAATTTCACTTTCAGGAAACACAGATTGCTATCAGCCTGCTGAAAGGAAGTTTAAACTAACAAGGCAGCTCCTTGAAATCGCATTGGCTTACCGGCAACCCATTGGAATGATTACCAAAAACTCGTTGATTTTGCGTGACCTTGATATTCTCCAGGAAATGGCAAAGCTAAATCTGATTATGGTGTATTCATCCATTAACAGTTTAAATAATGAATTGCGTTTAGCAATGGAACCCAGAACTGCTACAGCAAAACAACGTTTAAAAGTGGTAGAAGAGCTGAGCAAAGCCGGTGTACCCACAGGTGTTATGGTTGCTCCACTCGTGCCCGGTTTGAGCGATCATGAAATTCCAGCGGTGCTAAAAGCAGTTGCAAATGCCGGTGCCATCAGAGCAGGTTATACTGTAGTTCGCTTGAACGGAGCCATCAGCCAGATTTTTGAAGATTGGCTACACAAGAATTTTCCGGATAGAGCCGATAAGGTTTGGCATTTGATACAGAGTTGCCATGGTGGAAATGTGAACGATAGCAGGTTTGGGGATAGAATGCGTGGCGATGGAAATATCGCACAAATGATTAAAGATAACTTTAAGCTTCATTGCAGGTTAAATGGTTTGAATACCAAAGAGATCTTTTTAAATCATACATTATTTAAAATACCCGGCTCGCAAATCAGCTTATTCTAACTACTGACGCCCAAATTCCTGAGTCCAGTATTTGCCTGCTTTTGCTGCACCCAATTCATTAAAGCCAGCACTCATAATATTTTTGCAATGACCTTCACTGTTAATCCAGGCATCGAATACAGCTTGCTCAGTTGGTTGTCCCGCCGCAATATTTTCACCATAAGCCATCCACTTATAACCGGCAGCGGTAATTCTGTCTCCTGCGTTTCTTCCGTCTGGCGATGTGTGACTGAAATAGTTGTTTGCATCCATATCTTTACTATGAGCCAATGCAGCTGCAGCTAAAAGATTGTTCCATTTTAATGCAGCAACGGGAGGCATAGCAGTTGTACCGCAATTACATCCGGCGCTTCGCTTTTCATTAACTAATTTAAGCACTAATTCCGAGTTCAAACCAACTGAAGCTGGTGTTGGCTGCAGGTTTTCGGATTGGACTTCAGAATTTTTTTCGCAAGATGTTATAAATAAAAAGATACATAGACATGCCTGTAAAAATCTGTTCATTAATTCAAATATTAAATAATATGAGACTATGTCAAAGGTAAGATTCAGTTTTAAGGTCAGAATCTCATTTCATTTCCTCCGTCATTCTTGCTTACGCGGTAATCTTAAAGCGCCTTTCAATAGCATTAGGGTTCCAAGCAGATAGTATCAGGTTGGGAATGATGCTTTATCGAAGTATAATTTGCTTAATGACCCGCGTAAATCTTTTTGAGACAGCCTCACTTAAATTTAACGCAACTTGAAAAAAATTATTATCAAATGAGCCAAAAGCAACTAAACAAAAAACCCTTTAAGTCAAACTTAAAGGGTTAATCATTTATTAATTTGAAGAATCTTCTTCTTTCGGTTCTTCTTTTTTCTTATCGCCTTTTTTATGAACGATGGCAATCAACTCAGTTGTTTTATCATAATCAATTTCCAAAACATCACCTTCCGCTAATTCACCTTTCAGAATTTCTTCAGCAATTGGGTCCTCCAGATATTTTTGAATTGCCCTTTTTAACGGGCGTGCTCCGAAATTACTGTCAAAACCTTTATCTGCGATGTATTCTTTAGCATTTTCAGTTAATATAATTTCATAACCTAAAGTGTGAACACGTCCGAATAAAGCTTTCAGTTCGATGTCAATAATTTGGAAAATTTCATCTTTACCTAAACTGTTGAACACAACCACATCATCAACACGGTTTAAAAATTCAGGTGCGAAAGCACGTTTCAGTGCGCTTTCAATTACACCGCGACTATGAGAATCAGCCTGGTTTGTTTTCGCCGCAGTTGAGAAACCAACACCCTGACCGAAATCTTTTAGCTGACGGGCACCAATGTTTGAAGTCATAATGATGATTGTATTTCTAAAATCAACTTTGCGACCTAAACTATCAGTTAACTGACCTTCATCTAAAACCTGCAATAAAATATTGAATACATCAGGATGCGCTTTTTCAATCTCGTCCAACAAGATTACAGCATAAGGTTTTCTTCTAACCTTTTCAGTTAACTGTCCCCCTTCTTCATAACCAACATATCCCGGAGGCGCTCCCACTAAACGGGATACAGCGAATTTTTCCATGTATTCACTCATGTCAATCTGAATCAGTGAATCATCGCTATCAAACATGAAACGAGCCAATTCTTTTGCTAATTCTGTTTTACCAACACCAGTCGGTCCTAAGAAAATAAATGAACCGATTGGTTTTTTAGGATCTTTTAATCCCGCTCTGGTACGTTGAATGGCCTTAGTCAATTTCTTAATGGCATCATCCTGACCAATAATTTTCTCCGCAACCTTGTCATACATATTCAATAGCTTCTGGCTATCGGTTTGTCCAACACGTTGTACCGGAATACCAGTCATCATCGCAACAACTTCAGCTACGTTATCTTCTGATACCTCGTAACGTTTAGTTTTGGTTTCAGCTTCCCACTCCGCTTTCGCTTTATCTAACTCTTCAATTAAGTTTTTCTCCGTATCGCGAAGTTTTGCAGCTTCTTCATATTTCTGACTACGAACAACTTTATTCTTCTCTAACTTAATATCTTCGATTTTCGCCTCGATATCAATAATAGTCTGAGGAACATGAATATTAGTTAAATGAACCCTAGAACCAGCTTCATCTAAAGCATCAATTGCTTTATCCGGTAAAAAACGATCAGAGATGTAACGTGAAGTTAAGGTAACACAAGCCTGAATTGCTTCATCCGTATAAGTTACACCGTGGTGTTCTTCATACTTATCTTTAATTCTAGTTAGTATCTCGACGGTTTCATCAGGCGTAGCTGGCTCCACCATTACTTTCTGAAAACGACGATCTAATGCGCCATCTTTCTCTATGTATTGACGATATTCATCTAAAGTTGTTGCACCTATACATTGAATTTCGCCCCTTGCTAATGCCGGTTTAAACATGTTCGATGCATCAAGTGATCCTGATGCGCCACCCGCTCCAACGATTGTATGAATCTCATCAATAAATAAAATTACATCAGTAGATTTTTCAAGCTCGTTCATTACGGCTTTCATACGCTCTTCAAACTGACCACGATATTTTGTACCAGCTACAAGTGATGCTAAATCTAAAGTAACTACCCGTTTGCCAAAAAGCACGCGCGAAACTTTACGTTGGACAATGCGCAGGGCTAAACCTTCTGCAATCGCAGATTTACCAACCCCTGGCTCTCCAATTAAAATCGGGTTGTTCTTTTTTCTGCGGGATAGAATTTGTGATACACGTTCAATTTCTTTTTCGCGACCTACAATTGGGTCTAAACGACCTTCTTCAGCAGCCTTAGTTAAATCACGACCGAAGTTATCTAAAACCGGAGTTTTTGATTTTATATCCGAGACCTTCTTAGGTGTACTAAAACTTTCTTCTTCACGATAATCGTCATCGCCTCCTGTTGATGCGCTATTTGAAACATCGTCTCTGAAACCATTTTTATTCACTTCAACCTCCTGTTTAAAAACATCATAAGTAACACCGTATTGTAATAGAATTTGAGACGCAATATTATCATCATCTCTCAAAACGGATAATAACAAATGTTCGGTGCCTATTAAATCGCTTTTAAATATTTTAGCTTCTAAGTAAGTAATTTTTAAAACTTTTTCAGCCTGTTTAGTTAACGGTATATTCCCCAAGTTAACTGTAACACTCGAAGTACCGCGAACGGCATCTTCAATTGAGCGGCGCAATTTACCTGTATCAACCCCCAACGATCGTAAAATTTTTATGGCCATGCCATCGCCTTCGCGGATGAGGCCTAATAATAAATGCTCGGTTCCAATGTAATCATGCCCTAAGCGGAGTGCTTCCTCTCTACTAAAAGAAATTACATCTTTAACCTGTGGTGAAAATTTTGCTTCCATAATACCTTTCTTAACAGCTCGCCTCTAAACTATAAAATAAATTATAAAAGAGATACTACTGTTTTTTTTATTTTATCAACAATTGCGCCATACCAACGGCTAAACAGTCTTACTAAATCACTAAAAAGCCTATAATTACTTTTACCGACATATATTTTGAGGCAAACAAACGCTGCATATATTTACGTAACAACTGTAATACGAGTTTTAGAGTAACCTTATTTTTTAAATACCCTTGGCAGCCTTTCTTTTGTCTGCTTATTGTAAGGATTGAACGCCCATTTAAAACTGACAAAATGGTTAGTCAACGCTAAGCAATTTACCTATTTTGACAGAAAAACAAAAACCACATGACAGCTTATACTATTCCCGGATAACTAAGACCAATATTAAATAAATTGACTTCGTTTCAATTTAAACCCTATACGAATTTAACCTTTAAAAAGTTGTTTTGTTTTCGAAAATCTGTGGCAATGATGAAAAGATTGGCAAAAATTCAAACGTACATGATGCCTTTAAAATAAGCGTTAAAGGGCTGTTGATTCTTGCTTTTTTCTCGTCAAGGCAGCGCCCGCACTTGCCACGACAACGAGTAACACAGCCAACCATTCAAAAACCGAAAGATATTCATGCAAAAATATCATACCGGATAGTGCCCCTGCAGCTGGCTCTAAACTCATTAAGATACTAAAAGTCTTCGCTGGTATTTTACGCAAGGCTTTCATCTCAAGAGTAAAGGGAATTGCACTGGAAAGCAATGCCAAAGCTAAGCCAGCTACCAAAATTCCAGGTTTAATATTATCCAGGATTCCTCCTGCCAGTGCAAATGGAATAATAACAATTGAAGCAAATAACATCCCTATGGTAACCGCTTTTCCGCTATCCATAATTTTCGAAATGCGACCACCGATCACAATATAACTTGCCCAGAATAGGCCCGCCAACAAAGACAGAAAAATACCCAACAAATCTAAGCCTTTACTGCTCCAGGGAGCGATCAAAGCAATACCTGCAGCAGCCAGAATTACCCACAAAAAATCCAAAGCTTTCTTAGAACCCGTTAACGCCAAAACCAAGGGGCCAATGAATTCTAGCGTTACACCCAATCCAAGTGGTATTCTTTCAATCGCTAAATAAAATACTAGGTTCATAAATCCTAAAGTAATTCCGTATATGGAGACAAGTTTCCATTGTGTAGACGTTAAATTCTTTAAGTTTGGACGATTGTAGACGACCAAAATTAGTGCTGACAATACAATTCTTAAAGATGATGTGGCCGCAGCACCTAGTACCGGAAATATGCCCTTAGCGATGGCAGCTCCAGCTTGTACACTCACAATTGATAATAATACAGCAGGAACAGGCGGGATGGAAACCCCGTTTTTGTTTTTCATCGATAGGATATTTATGCAAAAATAGGCTTTGTACAAATTGAATCCTACGTCAACGCGAAATTTACCGGATAAAAGACTAGGTTATATCCATGTCGAAATCGGGTACTATTTTATTTCAAGCAACAACCCGTTCTTCTTATAGCAGACCGCTTAATTTAACCGTTTTTTAAATTAAAAACAGTCTAGAAGTATATGTTGTTTAATATTTCTGACTTTTGATTCGTGGTGTTATCTCATTGTAATAACAATTCCTCGACGATGGTAATTAATAACTTAATATCAAATGGCTTTTGAATAATGGCATCCGGTGTACAATGTGCATCATCAATGTCAATTTCTACGCCTGATACAAGAATTATTGGGATTTTAACCGTTTTTTCATGACTTTTCAGGTAGTTGCAAACCACTCTCCCATCAACTTTTCCAATCCAGATATCTAATAAAATTAAATCCGGTTTGAAGTCATCTATGAGAGTATCCAAATCTGAAACATCCGTTAAACATTTTAAATCGTAATCATTATCGTTAAAAATCATTGGAAAAACTTCCAATAATTCTTTATCATCATCTATCGCTAAAATTCGTTTTTTCACAGGTTAATGTTTTGAACATCTTTTCAAAAAGGATTATAACTTAAAATAACAACAAAATGTTTGCTAAATGAATATTTAAACTCATTTTTTTCAAAATATGTTTTCTTCAAAAGCAATTTCCATTTCGTTTGAAATTAAGCATCTTTGCATAAACAAAATTTAAATGGCAGACGAGAAAATCATTTTTTCAATGGCTGGTGTAAATAAGATTTACCCTCCACAAAAACAGGTTTTAAAAAACATATACCTTTCTTTCTTTTACGGCGCGAAAATCGGTGTTATCGGTTTAAATGGTTCCGGTAAATCATCTTTATTAAAAATCATTGCTGGCTTAGATAAATCATATCAAGGAGAAGTTGTTTTTTCTCCGGGCTATTCCGTGGGTTATTTAGCGCAGGAACCAATTCTTGATCCTGAAAAAACTGTAAGGGAAGTAGTTGAAGAAGGCGTTGCAGAAGTTACTGCGATATTGAAAGAATATGAGGAAGTTAATGAAGCTTTCGGATTAGAAGAAAATTACTCCGATCCCGATGCGATGGATAAGCTTATGGCTCGCCAGGGAGAGTTACAAGATAAAATTGATGCTTTAGGCGCCTGGGAAATCGATTCAAAATTAGAACGTGCGATGGATGCTTTGCGTTGTCCTGATCCTGAAACTAAAATAGGTGTGCTTTCCGGAGGTGAACGCCGTCGCGTAGCCATGTGCCGTTTATTATTACAACATCCTGATGTTTTATTATTAGATGAGCCTACCAACCACCTGGATGCGGAAAGTATAGATTGGTTGGAACAATTTTTACAGAATTACGAAGGAACTGTTATCGCAGTAACGCATGATAGATATTTTCTGGACAATGTAGCCGGCTGGATTTTAGAATTGGATCGCGGTGAGGGTATTCCTTGGAAAGGAAATTACAGCAGCTGGTTAGATCAAAAAGCAAAACGCCTATCACAAGAGGAAAAAACTGAAAGTAAACGTCAGAAAACCTTGGAACGTGAGTTGGAATGGGTACGTATGGCACCAAAGGCCCGCCATGCCAAATCTAAAGCCCGTTTAGCAAATTACGATAAATTAGCTTCTGAAGACGGAAAAGAAAGAGAAGATAAATTGGAACTGTTCATACCTGCTGGACCGCGTTTGGGTAACGTCGTTATCGAAGCTACAAACGTGACCAAAGCTTATGGAGATAAAGTCTTATTTGATAATTTGAATTTTTCCCTTCCACCTGCAGGCATTGTCGGTATTATTGGCCCAAATGGTGCTGGTAAAACCACATTATTCCGTTTAATTACCGGACAGGAAGAACCAGATAACGGAACTTTTCGTGTTGGCGAAACAGTGGAATTAGGTTATGTAGATCAAATGCATAATGATCTGGATGCTGATAAAACAGTTTACGAAAACATTACTGATGGCTTGGATAACATTCAATTGGGGAATAAAGCGGTTAATGGTCGTGCCTATGTTTCAAAATTTAACTTCAACGGTGGCGACCAGCAGAAAAAGGTTGGCATTTTATCGGGTGGTGAGCGTAACCGTGTTCACCTTGCAATTACTTTGAAAAAGGGTGCAAATGTTTTGCTACTGGATGAGCCTACGAATGATATTGATGTAAATACTTTGCGTGCCCTGGAAGAAGCTTTAGAAAACTTCGGTGGATGTGCCGTCGTAATCAGTCACGACAGATGGTTTTTAGATAGAATTTGTACACATATTTTAGCTTTTGAAGGTAATTCTGAAGTTTATTTCTTCGAAGGAAATTATTCTGATTACGAAGAAAATCGCAAAAAACGTTTAGGTGATGTTACACCAAAACGCATCCGATATAAAAAACTAGATTAAAAAAAAACTCCCGATGAAAATCGGGAGTTTTTTTTTATGTCGATTATTAAGAATTCGGAGCAATTGCAGGTTGCTTGTACTCATTAGCCTTTCTTTTGCCTCTAAAGAAAAGGTATAAGTTAAAAAACAACATTAGTCCGAGATAAATTGAAAAACCGCCAATTTTAAAACTTAGCGTTTCAATAAGTGTTTGGTAATTATTCTCGTAGGCAGTAATTTTCATTATCAATAATGCAAAACCTAAGTTTAACAAATAAAAGCCCGTTTCAAAAAGTTTATTCGTTGCCCCAGCTATTATTTCTTTCCCTTTAAAAATATCGATCATGTAAATTTTGCTGTTTTTAAAAAGCGTTTTTGAAACATAAAGTGTTAAAAAAAGTGCTGCAGGCAAATAAACGGCATAGCCAATTAAAATTTTAGTAGTTTCCATAACGAAAGGTTTAAACTGTTTTAATTAATTTATTGATATTGGTAGTAAGTATTAGCATGTTTAAATAATGAAGAATGGAGAGCAGGCAAATAATAATCCCAACTTTTACGGCTAAAACCTCTATTAACTGAAGTCCGTTTTTAACTTCTGCCCATCCTACCAGTGTAATTGCACAATAACCAATGTTTACCAAGTAATAAGCGACTAATAGTGATTTATTTATCTGCTTACAGATATCCAAGTGTTCAGGAATTAACTCGGCTAAGAAAATATTTCCATTCCGGTAACAAATTCTCCCTACAAAAACGATTATGAAAACATTTACTGTAATAAAAATGAAGTAACCAACGATGTTATAATTCATAACGCTAACTGTTATTATTAACTTTTCAGAAATTTTTGAAAATATGAGACAATATTTTTATTCGTTTCTGTATGTTTTAAATAGTCGCCTTTTCTTATTTTAATTGCATAGTGTAAAACTAAATAAATGTTATTGAACTTTCAAATATTATTGAAAATATATTTTACAAAAAACTCCCTATGAAAATCGGGAGTTTTTTGCTTTAAATGAATAATAATTATTTTCCTATTGTTTTCCTTATCGCCTCATCGGTTACAACTTCCATCACTTTGTAACCCGCTAAGTTTGGATGAACACCATCTGTTGTATACGCTGCTTTTTGTCCGTTTCGATCATCAACCAAGGGCGTAAAATAATCGAGAATAGTAAAATTATTTTCTTTCGCATAGGCCACGATAGCTTCATTCAACGAAATAATCTGGTCGGCCGCGCCTTTTAAAGTTTTATTCCAGGGATATTCGTAAATTGGCAGATACTTGCAAAGAATAACCTTGATGTGATTTTTCCGTGCCAATTCAGCCATCGACTTCACATTATTCAAAATCGTTTCATTATTGACGTGCCCCTTGCTGCCCGCTAAATCATTGCTTCCTGCTAAAATTATTACTGCTTTTGGTTTTAGGTTTATGACATCCTGGCGAAAACGAATAAGCAATTGAGAGGAGATTTGCCCACTTATCCCTCTATCAACATATCCATGAGTATTGAAATATTCCGGATCTTTCTGCTTCCAGAATTCGAAGATCGAACTTCCTAGGAATACAACTCGTTTCTCTCCTTTCTTAGGCAAACCTATAAGTTCATTTTCCTTTTTATATTTAGAAATATTTGCCCAATCATCCGAGAAATCTTCCTTCTTAGGCTTTGGGTCGTTGGAATTATTTTGAGCTGATAAACAACCAGCAAAAGCAAAAAATAATAAGAAAATAAGTTTTAGTTTCATTTGACCAGGAATAACTTGTTATTAAAATCTACTGATTATTTCTTTTCTTCTCTCGGACCCCTTTTATATATAACCAGGCCGTTTAAAAAGTTGCGCAGGATTTGATCGCCGCAAGGTTTAAAATTTTCATGGTCTTCATTTCTGAAAATATCGCCCAATTCAGCCTTGGTTACTTTAAAACCTACCAAATCGCAAATGGTGATAATATCTTCGGTCTTTAGAGACAGAGCTACTCTTAATTTTTTTAAAATATCGTTATTACTCATGTTTTAATGATTGAATTTTGAATGACAGAATTTTGAATGATAGAATGAAAAATCTCAATATAATAATCTAATTTGTTTGTCCAATTTCAATGAACCAATGAACCAATGAACCAATGAACCAATGAACCAATGAACCAATGAACCAATGAACTCCTAACTGGCCACTTCAAGTTTTAGTTTTTTACCTTTTATTTTTTCACCATCGAGCGCATTTAAAAGCTTATCAACTACAATTCGTTTAACCGCAACATAACTGGTTGTATCTTTAACCTCTATAAGTCCTAAATCATCCTTTTGTAATCCGCCTTTCTGTAAAAATAACCCCACGATATCAATCTTGTTAATTTTATCTTTTTTACCATTAGCGATGTATAAAGTCACCCAATCGCTGGCTTCAGGCAATACATACCCTTCACCTAGTTGTTCCTCTTCAATATCTTCCGGTAAATATTTATAATGCTCTTCTTCTGTCACAACCGCATAAGCTGTTCCTTTGGCGTGCATTCTTGCAGTTCTACCGTTTCTATGTATGTATGCGTCTTCAGTATAAGGTAATTGATAATGCACAATATTCTCCACTTCAGGAATATCCAACCCACGGGCAGCTAAATCTGTTGTAATTAAAATTTTATGACTTCCGTTTCGAAATTTGAGCAAAGCTTTTTCTCTGTCTGCCTGTTCCATTCCACCGTGAAAAACGTCGTGACCCAATCCATGCTCAAAAAGCAAATTACTAATTCGCTCTACAGTTTCACGGTGATTACAAAAAACCAATGTATTTGCCCCGCCGATTTTACTGAGCAGTTTAAATAAAACATCAAGTTTATCTGCAGCTGGCGCCAAGACTTTTTTAAGTTTTAAATCTGGCTTAGCTTGGATATCCTTTGAGAAATCAATTTCTATAGGCTTATTTAATTTCACGAAAGACGGAATTTCGTCCATCTTGGTTGCTGAAGTAAGAATGCGTTGTTTTAATGACAGCAGAGAACCGATGATGTAAGACATGTCTTGTTGAAAACCGAATTCTAATGATTTATCAAATTCATCTAATACCAGGTTTTCAACAAAAGATTCATCGAAGTTATTATGTTCCAGATGATAGGCTATTCGTCCTGGTGTTCCGATTAAAACTGCTGGCGGATGTGCTAAATTATTCTTTTCTATTCGCACCGCGTGACCACCGTAGCAACAGTTAACTTTAAATGGGGTACCCATTTGCTTAAACACCTGTTCAATTTGCAGAGCAAGTTCTCTTGACGGAACCAAAATTAGCGCTTGTACTCCCCTTACATCTGTTTTTAGACCGGATAATAATGGTAACAAAAAAGCCAAGGTTTTTCCCGAACCCGTGGGCGCTACTAATACAACATCAGCTCCTTTTTTTGCAGACTTAACCGATGCGTTTTGCATATCGTTAAGCGCTGTAATATTTAATCTTTTAAGCGCATTCTCTATCATTACGCCAAAGGTAAACATTTATTGGTGTTGCAAACTCACGAAATTGTTTATCAGAATTTCAAAAACCTTCTTTTTAGTCTTTTGATTATGGAAAAGCTCAATTTGTTTTCTAATAATAACAGCATCTTGCCTCTTTGCGACATAGAATTCGTAACTTTCTCATTAACAGCATCAACTGATGAAATAATTCTTTCAGCAAGCTCGCCTGCGAATTTGTTAGCCCTGCTTTGTTGCAATAATTGAAGTTCTTGAATTAATTCCGCTTTCATGATTGATTGATTTGGTTAAATAATACATAAATGTAACGTTTAATAATAAACAATTGTTGTAAAAAATATGAAAAACCAATAACGATTATGGGATAACCTGTTGATAACTAATATTTTGTTAGCAAATAAACAACAGCTTCTTAATACAGATTTAATTTTTAGCGCTTATTTTTATAAAAACCTGATTACCATTTGTTAACCCCAAAAAACACAATGTATGACATGGAAAAAATTTAGTGGCGAAGTAATCCAATCTTCAATTCTTGAAGAAATTGAACTGGCAATTATCAGAGAAACAGAAAACGGCTATAAACTTAAAGTCTGCATCGGCACAGATTCGCAGGTTAAGGGCATGGTTACCGATTTTGCGACTGTAATTGTATTGCTAAGAGAACATCATGGCGGCTTTATGTATATCCATCAGGAAAAATCATCGCAGCAGGTAAGCATTAAAGAGCGTATGTTAATGGAAGTTCAAAAGTCTATCGAAACCGCTTACTCAATTTGCGATTTGCTTGACATTTACGATGTTGCTCTTGAAGTACATGCAGACATTAACACAAGCCCTCAATTTAAATCGAACAAAGCATTAAATGATGCCATGGGATACATTTTAAGTATGGGCTTTATTTTCAAAGCCAAACCCGAAGCATTTGCCAGCTCTACCTGTGCCGATAAAATGGTTCATTAAGTTTGAAATTATTTATGATAGGCGTATCTTTAAATCATAAATCTAATGATGAAAAAGATATTTATATTTTTATTTACCTCATTGATTGCAATTTCGTCATTTGCACAAAATGAAGACAAGGACACTTATACAAAAATTGGCGATGAAGCACCAAAGTTTAGCTTCGAGTTAGATAAAGGAAAAATCGTGGATATCGCCGATTATAAAGGCAAGCTAATTCTTATAAATCTATTTGCAACCTGGTGCCCACCTTGTAATACGGAATTGCCATTAGTTCAAAAAGAAATATGGGATAAGCACAAAGACAATAAAAATTTCGCTTTTTTTGTCTTTGGCCGGGAAGAAGGTTGGGATAAGTTGATTCCTTATAAAGCGAAAAAAGGTTTTACGTTTCCAATATTACCTGACCTGAAAAGAGTCGTTTTCAGCAAATTTGCTAAACAATCCATCCCCAGAAATATCTTAATTGATGAAACCGGCAAAATTATTTACCAATCAATTGGTTACGAAGAAAAAGAATTTCAGTCGCTGGTCAAACTAATTGATGGAAAACTGAAACATAAAGCAACAAAATAGCTCATTCGTTGTTGTGCTATAAATCAAAAAATTGAAAACTTACCGCCTGGAATTTACCCAAGAAATACCTGTTGATTTAAATGCCGCATGGGATTTCTTTTCATCGCCACTTAACTTAGCCGATATTACGCCTGAAGACATGACTTTTGACGTAACCTCTCCTATTCAAAAGGATACAAAAATGTATCCTGGAATGATTATCACTTATAAAGTTTCGCCCTTGCTGGGAATAAAATTAAACTGGATGACGGAGATTACCCATGTAAAGGATAAAGTGTATTTTATTGATGAGCAACGTTTCGGCCCGTTTGCATTTTGGCACCACAACCACCATTTCGAGGCGACAGATGGCGGCGTATTGATGCATGATATTTTACATTATGCTATCGGTTGGGGGCCAATTGGTTTAATTGCGAATGAAATTATTGTTAACAAAAAGATAAACAGTATATTTAATTTCAGGTACAAGAAAGTAGAAGAACTTTTCGGGAAAATTTAATTTCCTTTTACCACTTTTTGGTTGAAATGGTTTCTTTCTTTTTATTTTGTTTTTCCGTCTGATTGGTCGCTAAGGCTTTTTTAAAGTTATCAGCAAATTTTGCAGTTTTGCTATAGGCGGCTTCAATAATATCTTTCCATTCTCCTGCACTTAACTTGCCGGGTGTTTTCTCTAAAGGGGTGGCAACAGTAGTGGTTGGGACATAATTGCTATACCTATCTCTACCGTATGATATATATTCAAAATCTGTGAGCCAAAACCTGTATTTTTTATCTTTGGCTTCAAAAGTAAATTTATAGTTTACTTCGCCACTCGGGTGGCTTGCTACCAGGATAGTTTTATCAATAACCATCACACCTTTTGCAAAAATAGAGGTATCAGTAGTGCTTTGCTTCTTTAGTGACTTTATATACAAATCAATAAAAGTATTAGCTCTTAGAAACAAGCTATCCTTTCCCGCAGCCTTTTCCACAACTTCATAGTAAATGAATTTACCGTTATCATCAGAAGAAAATTGTTTCTGTTGAGCAGAAAGTTTAAATGAGAGCAATACCAAAATTAAAACCAGCCTATATTGCATACCGAATACCATCAAATAAAAAATAAAGATAATAAAAAGCCGCCGGCTTAAATAAACCGGCGGCATTATTGAAGAGAAACTATTCTTTAAAAAGCATAAACTGCAGCTAAAGAAAACTGACCTGCATTTGGTGCTGCACCTCCGGTTTTGTTTGTAAATGGTTTATCACCATTATGGTCTAATCTAATCTCAGGAATAAAAGTTAAACCTCCGGATTTAATATTGGCTGTTAAAGTTAAGCCTGTGTAAGCGGTTCCCAAAACTGCACCAACATCTTTGGTTTTGAAGTATTCACCTCTTAACCCTAAAGTAACCGCATCTGCAACCGCAACCTGAGGATATAGCGCAACGCCGGCATAACCACCTGCATCATCTGCCATATCATAATTGGCTGCATTCAAACCTAATTTAAATGCTTTAGTAATTTGGTAAGATGTTGTTAAATCTTCGATGGTTCCGTAACCATATGGGTCAGCACCTGATAATACATTCAAATAAGCGGTCCATCCTTCAACAGGTGAGATCATCAACTGACCGCCAATGCTTGATACACCTCTTGTTGCGCTATAGAGATTCCAATCGTTGAATAACCCGGCCATTAAACTCACTTTATCAGAGAATTTGTAAGTTGCTTTAATACCTGCATTCTGGAACGGACCGTTGGTAAATAAGTAAGATGTAGAATAGTTAAAATTACCTACTGGTGAAATTACTTCGTAGCCAATAAAAGTCCCCATGTATCCAGCTGTCATCGAAAACTTATCTGTAAAATCGTAGTTGATGTACAAATTCTGAATGTGAAATGATGAATTATTATTCGCGGCATCAGGGATTGACTGCGTTTGACCACGAGGACCAAAAGAGATTTCACCAACAAAAGATGCCTTTCCGGTTTTCTTTTTCAATGCGAGGTCAATCATGCCCAGGGAAACTGAATTGTGATCAGAAACAAACGATGTAGGAATATTAGACTTTTTTGCAAAATCATATTTGTAATAAGTATCAACCGACCCTGAGAATTCGAGTGGCGACGTTGGCGTCTCTTGCGCCAGGGCACACGTAGTGCATGCTATACTAAATATAGCGGTTAAAAATTTCTTCATGTTTGAGCTTTGTTGGGGGTTAGATATTATGTTCTTTTTAAGAAAGTGATTCTGTTAAAGGACTGTTTTTTTCGATGTAAATTGCTTTTTCTTCAACAAGTAAAGTACCTTGTGAGTATTTTTCATCGTGTTGTGAAGCATCCAAACCAATTTCTTCTTCCTCGTCTGACACCCTGATTGGATTAATTAAATTAACCAGTTTAAAAATCACAAACGAAACAACGAAACTGAATAGAATTACGATTACTGCACCTTTTAATTGAGTAATGAAAAAAGCAGGATTGCCATAAAATAACCCATCCGCACCTGCAGCATTCACAGTTTTGGTTGCAAATATGCCGGTTAACAACATACCCACGATACCACCCACGCCATGACAAGGAAAAACATCTAATGTATCATCAAGACTTGTTTTTTGTTTCCAGCTAACCACAAGATTTGAAACCACTGCAGCTATAGCACCGATAAATATACTGGAAGGAATACTCACGAAACCAGCACCTGGCGTAATGGCAACTAAACCAACCACAGCACCGATACAAAAGCCCAAAACAGATGGCTTTTTGCCTCTTGCCACATCAAAAAACATCCAGGACAAACCTGCTGCACCTGCAGCGGTATTTGTAGTTAAGAAAGCTGAAACGGCTAAACTGTTTGCACCTAATGCAGAACCAGCATTAAATCCGAACCATCCAAACCAAAGCAAACCTGTACCAATTAAGACGTAAGGGATATTCGCAGGTGGTACTTCTTTATGCTCCAGGTGAGATTTTCTCCGTTTCAAAACCAACGCACCTGCTAATGCTGCCATACCTGCAGAAATGTGAACTACGGTACCACCGGCAAAATCTAACACGCCCATTTTAAACAAGAAACCTTGTGGATGCCAGGTCCAGTGTGCCAATGGAGAGTAAACGAATATTGCGAATAAAACAATAAACAAGATATAAGAAGTAAAACGAATGCGTTCAGCAACTGCTCCAACAACTAAACCGGGTGTTATGATGGCAAACATGAGTTGAAATACGGCAAATAATGATAGCGGAATAGTTAGATCCGCACCGCCTTGCAAATGTGGAGCACCCGAGTTTACCCCTTTGAAAAATAAAAAGGTTGATGGATTTCCAATGAAACCGCCTATGGTGTCTCCGAATGCTAAACTGAAACCAACAACAGTCCAAAGAACTGTGATTACGCCAGCGGCAACAACGCTTTTTATCATTGTTGACAGTACATTTTTACGATGCACCATACCTCCATAGAAAAATGCCAGACCTGGAGTCATTAAGAATACCAATGCCGCGGCAATTAAAATGAAAGCAATGTCTGGCCCACTGTATTTTCCTTCATCAAAATTAGGAAGTAGCGGAACGAATAGTGCTAAAATTGCAAATACCATTAATATCACAAAAGGAGCATACTGTTTAACTAAAATTTTACCCATGTTTTTAAGTTTATTTGTTTGGTTAATTAAATATTTTCAAGATTCTGATTTTATTTTCATAAAAATACAACTTATTGTAATTTTTACACCATTAAATAGAAATATTTTAATAAAAACATATAATTTTTGCAAAAACAGGCAAAAATCTGTTAAAAAAATAAAATAGACAAAAAAAACGGCTTGCAAACAGGGGTGTTTTTGACAAAACGAAAATCAGCACAAAGAGATAAATTTTTGAATTTTATAAAAAATTTATAAAAATCGACATAAAAATCTTACTAAAAACAAAAAACCTACCAATATATGGCAGGTTTTTGCTAAAAAATAAGAAGTTTTTAAATTTTTATTAAAAATATTCAGAACCCTGTACAATCCCTCTTTTTTCGATTTCCTTGTCAATATAAGTTTGAATTGATGATTTATTTAACCCCCAATTTGGAGCAATTAGTAAATCCCAATCTGAAATACCGAACAATCTCTGAATAACGATATCCGGACGCAATAATGGAATTAATTCACAAAGTAAATCGGTGTACTCCTCCAAAGAAAACAATTTAAAAGGTTCCTTTTTATACTTTACACCCATTATGGAACCTTCAACTATATGTAAATGGTGAAATTTAACAAACTTTATTTGAGGGAAACGATTAATTTCATGAATGTAACCAAGCATCATTTCTTTAGTTTCCCAGGGAAAACCAAAAATGGTATGCACACACAAATCCAGTTTACTGTTCTCTAATAATTTCACAGCTTCAACAAATTCTCCATGGCTGCAACCTCGATTAATCTGGTTTAAAGTTTCATCATAGATAGACTCCATCCCCATTTCCAAATCGACATCATATCTATCCGCGTAACTTTCTAACAAAGCCACTTTTTCGGCATCAATACAATCCGGACGGGTACCAACAGAAAAACCGACAACATCATCGGGATTTATAGATAAAGCCTCATCGTACATCATTTTCAAATAATGTACCGGCGCGTAAGTGTTGGTATTTGGCTGGAAATATACAATGAACTTATCCGCCTTATAGAAACTCTTGCCCCGTTCCATTCCTTTTTCCAATTGTTCGCGAATGGTCGGCATTTTACGCGAAATTTCCGGCGTAAAAGAATCAACATTACAATAGGTGCAACCACCATAGCCTTTACTACCATCCCGATTCGGACAAGTAAAGCCTCCATCAACAATGGTTTTGAAAACACGTTGCCCATTATATTTTTCGCGTAAATACGTTCCGTAATTTCTATACCCTTTTATGCCAAGATCTACCTGTGTTCCCATTAATTGCAAAAATACATAATAACTATTAAGATAATTGCATTACGAATCAAGATTACAAACGCTTAATAATTCATCAGAAGTAATTGCAGCACTTTGATTAAATGTATATCCTGCCGTTTGCTCATACGCATTCCAGCCTTAAGCTCAATGCTGGATGCGCAATGTCGGATTTAGGGAATTTTGTTCATTGCACAAAACCAGGTTAAATAAACCCGACCGGCAGCGGTATGTCGATTTTTCTTCGACATTTAGCATAGGGCGGGATTATCGTAACCAATAAGCATTGCTTTTGCTTTCCAAGAAATAAAAGACTTAGAATCCAGACAATTTCAGAAACCTCAATCTTGCAAATCCTTAAATCCTTTAGATCTTGATCCTAAGACTTTTTTCTATTGATAATTAAATAAACCGGAACACCTAATAAAACAATAACAAGGCCGGGCCAGGTGTATTGTTGTTTATAAATTAATAGTAAAATACAAAATGCTGCGCCAATTAACAAGTAAACGATTGGCGTAACCGGATATAACCATGTTTTATAAGGTCTTTCGAGGCTTGGTTTTTTTATTCTTAAATAGATAACGCCAAAAACAGTAATCATGTAAAACAACACGATCACAAATGATATCATATCTAAAAGGTTGCCATATTGACCACTTAAGCACAAAACAGAAGCCCATATTCCTTGCATCCAAAGTGATTTTTCCGGAACTCCGCTTTTATTGTTTTCTATAGCCGCTTTAAAAAACATACCATCTTTTGCCATCGTTTGAAAAACCCTTGAACCTGCCATCACCAATCCGTTTACACAACCAAAAGTTGAAATCATAACCAAAATAGCCATCACCACGGTGCCTATCCCATTGCCGAAAATTTGCTCTGAAGCAACAACAGCAACCCTGTCATTAGCAGCAAACGCAATACTATCCCTATTTAAGGTGTTCAGGTAAATAAAATTTACCAGTAGATAAAGAATAATTACAGATGAAGTACCTATCACCATCGCGCGAACTAAGTTTTTCTTAGGATTTTCTATTTCTCCTGATATAAAGGTAACGTTCTCCCAGGCAACGCTTGAGAATACTGAGCCGACCATTGCAGCTGCGATTCCACCCATAATGGTCATCCCAGAAATTGATTCCCATCCCGATTTCATAAAATTACCACTTGAATCCACTTTGATGTTATTAAATGCATTCCATCCAAATCCCATGTTCTCTGTCCAAAAACTGCTTTTTACCAAAAGAAACCCTAAAATAATCAAACCGATCAGCGCGATAATCTTCGAACCGGTAAAAACATTTTGCAGGACTTTACCGCTTTCCACGCCTTTTGTATTAACATAGGTTAGAATCAAAATGATAAAAATCGCTAAAATCTGTAACCAGGTTATTTTATAACCACCATTTTGGAAAATTGGTGCAGCGTCATTTAATGCAGGTATTAAATAGGCGGTAAATTTGCTAAAGGCAACAGCAACCGCTGCAATGGTGCCGGTTTGAATCACAGTAAACATGCCCCAACCGTAGAGGAATCCCATCATTTTACCGAAAATTTCCTTCAGATAAATATACTGGCCGCCCGCCTTAGGAAATATAGCCGAAAGCTCCCCGTAAGATATTGCTGCTGCAACAGTCATAACGCCGGTTATTACCCAAACCACTATCAGCCAGTACCCGGAGCCTAAGTTCCTCATAATGTCTGCACTTACTATAAAAATACCGCTTCCGATCATTGAACCCATTACGAGCATTGCAGCATCAAAAAGGCCTAATTTTCTCTTTATAGGATTTTTTTCTTCTGGTTTTTCCATTTTTGTTTGGCTTGGTTTTTAGTTTAGTTGGGCTAATTTATTTAAAAAAAACAATTCGGGGCGCTTTGTGGTATTTTATTTTAAACTTATAACACCATTCCTACAGGTCGTATTTTTTTCTTCGTGATGACGGTAGAAAATTATTTTATTATATTGCTAAACTAATAACCAAAATTAAACAATTCAATGTTCTGAAACTGAGCACTAACCACGCTTAGTAAGATATGAGCAAATAGAGCACTGAATCTAAAATCAAAACCAAATATTCACTATGGATTTTTTACAAAACAATCTAATCTACGTTATTCCGGCACTCGGTCTGGTCGGAATTATTGTTATGCTATTTAAAAGTGCCTGGGTAAGCAGGCAGGACGCAGGCGATAAGAACATGCAGGAACTTGCCGGTTACATTGCTGACGGTGCGATGGCCTTTTTGAAAGCAGAATGGAAAGTGCTCAGCATTTTCGCTGTATTCACCGCTGCTTTATTGGCCTACTCGGGAACAATTACTGAAGTTAACGGCGTTCCGATGCACTCCAGCTGGATTATCTCTATATCATTTATAATCGGCGCCGTATTCTCTGCCTCCGCAGGTTATATTGGAATGAAAGCAGCAACTAAAGCTAACGTAAGAACCACACAGGCTGCCAGAACAAGTCTAAAACAAGCCTTAAAGGTTTCTTTTACTGGTGGCACGGTTATGGGTCTGGGCGTTGCGGGATTAGCCGTTTTAGGTTTGGGTGGTTTATTTATTGCGTTTCTTCAGATATTTCATGTAACCAACGCAAATAGTGTGGAGATGAGAACAGCGATTGAAGTGCTTACCGGATTTTCGCTTGGTGCTGAATCAATAGCCTTATTTGCCAGAGTTGGTGGGGGTATTTACACAAAAGCGGCAGATGTAGGCGCTGACTTAGTTGGCAAAGTAGAAGCTGGAATACCAGAGGACGATGTTCGGAATCCTGCTACCATTGCAGATAACGTGGGCGATAATGTGGGTGATGTTGCCGGAATGGGTGCGGATTTATTCGGTTCTTATGTAGCTACTATCCTTGCCACAATGGTTTTAGGTCAGGAAATTACTGTAGTCGACAAATTCGGAGGAATGTCTCCTATCCTTTTGCCGATGGTCATTTGTGGATTGGGCATTATATTCTCCATTATCGGAACCTGGTTCGTGACCATTAAAGATGAAAAATCGAATGTTCAGAACGCTTTGAACCTGGGAAATTGGTCTTCCATAATAATAACTGCAGTAGCCTCCTATTTTATTGTTAAGTGGATGTTGCCGGAAACGCTAAATCTTCGCGGATACGAGTTTTCAAGCATAAATGTATTCTATGCGATAATCGTCGGACTGGTTGTGGGAACAATTATGAGCGTGGTTACAGAATACTTTACTGCGATGGGTAAAGGTCCTGTGAATTCGATCATTCAGCAGTCGTCAACGGGCCATGCCACTAATATTATTGCAGGTTTATCTGTTGGCATGAAATCGACTGTAATTCCGATTTTGGTTTTAGCCGGGGGAATTATGGCATCTTACCATTTTGCAGGGCTTTACGGTGTAGCAATTGCGGCAGCGGGAATGATGGCGACCACTGCGATGCAATTGGCGATAGATGCGTTCGGACCGATTGCCGATAATGCTGGAGGTATTGCAGAGATGAGCCAACTGCCTCCTGAAGTTCGTGAGCGAACCGACAATTTAGATGCGGTTGGAAATACAACTGCTGCAACAGGAAAAGGCTTTGCCATTGCTTCCGCGGCTTTAACATCTTTGGCTTTATTTGCTGCTTTTGTTGGTATAGCCGGCATTACAGCCATTGATATTTATAAAGCACCCGTATTAGCAGGTTTGTTCGTCGGTGGAATGATTCCATTTATTTTTTCTGCTTTGTGTATTCAGGCAGTAGGTAAGGCCGCTATGGACATGGTTCAGGAGGTTCGTCGACAGTTCAGGGAAATCCCGGGGATAATGGAGTATAAAGCTAAACCCGAATATGAAAAATGCGTGGCTATTTCCACGAAAGCATCTATCCGTGAAATGATGATGCCAGGTGCAATTGCACTGATCACGCCTATAATAATCGGCTTCACATTTGGCCCGGAAGTTTTAGGCGGATTGCTGGCTGGTGTTACTGTAACCGGCGTCTTGATGGGTATTTTCCAAAGTAATGCCGGTGGTGCATGGGATAATGCCAAGAAATCGTTCGAGCAAGGCGTGATGATTAACGGCGAAATGTTCTATAAAAAATCTGAACCACATAAAGCTTCTGTTACAGGAGATACCGTTGGCGATCCTTTTAAGGACACTTCAGGTCCTTCGATGAACATTTTAATCAAATTAATGTCTATCGTCTCACTGGTTATTGCTCCTTACATTGCTGTAAAGGCTGTAGCTGGCGAACATCGTGAAGAAGTTCGCAAAGAAATCAAAATTCGCCAAAATACGGATAGTTCAGGCCGGATAATTACTGATACTTTGATAAATACCACCGACACACTTACACATTAGTTGTAAAAACTAAGATATAATAACATTAAAAGGGATTTTTAACCAAAATCCCTTTTATTTTTCCGTAATTTTTAATTACGTTTGGAACTGAATTAATCTAAACAAAACTATAATATGGGTTTATTTTCTAAAAAGCCGATGCATCTATTGCTTGAAGAAGCGGGAGATTCTGGCAAAGGCTTAAAGCGTACACTTAGCGCAGGTGCATTGGTCGCATTAGGTGTAGGAGCTATTATTGGTGCCGGTTTATTCGTTCGTACTGCAGCCGCAGCTGCTCAAAATGCCGGTCCTTCAGTTACAATAGGTTTCATCATTGCTGCTATCGGCTGTGCTTTAGCAGGATTATGTTACGCTGAATTATCATCATCTATTCCAATTTCCGGTAGTGCATATACCTATACTTATGCAACTATGGGCGAGTTGATGGCATGGGTAATTGGTTGGGATTTAGTACTGGAATACGCTGTAGGTGCTGCTACTGTTGGTATTGCCTGGAGTGAATATTTAAACAAACTATTAGTTGAAGTGCTGCATATGGCGCCTATACCTTATGAATGGTGCCACTCTCCATTTCAATCGCACCCCGACGGAACTGTTAACGGAATCATGAACCTGCCTGCATTGTTTATTGTTGGTATATTAAGTTTATTACTTATAAAAGGAACTTCTGAATCTGCTTTTGTAAACGGACTTATCGTTATTACTAAAGTGGCCATCGTAATTTTAATCATTGTTTTAGGCTGGGGCTTTATTAATGAAGCTAACCACCATCCATACATTCCACCAGCAACAACATATGTCGATCACGCCGGCATTAGCCATAGTTTTGGTGGATTCTGGGGTGTAGTTGGCGCCGCTGGAACGGTATTCTTCGCTTTCATTGGTTTCGATGCCGTTAGTACCGCTGCTCAGGAAACTAAAAATCCAAAAACAGCAATGCCTATTGGTATTTTAGGCTCATTAGCGGTTTGTACAGTTCTTTACATTCTTTTTGCGCATGTGTTAACAGGTATTGCACCCGTTGAGTTCTTTAGAACTAAAGGCGGCGAAGCTTCTGTTGTTGCTGCGATAAGTGAATACATGACCGGTTACGGCTGGTTAGCAAAGTTGGTTACAGTTGCTATTTTAGCTGGTTTCTCTTCTGTAATCCTGGTGATGTTATTGGGTCAAAGCCGTGTATTTTATTCTATGAGTAAAGATGGGTTATTACCAAAAATGTTTAGCGATTTACACCCTAAATTTAAAACACCATATAAAGCAAACCTGGTAATCTTAGTGATTGTAGGGCTGTTTGCAGCATTTATTCCTGGTGATGTTGTAGGCGATATGACCAGTATTGGTACATTATTCGCATTTATGTTGGTATGCGTTGCTGTAATTATTTTAAGAAAAACGGATCCTGATCTTCCACGTCAATTCAGAACACCTTGGGTACCATTAATTCCAATTCTGGGTGTACTTGCCTGCGGATTAATGATTCTTGGTTTAGGCTGGACAAATTGGCTGAGACTATTTGGCTGGTTAGCTTTAGGCTTTATTATCTATTTTGGATATAGCGCTAAACATTCCGTTTTAGGTAAAACAGGAAAAGCAGTTCACCCAACAGATCCTCCAAAACCAGAAATATTAGATTAGTATTTTAAATTTCAATATTTTTAAGCCCCGCTGAAAATGCGGGGCTTTTTTTGTGTTAAATAATTGTTAATAAATTACCTTTGCAGAAAAATTACTGATGAATTTCCCCGAAAAGTCTATCAGAAGTAAGTGCATTGCTTCTGTGTTATTTTTAATCCTGGTTATAGGCGAAGCTTCTGCGCAGCGTACAATTAACGATGTTATGGATTCAACTACAGTCAATCACTTATTAATTATCTCTAAAAAATACGGGTCTTTATCATTCAGTGGCTATTTACAACCTCAATTCCAGGTTGCACAAACAAACGGAACGCAGGCGGAATATCAGGGTGGGAATTTTGGAGAATTTACCAGTAATCGCTTTCGACTGAGGCGTGGGCGTTTGAGGGCAGATTATATGTTGTTAACAGATGATGGCGCGCCTTCTACTTATTTTGTGCTTCAATTCGATGGCACGGAGCAAGGTGTTGCCATAAGAGATTTTTGGGGCAGGTATTACGAAAATAAATGGAAAATCCTGGCGGTCACTTTAGGACTATCCGGCCGGCCGTTTGGGAATGAACTGCAATTATCATCATCGGTCAGGGAAGCTCCTGAGCGCGGAAGGATGTCACAAATTTTAATGAAAACAGAACGGGATTTAGGCGCTACTTTTACCTTAAACCCCAGGTGGAAAGACGCGAAGTTAAAAAACATTTCATTGGATTTGGGTGTGTATAACGGCCAGGGTTTAGCCGGCGCAGGCGAATTCGATAATAGCAAAGATTTCATCGCCAGACTAAGTCATAAACCCTACAAATTTAAATCCTTTACATTAGCGGGCGGAATAAGCACCCTGCAAGGCGGCTTGAATCATCGTTTGCCAGTAAGTTACAAAATGGAGCAAGTAAACGGAAGTTGGTTCATGGCTAAAGATTCATCTGCTTCCACGATAAATAAAGTTGCACCGAGAAGATATTATGGTGCCGATATTCAACTGTCAACCAATACACAAAGCTGGAAGTCGGAGCTGAGGGCCGAAGTTGTATCGGGATTACAAACAGGGACTTCAACAACATCCACTACACCTGGCTCCTATCCGGTCGACAATAAATCCATTCCCCTACCCTACTACACACGAACTTTTACCGGTGCTTATTTCACATTCGTACAAACATTAAACAGCACAGACAATCAACTGATTTTAAAGTATGACTGGTACGATCCAAACAGTAAGGTAAAAGGCATGAATATTTCATCTCTTTCTGGATTATCTGCAGCTGACGTTCGATTTGACACATTTGGCTTTGGTCTTTTACATCATTTCAATACCCACTTCAAAGCTGTGCTATATTACGATGTTATCAGAAATGAATCGACGCAAATTTCCGGTTATACCTCTGATAGGAAGGACAATGTATTAACACTAAGAACACAATTCTATTTTTAATAACTTGATGCGTGAGGATTTAATCCAAATTCATCTACCTTTGTTAAAAATATTGCCCTATGAAACTCGATTTTATGAATTTTAGCCTGAGTGAGATTTTATCTACCACGATGGTCCTTTTTGCCATTATCGACATTTTGGGCTCAATTCCTGTCGTTATCGAGCTTCGTAGAAAAGCCGGGCACATCGAATCGGAAAAGGCTTCGCTGGTTGCCGCTGGTTTGATGATTCTCTTTCTTTTTTTGGGCGAATCGCTATTAAAGGTTATCGGCCTAGATGTCGAGTCCTTCGCTATTGCAGGTTCATTTGTCATATTCTTTATTGCCATGGAAATGGTTTTAGGTTTAACCATTTTTAAAGAAGAAGCACCTGAAACAGTTTCAATCGTACCTTTAGCATTTCCGCTTATAGCCGGCGCGGGGACAATGACAACATTACTTTCTCTGAAAACTGAATACCATACTCAAAATATTCTGATAGGAATTGTCTTAAACATCATTTTCGTTTACTTCGTTTTAAAGAATACAAACAGGCTTGAAAAACTTTTTGGCAAGTCGGGATTAAACATTCTTCGAAAAGCTTTCGGTGTAATTTTGCTGGCAATTGCGATAAAGTTGTTCAGGAATAATACAGGGCTATAGAAAGCAACTGTAACAAATATTTAGTATGTTTATCTAAACAATAAAGCTAACATGAACAGCTTTGAGACATATACTGTAATAATCGGCGTACTAGCCGTTTTAATTGAAGCCTTTAAGCACCTCAGGAAGAATTTTAAATCGTGGCTTGAGCACATGTAAAGTAGGACTGATTTACGCCTGTTTGACTAATTCACCCCTTTTTTTCCTTAGTTTTTCTTAATCAATCTTGCGACAAACATCGTATCTGCATTTTTTCCATAGCCCTTAATTAACTCCATCGACTCTAATTCCAAAGGCAGATTTTCGGTGATGTGTTTAACTACATCTTCATTTTCTTGGGCAAAGGCCGAGCAGGTAATGTAAATAAGTGGTTTACCGGGTTTCAGATATCCAACAACATTATTTACAATTGCTTTTTGAATTGTCGAGAACTGGCTGATTTTACGTTCTTCAAAAAACGTAAGCATTTCAGGTGTTCTTCCCCAGGTTCCCGACCCAGTGCAAGGCGCATCGAGAATTATGCCATCAAAAGCATAATGATGTAGAATCTGGTCGTTATTTTTTAGGAGGTCTAATTCTTTTTTTTGGTATTTTCTTATGCCAGCCAACCTGAAACGTTCGTCTAAATTTAATAAAACGCTTTCTCTTAGATCAGTTACTAATAAATCTAATATGGGTTCTATACTATGCAATAGTAATGTTTTCCCACCAGAAGCAGCACAACAATCCCACCATTTATCCCACTTATTAGGCTTAAAATATATTCCCGTATGCTGCGAAGATAAATCCTGAACCTGGTATGAACCTTCAGCCAGGATATTTTCGAGTTTGGTTCCGTTTGGTAAAGAAAGCGAAGTTTCAGAAATCTGCTTTACATCAATATTTTCGGCCTGAAGTTTAGATACAACTGACGAAACGCTACTTGCAGCAACCCTTATAAAAAGATTGGGTTGAAGAAAAAAAGACTTGTAAAAATCGGCTTTGTCAATATCGCCAGATAGATGGTTATTAAATGGGTAAACTTCTTTTAAGTTAAATTCAGGATATTTTGAAGAGATCAAGTCGATTTTTTCATCTTGTGAAGCCGTAATTTTCTCAGCCAAATCAGGTAGGTTCTTCTCTACAATAAGGCTTAAGCTATCATGACATAGAAAGTCCGCCACACTTAATCTTTCCTCATGACCAAGGCTTGATAGTGCCTTACCTAAGCGGAAAAAGCTGTAAAGATGTCTTGTTGCCCATCTTCTATCTGATGAGCCCATTTGTTTATTTTGCTTGAAATATGCTGGCAAAAAACGATGCAAAGGCAAACTTCCATCATAATTTAGCAGCACTTGTTCGAAGGCTTTCAGCTGGTGTTCTACTCTCATCCTATTAAATTATAAAATTTTACTCAATTATATTTAAAGCAAAATTCCTGTATCTCAAAAGCATCACATTTGTGTTTATGTAACCAAATTGTTCATCGCGAACAAAGGTGAACGTATTATGCAGTCCTTTATATTTTTCTTTCGAAAGATATTCCAGATAATCCTCTCCATAAGTAGCCATTAACTTACCGAAATAGAACGCTTCATCAAAGCCTTTAAATGCATATTCACCAGGCTCAAAGCCAAATTTCTTCCTATAATTTTTGATGAAGTTAATAACATTAGAATTCATATAATCAATTTTATACGAAGAAGATATAACCGCATTTAAACCCTGCAATTTATCAGCAGGATAATTTTGCTTTGACCAAAGCGGATGACCAAACAGGTTTAACGCATAGCCACCTGTTGGCAAATTTCTAAGCTTATAAAGCTTTTCTATTGTGGGTAAAACAAAGGCCCTATCACTTGAGGTAACTACAATAGCATACTGCTTTCCTTTAATCATTTTAGTTTCGAAAGCAAAGGCTGAAGCATACTCCTGGACTATAAATTTACTTGAAGTTTGGTTTAAAAAAAATTTCCTAAAGGGCACAGCAAACTGTTCATCATCTGTTTTTTTAGGATTGATGATTACAATTATGGTGTTAGATGCATTATAAGTTTTCGAAATATAAGTTGCTATCTTCTTCGCATGCAAATCAATATTAGCTACAATCGATATTAAATTTGGATTGTTAAATTCGGCAGGGCTTGAAGCCGCTAAAGGTGAAACGACAGGTACGTTGTTTAGCTTAGAATAATTGGTAAAATATTTAATTCCTTCAGGGAAAACCGGGCCAATAACTAGATTGCTTTTTCTGAAATTATCTTGTTTGTACAACAATCCAATGTGTGCATTATCGTCTTGGGTATCATAAACATTAAGTTTAAAATTTAAGCCCGAAGCAGCTACCGAATCTAAACCCAATTTAAATCCCTGGTAAAAATCAATCGGCATTGCATACTTCTCCACATCTGCTTTACTCATTGATCTTAAGTTGACATCATCCAATTTAAAAGGAATAAGCAATGAAATACTTGCCTGAGAAAACTTCTTAACTGATTTTTTCTCCGCCGGCTTTTCTTTCTCTACTGGCTTTTTGACCGGTTCTGTTTTCACTGTAGCGATTTTAGGAGAACAAGCTCCCAAAATCAAAGCAGGCAGAATTAAAAGCCAATATTTTCTTTTTAACGTCATTGTATTGTTTTTAACAAAATATGCTGACAAAAGTTATACCTTATGCCAGCATATATAATATTAGTGATAAAAATTTGAATCAGTGTAACTGATATTTATTCCCACTCGATAGTTGCAGGTGGTTTAGAGCTGATGTCATAAACAACCCTATTGATACCTTTAACTTTATTTATAATTTCATTGGAGATTTTTGCCAAAACAGGGTAAGGTAAGTGACACCAATCAGCTGTCATACCATCAACTGATTCCACAGCTCGCAAGCAAATTACGTTTTCGTAAGTACGCTCATCGCCCATTACACCTACTGATTGTACGGGTAAAAAGATTGCACCTGCCTGCCAAACTTTATCATATAAACCTGCTGTCTTTAATTCATTAATATAAATTGAATCCGCGTGTTGAAGAATTTCAACTTTTTCTGCAGTTACGTCGCCCAGTATTCTTATTGCCAAACCTGGCCCAGGAAAAGGGTGGCGCCCTAAAATAACATCATCAATACCCAAAGCTTTACCGACTCTCCTAACTTCATCTTTAAATAGAGTTTTAAGTGGCTCAACGACTTTTAATTTCATAAAATCGGGTAGGCCTCCAACATTATGGTGGGATTTTATCGTTGCTGATGGGCCGTTAACGGAAATGGATTCGATAACGTCTGGATAAATTGTACCCTGGCCTAACCAGTTTACACCAGTAACTTCATGAGCCGCATCATCAAAAACTTCAATAAAAACCCTGCCGATTGCTTTTCTTTTTAACTCAGGATCTTTTAAACCTGCAAGCTGGCTAAGGAACCTGTCTTTAGCATCGATACCTTTAATATTCAGGCCCATGTGCTTGTATTGTTCCAGCACTTGTTCATATTCATCTTTACGTAAAAGACCATTATCAACAAAAATACAGTGTAGGTTTGTTCCGATTGCTTTGTGTAGCAGAACTGCAGCTACGCTGCTATCAACACCACCTGAAAGGCCTAAAACAACTTTATCATCACCAAGTTTTTCCTGCAAATCGGCAATTGTAGTTTCAATGAATGCAGCAGAAGTCCAATCCTGACTACAGCCACAAATATCAACTAAAAAGTTTTCCAAAAGAACTTTACCATCAATGCTGTGAGTTACTTCGGGGTGGAACTGAATGGCATAGGTGTCAGAATCTTTAATATGATAAGCAGCAACTTTTACACTTTCGGTGCTGGCAATTAGCTCGGCACCTTCAGGCATTTGGGTAATGGTATCGCCATGACTCATCCAAACCTGCGAATCAATGTTGATGCCTTTAAATAATTTATTTTCCTGGTTTACAAAACTAAGGTTTGCACGACCATATTCACGAGTCGACGAAGCACGAACGTCACCACCTGATTGTTGTGCAATGTATTGTGCACCGTAACAAACAGCTAGTACAGGAAATTTTAAGTGATAATTATTTAAATCAATCTGAGGTGCATCATCCTGACGAACAGAATAAGGACTTCCAGAGAAGATAACGCCTTTAACATCAGGGGTATTTATGTCAGGAAGATTGTTGAATGGGTATATTTCACAGTAAATATTCAGTTCGCGAACTCTACGGGCAATGAGTTGTGTAAATTGCGAACCAAAATCGACGATAATGATTTTTTCTTGCATCCGCAAAGATAGGGAAAGAAAGGGAATTGTTAAATTGTTTTATTGTTATTTATAGCCAATCTATCAATTCAACAATAAAGCAATTTATAGCTAATCAATATACACTATATTAAGACTCCATCAACTTAACCTCCACTCCGAACTTCCTTAGAAAATCTACCCCCTCATCACTTGGCAAGCCTTTATATGCTGCATATGATTTAGAATAATAAACTAATTTAATCCCCGAAGACAGAATCAATCTTGCACAGGCGATACATGGTGATAATGTGGTGTACAAGGTACAGCCTTCAATTTTAGCTCCATTTTTTGAAGCATAAAGTATGGCATTTTCTTCAGCGTGAAGTGCGAGAGAACAACTTCCTTTGCTATCGCGTGCGCAACCTGTATCAGGCCATTCTTCATCGCAATTATGCGTTCCAGCCGGCGGACCATTGTAACCGATAGAAATTATGCGTGTATCTTTGGTTAATACTGCGCCAACATGGGCGCGAACGCAATGAGAGCGGGTAGCCAGCTCAGTTGCGAGGTTCATAAATATGCTATCGAAGCTTGGTTTATTAATCATGTAAAAAATTAAAAAGCCACAGAAAAATCAAGTTCTCTGTGGCTGTAAAATTAGTTTATTATATTCTAATGTCCGCCGGCGATTTTCCGATCGAAATCTATACCTTGGGATTTTAATATTCCACTTACACGAATCGCATAGAAAGCCAGGTAAGCGAAGCAAAGCACGCCAACGATGTAACTGTATTGAATTCCTGTAAATTCAGATACATATCCTTGTAACCAGCTAACAATACCACCACCCATAATCATCATAATTAAGAAACTACTACCCTGACTGGTGTTTTTACCTAAGCCGCTAACAGCCAGTGTAAAGATACATGGCCACAATGTACTGCAGAATAAGCCAACGCTGGTAATAGCATATACACTAACCATCCCTGTAGTGAACATTCCAATTAACAAAGCACAAATACCGATTACCGAGAAAATTAACAACATCCTAGCTGGATTTCCTTTGCTGGCCATATCAGCCAGGATTAACACTAAAATAATTAGGCCGTAAACGTAAAACGGAGCCAAATCATGTTTTGCGATCGCATTTACTGCCAAAAAAATTCCAAATGCCAAATAAGGGGCAATAAACCTTAAAACCTTTTGTGTTGTAATGTTATCTGTGAAAGCTTCAACAGCACCTGTCCAACGACCAATCATCATACTTGCCCAATAAAGAGAGATATATGGTGCAATGTCCTGAATCGCAAATCCTAAATCTTTTTCCATGTATGCAGGTAAATTACTTGCTGTAGATACCTCAACACCCACATATACGAAGATAGCAATCATCCCTAAAACGAGTTGAGGGTATTTCAAAGCAGACCCTTTTGTTCCAAGCTCTTTATCATCGGCTTCAACTAAAGCAGGTCTGTCTGGCAATGATGATAGTTTTAAGAATATAGCAACAGCAATAAATGCCACGCCCAAAATTAGATAAGGCACCTTAACACTTTCGATGCTAATATTTGAATTTGCATTTGCCGCAGAACCGAAAATTGCAAAACTTACTACTAAAGGACCAATGGTTGTACCAAAATTATTTATGCCACCGGCTAAAGTCAAACGTTGTGAACCCGTTCTAATAGGACCTAAAGCAATTGCGAGCGGATTTGCAACAGTTTGTTGCAGCGAGAATCCCAAAGCAACGATAAACAGACCGGAAAGCATAAGGGGAAAAGAACCCAAATTTGCGGCAGGGTAAAATAACAATGTTCCTACAGCGGATATAACAAGCCCCAATGCAAGCGAATTTTTATAACCCAGCTTATTTACAATATCCTGTTTAATTAAAACAGAAATGGCGTTATAAATTAGTGCACCTACTGTATATGCAATATAAAAAGCCAATGAAACCCACTGACTTTGACTTTGGGTTAGATCGAAAGCTTTTTTAAATACCGGAATTAAGATATCATTACTGGCTGCTACGAAACCCCAAAAAAAGAAAACTGTAACTAATGGAATAAATTGCGCCCACTTGGTTTGTGCTTGTTCCTGACTCATTTTTTTTTTAAATTTTAGTGGGTTAAACTTAAATAAAAAAAATTAAAAATGGCTATTTATGATGCCTTTGCGACAAAAATAAAGTTGATATGTTTAGCTTTAAATTGCATATTCGCATATTCATAAATAACACAATGCATGTTTGAAGCCATATTGTTAGGTATAGGGGCAGGGATTATTTCGTCGTTTTTAACAGGTCCGGTATTTTTTGCAATGATAAAAACCAGTATCGAAAAGGGCTTCAAAGCTGGTTTTTCTTTAGCGATTGGTGTAATTATAAGTGACATTTTTCTAATTGGCCTGGTTCTTTTCGGCAGTCAGTTTTTTGAATATAAAGCCGATTTCGACAAGTATGTTGGATTAGTTGGAGGTTTATTTCTTTTAGCAGTAGGTATTTACTACCTGATTTCGAAAATTACCGTTCAATACGATAGTACTACATTACAAAAAATAAGCAAAAGGGGCTATGTACTGAAGGGATTCTTAATGTGCATACTTACGCCTTCTACACTAATGTTCTGGATTATTGTGAGCGGCATTATCTCGGTTAAGCTAAATAATATGCTTAACGAAAAACTGGTTTGCTTTTTCATCGCTATGGCAACACAATTGGCAATAGATGGTGCAAAAAGCTTATATTCAAGTAAGCTCCGGTATAAAATCAAAGAAGATTCCTTAAAAAAGTTAAATAAGATTGCGGGTGTTATCATTATTTTCTTCGCATTTTGGCTGGTTTTAAAAACTTATTTAAAGTTCTATGCTTAATTTTTTTCTCATTCTTTACCACGGCGTAAACAGCGAATCCACACAGAGGCACAAACGATTTTAGTATTAACAAACGGGTTCCAATGTATGCCGTTATGCATCTCACATTCATCCATTTTCACCACCTTAGAAACCTAAGAAGCACCTAAGCACATCAAATTGAAAAGAGTTTTCATGTCACCTATACCTATCGATCCGTCTTTCCCGCACAGGCGGGAATCTTAACGCTCATGTAGAAAACACACCCACCGCTTTAGGATTCCCTGTCAAGCAGGGAATGACGAAACGTTTAAAAAAAATAGCCCACATTTAATGTGGGCTATCTACTATTCAAAATATTTTAAAGCTAGTAAGCTCGTTGGTTATTTCCCTCTTTCCAGTTCACGAAAGCCTTGTTTACAACTTTATTACCACCCGGAGTTGGGTAATTACCTGAGAAATACCAGTCACCTTTATTCTTAGGGCATGCCTCATGAAGGTTTTCTAAGCTTTGATAGATAACTTCAACCTCTGCAATTGTGCCTTTTGGAGTAATAATCTGTGCAATTTTTGCTGAAATTTCTTCAGGCGTAAACGGCTTATAGATTTCCTTAACGTGATTAACGATTTCCTCTTTTGGTAACAATAACGAAGCTTTACATTTTGCATAAACATCTTCGATTACTTGCCATTGTCCACGTTCTGTTAGCAACTGTATCGCCGCATCGAATGCAACAAACTGTCCCATCCTGCTCATATCGATACCGTAGCAGTCAGGATAACGAATTTGCGGTGCTGAAGAAACAATAATAATTTTCTTCGGATGCAACCTATCTACAATTTTAATAATACTTTGTTTCAATGTCGTTCCACGTACGATAGAATCATCCAAAGCAACCAATGTATCTTTATGGTTATTTATAATTCCGTAAGTTGTATCATAAACGTGGGCAACCATTTCACTTCTATCCGCATCTTGCGTGATGAAAGTTCTAAGCTTAACGTCCTTAACGGCAAGCTTTTCCACTCTTGGTGCCATTGACAAGAGCTCGTCGAGTTGCTCATCATTTAGTTGCTCCTTATTATGAAGTAATGTATTTTTCTGATGGTTGCGAACATAACGCTGAACGCCGTCTACCAAACCAAAGAAAGCTACTTCTGCCGTATTTGGAATGAATGAGAAAACGGTATTCTTTAAATCATGGTTAACGGCTTGTAAAACTTTGTCGCTTAACAAACGGCCTAATTGTTTTCGTTCACGATAAATCTCAACATCACTTCCCTTAGAGAAATAAATGCGCTCAAATGAACAAGATAACCGCTCGGTTGGCTCACGGAATTGCTCCATGCTTACTTCGCCATTTTTCTTGATAATTAAGGCATGGCCCGGGTCGATTTCCTTAACATCTTTAAACTGAATATTAAAGGTTGTTTGCAATGCAGGGCGTTCAGATGCAGCCACAACAATTTCATCATCGTAGTAATAATAGGCAGGACGGATACCAGCGGGGTCTCTCATAATGAAAGAATCGCCGTTACCAACCATACCACAAATGGAATAACCACCATCCCAGGTTTTAGCTGAACGCCGAAGGATGTTAGCAATATCCAAATTATCAGAAATTTTATGGGTAATGGCTACGTTATCATGACCTTCTTTTTTATACTGGTCGAAAAGATCCTGATTTTCATCATCTAAAAAGTGTCCGATTTTTTCAAGAACGGTAACCGTATCTGCTTTTTCCTTAGGGTGCTGACCTAATTCATATAACTGCTCCAATAACTCATCAACGTTGGTCATGTTGAAGTTACCAGCGATAACCAGGTTACGAGTCATCCAGTTATTTTGCCTTAAAAAAGGATGGCAGTTTTCGATGCTGTTTTTACCGTGCGTACCATAACGCAAATGGCCCATTAACACCTCGCCAATAAAGCTAACATTGTTTTTGAGCCATTCAGTATCCTGCATCAGTTCAGGTGTGTTTTCCTGGATGTCAACAAATTTGTTCTGAACATATTCGAAGATATCTGCCACCGCATTGGAAGCCATACTCCTGTACCGGCTAATGTACCTGCTACCAGGTTTCATATCCAGTTTAATGGTCGCGATACCTGCGCCATCCTGGCCCCGGTTATGCTGTTTTTCCATTAAAAGGTATAATTTGTTAAGGCCGTAAAGCGCTGTACCGTACTTTTGCTGGTAGTAAGAAAGTGGTTTTAACAGGCGAATAAAAGCGATTCCGCATTCGTGTTTTATCTGATCACTCATTGTGTGGGTTTGAAGCCGCAAAGTTATCCTTTTAAATATTCACAACCTAAACAAAAGTGTTTTCTTTTGTCACAAGCAGGTTAATTTGACTTTAGTGACTATCAAGAAGTTATACTTTTGAAACGTTAAATTATTTGGAATTATTCTAAATAGCTTGCGTACTTCGTGTAAAAATTACACCTTTGTCCAATATTTAGATTTAGTCTAATTAACAACAAAGAACCATTGAAAAAATTTATACCATTTATTTTACTTCTCATAAGTCTTTCGTCCACGGCTCAAACACCTAATTATCTGAGCGGAAAAGTGGTTGATGATGGCGGTCATCCTGTCGAAAGCGTCAATATTAAAATTGTAGAAACAAATCAGTTTACCGTAACAGACAAAAATGGCGTATTTAAAATCCAGCTTACCAATTTATCTAATACCACTTTAACTATTGAATTCAGTTTTATAGGATATCAGAAATTATCTAAAAAAATAGATCTATTAAGTGGTGACTTTGACTTAGGCACTCTTGCGTTAAAAGATCTCAATTTAAGCTTAGAAACAATAGACATCAATGCAAAAAGAAATTATGAAGGGCAGTCAAATTCATCTTTAATCATTAGCAGAGATATTATTGAGCAAACCCCGGCCTTAAGTTTAAATGATTTACTTAATCAGATACCAAACAGAAAAGTTGTTGCTCCTTCATTGCAAAGTGTTCAAAACTTAACGCTTCGTTCAACAGTTGCTCCATCCACAGATGGACGTGGCTCTTTTGAACTAAGCAATGCATTTGGTGTGGCAATTATAATTGATGGTAATGCCATTAGCAATAACATGAATATGCAAAGCTATAACCCAGGTACGCTTGGTGCGGGCAATTCATTAATGTCAACTGGTGCAACTTACGGACTAAGCAGTTCAAAATCAACCAAAGATGGATATTCTGGGGATTACACTTTCGGGGGAACAGATTTGCGACAAATTCCAGTAGATAACATTGAAAGTGTTGAAGTTATAGCCGGCGTTGCGCCTGCTAAATATGGCGATTTAACTGATGGCGCAGTGATAGTAGAAAGGCAGGCAGGAAAAGCACCGGGTTATTTGCGCATGCAATTGAGAGATAATGCTAATTCTTACGGTTATTCTCAAGGTTTCAAACTATCTCCAAAAGCAGGAGCAATTAATATTGGTGTAAATTATGTCAGTTCATTTGCCGACAACAGAGATAAACTGAAAGCATACAAGCGGATTAATGCAAACACGATGTATACGAATACCTTTTTTAAAGACAACAGGTTAAAAAATACATTGAGCTTAGATTATGGAAGAAATTTAGATGGCTTAAGAAGTGATGATGATGATATAACAGAAAAGCTTATCAGATTTGATAGCTGGACTGCAAGCATCAGCAACCGAAGTTCTTATAGATTAAATACAAGCTTCCTTAAAACTATATCCTTAAACTTAAGATATTCTGAAGGTCACCAGGTAAGTTATCAGGAACAACTTAGAAATGAGCCATTTGTCTTGGTTTCCGATGCAACAAGTACTGGTATTCACCAAGGCCGTTATGAATCGGGGATATATACTGCGGCAAGTTTAATTGATGGGAGACCAGTTAATGCTTCGGCTAAACTAGACTTTAATGCCAATGTAAAAACGGGGGCAATTACTCATTTCCTTGGCTTTGGATTAAGTTATGATTATGGCGCAAATAAAGGCCAAGGGCAAGTTTTAGATCCGAACAGACCAAGATTTGGTACTGCAATTACCACTACATCATTATCACCAAACCGTTCCGAAAGATATTATGATTTCAACATTGCTGTACCCCAGCAAAACGTTGGTTTATATGCGGAAGATGTATTTAAACTCAAATTATTTAATCGCGATTTAAACTTAAGGGCAGGATTAAGATATGATATTCAAAATGCTTTACCTTCTTACTCGCCAAGGTTAAATATGAATTATACATTGAGTAAAAGCGTAAAAATAGGCTTTGCTTATGGACTGGCCTATAAATCGCCCTCTTTGGCTCAGCGATACCCCGGACCAACATACTATGAAATTCCGCTATTAAATGCGTTTAACGGAAATGCTGCAGAAAGTATTTACTTGGTTTATGTTAACAGATATGATCACGATGCTGGTCATATTAAATCAGCCAAGAGCCAGACTTTTGAGTTTACCTCTCAAATCAAATTAAAAGATTTTAATCTTTCCATATCCTTATTTAGCAAAGACTCAAGAGATGGGATAAGCACTGTATCCAACAGAAATTACATTACCTTACCGACCTATTCTGCAACATTACAAGCTGGTCAGAAACCAATAGTAATCCAAACAGGAACAAAAAACTTTGTTTTTACTACTCAATCTTTTGCTAACGATTTACGTTCGGACAACCAGGGAATAGAGCTCATTTTGAATTCTCCTCAAATCAAACAAATTGCCACCAGTTTTAATTTAAGTGGTGGTCTGTTCAGGACAAATTACCAAACGAATACTTTGTCAGTTGCTAGTGAACTTGAAGATGCGGCTCCTACAAGGCCAGATTATGCTTTGATGGCATATTATGAACCGACAAAAAGAATTTCCTACCTAAGCAATGCGAGAATAAGTTCGTCGACGCATGTTCCTAGAATCAGTTTAATTGTAAGTTTCTCAGCAGATTTTAGCCTTTTACAAAAAACGGTACAGTCACCAACCGCCGGAATTCCACTAGCCTATCTGACCAGAGATGGAAGATATATCGCCATAACCAATTTCGATAAAAACAACCCGGATTATGGTCATTTTTATAAACCTACATCAGAAATCAATGACGATAATGTACCGGCGATCATTCCTAATTTTCACTTAAGTCTGGCAAAGGAAATAAAGAAACGTTTCAGGTTTTCTTTTAACGTTTACAATGTTTTCAATAATCAGCCTTACTACATTTCCAGTAGTGGCAAATATAAATACCCCAATGCTGCGCCGTCTTTCGGAGCAGAAATATCTCTAAAACTTTAATAAAAATGAAAAAGTACTTCTATTTAATCCTGGCCAGTTTGGCATTTGCTTCATGCAAAAAAAACAACACAACAGATATACAACCTGTTGACCTGAACGTAACCGTAGCTTACAACTTGCAAACAAGTGGCTACCAACTTCCATTAACAGGGGTAAAAGTAAAGGTTACTAATCTGGATACAAAGGTTGCACAGGAATTCACCACTTCTGATAAAGGAATTTTGAGGGCAACTCAATTAACACCTGGCCTTTACGACATTGACGCCTCAATTACCATTTCTGCTAACGACTACTCCACCATTACGGGAAATACTGTAACGAAAGATGTTATTTACAATGCGTCGTTGAAAAACAAGCAGATAGGTGTAGGATTTTCTGAAACTATCGATTTAAAATTAGTTTCAGGGACTATTGGGGATTGGGTGATTAAACAAGTGTCTTATTCAGGCTCTGACCGTGTTAACGGAGCAACTTTTCGTGACCAGTTTATCGAATTTTACAACAATAGTGACAAGACCTTATACGCAGATAGTTTATGCTTTGCAGAAACTGTTGGCCTGATAACAAAAACTTCAGGCTCAACATATAATTTACTTGCTACCGGACAACTAGACTGGAATAAATCAGCAGGCATGCCAGCTAACATTGATGCGAACAACGATTACATTTATGCAAGGGCATTTTTTATGATTCCGGGTACTGGCAAACAGTATCCAATTAAACCAGGAGAAAGTATCGTTGTTGCACAAACTGCAATTAATCACAAAACGCCTTTCACTGGTGTAGATGGCAAAACTATTTCCGTTCTAAATCCATCATTAACTATTGATTTAAGCACTGCAAATTTTGAAGCTTATTATGCGCCGTTTTTAACTAAACCATTAGCATCTGACATCGACAATCCTACGGTTCCTAACTTAAAAGTATATGCATATTTCGGAAGTGATATGATATTCGATACCGGCGGTAGATATTCTTATGCACTTATTAAAGCAGGTGCAAATCAAAATCCTGAGACATGGCCTCAGTATAACTATCCTACAAAAGCCGCACCGTCATCCGGTGCGAACAAATTCTTCCAAATCCCTACAAAATATGTATTAGATGCAGTCGAAGTTCAACCGAATGAAGTGGTAGACAGAGTACCTAAAAAATATGGTGCAGGATTAGACGCGGGTTTTGCATCTTCTCCACTTGGACAATATACATCTCAATCAATAATCAGAAAAACAGAAAAGACGGTTAATGGTCGTGTGATTTTAAAAGACACGAATAACAGTACTGAAGATTTTGATAACCTTATGTTTGCTGCACCCAGGGCATTTAAATAATATTTATGCCGGCCGAAATTTCGGCCGGTTATTAAAAACATGATGAACAAAAAAGTAAAAACTTTAGTTGCTACATTATTTTCTCCTTTAATGCTCTTTGCACAAAGCAAACAGGATTTTACCAGCTTAAATCAAGCTGAAAAATCCTTTAACCATTATACAGATTCTATATCTGTATTGTCTTATAATTTCGCCAAAGAAAGCAGCTACTATCTAAACTCGTTAATGCCCGATAAGGTTAGCCGAATATCTTTACTTTACGATTTCCAGAAAGGCCATTATATTCCTTCACAAGGCGCAACCAAAATAAATGCAGGAACACTACTAACAGAAGGTACTACGAAGGTAGGTACAATTAAATTGTTTGGCTCTTTTACTTATAAGAAAACCATAGAGGATAGTACCAGATTTTCGCACCAAACCCGAAACAATTCTTCAACGCCTTATTATTTTGGCTCTCCCGCATATGTTCATTACGAACGAAGTATTTATACCTTCAAAGCAATGGCAGGCAGGAACTTCTTTAATAATAAACTTAATATTGCTATTGGCACAGACTATAAAGTTGGAAATCATTTTTCGACAAATGATCCACGTGGAGATATTGGAGAATATCAATTTGACTTAATCGGATCTTTAGGCTACAGTATATCAAAAAAAATCAAAATCGGGTTAGCGTTCAGAAATGGCTATGGGCAGGAAAAAATTAATGTTGGTTATAAAAATCCCAGGTATTATGAGAGTTCTGTTTATCCTATGTACTACAACCACTTAATAAACGGATATGGAGAAGGTAAGCCTGTGTTAGAAGCAAACAACAGAGTATATACAGATAACCAAACCAGAGATGGTTTTGATGCTTATTTAGATATCAGTTCATCTTCGGCAGGTAATTTCTATTTGTCTGGAAATTATATAACAGAACATCAACGGTATTTTCATTCTACAGTGGATGGGTTTACAGAATTTTCGGAATACGATCTTAATAAAATAAATGTCAATCTACTTTGGTTGAAAAATCTGAATTCAGTTCGTATTGGAGCGTTATTAAACTATAATGACTTAGTCGGAAAAGATTTTAATATGGTATTTAAAGCAAACAATTATATTTATTCAGGCAATAACATTTCGGCAAAAATATTTTTAAACAGGTCATCTAAAAAAACCGCTTATATTCATTTTTTACAAATAAATAAAAATACAGAAGCACGTGTAGATGGTGTTAAAGCAAATGATGTAAGCTTTGATAACTTATTATTTGTAGCAGGTACCGGAATGAGAAAGGGCAATATCAATAGTTTCTTTGGACTAAACATTGAGGCCCAGTACAAAATGCCATTAAATGACACTTTCAAGGTTTTGCAAACCAATGAAGCCTATTTTACCCGTTATGTCATCTATCATGATTATCTATATAATACCTCATCTTATATAGGTGGAAGTATTACCGGAGCATATGGTTTACCAATATTTAAAACAATGCAGGCCACATTTAAAATAAATGCAGGTTATATGCAAAGATTAGAACAAAAAGCACTAAACAGAACCATCATTTCCGAACCCGGAGAAGACCGGTTTTCATCCAATCTCAGCCTGAATCTATATTTTTAGCTCATGAATAAAGTTTTTGTTTCGCTTCTTTTAATTCTAACAGGGTTAATTTTACTATCTTTTCAATCTTCTGAATTTAATGACGACGAAGAATTAAGCATAGATAGCCTTCGTAAAGTTTACTCTAAACCTACAAGCGAATGGCCAAAGCCCAATTTAGACAAAGATGCCGTTTTTCAAGAGTTGGGAGAATTGCCTCCTTCACCGGTTGACTTAAATAATGATTCGGTTAAAAAAATTGTTCAATTGGGTAAGATTCTGTTTTTCGATCCACGATTATCGGGTTCGAATCAAATCTCTTGCTCAAGCTGCCATGCACCAGATTTACACTGGACTGATGGCCGGCAGGTTTCCATCGGGCACGATCATTTAGCTAATATCCGCAATGCACCTTCCTTAGAAAACGTATGGTTCTACAAGAAATTATTTTGGGATGGAAGAGCGAATAGTTTAGAAGAACAGGGTGAAAGCCCGATTGCAGCACATAATGAAATGCATCAGGATATGAAAGCATTAGCTAAAAAGTTAAGTAAAATTAACGGCTATAAACCCCTCTTTACTGATGCATTTGGTTCTGCTCAAATTACCAATAAAAAAATTTTCGAAAGTTTAGCAACTTTTCAACGTAGTATTGTAAGTAGAAGAACAGCCTTTGATAGATTTTTAGCGAAGGATAAAAAAGCGTTGACAGACCAGCAAATTGTGGGTTTGCATCTGTTCAGAACAAAAGCCCGTTGTATCAATTGTCATAACGGACCGTTATTTACCGATAATGAATTTCATAATGATGGCTTAACTTATTACGGAAGGAAATATGAAGACCTTGGACTTTATAATGTAACTAAAAGGCCAGAAGATGTTGGCAAATTTAAAACACCGGGTTTAAGAAATGTAATGAAAACTGCACCTTGGTTTCATAATGGATTATTCCCTGATATGGATGGTGTGATGAATATGTATAATGTTGGGATGCCAAATCAGCGTGTTAAGCCAGAGCAGTTAAACGACCCGCTCTTACCTAAAAACGACAAACTATTACGCGGATTAAAGCTAAGCAACACGGAAAAAGATGCTGTAATTTCATTTTTAGATGCACTAAGTTCCGCAGCGGTTTTAATAAGGGTGCAGGAACTACCTAAATAAATTATTTCATTTTGCCTGATTGTAATGCTTCTCCAAAAAATATCGCTGCATGCTCATCAAAGGTTTTGGAATCGCCACTGGTAAAAAACGATTTATTTGCTGTTCTGGATATTGTGGACTCAATCTCAGGATGTCTTTTCAAATAATCGACCAAACTATCGGCAACAATTTCCCCTTGTGCTAAAATCTCAATGCCGGCTGGCAAAATTGCCGTTAGTTTAGGCATTATTAATGGATAATGCGTGCAAGCCAGCAAAACACAATCAATATCTGAAGATTGGTTAATTAACGCATTACAATATTCCGTAACGAAAAAGTCCGCACCAGGCTGCATGTGTTCATTGTTTTCAATCAACGGCACCCACATTGGGCAAGCCTGCTGGTAAACCTTTATTTTAGGAAAAAACTTATTGATTTCGAGCAGATACGATTCAGAATTAACGGTACCTCTGGTACCCATTACACCAACTTTTTTAGTTTTTGTAAAACTATCAATTACCTCTGCGGTTGGCCTGATAACACCGAGCACTTTTTTACCTGGATATTTCGAAGGTAAATCTTTCTGTTGAATGGTTCTAAGCGCCTTTGCCGAAGCTGTGTTGCATGCCAGGATAACTAAGTTACATCCTTTGCTAAACAGCCATTCAACACATTCTAAAGTATATTGATAAATGGTTTCGAAAGCATGATCACCGTAGGGCGAACGTGCATTATCGCCCAAATAAATATAGTCGTAATCCGGGAGCTTTTCTGCAATAGAACGAAATACGGTTAAACCTCCATAACCTGAATCAAAAATACCTATTGGTGAAGATTCTTTCATTATTTATTATTCTAATTGTTGCATTGTTAAATTGCTATAGAATATTCAATCTGCAATTGAGCAATCTAACAATTGGCAATTTACCTCAAGATAATTCTTTTACACAAAAAAGCGGAATCAAGTTGGCCTTAATTCCGCTTTTTATAATATTAATTACTTAATTATTTTTTTGGTGCTGGTGCTTTAGCAGTTGCAGAAATACCTAATTTAGTTTTAACAGCAGCGGTAATGTCATCACCACCTTCCCAAAACACTAAATTGTTTCCGCCCTGTCCGTTTGCAATATCAAAAACATAAGCCAAACCTTTTTCTTTTGCGATAGCTGAAATTGCTGTTGCTACTTTACCTTGAATTGGCTGAAATAACTCACCTTGTTTAGTACCTAAATCCTGTTGAGCTTTAGTTTGTGCATCGCCTATGCGTTTTTGCAAATCCTGCAATTCAGTTGCTGCTGTTTGTAATTCTTTATCAACAGTTTCTTTATTAGCTTCGCTACGCGTTTTTTCTTTAGCTTGCGCCGCGCTTAACTTAGATTGATATTCTTTAATCATAACATCAATTTCAGCTTGTTTTGTTTTGCTTAAATTTTCTAAAGTAGTTTGAGCCGATTTAGATTCAGGTAAGTTAGCAAATACCTCTTCTGAATTTACGTGACCAATCTTTTGCTGTGCATTTGCCATATTTGCTGTAAACAATAAACCTGTCGCAACAACAAATACGTTAATTAACTTTCTCATGTTTTATTTTACTTTTTTATTTTTTTTTATTTGTTTTCCTTAATTCAAGGGGCGAATATACTAATTATTTACTGTCCCCGGTTTGTAACCTAATTTTACAATTACGTCATTACTAACATCGTAACTGCTACTTGCATAAATCATCATTGTAGCTTCACTACTCTTATCGAAGATGAAATCGAGGTATTTGGCTTTAGCGATTTGCTTGATTACATTAGCAACTTTATCCTGAATGGGTTTAATTAATTTTGTTCGGCTTTGAAATAAGTCGCCATCAGGACCGAATTTCTGACGTTGAAATTCTTTAGCTGCTTTTTCTTTTTCGATAATCTCGTTTTCACGACGTTTGCGCATATCATCGGTTAACAAAACCTGATCTGCCTGGTAGGCTTTGTACATCCTGTCGATTTCGCTAAAATTCTGATCAACCTGTGCCTGCCATTGTTTCGAAGCGACATCTAGCTGGCTTAATGCCGATTTATATTCCGGCATATGCTTTAAAATGTACTCTGTATCTACATAAGCAAACTTCTGGGCAAAAGCGCCAAAAGTTGTGCAAAGTAAAAATGCGATAAAAAGATATGTTTTCATTTGTGTGTGTGATTAGTTATTATAAGTTAGCTTTTTATAAACTCAACTTATATTGTTTTATTGCATAATTAATTATTTTTTTAGTTATAAACAATTAAAATCCACCTAATTGTTGTGCTATACTAAAGTGGAACTGACCTTTGTTAGCATCTGGCAAACCAGGGATGGCATCGAAGCCATATCCATAATCAATTCCTAACAAACCAAATATCGGCAGGAAGATCCGGGCACCTATTCCCACCGATCTTCTTATGTTAAACGGATTAAAATCACCGAATCTGTTCCAGGTATTTCCACCTTCCGCAAAAGCCAATACAAATGCAGTAGCCTGCTGAGATTTAATAACAGGGTAACGAGCCTCCAAAACATACTTGGTGTAAATAGGGCTACCGGATTGTTGTGCGATGGTTGGGTTAGCACCTACAGGAACAACGGTATTGTTCGCATAACCACGCATTGCAATTAATTCAGAACCTTGTAAGAAATCGAATCCCTGCATACCATCTCCACCAAGCTTAAATCTTTCAAATGCCGACTGACCAACGGCCTGAGTGTACTGGCCTAAGAAACCAAATTGTGCCTGTGCTTTAATTACGAATTGACCGCCAACACGTTGATACCATTGAGAATCAAATTTCCACTTGTGGTATTCTGTAAACCGGTATTTTGTCTTATCAGATGCCGTTGCATAATTCACATTGTTGAATAATGAATAAGGAGGCGTAGCCTGAACCGTAAATCTGATAAATGAACCTGACAGTGGGAAAATCGGTGAATCCCTTGAATCACGGCTTATCTCTTGTGTTAAGTTCAAGTTGTAAGACGTTCCGGTACTAAACAAATAACCAGGATAATTCTGAAGAATATATTGCTGCAAATTCACTGAATGCGTTAACTGAAAGTAGTTATCCGGCCAGTTTAATCTTCTGCCCAAACTTACCGTAACACCATTTAAACGGATTTTGTAATAGTTAGGATTACTCGCATCACCTATACCGCTTGATTGCAAAGATGTAAATGCACTTACGCCAAAGCTTACCGGCTTTTCGCCACCGAACCATGGTTGAGAGAATGAGAAACTATATGATTGATAATATTTACCATTCGTTTGTCCACGCAAGCTTAATTTCTGCCCATCCCCTTTTGGTAAAGGTTTGTATGCTTTTAAATTAAATAAGTTTCTTAGAGAGAAGTTATTAAAGGTTAAGCCCAATGTACCGATGATTCGGCCACCACCAAAGCCACCCGACAATTCAATCTGATCAGAAGGTTTTTCCTCTACTGCATACTCAATGTCTACAGTTCCATCTGCCGGATTAGGCCGAGGTGTAGGCACTGTTTTCTGCTCATCGAAGTTACCCAAAGCGCCAATCTCACGAACCGTACGTATTAAATCACTTTTATTAAATTTTTGCCCCGGTTTGGTACGAATCTCCCGCAATACAACCTTATCGTTTGTAATGGTGTTGCCTTTTAAAGTGATGCGGTTGTTGGTGTACTGCGGACCTTCATAGATACGCATCTCGACATCAACTGTGTCGTTATAAATTCTGGTCTGTACCGGATCAATGTTAAAAGTTAAATAACCATTATCTGTATACAGACTATTAATATCGCCACCATTTTCTCCACCCCCGTTAATTTTTTTATCTAATTTATCCTCACTGAAAATATCGCCTTTCTCAATCGTTAGAACTTTATTTAACACATCAGTGCTGTAGATGGCATTTCCTGCCCAGGTTATTTTACCGAAGTAATATTTTTTCCCCTCATAAATATCCATCCTGATGTTTACCTTTTTCTTATTGAAAGGATAGATACTATCTTTTAGAAGTTCTGCATCACGATACCCTTTTTCATGCAGTTTAGAAATCATTTTAAGCTTATTCTCTTCGTATTTCTCCTTACTGAATTTACCTGAACCCCAAAAACGCCACCACGTGAATTGTTTAGGATTTTTCAGATATTTTCTAAGCTTGGCGGCTTTAAAATCCTTATTACCGGTAAAGTCGATGTGCTGAACTTTTACACGATGTCCTTTATCAATGTTGGCTTCAAGAATAACGCTATTTTCTGAATTTGGATCTTTACGGGTAGAATAACTAATGCTCGTAAAAAAATAGCCCTTATCTAAAAGATACTTCTTTACAATTGCCGATGTGGTATTATACAAATTGTCATTTACAATTTTACCGGTTTTATCATTGAGTTTTTCCTGAATTGCCGTCTTTTCCGATTTACGAAGACCTTTTAAGTCAATAGAACTTAAACGAGGTCGTTCAGCTACCTCAATTTCAAAATAAACAGTATCCTGAACAAATTTTTCTATATTTAACTTGATGTCGTCAAAAAAACCCTGCGCCCAAAGTGCTTTAATTGCATCAGAAGTCGCTTCACCAGGTAAAACAACTTTGTCGCCTTTTATTAATTTTGATAAAGTAACTAAAACTTCTTTGTCAAGGTATTCTGTTCCTATAATTTTTGTACCACCGATAATAAACTCTTTTGGACTAAAATAATCGAGATCCAAGCCACCCACTTTCAAAGATGGGGTTGCCGGAGCCTGTCCTGTCGGACGAATTTGAGCAAAGGCCGGGGCGGCTAAAACTAATAGGATTAAAACTTGAAATATTCTTTTCATTAAAATAATTTGTTCAGTAATGGCCACGAAGGTAAGAATGTTTTACAAAGCAAAATGCTTTATTTTTCTCACCTCTGAAATGGTTACATTTATCGTATAAAAGTGCTGCTAAGTTAATTTAAACCCTTGTTAAAAAGTGTTAAAAGAAAAATTAGTTTAATTGTTCACTGATTTTACCAAAACGGCGTTCGCGTTTTTGATAATCAACAATAGCTTCAAAAAGATTTTCTCTTCTGAAATCAGGCCACAAAACATCAGTAAAATAAAACTCTGTGTAAGCCATTTGCCATAGGAGATAATTACTTATTCTGTGTTCGCCACTGGTCCGAATCATCAATTCTGGGTCAGGAATATTTACGGTTGTTAATTTTGATGAAAATAAACTTTCATCAATATCATTCACATCAATTTCTTGGTTTTTTACTGCGATGGCAATTTTCTTCGCGGCGTCAACAATCTCCCATTTGGCGCTATAACTCAATGCCAGCGTGAGCGTACATTTCTCGTTATGTGCTGTTTTTTCCATAGCTTCCCTCAAGTCGTCAATACATTCTTGTGGTAATGAAGCAATGTTACCAATGGCGTTGAGCTTAACATTATTTTTGTTAAGCGTTTCGGTTTCTTTATTTATTGTTGAAATGAGGATTTGCATTAATGCGTCAACTTCCTCTTTCGGGCGACTCCAGTTCTCTGTAGAAAATGCATATAGCGTAAGGTATTTAACACCAACCTCAACACAGCCTTCTACAATATCTTTTACAGAAAGTACACCCTGTTCATGTCCGAAAACACGCATTTTACCCTGGCCTTTTGCCCAGCGACCATTTCCGTCCATGATTACGGCAATGTGCTTTGGCAGCCGGCTATCGTCTATTTGTTCTTTAAATCCCATTAATTATTTCAAAATCAGCTTAAAAGGAGTAGCATTTTGAGGATACAAAGGTAAAAGATATGCCAACACTAACAAATAGATAAGTATCTCTTTTTCTAAAATCGCCTCGTTGCACTCCCGGAGCACCAATATATGTTAATGAGGGATCAGAAATATTTAGTGATGGGTTATCACCAATAAACTTCTGGTTTACAGGATATACACCACTTACATCGTCAAGATAATCGGTTAATGCAGTACGGTAACCTAATTCGGAAAAAACACTCCATGTACCTTTATAATTATAACGCAGGCCCACGCCATAGGGAATCGTTACAACTGTATTTGTATAATTATTATCCTGTCCCTCGGTTAACAACCGGTCTAACCTGTAAGTTAGCCCCTGATATTTTATTTCAGGCTTAAAATTAACAAAACCGACACCGGCAAATAGATAAGGCGTAAACCATTTGTTCCCACCATTTATTTTATAATCAAAAAAGTTAAAATCAAAGATCGCACTTCCTTCATTTAGTTTTGTTTTAAAGCTCAAATTACGCGCTCTAAACTGTTCATTATTTGATTCCGAGTCCTTGGCCTGAATTTGGCCATAATTATAATTTATCCTTAAGCCCAGGTGTGCATTGAAATTACGTTTGGCAAAAACACCCGCATTAAAGCCGCTTATTTTCAACAGGTTATTCTGATTCAAATCCCCTATATATCCTGATCCGCCACCAGAAATACCGATCTCCCAAGTAGCGAAAGACTGCGCTTTGCCAAGTTGTGAAAACGTTAAAAACAGGAAAATGAATAAAACGGGTCTTCTAAAAGCCATTGTTTAGTAGTTACGGGTATCGATGCCCCATAATAATTTATTCCTTAACGTGTTTAAATAGGTTTCATTGTTAAGGCGGATAAGATTTACACAAAAATCGGCTTTTTTTATCGCAATTTTTACTGAACGTTCTACGGTAACTGTCCTGCTGTCGCAAGACACCAAAAACTTCGATTCTCTTGCTTCTACTTCAAAAGAAAGATGATTGTCATCCGGAATAATTACCGGACGGACGTTCAGGTTATGGGGAGCAATTGGTGTAATCACAAAACTTTGAGAGTCGGGATAAATAATCGGGCCGCCACAACTCAAAGAGTAGGCTGTTGAACCGGTTGGTGTTGCAATGATTAAGCCGTCTGCCCAATAAGAGTTAATGAATTCGCCATTCATAGAAGCATGAATAATCATCATGGCAGAGTTATCCCGGCGATGTATCGTTATATCATTTAAAGCAAAATTTTCTTCACCAAACAAACCATTATCCGATTCCAGGGTTAAAAGGGAACGTACATCCAAAGTATAATCCCCATGAATAAGTGCTTTCAAAGCAGATTCAATTTCCCCTTTGTTAATACTGGCTAAAAAGCCGAGACGCCCGAAGTTTATGCCAATTACCGGGATCCCAGAGTCCCTGATTAATGAAAGCGTATCCAGCAGGGTGCCATCGCCGCCTAAGCTTAATATCACATCGGCAACCGCTTTTAACTCTTCGTGATTATGAAAAATTACGGTGTGAGCAGGTAATTTGATTTTGCCATGTAGTGAATTTTTGAACTTATGATGAAGAACCGGCTGTATACCGTGACTTTTTAAATGATCGAAAACTTCCTGAACATAAGGCAGTACTGTATCATTAAAATCTCTTCCATAAATTGCAATCCTCATAATAAAAATTAAATGTTTAGGTAGTTCATAAAAGAATCGTAACGTTCTTTAGAACCATCGTCAATTTGAGTATTGTTGTAAACTTCTTTAACCTCATAGTTATAGCGTTCAAATGATGCCACTAGAGAGGTAATCTCTGTTTTATTAACTTTCAATGTAACTTCCAGTCGGGTAGAATCTTTAAATGAATTTACGTAAGATGAAAGTATTTGTGCGTTATCCGCCTCAACAATTTGTGCTATATGTGCTAAAGAGTTATCCCGGTTACTAATCTCCAAAACGATAATTCCGCCAGGTTCATTTACCGCATACAATGTTGCAACAGAATCCAGTATGTTGTTAATGGAAATCAATCCTGCATAATTTTTCTTTTGATCCAATACAGGAACTGCAGTTAATTTTAGCGTACTAAGCAGCCTTACAACGTCATATGTATGTGCGTTATCAAAAACAAAAGCATTTAATAAGTTAAAATTTACATCTCTTATTAAGATATCGTGATTACGAACCTCAAGTAAATCATCTTCAGAAAGTATACCTAAAAATTGGTCGTCATTAACCACGGGCATGTGCTTGAGCTTAAATTCGTTCATTCGATCCAAGGCGTTCTGCACTGTGTCGTCCGTTTTTATGGGCGTTATTACATTCGATATGATTTCTTCAGCAAACATTACTTTAATAATATTCTATCTAAAAATTTTTCCAGGTAACTGTTAAATATTTCCGGATGCTCCATCATGGGTGCATGTCCGCATTTATCAACCCAGTTTAATTCTGAATTTGGCAACAACTGGTAAAACTCCTCTGCAACTTCAGGCGGGGTAACTTTGTCATTTTTACCCCATATAAGCGAAACAGGAATTGTAATTTTAGATAATTCTTTACCCATGTTATGACGAATAGCCGATTTGGCCATTGTCAAAATACGTATAACCCTGGATCTGTCGTTAACGGTTTTAAAAACCTCTTCTACTAACTCAGGTGTCGCTGTGGCGGGATCGTAAAATGTAAATTCTACTTTTTCTTTTATGTAGTCGTAACTTTCCCTGCGGGGAAAAGAGCCTCCAAAGGCATTTTCATACAAACCAGAGCTTCCGGTAAGCACCAACGCTTTAACAAACTCCTGGTGCGCCACAGTAAAAACCAGGCCGACATGACCACCTAAAGAGTTACCTATAAGCACAACCTGACCTAGATTTTTATATTTAATAAACCGATGAAGATACCTTGATAACGCTTTGACTCCTAAGGTTAGAATCGGTAAATCATAGATTGGAAGAATAGGAACAACCACACGATAACGACTTTTAAATTGTTCGATAACGGGCTCCCAATTACTTAACTCGCCCATTAATCCGTGCAGCAATACCAGTGTTTCACCATCTCCGGCTTCTATGTATTTAAATCCTTCTTCTTCTATTACCTGGTATTTCATATATGATAAATGGTATATTGCTACTAAGTTAGTAGAGTAAAATTAATTTTTGGCATTTCTATACCATTTTTCTGAAATAAAACAGAAAAGGGTATAAAAACAACATCAGCGTATAAAGATGTGGATATCTAGTATCAAGATATAAGTATCAAGTATCAAGACCTGCTGTAAATTCAATATTTCCGCTTTAAGCTTTTTTGTTCTAAGCTAGCTTTTCTTTTACAATCTCGGCTATCAGCTTACCATCGGCTTTACCTGCCAGCGCTTTATTTGCCATGCCTATAACCTTGCCCATATCCTTAACTGACATGGCGCCCGATTGTTTGATAACATCAGCGATAATTGCTTCGACCTCACCTCTATCCAATTGCTTTGGTAAAAACTGATTAATAACTTCTATTTCTTCTTCCTCTACTTTATACAGGTCTTCGCGATTTTGCTGTTTGTAAATATCAGCAGATTCCTTGCGTTGTTTAATGAGTTTTTGAAGAATTTTCAACTCTGTTTCTTCTGTAAGTTCTTCTGATGCGCCTTTTTCAGTTTTAGCTAAAAGGATTGCAGCCTTTATTGCTCTCAAGCCCCTTAATTGAGCGTCATTTTTAGCCAACATGGCTTTTTTTATTTCCTGATCTATCGTATTTGATATCATTTTTAACCCCAAACCCCTAAAGGGGCTTCCTTTCTAAAGTAAAAATTATTTAATTATATAACTGAACCAATTTAAATCCCCCTCCAGGGGGCTAGGGGGTTCTATTTACCAGCGTAGCTGTTGCCTGTGCTGTGGGCATGATAAGCATATCATTTATATTTACATGTTTTGGCCTGCTTACCGCATACCAGATTGCATCAGCAATATCATCAGCAATTAATGGCTCTAAACCTGCATAAACATTTTTGGCACGTTCGGCATCGCCTTTAAAACGCACCATAGAAAACTCTGTTTCAACCATGCCCGGGTTGATGGCGGTTACCTTGATTTCATGTTGTAACAGATCGATGCGCATTGCTTTGCTTAAAGCATCTACAGCATGTTTAGTAGCACAATATACATTTCCGTTTGGGTAAACTTCCTGACCAGCAATTGAACCGATGTTGATAATATGCCCTGATTTATTTGGGATCATCCAGTTAGACACAATCTTCGTAACATATAGCAAGCCTTTAACATTCGTATCAATCATGGTATCCCAATCATCCGTATTGCCTTTATTAATTGGATCCAGACCCTGACTTAAGCCTGCATTGTTAACCAGTACATCTACCTTCTTCCATTCATCTGTGATTGCCTCCAATGCGGTATTCAAACTTTCCTTGTCTCGTACATCGGCCAATACCTGTTTAACCTTGATTGCATATTTATCTTCAAGATGATGCGCTATTCTAGCTAAACGATCTTCCCGGCGGGCAAGCAAAATTAGATTGTAGCCATTCTGAGCGAATACGTGTGCGCAAGCTTCCCCAATTCCCGAAGTTGCGCCGGTAATTAAAGCTATTTTAGACATAATGATATGTATTAGTGTGGAAAAGACAATTTATATGCCCCATAAGACAACAAAGGTAAGTTTTTTTAAATTGCGCTGCTACTCGAAAAACAAGCTGAATGTAAAATGACGCAACTTCGTTTTATCCAATGGATTCGCAAAAGCTGTATTATCATGCTGCAGAATATCTTGCATTGAATACGATAGTTTTAATTCAGGCGACATCTTAAAATGCTCGAAATACAAATCGAACCCGATTCCGGTTTCATAAGAGAGGTAACTCCTTTTATTTTTTAAAAGCTTATTGATTTGGGTTTCACCTTCATCGAAGGTTTTCTTTTTCGATGCAATATCCATTGAATACTTCGCACCACCTAACCAATAAACTCTGAAATTATTCAACCTGTTTGATTTTATTTTTATACCAAACGGAATCTCGAACATGGTTGCCTGAACTTTTTTGTCAATGGTAGTTTGAAAAGCAGGCGGTGTTACAGAATTATTGACTGGTAATGTAACTTGAGGAGCAGGCTCATATTCATAGCGAATAATCCGGTCACTAAAAATCAGAGATGGGGTTGCACGTAAATCGAAATTCTCTGAAATGCGCTTATTTACAACAAACCCTAAACCAAAACCAACGGATGGCGGGCTTGAAATTGCGCGCATCGGCTGTGTAATCTGCCTTCCCATATTAGGGTTATAGGCAACACTATTGCCATCTTCCGTTTCATAAAAAGCATTCCGCCAGTTAGCTGACTTTAATATTTTATATTCTGCCGAAATGTATTGAAAGCTAAAGCCAAAATGTATATCTTCATCATCTACACCCCCTCCCCAATTTTGGGCAAATGATGTTGTAACGATCATAAGAAGGAAGATGATTAGGCTTAATCTTTTTGTCATTTAGTGCCTGTGTAAATCGAACTTATTCCAAACGTTAAAATTCTTTGTTTGGTACTTTTGAAACCTACTTTTCCCATTAAAGCAGTAAAATCTTTTCCATCAGGAAAAGCAGCAACAGATTCGGGTAAATAGCTGTAAGCCCGCGCGTCTTTAGAAAATAACCTTCCAAAAAAAGGCGTAATTTGTTTAAAGTAGAAATTATACAGTTGTTTCACAGGGAAAACCCTTGGCTTGGAGAATTCCAAAACGACCAGCTTACCGCCAGGTTTCAAAACCCGGAACATATCGCTAAGACCTTGCTCCAGATGCTCAAAGTTACGTACACCATAGGCAACCGTAATCGCGTCAAACGTATTATCAGAAAAATGTAAACCCTCAGAGTCCCCCAGCTGAACAGTAAAAATCTCATTTAAGTTTCGTTGGTTAATCTTTTTTCTGGCTACTTCAAGCATGCCTTCAGATATGTCTATACCTATAACTTTTTCGGGATGTAATTTTTTAATCGCCTCAAAAGCAAAATCTCCCGTTCCCGTAGCGACATCAAGCATAATTCGAGGCTGTGAAGAAACCAATTCTTTAATTGCTTTCTTACGCCATAAAACGTCGATCCCGAGCGAAAGAAAATGATTTAAAAAATCGTAAGTACCGGAAATGTTATTAAACATGGTTGCAACCTGCTCTTTTTTTGTTGCATTTTCCGCCTGGTATGGTGTAATATTCTGATTCATGATGTGTGGCAAAGATAAGTTTATTGTTTAACTGTTTAAATTGTTTTAATCGGTTAATTGTCAAATGCGATGCAGCTATAACCAGTTAAACAGTTCAAACGCTTAACCATCCTTACAAAATTACTACCTTTGCAATATGATTATCAAAACGGCAACATTTGTTTGCAGCAACACCCAGATTTCCGCCCTACCGCCACCAATAATGCCTGAATATGCTTTCATCGGTCGTTCCAACGTAGGCAAATCTTCGTTAATTAATATGCTGGTTAACCATCACGGACTTGCAAAAACGTCGCAGCGCCCGGGTAAAACGCAGTTAATTAACCACTTTTTGATTAACGAGGCCTGGTACATTGTCGATTTACCAGGTTATGGCTATGCCAAGGTTTCTAAAACGAGCAGAGAAAAATGGGAAAAATTTATTCGTGCCTACATTACCAAAAGAGAAAGCCTGCAATGCGTTTTCGTTTTGATAGACAGCCGTTTAGATCCCCAGGGAATTGATATCGAATTTTGCTATTGGTTAGGAGAAAAACAGATACCTTTTTCGTTAATTTTTACCAAAGCTGATAAACAAGGAATGACCACCACTCAGAAAAATGTAGCTGCCTTTAAGAAAAAATTAGGCGAGTTTTTCGAAGAGATTCCGGCTACCTTTATTTCTTCTGCTGAAAAAGAAACTGGAAAAGATGAAGTATTGAATTTTATTTATGAGGTTAATAAAGACTTTGTTGTACCGAAAGATTATAAGAAGTTTTAAACCGTTCAATGGTTCATTAGTCAATAGTTCATTGGTTTGATAGTTCATAGCAAATAGCCTAAAGTTGACACATAAATTAATTTTTACAGTTTTTTTAGGTCATTAAGGTATCAAACAATTAACCGTTTTAAATAATTAACAATAAATAGTTTACAATTTGCAGTTCACAATTTTCAGTTAACCATTAAGAAATCGGTGTAATCAAATAATCTGTGTAATCATCTTAAAATAATGAAAAAATACTTTTCACTCGTATTATTCGCACATTCGGTTTTCGCCTTGCCATTTGCTATGATTGGATTCTTTTTGGGCGTTACCATAACAGACAGTCCTTTCAGATGGGAAAAATTAATATTGGTTTTGCTTTGCATGGTTTTCGCAAGAAATTCTGCAATGGCTTTTAACCGTTATTTAGACAGGAACATAGACGCTAAAAATCCACGCACCAAAATGCGTGACATTCCTGCAGGAAAAGTTTCAGCCAATGAGGCTTTAATATTTGTAATCGCTAACTGTTTGCTATTTGCTATTACAACCTATTTTATTAATCCGCTATGCTTTTACCTGTCTCCTGTGGCTTTATTTGTGGTATTATTTTATAGTTATACTAAAAGGTTTACTGCACTTTGTCACCTGGTTTTAGGGCTGGGTTTATCACTAGCGCCTATTGGCGCATACATAGCTGTTACCGGTCAATTCGCATTGGTTCCGGTTTTTTACTCTTTCGCTGTTTTATTTTGGGTGAGTGGTTTTGACATTATCTACGCTTTACAAGATGAAGATTTTGACAGGGATGAGAATCTTCACTCCATTCCTTCCGCTCTTGGCATAAAAAATGCACTGAATGTATCTGTATTGCTGCATGTACTTTCGGCTGCCTGTGTGATATTACCTGTATTCTTCACCGAATTTAGCTGGGTATATTACATTGGTATTGTTTTCTTCTGCTCCATGTTGATTTACCAGCATTTACTTGTAAAGCCAAGCGACATCAGCAAAGTAAACAGGGCATTCCAAACGTTAAACGGATATGCATCGGTTGTATTTGCCATATGCTTTTTAATAGATGCCTACATAAGGACCAAATAATAATAAACGATAGAATGAATGATTTTTGAATGAGCAATTTTTGGCATTAGGCTTTAAAAAATTCAATCAATCATCAATTTGTCTAATTCAATAGTTGATTAAAATATGATAATTACAAAAAAACTGAGAACATATATTCCCCAAGATTTAACCATTACCTGGGAAAGTCTTGAACCTATTTTAACGGAATTACAAACCCGTGAAATCAAAAGTACAGCGGAATTAGAAAGATGGCTGAGAGACCGATCTGAATTGGAAGCCGCACTGGAAGAAGATTTCGCATGGCGATACATTAAAATGAGCTGCGACACTGCTAATGAGGAATTGGTTAAAAATTTCCAGTATTTCGCAACCGAAATTGAACCAAAAATTTCGCCGCTATCGAACGAATTGAACAAAAAGTTTGTCGAAAGTCCTTTTATGGATGATTTAGACAAAGAAAAATTCTTCGTTTACAGCAGGGCAATTAAGAAAGCACTTGAAATCTATTGTGAAGAAAATATCGAACTTTTTACACAATTACAGGTTAAACAACAGAAATATCAAGGCATAACCGGTGCTATGAGCGTTGAAATTAACGGTCAGGAATATACGCTGGAACAAGCATCGGTTTTCGTGAAAGATTTGAATCGCGAGGTACGTGAAAATGCATGGAAAACGATTCAACAAAGAAGGCTCGTCGATAAAGATGATTTAAATATATTGTTTGATGAGTTGATAAAGTTGAGAAATCAGGTGGCTTTAAATGCAGGCTTTGAAAACTACCGTGATTATATGTTTCAGGCTTTAGGACGTTTCGATTATACGCCACAGGACTGCTATGATTTTGCCAATGCAATTGAGAAAGAAATTGTTCCGATTTTAAGAGAACAAGCCGAAAAACGCCGCGAAGCTTTAGGTTTGGAAGTTTTGAAGCCATGGGACCTGGAAGTTAGTGTCAGCGGTAAACCCGCTTTGAAACCATTTAATAATGGAGCGGAACTAATTGATAAAAGTATCGCTTGCTTTAACGCAATCGACGTAAAGCTCGGTGAAAAATTAGCCGTAATGAAAGCAAACGATCTTTTCGATGTCGAAAGTAGAAAAGGTAAAGCTCCCGGAGGCTATAATTATCCATTGGCCGAAACCGGGGCACCATTCATCTTCATGAATTCAGCAAATTCGCTTCGCGATTTAACCACGATGGTTCACGAGGGTGGGCATGCAATACACACTTTTCTGACCGCGAATTTAGAGTTAAATGATTTTAAACATTGTCCATCAGAAGTTGCTGAACTGGCCTCAATGAGCATGGAATTAATTTCTATGGATAGCTGGGCTATTTATTTCGATAACGAAGAGGATTTAATTCGCGCAAAAAAAGAACAACTGGCTGACGTTTTAAAAACGTTGCCCTGGGTAGCAGTGATCGACCAGTTTCAACATTGGATCTATACCAACCCAAATCATACTGCAGCAGACAGAGAAGAAACTTTCAAACAAATTTACAACCGTTTTGGTGCTGGTTTCGCTGACTGGACGGATTTACAAAAGGAATTTGGAAACGGATGGCAGAAACAACTGCATTTATTCGAAGTTCCATTCTATTATATCGAATATGCAATCGCTCAATTAGGTGCAATTGCCGTCTGGAAAAATTACAAAGAAAACCCTGAAAAGGCCTTAGAACAATATTTAGCTGCACTTGCTCTAGGTTATACAAAACCAATGAATGAGATTTACGAAACCGCTGGAATCAAATTTGACTTTAGTGCGGATTATGTGAGAGAACTTGCAGATTTCGTGAAAGAAGAACTGGAAAAACTAGGATAATTTAGGGTTTAGGGTTTAGGGTTTAGGGTTTAGGGTTTAGGGTTTAGGGTTTAGGGTTTAGGGTTTAGGGTTTAGGGTAAATTCTGTAAATATAAACTTGTTTTAAATAAGAAAAGTTGCAGCAACACTGCGACTTTTATTTTGTCTTCCGCATATTAAGGGCTTAAAAATCTGAGTAATCTGCGGGACGCAAATTTTGCGGTGCAGGAAAATAAATCTCCGCATGTTTCGCGAACCATCGCAGAAAAACCTAACAATCTGTTGTCTTTCGAGGACTTATTGATTAAACAAAAATTTTTGAAGCCTAAGCAATAACGTCGTTTTTCATCCTCGTTTTAATAACCAGAAACATCACCAATACAGAAAGAATAATCATGACCAGATAGCTGAAACTTAGATTTCTTTCATCTTTTGCAGGAATTAAATTCACGATTGTATAGCTTAGGAAAGAAACGATTACATAAGTAATTCCCCCAGTTAAACCACCTGCTATTCCCGCATTTTTTGGGAATTTACTTAAGCAAAAAGTAAAATAGTTATTGAAAGTAAACCCAGCTCCGATATGTATGATAAAGGCAAAGAATATCAAGGAGTATAAATTGGATATAAAATTGAGGCTAACGATCATTGCCACAACGAAAACCACTTGCAACAACGCATTAATCATTAACCGCCTGAAAAAAGGCTTATTAATAGTTGCTTTACCGATGAAACCGCCCATCATCCAGGCGAAGCCCAAAATCAATGAACTGTACCCAGCAACTACCGGCGAATATTTCAAACCGTGTTCAATAATAAACGGGCCAGTCATGTTGTAAACCATTATCATACAATAAGCCAGGCCAAGCATTACGATACCTAAAGTAAAGCTTGTTGTTTTAATCATATCTATGTAAATGGTTGTGATTTTTTTCAGTTGGAAATCAGTAAAATGCTTTAACGTTTCGCCACTGAAAACGAACTCGAGCACAGCAAACACAAATGCAAAACCGGCAAGAAAATAGAAGTTAGACTCCCATCCAAAGGCGGTTTGTAAATATCCACCAACAAATGGTGCTATTATGGGCCCCGTTGACCAGATGATGGAGAACAAACTTAGGTAATGCTTTAATTTATCGCCAGCAAACAAATCAACAAAATAAGCACACTTGGCCACAACAATTGCACCTACCGACAGGCCGTGTATAACCCTCATTAAATAAATCAGATATATGTTGTGCGTAATGGCAATTACAATGCTGGCAACAGTAAATACCAACAAACTGTATAAACAAATTTTGTACCGGCCGAAACTATCCAATATACTTCCAACGAAGAGTTGCGCTATACCATAACTAATCAGAAAAATACTTAAAGTAAGTTGAACCTGAACACTACTTATATTCATTTCGCCGGCCATAGTTGGTAAGGAGGGAATATAAATATCGGTTGCAAAGCCAGAAAGCGGAATCAATGCAAAAGCCAAAATAGTGGCAACACCTTTATTTTTTTCTTTAATATATGATTGTTGTATAGAAGAAGATATCATTCGAATTAAGAAAATGGGTACAAAGCCGATTTATTATTAAGCGGCAAAAGTAGGATTTCGCCGTACAGAGTAGATAACATTTAGTAAATAAACACAATCATATTACAATTATTGAAGTATTTACTTTCAGTTCATATTTATCATAAAAAATCCAATCAGGCCTACTTAATTTACCTTGGAAATTAATGCTATGAAATTTATATCCTGCTTTAAACGTTTTTAACTGATATTTTTTTAAGTTTGAAGAATACAACAAACCCAAACAAATGTTCGAGAAGCTATTCAGAAAGAAATCTATTGCTAAAATACTAAAAGATGCAGCAAGCGGCTATGGCGACCATGAAAACACTTTACACAAAACACTTGGCGTCCGGGATTTAACCGCTTTCGGTATCGCAGCGATCATTGGTGCGGGTATATTTAGTACAATTGGTAAGGCCAGTGCAGATGGCGGTCCGGCGGTAATTTTCCTATTTATCTTCACAGCCGTTGCCTGTAGTTTCGCTGCTTTTGCTTATGCAGAATTTGCTTCAATGGTACCTGTTTCAGGGAGTGCGTATACCTATTCCTACGTTGCCTTCGGTGAGTTGGTCGCTTGGATTATTGGTTGGTCGCTTATTATGGAATATGCCATTGGCAACATCACCGTTGCGATTTCCTGGTCTGATTACTTTACCGGATTACTTTCCTCCATTCGAATACCTGCTTTAGGTATTGAGGGAATAAACATTCCCAATTGGGCAACAATGGACTACCTGACTGCCTTTAACGGACATAAACATGCGGAAGCATTATTAGCTGCTGGTAAAAATATCGGCGGACTTGACGCTGCAACTGCAGTTGCAAATAATGCCTGGTTAACGGCGCCACAAATTGGAAGTTTTCACCTGGTTGCAGATTTACCCGCATTAGGCATAATCATTTTCATCACAGCTTTAGTTTACCGTGGCATGAAGGAAAGCAGAAATGCCAGTAATGCGATGGTGGTTGTCAAACTGGCCGTAATCCTGTTGGTTTTATCAGTCGGTATATTTTATATTGATACGAAAAACTGGAATCCATTTGCTCCAAACGGCGTATCTGGCGTTTTAAAAGGTGTTTCAGCAGTATTTTTCGCTTACATCGGATTTGATGCAATTTCTACAACTGCCGAAGAATGTAAAAATCCGCAAAGAGATTTACCCCGTGGCATGATGTGGGCGATTATTATTTGTACCGTTCTTTATGTTGCAATTGCCCTGGTTTTAACTGGAATTGTAAAGTCAGATACATTGGCAGTTGGCGACCCATTAGCATTTGTTTTTGACCAGATCGATTTGAAATTAATGAGTGGAATCATCGCAGTTAGCGCTGTGTTTGCGATGGCAAGTGTGTTATTGGTATTCCAAATGGGACAACCGCGTATATGGATGAGCATGAGCCGCGATGGTTTATTACCGAAATCATTTTCAAAAATCCATCCGAAATACAAAACTCCGTCTTTCGCTACTATAGTTGTGGGTTTTGTGGTTGCTGTTCCGTCGCTATTTATGAATTTGACAATTGTAACCGATCTTTGTTCGATAGGTACTCTATTTGCCTTTGTATTGGTTTGTGCGGGTGTTTTGGTTTTGCAGAACAGACCCGACGTCCAACGAGGAAAGTTCAAAATTCCTTATGTAAACAGTAAATTTATAATCCCTGTCGTTTTCATTGCGGCAATCGCTTTTGCATTCACAAATTACAACAAAGAAACCAAGGCATTCATCTTTAATACGCCAAAAACCATCGAAACGATAACTTTTGTTACCTCTTTAAATGGTGAAGAATTAAAAATAGTTAAACAGGAGATTGTTAAAAATGTAGCGCCGCAAATCATTCTCACTGATAAAGTTGATGCTGAATCTTATTTAAGCAATCTACCAGCTGATAAATACGAGCAGTTCATTTCTTCTTCACAAATTCCTGTAGAAAAGAAATATGAAAGTGGTTGGGGCTTATTCAAACACAAAATACCTATGTGGATTTTCCTGATTATTTGCGTGTTTATTACTTATTTCAGTATAACAAAAAATCTTTCTCTAATTCCTGTTTTAGGATTAATCAGTTGCCTTTACATGATGTGTGAGTTAGGCATTTCCAATTGGATTGGTTTCAGTATTTGGCTGGTAATTGGCCTGGTTGTCTACTTTGCTTATGGATTTAAACATAGTAAGTTAGGGCAAGAAGCCCAGCTTTAGATTATAATTCAAAAAAAACGCTACATCTTTTAGTAATGTTTTTTTTTCAGCCTTCATCACCTTAAGCTAGTCGAGGTGCCTTAAAAACCTATAATTCCTTTTGAAGGCTACTATTAACAGATTTTATCAGAGTCGTCGTCATTCTCGCGCAGGCGGGAATCTTAATCTTGAAGCTCATTGTACTATCCTTCCCAATCGAGTTGGGAAGGAAAACTATCAAAGCCTATCAATTCTATTAAATCCAATTTTGATCCAGATTTGCATTTTCATAATAACCTAGCCTTTCTTCTTTACGAAAGCCATTATCGTTATCAAAACTAACCCCGTAACCGAGGCGATCATAAATTTATCTCCCTCCCGCCAGTGCATAACCTTCGCGGCAGGCCCAATAAGGAAAAGGCAAATCGCAAGAATTAAAAGCGCTTTCCTCATCATTTAAACAGGCAATCTGTGTAATTCGATATCATCCGGCGTTACAAAGATTAAAGGAACCTTTTCCACGTCTACGTAGCTACTATCCAAACCGAAACTTCGTTCTTCTGATAAACTTAACTTTTTAAGGATAAAATAATAGTCCATTATCTGACGTTCATAGAAACTTAGTTTGGTAAACTTCGATAAATGCTTTTCTAAAATTACAAACCTGAAATCACCGGCGATCTTGTGTTTGTTAAGTGATGTGTATTGACTTGTAATATCGATTTCACCATTTTTAACCAACTCTTCCACAACCTTACGATAAAGTAAGTTCACGCGTTGCTCAATTCGAAAACCTAGTCTGAAATCTATACGGATTAACTTACCGGGAATCAGGAATTCTACCTTGTAATCCAGCGTATAAGGTTCATCCATTACGTCAACGTGCACCAGCCAATATACATCAGCCCGCTTTGGTTCTTTCTGAATAATCGAATAAATAATTTTCGATTCTATCTCTGTTTTAAAATTGGCACTGGTTAGGTAAACCAGTTGGGAAGAGTATTTTGGCACAGATTCATCACTGCTCAACTCTGTTAAAATTTGATAGTAATCTTCAATTTCAACGTATTTAACGAAACGATTCTTAATCTTTCTGGCCACAAACCAACTCCACATGATGGTAAACAATAACGAACCAATCATTACGGTTACCCAACCACCATGTAAAAACTTAGTTAAATTACTTATAAGGAAAGTACCTTCAATAATGACATAAGTGAAAAAGAAAGTGGCAATTAAATACCTTGGAAAACGCTTACTTCGCAGGTAAAAACTAACCAGAATAGTGGTCATCAACATGGCAATGGTTATCGATAAACCATATGCAGCATCCATTTTCTCCGCTTTTTGGAAAAGTAAAACGATTCCGCAGCAGCCTATCCAAAGCATCCAGTTTATTGAAGGGACATATAGCTGGCCTTTTGAAACGGATGGATAAACGATTCGTATTTTAGGCCAGAGGTTTAAACGTACGGCTTCAGCAATAAGGGTAAACGATCCGCTTATTAATGCCTGACTGGCAATTACAGCGGCCATTGTTGCTAAAATAACCATCGGTACCTGAAAATGATCGGGAACAATCTGAAAGAAAGGATTCATTTTTGCACCGGGCACATAGCTTCCGCTGTTCTGCAAAATCCAAACGCCCTGCCCTAGATAATTTAAGATCAAGGTCAGTTTTACGAAAATCCAGCTGATGCGGATGTTATTTCTTCCACAATGACCTAAATCTGAATACAGTGCCTCCGCACCCGTAGTACATAGAAACACACCGCCAAGAATTAAAAAAGCAAGCTTATTAGTGACAAGCAGGTGAATTGCATAATATGGGTTAAAAGACTTTAAAATACTGAAGTCCTTTACGATAAAGGATAATCCCAAAACACCCAAAACCGCAAACCAAACGAACATAACTGGCCCGAAAAGTTTGCCGACTAGGTTTGTTCCGAATTGCTGAATGATGAAAAGAATAGTCAGGATGGTTAAGACGATCGGTATAACAGGAACGTCGAACTTATTTGTCAATCCTTCAATAGCAGACGTGACAGTAATACTCGGTGTAATAATACCATCAGCAAGTAGCGCACAACCACCAACGACTGCTGGTACAACCAGCCATTTTGCCTTTTTTCGAACCAGGGAGAAAAGCGAAAATATACCGCCTTCACCTTTATTGTCGGCTCTTAAGGTAATTATAACGTATTTAATTGTGGTTTGCAGGGTTAGCGTCCAAATGATGCAAGATAGTACGCCCAAAACATTTGTTGGATTTATATCCTGTTTGCCTCCCAGTATGGTTGTAAAAATCGCGTTTAGTGTATATAATGGTGAAGTACCGATATCTCCGAATACAATTCCTAAACTAATCAGAACTCCACCGGCAGTTAGCGCATTTACGTTTTTATGATTTGACACCTCTTTGGTTTTTTAGTGCGGCAAAAGTAAACTAACTATAACAATTTAACAACCAATTTATTGTGTATTTTTAACACTATGAAATTTAAAACTATTGTTAAAATGTGTTAAAATATGGCTTTTAAACAAAATGTTTAATTTCTTTGTTTTAAATTAATACATTTGTTATACAAAATTTGATGAAACTCTACCCAAAGATAACGCTTCTCTCAAAACTAATCTGCATTTTGTGCATGGTTTTGTTATGCGGGATAAAATCTTTGGCTCAACAAACAGATAGCATTCACATCAGCCTTAAAACAAGGGCTAAAAAACCCAGCAGAATTCCCGAAATTAAGGCGAATATACAGCCATATAGACCACTATATACGTTGATTAGTGGCGGCAGTATGTTTAGTGGTTATTCAGGAACAGCAAAAAACACCACCCTCACCGCGAAAGATAAACTGCTTAACGTAGTAAAAATTTATCCGAACCCGGTTGAAGATCAGATAAACATCATTTTGGCGATTGGAAAAGATGGTACTCAGACTACCATTAAAATAATCGATTTGTTGGGCAATGAAGTCGTTACTTTAGCAAACGAACGTTTAAACTCCGGCGAGCAGATAAAAAGTTTTGTCATTCCATCGCGTTTAAACGCGGGTATTTATTTTTTAAGAGTCGTGGCTGGTTCAGAAAGCCAGCAAAAACGTATATCTGTTTTATAACACCATTTTCTTTTCTATTTTTGGATTGATTTGAAATTTCAAATTATCACCTTACATTTCATACCCATAGAGAATGAAGATCATCGCCATCGGCCGTAATTATGCCGAACACGCAAAAGAACTGAACAATCCAGTTCCTACCACGCCGGTAATTTTTTTAAAACCTGATACCGCTTTATTAAAAGATAACAAGCCATTTTACCATCCTGACTTTTCTGAAGATATTCATTACGAACTCGAGGTTGTGCTGAAGATTTGCAAAGAAGGCAAACATATTTCAGAGAAATTCGCTTCGAATTATTACGACGAGATTGGTTTGGGAGTTGATTTCACAGCCCGGGATATCCAGGCAAAACACAAAGAAAAAGGCTTACCATGGGAATTGGCAAAAGCTTTCGATAATTCAGCACCAGTTAGCGTTTTTCTACCGAAAACTAATTTTGAAGACTTATACAATTTAACCTTTGAGTTGAAAGTAAACGGTAAGACCAAACAAAACGGAAATACTAAAGACCTGCTGTTCCCGTTCGAAAAGATAATTAGCTTTGTTTCGCAATACATTACACTCAAAAAAGGAGATTTAATCTTCACCGGAACACCTGCAGGTGTTGGGAAAGTAGACAGAGGTGATAAATTAGAGGCCTGGCTGGAAGGCAGGCAACTGTTAAATTTTGATGTTAAATAAACCTAATGCAAAAAAAATCAAATTCAAATTTTAAATATTATGCCTATATTTTTTGCTTTTTGCTTTTTGCGGCATCAAGCCACGCTCAGCAAATATTTAGCGCCAACAAATATCCATTAACCTATTTTAGACAACCATTAGACATAATGCCTCCGGCGCTTGCCGGCTCTTTCGGTGAAATAAGGGGGAATCATTTTCATTCAGGCATAGATTTTAGGACCAATCAGCGTGAAGGTTATCCGGTTTATGCTGTTGCTGACGGTTACATCTCCAGGCTGCGGGTTCAAAATAGCGGTTTTGGCCAGGCGCTTTACATTAATCACCCTAATGGATTTACATCTGTTTATGGTCACCTCCAACGATTCGCACCAAAAATTGCTACTATTGTTAAAAACCTGGAATATGAAAAAAAGTCTTTTGAACTAGATGAATTTCCTGATGAAAGTTTAATCCCGGTTCACAAAGGCGAAATTATTGCCTGGTCGGGTAACAGGGGAAGTTCAGGTGGACCGCATTTGCACTTCGAGATCAGAGATACAAAAACCGAAGAAACCATTAATCCCCAGTTTTTCGGCATTGACATTCCTGATAATATCCCGCCGGTTATTTATAGTTTATACGTTTATCGCTTAAACGGTAAAGTTTTCAATGAATCAACACCTAAACAAGCAATTGCAATAAGCGGTTCTAACGGAACTTATAAAGCAAGCGGGCCAATAAGCCTGGCGGGAGAAGTCGGTTTCGGAGTAGTAACAACCGACAGGCATAATGGCTTATCAGGAACTAATGGCGTTTACTCAATCCAATTAGAATTAGACGGTAAAATGGTTTTTACGTCGGCATTGGAGCGTTTTGCATTTGAAGATAGCAAGGCAATAAATTCTCACATTGATTATCCCACTTTTTTAATCACAAAAAGGAGTATTCAAAAAAGCTTTGTAGAACCCGGGAATCCATTAAGCATCTATAGCAATTTGGTAGACAACGGCCGCATCAACTTTAATGATGGGGAAACGCATCAACTGCGCTACATTATAACAGATTCTAAAGGAAATTCTTCTACGCTTTCCTTTACTGTACGCGCGGGTTCATCGCCAACTACTTCAGCTGTAATTGCACCGGGTATTATTTATCCGTATAATAAAGCGAACGAATTTAACTCGGATGATATAAAAATTGCTTTTCCGAAGGGGACTTTATATAGCGATTTAACTTTCAATTATAAAAAGCTAACTAAACCGCAAGGAAATGCTTACTCTGCTATGCACCAAATTCATAATCGATACACGCCACTTCATGTTGGCTTCGACTTACGGATAAAAGCAGATAATTTGCCTGAAGCCCTAAGGAGTAAAGCATTGATAGTAAATTCCAATGGTTCATCACAAGGCGGAAACTTTGACAACGGTTATGTCAAAGCAAATCCCCGAAATTTTGGCAGCTTTTATATTTCTGTTGATACCATTGCCCCCAGAATTGTTCCCGTTAACATCGCCGAAGGAAAAAATGTAGCGGGATTGCCAAAGATGTATTTCAGACTAAGTGATAACCTTTCGGGAATTAAAAGTTTTAACGGTTACATAGACGGCAAATGGGCTTTGATGGAATTTGATAGTAAAACCGCCACACTCTGGCACAGTTTCGACGATAGAACCTCATCTGGTAAACATAGGCTTGAATTGGTTGTAGTTGACATGAAAGAAAATACTAGAAGGTATTCAGTGAACTTCTACAGGTAGGATTATTCTGGTTTTAGGATTTATTTAAAATTCAGTCAAGAGGCCTTTAAAACTTCAAACTGTCATATTTTAATTGAGGCTGAACACAAAACAATGAAAACTGTTTAAATTGCAAGTCATCATTTATTCATTCAAAATTAATTATAACTAACATGGTAGAGTTAAAAGAAGGTGATTTTGCTCCGGCAATTACCTCAAAAGACCAAAATGGAGCCGAAGTTTCTTTAAGTGATTATAAGGGGAAAACCGTTGTTTTATATTTTTATCCTAAAGACGATACACCAGGTTGCACTGCTGAGGCATGCGACTTCAGGGATAATTACCAGGGCCTGCAAGCTAAAGGAATTGTTGTTTTGGGTGTCAGCGTTGATGATGAGAAGTCTCATCAGAAATTTGTAACCAAACATAATTTGCCTTTTAAGCTACTGGCAGATACCGATCAAAAGATTGTTAACGATTACGGCGTTTGGACTGAAAAAAACATGTATGGAAAGAAATATATGGGCACAGCCCGCAGCACTTTCATCATTGATGGCGAAGGGAAAATTTCGCATATCATCAAAAAAGTAGATACAAAAAATGCTACGCAACAAGTACTCGATTTAATCAATAACTAATTATGATATAGCAGGTAAAATATTACCTTTGTTATGTAACAACAATTCTTATTTTAATGAAACATACAATAAAAGAATTAGAAGATATTGCTTCGCAGATAAGACGAGACATTGTAAGAATGGTTCACGGATGCCAATCAGGCCACCCAGGTGGTTCATTAGGCTGTGCCGATTTCTTCACCGCTCTATATTTCGAAGTTTTAAACTATAATACAGACTTTAAAATGGACGGCATTGGTGAAGATCTATTCTTCCTGTCTAACGGCCATATTTCTCCGGTTTGGTATAGTACTTTAGCCCATGCAGGCTTTTTCGATAAAAGTGAATTGGCAACTTTCCGTAAGTTAGATTCGAGATTACAAGGTCACCCGACTACGCATGAAGGTTTGCCTGGAATTCGAGTAGCTTCAGGCTCATTGGGCCAGGGTATGTCTGTAGCAATCGGTGCAGCACTAACGAAAAGATTAAATGGAGATAAATCGTACGTTTTTACTTTACATGGCGACGGTGAACTACAAGAAGGACAGAACTGGGAAGCAGCAATGTTTGCGCCATTCCATGAATTAGATACTTTAATTTGCAGTGTGGATTATAACGGTCAACAGATTGATGGCCCAACTAAAAAAGTACTTTCCCTAGATAGTTTACAAGCGAAATTCGAAGCTTTCGGATGGCATGTAATTAATACCGATGGAAATGACATGCAGTCGATTGTTGAAGGTTTACATTATGCTAAAACTTTAACTGGAAAGGGTAAGCCAATCCTAAACCTGATGAGTACCCAAATGGGCGCGGGCGTCGATTATATGATGGGATCTCACAAGTGGCACGGTACAGCCCCAAATGATGAGCAACTGGCAACTGCTTTAGCACAATTACCAGAAACTTTAGGGGATTACTAAATTAGATTAGAAATTTGAGTCTCATGTCTAAAATCTCATATCTAAAAAACAATGAAAACCTGCGGGCAAGCTTGAACGCAGCTAATTTAAAAATTTAAGACCGTGAAAAAATACACATATACAGAGAAAAAAGATACCCGTTCAGGTTTTGGCGCCGGTTTACATGAAGCTGGTAAAAAGAATGAAAACGTGGTTGCTTTGTGTGCCGATTTAGTCGGTTCATTAAAAATGGATGCTTTTATTAAAGATTTTCCGGAGCGCTTTACACAGGTTGGTATTGCCGAAGCAAATATGATTGGCATTGCCGCAGGTATGACAATTGGTGGAAAAATTCCTTTTACAGGTACTTTTGCTAATTTTTCTACAGGTCGTGTTTACGATCAAATTCGTCAATCGGTAGCCTATTCAAATAAAAATGTTAAAATCTGTGCTTCACACGCCGGCTTAACGCTGGGCGAAGATGGTGCAACACACCAGATTTTGGAAGATATTGGTTTAATGAAAATGTTGCCAGGCATGGTGGTTATTAATCCTTGCGATTACAATCAAACAAAAGCCGCAACTTTAGCAATCGCAGAATACGAAGGCCCGGTTTATTTACGTTTCGGCCGCCCGGTTATCCCTGTTTTCACCGATCCTGACCAAAAATTTGAAATCGGAAAAGCCTGGATGGTGAATGAAGGAACGGATGTAACCATCATTGCAACCGGACACATGGTTTGGAAAGCAATCGAAGCGGGGGAAAAATTGGCAGAATTGGGCATAGATGCAGAAATCATCAACATCCACACCATTAAACCTTTGGATGATGAAGCCATTTTAAAATCAGTTAAGAAAACCGGCTGCGTTGTTACCTGCGAAGAGCACAACAAATTTGGCGGGTTAGGCGAAAGCGTTGCCCGTTTACTAACCACAGAGTTACCAACGCCACAAGAATTTGTGGCTACAAATGACACTTTTGGAGAGAGCGGAACACCTGACCAACTGATGTCTAAATACGGTTTGGATGCTGTAAACATCGTGGAAGCCGCTCAGAAAGTAATTGGCAGAAAGAAATAATATATAAACAACCTGCGTTAAAGACACAAAGAACACAAGGAAATATCCAAACCTTTGTGTACTTTGTGTCTTTATTATTTAATTCCTAATCGTTTTTAATGAAACAAGTTGAAGATTCAGAAATTCTTGCAATGTTTGCCGTGGAGCGCACTCGAAATGAAGCTTTTAATTTGTTATTAAAAAAGTATCAGCAAAAAATATACTGGCACATTCGGCGGTTGGTTTTAAATCATGATGATTGCGATGATTTAATCCAGGAAGTATTTGTCAAGGTTTGGAAAAATCTCGACAAATTTCGGTCCGACTCCCAACTTTACACATGGATATATCGTATCGCTACCAATGAATCCATTACGTTTCTTAACAAACAGAAGCAGCGAAACAATACACCAATGGACGAAGTTTCTGCAGAACTGGCAGAAAACCTAATCGCATCATCTTACTTTAACGGTGACAAACTTGAGCTAAAACTTCAAAAAGCAATTCTTACTTTACCTGAAAAACAGCGAATTATTTTCAATATGAAATATTTTGATGATATGAAATATGAAGAAATTTCCGAGGTACTCGGAACCTCTGTAGGCGCTTTAAAAGCGTCATTTCACATCGCAGCAAAAAAGATTGAAGCTTTTATTACAAATGATGAAATAGACTATTAAACCTTTTCACTTTAATTGTATCATATATCTGTGATGAATGAAAATTTAGAAAATAACGATTGGATTAAAGATGCGCCGACCCTTGCCGCAATGGCCAAGCGCAATCCCTTCTCCGTTCCTGCGGGATATTTCGACAATTGTGAGGAGGCTGTTTCAAACAACATTTTTTTGGATGGCTTGAAACAAAGTATTAGTGATAACGCTTTCCTTATACCAGAAAATTATTTTGAGGAATTAACAGAAATGATTGAAACGAGAATCGCTTTCCAGCAATCGGTTCAACCAATTAACAAATTTGCTGTTCCTGAAAATTACTTCGAAACTTTACAAAGCAGAATAACAATTAGAATAAATACAGAACAAACCATAAAAAAAGAGGCTAAAATTATTCCTTTATGGAGACGAAGTTTTGTTAAATATGCAAGTGCGGCTTGCTTTTTATTGATAGCATCTTTTGGGTTTTACTTCTACCAAAACAATCAATCTGCTGAAATGGTAAGCGTTCCACAAATGCGGACTGCGGATTTTGCAAACGACCAAATGCTTTATGATATTGATGAAACGACAATCTTAGACCATTTGGAAGCACAAAATACATCTAATATAAAAACAACTTCTGCCTCAGATACAGAAGTGGAAAATTACATCCTGAGTAACTATTCATCAACTGATTTAGCTCAGGAATTATAAAAATTAATGTCAAATGAAGAATTTATTTTTTGCTGCTTTACTATTGCTTCTACCATCAATAATTTGGGCACAAAGACCCAAGGGTGAAGAAATAGAATCGCTTAAAATTGCCTTTTTTACAAAAAAACTAGATCTATCTCCTGAAGATGCTAAAGTATTCTGGCCAATCTATAATGACATGCAGGCGGAACAAAATGCACTTCGAAAAGAACGTTTTCAAAAAATGATTTCGTTTAGAAAAGTCACGGAAATTGATAATCTGACGGATGCACAAATCCAAAGTTTAATTACGAGCGAATTCGATTTCAGGCAACGCGATTTAAACATCGAAAAGAAGTATTACAATAAATTTAAAGCAGTATTGCCGATTAAAATCATCGGTAAATTCTACCGGGCACAGGAAGCCTTTAAGCGAGAGTTGCTGAATCGCTTTAAGGACAGACAATAGGAAAAGTCTTGCAGAAAAACTGCAAGACTTTTTGTTTTAAAGCAAGCTCATTTCTGTATTTTTGCCTCATGTTAACACAACGCCAATTATTTCTGCAACACAATGCGCAAACATCGCCAGAGCCCTTAATGCTGGAATTCGTGAGGGCAAAAGGTGTTTATATATATGATTCGGCTAATAAAAAGTACTTGGACCTGATAGCTGGCATAGGCGTAAGTAACATTGGTCATTGTCATCCCTCGGTTGTAAAAGCGATACAGGAACAAGCCGAAACTTACATGCATTTAATGGTTTATGGAGAATACATTCAAACACCTCAGGTAAATTTCGCAAAGGCTTTAGCTGATATTTTACCTGAAAACTTAAGTTGTAGTTATTTCTTAAACTCAGGTACGGAAGCCGTTGAGGGTGCAATGAAGCTCGCGAAACGCTACACCGAAAGAAAAGGTTTCATCGCCTGTAAAAATGCATATCATGGCAGCACACAGGGTGCAGAAAGTTTGATGGAAAGCGACTTTTACTCTTCGGGTTATGGACCATTTTTACCGTATGTTAGCTTTATTGAGCATAACAATATATCCGATTTAGAGAAAATTACCACCGACATTGCAGCTGTTTTTATAGAACCTATACAAGGCGAAGCGGGTATTCGTGTAGCTGATTTGGAGTATATGCAGGCTTTAAGAGCTAAATGCGATGAAACAAAGACCCTGCTTATTTTCGACGAAATTCAATCTGGATTCGGCAGAAGCGGAAAAATGTTTGCATTCGAACATTACAATGTAAAACCAGATGTCTTACTTTTAGCCAAAGGGATTGGTGGGGGTATGCCCATTGGCGCCTTTATCAGTTCGCTGGAAATCATGTCAGTTTTATCTTATGCTCCTATACTTGGCCATATGACCACATTTGGTGGCCACCCTGTTTGCTGTGCAGCAGGGTTAGCCACTTTGAACACCTTAATAGAAAATAAAATCGTTGATGAAGTTCAAGAAAAAGGCCAACTTTTTAAACGACTACTTATACATCCGGCCATAAAAGAAATAAGAGGTAAGGGTTTAATGCTTGCGGTGGAATTCGAAAATTTCGATGTCAACAAAAAAATTATTGATGCCTGTATTGTAGATGGCATATTATCAGATTGGTTTTTACATTGCAGCAACTCCATGCGCATCGCTCCTCCCCTGATTATTACAAAATCTGAAATTGAAGAAGCATGTGCCATCATCGTAAAAAACATTAACTTAGTTGTGGATAAAAGCTGAAAGACTAAAGCTAAAAGACTAAAGTGAAAGCAAAAGCTTAAAGACCAGCATATTACTAAAATTCCAAAATTAAGGACGTAGTCCTGGGTATGCAAATGTTGGCGGCCTTGATGCTTAATACCGAATACTTAATACTATATTAATACCCTACACTACAATGAACGTTTTAATTGTTGAAGACGAAAAAAGCCTTGCACTCGAAATGGATGAGTTCCTTAGTAAGGAAGGTTTTATAATCGAACATGCCTGGAAAAAAGCCTCTGCAGAAGAAAAAGTTTTCGTTAACAGTTACGACTTTATTTTATTGGATTTAGGGTTGCCAGATGGTGACGGATTTGAAATTTTAAAGCAGCTAAAGTCACTTAAAGACAGAGATGATGCCGTTATCATTTTAACAGCAAGAAGCGCAGTCGATGATAGAATCAAAGGTTTAGATGAAGGTGCAGACGACTATTTGCCAAAACCATTCTCACTGAACGAACTTCTGGCCAGGATGCATGCGATCATCCGCAGAAAACATAAACTCGAAAAAAACGAAGTAAATATTCACGGCTTTTTGCTTAACATTCAAAACAGAACAGTCTCGTTTGCTGATGAGCGATTAAACCTCACCAAGAAGGAATTCGAAATTTTTAACTACCTCGTGCTAAATAAGAACCGGGTTGTTTCGAGAATGAGTTTAACCGAACATGTATGGGGCGATATTCTTGAGGTAAATTCAGATTCCAACTTCGTTGATGTTCACGTAAAAAACCTTCGTAAAAAGTTATTGGCGGTTAATCCTACTGATTGGTTTGAAACCGTCAGGAGCATTGGCTACAGGATAAATTGTTAAATAGTCAGAAGTCGATGTTGGAGGATAGAAGCTTAGAAGTTTATATAGTGCTTAAATCTGTTTAATCACCAGTTGAGAATTTAAGTCAATAATATTGGGTTTTTCGTAAAAAATGAAGTTACAAGTTAAGTTTTCATTATACAATGCGATAACTAAAATCGCCATTATAGTCATTTTAGGATCAATTATATTGTTTTCGATTGATAGAATTGCCTACCATCAGCTTGATAACCGTTTAATTAAAAAAAAAGGAAAAATTATAAAAAACCTTAACGATGCGGAGATTGATAGTTTACTTAATAATGAACAAACGTTTACCGATTATAATATCTTAAAAGAAGAATTCATTATCCTGACAGATATTCCCGACAACCAGGCAGACTCTTCCGCAAAAATTATTACCGAAAGAAGGGAAATTGAGGGAGACATTGAATTTTATCGAATCCTAAACTATAAATTTTTATACCATTCAAACTGGTATAAGCTGGAACTCGGCGAGAGTATGACAGCCTTACAATCCATAAAAAACTCCATCAGGTTTTATATGCTGGTTGTGCTTTTCGCTTCACTGCTTGTTACACTGCTAACTGATTTTGCCTTTACAAATTTTCTGCTCAAGCCATTTTACCTGATTATTGATAAGAAGATTAACAAAGTTGACGATCCAACTCATTTCAATTATCAAAACATAAGAACAAATACTGATGATTTTAAAATTTTAGATAACAGTATAAATTCTTTAATGCGCAAGATTAACACACTTTTTGCATTAGAGAAACAGTTTATAGCGAATGTGTCTCACGAGCTTTTAACACCCATTTCAATCTTGAGTACAAGGTTTGAGAATATGTTGAGTACGCCTGATATTCCTGTTGAGCATGAGAATAAAATCTTTGCATCTCTCAAGACGCTCAGTCGCCTGAAGGTTATTATCAACAGTTTGCTCTTAATCTCTAAAGTTGAGAATAATCAATATTTAAAAACCGAAAAAATAGATCTGCAGGATGAGCTAAATGATATCTATAGTGATCTCGAAGATAAAATTTCAGATAAAAACTTAAAATATACCATTGACTTGAAAGAAGACTTTTATTTTAAAGGTAACAAGGCGCTGGTACATACGCTGCTGACAAACATCTTAAGTAATGCAATTAAATACAATAACAGTGGCGGTGAAATACATGTCGTTGGCAAAACAGAAGATCATAATTTCAATTTAACCATAAGCGATAATGGAAAAGGTATGAGCCATGAAGTGCTTGAAAATGCTTTCGATCGTTTTAAAAGAGGAAATACCGAAGAAAATGGTTTTGGTTTAGGTTTAGCCATTGTAGATAGTATTGCTAAATTCCATAAAATAGAAGTGAAAATCCGTTCAGTTGAAAATGAGGGCACAAGTGTAAACTTAATTTTCCCTGAAGCAGATTGAGCAGATAGGCGAAACAATTAGCCATGCCAGACCAAATATTTCAACCAACTCATTAACGAGATCAGTTTAGGGTTAATCTTCATCTAGACAAAGAACTGGATCAAAAACGTATTGAACAAGAGTCTCCGCAGAACCGGGCTAAATAGACACATTCACAAAATCAGTTGTGCTGCCTTAGTGGACACGCCAATAACCGCATTCTAATAGTATAAAACTGGTTTATTATATAATAGCAGAAGCTTATAATTCAGAGCCCAACTTGACCAACACATTAAATAACCGACAAGATTTGCTAAAAATACTTGACAGAAATACATTGTAGTTTATAATCCTCTTGCCGGCGATAGCATTTTGCTCAACCGAAAAATTGTTGCTATTAGTATTATTAAAGTGCTCTTTAATACGACTTTGGTTTTAACATATCAATTAAAATTATTTAAGCATTTTTTTTATCTTGCTGAGCATTTATAAAGCAAACCAAATACATGAAGAAACTAATTTTAGCAAGCGCAATTATTGCTTCGTTTGTAACCTCTTGCCAAAGCGATAGTAAGAAATATACTACTGTAGACTCTACAATAATGAGTGAACAACAAAGGGATTACAAAATACCAGACGAATGTTTTACTTACGATGACAAGAAAGGGAGCACTGGAAAACTTCTAATCTATGGAACTGGTGCTGATAGAGTTTTGGGGCAGCTAAGTTACAGTGTTGATGGTAAAGATAAAAATAGCGGTGATTTTTATGGGTACATGAAGGGCGACACGATTATCGTAGACTATAAGTTCCAATCTGAAGGTGTTTATTCTCACCGTGAAGTTGCTTGGGTGAGAAAAGGCGACCAGCTTTTAGAAGGTTATGGAGCTACAAAGGATGTTAATGGCGATGTCAAATTTCAAGACGTTAAAAAATTAACTTTTGGTAAGTCTATTATTTTTGATAAAACAGATTGTAAATAATTGCATTGACTATAAATTTTCAAAACGCTCCCAGAAGCCATCAATAGGAAGCTTAGCAAAAATATTTACAGGTTCTTTTTTTACCGGATGCAGAAATTGCAACCTGCGGGCGTGAAGGCAGATACTGCCTTTCCTACTTCCCCTTGGGTAGCCATATTTATTATCACCAACAATAGGACAACCCATTGAAGAAAGCTGAACCCTGATTTGATGTGAACGCCCAGTAAGTGGATCAACTTCAAGCAAAAAATAATCGCCAACCTGCGCAAGCAACCGATAAGAAAGTTCGGCTCTCTGCGAACCCTGTACCTCAGTATTGTAATGGGTAACAACATTTTTCTGGGGATTTTTCACCAGCCAATGAATCAATGTTCCTGATTCTTTAGCCGGTTTATTTTTCACAACAGCCCAATAGGTTTTCTTTACCTCCCGGTTTTTGAAAACCGCATTCATTCTTTCCAGCGCTTTACTGGTTTTAGCGAAGAGAATTACGCCACTGACAGGCCTGTCTAAACGATGAACAACGCCTAGAAACGCACCGTTCGGCTTGCTGTATTTCTTTGCCAGGTATTTTTTTATTTGTTCATCTAAAGGCTCGTCACCGGTTTCATCAACTTGTACAATATCTCCCGCCCTTTTGTTTATTGCAATCAGGTGGTTATCTTCAAAAAGTATATCCTTATCGGTAATTGGCATATTAGTTATGGGTTAGCAGTTGTGCGTTGCAGGCTTTAAACCGATAACTACAACCTTTAACAAGGTATTTAATATTGTTCTTTGTCGTTAGGAAAATCGTTGGCCTTTACATCACGAATGTAAGATTGAGCAGCATGCAAAATATCATCATACAAATTAATATACTGACGCAAAAAACGAGGTTTAAATCCTTTGGTTAAACCAATCATATCGTTTACAACCAGAACCTGGCCATCGCAATCGGGTCCTGCGCCAATACCAATCGTAGGAATCTGCAAACTTTCCGAAACCTCTTTACCTAAAGTAGCAGGGATTTTCTCTAACACAATACCGAAGCACCCCGCAGCTTGCAAAGCCAGAACATCAGATTTCAGCTTATTAGCTTCCTCTTCCTCCTTTGCCCGCACAGTGTAAGTTCCAAATTTGTATATCGATTGCGGTGTTAAACCCAAATGGCCCATTACTGGTATGCCAGCTGTAATGATGCGTTGAACTGATTCTATAATTTCTTCACCACCTTCTAATTTTACACCGTGTGCTCCTGATTCTTTCATAATTCTAATCGCAGAATTCAGGGCTTCTTTAGAATTCCCCTGATACGATCCAAAAGGCAAATCGACTACAACAAATGCACGTTTTACCGCTCTGATAACTGATGCAGCATGATATATCATCTGGTCTAAAGTAATGGGCAAAGTTGTTTCATGGCCCGCCATAACATTCGAAGCCGAGTCTCCTACCAATAAAACGTCCAACCCGGCGTCGTCAAGGATGGTAGCCATCGAGTAATCGTAGGCGGTTAACATGGATATTTTTTCACCACGTATTTTCATCTCTTGTAAAATATGTGTGGTGACGCGTTTTATTTCTTTGTGTACCGACATGAATTCATTTTATTTAGCCAAAAGTATCGTTTTTTCTTTAAAAAATCTGAAAGACTAAAACTTAAAGACTGTAGCTTATATACGCTGTATCTAAATCTTATGAATCCTTAATCTTTCCCTTAAAGCTTCAATATTTAAAAAATCTTTTTAGATTACCAATCCTAAACCCTATCTTTGTACCCCGAAATGAAAGGGATTTATTCATCTTTTTTTGCACTCTGCAAAAACGGCTTTAATGCCGAAAACCACCCTTTTTTAAAGTCTTTTTTAAATCAAAATTCATATTGTAATTACCATGACTAACTACATCAAGTTACCTGCGATTTTATTACTTGCCGACGGCACAGTTTTCCACGGCAAAGCGGCCGGAAAAATTGGTACCACAACGGGCGAAATTTGTTTTAATACCGGGATGACAGGTTATCAGGAAATCTTTACAGACCCAAGTTATTTTGGTCAGATTATGGTAACTACAAATTCGCATATCGGGAATTATGGCATCCAGAAAGAGGAAATTGAATCTAGTTCGATAAAAATTGCCGGTTTGGTTTGTAAAAATTACAATATCGTTTACAGCCGTAAACAAGCAACAGAATCGATTCAGGATTATTTTCAGAATGACAACCTTGTTGCAATTTCAGATATCGACACCCGTGCCTTGGTTCGCCACATCAGGGATAAAGGCGCAATGAATGCCATCATCTCTTCGGAGATTACGGATTTAGAAGAATTGAAAAAGAAGTTAGCTGAAGTTCCTTCTATGGAAGGCTTAGAGCTTTCATCTAAAGTGAGTACGACAGAACCTTATTTTTACGGCAATCCGGATGCAAGCTTAAAAGTTGCAGCTTTAGATTTAGGCATTAAGAAAAACATTCTTCGCAGTTTTGAAAATCGTGACATTTACGTTCAGGTTTTTCCGGCAAAGACAAAATTTGCGGAAATGGAAAAATTTAGTCCTGATGGTTATTTCATTTCAAATGGCCCCGGCGACCCGTCGGTAATGCCGTATGCGGTTGAAACAATTAAAGAAATCTTAGCAGAAGACAAACCATTGTTCGGTATCTGTTTGGGTCACCAGTTATTGGCTGAGGCAAATGATATCGGTACAATGAAAATGTTTAACGGGCACCGCGGTTTAAATCATCCGGTTAAAAACATCATTAAAAACCACTGTGAAGTAACTTCTCAAAATCATGGTTTTGGCGTTATCCCGGATGAAGTTAGAAACTCTGATAAAGTCGAAATTACTCACGTAAATTTAAACGACAAATCTATTGAAGGCATTCGTGTTAAAGGTAAAAAAGCATTCTCAGTACAATATCACCCAGAATCTTCACCAGGCCCACATGATTCCCGTTATTTGTTCGATGATTTTGTCGACGTAATGAAAGGCGATCTAGTTTGGTAATTTTTAGCAGGAAGAAAAAAGCTTAAAAACTAAAGTAAAATACGACAATCTGCGAATCTTAGCTACGCATAGCCATGGATTCGCAGATTTTGTTTTTAACCAAATCCACCTTTTGAAAACATCATCTCACCGACATTTTAACAGTTTGCAACTAAATTCATTTTCTAATCATTGAAAGCTTCTTACATTCGCAATATGGAAACAAAAAAAGCCATTATCAGTGTAACAAACCTGGTAAAAAACTATGATGATTTTGCAGCTGTACAAAATTTAAGTTTTGATGTTTATGAAAATGAAATCTTCGGGTTACTTGGCCCCAACGGTGCCGGAAAAACAACTACACTCGAAATAATTGAAACTTTAAGAGATAAAACTTCTGGTGAAATTATTGTTGACGGCTTTTCGGTTGATAAGCAGGCTAACGAGATTAAGCAAATTATCGGAGTTCAGTTACAGGCAGCAGGTTATTACCCTAATCTTAACCTTATTGAACTAATTGAACTTTTTGCAGGACTTTATGGCGCCAATATCAAGCCAATGGACATGCTGGATAAAGTAAATCTTCAGGACAAAGCCAAAGCTAAATACAAAGCGTTATCGGGTGGACAAAAACAACGCTTCTCTATTGCTACAACGTTAATTAATCAGCCAAAAATTGTATTTCTTGATGAGCCAACTACAGGACTGGATCCTCAAGCCAGGCGCAATCTCTGGGATTTAATTACAGAAATCAGGAATAACGGAACAACAGTCGTAATAACCACGCACTATATGGATGAGGCAGAACAACTTTGCGATCGTGTTGCCTTTGTAGAGCGGGGAAAAATTATAGCCTTAGATACGCCAGATAATTTAATAGACAAACTTATTGCTTCTGGATTTGAACGTAAAAAAGAGGTTAAAAAAGCTAATCTGGAAGATGTGTTTATCGATCTAACGGGTAAAGAGTGGAGAGAATAATCTCGCGACCTTCACAATGGGCGATTATAGACCAATGCACAAACCTTCCATTAATTGAATAACCATATTTAGATAGATTCTTATGCACGAAGACATAAACGATAGAAATTCAAACTCCCCTTTAGGGTCTGGGGGTTACAGCAACACAACAGCAACATTAGCACTAGCAAAAGCGAGTTTTCGCTCCATTATGCGGAGCCCTTCAGCAGTGGTTTTTACCTTGGCTTTCCCTTTGATATTTATTTTAGTTTTTGGCTTCCTAGGTGGTGGCGGAACACATATTGATGTAGGTATCACACCAGGATCGGACATAAATAATCCTGTTATTGGCATGCTGGAAAAAACCGGCATGATTCGGTTGGTGAAAGACAAATCGAAAGTGGAATATGATAACCTGCTGGAAAAAGGGAATGTTGATGCAATGATAGATGTTCACAGGAAAGTAAATTCTGTTGCATACTCAGTTAACGTTGTTTATACGTCCGCGTCGATGGACAAAGGAAATATCTTAAAGTCTGTTCTAAATAACCTTTTCTATGATAAAAAATTAAAGCCATCAGTTGCTGAAATTAAGGAAAGTACTGTTCATGGACGAGAGTACAAAACCATCGACTTTATATTACCAGGCCAACTGGGTTTCTCTTTATTAAGTACTGGCGTATTTGGAACGGCCTTTGTATTTTTAAGCCTGCGTCAAACTTTAGTGATTAAACGCTTTTTTGCGACACCGGTGAAACGTTCCAGCATTGTTATAGGTGAAGGTATTGCAAGAATAGGATTTGCCTTAATCGGAGCCTTGTTTATCATCGTATTGGGTCATTTTTTCTTTGGATTTACATTAGTACATGGCGTTTTAACAGTTGTCAACATGCTCCTCCTGGCAACTTTGGGTGTAATTGTTTTTATGGGTTTTGGTTTTATTATTTCCGGAATTGCAAAAAATGAAAGCATGGTACCACCCATATCTAATATCGTAACCCTGCCTCAGTTTCTATTGTCAGGAACTTTTTTCTCTATAGAGGCGTTCCCAAAATGGCTACAGCCCATCAGTAGGGCTTTACCCTTAACTTATCTGAATGACGCCATGCGTAAGGTCGCTTTCGAGGGCTTAAATCTGTGGGATGTTAAATTCCAGATAATGATTTTAATAATCTGGGGGATTGGTATTTATGCGGTTGCCGTAAAAGTGTTTAAATGGGAATAGTTAACGCACGGACAATCAATTCCACTTATTTATTTTATAACTCTAATGTACCAACCCAATAACATAGCATAAGTTATCGGATTTTTAATATCGGATAAAATTATTTAAATTCAATCCGATATTAATATATTTGTGTATGTGGAATATTGATCTTAGCGATATTGAAGAACTACAGCCGCAATTGGACAGGCTACTGGAGAAAAAAATGAAACTAGATTCATCTCGTCCATTGCCGAACAGTGCCTTACAGCGGATACGAACTGACATAAGTTTAGAATGGACTTATAACTCTAATAGTATTGAAGGCAATACTTTAAGCCTAACGGAAACGCAAATGGTTTTACAGGAGGGAATAACCATCAAAGGCAAATCATTGATTGAGCACTTCGAAGCGCATAATCATGAAAAGGCAATTGATTATTTATATACACTTGTCAATGAAAGTTATGTATTAAGAAGCATCGATATTCTTTCTTTACACGGTATGGTTTTACGCAGTATTGAAGATGATTTTGCTGGTAGTTTAAGAAATGGCGGCGTTCGTATCATCGGCGCAAATTTTACCCCACCAAATGCTAACAAGGTTTCTGATTTACTAGAGGAGTTGATTTCTTATGTAAATGAGAATACAAGCGGGTTAAACGATATATTATTATCAACCATTTTTCATCATAAAATGGTTTGGATTCATCCGTTTTTTGATGGAAATGGTCGTACTGTACGTTTAGCAATGAATTTACTTTTAATGCGGAAGGGCTTTCCGCCTGCTATTATTTTAAAAAACGATAGAAAAAAATATTATGAAGCACTTAACCAGGCAAATAAAGGCAGCTACCATAAACTTTATCTATTGATGTTACAAGCTCTGGAGCGCTCGCTAAATATTTACCTAAACGCAATGCCAGGTAATACTTATGGCGATTACGAACCTATATCACAAATTGTTTCCGAACCTGACTTTAAATATGGGCAGGAATATATCAGCCTTCTTGCTCGCCAGGGCAAAATAGATGCCTATAAAGAAGGAAGAAACTGGCTGACTACTAAAACGGCTATTAATAATTACGTAAAGAACAGAAAACGCGATCGTTAATTCAAAATTGATAGCCTATTGCGGATCAATTAAAGTGCTGCCTTAACTAAGAATGGCAAAATTTCCTTTTGAAAACTCACAAAGTTTTTGCGCACATCAGAATCGCTGACCGAAGTAAAAGCAAATGAAAAAACAATGCTTTTGCTGGCTTTTAATAAAAATGCTAAACCTTCCCTCCTCGCAGGGTTATTTTTAAAGTTATCCAATTGAAGGTATGCTGCCAGCAACAAGGCCTCCAGTTGATCGGAAAGATGCTTTAAAAACTCTTGGGAATTCGCATTTTCACGAACAAAATCCCAACCGATAAACTCATTACATGCGGTAAAAGAAAGCCGGCTGGTTTTCATGACCAGCGCTTTTAAATGCTCTTCTTCAGAACCATAACTCACCTTGTTGTGAAGTATTTCGTACAAATTCTGGTCGAGGTAATCCATTAAAATGCTATCGAGAACCTGTTCTTTACTCTCGAAGTATTTATATATCGTTGCTTTTGCTATTCTAGCTTTCTTTGCAATTTCGTTTACACTTGTTTTGTGGTAACCATACTTTCTAAAAAGCTCCTTAGCTGCTTTCTTTACAGTTTCCTTAATTTTTTCGGCTTCCATTCTAATTCGTTACGTGTAAATTCAGGCCGGAAATGGCCACTGTGTATGACTTTAATGCCCTGACTGCTGGCGCCTTTACCGGGCTTCCGTCTTCCAATAAAAATTTGGCACCCGAGCAGGGATCGGTTACAGTTAAGGTCGGATCGTCTAAAGTTACGGCACATTTCTGTTCAGGATTTACTGTACTGCAACGATCAAAAGCAGCATAACCATTATCCGTTCTCCGGTACAACACCAATCCTGCAATTCCATAACCACTAATTAAAACGGCACCTCCAGGACTACTTAGTCTGCTTAAACGCGGATCAGTCAGTGGTAAACTGAAATTAACGGCAACATCCGGAATAAAGCTCGTATCTTTTCCACAGCTTGAAAGTAAAAGAGATATGAACAATAAGCTGTACAGGTATTTCATAATTAAATTAAAGCAGATTTAAATTGCTTTAAAAAACGAACATCGTTTTCAGAGAACAATCTTAAATCCTTAATCACATATTTCAGATTTGCAATCCGTTCAATACCCATACCAAACGCAAAACCACTATATTTTTTTGAATCGATGCCACAGTTTTCGAGAACATTTGGATCGACCATCCCACAACCTAAAATTTCTACCCAACCGCTATATTTACAAAGCTGGCAACCTGCGCCATTACAAATGGTACAGGAAATGTCCATTTCGGCAGAAGGCTCAGTAAATGGAAAATAAGACGGTCGGAAACGGACTTTTGTGCCTTCCCCGTACAATTCCTGTACAAAATAAAACAAAGTTTGTTTTAAATCAGCAAACGAAACATTTTCGTCCACATACAGGCCTTCTATCTGATGAAAAAAGCAATGTGCCCGTGCGGAAATAGCCTCGTTACGGTAAACACGCCCAGGCATTATCGCCCTGAAAGGCGGCTGTCCTTGTTCCATCATTCGAACCTGAACAGACGATGTATGCGTACGCAAAGCAATATCACCTTTCTCGCCTCCTTTTTTAATAAAAAAGGTATCTTGCATATCCCTTGCAGGATGTTCTTGAGGAAAATTTAAAGCCGAAAAATTATGCCAGTCGTCTTCAATTTCGGGCCCCTCAGCAACCGTAAAACCTAGCTTTGCAAAAATCTCCACAATTTCCCTGCGAACTAAAGCCAGCGGATGGCGGGCGCCAATCTCAAAACCTTCACCTGGCAGGGTTAAATCCAGCGCATGTTCCGTTACCTGTGTTTCATTTGCTTCAATAGCTTCTTTTAAGGTTAAATATTTAGATTCCGCAAGTTGTTTAAATTCATTAAGGACTTTTCCTAACGATTTTTTCTCTTCTACAGAAACAGATTTAAAGTCATCAAATATTTCTTTGATAATACCTTTACTGCCCAAATATTTTATGCGAAACTGCTCTAATTCATCTGCCTTTTCAGTTACAAAGGCATTAATTTTTTCAGTGTATTGTGTTATTTTATCCTGCAACATGGCTTCAAATATACGGCAAATTATCTTAAAATTTAAATGTGTAGCGGTTCAAAATATCTGTTTACAATACCATTATAAAAGAAAATGAACTCGAAACAAAAAAGCCGCAAACTCTTGCGGCTTTAAAAATAATATTTGTTTACAGGAATTAAATCACGCCCAGTTCTTTTCCAACTTTGGTAAAAGCAACAATGGCTTTATCCAAATGATGTTGCTCATGAGCAGCTGATAACTGAACGCGGATTCTTGCTTTGCCCTGAGGCACAACAGGATAGAAAAATCCGATAACATAAATCCCTTCATCAAGCATTTTTGCGGCAAACTCCTGCGCAATTTTAGCATCATAAAGCATTACCGGAACAATAGGGTGAAATCCCGGCTTGATATCGAAGCCTGCTTCAGTCATTTTTTTACGAAAGTACTTTGTATTACTTTCCAGTTTGTCTCTTAATGATGTGGTTTCGCTCAACATATCTAAAACAGCAATCGATGCGCCTGCGATCGCCGGTGCCAATGTATTTGAAAATAAATAAGGTCGTGAACGTTGGCGTAGCATATCAATAATTTCTTTTTTTCCGGAAGTAAAGCCGCCAGATGCGCCACCCAATGCTTTACCTAAAGTGCCGGTGATGATATCAATACGATCTATTACGTTGAAATGCTCATGTGTTCCGCGACCGGTTTTTCCGATAAACCCCGAACAATGAGATTCATCAATCATGATTAGTGCTTCATATTTGTCAGCCAAATCCGCAATTTTATCTAAAGGCGCTACAGAACCATCCATAGAAAAAGCACCATCCGTAACAATAATTCTGTGTCTGCAACCTGCTGCTGCAATTAACTGCTTCTCTAAATCTTCCATGTCCGCATTTTTATAGCGGAAACGTTGTGCTTTGCATAAACGGACACCATCTATAATAGATGCGTGGTTTAATTCATCAGAGATAATTGCATCTTCTGCATTAAACAAGGGTTCGAAAACACCGCCATTGGCATCAAATGCAGCAGCGTATAAAATGGTATCTTCCGTACCTAAAAACTTCGATATTTTAGCTTCAAGTTCTTTATGAACATCTTGGGTTCCACAAATGAAACGTACAGAAGACATACCATAGCCATGATCATCAATTGCTTTTTTAGCAGCTTCAATCACTTTAGGATGAGAGGAAAGACCTAAATAATTATTCGCACAAAAGTTGATTACTTCTGCTCCGCCACTTACTTTTATATCTGCACCCTGAGGGGTTGTAATAATGCGTTCGCGTTTGAATAGTCCTGCGTTTTCAATTTCTTCTAATTCCTTTTGAAGTACGGGCTGTAATGTTTTATACATGAGCTGTTACGGTTGATTTTGACTCCAAAGTTAAAAAAAACGGCGAAAGAAACAGATCGGAAAATGTAAAATGGAAGATGGAATCGAAAAAATCAATTGGCAAAACCATAAGCTTTAACCTTTATTTTTCCTGATTAACAAACTTTAACACCTCACTATATGTATAGTGTAAAAACTTATTCGATATTTATAGCTTAACTGTTCAAACTTATGATAAAATTCTGTACACTCTTAATCTTTTGTTCCCTGACAAACTTTGCATTTTCTCAACAATTCACAGTTTCGGGAACGATAAAAGACATTAGTGGCCAACCCGTTCCTTTTGCATCTGTTTATTTGAAAAATACCACACAGGGAACTTCAGCAAATGTTGATGGTAAATATGAACTTAAAATAAGTAAAGGTGAACATACCCTAAGTTTTAGGGCAGTTGGCTATAAGCAACAGGAACATATTCTTAATGTATCTGCTTCATCAATTTTCAACGTTTCATTAACATCAGAAAACTATACTTTAAACAATGTAACGATTCGGGCAAGTGCTGAAGACCCAGCTTATGCAATTATTCGTAAGGCAATCGCACAGCGTAAAACTCATTTGGAGGAAGTCAAATCTTTTACCTGTGATGTCTATATTAAAGGTGTACAGAGACTGAAAAGTGCTCCAAAAAAATTCATGGGGCGCGACATCAGGAAGGTGATGGAACTTGACACCAACCGCCAAGGCATTATATACTTATCAGAATCGCAAAGTAAATTTAGCTTTAGAAGACCAAATGACGTTCATGAAGAAATGATTTCATCGAAAGTCGCCGGACGTAACAACGCTTTTAGCTTCAACAAAGCGTCAGATTTGATTATTAATTTTTACGATAACTACCTTTTAGAGAATACGCTAAGCTCAAGAGGCTTTATCTCGCCAATTGCTGATAATGCTTTATTTTATTACAAATACAAGTACCTGGGCGAAACGAAGGAAAATGGCGAAACGGTTAATAAAATCGAAGTCATCCCCCGCCGGACTAACGACCCGGTTTTCAGAGGCATTATTTACATCATCAACGATAGCTGGCGCATTTACAATACCGATTTATTTTTAACAAAAAACGCCGGAATTAATTTTATTGATACATTGAGTATTAGTCAGCAATTCACAAAAGTTAAAGACGTTTACATGCCGACGGCAATTAATTTTCAGTTTAACGGAAATGTTTTAGGCTTTAAGTTTGCGGGTTATTATGTGGGGATTTACAGTAACTACGATGTTTCGCCGGTCTTTCCAAAGAACTTTTTTAATGGAGAAATATTAAAAGTTACCAGACTTGTAAACAAAAAAGATTCAGTTTATTGGAACAACAACCGCCCGATTCCCCTCACGCCTGATGAGAAAATAAACTACGTTGTTAAAGACAGCATTGCTAAGCGGAAGGAATCTAAATCCTACCTCGATTCACTTGAAAAAGAAAATAATAAATTTGGAATAGGAAAGCTTTTGCTGAGAGGATATAGCATCAATGATAGATACGATAGTGTTTACATTTCTTTCGATCCGGTTTTGCGCTCCTTAATGTATAACACCGTAGAAGGTTTTGCAATAAAATATGGGATAACCTACCGAAAAGTATTTGGCGACAGGCGTTCGTACAGCATCAGACCAGAGTTGCGCTACGGATTTTCGAATCAAAAATTAACAGGAAGTTTATCGGGTAGTTACTTTTACAATCCTTTAAAAAGAGCTAGCGTTGGTGCATCCTTTGGAAATGGAATATTCGATTTAAACAATTTAGGATCGATGACCTCGCTTGGAAACACCATTAATAGTCTTTTATATGAAAAGAATTTCCCGAAGTTTTATCAGAAGAGCTTTGTGAATATAAACACAACCCGCGAACTCGCAACGGGGCTTCAGGGTTCACTGAGCTTCGATTACACCAGAAACAATACGCTTACAAATACAACTGATTTCAAATTTCTCGATAATAAAGAAAGAGAATTTACTTCAAATAACCCTTTTACTCCTACTACGGAAACACCGCTGTTTCCAACCTACACATCTACAAGCGCAACTGCGAGTCTAACGTACACTTTCGGTCAAAAATACATTACCCGCCCGGATGGGAAATTTTATACAGAATCTAAATTTCCAAGGATAACCGCACTGTACAAGAAAGGCTTTAACGGATTATTAGGAAGCGATGTTGATTATGATTTCGTTAAGGCAGAAATATATCAGGATAGAATTGGCTTAGGTTTATGGGGCTATACTTCGTTCCTGGTTGGGGCCGGAAAGTTCCTAAATAACAGCAGTATGTACTATCCTGAATATAAACATTTTGCCGGGAATATCTCAACTATCTTCCCCCCCAATCTAAGAAAGTTCCAATACCTGGAATTCTATCAATTCAGTACGAACCAACAGTATTTCGAAGCGCACTTGGAACACAACTTTGCCGGCTTCTTCTTAAACAAAGTGCCTTTATTACGCAAAGCAAAGCTTGAAGAGTTTGTTGGTGGTGGCTATTTATCATCGCCGGAAAAAAGAAATTACAAAGAATTTTATTTCGGTTTACAGCGATTGGTTTTAAGGGTGAGTTACGGCTTTGCTTATGATGGTGCTCAAAAAATATCGCAGGGATTTAGGATCAGTTACGGTTTCTAAGCAAAAAGGTAAAAACATAAAGTACAAAGCAAGATAAAGCTTCCTGCTTTTGTCTTTCAGTTAAAAGCATTATCTTTGCCCCGCTTTAAACGCCGTTTGCAACGGTATCAACGCGTTATGAAAAAATATCAGACATTACTTTACTATTGCTACAGTTACATAGCAGATGCAGAACAATTTGCTGCAGATCATTTAAAATTTTGCAAATCATTAGGTCTTGTTGGCCGGATTATCGTTGCCAATGAAGGTTTGAATGGTACCGTTTCCGGGACTGATGAAGCCTGTGAAGCCTACATGAAAGCCATTCATGCTGATGAGCGTTTCGCAAAAACCGAATTCAAAATTGATGCGGTAGAGGAACCCTCTTTCCTTAAAATGCATTGTCGTTATAAATCAGAAATTGTTCATTCCGGCTTAAGGGACACTTCAATTATTAATCCGAATGAGAAAACAGGTAAACACCTTGAACCTGTCGACTTTATGAAAATGAAGGATGATGATGATGTGGTGATTCTTGATGTGCGCTCAAACTATGAGCACAATCTGGGCAAATTTAAAAATGCGGTTACACTTGATATCGAAAATTTCCGCGATTTCCCGGAACAAATAAACCAACTTGCTAAATATAAAGACAAGAAAATCTTAACCTACTGCACAGGCGGTATCAAATGCGAAAAAGCCTCTGCACTCTTACTTCATCATGGATTTAATGATGTTTATCAACTACATGGTGGAATTATCAAATATGGCAAGGAAGCCGGCGGAAAAGATTTTGAGGGCAAATGCTATGTATTCGATAACCGCATCGCAGTTGACGTAAATCATGTAAATCCAACAATCGTTTCTGTATGTTACAATTGCGGAAAAACCACACCGAAAATGATAAACTGTGCAAATCCGGAATGTAATGAACACATCACCCAATGCGATGATTGCGGAAATGAATTACAAGGTTGTTGTTCGGCAGAATGCCTAACGAATCCACGCAGACGCCCGTATGATGGCACAGGTTATTATGTAAAAGTACCGCAGCCAGTTTATAAAAATATTTAAGATAGTAACCGTCGAATTTTAGAGCTTCGGAAAAAGAAAATTCTCTGATTGCACAAGGGTGCCCGTCTGTTTATACAGCCTCTTCGATTATCTTCCCTTTATTTCGTTACTTTGTTCGAAAATTCATTATTAATGCAAAAATTCCTCCGCTGTTTATTTTTTATTCTGTTCTTAGCTTTAAGGCTTAAAGCGGCTGACATAAAAAGCATCGGAGTTCCCTACATTCAGAATTTTTCTAAAGCAATTTATGCGTCAGGAAACCAAAACTGGAGCATATCGAAAGATAAAAACGGCGTAATGTATATCGGGAACGCGGAGGGCTTACTCACATATGATGGTAAATATTGGGATAAGTATAGAATGCCCAATGGGCAAATCGTTCGATCTGTAGCAGCAGACGGGAACGGCAAGATATACACAGGCTGCTTTGGTGATTTTGGTTACTGGTCATACAAAAAGAATAAACTGACCTATACCTCGTTAACACATTTACTCCCGAAGTCAGAACAGCTTAATGATGAAATCTGGAAAATCCATATCTTCGGAAGAAAAGTAATATTTCAATCCTTTAAAGCCATATATTTTTTAGAAAATGGAAAAATAAGCATACTAAAAAATAAGGGTAACTTTCTGTTTTCATATAAAATCGGAAATCGTTTGTTCGTTGAGGATAAAGGTTTATATGAGTTGAAAAGTGGCAAACTCGAATTTATACCCGGAAGCGATGTCGTTTGTAAAACAGGTGTATTATCGATCCTACCATTTAAAGGTGATAAATTATTAATTGGAACCGGTAAAAACGGATTGTTTATCTACGACGGAAAAGCATTCATCCAGTTCAACACACCAGCAAATTCCTTTCTCTCTGCCTTTCAGTTAAACAATGGCACCAAAATTTTAGGAAAATACTATGCTTACGGAACAATCTTAAATGGAATCATCATTATAGATGAGAATGGCAATATTATTCAAAGAATAAATAAATCAAGTGGCCTGCAGAACAACACTGTACTTAGTTTATACAGCGATGACGAACAAAACCTTTGGGCAGGACTTGATAACGGGATTGATCGAATCGAATTGAATTCCCCGCTATATTTCTACTTAGACAAAACCGGGGTTTTCGGGACGGTTTATTCCAGTGTTATCTTCAACAATAAAATTTATTTAGGTACGAACCAAGGCTTATTTTATAGCGATTGGCGGGATGGGACGCAATTTTCAAACTTAAATTTCAAGCTTATTCCTAATTCTCAGGGACAGGTCTGGGAATTAACCGTAATAGATAATCAGCTGTTGTGTGGACATAATAATGGAACCTTTAACGTTGTTGGAGATAAAATTGAAAGCCTGACAAATTATAGCGGAGGCTGGACCATCAAAAAGCTGAACAGCAATCCAAACCTATTAATACAGGGTACATACACGGGGCTGCTGCTCTTTAAAAAAAATACCGCTGGCAAATGGGAATTCTACAAAAAAATAGCCAATTTTAATGTTCCTTCACGCTATGTTGAACAAGATAACAAAGGCGAAATTTGGGTAAGCCATGCCTATAAAGGACTTTATAAACTTAAACTGAGCGCCGATTACAGCACTGTTGTTTCTAACAAATATTACGACAAGAAAAGTGGATTGCCTACAAACTACAACTTAAATTTATTTAATCTTGAAAATCAAATTGTTTTCGCAAGTGATGCAGGTTTCTTTACCTATGATAACTTAAGCGACAAATTTTCCAAATACAATGTACTAAACAGGGCTTTGGGATCCTTTTCATCTTCCAATAAAATCATTAATGCCGGATCAAAAAAATATTGGTTCATTAACCACGGCAAAACTGCTTTGGCTGACTTCAACGTCCCTGGCAAATTAGCTATCGACTCCAACCAATTCAGCATCCTTGATGGTAAAATGGTTCAATACTACGAGAACATCAGTCGGATTAGTGATTCCATTTATTTAATCAGTGTTGATGATGGATTCGTTTTTTACAATGCTGGTCAGAAAATAAAATCACAACCAATTAAAATTCAGACAAATGTATTAATCCGGCGCATTGAAGATATAACAGATAAATATTTCATTATTAGTGAAAACGGAAACGATGGCTCAGAAATCGAAATAAAAAATAGCAGAAATAACATTAGAATTTCTTACTCATTACCTTACTACAGACAATCTAAAATAAAATTTCAATATTACCTAGAAGGGTATTCTAAAGACTGGTCTGACTGGAGTTCCGCAACTCAAAAAGATTTTACAAACCTAAGTAGTGGTAAATATATTTTCAAAGTACGTGCAAAAATAAATGATTCTACTGTTAGTGAAATTACAACGTTCGAATTTAGGATACTTCGTCCCTGGTATTTGAATAACTGGGCAATATTATTTTATGTGATAGTTATTGCGATTGCCTTAATTTTGGGAAAGAAAATTTACGAACGTAAGTTGCAGAAAGACAGTCAGAAAATTAGCGACAGACTACAAGCTGAGCAGGACGAAATTTTGAGACAGGAATCGGAAGCGAACGAAAAACAGATCCACAAGTTGCAAACCGAGAAACTCCAGGCAGAATTAGCTTCAAAAAACCGCGAACTTGCAAATTCTGCCATGACCTTAGTTTATAAAAATGAATTACTCCAAAAATTGAGCGAAGAGATTTTAAAGCTCAAAGATGAAAACGGCAAAAAGCTTGCTGATGAACAAGTGCGCAGAATTCAGAAAGTCATAAACGATGGAATGAACGATGAACGAGATTGGAATTTATTTGAAAATAGCTTTAATGAAGCACATGAGAGCTTTTTTAAAAAGCTGAAAGTTGGGCATCCGGATTTAGTTCCTAACGACTTAAAATTATGTGCATATTTGAGGATGAACATGAGCAGCAAAGAGATGTCATCACTCCTGAACATTACGCTTAGAGGCGTAGAAATCAGAAGGTATCGTTTGCGGAAAAAGCTGAATGTTCCACACGATAAAAACTTAACTGAGTTTTTAATGGAGTTGTAATTCCTGAATCTTCTGTTAAAATCATTTCGGGAACTTGCATTAAATCTAATATTTAACATCGACTTGCTAAAAGTCACGTTTTTTGACTACATCATTACCTCTCCTCAACTTATTTCAATCCTTTCAAAACACTTGGTGTATATTATACACTTGTGTATAGGTAATTAATCAGTTACAAACGCAAAAACTGTGTTTTCAGGCCAATTTAGCAATTGGTATGTAACTTTGAGATACTACACTTTTGGATATGACGTACTAATGTAGAGGTATAATCTCTTGCACAAGCAAAAAAACAACCTGACATTTATATTAACAATTAAACTAAATTTTAATAAAGCATGAAAAGAATCTTTACAAGAATTTCTGTTCTGGCCGTATTTTGTTTACTCGCAATTAACTTAGCATTTGCGCAAAACATTACCGTAAAAGGTAGGGTAACAGATGGAGGAGACAAAACCACCATCCCAAGTGTAAGCGTGTTAATAAAAGGAACACAAAATGGCACACAAACAGATGCATCAGGGGCCTATAGTATCAGCGCTCCGGCAAATGCCACATTAGTATTTCAATACCTGGGTTATACCACTCAGGAAATCCCGGTTAACAATAGAACAACTATTAATGTAGAATTGGCCTCATCATCTCAGCAATTAGAACAAGTTGTGGTAGTTGGTTATGGCACTCAACGAAAAATTGATGTGACTGGTTCAGTAGCCACTGTAAAAGGAGAAGATATTTCAAAGCAGGCTTCAAGTAATGCAGTAAGTGCGTTGCAAGGTAAAGTAGCCGGTGTATCCATTACAAATAACGGCGCACCGGGATCCTCACCACAAATTACAATCCGTGGTACAGGAACTATTTACGGCAATACCGGAATATTGTATGTTGTAGATGGTGTTTGGTATGATGATATCAGCTTCATAAATCCCAGTGATATAGAAAGTGTATCGATTCTGAAAGATGCATCATCACAATCAATTTATGGTATTCGTGCTGCAAATGGCGTTATGTTAGTTACTACCAAACGAGGTAAAACAGGCGAACCAACCATTACATATAATGGATCAGCAGGTTTTAGAGCAGTTACTAATCAGGTGGAGATGGCTAATGCAACTGAATATGCAACCATCATCAACGAATTGTCGGCTTCAAATGGCGCAAATCCGCTATTTGCAAACCCTTCATCCTTCGGTACAGGAACAAACTGGTACAACCAGGCATTCAGAAATGCCTTTCAAACCATTCATCAGGTGTCAGTAAACGGGGGTTCAGAGAAAACCACTTATAACTTTTCATTAGGTTATAATAATGAAGATGGTATTGTTAAAACACAAAACTGGAAACGTTATACGGCAAAGTTATCTAATGATTTTCAAGTGCTGAAATCTTTGAAAGTTGGTTACACCGTTTCAGGAACCTCAATTAATTCAAATGATATTGATGGCGGTATTTTCCGTCAATTATATGCTGCAGGGCCAGTTGTTCCTGTATATTATGCAGATGGAAGTTACGGTGACGCAAACGATTTCAGCTTAGGTGGTGGTAATAACTTTAACCCTCAGGTTACCTTAGATTATTACAACCAGCAATCTAAAAACTATCGTATTAACGGTAATGTTTATGCGGAATTAACATTCTTAAAAAACTTTACTTTCAGAACAAGTGCAGGTGGCGATTTCGGACAGAATGAAGTTAGAGGTTACACGCCGCTTTATGCAGCAACTCAGGGACAGAGGACAACACAAAGTACATTAAGAATTAGCAGAAATGAAACCAGAAACTGGATTTTAGAAAACACCTTAACTTATAAGAACACCTTTGGCGATCACAGCATTACAGTTTTGGCAGGTACAACTGCTCAAAGAAGAAAGTCATATTTTGTAAACGCCACAGCATTTGATGTTCCAAACTCAAGTGACGGCGATTTATATCTTTCTTTAGGTACTGCTGCTACCCGCACTGTGGTTGATGGTGGTAGTTTATCCACTTCAAATTCATACTTCGGTCGTTTAAATTATTCATATAAAGACAAATACTTATTGAATGCCACACTTCGTGGTGACGCTGCATCTCAGTTCTATGGTGGCGGCGATCTTTGGGGTTATTTCCCTGCAATCGGAGCTGGCTGGGTGATCAGTAACGAAGATTTCATGAAGGACCAGAAAGTATTTAATTATTTAAAGCTTAAAGGTTCCTGGGGTAAAGTAGGTAATGCAGGTGTTCCTGTTAACCCAACTACTTTAACTGTGGCACAAGGTGGAAATCTTGTAGCATTCTTCAATGGTGTAGGTTACACTGGTGCAAATGTTAACTCATTAGTTCCTTCATTTTTAAACTGGGAGCGTACAACAGGTACAGATATCGGTATTGAAGCAAGATTTTTAGATAATCGCTTAAGCATCGAAACTGGCGTTTACAACAAAAAAACGGAACAAGCAATTTTCGAAATCCCTATACTGAGTTCAATCGGAACTTCATCAGGCACCTTAGTTGGTAACCAGGCAGATTTCCAGAACCGCGGTTTTGAATTTTTAGCCACCTATGCTGATAAAACGAAAAGCGGCTTTAGTTATTCTGTTAGTGGAAATATTGGCATAAATAATAATAAAATACTATCTGTGGTAACCGGTCAAAATCCAATTTATGCTGGTGGAGCCGGTATTGCTAATGGAGCTTTAGCAACCCGTACTATTCAAGGTGGTGCAATTGGCGAATTTTTCGGATACAAAGTTGGTGGTATTTTTCAAACAGCTGCCGAAGTTGCCGCTTCTGCACAAACTGGCGCTAAACCTGGTGATTTCAGATACGTTGACCAGAATGGTGATAACATTATTGATGGTAAAGACCGCGTAGTTCTTGGTAATCCAAACCCTAAATATAGTTATGGGTTGAACACGACTTTTGGCTATAAAAACTTCGATTTAACATTAGACATTCAGGGTGTTGCCGGAGTTGATGTTTACAATGCGAATGTTGCTTATCGTTTTGGTAATGAAAACTTCAGCAAAGATTTCTATGATAACAGATGGCGCGGAGCAGGTACTTCTAACACCTATCCTTCTGCCAATGTAGGCTCTAATGCAAATGCAGCACCTAACTCTTTCTATGTAGAAGATGGCTCATACATCCGTATAAGAAACATTCAATTGGGTTATGCACTTCCTTCAGTTTTAATGAATAAATGGAAAATGCAAAGAGTAAGAGTTTTTGTTGATGCTCAAAATGCTATAAACATATTCGGCTACAAAGGCTTTACTCCTGAAATCGGCGGTTCGCCAACAAATGCAGGTATCGATGCAAGCGTTTATCCGTTATCAGCAGTTTACAGATTAGGTCTTCAGGTTACTTTCTAATAAATACAGAAATGAAAATATCTTATAAAAATAATTATATACAAAAGATTGGCCTTGTTGCTTTATGTGTCGGCCTGTTCGTATTGCCTGCATGTAAAAAAAGCTTTTTAGATGTAGATCCCCAGGCGCAACAGCCTGCAGTTACCTTTTGGAAAACGCAGGATGATGCAACTAAAGCAGTAAACTCGATTTACGCTAACTTAAGAAGTTGGGAAAACACCGCTTTTCCTGCTCTTGCTGTAGAAAGTATTCCTGGTGATGATGCTGAAAAAGGAAGCTCGGCAAATGATGCGAGTTATTTGAATGGCTTTGATCAGTTTACAGTCACTTCTACCGAAGGTCAATTACAAGGTTTCTGGACAGGTCAGTACCAAAACATTAACCTTTGTAATCAAGTTTTGGATAACATTCCGGCAATTAGCATGGACGCAAATCTTAAAGCCCGTTATTTGGCGGAGGCTAAATTTGTTCGCGCATACTCTTATTTCCGTTTGGTTCGTGCATTTGGTGATGTGCCTTTGCGTTTAACCGTACCTAAAGATGCTTCGGAATTTAACATTCCAAGAACACCTAAAGCGCAAGTTTGGGCGGCAATTGAAAAGGATTTAACTGATGCTGCTGCAGTATTACCACAAGCTTACACATCAGTTGATTTAGGAAGAGCAACAAAAGGTGCTGCATTGGCTTTACATGCAAAAGTTGCCATGTATCAGCAAAAATGGGCCGATGTACTGTCGTTAACGAATACAGTTATGACATTAGGTTATAACCTGGTTCCAAACTATGAACAAAGCTTCCGTTTGAATAATGAAAATAGTGTTGAATCAGTTTTTGAAATTCAATGTGAAATTATACCGGCTATTGCAGGTTCTGCAACCTCACAATACAGCCAGGTTCAAGGCGTAAGAGGAAGTGTTGGTGGATGGGGATTTAATGTTCCTACAGCCACTTTAGCTGCTGCGTATGAGCCTGGAGATACTAGAAGAGACGCAACAATTATTTTTAGAGGTGAAACCACCCCACAAGGTGATGCCATTTCTGCTACGGGTGACAATCCGATGTATAATCAGAAATCTTACGTTCCATTTTCACAAATTATAACAGGTTATAACGAGGGTGCCCAACAAAATGTGAGAGTCTTACGCTTTGCAGACGTACTGCTAATGAATGCAGAAGCAGCTAATGAGCAAGGTAATCCAACGCTAGCCAGGACCTCATTGAACCGAGTTCGTGCACGTGCAAGAGGTGGTGTTGCAGGCGTTTTGCCTGATGTTACAACTTCAGATAAAGATGCTTTGCGTACAGCAATTCAGAAAGAAAGACAAGTAGAATTCGCTATGGAATCCGATCGTTATTTTGATGTAATCCGTCAAGGCCGTGCAGCCGCAGTTTTTGGGCCAAAGGGTTGGAAAGCAAATAAAAACGAGGTTTGGCCAATCCCTGCTACCGAGATTGATAAAAGTGCAGGTACGTTAACACAAAACCCAGGTTATTAATCGCTTAATTAAAAAAAATGAGAACAAAATATTTTTTATTGATGGCAGCTGTAACCTTGGGGTTATCATCATGCCAGAAAGAATTCGATCCTTCAAGCTATGCACCCGCATTAAATATTGGTGGGTATAACAGCGCTAAACAGGTTGCTGCAGCCAATTTGGCTGCATACTGGGCATTCGACGGAAGTTTAATCGACAGTGTATCCAACGGTGGCGGAACAAATACTGGTACAAGTTTTGGCACGGGTATTAAAGGAAAATCTTTGCAAGGCGCTGCCAATAGCTACGTGCTCAGCGTACCATCTGCAAAGGTAACTGGATTAACAAGCTTCACATTAACAGAGTGGATTAATACCCCACCGCCCTCAAATGGCATCGTTGGTTTATTCAGTCTTTCAAACAAATCCGAATTTTGGGGAAACATTGAAGTATTCGTAGAAAACGGAAGTACAAACGAAAACGGTAAATTAAGAATTCATATTAATAAGGGCGGAGATAAAACTTATGCTGCAGATAATGTGCTTAATTTATTTGGGAAATGGACTCAATTAGCTATTTCTTATGATGCTACTTCAGGATCTGTTAAAGTTTATGTTAACGGCTCCAGAGTTAGTGCAGGTACGGTTACCGGTTTAACTGGCCCTTTAGCTTTCACAAATTCAGGGAACTTAGTTTTCGGAACGGTTCAATTTCAAACTAATCCAAGTCAAACTACTAGCACAGGTAAACAAGACTGGGCAAGTTTTTTAACCGGTCAAATTGATGAGGTTAGATTGTACAATAAAGCATTGTCTGACGAAGAGGTTGGATACCTTTCTAAATTAGAAGCCAGAGGTAAATAAGTCTCTTAACTTTTAAACGGCACAAACGAATAAAGGGTTGCCAGTAACGGCAGCCCTTTTTTAATTTCCTATGATGACAAAAATATTCCCATATTATTTAGTGCTATTTCTTTTTGTACTATCATGCAAAAAAGGCAATTCGCCTGCTCCGGTAGATCCACCGGTTACACCGACACCTACATCTTTTTCCTTTTCCGATTTAAAAGTAAACGAAACCTACGCTGGCTTCACTTATTACGGTTTAAATAACAATCCCGTTGTTAAAATCACTTTCTCATCTCCTATAAATTTATCTTCCGTAGCCGGAAACATTACCCTAACCGATGCAGGAGGTACAACTACTGCTTTCACTTCGACTTTAGAGAATAACGATAATACGATTGTAATTACGCCTGCAACGACTTTACAACCTATTACAAAATATATACTAACAGCCTCAACTGGATTGTTATCCAAAACAGGAAGTAAACTTCAAAGTAATGTAACTGTTAATTTAGTTACCGCTGTTGATGATACGGATAAGTTCGCAAGAATTAGCGACGACGAGCTATTAACATTAGTTCAAAGACAAACCTTTAAATATTTCTGGGATTTTGGTCACCCAACAAGTGGTTTGGCTCGAGAAAGAAATACTTCAGGAAATACAGTAACATCAGGCGGTTCAGGTTTTGGTATAATGGCTTTGGTTACCGGCATAAGCCGCAATTTTATCAGCAGAGCTGATGGCTTGGCAAGAATGCAAAAGATAGTTGCTTTCTTAAAAACGGCAGATCGTTTTCATGGTGCTTATCCGCATTGGCTTGACGGAAATACAGGCAAAGTTATTCCATTCAGCACAAAAGATAATGGTGGCGATTTGGTAGAAACATCTTATTTGATGGCCGGATTAATTACCGCAAGACAGTATTTTAATGGAGGTGACGCCTCTGAAACAACTTTGCGAGCTGACATAAATGCGATTTACAATGGTGTGGAATGGAGCTGGTATCGTAAAGATAATAGCAGCACACTTTACTGGCACTGGAGCCCTAATTATAATTGGGATATGAATCTTCCGATAAAAGGTTGGAACGAATGTTTGGTAACTTATGTTATGGCTGCTGCCTCGCCTACCTATTCAATTCCGAAAACAGTTTACGATACAGGTTGGGCACAAAACGGCGCAATGAAAAATGGTAATAGTTATTACGGGGTTCAACTACCTTTAGGTACTGCAAACGGCGGACCTCTTTTTTTCTCACATTATTCGTTTATGGGCATTAATCCCAAAGGCTTAACTGATGCTTATGCGAACTACGAAACGCAAACAAAAGCGCACACACAAATTAATTATAATTATTGTAAAGCAAACCCGTTGAGTTTTTACGGTTATGGAGAAAACTGTTGGGGCTTAACAGCAAGCGATATTCCAAACGGATATACGGCAAGCGCACCGGGTAATGATGTTGGCGTAATTGCGCCAACCGCAGCTTTATCATCATTTCCTTACACACCAACTGAATCCATGCAGGCGCTGAAATATTTCTATTATAAACTTGGCAATAAAACCTGGGGAAGTTATGGCTTTTATGATGCTTTCTCTTTGCAGGGTCAGTGGTTTGCTTCTTCAACACTTGCTATAGACCAGGGGCCAATAATTGTAATGATAGAAAACTATCGCTCAAATTTAATCTGGAATTTATTCATGAGCGCACCTGAGGTAAAAGCAGGTATGCGCAACTTGGGTTTCAGCAGTCCAAATCTTTAATATACCTTCTACCAAATGAAATATACATTCCGAATCCTTCTCGTTATTTTAGTCACCTCAGGCTTTCAGTGCAGCACCGATGCGCAAACCTTTGAGACAATAAAAACTGCCCCCCCAATTAAAAAAGGTTTATCAGACGATGCCTTGCTTGATGTGGTTCAAAAACAAACCTTTCAATACTTCTGGGATGGTGCCGAGCCAAATTCCGGTGCGGGAAGGGAGCGTTATCATGCAGATAACGTTTACCCTGAAAACGATAAGAGTACCGTTGCTACAGGTGCAACCGGATTCGGGCTTATGGCGATTTTAAGTGGAGTCGACAGGGGTTATGTAACAAAAAAACAAGGGTTAGAACGTTTGAATAAAATCTTGAATTTCCTGGAAAAAGCAGATCGTTTTCATGGCGCATGGCCTCATTGGATTGAAGGAACCACAGGAAAAGTACGCCCCTTTGGCAAAAAAGACAACGGTGGCGATTTAGTTGAGACTTCGTTTGTTGCTCAGGCTCTAATCTGTATTAAAGAATATTATAAAGACGGAACCAAAGCAGAAAAATCACTATCAAATAAAGCTGATGAACTTTTTAAAGGAATTGATTTCAGCTGGTACCGAAACGGCGGACAAAATGTGCTTTACTGGCATTGGTCGCCTGAATATGCCTGGGAAATGAATTTCCCCGTTAAAGGCTATAATGAATGTTTAATTATGTATGTTATGGCGGCAGCCTCTCCTACCCATACCATTCCAGCCGAAGTTTATCACGAGGGTTGGGGTAGAAATGGTGGAATTAAAACTAATTTTAAGGTTTATGGCCATCCTTTTACATTGGATTACCAGGGACAGAAAAATGGTGTTGGTCCGCTATTTTGGGCGCATTATTCCTATCTTGGCTTAAATCCTAAAGGACTGGAAGATCGATATGCTAATTATTGGGAAAATAATGTTAACCATACATTGGCTATTCACGATTATTGTGTTGCCAATCCAAAACATTTCAAAGGTTATGGAGAAAACAGCTGGGGTTTAACAGCCAGTTATTCTGTTAAAGGTTATGCAGCACACAATCCTCAAGAGGATTTTGGTGTAATTTCACCAACCGCAGCAATTTCTTCGCTTCCTTATACGCCAAAAGAATCAATTAAAGTTATCAGACATCTTTATGAAGATTTGGGAGATAAGGTCTGGGGCAAATATGGCTTTTATGATGCTTATTCAGAAACCGATAATTGGTACCCAAAAAGGTATTTAGGTATTGACCAGGGACCAATGGTGGTAATGATAGAAAATTACAGATCAGGTTTGCTATGGAAATTATTTATGCAGAACCGGGATGTAAAAAATGGGTTAATAAAGTTGGGATTTCAAAGCCCTTCATTGATAAAATAACATGAAGAAGACTTTACTTCTACTTTTCATTACGACGCTTTGTTTGGTTGCTTCGGCTCAGAAACAAAAAACCTATTGTAATCCGATTAACATCGATTATGGTTATACCCCTTTCGAATCCTTTACCGAATGGGGTAAACACCGTGCAACGGCCGACCCGGTTATTGTAAACTACAAGGGTGATTTTTATTTATTCAGCACCAACCAATGGGGATATTGGCATAGTCCGGATATGCTAAACTGGAAATTCGAAGAACGAAAATTCCTTCGCCCCTGGAATAAAACCAAAGATGAACTTTGCGCCCCTGCAGTTGGCATTCTTGGAGATACAATGGTTGTCTTTGGCAGCACTTATACAAAAAATTTCACCTTGTGGATGAGTACAAACCCAAAAGCCAATGAATGGAAACCATTGGTCGATTCTTTGGAAATAGGTGGCTGGGACCCCGCGTTTTTCACAGATGATGATGGCCGTTTTTACATGTACAATGGCAGCAGCAACAACTATCCGGTTTATGGAGTAGAGCTTGATCGGAAAACTTTCAAGCCGATTGGAACCCGAATGCCGATGTACATTTTAGAATCATGGCGGTACGGCTGGCAGCGTTTTGGCGAAAATATGGATAATACTTTCCTCGATCCTTTTATTGAAGGCGCTTGGATGACAAAGCATAACGGCAAATATTACTTTCAATACGGTGCACCCGGCACTGAATTTAGCGGCTATGCTGATGGTGTTATTGTCGGAAGCAAACCTTTATTTTATGACAGCCAGTTTACGCCTCAGTCCGATCCCTTAAGTTTCAAAGCGGGCGGGTTTTCACGCGGCGCAGGCCATGGAGCAACATTCGAAGATAACAGTAAAAATTATTGGCATGTTTCTACCAGCATCATTTGTGTAAAAAATACGTGGGAAAGAAGAATTGGTATCTGGCCTACTGGCTTTGATAAAGATGATGTAATGTGGACGAATACCGCTTTTGGCGATTACCCGCTTTATTTACCTTCAGAGAGAAAAGAAGGCGGACCCGCCGGACCGGGATGGATGTTGATTAACTATAAAAAACCTGTAACCGTTTCTTCTACCTTAGGTTCGTTTAACGCAAATAACGCTGTAGATGAAAGTATCAAAACATATTGGAGTGCAAAAACCGCAAATAATGGAGAGTGGATTCAAACGGATTTAGGCAGTTTAGCCACCGTTAATGCCATCCAAATTAATTACGCAGATCAGGATGCAGAATTTATAGGGAAACAGGTTGGAATTTTTCATCAGTACAAAATTTTATCATCAACAGACGGAAAGAAATGGACAACACTTGTTGATAAAAGTATGAACAAAACTGATGTTCCTCATGATTACATTGAGTTAGAAAAACCTGTAAAAACAAGGTTTATAAAAATGGTAAATATCCACATGCCTACAGGAAAATTTGCCATTAGCGGATTACGGGTTTTCGGAAATGGTAACGGTGCGAAACCGGAAGCTGTAAAAAATCTGATTGTATTGAGAACCGAAAAGGATAAACGTAGCGCCTATATAAAATGGCAACCTGTCGATAACGCCTTCGCCTATAATTTGTATTATGGCACGTCACCAGATAAGCTATATAATTGCATCATGATTCACGATTTAAACGAATACTGGTTTAAAGCAATGGATTTAAAGAAAAAATATTATTTCCGCATCGAAGCAATTAACGAAAATGGTGTATCAAAAAAGACAGAGGTAAAAGAAGTTGATTAGTAATAGAATAACGTAACACATAATGAGAGAAGCAAACATCCTATTTAGTTTAATATTTGCTTTGGCGGTTGATGTATCCGCTCAAACAAAGAAGCCGGTTTCCGCTGAAGAGGCAAAAATGAATACGTTCATCAGCAAACTGATGACTAAAATGACCATTGACGAAAAAATCGGTCAGCTGAATTTACCAAGTTCTGGCGACATTACGACCGGACAGGCAAATAGCAGTGATATAGGAAAAAAAATCAGAGCTGGCCAGGTTGGCGGACTCTTTAATATTAAAGGTGTAGAAAAAATTGCAGCTGTTCAAAAGGTTGCCGTTGAAGAAAGCAGATTAAAAATTCCTTTACTCTTTGGCATGGATGTTATCCATGGCTACAATACGGTTTTTCCAATTCCTTTAGGAATGAGTGCAACATGGGATATGTATGCTGTAGAAAAATCGGCAAGGATTGCAGCAATTGAAGCCAGTGCCAGCGGAATAAACTGGACCTTTTCACCAATGGTTGATATCTCCCGCGACCCACGCTGGGGACGTATATCTGAAGGTAATGGAGAAGATGCTTATTTAGGTTCGGCGATTGCAAAAGCAATGGTGAAAGGTTACCAGGGCGATTTAAAATCCAACAACCAGATTTTAGCCTGCGTAAAACATTACGCGCTATATGGCGCCGCCGAAGCCGGTCGTGATTATAACACAACGGATATGAGTAAGGTGCGTATGTACAACGAATACTTGCCGCCATATAAAGCTGCGGTAGATGCAGGTGCAGCAAGCATCATGGCATCATTTAACGAAGTCGATGGTATCCCCGCAACGGGAAGCAAATGGTTAATGACAGAAGTTTTGCGCAATCAATGGGGTTTTAAAGGTTTTGTTGTTACAGATTACACCGGTATTCCTGAAATGATAGCACACGGAATGGGCGATTTACAAACTGTTTCAGCACTGGCATTAAATGCTGGTGTAGATATGGATATGGTTGGCGAAGGCTTTCTTGGAACTCTAAAAAAGTCCTTAGCTGAGAAAAAAGTAAATATCGAACAAATTAACCGTGCCTGCCGCTTAATTCTTCAGGCAAAATACAAACTAGGTTTATTTGAAAATCCATATAAGTTCTGTGATGTGAAAAGAGCGGAAACGGAGGTTTTCACACCCCAAAACCGACAGGCAGCGAGGGAAATTGCTTCGGAAAGTTTTGTTTTATTAAAAAATCAAAATAACGTTTTACCACTAAAAAAGACAGGAACAATAGGCTTAATTGGCCCTTTAGCAGACAATACAGCTAACATGTATGGCACCTGGAGCGTTGCCGCATTATTCGATAAATCGATAACTGTGTTACAAGGGATGAAAAACGCTGTAGGAGACAATGCTAAAATTCTAACCGCCCGCGGTTCCAACTTCCTCGCCGATTCGGTAATGGAGCATCGTTATGTTAATATTCATAACAAAACTTATGCCCGCGACTCGAGAACTGAAGAAGAGCTCATAAAAGAAGCTGTTAATGTTGCCAAAAAATCGGATGTTGTAGTTGCAGTATTGGGAGAAGGTTCGGAATTTACGGGGGAGAGCAGTAGTGTTACCGATATTCAAATTCCTCAAACCCAGAAAAATTTATTGAAAGCTCTAGCGCAGACGGGAAAACCAGTAGTACTGGTTTTATTTACCGGCCGTCCCTTAGCTTTAAATTGGGAAAATGAAAATATCCCGGCTATACTAAATGTATGGTTCCCCGGTAGTGAGGCTGGAAATGCCATTTCTGATGTCCTCTTTGGTGATGTAAACCCATCAGGAAAGCTGAGTGCAACCTTCCCTCAAAATGTGGGACAAGTTCCAATTTTTTATGCCCATAAAAATACCGGTCGGCCATTGGCAGATGGAAAATGGTTTGAAAAATTCCGTTCCAATTACCTGGATGTAAGCAACGAACCGCTTTATCCTTTCGGTTATGGGCTTAGTTATACAACTTTTACATACGGCGATATTAAATTAAGTTCGAACACTTTAACTAAAGGAAAAAGCATAACTGCTACCATCGCAATTACCAACAATGGCACTACTGGTGGTAAGGAGGTCGTTCAGCTTTATACAAGAGATTTAGTTGGCAGCATCACACGTCCTGTTAAAGAGCTTAAAGGTTTCCAAAAAATATACCTTAAAGCCGGCGAAACAAAAAATGTCACTTTTTCAATTTCGGAGCAAGATCTAAAATTCTACAATTCAGATTTAAAATTTGTAGCGGAACCAGGAGATTTTAAAATTTTTATTGGCACAAATTCAAGAGACGTTAAGGAGGCTTCTTTTAGCCTGAAGTAAATTTAAAACCATTTAGTAACAACCCCGACTATTGTATAATGGTCGGGGTTTTTTATTTTTGCAACATGAAGCAAATATTTGTAACCTTATTCTTGATGGCTTTTATGTCTGTTTTAAAAGCGCAGGATTTAAATAAATACGATAGGGGTAATTTTATAAAGGGTAAAGACTCTATTTCTTACAGAATTCTTTTCCCGGAAAATTTTAATCCAGCTCAAAAATATCCGATTATTTTCTTTTTACATGGTAGTGGAGAAAGGGGAAATAATAATGAAAGCCAGTTGGTGCATGGCGGCAAACTGTTTTTGAAAGAAGAGGTCAGGAAGAATTTTCCGGCAATTGTTGTATTTCCGCAGTGTCCGGCAAACGATTACTGGGCTAATGTAAATATTTCATCTAACGAACAAGGAAAAAGAAGTTTCAGTTTTGTTGAGGGTGGAAAACCAACAAAAGCAATGAAAGCTTTAAACAAAATGGTAAAAGATTTTTTAAAAAAACCATTTATCAATAAATCGCAGGTGTATGTCGGCGGGCTGTCTATGGGTGGAATGGGTACTTTTGAGTTATTGAGAAGGCAGCGAAAAACCTTCGCCGCAGCAATTGCCATTTGTGGAGGCGATAACACCAACAATATTGAGAAATATAAAACTGTACCACTTTGGATTTTCCATGGTGGTAAGGATGATGTGGTTGATCCCGCTTTTTCAATCGCAATTTCTGAACGATTAAAAACTGTTGGTGATGAGGTAAAATTCACACTGTATCCTTTAGCCAATCATAATAGCTGGGATAGTGCTTTTGCTGAACCAGATTTGTTGCCATGGCTGTTTAGCCATAAGCGATAGATTATGTTAGAGGCTGTATCAAATTAACTAGCATTAATGGCAGAATTTTATTTCGCTTTCCGTCATTCTCGCCCGGGCGGGAATGACGGAAAGCGCTATGCAATAGCATTAGGATTCCCAATCAGATGGGAATGACGACGTATCAAAATGTAATTTGCTTAATGATCCAAAGTTAATCTTTTTTTATACAGCCTCTTAAAGAAACGTTATTCAGCCATATTATGGTAAACAGCCTGAACGTCATCGTCTTCTTCCAATTTATCAATCAATTTCAATACGTCTGCTGCTTGTTCTTCAGTAACTTCGTGATGCGATAAAGCAATGCGTTCCAGTTTAGAACTCTTTAATTCAATGCCTTTTTCTTCCAAAGCCTTTTGTAATGAACCAAAGTTTTCGAAAGCACCCTGAGCAACTGCAACATCATTTCCTTCTTCATCGGCTTCAACGTATAACTCTTCTAAACCAGCATCAATTAATTCGAACTCAAGTTCTTCCAAATCCAGGCCTTCAGCTGGTACAAATCGAAAAACAGATTTACGGTTAAATACAAAATCCAATGAACCTGTTTTACCTAAAGAACCATCGGTTTTATTGAAATAACTACGGACATTGGCAACGGTACGGTTTGTATTATCGGTTGCTGTTTCAATCAAGACCGCAACACCATGTGGCGCATATCCCTCATAAACAATTTCCTCATAATTTGCCATAGATTTATCGGAAGCACGCTTAATTGCCGCTTCCACTCTATCTTTGGGCATATTTACAGCCTTTGCATTTTGCATTGCTGTACGTAAACGTGAATTGGTTTCAGGATTTGGACCCGATTCTTTAACAGCCATTACAATGTCTTTACCAATACGGGTAAATTGTACGGCCATTTTAGACCAGCGTTTAAACTTTCTTTCTTTTCTGAATTCGAATGCTCTTCCCATTTTTTAGTATTAAGTATTTGGTATCAAGTATTTAGTATCAAGTATCAAGACCGGGCAATTGTCCCCCAGTTTAAACCTCATCCCTTATCTTATACCTAATTTCTGCTTTTAGCTTTTCTTTAAATTATTTAACATATCAATTGTGAGTTTCGATAAATCAAACTCTGGTTTCCAATTCCAGTCATCTCTTGCAACACTGTCATCGATAGAACGTGGCCAGCTGTCGGCTATTTGCTGACGTGGATCTTTCTCTCCGTAAGTTAACTTAAAATCGGGAATATGCTTCCTGATTTCTGTTGCTAAAATTTCCGGTGTAAAACTTACACCGCCAAAATTATAACTACTTCTAACCGAAATCTGGTCTGCAGGTGCGTCCATTAATTCAATCGTTCCGCGGATGGCATCGTCCATATACATCATAGGCAATTCAGATCCTGCGTTCAAGAAGCTCTGGTAACTGCCTTTTTTCAGTGCATCGTGGAAAATGTGAATTGCGTAATCCGTTGTTCCGCCACCTGGCGCTGCTTTCCAGCTGATTAAACCAGGATAGCGAATGCTCCGTACATCCAAACCATATTTCTGGTGGTAATATTCGCACCACCGCTCGCCGGCGAGTTTACTGATTCCATAAACCGTGTTCGGATCCATGGTACAATATTGCGGCGTATTATCTTTCGGCGAATTTGGTCCGAATACTGCAATTGAACTTGGCCAGTAAACTTTTGCCGTTTTATATTCCAATGCTAAATCCAAAACGTTGAGCAGGCCATTCATATTCAAATCCCAGGCAAGTTTAGGATTTTGCTCACCAGTTGCAGATAATAAAGCGGCCAGCAGATAAACCTGTGTGGGCTTGTATTTTTGAAAGATACCTTTAATCATTTCCTTATCAAGCACATTAACAAACTCAAACGGCGCGGAGTTTTTTATATCATAATCCGGCCTACGGATATCGCAGGCGACTACATGATCATCACCATATATTCTACGTAACATGGTTACCAACTCTGTACCTATTTGTCCGTTAGAACCTAAAACAACTATATTTTCCTGCATATTTTTTTTCGAGATTGAGCAAAGGTAAAAAAATGAGATAAAAGGGCTACAAAATATTTAAACTAAGTGTTTAGCTCCAGATCGATCGACCTGGGCAACAGGTAATGAGCATCTTTAACCGTATTTATACCTGATAATTTTAAATCTACAAGAAATAAATTATTACATACTTGAATTCCAGACTTAAAATAAGTGTCTTCAATCGGAATAATTTACAGATTTCGTACCTTGTATCAAGTACCTGCTATTGCTTATAGGCAATTTTCTACTTTAATTAAGTTGGCTCGAAAAAAATAGATGTAATGCGTTTTTTTGGTGTTTGAAAATAGCTGATTAAGCGTATATTTTTTCAAAGCAAGATTTAGGACAAAAAAACGTTAATCTAAGTATTACGAAAAATTCAGGAATAGGAAAAGTATGCTCCTGGATCAACTGAATTTTTGCAATAAACCCCTACTACAACATTCATTAGTAAATGTAAAATTCATTAGCGCTAAATGTAAATTATACACGAAGTAATTATCGGGGATAATATTGCTTGAATGCCATTTAAACCAACAAAAAAAATATTATTTAGAACTATTCTTTCTAGTAACAATCGCATTGTAAATAATTAATAAACTAAAAATTTAAACGTTTTTATGGCATATTTTTTTTAATATTACCAACCAATATATAACAACACATATAAACGATGCATAGAAGAGAAGCACTAAAAAACGTGGCATTTCTGCTTGGAGGCGCAATCTCCGCGAGTACGATGGGCGTTTTATTTGAAAGTTTTACGCTCCCGGAAAATGAAAAAAACTTTGTATCCTATTCTCTCCAGGATGAAAAGATTTTTGCTGAGTTTGCCGATATTATTGTTCCGACAACAAAATCATCTGCGGGCGCAAAAGCAGCTGGTTTGGGCAAATTTATACCTATGATGATGCAAGATTGTTACCCTGCTACAATGCAAAGTTCTTTTGCCAAGGGTTTCAAGGAACTTCAGGATAAATCGATGAAAGATTTCAAAAAAAGTTATGCAGCATTGACCGTTGCGGAGAGAACGAAATTAATGGTTGATTTAAGGGCGATGTCATTGGCACAAAAGGAAACTAAATCTGACGAAAATAGGGATATAGTATATTTCTTTACGACTGCTAGGGATTTAACTTTATTGGGCTACTATTCTTCAGAAATTGGCTGCACTAAAGCCCGAGAGTACGTGCTTATTCCCGGTAAATATGACGGTAATGTACCGTTAAAACCCGGTCAAAAATCCTGGGCAACCTAATTTCTCAACTACAACGACAAAACATCATGAATTTAAATACTAATTTAAAAGCGGAAAATACTTACGATGCTATTGTTATAGGATCGGGGATTAGTGGCGGCTGGGCTGCAAAAGAACTTACTGAAAAAGGTTTACGTGTTTTAATGCTTGAAAGAGGCATGAACATTGAGCACATTACCGGTTATGAAACTGCTATGAAAAACCCATGGGATTTTGAACATGCAGGTAGATTAACCGAAGAGCAAAAACGTACGCATCCGGTTCAAAAAAGAGATTATCCTTATCAGGAAGCCAACGAAAAATGGTGGGTAAATGACTTGGAATGTCCATATACTGAAGATAAACGGTTTGATTGGTATCGCGGTTTCCATGTTGGTGGTAAATCATTAATGTGGGGTAGGCAGAGTTATCGTTTAAGCGACCACAACTTTGAAGATAATGCCAAAGATGGTCATGGGGTTGATTGGCCAGTACGTTATGCAGAAATGTCTCCCTGGTACGATTATGCAGAAAGATTTGCAGGTATAAGTGGTTCTAAAGAGAACTGGCCTACTTGTCCCGATGGTGAATTTTTACCTCCCATGGATTTGAATGTAGTGGAGAAATCAGTTAAAGCCCGCGTTGAAGAGCATTATAAAAGAGAACGCATCATCATGATCGGTCGTACGGCTAATTTAACTGTGCCTCATAAAGGTCGTGGCAATTGCCAGTATCGTAATTTATGTAGTCGAGGATGCCCTTTTGGAGCGTATTTCAGCACACAGTCTTCCACCCTACCCGCTGCTATGGCAACAAAACGTTTAACGTTAAGGCCATATTCTATCGTGAATCATATCATTTACGATAAGGATACCAAGAAGGCTAAAGGCGTAATGGTTATCGATGCAGAAACCAACAAAACGATGGAATTTTATGCAAAAATCATCTTTGTTAATGGTTCTACCTTAGGTACAACTTTCATTCTATTAAATTCGACTTCCGAAGCGCATCCAAATGGGTTAGGTAATTCAAGTGGTCAGCTTGGTCATAATTTGATGGATCATCATTTCCGCTGCGGCGCATCTGGCGAAGCAGAAGGTTTCGATGATAAATATACTTACGGGCGGCGTGCAAACGGTATTTACGTTCCACGATACCAAAATATTGGTAACGATAAACGCGATTATTTACGCGGTTTTGGTTATCAGGGTGGCGCAAGCCGCGCCAACTGGCAAAGTGATGTTGCAGAACTTTCTTTTGGTGCAGGTTTAAAGGAAAAGATGACTAAACCAGGCAAATGGACTATGGGCTTAGGCGGTTTTGGAGAAATGTTGCCTTACTACGAAAACAAAGTTTACATAGACAAAACCAAAAAAGATAAATGGGGTCAGCCGGTATTAGCAATTGACTGCGAATACAAGGAAAATGAGAAGAAGATGCGTGTGGATATGATGAATGATGCAGCAGAAATGTTGGAAGCAGCTGGCATGAAAAACATTAAAACGTATGATAACGGGTGTTATCCTGGCATGGCTATCCATGAACAGGGAACAGCCAGAATGGGTGCAGATCCAAAAACATCAGTTTTAAATAAATGGAACCAAATGCACGAAGTTAATAACGTTTTCGTAACTGACGGAGCTTGTATGCCATCTATTGCATGTCAGAATCCATCGTTAACATTTATGGCTTTAACGGCCCGGGCCGCAGATTACGCAGTAAAAGAATTAAAGAAAAATAACATTTAATAAAAAGTAAATGCAAAAGGTTTAAGGTTTATGGCTCGGTCCGTTTACCTTAAGCCTTTTGTCGTTATCTTATCCCTTATGCAAAGAAAACTAAGAATGGGCATGATAGGCGGCGGTAAAGACGCTTTTATCGGTGCCGTACATCGCCTTGCGGCTAACATGGATGGTTTGATTGAACTATCTGCGGGTGCCTTAAGTGTAAATCCCGAAGTTGGTTACGAATCAGGAAAAATGCTGTTCCTTCCGGATAACCGGATTTATAAAAACTATGAAGAAATGCTCCAGAAGGAAAGTGAACTTCCTGCTGATGAACGAATAGATTTTGTAACCATTGTTACGCCTAATTTTGCGCACTTTGCTCCTGCAATGATGGCTTTGGATTTAGGCTTCAATGTCGTTATCGAGAAACCAATGACACTTACTTTGGATGAGGCCAGACAACTCGATGCCAAAGTGAAAGAAACCGGTCTTACGCTTTGTTTAACGCATACTTACTCTGGCTATCCTATGGTTAAACAAGCAAAGCAAATGGTCAATGAAGGTATTTTAGGTGAAGTAAGAAAAATCATCGTGGAATACCCTCAAGGTTGGTTAAGTACATTATCTGAAAGAGAAGGAAATGCCCAGGCGGCATGGAGAACAGACCCATTAAAAACCGGAAAAAGCGGTAGCATGGGCGATATTGGTACGCATGCGGCTCATCTAGCAGAATATATTTCGGGATTAAAAATTTCGAAAATTTGTGCCGATTTAAGCATCGTAGTTCCGGGTAGAGCGATTGATGATGATGGAAACGTTTTGCTAAAGTTCGATAATGGATCTAATGGCGTTTTAATCGCTTCGCAAATTGCGGCGGGAGAAGAAAATGCTTTGAAAATTAGAGTTTACGGCGAGAAAGGTGGCTTAGAATGGCACCAGATGGAACCAAACACCTTAATCGTAAGATGGCTAAATGAGCCTGCCCAAATTTACAGAACCGGTAATGGCTACATGGGTAGTTTCGCAAAACACAATACCCGCACACCTGGCGGTCATCCGGAAGGTTATCTGGAAGCTTTTGCAAATATTTACAGAAATTTTGCGTTAACTGTTGATGCTAAGCTTAACAACGAACAGCCAACGGCAGAAATGTTAGATTTCCCGACTACAGAAGACGGCATAAGAGGAATGGCTTTTATTGAAAATGTTGTAAACTCAAGCAATTCTGACCAGAAATGGTGGGACTATAAAATTTAATCGGATATGACGACTATAAAAGGACCAGCAGTATTCTTAGCGCAATTCATCAGCGATGAAGCACCGTTTAATTCTTTGGAAAGCATCTGCGAATGGGCTAATGGATTGGGCTTTAAAGGCATTCAAATGCCAACGCTCGATTCGAGATTTATTGATTTGCAAAAAGCTGCCGAAAGCAAAACATATGCAGATGAGTTGAAAGGAAAAATTGCTTCTTATGGATTAGAAATTACAGAACTTTCTACACACCTTCAGGGACAGTTGGTCGCGGTACATCCTGCTTATAATGATTTATTCGACGCTTTTGCACCGAAAGAAGTGCATGGCAATGCAAAAGCCAGAACCGAATGGGCTGTACAACAAATGAAATATGCTGCTCAAGCCTCACAAAATTTGGGTTTGAATGCACATGCCACTTTTAGCGGTTCATTATTGTGGCAATATTTCCATCCATGGCCTCAGCGTCCGGCAGGATTGGTTGAAGAAGGCTTTGCAGAATTAGCTAAACGCTGGACACCAATCTTAAATGAATTTGATAATTGCGGTGTAGATGTTTGTTATGAAATACATCCGGGAGAAGATTTATTTGATGGGGAAACCTATGAAATGTTTCTTTCTGCAGTGAATAATCATCCTCGGGCATGCTTATTGTATGATCCTTCTCACTTTGTGTTGCAACAATTAGATTACATTCAATACATCGATTTTTACCATGAAAGAATCAAAGCTTTCCACGTAAAAGATGCAGAATTTAACCCTACAGGCAAACAAGGTACTTTTGGAGGATACCAAAGTTGGGCAAACCGCGCGGGCAGATACCGTTCTCCAGGCGATGGGCAGGTTGATTTTAAAACCATTTTTAGTAAATTAGCTCAATATGATTTTAAAGGCTGGGCCGTTATGGAGTGGGAATGCTGCATTAAAAACCAGCAGGATGGTGCCCGTGAAGGTGCAGAATTTATCAAAAACCATATTATTAAGGTAACAGATAAAGCTTTTGATGATTTCGCAGCATCTGGTAACGATGCTGATTTTAACAAAAAAATATTAGGTTTATAAAACAACATTTAAGAACACACAAAAGAAAACTTGCAGGTTGAATTATTTAAATAAAACGATTTATGCAAGCTGAATACTAATAAAAACATACACACACATGAAAACCTGCATAAGCAACAACTAGAAGAAATTAACCGCTTATGCAAGCTTGAATTCCTTTAAAACAATACACACACATGAAAAAAACATTTTTAATTTTAGGCGCGGTTGTAATCTTTATGGCGTCTTTCTCGAAGGCAGATTTAACGAAAGAAAAAGCGGTTTCAGCAATCGCGCCAAAAAACAATCACGTGGTTTTACAAATATCTCCGGGTGAAAAATTAATAAACAAATCTGATTGCTTAGGTTGTCACAACAAAACCAACAAAATTATTGGTCCGGCTTATGTAGATGTGGCTAAAAAATATCCTGCAACAGAGAAAAATATTAATTACTTAGCTGATAAGATTATTAAAGGCGGAACAGGTGTTTGGGGCACCATGCCAATGACAGCACACGCAACTTTGAAAAAGGAAGATGCTAAGTTAATGGCAAAATATATACTTTCATTGAAGAAAAAATAGACCAGTTATATAACCTACTAATAATGAAAACAGAGCAAGAAAATAAAAACATGGGTAACCGCCGTGATTTTATTAAAACCAGCGCCATTGCTGCCGCTGCATTTATGATTGTTCCACGCCATGTTTTAGGTGGCAAAGGATTTTTAGCACCTAGTGATCGATTACTTGTTGCTGGTATTGGTGCAGGTGGCAAAGGCCAGAGTGATATTGCTATGTTTGCTAAGAGTGGCAAAGCCGATATTGCTTTTTTGTGCGATGTTGATGATAGAAGAGCTGCTGCGAGTGTAAAGGCTTTTCCTAAGGCGAAATACTACAAAGACTGGAGAGAATTGCTTGATAAAGAACATAAAAATTTCGATGCAGTTTCAGTTTCCACACCAGACCATAATCACGCGATACAGACTTTAGCGGCTATGCAGCTAGGGAAGCATGTATATGTGCAAAAGCCGCTTACGCATGATATTTACGAAGCCCGTATTTTGACCGCTGCAGCAAAAAAATACAAAGTTGTAACTCAGATGGGAAATCAGGGGGCATCGAATGATGGACCCCGCCAGATGAAGGAATGGTATGAAGCAGGCTTGATTGGTGATGTGCATACTGTTTACGCCTGGACCAACAGACCTGTCTGGCCTCAAGGCATTCCGTGGCCTGACAAAAAAGCCGAAATTCCTAAAGAGTTAGACTGGAATTTATGGCTTGGTACAGCTCCGGATAAAGATTATGTAGATAAATTAGTGCCATTTAACTGGCGTGGCTGGTGGGATTATGGTACAGGCGCGCTGGGCGATATGGGTTGCCACTTAATTGAAGCACCTTTCAGTGTATTAAATTTAAAATATGCTAAAGAGGTTGAGGCAAGTGTTGGTTCTGTTTATGTTGATGAGTTTAAGAGAGGTTATTTCCCTGAAAGTTGCCCTCCATCGAGCCATGTTACTTTAAAATTCCCTAAAACCAATAAAACTAAAGGTGACGTTACACTACACTGGATGGACGGTGGTATTCAACCGGAACGCCCAGATGAATTGGAAGCAAATGAAACATTCGGCGATGGCGGAAACGGAACCTTATTCGTAGGTACAAAAGGTAAGATGATGAGTGAAACCTATAGCGCTAACCCGAAACTTTTACCATTAAGTAGAAACAAAGACATCAAAGTTGCATCTAAATATGCCCGTGTGCCAGATGGTGCCAACGGACACTACAAGCAGTGGGTGGAAGCAGCTATTGCTGGCTACGGCAAGCAGGAAGTTAGTTCCCCATTCGAAATTGCTGGTCCGTTAACCGAGGCCTTATTAATGGCAAATTTAGCAATCAGAAGCTTTGATATTCAAAAAACAGTGAATGGAAAAGTAACGTATCCGGGAAGATATACTAAAATGCTCTGGGATAACGATAACATGAAAGTCACTAATTTTGACGAAGCCAACCAGTTTGTAAAACGTGAATACCGCAAAGGCTGGAACAACCTGACGCTTTAATAAAAATACATCCTCAACCCCGCAGGTTTAAACCCGCGGGGTTCAAACATTAAAATATGAAAAAAATCTTTCTTTCTGCTTGTATCTTATTAGCAGTTACGCAGATATCAAAAGCTCAAAAAGGCTTTAAGCCATTGTTTGATGGCAAAACCACAACAGGCTGGCATACTTATAACAAAACAATTGTAGGTAGCGCATGGCAAGTTCAGGATGGAGCGCTTCACCTTGATTTAGCCACGAAAGGCAAAGATGGCGGCGGCGATCTAGTAACAGATAAAGAATATGGTGATTTCCATTTAAAATATGATTGGAAAGTAGCGCCTAAAGCAAATAGTGGACTCATTTTTTACGTGCATGAAGACCCAAAATTCGGCGCAACTTACTCAACGGGATTAGAGATGCAGGTAATTGATAATGATGGTCACCCGGACGGAAAAATTACAAAACACCGTGCAGGAGATTTATACGATTTGGTAAAGAGTACATCCGAGCCGGTAAAACCGGTTGGCCAATGGAATACAGCCGAAATCATCAGTAAAAAAGGCCATTTAACCTTAATATTAAACGGCGTTACGGTTGTAAAAACTACGCTTTGGGATGACAATTGGAAAACGCTGGTTGCCGGCAGCAAGTTTGCAACTTGGAAAGACTGGGGAACATTCAAAACCGGAAAAATCGCATTACAAGATCATGGTGATGAAGTATGGTATAAAAACATTTCAATTAAAGAACTATAATTTATTAAAGATTTAGAGAGAAAATGCATAATGTGATCAGACGTTTTCTTACAAAACAACCTAACTTTTTCTAAACCAAATAACCAAATGAATAGCACTACTCGCTTTAAACTTTCTTTCATGATGTTCCTTGAATTTTTTATCTGGGGCGCATGGTTCGTTACTTTAGGAACGTTCCTGGGTAATAATTTAAAAGCAACCGGCGCCGAAACCGGTGCTGTATTTTCAACACAATCATGGGGCGCAATTATCGCCCCCTTTATTGTTGGCTTAATTGCTGATAGATATTTTAATGCCGAAAGAATTTTAGGCGTTTTACACATTATTGGCGCGGTTTTAATGTACCAGATGTACAATGCAACTGAAATAAGTGTTTTCTATCCTTATGTTTTAGGCTATATGATTCTTTTCATGCCTACCCTGGCCTTGGTTAACTCGGTTTCGTTTAACCAAATGAAAGACCCTGAAAAAGAATTTTCAAACATCAGAATTTGGGGAACAATCGGCTGGATTGCAGCGGGTTTGCTTATCAGCTTCTTCTTCCACTGGGATTCAAAAGAAGGAACAGAATCCGGTCTGCTAAGAAACACTTTCCTAATGGCCGGAATCGTTTCGTTGGTTTTGGGTGTATTCAGCTTTACGTTACCTAAAACACCTCCGAAAGTTACAGGGGAAAAAATTACCGTTTCTGACGTTTTAGGACTGGATGCTCTAAAGTTGTTGAAGGACAAAAACTTCTTAATTTTCTTCATATCATCAATTCTGATTTGTATTCCATTGGCATTTTATTATCAAAATGCCAACCCATTCTTATCTGATATTGGAATAGATAACCCCACTGGAAAGATGACAATCGGTCAGGCCTCTGAAGTTATTTTCCTGCTTTTTATACCAATTTTCTTTAAACGTTTTGGCTTTAAAATGACCATACTAGTTGGTATGTTGGCTTGGGCCGTGCGCTATGCATTATTTGCATATGGCAATGCGGGCGAATTAAGCTTCATGTTAATACTTGGTATTGCCTTACACGGTGTTTGTTATGATTTCTTCTTTGTCTCAGGGCAAATTTATACAAATTCCAAAGCAGGCGAACGTTTTAAAAGCTCCGCTCAGGGTTTGATTACGTTGGCTACTTACGGTGTAGGTATGCTTATCGGCTTCGCCGTTGCGGGTAAAATTTCTGATGCTTATAAATCAGCAGAAGGTGTTATCGATTGGAAAATGGTTTGGATTATTCCCGCCGGTATCGCAGCGGTTGTATTTGTGCTGTTTGCGCTGGTATTTAATGATAAATCAAAAGCGGCTGTAGACGCTAAAACAATATAATCATGCAATCAAATTTAAACAGAAGAAACGCCTTAAAAAATATCATTGCCGGCACGGCCGCAATTGGTGTTTCTTCCGGTTTTTCGGCGTTAGCTATGGATAAAACAGATTTGATCGAGCCTACAACAAAACTCAAAGGGAACATTAACCATTCTGTGTGCCGTTGGTGTTTCAGTGCGCTTGATTTAGAAACTTTGTGCATCGAAGCCAAAAAGCTAGGCTTAACGGGAATCGATTTGGTTGGTCCGAAAGATTGGCCTACGCTAAAAAAACACGGATTAACATCCAGCATGTGTAATGGCGCTGAAATCAACCTCGTTGATGGTTTCAACGACAAGAAGTTTCATGACCAGTTAATCAAAAATTATTCTGAAATGATTCCTTTAGTTGCAGCTGCAGGATATAAAAACCTGATTTGTTTTAGCGGAAATCGACGAGGAAAAGATGACGAAACGGGCTGGAACAACTGTGCCGAAGGCTTGAAGAAGCTCATGCCACTTGCCGAAAAGCATGGTGTAGTTTTAGTTATGGAGCTTTTAAATAGTAAAGTAAATCACAAAGATTACCAGTGCGACACCACGCCATGGGGTGTCGAATTGTGTAAGCGTGTGGGATCTGAGCACTTTAAATTGTTATATGATATTTACCACATGCAGATCGATGAAGGTAATGTCATCAGCACGATAAAAAGCAGTCATAATTATATTGCGCACTACCATACCGCTGGTGTTCCCGGCAGAAATGAAATCGACGATACGCAGGAACTTTATTACCCTGCTATAATGAAGGCTATAGTAGAAACAGGCTTTAAAGGTTTCGTAGCACAAGAATTTATCCCTAAAAATGCAGATAAACTGGCTTCTTTAAAGGAAGCTATTTCAATCTGCGATATTTGAAAAATATATGATATCGAGAAGAAAATTTATAACCAATAGCAGTATGACAGCAGCCGCTGCTTTTTTAATGCCCTCATTTGCTTTTGCAGCAGAAAAAAGAGTGGTCGGCTTGCAATTATATACGCTTCGTGAGGAACTTCCTAAAGATGTAAAGGGTGTTTTAGAGAAAGTAGCAAAAGCCGGATTTAAAGAAGTTGAAACCTATGGTTTTTCTATCAAGGATCAGTTTTGGGGATTTACACCTGCAGAATTCAAAAAAATTTTAGATGCTAATGGCTTAAAGGCTGTTAGTGGTCACTACAGTTACCTTTTAGAGGATAATACTGGTGAGTTAAAGGCCGCAGTAGACGCCGCTAAAGTTTTAGGAAGTGACTACGTTACTGTGCCCTGGTTAGACCAAAGCGTCAGGAAAAATGCCGATGACTATAAAAAATTGGTTGGCAAAATTAATAAGGCTGGTCAAATGTGCAAAGATGCGGGTATTCGCATTGCTTATCATAATCATGATTTTGAATTCGAGAAGCTGGGCGATACAACGGGTTATGAGATCCTCTTAAATGGAACAGATAAAAGTATGGTCGACTTTGAGCTGGACTTGTATTGGGTTGTCCGTTCGGGTCATGATCCGATTAAGTTGTTCAAGGAAAATCCAGGACGCTTTACCATGTGGCATGTGAAAGACATGGATAAAACCAAAAAAGAATGGAATACGGAAGTAGGAAAAGGTGCTATAGACTTTAAAACAATTTTTGCATCTGCGAAACTTTCTGGTATGAAACATTTTTTTGTTGAGCATGAAACCAATTACAATCCAAATCCGCTTGAGTCAATTGCCGTAAGTTGCGCTTACATTAAAAAAGAGTTAATTTAAATAAAAGCATTGTCGATGAACTCAAGAAGAACATTTATAAAACAGGCAGGATTAGCAGCTGGCGCAGCATTGTTAATTCCATCTTTCGCTTTTGATAAAGTAACAAAAAAAGTTGGCTTGCAGCTGTATTCTTTACGGAAGGAATTGCCTACTGATGTAACAGGTGTAATTGAAAAGGTAGCTCAGGCTGGTTTCAAAGAAGTAGAAACTTATGGCTTTGCCAATGGTAAATTTTGGGGATTAACGCCAAAAGAGTTTAAAAATTTGTTGAAGGATAACGGATTAAAAGCACCAAGCGGCCACTATGGCATGGATGAATTTAGCAAAACCAGAAATACAGATAAACTAAAAGCTGATATCGAATCATCTGCAGCAATTGGCGGAAAGTATTTCACTATTGCAGGTGCTCATGTAGATATGAATAAAGGTGTCGATGGTTTCAAAAAAGTGGCTGATGACTTTAATAGAGTTGCTGAACTAGCGAAAGCATCGGGATTAAAATTTGCTTATCATAACCACGATTTTGAATTCAAAAAATTAGGAGATACAACAGGCTACGACATTTATTTATCCGAAACCGACAAGGATCTGGTCAATTTCGAGCTGGATTTATATTGGGCCGTTCGTTCTGGAAATGATCCAATCGCTTTATCTAAAAAATATCCCGGGCGTTTTACAATGTGGCATGTTAAGGATATGGATAAAGCAAAACCCGAATGGAATACTGAAGTAGGCAACGGGTCAATTAATTTTAAAGCAATTTTTACTGAAGCAAAACTGTCTGGGATGCAGCACTATTTTGTAGAACACGAAACCAATTACAATCCCAACCCTATTGAATCGGTTGCTAAGAGTTGTGCTTATATTAAAGCTAATTTAATATAATCCTCATTAGACTTACGAAGTTTCAAAACTTCGTAAGTCTTTATCTAAAAAATTATTAATTCAACTTAGCCGCCAACACACAAGTATTTTTGTAACGCTTCGTATGTCCCTCCAGGTCAAAAACATCAAACAAGACGACATAAATTCCAATCGGGACTAATTTTCCGTCATCTCCTAGACCGTCCCAAATGAGCATGCCTTTTGTTCCAATTGTTTGATTTTTCATCAGGCTTTTTATTAACCTTCCTTTAGCCGAATAAACAAGGACGGTTGCAAAACTGGCATCTTCCGTAACCTGGTAATTAAGCGTTAATAGATCTTCAAAATTATCCCCATCGGGTGAAAAAGTTTTGGACAGCAATTTTACATAACTTTCTTCGCCATTAGGCTCCTGTGAGTTTTTATAGGTTGGGGTTGCAAATCTTACAGATGCTGCTGCAGATTTAAAATTACCTAAATCATTAGCACCTTTGTAAAAAGATACCCTTTCTAAAGAAACGCCGTCAGGATTTTGAAGCAGGGCAACATGCATCTTTTCAGAATAATCAAATCTATCAACTTGTAAGCTATTCCTCAATAAAATCACTGTTCCTTTATCATTATTGTAAATAGGCATACTACTTATCTGCGCAAAATTATCTGGATTTTCACAGGAATAGTCGTTTTTCACGACAGCAACATTCGACGTAATTACCCAATATGTTTTTGGTGGCATTAATAAACTCTGGCTCGATACATTTTTAACATTCCCGGCTTTTCCCGTTGCATCTAAATTGGCCAGCTGTAAATCTTTCAAATCTAAAATATGGTCTGTATTATTATAGATTTCCACAAAATCTACACTCCCAACTTTTGGATTAAAAACTACTTCTGAAATTAAAATATCGTTAGCGGCTATTTTCTTCGCAATAAATAATTTAGCCGTGTTTGCTGTTGGGCTTATAACATTTCCCGCACAATCAGTCAGGTTGGTAACGATTATTGTATTTTCGATTCCTCTTGATAATTCTTTTGAAAACTGAAGCGTAACTACATCAAAGCCTGGTGATTGAATGCTAACCGACTGCGGATTGCCAATACCATTATTGACTACATAATTTTGGAGCTGAACGGCAAATAAACTGTCAACAGGCTTTGAAAACCCGATCTGTACGGTTACACTGTCGATTACACTTGCTGATAAAAGTTTCGGAATTCCTGAGCTTATCTGAGTCCTGTACACAGAATTCTGTTTACCTGGTGTACCGCCTGAAACATCGCTGGAAGCTGACCAATTTTGAGTTCCGCCGCAAACATTCATGGGGTCGATTAGCTCTAAGCTGTAACCGCCTTTTTTCTTTACATCATCTTTATACCAGACGTCATAGTAGTCAACTTTATCAATAAGTTTGCCAGTGTTATCGGTTAGTGTTAGGATATCTTTATCATTATTCAGGCTCGGCCACGGGGAAAGTCCGATTGTTTTCCCATAAGGCTTATACAAAGCTTCATCAGCTTTAGCGGTAAGAATTAAAAATTGATTAGGTTTAATTGTATCGGCCGAAAATGCGTAAGTTGAAGTTTGATCAGTATAAATCCAGCCTTTAGTTAAAATAAATTCGTTTGTTGTATTCCAGATTTCAATAAATTCTTTCTGTGGTAAGGCCGGGCTTCCTGTCGGATTTGCAAATATTTCGTTTATGACCACATCACCGTACCTCGCGATGTAAGGTTTGATATATGTAAAACTTAAACTACTATTGGCAACGATTAAATTTCCTTTTTTGTCCATTACATCTCTTACAGCCAGGTGGTAATCGCCTGTTATAAATTCTTTCGGATAAGTTAATCTGTAAACATTTGCCAAAGCGGTTGAAATGACATTTGATGGACTGCCATATCCATTCGATAGACTATAATTTACGGCATCTGTTGCAGATTTCAGATCTAAAGGCTCAGAGAAGGTGACATCCAGATTATAGGCATCGATCGTGGTAACGCTTTTAATTGTTGGTGGTGTTTTATCAGGAACTAAATCATCAATGGCAAAATCATCGAAGATAAATTGGTTGTATCTTGATGCAGTGGCATACCTGCAAAAAAAGCCTGCAAAGGCCGAAGTTGTAAAACTATTATCTGTAACGCTTCCCTCAAGTATAAAATTATTCCCTCCCGATACATCGGTGAATAATTCCCATTTGCCGGCGGCATCTCTTGCGACCTTAATCTTTGCTAAAACGATATTAGCATTAACTCTTGTTTTCTGAGCGCCGGAGATAATTTTTGTAAGTGACGTTCCGCTCTGCTTGTATAGATTAAATCCATCGCTTGCGCCCGTCTCTCCTATTTGCACAAAATAGCCATTTAAACCTGCCTTTAAATCTTCCTTATCGGATGTTAGGTAAATCCGGACAAAGTTGGTTGTCGTCGGGTCGAAATTGAGCTGCACAAAAAACGTCCAGCTGGCATTTAAGCTTAACAGACTTGCCGTAGATAAAGAAATTGTCTGAGACGCAAGCGCTTGCCCTTGTGATTGCAATTGCTTTTGAGCATTGATTTGAAAATGATTCACATCGCCACTCCAGGTAGGATTTTGGGAGAAATCGCCGTCAATAAATGAATCAGAAACCTGGGAAAATGTATTTTTACAAAATAACAATAGGGATATAAGCAGAATTTTCTTCATATTTGGGCTTATATCAAATGTTTAGTAAATATAATAATTAAAATTTAAAATGAAAGTAGCAGTAGTAGGTGCAACCGGTTTGGTTGGCACTGTAATGTTAAAAGTATTGGAGGAGAGAAATTTCCCTTTAACAGAGTTAATTCCGGTAGCATCTGAAAAGAGTGTTGGTAAGGAAATTACTTTTAAGGGTAAGAAGTTCCCAATCGTTAGCATGGATACTGCAATTGCTATGAAACCGGATATTGCCTTGTTTTCTGCTGGTGGAAACACTTCATTAGAGCATGCACCACGGTTCAAAGAAGCTGGCACAACGGTTATCGATAACTCGTCTGCATGGAGAATGGATCCCAATGTAAAATTAGTAGTTCCTGAAGTTAACGCGCACGAACTTTCTATCGATAATAAAATTATTGCAAATCCAAACTGTTCTACCATTCAAATGGTCGTGGTTTTAAAACCTTTACACGATAAATACAAAATTAAGCGTGTAGTGGTTTCAACTTATCAATCGGTTACCGGAACAGGTGTTAAAGCGGTCGAGCAATTGATGGATGAGCGTAAAGGTATTGATGGACCAAAAGCTTATCCCTACGAAATTGACTTAAATGTTTTACCTCATATAGATGTTTTCATGGAAAACGGCTATACCAAGGAAGAAATGAAAATGGTTAAGGAAACCAATAAAATCATGGGTGATAACAACATTAAGGTTACTGCAACGACTGTTCGTATTCCGGTTATGGGCGGTCACTCAGAATCGGTTAACATTGAGTTTGAAAACGATTTCGATCTGGCTGAAGTGCGTAGTATTCTGGAAAAATCGCCCGGCATTATCGTTGTTGATGATGTAGCAAACTTAAAATATCCAATGCCTAAAGATGCGCATGAAAAAGATGAGGTGTTTGTTGGACGTATTCGCAGAGATGAATCGGCTCCGAAAGCATTAAACCTTTGGATTGTTGCCGATAACTTGCGTAAAGGTGCTGCAACCAATGCAGTTCAGATTGCAGAATATTTAATTCGAAAAGAATTAGTTTAACTACCGACACGTCTTGCTGAATTTATTTCAGCATCTTAATTCAAGAAGACTCTGAAATAAATTCAGAGTGACAACATAATTATAAAAAAGTGATGTGTTTGTTACACATCACTTTTTTTATTTCATTTATTTTTACAATATGAAGTTTTTCAAGTCTGCCTTATTCTTTACTCTGCTATCCTTAAGTTGTTTTGCTCAAAACAGAATTCAAAACCTTGAAAAAGCGTTCAATAATTTATTGGCTGATGAACAGGCAAAACATGCCATTACCTCGCTTTGTGTTTTAGATGCAAATACAGGCAAAATGCTTTTCGCAAGAAATGAGCAAATCGGAATGGCAACGGCCTCAACATTAAAGACCATCACTGCGGCTACGGCCTTCAGCATTCTTGGCAAGGATTTTCGGTTTCAAACGACCCTGGCTTATTCAGGAAATGTAACAGGCGATGGAACTTTGAAGGGCAACCTAATCATCATCGGCAGCGGAGACCCAACTTTAGGCTCATGGCGCTATCAGAATAAAGAAAAAATAGTTTTAACACAGTGGGTGGACGCTATAAAAACGGCAGGAATAAAAAAGATTGAGGGCTCGGTAATTGGCGATGACCGAATTTTCGGTACACAAACCACGCCAGAGGGATGGGTTTGGCAGGATATTGGAAATTACTATGGCGCCGGAACTTCGGGTTTAGCCTGGAGGGAAAACCAATTTGATATCCACCTAAAACCAGGTTCAAGCGTAGCTGAACAAGTTAAGGTGGTCAAAACTATGCCAGAAACCCCATATGTTCAAATCGTAAATGAATTGAGAACTGGTGCCTCAGGAACGGGTGACAGAAGTTATGCATTTCTTCCACCTTACAGCAACGTTGCTTATCTGCGTGGCAGTTGGGGATTGGGAATTAACAAAGCCGGAATATCTGTTGCGCTCCCCGACCCTGCTTTTGATTGCGCCTATCGTCTACAAGATACGTTAAAAAAATTAGGAATTCCGACCGAGCAACCAGCAACAACTGCGAGACTACTGGATTTGAAAAACCAGATGATTCCTGGTATTACACAAAAAATAAACACGATCAGTTCGCCTCCACTAACGGAAATTACTTACTGGTTTTTAAAAAAGAGCATTAATTTATATGGCGAAACCTTGTTAAAAACCATTGCCTTAAAATCTGGAAAAGCAGCGACTACATCGAAGGGTGCAGAAACCGAGATTAATTTTTGGTCAGCGAAGGGCATAGATAAATCGGCACTTAATATTATTGATGGTAGTGGACTATCCCCCGGTGATAGAGTTACAACTTCAGCAATGGCCGGTATATTATTCCAGATTCAAAAAGAAAATTGGTTTCCTGATTTTTATAAAGGTTTGCCAGAGTATAATGGTATGAAAATTAAAAGTGGAACTATAAATGATGTTTCGTCGTTTGCAGGTTACCATACAGACGCATCGGGAAATAAATATGTGGTTGTGATTAACATTAATAACTACAGCGGCAGTAGCATCAATAAAAAGTTATTCCGGGTACTGGATGAGTTAAAATAGATTTTCTTATTTGTTGTTCTCCTTAATGAGAAGTTTCATAATATGTAGAAGTCTCCTTTTTATTTCCCCCCTGGTTTATATGTATAGACTACAATTAAGCTAGGAATTCACATTCTACAAACAGAAATTCGAATTTATATGTTGATACCAGTATGGATTTAAATTTGCCAAACCGGACAAATAACTTTAAAAAGTGTGAAGAGGACTACCATTTTGGCGACCATGTACACCTGGTTGATTCTGCGTTTCTTATGCCACAACTAAATAAACACAGGCGGATCTGGATTTATTTACCAAAAGATTATGCGAAGTCGGAAAAGAAATATCCGGTTATTTATATGCAGGATGGCCAAAATCTGTTTCATGCGAATCCTCCACGGGCTAATGAGTGGGCTGTGGATTCAGTAATGGATAGCTTGATTCGCGAGGGTGCAAAAGAGATGATAGTTGTCGGAATTGACCACGGCGACGACGACAGATTAACGGAATACAATCCTTATGATAGCGAGTATGGAAAAGGTGAGGGAAAAGCTTATGTCTCCTTTTTGGTTGAGACCTTAAAGCCATATATCGATTCGAAATACAGAACTTTAAAAGATGCTAACAATACATCCATTGCAGGCAGTTCGATGGGCGGATTGATTTCAATGTTCGCCATTACAGAATATCCAAAAATTTTTGGTTCCGCAGGAATTTTTAGCCCGTCATTCTGGTTAGCACCGAAAATTTATGATGATATTACAGATAAGCTGAATACACTTAAAAAGAGCAAAATATTTTTTGTGGTGGGCGATAAAGAAGGACAAACCATGGTTCATGAAATGAAAAAGGCTTACACGATTCTTAATCCTGGTGGTTCGAACAAAAATGTGGTGCTTATAGAAAAAGCGGACGGAAAGCACACAGAATGGTTTTGGCACAGGGAATTCGAATCATTTTATAAGTTTATAGCTCAATAATGGAGCGTTGACTTCAGTCAACCGCAATGAAATAAAGATCGCCTAATATCATTGCCTTCAGTTTTTAACTGACAGAAGGCCTAATAATTTTGGCTTTAAGAATAAACATTAAACTCGATTGAGGGCTTAAAAAAGGCAGCAATTGCATTCCAAAAATCAATATTAATTTAAAATTAAAACTTGATTATCTATCGTAACATTAACGCCTAATCGCTTTATTTATTTAAAAAATATACTAACTTTGATGTTACGCTTAGTAATTGTACTTTATACACTAAGCATTTAAAGATTAACAAAAAATCAAATAGAAATGAGCATAATCGTTAATGTCCATGCCAGACAAATCCTCGATTCGAGAGGCAATCCAACAGTAGAAGTTGAAGTAGTAACAGAAGCAGGCGCTTTTGGCCGTGCAGCTGTACCAAGCGGTGCGTCTACCGGGCAATATGAGGCTGTTGAATTACGTGATGGGGACAAATCTACTTATTTAGGCAAAGGTGTTTTAAAAGCTGTTGAAAATGTAAATACTAAAATTGCAGATGCTTTGCGTGGTATTGATGTGTTCGAGCAAAACGCTATTGATAAATTAATGCTGGAACTTGATGGTACTGAAAACAAAGGTAACTTAGGTGCTAATGCTATTTTAGGTGTTTCTCTGGCTGTTGCAAAAGCTGCTGCTGATGAAATTGGTCAGCCTTTATACCGTTATATCGGTGGCGTTAACGCGAACACTTTGCCAATTCCGATGATGAACATCATCAATGGCGGTTCTCACTCTGATGCGCCTATCGCTTTCCAGGAGTTCATGATCATGCCGGTTGGTGCGCCATCTTTTTCTGAAGCTTTACGTTGGGGAACTGAAGTTTTCCATAGCTTGAAAAAAATTCTTCACGATAGAGGCTTATCTACTGCGGTAGGTGATGAAGGCGGTTTCGCTCCTACTTTTGATGGTACTGAAGATGCAATTGAAACGGTTTTGAAAGCAATTGAAACCGCAGGTTACAAACCAGGTTCTCAAATTTGTTTAGCATTAGACTGCGCTTCATCTGAGTTCTACAAAGATGGCAAGTATGACTATACTAAATTTGAAGGTGCTACAGGTGTGATTCGTTCAAGCGAAGAACAGGCACAATATTTAGCTGACCTTTCTGCAAAATATCCAATCATCTCTATTGAAGACGGCATGGATGAAAATGACTGGACAGGCTGGAAAAGCTTAACTGATAAAATCGGCGACCACGTCCAATTGGTTGGTGATGATTTATTTGTAACAAATGTTACCCGTTTACAACGTGGTATAGATGAGAATACAGCAAACTCAATCCTGGTAAAAGTGAATCAAATCGGTTCTTTGACTGAAACAATTAATGCAGTTACGTTAGCTCAAAATAGTGGTTATACTTCGGTAATGAGTCACCGTTCGGGAGAAACAGAAGATGTTACCATTGCTGATTTGGCTGTTGCACTAAACTGTGGACAGATTAAAACCGGTTCTGCATCTCGTTCTGACAGAATAGCAAAATACAATCAATTGTTGCGTATTGAAGAAGAATTGGGTGAAAACGCTCGTTTCATCGGTTCAAAGTTCAAGTACGCGAAAAAATAAACCTCTGATTCCTCTAAAGGAAATAAGAAAATGCATTCCGCCGCTTTAGGCGTGTAGGGTGTTAAGAAGTTGAAAAACTTATTTGCAGAGCATCCGTAGATTTTAAATCTTCGGATGTTTTTTTATACATTTACTTTCTGATATCATAAAATGAAACGTTTAATAGACCTTTTCCGTAATAAGTATTTTATCGCAACAGCTGCGTTTGCGGTTTGGATGCTGTTTTTTGATAAAAACGATATGATGTCGCAATACGAATACCGCAGCCAGGCGAATAAATTGCAGGAAGAAAAGGAATATTTCGAAAAAGAAACCGCTCAGATCAAAAAGGATTTAAACGAGCTTAACACCAACTTAAGTACTGCTGAAAAATTCGCCCGGGAAAAGTATTTCATGAAAAAAGCTAACGAAGACGTTTTTGTTATCATTCATGAAGAGAAGAAAGATTAACCAAGATTATAACCAGCATATACCAGATTTAAGGATAAGGAAGGATTAAACCAGGATTTAAGGATAAAGCAGGATTTATAATTAACTAATATTTATTCGAATTTAAAATTCTGAAAGTTAACAATAAAACAATTGAGCAATTTGAATAATTCAATTTAGACAATCCTCGCTCTATGCTCCATATTTTATACATCATTGCAATCACTGCCGAGGCCATGACTGCCGCGCTTTCTGCTGGCAGAAGAGATATGGACTGGGTTGGTGTTTGCATCATCGCCTGGGTTACTGCATTGGGTGGTGGAACGGTCAGAAATGTATTGTTTGGTCATTACCCCATGAGCTGGGTAGAACATCCTGAGTATTTAGTAATTACAGCTGGTGCAGCCCTATTTGCGGCTTTAATCGCATCCGTAATGACGAAACTCAAAAAACTTTTCCTTTACCTCGATGCCATGGGATTGGTTGTTTTTACTATAATAGGTTGTCAGGTGGCACAGACGATTCATTTACCTTATCTGATTGTTTTATTCAGTGGAATGATTACTGGTTGTGCCGGCGGTGTCCTAAGAGATGTCCTTTGTAATGAAGTTCCATTTCTTTTCAGGAAAGAAATTTACGCCAGTGCAGCAATCGTTACAGGAGCAGTGTATATCGGTATGGAACATTTCCATGGAAGTGAATTAATGGCAACCGTTATAGCGGCTGTTATTGGTTTAGCGATTAGATTACTTTCTATAAAATACCAATGGCACATGCCTAAGTTTGTGTATAAAGATGAGTGGCATTAATTCAGTTTGCAGTTTAGCTGGCAGTTTTCAATTTAACCGCAAAGGCCGCAAAGTTTTCCGCAAAGAAAATAAAATTTAAGTTTTCCCACAGCGCGCACAGAGGCATTAACAGAGAAGAAAATGAGGTTTTTGTTTTACAACCAACCCTGCGTGTTTGGGGCATTTTCTGTTAACAATTTCAATTTAACCGCAAAGGCCGCCAGGTTTTCCGCAAAGAAAATAAAGTTTAAGCTTTACCACAGCGCTCGCAGAGGCATTCACAGAGAGGAAAGGAGGTTTCAGTTTTTACGATCAACCCTGCGTATCTGGTGCATTTTCTGTTAATAATTTCAATTTAACCGCCGAGGCCGCAAAGTTTTCTGCAAAGAAAATAAAGTTTAAGTTTTACCACAGAGCGCACAGAGGCATTCAGAGAGAGGAAGATGAGGTTTCAGTTTTTACAACCAGCCCTGCGTTTTTGGTGCAGTTTCTGATAATAATTTTCAAATTAACCGCAAAGGCACCCAGGTTTTCGCAAAGAAAATAAAGTTATAGATAATAATTACAAACAACCTTTGTGTATTCTGCGCCCTTTCTTTGTGAACTTTGTGGTTAAAATTAAGCCGCTTACTTACAACTCCCCGCTTCTTTTACGTAAAAACCACTCCACACTTAGCAAAGCTAAAATCAACCCGAATAACCATTTGATATTAATGAGTTCATCGTATTTACGATCTTCGTAACTGATGGTCTTGATGTTCTCATTTTTCAGGATTTCATCAGCAATTTTCAATAAATCTGCCGGCATAAAAAGCCTGCCATTGCTTTGTTTGGAGATGGTATTGAGCAATTGATGATTAGCTGTTGTTTGCTGATATTCTGCAATTAACGCATTCACGTAAAAACTTCCAGTGGCAGTAAATTTTTGACCACCAAGAGAAGTATTGGCTACATAAGAATAATTTCCCGCAGGCATTGCTCCCGCGTCGAGTAGATAGCCCTTGTCAGTTTTCGAGAAAACATAGTTAAAAAACTTTCCTGCATCATTTTTTATCTGCAAGTTCACTTCAGATTCGTTTACTGGCTGATAACTTTCATTGTAAAGTGTTCCATTGAATTGGATTGATTCATTTTCATCGTAAGCAGATTTAGATGTAAAAACCTTAAATCTACTTTTATCATCCTTTATGGAAAGATATTGAACGGTTTGAGAAATTAAATCATTTAAACTCGATTGTTCAATTTCATTTTCAGCAGCTGATAATTTCCATCGCCACAAGCCCTCACCCATTAAATAACCGGCTTTTAAACCATTTTCATTAGTAAAAAACAATAATGGTTGTTGCGTAATCACTTTCCCTATACGCTGATTAAAAACTGAAGTTGCGCTTGCATTTACTGTTAATCTACCGAAAGGCATCAACAATGGATCGAAACCTGAAAACTGCTTTTTATCTTCTTCTGATAAATTGAAGCTCGTGAAGCCATTCTTAAAATCTGGATAAACTTCCTGAACAGAGCCGTTAGCGGAACTCAAATTGACCTGAGTCTGAATTTGATTGAATGCATGCACGTTAGATTGTGCACCAAGAATATACCAGACAGGTTTCTTTAAAGCGGTAACTTTCTTCAAAAATGAAGGTGGAGTGTTTTGTGCATCTGGCAGTTGATATAAAACGATTAGGTCGAATTTAGTGGGGTCTGTTGAATTTAAATCATCAGCCAATGCAAGTTTAGCCTCGTAATGCTTATTAAGCGAAATTGCTTCTTTTAAAACCCCTAAATCAGGATGTGGAGCAGCGGCAGCCAACAATACCTTCTGCCTGCCATCAATTACTTCCACATAGAAGGTTTGCGAATTATTTATCGTCGTAATCTCATTAGTCAGTACACCAAGCTGGACGGTATACTTCTGGACACCAATTTTACCCGCATGTAATTTTACTGAAACCGTTTTAACAAATGAATTTCCAGAAATTGCAACATTTTGTTGCTCAACTTTAGCACCATTCTGGCTGACTGTTAAAGCCGTATTCTCCCGGTCACTTTGGAATGCCTGAACCTGAACTTCAATGGTAAAATCATCATCCAAATAAACGATGTTGTTGTAGTTTATATTTGAAATTAAAACATCACGCTTTGGAATGCTATCGCCCAGGGCAATAGTATAAACCGGCGCATTAATCTGGTTGATGCTGTAAAGAGGGTTTCCGCCATGATTAAAGATTCCATCGCTAGCCAAAACGATTGCTCCAACGTTCCTATTGGTGTATTCATCTCCAATTTTTCGGAAAAAAGCAGAGGCATCAGTAAGCTTTCCCTGTTTCTTGAAATCAAATCCATCTCCGACAGAATCGCTGAAATTGTAAGTTTTTACTTCATACTTATCTGATAATCTATCCTGTAAAACCTTAAGATTTTCCTCGTATAATTTCTGATTAAAGGTAGCTGCTTTAACCTGTCCTACGGAAAGTGAGTTATCTTGCCCGATAATAATGACAGGTTTGTCTAAAGTATAGTTTAGCGTTTTAATTAATGGCGCGAATATCAACCATGCAATACCTGTAACAGCAACAGTCCTGACAGTGGCTAAACCATATTGTAGTTTTTTATCAAGATTTTTATTTCGCTGGTACAGCAACCAGGAATATAAAACACCCAAAGCAAGGCAACCCAGAAAATACAAAATAGAAGCACCGGCAAAAAAGCTGTTCATATTTTATAAAGATGCTAATTTTGTGTTTAACCGCAAAGAAATGCAGCCGTTAGATTTAACCACAAAGGACACAAAGTTAGGCACAGAGATACGCAGAGATTAGATAACAAGATTTATTAAAAAAGAGAAATACTTTGTGTTTCTCTGTGATTATTCACAAAAAAAAATCTCTGTGGTTCTCTGTGGTTAAATAATTAGATTTGGCCAAAGAATTCCATGAAATTAACCTGTTTAATCTTTCTCTTGTCCATGAGCATGATGGCCAACGCGCAAAATAATTTCAAGGCAACCCAAATTAAATTCGAAAGAGTAGAAAAAGCTTATGATGAGAAATGGGAAGCTTTAAAGAAATCCATCAAAGCAGCAGGTTATGGCAATGATTTTTCGATGCTCATCAACGCATATAAGGCGGAAGGAAAATTAGAAGTTTGGTTGAAATCTAAATCAGATAAAAACCATTCCCTATTCAGAACCTACGATTTCTGTGCACATTCCGGTACTTTGGGCCCTAAAGTGATAAAGGGCGACGGACAAACACCTGAAGGCTTTTATTACATCAATGTTTTTAATCCGATGAGCAGTTTTCATCTATCGCTTGGTGTAAACTATCCAAATGCCGTTGATTTAGCCAGAACAGGCAAAAATAGAAAAACTGGCGGCGACATTTACATCCATGGAAATTGTGTAACTGTTGGTTGCATTCCGCTTACGGATGATAAGATTAAGGAAGTTTACATTTTAGGCATTGAAGCTATAAACACTGGTCAAGATAAAATTCCGGTTAACATTTACCCATTCAAAATGACTGATGCAAATATGAAGAAGTATTCAGCTCAATTTCCTTTACAGCTCCGCTTTTGGAAAACCTTGCAACCGGGCTACCTGGCTTTTGAGAAGAATAAAACTGCATTAAATATGAAAGAAGATAAGGGACAATATGTATTAAGGTAAAATGCGAAAGGCCTAAGGTTAATATTTTAATTTACCTCAGGCCTTTTAATATTAGAAAATATATCTACGACTTATCTTTATTCTTTGCTCTTTTATCTTTCATCTTTAAAGCATTCCGCCGCAAACAGATAGTGTTTGTCCGGTTACATAAGCGCTCATATCTGATGCCAGGAAAACACAAACATTTGCGATATCATCCGTTTCGCCGGCACGTTTAAGCGGAATATCTTTTTCCCAGCCAGCAACCACTGCAGGGTCTAAAACCTCCGTCATTTCGGTACGAATGAAACCAGGTGCCACCACGTTAGCGCGAATATTTCTTGAACCTAATTCTTTAGCCACCGATTTAGTAAAACCAATAATACCCGCTTTAGATGCAGCGTAATTTGCTTGTCCGGCATTACCTGTAACCCCTACCACCGAACTCATATTAATAAAAACGCCTTTACGGGCTTTCATCATCACTTTCGATGCGGCTTTAGTAACATTAAATATAGATTTTAAGTTGATGTTGATAACGTCGTCCCAGTTTTCTTCACTCATACGCATTAACAAACCATCTTTGGTAATACCTGCGTTATTTACAACGATGTCGATTGTTCCGAATTCGGCAACTACGTCATTAATTAATTGTTCTGCCTGGTCGAATTTTGATGCATCAGAACGGTAGCCTTTAACTTTTGTTCCAAAGCTTTGTAATTCTTGCTCCAATGCTTCGCCTTTTTCTACTGATGATAAATAAGTGAAAGCAACATTTGCACCTTGCTCAGCAAATTTTTCAGCTATTTTACGACCAATACCTTTCGATGCGCCTGTAATTAATGCGGTTTTTCCTTCTAATAATTTCATAACCCCTAAATCCCCTAAAGGGGACTTTTATATAATTTATAAAAAATTTAAACTGTTGTAAAGTTAATACTTAAAACGAAATTGACTAATGACTTTCGAATTAAGACTTAAAGAGCTGGCTCCTGCTGACTCAAGCAATGAAAACTGCCTAATCCCCAGATAATATCTACCGAATTGATGCCGATCACCTTTCTATCTGGGAAACAAGCTTGAATAATATCCAAAGCTTTTTGGTCGTTCACATCATCGAATACCGGAACAATTACTGCAGCATTTGCAATGTAAAAATTTGCATAAGATGCCGGCAAACGCGTATCATCATAAATTACGGGCGAGGGCATCGGCAACTCCACGATGTTTAGCGGTCTCCCATCTGTTAGTCTCATCGCTTTTAAGGCTTCTAAGTTCTCTTGCAGCAAAATATAGTTTTCATCTAACGGATTGCTTTCTACAACCGTTAAAACGGTATCTTCATTTACGAAACGAGTGATATCGTCAATATGTCCGTCCGTATCATCACCTATAATTCCGTCGCCTAACCATAAAACCTGTTCTTGACCATAATATTCAAGCAAATATTTTTCAATCTGCTCTTTGGTTAAATGTGGATTACGATTTTTGTTGAGCAAACAAGCCGTTGTTGTTAAAACTGTACCAGCACCGTTAAATTCAACAGAACCACCTTCCATCACAATATCTGGCGCGAACAATGGCAAACCGAAATGTTTTGCAATTTTTGTAGGTACCACATCATCCAAGTCAAATGGCGGATATTTTCCACCCCAGGCATTGTAACCCCAATCGACTACCGCTTTCTCATTTCCTTTAAGCAAAAATGCAGGCCCATGGTCGCGGCACCACGCATCATTCGTTTCGTTGAAATAGAATTCAATCTGGCTTAAATCTGCATCAACTCTCGCTAATTCAGAAGAAGCAAAAGCTTTCATTTCCTCATCCTTGACATTGATGCGAACTTTTTCGCCTTCGGCAACCGCTTTAATAAATTCACAATATGGCTTGTAAATCATTTCCATTTTCCCTGGCCAGCTCGCTTCTTTGTGCGGCCAGCTTAACCAGGTTGCTTCATGTTTAGCCCATTCAGCAGGGAACGCATAACCCTGTTGTTTAGGAGAATAATCGAATTGATTTAGATTTAAATACTCTTTAGGAGGGAAATTTGACATCAATTTTTGTTTTAGAAAATGAATGGTTCGTGAGGACACAAACCATGGATTTGGATAGTCGTCATCTCGACTGAAGCGCAGCGAAATGGAGCGATCTACTAATAAATACCTGAAGTTAGATTTCTCGACTCGTTTGCACTCCGCTCGAAATGACGATTCTAGAGATTTTTCGCTTTGAGCTTTGGTCTTTAGCCTTTAAGCTTAATCCCCATCAATATACCTCTTCGTAATTGGCTGATAAGAATCGATTCGTCTGTCTCTCAGGAAAGGCCAGTGTTTACGCATGAAGTCACTTTGGTCTAAATCCAGTTCCACAACTTCGGTTTCTTCTTGATCGTGAGAGGCTAGATAAAGTAATTTGCCCTGTGCATTTGTGGCAAAACTTCCACCCCAGAATTTCATACGACCTTCTTGCTCGAAACCAACACGATTTACACTTACAACAGGTACACCATTGGCTACCGAATGTGAACGCTGGATAGTTTGCCAGGCATTGTATTGATCTCGATTTGTTTCCTCATCCTGCGTGGTGTCCCAACCTATAGCTGTTGGATAAAACATAATGTCCGCACCCATTAAAGCAGTTATTCGGGAAGCCTCAGGATACCATTGGTCCCAACATATTAAAATACCGATTTTAGCAAACTTCGTTTCAAAGACTTTATAACCCAAATCGCCCGGAGTAAAATAAAATTTCTCATAATAAGCCGGATCATCAGGAATGTGCATTTTGCGATATTTCCCCAAATAAGAACCGTCAGCATCTAAAACAGCTGTTGTATTATGATACAAACCTTCAGCGCGTTTCTCGAACAACGAAGCAATTACAACAACGCCCAATTCTTTGGCGACAGTTTGCAAAGCATCCGTAGAAGGACCAGGAATTTTTTCAGCCAATTCAAAATTATCGTAATCCTCAACATCGCAGAAATATAATGAGGTAAAAAGCTCTTGCAAACATACGATTTGTGCACCCTTAGCAGCTGCTTCCCTTATCTTAACGATAGCCTTCTCTAAATTTTCCTGTTTATTTTTAGTACAAGTCATTTGTACCAAGCCAACTTTTACTTTCTTCATGTTCATGGAAATAATAAAATGACGGAATGATTAAAGGATAGAATGTTCGACTTACAGACCTATCCACTCATTCAAAACTCATTCATTCAAAATTTTCGTCAAAGTTACTATTTTGTTTAAATGTAGAATGGCATAATAGTGTAATTGTTTTAAGCAAGGTGAAATCATACTGATAAACTTTTATTCTGTTCCTAAAAGCACCCCGGAAACATTCCAGGCACTTGAACTCGAACCTTGCGGTGGTCCCATTGGAATGGTTACCTTAATGGTATGTTGCCCGGCCTTCAAATCGCCTAAACTGATGATATTCGGATTGGTTACCGTTCCGGGGCACCAGTTTGAACGACTTAAATCAGATGAAGATAAACCGCTTTCAAAATTACCAGAGGCGGGATTTGATAAGCGGTAAGAACCACAGTCCTGCCGCCATGGTGTAAAAGCAAAAGCTTCCTTTCCATCCAGCCAGATGGTATTTTTCCGAGGAACAAACTCATCACCACCACCCCAACCACCATGACCAGTTGTAAGGTAACGTAATTTTGCATCTTTAACATCTTTAGCCAATGTAAATGAAACCTCCAAACCCTTATCATTGCTAAACATGGTTGCGTATTCCTGTCCGGCCATTTCCATTACATTAGTAGAATTAAATAAAGGCATAATTATGGCTTTATCAGCCTTTTCCCTGCCGCCATTATGAAGGGTAATGTTTACAGAAACCTTGTGACCGCCCTTATCATAATTACCGATAAAAACCGCTACCCAAGCTTCTTTTCCATTCAGTAATGGAAATAATTCTGAAATGTCTTGTCTATAATAAACTTTATCTGCCCAGGTTTTATCTTTTAACTTCAGGTTATTGTATTTCCCGACACCAAAGGGCGTAAAAAACCGCATCAGTTCAATAACAGGATTATAGTTTGGCGTAGCCACAACACCCTGGTAAACTTTTCCATTACCATTGTCATAAACGGGCAAAACCTTTACCGAATTCTTTAGCGCGTCCATCAGGCTCGTTGGTTTATCCGTTGGAATAATAAAAACAGAACCTGTTCTATCGTAAGCATCGCCGTTAGATTGTTCCGTTACATCGACAAAAACATTTGGACTGGCCGGTACGTCGGGGAATTTAATTTTTCTGGCGATAACTGTTCCACCGGCAAATCGGAAAATAGAATCAGAGCTGAGTTTGTCTGTAAAATTGATGGTTTCGTTATTGAAAACGTTCAGCGTGGTAAACCTGCTTTTCCAAAGCAAATCTTTATATGTTAATCCATCTGTTGGTTTTTGTGCGCCTAAATCAATCGGTTTGTAGTTATTAACTTCTTCAATCTTTGTTGCTGTTACATAACTATTCCCATTTCGGACTTGTTCCAATACCAAACCCAGGTTCTGCCCTAAAACGGTCGGAGCAGCTTTAATTCCGGCATCAGTAGTGTACCACAATTCAATGGTATTGGAGTTTACAATTGTTTTTGCTTTTTTGCACGTGTAACCTAAAATCACTTTAGTTTCGCTACTAAATTCGAATGCCTGTTTAGCAATCGCTGTGCTATCAGCAGTAAAAATTTGATTGTTTTTACCTAAATCTGCAACCTGAAGAAGAATGTTTTCCGGTTTGTAAACAACACTTTGTTCGAATGGATATTTGGCATTGTTCGCTAATATAGTTTCAGTACTTAATACATTTTGCTTTGCGCTGGCAATCACAACTGTTGAATTTCTATCCCCTTTAGGTTTACCGTCTGCAGAGCGCCAGTAAACTATTTTGTAAATAGAATTAACTTTTAATGCCTTTTGCGCCTGAGCCAAAGCAGTAATAAAAAAGAAGAAGATTAGGATGTAAAGCTGTTTCATATTTTCAAAAACCCAAATATAAGCTATCGTTCCAATCTTTCCTCTACAAAAGCGAAGGGCAATAAACTCGTTACACCAGGTACTTTCAAAACAGCGCCATTTAAGCAGTAAAAAATAACTTCAATTGGCTTTTGCTGCTTTCTTTCGAATTCTACCATGACCTGCAAACACCCTCCGCAAGAGGTAACAGGGTTTAAAATTTCGAAATTATCGGTTTTCGCCGTAATCGCCATACTTTCAATAACCGCATCAGGATAATTGGCGCCTATTGAAAAAAGCGCAACGCGCTCTGCACATAAGCCCGATGGGTAAGCAAGATTTTCCTGGTTGCTACCTAAGACTATTTCTCCTGAAGCCAGACGAACAGCAGTTCCTACCCTGAATTTTGAATAGGGCGAATAAGAACTTGCCAAAGCCTTTTCTGCCTGTTCGCATAAGATTTTATCTGGGTTACTCAACTCCTCGATGCCAGTATATTCTTCAAAGCTTATACTTAATTTCGTTAAATTCATATCTTTATAAATCTATACCCGCTGGTCATATTTTTTTTTTATGGGGGGCGAACAATTTAGGTTATTTTTTGTAGTAATTATAAAAGATCGCTTTAATTAATTTTAAAGTTGGCTCCTTCATTTAAAAACACCAAACATAAGTAGCTTTGAATAAATACGTACGTAAAAGTCTTAAAGTTTTACTCTGGGTAATTGCCTCTGTAATCATTCTTGTTGTTGCCCTGGCACTTTCATTAAACATACCCGCTGTACAAAACTTCGTTAAAGGTAAGGCCATTAATTACCTTAAGAATAAAACAAAAACGGAAGTACGCCTGGAAAGCGTTAAAATTGCACTTCCGAAAGATGTTGTTTTAAATAAATTTTATATCGAAGATAGGAAAGGCGACACCCTTTTATATGCTGAAAAGCTGGCGGTCGACATCAGTTTATTTAAGCTTTTAAAAAACACTGTTGAAGTCAATAACATTGAGCTTAAAAACATACGCGCCAATGTAAAACGAATAAATCCGGATACCACTTTTAACTTTTCCTTTCTGGTTGATGCGTTTATGAGCGATCAGAAAAAACCTGAAGAAAAAGTAGATAAAGACACCACTTCCACCCTAAAGTTTTCTGTCGATAAAGTTTCCTTCGAAGATATCGGCATTACGTATCGTGATGACGTTGCCGGAAATGACGTAAAACTTTATTTAGGTGCTTTTAAAACCAAACTTAAGACTTTCGATTTAGCCGGACAGCATTATGTTATTAAGGATCTAACTTTAAACAACACTTCGCTTAGTTATCTTCAACAAAAACCGTTAACACAACTTGTTCAACACCTCACCAACAGCGTTGACAGTAGTCAGAAAGAAAACGGCAAACTACCATTGATAGAGGTGGAAAATTTTGCTTTTCGCAACGTAAAAGTGAATTATGATGACCAGATTTCCACAACAAAGGCGATCGCAGATGTTAATGAGCTGGGTTTGGTTAACCTAAAGGTTGATTTAACGAACAGTAAATATACCGTTGATGATGCGAAGCTTAATAAATCAAATATCCTTTTTGCCTTTAAACCGGCACCGAGCAACGATTTGAAAAAGGTTAAGGATACTGTTGTTACACAGAAGTCGTCTTTGGGACTAATTATTAAAAATATCAGCCTGGCGGATAATAATTTACAATTCGATAATCTAGGTGCAAAAGCCTCTCCGAAAGGAATGGACTTCAATCACCTGAAAATTACCGGATTAAATTTTGGTGCGGGTGATGTGAGTTATAGCGCCGATGGCATCAAAGCCAATGTTAAAAATGGTTCATTGAAAGAAAAAAGCGGCTTTGCACTGAATGAGCTCAAAGGAAACGCGGTTTACAATGACAGACAAATCAAGCTGACCAACTTTATTTTAAAAACGCCCAATACCAGTATCGAAAACGCAACGGAACTGAATTTTACCTCGATGGATGACTTGACCAAACACCCTGAACGGGTAAAACTGGCTTTGAGTTTGAAAAATACCAGCATTGGATTAAAAGATGCGGGATATTTCAGTGATGCCATTCCTGCAAATTACCGCAATGAAAAGATTAAGATCAATGCCGATGTAAACGGGTATATGAACAATCTGAATATTCCACGTCTGCAAATTACTGGTTTAAAAAATACGCAGATTGACATCAGCGGAACGGCTAAAGGTTTGCCAGACTTAAACAAGACCTTTCTGGATTTAAACATTAAAAAAATATATCTGACCAAAAGTGATATTTTAGTTGTCGTACCCAAGAAATCTTTGCCGCCGTCGATTGAATTACCAAATGTGATTAAGGCAAAAGGTAAATTCACAGGTTCGATGACGGATTTCAACACCAATATGAATATCCAGACGGATATGGGCGGTGCCATTTTAACCGCAGCAATGAAAGGTCCGAAAGGACGGGAAAGCTATAAGGCAAATGTTAATCTGAACAATTTTAATGTTGGCCGCTTATTGAAAATGCAGCCAAAACTAGGCCGGGTTACGGTTAAGGCCGATGTTGCAGGTACAGGTTTAGACCCAAAAAAAATAAATGCTAAGTTCAACGCACGTGTTCTAAGTGCTTATTACAATAAATATACTTATCGCAATCTGAATCTTGCAGGCACTTACGCCAACCAGAACGTGGCAATAAAGGGCAGTATGCCAGATAGCAATGCGAACTTCATTTTAAATGCCAAGGCCAGTCTCGCCGGAAAATATCCATCGGTTAAAGCCGATTTGAACCTGAAACAGCTAAATCTTCAGGCTTTGAATTTCAGCCCTACTGTTCTAAGTGCTGCTGGATTGATAAAAGTAGATTTAGCCACCGCCGATGCAGATTATTTAAATGGATCGGTTGATGTTACAGGACTGCAACTGGTAAAAGACGCGCAACGGATAAACGTAGACACAATTTCTGTCCTGGCAAAAACAACTGAAACAGCCAGTGAGTTAACCTTGAAATCAGAAGTTCTATCGGCCAAGATTGATGGTAAGTATCAATTAACAAAAGTGAGCAATGCGATAATAAATGAGATTAATAAATATTACGCATTCGGAGAAGTTACCCAAATCCCGGATCAGCGCTTGAGGTTCTTTGTCCAGGTTTATGATTCAAAATTATTGAAACAGTTTGTGCCTGAATTAACCGTTTTTAAACAATCGCAGTTTTATGGATTGATTGACACCCAAAAAGACAGCTTGCAGATAAAAGGAAATTTCCCTCAAGTGGTTTACGGGGATTTTAAGGTGGATACTACAGTGCTTAACATCAATAACGATAATAATAAATTAACCTATGGGTTGACTGTAAAAAGACTACAAAGCCCGTCCATTGCGCTCTTTAACACCGAAGTTAGTGGAGACGCAGCAAACAACAATTTGGGCATAAATATTTTCCTGCGGGACAGCCAGCTTAAAGACAAATATGTTATTGGTGGTACATTCCAGTCAATCAATAAAGATTTCAAATTTAGCCTGGATCCGCAAAAATTATTGCTCGATTATCAGAAATGGGTGGTTTCGCAAGATAATTACATACAATTCGGCAACTCTGGTATTCTGGTAAATCAATTTCAACTCAGCAATAGCGGCCAATCTTTATCTATAAATAGCAATCCAACACAGCCGAACGCCCCTTTAAACGTAGAATTTAAAGATTTTCAATTGGAAACCCTAACTAAATTTGCTGAGACAGATACCACATTGGTAGGCGGAAGATTAAACGGAACGGCAAATGTTAAAGATTTGGCATCAACGCCAAAATTCGAAGCAAACTTAACTATTGACCAATTACGTTATCAGAAAGACCAGTTAGGCACCTTAAGGTTGGCGGTAAACAACAATACTCAAAATGCTTTTGAGGTTAATCTGGGATTAACAGGGGTCCACGAGTTAAGGGTTAATGGTTTCTATTACACTGCACCGCAAAGCGCATTAGACCTGACGGTTAACATTGACAAAATTGAGATGAAGAACATCGAAAGTTTATCTCAGGGACAGTTAAAAAACGGAACTGGAACGTTAACCGGTGCGTTATCGGTAAAAGGCGCTTTAACAGCACCAAGAATTTTGGGCGATTTAACATTCAACAATGCAGGAATCAATGTGGCGTATGTGAATTCTTATTTCCGATTGCCAAATGAAAAAATATCATTTACAAGCGAGGGAATTGCTTTCAATAACTTCACGCTAATTGATTCTTTAAACCAGAAAGCGATTATTGACGGCAAGGTTTATACCACTGACTTCAAAAATTACCGTTTTGGTTTGGACGTCAGGATGAACAATTTCCGGGCGATTAATTCAACCGCAGCAGATAATGAAATGATCTATGGAACGGTTTTCTTAACCAGCAACATCAAGGTTAGAGGCGACCTGAACCAGCCTGATGTAAACATGACAGTAAATGTTAACAAAGGGACAAAATTCTTCTTTGCCTTGCCTGCCAACGATCCGGCGGTAATTGATCAGGAAGGAATTGTTCAATTTATAGACGCAGATGCACCACCATTTAATGGACAGCGCGCTTTAAAAGTGGACAGCATCAGCAAATCACCGGTTAAAGGAATAAACCTCGTTGCTGCAGTTAAGGTTGATCCAGAGGCAGAACTTAACGTTGTTGTAGACCCTTCAAACGGCGATGCTCTTAACATAAAAGGAGATGCAGACCTGAATGCCACAATGGATCCCAGCGGAAAAATCAGTTTAACTGGGCGTTATGAAGTGGTAGATGGATCTTATAATCTATCTGTTGGTCCGCTCGGAAAAAAAGAATTTAGAATTGTTAAAGGGAGTACCATCATCTGGACAGGCGAACCTACTACTGCAAATGTAAACCTAACTGCTATGTATGAGGTTAATGCGGCACCAATTGACTTATTAAATCAGCCGGATCTAGTTCAGGCTAAAACGAAAATGCCATTTCAGGTTTACCTGATGATGAAAGGTGAGTTGCTTAAACCAATAATTTCATTCAAAATAGATTTACCTGAAAATGAACGGGCAACAGAAATTGGAAGTTTAGCTTATACCAGACTTCAGAATGTAAACCGCGATGAAAGTGAGCTGAATAAACAGGTTTTTGCTTTACTTGCTCTAAACCGTTTTATTGCTAATAACCCATTCCAAAGCTTAGCCGGAGGTGGCGGAGGTGTATCTACACTCGCGCGATCGAGTGTGAGTAAATTATTAACCGAGCAGTTAAATAACCTTACCTCTGATTTAATTCAGGGCGTTGACCTTAACTTTGGTGTTAATTCATCGGAGGATTATTCAACCGGCTCATTGCAGCAAAAAACAGATTTGGAAGTTGGCTTATCTAAAAAATTATTAAATGATAGGTTAACGGTTACTGTGGGAAGTTCATTTGCATTGGAGGGTCCACAGGCACCAGGAGAAAAATCGACTAATATCGCCGGAAATGTGAATGTAGAATATGCCCTTTCGGCGGATGGAAGGTATCGTTTACGGGCTTACAGAAGAAATCAAAATGATATGATTGTGCAGGGCCAAATTATCGAAACAGGGTTAGGATTTACCTTAGTTGTGGATTACAACAAATTCAAAGAGATATTCCAGAAGAAAAGAAACAGAAGAACAAGAAACGTTGAACAGAGAGCACAAAATGAGAAAACTAATTAGACCTATTTTATTTTTATTGGCCTGTTTAGTTTATGCGGGCTGTAGTAGTACGAAATCACTTAAACCCGGACAGGTTTTATATACTGGAGCAGAAGTTAATATCAACCCGGATTCTTCGGGCAAAATTGATGATGAAAAGCAAGTAAAAGCCGACTTAAAAAGCAAAACACGGCCGCGCCCTAATAATAAACTGAAGCTGGCCATTTATAATTTTGCAGGCGAACCTAAAAAACCAAAAGGTTTAAGAAACTGGATCAGAAAAAAAGGCCAGGCACCTGTACTTTTAAGTGAGGTTAAATTAAAATATAACAATGATGTGTTAACAAGCTATCTGCTTAGTGAAGGTTATTTGCAGGCCGTTGTTACCGGAGACACCGTGGTGAAAAATAAAAAAGGAAAAGCCATCTACACGGCAGTTACGGGTGAAAGGTATAAAATCAATAAGGTAAATTTCCCACCGGATTCAGGTGTGCTGACTAACATTATAAATTCCAATAAAGACAAAACCTTACTAAAAGTTGGTGACTATTATGATTTGGACGTTTACAAAAATGAACGCGTCAGGATTGATAATGATCTGAAAGAAAGCGGCTATTTCTATTTTAGTCCTGATTACTTGATTATGCAGGTTGATAGTACGATAGGCAAAAATTTGGTAAACATCACAGTAAAGGTAAAAGATATAGCACCTGATGCCGGGTTGAAACCTTATACGATTAATAATATCAACATTTACCCTAATTATTCTATTCGAAGAGATAGTATACTTCGTCGATTGAAGCCTTTAGAATACCATGAATTTAATATTTATGATGATAGGAATACATTTAAGCCAAGGTTATTTGACCGGTTGGTCTTTTTTCAGAAAGGCGAATTGTATAACCGCAGGGATCATAACCAATCGCTAAACAGAATGGTTAATGTAGGCGCCTTTCAGGACGTCCGGGCTGAATTTCTACCTTTAGATAGCTTTAAAAACAACCAACTAGATTTAAATATCTATTTAACCCCTCTAAAGAAGAACTCACTTACCTTTTCTGTTACAGGAACTAGTAAATCGAACAACTTCGTAGGTTCAGAAGTTAAGGTAACGCAAACCACGAGAAATTTATTCAGGGGTGCAGAGCAATTAGATATTAGTGCGAGCGGTGGTTTCGAAACCCAGACAAGAGGAACCTCATTAGGCAGGAATTCACTTTCACTAACCGCTGAAGGCAAACTGACGTTTCCAAGGTTTATTATCCCATTTTACAAACCAAACAGCACAACTGCTTTTATTCCAAAAACAATCGCTTCGCTTTCCTACCAGATGTTAAACCGTGGTTCTGAATACACTTTGCATGCTTTCAAAGGCCAATTTGGCTATAACTTTAAAGAAAATCAATACAAAGAACATAATTTTAACCCCATATCTGTGAGTTACATATCTACCGGATTTACAGATACAATTATCAGAGATAGTATATTTAAAGCTAACCCACTATTAAGGACTACGCTAGAAAATCAATTCATTATTGGTAGCAACTACAATTTCACTTATACCAATCAAATGGAAGAAAACCGTAGAAACAACGTATATTTTTACGGTGGGGTTGAAACCGGCGGTAATGTTTGGGGCGCGTTTGTTCCCAAAGATGAGGAAGGCAGACGATCGATCTTTAATGTTCCTTTGTCTCAATTTGTAAGATTTGAAGCGGATTTAAGAGATTATTATAAAGTTACCAGAAATGTCGTATGGGCTAACCGGTTAAACCTAGGTTACGGTTATGCTTATGGAAACAGCACATCACTACCGTTTGTCAGACAATTTTTTGCTGGTGGAAGTAACGATATCCGGGCATTTCCAGCCAGAACATTAGGTCCGGGTACCTATAAAGTTCCTGAAGATGCGGTTTTTGCCGATCAGGGTGGCGATATCAAATTGATGTTAAACTCAGAATTAAGGTTTAAAATCGTTAGCATCTTATATGGTGCATTGTTTGTAGATGCCGGTAACGTTTGGCTACGTAAGGAAGATACAGGAATACCTGGCACAACAAATACGGGCAGACCAGGCTCTGAATTTAAACTCAAGAATGCGCTAAATGAACTTGCCGTAGGCACGGGAGCTGGGGTCCGTGTAGATGCAACTATTTTTGTAATCCGTCTTGATGTTGCATTTCCTATCCGTAAGCCATACCTGCCTGAAGGGCAACGCTGGGTATTCGACAATATTTCTTTTGGAAACAAAGATTGGAGAAGGCAAAATTTAATCTTTAATATTGGTATAGGCTATCCTTTCTAAAATTTATGAAATTAATTACCAGGATTAAAAATTTTTTCATTGCGCTTTATCATCTTTTTATAGCCGCAGGAAAGGGTTTTGCCGAAGACAGAATTACAAAACTCAGTGCTTCATTAGCTTACTACACTATTTTTTCGCTTACACCATTAATTATCATTGTCCTTTCCGCGGCCACTCTGTTTTTGGGCGACAAAAGCAACAGTGATACCCGAATTAAGTTTTTTGCACAAGTTACCAATATGGTTGGTTCTGATGCCGCAGCGCAAATCCAGGGCTTTGTTGAGCATTCGACTAAATCCGGTCAATCTACTATCGGATTAATCATCGGTATCTCAACGCTTATTATTGGTTCGACGGCAATTTTTATTGAAATCCAGGACAGTATCAACATGATATGGAAAGTTAAAGCAATTCCAAAAAAAGGCTGGCTTAAAATGCTGACCAACCGGTTGCTTTCCTTTTCGCTTATCGTATCGATGGGATTCTTGTTACTGGTTTCCCTGGTCATAAATAGTGTTGTTGTTGGATTAGGCGACAAATTAATTAACTTAATTTCAAAAACTAACATTGATGAGGTTGTACCCGTAGCAGACGATACAATGGGCTTAATAATTTACATTCTGAATAATGTAATTACGCTGGCCGCAGTAACCGCCGTTTTTACAGTCATATTTAAAGTTTTGCCTGATGTAGTCATCAAATGGAAATCTGCTATAATAGGCGCATTGTTTACCGCAGTGCTTTTTAGCCTGGGAAAATATTTAATTGGTATTTATATCGAAAAAGGTAATCCGGGTTCTGCATTTGGCGCTGCAAGTTCAATCATAGTGATACTGCTTTGGATTTACTATACATCAATAATTCTGTACTTCGGTGCAGAATTTACTCAGGCTTATGCAGAAAAATACGACGGCGGAATTAGCCCTAGCAAATATGCAGTGTTCACGAAAATCACTATAGTTGAGAAAAAGGTGGATGTATTACCTCCTCAACACCCCGAGGATACGATTGATGCGCCGGAAATAAAATCCTAGTTAAAGAATTCCTGTCGTAAATGGATTAAGCCGTTAAGCAACTTCATTAATTAGCTTTGGTTCTTCCTCAACCTCGTCTTTTTCCACACGCAGATTTTTGATAATATGCTGTTGCCGATCAGGTGTATTTTTGCCCATATAGTATTCCAGCAAACTTTTAATCGTCTGGTCTTTCAATATTACCGGGTCAAGCCTGATGTCTTTGCCAATAAACAAACCAAATTCATCAGGTGAAATTTCACCTAAACCTTTAAAACGGGTTATCTCTGGTTTATTGCCTAGTTTTTCTATTGCGTTCCGTCGCTCTTCATCACTATAACAATAAATGGTTTCTTTCTTGTTGCGAACCCTGAATAGCGGGGTTTGTAAAATGTATACATGCCCTGCTTTTACTAAATCAGGAAAAAACTGTAGGAAGAAAGTCATCATCAATAACCGGATGTGCATGCCATCTACATCGGCATCAGTAGCGATAACAATGTTGTTGTAATGCAAGCCCTCTAATCCATCTTCAATATTCAAAGCATGTTGAAGCAGGTTGAATTCTTCGTTTTCATAAACCACTTTTTTAGTTAATTCATAACAGTTAAGAGGTTTGCCTTTCAGACTGAAAACAGCCTGACAATCCACATCCCGGGATTTTGTTATTGAGCCCGATGCAGAATCACCTTCGGTGATGAACAAGGTTGTTTCGTATCGTTTTTCATGTGTGGAGTTAAAATGAACTTTGCAATCCCGAAGTTTTTTGTTGTGCAAGGATGCTTTTTTAGCCCGGTCATTCGCCAGTTTTTTAATGCCCGCGATATCTTTACGCTCCCTTTCTGATTGATTAATGCGCTTTAAAAGCGCATCAGCTACATCAGGGTTTTTATGCAGGTAATTATCGAGTTCCTTTTTAACAAAATCATTTATAAAGGTTGCTACAGATGGTCCCTCCGGTCCCATATTCTGAGAACCTAATTTTGTTTTGGTTTGTGATTCGAATACCGGTTCCTGCACACGTACTGAAATGGCTGCTATTATCGAAGAACGAACATCAGCAGCATCGAATTCCTTTTTGAAAAATTCGCGGATGGTTTTGACGACTGCAGCCCTGAAAGCTGCCTGGTGTGTTCCACCTTGCGTGGTATGCTGTCCGTTTACGAATGAATGATAATCCTCACCATATTGCTGCCCATGTGTCATGGCAATTTCTATGTCGTTACCAATCATGTGAATAATCGGATACCTTATCTCTTCCGGTTTATTAAATTTAGAAAGTAAATCGTAAAGTCCTCTTTCGGAAAAGTATTTCTGGTTGTTGAAGTTTATGGTTAGACCGGTATTTAAGAATACATAATTCCAGACCATGCTTTCTACAAAATCCGGAATGTAATGATAGTTTCTGAAAATGGTTTCGTCGGGATAAAAGGTAATGGCCGTACCATTTCGTTGAGTAGTATCAATTACCGGTTGTTCATTTACGATTTCACCTTTTGAAAATTCAACCTTTTTCGTTTTACCATCACGATAAGATTGTACTGTGAAACTCGTAGACAATGCATTCACCGCTTTTGTACCGACACCATTTAATCCGACCGATTTCTGGAAAGCATTACTATCGTACTTTCCACCCGTATTAATTTTACTTACACAATCTATAACTTTTCCAAGCGGAATACCACGGCCATAATCACGCACATTTATCTTTTGTTCTGAAACGGTTATTTCAATGGTTTTGCCGGTCCCCATTACAAATTCATCGATGGAGTTATCTACAATTTCTTTTAACAAAACATAGATCCCGTCGTCCTGAGCAGAGCCATCACCAAGTTTACCGATATACATACCGGGACGTAATCTGATGTGTTCTTTCCAGTCTAACGATCGAATACTGTCGTCATTGTAAATTACTTCTGCCATAAATATTTTTTACCTGCTTTGAAAACTTTGCTAAAATAGTCATTCCAAAAGAATTTATCTTCCCGGCAGAAGAAAGAAATATCAACAAAATTAGGAGGAAATTAATCCATTGCAAACTTAAAGCAACCCCGTCCCCGCCGATTTCATTTCAGCATAATTTCTGGATTTCGGATAGAAATAATTTCAAGTCATTGCCGTTTAGCCGGTCTGAGGCAATCATTAACTGCATCAACGCCTTAAATATTCCATAATTTCCATATCTTCAACACTTAATTTATTATCCCCTCCATGCAACAAAACAAGCAATTGTCGCTCTTCGATTTATCCATGATTGTGGTAAGTCTGGTTATCGGTATGGGCATTTTCCGTACACCCGTAAATGTTGCAGCAAAGGCGCAAATTCCCGAGTTGTTTTATCTGGCCTGGCTCATCGGCGGCTTTGTAGCCTTTTGTGGCGCATTAACTTATGCAGAAATTGGTTCCCGTTATCCAGTTACGGGAGGCTACTATAAAATTTTTTCCATTGCTTATCACCCATCCATCGCTTTTGCGATAAACTGTATTGTTTTGATTTCAAGTGCGGCATCAGTGGCAGCTATTTCAATAATCGGCGCTGAGTACCTTGGTAAAATCATTTTACCAGTTGAAATGCAGAACGAAACCTTTCGGGTCGCCATTGCCATTACCACCATTTTAGTTTTTTACCTTATCAATTTATTAGGATTAAAAGCAAGTTCTAAAACACAAAATGTATTAACCATTATAAAAATCGCCTTGATTTTGACATTGATTTGTGCTGTGTTTTTCGGCGGGCAGGAACAAACCACTACACCAGTATTTAAAACAGCGGGCGATCAATTACCAACATGGGCCGACTATGGAAAAGCTCTAGGATTATGCCTCATTGCAGTATCTTTTTCTTACGCCGGTTATGCGCAAACCATAAATTTCGGCGGCGAAGTTAAAGAAGCAAAAAAAGTAATTCCGCGTTCAATTATATTTGGGTTGACGATAATTGTTGCTCTTTACCTCATTCTAAACTATGTTTATGTTAAGGTTATTGGCTTTGAGGAACTAAAAACTGCAGAAAGCATTGCTGCCGTTCTGGCTTCAAAACTGTTTGGGCCTGCAGGTTTTAAAATGCTTTCAGTGGTTATTTTCATCTCCGTAATGGGCTATGTAAATGTAAATTTGTTAAGTAATCCGCGGGCAATGTTTGCCATGGGAGAAGAAGGCGCTTTACCCAAATTGTTCAGCAGAATAAACAGAAAAACAGACGTAATTACCTGGAGTTTAACCATCTTCACGGCAGTAGCGGTAGTAATTATCTTTTACGCTAAAACTTTTGACAAGATTTTAAACTATACGATTTTTCTGGAGAGCATCAGCATGGCCAGTTCGGCCGCCACAATTTTCATCCTTAGAAAACGCACAGCACATCTTGATAAAAAAACCATTTATACTGTCCCATTATATCCTATTTTGCCCATCATATTTATTGCTGCCTATACCTTTGTTGCTTTTAGTATTTATGCTGATGACCCAAATGCAGCACTTAACGGATTATATATTTTTATTGGATTTTTGATAATTTATTTCATTTCAAAATTGTTTAATAAGAAATAACTATTAAAGCATTTTAATGCTGATGGGTTCTGAAAGATCTGCTACGAAAAATCAATTTTGGAACCTGTATTACGAAACTATTTGCAAAATGACATAACCATTGAGATAATTTAATGAATAAAACACTCTCGCTAAAACAAGAAATTGCTTACGCTGCCGGTATGATTGGCTGGAGCACAATGACGAATATCATCATTGTGATGCTACCTTATTTCTACCTCCCACCAAGTAATGCAGGCCTGCCGCCATTAGTGCCACAACTTGTTTTTTTAGGTTTGTTTAACATTTTGTCGATTATTGCGGCATCGGGAAGATTGGTTGATGCAATTTTTGACCCGTTCATTGCCTCAAAAAGTGATGCAAGCACCAACCCGGACGGTCGCCGGATGCCCTTTATGAAACTGGCAATTGTACCAGCAATGATTTTCTGTGCATTGGTTTTTTATCCTGTTCAGAAAAGTGAAAGCCTGCACAATGCCTGGTGGTTAACCATTACACTATGCTTGTTTTTTGTATCAGTAACCACTTATATTATCCCTTATAATGCTTTACTTGCTGAAGTTACACACACGCCAAGGCAAAAAGTTAAACTCTCCAGTTACCAGCAAGTCGGTTTCGTAATCGGGATAATCTTATCAGCATGTACCAATAATTTCGCCGATCTGGTGCAGAGTAATTTCTTGGTTGCTAACCGTAGTGAAGCTGTTCAGATTGCCATTTGGGCTTTGTGTATCCTATCCGGACTTGTAATGTTAATGCCTGTTTTCTTTATTGATGAAAAAACATTTTCAGTAGCAAAGCCGACCCACATTCCACTTTGGCCAGCGATAAAAAACACGTTTAAAAACAGGAATTTTAAATATTACCTTATTTCTGATTTTGCCTTTTACACCGCTTTAAGCATCATTTCAAGTGGCTTATTGTTTTTCTGTACAGTTTTATTGGGTCTGCCAGAATCAGAAGGCGGAAAATTTATGGGTGCAATGGTCATGGCGTCTTTGTTATTTTATCCAGTTGTAAATTTCGGTTCAGTAAAAATTGGCAAAAAACCATTTGTTTTGCTGGCGTTTGGTGTGCTCTGCCTGATATTTGTAACCATTTTCTTTTTAGGGAAGCTGCCTCTTGGACCATACACCCAGATTTATATATTAGTTTTATCAGCATCTTTCCCGTTGGCCGCTTTGGGCATTTTACCAACCGCAATTTTAGCGGATATTGCGCAAAAAGATACATTGGAAACAGGCGAAAACCAGGAGGGCATGTTCTTTGCCGTAAAATATTTGTTTGTTAAACTAGGTCAAACTTTAGGCATCGCAATTTTTGCCATGCTTACCATTTACGGTAAAGACCCCGGAAATGACTTTGGATTGCGTTTAAATGGGATTGTAGGTTTTGGCTTGTGTTTAATTGCACTTTTATTTTTTAGCAGGTTTAAGGAAAATACAGAATGACCAGGATTTTAATGATTAAAGGATTCTAGGATTAAGGCTACAATAGCTGGCATCCCTATTTCCATTTTTCCAATTTCAATTACCTATTTTCTATTTTCGATTCCCGCTCTTTTCATTTCCCTAATTCCATTTCCCTTCCTACATTTTCAATCTTACATATATTATCGTATCTTTGCAGCGAAGCAGGAATAAGGGCTTGCCATTCTGAATGGCATATTCTCTCCGCAAGTTAGTCCTTCAACATATGATTGTTCTAGCTTCTTCGATAAATATTACACAGAAAAATACATGTTATTCAAAGAATTAAACCTCATTGAGCCAATCTTAAAGGCCCTTGAGACCGAAGGTTATACACAACCTACCCCGATACAGGAGCAATCCATACCAACAATATTAAAAGGAAAAGATTTATTGGGCTGCGCTCAAACCGGAACAGGTAAAACTGCCGCTTTCGCTATCCCGATGTTGCAATTATTGCATGAAAAGCACATCAACACCAAGGCAACAAAAAACATAAAAGCGTTGGTTTTAACGCCTACACGTGAACTTGCCATCCAGATTGAAGAAAGCTTCAAAGCCTATGGTAGTAACCTAAACTTACGTCGATTGGTAATCTTCGGCGGTGTAAATCAACATTCGCAAGTGGAAGCGCTTAGAAAAGGCGTTGATATTCTGGTGGCTACTCCCGGTCGTTTACTGGATTTAATGAATCAGGGATTTATCAGCTTAAATACCATCGAACTCTTCGTTTTAGATGAAGCGGATAGAATGTTAGATATGGGTTTCATCCACGATGTGAAAAAAGTAGTGGCTAAATTGCCTGCTAAACGCCAAACTTTATTTTTCTCGGCAACTATGCCTGATGAAATTCAAAAGCTAGCCAATACAATATTATCTAATCCAACCAAAGTGGAGGTAACTCCTATCTCTTCTACTGCGGAAACCATCGTTCAATCGGTTTATTTTGTCGACAAGCCGGACAAAAAGAAGTTATTAATCCATCTTCTGGAAGATAAGGATATACAAACCGCTTTGGTTTTCACACGCACCAAACATGGTGCGGATAGAATTGTAAAAGATTTAGCGCATGCGGGAATTAAAGCCGCTGCTATCCACGGAAATAAATCACAAAATGCGCGGCAGCGGGCTTTAACAGATTTTAAAGATAGAAAAATCCGTGTTCTGGTGGCTACAGATATTGCCGCCCGAGGTATTGATATCGACCAGTTATCTCACGTTTTCAACTTCGAATTACCGAATATTCCTGAATCTTATGTACACAGGATCGGCCGTACAGGTCGTGCCGGTGCAAATGGCATTGCCATTTCATTCTGCGATGCGGAAGAAAACGAATACTTACTAGACATTCAAAAACTGATAAAAATTACCTTACCAGTTGTTGATAACCATCCGTATCCACTAACCTGGGAAAGTATGCTGGCTAAAAACCAGGTAAAACGTAAACCGCAGGCACAATCTAAAGGTGGCGGCGGCGCTAAAAGAAATGGCGATGGAAATATGAGTGGCAAGCCCCGTAACGCCAGCAATAACAGACGATTCGGCGGAAATAGAAATAAAGCGAAAGCTTAAAGAAGAAAGCCTTAAAGAACAAAGATAAAGGAACAAAGATGAAGGATTAGGTGCAGAAGCTCAAAGCGGAAAAACTAAAGTTACCTTCTACTAATATGAAAACCCGGGTTATACAATTATAGCCCGGGTTTTATTTTTTATCCGTCGGCTGAAGCCGGACGGCAATGAATGGGCGAATAGTTTAATCCATTCTGCGAACGAATCGTCTTTGCGAGGTACGAAGCAATCCTAATGCGTTCGCTATGAACTTAAAGTTTTAAGATTGTCGTGAATAGCAATGACGGTGCACATAAAAAACCCTGAATTGATTGCTCAACTCAGGGTTCTTTATGTAAAAATTACAGGAAAGCTTTCAGCTTTAGTCTTTAACCTTTCAGCTTTAAAACTTAAACTACCACATTAATAATTTTTCCTTTAACAAAAATGATCTTCTTAGGCGATTTGCCATCTAAATATTTCATGAATTGCTCATCAGCTAACAAAATAGCCTCTACTTCGGGCTGAGCCAAAGTTAAACTCAGGTTGAGGTTCATTTTCATTTTTCCGTTAATGGATACCGGATAGGCAAATTCATCTTCCACTAAATGTTCAGGATTGAAAACCGGGAATTTGGTATAAGACAAACTTCCTGCATCGTTACCCAACTGAACCCAAAGTTCTTCGCAGATATGTGGTGCATAAGGTGATAAAATGACCACCATATCCTGCAAAATGCTTCGTTTATTACATTTTAAATCTGTCAATTCATTCACAGCAATCATGAAGCTCGATACAGAAGTATTGAAAGAAAAACGCTCAATATCGTCCTGCACTTTTTTAATGATTTTATGCAATGTTTTTAGTTCTGCTTTAGTGGGTTCTGCATCGGAAATAGTAAATTCCCAAGCCTCATTGTGGAATAACCGCCAGAATTTACGCAGGAACTTAAATACACCTTCAATACCGTTTGTATTCCAGGGTTTGCTTTGCTCCAACGGACCTAAAAACATTTCGTACATACGCAAAGTATCTGCACCATAACGCTCTATCAAATCATCGGGATTAACCACGTTGAATTTTGATTTCGACATTTTCTCGACCTCAACACCGCAGATATATTTACCAGATTCCAAAATAAACTCTGCATGAGCATACTCTTCTCTCCAGGCTTTGAATTTATTTAAATCTAGCGTATCATTTTCTACAATATTGACATCAACATGCAATGCCGTTGTTTTATATTCTTTTCTTAAGCCAGCAGAAACGTAAGTATTTGTTGGCTTGCCATCGGCGTCATTAACCCTGTATACAAAATTACTTCTGCCCTGAATCATTCCCTGGTTAATCAATTTTTTGAAAGGTTCTTCTTCTTTAGTATAACCCAAATCTTTCAAAAATTTGTTCCAGAAACGGCTGTACAACAAGTGACCTGTTGCATGCTCAGAACCACCAATATATAAATCAACTGCCTTCCAGTACTCAACGGCCTCTTTTGACGCAAATTCAACATCGTTATTCGCATCCATATAGCGGTACCAATACCAACTGCTTCCAGCCCAGCCAGGCATGGTACTTAGTTCGTAACTTCCCCCGTCTTTCGGACTCCATCCTTCTGCTCGCGCTAAAGGCGGTTCACCCGTTTCTGTTGGCAAATATTTATCAATTTCAGGCAAAATTAAAGGCAATTCTTCTTCTTTTATCAAGTAAGGTAAACCATCTTTAAAGTAAACCGGAATTGGTTCACCCCAATAGCGCTGGCGACCAAAAATCGCATCCCGCTGGCGGAAGTTAACCTTTGCTTTTCCCACTTTCTCTGTTTCCAGCCAGTTATTTAAAAATGGAACCGCTTCTTTATAGGTCAAACCATTGATGAAACCGGAATTGATATATTTACCCTCTTTAGTTGGATCGGCTTGCGTATCAATATCCTTTTGTCCATCCAAAATCTGGATAATCGGTAAATTGAAATGCGTTGCAAATAACCAATCGCGCTGGTCGCCACTAGGAACACCCATAACCGCACCTGTACCATAACCAGCAAGCACATAATCAGCAATCCACAATTGGACACGTTCGCCATTTACTGGATTAATTACATAAGTACCTGTAAAAGCACCCGAAACCGTTTTCGTATCCGCCATGCGGTCTAATTCCGATTTTTTTCTGGTTTGAGCAATATAATTCTCTACATCAGCTTTTTGCGCTGGTGTGGTTAATTCGGCAACCCATTCGTGCTCCGGTGCTAAAACCAAATAAGAAACACCAAAAATGGTATCAACACGCGTTGTAAAAACTTCTATAAAGGCCTCACCCCTTCCCTCTCCGAAGGAGAGGGGGTTAGAATCGCCTAACTTATCGACTGCTTTATCCGACCTCTTATCTAATTCTGTTTTTATTTTATTGAAAACATCACCCGAATTACTTAAAACTTCATCATTCGAAAAACGAATTACATCAAAACCTAATTGATTCAGCGCATCAGTTCTAGCTATGTCACTATCTTGATTTTCTACATGATATCCACCATCAACCTCAATAATTAATCTTTTATTTAAGCAAATAAAGTCAGCAATATAAGTTCCGATTGGATGTTGTCTTCTAATTTTATGACCTGTTTTATTATTTCTTAGTTCTTGCCAAAGTGCATTTTCAGCATCTGTCTGATTGCCTCTGTTAACTCTTGCATTTGTCTTTAATATCTCCCACAACAAAGGGTCCCCGGTTTCATAGCCGTAACCCATAGCTCCCTCTCCTTCGGAAAGGGTTGGGGTGAGGATTTTAAACTTTACACTTGCTCCAACACTTTTTCCAATCCAGTTGCGTTGCATTTCTTTAATTGGTTCCGGCCAATCTATGGTATCCAAACCTTGCAAAAGCCTGTCGGAATACGCAGTGATTCTCATGCTCCATTGCATCATTTTCTTTTGCTCAACCGGATAACCGCCACGTTCCGAAAAACCGTCTTTAACTTCGTCGTTAGCTAAAACTGTTCCCAAAGCAGGGCACCAGTTTACGGTACTTTCACGAAGGTAAGTCATGCGGTATTTCAATAACTCGATTTGTTTTTCCTCATCAGAAAAGCTTGCCCAATCGGTCGGTAAGAAAGATTTCACATCTTCATCGCAAATGGCTTTAACATCTGCTGTGCCGGATGCATTAAATTTCTCAATTAAAGTGGTGATGTCTTCTGCCCTATCATTTTCAATGTTGTACCACGAATTGAACAGCTGCATGAAAATCCATTGTGTCCATTTGTAATAAGATGGCTCGCTGGTACGCACCTCGCGACTCCAATCAAACGAAAAGCCAATCTGGTCTAACTGGCGACGATATGTTGCTATGTTGGCTTCGGTGGTAATCGCAGGGTGTTGGCCGGTTTGAATGGCATATTGTTCTGCGGGTAAGCCAAATGAATCGTAACCCATCGGGTGCAGAACATTAAAACCTTTAAGGCGTTTGTATCTCGAAAAAATATCTGATGCAATGTAACCAAGCGGATGACCAACATGTAAACCGGCTCCTGATGGATAAGGAAACATATCTAACACGTAGTATTTTGGTTTTTCGGAATTACTTTCGGCTTTAAACGTCTGATTATCTGCCCAAAACTTTTGCCACTTTTCTTCTATTTCTTTGAATTGGTAATCCATTGCAAGTTTTAAATTTTTAAAGTGGCGAAATTACGGAAATTAAGGGGTTTAGTAAAACCAAAAACGAGTTAAAGCGCTAACTTATTTATTATTATCTTCGTTAATCAAAAATGAGTAGTGATGACGCATATAACAATCGAAAATAAAAAATACGTACTCATCCCCGAAGAAAATTATCAAGAGTTGAAAAAACCAGCAGCCCTGAAACACCATCCCGAGAAAACTTTTTCAATTGCTGAGGCCAGCGCGCAAAGCAAAAAGTTAATCAGGAAATGGTCAGCAGAAAATAGTTATTAAAGAATCGGTAGTAGAAAGCGTCGCCAGGATTCCTGGTATATCGAATCAAAAGGACTTCCTGCAACAGCAGAAAAATTTTCAGATGCTGTTTATGATTTTATTGAGACCTTAGCCGACAATCGGAAAAGATATAGAACCTGTAGAGAACCAGAAAGAATTTAATGGGCTACAAATGTATAGCTTATAAGAAGAAGTACACCTTAGTTTTAATGGAATTCGAGACGGAAATAATTATCTGCGACTTTCTCGCGTCAAAAATGATTCATTGGTAAAAAATACGCCATTGATTATTACAATCAACGGCGCAAGCAAATAATCGGGGGATTAAGATCTTATCTCGTTAAATAATACTTTTTAACAATATTGGTTTTATCCATTTTTGCTGTGAACTGCAGCTGTGTAGCAGATAAGGTGGAAACCGTACAATATGATGTTCCTTCCGGAAAAACCATACTGAAGTCCTTACCTAAAGAAATTATATAACTCCCGATTGTACGCTGATTGGACATACCCAACTCCACTTGGTCATCATCATTCGATTTAAAGTCCATGTAATCATTTATTGTATAGGTAAATGTTCCATTAAGGCTTTCATTTGAGTTGCCCGAAACTTCAATTTTATTAACCATCCATTTACCAATAATTCTGGCTTTTAGCGAACTATCGTCCTTTTTACAAGAGAATAACGCTGCAGTCGCTAAAAAAAGCAAACTTAAAACGGTAATTTGTTTTTTCATTTAGGGGAGATTTAAGTTTTGATTATGATTATTAACGCCCTTTAACCAAATTTCGTACCATTCTAATAAAATAAACGGAATTACATTATGAATTACTTAAGGACTAAATTACTGATTACAGCGTTATAATCATTTAGAAATGCTTTAAATTGGCGTTTATCAGGTATAATTTATATTTTCGCAAAAACAAAATTTAAATACATGGAAGAATTCGAAGTAAGTGATGCATCTAAGAAAACTAAAACGGTATACATCTCTACTATTATTAGTATTGCGTTGGTTCTATTAATGCTGGGACTGCTTGGGTTGGTACTTGTACATGCCAAAAACCTGTCTAACTATGTTAAAGAAAATATCGTATTAAACATCATTGTCGATGAAGGTGCTAAAGAAACTGACGTACTGGCTTTTCAGAAAGAACTGAATTCCAATCCCGCTGTAAAACAAACCCAGTATGTGAATAAAGAACTAGCAGCCCGAAATTTAACTCAGGATTTAGGAGAGGACTTTGTTAACTTTTTAGGTTACAACCCCTTAACTTCTACCTTCGATGTCTATTTGAAAGCAGACTATGCAAATAATAAGAGTATTGACGCTTTAAAAGCCAACATTGCAAAAAACCCTGTTGTCAAAGAAGTGGTATATCAGAGTTCCTTAATTGACATGGTAAATAAAAATATCAATACCATTGGCCTGATAATTTTAGCTTTTGCTGCACTGTTACTTGTCATCTCTATTGCATTGATTAACAATACCATACGTCTTGCGATATACTCACAACGATTTTTAATAAAAAGTATGCAGTTAGTTGGTGCAACGAAAAATTTTATCAGACGTCCTTTCTTATTGTATGCTGCACTTCATGGTTTAATTGCAGCATTTATCGCAATAATTATTTTATTGGCGACATTGATATATGCCCGTAAGGAAGTGCCTGAAATCATTATTCTGAATAATTATACAGAATTTGGTTTCGTGTTTATTGGCCTGGTAATTATTGGCATTTTTATTACAGGAATTAGTACATGGTTTGCAGTAAGCAGGTATTTACGTTTAAAATCTTATCATCTTTATAGATAATGGCAGAGAAAAAAACAGGTCCGGTAACAAAGGACGTTAAAAGCAAGTTGGTTTTCACTAAGAAAAACTATCAGTTATTACTTATCAGCATGGCAATTGTTGCTGTCGGCTTCGTATTAATGATGGGTACAACAGGCAACATTTACGACTTCAGAAGAACTTTGTTAGCACCTTTAGTTGTGCTTTCTGGTTTTGCTTTTGGCATTTACGCGATTCTTAAAAAATAATTTTCCGCTCAGGATTGTAATGGAAAATGCTAAATATATAATTTAGCGTTTCTCTATTGCCGTTATCTAATATAAATTATGAATTCTTTTGAAGCCATTATCCTTGCAATTATCGAAGGATTGACTGAGTTTTTACCCGTATCCAGTACTGGACACATGATTATCGGTTCTTCCTTAATGGGTATTGCCAGCGACCCTTTTGTGAAGCTTTTCACGGTTGCTATACAACTAGGTGCCATTCTTTCAGTGGTTGTATTGTATTTTAAAAGGTTCTTTAAATCGATAAATTTTTACATTAAACTTTTAGTTGCCTTTATCCCGGCAGCAATATTTGGTCTTTTATTGAGCGATACTATTGATGCACTTTTGGAAAGTCCGATGGCAGTTGGGATTTCCTTATTAATTGGTGGTGTAATTTTATTATTCGTTGATAAATGGTTTAATCAGCCAACGGTTACAGAAGAAGAAGATGTTACCTATCTTACGGCCTTGAAAATAGGCTTCTTCCAATGTATCGCTATGATCCCAGGCGTTTCCCGTTCAGGTGCAACTATCGTTGGCGGTATGTCTCAAAAGCTAAGCAGAAAAGTGGCAGCTGAATTTTCATTCTTTTTAGCCGTACCAACCATGTTCGCTGCAACAGCAAAAAAACTTTATGACTTTTATAAAGAAGGAAATACAATTACACACGAACAAACCACTTTATTAATTATTGGTAATGTGGTTGCCTTCATTGTCGCACTTCTGGCGATTAAAAGCTTCATCGGCTACCTGAACAAACACGGTTTCAGGGTTTTCGGCTGGTACAGAATTGTAGCGGGATTAATCATTATCGGACTGTTGCTAACCGGACATAACTTACAAATTATTTAATCTGTATCTTTGCGCAAAAAAGATTTGTGAGTACAGAAAATTCAAAGTTTAAAGATTTCGATTTTGCCGGGGGCGAACTGCTGCTGATTAATAAACCATACAAATGGACTTCGTTTGATGTGGTAGGCAAAATACGTAATTCTTTAAAGCCATTAAAACTTAAAGTTGGTCATGCGGGCACGTTAGACCCGCTAGCAACAGGTTTGCTTATCATTTGTACAGGTAAACTGACTAAACAGATAGATACTTTTCAGGCTGAAGAGAAAGAATATACAGGCACTATGATTCTCGGTGCCACCACACCTTCATTCGATATGGAAACCGAGGTTGAGGAAACATTCGACATCAGCAACATCACAGCAGAAGAAATTTATGAAGCCTGTAAACCCTTTATAGGGGATATTGAACAGTACCCACCTGCACACTCAGCGGTAAAGGTAAATGGTGAACGATTGTATGTGAAAGCCAGACTAGGTGAAGAGGTAGAACTACGTAAACGTTCTGTTTCTGTTCCGGAATTTGAAATTACCCGTATAGAGTTGCCTGAAATCGATTTCCGAATTGTTTGTAGTAAAGGTACTTACATCCGATCATTGATATCTGATTTCGGTAAGCAGCTAAACAATGGTGCTTATCTTTCTAAACTTACACGCACGCGCAGCGGAAACTTTTTACTTTCGAATTCGTTTGAGGTTTTAGAGCTTGTTAATTATATTCGCAGCAAGAAAGATGAAGCTAAAGTACAGGAATAAGCATGAACAACATCAAAAATAAGAATGCCCGGTTAATCAAAGAAATTTTATTAATCATGGCTGGTGTTACTTCGGCATGTTTTGGTCTGAAAAGTTTTTTAATGCCCAGTCATTTTATTGATGGTGGCGTTACCGGCATTTCATTACTTGTTAGCACATTAACCGGCTGGAATCTATCTTACCTGATTGCGATTATCAACATCCCATTCGTAATTTTAGGCTTCAGGCAAATTGGAAAAGGCTTCGCATTGAAAACGGCGATTGCAATTGCCTGCCTATCACTTGCCTTAGTTATCATCCCTTTCCAGCCTATTACCCATGATAAATTATTAATTGCATTTTTTGGCGGGCTGTTTTTAGGTGGGGGAATTGGCTTAGCAATGCGTGGCGGATGCGTAATTGATGGCACTGAAGTACTGGCACTTTACATCAGTAAAAACAGTATTCTTACCGTTGGCAACATTATCCTGGTTTTAAATATCATCATTTTTGCATTTGCTGCATATTTTTTAAATATTGAAACAGCGCTATATGCTATTCTCACCTACCTATCGGCATCAAGTACCATAGATTTTATTGTAAATGGACTGGAGCAGTACACAGGTGTAACCATCATCTCAGAACATCAGGAAGAAATTAAGGGCTATATCATTAAGGATATGAAGCGTGGTGTTACGATTTATAAAGGTGAGGGCGGTTATGGCGAGAAGAAGGATCTTGATATTATTTTTACCGTTGTAACTAAACTTGAGATGAGCAAACTTCAAAGCGCCATCAGACAAATCGATGCAGACGCTTTTGTAATACAACAACAAATTGCCGATCTGAAAGGTGGCGTGGTTAAACGCCATTCTTTACATTAATTATCAATCCATTGAAAATATACAATCATCTTTCCGAATTTTCGAAACTGAATAATGCAATAGTAACCATCGGCACTTTTGACGGTGTACACTTTGGACATCAAAAAATTATAAGGCAACTGGTCGAAAAAGCCAAAGCAGATAATGGAGAAAGCGTAATATTGACTTTTTTTCCGCATCCAAGAATGATTATCGACCCTGAAAATCAGGATTTAAAGATGATTAACACCATAAATGAAAAGGCTGAAATTCTAAAAAGCTTAGGTGTCGATCACCTTATTATCACACCATTTACCCGCGATTTTTCGAATCAGCTTCCCGAAGATTACATAAAAAACACTTTAGTAAACAACATTGGCACCAAACACATTATCATTGGTTACGACCATCGTTTTGGCAAAGACCGTTTAGGTAATCTTGCCGATTTAAAAGCTGCCGGATTACACTATGGTTTCACAGTTGAGGAAATCATGGAACAGGATATTCATGATGTAGCAGTAAGTTCGACTAAAATCAGGCAGGCACTATTAGAAGGCAATGTAGGTTTGGCAGCTGACTATTTAGGCTATCCATTTTCCATTTTCGGTCGTGTAATTAAAGGCGACAAGATTGGCAGAACAATTGGCTTCCCTACGGCAAATATTTTCGTAGAAGAAACCTATAAACTCATTCCCGGCGACGGAATTTATGCGGTAACAGTAGAGATTGGTTCAGCATTGAGCGTTGAGGGTATGGCGGCTGAACAACGTCAAACGCCAAACGCCAAACGCCAAATTTATAAAGGCATGGCTTACATTGGACAAAGGCCAACGATAAATGGTATGACCAGAAATATTGAGGTTAATATTTTTGATTTCAGCCAGGAAATTTATGGCCAGGATATAAAAATGAACTTTTTAAAATTTTTGCGCCACGACGTAAAATTCACCGGATTAGACGCTCTAACTGTTCAGCTTCAAAAAGATAAAGAAGCAACTTTAGATTATTTCAAATCCATATAATAATCGGTTTTATTACAATTTTTTCTTTAAAAAAAGCCTCATTTTAGCTATATTAGCAGCAATGAGGCTTTTTTACATCGTCAACATTTTTATTTTTTTTATTGGCTTTGCAAGCTTTGCTTCGCAAAAAAAGCAGGTTATCGACTCAAAAAAAGGTACTAAACTCAGTATTACTTCAGGCAAAAAACAAGTTAAAATTAATTCCGATTTTAGCCAGTCGAATGAAAATCTGCAGAAAGATTTCATCAATAATACGGTTATTAAGATTTCCCATCCGGCTTGCATTCTGCTCACATTTCTCTCTTTTCTTTTTTTAAAGAACAAATCGACAAAAGCGAGAACGGCAATCAAAAGATTGAAATTTATTTATTGGTACTTATTTAAAATCCTTTATCCGAAACACGTTTTCTGGTAGCAATTATAAATTAGAAGCAGCAATGTAGAATTATAAACATAGCCCTTAGCTATGCTTACCATTTACCCTTTCTCCGAATTTATACATGCATTTACCAGATTTAATAGCCGATTTAGGATTAATTCTTGCCGCAGCGGGAATAACCACACTCATATTTAAAAGAATAAAACAGCCTCTGGTTTTAGGCTACATCTTAGCGGGTCTCTTGGTTGGATCTCACCTAAGTTTCTTTCCATCCGTAACCGATACAAAAAGCATCAATATTTGGGGAGAGATAGGGGTGATTTTTCTACTATTCAGTTTAGGTTTAGAGTTCAGTTTCAAAAAACTGGTTAAGGTAGGCGGGTCGGCTTCCATTACCGCTATCGTTAAAGTACTTTTGATTATTCTTGCCGGTTATCTGGCTGCTAAAGCGTTGGGTTGGTCTGACATGGATAGTTTATTTCTCGGCGGGATATTATCCATTTCCTCGACCATGATAACGATAAAAGCCTTTGAAGAACTAGGTTTAAAACATAAAAAATTTGCTGGTCTTGTTTTCGGGGTTTTAATTGTAGAAGATTTAGTTGCGATTTTACTCCTGGTGTTATTTTCAACACTTGCCGTTAGTCAGCAATCGGCAGGAACAGAAATGTTATTTTCCATCTTAAAACTCGCGTTCTTTTTGGTCCTTTGGTTTTTAGGGGGCATCTTTTTAGTTCCGTCGTTCCTGAAAGCAACTAAAAAATTAATGAATGATGAAACCATGCTGGTCGTTTCCCTGGCACTATGTTTAGTAATGGTTTTACTGGCCGATAAAGTGGGTTTTTCTCCTGCTCTTGGTGCTTTTATCATGGGCTCTATTTTGGCAGAAACAACCCAGGCGGAACGTATTGAGCATTTAACGAAATCTGTTAAAGACTTATTTGCGGCAGTTTTCTTTGTATCTGTAGGCATGCTTATCGACCCTGCCATGCTGGTTAAATACGCCGTCCCAATCTTAGTAGCTACATTTATCATCATTTTCGGAAAGATACTGTTTACTATTCTCGGCGCCTTACTATCCGGGCAACCACTTAAAACATCCGTGCAATCGGGCATGAGTCTAGCACAAATCGGTGAGTTTTCGTTCATTATCGCATCGTTGGGCTTAACGCTCAAAGTAACCAGCGATTTCCTTTACCCGATAGCAGTAGCTGCAGCCGCGATAACGACCTTTACGACACCATACCTAATTAAACTGTCCGACCCGTTTTATCAGTTCTTGAAAAGAAAATTACCACAAAAATGGCTCGATGGAATTGAAAGGTATAGCTCGAGTACCGAGGGCATCACCACTTTGAGCGACTGGAAAATCCTGCTACGATCGTATATTTTTAATACAATTATCCACTCCGTAATTATTATCGCCATTATTTTTTTAGCATACCGATATGTTCAGCCTTTCATTGCAAAAAATGTAGTCAATGGTATCCAGTCTACTATTATAAGTTTGATAGCCTCTTTCATCCTGATGGCTCCGTTTTTATGGGCATTATCGATCAGAAGGATACAAAAAAATGCCTATTCACATTTGTGGCTAAATAAAAAATATACGCGGGGACCTTTGATTGCCATTGAGGTTTTTAGAATTGCCCTTGGTATATTTTTCGTCGGTTTTTTAATGTATGAATTTTTTGATACCTGGATTGCGGCAGGTATTGCTTTAGCACTTATCATTTTGGTAATGGTCATATTTTCGAGAAAGCTACAGGCATTTTACAATAAACTGGAAAAGCGTTTCATGCTCAACCTGAATGCGAGAGAAAATCTAAAGCCGGATATTTTACCCTGGGATACTCACTTAACCGAAATTAAAGTCTCTCCCGAATCAAGTGTTGTCGGGAAGACATTAGCTGAACTGATGATCAGGGAAAAATATGGAGTAAATATTGCTTTGATTGAACGGGGCAGAAATAATATTCCAACTCCTGGAAGGGATGAAAGACTTTATCCTAATGATAACCTGCTACTGATTGGTGCCGATGATCAACTGGCCTCAGTAAAAGCACTTCTGGAAGTCGACATTCCGGATACCGAACAAGAAAAGACTTTTCCTGATAAGGAAATGACCCTGCAAAAGGTTGTGGTAAGTACCGAATCGCCGGTATATGGCCTGAGCATCAGAAATGCAGGAATCAGAGAAAAGGCACAGGCACTAATTGTTGGCATTGAACGTGGTACAAGCAGAATTTTAAATCCTTCATCTGATTTCGTTTTCGATAACGGCGATGTTATCTGGATTGTTGGCAATAACAAGAAGATTAAAGAAGTGATTTAAAGTTGATGTCTTGATACCTGATACTCCTATCTTGATACTAATTTCATACCTTCGTTATTATCCTAAATATGAAAGTCGATAAAGAAAAGAGTGAGTTTCTGGATGATATGATTGAGCAGTGGCAAAACGACGGCTTAATTAGTGAGGAAACCAGCAATAAACTTCGTAAAAGCTATGAGGCCAAAAATTTCGATTGGCTACGCCTGGCACAATATGCTTTCTGGGTTGCGCTTGCCTGCGGATTTATTGCATTAGGTTCTTTGCTTATCGATAATTCTATTCTTAATTATTTAAAAAGGGTTTATAACACACCAAATATTGTCATCGCAATTGTTTCGGGCGGACTCGCAGCCTGGTTGTACATTTTAGGTTTCAGAAGGAAACAAAAACTGGCCCATCTAAAGTTCAGCAACGAAGCCATCGTTTTTTCTGCCATTCTGTTAACAGCAAATGCCATTGCCTATTTCGGAAAGGCATTGGATAATGGCTCGGGTAATTTCTCTATGCTGATATTGATTTCAGTATTCATTTACGGTGCCCTGGGATTTGTTTTCAATTCAAGATTAATCTGGATTTTTGCTTTAATCACTCTTGGTGCCTGGTTTGGAACCGAAACCGGCTATTTAAGTCGCTGGAATTATTATTTTCTTGGGATGAACTACCCCTTACGTTTTGTCATCTTTGGAGCAATATTAACCGCTGCTTCATTTATTATGAAAGTACGTCCGAAAATGCAGCACTTTTTCCAGGTAACTTACATTGCCGGAATGGTGTACCTTTTTATTTCATTATGGGCCTTATCGGTTTTTGGGAATTTTGCAAGCCTGGAAGAATGGTATAGCGTCAGGCAATTAAGTTTGTTTTATTGGGCACTGATCTCTGCAGTAGTATGCGTTGCAAGCACGCTTTTCGGCTTAAAATACCATGATGATATCGCCCGTGAATTCGGGATAACATTTCTTTTCCTGAATCTTTATACCCGCTATTTCGAATACTTCTGGGATAGCTGGCACAAAGCGTTATTCTTTGCCGTACTGGCTGCATCATTCTGGCTTATCGGTAGAAAAGCAGAAAAGATTTGGAATGTTGAGTTTTTAAAATGAAAAATTAAGTCATGTATTATATTGTGGAACAAGGTCTCCATATTTTATGGTTTCTTTTATCACCTGTAGCTGGTGAGTTGCTTCTAAAATACAGCTCCAGGGCAAACATCAAAACGCTCTTAATTTCCAGTGCGTTGTTATTTTCACCAATACTCATCGGATATTCTTATACATTTCCCTATTTCAATGAAATCCTGTTCTTTGTCATTTTATCAACTTCTTATACATTTATTGTTCAACTAATAAATCCGCAAACAAAGATCACCATTTTTGTGGTTTCTGTATTTGGACTATTCGGCTTGGCTTGTCTGTCTAAGATTGCAGGAACAATAACTGTAGAAGAAAAATGGGAGTTCGAAAACTACAAAATCGAATATAAAAAAGATCAGGGTTTTTCTGGCGGCCCTCTATATACTTACAAGTTAAGCAGATACACAAATGTTCCAATTTATATCAAAGAATTAGAAATTAAGGTAGCAATTAAAGATACCCTAGAAGGTTGCTCAATAAATTTTCCAGAAAATCAATTGACATTTGATAAATGTGTGCACAACGACGGCAGACCGGCGCTTACCATTGAGAATCGGTAATAGCAACCAAAGTCACCTATCAAAAAACATTTCTTAACTGATTGACCTCGAGATTACCTTTATTCCTATAGTACAATTATCAGCTGCTTAACGATCAAATAAGCTGCTAAAACGTATAAAAATATCGCTATAGATTTATTAATAATTAAGCTGCTTAAAGCAAATTTCTCCTGAATAAATGTAGCGAAATGTGCATATACATATAATGCCAGCGCCGAACCAAATCCAGAACCAATACTAAAGATTATTAATGATAAGTAATCTGTTTTAATCCATTCATGCAGGATAACATAGTTACCAAAGAACAGCCAGAAAGGAATCTGAACAGGATTTAAAACACCTAAAATTAATCCATAAAGCACACTCCCACTACGCTTATCTTCCTTTTTGCTGCTAGTTTTGGGGGTTTTCTTACGATTTACCCAGGTTATCGTTCCCATCACAATAAACATGAGAATCATGAAGCAATCCACCAGCGTGCCAAGCCTTACCTCGCTTACTGCTTCATTAGGATTGATGTCGCTCATCGCCCATCGTGCAAAACGCATCATCCCGAAAGTGAAACAAATTTCTACGCAGGAGAAAGATAGAATGAAGTACCAAACCTGGCGCATACCTTTATTTATCGCCAGCTGCGCCACTGTGAGGTTGATATTACCTGGGGGTATATAACCCATCGCATTGACCAGGATGCCCAGGAAGAACGTTATAACAAGCATTGCCGAAATTATGGATTTAATTCTAAATGCGATGCCAAATATTTTCCAGTAAACGAATTTTTCGCTTTGGCCAAATCTTCGGGTACACCTTCAAAAACCAGTTGGCCACCACCATCGCCCCCCTCCGGACCGATATCAATCACCCAATCGGCACATTTAATCATATCCATATTATGTTCAATAACCAGGATGGTATTGCCCTGTTCAATTAAGGTATTCAAAGCCTTTAGCAATTTTTTAATGTCGTGAAAGTGTAAACCAGTAGTCGGTTCATCAAAAATGAATAGCGTTTTGTTGGCATTATTCCCTTTTATTAAGAAAGAAGCCAATTTAATACGCTGCGCTTCACCACCTGACAAGGTATTGGAAGACTGACCTAAATGGACATAACCCAGACCAACATCAACTAAGGGATTCAGTTTATTCAGTATTTTCTGTTCATCTTTGAAGAATATAACGGCTTCGTCAATGGTCATATCCAATATTTCTGAAACGTTTTTTTCTTTATAGGTTACATCAAGTACCTGTTGCTTAAAACGTTTACCACCACAGGCTTCACAAGGCAGGTAAATATCAGCCATAAATTGCATTTCAATTTTAACTTCACCCTCTCCCTGGCAAACATCACAACGGCCGCCTTCAACGTTAAAAGAGAATGCTGCGGGTTTCAATCCAGCAGCTTTAGCAGCAGCCAATCCAGAAAATAAGGCCCTGATGTCATCCCAAGCCTTTACATAGGTAACCGGATTCGAACGACTGGAACGACCAATAGGATTCTGATCCACCATTTCTACCGCACTAACCAGTTCATAGTTTCCGAAAATACCGTCGTAAGTTCCGGTTTGTTCACCGGCATAGTTACCAATTGCTTTTTGCAAAGCAGGATATAAAATCTTCTTAACCAGACTCGTCTTTCCGGAACCGGAAACGCCACTCACTGCTGTAAATACACCTAATGGAAATTTTACATCAATGTTCTGGAGGTTATTTTCCCTTGCGCCCTTAATTAGAATATGGTCTTTCCATTTACGGCGTTTTTCAGGAATAGCAATCTTTTCAATTCCAGCTAAATATCGACCTGTTAAACTTTTTTTATCTTTTAAAATTTCTTCATAATTACCACTAAACACCAGGTTTCCGCCATGTGTTCCCGCTTCAGGACCGATATCAATAATGTAATCAGCAGCACGCATCATCTCTTCCTCGTGCTCAACTACAATTACCGTATTACCAACATTTCTTAATGAAATTAAAACTTCAATAAGCTTATTTGTATCCCTTGGGTGCAAACCTATACTTGGTTCATCCAAAACATAAATCGAACCCACCAAGCTACTACCCAGAGATGTGGCAAGATTAATTCTTTGTGATTCGCCGCCTGATAACGTATTCGACAAGCGGTTTAAGGTTAGATAACCTAATCCAACATTGTTTAAATAGAGAAAACGGTTATTGATTTCCGCAAGTAATCGCTTGGAAATCTTGGTATCGTTCGCGTTTAATTTCAATTCATCAAAGAAAACACGTGCCTTTGCTAAAGGCATCAAAACCACATCGATGATTGATTTCTCTGCGATTTTTACATATGATGCATCCTTACGCAATCGGGAACCTTTACAATCCGGACAGGTTGTTTTACCACGATAGCGTGATAGCATTACCCTGTATTGAATTTTGTACGTTTGCTCTTCAAGCTCCTTGAAAAATGCATCCAGTCCGGAAAAATACTTATTACCAGTCCATAATAACTGGCGTTCCTTTTCGGTTAAAGCGCTATAAGGCCGATGGATAGGAAAATCGAATTTAGGTGCTGCCTTCACGAAATTCTGCAACCATACGCCCATTTTTTCGCCTCGCCATGGTGCTATGGCATTATCGTAAACACTTTTACTTTTATCAGGAACGACCAAATCTTCATCAATTCCGATTACATTTCCATATCCTTCACAGCGTTTACATGCGCCATGGGGATTATTGAAAGAAAAGAAATTAGGCGTTGGTTCCTCGAAACGGATACCATCCAATTCAAATCTATCGCTGAAATGCTTTGTTTCGCCCTCAGCCTCAACATAAGAATCCCCTTTGCCTTCAAAAAAGGCAGTTTGTACAGAATCCGCCAAACGGCTTAAAGTTTCTTCTTCCCGATTGGTTACAATTCTGTCGATTAAAATTTGTACCGTTTTATCATCAGTGAGTTCCGCATCCTTAAAATCAGCATCATCTAAAACCAATTCAATTTTTAAGATTTTCCCATCAATTAAAACCCTTAAAAAACCTTTTTGAAGCAAAATTGCCAGTTCCTCTTTAATCGTTCTGTTATTGTGCGGATAAAGGGGGCAAAAAATTGTTACAGTGGTATCTTCCGGAAAGTTACTTACGTAATCCACAACAGTACTTACTGAATCCTTTTTAACTTCTTTGCCCGAAACAGGAGATATTGTTTTACCGATACGCGAAAAAAGTAATTTTAAATAATCATAGATTTCTGTAGATGTGCCAACCGTAGAACGGGGATTTGAAGTAATCACCTTCTGTTCAATGGCAATTGCAGGTGCAATACCTTTAATGTAATCTACATCCGGTTTGTTCATCCTACCCATAAACTGCCGGGCATAACTGGATAAACTTTCCACATAACGACGCTGACCCTCAGCATACAATGTATCGAAAGCCAGAGAAGATTTGCCTGAACCCGACATCCCTGTTACCACGACTAATTTATTTTTAGGAATGGCAACATCAATGTTTTTTAGGTTGTGCACACGGGCACCTTTTATTATAATATTCTTATGCGGATCTTTTTCGGCTTCTTTTTTGCTCATGTATTATAGGAGATAATAAATTATAAACCCTTTTAATTGATTCGGGTTTTATAAATAACATACAAAAATAGGGTACTGAGGTGGTTAATTTATTTTTTAACATTTTATTTTTTGTTTTTTGATAAAAAAAACACTTTCTTTGAATATTAACAACCTCAAAACCAAACTAACACATTCAAAAAACATAGGAGAGCAGCTATAGAAATTAAACTTCTACAAATTAATTTTTAGCAAATAGTACGGGATTTAGTGTAGGTAAACCTATGAATTTACAATCATATAATGATCAGGACCTGGTAAAGTTATACGTTGCCGGGGACGAGAATGGATTGCAGGAACTTTTACGAAGGCATAAAAGTAAAATTTATACTTCTATCTACTTATTGGTTAAAGACCAATATCTGGCGGAGGATATTTTTCAGGATGCTTTTATTAAAGTGATTAATACCCTGCGGTCAGGGCGATACAACGAGGAAGGCAAGTTCTTACCTTGGGTGATGCGTATTGCGCACAACTTAGTTATCGATTATTTCAGGAAGGAAAAAAGAACGCCGATTATTACAAGTTCTGATGGGATGGATGTATTTAATATGCTACACTTTTATGATGAAAGTGCAGAAGAAAAAATGCTTCGTGAGCAAACTCATAAAGACCTCAAAGCGATGATTCATTTGTTACCAGATGAACAGAAGGAAGTGCTTCTAATGCGTCATTATGCAGATTTAAGCTTCAAGGATATTGCTGATCTAACTGAAGTGAGCATTAACACCGCTTTAGGACGTATGCGATATGCATTAAGCAATCTTCGTAAAATGCTGAAGACAAAGGAAATGACGTACAAAGGGTAACATAAATATTACATAAAATATGTAGCGTATTGAAATAAAGCAAATGAACTATCGTTAAGTTTATAAAACAAAAACATTTAGTGCTTATGACAAAAACCTCTACATCAAAAACAAATGTAAATTTACCAACCCAGAACATGTTTCAGTCTACTATTGATAATGAATCTGATGCGGAAATCGACTTATTTTATGATCAAATTAAAAGTAAGTTAGATGTGCTGATTAAAAATCCTTCGGACGATACAATCAACAGGATTTTAGCGTACAGCAACATAAAGTAAGGTTACACGAGCTAAAAAAAAGCTGCTTCACGGGTTGAGGCAGCTTTTTTTATGCTTTTCATTTACACTTTTATTACAAATACCTATTATAAAAGCCATATCTTTGCTTAGTGTAATTTTAACACTAAGCAACGCATGAATAAGAACTTAATTCCCTTAACACTTGGTGGTTTAGGAATCGGCATTACGGAGTTTGTAATGATGGGCTTATTGCCTGACATTTCGAAAGATTTAAATGTTACCATCCCAGAGGCGGGCCACTTAATCTCTGCTTACGCGTTGGGCGTTGTAATCGGGGCGCCATTACTGATAATGATTGCCGGAAAATATCCACCAAAAAAGATTCTGATTGCTTTAATGGTTATGTTCACGGTGTTTAATGCCTTCTCTGCATTCGCCCCTACCTTTAATACTTTATTTGTTGCCCGGCTACTTTCAGGTTTGCCACATGGCGCCTTCTTTGGTGTGGGCTCAGTTGTTGCAAGCCGCATCGCAGAAAAAGGTAAAGCTGCACAAGCGGTTTCCCTCATGTTTATGGGTTTAACCATCGCAAACATAGTTGGTGTACCTCTTGGTACTTATATAGGGCATAATTTTTCATGGCGGATTTCTTTTGCTGTTGTAGTTTTTGTGGGGTTGGTAACCTTATTAAGTCTTAAGTTATGGTTACCGGCTTTGGAAGCGACGAAAAACCGTGATTTGAAAGCGGAGCTAAGTTTTTTTAAAAAACGTGAAGCCTGGATAATTATCGTTATGATTTCCATTGGGACAGGTGGTTTATTTACCTGGTATAGTTATATTGCACCATTGATGACAGATGTTGCAGGATTCGCTTCAAATTCTGTTACTTACATTTTAATGCTTGCTGGCTTTGGCATGATGGTGGGAAATTATATTGGTGGTATTTTAGCCGACAAGTTCTCACCGGCAAAAGCATCGGCGGCCTTGCTGCTAACAATGGTTATTACTTTAATTATTGTACATTTTGTGTCCGCAAATCAGCCTTTGGCTTTAATTATGACTTTTATTACTGGCGCTGTTTCGTTTGCTTTGGCTGCACCAATACAAATGCTCATGATTCAATCGGCAAAAGGTTCTGAGATGCTGGCAGCTTCGGCCAGTCAGGCAAGTTTTAATATCGGAAATGCATTAGGTGCATTCTTTGGCGGCCTTCCATTAGTTTATGGTTTCGATTATACTGCTCCAGCTTATGTAGGCGCAGCAATGGCTTTAGTCGGGGCTTTCTTTGCCTTCTGGTTGATTAAAAGAAACGCATCTAAAACCGAAATTGCAGGATCCGAAATAAAAGAAAAGTACATATTACAGCATTAATATTTTTTGTATTCATTTCGGTAATGCCAGGTTCTGCCATCTAAAAACATGATAAAAAATATAGCCGCCGATCTGTGGTGAACAACATCAAAAATTAAATCACCATCCGGGGAAATTGTTAGTCGTGTCTTTTTAATATCAATCCCACCTGCTAGATAGGGAACAAGTAAAAAGCCAAGATTTTTATTCTTTAGATACATATACCCGTCTTTTCTAAGGCTGGTATTTAAGATGCGCTCCTTAATTATTTGTTCGTTTTCAATATAATTAATTTGCAAATGGCTGCCATCAAGCACCAATAATTCAAATTTATATCTTTTAAATGAATCCAGTTTAAAAGTATCTGCCATCAACTTTCTATCAATCTCCGTCAAGAAATTGTTGTACATCCAATATTTTTGAGTTACGCTGTCCGGTTTCCTTTCTTTAATATCGTAAACTCCATTTAGCTTTTTAACATTTGCTGCATTTAAAGGATAAGGATTGATGAGATTTTTTTCGAATGTTACGCATCCCGAATAAACAAGGGTAAATAAGAGCATTCCAAGAAAGTTTATAACGCATTGATCTCTTTTACTTATAATGCCAGCGGCTGCAAAACTTTTTTTTTGATCATCAGCCAAACCTTCTGAAGAGGTAAATACCGATAATAAATTTATACTTTTCATTTTCATTCCATTTATGCCTTGCCTGAATTAGCAGACGCTCAAAAATAAAAATGAAAAAAGTGGAAGATTATCTCTTTAGATTATAAATAGTCGATTTATCAATTATTAAGAATAAGAAATGACCTAATATAAACCTCAAAGATTCTATTAAAATAATAATACACCTCAATAAATTTAATTAGTTAATATTTTTCATTAACTTCAATCAACAAGATATTCTTTATGATTAATGAGCAAATTATATTTTTTGAGTCAATAAAATCATCGCTACCAAGCTATCAAAATCTGGCATTAAGCATAGCTGATGCATTAGCAATCAGTACCAATGAGGCTTACAAGAAAATCAGAGGAACAAGCATTTTAAACCTGCAACAGATTGTAAAACTCTCAGATCATTTTGGTGTTCCGTTTCTATATCAGCCAAACCAGCTGCCCACTGTAACTTTTAATTATCTGAGCGTAGATCAGGAAATACCAAACATGCTTATTTATCTAAAGGACCTATTGGATAATCTCAAACAAATCCATCGGCGCAACAATAAGCATATTACTATTACTACAGACGATATTCCGTTATTTCATTTTTTTAAGTACCCGGAACTCACCTGCTTTAAATTGTTCTTTTGGTCTGACAGTGTGATGAATACAGAAGTAAAGTTTGACCCTAATCTTTTTGACCAAGAAATCATATCAATCTCCAAAGAACTCAATCAACTTTACCTGGAAATTCCATGTACAGAAATTTGGGCAAAGGACACCGTACATGGTACAATTGAGCAAATAAGATATGCTTATGAAGCTGGCTACATATCAAAAGAATTTGCTACACAAATAATTGAACAAGTAAGATATTGCTTAACCGACATGAACATGTACGCCATCAGCAGTAAAAAGACAATTGATCCAAACCACACTTTTAACTGGTTTAATTGCGATGTATTAGGAAGCATTTCTTATTTAGTCGATTTTAAGGATTCAATGTCTTGCTATAACAGGTTTAATACATTCAATTATTTAAAAACGGAAGATCAATCCTATTGCCAGCAAACCAAACAATGGATGCAGAGCCTCATAGGAAAGTCAGTTTCATTTAGCGGGCAGGGAGAAAAACACAGAAATAAGTTTCTTTATAACGCTTTTGCCGAATGCGACAAACTGCTTGCTGAAATTAATAATTATACAATGTAACTGAAAGCACTTTTCGTAAAGCTTACAGGTAAAGCATTTACCAATAGAAAATAAATACTGCTAAAAAATGGTCGCCTTACAAAATGGCCCATACAATTGAGGTAAAAACAGGAAGATTAAGACCGAAGGTTTTGCGTTCATTTTCACAATATAATCGCGCTCATATTATTTTGCTTGCTATATTTGGCGATGCTTAAAAAAGAACGATATAAACTTTTTGTAGAACATTTTTCGGCGAAGCAACCCGATGCAGAAACCGAACTGCATTACAACAATCCTTATCAACTTTTGGTTGCAGTAATACTTTCGGCACAGTGTACTGATAAAAGAGTTAACATGGTTACCCCCGCGCTCTTTCAGCGATTCCCGAATGCAAAAAGCTTATCTGAAGCAACGCCAGACATCGTTTTCGATTACATCAGAAGCATCAGTTATCCCAACAATAAAGCAAAACATTTAGTTGGGATGGCCAATATTTTAGTCAATGAATTTAATGATGTCGTTCCATCCGGTATAGACGATTTACAGAAAATGCCGGGCGTGGGCCGTAAAACGGCAAATGTTATTGCCTCTGTAATCTACAATGCACCTGCAATGGCCGTAGATACGCATGTTTTTCGTGTGGCAAACAGATTAGGCTTAACAAACGGGAAAACGCCTTTGGCTGTAGAAAAAGATCTGGTTAAAAACCTTCCTCAGCATGATATACATATCGCTCACCACTGGCTAATTTTGCATGGACGATATGTTTGTGTTGCCCGGAGTCCGAAATGTGAAGTTTGCGAAATTACCTACATGTGCAGGTATTTTGAGCGACTACGGGCTAAAAATGAACGAGAAAAGCATATTGCTTAAAATATTTTTAATTTACTATTGACATTAGCTAAAAAACAATTAACTTAGCTAAATATTTTAGTATTACAAGTTTTAAACATAAAAGTATATTAGCCGACAATTCAATTATATTTACGAAATCAAATAACAATAAAACATGGCAAGCGCAAATCCTGATAAATTAAAAGCCCTACAGTTAACGCTGGATAAATTAGAAAAATCTTATGGTAAAGGTACCATAATGAAACTTGGCGATACCGCTATCGAACCTATTGATTTCATTTCGACTGGTTCAATCAGTTTAGATATAGCCTTAGGTATTGGTGGTATTCCTAAAGGTAGGGTAATCGAAATATACGGTCCTGAGTCATCAGGTAAGACTACTTTAGCCACACACATTATTGCAGAGGCTCAGAAAAAAGGTGGTATCGCTGCATTTATTGATGCGGAGCATGCTTTCGATCAATTTTACGCAAAGAAATTAGGCGTTGATACAGATAATCTTTTGATTTCTCAACCAGATAATGGTGAGCAGGCTTTAGAAATTGCTGACAATTTAATTCGTTCTGGTGCTATTGACGTTATTGTTATTGACTCGGTTGCTGCATTGGTTCCAAAAAGTGAAATTGAAGGCGAAATGGGCGACAGTAAAATGGGTTTACATGCCCGTTTAATGAGTCAGGCGCTACGTAAATTAACAGGAACCATTTCAAAAACAGGATGTTGCTGTATTTTCATCAACCAGTTGCGGGATAAAATCGGTGTTATGTTCGGTAACCCTGAAACAACAACAGGCGGTAATGCATTAAAATTCTATGCTTCGGTTCGTTTAGATATTCGCCGTATTTCACAGATTAAAGATTCTGATGAGGTTTCTGGAAATCGTGTGAAAGTGAAAATCGTTAAAAACAAAGTTGCGCCGCCTTTCCGCATTGCGGAGTTTGATGTCATGTTTGGCGAAGGTATTTCTAAAAACGGTGAGATCGTCGATTTAGGCGTGGATTTTGGTATTATCAAAAAAGCTGGTTCATGGTACTCTTATGGCGATACTAAATTAGGTCAGGGTAGAGATGCCGTTAAACAACTTTTAAGCGACAATCCTGAACTAGCTGAAGAGCTGGAAATCAAAATTAAAGCAGAAGTGACTGGTGATAAGTTAGAAGAAAAGTAGTAAAAAACTAATTATCATAAAAACCCCAAACTAAATCAGTTTGGGGTTTTTGCATTTAAAGGGTTGTACGAGTTAGTTGCCATCCTGACTGAAAATTGCATTAAAATCTTTAGTTACATAAACGATAACTAATATTGCTGCAATGAGTAAGGCACCCAGAATAATAACACCCCAACTGCCTTTCATTTTATTTTTATCTTTTCTAATCAGGTAATATAACATTCCGATTAAAGGAATAGCACAAACTATCCAGAATACTAACGATGCTCCAGTCATAAATAAATTAATAAACAATAATCAAACTCAAATAATCAGATCAGGATTTTTAAGATTTAAGGATAAGACATGATAAGTTTTCATCCCTGAAATATTTCAAAATCAATCTTTAAAACTTTCTAGCATTTAAACAATCATAGTAATCCTCAATCTGTGTAATCATTTTCTAAATTCCATTTAATCGATTTGACAATTAACCGATTAACCTTTTCAAAACTCCATTCTCGCCATAGGCGAAACTTCCTGCCCGACAAAATCTTGTTTCAAATACTTTTGATAACCTGCAATGGCAATCATACCCGCATTATCCGTGCAATATTGAAAAGCAGGGATGTAAACTTTCCAGCCCAGCTCTACTGCCATTTCCTGCAAAGTATTTCTCAAGCCAGAATTAGCAGATACACCGCCAGCGATGGCAATTTCATTAACGTTATATTGTTTTGCTGCTTTTATCAGCTTATTCATCAAAATCCGGATGATGCTATATTGAACAGAAGCACAAATATCATTTAAATTTTCGGCAATAAAGGTGGGATTCTCCTTTTCCTGCTTCCTGATGAAATAAAGAATTGAAGTTTTAAATCCGCTGAAGCTGAAGTTTAAATCGTCGATTTTTGGTTCGGCAAACTTAAAGGCTTCCGGATTACCCAACTGAGCATGTTTATCTATCAAGGGGCCACCCGGATAAGGTAATTGCAAAATTTTAGCCGTTTTATCGAAAGCCTCACCGGCAGCATCATCCAGAGTCTCACCAACAATTTCCATGTCAAAATAATCCTTCACCAATACGATTTGTGTATGTCCACCGGAAACGGTCAGGCATAAAAAAGGAAAATTGGGTTTAGGATCGTCAATAAAATGCGCCAATATATGTGCATGCATGTGATTAACAGAAATTAGCGGTATATTTAACCCCAATGCGAAAGACTTTGCGAAAGAAACACCAACCAGCAATGAACCCAGTAAACCTGGCCCGCGGGTAAAGGCAACGGCATTAATGTCTTGTTTTGTGACATTTGCATTTTTTAACGCCTGGTCGACAGCCGGTACGATATTTTGTTGATGTACCCTTGAGGCCAATTCAGGGATTACACCACCATAATTTTCATGAATTGTTTGGTTTGCAATAACATTGGCCGTAATTTTGCCGTTGTTACAAATAGCGACTGAAGTATCATCGCAAGAAGACTCGATAGCAAGTATAACAGACAAATTATTTTTATTTAAGCTGTAAAATTATTAAAAAACTATTTAAAATACTCCTTTGGGTAATTGCATCAATAATTTTGCTGCTGGCGCTTCTCGTTTTTTCATTGCAATTTAAATCTGTTCAAACTTATTTTGCACAAAAAGCAGCTGCTTACCTCTCAAAAGAGCTTAATACCACGGTTTCAATAAAAAGCTTATACATTAAGCCTTTCAAATCCATCGTGCTCGAAGATTTGCTCATTCTGGATCTACAGAAAGATACCCTTTTAAGCACGCCGGCTTTCATGGTCGACATTAACCAGTTATCCATCAAAAAAAAGATAATTGATATTAACACTGTACAAATCAATAACGGAACCTTCTTTTTAAAAGACTTCAAAGATAATTCATCTAACCTCGATTTCATTATAAATTATTTCGATTCTGGTAAACCCAGTGTAAAAGATTCTACCAAAAAACCATATAAAATAGACTTCGGAAGAATAATCATCAACAAGCTGAATTTTAAATACAAGAACTTCAAAGCCAAAGATTTGACACAAGGTAAAACTGTGAATTTTGATAATGTTGATGTTAAAGAGTTGAGTGTGATTATGGAAGGCTTGGACACCAAAAATCATTTGTTTAAAACCAATATTAAAAACCTGACCTTAAAAGAGAAAAGCGGATTTTATTTGAAGAATCTAACAGCGGAAACAACCGTTGACTCCAATGCAATTGAGTTAAAGAACCTGCTATTGGTTACCAATCAAAGTCGCCTGACTAATTATTACCAAATGAAGTTTAAAAGCTTCAAGGATTTCAACCATTACATAGATAATGTGCGCATGAAAGCTATTTTTAAAGATAGCCACATCACGTCGAAAGACGTTGCATTTTTCGCCCCAGAGATGAATTCCATGAAACTGGATCTTGATGTTGACGGGCAGATTACAGGTTTGGTTAACAACCTGCGGGCAAAAAAACTATCTATAAGATCGGGGAAGGCAACCCATATAAAAGGCGATTTTATTATTAAAGGTTTGCCAAAATGGGAAGAGACTTTTATGGATCTGAAAATTGAAATGGCCGGTACAAACAAAACAGATCTGGATGAAGTGCTTGCCGGCATCACGGGAAAGAATAAAAAGCTGGTTCCAAAAATAGTTAGCAAATTTGGCAATATTAACTTCAACGGAAGTTTCACCGGGTTTCAAAATGACTTCATTGCTTATGGCGAATTTAAAACGAAGCTAGGCAGAATCGTGTCCGACGTAAACATGAAAATCGATAAAAACGATGTACCCTCCTACTCAGGGAACGTTAAAACCTACGATTTTAACCTCGGCAACTTGATAGACGAAAAAAGTTTAGGCAGAATAACTTCGTCACTTTATGTTAAAGGAAGCGGCACGGAACTGAAAAAATTAACTGAAAAACTGACCGGTAAAATTGACTACATTGATTTTAATAAATACAGGTACAGAAACGTTAAAATCGATGGAACTTTTGACAAGAAATATTTCAAAGGAAAATTAAGCATCAACGATAAAAACATTAAACTAGCCTTTGATGGCGGCGTAAATCTAAATCCTAAACTACCTGTTTTTAACTTTAACGCAACCATCTCCGGTGCCAGGTTAAAAGCCCTGCATCTGCTTAAAGATTCTTTACGCGTAGATGCAAAATTCACGACCAACTTTTCTGGTACCGATCTGAACAATATCGAAGGACGACTTCGCATTCAGGAAATTACTCTAAAAAACCCTAAAGGTACCTACAGCATCGATTCTGTTGAACTCACTGCAAAAGGAAGGGGTGTTGGTCGCAATCTCGATATTAAGTCCGACATCCTTGATGCAAGCATCAGCGGCAAGTATGATCTGAACTCCATAGGCTCGTACTATAAAGCGATAGCCAAAACGTATGTTCCATCTTTCCAGACTAAGATTATAAAATACAATGAACAGATTTTCCAGTTTAATTTAAGGATTAAAAAGTTCGAACCATTAGCGCAATTAATTTCGCCGGGATTGGAACTTGCGGAAGGTGCTAACTTTATCGGCAACTTCGATTCACGGAACAATACAGCGACGCTTAACGGCTTTGTAAAAAACTTAAAATACCAGGGCATTGTGGTTAATAACATCATTGTCGATGAAAACACCACACCGCAACAATTGCAACTGAATATTACATCGGACAGGGTTCAGATTAATGATAGCCTGTTTATCAAAGATGTAAACATCTCAAATATTTTAAGAAACGATAGTTTAGCATTCAACTTAAAAATGTCGAGCACGCAGGAAGACAATCAGCTCGATTTGAACGGATTAGTAGAATTTACAAAAAATCAGGACACCGCGGCGAGGTTAAGTGTTTTACCATCGATTTTAAAAATCAATAATGAAGAATGGCGCATTCAGGAAAAGGTTCGTATTATTTTAAATAATGGAAAAACAGAAATAAAAAATTTCGATCTGACAAATGGAAACCAGCAGATAACGGTGGATGGTTTGATATCCGACGATTCAAAGGATTTACTTCGGGTAGGCTTTAACGATTTTAATCTTCGAACGATAAATCCATTTTCAAAAGGCTTTGGTGTTAAATTGAGCGGAAATGTGAACGGAAAAACAGACCTATACGGGGTTTTAAAAGGGCCAAGAATTACAGATGACGTTAAAATTGACTCGTTGAATTTTAACGATATTTATATAGGGACATTAACTGATACTTCTTCCTTCAACAGTGATAAAAATAAAATCAATGTTTATACGAGGATCATGGCTGATGATACAGAAACGTTTAAATTATCAGGTAATTTAGACCTCAATGAGAAAGATATAGATCTGCAGGTGAAGATGGACGAAAGTAAACTCACCATTTTTGAACCTTTTGTTAAAACACTGGTATCGAATTTAAAAGGAAATGTTTCTTCAGATTTAACCGTTAAAGGAAAATTGGATAACCCCAAAATTAATGGAAGCCTGTCTTTCAGCGAAGGCCAGCTCATGGTTAATTACCTGAAAACAACTTACATCATCAGTGATGAAGTCCGGGTTGAAAATAGTGTGATAAATCTCAAAGACTTCAAACTTTCTGATATTGAAGGTCATGAGGCGACCGCATCCGGTTCGGTGGATCTAAATGATATTAATGATCCCACCCTGAAAGTCGTATTAACTGCACAGAATTTTATGGCATTAAATACAACTGCCAAAGACAATTCTGTTTATTATGGACGGGCGTACGGTACCGGGATTTTCAAGTTTGATGGCCCTACGAGCAAAATGAAAATCGACATCAAGGCTAAAACGGAGAAAGGAACGGTATTCAATTTACCATTAAACAGTTCCGAAACCGTATCCGATAAAGATTTCATAAACTTTATCAGCAGGGACTCGGCTAAAGTTGTTAAAAAAACGACAAATTTTGATGGCCTCACCTTAACTTTCAAACTCACAATCGATCCTAATACCACTGCGAATATTTACACTACGCTAGGTAATTTAAGCGGGAAAGGTAATGCCGAACTAAACCTCAATATTAACAGCTTAGGCGATTTTGAAATGTCGGGTGATTATACCATCGAAACGGGTAGTTTTGATTTCACTGCGCAGGAGGTTATTAATAAAAAGTTCACGATTCGTCAGGGCGGAAGCATCAGGTGGACAGGGAACCCTACAGCCGCCCAAATAAACCTGAAAGCTGTTTATGCATTAAGAGCAAGTTTAAATGACCTGTTTAAAGCCGCTAACAGAGATGCGAGTGCTAACGCCAATCAAAGAGTAAACACAGAGGTAGAAATGGGCTTAACCGGCTTATTATTACAGCCTGATATTAAATTAGACATCAATTTCCCTTCCAATCCGGCCATCAAAGAAGAATTGCAGACTTACTTCAGCGATGAAAGCAATCGGAACTTACAGGCTTTCAGCTTAATTATCCGAAGAAGCTTTGCACCTGGCAATGGCGGTGAATCCATAGGAAAACAGCTGGGTTCTACAGCTACGAGTACAGCTACGGAATTGATTTTCAACCAGTTCAATAATGTACTTGCATCACTAAACCTGAATTTTATAGATTTAAACGTAAAATCGCTAAGTGAAGCAAGCGCATCTGCTAAACTGTTTAACGACCGTTTGATTATAAATGCGGGGATAGTTGACAGAAATAGTCTGAACGACTTTGCAGTAATCGATTTTTCTAAAAACAATGTTGGTAGTGAAGTGGAAGCTTTATTCCTGATCAGAAAAGATGGAAGTTTAACTGGGAAATTAGCAAATAAACCACCTACCCAACAAAGTATCTTTTTAAATAGTGGTATAAGCGCGACGGCAAATGTCACTTCAATCGGATTAGTGTATACGCAACAATTCGATACTTTTAAAGAATTTTTACAGAAACTCACCGGCACTTACAGAAGAAATCTGAGAAAAAAACAAGCAGAGCAACCTGTTAAAACAAATAAATCGATAAGCAAAGAAGCGATTATTAACGACAGGAAAAATAACCCCAGAAAGTAGTTAGCAGTTACCAGTTGGCGGTTTTAAGTTAATCCAAACTTCCCTGTCCCTGTCTCACAGAACGAAACAGAAATTGAGATTTAATGAAATGGTCTGCGAGACACAGACCATGAATTTTTTAGAATGAAGTTATCAGCTAACAGATGCCAGTTTTCAATTGACAGTAAGTTCAAACTGTGAATTGAAAACCGGCAATTGAAAATTAAATTATCCTTTCATGATGGAGTGACCCATTTTGTCTCTTTTGGTTTTCAGGTAACGCTCATTATGAACATTGCTCTCAATCTCTATCGGAATGTTTTCTACGATTTCCAGACCATAGCCAATCAGTCCGGCGCGTTTAGTAGGATTATTGCTCATCAGGCGCATTTTGGTAACACCCTGCAGCCTCAAAATCTGTGCACCAACGCCATAATCACGTTCATCACCTTTAAAGCCTAATTTGATATTTGCTTCAACTGTATCAAAGCCAGCATCCTGTAAATTATAGGAGCGTAATTTATTGATTAGCCCAATTCCACGCCCTTCCTGGTTCATATAAACAACAACACCCTTACCCTCTTTTTCGATCATTTCCAATGCTTTATGTAACTGAGGGCCACAATCGCAGCGGCAAGATCCAAAAATATCGCCAGTAACACAAGAACTATGTACGCGTGCAAGAATGGGTTCGTCCTCTTTCCAAACGCCCTTAAATATCGCCAGATGTGTTGCGTTGTTATCAAGCTGTGTGTATGCAGTCATCTTGAAATTGCCCCAGGCTGTAGGTAAATCGATGGTAACTTCTTGTTTAACAAGACTGTCGATACCTAATCTGTATGCGATTAAATCTTCTATGGAAATAATTTTAAGTTGATGTTGCTCAGCAATTTTAAATAAGTCCGGTAGACGGGCCATTTCACCATCTTCCTTTAAAATTTCGACAAGCAAACCTGCAGGTCTCATACCAGCTAACCGGGCTAAATCTACAGCAGCTTCCGTGTGCCCTGCACGTCTGATTACACCGCCATCTTTAGCTCTTAAAGGGAAAATGTGTCCCGGACGCCCTAATTCATCAGGATTGGTATTCGGATTGACTAAAGCCAACATGGTTTTAGAGCGATCACTCGCAGAAATACCTGTTGTACAGCCATGACCAACCAAATCTACTGAAACTGTGAAATTAGTTTCATAAGCTGCTGTATTTTTACCCACCATCAAATTCAGATTGAGCTCGTCGCAACGCTCTTCTGTTAAGGGAGCACAAATTAAGCCCCGCCCATAGGTAGCCATGAAATTAATTACCTCCGGGGTTGCATTCTCGGCAGCTGTTAAAAAATCGCCTTCGTTTTCACGGTCTTCATCATCTACAACAATAATAACTTTTCCAGCCCTGATATCCTCAATGGCCTCCTCTATGGTATTTAATTTCGCTTGCATTTTGTGTTTACAATAATCAATAATGAGAGCTGAATTTCGACCGCTTTGATTTAACTGCCTGCCATTCACTAGAGCAAAGGTACAATCTTATTGACCAATATGTTTTAAGAAAATATCATTTAGAAGTAAAGGAAAAACCTCCTCTAATTCTGTTTTTTATTAAAAATTTTATTAAAAACCTGCTTATACTGGTTGATATCAAACAGTGCGGAATCAGCAGTTGCCTTATAGGTGAGGAATATTGCTAACGGTGTCAAAATGATAAAAGCAATCCACATCCCAAAGATGGGGTTAATAGAACCTTCCCTGGCAGATTTTTCAGCTACGGTAGTTACAATATGATAAACCAGGAAAAAGGAAATCGCAATAACAACAGGTAAACCCATACCACCTTTTCTAATAATGGCACCCAGGGGTGCACCAATGAAAAAGAGCAAAATACATGAAGCGGCAAGCGTAAATTTTCTTTGGTATTCTACACTTGTAAAAATTATTTCTCCTCGTAAATCCTCATCCCGCGGACCACTATTTGCCAAATTTTGCGTGATTACGGTTACAGTATTGGATGCGTTCTGAATACTGGATAACCTTGAACCGTTTGGAATGCTTTTCAAAATATTATTATAAATTTTCTTTGGTGTCACTTTAAGCTTTGAATAACCTAATGCGATGTTATTTTGCTTAAAGTTATTTGCTAAACTTTTGCCCGTGTTTCGATAAAAGGTATCTATTTGTTTAGTAAGCGAGTCGCGCTTCCTTACAATTCCTTTCAAACTGAGCATGACCGTGCTATTTCCAAAGGCACCCTGGTCAGTTTTCTGCATATCAAAGGACTCCATACTGAACTTAGGTTCCGTTTCCTTAAATCGACTCCTTGATAAAATCTGCCTGGGATTATACACACCGCTACTGCTCGATTGTTCTTCGTAGGTCACTCCATTTTTAAGGTTAAAGATTAAGTACTTACCGTCTTTAGACTTTTTCATCTCCCCTTCTTTTGCCATTATGATTTTAGGAATTCCATTAGTGCCTTTATGGTCGTAAATCATGATACCGAACATTTTGCCGTCGGCGTCTTTACTGTCTACCCTAATGGAATAGTCGGGAATGCTGTTATTGAAGACACCAGGCTTAATTAAAAAGGCAAGTTTTTTATTCCGCACATCATACATCAAAGAATAAAACTTAAGATTTGCTTTGGGCAGAATATAATTTGAGAAAAAAAAAGACCCAACAGTAAGGCAAAGGATTAAAATAACCAGGGGCTGCATGGCTTTCTGAAGTGAAATACCGGCCGATTTTATGGCGACAAGCTCATAGTTTTCACCAAGTGTACCAAAAGTCATAATGGAAGAAAGCAGCACCGAAAGTGGCAATGCCATGGATATCTGAACCATGGATTGATAGTACATCAATTCGAGTATGGTGTACCATTCAAAGCCTTTGCCAATTAAATCATCTACATATTTAAAGAGGAAAAACATTAACAGAATAAACATTACCACAAAGAAAGTGGCAATAAAAGGCCTGATGAATGTTTTTATAACCAGAAGGTGTATCTTTTTCACCTTACAAAGGTAAACAAAGCATAGAAATATTACGCACCTAAAACGCTTATCAGGTAATCAATCTGGTTATCCCAGATTAATTTTTTTTCTGCAAGCAGTTCATCAGTAGAGAAATCAGTAATCGAAAGTGCAACATCATTGGTTAGTTCATCCTGCACAATTTCCATTTCGAAATAACATTGTGGTTCGTCATCGAGCCATTTAAACTTAACCAGCTTATTTTCTTTTATCGAAACCAGCTTTGCTTTTTGTTCCTCGTCATCCCAGGTGAAAGTATAAACCTGATCGCGGAAATTCACATCATCAGCAAACCATTGTGATAAGCCATTCGGCTCACTTATAAAACTATACAATATTCGTGGCGACGATTTAACCTCGTACTCTAGCGTAAATTTTTTCTTTTCTGCCATGTTAATTCATTACCAGAATAAATTCCGGACTACTTTTTTTTATTTTATTTTTCTAAAGAAAGGTAATTTATTCTATATTTGCAACTCCAAAAAATAACCACCTAAATATTTGATAATATAAGCAAATATTTTTGCCCGGCGGGGTAGCTCAGATGGTTAGAGCGCAGGATTCATAACCCTGAGGTCGGCAGTTCGATCCTGCTCCCCGCTACCGAATCGGCAAAAGAGGCATAATCCAGAGATAATTCTGGTATGCCTCTTTTCTTTTTACTGATAAGTTGCTGAAAATAAGCTATATACAAAAACACTAAATTTATTTCAGTGGTTCGAACTTTATCATTTTTCTTATCATAACTCATACCACTAGGGAACAGTAATGTTTGGAGTTGTTGCTTAGTATGGTAATCACCAGAAAGCCAGTTTAAAGGTAGCTGAGTGGCATATTCTATAGCCAACCTAACGCATTTTAAAAGGTTCGAACTTTTATTAGACAGGATGAGCAAATTCCGCTCAATTTCTCTTTTTTCGTCCGAATATTTCTCATGGTACTTTGTGTAAAGTTCCTGACTTATATCTTCTTCAATATATCTTTCCTCTAATCGCTCCACCTTCTTCTTCACTTCTCTGTGGCTGTTCTCCAACTCTAAAAGATCCGCTTGCTTATTTTGAGTCAACTGGTTAAATGTTGCAGCAACCTGCTCAACCAATAGTTCTATATATTCCTTGGCAATGTCAATTTTAAAGAAATCAAGTATGTCTGCAAATCTGGAATTAAGAGAATCAGCATTTTTGTTATTACAGCAAGCTTTGGTTTTGCATTTATAATAATGTATATTCTTTTTGCGTGCGAGGTAGCCACTCAACGGCTTCCCGCATTCGGCACATACCATAAAGCGCTTCAAAGGAATGTGCACATTTTCTTCATTTAGTGAAAAACCATGGGGAATCTTATCTAGCATACCGTTAACCTTTAAGAAAAGTTCCCTGCTAATTAATTTCTCGTGATTGCCCACAACCACTTGTCCCTCCAACATATTGTGCACCATCAAGCCACAATAGAATGGATTTCTAAAGATTTCTGAGATACGCTGATGAATCAATTTTAGTCCTTTAGCCGCCAACCTATCGCGAATTACCTCATTTGACACATTTTCATAAGCTTTCCATTCAAAGGCCTGACGAATGAGCCTTCCCTTCCCATTTATAACAATCTGCCTTTTGTTCTTCGATCTGTCAATCTCAAATCCTAAAGGGGGATTAGTCGGCCAATCACCACGCAGTAACATCTCTTTTATACCAGCACTACATTTTTGCTTTCTCAATTGATTGTCAAACTCGCCAAACAGGAACAACAACTTTTGTTGCATCTGACCCGAAGCACTCGAGGTATCAATAGGTTGTGTTACGGAAATTATTTCTATACCTAAGCGCCTCAATTCTCCGCTAAGCCAGATTGAGTTGTCATTTCTTGAAAACCTCTCCAGACTATACACTAAGATAGAAGATATTTTTCCTTTGAATTTTTTCACGAAAGAAAGCATGGCGGTAAATTGCTTTCTCTCATCGTTCTCAGCGCTTTCGTAGGTTCCCCCAAACTGAGCGGCAATATTAAACCCAAATTTCTCTGCGTATAGCATACATGCCTTCAATTGGGTTCCCAGGCTTAAATTATCAGCCTGTTCTTTACTACTAACCCTTGTATAGATAACGCATTCCAAGCTTTTGGAAACTTTTTTATTTTGTTTCCCTTTTGCAAATGAGTCGAAAAAAAAGATGTCTGACATAAATAATACTTCTTTTTATTACACTATAAGATACTAATAATCAATTAATTTATCAAGTTTTTTGATCCTTTTTTTCACTTGCATTAAAAATGATTATAGACATTTTTTTGATAGTAAGGATCACATCCTTAGCCTGCTGCTCGGTAAAATGTGAAAACATTTGCTTTGAAAGCACCTCTTCGATCGTTAGATCATGCTGGCGCACAATAGTTTCTATATTTAAATCAAACTCCATATCCATGACGTTTATTTTGAGTAACAAATATTTTTCGAACGGTATTCTGAAGAATAACAGGATTGGATAATCACATTTAATTACGCTCCTGTTAGAAATAGATGCAAATAGGCATAACCTGGGGTGCATCTATCATTAATGTACTCGCATTTTGAGATGAGCACATGAGTCTCCTGTTAATAATTTATCTTTGCAAATCTGAATGATCTATTGCCAAAGATTCAATTACGCCATCGCGGATTACCTCAAATCCCGCTACACTATCTGTATTGTATATCGCGACTGTTTTTGGTGGCCAAAGTTTCGGGTCGTTTGTTTTATCCCAGTCAATCCCAATGCCTGATGGATAATAATCCCAGTTTTCCCAGGCTCTCTCTTTAATTAAAAGTCCGTCGTAACCCAGTACCCTTGTAAGATATTCATTACGGTTACCTTCCCAGTCCATCCCATAGCAGAGCAGATCAGCAACCTTGTAAAAATCAGAGAGCTGGTCATCGTGCCGGTGATTTAGGTATCGCTCGGAAACTCCTGCGCACAGCAAAATACTCCGGACGCGAGATGCGTCCAGAGCTTTGTCAGCATCCAAAATGCTGGCATCCTTGCTGAGTGTTATCTTATAGATTTTGGCATATCCAAGATTATCAAACCCCGATTCACCTTTCAATCTTGACTTCTGGAGTACGAGATGGCTAAAAAGGCAGGCGGCGTCCTCACTTATTGAAGTATAAAATGCATTTCCGAGAGTGAGAGCGTTCCAGCCAACTCCTTTACCGGACTGGATGTTTATTTTCCCACCGTCCAGTCCAAGCGAACCATGATAAAGTGCCAGCAATTCTGGGTTTATTTCCTTTACTTTCAAACTCCAAATTCCGTCTTTAGGTCTATCGGGTAGTTAGCTGTTAGCACCTCCGTCTTGCTTTTCTGCTTTCCTCCTTTTGCATTAACGGAAACCTGTTGCTTTACCGACCATTGATGCCAGCCATGTTCTTTGGCATATTTTTCCAATATTGGAGATGGGTAGGAAGAGAGCAAAAACTTGCCTTTTATTCCGGCCAGTAAAAAAAGAAGGGCTTCAAAATCCCCTTCAGAATAACCGTCATAGTGACCACAGTCAGAGTTGTAGTAGGGCGGATCACAGTAAAAGAAACTATCTGCGGTATCGCGGCTTGCGATGATGTAAAGCGCATCTGCGCATTCTATCTGGCAGTTCTGGAGCCTGATAGCCATTTCTTCAACAAATCCTTCTTTCTTGGAATTTATTTTTTTTGTTGTGGTATTACCTGATTTATCATATCCCCAACTGCTGTCAAGCTGCGAAGAAAAGCTCTGTGATGAAGTCAACCAGACTGCCCATGCCCTTTTTACCTCCGAAAACATATCCGGATTGTTATAGATCACCGAAGCCTTTCTGTGCAGATCCCTGGAATGAAGAGAGATCCTGATCTCCTTTTCTAGTGAAGTAAAATCCTCCTTCGCTACCCTATAAAAATTCATCAGTTCTTTATTGGTATCATTAATTACCTCAACCTTTGATTGTTCTTTAGCAAAGAATACCGCCGCGCCACCAATAAAAGGCTCACAATAAAGCACATGCGGCGGAATTACCGAAACAATGCGCCTGGCTAATTTTTGCTTACCCCCATAATAGCTTATGGGGGTTCTTAATTTTAGTTTGGTCATAAATTCTAATACAAGTCGTCAATGCTTAAATCAACTTTTTCACCCTCAATCATTACCGACACCCTGCACTTGATATCGGGCGTAGCCATACTTTCTACCTGAAAGCGCTTGCCGTTTAAGTTATATAGCAGGTGATCTTCCTTAAGATCAAGGGTAACCCATCCGCTTGCGCGGATGCGGTCTATCTTAGCTAAAAGCTTTCTCATTTTTTCTTTGCTGTTACAAAAGATTATCTTCCTATTTCCTCGCTTTGGGAGGTATCACCATCCCGCTGGTTTTCCCATGGAAACCGCTCTTCTGTATTGCTGGCATCGATTTCGCTTTTTTGGGAAGTTCTTTGCTCAGCCGAGGCCGTGCTTTCTTTTTGCTCTTCTTTTTTAGGAAAGATTTCATCCTGGCGGATAATGGCCATGTTCTTATCATAAACATCAAGTCCCTTAAACTGGGGATTCGCGGTTACCATTACAGCAACGGCTTTCTTACCCACCATCATCTCGGCCGGTGCCAGATGGCCACTTCTCAGCATTTTCATCATACCATCCTTTCCAAGTTCAGTAAGACCCTTGAACGGATATTTGTCTATGGCATCAGATAGCTCAAACTTGAATTCGGGGTAGAATTTTTTCAGGGGATGATTCCCGTAGGCATCCTGAACATCAAGGTTGAGCTTAAACCAAACCTTTTTCTTTTCCGAACCCTCACTGTTTTCCAATTTGGTGTAAACATCCCGTTCAAGTGAGTTCCCAGAGAGTAGTTTATAGGCCTGTAGCACCGTAATCCGGTTGTCCCTTTCCAGATCAAAGATTTGTCTGATAGGCAAGGCACTTCCGGCCTTATTCAGAGTTACCTCATAATCGTTCAGAAAATACATATCGCTCTGCTTGGAGCGGTTGAAATTCAGCATGAACCTGACCTGATCGGAACCAATTGCAGGATTCTTTTTGGCGTTGGCAGATGTGTAGCTTTGCGTAACTCCGAGGGTAAAAGCAGGGAGTTCCCTGGAAATTGCTGATTCAAGAACATCGTTAAGTTTTGTTCCAAAGCCCAGATAATCCAGGCTCTTTTTTAGATAATCCAAATTTTGTTCATTCATAAGAATATATTATTAATTAATCAAAATAGGCTAAGCTGTCGCTCAGGCTGGGGAGGGCTATAGCCATTTTCCCGGGCGAGGTGTTCGCCAAGGGAGATTGCCAGTTCCTCGATGGACGCATATCCGCAATCCTTTAAAAAAGCAGAAAAGAGAAAATGTGACCGGTAGCCGGTACCGGATATAATATTGGAATCTGAGCGAAACTCCAGGTGTACAACGGTTGGCTCTTTTTCATCATTTCTTTTGCTGGGCCAGTTGTACACATAATTGACATTGACATCGAATCCAAATACCCGGATATCGAGACTTATATCCTGTTTGAAAATTTCTGGAATCATGGGAATGGATTTTACCGGATTTGCAAAGGCCTTAGATTAGTCCTAAATCCGGTGATCTTACAAAACCTATTAAGTGAAAAGAGTGATTCCGCACATGAAAATTCGCATGACTTAAAAGTGAAAATCACATGATGGGATAAAACCAGAAAAGTTGCGTCAAATCCTTTCAGCCATAGCGAAATCTTACAGGTTAATACGATTGCAGGCAGATCATCTCCGAATACAGTCACGAATTTCGCATTGGGGAATACCAAGCTGATGCGTATTATACCTTCCGGAAGAGCAAGAAAACCAAACGTTGCCAGCGCGGCATCCCGAAATTTGACTGAGGTAGCATCCGACAGAACTTTTAGACAATCCCTTTTTTCATAAAAAAGATAAACGGTACGGATACATATCTCTGGCAGCCCGTAAGGAATCAGGTATGCGAAACCATCGCACATAACCCATTCTCTGTCCATATTTATCTAGATATGCCATGACTATAGCCGCGGCTATACTCGTTTTTGAACTCATCGAGTTCTCTCTGCTGCAACATCTCGTCTGAAATTGCGCCATCGTTTTTTTTCAATTCCAGGAATGCTGATTCAAAGCCTAGTGAAAAGGGAGTCTGATGAATACTTGAATCCATTATGGGAGCGAGATCTTTTAATAAAAAACCCGCGGCTTTACCGTCTTTCAAAAAAGTTAAGATAAGTGCTGTACGGCTGGCTACGATCCCCTTGGGCTCACTGGCCCTATGTTGAATCATCGTCCCATCGATTAGCTGCACAATGCGTCCTAGGGCAAAATCCTTACTTTTCTTTACATCTAGTTTCTCTCCGTTGATCTGAAATGGAACCTCTACCCCTTTTGGATCATAGGAAATGAACTCCCTGGTTTCACTATCATATTCAAATACGATAGTCCTATTCGTGCCATCAGGAAAATTAATGGGTTTTGCAATATTCTTAACCTCTCCTGCGACCAGCGCATCAGCTTCAACATCCAATAAATCCGGAGACAGTTTCGGCTCCTTGTAAATAGGATGCAATTTTATCTCGTGGAGACTATCTTCATCCAGGTTTAAGGATAGCTTAGCATCCAGGCTATCAATAGCAAAAGCCTCGCTGACCAGATTCTTTAGGTTCACTAAAGAAGTTCTCCTGCCCGAAAGAAGTGCAGCAATGTCTGTGTCGTCCAATAAGTACCTGGTCCCGTCGTATAGCCCTAGCCTGGATAGCTCTGCAACGGGCAGGGCCTCCTCGATAATTATATTTTTCATAAATTCGTTTTATCTGTTTAAATCAAGATGTGATTGGTTCACAGCTTCGCCAATCTGGTTAGTGTGCTTATCATTTTGAAACTCAGCACCCATTTCGCGTTTGAGATATAAAAGCGCTGCGTAGAGTTTATCTTCCCGGCCCAATGTAAATGCATTGCCGTTCAGGCTTTCATGCATCTTCAGCCTTCCCTGTTTTAAATGGCCTAGAACCTCATAGACCGATCCGTTATATGGAATCTTATCTCCCGTGGTGAGATACCCAGAAGCTTTTCCGGGAGCAGGCTGCATCGCATTCAGGGAAACCTTTTCATTGGTAATCTCCTGCTTTCTTTCTATATCCATGATATAGCCAAGAATACGCTCGGCATCCATGGAAGCAGAAAAGATCTCAAAAGGATTGTTCTCCAGAATCGATATCCAGCTTTCCACATAGGCATAATGCTGTCCCGGGTCATGGCCTATACCAAGTTCCTGTCCAATAAGCATCGAAGCGATTTCTGCCCTGAGCTCCTCCCTGGCATAGCTCGCATCCCCAAAGCCTTTACCCATGTCTCGGTTCAACCGGTCTGGATGCCCCGTCCAGTGTCCCAGTTCGTGGAGCAGTGTAGCATAATATTTGTGGCTTTCAGAAAACCAGTCCTTGTAGGGAAGCGTAATAGCATCCCTTTTTGGGTCATAAAAGGCATTTGCGGAATATTGGTGAAAAATTACTGCGCCTGAGGAGGCAATGAGATTCTCTGCCCGCTCAACCGGTGCCCACTTGGTGCCTGGCTTTTCTCTTTCCAGTTTGGGCATGCCCTCGATCTGCGCGGCATTAAACACGTAAGCATTGCGAACAATGGCATGGGGAAGTTCCCTTGTTTCCTTTATGGGCTTTCCGAGCTCATCATGCATAACCTTTCCTGAAGCGTCGCGCCTGGTTCGCTCATCACTTGTTTTAACGAACTGGATGAGCATGGATTTCTCTCCCTTTCTCACCTGCATTCCGCTTTCCTCTGCCTGCCTGTAGGTCATCCATCTTGGATCTTCCCTACCTGCCATCAAAAGTGATAGGGCATTGATTCCCTTATATCTATTGCCGCTCTGAAAATTGTAAGGCATTAGAAGAGGCATGCCCGCTGAATCCCATGGAATCTGCCAGGGTGCGGTTCCGGCGCGGAGTGCCTCAATTACTTTCTCGGCAACCTGAACGTGCAGGGGTTTATGAACATCTTTTTTATCCATCTTGCTCTTCCTCCGTATCCGCAAAACCAATTCCGTAAACCCAGGCCTCGTCCTGATTCAGTTCCACTTCCTCTACCATGGCGAGTAGTTCCAGTTTTTGCCTTAGGGTCAAATAGGCTGAATTTTCCATAAAATTTATTTGATTAATTTTGGCTACTTTATAGTAGCGAAGAATAAAGTTTACAGGATCGATGTAGACTCCCCCGATGCGCAAACTAAAGTGCAGGTGTTCGCCAGTCACCCTACCGGTAGATCCCGTAACCGCTATAACTTCCCCAGAACGGACTTCCTCGCCCTTTCGAACCAGAATAATGGAGAGGTGGCCATATATGCTTTCAAGGCCTGAATGATCAATCCTTATAAATTTTCCCAGAATTGGATTAAAGCCTACGCCGGATACCTTTCCGGTAAGAAAAGAAAATACAGGCTCATTTCTTGCGTGAAGATCAATGCCACGATGGAAATCCGCAAAATGGGTAATAGGATGTATCCTTTTACCAAAAGCGCTATTTACCTTTATTGAATTCAAAGGCAAGGAGATTTGGGAGTAGCAGGATAGAGAAGAGCAAACAAAAATGAGAAGTACGCCTGCCAAAAGCCTAACGCTCAAAAGAAACCGCTTCGCTGACATTTATATTGTGATTTCGTGAAATATAGTCCTCCAGGGAAATCATGCTCCTTTTCATCACCTCTGGATTTTCGACAGCAATCTTCATCGCAGCAGAGATGTGACCATAATCTGAATACTCCTGTTTCATATTAATATCGAGCAAGTCTTTAAAAGTACCGGCATCCATATCCTTTACCCCAGTCATAATATCCTGATAAAGCTCCCTTTTATCCTTTAGCACAAGGAGGGCATCTGAGGAATACCTGCCAAGTGGGCCACCACCAAAGCCGACGCTAATGTTATCTTTTTGAAGATCCGCTATTGCAATTACACCTATCTGACCCTGTCTGGAAACAGGATCTGTTGTCAGCTGGGGATGTACCACCACAAGCCGGCCGGTTAATTCTTCCATAAAAATTGATTTTAAGATTGAAAAAAAATAGTTTGTTTATCTCTTCATTCCGCCTGCCATGGAGGCTTTGGGACTTTCCCCATTTTTTGGGACGGCAGCCTCGGTTCTGAATTTTTTAACCAATACCTGTATTTCATCATTTATGCGCATGAAGTTTTTACGGAGAATCTCATCCTTTTTTCCTGCGAAATCATAATACAACGGCATATCAGGGTAAGCTTTTTCCTCTGTAGCTAATGCCTCCATATCAAGATTCACCCTGCAGTTGATCGCCGAGGTATCAAATTTTCCGGTATATTCTTCTACCGCATCCGCTGCAAGCATACCAACGAGCTCTCCGGCCTTCAATGATGCGATCTTACCTGCAGGAATCAGCGATTCTAGTTTTTCCGAGAGCGACACCGATGTCTTGGTTCTATCAATGGACAAGCTCTCTGACTGTTGCTTAACTTTCCCAAAAAGCCGCTCCAGCCATTCGAGCGTTTCCTTGTTCCTTACCGAGCCAGAAAGTACATTCCCTACTACCGAGGTAATGGTGGTTGCGGTATCCTTTCCATATTGCTGCTGAAACTGTGGAAGCTCCTGGAGTCCCATGAGAACCGCTACCTTATTTGATCTGGCAGTGGCAATTAGATTTTCAATGCGGTGCACAAATAAGGTTGGCAGCTCATCGATAATCAAGGCCGAGGGCCGGTTTCCTTTAGAGTTGATAAGCCTGGTCAGCCTGTTGAGCACCACAGAATAGCAGGCGGAATTGATATTCTGTGTATTGGGGTCATTGGCAAGGACTAATATAGAGGGCTCCGCCCGGGATGAAATCTTTAAGTTGAAATCATCCGCGGAAAAAACCCAGAACGTCTCTTTAGTAGCTAAGCGGGAGATGAATACCTTTAGCGTTCCTATCTGCCCCTCTAGCTGGTTGAAAGCTTTAGCCTGCCATGCAGTGGCAAATGGAGAAAGTAAGCTCCCAAGCTCAGGATTGGAAAATAGCACCGAAAAAATCTGCTCATAACTGCAGTTCAAAAATGAAAGTACGTGCGGAAAAGTAGAATACTTCCCTCCCTGGTACTGAGAAAAGAAATAAATGCAGGAAGAAAGAAAATTTACCGCACTCTGGGTAAAGAACTGATCGCTACCACCGGATTTATCCCCTTTTTTCAAGGCTTCAACCAGGGCTTCCGCTGTTTCGCCAGCATCGGCGAGCGTTACTATGTAATCTGGTCTTAATACATTTATCCTCCTGCTTCGCTCTACCTGGGTTAAGTTGATGACATGAAAATCAAAGCCTGAGAGCCTGCCCTGCTTTTTACCCAGCAGATAATGGTAATAGGCGATCTGACCCAGGTCGGGAAACTTAAAGTCATAACAGCAGATACAGAATTCCTTAAAGATAAGCTGCCGGATAAAGGGCATAACAATGCCAAAACTCTTGCCCGAGCCCGGGGTCCCGATCAAAAGCGTTCCGCGAAAGATGTTCTCTATGTTAATGAAGCCCGAATGTACTTTCTTGCGGTAATAAAAAAGTGAGGGGATGGTAACTGCAAATGGTCCGTTTACAGGCTTTCTTGCCTGCATAAAGGATTCTTCTTCGGTATTCCACTTATCCTTACCTAAAGAAGAGCTGATAATCTTGGAAACATTATCCATCGCTAGGTGCACCAGGATCGTACCTATCAACAATAAAAAGATATACCCGATATCCTGCCAGCTGGTCAGATAAAAAACCGCAGTCCCCTTTTCACCAAAAAAAAAGATACTGGCCGCCATTAAGACTAATCCCAACACGAGCGGATAAATGATCGCTGTTTTAGCATCAAGATCTTTTTCTTTTTTGCTCAGTGTCCCGATTGAAACCAGCGAGATAAGCAACAACGAGAAAAACCGGCTATAGAGCGGGTGCTGGTAAATAATAATCCGTGACATGCGCACTAGAAACCTGGCGAGCCCGATTTTCTCTGCACCTAAATCAGTTAACAGCTTAGTTGCATAGACAAACATGAGCACATCTAGCAAAAGGGCTAGATAAATGGCAAACTGAAGGAAGCGGTGCAGGCTCTGTTGTTCCTTGCTTTCTTCCATAATGAAACATTAAAAGGTGTCGGCGTTTAGGATATCGGAGTAACTTAATGAAGCGCGAAGATTTCTTCCGGAAATCTGCTTTTCCGATAATTCAATACTGAATTCCTTGTCACCGGGAAAGGTGGTTTTTTTAATGAAATAAATATTACGATAGGATTTCGAAAATCTTTCAAAGGGATAAAGCTGAAAAACCGGCTTTAATTCTATGGACTGGACATTGGTAGATTTATTGATCTTTCTGTCCGCTATCTTAAACCTGAGCTCGTCGACATCAAAGGTGAGATTTGTCGAGTTATGGAAGCTCAGGTCAAGAAGGATGCAATCGCCAAGGGTATAAACCCGGTTTACCACCAGTGATATCCCGAAAGCTGATTCTTTTTTAATTCGGGAATCCCCTCTGCGCTTTAGCAGGGAAAGCGCATTGCTCTTCATTTCGTTCTGTGATAATCCTATCCCCGAAATATCAATGGATCTCATATAGGTTGGCAGGATATCGATTTGTGTGGAAACCAGCTCGGGACTAGCAGGCGATAAAAAGGAGAGTCTGTATTGTGCAATAAAGGTTTCTCCGACAATGGTAACCAGGCCAGCATCGCCGCTGGAGAAAAGAGCGGCAACAGAGTCTGGAATCGCCTTGATCCTGAGAATGTTCTTTTCCGGAAGGTCACCAATCAGCGAACTGCTGGATAGGTCTACATAGGAAATTTTCTCTGGCGAGATGAAGTGGATAGAAACTGAACCCGATATTCCGATTACCGGAATATCGGCAACGGTAACTGAGTGTGGCACTTGCGCATAAAGGGCCAGTGAGCTCAGGAAAATTTGAGCTAGGAACAATATTTTTTTCATGAAATTCTAATAAGATTGTTGTTTTCTTTTAAGCTCATTGGGATCAATGAGATAAACCTGGGTATTGTATCTGACCTTGACCTTATTGGACCGGATCAACTTGTTTACCGCTGTTGTTGTAGACTGGAACATCTTGGAAAGCACCCCCATAACGAGTTGATTGTTGTTTTCTGCCATCTGCTGTATGGTAATCCCTTGCGTGCTTGAACTGCTCATGTCCCTGGTAAATTCGCGAAAGGCGGAAGATGGAACATAAATACCGGCCATTCCGTCGTTGTCATAAACCTGAAGATTTACCGGCAGAATTTCCCCGCCATGGAATACCGATGAGATCACCAAGGAAACCCTTTGGGCAGAGAAGCCTGAAATAGTTGCATAGAGGTAGGTGCCTTTAGGGATCATAAACTTGCCGGCCATGATATCATCAGTCAGCCTTATACGCAGGCGCGATCCGGAAAAGCCTGTAACATCCTGATCAATGATCGCAGAAATAGGGCGTTCGACATCTCCGGAAAGTATGGTATTGAAGCCAGCCGAAAATCCATGCGATCTTTTGACCGGAATGATCTTCTTGCTTTTGGCTTCTGCTTCGGCCAGTTTCAGAGCCCGTTCTTTTTCAATATTCTCCTTTACAGCGGGATCATTAGCTTTCCCCATACTGTCGACAAGAGCCATCTGTGCCCGAAAAAGCTGCATGGGATCGGATGGGTTTTTAGAGTTATCAACCTCCTTAGTTACCCTGTTCTCCTGCATTTTTATCTTCGACAGTGCCGAGGCGAGTGCGATGTCCTGCTCAGTTCTGGAAGGGTTCCGCGACTTTACAAAGCTCTGTCCTGCCGCAGAATATCCATGGTTTACATTTTCCGGTCTGCCTGGCAGACCATATTTTGCCTTCATTACCTGGTCAATGGAATCTAGCATATGCTTTTCCCTCAAATTGTAGGATGAGCTTATCTCTGCCAGCTGTTGGTTTTCTTCACCAATACTACCAACAGCAGTGTATCCATCGGCCTGCTTGAATTTATTTCTAAAGGCATCCAGCTTTCCCGAAAGCTCCTGGTTCCTCACCTGCTCGGAAACATTTGCCACGTTGGTCTGTAGCGAATCTCTTCCCAGGACTATTTTACCTTCTTTTCCAAAACTGCTTTTATAGACATAAAAGAAGAGAAAAAGAAAAGGCAGACAGATTATGGGAAGAGCGTACCTGGGCTTTTTTAAATCTATTTTTTTCATATAATTTAATTAATTCTTCGTGTGGCCGGCACGCTCAAGCTCGGCTACCATACTGACCATGAGCAGGCTGTCCTGGCTATTTAGCGTTTCCTTGGCCAATAAAACTTTCAGCGCTTCCCTAATTTCCAGAGTTCTTTTAAGCTTACTTACAGTTGTTCCTATTTCGCTAAGCCCACTCTCAACTTTTAGCAGTGCTTTTTTTTCTAAAGGGGCTTTTTTTGAATCCATTCTCAGCAGCGTAAAGCACAAGAGAAAGGAACTGCCTAGTAGCAGCACCATAGATGAGAAGATAACCTTCGGATATTTTTTGAAAAAACCTGATATGGAGGCCAGGAGGCGTTCGATCAGATCAGAGAACTCATTTCTGAGTTCTGAAAACACAGTTGTCTTTTTCATTGGAATGCATTTTTATCTATAGTTGAAATATCCCTGTTCTCTAATGTCTTCCATCTGGTAATTAACACCGCGTGGGGATTATTATCAGATCTTGTTTCAAGATCGACCAGGCTTCCCTCCGTGATAAGCGAGCGGGTGACGCTTGAACTTCTCCTGTCTATTTTCTGTGTACCATAATACCGGAAATACATTCTTTTTTCATCTAAAAAAATAGAATCGGTTCGGAGCGTGAGTACAGCAGAGGAGGAGAGAATAGAGGTGAAAAAACCTTTTTCCTTCAGATTATTATACTGAAGGGCACCACTTTCATCAATAAGGTACATGGCCTGTTTCATCTGATATTCTATGAACTTATCATCTGGTACCAGCGAAAAGAAAAGAGAATGGAATTTTGCAATATGTGCGCGATATTCTGCTGCTCTGTTTAGCTGCACATCGGTCTGTTTTGCCAGGATTGGTGTTCCCGAGGGGTCAAGAATATAAATACTTTTACGAGAATCCCTAACATATCCATAGGCAAAAAAAGAAACAACAGCGACTACCGATAGACAGAGCAAAAAACTTCCCAGCGAAAGGAATGTGGCTAGACGGATTTTGGATTCGATACTTTTTATCATCATCTCTCTATCCTCCCATTATCTGTCCAGCAACCCTGGTCATGCTTGATGCACCTCTTCCCATAGAACTTGCGGCAGAAGATACACCCGATGTGGATACTATCCATGTTGAAATGCTCGGCACGGTAAGCATGGTTAGTGCACCGATGATAAAGGTTACGATTACCATTCCAAAGGAGAGAACTCCATTGCTGGCAAACCAGCCGAGCTTTTCAAGGCTTGCCCCGCCAGTCCCAACAAGCTCCTGATAACGGGTAATTTCCGCCTCAAGTGCATAATGCTGGAAAAGGGACGCTACATACATCACCAGATATGCAATCCCTGAATAAAGGTTTACCGAGATGAACCTGGCGACCCATGTCGAAAAGGAATCCCTGAAAGCTGGCAGAATAGAGACGGCTACTGAAAAGGGGCCTAAAATAATCAGTATCGTGGAAAAGATGATCTGAATGATAAAAATAATGTAGGTGCAGACCCTGAGTATCCATATAGCGAGTGTTTCCAAAAGAGAGGTAGCCAAAAGTTGCAGACCAACCTCCAGCCGGTTTCTCATTTCCACTATCGGGTTCCAGACTTCGGAAAACCCTTCCTTTACCGAAGACTTAACAGATTCCCATGCATTTTCATACCAGGTATCCGCTTCTGTTTTTGCTGTCTGCGTCTCGGCCTGAATTTTATAGAGCTGATCAGAAACCTCTACCATGAGCTTCGCCCGCTGTAGCCTGAGATCATTGATCTCTGCCTGGCTGCCATCGAACATTGCTGAGGTCTTCTGTTCTACAACATCGGTTGGATACGCAAGGACCCGGGTAAAGATGCTCCACCATAGAATCACCATGGTCAGACCGAAAGGACGGAGCAGCGGCATAATTTCAAGCTGTTTATCCCCGGAGATCATTTCATAGCTTTTGATAGCAAAAAAGATGAGCATAAAAATTGCCGCCAGTGCCTGCGCATCTGCAATAAAGGCATCATAATGAGTCCAGATCGTACTTTTCATCTCATGCAGAAAATGCATCATCCCCTCTTCATACACGCCGTTGCCCTGAAGAAAATTAAAAGTGTCCTTGAACGAATCGGGCACTGCCTGCACAAAAAAACCGGCTGTGCCGGTTATAACATTTAAAATATCCATTGCTTATAGTTTTGATTTTTTAAGAATATCATTGGCAATCTGGATATCGCTCTTTGGGGATGCTGGTCTTTGAACTTCACCGGCCCGTAACTTCTGGACAGACGAGCGGATAGAGAGATAGGTTTTTGCCCTGGATTTCTTGGTTTCCCAGCTTGCCGAGAGTTTTCTGAATTCAGATAGCATCCTGTGGTAGGCCATTATCCTTGATCCCCGGTCTAAGGTAGTCGACCTCGCGATTTCCAGCCTTTCAAGAAGTGCACTGCTTTCCTCCCTGTACCAGTCAAACAGACCCACAGATATTATGTATTTCTGTTCTGCAAGCGAAAGGCCTGCAAGCATATCGGCATCTGCCTGATTTAATAATCCTTCAAACTCGTTGCGATAGTACATTAGCCAAAGGGGATCGGCAAAAGAAAGTGCCGAAGAATAATTGGAGGCCTCGCTCAGCGCAGTATTGCGAAGGGTATCCGCATGCAGTTTGTAGAGATTATCTGTGTTCTGCATGGCTGCTGCCAACATCAGCCGTTGCGTTTGTGGACCGAGCGGGCCAAGGGGTCTTAGATCCGTTTTGGGATAATTGGGGTGAAGCGCCCAAGTAATCCAGTAATCAGGGTTGAGCCCTAAAAATCCTGGTTTGGGCGTAAACTTATCCGCATCCCATTGCTTGAAGACCATTCGTTCCTGCTGGTAGGTAATGTGTTTGTCGGTAATTTTCTTCTGTGACCAGAGGAGCGTTGAGAGCAAACAGAGGAAAAGAAGCAAAAAAGGTTTTTTCATGGTTTTAAAAGTTTTGATTTGAATAAAATATCACTCCCGAGACGCAGATCCTGATTGATAAAGCCCTGATAGGGATTAAGCGAACGGAAGACTCCATTCATTTTTGTCCAGTACATGGATTTTTTCATGCTGAATACCAGGGCACGGATGACGCGGAGCTCTAGGGCAATTTTCTTAAGCAGCGCATCGCGCTTTTCGAAATCCATGAGGACGTTTTCGCCTTCCTTCAATACAAAAGCAGAGACTTCTGAAAATAGGTTTATCCCCCTATCTTTTACCTGGCGGGAAACGTCTTCTGCAAAAAGCAGCAGATGGGGATCTGATTTGGCGATATCAATCATCCCGGCACTTTCCGATGAAATCTCGGCAACCAGTGAGCCGATCTGTCTGACCGCGATTGCTGTTTTGAGCCCCTGATCAACTTCTCTTAAGGAAGACAGGATTAATGACTGAACCATAACGACCGCGCCCAGATTGAGATTAATATCCGAAAGGCGGTTGTTGATCGTATTTAAATAACTGTTATACGTATTTTCAGCTGCCAGACGTACTGCTCCATTTTCATTTACGATATTAAAATGCCCGCGGTCAAAAACTAGCCTTTGAGCTTTACTACAATAATGACCAATCAGCATTAAAAAAATTAAAATAAGCAATTTCATAACATCAGTTTTTTAGGATATCTTTTTTTCGCAGGATTTCATCTACCAATTTTTTATCGGTATTGATAAATTCTGAGAAAGGGTTTAGCTGATTGAAGACCTTTTTTCTTGAAGAATATTGAAGGGTTACCGCCAGTCCTCTGGATGCCCCGGCTATCAGGCGGAGTTCAGTGAGCACATGGGAAAAAAGCATTTTGCGGTCGCTCTGCTTCATCTGGTTGATGTCCTGCATAGAAAGAGCAAGTCCGTACAAAAAATTCAGCAGTGCATGTGCCCGATCCCCCATATCCAGCTCTGCCTGTATGGCCAGAACGGAAAGTATAGAATCGTCCTTGCATAAATCAAAAATCATCCCCTGGCTTTCGGTAATATCAGCAATCAATGGATAGGCTTCGATTCCGATCTGCACCGCATCAATGGCAAGTCCCAAAGTCTTGAACCGGGACTGGATATCCCTGTATTTATTCTTTAATCTTACCATCAGGGTTTTGTTTGCCTCCTCATTTGCAGTGGATCCCGCCTGCCTGTCCCTCGCATCAGACTGTTTTCCGTGTTCTGTTTTGCTATTACCCACAAGCTGGTGCAAAAGCCCGACATTCAACTGCGCATGAGCAGCTATTGATATGAAAATCATAGCCGTGAAAAATGCTGCGCTTTTCATTGCTTGAGCATCTTGGCATTCCTGATAATATCGTCCGCTATGCGTTTATCAATATTGATATATCCTGCATAAGGGTTTAGGGAATTTAAGATTCCGCGCTGCTTTGCCCAGTACATCGTACGGTACATGCCATAGGCCACTCCGCGGAGGATGGTAAGTTCTGTGACGATCCTATTGAGAAGCTTTGCCCGTTCACCGGAATCCATCAGCGCGTCCCTCCCGTCTTTTAATACAAAAGAGCTAACCTCGGTAGCAAGGTTGATCGAACGGGTTTTGAACTCCCTAGCACCTCCTTCGGCAAACAGCAATAATACCGGGTCACCAGAGGCTAGATTAATCGCCTTATTCACATCAATGACAATATCCTGAGAAATCGCATAAATATCCTTAACAGAAAGCAGAGACCTCATTACTCCTGAAACCTCAGATAAGCCTCTGTAAATAGTGGATTGAAGGTCATTTACAATTCCAAGCTGACCAGTTACCGCGAGCTGTGCCCTTTGCACAAGAGTAAGGTTGTCGCTGGTTCGGGACAGACCGCTGTTCATCACCCCTGCATGGGCAGCCGTGGCCGCAGCGGTTGTTGGGTCAACGTATATTTGTGCGGAGGCCGATTGCACGAAGATTCCAAATAAAAAATAGATGAATATTTTTCGCATAAAAATAGAATTTAACTTGTGATGGATGAATTGACTTTCTTGACAAATTCGGGAAGAGAGATTGCGCTCATTTTCATATCGGCAACGAAATGTTCCAGTCCCAGAGGATAAGAACCGTAACGCTTGACATAAGATTCGACAGCAGTCTTTTCGGGTTTTTCGGTTGTGAAGGTTAAATACTGAAAAAGCGACACTTCAACGCCATAGACCTCCCCTATACTTCCGCGCTTAATGTAAACCTCCTTGAATTTCCCGCGTCCGGCCTTATTTTCAAGCGCATTGATGGTAAATATCTTTCGCTGCTCTACCTCACTGAGCGCCAGGAGCTTTGCTACCTCTGCATAATTCCCCCTGAACTTGGATTGATCGAGCAGGCAGATGGTGTCGGAACTGGCCAGAATGGAATCCTTTATTACAGCATTTCCGATAATATCGCCCAGTTCCTGCGTCACCACAATTGGCTCTCCCCAGAATTTCCTCATCGTTTTATAGAGGTAAAGAATGTAGTTAGCCATTAGCGGAGATGCGATTGCCTTCCACGCTTCTTCCAAAATCATCGCTTTTCGCTGGCCTGTACGGTGCCTCATTTTCTGCAGTACCAAATCCATAATCACCAGCGTCACGATTGGAAAAAGAACCCTATTTTCCTTGATTGAATCAATTTCGTAGACAATAAAACGCTCTGTAAAATCTGAGAGATCAGCGCTTTCGTTGAGCAGCCTACCGTACTCTCCGCCAAGACAGAATTTTTTAAGTACATAACGGTACTCATCAAGATCGAAACTGATCTTCTCATTTTCCTTGATCTCCGAAATCTTAACGATCGAATAATGGTAGAAAGAATCAAAACACAGCGCATAATCAGCCTCTCCTAAAAAGAAGTCTGAATAGTAGGCCGAGAGTACATTTGAGAAAACCGTATCCTCAATCTGCGATACGCTTCCCTCTGCACCCTTTAAAAGAAGTCCGATAAGTGTTTTGAGGAAATCCTTCTTTTCGATGTTATATTCTGCTTCAGAAATAAGAAAGGGATTCATCGTGATCGGATTCTCCTCGGTATAGGTGTAATACTTTCCTCCAAAATAATTGCATAGCCCGGAATAGGAATGTCCTACATCAACGATCACGATGTCGTAATTATAAAGCATATACTGTTCAAGCAGGCTGTTCATAAAAAAGGATTTACCAGTACCAGAGCTGCCCAGAACAAATTTTGAACGGTTGGTAATCCTGCCAGATTCCATAGGAAGATCTGCTGGATCTATGCCTACAGGGATTCCTCTCCTATCGGTAAAGCGCATGAGAAACTTGGAGGGCTCATCCCGCATCAGCCGTTCCTTGTAGAACAGGCAAAGGGCCGCATCCGAAGTGGTGAGGAACCAGTCGTATTTTTTCAGTTCCACTGCATTTCCAGGCAAGGCACTCCTAAAGAGTTCCATCTGGTTATAGGCATTCTTGGAGGGGATAATCCCCTGCTGAAATAGGGAAGCTTCAATAAAGTTACAGCTGGTATCCAGAAGTGGAAGTTCGCAGCAGACCAATAAAGAATAGTGCGCATTGACGAGCAACTGGTTTTCCCTTGCCACATCTATGAGCAACTTATCAATATCCTCCACACACATCTGATTGGCTGGATCAGGAACTCCGGAATGCCGCTTGCGTTTCAGCTGCAGTTTGTTCAGGGTAATGCCCTGGGAAGGAATTTCAATTAATTGGTTATAAACAAGACTTTCAATACCCGGAACTGATGACAGGAAAGAAAGGTTGTCCATCGGAAATTCCTGTAGTCCTTTCCCGTCGTTCGCCATTAAATATGGCCCAATGGATTCAGGCATGTCAATGGAATCGATATTGACCAGGCTCATGCAGCGGATCACCTTTTTCCCAATACCTATTTCAGTATCCCCGGCCCTTAAGTTATTGAGCGAAAAATGGTCTGAGGAGAAATCCATGGCAAGCATCCGCGAAATATAGCGTTCTATCTCACCCTGGGGCAGTACTTTTGGTGATACCGATGCTCCTTTCAATAGTTCACAGACCTTGGCAATATTGGATACAAAATCCAAAAGGGCTTTCCTGTCATAAACGTACATTGCCCTTCGTTTGACCTGACGGGTTATAACCAGATAACTAGAGTGCTCAATATATTCCCTCCCTGAAAAATGCTCATCGTATTTTTGCTGAAGGGGTTCACTTTGCACTTTCGCCTGATAAGTTCTTTTAGAGAACACATCCTGTTTCTGAATGATATACCCTTCACTCAATATCTTGATCACATTGAGAAGCAGAAGATGAAAGGCCTGGTAGCCTGCCGGATCAGCGGAATAAATAAGCACCGGATTTTCGATAGAAAGAATTACTGAAAAATCGCCTGACTCACCATAAAGAACGGAAAGTCCGCCTATCTCTTCTATTCCGGCATATGGCAGTTTAAATTCCTGTTTTCCCATAACCTCGCCTTAAATAAATACGATGAATGAATATCTCCCTGGATCTGGTCTTATCATGAAGACCGGATGCCTGCTTGGAATATGTGTAGAGGAGCCCACCGGCTATTGAAAGAATGGTTAAGAGGCCACCGATATACATATTGAGGAGCGCACCGGCTAGGCCTCCTGTGACCAGCCCAAGACCTAAGGAAGAAATTCCATAAGCAATAAACTTCCCTTTGAAACCGCGATAAACAAGGGGCTTTTGAAGCCCCTTGTAAACTGGATACATCCTCATGCTATACGCCAAAGAAAGCCTTGATCACTACCGATACCAGAACCAGAAAAAGGCAGGAACCTCCCCAGCCCATAATTTCTTTGTTGATGTCCTGATCTCCGGAATTCCATTTGATGTAGACACGTACCCCGCCGATAATACCTACCACGGCACCAATCGCAAGGGTGAGTGTAGAAACCGGATCTACATAAGAGGTCAGCGAGGAAGTCGCCGCATTGATTCCTGTTGTTCCTCCCCCAGTCTGGGCGGAAACTGCCTGCACTAAACCCAATAGCGCGGCCAATGACAAAAGTCTTTTGCTTTTTCTTGTCATAAAAAAATTGATTTAAATTGAATAAAATTGTATTTACAGTCCGAAAAGACCGCGGAGGAATACACCGATGAGAGATAAAAAGAGGCATGAAAAGAACCATCCCATAACCTGCGCATCAATGTGGTGCTTGCCCATCTGCCAATTGGCATAAACCCTAAGTCCACCTAGGATTCCTGCGATTGCGCCAATAACCAGTACCAGATCCGAGAGCGAAAAATACCAGCCTTTCACCTCTGCCGAGGCGGAATAAAACTCTGAGATTCCTGGTTGAGCATTAGCGGAAAAAGTAGAGAGCAAAAAAAAAGAAGCTGACGCTGCCCTTAAAAAGAATAAAGAAAACCTCATGGAGTTTAGTAAGGTATTGCCCGCGTATGTTCGATGAGGTTGTCTTTCGCAAGGGAAAAAAGCTGTTTTAGTCCAATGCCTCCACTTGAGCTAATTGGACCTGTTGGCAAATAAGGGGCTGGTTTCTCCTTTTTTTCTGAATCCGTAGGCACAGCCTCCTCAGCTTTCTCTTCCAGGGTAATCAGCTCAGGGGTAAATGTTTGTGCAAAGAAAAGCTCGTCTTCCGGAGTTTCATTCACACCAACTCTTTGAGATAGAAAAAGATCAAAAAATAAGTTCAGTAAATAATAAACCATATATACAATAAAGATTATGGTCAAGAAATTAGTCCAGCTCATGGGTCATATTTTTTAAAGTTTGAGAAATATATTCGTTTAACCAGGGATGGCCTTTTAAAAACTGGTGGAGGGAAAAAACGATTACCCTGGTCATATCAATATTCGAAGTAATCTTTAGTTGCCTAAGCTTATTCATTGTGCGCTTATCAATGCGGATAAGGATTTTCTCCTGCCCATCCATATTAAAGTCCCGCAGGGATGAGAGAAAGCTAGCTAGCCGCTTGGTATTCACGACCGTTTCTTTGGATTCAGTTTTTTTTACACCAATCTTTTCAGCCCCATGACTGGCCTGGGATTTTTCCGGCAATCCCTTTTCCTCTTGGATCCTTGATTTCAATTGATCGGCAAGGGACTTGATTTCGCTCATGATGATATACCTCTCTTCATAAAGCTGCCATAGATAAAGTCCATTGCCGGCATAAAAACTGGAATTAAAGAGGCCGGGACATGGATGGTTCCTACCCGCTGAAAATCGATGCGGTCAGAAATACCGGGAGAAATCTTTCCAAATCTGGATAGTACCTTGTCTACCTCTTCCCTGGTTTCATACTTTACGGTTGTTTTAATCCTATTTGGCACATACACCATGGGTGATAAATTATTGATCTCCCGACATACAAGCGAAAAGAGCACTGTACTGTCTACAGAAAATTCATCATAATTAAACGGGCAGATAATGAGTTCCGCGGAACTGATAATGGGAATCAATAGATCATCGTCCATTTTACCCGGAAGATCAATGAGCACAAACTCATCCCTATTTTGGTTAAGCAGTTCCAGCAGAGCCGGGAAGTACTTAAGATCAGAGGGAATAACCTCGTAGAGGGGATCGTTCTCAAGAATTTTTGCCTTTTCAAACTTGCCTGAAATCGAAGCCTGGTAGTCCATATCCAGAACGGTAACCTTCTTTTTTTTAAGCATTGAGAGGAAATAGGCCAGTAACAGGCAGAGTGTACTTTTACCTGCTCCCCCTTTCTGATTTCCAATTAATATAACCATAAGCATAAAAATTTAACGTGTATTGGTTCTTGCTTTTTTTTGCCTGCGCCTATTCCGTCCGAGGATCTGCTCATCATCAATATCATCAGAGATATCTATATCCAAAGAGAATTCGCCAATGGATATACAATCATGCATTTCAACCTCGTCAGCAGGAAATATTGACTCTGATGGATTTTCAAGGAGCATCTCTTCCTTTGGAGAAAACTGATTTTCATAAATACCCTCCGAAATGGGTATTGACGTTTTTACTTCTTCGGTTTGGCGTAAAGTCTCCATAAATTTAGTTATGGACATAATATCGCCACCTTTAAAAACTTCCTTGGTGGAATGGTCTAAAATGGTATAGCCATATGGCGGCTTGTCACCTTTAAAATGAAATACAAACTGAAGGCCGAATGAAGAAGATAATTTTTCGCTTAACTCAGAGTTATAGAATATTACTTTTCCTTTCTCGCCACCTGGAAGATCTTCCCTGATCGCTTGAATTCTGGAATCGGTAATTGGCCTATACTTTGCAAAAATCTGTTTTAACTGTTCCTTTCTTTTCTGATCAGGTGAAAACCGGGCAATTTTTTGTTCTATTCTGGTTAAGTTTATACTGCCTACTTTTTCACCATACTTTGACAGATCAAGCGTATCCTCCAGAACTTTTAATGCATATCCCTGTCTTTCAAGCAACATCATAAACTGCGCCTTATTGGAGAAGCTGTATTGAAGTGCCCTCGTCAAAGCTTTTTCAGCAGCATGTTTCTCATCATTACCGATAAGTTTATTCAGTACCTTATAAGCCCTGATCTTCTCAAAGCTGTCGGAAATCTTTTTCCCTTCCAGGTCTATTCTTGAAGATACCATATGGATGTGATTATTCTGCGTGTCCTTGTGGAAAATGAGAAGATACGGCTGATTTCCATAACCCATGCCCTCTAGCCAGCCTTCGGCCAGTGTAACTAGTTCCCCCTTGTCCAAGCTTCTGCCCTTTGAAGATATCATTGCATGAAATTGCGGATATACAACCCTGCGGTTTCTGCTCGCTAGGGATGAGAGGTAGTTTATATAATCTCCAGGCCTGATCTCAGATAGCCCTTGCAGCGCCCCAAAACCGGATACCTTTACCAGTTCTCCCTTATTTTTTTCAACTTTATTGGTATTGTACCTAACTGCCCTAAAAGTCTTTGATTTCCAAAGAATTTTCACAATCATAAACTAAGCCTTTAATAATCTGAGTAATTCCCTGGTTGCTCTCTCCATTCCTCTAAATATTGAAATGTAATCAGTAAAAATCGTGTTGAACTGAAGTACAATTTCAGCAGAGAGCATTCCTCGTTTATTTAAAAAGTTCGCATGCCGGGCAAGCTGGTTAATGTTGTTTCCTGACCTACCGATCTCTGCACCGATCTGGTTCAGGTGTTTTAAAACTTCGACAGCATTGATTTTATTTGAAACCGCAGAGGAGATTAAAAGCCTTTGCCGCAAGAAATCACTTTCTTTCAATCCAAGGGAAAGCCAAAGGTTTCGGAGTAAAGCATATTCTTCCTCGGTAAATCTGGCCTTAATGAACCTGGTTCTTTTACCATCTAATTTTAAAGGCCTCCCATTCTTTTTCTTGGTCATATTCAACAATTAAGGGACATCCTCCGAAGAAGAAAAAACTAGTTGCGACGTTTTTTCCATCCCGCTACGCCCCCAAGGCGAAAAAAAGCGGGCAAGTTATAGGGTTTTTGAGCAACAAAAACACAACTTGCAGGCTAAAAAACCAAAATACACCAACTATAACGAAAGGATAAAAACCAAAAAACTTAAGCTTGGTTTATTAGGATTTTGTTAAAAAGTATTCCGGCAAAACAGAAAGCCTAAAGCTATCTTTGCCAGATGGAGCTGCAGGAATTAGAAGAGTTTTTCAAGAATTGCCGGAGACCGGAAATGCCGGTGTTTTTAAATGAGGCAACAAAAGTAACTGACTTTGATTTATTTCTAGAGAGCCATTTCGGGCCACTTAGAGCTAATCCGGAAAGTAAAATCAATAAGCCACTATTAGTAAGACTAAAAATGATGAAACTTATCATTGAGTTTAACTAGCTAAACATATATCCACATATTTCTATATAAGAATATCCACATATACCGATAGAGACATATTGATATTTAAGCATATATAGATAATTATATCTATATAGCTCAATATTTACATAGTTATATATTCATATATCAACGTGTTATACCAAAACCATTCTCTACACTAAAAGGCATAGGCTTAACAATAGATTTTTCAATTTGCCTTAGATCAGCCACAAGCTTTTCATTATAATCCTTAAACCCTGCATATTTGAACGAACAGTCTATACTTCCATGTACATCTCGGATAAATTCCTGCGCAGCAGATTTTCCTGCTTTATCATGGTCAAAATAAAGTTCAATAGAACCAAACTGGTTTGACCTACCCTTGGCAGCCTGTAGAAACGAAAGGGAATTTAACACCAATATGGATGCAGGATCCTGTGGATGTTCGACTTTCCAGCTCAGAAAATCAAAGTAACCTTCAAAGACACCTAGCCTGTCAACAGCCCCCTGCAAAAAACTCATTCCCTTGTGCCCCAGGCAACCCTTAAAATATTTGTTGCGTACCTCCCAGCCACCATTCTCATTTGGCCATGCAGAAGCAAAGTAATTCCTGCGCTTATTGCTGCTGTCCATGACCGAATAATAAAGTTCATATAAATAACCACCTGCAACGCTTTGCACTCCCCTGCCTTTAAGATATGAGCTGATGACATCGTTGCCGATTGATTCATTTACTACTTCTACTTCATATCTTGGAACTTTGAAGGGCAAGGGCCTTCGGGAATTATCAACAGGCACATCCGCGGTTCTCTCAAGGTTTATTTTTGCATACTCTACGATTTTTTTAAGAACCTCAGGAAAGCTTGAGGGATACCAATATGCAAGGCCAAAATCGATTATGCTTCCGCTTTTTATTCCCGATACTCCTGCACCGCCATGGTCAAACCAGACCCCCAGATTATCATTTACACAAAGTGAGGCCGTATATTCTTCACGCAACATACTTAGAAAAAAATACTCTCCCCCCGATACTTTCTGGGGACTAAACCCCAAGTTCTTCAAAAGATCGAGGAGCGACACTTTCTCCTTGATCTCATTAACGTTTAAAAAAGCTGACATACCGATTTAGTTTTAGAATTTTCAGAAACAAAAAAGGGGCTTATCGCCCCTATAAAATAGAACCCAAAAAGAAGGGCCTCTATATATTGTAATTTCGGAACTACTCGCGTCGATTTCTACAAACCGGACTTATCGTCTGCCAATGCGCTTTCACCTTTTTGACGTCATCTCAAAGCTTCGCAAAATTCCCTTCAATTTAAAGGGTAATGTTTCATTCCTGAATGTCAAAGACCAACTCTTTTGTTGGCTCAAAATTCAGTATGTGCAAGACGTGTTATTGACACTATGAAAATAGTGTGAACGATTTTTATAAGGCTATTTTTGCCTTGATCTGAAAGTTATTTATTGGAGATCAGATTTGTTATAAATTTTACATTCATCAGTTTAGTTGATTACTGATCCATTTTTATTAAACAGAAGAGAATTTCATTAAATCACTAGCATTTTATTTACAAAAACTATAACACTTTTATTTAGGTGTGTAATTTTTTTAATCTGGATTATTTTGAGGATATCCTGCGATATGAGAAAAATTATACAAAGTGAAATTGGCAATTTGGTTGATTATCAATTAAACTTAAGTTTTCTGGCAATGTGATCGTTTATGGCATTTCTCATACTGTCTAAATAAACAGTATATCCCTTGCTTTTCCTTCTAGAGATATCAATGAACTTGCGATAAGCGACACCCAGATCTACATTTAAGCTCTTTTCAAGAATATCAACGACCTGAGAAATATCTGCTTTTCCATTATTCAATGACCCCATAAAATATATGCCATAGGCAAGTTCTACAAGCTTCACTTTATCGTCTGTCCATCTCAGGTTTGAGTTTTTTGACAACAATTGAAATATTGAGGATTCTGGGTCGCTGTATAAAAGTCTGATGCGTGTCAATAAAAACTCCCGCAAATGTTCATACGCACGGAATTTAGCAAAGGTATAATCTCCCTTTGTCTCGAATTCACTAAAATTCACTGCGGGAAGTATGTTCTGCCTATTACGCCTTAAAAAGTATTCTTCATCTAGTGCGCTCTGGTCATTGAGATAATATTGGTAAAGAAATTGATTTTGTTCGAAATATCTTCTTAAGAAATCTATTTCCCTTATGTAATAATTTCGGATTGCCTCGTCTGTATCTACTGGAATATTCGAGACAATATTGAACTGTTCTACAATAAAAATTTTCCAACTGTAAAACTTGGGCTTGATCTGTTTAAAGAAAAATATCTCTTCTGCTTCCGAGGAAAAACCTAATCGGTTTGCTAGGGAATTTAAACGGATTGTGCCGCTTTCTATCATTTCAAGGGAGGAGGATAACCTAAGCAGATCACTTATAAGTTCATTTTTTCCAGCATGAAGCTTAGAGGTCATTTCCAGGTACAGCTGTTCAGATTGGGGGATTAACATACACAAAGGATTTAGATGAAAAATAGGTTTATTTTAGGCAGCTAAAATTCAGCCTGCGTTGCTGCAAATTGAATTATTGCAGGCATAGAATCAAGTTAACTATCAGTTGCATAATTGATCAACCCCCTTTGAATTCATTATTTGCAGATAAATTCTAAAGACAATATACGTCGGTTTTTACTTTTGAGAATATGTTTGTCAGCCTAATCAAACTATTCGTGTAACCACCCAAGGCCTCGGTGTAAAAATCTTTTTGACAGGTAAATTCAGTCATAAATTGTGCTAAAAATCAGCTATGAATTACCAATTTATTTTTTTTGAGGAACATCTCACAAGCCTGCAAACGAAAAAAAGTTTTGCAAAAAATTTTGCAGTGGAGTCAAAAAAAAATCTTGAACGAGAACATTCCAGACTGACCAGAGCCTTCAGGGATATGGCCGTTGAACTAAATAATCATAAAAAGTCAAAAGCATATTTAAATTTTCACCAACAGAACTTAACCCTTTTAATGGATAAGACCAGTAGAGAAAAAACGCAAAGGGAAAAAGATCCGGACCACACGATTATCATAAGCACTCTGAAAGCACTGCTGGACATAATGGAAGAATTACTAATCTGGATGAAACAAATCTTTCCGGAAATATTCAATTATAAAGGCAGGATACCTATAAAAATGATTGAGTCAGAAATTTCCGAAATTGAGAATGATTTGAACTTAATCGTTGGAGAATTTGAAAAGAAGAAATTGGATCCTAAACTGATGCAGGTCACAAGATCGGTTTTGGATATAAGTCAGATAGTCAGTTTTAAAGATCTTAATTTTTGGAAAGAATCCTGCGATAAAATCCATCAAGATCTTATGTTGCTTGATTTGATTGATGAGTTTAGCATTATAAAAATTTTCATGGGGCTTGGAATAAATCATCCTGACTTATTTTTTTATGCCAAATGGCATATTTCAAAAGAGATTGAGCATAAGACAACTTTAGGGGAAAAAATTTCTGCAGTCTGTTCCTATCGGAAAGAGATAAGAGTATTATACAGAGAAACCCAAATGCTCCAGTTTACAAGGAAACCCGATATTCAGCGCACTATAAAAAAATTCCTTCGAGAAGAACTCCTTTTACTCCGGGCTATGGAATTCGTGAATCATGAAGTTGAGGAAGCGGGAATCATGAACGCCAACTATAAAGTTTCCTTTTCCGTTAAACAGCTGGCCTTTTTTGTCCATCTTCAGATGGAGACCGGGATAATAATATGGCAAAGGGCAAAATTCGCGCACCAGTATATTGCAAGGCACTTTAGCACGGTGGAACGCGATTCAATATCTGAAAAAAGTGCTAGAAATGCCCACTATAATCATGCTAGTGAAGATATTAAGAAAGTGATCGCAAAGCTCAGTGAAATGCTAGCATTAGCTCAGGAAAGATATTGAAATTGTGAGAATACTGCGAATCTTGCAATTTGATGAGGGGTTGCAAGACCATAAAATTTCTGCAACTTGACAAAGTTTTCAAATAGCCGTTCTTTATCCCTAAAAAGATATGGACGTAGAAAACTATTCACAGAAACTAAACGCATTTCACTCACTCTCGCCTGGACTCAAAGCATACATCTCAACCATAGCAAAAAAAACTGCATACAAGGCTGGCCAGACAGTGTTCTTGACTAGAGAAGATTATAATTTTTATCCCTTGATTGAAAGCGGGTCATTACGGCTAATGGCAATCGATAAGGATAATGACGAAGAAATTGTTATCCGAACCTACAATGCTGAGGAATTCCTTTATCATTTCCCAAACGTTATGCCAAGGTCGAGATTTGAACTTTATGTAGAGTTTTTAGAGGATTCTTATTTGATAGCGTTTAGCGAAAAGCATTATTCGAACCTTCTGAAATTATTCCCTGATGCGTACCTCTTGAATCTATCCTATACAGCCTGGCATTTAAACATACAGTTGGAACTTCTATTCGGCAACAATAAAATTCCTGATAGGCAAGAACATATATGACACACCTTAAAGTTTACCCTAAATCATATTTAAATGAAACGACTCATCGAAAAACTGCAAAGTCTTCAAAATGCAAGCGAACCTTTTGTAAGCCAACTGGCGGAAATCTCTGTTCAGAAAACTTTCAACAAGGGCTTACTTATTAGCACACCAGATCATTCATACCCAGAACTGTATTTTATCGAAGAGGGCCTTGCAAGAGGGTATTTTATTTTCGAGGGGCAGGAAAATACTTCCTGGATATTACAGAGTGGGTTTATTTTTCCGACTACGTCGTTTTTTTCCTTCACTCACACAAATGAGTACGTAAATTTTTTAAAAGACAGTTCCGGCTATTCAATAAGTCTATCCCAATGGAGTGAACTTGCCAAAGCAAATCCCCAATTTCTAATGATTCTTCTGGAAATCTATGAGGAACATTACCGTGAAATTACGCAAAGAGAACAAATGCTGAGGATCAGACATGCGGAAACAAGATTTCTCTATTTTCAAGACAGGTATCCAGAATTAATTAATCTTCCCATTCATAAGATTCTGGCTTCCCTTCTCGCAATTGAATCAAAATACCTCTTCAAAATAAAAAGGAAATACCGCAGATGACACGGTAGGGAATCGCATTATTACACAAATAGGTGTACGATTATTTCTTTTCCCAAGGGGTGCAAAAAGAGTAAAAATTGCCGAATTCGGGTAGTTAATATTATTTCTGTTGTTTCGAACTTTAATCCACAATCAGATGGGTTTTTAATAAACAAAACATGGAAAATATTTATTCACATAAACGGACGCATATAAGCTATAAAAGCTTGGTATCAAATCTAAATACCGTTGGAATATTCCTGCTGACATTGCTATGGTGTTATGCAGTTTTTGCAAAGCTCGCAGATCTAAAACTTTATCAGCTCCAGATGAAGGATCAACCCTTTTCTGAAGAAATACAACGCGTACTGACATATCTGGTCCCGGTTCTTGAGCTGACCGCTGCTACGCTGCTGATTTTTAATAAACACAAATGGGGACTGTGGCTTTCCTTGTCCCTGATATTGGGATTTACCATATATATCACATTGATCCTAACCCATGTTTTTCCTAATGCCCCATGCAGCTGCGGTGGCTTCATTTCTAAGATGAGCTGGAAAAGCCATCTCTACTTCAACATGCTTTTGTTTTTTATAAATATGGGTTGTCTTATTAGAGTTACCAAAAAGGAAAGGAGGTTAAGCGGCAAAGAGTGAAAAATATAATTCCAAAATTTAATGCATTCAACAGGGCATGGTGCCCAAATCTTAAACTAACTTTTTCGCTTGTTTTTTCGAAGTAAAAAGCATCCTTAAATTATGTATACAGCAATAAAAAATGTAAGCAAAGGCCTAATGGCCGCCGCTTTAGGATTAGTATTAGTATTTGGTGGTTCTGCATTCAAGGCAGATAGCAAAAGGGTACAATATACGTTTCAGTATACCGGTAGCGATAAGTCCCGAACTGAGGTTGAAAAAGAATCTAACTGGACTTATAGTCCTAACGCAGCGGGCTGTGATGAAATTCAACAAGAAGCCTGTCTTATACGAGTAGATGCAAGCTTTGTGAATACAAGTGGCACCCCTACGCTAGACCCTTCACTTAACTTAATCGCAAGTCCCCACACATCAACACGTGCTTATGTAGTATCCAGTGATGATGGAGACATGGACATCGAAAACAAAACTGCCCAATAACCTAAGGGTAAAATATGAGGGGGAAATGAACTCCCCCTTATAGTTTAGTTTTGTGGCATGCCTGTAGATTCAATAATATCAGTGGGCAACGGCAAAGCATAATATCGTGAATCTGGCGCAAGGGTGAAGACTTGACTTCCGAGAACCCGTCTTAGAATTATATTTGCTCCTTCTTTGTTGTACCTTTTAAGGTCAGCAAAACGAAGACCTCTCATCAACAACTCCTTCCTTCTTTCTTCACGGATTTTTCTAATAGCATCAGACTTATCGGTTGCAGTTACAGGCGAAAAGGGCACTGTATTTCTCCAACGGGACTTTAATAAAATATTCAATGTTTCCATAGCCCCAGACAGGTCATTGAGCCAGGCTTTACATTCGGCGCTGTTAAGATAAAGTTCATCTGTTGCAAGGCCTGAAAAGTAAATCGTTCCACTTGCGGTGTAATTCCCCTTGAACTGCTGGTATGGCGCAGAAGCCCGGAAAAATGCAGTTCTTCTTAAATCGTTAATGTTATAACTGGCATACAAGGCAGTATCGACTCTAGAATTTGTAGTATTATTGACTCCAAAATTACTGGAAAGTTCTGCATACCAAATCGTCTCCTTATTAAACTTTTTGATTGGTACTGTGCTACTTAGCGCCAGGAGATCACTATCGCCATTGTAATCCATTAGCTTGCTGTTGAATTTGAGTGCTTCCAGTGTATATTTCAATGACGTTTCATATTCATGACGGTACAGAAAACATCTTGACAACAGCGCTGCTGCGGCTCCTTTTGAGGGTCGCATCACATGCTGAGGGTAGTCGGGCAGTAAGGTTAATGCTAAAGTTGCATCTTCAATTATTTTTTGGTAACAATCGCTTACCGAAGAACGTACCGAGGGGACATTAAAGTTAGATGATGTTCTAAGCGCAATACCTAAATCATTGCCAGAATTTTTTTCATCAAAGGCAAGTCCATGTTGATTGGTCAACATCAAAAAATAAAAGGACCTGTAGAATAAGGCGCTTCCCTTGGCATTGTCCCATTGAGAACTGTTCGCTGGCGTTCTGTCTATGCTTTCTAATAACTCCAGGCAAAGATTACTATTAAAAACAGACGTATACGCCAGACTCCAATCATTGGCATGTCGATAAGGAGTAGGCTTCCAGGTATAAGCTTCTTGAGCCCTTACACTTAGCGCATTGTAACTGTTGACTGTCAGGAAAAAATCATCACTTGATGCTTCGCCAAATGACGGAGTTAACCTCAGGTTCATAAGATTGGCATCGTCCAAAAGTCCTTGTACGTCAGATAAAGTATGTGGAATTACCAATTTGGCATTTGATTTAACCTCAAGGTACTTTTTACAACTCAAGGTAAGTAGCATTGCAGTACAAAGTACAATACTTATTGCAATATTATTTTTCTTCATAATTACTATTTCTATCATGGTTTTAGAATGCCCCCTTTATACCAAATGATAACTGGCGGGAAGGAGGTAATATGTTTGAATAATCCGGATCATAACCGAAATGATTCGCTTTCCAGAGTAATCCGACATTTTGTAAACCTGCGTATACTTCAAGATTCCGAAATGGAAATTTCCACTGAACTGTATTTAATGTGTAACCAAATCGAATATAATCAAGGCGAATGTGGTCTCCCGACATCACATTAATTTCAGATTTACTGTAAAATGCATCCCGAACACTTGGTGCAGGGTAGATGAACGAGGGAACATTAGTTACGTTTTCATCACCAGGCTTCTGCCAGCGAGACTCATATTCATAATTTCCCTGCCCAGTTTCTATTAGCGTTGAATATGCCAGTGCCGGTTTTCTGACCTTATAACCTAATTTGTAATTGATATTAACCGACAAACTGAAACCCCTAAATGACAAAGTATTGATCAAAGAACCGAAATACGTCGGACTGGCAGAACCCAGAAAGGTGACATTATTCCCCGTATTAAAAGATTCATCTGCGATAGACTCGTAATCAGTACTGAGTTTACCATTCAAATATCCCTGTGGATTCCCCTTGCTGTCCAGCCCTCCCCATTTATAAGCTGCAACCGCATATAGTGGATAGCCTTCGATTGGAGTAATAGCATTCCCTGCGGTAAGTAAATTGTAAAAAGCTGATGAATTGTCTCTGCTTTTATATTTTGTGGTTTTACTGGTGTTATAACTAAAATACAGGTCAGTTCCCCAACTAAAATTGCCAGTTTTAAGATTTTTGCTGTGAAGATCGAGATCAATACCCTCTCCCCTCATATTAGCAACATTCTTTGTGATTACATCACGTGCACCCCAACTGGTATAGTCATAGCCCGTTATACCATACAAATCCGTTCCTGTTTTGACGTAATAAGAAAATGATCCGGTCAGAATTTGCTTGGGAAGTTCAAAATCCAGTTTCATATCAACCTGCGAAAGCTGTTCCCATTTCAAATCGGGGTTATTTATTGCATTTATCCTCGTGATTGGAAATCCCGTCAAAGCATTCGTGCCATAAGTGGCAATTGGGGACGCAGTTTTCGTTAGGTCTACATTACCACTGTAGCCAAATGTAGTGGTTAACCGCAGAACGGGCAGCCATCTTAAATTATAAAAGGATTCATCTGAAATCTTCCATCCAATACCTGACGACCATAAGGGCTTCCATTTATCATTTATATCAGCGCCAAAAATATTTGATCCGTCACGTCGTATGCTTCCTGACAACAGGTAACGTCCTTTGAAGGAATATGCGAAATTGGCATACATGCTTATAAAACGGTATGCAGTCTGAGTTAAAGTATTGACACTTCCGATCTGGCTGCTAAATCCAGTTAAGTATTGGCGGTAAAGCCCTACCTCGTCAACTGGAGTAAAATATAGTGGGTCGGATTGATAGCCTAATCTTCTGCTTCCACGAGAAGAAGTATTCGCACTCCTTGCCTCAGCACCGAAAATTGCATTGATGCTATGCAAGCCAAAAACGTTGTTGTAGTTGAATTGCGCTCTTCCTGTTTGTGAGTTGACTACCGAAGAAGAAGAATTCAGTATCCCTCCTCTTGGAACCGGATAAGTAACTATTCCCGTAGAGGCATTTACCTGACTAAACGAATTGATCAGATTTCTGGCCGCATAACTTTGTTCATCGGATGTTCGTTCAATATCTGAGCTCTGCCGTTGATATTGGTAATTTACCTGCAGGTTTAACCCTTTGACGATTTGATACCTAAATCCGACGTTAGCAAATAAGTCCTGAGAACGGGAATCGGTATAGTCATGTTTATAATCTTCTGTGGGATAAAATTTCCAGTCTAAAAGTCTACCTTTTGCCAGTGTATCAGTATATGCTGACCGAAATTCTGTAGCAAGTCCTCCAGCCTGTGCAAAATCCAGGTATGGCGGATACCTTCCCCCAGCGCTCAGATAACCATTCGCAGGACGGCCGGTCTTTCCAGTAAAATTTGTATAATAAACATTAGTACTTAGATTTAATTTTTCAAGCACCTTAAAATCATTGGCAAAATGCAGGTTTAATTTACCTGAGGTATTGTAAACTTCCCCTCTATTCTGATCGTATGCTGCAGAAAGTAAATAGGTATTCCGCTCACTCCCCCCTTTAAGATTTAAACTATACTGTTGGAGAATCCCACGAGTGTAGAAATTGTCCAGATAGGATTGTTGTGTATTATTTCCCGCTAATAAATTTATTCTAGCATCAGCCGTTGACTGAGAGATCTGCCCGTTTCTTCTTGCTAGAAGAACTTCTACAACAGGGGTTAATGCCAACCATGGTGTGGTAGATATCCGATCATTAAAGTAGCCCGATTCGAAAAGTTGTTTTTCAAAAGCGATATAATCGCTACTATTCATCTGCCTGATAGAATTAAATCTTGGTAAATCCTGTACCAATACATTTGCACCAAAGGCAATTTGCATAGGTTGGTTTTGTCTGCCTCTCTTGGTTGTAATCACAATTACGCCATTACCAGCCCTTGCACCCCAAATCGATGCAGCTGCTGCATCTTTTAATACAGATACATTTTCTACATCATTGGGATTAATGTTAGATATATCTCCCTCATATATAAAACCATCTAACACGATTAGCGGATCTAACGGACCATTGATTGTTCCAAGACCACGTATAGAAATGTTGGTCTTATTTTGCGGATTGTTATTACTCTTTCCTACCTGGAGCATTAATCCGCTACTTTGACCAATTATCCTTTCTAAAATATTCGACCCTGTACGTTCTCCTAGAGCTTTCTCACTAATAGAGGATATTGTTCCATTAACTTCATTGGGTTTCAATGTTTGGTAACCTGTCTGAACGGTGACCTCCTCTAACTGCTGGGAATCATCGGTCATTTTAACTGAAATGAATTTTTCATTTATTGAATAAATCCTGAAAATTGTTTTATATCCAGTTGCAGTAATACGAATTGTATCTCCAGGGTTTACTTTTCCTAAAGTAAAATTTCCAGCCTCATCAACTATTGTCATATTCTTTCTGGAGCGAACGCTGGCCGGGATTACATTTCCATCAAAGTCAGTAACCTTCCCTTTTAACACATTTGCTTCCTGAGCAAAAGCTGTTATTGCAGAGAGGATAATGATTATCAGAGCCATACAAAACAGTAGAAAATTCCACTTCATTTTTCTAGTGTTGAAATGATTTGCCATCATATTAATCTTTTTTAGTTTTAAGGTTAAGACTTAAGCCTGCGATAAGCCGCGAGACGTTTTCTTCTGTAAGTTGATCCGCGCGCGTAATCGCTTTAATACGTCCATCGGCACCAATCCAGATATAGTGCGGCATTGTATTGACTGGAAAAACGTTCTTTATTTCAGCGCTATTGAGAATTATGGGTAATGCGAAATCTTTAATTTTTGCCTTTTGCGCTGCCAAAAATTTTTCTAGAACTTCTACAGTATCACTTGCATAAGTATTCATCAGTAAAAACTGGATATTTTTACCATATTTTTTTTGCATAGCATCCATTTTCGGAAATTCGGCTATGCACGGCGAGCAGTATGTCGCCCAAAAATCGAGGACGAGTGCTTTATTTCTAAAGCTCGAAAATTCAGCGCTTTTTTGGTTAAAATTTAGGATTTGCGAAAGGGTAAGATTAGGTACTTTATCGTTGATTGCGAGTTGGCGGCTCGTTGCCTTTGCCTGTGCGAATAGAGTAGTTGAGAAGAAAAATAAAACCGTAGTTAACCGAATGATTTTCTTTCTAAGTAGTCTTTCTAGATTTATCTCTCTATTAGCCAATTTAGCAACATTCCTTGTTGTCTGGCCATCCAATTGAAAACAGCTTAAGCTTAAATTCCCATAAGAAGGTGGAACACATCTCTTGGGTTTCTTTATAAGGTCGATTCCAAAAAAAAGGCATGGCAGTGCCCTAGCGATAGAGAATATCGTTTTTTTCATTGTTTGTTGGTTTAAGTTAGTTGATCGGAAAATTAAATGAGGAATCTCAAATATTGAAGAGAACTAAGGCAGGCGCATTATTAAAGAACCTATTTTCTATCATTAACCGTAGGGTTGACCTGCCTTAGCCTGGCATCTTATTCAGGAGAACAGATAACCAGGCTAATTAGGATGATAAATGTCCATCCGAGAGTATAAAAAACAGAGATTTGAGGACCTAAAAAGTAGGCCAGAAAATAGCATGTTCTGCTGAAATTTGAAGAAATGATGATTTCAAATGCTTTCATGGCTAATCTGTGTTAACCGAAAGTCAAACGGAAAAGGGCCGCCTTACGCTTTATTTGAAGTGAAGGTGTAGGACCACCACCGCCTCGCAGCGGCCGAACTCAAATAAAGCAGGCGACCCAAATCCGTATGCTATACAAAGATAGCATAGGAATTGAGTTTTACCTACCTCTCGTGTTCGAACGTCCTACTTTTCACCACAAGTTCTTTCAGTAATTACTCAATCCAAATTAATGGAAGTTATATTCTATCGTTTTTCTATATCGTTAATTTTATTAAAGCTAAGATACAAAATATTAACCAAATCCACAAGTGGAGTTGACTTAAATCATCAAAATCAGTCACTTGCACATGTAAATGGTAGCACCTGAAGACGAGTTAATTTTTGTTGAAATCTCTCAATTAGATTTTATGTTGATTGAAAGAGTTAAGGCCTTGAGAATTGCCAGTAAAATGACTCAACTTCAGTTAACTCAGAAGATGAAATTAGCTGATGGGTTTATTTCAAAAGTAGAAACTTTTACAGAACGTGCCAAATATAGCATTAGACATATAAACTTGTTAGCAAGCGCTCTCAATTGCACTATACAAGATATCCTCCCCTTGGAGCAGCCAAAATATGACATGGTCATATTAACTTTAAGGAGAACAAACAAAATTAACAAAGATGGTTCTTTGTCTCAAAAGAAAACCACTGAGGTGATTAAAATCGAACCAAAAGAAAAAAGTTAATTTGGATATGCAAAGTAATTGAGGGATCATTTTTGAGATTACCCTAAACTTTGACATATGGAACAACTTCGTTGCGTCGTAATCGACGATGAAAAACATTCAATCTCGATTCTCTCAGATTACATTGAGACGAATCCCAACCTAAAATTAGTCAAGACTTTTTTTGATCCTCTTATTGCACTATCAGGAATCAGTATCAGAGACAAAATAGACTTTATTTTTTTGGATATAGACATGCCAGAAATTACCGGCATTGAGCTCGCAAAAAAATTAGTCAATCGAGCTCGATTTATTGTATTTACCACTGCATTTACAAAATATGCCATAGAAGCTTTCGAAGTAAATGCATCTCGGTATCTGGTTAAGCCGATCTCAAAACCGAAATTCATTAAAACCGTTTGGGACATTTTAGATGCAGAAAGAAAAAGAATTGAAGGGATACGGATTGCCCAAAAAAAATATTTCTATGTCAGCATCGGCGAAAGGGGACAGAAATTGAAGATAAGGAAATCCAAAATATTATTTTTCGAAAGCTTGAAAAACTACATGAAAATTGTCACTGAAGATGAAGATTATACAGTCTATTTGACAATGAAGGAAGTTGAAAAGGAGTTTTGGGGCACATTGTTCTACAGAGTCCACCGCAGTTACTTCGTAAATGAAGAAAGGGTTGAAAAAATAGCTGGGAACACATTAAAGCTTGGAGCACACATCATTCCGATGGGCAACAACTACAAGCAAGGTTTTATTGAATTTTCTGAAAATAAAACATTAAGATCCGGCCGGAAGTCTTAAGGATTCAAATGTTGAACCAACATTCAACGATGGCTAATCAACGTTTCATTGGAAATAATGATGATACTGGAAGTAGTCGGATCAGTTTCGGACTTTCGAATTGTTTGCTGCGATCTAAAAACAAATACTGTTTTTTTGACCAGTTTTTTAGGGTTCTGTTTCATGTTTTTATTTTGAAACTAGAGCCATTATTTAGCGTAAAAAAAGTTTTTACACCGCGATAAAATGAGGTTACACCAAGAGCAATTATACCATGACTAAGAAAATTTTCGAATGGGGAAAAGTGCAGCGCTTGCACCTAATTGGATGGGCAATATTCATAACATTAGAGATCGGACTAATCGGACTTTCAATGGGCTTTTTTGGAAAAGCTTTTAATTATGCCCTCCATTATATTCTTAATATTATTCTATTTTATACGAATGCGCATTTTGTGCTTAAGAAGAGTTTTACGAAGCCTAAACCCTGGACAAGGGTAATTATCTTCATGATAATTCAAATCGGCTTATATATTTTTTTCAGGTCTTATCTTAATTACGTACTGGAAGGAACCCATAAAGGATTTAACATCCCAACAATTATTACTAACCATAAAAGTTTTTTTCAATCGCTCTGGAGAGGTTTGTTTTTTATCGTTCTTTCCTGCTTTTACTTTTTATTTTTGCGTTTCAAAGAGGAACGTTTAAAAAGAGAACATTCAGAAAGAATGGAATATTTAAACGATTTGAAAAATAAAGAGATGCAAAATGAATTGCATGTTGCGAAGTATGAATATTTGCGAGCCCAAATCAATCCACATCTGTTATTCAACACATTGAGCTTTTTGTATGATAGCGTTCGAAAATTTAACGAGGACGCCGGAGAAGCAGTTCTTAATCTGGCTGAATTGATGCGGTTTAGTCTTGAGACGAAGGAATCCCCCGAAGAATTTCCCAAGCTGGAGGAGGAACTGCATCAGATTGATAACCTCATATCCCTTAATAAAATAAGGAAAGACAAAGAACAGTATATCAATCTTTCTTTTCCTGAAGAGGTTAAAAATTTTCGCTTTATACCATTGGTCGTAATCACATTGTTAGAAAACATGCTTAAGCATGGAAATTTACAAAAGCCAAACCAACCTGGATTATTAGATATTAAATTGAGTAAAAACGAATTGTCAATAAGTACTTCTAATTTGATCAACACCAGGATCCACCATTCAGGCTTCAATAAAGGAATGGAGAATATTGAAAAGCGATTAGGTTTGGCTTATGGCGATAAATTTTCATTGTCTTACGGAAAAAGGGATAGTAACTATTTTGATGTCAATTTAATTTTAAAAATTTATCCAGCTCTGTAAGTCATTGATATAATGTATTATTTTGTTGGTTGAATTTCGATCCAAACAGGGCAATGGTCACTGGCTCCCTGCCAGCCCCGCACATGTTTGTCGACTCCACCGTCAATCAGCTTGTCTGACAAATCCGGAGACAGCAGGAAATGGTCCAATCTCAAACCGGCATTCCTTCCAAATGCATTCCGAAGATAATCATAAAAGGTATATATAATTTCATCGGGATACAGGGTTCTTATTGCATCTGTCCAGCCCAGAGCCAAAAGCTTCTTGTATGCTTTTTTGGATTCGGGAAAGAAAAGCGCATTATCCCTAAATCTATCGGGATTATAAAGGTCAAGGTCAGTCGGTATAACATTATAGTCACCGATCAAAATTGTTGGGATGCCAAACGAAAGCAGCTTTTTCGAATGGGCGGTAAGCCTTTTGAGCCATTTAAGTTTATATTCAAATTTTGGACCTGGTGCCGGATTTCCGTTTGGAAGATAAATGCAGCCTATGATCAGTCCACCAATAAATGCTTCGATGTATCTGCTATGGTCGTCGGCAGGATCGCCAGGAAGTCCGCGTTTCGTTTCTTTGATTTCCGTCTTAGATAAGATTGCAACACCGTTCCAGCTTTTCTGACCTTGCCAGATGGCGAAATAACCTGCTTCCTTTAATTTCTTCGCCGGAAAATCTTTGTCCTGACATTTTATTTCCTGCAGACATACAACGTCCGGTGACCGCTCTTTCAACCATTTAAGCAAAATTTCGATCCTTCCATTGACCCCGTTAATGTTGTAGGTTGATAGAATCATTCAAAAAGTTCCTGAGATTGCGTAAAGTAAGCTTTGCGCCCACCGATTTTCTCAGACAAAATCTCCTCGCCCTTTGGTGTCTTTTTTAATTCGGCACCATGTACCATCATAAAATCGCGCAGCTCACCTTTGAGTTCGTCACCGTTTGCTTCTGCGATTTTTAAAATCGCCTCAGCTAACACAGATTTTATGCTTTTGTATAATCTCTTTGCCGCTTTATCCGGGATAGCTTTGGCGACTGAAAAGGGAGAAATCCCGGCATGATAAAGTATCTCATCCGAATAGGAATTGCCAATACCGCGAACAAGATGCTGATCCATGAGCAAAGTTTTTATCGATGTTCTCTTTTTAGCCAGCAAATCAAAAAAATATTCCTCCTCCATTTCCAGCGCATCCGGGACGTCGATAGGTTCAGGATTCAATGTGGGCGTTGCTTGCTTTTGAAGATCGATCAATGCAAATGCATCGCCCCCTTCAAAATGAAACCCTAAAATCTGGAAGCGTGGCGGCTCATCCTGATCAATAGAGATCAGTTCTCCCCTGAGCATTAAGTGAAGACCAAGAACCTGGCAACCCGAAAAAATAAGTTGAAGCGTCTTTCCGGAACGCCGGACATCCAAAAGTTCTCTTCCTTCCAAAGCTTTTTTCATTTCCTTGGCCGAGACATTAATTTTTTTGGATTCCGTAATTTCCAGCGTTTCCAAAATCTGCCCTTTGAACTTTCGGGTTAGTATCTGAGCAAATACGGTTAAATCTGGTAATTCTGCCATAGATTTAAGCGGATATGTATTTTTTTATTTCGAGGATAGAATTTCCCCGCAACAGTGCTGCGGATTTTAGCTCACCCGTACTAATCTGAAACTGTTCAGCCCAATAGCGGAGTTCCCTAGGATCATCTACATTTAGCTCGCCGTCATTTGTCCCAAACTCCTGTGGTTCCAGGGAATCAAGATCGCTTTCAGTTTCATGTCTGTCGAGGCAATCATCAGAAGTGACGAATTGTTGGGAATTGATGTCCTTTTCCACTTCATTTCCAAACTTTGGCTGACTGTTTTGCTGATTATCCATAACTATATTTAGATTACTGTTTTTTTCTAACCGGGTAAAATTGATCATAAAAGGACTGAACATGATCAGGCGTTGTACTGCTTAGAATTTTTTGAACATAATCCACTACAGGATCCCCGGTGGTACTGTTGCGGAGATGAGCCTTGAGTTTTTCATCCCAGTTGTTTACAGCTTCAGCAACAGAATTCCCTCTTCCAAGTATCGATTCATGGATATCCTGAGGGAGCACACAGAGAAAACCCGGAGATTCACTAAAAATCACTGCTCCAAGTTTTCCGGCAAGCCCATCAAGTGAGACATCTACCGACTTACGCCTTGGCATTTGACTTAATATATTCGGCAATTTTCGCCCTGGAAGAACTTCCCGACGCTTTAGCCAGTTCCTTGTATTGAGCAGAAGTTACCCCAGCCTGTTTTGCTGCATAAGCAACTTCGCTTGCATCGTTCAGATCAACTTTTGAATCTTCTCTGCCATCCTGTTTCTGTTTGTTATCGCTCATAATATTAGTTTTTATGATATAACTGATCTCAACTGAAAATGGTTTTAAAATCTAAACAATCACCCCTAAAAAGTGCTTTATGGAAGCATCCAGCCGTGTTAAATCGAGTACTCGATAGCGGGCAGGTCTTCATAAATAAAGGGCGTTGATGGTTCAAGTGTCGACAAGAACTCTTTCGCAATCGTGCAGGCATCCATTTGTTTGGCAGGAAACTGACTGGATGCAATCTCGGTGATTCGCTCATCGCTTAAATCCCCGAACATCCATTCATAGGCCAGCTCATCATTTAAAATTGTAGGCATACGTTTTTTGGAATTATGGACCTGTTCCATAAGCGGATTGGCCGGCGCGGTAGTGACAGCGACTGTCTCAACAATTTCCCCGGTTTCCTGATCGGTCCACTCCTGATAAATTGCCGCCATGTAGAAGTATTCCTCGTCCTTAACAGAAATGTAGTAAGGATACTTAACGGCAGTTTTCAAAGGCTCTCCTGTTTTTTTGTTCTTCGGAAATACATGGCGCCACTCGTAAAATCCCGTTGACAGCACCAGGCATCTTCGCTCGCGGGCTGCCTTTGCATAAATCGAGGGACCGCCCTTTTCATTTGAAAAAAGATTTTCGGCCTTTGCATTGAGTGTTGTATATCCGATATGCCATTTACCGGCAGCATCTTTATATCCGTTGCGAAAATTCTTTGCAGCCTCGCGGTTTTTAAGGTAGGGAGGCAAAAAACCCCATTCCATCTGCACGATATCAAAGTTTGTCTGCTCTGCATCTCTTTTTAATACCGCAACGGGTGAATAGGCAAAACCGTTATGAACAGCCCTGTCGAGAAACTGATAATTTTTTACCGCCTTTTCAAGTTGAAGGAGTGAAATAAACTCTGCTCTTGAAACGCGTTGACCATTGTAGTAACACATAATTATTTATTTTTCAAATGTTCAGCAATCTTTTTACCAAAAAATTCTGCCTCTATCTGTCTTCCCTGCGGAACAGATGTCCAGAATGGCCTGTAACCATTCGCTTCGGTTACGTTTAGTGGTGGTCTTCCATCCGAGAACTCGATCCTATATATTTCACTGCCTCCGATCAGATGTGAGGTAACGATCATCTTAATATCGGGCAGGACAATCTCAAAAGCCTCTTCTATTTTCATCATCTTAAAAATACAAAATCTTGAACCAAATAGGAAATAGTTAGTTGATGCCTATAATTACAAAATACGGATCATCTGCTTTCTTGACAATCAAGTCCAGGTGCTCCTCGAAATCAACCAGGTTTAAGACCTCATCTTTTAAGAACGTAGTGAAGACTTCCATATCTGTTTCCTTTGAAATAACCACCTCAAGGGTTTCACTGCTCTTCCACTGGGTAGACTCAATTTCGGGATAGGCTCCCTTTAATAGTGAGGGATATCCTTGTCTGGAAAAAGCCTCTGAGAGCTTGGATGCGATATCCCAGATATGAGGCGCTAGTTCTTCATCAAGTGTGTCCCATTGAAGACCAAGGTTTTCATCACGCCACATGCTTCCGATGTATTTGCCATCAAGCGTCACCCCGTAGCATTCGCCTGAAGTTTCTACGACAGCCTCTTTTATCCCGCTGTCGGTGGGGATTTCAAAAATATATCTTTCCATATTCAGTCCGGGCTCCAATGGTTTTAACGGCTTAGCCAATTTAAAATGTTTTTTTGAGAAAATTAGATAAGCCGTAGTTAAGGAAAATCCGAAAATACCGCCAATGATCAGTTCACTGCGGTGTGCTTTTGCCCAGCTAATGACACTTTTTTCTACCTCGCTAAATAGGCTGGTTACTTCTTTTCTTTCCATTTTGTAACAACAGTTATTTGAGCAGATAGGTTTTGAAAATCAGGAAGATGGGATAAAATCGATTAAGAATTATTATCCATAAATAAGATTTTAAGATCTATTTTATCAAGGATAGTCATCACAGTAAGGAATGCAAACTTTCCACCAAAACGGGAATGTTTTCCACAATTCATTTTTTACTAACATTTTTAGCTTTATGTTTGTTGTATAATTTTATAATACTAAATATAATAGTATTTAATTCAGTAAGTCATGAATGCCAAAAAAGAATTACTTCAGAAATTGCAACAGGATATCCTGTTATGGCAGGGGTTTAAACCCCATTGCACAGGCAATGCCGAACGCATCGGACTGGGAGAGATTGAAAATTCATTTCCTGGTGGTGTTTTTCCCAAAAAGGCAATTCATGAATTTATCACAATTCAGCCGGAGCATTCGGCGGCCAGTGACGGCTTTATCGCCGGGCTACTTTCCGTCCTTATGGAAAATGGTGCGGCCTGTGTGTGGGTAAGCACGACCCGGAATCTCTTCCCCGCTTCTTTGAGCTTATTTAACGTAGAGCCTGAGCGCATTATTTTTATGGATGTTCAGAGCGAAAAGGATGTGCTATGGATTACAGAGGAGGCCATCAAATGTGAGGGGCTTGCGGCGGTTGTGGCAGAACTTAACAATGTGAGTCTTATAGAATCCCGCAGGCTGCAGCTGGCGGTTGAGACCAGTGGTGTTACGGGATTTATCCTGCGCAAGGACGGAAATAAAAAGGCGAGCACCGTGGCAACAGCAAGATGGAAAGTCAGCCCACTTCCTTCAGTTACGCAGGACGGCTTGCCCGGGATCGGATTCCCGCGCTGGCAGGTTGAGCTGCTAAAAGTCCGTAATGGAAATCCGGGAAGCTTTATACTGGAATGGGCAGGCGAAAAATTTGAAGAAATTAAGAAAACAGGTAATCAACCGATTTGGTCTGATCTGGAGGGCAGACAAATTGGATAGCTATTATGCAAAGGCGTTTTGTTTCGATATGGTTCCGCCAATTACTGGCTGACTGGCAGCTTATCCGCCGCCCTGAACTAGCCGAGGTGCCTTTTGTTTTCGCTGCGCCCGACCATGGGCGGATGATGATAACCGCAGTAAATCCATTGGCATTTAGCTTTGGAGTTGAGGTCGGCATGCGTGCAGCGGATGCGAAGGCCATATGTCCCGGGCTCGAGGTTCTGGACGACAAGCCAGGCCGCCCGAAAAACCTGCTAAGGGGACTAGGCGAATGGTGTGTGCGCTATTCGCCCTCTGTATCCATTGACGAATTCGGAATGGACGGACTGTTACTTGACGTTTCAGGCTGTCCGCATCTTTGGGGTGGAGAGCGAGAATACCTGAAAGAAATTGTAAACAGGCTTAAAAGTAAGGGATATACCGTACGCTTAGCGATTGCCGATACACCCGGCGCTGCATGGGCGGTGTCCCGGTTTGGTAAAGTTACGCCATTGATTCCTTCCGGCGAACATGTAGATGCTCTGCTCAGTCTGTCTCCTGAGGCGTTAAGACTGGAAGATACAGTTCTTGCGAAACTTCGTAAACTGGGATTCTATCAGATAAAAAGCTTTATAGGGATGCCCAGATCGGTGCTCCGAAGGCGATTCGGGGAAGATTTTTTATTGCGGCTGGCTCAGGCTATTGGAACTGAAGCAGAAGCGCTTATTCCATTAAAGGTTCCCGTAGCATTTAGCGAAAGGCTAGCCTGCATGGAACCGATCAAAACCAAAACTGCAATTGAGATCGCGATTCAAAAGATGCTTGAAAATCTGTGTAACAGGATGCAATCTGAAGGTAAGGGATTGCGAACAGGAATGTTGACAGGATACCGTATCGATGGAAAAATTGTGCAGGTTTCCATTGGAACCAGTGGCGCTTCGCATAGTGTGAGTCATCTATTCAAACTTTTTCAGTTAAAGATCGATCAGATCCGACCAGCCCTGGGAATTGAACTATTTGTTCTTGATGCGCCAAAGGTGGAGGATGTCGATGTGCCCCAGGAAGAAATGTGGTCATCCAAGCCCGGCCTGAATGATAATAGTGTGATCAGGTTTCTGGACCGTGTTGCCGGAAAGGTTGGTGCGCAAGCAATCCATCGTTTTTTGCCTGCAACCAGATACTGGCCGGAACGTGCAATATCAAAGGCAGCTTCGGTAACAGAAAAGGCCTCAAATCCATGGCGAACGGATAAGCCCCGGCCGACCGAAATGCTTAAGGTTCCCGCCCCTATTGAGGTAATGGCGCTTATTCCGGATCATCCGCCAAAGTTTTTTATTTATAAAGGCGTCCGCCACCTGGTTTCAAAGGCAGACGGTCCCGAGCGGATTGAGCGCGAATGGTGGATGGATAAGGGAGAGCATAGGGATTATTATCAGGTGGAAGATGAAGAAGGATGCCGCTACTGGCTTTTCCGTTCCGGACACTATGGTGGGGAACAACAACACAAGTGGTTTATTCATGGATTTTTTGCTTAAAGGAGATGGGTTATGGCTTACAGTGAATTACAGATTACCTCAAACTTCAGCTTTTTGCGTGGCGCTTCGCATGCGCACGAACTGGTTGAACAGGCCGAAATCTTCGGTTATAAAAAAATAGCCATAACCGACAGGAATACCCTTGCCGGAATTGTACGTGCGCATGCTGCCTGCCGTGAGAAAAACATAAAACTAATTCCCGCCTGCAGGCTGGATCTGCTGGATGGAGGGAGCCTGCTCGCCTATCCGACGGATAGGGAAGCTTATGGCAGGTTGTCCGCACTATTGACATTGGGCAATATGAGAGCAGAAAAGGGCAGCTGCCATATTTCCCGTGCCGATGTTTACGCCCATAGCAAAGGGATTCTTTTTGCCCTTGTAATGCCTGGCGCTTTGAACCGTCGCTTTGAATATGAGGCTAGCTTTATCGCCTCAGTTGCAGAATATCGCGACGCTCTAGGTGGTCAGCTTTACCTTGCTGCAACAAGATCTTATTTGGGAAACGACGATAAGCTGATATTTAGAACTTCACAGCTTTCCAAATTTTACGAAATACCGGTCGTTGCAACAGGCGACATCCATTATCACAATCCTTCACGAAGAGAACTTCAGGATGTACTGACCTGTGTAAGAGAGAAATGCACCATTCAGGAAGCAGGGTTTCGTTTGCATCAAAATGCTGAGCGGTACATGAAAGAGGTGGCTGAGATGGACAGACTTTTCAGAAAATATCCAAGCGCAATTCAAAACACGATGGTCATTTCCGAAGCCTGCAATTTTTCTCTTGATGAGCTCAAATATGTCTACCCCGAAGAAATCAATCCAAGCGGACGCAGTCCGATGGAGGAGCTCGAATTTTTAACCTGGAAAGGTGCTCATGAATTTTATGGCGAGAAGATCCCGGAAAAGGTTGTTAACATGATCCATCATGAGATGGCTTTTGTGAGGCAGATGGATTATGCCAATTACTTCCTTTTTGTTGAGGATATTGTTCGTGAGGCCAGATCCCGCGGGATTCTCTGCCAGGGTCGGGGCTCGGCAGCTAATTCTGCAATTTGCTTCGTGCTGGGTATTACCTCTGTTAATCCGATGAAGTTTGATTTGCTATTTGAGCGCTTCATCTCACCCGCCAGAAACGAGCCTCCCGATATTGATGTCGACTTCGAGCATGAGCGCAGGGAAGAAATCATCCAGTATATCTATACCAAGTATGGACGTGACCGTGCGGCAATCGTTGCAACCGTCACACAGCAACACCAGAAAGGAGCCATCCGGGATGTAGGCAAGGCAATGGGGCTATCTGTTGATACAATCAATCGCCTGTCAACTTCAATATGGGAGTTTACAGATGAATGGTTCGAGGGCAAGCGCGTTACCGAGCAAGGTCTAAATCCAAATGATCCGCACCTTAAGAAAACACTTGAGCTTACTTCCCAAATGATGGGCTTTCCGCGGCAGCTCGGTCAGCATACAGGAGGATTTGTAGTTACGCAAGGGAAGCTTACAGACCTCTGCCCTATCCTAAATGCCCGGATGGAAGACCGCACCAATATCGAATGGAATAAAGATGATATCGATGCGCTGGGTTTTTTAAAGGTGGATGTGCTGGCGCTTGGGATGCTTACCTGCATCAGAAAGGCTTTTGATCTCTGCCGGGATCATTACGGCGTGCAATATACACTGGCCAACATTCCCCAAGATGATCCAGAGGTTTATGATATGATCTGCCTCGCCGATACCCTGGGCGTATTCCAGATCGAAAGCCGGGCGCAGATGTCCATGCTCCCTAGGCTTAAGCCAAGAGAATTTTATGATCTGGTGATAGAGGTCGCGATCGTTCGCCCGGGACCCATTCAGGGAGATATGGTTCATCCATATTTGCGCAGGCGCAGCGGCGAAGAACCTGTTGTCTACCCCTCGCCGGAACTGAAAAAAATTCTTGGACGCACGTTAGGCGTTCCGCTGTTTCAGGAACAGGCGATGAAAATTGCTATAGTAGCGGCAGGCTTTACCCCTGCTGAAGCTGATGGCCTTCGTCGCAGCATGGCAACATTCAAGTTTAAAGGAATGGTGAACCAGTATGAGCAAAAACTCATCGACGGAATGATGAACAAGGGATATACAGAGGAATTTGCAAAAAGGATATTCAGGCAGCTGGAAGGGTTTGGGAGCTATGGATTTCCCGAAAGCCATGCTGCCAGTTTTGCCCTCCTCGTTTATGTATCCTGTTGGCTTAAACACTACTATCCTGACGTTTTCGCTGCCGCATTGCTAAATAGTATGCCGATGGGCTTTTACCAGCCGGCACAAATTGTTATTGATGCGCGGAAGCATTCGGTTCAAGTTCGCGAAGTTGACGTCAACCATTCCTTTTGGGACAATAAACTTGAGGAAAAATCAGGTAAGTATTTTACGCTTCGGTTAGGGTTCAGGCAGATCAATGGCATTAGAGGAGATGACATGGACATTTTGGTCAATGGTCGCGGAAGTGGTTATCAAAGTATTACCGCAATCAGGGATTCGGGAATATCGATTGCCACCTTGGAGCGATTGGCCGATGCAGATGCATTTCATTCGATGGGAATAGATAGGCGAAAAGCACTTTGGGAAGTTTCTGCCCTAAAAGATATGCCGGAGGAACTATTCAAGGGGCAACCGTCTGAAAGCATATTGGAAACACAGGTTGAACTTCCGTTAATGGGCAAGGGAGAGCATGTCGTTCAAGATTATGCCACTACAGGACTTTCTCTAAAAGCACATCCGGTGAGTTTTGTGCGGACTCAGCTCGAAATGCTCAACATCAGAACATGCCATCGCATTAATAATGGTTCGACAGATGGTCAGCTGGTGAAAGTAGCAGGACTGGTATTGGTACGCCAGCGTCCCGGAACGGCAGGCGGGGTATGTTTTATTACTATTGAAGATGAAACAGGCTATTCCAATCTGGTTGTTTTTGAAAAGCTTTTTGAAACCTATAGAAAAGAAATTCTGCATTCGAGGCTTCTCATGGTGGAAGGCAGGTTGCAGCGCGAGGGACAGGTGGTGCACGTGATCGTGAGTAAATGTTTTGATTTTACAAAGATGCTCGGCAAGTTGGTGCAACGGGAGGTTGATGAGCTTCCAGTGTTGACCTTAGCAGGTGGAGATGAAAAAAAATCGTCCTATCCTTCACAGAATAAACGTGCTCAGGTTCGCGAGGATGCCACGAAAAAAGTGTTCCATGAGGGCAGGAATTTTAAATAATTGTTTATTGTCAAAAGAAAACAGTAGGTAAAAGCAGGGTTAAAATGCAATCTGTAAGTTTTAATGAGATAATTTGTTAATATTGAGAATTCTAAGGAAAGGAACTTTTGCTTGGACACGCAACTTAATTAACGACTAACTCAAAAAAATGCCAATTACTGGTGAAGATTTCGAAAAACTTGTGGCGCCTTTCTTCAAAAAGTTGTTTCAAGATATGGGCTTTTTAGTCATTCAGGTAAGAAAACAGACAGCCGGCACTCAAAATGGTTTTGATATCAGTGTTTTGTTTTTAGATGAGAATGAATTGGAGCGAGAATTTTTTATCGAATGTAAATACTATGCTTCCGCCAAGCTGGAATGGTCAGAGATTTTCAGTAAACAGGTACAGCTTGACTCTTCAAACTACGATGCAACAGCATTTATTGCACTTTCTCCGTTGAAAAACCTAAGCAATATTGATCATAACATACAAGCAAAACAAACAAAAGCATTTAAATTCCCTGTTGACTTTTGGACACCCGATAAGGATGTTGAAAAGATGTTTGCATTGGATAAAAAACTATATCAAAAAATATACGACGAGCCCTGTTTACTTGTTTTGGACGAGGAAAAGGAGCTTCAGCGGCTCAAAGTACTTGTCAATTTGTTGATTAGCAAAAAAGATCTGCTTAGACATGCAAATCTAATAAAGATCCCTGATGCCACTTCACCCATTAACGGTGATGAAGAAATGGTGACATCACTTGATATCAAATTAAACGCAATATGCAAGTCAGATGATCAGTATCGGATTATCTATCACAAAGCAAGAGCTGACTATAAAGTATATCTCGAAAGTTTAGTTGATGTACATTCGGAGCTTAGAACCAATATTTTAAATTGGGAGGAAAATATGAGACTAAAGGCATCGCGACTTACGCATAACTTTAAGATGGACGATTCCTACACTCCCCAAAAGTTCTTCAGTGACTTTTTTAATGAAGCGGAAAAGGAAATATTAACCTTTTATGGAGAAAATGAACTAAAGGGAGATAAAGAAAAATTATTATGCGGAATTGTATTTGAGTTAGCAGCACAATGCCCATTAGATTGGAGGAAAAATGGAACTGATTAATCACTTAATACAAAATATTACCGAGAAAGGCTTAACACCAAGCATCAACCTGGATAGACCGCTCTTTGTCCAACCAGAAGACCGTATGGAGTTCCGGGCCGCAAGAATTGCGGTAATTCTTGGTATACTTAACACGAAAAATGGATTAAGTAAAAACGTTATTGCATGTGTTGATTTTCTTCTAAGAAATGAAGCCTTCCAGTCTAAATTCATTTTGGAATACTTCAACGGCAAAAAAAATATTGTTGATAAGATTAAGAAATTCGAGACAACACAACAAGTGGAAATTGACTTCAATATTGTCCAATATAAAAGTGTGCCATGGGACATCAGGTTCAATGATATGTTTATGTATTTATATACCAGAAATCTTTTGGCCTATAAATCTGATAAGGATCAAAAAAATATCAGATTATTTCTAACCGATACTGGTAAAACATATTTTGAAAAAATAAAGGATGCATTTCCTCGTGAACATAATTTTCTTGATCTTTTTGGTACAAGCATAGTTGAAGAAAAACTAATTAAAATAATAACTGAAGTAATACCTAATTCCTATTGGAAACAGAATGCCACGTTTGATAATAAATAAACTAATCTACCATATCCAAACTGATGATGGTAAAAAATATGGTGCTGAAATTCCTTTTCGGGATGGTCTAAATATTATTTTTGGACCTAACTCAGTCGGGAAGACAAGTATTGTAACAGGTATAGTCTATGGGTTGGGAGCCGAAAAAGGTTTAGGTGTTTTTAAATCGATACAAAACCCTTTCAAACCGGAATTCTATAAAGAAATAGATAATAAAAGGGTTGCGAGATCTTATTTGTTATTGGAAATCTCCAATGGTGAGGATGTAGTAACGATTTTTCGATACATAGCTGGCGGAGATAATACAATAGCTGCAATAAAATCTTGTCCTGCTGACCAATTCTATACCAACCCAGAATCGGAAAGGCTAATAGTTGTCGGTGAAGGTGTTTTTTCTGAGAACGGCTTTCAAACATTTCTTTTTAGTTTTTTGGGTCTGCGCCAAGTTGAATTACCAACCTATGATCGTAAACTATCCAAATTATATTTCGAGAATATCTTGCCTTTATTTTTTGTTGAACAAAGGGCGGGATGGTCTCAGATTCAAGCCCGTCAGGTCTTAAGGTATAATATCAAAGACATCAAAAAGGTAGCATTTGAATTTCTTTTTGGAATGGATCGTTTTAAAATTCACATCAGTGAGATACGTTTGAAGGAACTTGATTTAGAGCTTAAAAAAATAATTGAAGAGTTATCTGGAAAAGAGGAAAACCTGTTTGTTATATCTGATGGTGAGAAGTCGGAAGATGTACTTATAGTCAATACCGACTCTATTGGTAAAGCCAGTATAAGCGACTACATTAACTACCTTGACGAGCGTTATAAAGTCGAGGCAAATTTGGTAGAAAGTGCGGCAAATCCAGTTACAGACTTTGAAGATTCCAAAATAAATCTTCGCGAGAAAATAAAGGTTGCGAACTATCAGTTGAGGAAAGCTAACGAGAGGCTAGAAAAAATAAGTCTAGAAATAAATGAATATGAGAAATATTTGGAGCGGATACAGCTGAATAAATATAAAAATAAACAGCTTAAAAAGATTAAGGAGGCTGAAACGGAAATAAATATAACCACATGTCCGGTTTGCGAAGCTAAATTGTTGTCTACTGAGGATGACGAATGCAAATTATGTCATAGTGATTTGAGAAAGAAATTGTCAACCCCTGATCAAAATCTGAAGTTTTTGGAAGATGAGGAAGCTACGTTTAAAAAAGTCATTGAAAAGCGATTGTTGGATAGACGCAAGGTTTTTGAACAAAGGAATAATCTAAAAGATGAAATTTCTGGTTTGGAGAAAGAATTAGATCATCAAATTACGACTTTTGCTGGTAGTGACTTTGCGATTTTAAGGCAAAGAATATTGAATGCCGATTCATTATATAAAGACCTCGAACGTTTCAAACGCGTAAGTGAGCGATGGAATGGACTTACATCATTGCGACAGAAAATCAAAACCGATCAGGCTGCTTTAGATAAACTAAAAGCGGAAGTGGACGCTTATAAGCAAACCGCGGATGACCAGAAAACCATCGATACAATAAAAACATTTCTGCAGGAAAACGTAAAAAGCTTAGGCCTTTTTAAGAAGAATCGTGAACTAATAGCTGCGATTAGACTTGATGCATCGGATAACTATACACCATATCTAGACAATTACGACATTTATAACATCAGTAGTTCAAGTGATAACATTAGAATCATCCTAAGTTATTACTTAGCACTATTACAAACATCTATTGAATTGAAAACTAAAGGGAAGATTATTTTTCCAGACATATTAGTACTTGATGAGCCCAAACAGCAAAACTTAGATAACGATTCCCTGATAGATTGTATAAAAGTTATGGCCGATCTGCCGGTTAATTCTGGTCAGATAATTTTAACGACATATAGTGAATTACCTGAAGATAAACTGAAATTGAGTGAATACATAGTGTACGAGATGCATTCTAAAACAGATTACCTATTAAAACCGATTTAAAAATACCTTGAATTTTTATGGAAGTAAACTTTTAAGTAGCTTAATTTCACCAACGATGACAAATTGATGATTTCGCTTAGTCTGATTAGGTTGTTACGAAAATTTGAGTCAATAAGTTCCGCTCAAATTGACCACCAAAACATATTCATTGATGAGAGATTAAGGCCCCAAATTCTTGGATGTTTAATTCGCTGCGGAATCGCCTGGTTAGTGGCTGATTTCGAATCAATGATACCGAAGTTTCCATCCTCTTCACAAATTATAAGAAGCGTTATCAAATTTCGGAGATTTTTAATATCCACATCGAAAATGGAAATTTGAGACACCAGTAAAAAAACCAACTGTATGCAATTTCTCCATGTAACAGGTTACACCGAGGTGTATCTTGAGCCAATCCCAAAAGACACACTTACTTTTGTATCGGGCTATCCTACGGATACGTTGTTGATAAGGCTCTCGAAGATTAATGCCATGCTATTTCAGCAAATGGACAACCAGATGATCGATCCAGAGATACTCAGAGAAGCAGTCTTTTGCGACGTCCCTGGTTTTGAGCGAGTGACGGAATTCCGCCCCCTATTTACCGATGAAAAAAGATGGTTTGCCGAAGGTCCGATTGGTTTGCTGATTATGGACCTACTCAAGAATTTTAAGATGATCGAGACACTGACTCCTATCGAACCTTTGGAGTTTGCTCGAAACCTTTTCAAGACTATGTTAATCTATAATGATCTTTATTATGGCAGGCCGAAGGGAATTGTTTTTGAATCGCTTGAAGGTTTATTCACCATGGAAACAATGCAGCAGGGGTATCTGAGGGCAAAAGGGGTGATGAAAATTGATACCTTTACCAAGTTTCTCTTCATGAGCAAATTTCTTGATAGCGATGAACTGCTTAAAGAAGAAGCGGACATGTATTGCGAGAAGATGAAGATTGAAAACCCCGGGACTTTTGCTAAGTTTTTCCTTGCCGTACTTGGCTCGGCTATCCATCCTCAAAACTGGGGCAACCACATGTTAGACCTTTCTCATTTTTGGCCGGAAAAATTGATGAGGGAATTTGGGGCAGAACCTATGGAATTAGCTGGTAAGGAAAAGGTTTCACTTAATATGGATGTAGTCACCAAGCCATTTTTATTCCTAAGTCCGAAAAAAATTCTCGTCCTCGACTACAATTTTTTCCAGTATGCACTAGAAAATGGTTTCCTGTACTCTTTGTATCACCATAGCTCTGAGAAACTGAAGAGCAAGTTTAAAACCTACGCAAATTTTAAAGCCTATATCGCGCTGGAATTCTTTGAAAAATACCTTGTCGGTAGTCTGCTCGGTGAAATATTTCATAAAAGGAGTCAACAGCTTATCTCCACTGAGAAGTATCAAGATTTTATCGTCCGTGCTTCGAGCTGTGATGTTTTCGTGTTTGAGGTGAAGATGAACGATCTACATCCCAACACCTTCGAAAATTTGGACTATAAGGAATTTACCAAAGAATTTTTGGACAAGCGTTTCCTTTCAGATAAGATAAATGGCAATAAGGATAAAGGGGTAGGTCAGATTATTAGACAGCTTGGACATCTTTCAGAACCGAATAGCGACCTTCGGAACAAGCTTGGCATCACGCGTTCGGAAAAAATGAACATATATCCTGTAATCATCTGCTCAGAGCACCATATGAATATCGCGGGGGTGAATCACTATCTTAATGAAGGTTTTCAACAAAAGAGCAAGAATCTGAAGGGTAATTTCCAGACCATCAAGCCGCTAACAGTCGTCCATATTGATTTTCTGATCAAGTACTTTGGGCCGCTCAGGCGTAAACCTGCGCTTTTTGCCGAATGGTTGAGCGGTTATCATCGCAGCAGAAAGGGGCTTGAAAAACTCTATGATGAGAAAGGAGGCCCAATAACCTATCTTCTATCCAAAAGGTCACTGTTTGGCTACATGGAAATGAAAAAGAATTTCCCAAGCCCATATAAGGCGACTGTAGACGAGATAGAAAAGTGCTTTGATTTGGAGACACAGGGTGTTTAAAATGCACTGGGCATTCGAGGTCAAACGGTATAAAAACGTTAGCTGCCAATGGTTATGCTCAAATCTATACTTTGCAAATAACGCTTATAGCCGCCATTAACTTAATGAAGCGGTTTGGCATAGGCTTAATCTTGGTTGATGGCATCTTCTCTTCTAACTGGCGGCTCATACTTTTTGCCATCCCTGATTGCGCTGCAGATTGAAGGGTTCGAGAATAGGATGTTTTCGATATCGGAGCTTTGAAGGATAAGGCCCTTGATCTTTGTGGTCATAAATGTTAACATATCCTTTCCCCTTTTACTAATAGTTTCCCTATCCCAGCCTTCACTTATGGCTACATCGATTTCATTATATGATCCGGTTTTGAAACGTTCCCTTTTATCTGACCAGCTCCTGTTACCAAGAGATGAGTTTTTCCCGTTTTTAAGAATAGTAAGATTACCTAGGGTATGCAGCAATACCTTTGTTCCATGATAGGCATGCTCTTCGGTCAGGTTTTCAAAAACCGAACTTACCTGCTGTTGCCAGTTGGCTTCATATTCCTGGGGAATAATATGTTCAATGGTTGTTGAATCAAAATCCGAAAGATCTACCTTGTCATTAGTCTCTTTATAATGATATTTAAGGTGTTCCTCATATTCGAACAGAAAATATTTAAGTGCACCCCAGCGGTGGAAACCCTTCGGTCCGCGCTCGTAGCCATATAACCCATTAAAGTAGTTCACCATATTCGCCGTTAAAACTGGAATGTCCAATTGCTCATTCAAACGGGCCATGACAAGCACTGCTGATAGGTTGCCATTATAGATATCCCTTGCCCAGGTAGCAAAGGAACGCTCATCAATTACCCCAAGCCCCTGAATCCGATTACGGAACATGATGCGCTCGAGCTTGTCCAATGCCTGATCCAGTTTCCCTGGTTCCCATTCAAATGATTTTAGTTGAGTGAGAAAAATCTTCATTTCCTTTCCACCATTTAAAAGTAGTACCTTATTTATCATCGGATGACTAGAGTTATGGATTTCGTACCATTTTGGGGCAAATGCAGAAAGCTTCAAGATATAGTCTTGAATTTTTTCATAACTGACTGGACTTTCCTTGGTATTTTCCTCTCCCGAGTCATATTGTTCGGCACGGTTGGAGAATATTTCAAAGACTTTTTCCTCGGCAAGTTTTTCAGAAAAAACAGCATCCTTAGGTGTCCGGACCAATGATAGATGTGCAGATAGAAAGATGTCCTCATCGAGAATCTGTTCTGGATTTTTAGCCAGCCAGTTGTATATGATGCCCCAGGATCTGTTCACGTCATTCCTTAGCGACTTGCGGTCTTCATCCGCCAATCCCAGTTTTTCGGTCAGGTGCATTAGGCGGTTCTTTAGTTTTTCGAGCGTGGATAAAGGCTTCCCCCTGTTGTTCATCGTTTCGAAAACGGCCTGAACGTCAAGATCCTGCTCAATTTCACGAAAATCAAATTTTAAGGCTGTAGTTACCTTCAAAAAGATAATTTCCCGATCTTGACTGGTAAGCGGTTTGATTCTTTGCTCAAAAAAATCCTTGGCCTGGGATAGATTTTTGCTGTACAAGTTAAATTGACTTTCATCAAACACAGTACCGGAATGCTCGAATATTTTATTCAGAAGATAGGCATAGTTCTTGTCTGATTGGAAATAACAGAAACGGTAAATCCTACTGGCACCACTTCTGTTTGATCTGAATATGTATGCTTTTTCTAGGTCTTCCCTTGTTTCATTACAATATCCTTCCCCTGCATATTTTAAAAGTACTTGAAGCAAAATGCTAATGGTGGTCAACCGTTGCTGTCCATCTACTACGTTATAGAAAGTGAAGCCCGTAAGCCATCTTTCGATTTCCTCTGGTTGAGCAGCCTCTACGTAAATGGTTCCAGTATAATGCGGTCGCAAGCATCCATTAATTTCAGAAATCTCCAGTATATCCTCCCAAAGCTCCCGAAGCTGTTTATGTCCCCAGGCATAACCGCGCTGGTAGTCGGGAATCCTATAAATTTTTTGACCGAATAGATCTGAGAGGTTAATAGCTTTCATCGTGCTTTTAAATTGAAATTTAGAGGCCACAAGGTAACCTTTTCTAGTCTTGCAGTCAATGGCAAACAAGCGTTTTTTGCACAAAAAATGAGACTGATAGCCATTGAATATTTTAGTTTCCATGGCCGTAAATCATTTGGTGTTTTTTTCTCTCGGTGCTTTGGAAGGGTGTAAAACGGCAAAGCTTCGGCTAAAGTACAGATGATATCACACCTATTTTTGCATAGAGGAAAAGTCGAAAATCACTTGTCGTTTATCGATTGGAATGGGTGTTTTACCTTTAACAATTGGCACTGCAATAGTCGCTGGCCCAATTTGTTTTTTATGAATATCAGAATAGAAATTTTAATCAGAAAAGGCATGATGTGCAAAACTTGCGAAGCAGAAACTCAACCGCTTCAAAAGTTTGGTGTATGCAGATATGGCGATTTCAAAGCCCAGATTTGCCTGTCCTTTGGAATATCAAAGATTATTTGTATAATAGGGCGGTCCAACGCCCCTAAAAGGGGGCGCAATAAAAAATTGCGATAGCTATGGACTATAACCAAATCATCAAATTAGTTGCCGTCATCGGCGGGTCTGCAAATGTCGGTATTGCGCTCACACTTATCTATAAGTTTATATTAAGGAAGAGGCCTTTGGAGGAAACAGAAGAATTTGACAGCAAGGGAAGGGTATTGAAACGCCATAAAAAATTCAGGTAACAGGATGCAATCTAATGGACGAAAATTTATTCGTGTCACTTTGCTATGCTAGATTTGGCCTTCGGGGTATTGGTTACCTTCCAAAGCTTGTAATTTATATTGTACATAATCTTGAAGGCCGCGCTTGCTTTTCAATCAATTCCTCCCAGTCGATGCTATGGGCATCCCACTTCAGGCAGAACTGTCCAAGATCTAATGATGGAGGCAGCTGATAATTACTTCCGTTCCATCTTTTCGGTCTTATACTAAAATTTATAAAAAAGCGGGGATGTCTAAAGCAGATAAATATTTGGCGCAATCGTATTTGGATGGCATCAAATATAAATATTACTGAGAATGCAATACCCTTAAATAGTGTCAAGCAAGTTTAAGTTTGATAAAAGTCTCAGCAAAACCTGCTGCAAATTCGTGACTATGGTTCACAGTGACCGTTTCTTTGTTATACTGGGCCTTTACAGTCCAATTGTAAGAGCCATGAACAACAGTCTTCAAATCAATGATACAGAATTTATGATGCATCAGGTTTTTGTATGTGCCTTGAGGTAATTTGTAATAAGCTTCAAAGTGCTGTAGAACTTTTGACTTTAGCTTTGCATTAATATCATCGTCCATTGCTACAATCTGGATATTGACACCAGCAATTTTCTTTGCGTGTAATTCCCTTAATAAATCCAAATCTGTTAGCCACGCGACGGCTACCCAGATCAAAAACTTGGCTTTCCTGATCTCATCTATAATAATTCCTCTGTTTTCCTCAAAATATGCTTCAATTTTTATAGGATCTTGTATAAGCGCACCGCTTATCTTATAGCCACCATTTCCAGCATCTACAAACTCATATCCATCTTCTTTGATAACAACATTTATTGTCTTTACTGCCGCATTAAGGTCTAGACCAGATTCAAGAAAATGGACTTTAGACACAACTGTTTCGAGCAAGGCTTGCATTTCCTTAGTGCCATTAATCTCTTTAAGCTTTTCTACAACATACGCATTTCTGGAAAGAGCATTTGGCATCCCCCCGTTCCCCCATTCATAAACATCCTTAAAGCCAACACTATGGAAAAGCGTGAGTATTTCCGGCCCTGACAATTTAGGGAACGATTCTTTATCGCCAGAAATATAGGTCTTAAGTCTGTCTAGTGTCAGGGGTGATAATTTCATTGTGGAGTTGTCCAATTGATTACGGCTAATCTAGAAATTATTATCATTATTATTCCATCCAGCTTATGGGTATTTATGCTAACTTATTAATTTTAACCAATTACAATATTTGTGGTTAGATTATATCCCGATTTAAAAAAAATCTAGCCATTTTTCCACTTTTATATAGAAAAACAAATAGCTCCAATAAATCGACAGAACAATACGGAATTAGACTACGTGCATCTGGCGGAATAAATAAAAGACTAATCTAATTAAAGATTTCGCTTGGGGTGACCAAGGTCATTATAGGATTTTTGAGTCAATTTGTATCGTTCAAAATTGACCACCTAAATATATCAATTGCTAAGGCATTTAAGAAGTGAAGGTCATTACTTGGGCTGGTCAACTCACTATGGAATCGCTTTATCAATCTTGCCGAAATCTCTGGTAACGGTGATAACGCTCATACGATTATCTCATTCATTGTCTAAGTGTTATTGTGACTATAAATAACCAAAAAAGGGTATATTCATTGTTTTTAAGTATTAGTATGACGGCGGGACAATTAAAAGGAACATTACTAGAATACATCGTAAGAAATTTGATGATAAACTGCGGTTTTGCATCCGTTATACCAGATGGACATTACATCTACCGGCAAGATGGATCAGGGCTGTTTTTCATAAATGGCAAGGGTGCGGCGCATGACGCTGACGTTTTAATGGAACCTCCCATACAGATGCCATTTTCTTACCCATCTAGGCTCTTGTTTGAATGCAAGAGTTACGATAGGAGGATTGGGCTTGATGTAGTTAGAAACGGCCTTGGTCTTCGGTACGACATAAACGAATTTGAAATCGTAACCGATGAGACGATTCAGCGAAGAAAAAACAACAGGCGTGACACCTATGCCATTTCAAGCAGAAAAAGATACCATTACCAGGTCGGCATTGCTTCAGTGGAGGAGTTTAGCCGGCCAGCTTTTGAATTTGCCGCAAACAATAAAATTCCGCTTTTATCGATGCGTTGGTTTTTAAAAAACTCCACTTGTGACCTATTCCATAGGATAAACGACACCTACCTTCACGACATGTCCGTAGAAACCAGGGGGCTTTTATATAAATTTCTGAAAGATAAAACCCCCGATTCAAAAACTTCCAGTTTATACGATGATTTGTTTGAATATCTTCTTACTGATAATATATCGGGTCAGATTTTAAGGGATTTTGAGGAGGTAATCAATAATTGCGTTGTTGGGCTATTGGAGACCGGGGACCTGCTTTTTTTGTTTGCTAATGAAAGAGGTGTTGGCAATCTCTTTCGGGAGCAAGGCCAGGGGGGTAATATGGAAGCGAGGTTACATTATTATGCTGATGACGTGACCAAATGGACATTGGCAATTAACAATTACCGCAGTCAGGTATCGCGTCCAATCGAACTTGAATTCAATGTCCCGATAGGCTTGCTATACCAATGGCGTGATTTTAACTATGATAAATATGCTGGATATACAATGAAAGGTGCGTTTTTTTCCAGGATCTTTATTTTCTCGCAACGAGCCAGCAGCTATGGCTTGCCTTTTACAGTTGTTAATTTAGATAGCGAATGGCTTGAAGAATTAAGGTCCAGAGGAGAACAATAACTATTCACACTAAAACACTTTATACAAATCTCAATGACAAGCAAAATCGAAAGCCTTGAAGAATATATAAGCTTAATTTCAGGCACCTATTCTTGTGGGCACCACGTTTTTAGAGGGGTAAGCAATGCGCAGCATAAACTTATTCCATCTGTCGGCCGTAATCCGCATTATTCAGACAGAGACGAAATAGAACTTTTTGAGCAGTTTAAGCGTAGGGCACATTCAACGGTTGTAAGTCAGCTCAAAAATGACTGGGACTGGCTGGCGGTTGCACAACACCATGGCTTGCCTACCCGCCTTTTGGATTGGACTTCCAGTCCTCTGGTCGCCTTATATTTTGCAACAAAGCCAAGGATAGTCAATTACGCTATTGAACCCTGTTCTCCGAATGGTGGCTGTGTAAGCGTACTGCATTTTTGCAATTACATTGATACCAAAGGGCATGAAAACCCTTTTCAATATCCAACAGTTGGTGTCTTCCAACCACCACACATTGCCACAAGAATTACAGGACAGGCGGGTTTATTTACTATTCAGCCAAGCCCGAATGAAGAGCTGACTTTTGTGAAAGACAAAACCCTGCCAGATGAAATAGAACGGATAGAATTTGACCAATCTGCGGCAGCGCATATCCAAGGACAACTATTTAAAATGGGCATCAGGGAAGATATGCTGTTCCCTGACCTCGACGGTTACGCCAACGGTATAAGGATTAACGAGATACTTGGTGCACACCATTACAAACAGTGTTAGATTTAAAATTTTAGTACCTTTAGAAACGCTGATGACCTTTTATATTATTAGACCTTTACCCTAAAATGAGCGAGACAACCCCAACCGTCAATATTTATTTTGATAGCCCTAAAACTTTTGACGCGGGTAATATCCTTTCATTGAACGGCATTACAGGCCTGTACTTTATTTTTAGTTCTTCTATTCAGATTCAATATCCCTTTGATCCTTCCAGGCTGCTTTACATTGGCATGAGCGAAAAGAAAACCAACAGTATAGGAAGCAGGCTGAATGGTCACTTTGGCGGTAAATCAAAAAACGTCGGTTTGGTGAGTTACAGAAAAGTTGAACCGCTTTGGTTTACCTACATCAATTTCGAAATGCTTAAAAGTATCTGGGCTTTTCGCGTTGAGGATTTGGAAAGCTATTTCATTTTAAATTTTGTGGAGCATTTTGGCATATATCCGATTTGCAATAATAAGACAGGTCTGGATGTGATGAGTAACAATATCGCAACCCATTTCAAGATCGACTGGAACTATTTTAAATAACAGCTATGAGTAACGACGTAAAATCCGGCAAAGAAATTTTGGACGACTTTTTCAAAGAGATCGAGAACATTCCAAACGTGGACAAAGTGCTTGCACGGTCCCTGGCAACCCTATATGACCAGGGCAAGCTTACCGACACAAACGTGAAAAATGAATTACACACTTTAAGAGAGCAAGATGCCAATCAAAATTAAGCAACTTCATATTTCCGGGTTAAGGGGTGTCCAGGAACAGTTCGCCTTAAATCTTGGTGAAAAATCCATCCTTTTATACGGGGATAATGGCACTGGTAAAAGCAGTATATCGGATGCACTGGAATGGTATTACACTGATGCGGTATCGCACCTGGGTAGCCAGGAAATAGATTTGAAAGATGCGCTTAGAAACGCTTACCTGTCTGGGGAAAAAGAATCGTCGATCAAGATCAACTATAGTAAACCGGTCATTAATGCCGAAAGAAAGCTCTATTATAAAAAAGGAAAATTAGTTACTGAATTTTCAAATGATACAACCGATTTTGCAGAATACCTTGAACGGTCACGAAAGGAAAACTTGTTACTGCGCTACCAGTTCCTGCGCGATTTTGTTGACCAAACAAAGAGCGACAAGCTAAAAAACCTGTCGGATATTATCGGTTTTTCCGAAGTGACAAAAGCAAAAGAAGTACTAAAGAAGTCTTTCAACTTTATCAAAGCTGAAATCAAAAACCAAAACTTTGAGAACCAAATCAATACTCAAAAAACTACCTTAATTGAGAAAATAGGGGCGGCTTTTAGCCAAGAGGCTAATCTTTTTGAGAAAATCAATGAAACCATTGCTCCATTATGTTTGGGCTTCACCGTTGGGTCAATGGCCGATATAGATAATGTCTTGGCTAAATTGAAAACACCTGCATCCTCCAAATTCGTAAACGAGCTGAGGTTTCTGGAAACTTGTCAGGCCTCACTAACAGACCTCGAAAAGGAAGTTGATTTCATCGATACGGAATACACTAAATACCATGTAGAATTTAATAAAATTGCCGATGATGTAGGATCTATCATGCAGACCTATCTTGCCGAACTCTTAAAGGTTGGGAATGATGTCATCGTCAAAAAATTCCATAAGGACGAAAGCTGTCCGCTTTGCTTACAACCAAAAAATCTGACCGACTTACAGGCAGAAATAAATGTGCGTCTTCAGGAAATAGGAGAAGCCGCTAAAAAGAAAGCGGTTTTCGACAGTTCAAAAACAAGCATGGTGGCCATTGCTGCGGAACGTATAAAAAGGCTCGATGCTTTGGCAACCGACCTGTTGTATAAAGATCTGGCCAATTCAAAAATCAGTAAGGCTGTTGCTGGATTGAAAGTCAAGATTGGACTGTATCAGAAAGCTGCATTGGAAAAGGTTACCTCTGGTAATAGGTTAAGTGATGCATCTTCCCTGAAACTTCACGCTGCGGATTTTCTTGAAAACGTCGACATAGCTGCCCGGATCTCAAAGATAAAAACAGCCATTGCAAGTGATAACACGACGGTGCTATATGCTAATATATCAGCTGCCAAAGATGCTTTTATGAAAATCAAAAATTTCGAAGAAGACCGGGAGAAACTTGAAAAACAAAAAAACTCGCTTGAGATCATCTTTAACGAGTTTGTAAAAAAACAAAAAGAAGGTCTACAGAATTTTATTGATACCTTTTCGGGTACCATCAATGATTATTACCAGTACATGAACCCTGGTGAACTTTTTGAGAAAATCCGTATCGTCACCATTGGCGAGGATGACGAGCTTAACGGCATAACCATTGAATATAAATACAAGGGTGAATGGGTATCACCACCTCAAAAATATTTTAGTGAATCTCACCTGAACTGTTTTGGCATTTCATTCTTTTTGGCTTCGGTAGTCGCGTTTAACAAGGAAAACAAGTTTTTGATACTGGATGATATAATTTCCAGCTTTGATACCAATCACCGGAAAAAATTTGCTGACCTTTTATTCGATAAATTTTCGGAATATCAGATTGTCCTGCTTACCCATGAAGAACAATGGTTCCAATATGTCCGTCAGATTGCTAAGAAAAAAGGCTGGCTGATTAACGAAATCAAATGGACAGAGATCAAAGGAACACATTTGAGTGAATCGCCAGATGATCTGAAAGAGATAATTGAATATAACTTAGCTAATGGCAATGTCACATTATTAGGCAATCCTATAAGGAAATATTTAGAGCATATTCTGAAGAAGATCTGTTTGAACTTGGAAGTAAAGCTGAGTTTCAAGTATAACGAGGTGAATGAAAAACGGATGCCGGATGAAATGATCAACGAGCTTAAATCAAAGATTAATAAAGCTAGTGCGGAATTAAAAGTTAACCTTCCGATTATAGATAAGTTGTCCAGTTCTTCTGTGTTCGGTAATCTGCTTTCTCACGATAATCCTTTCGATCCGAAACTCGGGGACCTAAAGGCTTTTTGGGCCGACATCATCGCCTTTGAAAAGCTTTTTCATTGCCAAAACAAAGAATGTAAAAAACCGGATGTGTCGCTACGAAATTACGACACAGTTGCCAAAAACATTCGCTGCGGTTGTGATACCACCAAATATGATTGGAAGAATTAATTCAATTAAATCATTATTTAAATCAATAATATAAAATTAGATAAGACAATCCTACGGTTAAATGCTCATTTTAAATATAATATCCATTGTATCGACACTTGTTGAACAAACTTTTTTTAGTAAAGTTATTACCTCAGTTTTATAAGAGGAAAACTCATACAAATTAAATTTAGCTGTAAGGCTTTCATCTTTAGGACTCTTTGTTTTGTATTGATCTAAGACCCATTCCAGCGCACTACGATTACCAATTTTGTATTCCCAAGCACTATTGGGTATACCACGGAGCTCGGTGTTCTCATCGATTGTTATTATTCCCGATATCTTATCTGCCTTAAGTTTTGTTCTGGGATTAGTTTTATTACCAGTTTGAACCTCCGCTAGCGGATATAATTTGGCATTTTCATAATTTAATTGGATGGATATTAATGTTTTACCCCATGATTGCCACTTATAAAAATCCTCATATAATGGAATCTTAGGAAAGTCACGTTGAAGGTTTAGTTCATATTTAGAGAGATAAATAGGAAAGTGAAGTATCCCATAGATGTATTCAAAGATTTCTTCTTTTGAAATAGATTTCAACTTATAATGAGTAATAAATTTAGTTAATGCCCAATCTGAAATATTATCAATGCGGCCTTTTTCATCATAACGATAAAGCGGAAAACATTTTGTATCTCCAGTGTAGTGAAGATCGGGATAAGTATCAACTATAAGAAATCGAAAGTCAGATCCGTTCCCGTTAATACAAATTGCGATATTATTGTTACTACTAAAGAAATTTTGATTATGGCTTATCACATCATTCAAAACCGAATTTAAAGCCAATATTTTTTTGGTGTAAGGTCTATAGTTACATTTAACAAAAGAAACGGATTTCTCGACAGCAAATATTTTTCGCGTTAATTTATTTTTTAAATCACGACTCCACTTGATTTCTTTTGCATATTTTTCAAAATTGCCTGCGTTAACACAATTGTTATAGATCTTAATAAAATACTTGATTTTAGATTTTAGATTTTTCTCATTGAAATCATAAACCCACTCATCTCTATTAGTAGAAATTCCATTGGAAGCCAAATTAAAAATCGACTTACTACCACCTTTAATGTACATCGGAAGCAATTTATCAAAGTCATTATCTGTGTTGTTCAGCCAGTTGCTATTTTTATCTGGATGAATATGAGTGAATGAGGCCGAGGAAATGGAATTTTCTGTAAACCATTGAAGTTTTTGCTCTTTTTTCCAGTTATCATCGAGTGCGGTATAAAAAATACTGCATTGTGCACCCTTAACTCGGTTTTGTTTTTTGATCAAAAACATAACTGCAACACCAGTCTGAATTCCAAAAACGTTGTGAGTTGTACCAGCGATTTTAGGATTGGCTCTGACATCACTTATGGTATCTATAATATAAGCCTGGTCAAATTCTGTTTGAATAACTTTACGAAAACCATCAAAGGTTTTACTATCAATAAAACTCCGATTTGTAACAAATGCAATAATTCCCTTATCTTGAATTCTATCGAAAGCCCATCTATAAAAGCGGGAATACATATCATAAACTTTTGTTTTTTGAGCTTTACTATATTTTATGAAAGTATCTTTTATCCTTTTATCGATTTCTGGGTATTCCCTATTCTTATTGTTCTCATTCTCATTAACTTGATTTGCATTATATGGAGGATTACCAATTATCACCGAAATCTTTCTAGTATTTTGTTTGATGATACGAAGGCTATTTTCTTGGGAAAATGGAGCAAATAGATTTGTTTGCTTCCCCATAAAAGTAAATCCCAAATTATCAAGAGTATCTACAAAGCATAGATTAGTAAATTCTTCATATTTACCCATTTTTTGGTTATAGGTAAACTCAATATTTAAATTACTAATGTAATAAGGCAATATTGCGACTTCATTTGCGTGTAGCTCATTTTTATATTTAAACTCTAATTTATCTTTAGGAATATAATCTATTATATCGGTAATAAATGTTCCTGTTCCAGTAGCGGGGTCCAGAATTTCAACACCTTGGTCGGATAAAAATTTATTAAAATGCTGATGTAATAAAAAATCTGAACCCTTAATCATAAAATTAACGATTTCGTTTGGAGTATATACTACCCCTAAGCGATCAGCAGCTTTTGGATTATAGCTTTTATAAAAGGTTTCGTAAATTACCTTTAAAAATTTTTGCTTCTCATGATGATCAGCGATTCCAGCCGCGGCAGCATTAATCGCTTGATAATAATGTTGAACGCTTGATAGTGCCGTTTTTCTGACGGTACCGATAAAAAAGGTATGAATTACCTTTTCTAATTCACGGGCAATATTATTTTCTCGATGAAATTGATTCTCATCAAATATTGTATTAAAGACATCCTCAGTTAAAATATGCTGGATAATCATCTCTCGCACATCGTCGGACGTCACATTGGGATTTATACTATCGTGACATATTTTTAAGAATTTTTTGCTGTATTTTTTAAACTCTTTATTAGATTTTTCTGCTTTCTCAATAATTTCTCTAATTGTCGCGGTAACTTTAGGAATATCCAATTTAAAAAGTTCAATTGCTTGACGAAAATGCTTAACCTCTGGCCTTTCATAATTTATAAAATCAGTTAAAAGGTTGTGAAGAGCATTTGCATCTTTCATTGATACGCGACTTGTTTCTAGCCCGTTATGAAAAAGAATTGCCGTCTTGCTATCTTCGAAAAGTATATTTTGAGTAGGGTATCCTTTACTGAACTTTTTCTGTACTTCTTCGTTTATATCGTCACTTTCATCTTTACTTTCCCAATACCCCCAGTCTTGTCGCAACGAGTCTTTTAAAGTACCATCTGGCGTAACCTTTTTATTGCTATTATTCGCCTGAATACTCACTTCCGTTACTACCTTTAGACCCTTTCCTTGTGCGTATTCATTTAATAGATTATGGAAAGCACTCCTTATAGCAGTCTCTTTTTTTGTCCCACCAAAGTGAATGATATCTTCTACTTCTTTTTGATAATTGTGAATAGCGAACAGGCTCATTGAGATTATAAATATGAGTGAAAGATACTTGTTGTCGCTAGCATTTGCAATTTATGTATGTATATTAATTCATTTGCCAGCCCCTAAGTTTCACTTTGTATTAAATTAAACTTAAATTGTAATGCGCTATTTTGTTATAGCTTCAAAGCTGATGATAGAATATTTCAATATCCCTATAACATCATCAACATAAACCGTTTTTAATAGACCCTTTCGTGAAAATAGGAATTTCTCTCGAACCCCTTGTAATTAAAACGCTTAAAACTAAGTAAAATTCGTGCAACGGTATCAAATATTAGTTGTGCACATTGGGAACCGAAAAACAACTTGTGCAATTTCTGTGCAAATGTCACCGCAAATTAACCGAATTAGAGTGCATAACTTATTTAGAAAGCCTTCATCCTTAAAACCCTCTGCTTACAGGAAATCGGGCCAGGTATTACAAATTCAGTTTCCCGAAGGTCGTCGCTCCAGTTTGGTGAACCTCCAAGAGGGCGTGTTTGATATTCTTGTAGTCGATAATTTTATGTAAAAAGCATACAGCGCCAGCTTTCTTTGCCTCCTCTATGTAAAAGTTTTCTATCTCTGAAGTTAGGACAATCACTTTCGCGTGGGGCCATTTCTTCAAAATTTCTTTTGTCAACTCAAGACCATTCAATTTGGGCATGCGCAGGTCCGTTAAAAACAAATCAGGCAAAGTCGAGCAATTTTCTGAGAAAGTAAGAAGCTCTCTGCCATCACTAAAAGCGCCAATGACATCAAAGCCACTTTCGACCAACATTTCTACCATTGGTTCCCGAAACCAGCGCTCATCTTCCGCATAGGCGAGAGTTATTTTATTTGCACTCATAACATTATTTTCCTACCACTATATTTCCTCGGAAAGCTTTTCTCAATATACAAAAATAAAATTATAGGGTTGAAAAGAAAGCTTTTATTGGCTCAAGAATATATTTTGGCTAGCGCAAAGCTTCTCTCAGAATATTTTCGTCAAAAGTATTGGTGTTCTCTGCAGTTAAGGAAATACAATTATCGCCTGCGGTCTCTGCGTCTAACCTTTTTACTAAAATCAGGATAAATTATTACCACTTCTGATAAAAATAGCTATTCCAATACCCCCACCTGCCAAGAAAATATTGATGTTACACGCCAATCTTCAACCAGAAGTCTTTAGTTAAGGAAACTTTTAAGAAGCCTGCTTCTAAAGTTTGTAAGTCTCACCTTTTTGATAAGGTTTCGAAGTCGACCAATTAAAAAGTGAGATAACATTGGTGATGAGGATTTTGATTCCATATAATGGAATGCTATCTTAGCCTTGAGAGCGTTAATTTAGATATCGGGGATATGGACACCGTTCAGTCCCCGTGTCTATTTCTAAACTCATTGCACATCTTGCCTTAGTGAACGCTAGTTTCATTTAGTTCAATTACTATTTTTCTGAAAAATGCTAATCCCACGGTATGGCGGCTATCGTGAATTGTTCACAAGAAAATGACTGGAACTTTTTTCCGTTTTGCACCAGTTACCTTTCTCCCAGATTAAATAAAAAGCCCTCGTTTTCGCTTTCAATTACAAATACTATTTTATCTTTTAGAAATGCCTTTCTCGTATAGCGCTTTCACCCAACACGGTCAGATGGAAATCGGTTTCTAATTTCCAAAACGAAACGATTCGAAGCATTCTGCACCAGGCGTAAAAGTACTGCGAAAATATAATGTTCTTTAATCCGGTTCGGTTGAAATGATCATCGCTTAAACACTTAAGCGTGGGACAGTTACAGAACGAAACAAAAAAAAACGGCAGCCCTAAAATATATTTTAGATAAACCTAAATTTATTTTTAGTCTTTTCTGTTTTTATTATTAGATTTACAAAAAATCAGATAACATGCAGAAAAGATTACCCATTGTCCTGCTTTCACTTATGAGCCTAGTTGCTATAATGGTGTCCTGTGAGAAGATAATCCCTTCTTCTCCAAAAGAGGATGAAATTCTTGATGGCCCGGTGGAAGGACTCAGCTATGACCAGCTCAGACGTTTCGCTTTGGGAGATGCGGCCTTTAACAATGAGATATTTACTCCTGCGAATGGCCTTGGTCCTGGCTTTGTTGCAACCAGCTGCGGAAGCTGCCATGCTGGAGACGGCAAAGGCCATCCCTTTACTACGCTGGTCCGTTTCGGGCAGACCGATGAGACAGGCAATAAATTTTTGGACCAGGGAGGCCCACAACTGCAGAACAGGGCTATTCCCGGGTACAAACCTGAGCAAATCCCAGCAGACGCCAGCTTTTCAAAATTTACACCGCCTGCCAATACCGGCCTTGGCTTTCTCGAACTGGTAGCTGATGCAGATATACTAGCTATGGCTGACCCCCAGGATCTGGATAATGACGGCATTTCTGGTGTCCCAAATTACGCAGTGCTTCCGTCATATGTTCAGGCCTTTAACAACGCTATTGCACTGAAGGGAAAATATATCCATCGTTTTGGAAAAAAGGCGGCAGCATATAACCTGCTCCACCAGACTGTTAATGCCTACAACCAGGATATCGGGATAACTTCAAGCTTTGATCCTGTGGATGCCTATACGCGGATGGTGATTGATCCTGAAATTTCCACACTTACAGTGAATAACGTGGTGTTTTATCTACAGACGCTAAAAGCGCCCATACAGCGCGATGCCGGAAATGCCGAAGTTGAAACCGGCAGGAAACTGTTCGAAAAGATCAACTGTTCAGGCTGTCACAAGCCTACCCTAAAAACAGTTTTTTCCCCAGTGGTTGCTCTATCCAACAAAGAATTCCATCCCTATACCGACCTGCTGCTTCACGATATGGGACCTGGGCTGGACGATGGTTATACGGAAGGATCGGCTAAGACCTTCGAATGGAGGACCCCGCCCCTATGGGGACTGGGACTTTCGATGAATTCACAGGGTGGATCTTATCATCTGCTGCATGACGGAAGGGCAAAAAGCATCGAAGAGGCGGTAACCCTTCATGGAGGAGAGGCATCTGCAAGCCGCAACAGGTTCAACCAGCTGTCTGGGGCAGAAAGAAATGCCATGCTGAGATTTTTAGAATCACTATAGAAATGAAAAGAAAAGATTTTATAAAAGGCTGTGGAATGGCCTGCCTTGGAGGCCTTGGGATCACCACGTTGATCAGTGGATGCAGCAGCCTGGTGCCGGCGACGGGCGAGATTGCAGGGGATAACCTGGTCGTAGAAATGAAGGACTTTGAAATCAGACAGGAAAAAAATGTCCAGTTCAAAAGATACATTGTAGTCAGCAATGACCTGCTCCGATATCCCATCTGTATCTACCGGCATGATGAACTGAATTATTCTGCACTATGGATGCAGTGCACCCACCAGGGAACCGAGCTCCAGGCTTTCGGAGACAGGCTTCAATGTCCGGCCCATGGAAGTGAATTTGACAATAAGGGCAGAATGACAAATGGTCCGGCAGAAGCAAACTTAAGAACTTTCCCCATTACCATAGAAAAAACCAGGATCAAAATTTCACTGAAGGCAGTATGAAAAAACTCTTTACGCTTATCATATCTATTGGTATCGGTCAGATGGCTTTTGCCCAGATCGACCCGAAACTTTTAAGGGCCAAACCCAGTGATACAGCAAAAAACTCACTCAACATGGATGCAGTTTATGAACGGCCTTTTATTGCCGTGGGAAAACTTCCGGTATCAGTGGGCGGGTATATGGAAGCCAACTGGCAGTATCAGGGTACAGACGGGATCTCTGAAGGACAGCAGTTCCAGTTCAGAAGGATGACGCTATTTGTAGCCTCAACCATTTCCAAGCGCATCAAGTTCCTTTCCGAGATCGAATTTGAACCTGCTGAAAAAGAAATAGCGGTTGAATTTGCTGCGCTGGATCTGGAACTGCACCCCTTGCTTAATTTAAGGGGTGGAATGATATTAAATCCCATTGGTGCATTCAACCAGAACCATGACGGTCCTAAATGGGAATTCACCGACCGTCCGATCGCCATGACACAGATGCTGCCTGCAACCTGGAGCAGTGCAGGATTCGGGATTTATGGCAAGAACTATAGCGGTGACTGGATGCTGGGCTACGAGTTATATGCCACAAGCAGCTTTGACGATTCCATTATTGCAAACCCTGAAAACAGAACCTCTCTGGCTGCCTCAAAAAGGAATCCGGAAAGGTTTGAAGAAATTGCAAGCGGGCAGCCGCTTCTAACGGGAAAGGTTGCGGTACGCAGGAACAATATAGGCGAACTCGGCGTATCCTATATGGGAGGTGTTTACAATAAATGGCAGTCGGACGGAATTGTTATCGATGACAAACGCAGGTTAAATGTTTTCGCCATAGACTTTAACACTACACTTCCCAAACTTAAGACCTTCATCACCGCTGAGTGGGCATGGATCAGGGTAGATGTTCCCGACACCTATTCCCAGCAGTTCGGGAGCCGTCAGATGGGCGGATATATAGATATTGTTCAACCTGTGATCAAAAAAACGATTCTGGGCTGGCAGCATTCTGTTGTAAGTTTAGCCTGCAGGGTAGAGTATGTGGACTGGAATGTAGGGAAGTTCAGGGAGACCGGCGGGAATATTGGTGATGAACTTTTCAGCGTAATGCCCGGCATCAGTTTCAGGCCAAGGCAACAAACCGTGCTGAGGTTTTCCTACCGAAAACAGTGGCAGAAGGATATCCTTGGAAACCCGCCTGCCAGAACCGGAGCGGTGCAGTTCGGGGTGTCAACCTATTTTTAATGATACCAGCCAGGATAAAAGCGACAAGAAGCCTAAGAGTATATCCCATTCATTGTCCAAATCCATTTAGGGTGTTTGGCCTGATTTATTTTTTATGCGTTCCCGCACCAAATGGATATTATTTTGCTTTCCCTGCGAGAGCATAGACTTGCAATAAGGCGTAAAAAAACGGTGGGCTGATAGAAATGCAAGTGTTTCTTTATCCCAATGGCTTAGGTCCACATCTGCCCTTTTCTGCATTTCGCGCGCAACCTTTGCATCGGTGATGAGAAATTCCTCATTGCCCAGGTTATAGGTATCCGCATCACAGATAATTTCTTCAAGGATATTGCTAGGGCTATGTGGAATGGAGGTGGAGAGTATGCAGCGGCCGATGGCGGAAATGCTATCCGGTGCAATCCCTTTATCTGAAAGAAACTCTTCCATCAGCCGCACGCTTCGATGCTCATGGCCGGCAGGAGGCCCAGTTAGCTGCCCGGTGTCATGAAACCATGCGGCAGAGAAAAGTATGAATTCCTGAAGGTCATCCAGGCGAAAATTGGAAGCGATTTCCTGGGTCCTTTTGACCACAAGTCTGGTATGATCCAGATCGTGGTATGCCAGGTCAGCCTGCCAGTGCTCCTCAAAAAGATAGCTTACATAAGCTTGAACATCTCCTATAAGCATACTGAAGATGTTTCTGCGCCTGCGCTTAAAAAAGTATTTACCTGTTAGCAGGATCACAGACCCCGCTAGCACACAGATCAATAATAACTGATAATAATTCATAATATTCTTATTTTTTTAATCCGCCTGTCCTAAAGAGATAATAGGCACTCTGATAATAAGAAATGGCTTCCCTTCCAAGTGTTTCAGAAGATTTCGCCGAGGTCTGTGTATTGGTTTTGAAATCATAATGATAGCTCTGCGGAGGCTTCCTTGGACTGAGTACCACAAGGGTGTCGCTACGGAGATAACCGAGCTTTTGATAGGTTCCTAGCAAGATCCTTGGGCGGTACCCGGCTGATCTAACATCCATACCGAAGTTATTGCTCTCAAAGTCCCATTTCAACAGGCCGAACAAGGTTGGATAGAGATCTATCTGTGAGCAAAGGCTGGGAATTATTGAAGGGGGCTGTCCATTGAGGTTGTATATCATCGCCGGGATATGGTAACGGGAGATATCAATCTCGTTCTTTCCTGCGCTTTCCGCGCAGTGATCGGCAACGAATATAAACACGGTATTGCTGAACCATGGCTTTTTCCGGACCTGTCTTAAAAATTCCCCAATGGCATAATCGGTATATTTTACTGCGCCCTCTCTTCCCGTGCCTGGTGGGATATCTATCTTTCCTTTGGGATAGGTAAAGGGCCGATGGTTGGAAGTGGTCATGACAAAATCGTAGAAAGGTTTCTTTAACGAGTGCCTTTTATCCGCATCACGGATTACCGCAGCGAAAAGATCCCCGTCCGAAACGCCCCAGGCATTTTCAAAGCTCACTTCGCTATCGCTCAGGATGGTCCGCTTTCCCAGATAGGCATCACCCATTGTAAGCTTCCTCCCCCTATCTGTTATGTCATAGCCATTGCTTCCGAAGAACTGGTTCATATTGTCAAAGTAACCGTCCCCGCCATAAAAAAAGCCTGTGGAATACCCACGTTTGGAAAAAATACTGCCTATTGTGCTCAGGTTTGCATTATTGCTCCTCCTTACAATACTATTCCCCGGTGTTGGCGGAACGGCGAGGGAAAGCGCCTCCATCCCTCGCACGGTACGGGTGCCTGTTGCATACATGCGCTCAAATAGGATGCTCTCTTTGGCCAGCGAATCCAGAACAGGTGTCAGTTTTTGTGTATTGCCAAAAGTGCCCATATAATCAGCGCTGAAACTCTCCATGACCACCATGATGACATTGGGTTCCGTCTGGCCATTACCGGCCAGAACCGATCTACGTACCGAAGGACCTTTGAAAATAAACCTGCTAGAGGAAGAGGAGAGTTCTTTTCTTACCAAATTGAAGGCAAGCTGATTTGTGAGCATCGGATAAAACTGATCGTAGCTAAGTTCATTCGCCTTGAAGGCCGCTACGAAAGAATATATCCCTGCTTTGGAAATTTCTGCCGCATAACGGTTACCGCTTTTATCCCCCCAGGAGTTATCTATCTCGATCGTATAGAATATTGCTGTCAGAATGATCAGGGCTGTATTTACCGATCGACGGGCAAAAGGTGTAGCAGACTCGAAGCTCTTCCTGAACGCCCCCTTCATAAGATAGTTCCATAAAAAGGAGATTATGACAACAGCTGAAATCAAAAGCGGCAGCGGATAGGACTCGTTGATGTTGTGCACAACCTCATAAGTATAGACCAGATAATCTACTGCTATAAAGTTAAAACGGCTCTCAAATTCCCGCCAAAAAGTAAATTCTGCGAAAAAAGAAAATACCGAAATCAAGACCATCAGAAAAAGAAGGATATGGGTAAACACCTTGTTAAATCCAGTCCTGTTCCATTTTTGGGGAAGGATGAGCAGATAAAAGGCATAAATTACACTGAAATATGTGGCCACCCCAAGATCGAAGACGAATCCTTTAGCAAAGGCGGTGAGGATTTCTCCAAATCCCAGCCCCGCCTTTCCGAGCGAAATCGCAGTAAAACTGATCCTCAGCATGGTCGAGACACAGATGAAGAAAAAGATAAAGAAATATAGTACACTATATCGGCTTTTCATAAAAATCTGCTTCATGGTTTATTTTTTAGATCCGGGGGTGTTGATAACAGAATCGTTGTTTTTTTCGTTGGTATCCTTGTCCCAATGTGAATTATAGAAATGTTTGGCTTTAAAATAAATGGCGAGTGCCAGCAGCAGCGCCAGTATCCAATAAAATACCATCAGGAAAACCGATTTCTTTGGCCCCTTGGCCTTTTTCTTTTTTGGAGCTGTTCCCCCACCCCTGGCAGCAGCAGGCCTGGGCCTGTTGTTTCTTTTGATCTGCATTTTATTCAATGTTTTAAGATCGGTCAGGAGCCTTGTGGATACCTTTCCGCGGTTTGGATTATATTTTGTGTGATCAGGGGATAGTCTTTGCACTGCCATTATCCCTCCAGGCTGATAAACCATTGCTGGGCCCTGTTGATGGCGACCTCAACAATATTGAGCTCGCTTACCTCTTTGGTAATTCTAAGCTCGTTGGCGATCTCGATCGCTTTTTCCCTTACCCTTGGGTCAAGGTCCTTCATCTCAAGTGGAAAATTTTCTGGTGTCCAGTCCATAGGTTTTTAGTTTTAAATTAAATTATTTTTGGATCATGCCCGAGAGCACATTGATTGTCAGGGCAACTATTACTGTATTAAAGGCAAATGAAAGAACACCGTGCATCCATGCAAGCCTTCGGATCCGTTTGGAGGAGATTTCTACGTCAGATACCTGAAAAGTCATTCCAACCACGAAAGCGAAATAGACAAAATCCATATAATCGGGATCTTCTCCTCCCGGAAAGATCAGTCCTCCGGGTTTTTCTATTTTTCCTTTCTTCTCATGCTCGATGTCACAGTAATAGAAATGTGCATATCGCATGGTAAAGACCGTATGAACCAACCACCATGAGCTAACCACGCAGAGCAACGGAATAACGATAGTCATAAAAAGGCCCTGATCGGTCTTTTCCGAATTTTCACGCAAAAGGATAATAATGGAAAAAAGACTGGCGAATGCAGCAGCTATGGCAAAAAGAAAAATGAGCGTCCTGCTTGAATCCTGCGCATGGGCATCGTGTTTTATCTGACTGGGATGCGAGGAGCTAATGGTTGTCCATGCAAGCGCTATGCTGGTTGTTGCATAGCTTAGCCATACAACCATCAACCTGACAGAGGCTTCCAGTTCCGTAGCATAGCAAATACCAAGGACGGCAAGAGCAACACCCAGGGAGAGGTAAAGTTTATGGTGCGCATCGAACTGACTGATTTTAGCGATAATATTCATCGGTTTAGATTAAATAATGAGCCCCAGAACCATAAACAGAAGAAATCCTAAGAAAAAAGCCGCGGTAAAAAATGGAGAATCCTTTTCTTCATGGGCTTCGACAAGAAGTTCCTCGGTAACTAAAAACAGTAATGCTGCGCTACCAAATGAGAGCACAAGTTCCAGTACTTTTTCTCCTGTAAAATGCAGCATAAAAAAACCTCCCCCTGTTCCCAATAGAAAAACCAGGCCAAATAGCGAGAGCACCCTGATCAGCCTCCTTTTGGAACTTCCAAGCTTGGTCAGCCTGGTACCTACTGCAAGTCCCAGCGAAAGGCATTCCATCGCAAGTGCCAGTGCAAGCAGGGTTCCTTCTTTTGATCCCGCTGCAAATCCTATCCCTAAAAGAAGACCGTCCAAGAGCAGGTCAATGCCTACCGCGATAAGCATTCCCCAAGGCAACAGCTTGCTGTCGTTTGTTCCGCCCATTTTGAGCTCAAGCCTGGCGGTATACCATTTGATCAGAAGCATGGCCGAAATACCCAAGGTAAAACCTATAATTATCGCGGTTGTATCATGGATCCTGATCATATCTGGCAAAAGCTCGACTGCCACGACTGAAAAAACTACCCCTGCAGCAAAGTGGAGGATCGTACTCTGCACAGCAGCCGTGGGCTTTTTCCAGGTTACGATCATTCCACCGACTATAAGTAAGACGACCGGAAACGCTGCAAACAGCAGTATGTTTAATGAAATAAGTTGTTTAGCCTGCATAATTCTTTCTTAAATAAAATCTATAGGCACCAAAGGAAAGGTACCCTAGATTGAGGTCGAGGCATGTGCCGATAAGAATCTCCATGGGGGTCAGGAACAGATATTTCAGCACTGAGCCAAGTGTCGAGTAAGGCAGATAGATGATGAAGAATAGAGGTACTCCGGTAAAGAGCACACTAAAAACAATTGCATGAACGGCAGGAAATATGAGATGCTCCACAGCGTCCATATCAGCGATATCGGCACCAATGTTCAGGACGATTGCCGGCACGCTGAATATGATCAACAGGTACAATACCCATTTTGGATAGTGTTTCCTAAGCGTTTTGGTCAGCCTGATACGGTCGCAATCCTGGATTGCAGCCATCAGGGGGAATGTATTGATCATTGCCCAAAGCGTTGCCAGACCATATTTTGCACCGCCCCGTGAATAGGTGGAAATACCTGATGGGTCATCGTCACTCGCACCGGTAACGATGCCCGGCCCCAGGGCTTTCAGGAATTTTTTAACCTTTTTGAACATGCCTTATTTTTTCCTCTTTTTCGGTGCTTTTTTATTATGTCCGTTGTCGTAAGCAAGTAAGCGCAGCGCATTAAACACTACGACCAACGTCGATCCCTCGTGGGCGATTACTGCCGGTCCGATCGAAGCGACACCCAGTATGGTCAGTGGAATAAGTGCGGCGACAACACCAAGGGAAATCCAGAGGTTCTGTTTAATGATGCCCCGGGCTTTACGGCTAAGCCCGATGGCAAAGGGAAGACTTTCCAGCTTATCGCCCATCAGGGCAATATCTGCTGTTTCCAAAGCAACATCAGATCCCGCAGCGCCCATAGCGATACCTACGGTACTTTTGGCCATGGCCGGGGCATCATTCACGCCGTCTCCCACCATCGCAACCATTTTTTCTGATTTGGCGAGTTTCTGTACTGCCTTGACTTTGTCTTCCGGCATAAGGTTGCCCCATGCCTCGGTTACACCGATCTGTTTAGCTACCGCTTCTGCAACCTGTTGGTTGTCCCCGGTTAGCATAATCATTTTTTTGATCCCCAGCTCTTCGAGTTCTTTAAGCACATGTTTTGCCTCTTCACGGGGAACATCCATAAGGGAAAGAATGCCGATGAAATCTTTATCGACCCTGACAAGCATTGAAGTATGTCCGCCCTTTTCCAGCTCTTCAACCTGTTTGAGAATATCTTCGGGTATTCCATCCTTTTCAAAAAGGGCCTTGTTTCCAATGAATACTTTTTTACCGTTGACCTCAGCCTGAACACCTCTTCCGGTAATGCCTTTCACGTTATGTGCCTCAGGAACGGATTTTTTCTTCATCTTTTCGAGTGCGCCTTTTACAATTGCTTCGGCCAGCGGGTGGTCGCTGAGTTTTTCAACTGCAACAGCAATACCCATTAGTTCCTCTTCTGACATGTCGTTCAGTGGAATCACGTTTGTGAGCTGGGGCTTGCCTTCGGTAAGTGTTCCGGTCTTGTCGAACGCGATGGCGTTGAGTTCGCCCAGATCTTCCAGTGGCCGCCCTCCCTTTATAAGGACTCCGCCACGTGCAGCCCTTGCAATACCGCTAAGTACTGCGCTTGGGGTAGAAATCGCCAAAGCGCACGGGCTGGCAGCAACCAGTACGGACATCGCGCGGTAGAAACTTTTGCTAAAAGGCTCATCGATAACCAGGAATGCAAAACATAGTGCGGTCACAAGAACCAGTACAACTGGAACGAAATACTTTTCGAACCTGTCGGTAAATAGCTGCGTTGGGGATTTTTGTTTTTCCGCCTCATTTACCATTTTGATCAGGCGTGAGATGGTAGAATCCTTGGCTTCCCTGATTACCTTAACCTCCAGAACCGATGCTCCGTTGATTGTTCCGGCAAATACACGGAACTGGGGCTTGATGGTTTTTTCGGCAGAATAGTCCTTTGATGCGTCCGGTACGGGTGATTTGTCCACTGGCACACTCTCTCCTGTTATAGGGGCCTGATTGACACTGCCCTCACCCTTTACAACCACTCCGTCTGCCGGAATCTTGCTGTTGGGCTTGATGATAATGACATCTCCAAGCTGAAGCTCTTCGATGCGCACTTCAGATTCCTTGCCATCCCGGACAACCAGGGCTGTTGGGGGAGCCAGACTGGTAAGGGCAGCTATGGATTTTCTTGCCTTGCCCATCGCATAGTGTTCCATCGCATGTCCCAGACTGAACAGGAAGAGCAATAATGCGCCTTCGGCCCAGGAGCCCAGGATCGCTGCGCCGATTGCGGCGACCAGCATCAGAAAGTCGATCTCAAAGCCACCTTTCAATATAGTTTCAACTGCTTCCTTGGCCGTAAAGAAACCGCCAAAGAAATAGGCTGTTATGTAGAGTGCAAGGCTTGCCCATTCGGGAACACCGTCTATGAAAGAAATTCCAAATCCTATCCCCAGCGCCGCGCCACAGATAAAGGCGAAGATCATTTCCGTGTTCTTCCCGAAAATCCCGCCATGTTCATGATCATGGCCTTCCTCTTCAGCATGGTCAAGATGAGCCTCTTTCTCCTTTTCAGCTTCTTTTCCCTTCCTGGATGGTTTTTCAGAAATAGGCTGTGAAGAAGTTTTGGTTTCTTCCTTTACCGGCTTCGCTTTTGTTTCTTTGGAATCTGAGCCTTCCTTCCGGACTACAGGCTTTTTGGCAGATGATTTGGTGTCGGATTTTTTCTTCTTGTTTTCCATATCGGGGTAAATTGATTTTTGTTGAATATTCAGGGCAACCGCTTTATCTGTATTCTCTGCCCGTGTGGGTTCACTTTTTTTAAAAAGATGCCTCCCTAACGAGGCACCTTTTATTCAATGTGTGTACTAAAAATTCTTTGTGGGGACTTTACTCTTCTTCGCTGTTCTTCATTTTTGACAGCAGATCATATGTACCTTTAAGTACAACCTTGCCTGTAAAATCCCGTCCCGAAGGCATAGTTACCTCTATATAACCGCCATCGGATATACCCGTTGTAACCTCTACCATTTCGAAATGATGGCCGGCCTCAGTGGCGCTTTCTTTGTTTCCCGACTCGTTTTTTGCTGGTTCCTTTGCCTTTTTTTCCGCCGAGTTCTGGACGAAAATGTATTTTTTGCCCTCAAAGTCTACAACCGCTGCAGAAGGCAAAGCCATTACCTGCACGGCACCTGTTTCGATGAAAGCCTTAAGGTAAGTACCAGGGATAAACCCGGCGCTTCCCTGGGCAATAGCATGAACGGTCACGGTCTTATCGGCATTGATCTCACCGCCTACCAGCTGTACGACAGCAGTACGCTGGGTTGAATCATTGGTGAGTGAAAAAAGCACCTTCTGTCCTTTTTTTACCTTTTGTGCATCTTTCTCGAAAACGTTGAGCTCAACGTGGAGATTCGAACTGTTTACGATTTCGAACATTGCATCATTGGGGGCCACAAATTTGCCCGTATTTACGTTAACCTTGGTTACATAGCCATTGATCGGCGAGTAGATATTTATCTGGCTACGGATATTGCCGGCGTTTAGCGAGGACGGATTGATATTGATCAGTTGAAGACGTTGCTTTAATGCATTTTCCCTTGCAAGATTTCCCAGATAAGCTGCTTTGGCCTGTTGGAGTGTTTTTTGAGCATTAACGTTTTGCTGGGCAAGGGTCTGTTGTCTTTTGTATTCAGAATCCGAAAGTTCAAGCTGGCTTTTGCTCTCCAGGTAATCCTGTTGCATCTGCACATATTCCTGATTCTGGAGTATGGCAATAACCTGACCTTTGCTCACCTTTGTCCCCTGTAAAAGCGGAGTGGATTTTACAATACCGCCCATCTGAGTGGTAATGCTCACCAGGTTCTGTGGTGGCACGTCAATAAAGCCATTTACTTTCAGCATACCGCTGAGTGCACGGAGCTCGGGACTTCCCAGCTCTATCCCTACAGACTTGAACTGTGACTGGCTGAGCTCTACTGAGTTGCTTTCCTCGGTGGCCGTGCTGTCTGCAGAGGCTTCTGTTCCAGCGCCATCTTTTTCCTTGCTGCCGCAGGAAGAAAGCACTACTGCCAGTGCCCCAATGTAAGATAATCGGCTGAGGGCTTTTAATATTTTTTTCATTTTTATATTGTTATTGACCTTTTAGGTACTGTAATGTGTATACTGATTGATTGTATTGGTTGATGGCCTCCAGATAGCTGAAGCGGATATCAGAGTAGGTACGCAGGGCCTGCAGATACTCTACATAGCCGATCTCCCCTGTCTGAAATGCAATCTGGGACTGCTTTAGGATCAGGTTGGCATTCGGCAGGGCACTGTTCTTATAATAGGCGATACTTCTGGAATTTTTCTGAAGGTCCTGGAAGGCCTGCTCATACCTTCCACGAAGATCTGTCTGGGAAAGGATAAAATCGCTTTCGGCTACCTGCTTATCTATCTTTGCGGCTTTTATCCTTGAGGAGAAAGGCTTAAAGAAAAGCGGTATGGAGATCCCGGCGGAAACTCCCTGAAAACGTTTGCCTCCATTAAAATAAAGATCCTGACCGCCAACATTCTGTGCTCCGATAATGGACTGGTTGAAATAGCCGATACTGAAATCGGGGCCGGAGCGTGAGCGCTCGAGCCTTACCGTCTTGTCGGCAATATCTATCTGCTGGGCCTGCAGCGCAAGAATTGGATTTTCTGATGTAATGGTATCAGCCTGGCTAACATTCCAGACTACCTGGCCAAAGTCCGCGTTCATGATACTGATCTGTTCCCTGGTATTGAGCAAACGCTTAAGTTCGGCGGTATAGGCAAGGATATCAGCTTCGTTCTTGCTCATCTGGTTGCGAACCTCATTATACTGAGTTTCGGCGGTAGTTTTTTCAAGCAGATTGGTCTCTCCTGCCTGGTACCTCAATGAGGCGGCCTTCAGAAAGTTACTGTAAACACTGTCCTGGCTTTTGTAAAGCTTTTGAAGGGCAATGAAATAGCCCAACTGGGCGTAAACGCTTTTCACCTGATAGGAAAGTTCTCTTTGTGTTACCTGAAGGCCGATTTCGGCTCCCCTGATCTGCGCATCATACAAGTTGCGCTGACTTTTGAACAGCCCCGGATAGGGTATGTTCTGAGAGGCCGAAAAGTTATTGTCGCGTTTGATGGTATTCATCTGTCCGTACTGCACCTCAAAGCTGGTCTTTCCAAGATCTGTTGAGGATCCCCTTAGCGCCTGTTGCCTGCCAATCTGCAGGGTTGAGGATTTCAAAGCCTGGTTATTACTCAATGCTGTGCTCAAAGCCTGCTCAAGGCTCATACCCTTGGTGGGAACCGTCTGCGCCTGCGCCTGTCCCGATAAAATGAAAAGTCCAAAAAACACCGCTAGGGTAACTACAGTTGTTGGAAGGGCAGTTTTTTTGCTTTTCCAACCTTCAAAATAAGTATATAGCACTGGAAGTACGATTAAGGTTAATATGGTGGAAGTAATCAGTCCCCCGATTACTACGGTTGCTAACGGTTTCTGCACCTCAGCGCCTGCTGCACTGGATATTGCCATTGGAAGGAACCCAAGAGAGGCTACAGTTGCGGTCATCAGTACAGGTCTCAGACGGATAGCAGTTCCCTTGAGGACAATGTCCCTTATACTATATTTATCCATTTTTTTCAATCTGTTGAATTCGGTAATCAGTACGATTCCGTTGAGCACGGCTACCCCGAATAATGCAATAAATCCAACACCGGCGGAAATGCTGAAAGGCATTCCCCTCAGGATTAATGCAAATATTCCCCCGATTGCGGCCATCGGAATAGCAGAAAAAATCAGTATCGACTGTTTTACAGATCCAAATGAGAAATACAGTAATAGCAATATCAGTAAAAGTGCAACCGGAACGGCAATAGAAAGCCTTTGTGTCGCCTCTTTTAAGTTTTCGAACTGCCCTCCATAGGTAATGTAATATCCTGCGGGCATTTTGATCTGTTCGTTTATTTTCTGCTCAATCTCTGTTACCACACTCTGGATATCACGGCCACGGACATTCAGCCCCACTATGATGCGCCGTTTGGTATCCTCACGTTGAATCTGGTTAGGGCCGATCTTAAACTCTATGTCAGCAAGTTGGTCAAGGGGAACCTGATTGCCGTTCGGGGCAGTCACATAGACATTTTTAACATCATCAATACCCTGGCGGTTCTGTTGGGAAAGGCGAACAATGATATCGTAACGCTGCTCTCCCTCGTATACCAGCCCCGCAGACTGTCCTGCAAAAGCAGTATTGAGTGCCTGGTTAACCGTTCCTATGCTCAATCCATATTGTGCAATCCTATCACGGTTGATCTTTACCACTATCTGCGGCAGACCGGTTGCCTGTTCCAGATAGAGATCTTTTGCGCCCTCTACACCCGAAACAATTTTCCCGATCTTTTGGGATATACTGGTGAGGGATTCGAGGTCATCTCCGAAAACTTTGATCCCAATATCCTGTCTAACTCCCGAGATAAGTTCATTTGAGCGTAATTGGATTGGTTGTGAAAAACCGAAGCTCACGCCGGGAACTTCTTCAAGTGCCTTACTCATCATCTCTGCCAGTTCTTCCCTGTCATGGGTAGTGGTCCAGTCTTTTTTATCTTTGAGTATTATGGTCAGATCACATGCTTCCATTGGCATGGGATCGGTAGGAATCTCGGCAGCACCAACCTTACCAATTACTTCTTTCACCTCTGGAAATTTTTCTACAAGGATTTTTGAAGCCTGATTTACTTTATCAATAGTCTGGGAAAGGGAACTGCCGGTAAGTAGCCTGGTTTCTACCGCAAAATCACCTTCCTCCAACGTGGGAATGAATTCTCCCCCCATCCGGGTAAAGATAAAAATACTGATGACCAGAAGAACAACCGATGATGCCACAACAATTATTCTTTTATTGAGTGCAGCCTTGATCATTGGAGTGTAACGGCGCTGAAAAAAATCCATCATCCGATCTGAAAAATTCTTTTTGTGGGCAACTTTTTTGCTTAAGAACAGCGAGGAAACCATAGGAACATAGGTAAGGGACAAAATAAAGGCTCCCAATATGGCAAAGGAAACGGTTTGTGCCATAGGACCGAACATCTTGCCTTCAATACCTACAAGGGCAAGGATGGGAAGATAAACGATCAGAATAATGATCTGTCCAAATGCCGCAGCGCTCATCATCCGCACGGCAGATTTTTCAACCTGCTCATCCATTTCGGCCTGTGTATAAGCGCGGCCAAGCTTATTCCCAGAGAGGATGTGCATTGTGGCTTCCACAATAATTACGGCCCCATCGACGATAAGTCCGAAATCTATCGCGCCAAGACTCATCAGGTTTCCCGATACGCCAAAAAGGTTCATCAGGGAAATCGCAAATAGCATGGCAAGCGGAATCACTGAGGCAACAACCAGCCCGGCCCTAAAATTTCCAAGAAAAAGAACCAGGACAAAAATAACAATCAGGGCGCCCTCGATGAGGTTTTTGGCTACTGTGCCCATGGCACGATCAACAAGCGCACTTCTATCTAAGAACGGCTCAATGGTTACCCCCTTCGGTAGAGTTTTACTGATTCTGTCTATCTTAGCCTTCACCTGTTTTACCACGTTATTGGCATTTGCGCCTTTCAGCATCATTACTATACCGCCAACAGCCTCACCTTCACCATCCTTTGTTGCACGGGTAAGTGCGCCATAACGGATGGAACTACCGATCTGTACGGTGGCGATATCGTGGATAAGCACCGGGATTCCGTTCGCATTGTTTTTGACAACGATCTTATTGATGTCATCAAGATTGCCGACCAGGCCTTCGCTCCTAATAAAATAGGCATTTGGCTTTTTGTCTATATAGGCGCCCCCCGTGTTCTGGTTGTTCTGTTCAAGGGCTGCGAAAACATCGCTGATGCTCAGGTTAAGGCTCCGCAGCTTATCGGGATCAAGCGCAATCTCATACTGTTTCAAAAGGCCACCGAAACTGTTGACCTCTGCAATGCCCGGCGTACCAAGGAGCTGTCTCCTTACAATCCAGTCCTGGATGGTGCGCAGCTCGCGCGCGTTGAATTTCTTTTCGAATCCAGGCTTTGCATGGATCACGTATTGGTATATCTCCCCAAGACCTGTTGATATGGGTGATATTTCTGGATTACCAAGTCCTGATGGGATGTTATTCTTGGCCTCGGCAAGCTTTTCGTTTACCTGTTGCCGGGCCCAGTAGATGTCAACATCATCATGGAATACGATAGTTACAACCGAAAGTCCGAACCTTGAAATGGAGCGTACCTGCTCTATTTCAGGTATGGTGGACATGGTCTGTTCTACGGGATAGGAAATAAGCCTTTCTACCTCCTGGGTAGCAAGGGATGGGCTAAGGGTTATGACCTGAACCTGATTATTGGTGATATCAGGAACGGCATCAATGGGAAGTTGTCTCAGGGAATATACGCCCCATGCGATCAGCCCCAAAGTGAACAGGGCTATTACAAGCTTATTCGCTATTGAAAACTGAATAATTTTTTTCAGCATTATTTGTTTAATTAAGTAAAAAATAAAAAAACCAGATCAATGCACAGCGTAGCCTCGTATGGATTATACGGGCAAAAACATAGCATCGAAATGAAGATCGATTTTTAACTTAATTTAGGCGGCTGCCAAACAGATAATGGTAAAGAGATAACCTCACCCATGTAAGCTTCATTATATTCTGAGCTTATTGGTTTTGAGATTACCACAAGAGGTGTTGAAGAAATAACTTCAGAAGTGGTATTACAGCAGGAACAAACGCAGAACGGTGAACAGAAATCACTGCGTTCTTTTTCTGTAGAATGGGTTGTTATGCTTTTTTCAGTTAATGGTCCACCATGCAACTTACCCATAGCCAATACGTCAGCGCATGGAATGCAGCTGAGTATTACGATAATGAAGCAGAGAAACAAACTGGATATTTTCACTTTCAAAATTTTACCAAATATATAAATTTATTTAGGAACATTTTTTTTTAGTCCTGGTTTGAAAAAATTTAATACTTTTTTATTAAAATAATCATAGCCTATAGGTTTTCACCCATCATTCAAAAGTTCCACCACTTGAACAACCAAACGGAAACCTTCTTTGCCCAAATCAAAAAACTTCATATAATCTGGGTAAAAAGGGAAGGAAGTTTTCATTTATTGATGAGATAAGTCCAGAGGTAAGCCTGAATCTTCCACTAACAGACCTTATCGGCCAGCATAGACTCTTCTGATGGGAAATGTCTTTTAACCGCACCGAAAGCTTCAATTATTCAGCCAGCCAGGGATTTTTTGGCCATCAAATCCCTGGCCCGGCTAAAATGTGAATCCACTACCCAGAAAAGTCGATTACTACAGGTTTAAAGTTTGAATTTTATCCCTCCGTTTACTACAAACCCATCTACAGGCGCATAGATGTCCCTGAAAACAGGGCTAGTAATGCTACCTGTATAGATCGAATCAAAGCTGGTCTGCCTGGTGTCCGTTAAATTCTCAAAATTCACAAAAATTGAAAACCGTTCCCAAAGCTTTTCTGCCATCAGACCAGCTGTCCAATAGCTTTTACCAGTGGCACCATCGTTTAACTTCTGTTTGCTGAAATAGTATGCTTCGGCACCGATCTTCCATTTATCTTCAAGCTCATACATCAATACATTATTTACCCTGTGCTTTGAAACCAGCGGATAATTTGTGCTGGTGCCTCCTGTATGCTGGTTCACATCCGCTAATGTATAACCGATGAAAAGTTTAAAATCACCGTAGGTTACTTTGGCATTTGTTTCCATTCCCCTGGTATCTAAATTACCTTTAGGCTGAACATAGGTCAGGTTGGCTCCATTAGCAGCAGTCAGCAATATCGGGTTATTGATACGGGTATAAAAAAACATCTGATTGATGCTGAATCCAACCGCTCCGTCAAACAATGAGGTGCGATAGTTAACATCATAGTTGGCGCCATAAGAGCGTTCCGCCTTTGTATTGGCCACATCTAAAGGCGCTACATTTCTGAACTGGATCCGCTCAGCATCTTCGGTAAATACAGTTGGTGCCTTATAACCCAGACCACCGCCTAATCGGGTAGAAAAATGTTCATTGATCTTCCACAATCCGGAAATTCTTGGTAAGAAGAAAAATCCGTATTCATTGTGGTAATCTCCCCTTACTCCTGATTCAAGACTAATTTTTTTAGATATGTTCCAGGTGTTCTGTGCAAATGCCCCAATGGTATTATAATTGTAACTTCTGAGTGCATTGTCACTGTTCTGGTCTTCCTTAAAATTGTCGGTCAAAAAGTTCACCCCCAACACCCAGTCTGCTTTTTCTCCGTTACGGCTATAATTGGCCTCACTGTAGGTTGACACTTGAACGCCTGAAAAAAGGTAATTTGGCAACCCAATACTCCGGTCGTAATAGCTCACCGAATTGCGGATAACAAGCTTTTCCTTTTCGCTCAGTCTATGATCCAACTCAACCTGAGAGCTGTAACGCCCGGTTTTATTCTCCTCAAAATAAGAATGGGCAGCACTGCCATTTCCCTTCACATATTCCAGGTCGCCGCCAATCCGTTTTTCAGTTGTGGCGTTGATTCCGGCCAAAAGCGTAGTCGCATCATTGAAATAAAAATATAGTTTGGGGTTCAGGGTGAAACGGTCAAACTTGGGGATAGCGGTTAAGCCAATATCAGAAGGATCATAGGCAGTCCCTTTGTTGTATGCACCATAAACCGTGATACCTATTTTATCAAATTTCTGTCCATAAAAACCACTGGCATCCAGTCCCAAAGCAGAAGTACCGTTTAAAAGGAAATTAAGCTGACGCGCTTCAGTCGGTTTTTTAGAAACCAGGTTCACCAGTCCAGCAATTGCTCCACCTCCGTAAAGGGTGGACGATGAACCTTTGATCACCTCTACCTGCTGCAAATCCAATGGGGCAATCTGAAGCAGGCCCAATCCACCCGAGAAACCAGAGTATAATGGAAAACCGTCCCTAATGATCTGGGTATATTTTCCGTCCAGTCCCTGTATGCGGATACTGGAATTTCCGCTGGTCGCAGAAGTCTGCTGGGTCTGGATGCCTGTGCTTTCTGCCAGCATCATGCGGATGTCGCCAGGTTTCATATTACCTTTTTCGTCCAGTTCTTCCCCGGCGATGACCTCAACCCGTGTAGGAATATTATCAATGGTACGGCTGCTCCTTGTAGCTGAGATCACTACATCCTCTAGTTCCTGGTCTTCTTCAGCTGCAGTAAGTAAAATAGTCAAAACGTTAGTTTCAGCAAGGGGAAAGGTCAGCGTATCAGTTTTGGTCTGATAGCCTACATAACTAAACTGAATGATCTGTTTACCTGAGGGTATACCATTAATACTTGCATTACCTGCACTATCTGATTTAGCGCCAATGGTCGTTCCAAGAACTTTTAACGTAGCTCCTGGAAGTACTTGGTTTGTCTTTGCGTCTTTGATGACGGCTTTATATCTATTTTGGGCAAAGGCGGTAACTGTAAACAACAGTATAGCCAAAACCACAATCGTTCTTTTCATAATGATCTTTAAATAATGATTTCGATAAATATGTCCGGTTAGGACGAGGGAAAAATAAACTACGAAAGTTTGGGCGGCTGCCAGATAGAAATTGAAATGGCCTGTAGCTGAAGTGGGATGTAAGCCGTATTATGCTGTACAGGTAAAAGCTGGGCCGCAAAAACGATCGTTGTCCGTGTAGTGATGGTAAAGCCGATACAGGTACCACAGACATAAAACGGTGAACAGCCTTTGCAACAATTATCGTTATGTTCACTGCAAGCATGTTTTTCCGCTTTATCGGTTTTCAGTACATGGCTATCTTCTCGCGCTAAAGCGCAGCATGGTACCGCGGTTAGCGTATATACGATGAGAGATAAAACCAGGGCAATGAATTTCACGGTGTAAAAGTATAAAATTTACTAATACTCTGTGTTGTTGTTATGTGATATAATAGATTGCAAGATCTGTAAATGAAGAATAAGAGCCTGGCACCCTCAAATTTGACTGTCCAATTGATTGGGGTTATTTCGCAAGCTTCAAGGCATCAGCAAACTCACCGGACAGGGGGACTGTTTATGATAGCTGTGGGGGATGCTTCCACGTCGTGCTCGACACGCTTGAATTCAATTTCAATACTATTTGCATCGGTTGTAGAACAGCCTGCATTTAAGTGAACATAAGGTAACAACCCCTTGGGTCACCGTCGTTAGGCTTTCCGAGGGATCCCAGGTTGATCACATGTTTGAACTTTCAATATGGGGTTTCCAAATTCTGTGATACGGCTTGTGGAAGTGCACCACAAAAAGCAGATCTGCATCAGCTTCTTTAAGCATTTCCAAAACATAGTCTGCATCTGTGTCTATCAGTATGTATTCATCTATACTACTGGTACTGCCGTGCGCGAAAACAAGATTTAGTTTTTCACCGCTCAGTTTATATTCTAACCTGATATGCGCCGGAAGCGTTTTCAAATATCCCCTGTTATCCTCACGCAACGGCCATCGGTAACAGCATCTGCCTTTTTCCTCTACTAAAAAAATATCAGTCGATTTTGGCATTTCTCAATCTCAGGGAATTCAAAATAACGGAAACCGAGCTAAAACTCATCGCGAGTGCAGCTATCATGGGAGAAAGTAAAACTCCAAAAAACGGATATAAAATACCAGCCGCTATCGGAATCCCCAATACATTGTATCCCAGGGCAAAAAACAGGTTTCCTTTGATATTGCCCATTACTTTATGGCTCAACAACCTTGCTTTTGCGATCCCGTTTAAATCCCCCTTCACCAATGTAATCGAGGCACTCTGGATAGCAACGTCTGTTCCCGTGCCCATGGCAATCCCGATATCAGCCTGGGAAATTGCAGGGGCATCATTGATGCCGTCACCTGCCATGGCTACCTTTTTGCCTTCGGCCTGTAGTTTTTTTATTTCATTCAGCTTATCTTCAGGCAACATCTGAGCTTTGAACCCATCCAGATTTAAAGTTGCGCTTACTGCCCTCGCTGTATCCTCATTGTCTCCGGTAAACATGATTACCTTGATGCCTTCCTGCTGGAGCTTTAGAATAGCAGCTGTGCTGGAATGCTTGATCTTATCCGAAATCACAACAAACCCCACTGCTTTATTTCCAACGGCCAAATAAGAAACCGTCTTGCCCTGCCTTTGAGCGGCACTAACCTGCTCGGACAGACTAGGATCAATCGCCGCTTTAACATGCTCCATCAGTTTTTGGTTCCCCAAAGCCAGTCTTTCCCCATTCAGACTGCCTGTTACGCCCTTCCCGGTAACGGCCTCAAAGTCGGATATAGCCTTAACGGATATTTCGTTTTCCTCCCCATAACGCAAAGTTGCCTGTGCCAATGGATGTTCGCTGCTGCTGTTCAAAGCCACAATTTTCTCCAGGATCTGTTTTTCGGTAAAGCCCTTATCTACGCTAACCACACTTTCAACCGAGGGCTTTCCCTCTGTAACCGTACCAGTTTTATCGATGACCACTACATCAATAGCATTCATTTTCTCAAGAGATTCCGCATTTTTGATCAGTATACCAGACTGAGCGCCCTTCCCTACTCCCACCATTACCGACATTGGGGTAGCCAGGCCTAGCGCACATGGGCATGCAATAATCAATACCGCGATTGCATTTACAAAAGCATAAACATAGGCCGGATCGGGGCCGTATACTGCCCATACCACGAACGTTACAATAGAAATCAATACCACAACAGGCACGAAATAACCTGAAATTTTATCGGCCATCTTTTGGATGGGCGCTTTTGAGCGGCTGGCGGAATTGACCATTTCGATGATCTGGGAAAGCAGTGTTTCTGAGCCTACCTTTTCGGCAAGCATGACAAAGGTCTTTTTACCATTGATGGTTCCTGAACTGATTTTATCCCCTATCTTTTTCTCAACAGGAAGGGGTTCTCCTGTGATCATGGATTCATCAATTACAGCTTCCCCGTTCTTAATACTACCATCCACCGGAATTTTTTCACCAGGCTTTACCCTCAGCAGATCTCCTTTCTGAATATCATCAATAGATACTGATATTTCCTTATCCCCGACCACTTTTGTTGCTGAATTAGGTGCCAGCTTCAACAGCTCCTTAATGGCGCTGTTGGTTTTGCCATGCGCCCGGGCTTCCAAAAGCTGACCGAGCAGTACCAGCGTAAGAATCACGGTTGCCGCCTCAAAATAAACGAAAACGGTGCCGTGATGTGTTTTAAACTGATCAGGAAAAACTCCGGGGAATAGAAGGGCGACAATACTGAAGCCCCAGGATACCCCGGCACCAATCCCAATCAGTGTAAACATGTTCAGTTTCCAGGTAATGATGGATTGCCATGCACGCTGAAAGAACATCCAGGTTGCATAAAAGACCACCGGAATAGAAAGAAAAAACTGAACCCAGTTCCAGTATTTAAGTTCCATTAGATCAAACAAAGGATTGCTGGGAATCATTTCCGTCATGGCAATAACAAAAATGGGTATGGTAAAACCTGCTGCAATCTTGAACTTTTTGAGCAGGGTTTCATAAGTTTTATCTTCTTCTTCAAGGTTTGTCCCTGTAGGTACCAGGTCCATTCCGCAGAGCGGACATGATCCTGGTTTGTCCCTGATAATCTCGGGATGCATGGGGCAGGTAAATTGAGATGCCTGTTTCTTGGCAGGCTGTTTTACCAGGTCCATCCCGCATACAGGGCAATGACTTGGCTTATCATAAGTCTTCTGACCTTGACAGTGCATAGGACAATAAAACAGGCCTCCCGCTTCATTTTTATCATCATTTTCAACCTTGGGACTTTGCTCATGGGTTGAATGATCATGATTAGGATGTTCTGAAGATTTTAGAACATGTTTTCCCTGAACTGCCATTTCAATACCGTAATGTCCGGCGGCAGAAAGAGCCTCCTGCAGCTTTTCCGTCGGGATATGTTCTTGCATAGTTATGACGGCTTCAGCAGGTTCAAGGGTCACCTGTGCAGAAACGCCATCAATCGCATTCAGCACATTTTCGACTTTGCTCCGGCAGCCCTGACAGCTCATTCCGGTTATTTTATAGGTGTGTTCCATGTTTTTGATTTGTTAATAGCTTAATGTCAATCCGGCGCCATAGCCCATATCACTGTCATAATGTGTTGAAAGCCCAAAATACTTAGTAACGATGTACCTGAATCCGGCCATATATTCCTTATCGGTATTGACCATAAACTGGAAGCGCAGTCTTTTGGAAACGGGGATATCTTCCCTCATCAGCTGAAACCTGACATTCCCCTTGTGATCGAGGGAAGCATCTGCAACGATCAGCAGTGGTAGGGTATATTGAACTCCCAAATGAAATACCTGCCTGAAATTTTTGGTATTTCCCTGCCCGAAAAGGTTGTTTCCCGGCGAAAGTGATTGCCCGAAAACATTCTTGTCCAAGGGATCAACCGTTCTTTTTCTAAAATCCCATCCGATATAGGGCAATAGCCATTGGTTTCTCCCGATATATCTTCCAAAATGACTTTCACTTTCATAGCCCATTTCCTTGTCAAACCCAATCCGCCATTCAGTGGTAAAGCGGTAACGGGTATTGGCGAGCATAATCTCTCCGTCGCTGCCATTGGTTTCGATTCCGATGCGTGCCATTGGATGAAATGCCCTGTCATCACTGAAAAGTTTTCGCTGTGCCAGCTTGGGGTCCGGGATTTCGGGATTAGGCGGAGAATTCTCATAACTGAATACCCTTCCCATACCGCTCATCATGTGATAGAGAATATGGCAGTGGAAGAACCAGTCGCCTCCTGGCTCTGTTGCTGCAAATTCAAGGGTATCCCGCTCCATGGGCATGATGTCGATAATGTTCTTCATCGGGGCATATTCTCCCTGCCGGTTAATTACCCTGAAGTCATGGCCATGAAGGTGCATAGGATGGCGCATCATACTGTTGTTGTAAAGGATTATCCTAACATTTTCGCCCTTTTTTATCAGTATCTTATCGCTTTCAGAAACGGTTTTGTTATCCAGCGTCCAGACGTAACGGTTCATATTTCCTGTAAGGTCAAACTTAAGTTCCTTCCATGGGCCTTTTGGCAGGGTTGTTTTCTTTGGATCTCGAAGCATATTATAGTTCAGAGTAACAATATCGGCGGTTTCTGCCTCCATATTCATCCCTGCCATGCTCTTGTCACCAGACATCTGCATACCAGGCATCCCCTTCATTTTTTTCTCTGTTTTTGAATTTTCTTCACCGGTTACCTCCGGGTACATCACCGTATTCATATCCATGATCTGGTTCTGCATCTTCATGCCTTCCATCTGTACCATATTGCCGCTCATATCCATCATATCGTTCATCATTTTCATTCCGGCAAAATACTTCAGTTTGGGCATTTTCTCTGCATGGACCTTTTCTCCCTTGCCCAGCCATAGTGATGCTGATCCCGTACGGTCTTCAGGAGTGACCAAAAATTCATAGCTCTTATTTTCCGGAATCGTGACCACTACATCATAGGTTTCGGAAACCGCTATAATCAGCCTGTCGACCTCTACAGGCTCCACATCATTTCCATCGGTAGCGACAACGGTAATCTTGCCCCCTGCATATTTAAGCCAGAAATAATCTGAGGCTCCACCGTTTGCAATACGCAGCCTTACCTTGTCCCCAGCCTTGAACTGCGGCTGTTCGTTCTGATTTTTCCCATTGATGAGAAAGGCTTCATAATAAACATCGCTCACATCCATGGCATTCATGCGCTTCCATTCATTGGCTACCTTTGTTTTAAAATGTCCGGTCCTGATCGCTTCTGCATAACTCTGGGTAGTCCCTTTTTTGATGGCAAACCAGTCGTTGGCATTTTTCAGGCTTCTATGAACCTCCTCGGGCTTCATATCTGTCCATTCGCTAATGACTACTGGAAGGGTTGGAATATCCCACTCCGTACGTTTGTTCATGATAAATGCCCCATACATACCTATCTGTTCCTGAAGGCCGCTGTGGCTGTGGTACCAGTGCGTTCCATGTTGGACGATGGGAAACTTATAGATGTAGGTAGTGTGCGGTTTGATCGGCATTTGGGTCAGAAAAGGAACACCATCCATCTTGTTCGGAAGAAAAAGTCCGTGCCAGTGCAGCGCGGTTTCCTCGTCGAGATTATTGTGCACGTAGATCAGGGCGGTATCGCCCTGCGTAAAGGTCAGTGTGGGCATGGGGATCTGACCGTTTACCGCAATTGCCCGCTTTGATTTTCTCCCATAATTTACCGTTGTATCGGCTATGTAAAGATCATAACGCACGGTACGTGGTGGAAATTTATTCGCAACGGTCTTAATCGGGCCCAAATTGGCCTTTGCAGTTTTGATATTTTCCATGTCAGAACTGTTATCATCCATTGCCATGCCCGCCATATCCCCCATATCCTCACTCTTTTTGGAACTTTCCTTTGTTCCCCCATTCTGTTCAGGCGCTGACCTGGGCTTTTCCCTGATTAGCTTCATCCCGCATTTGGGACAGTTGCCAGGTTTGGAGTCATGGATCTCAGGGTGCATTGGGCAGGTATAGGTTACTGATTCCTCTTTTGGCTTACTTTCCAATTTTTCTGCCAGCATTTTCATGCCTTCCATAGCTCCCTTTTTTGTACCTTGCTTCTTTTTGCCCGGATCAGCTGTCTTTGCCTTATCCACTTTACCTTTCTGCAGGATAAGCTTCATTCCGCACTTTGGACAGTTACCGGGTTTTTCCGATTGTATTTCCGGGTGCATCACACAGGTATAGATTACCCTGGACTGACCAGCACTGCCGTTCTTGTCCGTTTTCATTCCCTTCATATCCTGGGCGGAAACCACAGAATAAATTATCAATAAAAAGACTGTTAATATATTTTTCATTTCTTTGTTAATTTAAAGAGCAGTGAGATTCTTTCTGTTCAAACTATCCCTTGAATTCTGTACCCACTTTATGAGTATCGACTTTTCCCTTGGATCTAATATTGCATTTCTGTGGATCAGGCTATAAGAGGAAAGCGGCATTGTACCATCTTTTAAGCTATTTTCTATGGCCCGCAGTTTGTTCTGACGCCTCCGCAAGGTATAGCCGGCAAATTCATTAAAGTTCAGCTCCTCTTTTCCCGATCGTATGTGACTGTTAAGGTACCAGTGAAGCGGCTGAACATAGGCATACCATGGATATTCCGTGTTGTTGCTGTGACAGTCATAACATGATTTTTTAAGTATCCCCTGCACATCATCAGGCATAGGAACAAGTGTGGATATATCCTGAGGCATAGCCTGCGCGCTTTTATTGCGTGCAGGCTGTAAGATCTGCATAAGCATGAAGATAACTAATAGCCCAAGAAAGGTTTTTTTTATGCCCGTCATTTTTGTGCTATTTCAGTTCTTCTTTGACAGTGCCACAGGTGGGCATCGTTTTTCCAAGGTAAGGGTTTTTGATCTCCTTTATCTCACTCACCCAGATTGCACCCTTGTTATTGTTGTACATGGGACAACGGTCCACATACAGGGGCTTGTCAGTGCCAAGGAGCTTGATCATATCGTACATGTCTTTGCTCAGCATATCGAAATGCTCACGTTGATGGGCAATATTGCCTGCATTGGAACCGATATGCTCTGCGTGCTCTTTGGCATCATCCCGAATATCGCTATATGCCCTGGCCTGCTCCGAAGTCAATGATTTTTCATCAAAACTGGCGAACGCTGCGACCATTTCACTGCCTGCGGCGGCAGCTTGTTTATCATCGTCCGTGGTCAGGGCATTTTTCAGTTTCAGATAGCCGGATAAAAGCGCAGCCGTTTGGGATTTTTTTACATTATTGGTTTCCCTAGAAACATTTTTGGTCGTGGAATCCGCAACAGCGGAATCTTGCTTTTCATTTTTGCCATTTGTACAGGCGGCAAGGAAAAATAGTGGGCCCAGAAGGCTATATATTAATGTTTTCATTGTTTTTGATATATCTTGAATAAATTATTTCGAGCTGTATGTAGAATATATGCATACAGCTATATTGAACGGACCAAAACATCACAATGCTAAATGTCCGCTCAATAACAATATGAATTATTTGATAGTCTCCTTTACTGCACCACAGGTCAGCATCTGCTTACCGAAATAAGGGTTTTTGATACCAGCGTTATCAGAAAGCCAATAGCTCTTTTTCAATGGACAATAGGTATAATAAACAGGCGCTTTGGTGAGTTTAACGGCTTTTGCCAGTTTAAAAAGATTGGCAGAAAAAGTTGCGAAATATTCTCTCTGATGGGCAATATCCTTACTCTCCGATATGTGCTTGGCATCAAAGGCAAGCTTATCCTGTAAACCTATAAATATATTCATATCGGCTTCTGGCATTGACTTCATGTCCATGCTGCCCAGCGCTCTGGAAAACTCAGTGGCTTTTGAGGCGGCGACTGTCGCATCTGCATTTATCAATGCATTTTTGATATCGTAATAAGAAGTTAAAAGTGACTGTGTCTGGCTATTTTGCGCAAGGACGCGGCCAGTGAAAACGATTGCCAATAGGGCAACCAGAAAAAATATTTTTTTCATGATTTTAAGATTAAATGTTTACACTCTTTCCGCAGGAGTTTTGGCCGCGCGAAAGCCAGGCACCATGTCAATGTAACACGGGCTCTATTGGTAATTCTTGGTGAAATCTTATATCTGAAAGCTATTGATGGAAATCCGGATGTCCCTGTTGGGTGGCCGCTCCCGCTGTCCGGCGTAAACGCTCTTTTTGAGAGCCAGTTTGACAGAAGGAATTAAAAAGTTGTAATTATAATCTGGAAGCAATAGAACAGGTAGGATAACCTGGTTTTTAACGCTTTGGGGAACAAGCTTCCCCTGAACCACAAGGTCGTTGACCAGAGTCTTGCAACAGGGATCTTCTTTTGAAAGATTCGGTCCATTTGAAGCACTGTGTTTATGCACATGTGCACCTTTATGCTGATGATCATGTTTGTGATTATTCTTTTTAGAGGAAACATGTACATCACTTTCTCCATGATTATCTCTTTCCATTCCAACTGCACAGGCAAGGCCAACAACAGTGTTGAGCAGAAAAATCACTAAAAGAAAGATGGCTTTGGTTTTCATCAGACTACAAATCTATATAAAGATGCAAAATTAAATTTATATAATTTCCCATATCTTTTATATAATTATATTAGAAAATCACCTCAAATTTCTGACATTGAACTTGTTTCAATATTTTTCGGCCCCTCGAAAAGTAATTTCGTTTCGCAGACTCCGACCTGTCAAATGCTGGATTTGCTTTTCACCAAGGTCCAGACAGTATTAGCGCAATCAAGCTACATACTATGCCAAATTTTACTTACCATGGGTATTTATCCATAAGATATGACGCACCAAATCATAACCTTACCCTCCATTTTTGAATATCGATTCACTCTCCAAGAGGTAGGCTCTACTGGTGACCACTATTTCACCTAGTGAAATGCCAGACAATACCTGCACATAGCCCCCGTTCCCTGCTCCGGTATTGACCTTTCTTCCAGAAAAACTTCCATCACGATTTTTGATCCATACCTTATTGCCTTTACCTCCTGCTAGTATTGAAGATGTGGGCACAGCAACAGCATTCTGTTTTCCATTACCAATGGAAATGTATGCCAACATCCCCGGCCTGATCAGCCCCTGCGTATTTGGAACTGCGATCCGGATGAGCACAACCTTAGATTCATCTGATAGTTCAGGATTTACAAATTCCACCTTGCCTTTAACAACCTGTCCGTTCAGATCTGGAAAAGAGACATTCACCATGTCATTTTCCTTATAGTTTCCGCTTTCGCCGGCATATAACTGCGCCTCTATCCATAGATTGGCTAACCCTTGCGTTTTTAATATAGCCATCCCTTCAGTTACGTAATCACCCTCGTGGATGGCTATGTCGCTTACCGTTCCGTTAACCTTGCTGTATATGGTAACAGTGGCCGAAGTTTTGGACAAAGAAGAAAGATTTATGATCTGGGCGGAGTTCAGGCCCCATAACAATAACTTGTGCTCTACTGTCTTGATCATGGCCTCATAATCGACGTCAGGATTATTTAATACCTTCTGCTGCTGCCTGGCCAAAAGGTATTCTTTTTCGGCTGATAACAGGTCTTCGCTATAAATGGAATACACTGCCTGACCTATTGTTATTTTTTCTCCAACGGACCTAACAAATAAACGCTGTATGCGTCCGGCCACTCTTGCACTGATCTCTTCCGCCTTACTTTCGTCCGTGGCAACTGTTCCGGTCAGAAGTTTTTCGCCCCCTGTATTTTCTTCCCTTACCGTATCAACTGTTATGCCTGCCAACTGAATCTGGCTTGCTGTCAATGTTATTTTTTCCGTGGCAGAATTTCCTGATCCAGTAAGTTCGACCTTGATCAGTTTCATGCCACAGATCGGACAGTTGCCGGGATGGTCTTCATGTATCTGTGGATGCATGGAACAGGTATAGTAAAATTTGCTTTTTGCTTTTGCCGCCGGCTCTGCTTTTTGTTTGCAGCTGTTAAATATACTTACTGAAAGCACAATAATCAGTAAGGCACAGATCCTTTTCAGGTTAATTCTTTTTATGTTATTCATGACCCTTTGTTTTGATGAAACTCTCACTGTCTGTTAAATACCCTGCATCTACTGCCAGGGTATCGGTTGCGGAAAGGCCTCTTGTTATCTGTATTTCGTTCCCTTTGAAAGTCCCAATATTTACACTATGTGCATAGTATAAGCTGCCTTTTTTTAGCCAGATTATTTTTGTCTGCCCAAGATCCTGCAGAGCAGACCTCGGTATCCAAAGCCCTTTGGATTTTCCCGTCTCTATTGAGGCATTGATTAGACTGTTTACCTTCAGCTGATGTTCCATATTGTCCAGATAAACCCTTGCGCTAACCGTTTTGTCACCTTGCTGAAGGGTAGGTTCAATAAAATCTACTTTCCCATATAACGTTTTACCTGGCAGATCCGGCAGGGTAATCTTAACCGGTTGATTTAACTCTAAGCTGGCCAGTGAATTTCTGTCGATCTTGATAATGGCCTGGAACAGGGCAGCCCAGGTGATCAGCTCAGGCATAATCTGGTAAGGGTGCCTTAAAATATGAACCGGCCTATGGTCCGACAGAGAAAGCCTGCGTTTTTTAAGGTAGACGGTAAAAAGAAGAATTGCGCAAAGCAGCAACCCTCCCGGTAAGCTTCCCCTTGGAGAGAGGATGATTTGTCCGGGTTCAGCAGCAAAAGCAGCATAGTTCCCTGCAGCATAAACCAGTTTATACCCGATAAGAAAACCTAAAAATCCATTGGTTATCCATTCCCATAACAAAATCTCCTTCTTAGGCTGTATAATAATCTCAACAGGTGCTATATGTCCTGCAGCCTCCTTTCTTTTAAGCTCAGCAGAAAACAGCAGGTAACCAGAAATAAATGCCAGGGCCACAAAGAAACCGAAAGTCTGAACGGGAAGCGGAATATATATTCCAAATAGGTATTCAATAAGATGGGTCAGGGTTGGGAACATAGGCAGAAACTGAAAAACCGCAACGTAAAAAAATATATTAGCCGCCATCAGGAAATTGCCCCAAGTAGTCCATAAAGTGGGGACCCTTTAAAAAGCAGATCCCCACTGATCCTATTTGGATAACAATAAGTCTTAAGCCAGCAAGCGTTTGAGCCACTTTAATTCAATATATAAAATTAAATGCCCAAAGACTAGTAAGCCACGCCTCAGAAGCTAATTATGACCTCATTGTTACGATTCATAGTTATGGTGGTACCTTTAAAAAGTCGCACTGATCGGGCTATTTCTTTCCGGGTCGATCAAAAAACATAAAGATTAACAAGGGATAAAAAATAAAAAACAATATGTGATTTTTGTCAGCTTTATCCCTGGACGAAGTGTTAGGTTTACTTTGGAAAAAACGCGCTGCATGTTTTAATTAGGGAACCATAGAGAGTTTCTTTGTAAATTTATTATACCCTTTATTCTATATCCAAAAAATGTATTCCAATATTTTAAAGAATTTTGGCGCAGGCCTGCAGTATAGTTATCTTTAAAATCCAAAACAGCTAAAATGAAAGATATGACCATTGCGGAATACATCGAAAGACTTTTTCCCCAGTTTGAACCTGCCCTTAAGACCATCCTTATCGAGAATGCGACGCTTAGGGATTTTCAGGGAGGTGATATGCTCATGCAAACTGGGCAGAATATGCGCTCCACGGTGCTTATCGTAGAAGGCATGGTAAAGCTCTACAGGGAGGGAGAAGATGGACAGGAATTCTTTATGTATTATCTCCAGCCAGGAAATGCGTGTGCACTTTCCATGATATGCGCAACCAAACAGGAAACCAGTCAGGTAATGGCAAAGGCCATTGAACAGACCAAGGTACTCATGATTCCGATTGCCCTGATGGATAAGCTGATGCGGGATTACAGAACATGGTATTACTTTGTCATTGAAACATACCGTATGCGCTTTGAAGAACTCCTCTTTGTCATCGATAATATCGCCTTTAAGGCAATGGATGAGCGGCTGGCCTTTTACCTGAAAAAGCAAGCTGGAGATTTAAACACAAAAGAACTGCACCTTACCCACAGTGAAATTGCATCTGATTTGAACACCTCCCGGGAAGTAATTTCAAGGCTGCTTAAGAAAATGGAGCAGGCAGGAGAAATTAAGATGTACCGTAATTACATCGAATATTTAGCCTAAGCCCATAAAAAGAATAAAGTTATTTTTACTGCGAAAGGCATCACTTCTTGAAAATATAATGAGTGTGACAAAAGTCACCAACATTGGTAGATGATAACTCGATTTTTGTTAAAAAATAACAGAAATGGAAATCATTGCATACGTTGCATCTGCCTTAATTGGAATTTCGCTTGGATTGATCGGCGGTGGCGGTTCTATCCTCACCATGCCGGTACTGGTTTACCTATTTGGGGTTAATCCGCTATTGGCTACTTCTTATTCATTGTTCATCGTTGGCTCTACAAGTTTAGCAGGTACAGTCGGGAATTTTAAGCGTGGGCTGGTGAATATTAAAACAGCTTTGCTGTTTGGTAGTGCATCCATCTCAACTGTATTCTTAACCCGCAAATTCATTATCCCCCTTATACCCAAGATAATAATAAAAATCGGCGATTTTGAGTTAACAGAAAACATGCTCATGATGGTACTCTTTGCAGTTTTGATGGTAGCGGCTGCAACAGCGATGATTAAAGGTGCAAGAGCAGAAAGCAGCACCCGAATAGAAAAACCCCCACTTCACATCGGTAAACTGTTTTTATACGGCATTGCCATCGGCCTCGCTACTGGTTTTTTGGGTGCTGGTGGTGGCTTTCTACTTATTCCTACACTTGTTATTTTAGTGGGCTTACCCATGAAAGAGGCCGTAGGTACTTCACTTTTCATCATAGCGCTTAATTCGCTCATCGGTTTCACCGGCGATCTTGGACATTTCCATATCGACTGGATCTTTCTCGCCAAAATTACTACCGTTGCCATTGCCGGTATCGTGGTAGGTGGAATGATAAACAAAAAAATAGATGGAGGAAAACTGAAGAAAGGTTTCGGGTGGTTTGTACTGGTTATGGGTTGCTACATCATTCTAAAAGAGGTAATATTTAAGTAACCTTCAGAAACAAACTCCTTGTGTGACAAAAGTCACCAACGACCATATCGTTAAGGATTAATTTTGACATACTAATTTAATCATCATGATTATAGAACAAATTTACACCGGATGTCTGGCACAAGGTGCCTATTATATAGAAAGCAACGGAGAGGCGGCCATTATCGATCCGCTTCGAGAGGTTAGTCCGTATATGGAACGTGCACGGAAGAACAACGCAAAAATAAAATACGTGCTCGAAACACATTTCCATGCCGATTTTGTATCCGGACACATTGATCTGGCTAAAGAAAGCGGCGCAGAAATCGTTTACGGGCCGAATGCAAAACCCGACTTTGATTTTTACGGTGCGAAAGACGGAGAAGTGTTGCGACTTGGTGGGGCAAAGATTAAAGTGTTGCACACCCCAGGACATACCATGGAAAGCACCTGTTTCCTGGTTAGCGATGAGCAAGGAAAGGAAATAGCACTGTTCTCCGGCGATACGCTTTTTATAGGCGATGTGGGAAGACCCGATCTGGCACAGAAACCGGTCAGTGAGCTTACAAGTGAGATGCTAGCAGGTTATCTCTTTGATTCTTTACGCAATAAGATCATGCCTTTAAGCGATGATATTATGGTTTATCCTGCACATGGTGCGGGTAGCGCATGCGGAAAAAATATGAGCAAAGAGACCACCGATCTTTTGGGAAATCAAAAGAAGACCAATTATGCGCTAAGGGCAGGCATGTCCAAAGACGAATTCATTAAAGAGGTTACTGATGGTCTTTTACCGCCTCCTGCATATTTTCCTGAAAACGTCATGATGAACATCCATGGATATGATAGTTTTAACAAAGTGATAGAACGAGGCATGCAAGCCCTTAACCCCGATGCTTTTGAGCGGGTTGCAAATGAAACAGGAGCGGTAATTCTCGACACAAGAGCTCCAGAGGATTTTATAAAAGGCTTTCTCCCAAACTCGGTAAATATTGGCATCGATGGAAATTTCGCCCCCTGGGTAGGAACTTTAATCCCGGACATTAAACATCCTATTTTACTTATTACAGATGAGGGTAGAATTGAAGAAGTGCTCACCCGTTTATCAAGAGTAGGATTTGATGGTGCAGTAGGTTACCTAGATGGCGGCGTCGTTGCCTGGAAAAAAGCTGGTCAGGAAACCGACGAGATAAAATCGGTTTGTGTAGCCCGGCTGGCCGAAATCGGCAAAAAAGCGGAGGTAAATATTCTGGACGTCAGAAAAACAAAGGAATACTTAAGCGAGCATGTCGAGGGTGCTGTCAACCTTCCACTGGATTATATCAACGAAAACCTCGGCACCGTCGATAAAACCAAGACCTACTTTGTTCACTGTGCAGGTGGTTACCGTTCTGTTATTTTCAATTCCATCATGCGCTCACGCGGGTACCACAACCTCATCGATGTGGCTGGTGGTTTTAAGGCCATACAGGAAAACGGATGTATTCCGACTACAGCATTTGTATGTCCAAGTACCTTAATATAAAAGGGATATGAAAAATGAGAAAAAATCGCACTGGGAAAAGGTGTATTTAGAAAAAAGTCCTGACCAGGTCAGCTGGACGCAGGTCTACCCCACAGTTTCAATGGAGATGATAACGGGGTTCAATCTGGATAAATCTGCTCCGATAATCGATATTGGCGGGGGAGACAGTCTGCTTGTGGATTTTTTGCTTCAGGAAGGCTACAGCGATATTACCGTAGTGGATATATCTTCCCGGGCATTGGAAAAGGCAAAGGCAAGGCTTGGAGAACTGTCTGGCAGGATACACTGGATCGAGACAGACATCAGGGATTTTGTGCCGCAAAGAAGTTATGCAGTCTGGCATGACCGGGCCACTTTTCATTTCCTTCATTCATCAGAGGAAATCCATAGTTATGCAAACACGGCAGGTCAGTTTACCGGAGAATACTTGGTCATGGCGACTTTTTCGCTCACCGGACCAGAAAAATGCAGTGGCCTGCCCGTTTCAAGATACAGTGAAAGAACGCTGCGCGAGATATTTAGAGAAGGGTTTACCGAAATAGAGTGCAGGCCGCAAGAGCACACTACCCCAATGCAAAGCACGCAGGATTTTCTGTTCTGCAGCTTTAAAAAAAATACAGAGCAATAAGAAACGAATAAATACAATGAATAAACTACTTCAAATGATCAGCAGTTTTTTTTCAAAAGGTGCGTACAACCTCGATGGCTACCACTTCAAAAACGAATTTACAAAAAGCAGTGACGCAGTCCTCTTAGATGTAAGGACAAAGCCTGAATATGCCCCAGGCGCGCTTCCTTCAGCCATATATATCGATTTCCTGGGTTCTGCCTTTTCTTTAGAACTTGCAAAGCTGGATAAGGCCAAGCGGTATTTCCTCTATTGCAGAAGTGGAAAGCGTTCCTCCTCAGCGGTATCGGAGATGAGAAAACTTGGGGTGGAAGCATTCAACCTGGTTGGAGGTATCGGTACCTGGCCAAAATGAAGAAATATATTCAAGAAATATTGATCTATTCAACGCTGCCGGCCGGATTTCTTCGGGATGGCAGTTTGCTAAAATGATTCAGCACTTACTTGCTCAAACCGCCACAGGCATTACCTTTTAACAACAACAAAAACACCCATATTAACATTTCATTTAAAAAAACATGATTGATTTTATTAAACAACCCTGGCCTTGGTATTTCTCGGGCAGCATGATCGTACTCATTATGCTCATCCTACTTTTTTTCGGAAAGTCCTTTGGCTTTTCATCAAACCTGCGAACGATGTGCAGCATAGCCGGAGCAGGCAGGAAAGTAAAATTTTTTGATTTTAAATGGAAAGACCAGACCTGGAACCTCATGTTCCTTATCGGCTCGGTAATAGGTGGATTTGTTGCTACAAATTACCTTAGCAGTCCATCTCCCGTAAAATTATCATCCGCCACAATCTCCGATTTAAATCAATTGGGCATTAAGTTCGATGGTGGGTTAAATCCAACCGGCCTGTTTTCACTGGAAGCAATGAAAGATTTAAAAACGCTGGCTATTTTACTCATCGGTGGTTTATTAGTCGGTTTTGGATCTCGTTATGCAGGCGGTTGTACTTCTGGTCACGCCATATCCGGGCTTTCGAATCTGCAAGTACCATCACTAGTAGCCGTAATCGGTTTCTTTGTTGGTGGCCTGATCATGACTTTCCTCATCATGCCTTTTATCTTTTAAATCTAAAAAAAATGAAATTCATAAAATATATTCTTGCAGGAACACTTTTCGGAATCATCATGACCAAGTCTGAGGCTGTTTCCTGGTACAGGATCCAGGAAATGTTCCGTTTCCAGTCTTTCCATATGTATGGAATTATTGGTACGGCCGTTGTACTTGGCGTAATTGCAGTATGGCTGATCAAAAAATTCAAAGCCAAGGATCTGGCCGGAAATCCGATTGTCTTCCACGATAAGGACAAGGCCTATATAAAATACCTACTAGGCGGCACCATTTTCGGCCTGGGCTGGGCACTCACCGGCGCCTGTCCCGGCCCCATGTTCGTCAACCTTGGGAGCGGATATGCCGGTATGGCGGTGGTCATCCTTGGTGCGCTCCTGGGCACCTATCTATACGGAGCGATGAAAAGCAAGCTCCCTCATTAATAAAATAGAATCTGATGAGCAAACTAAGGGCTATAATAGACCATAGATGTCCCAGGTGCCGAAAGGGAAAATTATATACCCATTCCATGTTCCATTGGAAATATGATCAGATGAATAAAAAATTTGCCTGCTGCAACCTGAACTATGAGATAGAGCCGGGCTTCTTTATCGGAGCGATGTATGTGAGCTATGTTTTCATTGTCGCAGAACTTGTCAATGCGGGCATTCCGGCATTCATGATCTTTGGCGAAGAAGAGCAGTGGGCAATCATCGCAACCACTATTTCGCCGGTCATCCTACTGTTCACCTTCAACTACCGCTATGCCAGAACCCTTTTGCTCCATGTCCTCTCTCCGATCAAATATGATGAAAGTGCAGGCAGAAACTGCTGAGAAGATTTTGGGGCGCTGTGACAAAAGTTACAGTGCGAAGAACCGCTAAAGGGTAAATTTGATGTAAACCTGGCAAAGGCAGGAATCATACCGTTAAACACATTAATCAAAAATAAAAACACATGAAAATAGAACAATTTGAAGACAAGCACCTCTCCCATTACAGCTATGCGGTACTGAGCGAATGCCGGAATGAAATCATATTGATCGATCCCTCCAGGGATCCGTCTGCATATTACCATTTTGCCGAAAAACACCAGGCCAAAATAGTTGGTGTTATCGAGACGCACCCGCATGCGGATTTTGTGAGTGCTCATCTTGAAATCCATCATAAGACCGGCGCAACAATATATTGCAGCAAACTCAATACGCCGTCCTACCTGTTTTCCCCATTTGATGAAGACCAGACGATAACCCTGGGAAAGATCACCTTAAGGGCAATCAACACCCCGGGGCACTCTCCGGATAGTATCAGTATTTTGCTCGAACACGATGGGAAACAAAAAGCGCTATTTTCCGGAGATACCCTTTTTATCGGTGACTGCGGAAGGCCGGATTTAAGGGAAAGCGGAGGTGATTCAATGGCGGAACGCAATTTCCTTGCCGCCCAAATGTACCATTCATTAAGGGACAAACTGATGAAACTCTCAGATGAAGTGATTCTGTATCCGGCACACGGGGCAGGTACGCTCTGCGGAAAAGCGTTGAGCGAGGCCAATAGCAGTACCATTGGTGCTGAAAAAAGAAGTAACTGGTCACTGCAGGAAATGACTGAGGCCGATTTTGTGAGCGCATTAAATGAAAACCAGCCATTCATTCCATTTTACTTCCCTTTTGATGTGGCCTTGAACAAGAAAGGCGCAGCACCGTTTGAAGATTCGGTAAGTGCGGTTCAGATCATGGAATCCGGTGAAAACTTAAAACCAAATGCCCTAATTATCGATACGCGAAGGGAAGATGTTTTTAAGAAGGGACATATAGAAGGCGCTGTAAATATCATGGATGGAAACAAATTTGAAACCTGGCTGGGCAGCATTGTGAAGCCTGAAGAGCCTTATTATCTTATGGCAGAAAATCTTGCTACATTGCATAGTCTTATCGCGAGGACCGCATCCATCGGGTATGAAACGCAGCTTGCCGGCGGTTTTATAAACGCAGTAGAAACTGTCCCGGATGAGATTATCGATATCCAAAATTTTAAAGAGAACCAAAATGGATATACCATTGTGGATGTGAGGAACAAGACAGAGCGTATGGAAAACAGTATTTTTGAGAACAGCATAAATATTCCACTGGGAAATTTAAGGGAAAGGGTAAACGAAATTCCGCTGGAGCAACCCGTAGCAGTACACTGCGCCGGTGGATACAGAAGTGCGGCTGCAAGCTCACTGATTGCATCCGTTATTGATGGCAAGCAAAAGGTGCTTGATATTGGTGAGGCCATTAAGGATTTTCAGAATTAATATTTTAAAAGTGTGAAAACAGAAAGAAACAACGAGGATAAACTGCAGGTATTTGCCCGGTTTGGAAAATATCTCGTATGGACGTCATTTCTATTCGTTGTGATCATGTTTTCTCTTGTTTTAGCACTCAGCGGATTTCATCTTCCAAAAAGTTTCTATGCGGATAAGCCTAATCCATCCATTCAAAAGAATCAAATAAAACCTTTAGAGCGCCGTGTTGCTAAACCCGAATATTGGAAGGCGCCTGATACGATGCAGCTTCAGGGCAAAGCTGATGCGGATCTGATCAGGTATGGCCGGGATTTGATTGTCCGTACGGCATACTATTTAGGGCCGCAGGGTATCGTAGGAAAGCTGACTAATGGTATGAATTGTCAGAACTGCCACTTGGATGCAGGAACCAGGCCCTTTGCGAATAATTTCTCCATCTTTTATGCAGGTTTTCCAAAAATGAGCGCAAGAAGCGGTAGAAAGGAAGAAGCCTTTGAACGGATTAATGAGTGCTTCGAGCGAAGCATGAACGGCAAAGCTCCGGGAAGAAATTCCAGGGAAATGGTCGCCATGTTGGCCTATTTAAAATGGGTTGGAAAAAAACAGGATGCCGCACATTCCATTGCGGATAATTCGGTAAAAAAAATCCCATCTCTGGATGTGCCTGCAGATCCCCTGAAGGGGAAAATGGTATATGCCTCCAAATGCAGCAGCTGTCATGGAGAAACGGGCAAAGGCGTTGCCTCACCTGATGGAAAAGGATATATGTACCCTCCCCTTTGGGGCAGGGACAGCTATAACGATGGTGCAGGAATGTTCAGGCTTGGAAATTTTGCAGGATTTGTCAAAAACAACATGCCTTATGGCGCCACCTACAAAGATCCGAACTTAACGGATGCGGAAGCCTGGGACGTAGCTGCATTTGTGAATGCGCAGCCCAGACCGCACCTGGATTCCAAAAACGACTATAAAAACCTGTACACAAAGCCAATAGATTATCCCTTCGGGCCATATGCAGATCACTTTAGCGAAAAGCAGCATAAATATGGTCCCTTTATTGACATGGCTGAACAGCACGCACCTATAAAACAGAAAAAATAGAAACATGAAAAAATTACTGATCTTACTCCAGCTTGTCATCATGATGGTCATCACCACCAATGTATCTGCACAGGAGACAAAAAAACCGTTTACGGGTGCTGTTGCAAAAAAGAAATCATATAAAGCGCTATATGTACTTAACAGTGCCGAGGAAAAACATATTTCGGGAACACTCAGGAACATCAACAATGCTTTGGAGGATCCAAGATTGAAGGGAAAACTGGAGGTTGAGCTTATCGCCTTCGGGGATGGCGTGGCGGTTTATCGCAAGGATGGAAAGTTCCTTGAGCAGCTTAATTTGCTAAAGTCAAAGGGCGTAATTCTTGCGCAGTGCGAGAATACCGTTCGCGAGCGGAAAATCGATAAGTCAGATCTCTTCGATTTCATCAGCTATGTGCCAAGCGGCAACGGAGAGATCATCATCCGTTCGGCGGAAGGATGGGTAATCGTTCATCCCTAATGTAAAAACCAAAACGGCAGTGAATCTTTAAAAGGTGCAAATTGGTATTTCGATACGATGCAAAGATTAGGATCAGTTGTGCCGGATCCATTTCACCCGGGGCCGCAAACGCCGAAAATTATTGTCATGTTTAAATATCAATGGCTTATGCCGGCAACACTAAAATTCAAAAGGTTCGACAAAATTGTCTATCATCGTATGTGCTGTGCGGAGTAACGCATTTAAAAATGCTAGGGAATTTATCGAAAAGCTACATAATTAAAACAGTACTCGCCCAAACAGCATTGATAAAATTTTGTTAATCAGGCATGCGGTGATCCGTCAACCAATATTATCAATAATGGAAAAAGAAGAACAAGCCATTCCTAAATCAAACACTGGTGACCATCTGGCCAACGAACGGACTTTTCTTGCCTGGATAAGAACTAGCATAGGAATTATGGGCTTTGGTTTTGTGGTGGTAAAGTTTTCACTTTTTATCAAGCAGATCACTCTCGCTCTTGGGGCCAAAGCCGTCGTACACCAAACCGGCAACTCACAGAGGATAGGAATACTTCTTGTCGGGGTAGGCGCACTGACCATCATCCTGGCATTTATGCGCTATCAAAAAACTCATACACTTATTAATCAAGGCAGTTATTACCATTCCTCTACACTCATCAAAGTCCTTACCGTGGTTATTTTCATTTCAAGCATGCTTTTGTTGATATATCTTGTAAGAACGACTTAGCGGATCTCTGACATGGAAACACTGATTGTGAGCACGAATACCAAACTTGAGAGAACCCGTACTTTATCACCGGTCAAATATGTTTCGCTACCAAACGCAGCAGGTCGTGAATATCGAAAGGCTTTTTAATAAAATTCTCTGCAGCGCAGCCCCTTCTAATGTCATAACGGTCCGCATGAGCACTCATCATGATAATCGGAACATTCCGGGTTTTCTCTAAGGACTTCAGGTAACTGCAGACTTCAATGCCGTTTCCATCGGGGAGCATAACATCCAGCAGAAAAAGATCTGCAACATGATCACTTAGCCCTGCCATAAACGAGCTTACCGAAGAAAACGCGGAAACCCCATACCCCTCACTGTTAAAAAGAAGCTGTAATACTTCGGTTATACCCTCATCATTTTCCAAAAGATATATCATCTTTTCCATTTGTCATGCATATTGTGGGTTGCCCCTGGTTATAATAAATCTGATTTGCCATTCCTACGAATGTTTTTTAAAGGTCTAAAAAGGCCCCTACTTCCTCAATTTTCGCTTCTCATTGAGATGGCCGGTTTCCAGGTTCAACCGCTCCAGCAGGTAACGCAATAAAACCTCTCTATCTTGGTTTGCGGGGTGATATGCGTTATCTCCACCCTTTGCTGAGGATTTATTATGGTCAAAAGTTTCAAATGGTTGTGAAATATTTTTCTCTGTCATAATTTAAATTTTAGGTTAAATATTTTGCCTATTATTTTTTAGTTCCTGAAATTGCCAGAGCCAAACGAAGTCCAAAAAAGGAAACCTGCCCTCCGCTGCTTTTCCAACCCTCATAACGAAGGCCGAGATCTGCACTATAATGCTTCGAAATTGGAATGCTGGCACCCAAAGTCGGTCCGTAGGCAAAAGAGGTATTCAGCCGGTCTCCAAGAGTATTTGCTGCACCAAGCTCAAGGGCAGCGTAATAGATACCTTCAAAGTAATATTTTGCTCCGACTTTAATTGGAACAACACCATTCATGCTTGTTGGCTCTCCTAAATAATCGAGACGTTTTTTTACCTCATCCCTGTAGCGGAAAGTCATATAGCCCGCAGATCCGGTTAGGTTGAGGTGCTCCGAAACCTTGAATTCCACCTTTGTTGATGCCCCATATCCGTTGACATAAGTTTTAGCCGTCTTACCGGTCGGAAAGCCCATGACAAAGCCTACCGATATCTTGGGGACGGCAGTTTGATCTTGCGCCTTTACCTTTACAGTCATTAATAACAGGAAACAGATCAGAAAAGGTTGAAATGTCCATCCGGCATAGGCACTCATAGGGAGGTCCTGTAAAAAATGTTTAACTCGGCCGCAATGCTTTCCAGGTAAGGGGCAAGCTTAAAATCTCTTGATACAAAGGATATTACCCCTTGTTTTTTACATTCCCAAACCGTCCCAACCAGCTCTCCCTCGATGTAGACCTGGTTGCATCTTTTCTTTGGGACATCTATGCAAATGTGTTTTCCCCCGATTTCAAACTCATGGTTAAATTCTAAATCTTTCATATTTTCCTTTTTTCTTATCTGACTAATAAAAAGATTTGCCGGGCGGCTAATATCCGCCCGGCAATGTTTTATAGCGTCTGACCGCTTTTGATCTCATCGTTCGCGGGCGAAATAATCTCTGTCCCGGCTTTGATGGAACCAAAAATCTCGGTCATCTCTGTTCCCTTCATCCCTTCCTTAATGTCAACGAGCTTGGCTTTACCATTTGCAATTTCCACTACGTACTTCCGTTCTGTAGAACGCACGATAGCAGAATTAGGCACAAGAAGCGAAGTCGCACCGGATTTAAGCGGGATTTCAACCTCGGCATACATGCCGGCCTTCAACCTGTTATCTTTATTGGCCACGTCAACCTCGACGATTTCCTGGCGCATGTTGCCCAGTGAATTTGCAGACCGGCTGATCTTGGCCTGGCGCTGTTCCCCCGGCAGCGCATTGAAGCGGAACTTGACCATCTGGCTTAGGTCCACTTTGTCTACATAATCCTCAGGTATAGAAACTTCAAGCCTCATGTGGGTCAGGTCCTGCAATACCAGCATGGGTAGGTCCGAAGATTTGCCCGCCGACACCAGTGCTCCCGGTGATACATTCCTGTCAACGATCACCCCGTCAAAAGGCGCATATACTTTCAAGTAGTCCTGCATGGTACGTACGGAGGATACATTTGACCGCTCAGCCTCAGCTATGGCCTTATCTCCTTTCATCCTGGAAAGCGCATTATCAAGTTCTAGCGGAGATACCGAACCTTCCTCTTTTGCTGCTTCTTTCAGACGTCTGTATTTCTCACTGCTCGCCGATGCGGTCTCCCGTGCCTGCAGGTAACGGGAATTTGCCGATTGCAATTGTGATTCGAGTTCCGGTGCTTCCAGGGTCATCAGCAGCTGGCCTTTGGTCACCTTAGAACCCAAATCGACCAGTATTGCTTTCACAAAACCATTGGCCTTGGGAAAAATGTTCACCTGGTTGAAAGGCTTGAGCACCCCGGGAATGCGGGTAAAACTGGAAAGGGCCTCTTCTTCGACCTTTGTGGTTTCATATTTGGCTTCCTTGCCGTTTTTTTCGGGACTGATGTTCACGGGCTTCTGGTTTCCGCCACACGCGGCCAGAGTACTTATAATTATTATGATGGGAATGAATCTGGTTTTCATGTTGTTTATCTTTTAAATTCTTGTTTTTCTAGGCATTAGGTTTGGTTCTTTTAAGCTGCTTTTTTTCTGTACCCAAGCGAAAACCTGCGGAAGGATGAAGAGCGCGGCAAGGGTTGAAAAGAATAGCCCACCAATAACAGCCCTGCCGAGCGGCGCGGTCTGTTCACCGGATTCGCCCAACCCAGAGGCCATCGGGATCATCCCGGCTATCATCGCAAAACTGGTCATCAGGATCGGCCTTAAACGAATCCCGGCACTCACCACTGCCGCCCGGGTAGAATCCTTGTAATCCAGCCTGAGTTTTTCGGCGTTGGTCACGATAAGTATCGCATTGGCCACTGACACCCCGGTGGACATGATCATCCCCATGTAGCTCTGCAGGTTAAGCGTAGAACCTGTAAGCAATAATGCGGTAAGCGACCCAAGGATTACAGCAGGAACGGTCGAAAGAACCGTCAGCGAAAGCTTGAAAGACTGGTAATTGGCCGCAAGCAGCAGGAAGATCACCAATATCGCAAAAGCAAGTCCGCCCTGAAGAGAAGATAGTGTTTCAGTCAACAGGCTCGACATACCTTTCACTTCAGCAGTTAGTCCCTTAGGAGGCGTGCCTACGGACTTTAGTGCCTTTTCTACATCAGCAGTTGCCGTTCCAAGATCCTTTTTATAAATGTTTGCGCTCACGGTCAGAAAGCGTCTTGGCCCGGAGCGGTCATATTCTCCTGGAAGGTAACTGGTATTGAAAGTAGCGATGTCGCCCAGTACCGGACTGCTCTGCCCTTTAACCAAAGGAATTTCTTTGAGCTCATCCATTGTATTCATGACATACTCTGGAACCTGTACCTGTACCTGGTAGGTATAGGCGGTTTTTTCATCGAGCCATTGGTTCTTCTCAGTAAATCGGCTGGATGAGGTACTTGCAGTAACTGACCTTGCGATATCAACCACGTTCAGCCCAAACTGCGCCGCCTTTAATCTATCAAGGGTAATAGAAACCACGGGAATGTGCAGGGGTTGAGCAATCTGGATATCACGGAGGTAATCTATTTTTTTAAGTTTAGAGAGCACCTTATTAGCGTAAGACTCGATCTGGTCCATATCTTTTCCTGCTACTCTGATCTCAATAGGAGTTGCAGCGCCTTGGCTCATAATCTTTTCGGTCATGTCAATCGGCTCAAAGGTGATACGTAGGTCAGGAAGTTTATAAGCGATGTTCTTTCTCAGCGCATCTTTCAGCTCATCCATATTTACCTTATAATCTTCATCAAGGTTCACCTGAAGCACAGCCTCATGGGTACCGGTATTGAAGATATATAAGTTACTTGTTCCGTAACTACTCGGAATAAGCCCAACGTATCCCGAACTAACTGCGATATGGTTATCTACTGTCTGATTGATAATGGAAAGTACCTGCTTAAATTTCTCCTCGGTGCGCTCTAATCTGGTACCGTCCGGCGCTTTGATGCGTATCTGGAACTGTCCGTTGTTGAGCTTTGGCATCATATCCTTTCCAATAAAAACAAATCCCAGTCCTGCAAGAGAAATGACCAGAACTAAATAAATCCCGACAATACCTTTTTTCATCGGCATCCACCGCTGGATGATTGCCATAAACCGCACCTTCACCCTTTCAAAGAAATCATTTTTTTCCGGTTCATCCTTTTCATTTTGCAGATGCTTTTCTACCTGCTCTCCTTGCCTCTCGTCCAGGGCCTCTCCTGCATGAGCATGGATCTTACCATGGTCATAGTGCTGGTAACGTTCTTCGTTTATCATCCAGTTGGATAGAATGGGAACTAAGGTCTGGGCCACGATGAAAGAGACAACCATGGTGAAGCCAATCGAAAGGGATAGTGGCAAAAACATCGCCTTTGGTATACCGTTCATCATAAAAGATGGTGCAAATACGGCCAGAATACACAGCAGGATGAGCAGCAGCGGGAATGCGATTTCTTCACAGGCATCGTAAATGGCTTCGCGTTTGGGCTTGCCCATTTCCAGGTGCTGATGGATATTTTCGATCGTCACCGTTGCCTGATCGACCAGGATCCCTATTGCAAGTGCCAGACCGCTCAAGGTCATGATATTTATGGTCTGACCGAACATGCCTAGTAAAAGCACCCCAATTAAAATCGATACCGGAATGGTGATCACCACGATAAGACTGCTTCGCAGATCACGCAGGAATAGCAACACCATTAGGCCCGTTAATAGTGCACCAAGACCACCTTCAGTGATCAGGCTTTTTACCGAGTTGATAACGGCAACAGACTGGTCAAATTCATAAGAGATGTGGACATCGTCCGGCAAGAGGCTCTGCATTTCGGGGATTTTGGCCTTTAAGGACTTTACCACTGACCAAGTCGAGGCGTCTGCTGTTTTGACCACAGGAATATACACAGACCGTTTCCCGTTGATCAATGCATAATCCACGGTAACATCCGCTGCATCGGCAACCCTTGCCACATCCCTTACCAATATTGAAACGCCGTTTTTTGTAGCTATTGGAATGTTGTTGAATTCATCGACCGTTTTAACCAGGGAGTTCATAGAGGTCACCATCATGGTATTGTCCAACCTTAGATTTCCCGAAGGAGACATGACATTGAACTTGGATAAAGCCCCTACCACCTCGTCCGGAGTCAGATTATAACTCCTTAATTTGCTCGGATCTACACTAATGGTAATCGAGCGGGAATTGGCACCGAATGGCGGTGGCGCTGAAAGCCCTGCGACAGAGGAAAACATGGGCCTGATACGCGTTGCCGCCATATCATAGATTTCTTTCAGACTGCGGGATTTGGCCGAGAGTACAAGCTGGCCTACTGGCAGTGAAGAGGCATCAAAGCGGACCACCTGCGGAGGCAAAGCGCCTGGAGGGAAGAACTTCATGGCCCGGTTAACCTGCAAGGCAACTTGGGCAGAAGCCTCTGCCATATTGGTGCTTTCATAAAAACTCAGCTTTAGCATCGTCAAACCCTGAATGTTTTTGGCGGTAATATTCTTAACGCCATTAACATAAAGAAACTGATCCTGTAGACGAGTGGAGAAGAAGCCCTCCATCTGTTGTGGAGACATACCTCCGTAGGATTCAATAACATATATTGTCGGCGAATTAAGCTGGGGGAAAATATCTATTGGGATCTTCAGCGCACTGAGAACTGCAAAGAGCAGTAAACTCGCGGTGATCACCACTGTTGTAATCGGCTTTTTCAGGGCCGAGGTAACCATTGACATATCTTTATTATTTTAATGTGTTTAACAGTGAATCTACTTGGTTGGTGGCGATAGCCTTTTGAAAAAGCGCCCGGATGTACAGATATTTTGCGTTGACAAAATCGGTTTCTGCACGGTAAAGGATGGTCAGGGCTGCATTGAGCTCAATGATGTCGGTCAGCCCGTTCTTATAAAGCGAGAGCTTCTGGCGATACCCTGCGGCCGCTGCCTTTAGCTGGTTTGGTATTTCATCGAGTCTTTTATGCGCGGTACTGATCTCAAGTCCTGCTTGAAGGGCGGCATTTGATAACATTAACCTTTCCTGCTGTAGTTCCTTTAAGTAAAAATTGCTACTGGCCTTTTGGGTCCTAAGCTTCAACTGACGCCTGCGCAGATCAAATAAGTTATAACTGATCCCTACGCCCACGAGGTAATTTTCCCGTTGCCATTCCAAGCCATTCGAGAGACTGTTGAAATTATCATTGGCATCAATGCTTGATCCCCTTGACCAGGCAGCAGCTTGCAGGCTTACCTTTGGATTATAGGCTTTTTTGACCAGGTTTTCCTTCTCAACGCTGCTTAGATAATTGCTTTTGTAGAAATCAAGCAGCGGATGGCTTGAACTGTCGGTCAACTTTACCGATAGGTTTACCTCAAGCGATTTTAGCCGATCCAGGATCGTACTGTCAGCGACAATACTTTCCGGATTTAGCCCGCTGATTGCTGCAATGTCGAGCTGAACCTGTCTGTAGGTATTGTCCATTTCAATATAGTTCAATCTTGATTTGGAGAGTTCGGCCCCTGCGATACTGGTATCCACACCCGGACGCACACCGCTTCTGGCAAGGGATAAAATCGAACGGTTGATCTGCTCATTGCGACTGATATTGCTTGCTTGAATGGATAGCATGTCCTGAAGCTTTAGTAGACTCAGGTAATCATCAATAGCGATGGCCCTTGTCTGGTATCGGCGCTGGGCAAACTTGGATCGTTCAACGACAAGTTCTGATTTGGCGACTGCATTCTGAGCTTTATAGGCACCAAAATTATAGACCTCCCAATCAAGGGAGACAATACCAAGATTAGTAAGTGTAGCCTTGGTAGTGCTTTCAGTCCTAACACCTCTGGAATTGGAGGGAACTATACCAAAGGCCATATAAGGTCCTGCCACGTTATTGTTTGAGCCCAGATCTGCCTGATAATTAAGCTTCAGATTTGGAAGGGCATTCGCCGCGGTCTCTCTTAACTGGGCGGCACGTATATCAACTGTTGCTGAATCAGCGGCCAGTGAAGGTGAAAAAGCGGTCACGTGATCGATCAGATCAACGATCCCGATGGGCTTTGGGGAGGTTTGGGCATGGCTTTCCAGCCCCATATATAAAAGTGGGAACAAACAGAAAATCTGTTTAATACGGATCATGTCTTTAAATTAAAATTTAAGGAAAAAGATTTGACGGACGTCTTGGACAGGAAACACGGTGATTAACCGGCCGTCGTCACTTCATCATTTGAAGGACCTGTCAATAAAAGAAAATTGAGATAAATCTCAGATCCGAAAGACCTGGTTGGAAATATAAATTGGGACTGATCCGGCAATCCTGTATCTGATCTCAAGAAAATACCTGTTTAGGTTAGAGGCTAAAAGCGAAAGCCCCAAAAATAAGATGACGCCGATAAGAAAAGCTTCCAAAACAGGAAGCACGGTTTTCTTGCGTTCATCAAGGATACACTTAAATTGTCTGGTAATTTTTGAATCCTTTCCAAGCGGAGAAAAGCTACCTTTGTACTGCGCAGCTGATTTTATTCCCCGGGCGGACTCTAAAAGGGAGAGGTTGGATAAAAAAAAGATATTGCCCAAAGAGATAATCAGGTACAGCAAGACGACTCCAATTATAGAGCAATTTGGTACCTGCTTAACTTTCAAACCCTTCAAATTTAACAACCTAAATATATAGGCGCTAAAATCTGCATTAATCTAAAAAGATGAGAGGATAAACCGCAACAAAACCGTTACAAAATATCAACAAATATTAGGTTACGATATTTCTCACCCTACTTTCGATTGTCATCGAATAATTTCTTTTTCCTATACTGTCCCTCCATCTTGTTGTTCAAAACTTTATCAAAATTAACCACAGCTTCACAATGCTCAAAAAGGGTCGAACTTCCGCGGGTTGACCCTACTAAGTGGCAATATGAGGCATCTAAAAAGTATGCCTCTTATTTTTTAAACATTAAGAACTTGAAAATAAGTCACTTACAATAGATTAAATTGAATTTTTCGGTTCGAACTTTTTAGAATTTTCCCTAAAATTAAGATATACCGCAACTATTTATAAAACACCAATTGTCTAGACATCAGTGTTGAACTCCATAAACTGCTATCTAATTAGCCAAATAAGCATGTGGATTAGTTTCAATTGCGAACATCGATCAGCTTGAATATTATTCAATTATAGGATAAACGGGGGGAAATCCGTTTGGTCTAAATTTTTTTACAATTATGCGCAAATGCCATGTAGCTTGCATTTAATTTAGAAGGTACATACCCTCGGTTTAACAACGTGATTGATTTAACACCGCCATTGAAATGAAATTTGTATTTTTTGTTTTTTGAAATAATTTGATGAAGCGGGAATTGAAAGTTCATGCATTATTTAATGCATTCCTCAACTCGCATCTAGCCTTCATTTTCATAGAATTCGAATTATCAAGTACTCATCATCAAAAACTGAAATTCTTATTTGAATAATGGAATGAGTTTATGAGAATCATATCCTAAAAAACCCATTTTTTTAAGGCTAGAGAAAGGACATACCAAGAACAACCTCAAACCTTGGTAAATATCAAATAATGAGTGTTTAATGATAGACTAAGTAATACAATACTAATGGCCTGCTTGTAACTCTATGTCTTGGCTACTAAGCTTATAAAAACAGAAAGCGGAAACAATCATACTGATCATCCCGCTTTCATATTAACGCTCTCTATTAAGTTACGGCTAATTGCAGATTTTATTATACGAACCTTATAATTTCATCTTCTGTATCCTTACCGCATTGAGTATCGCCAAAAGCGCGACTCCAACATCTGCAATTACCGCTTCCCAAAGGTTCGCAATCCCTCCTGCTCCAAGGATCAAGACAATAACTTTGACAACCATTGCAATGGTTATATTCTGCCAGACTATCTGGCTCGTAATCTTACCAATTTTAATAGCCGTTGTGATCTTTGAAGGCTGATCATTTTGAATTACAATATCCGCAGTTTCAATGGTAGCATCGCTTCCAAGACCGCCCATCGCAATTCCTGCATCTGCCAAAGCTACTACCGGGGCATCATTAACCCCGTCACCCACAAAAGCGATCCTGTTACCTGCATCTTTAAGCCCCTGTACTTTTTCAACTTTCCCCTCTGGCAATAGATCTCCGAAAGCCTCATCAATGCCAAGGGTCTTAGCCACTTTATCCACGACCGCCTGCTTATCTCCAGACAACATTACCGTCTGGATCTTAAGATCATGCATCTGCTGGATGGCCTGTTTTGCATCTTCTTTTATTTCGTCAGCAATAGTGATGTAACCTGCATATTTATCATTAATCGCAATTACAACTATGGTATCTACTAGTGCATCTATTTCTGCAGGATAAGAGATATTAAATTTCTTAAGCAGTTTTGCATTACCTGCAAGGATTACTTTTCCTTCTACAGTTCCTTTTAAACCATGCCCTGATATTTCCTCTACATTTTCGGCTTTCAAACCTGCAGCTTTATCGGCAGCATATTCTACGATAGCCTTGGCAATAGGGTGGGTGGAATTGATTTCAATTGCAGAGGCAGCCCTGATTAGTTCATTTTGATCAATATCCCCGGTAACAATTTCCTGTACTTTAAATACCCCTTTAGTCAAAGTTCCGGTCTTGTCCATGATTACGGTATTGATTTTGGTCATTACATCCAAAAAGTTAGACCCTTTAAATAGTATTCCATTTCTTGATGCAAGGCCAATACCGCCAAAGTATCCCAGCGGTATAGATACCACAAGCGCACAAGGGCAGCTGATTACCAAGAAAACCAGCGCCCGGTAAAACCACTGTTGAAAGTTGTAAGTGTCCACAAAAAAATATGGTGCAAAGCAAACCAGCAGTGCCAGTGCAAACACAATGGGTGTATAGATCTTTGCAAACCGGCTAATAAATAACTGTGTCTGAGACTTCCTTGCTGTTGCATCCTGTACCATTTCAAGTATCTTACTCAGCTTGCTATCTTTAAATAAGGATTTGACTTGTATCTGAGATACTTTATCTAGGTTGATCATTCCGGCAAGTACCTGTTCCCCTTTTCGCTTGGTGTCAGGTTTACTTTCCCCGGTCAGCGCCGCAGTATTGAAGATTGCCGACTCAGAATCAAGAATGCCATCCAGAGCTACCTTTTCTCCGGACTTCACCTGGATCAGCTCATCTAAAACAATTTTTTTAGGATCGACAACAACCGGGCTGCCGTTCCTGAGTACAGTAACCTGGTCTGGGCGAATGTCCAGCAGGGCCTTAATGCTTTTTTTGGCTTTATTGACAGCTGCATCCTGGAACCACTCTCCGATTGAATAGAAGACCATTACGGCTACCCCCTCACTATAAGAGCCAATACTGAATGCACCAATGGTGGCTACGCTCATTAAAAAGAATTCATTAAAGAAATCAAAATGTCTGGCTTTACGAAACGCCATGCCCAGTACATTATACCCTGCCAGTAAAAAAGCAATGGCATAAATAATCAGGTTCAAAGGAAACGCTAGCTGGAACTTAAATCCAAATTCCAGGGTTAGCATCACTACTAAAATAAGCAAGGCAGTGAGTAGCGGCCAGTGGCTAAGAATGGTTTCTTCTTCCTGATTCTTGTTTAAATCCAGCACCTCATCATCTTCCTCTTCCTCCTCACTAAATGGATGCACTTCCTTGCTGCTTTTTAACAGGGGATCCATATTTTCTTCTGTTTCTACAATTTTATTTTCCAGGTTATTGATATCTTTCATTTTATTAGTCTTTTAATTCAGTAAACCATTCTTCTGCAATTTCCTTTTGCAGCGCGTCATTTGAATTAATCCATTATTTCGTACCAAGCTGTAAAAGTTAATGCCATCAAGCTAAATCCGAACTAGCTATACTTTGTCTTAAGCAACCATTTCGGACCATTAGAAGCTTGTCTTTCAAAGTCGAATTTTTACACCACCATTTATCACAAAGCCATCTAAAGGCGCATAAATATCCCGGAAAACAGGATTGGAAATACTGCCTGTATAAATAGTATCAAACTTTGTTTGACGGGTATCAGTTATATTTTCAAAGTTAATGAATACCGAAAACCGCTCCCATATCTTTTCGGCCATTAGCCCTGCTGTCCAGTAGCTTTTGCCTCTAACTCCATCATTTAGCTGCTGCGAACCAAAGTAGTAAGCCTCTGCACCAATTTTCCATTTGTCCTCTACCTCATACATCAACACATTATTGAGCCGATGGCGAGATACCAGAGGATAAGTTGTATTAACATCATTGGTATTTTGGGTTACATCTGCAAGGGTATAACCCAAGAATAATTTAAAATCGCTGTAGGTTAACTTCACATTTGTTTCGATGCCTTTAGTATTTAGATTCCCCAAGGGCTGCTGATATTGTAAATTAGCATTGGTTAATGCAGTAAGCAGGATAGGATTATCTATTCTTGTATAAAAAAACAACTGGTTCACACTTAATCCAACCTGACCATCAAACATTGAAGTACGATAGTTGATGTCATAATTGGCACCATATGACCGCTCGGCCTTTGTGTTTGCTACATCTAACGGCAGTACATTCCGGAACTGAATGCGTTCGGCATCTTCTGTAAATACAGTAGGCGCCTTATAGCCTAACCCACCACCCAACCGGGTAGAAAAGTGTTCAGTAATCTTCCATAAGCCCGATATCCTGGGTAAAAACAGAAAGCCATAATCATTATGGTAGTCACCCCTTATACCTGTTTCCAAAGTAACTTTCGGGCTAATGTTAAATGTGTTTTGTACAAAGCCACCAATGGTATTGTAAGTATAGCTTCGCAAAGGGAAGGTGTTATTCTTTTCCTCACCAAAGTGATCAGTTAAAAAATTCAGCCCTACCACCCAGTCTGCTTTCTCTCCGTTTCGGGTATAGTTGGCCTCAGTATACGATGCTACCTGAACTCCTGAGAAACGATAGTCTGGCAAAGTGATGGTGCGGTCAAAGTAGCTGACACTATTTTTAAATGTTAGCTTTTCTTGATCATTTAACTTATGATCAAGCTGTAACTGGCTACTGTATCTGCCAGTTTTGTTCTCTTCAAAATAAGAATTCTGATCGCTTCCATGGCCTTTAATAAAGTCCAGGTCACCTCCAATACGGTTTTCAACCGTGGCATTGATTCCGACATTCAGCGTGGTACGCTCATTCAAATAGATCCATAGTTTTGGATTAAGGGTATAGCGGTTAAACCTGGGAATGGCTGTTAAGCCAAGGCTTGATGGATCATAAGGTGAGCCATGATTGTAGGCTGCATAAATTGTAGTCCCTACCTTGTTAAACTTTTCACCATAAAATACACTGGCATCAATGCCTTTTGCCGAAGTGCCATTTAGCAAAAAGTCTAATTGCCGTTCATCGGTGGGTGTTTTGGAAACCAAATTAACCAATCCTGCAATCGCACCACCCCCATACAAGGTTGAAGAAGACCCTTTGATCACCTCTACCTGCTTTAAATCCAGGGGTGCAACCTGTAATAAGCCCAAACCACCTGAAAAGCCAGAATACAAAGGGAAGCCGTCACGTATGATCTGCGTGTACTTACCATCAAGACCCTGAATTCGAATAGCTGCATTACCACTGGTTGCTGATGTTTGCTGAGTTTGGATACCTGTACTTTCGGCAAGAAGCATGCGGATATCTCCTGGCTTCATATTGGCCTTTTCTCCTAGTTCCTCACCTGATATCACCTCCACGCGCGTAGGGATGTTGTCAATAGTTCGGCTGCTCCTGGTGGAGGTAACTGCGACCTGTTCCAGCTCTTCACCTTCTGCCTGTTCTAGTAGAACGATTAGAGGCTCTGTATTAGACAGAGGAAATGCGAGGGTGTCAACTTTGGCGGCATATCCAACGTACCGGTACTCAATGGAATGAATGCCGTTTGGAATATCAGAAAAAGTGACTTGACCCTGGGCATTGGTAGACAAAGCTTTTTTAAGGTCATTTATGGTCACTGTAGCGCCAATTAAAGGCTCTTTAGATTCTGTATTTTTTAAAATTACAGTAAAATTATTTTGGGCAAAGGCAGTAATAGAACATGCCACTGCAACAAAAAGCATAATGAATCTTTTCATTGAAGAAATTAATATTTACCCTTATGGGTACTAATAAAATATTTTAAACTTTTAGAGAGCCGAGGGTAAACCGGGGTGGTTGCCACACGGAAGGGCTAATCCTGATTGGAGTGCCTGAATTAATAGTAATAATAAAAACACCTTTTACAGGACGATAAGTTAGCAAAAGAGGTGGTTGCTGTGGAAGTAAAATCGAAAATGGACACCGGGTGCAATTACAAAAAGGATTGCAAACACTTCTATCGGGTTTGTCTTTGCCAGCCTTACTCACTTCTATTTTAATGTAGCTATTTATAATATCCTTATCCTTACATGGATCAAAACCAGTAAAGATCATTAAGACAGTCATAAAAATAGCGAACAGCTTCATTGAGGCCAAAGATAATGTTATTATCAAAACAGTTTGTGATACTCGAACGGAAATAAATTTCCATTCCCCAAGGATTTTACATAAAGCTGGAATAATAGGATGGTAGCTCTTGAATTACCAAATAATGATGAGTTATTGATAGATGTTAAAGTATTGTATAATAACTTTTATATGCCAAATGACTAACTACAACAGCTACTACCTTCCTGAATAGGAGGACAGGGAACAGTACCAAAACTACAGAATACACAACAATCGCCTAAATTAGGTTTGATTTGTGCTTTACAGCTTTCACATTCGTAAAAGTACTGACAAGCATCCGTTGGCATTACCTCTTCTTTTTTATACCCACATGAAGGACAGGTAATGGTAGAATTTAATTGAATTTCTTTAGCCATTTTTATTAGGGTTTAATATTTGTTACTTGGTAACCAGTTCTGTTTATCTGAGATTTTAAACTATCAACTGAAATCTTTTTAGGGTCATAAGTCACCCTTGTTTCAGCTTTTTCGTAGGAGGTTAAGCTTTTCGCTACACCAGAAACCTTAGAAAGTGTCCCATCAATGTGTGCGGTACAACTGGCACAGGACATGCCTCTAACCGAAAAATTAACCGATTTCAAATTACTTTGTTGTTGAACATTAGTCAATTTTGCAGGCGCATCATATAGGGCTGATGAATAATAGGGAAAAGCAAGAAGTAGACCTGAAAAGAGTGTAATGAAAAGTAATGCTTTTTTAGATTTCATAAAAGATGAACTTTCACACTGGCAGTCTTCTTCTTTCTGCGATTTTTTAGATAACTGCTGATACCAGGCGAAAGCAAGAACAATTACGGTGACCCCTATTAAATAAGGGCGAGCAGGTTCTACCCAGGAAAAAAATGAGGCCATACCAAAAGTTCCTGTAATTAACGCAAGCAGCGGAGTTATACAGCATAATGATGCTGCAAATGCAGATAACAACCCCACACCTACTAATCCTGACCTTTCTCTTGTTTTCATATTTGTTTGATTTGATGATTTGGAGTAGTTATATGTGTAAATAAAGGCTTTAATAATTCTATATGACGAGGCTCAATGGAGTAATAGATCGTTTGAGCTACTTTGCGGGCTTTAATAATTCCCCCGTCCTTCATTTTACGTAGGTGCTGAGAAATAGCAGGAGTACTCATACCTAAAATATCTGCTAAATCACAGGGGCATAACTCAAATTCTGTTTCTAAAAGAAATAGAATTTGAAGCCTTACTTCATTTCCGGTGAGGGCAAGTATATTACTTAATTGAAAAAAGGATGACTTATTAGCTCGTAAAAGCTCTTTACAGCCCTTTATCTGATTCAAATCGGCTAATACCCTAATACAAGTTTCCAGTTTTTCCATTGATCAAATATAGTGACTATTACTATTTAAGCAAATACTTAAATACAAATCTTACCTCTACGTGTTCAACGTTCATTAAAGTATCAATCGAGTTTCACATTTTTTAGCCGTAGCGAGTTTAGAATTACAGATACTGAACTTAAGCTCATGGCTAATGCCGCAATCATTGGAGAAAGCAGGATTCCAAAAAATGGATACAAAACGCCTGCTGCAATTGGAATTCCCAGTACATTGTAGCCTAGGGCAAAAAACAGGTTCCCCCTGATGTTTCCCATAACCTTATGGCTCAGTAGCCTTGCTTTAGCGATCCCGTTCAGGTCGCCTTTCACCAAAGTGATAGCAGCGCTTTGGATGGCCACATCCGTTCCTGTACCCATTGCTATTCCAATATCTGCCTGCGACAATGCAGGGGCATCATTTATGCCATCGCCAGCCATAGCTACTTTTTTTCCTTTTTGCTGTAACCGTTTAATTTCGTTCAGTTTATCTTCGGGCAGCATTTGAGCTTTATATCCATCAAGGCTTAAAGTTTCACTCACTGCCTTTGCGGTATCTTCATTATCTCCGGTAAACATGAATACCTGTAAGCCTTCCTTTTGTAACTTACCAATGGCTTCTTTACTTGATTCCTTAATTTTATCAGAAATGACTACAAATCCAATAGCATGATCACCAACTGCTAAGTAGGAAACTGTTTTACCTTGTTTTTGCTCGTCCTTAACCTGTTCCATTAGTTCAGGCGAAATGGCTGCATGAACCTGTTCCATTAGTTTTTCGTTACCAAGAGCCAGGTTTTCCTTGTTAAAAATCCCAATGACCCCTTTTCCGGTAACAGCTTCAAAATGTTCAATAGGTAATTGTTTTATCTGCTTTTGTTCCCCGTAGCGTATGGTCGCCTGAGCAAGTGGATGCTCAGAACTGCTGTTTAAGGAGATGATCCTTTGAAGGATATCCTGCACTGTAAAAGCAGCATCTGCGCTGATCACCTTTTCAACCGATGGTTTGCCTTCGGTGACCGTACCTGTCTTATCAATCACAACGATGTCAATGGCATTCAACTTTTCCAGTGATTCCGCATTTTTTATGAGCACGCCTGACTTTGCTCCCTTTCCAACACCCACCATAACAGACATTGGGGTCGCAAGGCCAAGTGCGCATGGGCAGGCTATAATCAGCACCGCTATTGCGTTTACAAAAGCATATACATAAGAAGGCTCTGGCCCATATACTGCCCAAATGATAAAGGTCACTACGGCAATAAAAACAACAATAGGAACAAAGTAGCCGGAAATCTTATCAGCCAGCTTCTGGATGGGTGCCTTTGAGCGGCTTGCAGAATTGACCATGTCAATGATTTGGGATAGCAGGGTTTCCGATCCTACTTTCTCAGCCAGCATGGTAAAAGTTTTATTTCCGTTAATGGTTCCTGAACTCACCTTATCTCCCGGTTTTTTATCTACAGAAATGGGTTCCCCGGAAATCATCGATTCATCGATGGTAACCTCTCCTGTCTTAATACTTCCGTCAACAGGTACTTTCTCCCCTGGTTTTACCCGAAGCAGGTCCCCTTTTTGTATGTCATCAATAGCAACCGTTGTTTCTTTTTCGTCCACGATCCTGGTGGCCTGATTGGGTGCCAGTTTCAACAGTTCTTTGATGGCACTATTTGTCTTGCCATGCGCCCGTGCTTCTAAAAGTTGCCCAAGCAACACCAGCGTCAAAATCACAGCTGCAGCTTCAAAATATACATAGACGTTACCCGAATGGGTCTTAAACTGGTCTGGGAAAATACCGGGAAATAATAAAGCCAGTAAGCTAAATAACCAGGCCACTCCCGCCCCAATACCAATTAAGGTAAACATGTTCAGGTTCCAGGTCACCACCGACCTCCATGCACGCTCAAAGAACATCCAGGTTGCATAAAATACGACCGGAATTGAAAAAGCAAACTGCACCCAGTTCCAGTAACGAAGCTCCATCAAATTAAACAGCGGATTTCCGGGGATCATCTCCGACATGGAAATAATGAAGATCGGAACGGTAAACAGTGCCGCTATCTTAAATTTACGGAGCAACCGGTCATAGGTCTGGTCTTCTTCTTTATCAGAGCCACCGCCTCCAATTGGAACTAAATCCATTCCACATATCGGACAGGCTCCCGGCTGATCCCGGATAATCTCCGGATGCATAGGGCAGCTATATTGTGTAGCCAGCTTTTGAACGGGCTGTTGAACAAGATCCATTCCGCAAACCGGACAATCACCAGGCTTGTCGTAAGTTTTATCTCCCTGGCAATGCATGGGACAATAATACTTACCTGTTCCTGATTTAGTTATTGTTTTAGGATGATCTGCTTCAGGATGACCGGCATAGACAGGAGACGGCAATACCTTGTTATGGGGTAAATCTCCATGGTGATCCCCTGCCATCAGGATTTTATAATCACCAGCTTTAGATAAAGCTTCCTGTAATATCTCTGTTGGCACATGCTGTTCCATAGTAATGACCGCTACCGGGGGAACTAAGGTAACCCCTGCAGAAATCCCATGGATTCCATTTAAGGCAAACTCCACTTTTTTGCTGCATCCCTGGCAGCTCATTCCACTTATTTGATAGGTATGCTTCATGATGCTTATAATTAATAGGTGAGTGTAAGTCCGCCCCCATAACCCATATCGCTGTCGTAATGGGTGGAAAGAGAAAAGTATTTGGTCACAATGTATCTGAAACCGGCCATATATTCTTTATCGGTATTGGCCATAAAGTTAAACCGTAACCTGCTGGTCAAGGGAACATCTTCACGCATCAGCTGAAACCGTAATTTTCCTTTACTGTCTAGTCTTGCCTCGGCTGTGACCAGCATAGGAAGAATGTACTGCGCACCGATCACGGCTGCCTTTCTGTTCTTTTGATTGCTGAGCTGCCCAAAAAGGTTATTTTCCCTTTCATTGCTCATGCTGTTGTAATGGTAGTCAAAACCGACAAACGGCATTAGCCATTGCATTCTGCCAATGTAACGCCCAAAGTAAGTTTCACTCTCAATCCCATGTTCTGATTTTAAACCAACCCTCCACTCTGTAGATAATCTATAACGGGTATTGGCAAACATCAGCTCTCCATCACTACCATTACTTTCCAGTCCAATACTGGCCATTGGGTGATATTTCCTATCATCGGCAGATAACTTCTTCCAGGCAAGCTTTGTATCGGGCAGTTCAGGATTAGGCGGGGAGTTTTCATAACTAAAGACCCGGCCCATACCACTCATCATATGGTAAAGAATATGGCAGTGAAAAAACCAGTCGCCTCCCTTTTCACTGGCCGCAAACTCAATCGTATCTCTTTCCATTGGCATAATGTCAAGAACGTTTTTCATTGGCGCATTTTCACCCTGCCCGTTAATCACCCTGAAGTCATGGCCATGCAGGTGCATGGGATGTCGCATCATACTATTGTTATACATAATGATGCGTACATTTTCGCCTTTTTTGATCAGGATCTTATCAGTTTCTGAAACCGCCTTATTATCCAGCGTCCAGACATAACGGTTCATATTCCCGGTCAGATCGAATTTGAGTTCTTTCCATGGCCCTTTTGGTAGCGTTGTCATTTTTGGATCCCGGAGCATATTGTAATTCAGGGTTACGATATCCAAACTTTCAGGAGCCATATTCATTCCTGCCATACTTTTGTCGTTAGGCATCTGCATGCCAGGAGCATCAGTTTTCTTGCTTTCGGACTCCGGACTTTCTTCACCTGTAATTTCGGGATACATCACCGTATTCATATCCATGATCTGGTTCTGCATCTTCATGCCATCCATTTCAATCATATTTCCCTGCATGTCCATCATGTCGTTCATCATTTTCATGCCGGCGAAATATTTAGGTCTCTTCAGTTTTACTGCAGAAACTTTTTCTCCGCTCCCCAGCCACAAGGATGCTGATTTGGTACGGTCCTCCGGTGTAACTAAAAATTCATAACTCTTGTTTTCAGGAATAGTCACCACCACATCGTAGGTTTCAGAAACAGCAATGATCAGCCTATCCACCTCTACAGGTTCAACATCATTTCCATCAGTGGCAACCACGGTAATCTTGCCTCCCGCATATTTCAGCCAGAAATAATCAGATGCGCCTCCATTTGCAATGCGCAGCCTGACCTTATCACCAGCTTTAAACTGGGGCTGTTCATTTTGGTTTTTGCCGTTGATCAGGAAGTTCTCATAATATACATCACTGACATCCATGGCCGTCATGCGTTTCCATTCATTGTTTACCTTAGTCTTGAAGTTTCCGCTTTTTATAGCCTCTCCATAGTTTTGTGTTGCCCCTTTTTGTATAGCAAACCAATCAGTCGCATTTTTTAAGCTGCGATGTACTTCTTCAGGTTTCATATCCGTCCACTCACTTAAAGTAATTGGTATTGTCGGAATATCCCACTCTTTTCTTTTATTCATGATAAAAGCGCCGTACATGCCAATCTGTTCCTGAAACATACTATGACTATGATACCAGTGGGTACCGTGCTGAACGATCGGAAATTTGTAGACGTAAGTAGTGTGGGGCATAATTGGCATCTGCGTTAAAAAAGGTACCCCATCCATTTTGTTAGGCAGGAAAAGGCCATGCCAGTGAAGGGAGGTTTCTTCATCAAGATTATTATGCACATAAATCAGAGCGGTGTCGCCTTCGGTAAATGTTAAGGTAGGCATTGGAATCTGGCCATTTACTGCAATTGCCCGCTTTGATTTTTTTCCATAGGTTACCGTAGTATCTGCGACGTATAGATCGTAGCGCACTGTACGGGGCGGCGTACTGCTGGTAATGGTTTTTATCGGGCCTAAATTCGCTTTTGCCTTTCTGATATTAGCCATAGTGGCGTCATCATCTCCCATCTGCATTCCTTTTATATATTCCATACTGCCCGGCTTTTTAGCTTCCTCTTTCATGGGCATATCCATTCCATCATGCTTTATTGGTGTTGTCTTAGGAACTTCTTTCACGAGTTTCATTCCACATTTAGGACAGTTGCCCGGTTTAGAAGCATGGATTTCCGTATGCATCGGGCAGGTATAGGACACTGCGTGCATAGACTTATCTGTAATCTTTTTTTGAGAAGGCGTTTTCATGCCGCCCATATCACCCATCTTTTCGGATTGACTTTTTTTGGCCGGTACGGCTTTTTTAACCGGAACGCTTTTTTTCTTTTCAGCGACCAGCTTCATCCCGCATTTCGGACAATTGCCAGGCTCGCTACTCTGAATTTCGGGATGCATTGGGCAGGTATAGACTACCGGCTGTTGTTTTTGCTGCAATGAGATGGTCTGTCCTTCGTGCGCAGAGGCGAACCCGTACAAACCCATCAGCAAAATGTATACTACTAGTTTTTTCATCTTTATTAATTTTTTAAAAGACTGTCTTTTGTTTTTTCTATCCAGTCCAGGATCAAGTCCTGTTCAGCTTTTGTAAGTCGGGCATTCCTATGTATCAGTGTATAGGAACTGATAGGCATCGTGCCATCTTCTATACTGCCTGTTATTGCTTTTAGCTTGCTTTGCTGTCTGCGTGAGGAGTACTTGCCAAACTCATTAAAATTGAGCTCTTGTTTTCCTTCTCTGATATGCCAGGCAAGCCACCATCCACCAGGCTGTATATTTGCGTACCAGGGATAACGGGTATTGTTACTATGACAGTCGTAACAGGAGGTTTTCAAAATTCCCTGCACTTTTTCTGGTACAGGATAAGTGCGGCTAATATCGGCAGGGTAAGCCTGAATGCTGATATTTCGTTCAGGCTGAATAAACTGGATAACTACCAGCAACCCTGATAAAAACAAAAGACTTTTTGTTACCCTGCCCATGATTAATTTAGTTCTTCCTTAACACTTCCACAGGTTGGCATTTCTTTGCCCAGGTATGGGTTTTGGATGTCTTTGGTATCACTAAGCCAGTTGCCACCCTTTCCATTATTGTACATCGGGCAATTATCATAATAAAGCTTTTGTCCTGCGCTACCACCCGCTTTAACCAGATCATAAATTTCCTGGCTTAAAGTTTCAAAGTGTTCCCGCTGGTGCTTGATGTTTCCTGCATTGGATCCAATGTGCTCAGCATGTTCTTTTGCATCATCAGCGATATCCGTAAAGACTTTAGATTGTTCTGTACTTAGCGAAGCTTTGTCTACTACGTTTATGGCTTCAACTAGGCTCTTAGCAGCCTGCGCAGCAGTCTTATCGTCATCTTTTGTTAATGCATTTTTCAGTTCCAGGTAAGCTGAAATAACCTCTTTAGTAGGGACTATACTTTCGGCAGTAACCCCCTTTTTAGGTAGCTGAGTTTCCTTTTTATTTTCAGCGCTATTTACTGACTTTGTTCCGCCCGTACAGGCGGCAAAAAGTAGGGTAAACATTACCCCGCTTATTATTAATCGTTTCATGTTGTTCTTGAATTATAGGTGACCTGCAACATTTCTTGTCTACAAAACCTAAGATCTTTTCTGGAAAATAGGTGAGCTTTTAAATGCTGAAAAAAATAAAAATAGATAAACAGCCCTATGCTTTTGCATAGGGCTTATTTAGATAATAACCTCTATTTTATAGTTTCTACCACATTTCCGCAGGTCAGCATGGCACTGCCGTAATACGGATTCTTAACTGCTTTTTCACTGCTTAGCCAATTGCTTTTTTTCATTGGGCAATACATTTGGTAAACAGGTTCAGCCGATAATTTTGATGTCTTAGCCAAGGTGATCATGCTGGTTGAAAGACCGGCAAAATGCTCACGCTCACTTTTAAGATCCTTGCTTTTAGCAAGTTTAACAGCATGTTCCAATAAGCCCTTCTTACTATTTTCATTAATTACTTTGGAATCAGTGCTGTTTACCCCTTTAACAAATTCCTGGGCTTTTGATGCTGCAAGTTTTGCATCGCCACTTACTAAGGCGTCTTTAATATTATAGTATAAAGGAAGGAGTGCAACAGGTTGCGTTTGATGATCAGCATGGTCAGTTTGTGCAAATCCATATTGCACAAAGGATGTTGCTATAATAGCAACAATTAGAAATATCTTTTTCATTTTCTTAATTTTAATAGAATAATTATTGAGCTGCAATGGTTAATACCATCGGGAAAAACGATTAAGCTTTAAAATCAAATTTGGAAACTTTGTATGGCAATACGTACGTCAGTAATTGGCGGACGGCAATGCCGGACAAAATAGGTATTGGGAACATTTACTGGAAAAGTAACCTCCTCGCCTATTCGATAAACTGCCGAAGGCAAAAGGAAAAATGAAGATGACAGCAAATTATAATTAAACCCTGGTTGGGTCAACTTATCTGCTTTTGTTAATTTGTCTACTTGTTCCTTGCAACAATTGTCTTTTTGACTTTTAGAGGCATGATCTGTTCCAGTACTTTTATCATGACTATGTTTGGAATGATCATGAGCCTGATTGTGTTTACGGGTATGTCCACTGGAATGAACCCTTCCCTGCTCCTGGTGATGCCCATTATTGAAGCCCATGTTAGTTCCAACAGCACAAGCGAAGCCTACTACCGTATTCAAAAGGAATACAAGAGTTAAAAAGGCAGCCTTAAACTGTATGGATGAACGGGATTTCATTTATATAAATATAGTAATATTCTTTAATTACGTACTACCAGTCAAAGATAAGCGGACTTCTATTGCTAAACTTATAAAGTTTTGTAAAAAATATACATAATTCTTACCTATCCATTTAGGACAGGTAAGATTATCAGACTGATCTAAGCAGCTGTCGCCATCTGCTCACAGATTTTTCGCATTGGCGGCAAGCCTCTGCATATTCCCTGCAATGCACCATGCCCAATTTGAGCATGTTTTCAGATTTTGAAACATTTATTTATTGTTATTTGCCAATAGCCATTCTTGTAACTCCTTGATTTCTTTTTCCTGGTCTTCAATAATATTAGAAGCCATTGTTTTCATCTCTGAATGGGTTCCGTAGTCCAGTTCCATTTTGGACATTTCGATAGCACTTTGGTGGTGCTGGGCCATCAGGATCGCAAAATCATGGTCTATTCTTCCATTTATAATTTGCAGGTCTGCATTACGCCCCATTTTCTCCATGCCCATCATCATTTGCGCATCAAATTCCGGTACGCTTAAATGTGCAGGATGAGCCTGTAAAAATGTGTTGAGTTGGGCAATTTCCTGGGTCTGCGCGCTGATCATCTTTTGTGCAATTGCTTTCATCGTGGCATCGGTTCCATCTTTAAGTTCTGCATTAGCCATATCAATCGCTCCCTGGTGGTGCATTGTCATCATCATGGCAAAATCATTATCAGGATCTTTGGTCATTTCCATGGCATCCATCTTATCCATCATCTGGTGCATGATGGTCATCATTTGGTTTTTATCGTGCTCCTGAATAGTGATTTGATTATCATCTTTACTGCATGCCTGCGCAAAAATTAATAGCGAGGCAAGAGATAGCATTTTTAGTCTATTTTTCATAGTTATAAGTATTAAATAGATTGGTTTATTGATACAATTAGTTGTGGATCAACTTTATTTATGCCCTGCCTGCCAGTTTTCGAACTCTTGGATTTCCTTTGTTTGGTCAGCAATCATTTTTGTTGCCATTGATTTAAACATTGGTTCGGCCTCTGCCATATCAACAGCTCCTTTATGATGTTCCTGGAGAGAAGCTGCAAGATCATGATCCGCATTTCCTGATTTCTCCATCTTATGCATATTTTCCATCATCTGGTTCATGGAAAACATAATGGACGAATCTGCCATATTACTTTTCGTGGTACTCATCGCATGGGCGGAACTGTCACCGTTCATTAGCGAATCATTCGTTTGACTACTGGATTGCTGGTTTTGGCAACTTACCACAATTGCCGCTATGGCAATTAATGGCATGATTAATTTGTTTTTCATTGTTTAGTTTTAATAAATAATTGATTATATTTTGTCCAGTGGCTTTCGGCTATTTAATTTCATGGTCTTAAACTCTCTTGGAGAGAGACCAGTAACTGATTTAAACTGATTTGAAAGGTGTGCACTGCTGCTGTACCCTATTTTCCATGCGATCTCATTTAGATTGAGTTCCCCATATTGAAGCAGCTCTTTTACCTTTTCGATCTTTTGCTGGATAATGAATTTTTCAATGGTCAGATCTCCGCTTTCAGAGAATAGGCGGCTTAGATAGCTATAATCTTTATGTAAGCGATCCGTTAATACCTGACTGAAGATAATATGTTGGGTTAAATCCGAATGATGTATAATTTCTATAACGGTGTTTCGGATGCTTTCAATCAACCTATCCTTTTCATTATCGATCAGCTCAAAGCCAAGCACTTTAAAAGACGCTGCTATTTCTCTCAGTTTATTTTCCGAAGGGTCAGGATAGACAAGAGCCGTCCCAAGAGAGATTTCTGAAACCTGCAAGTCCAGGTGTTCTAATTGTTGGCGTACAACCATTGTGCAACGGTCGCAAACCATATTTTTTATATGTAATAACATTTTAAAAGATCAAGCTAAATGAAAATATATAGGATACGGGATGTTCCATGGACTATTAAATAGTCCTAGCTTGATCAAATCAGGAAGGTACAGTTGGAAATATAAAGTGGAGTTTTTAAAAGGCCAGGTGGTGCATTACCCTTTGGCCAATCCATAGATTTTTTTTCTTTGCGAAAGATGAAGAGATCCTTAAAACCTGTTGGATAAGTTAAAATTGCAAAGGCAGTGAAAAATGGGCTGGACGAATTCTGGATATTTTCGCTGATGGCATACTGCCCATGCTGGTCACAGCACTCACAATCTTTCTCTTTAGAACACGGTTTTTCTTTATGGGTATGAGGTTTGGCCTCTTCATGGGATTTGGCTTTGTTATGATGATTATTGCTTGCCTGCGGTTCGAGTAAATATTCACCTGCACAATGAACAATACAGACAAACATGCCTGTTGTTAATAACAGGTAGAATACTGCAAAACTTATGGCATAGGCTTTTCTCATTATCAGGTAACTAACTTAATACAAATCATTTATAAGTTTTGTTCTAAAATTTAATATTTCATCTTAAAAAGCTGATATATGAGTTAGTTATGGATTGGCAAATCACAAAATGACATTGCCTTATTTACTTTAGTCTACTATTAACCAAATTTTGATAAATATTAGGTGACTCACGGAATTATGTAAAAATTTTTCAAAGTTATATAAGATCTATAAGTACTCTTTGTCGTAATTTCGCCTTATGAAGATCATGGTCTTGTTTCTGGCTTTATGTATTGTTGTTTTCCCATTTATGGAAGGAAATGCAAAAAGCATGCAAAGAAGTGCATCAGACAAGTGCTGTCATGAAATGACCAAGGAGTCATCATGCACCGATTTATCGAAAAACCGATGTAATCCGACCGCCTGTCAAACAATGACCATCTGTATAAATATTACTTTTCTGAAAAGTGAAGTTTTATCTCCTGCATCCTTGTTTCCTATCTTCATGAAGAAAGTATCCATCCCGAATTACCTTGGAGAGTTGTCTCGATACTCTTCGGTAAGCTGGCGTCCGCCTGCTGTTTAATAATTTATTGCTTGATTCAATTTTATCAGTTCATTAATTAATTAAACATTCAATCTTAAAACATGAAAAAGTTTTTATTTATCACCATGATAATGGTGATCACTATATTTTCCATTTCTTTCGCCAATACTCCATGCTGCAATACAAAATTGCATGACTGTACCAAATGTTCCAAAACTTGTACCAAACCGAACTGTATGGATAACTGCAGTAAAGCATGTAAGGGTTCTGGGAAGTGCGATAAAACCTGTAAGTATTAGGTTAGCTAGTTAGATTTAATAGATATGGTACAAAGGGTAGGACAAACCTGTCTTTGCGCCATATCTATTTTAAATAAAGAGTTACTCGGTTTCTAACAAAGTTGCATATTAAATTATTTAATCGTAACATTGCAATATACAATTATGGGACTTACAAGAACAGAAATATTCAGCGCCGAACAAAACCAATTGGCTACTTTACTAAAAGCATTGGCCCATCCTGCCCGTATCGCAATTTTACAAAGGATACTTGCTTCGAATACCTGCATCTGTGGGGACCTGGTCGAAGAACTTGGTCTTGCCCAGGCGACGATATCCCAACATTTAAAAGAATTAAAGACTGCTGGAATCATTCAGGGTACCATTGAAGGAGTCAGTGTTTGTTATTGTATCAATCCGGTAACCTGGAAATTAATAGAGACCCAGATGGGTGCTTTTTTAGGCGCTTACATACAAGAAGCTGACTGCTGTTAGTTTTTTTAAAGATTAAATCAATCGTTAAATTGCAATATTAAATATATCGTTATGAAATTATCAGAAATTAAAGAAATCCTGGCTAAAAGAGAAAGCGTTAATTTTAAACTAGAGAACGGTCAGGCTGTGCCTGAGCATTTTCATGTTACCGAAGTTGGTATAATCACTAAAGACTTTATCGACTGCGGAGGTACCGTACGACATGAGAAAGTAGCAAATTTCCAGCTTTGGGATGCCAATGATTTTGAGCACCGTTTGAAAGCAGGAAAATTATTGAACATCATTTCTTTGTCTGAGCAGGTTATCGGTATGGAAGATCTTGATATAGAAGTAGAATATCAGTCTGAAACCATAGGTAAATATGACCTAGCCTTTGACGGGGATAACTTTGTTTTGACCTCAAAAACGACTGCTTGCCTTGCCATGGACAAATGCGGCATTCCGGCAAAAAAAGAAAAACTTGAAATGGTAAACCTGGCAGGTGACGCAAATGCGTGTACTCCAGGTGGTGGCTGCTGCTAAATAAAAAACATGGGGATTAGAATTTTAGTTTTTTCAGATTGGGAGCAGGTTAAATCTATTTATGAAAAGGGAATTGCAACTGGCAATGCCACTTTTCAAACCACTGCCCCAACCTTTGAGGAATGGGACGATTCACATTTAAAAACTTGTCGCTTTGTCTATGATTAGAATGGTACTATCCGTGGATGGGCCGCATTAACCCCTGTTTCTTCCAGATGCGTTTATGCCGGGGTTGCAGAAGTGAGCGTGTACGTTGATCCAGAGTTTAGTGGAAAAGGTATTGGATCTGGTCTGCTTAATAAGCTAGTCAAGGCAAGTGAACAGGAAGGCATCTGGACTTTGCAGGCTGGAATTTTTCCGGAAAATGCATCAAGCTTAAAAATTCATGAGAAAGCGGGTTTTCGGATCCTTGGCATTAGAGAAAAGATTGGAAAACAACATGACACCTGGCGGGATACCGTCCTATTAGAAAGAAGAAGTAAAACCATAATTTAAACAAAATTGAAAAATATATTAGTCCTGTGTACAGGAAATAGCTGCAGAAGCCAGCTTGCTGAAGGTTACCTGCGTCATTATGCAGAAGGTAAAGCCAATATCTATAGTGCAGGAATAGAAACCCATGGGGTAAACCCAAAAGCGGTGCAGGTCATGGCAGAAGACCACATTGACATTTCATCTCATACCTCTAACCATGTAGATGAATACTTGTCTATTCCTTTTGATGCAGTGATCACCGTATGTGATAATGCAAACGAGGCCTGTCCTTATTTTCCTGGCAAGGTGGAGCGCTTTCATCAGAACTTTCCTGATCCTGCAAAAGCGACTGGAACTGCGGAAGAAGTCATGGACGAATTCAGAAGGGTCAGAGACTTGATTAAAGTTTACTCGGATGACTTTATCAGCGAACATATAAACCAAAAGACTTAATGAGCGCAAATAATTGTGCCCCTGTGGCCGAAAGAAAAAAACTTGGTTTCCTTGACCGGTATTTAACCTTATGGATATTTATTGCAATGGCTCTTGGGGTGAGCATAGGTTACTTCGTGCCTTCATCCTCTGGTTTTATAAATTCCTTTTCCAGTGGCACCACAAACATTCCTTTAGCCATTGGACTGATCCTGATGATGTACCCTCCGCTTGCAAAGGTGAGTTATGAAAAAATGGGTGAAGTATTCAAAGACACTAAAGTATTAAGCGTCTCGCTTATTCTAAATTGGGTAATTGGGCCATTACTAATGTTTTTTCTGGCCATTATTTTCCTAAGGGGCTATCCGGAATATATGGTGGGTCTGATCCTAATTGGCCTTGCCAGATGTATTGCCATGGTGGTAGTCTGGAATGAACTTGCCGAAGGAAACAGGGAATATGCAGCAGGTCTGATTGCATTGAACAGTATTTTCCAGGTATTATTATACAGTGTTTTTGCCTATATCTTTATTACGGTATTGCCTCCTTATTTTGGCTTGAAAGGCCTGGAGGTTAATATTACGATTAGTGAAATAGCTAAAAGTGTTGCGATTTATTTAGGGTTGCCTTTTGCGCTTGGAATTATTTCAAGATACGTGCTGATTAGTATAAAGGGAAAAGAATGGTTCAATAATGTCTTTGTACCTATGATTTCTCCCATTACCCTTATTGCTTTACTTTTCACCATTGTGATCATGTTCAGTTTAAAAGGAGAATTAATCGTACACATTCCCATGGATGTAGTTAGAATTGCCATTCCACTGGTCATATATTTCTCCATCATGTTCATCATGAGCTTTTTTGCAGGACGTTATTTTGGTGCAGACTATTCTAAGAGCGCTTCTATCGCATTTACGGCAACCGGGAACAATTTTGAACTCGCTATTGCTGTCGCCATTGGCGTATTTGGAATCAATTCAGGTCAAGCCTTTGCCGGAGTGATCGGCCCTTTAGTAGAAGTTCCTGCACTGATTGCCCTGGTGAACCTTGCTTTTTACTTCAGAAAAAAATACTATCCAGCTAAGACCTTAGAAACAATACAATAATGAAGATTGCACTTTTTTCGGATGTACATGCTAACCTTCCGGCTTTTAAGGCCATGTTGGAAGACCTGGACGAACAGACTGCTGATGCTATATACTGTCTTGGCGATTTGATAGGTTACAACGTGTGGCCAAATGAAGTCATTGCTGAAATTAGAAAGCGGGGTATAGCTACCCTTGCCGGAAACCATGACTTAAAAGTAGAAAACCTGATCACTACGCCCCAGAGCTTAAGCGAGCCTGGTAAAAAGTATGCTTACCACTTAGTTGAACAACATCATCGAGATTATTTGTTGACGCTCCCTGCGCACATCAGACTGGAATTTAAGCAAGGCAGTGAAAAATTAAACATCGTAATGGCTCATGGCAGTACCCGGAGTGTAGATGAATATACGTTGTTTGATACCGAAGAAAAACAGGTGCTGGAAATGATGGAAGAAGCAAATGCTGACCTATTATTTGTCGGCCATTCTCATAAACCCTATCACCGGATAATGGAAAGCAGTGCCGGTGTTTTTAAACATGTAATCAATTTAGGATCGGTTGGAAAACCAAAGGATGGCGATTCACGGGGATGTTACGTTATGCTAACAATAGATAAGAAGAGTTCTGTATCGGATCCGGAAAGTATTAAAGTAGAATTTAGAAGGGTCGCCTATGACCTTAACATGGCTTCTCAGGGAATACTGGAAAGTCCTTTACCAGATGAATTTGCACAAGGATTATTTGAAGCTAGGTAAAAGCAACCATTACATTTAATAGTGAGCCTATCGTTAATTGGTCGTTTTTTTTAAAATATTAAAAGGTAATATATCGTTAAAGAAATCGTGCACTCTATTATTTAAGTTCACAAATATTATCAAATACTCATCTCTTTTTCTATCAAAAAACGGTGGAATAATGGATACTACAAGATTTATCACACAAACCGAAATTTCTTTTTTCGCCGTAAGCTTTAATTAAAGTCAGATCAGCCAGGACCGTCTTTTTAAAGGAGGGAATTATGAAGTCTTTGGGTGATCGACGGATTGTTGGCGTAGTGCTATTTGGTTCTAATACGTGCAAAATCATGTTAACTTCAATATTGCAATTGTGTTTCTGTAGCTTTAAGGTCATCTTAATATTATGGCTTCTCAAATATATTTTAAAGGTACACGCTGGTTAAAATGCGACCTGCATTTACATACAACTGAAAGTGTTTGTTTCCGGGATCAGACCGTTTCTCCTGAACAATGGGTGCAAAAAGCCATTGATCAGGGCTTGAACTGTGTTGCCGTAACCGATCATAATTCTGGTAATGCTATTGATCAGATTAAAAATGCAGCCACTGGTACTGGCCTTGTAATTTTTCCTGGTGTGGAAATCACATGTGACACTTCTAAAATCCATCTGCTAATCCTCTTTGATGTCGAGAAAACCACTGCGGACGTTAATGACTTCCTAATCCGATGCGGAATTAGTCGTTCGGATTTTGCTAATGCGGAGGCTTTCACTTCTATGAATATTTTTGATGTCGCAGACATTGCCAATGAGGAAGGGGCGTTAATCATACCCGCACACGTTGATGAGTTTAATGGTTTGGGTGACGTAAGCGTTGCTAATCTAGAGAAGTTTTATGCATTGGGTTACATTAATGCAGTTCAGGTGGTTCACAAGGAGTTCTTAAATCAATCTTTATCTACAACAGAAAATACAGAACTAAGGGATAGCCTAAATGAGTATTATAGTCAACCAACTCCTCGTATTGATGACACTACCATTAAGAAATGGTTCACTGCGGCAAAATATGCAGTTTCATCTAAGTTGGCGGTTCTGACTTTCTCAGATAATCCTCATGATTCAGGGGATTCTAAGCATGGTTTGGATGGTATCGGTTCTAGATATACCTGGATTAAAATGGACGAACAGCCCACCTTGGAAGGCCTTAGGCAAGCCATATTGATGCCTAAGTTTAGGATACGTAATGACTTTAGCTATCAGCAACACCCATATGAAGCACCCGACCTGTGGATTAGATCTATTATGATTACGGGATCGCATGTGACGCATGCAAGCATTCCATTACATATTGAATTTAACCCTCAATTAACAACGATCATTGGTGGAAGAGGTAGCGGTAAATCAAGCATCCTCAGGTTTATCCGAGGCTTATTTAACCGCACCTTAGATATTTCAGGACTGAATGAAATAATATCGGACCATAATGGTTTCTATAAAAAGTTTGATTCAAAGACGGAGAAAGGCGTTATTAAAGAGGGAACAATAATAGTTGTCGAATTTGTCCGTAACCGTATTTTACACAAGATTACTGCTACTGACATAACTGATTCTAGTCGCCAAACGATTAGCATTAAGAAATACGACCAAGTTACTTCGGCATGGCTTCCTGAATCGGCTGAAGGGTATATTGATTTTCTAAAATATGAACATTATTCACAAAAGCAGATCTATGAAATTGCACAAAAGCCGAACTCTTTAAGAGAACGCATTGACCGATCTGTTGAAGGCTTGGAAGATATTAAAAATGAGCGTGATGTTTTACGCCTGTCATTCTTGGAAAAGTCTGCTGCAATTAGAACTAAACAGGAACAAATCGCGGGGAAAGGCAGGCTTCAGACAGAGATAACAGATCTGACAGATCAGATATCACTATACCAGCAAAGTGGAATAGCGACATTGCTCATTGATAAAGAAAAGTTCTCAACCCAGAAAAGGTTGATAAATGATTTTGTCAATGAAGCCCAAACGAAAGAGGGGCTATTAGAGGAAGCAGCTGAAGATATCGTTGTTGATAATATCCAGTTCGATAGTTTTGAGGCATCTGAATCAACTGAGCTGGAACAATTATCTCAAGCTGTTGTGAATGGATACAATGCTATCAAAGTTGAGTTGATAGCATTACAGCAAAGAGCTGTCCAACTTAAAAGTACTTTTGAAATCGCTTTAACTTCCAGTTCTTGGGCCAATAGTTTACGAGCAAATGAAAGTGATTTTGAAGCGAAAAAGGCAGAACTAGCGGAACAAGGTATGAACGATCTTACTAGATTTGAAGCGCTTACAGAAGCCAGAACGATCAAATCTGCTGAGCTAGAGCGCCTAACAGAGATTGAAACGTCGCTGAGTGTAGAAATGACTGAAAGGGAAGGTATCAAGACCGACTTCTTCGCCAAGACTCGCGAGATATTCCAAGCAAGGAAAGACCATGTAGAGAATTTAATGCAGGACGATAAAATTAATGTGACTATTATTCCTTTTAGGGATAAGGGCGATTTTGTTGTCAGACTAAGGGGGATTTTACAGAAGCCAACTGGTTTTGAAAGTGATATAGACCAATTAGTTAAGATAGCTTTTACAGGAGTTACAGAGCAAAAAATGGTGACCGTGAAACAAGCCATTGTAGATTCAAAAGCCGGGTTAGTAGTAACGGGCATAAGCGGATATTTCAGAAATCTTGCTGCAGATCTTACCGAATCGCAAATGGACGAAGTTGAACTGTTCTGGCCTGAGGATGAAATCTCAATCAAGTATAAGCCTTCAGGATCTTCAGCATTAAAGCCTCTGAGTACAGCCTCTGCTGGACAAAAAACAACAGCAATTTTAACTATTATTCTAAGTCAGGGAACAATGCCGCTATTATTGGATCAGCCAGAAGATGATCTGGACAATCGCCTTGTCTATGAACTGATTGTTGACCGCTTGAATCAGGCAAAGGAACATCGCCAAATCATTGTCGTCACCCATAACGCGAATATTCCGGTTAATGGTGATGCAGAATACATACACTCTATGGATTCTGAAAGTAAGAAACTTTCTGTGTTACAATCAGGGACTGTTGAAGACCGGGTTATTAAGAAAGAGATATGCGATGTAATGGAAGGAACTGAATATGCATTTAATATGCGTTCAAAGCGTTACAAATCAATAATATAGTTAGGCCAATGGTAATATTATAAGATAGCCTGATTTAGAAGCACATCAGGCTATCCTATTAGAATTCTGGGAGGATCTCAAATAACCAGCGTTTTTGTGTCGCAGGGCATCGGTACGTACGGCCCGCCGATGCGTGTAGGCACAAAGAGCGAGATCGTGGTGCTGAATTTGAAACCTCAGAATAGAAAGTAACCGGTTTTAAAAAACAGTTTACCCGGATATAATGACTTCATCAGCCTTTCTTTCCTCCATCCCATTAAGCGTAATCTCCCGATGTTGCAAGCCCCATTCCACCATTTTTTGGATGACCTCATAAAGCTGCTCACCTGAAGGTGTCAATTCATACTCGATCAAAACCGGTGTGGAGTTAATCACATTTCTCCTGACCACACCGTTGACTTCCAGCTCTTTCAGCTCCTTGGAAACCATTCGGGGCGTAATATCCGTAATTGCCCTTTGTATATCCGTAAAACGTTTTTTACCACTGAGCAAGGTGCATACCACCGCCAGTTTCCATTTGCCGCTCACCACATTCAGCGTGTCTGTTAGTGCCATGATTAAACCCCTGTCACACTTCATAATATCTGAATACCTGCTATCCATCATTCCAATTATTTTGTTCGTAAAATTCCTGTCAACAACTACTTTTATTTATATTAACTATACATCTGTATAGCACTATACAATCGTATAGTCATATAAATTGTATAGCAAATATAGGTAACTTTGTCACATTAGAAAATAGTAAACAAATAGAAAAAATGATTTTAGTAACAGGAGCCACAGGGCATTTGGGAACAGCGGTAATAGACCAGTTGTTAAAACATACCTCAACAGAGAACTTTGTTGCATTGGCGAGAAGCGAGGAAAAAGCAAAGGCATTGAAAGATAAGGGTGTACAGGTACGCATTGGCGATTTTGACGATCCCGCATCGCTGGAAAAAGCCTTTGCAGGAATAGACAAACTTTTACTGATTTCAACGGTAGCTCAGAACAGGGGCGAACAGCAAAAAGCCGTAGTAGAAGTTGCCAAAAAAGCGGGTGTACAACATATTGTTTACACTGGTGTTTCACTGAAAGATCTGAGCACATCCGCTATCAAATGGTTGATGGCAAGCCATTTCGAAACAGAAGATGCCATCAAGGACAGCGGCCTTGTCTATACGTTTCTCCGCAATGCGTTGTACACCGATGTGATACCGATGTATGTGGGAGAGCACGTTTTTGAAGCCGGAATTTACCTGCCTGCCGGTGATGGTAAAGCACCGTTTGCCCTCCGCAGGGAAATGGGAGAAGCTGTTGCCAATGTTTTGTTGCAGGACGGACACGAAAATAAAACCTATGAAATTACAGGCAGCGAACTGTATTCGTACACCGATGTAGCTCAGGCTCTTTCGGAATTATCAGGCAAATCGGTTTCTTACACCAATGCCGACCCAACAGAGTTTACCGAAAAACTAAAGCAGTTTGGCGTTCCCGAATTTGCCATTTTACTAACCGCCGGTTTTGCCGAAGATCAGAAAAACCACCAGTTTGAAGAGGTAACAAACGATCTGGAAAACCTTTTGGGAAGAAAACCTTTGGCATTGAAAGAAGCATTAAAAGAAATCTATAAGTTGTAACAGCCCATACGACCTCATTAATGTAAAATCTTACACCACCACACTCAGCATTTGCCGGGTGTGGTGGTGTATTTTAGACTGTTTTTTTATTTTGTTAGTTTTGCATATATGATTCATCTGACAGATTGATTAAGAATATCCAATATTTCTTCCCAGGTCAGATGCACATAAAAACGATGCAAGATTTTGAGTACATAAAAATTGTTCCTGACGAACGGCTCTCCGGTTTTGTGGAGAGTTTCCTGCTATGTGCCAATCATACCGATGAAGATAAAGAAGTCATTATTTTTCCCGATGGAAGAGTGGACATTATGTTTAGCTGTACAGATCAGGAACCATTGGTAGCCGAATTATTTAATCTGGATAAAAAAGCAAGGCGGTATATTTTCAAAAAGCAAACAAAGCTTTTTATGGTATGTCTTACCTTGCTCGGTGCCGAATACCTGCTCGGATACAACGGGACAGATTTTGGAAAAGATGAGATTCGGCTTCCCGCAGGTTTTTGGGATATTTCTAAAGAAGACCTTACAAGCTTAGATAGCTTTGCAGAAAAGGTTTCGGAAAAACTTTTGGAAATATTCCCGAAAAAGATGGATGAAAGAAAGCAACAGCTTTTTGAGCTTATCTATTCGTCAGGTGGTAAGGCGTTATCAAGTACCCTCCTTACAGCAAGAAAAAACTCAAATGGCTAAAATCGCTTTTGGAACAAATTTCTTAATGACACAACCAAAGAACACTCCGTAAAAAATCAATTTAATTTTGACGATGGACATTACAAACCTTCCCGAAGATCTATGGGAACATAACGAAACTCATACTTCGGATTTGCAAATTTTCAATTACGAAGTGTATAAGAACGGTTATAGAAACAAGATTGGCCTGAATAAAAATGTATTCAGTTTCTTATTGAATGGTCAAAAAAACATTCACTTTTCTAATGATATCATTTCAATCAATGAAACACAATCGCTACTTATCACATCTAATAATGTTTTGGTTACCGAACTGGTAGGTGTAAGTTCATACCGTTGTTTACTCTTCTTCTTTTCTCACAAAAACATCACCGATTTTTTATTGAAACATTCCCATTCTTTCAGTCAGAATGCCTCAGATAAAAAGATAACGGATATACCTTATTTCCTTTTAGAGAAAGACAATTTTATCATCCATTATATTCATTCGCTCCAACAGATTTTTGGTTTGCAACAATCTATCTCTCAAAAGATTTTGGAACTGAAATTTGAAGAAATAATGCTTTATCTGGCGGATAAATATGGGACGGTATTTTTAGATTACTTACATTATTTACTAATCAATGAAAGAGAATTATCATTTAAAATGGTAATTGAAAAGAACCTTTATACGAACTTGAATATTGACGAAATAGCCTTTCTGTGCAATATGAGTGCCTCTACTTTTAAGAGAAAATTTATAAGTATATACCAGGAATCTCCAGGGAAATGGTTTCAGCAAAAACGGCTTAACAAGGCCAAAGAATTGTTACATAATAACCAAGTCACACCTTCCGAAATTTTTATGGACTTTGGCTATGGCAGCTTGTCAAATTTTAGTGCAGCCTTTAAAAATGAATTTGGGTATAGCCCCAACCACATCCACTCAAATTGACCTCTTTTCATAACTTATCGAACCAAACTAATAAACGAAGCAGCGCTGGTTTTTCTAATTTTGTCTGATTGAAGAATTTTTTAACTAAAAAATAAAAACAATGAAAAAATTAGGATTGTTAGTTCGGTTGGAAGCAAAGGCCGGCCAAGAAAAAAACGTTGAAGATTTTATTACAGGAGCATTACCGCTTGCTCTTGAAGAAGCCGGTACCGTTACGTGGTATGCATTCCGTATTGATGCTTCTACCTTCGGTATTTACGATACTTTTTCAAACGAAGAAGGCAGAGAGGCACACCTTGGCGGTAAGATCGCAAAAGCATTAATGGAAAATGCACCAGACCTATTGGCAACACCTCCGTCTATAGAAAAATTGGACATTTTAGCTGCCAAATAGCCTAAGATAATACCATTATATTTAAGGGAGGATTTTGCAAAAACTCAGCAAAATCCTCCCTTAATTGTTCAAAAAAATATCTTCTCTTCTTCATTTTTTTAGATATCTAAAAATCAACCCAAAAAAGCTTACGTCCTTTGCATTATCAAATTTTAAAGAGATAAGGAGTTCTACACTAAAAGTGGGTTTGTCAAGATAAATATCACTTCTATTTATAAAAGGGTAAATTAATACCATAATTCTCAGAAAACGGTGGAATAATGGAGTGTATAACTTTTGGCCCAAGCCAGATTGGTCGAACAAACCATAATTCTCTCTTTTGCCGTAAAGATTCAATGGTGGCCACATCAGCAAGGCGGTCTTTTAAAAGGAGGGAATAATGAAAATAAAATGAATGGAATAAATTTGCCTATTTATAAAAATGAAAGGGCAACTAGAATGCTGCCCTTAATCAATTAATGCTCACGGTGATTGGCATCTTAAGCAGCTACTCCTGTCATTCTTCTGCATTCTTCCGCACAAGCCTTACAAGCATCTGCACATTCCTGACAATGCTGGGTATGATGATTACTACACTCATCTCCGCATTGCTGGCAAATATCTGCGCAAATACGGCAAATGTCTTGAGCAAAAGAGCTACCCATACTCATCAATTGAGCGGCAGAGTAGCAGATGGCTGCACATTGCATATCAAGCTCAATACACCGCGCCATCATTTTCACGTCTTCTTCCTGAGTGCATGAACTTGCACAATGATTGCAAATTGAAGCACACTTTAAGCATGCATCAATACAGTTTTTCCATTCATGGTATCCCATAACTTTAATTTTTTAGGGTTATAAAAAAAATTCCTATATAGATAACATGGTTATTTCCAGGCGGTTTCATTTTGTTTAAGAAAAGCTTTAATCCCGTGATATGATGCTTGTTTAAACGGTAGAAGAATAAGAAACTGGTTCTCGTATTCAAATAAGGAGGAATAGTGATAAATTAAATTCTCAACACCTACTTTAAGATTTTGCACATCATTTTATTAGTATTATATTTGCAATACGGAAATGGTGTCCTTCCGATTCAACCGCTTTTTTCAAAAGCTGATGGCGCCTACAATAGAAATTCCAGCAGGTAATAAAATCTGCCGGTCAAAGTATTGTAGGTGAAAAAATTAAAAATAAATTCTCAACTCTTATTGCTGGCAGCTATCTTAATTGCGCTTGTCTTACTTTGTCTGTCTGCCAAAGTGAGATCAGTGTTAGCAATGGTCCTGCCGGTTGAAACTGAATGGTTCTTGTGGATAAATCAGCACCATAATGCATTCTGGGATACGATCATGTACTGGGCCAGTGATAAGCGTTTTTGGCTTCCTTTTTATGCCTTCATTATTTATTGCCTCTTCCAGAATTTCTGCAAAAAAATTTGGCAGGTTCTTATTACCATTGCGCTACTAGTTGCTAGTGCAGATCAGATTGCTTCAGGACTGATTAAAAACACCGTTAAGCGTCTACGCCCTTCCCATGAACCGAATCTAACTACGATCATTCATTTAAGTAAAGCAGGTGCGGGTGGGATGTATGGATGGCCATCCGCTCTTTCATCACCTATCTTCAAAAGCATTCTTTCCGCTGGTTCGGCATTTACCGGATCATTGCCGGAGCAACGGTTCTTGTACTCATTTACTTTGGAATTATTCAATAACGGAAAATTAACATAAAACTATGTGGTGGATCTACGCGCTATTATCAGCTTTCTTTGCTTCCCTTACGGCCATCTTTGCAAAAGTCGGCGTAACCAATGTCAATTCTGATTTGGCTACTGCCATACGAACGGTGGTAATACTGATTGTAGCCTGGGGGATCGTAATGGCCAGAGGCGAACTTAAAGGAATTACGGAACTGTCAAAGCATAACCTGCTATTTCTTTTTTTATCTGGCCTTGCCACCGGCTTGTCCTGGATATTCTACTACAAGGCTTTGCAGATCGGGAAAGTGTCCCAGGTCGCCCCTGTTGATAAGTTGAGTATTGCCCTAACTATTATACTTGCAATGGTGTTCCTGAAAGAAGCTCTTACCCTGAAAGTATTCTTTGGTGCCCTGCTGATCATTGGGGGAACACTGGTTTTGATCTTTTGAGAAACTCAATTATTTGTAAGCAACCGAAATACTAAAAATCAATATAAAACAAAAAACTATGAAATTAACTAAAATTCATGCCCGTGAAATTTTGGATTCCAGGGGCAATCCGACAGTAGAAGTAGAAGTCACTCTTAACGGAACAACAGCAAGGGGTATTTCTCCATCCGGGGCAAGTACGGGTGAAAAAGAAGCCGTAGAGCTTAGAGATGGTGATCCAGAGCGCTATAATGGTAAAGGCGTGGAAAAAGCAGTAAAAGGGATTAACGTCGAAGTCGGCAAATCAGTCACCGGCTTATCCTTTGAGGGTCAGCAGGCCTTCGATGATCATATAATTGGTCTGGATGGAACCGAGAATAAATCAAGGCTCGGCGCAAATGCGATGCTTGCGGCCTCAATCGCCTTCGCCCGGGCTTCGGCCGTTGCAAAAGGGATTCCCTTGTATAGGCAGCTAGTGGAAAGGGAAGGTTACGTAATGCCCGTACCGTGCATGAATGTCATTAATGGGGGAAGGCATTCTGATAACAACATCGATTTTCAGGAATTTATGATTGCCCCTCATAACGCCCCCTCGTTTAAGGAAAGTATCCGTATGGGCGAAGCTGTTTTTCATTCCCTGAGAAGTCTGCTAAAAGCGAAAGGCTATTATACCGGAGTTGGTGACGAAGGTGGGTTTGCGCCAAATCTGAGTTCTAATGAGGAAGCCGTCCAAATCATCATGGAAGCGATACATATTGCCGGTTTTGCTCCAGGCAAGGATATTTCCCTTTGTCTTGACCCAGCGACCAGCGAAATGTGGAATAATGGAAAATATGAATTTTATAAAAGTTCTAAAGAACGGATCACAACAGATGAAATGATTGGCTTTTGGGAAGGATGGTTAAAAGAGTACCCAATTATCCTGTTGGAAGACGGGTTGGGCGAAAACGATTGGGAGGGATGGAAAAAGCTGACCAGCCTTTTGGGAGACAAAGTGGAATTGGTTGGAGATGATATATTCTGCACCAACCCGAGTATTATCCAGCAGGGAATCGACCAGGGCATTGCAAACAGCGTACTGATTAAATTGAACCAGATCGGTACAGTTTCCGAAACGCTAAAGGCCGTAGAACTAGCCCAAAAAAACGGTTACAATTGCTTTATTTCTCACCGCAGTGGTGAAACTGAAGACACGACAATTGCGGATCTGGTTGTCGCTACCGGTGCGGGGCACATCAAAACAGGAAGTGGCTGCCGCTCTGAAAGGGTATCTAAATTTAACCAGTTGCTTCGGATAGAAGAAGAACTTGGTGATAGGGCATCATTTGCAGGAATCAATACTTTTTATAAAAAATTATAAATCAGCCGCTAACCTACAATGAAACATAATAAATTTTTATTTGAACACCTTTCGGTTTTTAAATATGCGGTTCGATGGACGCTGCTTATACTTCCTGTTGCCATTGCAATAGGAAGTATGGTTGCCTTGTTCCTTTGGCTGCTAGGCTGGGCCATTCACTTTCGCTTTCAGCATACCTGTCTCATTTTTCTGCTACCTTTATCAGGTATTGTGATCCACCTGATTTATCAGTCAGTTGGTAGGTCCTCAGAAAAAGGAAATAACCTGATCATGGATGAAATCCATAGGCCGGGTGGTGGAGTGCCCAGGCAGATGGCGCCAGTAATCTTAATAACTACAGTGATTACCCATTTGTTTGGCGGATCGGCTGGAAGAGAGGGAACCGCGGTACAAATCGGAGGAAGCATCGCAGGAATGTTTAGCCGCTGGTTTAAGCTAAATGAGGTAGACACCAAGATGCTCCTTACCGCGGGAATTGCAGCCGGGTTTGGGGCGGTGTTCGGAACACCGCTCACCGGTGCCATATTTGCAATGGAAGTTCTGGCCATTGGAAGAATAGAGTACAAGGCTTTACTTCCCGCATTAATTGCCAGCGTGCTTGGTGATCTTACTGTCTCTGCCTGGGGCATCCATCATACCGCTTATCACATCGATCTCATAGAGAAAAGTGCCTACTTTCTATCTGAATACCTGCCGGTAAACCTACTCCTGCTTAGTAAGGTTATTCTAGCATCCACATTGTTTGGTCTGGCCAGCTACCTGTTTGCTGTAATGGTGCATGAGATCAAGGCCTTTTTTTCTAAAGTATGTAAGATCCAGTGGCTTATTCCTGTTATCGGTGGTCTGATTATTATAGGCTTGACTTACGCCATCGGGAAACCGGATTACTTAAGTTTGGGCGTGGATAGCGAATACCAAGGAGCCGTTACAATTCCCTCTGCTTTTCAGCCTGGTGGAGCAGATACTTGGAGCTGGTTATGGAAGACCATTTACACAACTTTAACATTAGGAACTGGATTTAAAGGTGGTGAGGTAACGCCTTTGTTTTATATTGGCGCAACATTAGGCAATGCACTTTCGACCTTATTAAATGCTCCAGTTAGTTTGTTTGCTGCCCTTGGATTTATTGCTGTTTTTGCTGGTGCAACGAATACACCCCTTGCCTGTACGATTATGGGTATAGAACTTTTTGGTAGTGAATACACCATGTTTTTTGCGGTAGCCTGTTTTACAGCCTATTTTTTCAGTGGCCATTCAGGTATATATTCTTCACAGCGTATTGCGGTACCCAAAATATTTACGGGAACATAAAATATTGACTTATCCTGTTCCTGTGGATTATCATAAAGAGGTGAAATTTTTATAAGATCCTTGACCAATGCAATCAGCAATTTATATCAAAAAACAACGCTATATCGACCGCTTTCCTTCCTCTCTTTTCTAAAGCATCAAGTACAGATGATTTAACTGCCTATGTTGTTTTAATAAGGTAGAGCAGTAAAAGTATACTAGCTATGAAAACTAAAGCGGTTAAAACTTTAACAAAAAGTGTTGAATGGTAATACACCCCCTGATTCAATTGTTCTTTCGTTGAATTATATCTTAAGTAAGAACAAATGATAGTAATTGCTCCCAGGGCAACTAGAAAAATCCCGATAATGCGGGAATCTCCGGTTTGGTGCAGGGGCACTTTACTCCCCAGTGCGGCACTGATCTGCTTGATAAATAGCGAGAATTTCATCACCACGAAGCCAAATCCCATGATACCAATACTGGTTCTGATCCAGGCCAAAAATGTTCTTTCATTAGCCAAATGGTCTCCTGCATGCTGTTTGGTGTTTTCCTGATCTTGAATTTTCATCTTGTTCTGTATCGGTATATTACAGCAATATATTTGCATGTTATGTCAATATCGATGCCAGTTTGGAGATGATAACCCTGGTATCCCGGATGCAAGTAAGCCTGTTTGATTCAGTGCCGGCAGGATAGCAGGTAACTGCAATTTCTTCGATAAACGATAAGCCTGATAGGTCAATAGATTCTTTAACCTCTTGTTCAATGCTTTTCATTAGGATCATGATTAATCGGGGTTGATATGTTCTGATTTTATGAGCTAATTGCTCTATTCCCCCCTGCCTCTGGTTTTTTCTGATTTTAACTGACGATTTATCAATAGGTGTACAAGTTAGATGTTCCAAAAAGCATCCCGTGCCTTTAAAGAACTGCAAAAAATCTTCTACAGATTTAAAATCGCCAAATACCTCACTAAATGCAAGATAAATTGTTCGAAACAGATTAGTATTTCCCAGGTAAAAATGTTTATCGTCACCTCCAGGAGCTTCAGAAACAAAGAGCAGCAGCACTTTAGCTGGCTGATATTGCCTCGAAATTTCGGTAACACTATACATTATAGTTGTAGCTTTTAGCGAAGCGCATAAATAGTTCCGCCAGAGCGTCCTGCTGACCATGAAGCTGAATGAAATGAAACGGCCTTTCGATAACCATATCCTTGATATCTATGATGCGGCATTCATTATTCTTGAGCTCTTTCAATATGGAGTGGATAGATAAAAAAGCCAGGCATTTGCTGTGAATCAAATAGGATTTAATGCTTTCGGTACTACCTAACTGCATTTCTATATTTAAGTCCCCCACCTTTATCTGGTGTGCTTTTAAAGCATATGCAATAACATCTAGTGTACCAGAACCAGGTTCACGAAGTAATAAATCATAATCCTTCAACTCATTCGGTTTGATCATTTCCTTTTTCATGGCATAATTGTGACCAGAACACACCAGCACCAGCTCGTCTTTTAGATATTGTTCGTATTTAATCTGTGGGTTCCGGGAGATGCCTTCAATGATTCCAAAATCTATTTCCTTAGCAATCAAACGCTGCTCTACATCTTCTGTGTTTCCGGTAACCAGTTGAATTTGTATATCCTTAAACTTATTGTGAAACTGTGCCAATACAGGTGGAATGATATATTGTGCCACAGTACTGCTGGCACCAATCCTCAATATTCCTTTATGCTGTTTAGTAAGTAGATTCATATCATATTCCAGTTCCCGGTAAGTTCCAAAAATCTGTTCTGCGTAATGCAACAATAATTCGCCGGCTGGGGTGAGGCTGATTTTTTTGTTTCCACTGCGTTCAAATAATGACATTTTGAACTCCTGCTCTAATTCTTTAATGTGTTTGGTTACAGCAGGCTGACTGATAAATAACTCTGCCGAGGCCTTTGTAAAATTCAGCCTTTTAGCGACAGCATAAAATACTTGCAAACGGAAATCTATCATACACGGTTTTAGTAGATAACCTAAGATACAAACAATTTGTTTCAACGGGTACTGACATCATAACCTTACGTTATCATCAATAACTTTTTATGCTTTTTCTGATGAGTAGAATAAATGCACATTTGTAACAGAAAAATATTGGTTATGAATAAGGAATCAACAGAAAAAGAAATCAGACAAGCACTTATATATACAGCCAGGACAACGGCTATCATTGCGTTTCTATTTGTTGCTTGTGGAACCATTTTCATCTGCACTTTATTTTTTAATGGGCAGCCAGATGTAGTGACAGCAAAAACCAAACAGGATGTGGAAACCGGTATAGCTGCTGTTAACGTCAAAAGCCAGGTTGTACCTGCTGATGCCTGGAAAGCGCCTGATGAAAATACGATTCCGGCGGACACCAAGTACGGCCAGATGATCAGGTATGGCAAAGAATTAATAGCACATACGAGCAAATATTTTGGGCCAAATGGATCCATAGCCCGTATTACAAATGGTATGAATTGTCAGAATTGTCACCTCGAGGGTGGAACCAAACTGTTCGGAAATAATTATGCTGGTTTTATTTCCAGTTTTCCTAAAATGAGTGGCAGATCAGGAAAGGTTGAACCTGCATCGGCACGTATTGCAGAGTGCTTCAATCGAAGTCTTGCAGGCAAAGTACCAGACGAATCTAGTAAAGAGATACAGGCAATGCTGGCTTATATGAAATGGCTTGGAACAGGTGTAAAAAAAGGGGAGAAAGTGTTTGGAACGGGAACCGAAAAATTAAAATTCCTGGATAGGGCAGCGAATGTCAAACATGGAGCGATTTTATATACCAGTAAATGTCAAAGTTGTCATGGTGCAAATGGTGAGGGAATACTCGGTGAAGACAAACTAACTTATGTTTATCCGCCATTATGGGGCAAACACAGCTACAATGATGGCGCAGGGATGTATAGACTCAGTAACTTTGCGGGGTTCGTAAAGAACAATATGCCATATGGTGCCAGATATGGAGATGCGCAGTTAAGTGATGAGGAGGCCTGGGATCTCGCTGCTTTTGTGAACTCACAGCCAAGACCACATAAAGATCAGGGAAAAGATTACCCTGATTTGTTAAAAAAACCTTTTGATGCGCCATACGGACCATATGCCGACAAATTTTCTGAAAATCAACATAAGTATGGTCCATTTGCACCAATTGTAACCTCCGAAAAACAAGTAAAACTAACAACTAAATAAATCATCAAAATCTAAAATCATGAAAAAAATAACCTTAATCTGTACATTATTTTTGCTGATCGCAGCAACCTCGGCCACTTTTGCCCAAGCTACACCTGCTAATTTTACAGGGGCAAAAGCCACCCTGAAAAATTATAAGGCACTGTATGTAATCAATAACGGTGATGAGAAAAAGATTGCAGGAACACTTCGAAACCTAAAAAATGCACTCGACGATCCCAGGTTAAAAGGGAAAATCAATGCAGAACTTATTGCCTTTGGAGATGGCGTAGCTGTTTACCAGAAGAACGGATCTTTTGAAAAAACATTGTTAGAACTGCAATCCAGAGGAGTAATTCTTGCACAATGTGAAAATACCGTCAGAGAAAGGAAAATCGAAAAAAATACCTTATTTGATTTTATCAGTTATGTACCCAGCGGCAATGGTGAAATCATCATCCGTCAATATCAGGGATGGGCAGTTGTACATCCTTAAACCAAATAATTAGAAAATCATGAAATATATAAATCACACCTTTTTAGTCACAGTTGCATTTTTATTGCTTTGTGGAAATGTTAAGGCCCAGGATCATCGCTTTGATCCGCCCTGGAATACTCCACCTGAAAGTAAAGTTCAGTTCACAGTACCTGGAGTAGACAATGTGCCTGATCTTTTTGGAGACATTAATGATCCCCAACTGGTGGTTTTCTTTGCCGGTAACCAGTTTATGTGCATTGACGAATTAATTGCAGCCTTTAAAAAGTCATATCCACATTATCAGCGGGTATTTGCCGAAACGCTTCCCCCAGGCATTTTAGCCCAACAAATAAAAACCGGTAGCATTGTGGTGGGCAACATGAGAATTACCTTAAAGCCGGATGTTTATACAGCTGGTAAGAACCGGATAGACATGACCCCTGAATGGTTTAGCAAAACGACTTTATATGCTAGAAACAGGTTGGCAATCATGGTCCAAAAGGGAAATCCGAAGGCATTGAAGTCACTCAAAGATTTAGCAAATAAAGAGCTGAGGATCAGTATGCCCAATCCAGAGAATGAAGGGATCGGTAAACGTATTGAAGAAGCCTATGTGAAAGCTGGAGGGGAAACATTAAAATCTACCATCATGGAAGATAAAGTTAAAGATAAGACTACTTATCTTACCATGATCCATCATCGCCAATCACCAATGAGGATCCTATACAACGAAAGTGACGCCGCTCCAGTATGGTATACTGAGGCCTACTATCAGAAAATGATTGGCCATCCTGTTGAGCTCATTGAAATTCCTGAAAAAGAGAATATCCATGCGCAATATATAGCGGGACAGTTAAAAGATGCGCCACATCCGGCCGCTGCAAAAGATTTTATGGATTTTTTGATCAGTCCGCAGGCTGCTGCCATCTACAAAAAGTTTGGTTTTGATTTACCTTAAACATAAACACAATGAAAAATATATTTTTAACCATATTGTCAGTCGTTGCTGTAGTGACCATTGGGAATGCACAAATCCCAAACGATACTTTATATGTCTATGGTCCCGGTGGGCCGCTCGGACCGATCAATGAATGTGCGAAGGTTTTTGGAAAGCAGCATGATATCGTAATTAAAGTCACTGCCGGGCCAGATAATGAATGGATGCCGGATGCAATGAAACATGCAGATCTGTTCTTTGGAGGAGCAGAATACATGCTTTCAAAATTCATGTCTGACCACCCAAACATGATAGTGGCGAACTCTCGGACAGAGTTATATAAACGTGCGGCAGCGATCCTGGTACGGCCCGGCAATCCTAAAAACATCAAAAATCTGGGCGATCTCTGTAAACCAGGTGTGAAAATTCTTGATGTGAATGGGGCTGGGCAAATGGGGCTTTGGGAAGATTTGGCAGGTCGACAAGATCTGATTGCAAACATACAGCAGCGTATAGCAGGTACATTTGCAAATTCGGCATTGGGTATTGCTGCATGGAAAAATGATCCTCAATATGATGCCTGGATAACATTTGGCTCCTGGCATAACCGTTTACCAGACCTCACCTCAATGGTTAGGATTCCTGTTACACAAACAGTCTATAGAGGTACACCTGTAGTGAGGGGTAGCACTGGTACGCATAAGTCGGAAACTGAGGATTTTATCAAGTTTATGCAATCCGATAAAGGACATCTCATTTTCAAAAAATGGGGTTGGGAATAAATAATGTCTAAAAACTTATCTTCTATAACATGAAGTTATGGAAGATAAGTTTTAATGATTTGATCGGGGTTTATTAGTTATGGATCTTTGAATTAGAAAATAAAGACAATCAAAATTATGACACAAATCAAAGACAATTCAAATTCTTCTAAAATAAAGGCGGGTAACCTGCTAAACTTAAATTTAAACACCCGTAAAATTATCTTCATCCTGGCAGTTTTGCTGTGCCTCTTTCCATTTATGTCGCCTCCTTTAGCCTTATTGCTAGGATTAGTATTGGCGCAACTAATGGAACATCCCTATCTGCATTTAAATCACAAGGCCACAAACCTGCTGCTAAAAATTTCTGTTGTCGGGCTAGGATTTGGAATGAATGTATTCAGTGCAATGAAAGCAGGAAAAGAAGGCGTACTGTTTACCGTAGTTTCTATTTTCGGAGTGCTTATCATTGGTTTTATCCTGGGAAAAGTATTTAAAATAGAACGTAAAACATCTTTTTTGATATCAGCTGGAACGGCGATCTGTGGTGGAAGTGCTATTGCTGCATTGTCGCCTGTAATGAACGCAGAAGAAAAACAGATCTCCGTTGCAATGGGTACTGTTTTTATACTCAACTCGGTGGCCTTATTTCTTTTCCCCGCTATCGGACATGCGCTTAACTTGTCACAGTCACAATTTGGTATGTGGTGTGCCATTGCTATTCACGATACCAGTTCTGTTGTTGGGGCAGCCAGTAAATATGGTGAACAAGCACTACAGATAGCCACAACTGTTAAGTTAGCCAGAGCACTATGGATTGTTCCCGTAGCGTTTGGTACATCTTTCCTGTTCAAAAGCAACAATAGCAAAGTTAGTATACCCTATTTTATAGGGCTATTTATCCTGGCAATGATCGCCAACACCTACTTACCTTTTATTAAGCCTTTTGCGCCCTACTTTGTAGCATTAGCAAAAGCAGGCTTAACTTTAACCTTGTTCCTGATAGGAAGCGGACTCTCATTTACTATCTTGAAAGCAGTGGGGATAATGCCACTGTTACAAGGCGTAATTTTATGGATAGTAATTTCAAGTGCTGCATTATGGGCAGTTATATCTTTGGTTTAAAATACATTAGTTACTGATCATCACCAGCTTTTTTGAAAGATCATCAATAAGAACCACATGTTTATAATCGGCGCCACCTGTTCCTACACTCTTAATTATCCCCGAGGATTGACCGCTAAAAGCTCCTTTTTCATCGGTCTTAAAAGAATTGATGACATAATCTGCGTTAAACGTATCATTTGAGGAGTTGGTTAACGCTAAAGTATACGAAGTATTTGGCTCGAGTTTTTTAAAGTCCTGTTGGACAAGATCAGTCAAGCCTACGCTTCTTACGTTTAGCATGCCTGATGACATTGAATTATCCTTATTCATCAATTTAATCACCTGACTTTTGTCTGCAAGATTAAGCGGGGTTAAATTTTCTTTTGAGGCATTTGCAGGGCTGGCATTAGCGGCGTACAACAATGCTTGCGGACATTGTCCAATAGCAATGGTTTTTACAACGGCCATTTTTACCAGATCAACCACTTGTACCTGGTCATCATTTTCTAATCCGACATATGCAAATTTACCATCTGCCGAAGTCCAGACGCCATGTGGCAATGATCCTGTCGCAACGCTATCAGTAAGCTTGAAATCTTGTGAAACACTAAATACTTTTAAGCTGTTTTCTCCGCCAATGGTTGCCAGCATCACAGGTGAATCATTAACTAAAGTAAAAGTGACATGGTTGGTAATTGGACCTGTATTTAGTACTGTATGTATCGTATTTGTCTCCGTGCTGATGACAGTGATCTTCCCTACATCCTTATGTGTCAATGCAATCCATTTCCCATCAGGACTACAGAATATATTTGGAGAAAATGGACTAACTACTGGAATACGCTTTACAATAGCATAAGAAGTTGCATTCACTACATCCACTTCTGCAGTAAAGCTGGAACAAATATAAGCCCATTTTCCATCTGGAGTAAAAGCAACCATTCCCGGGCCGTCGGCTACTGGAATTTGCTTGATTTCAATCAGTTTATTTGCATCAATTACGCTGATATACGATTCTCCTCTTACCGATATCCATGCCTGTGATCCTGAAGGGTTAAAGGTTGCCTCATGCGGTGAACGTCCGATATAAACAGTTTTTAAAACTTTATTTTTTGCTGTTGAAATAAAGGTTACTGAATTTGATCCAATGGAAACCGCTGCTAGTAATTGCCTTTTAGGGGAATAACCCAGGCCATGAACCAGGGCCTGTCCCTTATATAGAGGACTTAAGATATCAGGTTGGGGTTTACCAAGAACAATATTTCCTAATAGCGTTTGTGTTGAGGGATCTAAGACAGAAACCGTATTAGATATCTGATTGCCTGTATAAACCCTGTCTTGGGCATAGATTGATTGTGCTTTTGATTGTAGGGCAAAACTGAATATTAATAGCGTAAACAAGGATATCTTTTTCATATGTTAATGGGAGTTTGTAAATGTCTTCATTTGTTGGATTTCTATCTGTTCATCTGAGATAATATTCTCGGCCAGTCTTTTTACATTTTTATTTTTTCCATACCGCAACTCAACTTTAGCCATGTCGATGGCAGCCTGATGGTGAGGAAGCATTATCCTTGCAAAGGACAGATCAGTATCAGACAATTGTTTTTCTTCAGGCATTTGTTCCATCATCACTTTCATCATCTTCTGGTTGGCGTTTTGATGTTGGTTGCCTGTAGCGATAAATCCTTCAGGATGGCTGAGCAGGAGTCGCATTTGCTGAATCTGGGTTTGTTGCTCAGCTTTGATACTTTTAGCTAGCTGAATCATTTCTTTATTTTTTCCGGTCTTAATCTCTTCTTCTGCCATATCAATAGCACCCTGGTGATGTGGGATCATCATTTGTATGAAATCTCTGTCTGCAGATGTGGTAGCTGATATTTCATCCATCTTCATCATCATATGAGCCATTTGCCCAAGGAAGACATTTTTTTTAGTTGCCATTTGCATGTGTTCATGTTGTGCTCGTGCAGAGAAACTAGCAAATAGTAGAAGTATAGACGTGAATCTGATCATGGTTTGATGTAGAATATTAATTGTGATAAACTGTTTATGCCAAACAAGCCTTATGCGATAACCGCAAGATCCTGAAATTTGTTCTTATTGAGCTATATTACATCTACATCAATTGGCGAGATAAAATTAACCATGTAAGTTCTTCTGTCTAAATCATGCTCCATGGGTTGCGTTTTGCCATTTTGATCTGTCGCTCTAGCCATTAAACTATATCTTCCAGTCTTAGCAGGAACCACCCATTCAAATTCAAATAGCTGCCAGGCGAAAGGGATAGCAGGACCAATTAATTTTGCTGGTTGCCATGAATTTCCTTTATCCGTGCTTATTTCTACTTTCGATAGGTTACTATCACCTGACCATCCTGCACCCCTTACTTGATAAGGTTTTCCAGCCGGCACCGCTTCAAACAATACCGGCCTTGATATTTCAGACTTAACCAATGTAGTGGTTACGGGCGTCAAGGTAGGTAGTCCTTCAACACGCTTCCAGTAAGCATATTCAATCGTCTGCCAATAGCCATCAAACGGCTTTTCAGATGCAGTAATTTTCATCAGCCATTTCACAGATGCCATACCATACCATCCTGGAATAATTGCCCTTGCCGGGAAACCATGTTCAGCACTCAATGGTTTTCCATTCATTTCATAGGCGATGATGATGTGATCCTGCATTGCTATATTTAACGGAATGCTTCGGGCGAATTTGATTTTTCCTGGTGATTTCGGCTCTTCTGTAATCATCCCCTCATCATTCCCTTCCAAAATAATGTCTACCGTACCCACCTTTATGCCAGCCTTCTTTAACAATACGGATAAAGGTACTCCTGTCCATTCAGCATTGCTGATCCCACCTTGTTCCCATCCTAAACCCTTCACTTTTGGGGCGAGGTTAGCACGTCCGTTTCCGGCACATTCTATAGTAGCCATTACCTTTTTTGCAGGAAGCTTTTTAAGTTCGCTCAGATTGATCTTTATGACATGATTGGTGTTGCCGCCAATCTCTAATTCCCAATTTGTAGCATCAATATTGGGAATATTAAAATGACTCCTGATGAAGAACTGGTTATTTGGAGTAATCCTGTTTTTTAACGTAGGAAATGGAAACTCCATATTTAATGGCTTTTTCTCTCGCGTAATAAGTCCTGGAAAGTCATTGTCTTCTCTGGTTTGTTGAATCTCCTTCGCCGAAGCCCAGGATGGTATTGTTGCGCCAGCTATCACCGGGATAATTCCAGTAACAAAATTACGTCTGTTTAACGTGTAGTTTTGTGATGTTTTGTCGTTTTTCATTTCAATAAATGTAGGTGATTACAATATAGCCAAAAATCTCTCATAGGATAACTTGTATTCTTCCTTTTTCTTGATGGTTGAAAGGAAACAACTGTAGACTTTACTTCATCGCTGGCCTGCTAGAAAAGACACAATAGTTCTATAACTGTTTATCAAATACTCATCTCAATTTCTATCAAAAAACGGTCGTTTCTTGATAATACAAAAATGGGCGAAACAATTCATTGAAGAGGCTATTGGAATAGATTTCAAAATGATAAATTCCTTGGTAAAACTTATAGTAATTTCTTTTTACGATACTGCCTTTCCACCTTATTGTTTAACAAATTCTCAAAATCAACTATCGCTTCGCAATGCTCATAAAAGTTCGAACTTCCGCGGATTGACTCTACTTAAACGGCAAAAAGCCTTGAAGTTCGAACCTTTTCTTTGAAAAGAGCTCAATTTCAAGGCTTTTTTCATTTTATGATATTTCATAATAAAAATCAGGAAACGAATTATAAACACCTTATCCATTGAAAATGAAGCAATTAAAGGTTCGATCCTGCTTCGGTTAACCGAAGCGGCGAAAAACAAATTATTAATTGATTAACAACACTTTAGAGTTCGAACCTCAAATCATTAGCGTTCTATATCACTATTCCCCCTCTTTAAATCATCCTTTACAATTATCTCTGAAAATCTTTTTTGTGTTCGAATTACCTCTTCAGCTTCACTGTCAGAAAAATGTTTGAACATAGGTAAAGCCTTAACTTCTTGGATAGTAATATCATTTAAGCGACTGAAATTTAGGTTATCTAGATTTTCCATATCTATAATTAGAATCCAACGAAAAAATAGTTCAATAATAATCGACTTGTTTAAGGTTTCGGCATAAACAATTGGCGCATTCAAAGTAGGAAACATAACCCCGTATTGGCTGGACAGGCATTAACGCTGGCCATGATGATAATATACCGGCTTCCAACGGTAGTTACGCACCTGTCCAGAAGTGCCGTGTACGCTTGCAAGTTTTCAGTTCTTAATTACCATCAACACGACACATCAATAAAGATGTTCAATTAGATTACTAAAGCCATGAAAATTGTCAAGCGATTAATTCATTTTATTTGTAGTTTAGCCGTATTAATCTAAAGAAATGAACTTCACTCTCGATAAAGCCACTGAACTTGTAAACCATTACCAATTTCTAATTGGCGAGCCGTTGGATAATTCACAGCGCGCGTATCCGATAACAGACTTAGCAATAGTGCCGGATGATGCGCAAAAGATTTCCACCATTCTGAGTGAGCTGGAAAACGGAAACAATATGATGCTACTAGCGCGGGAGGGTTACGAACCAAAGGCAGTTAGAATTGTAGTGGCGCATATTGACAACTACAATGGCAATGTTGTCTACAATTGTATTAACGATTACATAGAAACATATAATATCGAAAAGGCTTATTAGTTATTCCTCAGCCTGTCGGTATAAAATGCATGTTCTACCGGGAGAGATATAACGCAGTCCATCCCTTGGTTGTCTATGGCAAGGTCTGAGTTTTCGTAAAAGCCGTCCATTTTATCCACGTAAACATTGATGAAAAATCTAATGCGGTGCTTATCTTCTAAGTAATTTTGCCAGTTATACATTATTTACCTCTACGCAATCATAACCTAACAAAAATATTACGCAACAAAAAAGGCCCCCGCAGGAGCCTTTCTATAACTACTTAGAACCCTTGTTAGATTCTTTTACAGTTGTGCTTTTGTGCTTGTCAGCATACGTTTTGGTAACGTACTTTCCTGATTTCGCAGACCTATAACTCGACGATTTTGCCATGCATAATACCTCCTTTCGTTGCCTTCAGAATGTTTACGCTAAATCTTGAATTGTAGCTGTTGGCGCTAAACTTTTGATAAGCTCAATTCCTTGGTTACGTGCATAGGCTGTTGTATAGCCCTCACTTCTACCAATAATCTCACCATTAGCGGCTTTCAAATTAAATCTGTAGTTATCAACCTTATCTGACTTCTCATAACGGAAGTCATAAATGCAGTTCACTTTTACAGACTGAACGCCATCCTTACAGGACTGTTTGTAAGGATAACCCTCACCATTCAAAACGATTTTGTTGTTGCCTGAATACAGGCGGTAATAGTACTGGCCATTAATGGCGCTTTTAAAAATTGAGAATACTCCCATGGTTTTTGAATTTATAATGTTAATGCAGCTGACTATCGGATTCGCTGCAAACAAACCGGGAATGTGTTAGGACTTGCTTTTGAACAAAAACAAATATATATTTGTAACACAAAACGGCGCTGGTGAATTAGCCAGCATTAATTAGTTGTTCCACCTCTAATTGTCTTTTGTAACCTCGGGACGCTACTCGAAATAGTGTCCCGATTAATCTAATTCGTTTCCTCCTCTTTATTTTCTTTCTTACTGCGGATAGTCGATTTTCGCTTACCCAATATGTACATCACATTTCCATCATGTGTATCTTTCTTAATATCAAAACTTATAATCTCTTTCACGTAATCCAGCCCAACAGTATCAAATACATCACCTAAGTTTAGGTAATAATAGTCTCCAGCTTTTGCAACCTTACCAGCCCCCTCTTGTCCATTACCTGAAATAAGATAAAAGACGTTCTTGTCGTCCGTATCTTTTGCAAAAAGAAATTCCTCCTCGGCCTTTAATCCCATTAGATTATTAGCCTCCATATTAAACCCAAGCTTCCCCGTTAGGTGAATCGTTGCTTTTGGTTTTGCTTTTCCAAAGGTTGCCTTTACTATCTCTATTGCCATATACAAATATATAAAAATTTTTCTTTAACGCAATAATGCAAGTTTTCCACAATAAATGTTTTAATGTTTAAAAGTAACACCTTTTACGGTAACCCATAAAACCCTATTTGATTAATGTATATGCAAATATCAATTATTTTAGTTTTTATTTTAAATAAATATTGATTTGAATTTTTCTTTATATTTTCTTTTGTATTTCTTTTTTAAACCTTTTTTAAATATTTATTAAACATTTATGAACAAAGTGCACTGATGCACTGCAAAGCAAGTTTTGTATTCGAGGGCGTTTCTCAGTGTCATCTTCCTCTATTGCCCCGCTACGCCAATCATCATTGTAAAGATTTGATTTACCTAGGTTACAATACTGGCAAAGGATGGATATTGTCCAATCTCAAGTCTAGCGGGGGATATTTAGAGAGAGGTTTTATATGGTCAACGTGCATTTTACCCCTAGACGGAACCATAACGCAGGCCATGCACACTGCACCATAATGGCGAAGCGCTTTATAGTGCAGTTTGTACTATCCATCGGAGATATAAAAGTTTCTTAGCCATGCCATGCGTTCCTAAAAAATGAAATCATAAATCAGGTTAATTTCGACGGGCTTTTTACTATTAAGAAACTTGATATAACCATCGCCGATGCGCTTTGGATGGTAATCCGTTTGAAACTCTCTGTTTACGACATTAGCAATGAATGAATACTCATATCCATAAAATCTTCTAAAGAAGATAAATAATTGGTAAGCTTGCTTATTCCACGCTCGGCGAGTTTTCATGGCGTATTCCTATCAGTTAAATTTCTTCAAAATATGGCCCGACTCGTTTGTTAATTCGTAAGGCTGGGTCGCCCCAGAACCATAGTCGATTTTCTCAGTATAACGGGGGAGCGGACATCTCTAACCATCTTGTATGTTCACTTCCATTAATCATATAAAGTTGGAGCTTTAATCAAGCCTTGGCCGGCGAAGGTTTTTTTCCGCCTCATTAGTCTGGCTTAATAAGAAAATCCAAATGTTGTGGCGCTTGGCGAAGTCCGCTAAACCTTGCACGACATCGCGTAATTGCTTTTCCTTAGTCTGGCGGCTATCTTGACCCTGTACAACTTGCCAATAATCTATTATTGCACCCATTATATCATGCCGCGCTACAGCTTCAAGTAATCGAGATTTCAGCTTATTAAATATGATTCCCGGTGCATCGAGATACCCAAATATTAGTATTAGGCTTTAAGCCTCCCATGTTCTTTTCCCTCGATGAATTCAAGGCTATTTAAACCCGTCTTTACGAGCAAACTTTCGCTGAGCAATCTCATTAGCGCCCATCTCAATTGCTACGTACAGGTGCTTAAGTCTTGCTTTCTGAGATTGTAACTAATGGTTGGTGCTAACAAAGTCTTTCCTGATTTGGCTTTTCCAGAAAATCCGTAAACTTTACCGCAGAACAATCCACCGCCCATCAAAGCATCCAGACCGGCAGGCCAGTCGAGAACCTTTCTCGCATAACTCCTCTTCCCCGCATTTCATTAAGAATGTCAACTTGAGAGATATGCTATCGGAAGTCATCAGGTCGGCACTCATGCTTTGCAGAATGGTCATCGAGTGGTCGTGCGGAATATCTTATCTGCCATTCCTCTGTCTTTGTCTCTGAGGCTACTAACTTCTTCCAATTTCTGTTACGGTTTGATTACGGATTGATAACATGGTGATAAAGCCTGACTTTTCAGCCTCCTCTATAAACCGACACTATTACCCCCGTCAAATCCTGTCAAGTAAAATTCTTATCTTTATATAAATAAAAATTATATGGCTCAGATAACAATGAAGTACACGTTTAAGGACGAAAACAATAAAATTATTGAATCAATTTCGGATAGTGAAGCAATGGCCGCGATTACCCAATTCAATGGAGGAAATCCATTTGCGATGGGGCAAGAATTGAATCTTCTATTTGGCTATGATGTTAAGACTTATCAGTTAAGGAACTTTGAAACTTACTATTACAAAAACACAATGGCGCATGATGGGTACGATAACGGTAAAAACCATGACTTTAACAGTGAAACTATTTACTACTTATCAGAGCTTAGATAATGCCGGATATTATATCAACACCTCATACCGAACAACAGGCAATAACACAGGCAATAGCTGAGCGCGAAAAGGCCAGAGAGGTCATTGAAAAGGTAAAGGAAAGCAGCCAAAACGATTATGAGAAGAATATAATCTACATAACCGCCGGCACCTTGGTACTATCCATGACGTTTATTGAAAAAATATCACCGCTAGCCACTGCATTGAATATTTGGATGGTCGTTACAAGCTGGTCATTCTTAGCAGCAAGTTTGGCTATTAACCTATTTTCCCATTGGTATAGCGCCTATCTCGCGACTAAATTACAGAAGCTTCTTAATAACCTCTCAATAACAGCTGCGCAAGTCAATCTCAAGATTGATAAGTTCAATGCACGTATGCAGGTTTTCAATATATGCACCTTTAGTTCAATGTTTTTCGGGATTTTATTCTTAGTTTTATATTGTTCAAAAAATGCATATCATATGAGTGAATTAGAAAACAAAAGCGGTCAACCTGCCCCGAAAAACACAGACACAATCCAGAAAGGCAGAACCTTTTCGCCAGTTTCAGATTACCGACCATCGGTACCAACCGCTTAACAAACGACCCCTGCACCAGTTGCGACCCCAGCACCTACTGCTCAAACACCACCACCAAGCGACTCTAGCGGAAGCTAATCCCAATCACTAAATTGGATTTCAGTTGTGCTGAGGTTGACGCGTAAAACATCCAGCGCGTTATCTTCCGGCTCGTCATATGGTCTTTGGTAATGCTCGCAATGGCGAATTTTCTGCGTCTTCGCTCTCTCGCTGCGAGTGCATCAGTTGTTGGTTGTTTAATCATGTAATTGGACTTGAACTGGATAAACCGCAGTAGATTGACCCTGTCTCTCCAATAACAAAGATACTATAACACACTATTTTCAAGGCACTTACAAGTAATTAAAAATTGGTGCAAAGGAGTCAAATAAACTGGTTTGTGCATGAATATTCGATAATTTATGGTACACAGAAATGATTTCTTAGTTCTTCCATGAATTGATTTAGCTCTAAGAGACGCAAAATGGATAGGTAGGATCACAATTACTTGAATCCCTTAGCTGACAATTTTTCCCATAATTACTTGTGAGTTTTTTCATAACTTTTCTTTCTTCGGTATTGCCCTTCAATCTTATTTTTTAAAGTTTTTTCAAAATTAACAACTGCTTCACAATGCTCAAACAAGTTCGAACTTCCGCGGATTGACTCTACTTAAACGGCAAAAAGCCTTGAAGTTCGAACCTTTTCTTTGAAAGGCGCTCAAATTCAAGGCTTTTTCTTTTTATGATGTTTTCCCAAGAAAAGAAAAAAAACATGGATAAATGCTTTATTACCTGAAAATGAGGCAATTATTAGTTCGATCCTGCTTGGGTTAACCCAACCGGCGAAAATTACTTTAAGCACTGGTTAACAAGCACTTATGGTTCGAACTGATAAATCGCTATGGTTTCTTTTCTTGATTTTCTTTCTTAAAATGATCTTGAACGATTATCTCTGAAAACCTTTTTAATGTTCGAATTACCTCTTGAGCTTCCGCATCAGAATAATGTTTGAACATAGGTAGATCCTTAACTTCCTTAATCGTTATCTCAGTTAAGCGACTGAAATCTAGGTCATCTAGATTTTCCATAACTAAATTTAGAATTGAGTCCATAGAGAAAAGCTTAATAAATAGACAATTGAATTGTGGTTGCGGTATCGATTCAATTACATCCTTCACAAATTATAAGCTCGCAAAAGACCTCCCACAATTAAGCCTCAATCGAACATGAAATAATAACCAAATATAGAGTTATTACATCCAAGACAACTTAACTTGCATTTAGCCCTCATTTTCAACAATTTGAATTATCAAGAACTCATTATAAAAAACTAAAATTCTTATTTGAATAAAGGAATAAGAATATGAGAATAATACCCTGAAAAACCCATGTTTTAAAGGCTATATCCAAACGATTTAAACCTTGCTGAGTATAAAATAATGAGGGAATTATAATAATACCTTTATTCATATGTGTAGGTAAGGTTGAATTTTTGAAATTTATTCTAGATACTTTGGAAATAATTAATAAAGGAGAAGTATACCTGGTTATCATACTATTAGAATCTTTTGGAAAGGGAATAATGTTATCGATTTAAGTCTGCTTATCGTTTCTGCATAATACTTATCAGTGTCCAAAATTATTTGATACTGACTTATTACTTTAGTCGATAATTATTTTTCTTTTTTTGAATATTTCTGTTTGGCTCAGCGCCGGAAAAATAATTATACATACCCGTCTTATGCAATTCAGGTATGTATAATTAAAGGAATAGTTTTACATCAGCTATGCCAAAATTCTATAAAAACGGACGAATCGCTTCGTCTGCCATTTCAAGATATTGAGCACGCTTGCTTTCGTCAGCTTCTTGCAGCGCGGCTGCTAAACTTTCCTTGTCCAGGTCCTGACAATAGGCGGGCGTACCGGGCTGCTGTCTCCAGGATTTGGAAAGCAATCCACCATCGATAGCGTCAAAACCAATTTCGTTAATAAGCGCTTGAACGGTCTGTTTATGTTCTTCCTGATCACCTGCAACAGATATAGCGATACGCTCAGGGCTTCCTTCGGGTTTTGATTTTGAAGCCAAGCTTGTCGAAAGAATATTGTTGAAAGCTTTGATTACAGCATGGCCCAACACTTTTGCAGTCCATTCACTATCCGTCAATCCCCTTTCAAGATCAATATTCTCTCCATCACGGGATGGATAATAATTACCGGCATCTACAATAATTGCCTTTGTGGCGGCCAAGATAGCAACCGGAAGCTTTTCCAATGCAGTTGGAGGTACAGCGACAATGATGATGTCCTTCACTCCTGCCGCCTGTTCTACCGTCACCGCTGTTGCACCAGTTTTGTCGGCGATCTCTCCCAAAGATTCCGGTCCGCGTGAATTCGCAATTTTCACCTTATGCCCTAAGGCAGTTAAATGTCCGGCTAATGTACTTCCAACCATACCGGATCCGATTATTCCTATTTCCATTTTAATATATATTAGTTTAAATGTTACTTGTGCTTACTGTGTTCTCAATCCTAAGGATAAGCCATTGTCACTTTATCTGCCTTAATTCAATAAGTGAATCCTGAATTTATTTGGAGTAGCTATATCAAATTTCCTGACGATCCTGAGCGCATCAGGGCAACTGTTTCCTCATGAGAAGCCGGTGGATCAGCTTTTATTAATTGGTCTATAATAAAATCCCTTCTGGCAGGGCCTTTTCCTTTTTCAGCTTTGGGAAGTGCCAGTTCGAGTTCTTCTGCATTTAGTTCCGTACAAAAAGCTGGAGTTCCAGGTTCCTGCCTCCACGACAAGGCCAGACTTCCGCCATCTACAGTATCGAAGCCCATTTGATCAACCAGTTCAGCCGCTATTTTCTTATGCTCATCGTTATCGCCGGCTACCGATACAGCTATCCTGCCTTTTTCCCCGGCAGCTTTACCGTTATGCTTGAGCGTGTATCCCAGTAACATATTAAAAACTTTCACAACCGGCCTTCCCAATAACTCGGAAATATATTCACTTTCC
>NZ_LMPD01000006.1 GCF_001424305.1 Pedobacter sp. Leaf176
CTGCAAATCGATAAATATTAAAGTTATCTTTCATCAAAGCTTCGCGAATTTCTCAAAGGGATGACTACTATGCTTTTGGTTTAAGAAAGATGAATTCGCCAAATTCAAATACAAATAAGTACCTTTATAATGGCAAGGAGTTGCAGGAGGAGCTAGGGCAGTACGATTACGGGGCAAGGTTCTATGACCCAATAATAGGGAGGTGGAACGTTGTGGATAAGGAAGCAGAAAAGTATGAAAGGCACAGTCCGTATGCTTATGTTCTGAACAGACCAACAGTTGCTGTTGACCCTGATGGAAAAAGAGTTTATTTTATTGGTGGAGCAAATAACGACCAAGATGGATGGAATTATATTCAGCGATGGGGAAACTCATTTAGAAGCCACGGGATAAGTGATTTTCGCAGGGTTAATATGTCGAATGGAAAATGGGCAGATGTAAATTTTACAGCTCAATATAGAAATTCTGGACATGAAAATGTTATTGCTAGTGTTGGTGGCGGTAGGTTTGTCGGTTCAACTGGAGAAACTAGACCTGTCCAAAATGAAACCATTAATAAAACGGTAGCTGCCTATCAAGAGGATTTAAAGAAAAGTCCATTAAAAGAGGGGGAGCAGTTTAATCTCGCAGGCTATTCTTATGGCAGTGTGTTGCAGGCACAAGTTGCATTGAAATTAGCCAATTCAGGTCAGGTAATAGATAACCTTATATTGATTGGTAGCCCAGTAGGTGACAATTCAGATTTATACAAAGAACTATCAGGGAATAAAAATATCAAAAATATATTGAGGTATGACCTAAAAGGCGATGCATTGAGCAATCCACAGGATGTTTATGATTTCTTAAACGGAGCTAGGCAAGGTGCTGTTGAAGGAAATGACGCTCATCATTTTGATGCAGCTCGCCCTGGTAAAGAAGCAAATAAATTAATAGATGTAATAGTGCAATGGTTAAAGGATAAAGGAGTAAAAAACTGATGAGAATTATAGCTTATTACCTAATATTTGTTGTGGTATATGTTGTGGCATTCGCTACAACTGCGATGTACTTTTCAACGTGGGGAGCAAAAAGAAATATATTCGAAAAGGTTTATGTCTTTTTCTTCAGTAAGCCTTTTGGTGGGATTGATTCATTATGGTCTTTGCCTCTTAATGCTATTTTTTGGGCAACAGTTTGTTATTTATTAATTATCGCAATAAAAAAGGTTAAGCATAAATTACGTTAGATACTTTAAGTTACAAAGCCCAGCAGTTTTAAAAATTGCTGGGCTATGTTATTTCTGTAGGAGTTTGAGTTTAATTAGCCTGGCTTTAATGGCTCCGTAGGTGCGAGAATGTAGTTTGGCAAGCTGGGTAATCTTGGTGCCATTACCAAAGCGTTCTGCAAGCAATTCATCTTCTTCACCCATGCTAAGCCCTGGTTGCCTTTTTCGGCGAGGGCTTCGAGTTGGTTTATGGCGAAGAATAGCGCCCTGATGATTTCGGGCTGGTTGTACGGGCTATCGGCGGGGAATACCTCACCTGTTATAGGATCGGTGCCGGCGGCCTGGGCTTGCAGAATTTCGAGGTGTCTGTTGGTATCCTGCATAAGCTTTACTACCTACGATGAAATGGGTAACATTAAGACCCTTGCCCGAGATGGAGGGACTGCGAACTTTTACCATTACTTTGGCAACCAGTTGCATTATGCAGAAACGGTTACCAATACCTTGGTTACGATGCAAATGGCAACGCAACGACCGATGGTAGAAACGGCATGAGTTTAACCTACAATTACCTGAACCTGCCGGTAACAGCAAATAAGCCCGGAACAAGTTTAAGTTATACTTATGATGCAACTGGAAAAAAACTGGCTAAAAACAGTAATGGCAGTATCCGAAATTACATTAACGGAATAGAATATAATGACAATACGATCGATGTTATCCATACGGAGGAAGGGTTGGCGCAGAACAATGGCGGTACTTATACATACAGGTATAAGTTAAGTGACCATCTAGGAAATGTGCGTTATACTTTCGATATTTACAACGGAGCAGTAAGAAGGCTACAGTCGGATGACTACTATGCCTTTGGGAAAAGAAGGTCAGTTTCGCCTGTTAGTACTGATAATAAACATTTGTATAATGGCAAGGAAGTACAGGATGAGTTAGGCGATCAGTATGATTACGGCGCAAGGTTCTATTACCCGGTAGTGGGGCGTTTCAGCACGATTGACCCTATGTCGGAAGTGTCAAGAAGGTTTAGCACATATAGCTATGCTGTTGATAATCCAGTTAGGTTCATAGATGTTGATGGAATGTATGCCGAAGAAGGGCCTGGTCCTAAACCGAAGTATAAAATAAGTCGACCCGAATATAATACAAAAGGAGACCAGGCAGGATACATCAGAAATGCTTCAGAATCGCAAAAACGTACCTTTAGCGGATTTATGCTAGATTTTTCTTCTGATATAGCTACAGGTCTCGGTATAAATGCACTTGATAACCTGTTTTTTTCGGGAGAAAAAATAACTTTGGGTAAAGCAGGATTAGCTGCCGTAGCTGTCGTGCAAGGTATGGAAGCAATTGATGGAGCAGGTGGTGCTGGAAGAGGCAGGGTTTCTGAAGGGACTGGATTTGGTCCAGAGGTAGAACCAATGAGACAGCATGGGCCTTATACAAAAAGAGATTTGGCGAGGGCGCAAGAAGGGAAGGGACCATTGGATTTTTCACCAAGAACAAATAAAGCAGGTAAAGAAATGCCTTTGGAGCTTCATCATGCTGATCAAATGCCTGGGTCGGCAATACATGAGGTAAAACCAGGACACCCATCATACGTTCCACATCCAAATAAATTTAATCAAGGGGTGACTATGAAAATGAGAATAGAAGATTCTCAATTGCATTGGTACATGAGAGGTAAAGAAATGGGAAATAAGTAGTGTTATGAAATATTTAAGCATTGATCAATTAAAAGCTAATCTAAGATTAGGAAAAGGAATAGAACAATGGCTAGGCCATGAAGTTAAAGATGGTTATGTAGTCCTTAAATGGATTAGAATTGAAAAAGAATCACCTATAGAATATACCGTAGGTTACATTGAGTGTTTTGACGAAGGGGGTAAAGATTTTGTGGATATTTATGAGTTTTCTTTATTGGATCCTGATTTTCCATTTGGTATTGTCAATTCTTTTCCTTCAATCGAAGATGCTATAGATTTTTCTGTAAAACAATATGGCGCATCTATTGAGAAGTTTGTCTCAGAAAGTATGATCCAAGACGAATATATTAATTATCTAGCTCAGACTGGTCAATCCCCTAACTGGTCTTAGCGTCTCGCTAAGACCAAAAGCTTAAAGAAAAATTATATAAATTAAATCTAGAAAGTTGCGAGCGTTTGGATCATATCAATATAATGTCCAAAGCCTAGCAGCAATGTTGGGCTTTGAGATTTCTATATTAGCTTTTCTGGTCTTAACGTCTCGATAAGATTAAAATGTAACTTAGATAATAAAGCCCGGCAGTTTAAAAAAGTTGGGCTTTGTTATTTCTGTAGTAACCCAAGTTTAATTAGCCTGGCTTTGATTGCTCCGTAGGTCCGAGAATGGAGTTTGGAGAGTTCTGTAATCTTAGTGCCATTGCGAAAGCATTCTGCAAGCAATTTATCTTCTTCTTCACCCCATGGTAAACCCTGGTTACCTTTTTCGGCTAGGGCTTCGAGTTGGTTTATGGCGAAGAATAGCGCCCTGATGATTTCGGGCTGGTTGTATGGGCTTTTCCCCTGAGCCAACTCCCCGAACGGATACCACGCTAACCAAGCTTCCTATTTTAAAAGGGTATTATCATTTTAAGGGGAACTAGCCCCAAATGGCCAGACTACTGGATTCCATAAGTAAAACGAATGGCATCGGCAGGACGTCCGGATTTGAAATCAAACGGGGTAAAAAGCAAGGTATTGAACCGGATGAAAAGCTAACCATGAAGCTGGAATTATCAGGAATACTGCATTGAAACCGGGCCTGAATAGTTAGATAATTTTAAGATTTTAAATGTTCCGGATTTCGTTCGTCACGCGAAAACGATCGTTCGTCACGCGATACCGATCGATCGTCAAAAAGATTTCATAATTATCGGCCTTCCCAATACATTCGGATAAGCAAATCGCAGTGCTTATAATATTTTTACGCTTATCAGACTGGATAAACATTTTTCGGAAATGCCTTCGGCGAAAGAGATAAAAAACAACGCTGTACTTGGTGAAACGAATAAAATTCTGCTTAGAAGATTAAAATTACTTGTACAGGAAAGCAAATTCTAAAAATGCATAATTATGAATAAGTTATCGTTATTGTCTCTATTAATCCTGGGCTTTTGCTTCAAAGCTGCTGCCCAGGCCATTAGTATTCCAACAGACCAATACCATCTATATGGACCGAACTCAACCTGGAATGAATACTTGCAAATTGGAGGGAATGGCCAGGCAACCAATTTCGCTTTTGTAGCAACGACTAATGGCAACCTCCACCTGGATGCAAAACCCGGATTTGCAACTTACATCAATCACTATAATCAGGGGCCTACTTATATCAACCCACAAGGAGGGAATGTAGGCATTGGTACGTTTAGTCCTTCAGAGAAACTGGAGGTAAACGGTAACCTGCGTTCAGACAGGCTGAGGGTAGGGAATGCAGTTTTTAAACCTAACAGCCGAAGCTCTTTTAATTCTTTTAACACCGGCTTGGATCCAAGCCTCACTAATGGTTGGATTGCTTCCGATTTTGGTGGCTCAGATAACAGTTCAGATCGGTTGGTTATAGGCACCGGATTCGGAGGGCGCGTAATTATAGGTACCCACAGTCATGACCTCACCAGTTGGGGTGGTGATTTACTCATTAGCCCCACAGGTGGGAATGTTGGAATAGGCACAACCATCGCCAGGGAGAAGCTTTCTGTCAATGGGAAAATCAGAGCTCATGAAATTAAGGTAGAAACCACAAACTGCGAATAAACATTTGCCGGAAATGCCCTCGGCGAAAGAAGTACAAGCAAGCGGTATTGCATTGGGTGAAATGGTTAAGCTACAGCAAAAAAAGATAGAAGAACTTACCCTTTATCTGATTGAACAAAACAAACTCCTGAATAAGCAAAGTTTAGAAATAAGGCAGCTTAAGGCGTCAATGAATAAGTTAAATTTTAAAAAATAATTATGCAAACTCAATCTTTTATAGCACTTAGAAAAATAGCCTTATCTGTTTTTCTTTTGCTAATCAGTATAAGTCTTTTTGCTCAGGCTTTAACAAGTTCTATCACTGATACAGATATCGGCGGTACCGTCAATATTTTAAATCCTGCGAAAACGGCAGATGGCGCTGCTAGTGCCTGGAAGATATACAATATGTCAGGCATATATGGTAATAGCCTGCAATTCTGGGCTTATGACAATTTGAGTTGCGGAAACGGACTTTGCAGTAACCGGTTTACCTTAATGGATAACGGTAATGTTGGAATAGGCGTTCTAAGACCTAATGAAAAACTTGCTGTAAATGGGACCATTCGTGCAAAGGAAATTAAGGTAGAAACCATCAAGCGAATAAACATTTGCCGGAAATGCCCTCGGCGAAAGAAGTACAAGCAAGCGGTATTGCATTGGGTGAAATGGTTAAGCTACAGCAAAAAAAGATAGAGGAACTTACTGTTCATTTGATTGAGAAAGACAAAGAAATTGTTGTGCTTAGAAAGGACTTCATCTCCATGAAACAGCTTGTTCATCAAATAGTCAAAGGAAACCAAAAACTCAAAACCAGTCTAAAATAAATTCCAATGAGAAAGCTGTTTTTTATTTTTTTATTTGCCTGGATTTATCAGCAAAGTTACGCACAAATTAATACTTCAATTACTGTTGGTGGGGATGGGGATAAATTTTACCCGGTAACACTTTCAGATCCGGGTTGGGACCAACACATGCCGACGGAACTGTCTATCGGACGTTCTAATATACATATGAACCAGATGTGGAGTGGAACCGTTATGGCCGATTTTAAATACCATACCAATAACTGGGGACACCTCTCTGCATTTATTGATGTTAACCTGCGGAATACCTCTTCGCCCTTACTAATTGCGGGCTGGGTAGATGGAACCCATGAAAATAACAGCAAGAATATAATTATTTGGCTAAAGGGTGGTGGTTTAACATACTACATTAACAGCCCTTTAAATGTAAGCGCGTTGGTATACGATGGCGTGCAGAACCCTCTTCCGTTTCAGGAAATAAACGGACCTGCAAGAACTTTTAAAACTACTGCAGATTCTTATGTAAACCGGAATGGCCTAAACTCCAGTGGTACAGCTTTTTTTGGTGGTGCCGGATATAATTTTATTAATGGCAATTTAGGAATTGGCGTTACAACACCTTCAGAAAAACTCGCCGTAAACGGCAATATAAGAGCCAAAGAAATTAAGGTAGAAACCACCAACTGGCCKGATTACGTCTTTGACCAGGATTATRAGATTTTAGGATTACAGGAGTTGGATGCCTATATCAAAGCGAATAAACATTTGCCGGAGATGCCCTCGGCGAAAGAAGTACAAGCAAGCGGTATTGCATTGGGTGAAATGGTTAAGCTACAGCAAAAAAAGATAGAGGAACTGACGCTGCATTTAATAGACAAGGATAAGGCCCTGACTGATACGCAGAAAAAACTTATTCAATTGGCAGAGGCAAATCAAAAAATCGATTTGATAAACATAGACCTATTAAAACGACTCGCTGAAGTTGAAAAAATATTGAAGCAATAAACCCTAATAACTAAACTAAATGATATCGAAATCCTATTTACGGCGACTAATTTTGGCTGCGATGACATCAGGTTTACTCTGGTCATCGGGTGCATCCGGACAGACGCAATCCATTAATACACCAAGCCTCACAGCGGTATTGCCGCCGGCGCCAAATGCCTTTGAGCTGACCAAATACAGTGGTTTGCCTATCTCCTTATCGTCGGGTTCGGCTAGTGCCAGCATTCCCATCGGTGAAGTGAGCCATGGCGCTGTTTCCGTTCCGGTTGGCCTGATGTATAATTCAGGTAACGGCATTAAGGTAAACCAAATTGCTTCAAGGGCTGGAATGGGCTGGGCCATGAACTCCGGCGGCGTCATCTCCAGAACGGTATTTGGCAAGCCAGATGAAAGCACGCATTGGCTTACGCCGCCTGCTGGTTTAAACTCGGGCAGCGTGAATACCGAAAATTATAATTACCTGGATAGTGCCTCCAGAGATTTGTATGATACACAGGCTGATATTTTCAGTTTCGATTTTAATGGTTATTCAGGTAAGTTTTACCTGAAACCCTCGCAAAAAAGTAAAGTTATCCAGCTTAGTGCTTCGCCATTAAAAATCGAAACCAATTTTAATAATGAATTTTCTGCAGACTGGAGTATCCGCATTACCGATCCATCTGGAACAAAATATTACTTCGGTGGTACCGGTGCGACCGAGAAAAGCAAAACTGTGCCTATAGGGTCAACCTGCGGCAAAGTATATGATAGTTTCATCCCTACCGCCTGGTATTTGAAAAGCATTTCCGGTATACATGGCGAATACATCTGGTTTACCTATACGCCTTGTACATTCGATTACCTGGCCGATGTATCTGAAACGCTGATTCGTACGCCGTCGGGAACTTTATCCACAGCCGCTTGTCCGGGTGGAAATTGTCCGTCCAGAAATGAAAGCCAGGTTTGTGCAAGTAACCTGCGCAGTGAAGGTGTTATCCTTAAAAGCATTAATTCCAGGTTTACAAAAGCCGTTTTCCTCTATGGTGGCAGAACGGATATCGCAGGCGATTCGCTAACGACGGCTATAAATTTCTATAAAAAAGGAATTACAGATACCACCGCACTTACGTTGTATGATAATTATACACTGGCTTATGTAAACAGCAATAACACGAGTTATTATAACCCGCAGTACAATATTACTTCGCTTGCACAAAGACCATTTTTACAACAGGTTATCAGGAAACCTGCGGCAGCGAACCCACAAATACATAACCTGAACTATTATAACATGAACGGTTTGGCCAGCAGGCTTGCCTTTGCACAGGATTACTGGGGTTATTTTAATGGTAAGAACAACCAACACCTGGTGCCCACCAGTACAGAACCCAATGAATCGGCCTTGTTTTCTACTCTTGCCGATCGGAATCCGGATGCCGCTTACGCTTATATGGGTTTACTGAGTAGCATCAGTTATCCAACGGGTGGTAAAGACAGTCTGGAATATGAAGCCAACACGGTATTTGAAACCAGGAACGCCAATGTACCCCGAACTTCGGTGAGCCAGTTTACCACGGGAACGGGTACTTCAACGGGCGTGAGCTATACCACTTCTTTTACCCTATCGCAGGCGCAAAACGTACCTTTTGATTTATCCTGCCAGTATAGTGGAACAGGTGTAAACGATCAGATTCACCAGCATTCCATCCTGCAACTTCGTAATGAATCGAACAATGTAATTTACACCCAGCAGCTGGCCATCGGGCAGAGTTATTCTACTGTACAAACTTTATCGGCCGGAACTTATACCGTTGTATGGACTTCCTATGGTGCGGCAGCGCAGGGTTCGATAAATTTTAGTTACCAGAGCCAGGGTGCGGGCATTGCCCAGAATTACCAGGCTGGTGGTGTTCGGGTGCTGCGGAACATTTCCATCCCGAATACCGGTGCAACCCTTCGTAAACGATTGGTTTATGCGGGATTGGGTAGCCAGGCGCTTTCTTCCGGTGTATTGAGGGAACTGCCAGACAGCAGAAGGTATTATGCGGATTTAGTTGACGGAAAACCCTGCAATGATGGAAGTATTGCGCAGTGCAGTTATAAAATTGCTTATTCTAACCCGGTAAATCCTTTGTATTACAGTTCCGGAGGCCATATTTATTATACCGATGTGATTGAACTGAAAGATGAAAGCTGGGCCAATGGCGGTACCGCACACCATTATATTGGCGGAAAGGGCAGTAATCCATTATTGGTAAGAGGTCGTGCCATGCAAGGGGTACCTTTATCTAATTACGGCTTTGCAACGGGCCTGGAAGACCAGACTAAAGATTTCCTGGTTAACGGAAGCGGGGTGAACGGTTATATTTATAAAATTGTTAAAGAAACCAAAAAACACTACGTAGCCGATACCAGGTTGCTGCAGGAGCTTGATAATTATGTGGTTAAAAAATCGTGGCAGAACCCACAGGTGTACAGTACGCCAAACGAATACAGTTTCGCACCTTTTGATGTCGCCATGTTTGCCCATGTAGCCACCTGGACGTATGCGGATTCCACATCAACTACCCAGTATGATACCGAAGGAAATAATCCATATCAAAATCATACTATTGAAGTCTATAACAACACCACACATTTGCAGCCAAACGAGATTTGGACTAACCGCAGTGACGGGAAATCGGGTAAAACGGAATTAAAATATGCCCAGGAGATGCTTGCAGAAACCGGTGCTGCGGCTTACCAGTCGCTTATAAATGCCAACCGGATAACCATCCCCGTAGTGAAAACAGCATATGTAAATAGTAGCTTAACCCAGCAGCTTACAACAGATTATGGCAACTGGAGTGCCGGGGTAACCGAACCGGTATCCGCTAAGCTGAAGGTAGGCTCAGGCAATGCCAATGAGCTGATTAGTTACAATGCCTATGCCGCCGATGGTAAGTTGCTTACGCAATCGCAGACCGGCGGGATGAAAATCAGTTATAAATATGGCTACCGCAATTTACTGCCTGTTGCAGAATGTAAAAATGCCAACGCAGATGAATTTTATTTTGAAAATTTTGAAGAAAACCTGGGCGCTGCGGGCGGCCATACCGGCATCCGTTCTTATGCGGGCGATTTCCAGGTAAACTGGTCGCCACCAAATGGCCGCACTTACCTGGTTGCTTATTTTTACCTGGAAACTGGTAAATGGAAATACAAAGTACAGGATTACAGCACAGGTATTTTGCTGAGCGATGGCGATGCGATTGATGATGTAGCGGTTTACCCGAAAGATGCCTTATTTAAAAGTTCAGCCTATGATGTGGTAGAAGGATTAAGCGGTACGATTGATGAAAAGGGGGAAACCAGTTTTTATGAATATGATGAATTCAGGCGTTTGCTGAACATTAAAGATCAGAATACAAACATCCTGAAAAACTTTAGTTACCATCTGGTTAATCCATCGGCTTCAAATACGTACTACAATGCCACTTTTACGCAGAGTTTCAACAAAAGCTGCAGTTCTGGTACAGGCAGTTCGGTTTTATATACGGTTAATGCAGGTTCTTACAGTTCAACCATCAGCCAGGCCGATGCCGACAACCAGGCGCAGGCCGATATTGCAGCAAACGGACAGGCAAATGCCGACACGCAGGGCAGTTGTTTAACCGGGAATGCAAGCGTAAGCTATACAAACGATACGAACATAAATACCAATTCGCAGCGCTCAGGCGGGGTGACCACGCTGAATGTTAAAAATTCAGCAGGCGCAGTGGTGTATAGTTTTTCTGAAAGCCAGTTAGGCGCCGGTATTACCCTTGCGCCGGGTACCTATACGTTCGAATTGATTACCTATGGTGCCGTTTACAGCAATTCAGCTCCTAATTATGGCTGGGGCGTAATCCAGTTGCTTAACCCGGCTTTTTCTGGTATCGGCAAGGTATTTAACGCCAATGGGGTAAATACCTTTTTAATGAGTAACCTCAACCTGGCAGGAGGAAGCTACCAGTTAAGTGTTCAACGCTTTGATTCGATAGATTAATATGAAAAACCGTATTTATAAAATAGTTGTTTTTGTAGCCATCTTAATTAGCAGCTACAACGCCCTATTGGCGCAACAACACGTTACCTACAATAGCTATAACGGGCAATCACAATTGTTTGCACCGGGCAGTGTAACCTTAACCGATGGTTTTTACGTGCCATCGGGCAGCAGTTTGCGCGTATTTACCGGCATTTCTTTCCAGGATTGCTTTGCCCTTTCGTACACACCCACGGCAAACCAGAATTATGTACTCGCCAGGACATTTAAAATGCCGGGGGTAAATGCCGCTAACCTGGCTACGGCACGCAATGCCTGCGAGGAAAGTCAGGTTATCCAGTATTTTGATGGACTCGGCAGGCCTTTGCAAACCATTAATGTACAGGCGAGTCCGGCTCATAAGGATTTGATTCAGCCGGTGGTGTATGATCAGCTGGGTCGCGAAACGCTGAAGTACCAGCCTTATACAGAATCGGGTAGCAATGGGAATTACCGCGCCAATGCGTTGCAAGGCGGGCAGCAAGCTTTTTACAACTCGGCAGGCATAAAAAATACCGCTTATCCCTACAGTAAATCACTGCTGGAAGCCAGTCCGCTTAACCGGGCAATGGAAATTGGTGCACCGGGCGAAGCCTGGCAGCCGCAAATCGCGGGCAACACGAACACCGGGCATACGAAAAAAATGCATTACGGCACCAATACCAGTGGGGAAGTAGCCATTTGGGTGCCATTGGGCAGCGGCGCCAGTACCAGTGCAAATTACCTCGCCGGAAGCCTGGTTAAAACCACCACAACCGACGAAAATTACCTGCTTTCGGATGGTAATGCCGGGAAAACCGAAGAATTTAAAGATTTTGAAGGCCGCGTGGTGCTGAAAAGACAGTTTACGACAACAGAAACCTTATCGACTTATTATGTATATGATGATTATGACAACTTAAGGTATGTACTGCCGCCGGCCATCCATGTTAGTCCTTTAAGTTTAACGGCTTTTAATGAAACCGATGCGGCTTTTAATAATTTCATTTACGCTTATCGTTACGATGATCGCAAACGGGTAACTGAAAAGAAAATACCTGGTAAGGGCTGGGAATCGATGGTGTACAACACGCTTAACCAGGTGGTATTAAGCCAGGATGAAGTTCAGAAAAATAACGGTCAGTGGTTGTTCACCAAATATGATGTACAGGGAAGGGCTATTATATCTGGTTTGTATACAGACGGCAGTTCACTTTTGGCATTACAGACAACGGTTAACAACCAGGGGTCTAAATGGGAAGTTCGCTCCTCTGGTAGCGATTATAGTAACAATGCTTTTCCGCAGAATAATACCAATGTGCAAACCGTCAATTATTATGATGATTATGCTTTTCCGGGCAACCTTTGGACACCAAATGGCATTACAGAAGTGTCTGCAGCCCGGACAAAAGGTTTGTTAACGGGAACCAAGGTAAAGGTAATCGGGACCAGTGATGTGCTTTTGAGTGTGAACCTGTATGATGAGGAAAGTAAGGTTTTAAAAACCTACAGCCAGCATTACCTCGCCGGAAGCATTAATAACGCTAATTATGACGAAGTTAGTAATACTTATAGTTTTATAGGCGAACTGGTTTACAGTTCGAGGGTTCACCATACAACGGCTGGAAATACCACGATAGCTACCCGTTATGAATACGACCATGCAGGGCGTAAAAAAGCGGTGATGGAACAAATTAATGCTAAAGAGGAAGTGGTTATCGCCAAGCTGGATTATGATGAAATTGGAGAATTGAAAAACAAATCGCTGCATAGCCTGGATGGAAACGCTTTCCTTCACACAACAGATTTTGCCTATAATGAAAGGGGCTGGCTGAAAAGCAGTATAAATAATCTGTTTAGCATGCAATTGGATTACCATGAAAATGGAAGCGGGCAGTATAACGGCAACATCGGTAAACAGTACTGGTCAGCAAACAATAATCCATTGGCGTCCAATATATACATGACTTATAGTTATGATAAACTGAACCGTTTGACAGGCGCAAACAGTACAGGCATTTCCATGAGCGAAAATATTACCTATGATGTGATGGGGAATATCCGTACGTTAAGCAGAGACGGAGGCACTGCGAATTTATACCATTATAATGGTAACCAGTTATATTATGCGGAAAATGTAACCATTGGATATGTTTACGATGCGAACGGTAATGCAACAACTGATGGCCGGACGGGTTTTAATTTCAGTTATAATTACCTGAACCTGCCCAGTCAGGTAAGCAATGGTGCAAATCTGACTTATGTTTACGATGCGGCAGGAAGCAAACTAAGAAAAATAAATGGAGCTGTTACGATAAACTATATTGATGGTATTCAATATAAAACAGACGGGAGCATAGATTTTGTACAAACCGAAGAAGGCATCGCCAGAAACCAGGGCGGTGGTAATTTCAGTTATGAATATAACGTCGCTGACCATTTAGGCAACAACAGGGTTAGTTTTTATAAAAACCCGGCTAACCAGCAAGTAGAAGTGTTACAAAGAGACGACTACTACGCATTCGGACTTAGAAAAAATCCACAATTCGGAAATAATAAATATCTTTATAACGGTAAGGAGTTGCAGGATGAGTTAGGGCAATATGATTATGGGGCGAGGTTTTATGACCCGGTAGTAGGTAGGTGGAATGTAGTGGATCCGTTGGCGGAGAAAGATAGGAAGACAAATCCTTATGCTTATGCATTTAACAATCCGATGCGTTTCATTGATCCTGACGGAATGTTTGGTATGGAGGTGATTGGAGGACAAGCTTGGTCGGATATGATTACTGCTAAGAGTGCTCTTGAAAATCAGGGATCAGATGAGGATGAGCCGAAGAAAAAGCAGAATAGTGGTGAGCAGGCAGCAAGACAGGTTTTACAAGGGAACTGGTTCTACAGAATGTTTGCGGGTAACGCCGTAATGGCAGCTGGTAGAGCATTGGATATTTATGATCAAGAAGGTATTAACGGTTATACATATACAATGTGGGCACAAGCCCATCAAGAAATAGGTATAGAATTTGCAACTGGTCAGTATATTAATCCTTGGGAAAATACTGCGATTACTTTTGGCAACAGAACTAGTAAATTGTTGGAAACCTCGGAAACAACAGTAACTGCAGAATTAGCAGACTTAAATCCTACTCATTTTATAACGCGATCTAAAAGCCAAATGCAAACCCTTGTAGAGGATATAAAAATAAATGGAATTACTAATGCTATTGAATACGTCGAGCATAAAGGTCAAAAATTTATAGTTGGAGGAAACCATCGGTATTTTATCGCTCAAAAATTAGGAATAAAAAATGTAAAAGTAAAAGAAGTTTCATTACCTTTTGCAGGTTATAAGAGCGCAAATGATTTTATGCTTGATGGTAAAAACCCTGGATATTGGAAATATGTAAAAAAATAAAGTAGGTTATGGCATTGTGGCATTATTCATTTATCGTAATCCCAAAGGAAGAAACTAATATGTTTGTTTGGGAAGACAAATTCAAGAATTCAGAGTATGGTTTCGATGATGCTCCGTTTTGGGATTTTAAGCTTTATGATAAGTCTGTATTTTATGAGTTAAGTAAAATACTTCCTAGGGAAGATTCATGGCACTCAAATATTGAATTGTATGGAAATGAAAATTCAAACAATATAGAAGTATATGTTGATTTTAAAAGAATTAAATCTGTCTCTCTGAGAATTGATTTTAGAAGTAATTACAGTTTTATCTTAATTGAAATAATTGAATTCTTTATTCTAAATGGTTTTACAATGCTAGATGAGAATCTAGAATTAGTTATACTAAATTTTGAAATCATAAAAAGCATTATAGACAATTCTAGTCAATTTAAAAAATATAATGAATTATCGGTTGACTCAAAGTCTTAGAATTTCCTTACAAATCAGGTAATTGGATTTACAGCGTGTGGCGTAATAAATCGGCATTATTGTCATTTTCAGCTTCAATCCATATAATGAATGTGTTAAGAAATGATGAAAAATAATATTAGTAATTATGCGCAACATATCAATGAATATGTTTCAAAATTATCAAGACAACATCGTCGTATTTTTTGTAATTTAAATTGTGAGAAATTACTTCCCGCATACAAACTTTTTTCTGAACTTGAAAATTGGGGTAATGTATCTGATCTTGAAAAAATTATTGAGGAAATATATATTAACCAATTTACCAAATCTGATATTGAGGTTAAGGTATTGGAAAAAATGCCCCCACTCGTCTTAGCGTCTCGCTCATCATGCTCCTCAAAACAGTGTAGCTAGTCAAATACTGAAGGACTGTTCAGGGTATTGAGGCAATTGACTGAGGAAGAGGAAAGCGGTCGTCTTACAAGAAAGAGTTGTTGAATGTAAAAGAAACAATGGGACTAAATGCATCTTCTTCTAGGGCAGCAAGAAGACAGAAGATGCGTTATGCTGGTATTCCAACAAGCCAGCAACCATCTTCTCAATCGGCAAATAGTTCTGGTAGGGAAAATACTTACGACACTATAGAGAGCTGGTATGCCCCGGGAAAAAAGTCAGTTCACTAATAGACCAAGGATATTAGCTATCCAGGACAAGCTCACTGGGAAGTTGGAAAGGTAAAATTGGATCAATTTGGGCAACCAACAAAAAATACATATGGAAGACCACAATTAAAAAATGGTAAGACAAAAGTCAATTATTAATGGAAACACCTGATCAAAAGCGGCGAAGGATTTATGGAAGACAATATTTGTCTGAATATCTTAATATATTTGACAAAATTCTTAATATAAAAATCACTGAAAAGGATCTTTTATCTTTAGAAGACGTTGATAAGATTATTTCCGGAGGAAGAGCAAAATTATATTTTGAAAAAATTATTCCATTTAATGATAAACGATACTTTCATAAACTCGTTACAGATCATATACTTGGATTTAATGAGCCCGCGTTTACATTCATCGAACATTCCCTAGAATGTGGAGCTGCAAAAATTCAGGGGCTTCATGAATTTAATTTCAATTTTAAATTTGATGATGAACCAGCTGGACTCATTTCCATTATGATTGAAAGAACCTCGGAAGAATTATTATTGGATTTTTATGAGGAAAATTCAATTAGATTAATGAAGGTTTCTATATATAACAATTTTAATAGCCCCCCCTCTAGTCCAAGATTGTAAGTTCAATAGTTCTAGCACAAGTGTTCCTTGTGCTAGAAACCCCACTGGTCTTAGCATCTCGCTAAGACCAAAATAAACAGTAATGCTTTGTGTAAAATGAAGCATTACTGTTTTTATTTGTTACTAGATTTCTTACTTACCTGACCGGCAATACCTTCTGGGCCCCCCACTAGTCTTAGCGTCTTGCCAAGACCAAATAAACAGTAACGCTTTGTGTAAAACAGGGTGTTACTGTTTTTATTTGTTACTAGATTTCTTACTTACCTGACCGGCAGCATTAATAACGCTAATTATGATGAAGTTAGTAATACTTATAGTTTTATAGGCGAACTGGTTTACAGTTCGAGGGTTCACCATACAACGGCAGGAAATACCACCATCGCGACCAGGTACGAATACGACCATTCGGGTAGGAAGCTGGCAACTTTTGAGCAGATAAATAACCAGGACGAGGTAACCCTGAATCACCTTGCCTATAACGAACTGGGTCAGTTGAAAAACAAGACGTTGCATAACGAAATACAAAGTACCGATTTTGCTTATAACGAACGGAGTTGGCTGAAAAACAGCAGCAGCAATGAGTTCAGTATGGAACTGAGATACAATGACGCTGTAAATATTAGCCCGCAATATAATGGCAATATCGCCAATCAGCTATGGGGAGCAAGTGGAAACTTACCAAATACTTATAACTATCGTTATGATAAACTAAACCGCTTAACGAGTGCAAACAGTACAGGTATTTCTATGAGCGAAGTGCTCACTTACGATGTGATGGGTAACCTGACAAGTCTGAACCGGGATAACACCGGAGCGAATGCTTATAATTATACCGGAAACAGGCTGAATTCAATCAATAATTTAACGGGTACATATCAATACGATGCAAACGGTAATGCGTTGATCGATGGGCGCATTGGTATGACCTTAACTTACAATTATATGAACTTGCCAGCTACCGCGAACAAATCGGGTACTTCGGTGACTTATACCTACAATGCAGCCGGACAAAAGCTTACGAAGAATTACAATAATACTGTAAGACAATATGTAAATGGAATAGAATACAACGGCAATACTATTGATATTATCCATACCGAAGAAGGGTTGGCACAAAACAATGGCGGTACTTATACATACAGATATAACTTAAGTGATCACCTTGGAAATGTGCGTTATACTTTCGATATTTACAATGGAGCAGTAAGAAGGCTACAGTCGGATGACTATTATGCTTTTGGGAAGAAAAGGTCAGTATCTCCTGTAAATACAGATAATAAATATTTGTATAATGGGAAAGAAGTACAGGATGAGTTGGGTGAACAGTATGATTACGGAGCCCGTTTTTACGACCCGGTTATTGGAAGGTGGAATGTTGTAGATCCTTTGGCTGAAATGGACAGAAAGACCAATCCTTATGCCTATGCCTTTAACAATCCGATGCGTTTCATTGATCCTGATGGGATGTTCGGGATAGAGACAATAGGGGGCGAAGCCTATCGAAATTACTTAAGTAACACAAGTTCCTCTTTTGGTGGTAATAACCCAACAGATTGGGTTATGGATGGTAATAACAAACCTTATTGGGACAATAATGCAACATCACGGTCTACGACGAAAGCTGGTGAAACTTATTTAGGAAGAAATGTTCGTTATGAGACTAAAGGCGGTTATGATATTACCCTAAGTGCAAATAAAACCTGGCATTACACCGGATCAGACATGAGTGATAAAACACCAGTTGGATCTAGATTTAGCGATTTTCAGGCAGCTTTAGGATCAATGCAAACTGCTCTTAAAACAGCAGAAGTTACGGGTGAATTGGTGGCAGGTCTAGCAAGTGGCGGGATTGCAGGTGGAGAAATTGGTGCTGCATATCTTGCCGGACAGGCTGGAAGAAATGCTAGTTTTTTAGCAGGCTTGGCAGAGTCAGGAGGAGGCTTCAGTACAATTTTTAGGGCTGTTTCAGCCGCTGAAGCAGATGATGTTGCTAATTTTGGTTTTAGAGTTTTGGAAGGTGGATATGAGTCTAAACTTTTTGCTCCTACATTGAAAGAAGCAGTTCAATTTGGGAAATATAATTTCGGTCTTGATGGTATTCCGAATACAATAATGAAAGTAAGAGTTCCAAATAGTATACTAAATGGTGCGTACAAATTTACTGCTGATGGAATGAATGCTATAGATATAGCAGCAAAGAATTTAAGTTTACTACGAGGAACTGCTTTAAACTATAGTCCTATTTTTTAATAACGATGATAAAGATATTAGCCAAAATTAAATTGTATAAAACTGAGCGTAAAACTCCATTTAAAAGTGGTTATAGACCCTTATTTAATTTTACACCAGATATGAAAACATCCGGCCAAATTACTTTGAAGGAAAATATAGATTTCTGCCCTGGTGAAGAGGGAATTGTAGAAATAGCTTTTCTGCATCGAGAGTTTTTGGGAGAAAAATTTGATGTTGGCTCTAAATTTACCTTTGGAGAAGGAGCCTTACCTTTTGGAGAAGGTGAGGTAAGGGAAATAATATTTAATTAGCCATCATACCCACTTCGCTAACGCACGTCTGAGGTGTGTGAAAATAAATTAAAGCGAAAGCCCGGCAGTTTAAAAACTGTTGGGCTTTGTTATTTCTGTAGGAGTTGGAGTTTAATTAGCCTTGCTTTGATTGCTCCATAAGTACGTGAATGGAGTTTGGCGAGTTGGGTAATCTTCATGCCTTCGTTAAAGCGTTCCGCCAGCAGCTTATTTTCTTGTTCATTCCATGCTAAACCCTGGTTGCCTTTTTGGGCGGGTGCTTCGAGTTGATTAACGGCGAAGAATAATGCCCTTATGATTTGGGGCTGGTTGTATGGGCTATCGGCAGGGAATATTTCCCCTGTTACGGGGTCGGTGCCGGCGGCCAGGGCCTGGAGAATTTCCAGGTGTCTGTTGTTATCCCCCCATCTAGTCTTAGCGTCTCGCTAAGACAAAAATGTAAGTTACATAACAATCCCAGAGTTTAAAACTACTGGGGCTTTGTTATTTCTGCAGTAGTTCGATTTTGAGGAGTCTAGATTTAATGGCTCAATGGGGTAATCCAACCCATCTAGTCTTAGCGTCTCGCTAAGACCAAATGTAACTTTCATGGCAAAATCCCACCCGTCTTAGCGTCTCGCTAAGACCAAAATAACAGTAGCGCTTTGTGTAAAACAGGGCATTACTTTTTATTTGTTACTAAATTTTTAATACCTCGCAGGGAGCGTTAATAACGCTAACTATGACGAAGTTAGTAATACTTATAGTTTTATTGGCGAACTGGTTTACAGTTCGAGGGTTCACCATACAACGGCAGGAAATACAACCATCGCGACCAGGTACGAATACGACCATGCGGGTAGGAAGTTGGCAACTTTTGAGCAGATAAATAATCAGAACGAGGTAGCCCTGAATCACCTTGCCTATAAGCGTTCAACTTTAATTAACCAGGGTTAATAGCAACATAGGTACGGTAATGTAGTTTAGCGAGCTGGGTAAATCTTGGCGCCTTCGCTGAAGCGTTGTCTGAGCAATTCATCTAGTATGCGACGGCAAGAGGTGAAAAATAACAAGTTGAGCTAGGGTTTTATAGTTTGAGTTTCATTCAGATTGTTCAGCAAAATTTTAAGCTTATCATTGCTCCAGTCGCGCAGGGCCTTATCTCTCAAACCCACCGAACATGTTGCTTTTACATGGAATCCGATCATATCCTGATCGGAGATTTTTAAAAGTTCGATAAGTTTTGCTTTATTTTCAGGGATTGGTCTGTTCACTTCTGCGAGTTTTTGAATTTTATCATCAGGTAAACTGCCTGCCATGGGCCAGTCTTCCGAACTAGACAGGGCAGCAAGCTCTGCTAAATAGCTTTCTGTTAGTTGCTGCCTTTTCAGAGCGAAAGCATTTATGGCTACTTCTCCTGGTATCGCGGCAAGGGTTTTAATTAAGGCCTGTTGGTAAACCTGTTCATAATAAACCGGTGTTATAAAATCTTTGTTGACCATCCGGTACTCATTTTGGTCTTTTTTGCAGGCCGTTAGGGATAGAAGTAATAAAATCGTAAAAGCAAACTTGATTTGGTTCATTGAAACAGGATTAGATTATCCGGAATGGTAAAAAATTCTTGGCTGCCCCGATAGCCTATTTAATTGAACAGCTTTTTAAACACCCTTTTACAAAACCATTTATAAAGCGGATTGGTTTTGCGGACCTGAAATTTTTTTAAATAGCGATGCGGAACAACTTCCGACTGTTATTGCCGCTTGATGCCATAAGTTACGGCATACCCGTTTTTATGGGATGGTTTTTTATTTAAAAAGACAAAATACGGGGAAACGAACAAGTATTAATTACGCCTGAGAAGCCGTATTTGCCCATCGAACAAAAGCGTTTCCCATGGAGTTGTTTGTCTGTAACCTTAAATAAAAACAATTGAATGAATAATTTATCAACCGGACGCTTGCGTGTATTTACCTGGCACATTCACGGCAGTTACCTGCTCTATCTTTCACAGGGTGATTACGATATTTACATACCTTATAACGATGAACGCTCGGCTGGTTATACGGGGCGGGGGAACACCTTTCCTTTCGGACCGAATGTAATTGAAGTGCATGCGGCTGAAGTAAGAAATTTAGATTTTGACGTCATTCTTTTTCAAACCGATGAGAATTATTTAACAGACCAGTACGAGGTGTTATCCGAGGCACAGCGCACGCTGCCGAGAATTTACCTGGAACACGATCCCCCCTGGGGGCATCCTACCAACTGCAGGCATCCTGTAAATGATGAAGACATTACGGTGGTTCACGTAACGCACTTTAACGCGTCAATGTGGGACTGCAGGGGTTTAAAAACCAGGGTTATTGAACACGGCGTATTGCCCCGGCCGATATCGTATAAAGGTGATATGGCCAAAGGTATTGTAGTTATAAACAATTTACCCGAACGCGGCCGGATGCTTGGCTATGATATTTTTGAACAGGTTCGCGAGCAGGTGCCCCTCGACCTGGTAGGTATGGGTACCGAAGCTTACGGAATTGGAGAAGTGTTTCATCCTCAACTCCCCGGATTTCTGGCGCGATACCGTTTTTTCTTTAATCCAATCCGTTACACCAGTATGGGCCTTGCCGTTTGCGAAGCCATGATGCTTGGCATGACCCATAGTTGGAATGGCAACAACCGAAATGGCAGTAAAAATAAAAAACAGGTACACAGGCTTTGTTTCCAACGATATTTCAGCTCTGGTTGGTTTTATGCTGGAACTGCTCGAAAAGCCGGTACTGGCAAAGGAATTAGGTGAAAACGCCCATTATTATGCCAGCCGGGAATTTAACATCAACCGGTTTACCCATGAATGGAAATCTCTTTTTACAGAGGTGATTTCAAATGTAAACAGGCTTCAAACCATTTGAACATGAAACATAGTATCGCATTTATAAGTGAACATGCATCGCCGCTGGCCTTACTGGGCGGCGCCGATAACGGCGGGCAAAATGTATATGTTGCCGAATTAGCCCTTCAACTGGCTAAACAAGGCTATTTAGTGGATATTTTTACCCGGAGAGACCATGCAGGCGATGCAGAAGTGCATCCATTTGCGCCTGGTGTAAGGGTTATATTGGTTACAGCCGGGCCGGCGAGGGTTATTGCCAAAGAAGAACTCACCCCTTATATGCCTTCATTCAGGCAGGAAATGGAAAAATTTATACGGCTTAATAAGCTGAGTTACGAACTTATTCACGCCAACTTTTTTATGTCGGGCCTGGTGGCTATGGAATTGAAAGAACGGCTCGACCTCCCTTTTGTAATCACTTTTCATGCACTCGGACATATTCGTGCACTTCACCAGGGCGATATGGACAAATTCCCGAAGGAAAGAATTGACATGGAGCGCCAGATAGTAAAGAATGCCGATAAGATTATTGCAGAATGCCCGCAGGATAAATCCGACCTTATTGAGTATTACCAGGCAGCACCTGAAAAGATTGTTTCCATTCCATGCGGCTTTAACCCCAGCCAGTTTTATCCGGTTTCGAAAGCGGAAAGCAGGGCTTTGCTTGGTTTCGACAGCAATGAAAGCTTAGTACTCCAGCTGGGCAGGATGGTGATGCGAAAGGGGATTGACAACCTCGTTGAAGCATTTGCAGCCCTGGATCACCGTTCGCCTAAACGGCTTGTTATAGTGGGTGGGCCTGATACCGCGCTGGAAGAAGACGCGGAATATAAAAGACTGAACCAGCTTACGGCAAAACTGGGTATTTCGGACAAAGTCTATTTTGCAGGCAGGAAAAACAGGGAGGAGCTGAGCCATTTTTACAGTGCTGCTGATGTTTTTGTAACTACTCCATGGTATGAGCCATTCGGAATTACACCATTGGAATCGATGGCTTGCGGCACACCCGTAATTGGTTCGAGGGTTGGCGGCATAAAACATACGGTTGTTGACGGTAAAACCGGCTACCTGGTTGACCCAAAAAAGCCGGCTGAACTGGCCGATAAATTAAATGAATTGCTATCTAATCCCGGCCTTTTATCCGAAATGAGCCAAAAGGCTATTGAACATGTAAATCATTATTTTACCTGGGAAAAAGTAGCAGAAGAAATGGCTAAATGCTACAATTCGATTAGAGAAAGAAAGTTTGCCATACAATCGCAGGAATTAAATATGATTGGTTCGGCTTTCGAAGAAGCTGCATTTACTTTTCAAAAAGCAGCTCAGGAATTAGCCAGCCTGGTTTCTGCAGCAGGTTGCAAAATGGCGGCCACCCTGAAGGCGGGAAATAAAATTCTGGTTTGCGGAAATGGCGGCAGTGCCGCAGAAAGCCAGCATTTTGTTGCAGAACTGGTCGGCCGCTTCGAAATCCCACACCGTAAAGGGCTTCCGGCAATTTCACTAAACAGCGATACCACCATAATAACTGCCTGGGCCAACGATTTTGGTTATGATGATGTTTTTGCAAGGCAGGTTCAGGCTTTCGGGAATGAGGGCGACATTTTATTATGTCTGAGCACCAGCGGCAATTCGCCAAACACCATCAAGGCCATGCAAATGGCCAGGAAGAAAGGTCTCCAGTGCATCACCATGCTCGGCAAAGACGGAGGTAAAGCCGCTGAATATGGCCACATCAATTTAATTGTACCATCAGATAGCACACAAAGAATTCAGGAAGTACACCTGCACTTGGTTCACCTGTTGTGTACAATTATCGAAAACCGCCTGTTTAACGTGCTTTATACCAATAAAACGTCGGCAAAAGAAAGGCAGCTGGCCGTAAAAACAAACCTGAATACAGATTTCGCAGCCAACGGCAGCTTAATTGGTAATTATGGAAGCTAAAGCGGCCATTTTTTTAGATAAAGACGGAACCCTGATTCCCGATATTCCTTACAACGTTAATCCCGGTTTAACTACGCTAAACCCCGGGGTATTGGAAGGTTTATATGAACTTCAGCAGCACTTCAGCTTGTTTATAATTTCAAACCAGGCCGGTGTGGCGAAGGGTTTCTTCGGGATAGAAGAAATTAACCGTTTAATGGATTATATGCTGGAATTATTTGGTCGCCATTACATACACATTAGTGGCTATTATTTTTGCCCGCACGATGTTCATGGCGTGATAAGTTCCTATACGCTTGCCTGCAATTGCCGTAAACCGAAACCAGGCCTATTGCTACAGGCGGCTGCCGGACATCAACTGGATTTATCAAAATCCTGGATGATAGGCGATATTTTAAATGATGTCGAAGCCGGTAAAACTGCCGGATGCAGGTCTGTCCTGATTGATAACGGAAATGAAGCGGAGTGGGACAGGGCCGGTGAGCCTTTTAGAACACCAGATTTTATAGCCAGAGATTTCCTGGAAGCAGTATCATTCATTCACCAAACGACACAAGAACAAAACCATGTCAGAAAAAGATATACTCAACCGATTTAAATCAAAGAAAGTCATTGTTATCGGCGAACTTATTGTAGATGCCTACCTGCAGGGAACCTGCAACCGCATCGCGCCTGAAGCTACTGTTCCGGTAGTTGATGTTTCTGAAAAAAAGTATTGCCTTGGCGGTGCCGCCAATGTGGCTGCCAACCTGAAAGCAATGGGCGCTGATGTTTCCTTTTTAAGTGTTTGCGGGAATGATGAGCCTGCTGAACTGGCTTTTCGTCTGCTTAAGGAAGCCGGACTGAAAACAGATTTTATTGTAAAATCGAAACGCAGGAAAACCCTTTATAAAACCAGGGTAAGTTCGGGCAGCCAGTTAATGGTTCGTTTCGATGAAGGTTCAACAAATCCGCTGGATACTGATGCAGAAAATTCATTAAAGAGGCAATTGGAAAGATTGTTTCCAGAAAGCGATGCGATATTTATTGCCGACTACGCTAAAGGCATTATTGGTCAAAACCTGATTGATAGAATCGCTGAACTGAACGTAAACTACGATAAAATAATTGCGCTCGATGCGAAGAATTATAACCGGTATCGTTTGCTTAAACCTGATATCGTTAAGCCCAATTATGTTGAGGCGATGAACTTGTTAGGTTTGCAGCGGGAAACCATCCTGCCCTTAACCGGACTAAAAAAACTAGGTAAAACACTATATGAAAAAACCGCTGCGGATTTAATTATTCTGACCGCTGATGCAAATGGCATTTATCTTTTTGAAAAAGGGACATATAAATTCCATAAAGCCGTTCCTAAAGTACAGCACCCGGAAGTTAGCGGTGCCGGCGATACTTTTTTAGCGGCAGCGATGTTATCGCTCAGCGCAAACGCCAGTTTAGCAATCATTGCAAATCTCGCCATTGCGGCAGCACATTACGTTGTTAAACAGCCGCATACGTCAGTTTGCGGGTTAAAGGATCTTGAACAGGAAATTTCGGGGTGTAAAAAACTTTTCAGTAAGGCGGAGCTACAGGAACTTTGCAAAAAACTAAAAAGTCAGGGCAAAAGAATTGTGTTTACAAATGGTTGTTTCGACATACTGCACAGCGGGCACGTGAGTTACCTCCGGGGCAGCAAAGAGCAGGGTGATGTATTGGTGGTAGGGCTAAACAATGACGACAGCATCAGAAGGTTAAAGGGGTCAACCAGACCGATTAATAGTTTAAGCGATCGGATGGATGTACTCGCCGAACTGAATTGCATAGATTACATTGTTTCCTTTGGAAAAGCCGGAGATGATACGCCGGTTGATTTAATTAAATCGATTAAACCAGCTGTTTAATGCTGGTGCTTTGTTCGGGTTTTAAAAAATCTTTCAACGCCGGGTTTTGGTATTGGAATTTTTCTTCTTCTAAATTATAGGAGAAATATAAGTTCGAATCCTTTTGTAAGAGGTAATTAAGATTAGGTGTTGCATTCGTCATTTTTACTAAACTTAGATGCAGCCAAGGTACAGCTTTCCATGTTTGACAAAATACCTGTTCTAAATCGTACTTAACGTATTTGAAAAGCAGTAGTTATACGGGAGGTCAAGATTCGGTAATTTTAGTTTGGGATTTGAAAACATTAAAGAAAAGAATTGTTAGAAATTGGTATGATTTGGATACGAGCTACAAGCTCGCACCAGCCTGGGTAAGTTTAGTTGAGATGGCAAATTAAACCAATATCCCAGACCTAAAACCGAACGCTATTAGTGCAGCGGTATTTTTGGTGCCGCTTTTCGACAACAACATTACTCGAACTCCATCGATCGTGCGTCTGCTTTTAAAAATTTTATCTCCAATTTGCTGATTTGTTAACCCCTCAGAAATTAAATTCAATACCAATATTTCCTGAACATTAAATTTGAAGATAAGTAATGGAAATTTTGATTTATAAATCATCCTTAAAGTTATGATTTATAATGAGTTTAGCAAGCTATATAATATTAATCAGTTGCATTAAGAGGTTTGAAAATCTTTATGCATCCGAAACGCTTAGTCACGACATTATGAAGCTCTGCCACGAAAGTAGTTGCTATTCCATGCATGGCAGAGGACCAACTCAGTTATCGCATCGATAATTTTTTTAGTTTCGCTTAACAGCGCTTCGATATCATCAATTTTATTATAATCAATTAATCCTACAGAATGCAGGGTAACAGAATTGGTTATCATATATTTCAAAACCAATTTGTGGAACATGCTGTTTTTCTAATAAAATCTAATAAATATGGAAAACAACAGCATCGATCCAAAGGATCAGGAAAATGAAAACCAAGAGGGTGGCCAAGGTAGCAAACCGGTAGACGAGCAAAAGCACGAAGACAATAGTGTGCAGGATGGATTAACAGGTGAAAGTGATGAAGAGGAAGATGTTTCTGGTGATTTGGCTGGAAACGCTGCAGGGAATCCGGACTAAATGTGATATTAATTGTATAAAGAAGAGTCCTCAGGAAACTGAGGACTCTTCTTTATTTTAGGGTTGGCCGCTGCCGCCGGCGGCGCCATAAATCTGGCCGGTAGAATAACTGGCATCGTTTGCGGCCAGCTGCACATAAATTGAAGCCAGCTCGGCTGGTTGCCCTGGTCTTCCTAGCGGCGTATCTTTTCCAAATTCTCTTAGTTTTTCAGGCGTTGAACCGCCACCCATTTGCAGGGGTGTCCATATCGGTCCGGGTGCCACACCATTTACACGAATCCCTTTTGGGCCTAATTGTTTCGCCAGCGATTTTAAGAAATTGGTAGTAGCTGCTTTGGTTTGAGCATAATCATATAAATCGGGCGAAGGATCGGTTGCCTGTACCGAGGTAGTACCGATGATGCTGGAGCCTGGTTTTAAATAGGGAAGTGCCGCTTTAATTATCCAGAAAGGGGCATAGATATTGGTTTTTATGGTCCAGTCGAACTGATCGGACGAAATATCGAGTATGGATGGATGGCTTTGCTGCCGGGCGGCATTGCTCACTACGATATCAAGGCCGCCGAGTTGTTTTGCCGCCTCGTCTACCAGTTTTTTACAAAAGCTTTCTTCGCGGAGGTCGCCTGGTATGGCCACGGCTTTTTGTCCTGCTTTTTTAATCAGCGCCACCACTTCCCGGGCATCAGGCTCTTCCTGTGGCAGGTAGTTAATGGCCACATCGGCACCTTCTCTGGCATAAGCAATGGCCGCGGCCCGGCCCATACCCGAATCGCCGCCGGTTATTAATGCCTTTCTGCCAGCCAAACGGCCAGAGCCTTTGTAGGTTTCTTCACCATGGTCGGGCCTCGGTACCATTTTACTGGCCAGTGCCGGCCAGGGCTGGTTCTGGTGTGTAAAGGGTGGTTTAGGGTATTTTGTAGTCGGGTCTTGTAAATCTACCGGAGCAAAGCCTGTTTGTTCGGGCAAAGCAGCTCCGGCCAATACGGGCGCAGCCGCCACTGTAGCCATCGCAACGCCAAGGCCGCTTAACGCCCTTCGCCTGCTCATTTTGTTCTCATTTGTCATAATATTTTCCATTAGGTAATTTTATAACACAGGCGGTTTTTTTTTAGTTTTCAGAATATTGAAAAAAGATTATTTATTGTTGAATGCTTAAGTAAGCCTGAAGGTTGTTCATGATTCGGATACATAGGTTGATAAGCCAGGCTACGCATTTTTCCTACCGGGTTGAACAATAATTAATTTATCATGTTGTAATAAATAAATATAACAGCGCCCAATTGATTAAAATTATTTATGGATATCCTTTCCGACGAAAAGTATTTTACCGGTACCAGCGGTTTACTGTTGCCTGTAGCCAATAAGTCATTTTATCCATTGGCTTTTCAGGACAAGAGCAGGCTAAACTTCTATGCTTCGTTATTTTCTTCAATTGAAATAAACAGTTCATTTTACAAAATACCCCTGGCTGCCACGGTAAGGAAATGGGCAATGGATGTGCCGGAAGCTTTTCGCTTTACCTTTAAGCTTTATAAAGAAGTTACACACATAAAGGAACTGAATTATAATCCATTGGATTTGGATAAGTTTATGGACAGCATTAACCAGGTTGAGGGTAAATCTGGTTGTTTATTAATCCAGTTTCCGGCAAGCTTTAAACTGCGCAATTTGCCAAAGCTGGAAGAACTGTTAAGCGCTATACGTTTAAAAGACCCGCATAAGAACTGGAAAATTTCAATAGAATTCAGACATGCCGAGTGGTATGATGAGCAGGTTTATGAGGTGTTGGAGACACATTCTTGTAGCCTGGTCATCCATGATAAGGGCGGCTATGGCTCAGGTTATCGTGATACCGGTACAGATTGGGTCTACCTGCGGTTTCATGGGCCAAATGGAAGTTACCGGGGCAGTTATGATGAAGCATTCCTTGCAGAGTATGCCAGCTATATAAAAGACTGGATGCATGAAGGCAAAACGGTTTACGCTTATTTCAACAATACCATGGGTGCGGCCATAAATAACCTGGAAACTTTAAGGATGTATGTCAGCTCAGAATAGTCATTTTGAATCTGGTGAAACCATTGGTTTCCAGTCTGATTTTTTAAAAAGATTTGACAAATAAATTTGATGCTTAAATTTTTAAATATATTTTTAACAAAAAAATAAAAATAATATCAACATGAAAAACGGTACAGTAAAATTTTTTAATTCAGAAAAAGGATTTGGTTTCATTACAGAAGATAGCGGCAGCGAAATTTTCGTTCATGCATCGGGTCTTATCGATGAAATTGATCAGAACGATAGGGTAGAGTATGAAGTGCAGGAAGGTAAAAAAGGATTAAATGCAGTAAAAGTAAGGGTTGTTTAATACGCCTGCGTATTTGTTCTGGTAAAGACATTACCTCCTTTGCTATCGTCATTCTCAATATATTCGGTTTTCCTAAGCATTTTCATTGTATAAGATTTCCGATTATCGGGGATGACGATATTTTTTTATATTGCTTCCTCCATTTCATTAAAAAAACCAGCTGCGCCACATCTCATTGCGCAATTCCATCTGGCTTTGTGAATTCCATTTCTGCTGGCACCATTCTTTGGTTCATCCCTATAATAATTCATTTTACCGGCTAATGATTTATGCGATTGATTTAATAATTTGTTAATGAATTGATAATAAGTTGATGCTGATAACTGAAATTTATGCCATTATTTTTGCGGCTCAGATAATAAACATGAACTGCAATAAACTTTTTTTTGCCATATTGATGGCAACGGTGATAACCACCTCTTGTAAAAAAATAGCTGATGAAGATACGTCTTCAATAACAGAAGATATTTCGAGTTTTAAGGAAGTCGCAACAATTGACCTTGGCGGTGAAACTTCTGCAGAAATTTCTGCCTACGACCCCTTGACAAAGAAACTATTTGTGGTGAGCAATGAAGGGGGCGCTAAAGTGGAAGTTGTCGACTTAAGTAATTACCCAAATGTTTCAAAATCCAATACACTGAATTTTCCGGCAAATGCAGGTATAAACAGTGTTGCAGTAAGCAATGGCTTGTTGGCAATCGCTTTAGATGGAGCGGATAAGCAGGGGAATGGTGCGGTTGTGGTTTTAAAAACATCGACTTTAGAAGAGGTTAAGAAAATTACAGTGGGGGCAATGCCCGATATGGTTACCTTTAGTCCGGATGGCAATTACATTCTTTCGGCCAATGAGGGAGAACCAAATGATGACTATACGGTAGATCCTAAAGGAACGGTATCGATTATAAATGTAAAAGATAATTATAGTGTAAAAACGCTGGATTTTTCGGGCTTTGAATCGCAGAAAGCGAGTCTGCTGGCAGGAGGATTTAGAATATATGGCCCGAAAGCGACTTTTGCGCAGGATATAGAGCCGGAATACATTGCCGTAAGTGCAGATTCGAAAAAAGCTTATGTAACCCTTCAGGAAAACAATGGTGTTGCAGAAATAGATGTTGTAAGCGGCACGATTACTAAAATTAACCCGCTTGGTACAAGAGACATCAATCTTGCTGAAAATCCTTTCGATGTAAGTGATAAAGATGGCAAAATTGCGCTGGCAAACTGGCCGCTTAAGGCTTTTTACCTTCCAGATGCAATTTCCTATTTTACAACCGGTGGTTCAGCTTACATCGCGCTGGCAAATGAAGGCGATACCAGGGCCTGGAAAGGTTATGATGAAGAAGCCAGGGTTAAAAGTTTAAAGCTCGATCCAACAAAATTCCCTGCTGCGGCAACCTTGCAGCTTGATGCAAATTTAGGCCGGTTAACGGTAACAAAAGCTTATGGTGATGCAGATGGTGATGGAGATTATGATGAATTATATGCGACGGGTGGCCGAAGCCTTAGTATTCTGAATGCTAGCACCGGCGCGTTGGTTGCAAACATTGGTAAGGATTTAGAACAGCATGTTATTGACGCAGGTAAATATGATGATGAGCGATCGGATAATAAAGGCGTAGAAGTTGAAGGCGTAACGGTAGCCGAAGTTAACGGAAGAACACTTGCTTTTATCGGTTTAGAACGGGTTGATATGATTGCTGTTTACGATGTAACGACACCTGCAGCACCTAAATTTGTTCAGTTGTTTGCTACAGGAGATGCACCTGAAGGCGTATTGTTTGTTAAACCGAAAGATAGCCCGAACGGCAGAAGTTTAGTCGTGGTTTCGAGCGAAGGCGATGGAACGGTTAAGTTTTTTCAGCCAAATAAATTGTAGTTTACCGCATTTTAATGACTTCCTAGAGGAGGAGTTTATCATTTAACATTTTTTAAAAGCAGGCTGTATCAAAATAAATTCGCTTAAGGTTAGAATCTAATGGCGCTTGGCAATGAACCCGACAACTCTTGGATTGGGAACGACGACGTATCGAAATATTAATTGTATAAATGCGCCATTGTGAATCTTTTTGATACAGCTTGCTTATTTAATGTGGCCTTAGGCCATTTGCTCAAAACTGTCAGTTAAGGTAAAACGCTATTGCTAAAACATGGGTCTACAGATAACTCAGCCACCAGTTGTTATGTGTAGCCTTATATTTATTAAACCATTTGCATGGATAGTAAAGCGAGGCAATAACCGATATCCAGATGCCATAGACAAGCCACAAATCATAGCCAAATTTTACCGGCCTGAAAAGAAAGGGGATTTGGATAATTTCTTTAGTGGTATTTCCTTCCAGGAAGAAAAGTGCAATGAGGATGATGTGAAGTAAATAAAAGTGTATCACATAATAAAAAAATGGTACACGCCCGTAAACGGAAAGAATTGTGCTAAGCTTGTTTTTTGCATTTTTAGCAATGGCTAAAAACAGGAGCGCAAAACCTAAGGTGAGGGAAGTGTATGCCAAAGATGGCGGGTATTTGCTTACGTTCAGAAAAGACAATAAGTTTTTGGAAAAATCGTGGTACTCCTTCCAGGGAGCAGGATCTCCATATATACGGAGCAACCGGAGGGCCACGAAAACAAGCAAAGACAGTGCACCGAAGTTCTTTAAATTTCTGTTCCGTTTTAAAATACTGAAGTCTTTTGTAAACCATTTTCCGGAAGCATAACCCAGGAACATAATGCCTGTCCAGGGTAAAATAGCGTAAAATACCCCTATAAAATGGTTGTTTGGTAGTGGAATAACGGTTCCTGATGCAGTGAAAAATACTTTCATCAATATACCGGACACCTCATTCTGTGGCGTTGGCAATAGATCAAAGATATTATGGCCAATTACCACCAGTAATCCGGTAACCAGAACCAATTTATAGGAAATGCGACTAAAAATAGCCAGGAGGATCATACTCCAGCCAATTGCCCAAATAACCTGGAGAATAATAAAGTTAAAAAATGGATTGAATGTGAGTCCGAAGGTGATGATTACAATTTCAACAAATACCAGCCACAATCCTCTTTTGAACAAAAAAACACTCGATTTCTGAGCGCTCTTGTTCTGAGCAGAAAGATAGGCTGACAAACCAGAAAGAAACACGAAAGTAGGGGCGCAAAAATGGGTAATCCATCGGGTAAAAAATAAGAAGGCGCTTGTAGTTTCCGGATTGAGCGGGTCACCCGTCATAGCGTCTTTATGGAAGAAATCCCGCGTATGATCCAGGGCCATGATGATCATGACCAAACCTCTTAAAATATCGATGGCCAGTATGCGTTTAGACAAAAGCGTTTGTTCAGCGGTCATTAATCAGGGATTTATAGATTATCTATTTGGTTATATCCGGGTATTTACCGGCAGCAAGTTTAGTTTAAGGTCTTTTAACAAAACCGTAAGTTTAAAGATACAAATAAAAGAAATATTGAGTCATTTTTAATAGTAAATGGGAGTTATTTGTTTGAGGCACAACGCTTACTGCAATACACCACGTTAGCCCAATCCCTTTTCCATTTTTTGCGCCAACTGAACGGTAGCCGGCATACCGGGCATATTTTTGTCGGAAGTTCGTATTTGCTTTTCATCGGGTGCATTCGAAGATTTAGTTTTGGGCCTGGAAAGGATAAAATGCGACGTGTGCCCATGGTCCGTTCAAATACCGCCATAGATCGAGACCATATGCTTCAATTTCCATAGCCTCAAATGTTTTGGAAGTTTCCTGAAAAAGCTGACTTGCTGCTTCCGCAGTTACTTTATTCTGAATGGTAATGTGTGGCCTGAAACCTTGCTTATCCTGATCGGAGAGCACGTTTTCGAAAACGTTTCGAAGTTTGAGGCGTAAGGAAGACAACACTTCAGATTCTATTTTGAAAGCAACACCATTTCCAAGGTGCATGAGCCCGGTGACAGACAGCTTAAAAATTTCGTGCTCCACATTCTGGAGCACCTTGTAGGTATTGGCCTCATCGCGAATTTTATGAAATAGCGTTAGGTGTGCTTGCAGCACGTTTCTTGAGGCAGGGAAGTGCTGCAGGCGTAGTTGATTGAAAAAAAACTGCTTTTCTTTGTCAATCCGAAGTGTTAATATGAGCGGTGCTGATTTCATTGTTAATCAGGGAAATAAAAAATGAACAACAATAAATGACTGATTATGTTGAATGTGTTGATAACTCTTTTCCGTAATTGAACAGCTTGCGCCATATGAGCAGTTATCTGCTTACAAAATGAACCTGTTGTTGTTTCAGACTATCTAACAAAAATGTTTCACAAAAAAAATAAATAGGGTGTTTTTACGGTATTATAAATTATACATATTGCGATATTTGTGATATGGAGATACTCGAAAATAATGTTCAAATGAGTTCATTTTTAAAAAAAGTTCAGCAGCTTAGAGGCTACGGCGATATGGACTCCTATGTTTTAGTTAAAGAGTTGAAAAAATTTGCAAATCTATCCGAGAAAAACCTGGATGAGATAATTGAAGACTTTTCATCTCCCAAAACCTGGATTTACGGAAAAATGAAACTCATTAACGATGTGGAAGCGTTAATAACCAGTGCTTAATTTTTCTAAAACCTTTACAACATTAGCTCCTTATAGCATTCGCAGACAAGGAGCTGTATAAGAACCTGTTCATCGAGTCAGATTCATCTTATCCGAAAAAAAAGCTTTAGCCCTGTTATCTTTAATTTGCTTCCCGAGGTTTGACAATTTAGGGCAATAATTTTTGGTAACAATAAAAACGAAGTCCGGGCCGCCTGGCGAAGCTAATTTCCCCGCTGTACTGATAGCCTAATTTCGGGAAAAGCCTATTTGTTGCTGTATTTTCACTATTCGTATCAACACGTAAGATCTTTATTCCCGATGCTTTAGCAATTAATTCAGCCTGGCTCATGAGCGCATTGGCGATACCCATACGCTGGCAGTCGGGGTCGACCGCCAAACGGTGTGTTACAATTGCTTCAGCTTCAATATTCCAGCCTACATCAATATATTCAGGATCCTGTTCAGTTGTAATTGCAGCCAGTCCGGTTATTTTATTATCAAGCTCGCTAAGCCATAGCTGATATAAAGAAATGTCACGGATAAACACTTCAGAACCAGGGTAATCATTACCCCATTGAAAATTCCCGCTGTTGTGCATTAAAGGAATAACCTTCCTTACAAGCTGCATAATTTGCGGCACATCTTCCAGTTTAGCCAATCTGATTATCATATGTATAAGAAACAGGCTATATCTTTATTACAGTTGTGCTAAGTGAGGCGTAACAGGAAATAGGTCTGCACCATATTATCCTACTGAGCGGAATTGTCTGTCTTCGTTCCGTAGCATAAACTCACCAAGATATAGCCTTTATAATGAATTAAAATAATTTTTCTTGCGGGGGTTTAACACCTGCTAAACGAAGGTAAACTGTTGCCTGGCCACGATGATGTGTCTGATGTTCAAAATTCTTTATGAAAACCATATCCTTCGTCATTTCGAAACGGTTCATGAATTTCACCTTTTCTTCAAATTGCTTAGGTGTCATTTTTTGTAGGGCCGCTATAACATAGTCGTATCCTGCCATGACAACTTTTGTTACGTTTGCTTTAGATTTATCCTGAATTTTCTCTGCTTCACCTAATCCGAAAGGGCTTTTTTCACCTGTTGCAGTTGCAGTAAAACCGTAATTTGCATCCGTAAGGTGTAACATTTGTTCGGCAAAGGAACGCATTTCGGGCGTTGGTTTTAATGCGTAGCCAGATTCGGGCATCATATCCAGATATTCTTTGGTATAGGTTTTTGCCCTTTCCCATTCTGCAATTTTAGTGCTTAATGATTCCTGCGCATTGGCTGCTGTAAACGTAATTAGTAAAGCCACAAGGCTTAATAAAAATTTTAATTTTTTCATGATTGTTTTGCTTTATTATAACAAATATAAGAGACAAATCAAGAACGGTAATATCGTTTATCAATCAGGTGCAATTATGAAGATTCAAATAACACGCTGGGTTAGGAATGCTGATGCGGAACCTTGATATTCAGTATAAAATTAATGGCCTGCGCCACGCCATTCATGTCCTGAATATTTTAATTTATTGCTGAAAAACCAGTTTGCTCTATTTTTCGTAAATGATAAATAGTTTGCAGATGCAGATCAGAAAAAATAAACCTTAACCACATGACTACTACAATCGCAGCCCTTTTAGGGGGACCAGAAATGATTATATTGGCTTTAGCTTTACTGCTGTTATTTGGCGGTAAAAAGATTCCAGAATTAATGAAAGGCCTTGGGAAAGGCATAAAAGAGTTTAAAGACGGCCAAACTGATGCTGATCCGCTTCCTGCTAAGGAACCTGTAAAACCTTGATTTTGTTAAGTCTTTTTTAAATACATAAAGCCGGGGATGAAAAAATAACCTTGGGCAGCCTCTTTATTTTTTGGAAAATAAAAAATGGAATGTGCTGTTCTGGCTGTTTTTATACATCCCCGCCTTATAATGCTAACGTAGCTACATCATATTGTAGTTGTTCGTAGGCCAACCGGTTACCCACCGTTCTCTTCACAACAGGGCTCCAAATTTTTCCAATATTTTTATAAACGTGAATGGTAACTGGAAATCGGTTTGTATTATTCCCTTTATCAGAACCATTGTATCCATTCCCCTGCTGGAAAAATGCATAAATAGCGAATTGCTTTTTGTCAAATGCATGACCTATAATACCCTGGCTTAGCGTTTTTGTGATGGATGTTTTTTGCGATATACTTTTTCCCTTAAACTTAGCCTTCCAGTTATCAAGTTTTGCAGGAATACAGATTATTTTAGCATAAGCCGATGGCCTATTCCGGTAAAGGAACATTGGTATATTGCTTATGTATTTTTTGGTTCTGGCAGATTGTAAATAACCCAGCCAACTCGCTTTGATGTTTACAGGATTTTCAAAAAGATCCTGTTCAATTGAAATGGATTTTTCGAGCGGGTTATTTTTTATTTTTAGAGTGGGAAGCCACAAGCACAAAAAGGTAAAGCCTAACAGAAAATTATTCATTGTAATTAGATTGGTTAGCGTTTGCGCAAGTTAACCCTAATTATTGCTAACGTGAGCCAATGTGAAAAAAATATTACATAAATTCTAATTTCTGTCTATTTTATACTATAGTAATGGCAGCGTTTCTAAGAAGTGCCTTAGCTCAATATTGACAGGAGCATATAATATAAGGACGGGTAATTTCGTTAATGTCTTTTTCATTTCTTTATAGTTCATCAGTTCAACTTTGTTCGCTGTCAGGATTCGTTTTTTGAGATAACTATCGGATATACATTTTTTTTGGAGAAAAAATGAAGCTGATATTAAATGAACACAATGAATGATTTTTAGAGAAAAAACATGAACAAAATTAAATGTATCAAAGGAATAAGGAATTTACCTGTAAATCCTTAGTTGACAGGGTATTTTAAAATGCGCTTTTTTAATCGGGATTTAATCTTTAAATAATCTTCGCGGTTATAATTATTATATTGTATATATGCATGTAATTTATTTGTAATATTAATAAGCCGTTGTGTTTTGATATTGATTTAAATTGATAAACCACAAATGAAACTGTAATTAAAGACCAAATGCCTAAAGACATTTTTCAGCAAATTTTTCGTAAATCTTCTTTTGCGGAAATACTGATCAAACATGTTGATAAAGATTACGGCGTAATAGAGGTTACTAATGCGTACCTCAAGGAGGCCGGAATTAGCAGAGCTGAATTTTTCGAGCAGATACCCGGCAATTTAATCCCGGGCTTTACTGGCGATGACCGCAACAACGAGATGGTTTTTAACGGCTTAAAGCAAGCTGCTTCAGGGAAGGTGTCAGTAACGACTTTTTTTAGTGAGGTTTTCAAGAAAACATACACCTTAACTATTGAGCTATTGGCAGAACAGGATGAGCTTAGCCAGTATTTTACTTTAAGATTAATCCCGGCAATAAAAAACCTGGGTCCGGTCTCCTCAAATAAAGATGTTCCCCATGGCCAGCTTAAACTTGATGTGGAAAGCTTCAATTACCTTGTTCGGGATGGTCTGGATATGATAGCCGTTTTGGATGATGCCGGTAATTATCGTTATGTAAGCAATACCTCCTTTGCATTATTGGGTTATCATCCAGAATATTATATTGGCAGAAATGCATTTGAATTTATTCATCCCGACGATGTTAGAGAAGCGCAAGATATGCTCAAAGACATTGCAGGCAAGGGTCGTGTAACCCTAAAGCCATTCCGTTTCCTGCATGAAGATGGAAGCTGGCGCTGGGTGCAAACCGTATTAAGTGATTTACGAAATGAACCTTCCATAAAAGGTATTGTCGCAAATTCCAGGGATGTAACGGAACAGGTAAATGCCCGTAATGATGTGCTTCTATCAAACGAAAGGTTTAAGTATGTAACAATGGCCACCTCTGAAGCAATATGGGATTGGGATGTTGTTAATGACACATTATTGTGGGGTGAGGGTTTTTTAAAGCTTTTCGGTTATGATGCCGCAGAAATGGAAACTACAGGAGAAAATTTTTATTTCAAAATTCATCCCGAAGATGTAGCGGCTATTAAAAATAGTTTAGAACTTTTGTTTAAAAATAAACAATGTAATTGGTCTGGTGAGTACCGCTTAAAAAAAGCGAATGGTGAATACGCTTTTGTTGCCGATAAGGGTTTGGTTTTGTTTGATAAAAATGGCGCACCGATACGCATGGTTGGCGCTATGCAGGATGTGACCAATAAGATACAAGAAGAGCAAAGGTTAAAGCTGCTCGAGTCTGTGGTAATCAATACGACAGATTCCGTCGCGATTATGTCTGTCGACTTAACAAAATTTCCAATAAGCCAGTTTATTTATGTAAACGATGCTTTTTTGAATATGACGGGGTATCGTTTAGACGAGCTCATTGGTAAATCTCCCCGGATATTAGAAGGCCCGAGAACGGATCAGCAACAAGTTAAATTATTAGTTGAATCGCTTTTAAAAGGATTGCCCGGCGAATTAACGCTTATAAATTATAAAAAAAATAGGGAGGAGTTCTGGCTTAATTTGTCTGTAACACCAATTGCCGACAGTCATGGCAATTTTAACCGTTGGATTTCTGTTCAGAGGGACATTACAGAAGAAAGAACTGAAGCCATCAGGCAAAAATTAATTTCCGGGTTAAGTGTGTTATTTAACCATTTTACGGATATGAAGGAGGTGGCTCCGCTGGTACTGGCAGAGATTATTCGGTGTTGCAATTTTTCAAATGCGGAGTTATGGCTTCCGGATGGGAATGAAAGTCATCTGAAACTTTTTTCGAGAAGTGAGGCAGATAAGCAAACTGAAGATTTTTACATAGAGACCGCCCATTACACCACAGTTAAAAAAGGCGAAGGGTTTGTAGGTAAAGTTTGGGAAAACATGGTGCTTCACGATCTGAAATTATCAGAAGAATCCGTCTTTGATGAAAGGATGATTCCGGCCATTAAAATGGGTTTAAAGCGGATTTACGGAATGCCCTTATCATACAATAAAAAGTTAATCGGTATCCTGGTACTTGCTGTAAAATCCTACCATAACCTCGAAGGAATGGCTGTCTTATCCGATGTTTTTTCAGAATTTCTGGCCGGAAAAATCAAAAAAAAGCATATTGAACAAGAGTTAAGTGAGGTTTTTGAGTTCGCACCGGATATACTGGCAACAATTGATTACAGGGGCTATTTTAAACGGATTAATCCTGCCGCTGCAGAACTTCTTGGCTATTCGGAAGCGGAGCTACTTAAAAAACCGGTGAAGTTCTTTGTTCATCCTCAAGACAGGTTTGCCACTGCGAGGAGGATAAAGCTTTTAACCGAGGGCCGTAAACCGATGAACTTTGAAAACAGGTACGTAACCAAATCCGGACAAGTGAAATGGCTCTCCTGGACAGCAAATGCGGTGTCGTTAGATGGTGTTATATTCGCTGTAGCAAAAGACATCACGGAGAAAAAAACGCTGGCAGATTTGCTTCAAAAAACAAACAGTTTGGCGCGTATTGGTAGCTGGGAAGTAAATGTAGCCGATAGAACGGTGTATTGGTCTGATGTAACTAAAGAAATAAGAGAAGTAAGCCTTGATTTTGTGCCTGATTTGGATGATGGAATGAACAATTTCAAGGAGGGTGTGAGTAGAGATACCATCAAACAAAAGGTGCAGGAATGTATAGACCATGGCACCCCATGGGATGAGGAACTCGAAATCAAAACGTACAAAGGCAATTATAAATGGGTTAGAACGATAGGGCAGGCGGAGATGCTGGAAGGTAAGAGCATTCGCATCTTTGGTAGTTTCCAGGACATCGATGTACGTAAACGGGCGGAGATTTTAAATAAGGAAGTTTTAAGAAGGGTAGCTGAATCTGAAAAACGCTACAGCGAACTCTTTCATTTTAGTCCGCTTCCGATGTGGGTTTATGATATAAATACGCTGCGGTTTCTCGATGTAAATCTTGCTGCAATAAATCATTATGGCTACAGCAGGGCAGAATTTCTTTCGATGACTATTCGCGATATCCGACCGGAAGAGGAACTGCCAGTTCTGGAACGCACAATTCAAGACTCGAAAGCTGGTAAAATAATTTACAACCGTGGAATTTACAAACATAAAACTAAGGACGGCACAGAAATACGGATAGACATCAGAAGTAATCCGATGCTGTTTAAAGGAAAAGAGGCAAAGCTTATCGTTGCTTCTGATATTACCAAAGAATTATTGTACATTAATGCGATAGAAGAAAAAAATGCAAAGCTTGAAGAAATTGCCTGGATACAATCCCATGCTGTTCGAGCCCCGCTAGCCCGGATTATGGGACTGGTAGATATATTATCTGCTAACAAAAATCAAGTGGTCATTTCCCAGGCAGATATTCTCAAACAGATAGCTGTTTCGGCACAGGAGCTTGATGAAATAATTAAGGATATAACAATTAAGTCTGACAAGACAAAGTAAGTTAATGACAGAAAGAGAAATTTTGGTTATTGATGATGATCCCATAATTCTTATGATTCATCAGGTCGTTCTTGAATTCGCATTGCCCCATGTTAGCTGCCATTATTTTTCGGAAGCGCAGGATGCATTGATTTATATGCAGCAGAACAGCGCAACTCAGAAAAAGTTTCTCCTGTTTTTGGATATCAATATGCCGGTATTAAATGGATGGGATTTGCTTTGCGCAATTGAGAAAAGTGATTTTAAAGACAACGTTCATGTTGTTATGGTAACCTCTTCTGTAAACGAAGGGGATAAAATTAAAGCGGAAAATTATCAGAACATACACTCCTTTATCAGTAAGCCATTAAAAGAAGAGCATATTGATAAGTTACGGGAAATTGAAAATATTAATTTATTTTTAGTTTAAATATTTAAAGTCAATCGTTTTATTTATGAACCCCTCAAATAAACAAAAGTATAGCTGCGTTATACTGGATGATAACAGTTTAAGTGTTTCAATTTTAGAAAAAATCGTTTCTGATATCAGTGAACTCGAATTGATAGGTAGTTTTACTGATCCTATAATGGCAACTGCCGCTTTCCAGGAGCTTGAAATGGTTGATTTTCTATTTATCGATATCGGCATGGAAGTATCAGGTCTTGATATTGCCAGGATGCTGAAAAATAAAGTTAACTACATTGTATTCGTTACCGCACACGAAAAATTTGCTGTTAAAGCTTTTGAAACTGGGGCGGCCTATTTAGTTAAGCCTGTTGATTTCGAAACCGTTCTTAACACTGTAAATCAGCTGATTGCTGGAAGAAATATGAAAATCAATTAAAGCAATTCCATACCTGTTGGCACGCGCCTATTAAATACGCAACTTATCGCAACCCGGATACATCCATTTAGCACATTCGTTTCAACTTCATTATAACTTCATAATTCTATGGTTATTTCGTATCAGAATTAATCAACAAATGGCTTAGATTATTGAAGTATCTCTTCTGCTCCGCTGCAGTCGGTCTTTTGAAATTTAGCTAGCTGTTTGATTAACAATTGTAAATCAGATAAACTATCAGTAAAAAGATGAAGAGAAATGTCATGTTCCTTGGCCTGTGTGCTTTACTTTACGTAACAGGTTGTACCGAGAAAAAAGAAGAAAAAGAAGAAGTTGCTATTTATGCGGTAACATCCCCGCTAAAAATTGATACTTCATTTACCAAATCCTATGTTTCGCAGATCAAATCTGTAAGAAACATCGAAATCCGCGCCTTAGAAAAAGGCTACCTCCAGAATATTTATGTAGATGAAGGCCAGCATGTTCATGCCGGGCAGGTCTTGTTCAGGATTATGCCCAAAATGCTTCAGGCAGAATTGTTGAAAGCACAGGCAGAAACAAAATCGGCAGAAATCGAATTGGAAAACACAAAATTACTTACAGATAAAAATGTGGTTTCTAAAAATGAACTTGCAATGGCAAAAGCCAAATTGCAGGGTGCGAATGCAGAAACGGCGATGGCAAAAATGCACCTGGCTTTTACAGAAATCAGGGCACCTTTCGATGGAACAATCGATCGCATTCCTTTCAAGTTGGGAAGCATGATAGACGAGGGTGCACTGCTGACCAGCCTGTCGGATAACAGTCAGGTTTTCGCCTATTTCAATGTTTCTGAACCAGAATATTTGAGTTATCAAAGTGCTGCAAAGGCGAAAGGACAGCAGGAAGTGAGTTTGTTACTGGCAAACAATGAACTTTTGAAATCGAAGGGTAAAGTAGAGGTTATCGAAAGTGAATTCAATAATGAAACCGGGAATATTGCTTTTCGTGCCCGGTTTAACAATGCCGATAACCTGCTTAGAAATGGTGAAACCGGTAAAATCCAAATGCTTGTACCATTGAAAAGTGCAATCGTAATTCCGCAAAAAGCGACTTATGATATCCAGGATAAAACCTACGTTTTTGTTGTCGACAGTAAAAATAAAGTTCATTCAAGAACAATAACGATTGCCAGTGAGTTGCCCGATTTATATGTGCTTAGCGATGGCTTATCCTTAGGCGATAAAATCTTACTTGAAGGTGTACAAAAAGTTAAAGACGATGACAAAATCGCTTTTAAATTCCAGAACCCCCGGGAAGTTATCAAACAGTTAAGATTGAAAACAGAATAATCCAAACCCTTCATCATATTTTATGTTTAGCAAATTCATACAAAGGCCAGTCCTTTCTATCGTTATATCGCTTGTAATTGTGTTTTTAGGCGTGCTGGCCATCAGCTACCTGCCAGTTACACAATTTCCCTCAATTTCTCCTCCCAAGGTTAACATTACGGCCGAGTATCCGGGTGCGAACAACGAATTATTAATAAAATCAGTCGTAATTCCACTCGAGCGTGCCCTGAACGGTGTACCGGGAATGAAATACATTGCATCGGATGCGGGTAATGACGGTGAAGCGTCCATTCAGGTTGTATTTAACCTGGGTACTGATCCCAACCAAGCCTCTCTGAATGTGCAGAACCGTGTGGCCGCGGTAACCAATAAATTGCCGCCTTTAGTGGTTCGTGAGGGCGTAAAAATCACCCGTGAGGAATCTAACATGTTGATGTACATCAATTTGTATAGTAAAGATCCCAAAATGAATCAAAATTTCCTCTACAACTTTGCCGATATCAATTTACTTTCTGAATTGAAAAGGATTGATGGGGTCGGTTTTGCCGATATTCTTGGCGACCGGGATTATGCCATGCGCATCTGGTTAAAACCCGACCGCATGCAGGCATACAAAATTTCTGTTGATGAGGTAATGAAAGCCCTCGATGAGCAAAGTTTAGAAGCTTCGCCAGGAAAGACAGGCGAAAGTTCCGGGAAACGATCACAGGCTTTTGAATATGTTTTAAAATATTCAGGTCGTTTTAATACAAAAGAAGGTTATGAGAATATTGTTTTAAGGGCCAACGCAAATGGCGAAATGCTGCGCTTAAAGGATGTTGCCGATGTTGATTTTAGTGCGGCTGCTTATAATTTATATTCCACATTAAACGGAAAGGCTTCGGCTGCAATTGTGTTGAAGCAATCGTATGGAAGTAATGCAAGCCAGGTTATTAAAGATGTGAAAGCAAAAATGGCTGAGATTAAAGCCAGTTCCTTTCCTAAAGGTTTGGATTACGAAGTAAGTTATGATGTTTCGAAATTCCTCGATGCATCGATAGAAAAAGTAATACATACCCTTGTAGAAGCTTTTATCCTGGTCGGTTTGGTTGTATTTCTATTCCTGGGCGACTGGCGTTCGACCGTTATTCCGGCCATTGCCGTTCCTGTATCCCTAATCGGAACGTTTGTATTTATGTCGTTCTTCGGGATAACGTTAAACCTGATTACGCTGTTTGCGTTGGTTCTTGCAATTGGTGTTGTTGTAGATGATGCGATCGTTGTAATTGAGGCTGTCCACGCTAAGATGGAACATGACCGGAAAATGTCGGTCCTTCGGGCCACCCAGGAAGCAATGAAGGAAATCAGCGGAGCGATTATCGCGATAACGTTCTTAATGGCTTCCGTATTTATTCCGGTAACGTTTATGTCCGGACCTGTTGGTATTTTCTACCGCCAGTTCTCCATCACCATGGCCACAGCCATTATTCTTTCGGGTATTGTCGCGCTAACACTCACCCCGGCATTGTGCGCCATCATGTTGAAAAACAACCATGGTCATGCTCAAAAGAAAACAATTATAGATAAGTTTCTCGATGGCTTTAACAGGGGTTTTGCTAAACTTTCCGGTAAATATGAAAGCGTTCTAACCAAAGTGGTCAGCCGCAGGTTGGTAACGTTTGGTGTACTAATTTTATTCTGTTTAGGCATCTGGGGATTGAGTGGAACTGTGCCGTCGGGCTTTATTCCAAATGAGGATCAGGGCATGGTTTATGCCATTATTCAAACGCCGCCGGGTTCGACATTAGAGCGTACCGACCAGATTGCAGAGAAACTACAAAAGATGTGCGAAGGCGTTGACGGTGTCAGATCGGTATCATCCTTAGCGGGTTATGAAATTTTAACTGAAGGTACAGGCTCAAACTCCGGTACCTGTTTAATTAACTTAAAGGATTGGGACGAGCGCAAAAGTTCTGCGGTAGAAATTATCGAAGAACTCGAACAGAAATCAAAATCAATTCCCGGCGCTACAATCGAATTTTTCCAGCCACCGGCCGTTCCTGGTTATGGCGCCGCAGGCGGTTTCGAACTCCGTTTATTAGATAAGGCTGGTAGTGGCGACTATAAAAAGATGGAAACTGTTGCGAACGATTTTGTTCGCGAGCTCAACAAGCGCAAAGAATTGTCGTCGGTATTTACCTTTTACAGTGCGAGTTTTCCTCAATATATGTTAAACATAGATAACGACATCGCACAGCAAAAAGGGGTAACGATTGACAATGCCATGAATACGCTTTCCACCTTTGTGGGTAGTAATTATGAAACCAGTTTCATAAAATATGACAGACAATACAAAGTTATGGTACAGGCCCTGCCGCAGTACCGGGCCCTGCCTGAAGACATCCTGAAATTGTCCGTCAAAAATGATAAGGATGAAATGGTTCCTTTCTCGGCCTTTATGAAGATGGAGAAAGTATATGGTCTTTCAGAAATAACAAGGCATAACATGTATAATGCATCTGAAATCAGCGGACAGTCTGCTGCCGGTTATAGCTCCGGAGAAGCGATCGCGGCAATTACCGAAGTCGCTAAGAAAACTTTACCCAGGGGTTTCGGTATCGATTGGGCGGGTATTTCTAAAGATGAGGTTTCGAGAGGAAACGAGGCGATTTATATCTTTTTGATCTGCTTAGGCTTTGTTTACCTGGTTCTGGCGGCACAATATGAAAGTTTCATTTTACCACTGTCCGTAATTCTTTCTTTACCTGTGGGTATTTTCGGTGCATTCCTTTTCTTAAAGCTTTTGGGTTTGGAGAATAACATTTATGCGCAGGTTGCCATGGTTATGCTCATCGGTTTGCTGGGTAAAAATGCGGTGTTAATTGTAGAGTTCGCTACGCAAAGGCATGCGCAAGGGGCGAGCGTTTTAAAAGCGGCTATGGAAGGCGCGAGCGTACGTTTCCGGCCAATTTTAATGACCTCCTTTGCTTTTATTGCAGGTTTAATTCCATTGATGATTGCAAGCGGCCCCGGGAAAATAGGCAACAGAACGATTGGATCGGCTGCTGCTGGTGGCATGCTTTTCGGAACCATTTTCGGGGTGATTATTATTCCCGGCTTGTACTACATATTCGGAACGATTGCGGCAAAACATCAGCTGATTAAAATTGAAGAAGAACATCCTTTAACTGAAGAAATAGAAGATAATGTTTAGAAATAATATTTATAAATACCTGGGCTTGGCGATGATATGCGCCGCATATTCAGCTTGTAAAGTACCTGAATTTGCCCAACGTAATGAAAATAAAAATGTGCCTGTGGCTTTTAGCAACGCGCAGGACAGCACAAATACAGGTAAAGTGCAATGGCGCCAGTTTTTTACCGACCCCAACCTGGTTAGTTTGATTGATACCGCTTTGAAAAACAACCAGGAGCTGAATGTAACCTTGCAGGAAATCGAAATCGCTAAGAATGAAATCAAGGCCAGAAAAGGCGAACTGTTGCCAAGTGTTGGCTATAAGGTAGGTGCCGGCTTAGAAAAAGTGGGTCGTTATACCAGTTCTGGTGCGGGTGATGCCTCTACAGATATTACACCCGGGAGGGAAGTGCCTGATGTTTTACCCGATTACGCTTTCGGCTTGCAGGCCAATTGGGAGGCCGACATCTGGCACAAACTACGCAATTCGAAAAAAGCGGCTGTAAGCCGTTATCTGTCTACGGTTGAAGGCAGGAATTTTGTCATCACCAATCTGGTTGCCGAGGTTGCCAATTCCTATTACGAATTGCTGGCTTACGATAATCAACTGGCTATTGTAAAACAGACTATTGCTTTGCAGAGTAATGCGCTGGAATTGATGAAGATTCAAAAACAGGCAACACGGGTAACGGAGCTGGCGGTGAGAAAATTTGAAGCTGAGGTATTGAATTCTAAAAGTTTAGAATTCGATATTGAACAAAACATTACAGAAAGTGAGAATCAGATTAACTTTTTGTTAGGCCGCTATTCTCAAGCCATTCAAAGGGATAAAACCAGTTTTACCGATCTGGTTCCGCCAAGGGTGCAGGTTGGTTTACCATCGCAGTTACTGGCTAACCGCCCGGATATAAAACAGGCAGAATACGATTTGGCAGCCGCCAGGTTAGATGTAAAAGTGGCAAAGGCACAATTTTATCCTTCTTTAGGCATTTCTGCTACAATTGGTTACCAGGCATTTAATCCATCTTACCTGTTAAGAACACCAGAGTCTTTAGCCTATTCACTGGCTGGAGATTTAGCAGGACCGCTGATTAATCGTAATGCAATTAAAGCAGCCTATTTAACAGCAAACGCAAAACAATTGCAAGCCGTTTTTAACTATGAGAAAACGATTTTAAACGGTTATATCGAAGTGGCCAACCAGTTATCGAACATTAGCAACCTTCAAAAAAGTTACGATTTAAAATCGAAACAGGTTTCAGCACTTACCCAATCGATAGACATTTCTAATGATTTATTCAAATCGGCAAGGGCAGATTATTTCGAAGTATTAATGACGCAAAGAGATGCCTTACAATCGAAATTAGAATTAATTGAAACCAAAAAACAACAGCTGAATGCCGTAGTGAATATTTACCACGCATTGGGTGGTGGTTGGAATTAGTGAGGTTTTTTTCAAAATTTAAAGGATGGCTAAGGCCGTCCTTTTTTGTTATCCGAAATTCAGAACAAAAAAAATGAGCATACAACCTAAGTCGTACGCCCATTTATCTAAATTAACGCTCTCGGAAACAAAGGTATTGTTCGTAAACTTATTGTGCAAGTTTTATAAGAGAAAAATTCTGTATCAATTCAGAGCTCAAGGTTGTTAAAACGGTGGCGCATAAAAAACTTCGAGCACAGTACACTTAAAACCCATTTTTTTAAAAAGTGAAATGATAATTTCGTTCACATTCTCCTGAGAATCTATTCTTAAAATCCTATCACTGTCATGCAGGTCTATGTTCCAGTTCACATCTGGCAAATTTAAGTTTGGCTTCAATTTGTGCAGTTCAACTTCAGATTGCACATTCGTTTTAAATACAGAAATCATATTTTTGGTTTTTGCCTTCCGATAGTTATTGCGGGAAGATTTACAGGTGTAGACGAATGAATTCAAAAATTACTTTATTTTTTTTTAATTTATTTTGAAAAACAATCGCACCGGAAAATAGGTAGCATAATAGGATAATTTTATACTGGCTCCTATAAATTAATTTACAATAGCGTTGCCTTTAAAAAGTGTAATCTGATTAACTTTAATCTTTCAAAATAAAATATATGAATACAGAAAAAGCCACTCTTGCAGGCGGTTGTTTTTGGGGCGTGGAAGAACTTTTCCGCCAGCAACCAGGTATCATTTCAACAGTGGTTGGTTATACTGGTGGTGATGTTCCGAATGCAACTTATAGAAACCACGGCACACATGCCGAAGGCATAGAAATCACATTCGACCCTTCGGTAATGTCCTATAGAAAGTTACTGGAATATTTCTTCCAGATACACAACCCGACAACAAAAAACCGCCAGGGTAATGATGTTGGTGCATCATACCGCTCTGCCATCTTTTATTTGAATGAGGAACAACGGGATACCGCTACCGCATTAATTTCGGAAATGGAAGCTTCGGGCAAGTGGCCGGGTACAATTGTAACAGAAGTGGTACCGGCAGGCGATTTCTGGAATGCAGAAGAAGAACACCAGGATTACCTGCAGAAAAATCCTTATGGCTATACCTGTCATTACGAGCGCCCGGAATGGACCCTGTAATCCTATAAATTTAAAATGCCATGCCTATAAAAACGGAATGGAAATTAGATTTGTAATTATCGATGCAATCAAATACATTTGACACAGGAAAGGCGTAATAGAAGGTAGCATCGTCTATCGTATTAACCGACTTTTTTCTTGACCTTTTTTAAAATGTGTTAAGGAAATTCAAAAGCGTAACTAATACAATTTTTATTCGTTAATCTTATTTAAATTGTGGATTACAGGGATTTATATAACGACGACTTAAATCATTGTTTTTAAACCCTTAGCCCACGCCATTTAGCCCATTGCAAAAGCAACGGGCTTTTTTTATTAAACGAGTTTAAGTTTAGAAGTGAGCGCTGGTGCGAGTTTTTAACTCATACCAATATAAAAAAGCCATTGTTCAATTTTAGAAAATTGTAATCTCTTTCTTTAAGAAAGCTTATTTTATTTAGCTGGTTTTAGTTTTTTGAATATATCCCTCAGAAATTGATATAATTTAAGCTAATCTGGATACGAGCTACAAGCTCGCGCTAGCCAGGGCGTTTTTCACTAACGCCACTACCGTAATCTAATTTGAACAAGCTGAACTAGAAGTCAAAAAAAGTTTTATGCGACAGTAAAAAAATCAATCATAAATTTTGAGATCAAAAGAAGTTACAAATGGAGGAAGAATTATAGTATTAAAAGCCGATATTTTGTCTGAACCCCGACTGCCAATATAAAACAATCTACAGCTCAAATTAAACAAATCACTGGTAGTTAAATTATGATGTGTTTTTTGACCAATCTGAATTGAAACCGGTTTAACTATCTTTAGCTTCTTATCAGATCTTAAGTATGAGTTCCAATTAATTGTCCTCAGTTCATTAATATCGCCAAATAATAACTTTGACATTATTTTATCATTCGTTGATATTGAATCTATTCTAACAGCCTTACTATTTAGCCTTGTTAACTCTATCTTGATAGCAAAGCTGTACAAATTATTTGAGTCTTTTAGTTGATATAACTTGCTTTTTAATTTCTTATTCAGGTGTGCGGTAATAACCGAATCTAACTGGTATTCTGTTTGTTGTGCATTGGTATTTAGGTAGATAATGCTTGCTGCCAGTAAAGTTATTAGTTTAATCATAGTTAGTTGTTATGAGCGGATTGCGATTCATTGAATCGTGCTGGTGCGAATTTTCAACTCGTACAAATATAAAACCGCTGTATTTATAAATTATTGAATTCAAATCTAAAAATTTATAACCTTATAGAGATTAGGTATAGCATTAGATTTTTAATTTAACTTGCCCAATTTAATTGCTAATAAACACAAACCACCATTCTGTTTGTTGTGTGCTAAAGTCTAAGTTTCAAAATGGCTACATCAAACCTAGAGCAGCGGCGATTCAGGTTGCACGAAATTATTTACGAATCGAATACAAAAGCCGGTAAAGCATTTGATGTAGCGCTCTTATTTGCAATTTTTGCGAGTATCATCGTTGTTATGCTCGATAGCGTGCTGAGCATTCATAAGCATTACGGAGATTTGTTTTATACGCTGGAATGGGTTTTTACGGCACTCTTTACTGTCGAATATTTTTTACGATTATTTAGCATCAGGAAGCCCTGGCGCTTTGTTTTTAGTTTTTTAGGCTTAATCGATTTAATATCGCTCATACCATCTTACCTTAGCATTTTTATTCCCGGTGCACAGGCCTTGTTGGTGTTTAGGGCATTGCGCTTATTAAGGGTTTTCAGAATATTTAAACTCGGAACTTTCCTTACCGAGATAAATTTCCTGACTACGGCTTTAAAGGGCAGTGTTCGTAAAATAAGTATATTTCTGCTAACAGTATTAACGCTTACCGTTATTTTAGGTTCAATTATGTACCTGGTGGAGCAAAAGGAAAACGGCTTCTCGAATATTCCTGAAAGTATTTATTGGGCCATTGTGACCATTACCACAGTAGGTTATGGAGATATTTCGCCGGTTACCCCGATAGGTAAGTTTGTGGCGTCGGTGGTGATGTTAATCGGTTACGCCATCATCGCGGTTCCAACTGGAATTATTACCCATGACATTGCATTGGCTGCGAAACAGAAAAAGGAGCTCCCGGAAGCATGCCCTTCCTGTGGTCGGGAAGGACATGAACAGGATGCTTTGTTCTGTAAATTTTGCGGTTCTTCGCTTTACCGGTAAAGCCGTTTAAGCTTTCTTTCTTGCCTTTTTCTGGTCGGCATTTTCGCCTAAAAGCAATGTAGCCATCAACTCGAATTTTTCGGGATTTTGATTGTATTCTTCTTCTATGGTTTGCCATTTTTGAAGTTCAACCTTTGCGTTTTCTACTTCTGCCTTAAGAAGTTCTATTTTGTTTTGCAATAATTTGCTGATGTTTTGATTTGCCATGATGCAAAATTAAGGGCTTCCTCCAGCATTAATCAGCTGTGCTAATAAAAAAAGTGTAAGTACTTCGTTTTCAGTTGAAAAAAATTAGAAAGCGTATTTTAACTGTTGTAACAAAATTTAAGCAAAACAAAATTTAAACTTACTTGTCTTTTATTTGAACGAAAACTAAAAGACATGATAAACACATTCGATTTTTCAAGTTATTTCCAGCCGTCAAAACGTTTAAAAGAGCAGACCGATTTTCAGGTAATCCAGGAAAACCAACCTGATTTAAAAGAAAGAGAAAATTTATTAAAAGGACTTTTGGAGCACCTGAACAATGAAACGGATTCATTTGAATAGTTTCCTAATTCAGATTACCATGATGGCTTACTGGTTTTAATTAAATGGTATTAATTTCCCGGATGCCCTTTCCTGCAAATTGCCCTGTAAAAGGGCTGTTTTTGTCGCAACATTGCTATGTAAAGGTGGCCAGTATATAATCCGGATTGTTTTTGCCATTGATACTTAAGCGATTTCCAATTTATTCATCTTAATCTTGCCAGCGCCTGAGCTAAAATCAGTTAATCAATAGGCAGCGGCCTCCACTTCAGCGACTGCAATTAATACTTTCTATCAGCTTCGTCGGGTTCACCAATGTAGCATAGCGTGGAGATTTCCTTTTTTTCTTGCATCTTATTGTTTTACTGAAGCAGGTGACAGGGAAAAAGAACGCCGAGGCAATGAGCGCCTCATTAAAGCGCAAAGAAGCGGTAAATTTTCTATTCGTTATGGGCGGGTACCAGGGCTTTTGATGAAGCTGATGAAAAGGAATTTGAATATATGCCATATTTGTTTAGTTTGCAGCAATAATACATCGTTTCTGTAATATTACTGCCATCAAACCTGTTTATACCATGCGCATATTTAAATCCCTTCAAAAATCGTTGTTCTCCAGACTAACGTTTTTACTCTTTTTTGCCTTATCTGCTGCTCAAGCAAATGCAGCAAATTTAAAGATGGATTTTACGGTATCGATGGAAAATCCTGCTTCAGGAATATATCAGGTACAACTAAACTGTAGCGGATTGGAAACTAAGCAAACGGATTTTAAAATTCCGGTTTGGATGCCTGGATACTACCAGATTATGGATTACGCCAGCGATGTTATGGATTTAAAGGTTACGGATTTAACAGGAAAAAGCGTAAAATGGGAACGTGCGAACCACAATACCTGGCGGGTATATAATGCAAATTCCAGCGCCTTAAAAATTAGCTATGGTGTAAAGACCAGCCGTTCTTTTGTGGCTACAAATTTTTTGACATCCGATCACGGTTTTATTGCACCACCCGGAACGTTTTTACATGTGGCTAATAAAATAAATACACCGGCTACAGTTCGGATAATACCCTACACCGGATGGGATAGAGTAGCTACAGGCCTGACGAAAATGAACAATGAATCGTTCACCTTTTATGCGGAAGATTTTGATGTGTTATATGACAGCCCGATTTTAATTGGCAAGCTGGAGGAACTTCCAAGCTTCACCGTTAAGGGTGTTCCACATTATTTTATCGGGTATAAACTGGGCGATTTTGATAAAGCAGCTTTCATCGCTGATTTGAAAAAAGTTGTTGAAGCTGCTGTGAAGGTAATTGGTGATGTTCCTTTTAAAAACTACACCTTTATTGGTATTGGCCCTGGTCGCGGTGGTATCGAACACATCAATTCCAGTGCGGTTTCCTTTTCCGGAAGCGATGCCTTGAATACAGTCGATGGCAGGAGAAGTGTTTTAAGCTTTTTAGGTCACGAATACTTTCATCACTACAACGCTAAACGAATCAGACCAATTGAGTTAGGGCCTTTTGATTATGACAATGGCAGTAAAACAAATATGTTATGGGTTGCAGAAGGGGTAACCACCTATTACGATGAAATGTTGTTGAGGTGGGCGGGATTGGAAAGTAGCGAAGACATTTTTAAAAATTTTAGCAATACAATACAATCTTATGAAAACTCGCCTGGAAGGTATTTTCAAACCGTTAGCCAGGCAAGCTACGATACCTGGAGTGATGGCCCTTTCGGTAGAAAAGAGGAGGAGGTTAATAAAACCATTTCATATTATGAGAAGGGGCCAATTTTAGCGATGATGCTCGATTTTAAAATCAGGCATGAAACAAAAAACGCAAAAACCCTGGATGATGTAATGCGTAAGTTATACTTCGATTATTATAAAAAGCTTAACAGAGGCTATACGGAAGCTGAATTTAAAATTGTTTGTGAAGGCATTGCCGGAACAAAACTCGATGAGTTTTTCAGCTACGTTTATACCCTAACTACACCAGACTATACTAAATACTTTGATTATGCAGGATTGGCGATTGATGTAAGTCCAAAACCAATGCCTGGCGGATGGTTGGGTGTAAAAGCCAGTATGCAAAACAAAATTTTGACCGTGCATGATGTGGAATGGATGTCGCCTGCATGGCTTGAGGGGGTAAGGAGAAATGCTGTGATTTCGAAAATTAATGATAAACCTGCAACAGTCGACTTACTCAATTCTATAAATAAAGATTATAAAGATGGTGACCTTGTGAAACTTGAGATTTTGAATTCAAAGGGAACCGTTCAGGTTCCGGTAATCTTAGGTACAAAAAGGGACACAAGTTTCGAAATTACACGTAAACCCAACCTAAGTCCACTACAAAGGACCATTCAAAAAAGCTGGTTAAGGGAGTAAACTTATTCCTTTAACAAGGCCTGCGCTCTGAATAAATTATCGGTCGACTGCAGAATTTTATCCTTTAGTTTTGGATTGTAATTGGGTTGCTTATCTAAAAAATCAGTTACGATTTTTTTTGCTTCTGGTGCTTGGTAACTTCCGAATATGGCCGATAGCCAGGACTGAGGAAAAAATATATCGCCTGTTTGCTGTATTTCTTCTAAAAGCTGCAGGCTTTCGGGTAAATATTTAACAGATGTACTTTGCCTTAACGGATGGTGCAGGTAAGCCAATGCGGTGGTTACAAAGGCTTCTTTCGCCCTGTTTTTACGTTCCTTTAAACTGTAGAAAAAACCATCTCTTTCTGCCTGAACCGGAGAAAGTGCCGGCATTAAAAAAATCAGGCGGTTTTTGCGGTCGATGTTTGTAATTCGCTGTAATTGCTGTTTTAAGACGCTTTTAGCCGTATCCGATTTCAAGGCAATTGATAATGCTAAACTGGTGTAATCTTCGTCAATCAGTTTTACACCTGCCGGAGCTTTTTGCGTTTCCCAAATTTTATAAATGTTTTTAGCAGCTGAGTCGCTTAAGTAAATATTTTGATAAGAGTTAAAAAGGATTTTCTTGTTATTCGATGCAGTTTGTTGTTCCATGGCCTTCCATAGTGCATTTTCGAGAATTGTACTCATCGCCAAACGATTTTTCGGGTTGGTAAAAGTCCAATACAGGTTATTGATGTAGCCGGTAACCAAACGCAAATTCATTTCATTTTTTTCAACTGGTAAAATTCTGATCAAAAAATTTAAGAGTTGCGGTGGCGTTAAATATTTGCCTGCCAGCGTACTTTCATAAGCATTTATATATACAGATGCCCTTTCTAGTGGGTTATCCAGCTTATCGAAATTTTCCAACATCATTTTATCTTCAGGGAACAATCCATAACCTGCTCCATCTGCATTGAACAGGATAAATGAAGGCTTCTCTAAATTTTTAGCTTCTAATAAATCGATAGAAGTACCTTTAATATTAACAGAAATTGTTTTGCTATGATCAGGATAAAAAAGTTTCACACTGAATATTTGCGGCCAAACTCTGGCATTTCCGCTTTCGGGCTGCTGTGAAATGCTGAAGCTGCTAATTTTATTTCCATTGTAGCTAACCTGGTAATCAAAAACCGGACGCCCAGGCAAATTCACCCAAACCTTATTCCATTCGTATAAATCAATTTTGCTGTATTTACTTAGAATCGAAATGAGTTCGTTCCAGTCGGCATTACCATAACCGTATTTTTTCAGGTATTCCCTAATGCCTTTCTGAAAGTTGTCCTTCCCCATGAGCTGCTCCAGTTGCCGCATCATAACCGGCGCTTTATGGTAAATAATGTTACCATACATGGAACCTGCATCCTGCAAATTATCCAGTTGCTGGCGAATGGGATTTGCGCCTGCTGTTCTGTCCACACCGTATGCGGCAGGGTAATGGTCCTGAAGAAATTTAAGATCGAAGGTGTTCTTTCCCATTAGTTTTTCTGTTACCTTATCCGCCATAAAGTTTGCGAAAACTTCCTTCATCCAAACGTCGTTAAACCACTTCATGGTGACTAAATCTCCAAACCACATGTGTGCCGTTTCATGAGATATAAGATTTGAGCGTGAAATAAACTGGTCGCGGGTAGCGCCTTCATCTAAAAACAAGGATGATGATTTATATTGAACTTCACCCGGATGTTCCATGCCACCAAACTGAAAATCGGGAATGGCAATGAAACCAACCTTTTGAAACGGAAAGGGAATGTTAGTCCAGTTTTCTAAAAACTCAATTGCTTCTTTATGTGCAATAAACACTGAATCTACGCTCAGTTTGATTTTTTTGGCATCCGTTTCCCTGTGAAGAAATTCCATAGTACGATTGCCGGTGTTTTGCTTTAAGGTACTAAACCGGCCTGCAGCAAATGAAAAAAGATAGGTTGGTAATTTATCTGATTTAGCGAAACGGTATGTTGTGCTTAAATTTGTCGACACCGAATCTTTTTTTGAACCATTTGCAAGTACCTTCCATTCCTTGGGTACCGTTAAACTCAAAAGAAACTGCGCTTTTAAATCGGGTTGGTCGAAACAAGGAAAAACCGTTCGGGCATGGTCTGGCACGAACAAAGTATACAAATAATCGGGGTTTCTATTAAGCGATTCATTACCAGCAATAAATTGAATGTCAATTTTATTAGAAGATTTCTGCAGGTATTTTTTTTCGATGATTAAATGTTCTTGCCGTAGCGTAATGTCGCTTGTTTTGCCGTTAACGACAATGGTTTTAATGTGCTTTGCATCTTGCTTAAAATCCAGTTGAAGCAAGGATGGTACATCTTTTAAATCGAATCTGATTTCTTCAGTGGCAACAATCTCTGTGCTTTTATCTGCCGGTATGGTGAAATGAAGTTTGTATTGAATGTTATCAATCATCGCCTTGCGCGACTTTGCCAATGACAGGGAAACACCGGTTTCTATGGCTGGATTATGAACAGTTTGGGCGAATAAACCTGAACTGATAAGCAGTAATGATGACAGGAATTTAATGGATGATTTCATTATTAATTCAAAAAAATTAAGGATTTAACATTTGCATAATTGTGCCGTAGCCCATCCAAATCATCGTTATAACAACGGCACTGCCGGCAATGGTTAGCCAAAGCGGTTGTTTATAGCTTGAAATGATTTTGGTTCGATAGGCAGCTACCAGCATGACGCCCAAGGCTATTGGTAAAATTAAGCCATTTATGGCGCCTACAGCCAATAAAACCTTTATGGGTTTGCCAATCAGCACAAATATTAAGCAGGAAATTAGAATAAAAGCGATGATTATTTCCCGGTTATATTTTAGGATAAGCGGATGAAAACTCTTAATAAAAGAAACGGAGGTATATGCAGAGCCCACAACGGATGAAATTCCTGCCGCCCAGATAACAACGCCGAAAACCTTATAACCAAACTGACCGCTTGCCAGTTTAAATACAGATGCTGCAGGGTTAGCGGGGTCCAAATGTGCACCAGTACTTACGACGCCCAGGGCGGCAATAAATAACAGCAGGCGCATGATGGACGCCAAACCTATCGCACTTAAGGCACCTTTGTTTACTGCCGGTAGGTTCTCCATACCGGTCTGCCTGGCATCAAGTAAACGATGTGCTCCCGAAAAGGTAATATAACCGCCAACGGTACCGCCAACAATTGTAAGGACGGCCGTAAAACTAAATTGTGTTGGATTGACAGCGCGAATGGCTGCTTCTGCTAATGGCGGGTTGCTAATCCAGGCAATAAACAAAGCAAGAAAAATTTTTAGAATGCCCATGGTTTTTGCGAAAGCATCCATTGCTTTTCCGGCTTCTTTATATACAAATATACCGATTGCTATAATTGCACTGATCACCGCACCTTGCGCAACGCTTATTCCAAATAAAACATTTAAACCCAAACCGGCACCGGCGATGTTTCCTATGTTAAAAGCCAATCCGCCTAAGAAAACCAGGAAGGAAAGAAAATAGCCTAAACCCGGAAAAACCTTGTTTGCAATGTCCTGAGCTGGCTTATCAGCAACCGCTATGATTCGCCAGATGTTTAATTGGGCGATTGCATCGAGTAAGATCGATAGTAAAATTACAAATGCGAAGCTGGCGCCTAATTGCTCTGTAAAAACCGCTGTTTGAGTTAAAAAACCAGGTCCGATGGCTGATGAAGCCATTAAAAATGCGGCACCAATTAAGACGCTCCAATTGTATTTTTTCTTCATTTTCTTGGTGCCCGAATTGATATGCCTTCAAATTTTAGTTTTTCAGAAATTGCTTTTGCAAATTCTACCGCATGTAAGCCATCTCCATGCAGGCATAGTGTTTCTGCTTTCAGATCTATTTTTTGATTGTCTGTAGCAATAACCTGTTTGTTTCTTACCATCAATAAAACTTGTTCAATTGCTAGTTTTTCATCGATAATCATTGCATTTTCTTCAGTTCTCGGTGTAAGCTGACCATTGGGCTGATAAGTACGGTCTGCAAATACCTCTGATGCTGAGACTAAACCTAAGTTTTCAGCGGTATTTACCATTTCGCTTTTGGCTAAAGCATACAGTATTAAAGTCGAATCGAAATCAAAAATTGCCTGGGCGATGGCTTTCGCCAATGAAGCATCGGATGCAGCCATATTGTATAAAGCGCCATGCGGTTTCACATGATTGAGTTTTCCGCCGGCAGCTTTAACAAAGCCATAAAGGGAACCAATTTGATAAAGTGTAATTTGATACGCTTCGTTCGGGCTTATCTTCATGTTCCGACGGCCGAATCCTTGTAAATCGGGTAGGCCAGGGTGTGCGCCGATAGCCACACCTTTTTTGATTGCCAGATTTACTGTTCGCTGCATAACGTTGGGGTCGCCGGCATGGAAACCGCAGGCTATATTTACCGATGATATGTAATCCATTAAAATTTCATCATTTGGCATCTGGTAGTTACCAAACGCTTCGCCCATGTCACAATTTAGGTCGATACTTTGCATGAAGAATGATTTTAGCTTTAAAATTTACTTTCTATAGCGAGTTTAAACTTTTCTAACTCTTTTTCTTGAGCAATATACAGGATTTCTGCATCATCCCTGCTGATTTCGGTAAAGCGTAGGCTGTCGTTTGGCTTTAACTGTGCACATAAGGGCAAATCGACCGCTGCAACCTGTCCGATTCTCGGATAACCTCCCGTAGTCTGGCAATCGGCCATCAGCAGAATCATTTCACCAGCTCCGGTAACCTGGATTGTGCCCGGGCAAACCGCCGTACTTAAGAGTTCATCTTGCTTTCTTCTGGAGATTTTATTCCCTGAAATTTGAATGCCCATACGGTTGCTATTTAAGCCAACAGAAAAATCTTTCGAAAGAAAATTAATTATTGAATCGCTGTTGAACCATGTAAATTCTTCGGCAGGGAAAATGCGTATTGTGTTTCTGTCAGCGGGTAAGAAGTAGGAGCGGGGAATGTACCAGGAGGGCCAGGAAATCTGCGTGCCTTTTAAACTTTTGATAATACTTTGAGATAAGGAACTGATATTTTCTGCATTGAATAAACGGTCGCCGGTTTTTAAACTTCTCCCATCTAAGCCCCCAAAATTACCGAGTAAATAGGTGCTTTTACTTTCCAGAGCCTCGGGTAAATCAAAACCACCGGCTATGGACAGATAAGTTGTTGCACCTTCAGGATTATTAATCAGTTTTATTATTGTACCTGCCGGGAGAAACACCGGCCGCTCTGAAGGGAGTTTAAGGCCATTTGCTATTAAAAATGCACCATCGCCGGCGTAAGCGATCAAAATATCAGTTTCGGCCCGGAATTCTGCCGCCGCATAAGTAAATTCCAGGCTTGCAACATCCTCATGGTTTCCGATAGCAATATTTGCAATCCTGGCGGATAAATTGTCGAGCGTTCCGGAAAGGGGAACAGCCTGATCCAGGTAATTTTTCCTTCCATTATCCTGAACGGTAGTTAGTATGCCTGGTTTTGAAAAGCTAATTTCCATCATCGCCTTAAGTCATTAAATTCCTGCAAGCTAAGGGATTGGAATTTTACTTCATCGCCCGCCTTCAACAGTGATGGCTGTGGACGGTTTGCATCGAACATTTTTAATGGTGTTTGTCCGATAATCTGCCATCCACCGGGTGTTTCCAAAGGATAAACGCCTGTTTGCTTTCCGGCGATGCCCACACTTCCTGCCGGAACTGCTGCTCTGGGTTTTAATTTTCTTGGCGAAGCCAGCCGTTCATCCATTCCGCCTAAATAAGCGAAGCCCGGCACAAAGCCAATCATGTAAACCTTATAAGTGGCAGCGCAATGCAGATTGATAAGCTCTTCAATAGAAAAGTTCGTTATACCTGATACCTCTTCTAAATCCGGACCGTATTCCCCGCCATAATAAACCGGCAAAGTAATTAGCTTTGAGGCATCGGAAACATCGTTCTGATTGTTGCTTTTGAGAGATTTTAAATAATTTGAAACTTTATCAAAACCATTTTCTCCAGGCAAATCACTTTTCATTACCCGCAGTACATCGTAAAAAATACTTAATGTTGTGTAAGCAGGGACGCTGTTAGTAAAGCCCATAAAGGGTTTGCTGTTCAGCAAACGACCGAAATTACTGATTTTGGATGCTGTAGTTCCATGAATTTCATGTCCGAAAACAAGCGTGACAGCTTGTTCATTCAAAGCATAAATCTTAAATTCTTGTTCAGTATGCGGAATCGACAAGGCTGGTTAATATTAAGTTAAGACTTTGAATATATAAAATTCAATTCTTTTTTCGATGTTTAATTGTTGTTGATTAACTTTTCAAATGTTAGATTCATCCAAATCTATATTTACATTTATAATAATTGGGGTGTTTAGAAGCAAAAAAAAATACCTTAATTTGTTTTAGGAGAACCATTTAAAAACGTCGCTCATGTTTAAAGATCCTTTCTCATTTTATGGTCGAATTCGTCGTACTGAATTTGGCCTCACCTACTTACTTTACATGATTTGCTATTTCTTTGTCCTTATTTTTAATGAAAAAGGTGTAGACTGGATAGGCATTATATTACTGTTACCATTGTATCTTCTGGTATCTCAGGGGGCAAAACGTTGCCATGATTTAGGGAAATCAGGCTGGTGGCAATTGATACCGTTTTATGGATTTGTAATGATGTTCGGTACAGGAGACTATGGTCAGAATGATTACGGCGACAACCCCAAAGGAGAGGGCAACGTTTACGATAATCCATTTGGTTATGATGTGAAGACTGGAAAAATGATTGAACAGGAAACACAGCTATTGACGTTAGAACCAGATGACATTGAGCATAATAATTCGGCAAGCATTAAATAATTTGCGAATTCAGAGTTATAAGCCCAGTCTTTTTAAACAAATTTATTTCATTAATCAGCAGTAAGTTAACTTTAAACGACGAAAATTCTTTTCCAATTATTTGCTTGCTAAAAATATTAGTATATTTTTGCCGTTCTAACAGTAGTTTAATTAATGATACTGTTGTTTGCTACGAAGATTAATTGAAGATAATTTATGACGGTTACGGTACTTGCTATTACAGAAACTGATTTTGTTCCGGATATCTCGCTTTCCAAAATAATGAATGAACGCTTAAAACAGGCGGCAGCAGAATTACAGGATATTCATTTGCAGGCGATGTTATCTGTAGGGCAACCAAAAGACGACCTGGTTATTTACATAAGCTATAATCCTAAATATACCATCCGTTTTCGTGTTGTAAACGATGTGCCTGAGGAAGTTGAAAATTTCGTTGCCTATACTTGTGGTAATCTTGGTTACATAAAATGGAAAACCAATGTGGTGAACATTTTTAAGGGAAATGAATAATAGGGGTGAAAAAATCATTGACATAGGCTCAACTGAAGCATCGCTAAATCTGCCACAGCTTCGGTTTCCGGAGAAATATTACAAAGAAAGTATCTGGCACAGAAACTGGAAAAAAGCTTTTCCCCTAGATTATCGGGAGAAAAGTTTTTGTTGCCAAACCACCGGGGAGTTGCATCGTGCAGATGTTTTTACACCTTGCGGAACGGTAATAGAATTTCAGAATTCGCCGATTAGCCTTACTGAAATGAAGAGTCGGGAAGGTTTTTATTCAAAAATGATTTGGATACTCAATGGCAAAAAGTTCAAAGGATTTAAAATTCTGAAGAACCTGCCCGATCCTGAAAACCCAAGTTTAGATGGTTACGAATTTAGAAACAGCGACCATTTATCTATGGTTCGCAAAGCAGCTATTTTGAATGGCGATGCTGCGCCAAAGGTTTTGAATTTCCAGCACCCGGAGCTTAAAGGCTTAAGCATGACCTCAAACTTTTATCATTTTTGCTGGAAACAACCTCATGCCGTGTGGTTTTGCGCAAAGGCGCCAATCATAGTAGATTTGGGCGGTCATTTTCTTTATAGAATGAGAATAAGGAAACAAATTTCGGGTGATTATCCTTACCTTGAAATGATTAGCCGCAAAACTTTTATTGAAGGTTTCCTTTGTTTTGGATAATTACAACAGGGAATTGCTTTTAAAATATTTATAAAAATTAATTAGCCACGGAAGCACAGAAATCACGGAGGAGATTAAAGTTTTTTCGTCTTTTCGTGCTTCTGTGGCAAACATAATGCTTAGGCATGTGCAGAAAGAGGCAGAATTGTAAAAGAAAAGTTAAAAGCGATTTCCCTGCTGATTACAATTTCGTTTAATTTTCCTGCCAATTCTAATAAATTAAAACATTTCCAACAATTTTTAGCTTATTCTATAAACTCAGGTTTATGGATAGGTTTAAAAATAAAGTCGCTTTAATAACCGGCAGCAGCCAGGGAATTGGTGCCGCTTGTGCCCTTCGTTTGGCAAGGGAAGGTGCTGACATTATCCTCAACGGACACAAATTTGATGATAGAGGTGAGAAGCTTATTGCGGAGATTGAAGAAATGGGGCGAAAAGCAAAGTTTATAACTGCTGATGTCAGTGATGTCAAAGCCGTCATCAGACTCGTTAAAGAAGCCGTGACTGCTTTTGGCGGGCTTGATATTTTAGTTAATAATGCCGGACTCGAAATTAAATCTGATTTTTTAGAAGTTAAAGAGAAAGATTACGATACGGTTATGGATACGAACCTGAAGGGTATCTTTTTTGGAATCCAGGAATTTTCTAAATACTGTAAAAAGGAAAAACGTGCTGGTGTGGTTGTCAATATGAGTTCAGTGCATGAGGAAATTGTATTTCCACATTTTGCAGCTTATTGCGTTAGCAAAGGTGGATTAAAAATGTTAACCAGGAATCTGGCGACAGAACTTGCACCACTGGGTATTCGTGTAAATAATGTTGCGCCGGGGGCCATATCAACGCCAATAAATCAGGAACTTTTATCGGATAAAAAACAATTGCAAAAAGTAATTAAAAACATCCCGATAGGGAGGATGGGTAAAGTTGAAGATGTAGCAGGTGTTGTTGCCTTTTTAGCATCTGATGACGCCGCATATGTTACAGGTTCTACTTATTTTGTTGATGGCGGTTTAACCTACCATTACGAAGAGCAATAATATTTTAGCTTAAAAATATTTATCAATGGTTAGCCCATAAGTTAAATTGAGATTTTCCCGCTGCGTAATGTTAAGTTTATTATAATTTAAAGCCGTAGTCAGGCTGATCCATTTCCGTATTTTTAAGCCTAGGGTCGTTGACGATCTAATAATATAATCACCCTTCCTGGAATAGGAATTTTGTAAAAAGTGGCTCCCATCAATTGTTATAATATCATTAATTAAGAAATGGTATTGTAACCTTAACGAATTTCGTAGTGTGTTATAATCTTCAAGCTCCAACAGGCTGCTTTTATCGAATAATACACCATTGCTTAAATTAACATAGGCATTTGGCTTATCAATTAAATTATAGGCAATTCCGGCACCAGAAAGCAACTGGTTTTTTATTTTAAGTGAATAACTGGTGTTATAATTAACCAAACCCCAATAATAAAAATGAGGGAAAGTTTTGTACAGATTAAAATTCACTGTCGTGGAAAAATCATTGTTGCTTAAAGCATTGTTTTGCTTGCCATAAAGCCATGAAGTACTGCTGTTTAAAACAATGCTTTTCTTTTTGATACCAAAATTTAAGTTGTTATTCAAAAGATAGACCCTTTCGCTATTCGTTCGATTGATAGAGCCTGATGATGATAAAACGATGTGGTAATTTGTAGTGTCGGTAAATTGTGCGTTTGCGTTTAAGCAGAAAATAGAAAGGATAATAATTTTTAAAAATATCTTCATATTATTTTTAACATATTTTATAAGGATGATGTTTGTTAAAACATGAACTGTTTCTAAACCGTCATTTGTTCTGAGAAAACCTTCGAATGAATTTATAAAAGATAATTTTGTGCTCTATAAATTTCTGTTATGTCCGAAAGCATTTTAAAAAATATACCATATTCAGTTCTCGATCTGGCTACTGTTTTAGACGGTTATACCGCTGCAGATACTTTTAAAACCAGTTTGAAAATAGCTCAGCAAGCTGATGAATTGGGTTATACGAGGTATTGGTTTGCAGAACACCACAATATGGCCGGTGTTGCAAGTTCTTCACCACCGGTTTTGATAGGTTTTATAGCAGGTGCGACTAAAACCATCAGAGTCGGCTCTGGCGGAATTATGCTTCCTAATCATTCCCCTTTAATTGTTGCAGAGCAGTTCGGTACGCTCGCATCTTTGTATCCGGGCAGGATAGATTTAGGTTTAGGACGTGCGCCGGGAACTGACCAGGTAACTGCAATGGCAATAAGAGGCGAGAATTTTAATGCGGCGCATAACTTTCCGGGAGATGTGGCTAAACTTCAACAATTATTTTCAGCAAATAACCATGCTTCGAATGTTCGTTCAATACCAGGTGAAGGACTTGAGATTCCAATCTGGATTTTAGGTTCAAGTACCGATAGTGCCAGGTTAGCTGCGGAGAAAGGGTTGCCATACGCTTTCGCAAGTCATTTTGCCCCTGCATACTTTGAACAGGCAATTTCAATTTATCGCAATAACTTTAAGCCATCAGCCTATTTAAATGAACCTTATGTGATGGCATGCGTTAATGTAGTTGCAGCAGATACCGATGAGAGGGCAGAAGTGTTATCCAGTTCTGTTAAACAGATGTTTCTGGGCGTTATAACCGGTAAAAGAAGCAAACTAAAACCTCCGGTAGAAAATATTAATGACCATTGGAATCAAATGGAAAAGGAAGCCGTTGAACAAATGTTATATTATTCCTTTATAGGAAGCGCCAATACCATCAAATTAAATTTAGAAGCATTTGTATTGAAATACGGTGTGAATGAAATTATGAGTACCTCCCATATATATGATCAGGATGCGAAACTGAATTCCAATAAAATTTTTGCCGGGTTATTTTAGTCGGGCAGAAAAATGAGTTAATTGCTTGATCTCATTATTAGCAAATGCGCTAAGCGCAGCATCATTTGACCCCGAAAGGGTGCCGTAGAGGGAAGTTAACTGGCTAAGATCTGAAGCAACCAGGTTTAAATAAGCTTTGTTAAAGTCGGTTCCTTTAAGTTTTGAGAAGTTTGAAAGTGATTGGGTAATGTCGGGCTCAATGTTTGGCTGCATTTTTTTTCCAGTGTTCCCTGCTTCGCCTGTGTCTGATTCATTTCTGCTGGTATCTTTCAGGTTCTCCGGAGCTGAATCGATACGGCCGTCAGGACGCATTCCGCCCTGAGGTTTAGTCATAGGCAATGTAATTTTTTTCTGTTTAGCAAAGTCTCTTAGCTTTAAATTACTTTTTATAAAATAATCACGTAAGCTTTCAGCCATATTTTTTGCCTTTCCACTGGCCTTTTTTATGGCTAATCCTGATAGTTCCAGTTGTTTTATATTGGTTGTGTAAACAGATGATAAAACAACCTTAACAGAATCCGTTTCTTGTTGTAAATTCAATTTAAAGTTGCTGCTTGTATAACTTCCGGCATTAGCATTAACAAATAAAAATGTCGATGCAAAAATTATAATTGGAATAATTCGATTTTTCATTCTTTAACAGGTTGGTTATTTAGGTAAACCTTTTTTTGTTCGCATGGTTTTGGAATTCTGTTTTTTCGCTTGAAATATCTTTTGGTTCGCAAAAACAAAACTTATGGGCATTTAATTTGTTGCTTCGTGGTATCAGTTAACTCCGTACTGAGTTTGATTTCTAGATAACGTTTGAATGGTGAGTTAAAACAATGTCATATTAACGCATTTGAAATTAAGAACAATTGATTTGAGATAACCGTTGAATGATTTTTTGATTGCGTATATCTCAAAAATCAATTGAATACGGCATTTGATGGCTATTTATTTGATATTAAATTATATTAACACCAGTTGCCGCTATTAAAATAGTTAAATATTGTTAATTAAGTTAAATTAATCTAAATAGTTGTAAATTGTATTATTTATTATACAATTTAAGCGTACGAAAATTTATATTATTGCAATATTTTTATAATTAATATTTATGCTTAGGAAAGGTACCATTACCTCAATAAATGAGGACGGTTCGGGAATAATTACCGATGATAATGAACAAGAAATTCATTTCAGGTTAGAGAAAAACTTTTTTGAAAATTTAAAAGGAGTTCCGGTAAGTTTTGATATAGAGTTATCACCGGAAGGTTTGGTTGCCGTGGGAATACAGTTACATGGTAGTTGCGTTTAGTAGCGTTATTTGTAATGTTTTAAAATGTTAAACATATGATCAAAATCAGGGTCGTTAATGTTCACAAAATCGGGCATACTTAGCTTATGTAACTTTAGAAAATTGATCAGATCTTTTATTGAACGGTTAATTTCCTCGATATTACCGGCATGCTTTAATGTGTTTATTTGTAAAAGCCTAAGCGAAATTTCAATGGTATTTAATTCATGTTTATTCGACAATGCTAAGCCTTTTTCTACCTCTTTTAAGGCTTTTTCATAATTCTTGGTGTGATTAAGGAAATTTCCCTTAGCTAAAGTGTGGGTTGCTCTGATGTAAGGTGTAAGATATGTATTCTCATTTTTGATTAATATGTCTATATACTGAATGAGTCTCTGGGCTTTTTTATGCTGATTAAGCTTAATGTAGGTTTGAGCAGTGATAATCAATAAGAAACATGGAAATACAGAAGATCTTAAATGAAAAATTTTAGGATATTTTTTTAAAATAGCGGATATAAAACGATTGCATTCTTCGTAATTTTTATTTGAGAACAATACCACAAGTATTAACCGGTAACATATAATTTCTACGCTGGTAAGGGTTTCATTTTTTTGTGGCAGGGATTGCTCCAGTTGCCTGCAAAGTGTAAAAATGTTGTCGTCAACCGGTTTCGATTTCTTTTTTTTGTTGTTTAAAAGGTTTGAAAGGAACAAAATTAAATCGTAAGGATTAATCGGGAAAAGATCTTCTAATTTTTTTACATTTCTTTTCAGAATATTTAAGCTTTCTGCTACACCAATGCTGTCAAGGCCGATCACACAAATACTGCATTCCATAACATTTAGTATCAGTTGTATATCCTCGTTAAAAACCTTTTCGGAAATCTTTTTTATCGTTTCTTTATAGTTTTTGCTCATTATACGCCCAGTTGCCATAATATCTATAAAGTGCATATTAATGGTTTGGGCGTTAAAAAGGGCACCTGTTTTTTCTAACTCCGACAGGGCAACATCACATATGAAATCGAATGCATCGTTTTTCTCTTCATTGCTGAAAGGTAATTTGAAAATATTTTTTAATGCCTGTATTTCATTTCTTTTGATGCAGAACCGAACGCTCCAGCTCAACATTAACTTTCTCAAATCAGCCCGATCGGCATATTCTGTTAAGATCGCTTCAAAGAAAGGGGCACTGGGGTTGAAATTATACCGCTCTGTGAGTTGAAAAAAAAGAAAATAGGTATAAATATCATTATTAAGAAATCGGACAATCTCTGTCGGTTTGGCTGTTGTCAGCCTTTTCTCTTCGATGAGAATACCTAAATAAATGAGTTCATGGTAAGCGCTGGTGTAATTTTTTATCGGTTCAAGAATACTCTCTTTAGATACCCTGTAATGCAGATTTCCTTTAGAAATTGCATTGGTTATTTTTGTAAGTAAATATATTTTTTCCGTGCTATTGTTCGATATGAAAATTTTTGATTCCAGGAAATAATCAGTTAAATCCAGGCAGAGCAAATAATTATCGAGCCTGATGCTATTGTTTACTTGCTTAAGTTTATAATAAACCTGCAGCCAGAAAGGGGTTTGAAAATATTTAATCAAACCGTGGTGTAAATCGTTATCTTTAATCTTCCTGCCCTCAATATGAGAAAGCGTGTAATAAATCTCGTCTTTATTTAAATTAGGTACGTTTGTATTCTGATCGTAGTCGAAAAACAAGCCTTTATACCAGGAATTTGTTAAAAATGCGGAACCGGATATGGTAGGTTGAATACTTACCCAGTTATTTACCCTTAATCCAAACACAATTTTAACAAAATCATTTTCTTCGATGCCATACAGAAAATCTGTTAAAATTTTAAGATTTGAATCTTTGGATAAAAACTGGTCAATCCCATCGACGATTAATACGAAACGACCCTTAAGTTCCTTTGTATTTTTCTTAAAATAGGTAATCAGCTCGCTGACCCCAGAAAACTTAAATTCTTTATAGAACCAGTCTTTGAGGGATAAATCATTCTGGATAACTTCATAAATTACGCCTGAATTAATCAATAAAACAATATCTTTTTTATAGAGTGCGTCTTCGCCGTAGAAAAAATGTTCTACTAGATGGGCAAGCAGAATGGATTTTCCCTGCCCGGGCTGTGCGCTTATTGTGGTGAATTGATAATTGTTTTTTAAAAAGTAATCGAAATCCGAATACAAAAAGCTCCTGTTTGCAGTGGCTTCAAAGGGAACGCCGGAGCTGTTCTTTTTCGCAATTAAAGAGACATCTGTAATCGCACGGCACCTGATTTTAAGGTCCGACCATACATCATCAACATATTCATCCTGATTTCTTTTCTCTTTACAAAATGATCCCCAGTCCGGATACCCAATGTATTGTGATAAACTATTTAGCGTGAATATGGAAAATTTATGATGCGTTTGAGCGAATCCAAAAAATCTTTTAACTGTGGTTTCGCTGATATAATTTTTAGTTTCCTTGAATATAAATTCGGAAATCGTCTTACAATTTGCCGGGTCGATGTTGCGCAAGCCGGATTTTATAAGAACGAATTTTTTAAGCTGAGCGATTAATTCGTTTGTATTCATATTAGAGGATGATAATGCTAATGTCACAAAAATTCAGCAATAGCGGAAATCATTTAAGTAACAATGCATCTATGAACAAAATGAACGTACCGGAGGGTATGATAATGAACGGCAATGGCTAAATCCCATTAGACACGGGTGACGTAGATTTGACAATCAGATGAAAATTCCCACACCGGAATTAAAATCCCGATTTAACTACTAAACCCTAATTGCGCCTGATATGATGAAAAACTCTACCTCCTCGTTCGTTTTAAGGAAAATTTTAATTATTTTTTTTACTGTTATTATTACAACGCTTTTAAGATTAGATTCGTATAGCCAAACAAAAGTTTATGCAAGTTCTTTAGGTGTAACGTCTAATGTTGATAATGCTTCAAGAGCCTTACAAGTAAGTGAAACCACATTTGCAACAGTAAGATCGTCAGGAGGTGTCGCTGTAGGTTTAGGTGCATATACAGGAGAACTTGAGCTTAAATTCACCGCTACAATCCCGGCAGGTACAACATCTTTTATTCGCATCGATGCTGACCCAACACTATTAAACCAATTGCTTGGCGGTAATTTAGGAGGCTTACTTTCCGGAGTAGTGGGCGGTGTAGTATTGGGTAATCACGTTATCGAGGTCGGAGCAAGGAATGCAGCAGCAGTAACCGTTTTAAGTGGCTCAAGTTCAGGTGGATTTTCTAGCCAAAACCTGAAGTTAGTTAGAGATGCTCAAGGCTTCTATTATTTTGCGTTGAGGCCTAATCAAGATTATGATAGAGTTTATGTTCGTGATTTAACAAGTGCTTTATTGTTAGGCACAACAAATACTACTAAAGTTTACAATGCATTTTATACCAGCGGAATTGATGCCTGCGCACCTGCTTTTGCTACGGATTATGAAGGAACAGGTTTAACCGTTGATGCATTAGGTTTGGGTAAGGCCGGTGTAACGAACCCGGATTTTGCTATTGATGCGAGTACAACAAATTATTCTGAGTTGAGTTTAGGTGCACTTGGAGTCGCGGGGTCCATTAGTCAGAATTTTTATTTTAGTACCCCTTCCAATGCGGGAGATGACTTCAACCTTCGATTCAGGACCTCTTCAGCGCTACTTACAGCAGGCGTTTTAAACAGATTAACTGTCACAGCTTTCAATGGTCCCAATCAGGTTTATTCTGGGTCTGCATCCAACTTGCTGAATTTGGATTTGTTAGCGCTGTTAAATTCAGGGCAACCCGTTACTGTTCCTTTTTCTCCAGGCGTACCGTTTGACAGGGTTAGGGTAACGTTATCCTCGTTGTTAAATGTCAATTTAACCCAAACCATATTTATTTATGGCTTGACAAGGTCGGCAGGAAGACCAACATTTACAGCTCCTGCTTCGAATGCAGTTTTCACCTGTTATAATTCCCCTGCGGCTTTAACTGTTACCACGCCGGGTACAAATGATTTACGCTGGTACGATGTTGTTGAAGGCGGCACAGCGCTTGCAACAACAGCCTTTAATCAATCCTTCTCAACTCCGGCACTTACGGCAAATAAAGTGTATTATGTTGCGGCAAGGCGATTAGGCTGCGCTGAAGAATCGGTTCGGGTTCCAATTTCTGTAACCGTAAATCCGGCAATCGTATTTAATACGACAACATTGCAAAATGCATCTAACGGATTTTCTTATACTAAACAGATTATTGCGGCGACAGGGGGCACACCCGGCTTCAATTACACACTGGAAAGCGGAAGTGTTTTGCCGGCCGGTTTAAGTTTATCATCAACGGGCGTACTATCTGGCACACCAACAGCAACAGGTGATTTTACATTTTCGATAACCGCAACCGATAGTAAAGGTTGTAAAGCGACAGCTTCTTATACGCTAACGGTTACAAATGCCTTGATTTTAACACCAGGCACGCTACCCAATGGCGTTACTGGTACAACATATCCCGCTCATACCATTCCTCCGGCCACCGGTGGTACCGGACCATATGCGTATACAGCTACAAATTTACCTCCGGGGTTAACCTTCGATCCAAATACCAGGGAGATTACCGGAACACCAACACAAATTGGCAATTATAGCGTTCCGGTAACTGTAACAGATGTAAATGGAAATACGGTTACCGCTGTTTACACCCTAAAAATTACTGACCCTTTAGTTCTACCTGGTGCGACGTTAGGAAATGGAACTACAGGTCAGGTTTATGCACCGCAGATAATTCCTTCGGCGACCGGTGGTGCTGGTCCATACGTTTATTCAGCAACTAGCCTTCCTTCGGGATTGTCTTTTAATCCATCTACAAGAGAAATCGCAGGAACACCCACAAATGCCGGAACTTTCGTTATTCCGGTTACAGTTACGGATGCGGATGGAAAATCTACAAGTACGAGCTACACTTTGGTTGTTACTGACCCATTATTGTTACCTTCAGCCACACTTCCAGCCGGGAATGCAGACGTTGCTTACACGACTCAAATTTTACCTGCTGCGACCGGGGGTGTCGGCCCTTATACTTATATTGCAACTGGCGTACCTCCCGGATTATCCTTCGACCCAATAACCAGAGCAATCACAGGAACTCCAACCCAGGCGGGTAATTACACGATTTCAGTTACAGTTACTGATAGCCAGGGAAGAACAGCTGCCAATACCTATCCATTAAGCGTGACAGGTGTGTTATCACTTCCATCGACAACTTTGCAAAGCGGAATTGTTGGCGATATTTACCCGACGCAAACACTGCCGGGCGTATCAGGCGGAACACCTCCCTACACTTATGTAGCAACAAACCTGCCTCCTGGACTTAACTTCAATACTTCAACCCGTGAAATAACAGGCACACCAACACAAGGAGGAACTTATATAGTTTCTGTAACGGGAACTGACATTAACAACAACAAAGTGAATTCGGATTATACGATTGTTGTAAATGTTAATCCGCCTGTTGTTGCCACCGTAGCTGTTTGTGAAGGCAGTTCAGCTACCTTAAACATAAGTAATTTGCAATCCGGTGTAACTTACAATTGGTATGGAGCTACCGGGAGTGCACCATTAGCAACAAATAATACAGGCGTATTTGTAACACCAGTTATAAATTCAAATGCCACCTTTTACGTTGAAGCAGTTTCCGGTACGGCAGTAAGTACAAGAACGACGGTAACAGTTACTGTAAATCCTGCAGCTAACCCTGCGGTGATCACAACCAATAACCAGGTTGTAAATTCCGGACAAAGCACGACACTCACCGCAACTGCCGATGCAGGAAATACAATCAAATGGTATGCGGCCGCATCAGGCGGTACAGAACTTGCCACCGGAACTAATTTTTCAACAGGTCCGTTAAGTACGACAACCACATATTATGTAGAAACTACAAATGCCAATGGTTGTGCAAGTGACATAAGGATTCCCGTAACTGTTACAGTGATAACCGGCGGAGGAAACGCAAATTGTAATGTTGCTAACAGTCAGAATTCAGGTATAACGGGTGTTTGTCTTTTGTGCAGCATTACAGGGCCGGGAAATTCCACCGATGCCAATCCGGATAATTTTACAAGAATTACGCTTGCTGTTGGCGTCGGCTCTACAGGCTATCAGCGCTTAATTTTCCCGTCAGCTGGTATTGCAACTGATAGCATTCGTTTGGATTTAGGCTTGCCAACAGGGTTACTTGATTTATCAGTGTTGAATAATATTACAGTGAACGTGATGAACGGGGCAGCTGTTGTTAGCAGTTATCAATTAAGCTCGTCCGCATTAAAACTTTCGCTTTTAGGCGGTAGTAGATTCACAGCAACGCTCGCCGCTGCAGGGGCTTTTGATAGGGTAGAACTACGTTTTGGTAGTTTAGTTTCAGCTGTAAGCAGCTTGGATGTTTATGGTGCAACAGTCATATATCCAAACCCTACAATTACAAGCGGTTCGCAAACCATCTGCTCAGGAAATTCCGCAACACTAAATGCGACTGCAAATGGTGGAACGAATTTAAAATGGTTTGATGCAGCAATAGGGGGTAGTTTATTAGCCAGCGGAGAAACTTATACAACACCAAGCCTAACGGCAACCACAATTTATTATATTGAAGTTGCAAAAGGGACTTGCATAAATGCAGTAAGAATTCCTGTTATCGTTACCGTTACACCAGTGATTCAGCAGCCGGTATTAGCAGCAATTGCCGATGTGTGTGCCGGTTCATCTGCAACCTTATCCGTTACCAATCCGGATGCTGCAATTACATACAACTGGTACGCAGTTGCGACAGACGGTACGCCTTTATTTAGCGGAACATCTTTTACCTCGCCATCGTTAAATGCAAATACAACTTATTATCTGGAAGCTGTTAATGGAAATTGTGTAAGCAGCGCCAGAGTAGCAGCACCTATTACTGTAAATCCGCTTCCTGGTATCCCGACGGTAACAGCATCATCGTCGACCGTAAACTCCGGACAAACAGTTACACTTACAGCAACCTCGGCTGATGCAAATGTTACATTCAACTGGTATGATGCGCAAAATGCGACTACGCCAGTTTTCTCGGGCGCTACTTTTGTTACGCCACCGTTAAACGCCATCACTAGTTATTATGTAGAATCAGTTTCTGCTTTGGGATGTGCATCTTCAAACCGGGTACAAATTACCATATCTGTTAATGGTGTGGGAGCACCTGTAACAATTCCTTGCGAAGTTGCAGCCACACAAACCAATGGTATTAGTGGAGTTGCTTTATTTTCAGGTGTAATCAATGCAGGTCTCGCCGTGGATAATGATGCACAAACGGCTTCATCATTGGTAATGCCGGCAGGCGCTTTAGGCGCTTCAGTGTATCAAAATTTGTATTTCGGAAGCTTATCCAATGTTGGCGATACATTAAAAGTGCTGGTTTCTTTCCCTCAGAGTCTAGCCTCAGTTGGTGTTTTAGATAACATTTCGATAACAACATATAATGGCGCAAATTCAAATAATGATGCAACTTTATTAAACAATGCGCTACTTAATGTAAAACTATTGAGCGGCAATACACAGGCGCTGATAACAATAATTCCGACAGTAGCCTTTGATGGCGCACGATTAAGTATTAACTCTGGAACTGCAGGCGTATTAACTTCTGTAAACCTTAATTATATTCAGCGGGCTCTGCTGGCTCCACAGGTTACAGCGGCGAATGTTTCTGGCTGCGCAGGTTTATCCAGCAGTTTGTCTGTTTTAAATCCTATTGCGGGTGTCACTTACAGATGGTTTGATGCAGCGCAAAATGCATTATTTGATGGCCCGGTTTTCGCAACTCCAACACTGACGGCTGATACAAAATATTTTGTAGCTATTGTTTCTACTTCGGGATGTGTAAGCCCCAGAACTGAAGTTGATGTTACGGTTCAGTCTGCACCAGGAACACCTGAATTATTATCAGCTACAGTAAGTGCCTGCGCTGGGCTTCCGATTATTTTACAGGTTAAAAATCCACTCAATGGTATTACTTACAAATGGTATGATGTTAATGGAAATAGCGCAGGTCCGGATGGTACAACCTTAACAGTAACACCACTTGGTAATACAACGTATACTGTGCAGGCGGTAAATAGTTGCGGAACTGCATCTGCAGGCGCAACTGCCACGGTAAACACTGGCGCCGTGCCAGATGCACCGGTTATTACACCTGCATCATTAACAATTGTTTCAGGATCTCAAGCGTTTTTAACTGCTACATCATCAATTGTCGGTGCTGATATCAATTGGTACAGCGACGTTAACTTGACGACAAGCGTTAACGCAGGTACAACATTTTTAACCCCACCTTTAACCGCGACTACCACTTATTACGTTACCGCATCATCGAATACTTGCGGTACGAGTATTCCCGTTCCGGTAGTGGTTACTGTAATTCCTGCAACGCCAGGCAGTGCGGGTTGTGGAATTGCTACAACGACTTTAGCAGCAAGTGTAGATGGTGTAAATATAGGAGCAGGTGTGTTTAATCCAACTGCCGCCATAGATAATGATGTTAATACCGGGTCAACCTTATTTATACCTGCCGGATTTTTAAATACATCAGTTTATCAACGTTTAGGATTTTCAGGCGGTTTATCAAACGTTGGAGACACATTGAAAGTTAAAATTTCATCACCGGGTAATGTACTTTCAGCAGCTGTGTTTTCAAACCTGACACTTACAACCTTCAATGGTGGAGCAAGCAATGCAGACGGTGTAGCCCTGAACAGTGAATTAGTTCAGTTGGATATTGCTAGCGGAGGTAGTGAAGCCACCCTAATTTTTATTCCGGCAAAACAATTTGATGGGGTAGAGTTGAGGCTTAGCTCTGGTTTAGCAGGGGTTTTAAACGCTATAAATTTTAACTACGCGCAAAGGCTTTTTACTTCGCCAGAAGTAAGTTCAGCAACCGTTTCGACTTGTTCAGGTTCATCTGCCGTGCTAAGCATAAATAATCCTAAACCAAATACAACCTATAAATGGTATCAAGGAAATGTTTATAAAGGATTTGGTACTAATTTTTTAACTGACCCGTCTCTTGCAGTAGGCAGTTATGATTTTTTTGTAACTGCAACGGGAAATACTGGCTGTGAAACTGCGCCAGTAAAAGTTGTAGTGACAATTTCGACGCCACCTACGGCACCAACACCATCGAACAATAATCCCGTATCTACCTGCTTAAATTCGCCAGCTACATTGACTGTTCAAAGCCTTGCGGGTCTCGTTTACAACTGGTATGATAGTTCGACTGGAGGAAACTTACTGGTCAGTAACAGCAGCAGTTTTACAACTCCGGCAAATCTAAGCCCGGGAAGTTATACCTATTACGTGGAAGCTGCTTCGGGTTCAGGTTGCGCTAATGCGACAAGAACGCCAATTACAATTGTTGTTAATAGAAATGCGATTGCATCTGATGTTACCATTTCCGGAAACGTAAATCTATGTAATGCAGGCACAACAACATTAACAGCCAACAGCACTAATGCAGGTACTAATGCGATATACAAATGGTTTAGTGATCCTGGGCTAACCAATCAGGTATTTTTGGGACAGGTTTTTACTACCGGTCAGATATTGGCGAACACGATGTACTATGTAACTGTTAGCGGAGATAACCTTTGCCCGAATCTTCCAGGGCGTGCAACAAGCGTATCCGTTACAATTAATCCTGTAGCGGTAGCTTCAGATATTACCGTTGCTGGGAACAACACCATATGCGCTGGCTCATCAGCTACCTTAACAGCAAGTTCTACGCTGCAAAACGCTGTATTTAAATGGTACAGCGATGCTGCTTTAGCAAATTCAGTTTTTACAGGTGCAACTTTTTCCACGCCGCCACTATCAGCACAAACCACTTATTATGTTACTGTGCAGGGAGACGGCCGATGTGAAAATACAGCAGGTACGGCAAAAGCAGTATTGGTAGATGTTAACACCTTAGCTACAGCTGCTGATATTAATGTTAACGGGTTAAATGTTGTCTGCAAAAATTCAACGGCTAATCTTTCGGCATCTTCAGCTACAGTCTCTAATCCAGTATTTGCCTGGTATAATGATGCGGCGTTAACCAGCGTTGCGCAGGTTGGGGCATCATTTACAACGCCTGCATTAAACGTTACCACCACCTACTACGTGACCGTTCGGGGAGATAACAGCTGTGCAAACACTCCCACTGATGCAAAAGCAATAACAGTTGTTGTAAAAGACTACGCTACTGCTGCAGACATAGCGCTGAATAACGCAAATATCTGTTCGGGTAATTCGGCAAGCTTGATGGCATCAAGTTTAACTGTTACTCAACCTATATTTACCTGGTATAGCGATGCTTCGCTAACAGTTCCGGTCTTTACTGGTCCTACATATAACGTTTCTGTAACCAGTACAACCAATTATTATGTAACTGTTAGAGGAACAAATAAATGTGAAAATACGGCTGCTGATGCGAAAATAGTAACGGTCAACGTAAATCCTTTAGCCACCACAACAGATATCATTATTACAGGGAATACGACTACGTGTGCCGGCTCATCAGCAGTATTGACAGCAAGTTCGAGCACGGTAATCAATCCTGTATTTACCTGGTATAGCGATGCTTCTTTAACCAATATTTCATTTGAAGGTCCTGTTTTTACAACAGCCCGATTAAATGCAAACACAACATATTATGTTACTGTAAAAGGTGATAATAAATGTGAGAATACTTCTTCTACGGCCAGGGTTATACAGGTTATTGTAAGCGCGGCGCCTGCCAGTCCTGTCATTTCTACAAATGGAACATCGGTTTGTTCCGGTAATGCCACGACGCTTAATATTCAAAACCCTCAGGCGGGTGTATCCTATGAGTGGTACAATGCAGCCAGTGGCGGCGATTTGCTAACTACGGGAACTTCGTTTACAACACCTGTATTAACAACGGGTACTAACTACTATGTTCAGAGCATTGGAACAGGCGGTTGTTCAACTTCCGCAGGACGGACAATGGTCGCCGTTGCAGTAAATCCTCGGCCTATTGCACCGGTTGTTGCGAGTAACAATATAAATGTCTGTTCAGGGAAAAGTACTGCGCTCACGGTAATTAATGCACAGCCGAATGTAACCTATAACTGGTACACCACTGCCACCAGTGGAACCATTTCTGGTACAGGTGAAACATTCATAACGCCTGCGCTAACAGGCAATACCACTTTTTACGTGGAAGCAGTATCTGGTTCATGTACTTCGGGCAACCGGATTCCTGTGAACATTGCGGTTTTACCATTACCGACAGCACCGGTTTCAGTTAGCGCGGTTAATGCCTCGATCTGTTATGGAAATACAACCGTTCTTAACGTTAACTCGCCTGAGGCAAGCATAACCTACAATTGGTACAGCACCAGTTCCGGAGGCGCAGTCCTGGCGCAAGGCAGTACCTTTACCACGCCGTCCCTCACCACTACCACTGTATTTTATGTGGAAAGTGTAAATGCGTCGGGTTGCAGCAGCGAAACCAGGACGCCCGTAACGGTTACAGTTTTACCAGTACTAACGGCGCCAGTCGTAAGGGTACAAGGCGCAACGCCTAACAGCGTTACATTCGCATGGAATGCTGTTCAGGGGGCGGTTGGATATGAAATTTCAACTGATAACGGATTAAGTTGGCAGGTACCATCGAATGGAGCCACGTCTACAAGCCATCTGGTTGGCGGGTTAAAACCGGACCAGGCAGTTATAATTCTCGTTAGAGCCATAGGTCAAAGCAATTGCCAGAGTAGCGCAAATTCGACAGCTATAACAGGAAAGGCAGAAAATCCAATAGGAAACGAGATTTACATTCCAAACGTATTTACGCCTAATAACGACGGCAAGAATGACATCTTCCTCATTTATGGAAATTCCATTGCTGCCGTTAACATGAATATTTACACACAATGGGGGCAGTTGATCTTCCAGGTAAATTCAACTACAAATGGTTGGGATGGAACATATAAAGGCGTTGCACAGCCGAATGGCGTTTATGTGTACGTAATCGAAGTTCAATTAAACGATGGAACCAAGGTGATGAAAAAAGGAACATTAACCTTAGTTAGATAATTAACCGAAGAATAACAGCTATAAATATATACCCATGAAAATTGCATCGTTTTTTAAAATAGGTTTCACAGTACTCTTAATTGGTTCAGCATTAAATTTACAAGCACAGACAGATCCTCATTTCTCCCAGTATTATGCTTATCCTTTATGGTTAAATCCTGCCCTGACAGGTGTTATTGATGGGGACTATAGGGCTTCAGTGAATTTTAAACAGCAATGGGGCGCAATTTCAAATGCTTATTTAACAGGTGGTGCCTCTTTTGATGTAGCGCCTACCAAAAATTTTGCTTTTGGTGCCACCATATTAAATCAGAATGCAGGAGAACTTGATTTTAATTACCTCACAGCTTTAGTCTCCGGTTCTTACCGGATAAGATTTGGCCAGATAGGTTTACAGACCGTGAGTTTTGGTTTGCAGGCGGGTTTTGTAAACCGTAGTTTCGACCTGTCGCAAGGTAGGTTCGGAAATCAGTTTAACCCGGTTACAGGCTACGAGGGTGGCATCTCTAGTGGGGAGAGTTTTTCGTCGACTTCTTCGTTTGTACCTGATATCAATGCGGGGATAATGTATTTTGATGGTAATCCGGATCAAAATGTAAACGTATTTCTTGGTGCAAGTGCCGCACATTTAAACCGGCCGACCGAGCGTTTTTCCGATAACAGTACACGCACACCAATTCGCTTTACGGCACATGGTGGTGCGAGGGTAAGGGCTTCAGAAATGGTGGATCTCGTTCCAAATGCTTTGATCATGTATCAGGGAAATACCAATGAGATTTCCATTGGCGCTTACGCACAGCTCATGGTTAATAATCAATCCAATATATTATTTGGCGGCAATTACCGGGTAAAGGATGCCTCTATAGCCTTTGTTGGTCTGCAATTCAAAAACATGGTTTTCGGCTTAAGTTACGATGTGAACACATCCACATTGAGGCGTGCATCAAACAGCAGCGGGGGTTTAGAATTATCCATCTCGCTGATTGGCCGCAACGGCATCATTGGTCCTAACTTTTTCTGTCCCCGTTTATAATTATTCCTCATGAAAAAATTGATCCTTTTTGTATTTACAGCATTTAGTATAACTGTAAATGCGCAGTATGTAGTTAATTATAAGAAGGTTGCCGATGCTTATTTTCAAAGTAAAGATTATTATGCTGCTGCAACATTTTATAAAAAGGCGTTAAAAATAACTTCCGACAGTACGCAGTTGGTTTTGCCTTACGGAAAAGATAAAAAGCAAAAAAGCGATGAAAGACTTATCGAAGATTATGAGGGATCCCTCTACAACCTGGCAGAATCGAGCAGAATGTACCGGGATTTTTCGGAAGCGGAAAAATATTATGAAGTTGCAAGCACTTTTAGTAACCCTAAATATAAGAAAGCTTTGTTTTACTATGCAGAAAGCTTAAGGGCAAATAAAAAGTTCCCACAAGCCATTAATGCTTTCGAACAATTCATCGCCAGAAACAAAACAGACGAACTGGTTAAAGCCGCAAACCGGGAAATCCTGTCCTGTAAATTCGCTATTAAAGAAATGCGATTTCCCAGGTTGGTTCAGGTGAAAAAAATGCAAGCAGATGTAAATGGATTGGGCTCAAATTATGCACCTGCAACACAAGGGAATGATTTTTATTTCACCTCTTCCAGGCCGGTTTCAGTGGCAGGAAAGCCAGAGATAGTGAAAAATGTAAAGGGAGAAACGCAGATCTCTACAAAGGCAAATCCTTTTTTAAATAGTTTATATAAAACAAGATCCGCTGTGCGGGATACCGAAATAGACATAAAAAAGGTTGAAATGGACTTACCAGAAGACATGGAATTTGCTGCGGTTAGTTTTAATCCATCAGGCACTACAGCTTATTTTACGGCATGGAAGGATAACGGCCAACATGCAATATATTATTCTTCGAAAACGGGTGATAAGTGGTCTGCACCGCAATCCGTGGGCTTGCAAGTTAACAGCAGAGATTTCAATTCCGCCCAGCCATATGTTACAAGTGATGGGAAATTTCTTTTATTTTCTTCCGATAGAATTGGCGGTTATGGCAAATATGATTTGTGGTTCGCGGCCATCCGGAGTGATGGCTCTTTCGGCCAGGCGGTAAACCTTGGCCCGGAAATAAATACAGAAGCCGATGAACGCGCACCATATTATAATGTGACTACAAAAAAATTAATGTTCAGTACAGACGGAAGGATTGGTTTAGGTGGAATGGACTTCTTCGAATCGGAGGGCGATTTAGTCAATTGGACAACACCACAAAACCTGGGCTACCCTTTTAATTCATCTAAAGACGATGTTTATTTCAGCGCCATAAATACGGATGGAAGCAGCGGTTACATTAGTTCGGATCGAGAATCTGCCTGCTGTCTGGAGATTTTTGAAGTGGAGAGAGAACATATTGCTATCTCAGGAACCATCAGTGATTGCAAAACTAAAAAACCATTAGATGGCGTTTCGGTGAGAATATCCGGTGATGGCGTAGACCATTCCGTTATAACGAATGGTTCAGGCAAGTACGAATTTAAAATGGATACCCGAAAACCTGTGAAATTACATATGAGCAAAGAAAATTACTTTGCTTTAAATAAATCCTATAGTTTCGAGGAAATCGCCAAAGCAGATACCCTAATGCATGTTGATTACTGCATGAGTTCCTTTAAAATTAACGTGCCGATCGTTTTGGATAATGTATATTATGAATTTAACAGTGCAGAGCTAACTGAACTTTCTAAAAAAGTGCTCGACGCCCTTGTCACCATCATGGATGACAACCCGGAAATGGAAATCGAACTTGGTTCTCATACCGATAACATTGGAACAGACCAATACAATCTGGATTTATCTGAAAGACGGGCTAAATCTTGCATGGATTTCCTGGTCAGCAAAAATATTGCACAGAATAGAATGACTTTTAAAGGATATGGTGAAAGTATTCCCGTGGCACCTAACCAATTTAAAAACGGAAAGGATAATCCCGATGGAAGGGTCAAAAACCGGAGAACCGTTTTTAAGGTAACAAAAAAATAATCGAGTATGTTGGTTATTAGTGAGGCAGGAGTGTATTACTCCTGCTTTTTTTATCTGTTATGCTATGAATTGTAAAGACATTTTAATCAAAGACCTTTTAATTAATATTCCACTGTAGACTTTTTTACATAGAAAAGCGTACCATCCCATAATTTTATCAGAATGATTTTGTTCCTAAGCTTGGATTGGATAAGTTTACGCTATTCAATCCAATTAAAGACCAGATATGATTAAGAAATTGCTATTTATTTTAAGCCTGACTATGCTATCTAATTTTTCTTTTGCACAAAAAAGTGACGTAGGAAACGCGGTGAATAATCTTGTTAAGCTGATGATTAAGCCTGATAGTGCCGCCTTAGATCGATTGATTTTGAGTAATTTGAGTTACGGACATTCCAGTGGAAAGGTTCAAAACAAACAGGAATTCATTCATTCACTATTATCTGGTGAATCCGATTTTGTCGATATTGATATAACCGAGCAGACTATAATTGTTCAAAACAAAACAGCACTCGTTCGTCATACCTTAAGTGCTAAAACAAATGATAAAAATGTTCCCGGAAATGTGAAATTGTATATTTTGCTAATTTGGAGTAAAGAAAAATCAGGGTGGAAGCTTTTGGGAAGACAAGCGGTTAAGGTACCTTAGGCTAGTTCACTTGTATCATTGGTTCATTAGTCATTTGTATGTGATGCCTAACCTTGACATTTCTGTCTAACAAAACAGAATTAGTTCATTATTTATTTTAATGTGTTTAAACAAATTATCCCAATGAACTAATGACTAATGAACTTCTATTTTATCATCACCCCAGGTCTGTTCACCAGAGGTATTTTTATCAGATTGGTATCAATAATGCTTTCGGGAAGAAAAATGAATTTTTTATCATAGATGGTTGAGCCAATGTAATAACTTAACCAATATTCATTTGTCAATCCGAAAACTTCCGGGTCAATGGCTTCAACGCCTTTGAAATCATTTGCTTCCATATCGCCGATAAAATGCCTTAAAACAGAAGTTTTAACTTGTTTTCCTTCCTTTTCACCATAGCCTTTTGAGCTGATTAAAACATTTGTAATCGGCTCATTTTTCAAGTTAACAAGATAAACAGTCCAGTTTTTTACCTCCGGAGTTTCGCTCATCAGCACAACAGCCATTGCGATATCTTCAACTGTATTTTCTGGTAAATCTACTTTCAACGTAATATGTTTAACTGTTTAAAAATGATTAAATCGGTTAACTGTTTTAAAACAACCAACCGATTTACACTTAGACTTTATATAGAAGTTATTTTTAATAATATGGAATTTACTCAATTATCCTGGCCATCCTAAAATCATTTAATCCTGGTCTATTTTTTTTTAGCTACAGCCTTACTCGCAGTTACTTTTTTCTTAACCGGTGCTTTTTTCTTTGTTTCGAAAGCATTCGGCACTTGCTCTACGATCATTTTTTTAACCACTTCCAAATCAATATCGGCTAATTCTTCGGGTGTGTATTTTTGCTTGGTAGCCTCGTTATTTCTTAATTTTAACATCAGTTTACCAAAACGGATGAATGGTCCCCAACGGCCATTTTCAATTGAAATTTTCTCTGCATCCCAGGTTTTAATGTAACGGTTTGCTTCTTTTTCGACTTTCTTACTGATTAGAGTCTCAATATCTGCTTGTGTTAAATTATCAAAATCGTAACCTTTAGCTGGGATATTGATAAACAAATCGTTCCATTTGATGAAAGGACCAAAACGGCCTTTGCCTTTGGTTACGCCTAAGCCTTCGTAATAAGCAATAGGTGCGTCAGCGTCCATTTTCTCTTGGATTATCTGGACCGCACGTTCGTACGTAACGGAAAGTGGCTCTTCGTTTTTAGGTAATGAAATAAATGCCTCGCCCCATTTCACATAAGGACCAAAACGTCCGACACCAACCATCACTTCCTGACCTTCAAAATCGGGTAGTTGCATCGGAAGTTTGAACAACTCTAATGCTTCATCTAAAGTTATGGTCGCAACAGATTGGCTGCGCATTAAACTGGCATAACGTGGCTTTTCTTCCTCATCGAGCTCTCCAATTTGTACCAACGGTCCAAACTTACCTACTTTAGTATAAACATTTTTGCCGGTCGCAGGGTCTAAGCCCAACAAGCGTTCGCCAGTTGCGCGCTCGGCTGTCTCCAAAGTCGTTTCCACTTCAGTATGAAACGGACTGTAGAAAGAATGCAGCATTTTAGTCCACTCCTGTAAACCCTGCGCAATTTCATCAAATTCCTTTTCTACTTTGGCTGTAAAGTTAAAATCTACAATGCCTTTAAAGTGTTCAACAAGGAAATCATTAACCACTTCACCAATATCGGTAGGGAAGAGTTTCTGCTTCTCGGCACCCGTAATTTCAGATTTTGTATCTTTAGTTACTTTACCATCAGCTAAAATAATGGCTGTAAATTTACGCTGTTTACCGTCCCTGTCTTCTTTAACCACATAACCACGATTTTGAACCGTAGAAATGGTAGGCGCATAAGTAGACGGGCGACCGATTCCTAGCTCTTCTAATTTTTTAACCAGGCTGGCTTCAGTATACCTGGCAGGCGGACGGGAATAACGTTCTGTCGCCTGCATTTCTTTTAAAAATAATTCCTGCCCTTTGGCTAAGGGAGGCAAGATTGAACCGCCTTCTTTTTCTTCGCCTTCTTCATCATCCGTAGATTCCAAATAAACTTTTAAGAAGCCGTCAAATTTCAAAACTTCACCTTCTGCTACTAAATGCTCCTTTCTGGTGGATGCCGTAATTTGAGCAGTTGTTTTCTCAAATAAAGCTTCGCTCATTTGAGATGCGATAGCGCGTTTCCAGATTAATTCATATAAACGCTTTTCTGAGATGTCACCATCAACGGTATGCTTGTCGAAATAAGTAGGGCGGATGGCCTCGTGTGCTTCCTGTGCACCTGCAGATTTGGTTTTGTAAACTCTGGGTTGATGGTATTTATCGCCGTAAGCCGATTTAATTTCAGCAGAAGCAGCATTAACAGCCGTTTCAGATAAGTTTACTGAATCCGTTCTCATGTAGGTAATCTTACCCGCCTCATATAATCTTTGAGCCACTTGCATGGTTCTTGCAACCGAAAAACCCAATTTCCTGGATGCCTCCTGTTGTAAGGTCGAAGTGGTAAAAGGCGCAGCCGGATTACGCTTTGCTGGCTTTGTTTCCAAACTGGTGATGTCAAATTTAGCTTCAGCACAATCCTGAAGATACTTTTCTGCATCGGCTTCACTTTCGAAACGATGTGGCAATTCAGCCTTAACTGTTTCCTTTCCTTTTCCGGTTAAAAATTGTGCAGTAATTTTAAATGCCGCTGCGGCATGGAAATTTTGAACTTCCCGCTCTCTATCAACAATTAACCGAACCGCTACCGATTGAACGCGACCGGCTGAAAGTGACGGCTTTACTTTTTTCCATAAAACGGGTGAAAGTTCAAAGCCCACTAAACGGTCTAAAACCCTACGGGCCTGCTGCGCATTAACCAGGTTATAATCAATACTACGGGGGCTATCAATTGCTTTTAATATAGCTGGTTTTGTAATTTCGTGAAAAACAATGCGTTTGGTTTTTTCGACTTTCAAACCTAAAGTTTCAAATAAATGCCAGGAAATGGCTTCTCCTTCGCGGTCTTCATCGGATGCGAGCCAGACCATTTCGGCGTCTTTGGCAAGCTTCTTTAATTCAGCAACCAGGGCTTTTTTATCGGCTGGCACTTCGTATTTCTGGGCAAAATCATTTGCAATATCAATTGCCATATCACCTTTTGCTAAATCCCGGATGTGACCATAGCTCGATTTCACAAGGAAATCTTTGCCTAAATAGCCTTCTATAGTTTTAGCTTTTGCGGGTGATTCGACGATTAATAAGTTTTTGGCCATGAAACAGGTTTTTGTGCAAATAAAGCTATAATTAAAGTATAAATCCAAACCTGAGCGGATTTTTATCAGTTTTTTATCAGATTTTTAAAGATCTCAGCAACATCAAACGGGCCATACAGGCTGTTTATAATTAGTTTAAAAGGCCATTTGTTTCAAGCCAATAGTTGATTTTAATTGATAAAACTTAAAATTTCCTACTTTTGCGTAAAAGCACCTCCATTGAAAGCCGAAATCTTCGCCGTTACGCCACCATTTACCCAACTGAATACACCGTATCCGGCAACAGCATATATAAAAGGTTTTCTAAACACTAAAAATATTTCTTCATCCCAAGCTGATTTAGGCATTGAAGTAATTTTAGAGTTGTTTTCTAAAAAAGGTTTATATGATTTATTTATAGTTGGTAACCAAAAATCCAAAAGCGATAATGCGAAGAGAATTCTGGCTCTAAAAGATGAATATCTCAAAACGATTGATGCAGTTATTTCATTCCTGCAAGGAAAAAACCCGACATTGGCTTTGCAGATTTGCGGTGATGATTTTCTTCCGCAGGCCGCTCGATTTGCGCAATTGGAAGAGTTGGATTGGGCTTTTGGTGCAATGGGAACACAAGATAAAGCCAAACATCTGGCCACGCTTTACCTGGAAGATATTTCAGATTACATTGTAGAATGCATTGATGAAAACTTTGGTTTTAGCAGATATGCTGAACGTTTAGGCAGAAGTGCAAATTCATTTGATGAACTTTATAACGCTTTAACTAAGAAACCCACTTACATCGACAACATCTTAATTTCGGTTTTAAAAGGAAAAATAGAAACCATTCAACCCAAATTATTTTTAATTTCAGTTCCCTTTCCAGGGAATCTATACAGTGCATTTCGTTGTGCTCAGTGGGTAAAAACCAATTATCCGCAAATTAAAATTTCCATGGGAGGTGGTTTTCCAAATACCGAATTGCGTTCACTTTCAGATGAACGTGTTTTTGAGTTTTTCGATTTCATCACCCTGGATGACGGTGAATTACCAATTGATTTGCTTATTCAAAATATTAGTGGGGCTTTACCGAAAGAGTTGCAAATGTATAAACGTACATTTTTGCTTGAAAACGGCGAGGTTATTTATAAAAATGATTCTTTCCGAAAAGATTATAAACAAGCTGATGTCGGCACACCTGATTATACAGGCTTACTTTTGGATAAGTATATTTCGGTTATCGAAATCGTAAACCCTATGCATCGTATGTGGAGCGACGGTCGTTGGAATAAATTAACAATGGCACATGGTTGTTATTGGGGTAAATGTACTTTTTGCGACATCTCGTTGGATTACATCAAAGTTTACGAACCAGTTCAAGCGAAACAAATTGTAGATAGGATTGAGGATTTATATGCTAAAACCGGGCAAAATGGTTTTCACTTTGTAGATGAGGCTGCACCGCCTGCTCTAATGCGGGAAGTAGCTTTGGAAATTATCCGCAGAAAATTAGCTGTAACCTGGTGGACGAATATCCGTTTTGAAAAAAGCTTTACAGCTGATTTATGCTTGCTGTTAAAAGCTTCGGGTTGTATTGCCGTTTCGGGTGGTTTAGAAGTGGCATCCGATAGGTTATTAAAACTGATTGATAAGGGGGTTACCGTAGAACAGGTTGCAAAAGTTACACGGAATTTTACTGCCGCCGGAATAATGGTTCATGCATATTTAATGTATGGTTACCCAACACAAACGGTGCAGGAAACAGTAGATAGCCTGGAAATGGTTCGCCAGCTGTTCGAAGCCGGCGTTTTGCAATCTGGTTTCTGGCACCAGTTCGCCATGACGGCTCATAGTCCTGTGGGGATGTATCCCGAAAGATTTGGGGTAGTTAAGGAAACGGAAACCATCGGTGCTTTTGCCAATAACGACATTAACTACATCGATAAAACGGGTATCGACCATAATAAATTCAGCTATGGGTTGAAGAAATCCCTTTTCAATTTTATGCATGGAATTTGTTTCGACTACGAGCTACAGGATTGGTTCGATTTTAAAATTCCTAAAACAAAAATTCAAGCTGATTTTATTGAAAGGGCATTGAATGATGATAATAATTTCAGTACCAAGCCAACCGCCAAGGTAGTCTGGATAGGAGGAAAGCCATCGGCTGACTATTTTACGAAATCGAAAAAAGGCAATACATGGGAAATGGCCTCATTAATCTTTCATGATAAGCGGGAAAGTTTTACCGTTCAAACCAACAAGAATGAGGGTGAATGGTTGGTTTCAATTTTAGAGAAAATTCATATTTCAAATGAAAAGGTTTACACTTTCGCTGATGTAAAAGCAGATTTTGAGGCAGAAATGGAAAACTTCGAATTGTTCTGGTATTCGAAAACTGTGAACACTTTAAGGGTATTTGGGTTATTGGTTTTGTAAGTTTTGCGATTTCGTTTTTTAGCTGTCGTCTTTCCCGTGAAAACGGGAATCCAAAAGCGAACGCAAATAACCTAAGCATTAAGATTCCCGCATGCGCGAGAATGACGAAAACGTAAATCATATAAGAAACATAATGTTATATAAGCTCAAAGTCTTAAATCTTCCTACCTGCCTAACGCAGGCAGCCATTTCTTGTATGGCAAACTATTTGAAAGTACTATATCAATCGCAATGTGGAACCGTAAATGTCCAGGTTTCTGATTCGCCATTCGGAACCATATAACCATTTCCTTTTGCCGCCTCAAACCAAAGCTTTCTGCGAAGCTTTTCCCTTGTTCCCACCTCGTTCATTGTGGCGCTGTCATATAGACGGCCATTAATCATGACATATTTAATTTTTTCAGAGTTGCGGATGTCATCTAATGGATTGGCGTCCATAATTACGAGGTCAGCCAGTTTTCCAACTTCTAACGAACCAATTTCTTTATCCATTCCTAAATAATGGGCGCCATTCAACGTTGCATTTCTAATGGCTTGCAACGGAGAAAAACCACCCTGAACAAACATCCAGAGTTCCCAGTGTGCACCTAGACCCTGAATTTGTCCGTGTGCTCCCAGATTTACTTTTGTACCTCCATCAGCAATTTTTTTAGTAGCTTTTGCAATGTCGATGTGGTTGTAATCACTGTATTCAGAAGTGGTTCTGCGTCTCGCCCTTGCATCGATAATAGAACGTGGCGTGTAAGTCATTAACTTTTCGTTCTCCCAAACATTTGTTCTGTCGTACCAGTAATTTTCACCCCACTGCCCGCCGTAGGCCACAATTAAAGTAGGCGTGTAACCCACAGAAGTATTATTCCAAAGCGTGGTTACATCTTTATAAACAGGTAAAACCGGAATGCTGTGCTCAATGCCTGTGTGACCATCAACCACCATATTCATGTTATGGAAAAAGGTAGAACCGCCTTCTGGTACAACTTCCATTTTCAATTGGCGGGCAGCCTCTAAAATTTGTTGACGCTGTTCCCTTCTGGGTTGATTGTATGATTTTACTGAAAATGCGCCAACTGCTTTCAGGCGTTTAAGATTCGCCAATGCATCGTCTAAACTATTTATTACGACTTTAAAATCGCCATCTGCACCATACAAAATCGAGCCTGTTGAATAAACCCTTGGTCCAACCATCCGGCCTGCTTTAAGCATCTCACTCTGGCTGAATACCATTTCGGTGTTGCTTGAAGGATCGTGAGCTGTGGTTACGCCGAAAGCCAAGTTCGCCAGGTAACTCCAGTCGCTCTGTGGCGAAATTCCGTCAGGACTGGTACGCAGGTGTGCGTGAACATCCACTATACCCGGCATAATCGTTTTGCCGTTCACATTAATCACTTTTGCATTGGCTGGAATAGACACTGCATCAGCCGTTCCAATCGCCGTTATCTTATTGCCATCAGTTAAAATCGTACCGTTTTCTATAACTTCATCGCCTTTCATTGAAATGATGCGCGCGCCTTTCAGGGCTAGAATTCCAACCGGAACGTCACTTTTCAAGCTGAGGTTGATGTCGATAGAACTGGCCTGGGTTTTGGGTGTGGTTCCATCGAAATTGAAAGCATTTTTAACGTCGATAGTAAAATATTTGGGTCCCAAAGTCCAATGCAGGTTTTTGCTGTCCAAACTCCATTGCATATAAGTTCCGCCCTCGGTAGTTACTTTCGTTACCGGAATTGCCCGGTTTCCGGCTGACGCGTCCTGAGCCGTTCCCACATTTATCATCGGTGTGATGTATACGTTAAAAAGCTCATTGAAAGCCAGCCATTTATTATCAGGACTAACCACAAACTGGTTTGCATACTGGGAAGTGAAATGTGTTCTTTCGTTTGCACCACTTAAATCGATACTTTTTAACGCCTTTTTGCCATCAGTATAGCTTTGGAAGTAAATCCTGGTATCATTGTTATTGAAAGATGGTTTTATTCCATTTTCAGATACCAAAGTTTTAGAACCACCATTTGCAGGCATTATAAAAATGCCCGTTCCTCGGCCATAGTTATAACCCAATACGTCATTTCCACTGCCTTTTCTGAAAACAATTTTATCGCCTTTAGTTGAATATTGTGGCGAATAATAAAATCCTTTTTCATCACTTAGCGTAATCGTTTTGCCTGATTTTAAATCCGTTCTTTTTATTGCCCCACGAAGTTCATCGCTCCAGGTCGTATAAATCACAAATTTTCCGTCAGGACTAAAAGCCGGATCGACTTCGAAATCTAAACCGTTAGTTAATCTTTCAGGTTTGCCATTTGGCAATTCTTGTTTGTACAGAAAACCTGCAGCGTTGAAAATGATTGTTTTTTCATCGGGTGAAGTCGTTAATTGTCTCAGCATTTTTGCCGAAAAATCATTACTGAAAACTTGTTGCTCGAAATGTAAGGCTTGCTGAACCGTGTGAACTGTATTGGCCTGGAAAGGAATGGTTGATGTAATTAGATTTCCGATTTCGGTTTTTCTGATTTTTCCTTTTGCATAAAACACTAAACTTTTGCTGTCCGGTGTCCATGCAAAGTTTGGGTAAACCCCGAAAATTGCCCAGGTTTCCTGTTGGTCGTGAGACAAATCTTCATTTACCGGCCATTCTTCACCAGTTTTAATATTCTGAACATACAGCGTAGATTTCAATCGGACACGCTTTACAAAAGCGATTAAATTTCCATCGGGCGAAACCTGTGGCCGGCAGGCACCACCTTGTTCATTAATCAGCGTATTTATTTTGCCTGTGGTCAAATCCAACTGACGAATAGCATATATCGTTCCATTCGGATCCTTACTGTATTCGAAATTTGGACCGGGAGTAATATCCTCGCTGAAGTAAACATATTTGCCGTCAGGCGACACATTAGGCTCTCCTGCATCTTGTTGATCATTTTTGCGCTTGGTTAGTTGAACCCCATCGCCGCCGTTTATGCTGTACATCCACATTTCACCAGCACCTAAAGAGCGCCCTGCTGTAAAATGTTTACGAGCCACTATATATTCGCTGTTCGGCATCCAGGTTGCATTATTCAACAACCTGAATGTTTCTTTCGTAACCTGTTTTTTGCCTGAACCATCGCGATTCATAATCCAGATGTTATCGCCCCCGCTTTTATCGCTGGTGTAGGATATGTATTTTCCATTCGGACTAAACCTTGGCTGAACATCGTAAGCAATGCCACCACTAATCAACTTCGCCTGACCACCTGCAATTGGCATGGTATAGATGTCACCCAATAAATCAAAAACGATTTCCTGGCCATCACCACTCACATCGAGGTTCATCCAGGTGCCCTCATCGGTATTTAAAGTGAAGTTTTTGGTGATTCCCTGAAATTTTTCTACATCCCATTTTTTTTCCTGGGCATTTGAAGTAAGAAATAAAAGAGAAAACGCAGATATCAAGTAGAGTTGTTTCATTTATATAGGTTGATGTTATTTGAATAATTCGTGTATTTTTCTTTGTAATAGCTTTTTATCGGGTAGTTGAGTTTTATATTCTGAGACTAAAGTTGGAGAGAGGCTCCGGCTTAATGCATATTCCACCACTTCGTTGTCTTTATCTTTGCAAAGCAAGATTCCAATACTTGGATTTTCATTCGTTTTTTTAACGTCTCTATCTAACGCCTCTAAGTAAAAATTTAATTGTCCCAAATGTTCTGGTTTAAACTTATCCACCTTTAACTCAAAAGCAACTAAACACTGTAAACCACGATGATAAAAAAGTAAATCAATATAGAAATCGCTATTTCCAACTTGTATTTTATATTCTTCATTGATAAACAAAAAATCTTTTCCTAATTCGAGAATGAAATTTTTCATTTGTAGAATCAAACTTCTCTGTAAATCGCTTTCATTATGAGCCTCAGGAAGATTTAAAAATTCGAAAACATAGCTATCTTTAAAATTGCTTTCTATGTCTTGATGCATTTCTCTCAACACTGTTGAGAGTTTTGTATTTCCAATAATTGTTCTTTCAAATAGACTAGCAGAAATTTGACGGTCTAATTCTCTAAATGAATAATTCTCTTTTTTCGAAAGCCTTAAATAAAACTCCTGTTCTTCTATCGTATTACATCTAGAAAAAATAGCTAAATTATGCGACCAACTAATTTCTCTCACCAGTGGTGAGAGTTTTGGAAAATCCTTATAATTTTCATAAAACTGCTTCATCCGCCACAGATTTTTATCCGAGAACCCTTTTAAGTTTGGTTCTTGTTTTGATAAAAATTCAGCCAATTGTTTTACTACCGATTGTCCCCATCCTGCGTTATTAACCTTGGTATGGATGTATTCTCCGATTTTCCAGTATAAATTAATGAGTTCAGAATTTACGGTTTTTAACGCCCTGCTTCTGGCATCTTTGATTAAAGTGACAATATCTGCAAATTGAGTTTCTAACATTAAATATCCTGTAAAGCAAAGTTAATAATCTTTTTGAAGATGATTTTTTCAAATTCCACAATAAAGAATGACGATTTTAGAATAAATGTATAGTTTTGATACTGCCAATTTATGACAGCAATAGAGATTTTACAAAAATATTGGGGACATCAGGCTTTCAGGCCCCTGCAGCAAGATATTATTACCTCGGTCTTAGACGGAAAAGATAGTCTTGCGCTTTTGCCAACTGGGGGTGGTAAATCCATTTGTTTTCAGGTTCCGGCTTTGGCAAAGGAAGGTATTTGCATAGTGGTTTCTCCACTAATTGCCTTGATGAAGGATCAGGTGGAAAACCTGAAATCAAAAGGCATTGAGGCTATAGCGATTTACGCAGGGATGGGCAAACGTGAAATCGATATCCTGCTGGATAACTGCATCTATGGAAAAATTAAGTTCCTTTACCTTTCTCCAGAACGGTTGCTTTCTGATTTGGTACGTGTCAGAATTTCCTACATGAATGTCAACCTAATCGCAGTGGATGAGGCACATTGTATTTCTCAATGGGGTTACGATTTTCGTCCACCGTATTTACAGATTTCTAAACTTAGGGAAATTCTTCCTGATGTGCCGGTTTTGGCGCTGACTGCAACCGCGACCGAATTTGTCAGAAAAGACATTCTGGAGAAACTGGAGATGAAAGACCCTCAGGTTTTTGTTAAAAGTTTTGCGAGAGATAACTTAAGTTATGTGGTTTTCGGACAGGAAGATAAATATAAAAAGCTCATCGAGATTTGCAGGAATGTAAAAGGGACGGGATTGGTTTATGTTCGTAATCGTAGGGAAACCGCTGAAGTATCAAATTTTATTAACCGCAATCAGATTAAAGCCGATTTTTACCATGCCGGACTTGAACGGGATGTTCGTTTTCAAAAACAAGAAGATTGGAAACAGAATAAAACACGTATCATGGTGGCTACGAATGCTTTTGGGATGGGTATTGATAAAGCAGATGTTCGCTTTGTCGTGCATTTGGATTTACCCGAAAGCTTAGAAGCTTATTATCAGGAAGCCGGCAGGGCTGGCCGGGATGAAAAAAGAAGTTACGCCGTTCTATTGGCAAATCAATCGGATGTACTAAACCTGGAATCTCGTTACATCAATAGTTTTCCGTCTCCCGATGAAATCAGAAAAGTGTATCATTATTTGGGGAATTACTTCCAGCTGGCTTTCGGGGCAGGCGAGGGGCTTACTTTTACTTTTGATATAGCTGATTTCTGTAAGCGATTTAATATTGGTGTTCTAAAAACAATTTCAGCATTAAAATATTTAGAACACGATGGTTATATTACATTGTCTGAAAGTGTTTTTTTACCATCAAGACTGATGTTTATTATTAGTCATGAAGATGTTTACCGTTTTCAAATCGAAAATAAAGCATATGATGGCCTTATAAAAACCATACTCCGGTCGTATGGCGGCGCATTCGATAGTTTTGTGAAAATTAACGAAGCCGATTTAGCGAAAAAATTAGGTATTTCATTCAAAGATGTAGTCGCTATTTTAAACAAATTGCAGTCTATCGAAATGCTGACCTACATTCAGCAAACCGACCAGCCACAGTTGCAATACGTTCGCGCGAGGGTGGATATGGATCACTTTGATCTGGATGTAAAACACCTTGAACAAAGGAAAGAAATTTTACTAAACCAGGTAGACGCCGTTGTTAAATATACAACTTCGAACAAATGCCGTAGCATTCAGTTGCTGAATTATTTTGATGAACACGCAGCTGTAAAATGTGGTGTATGTGATGTTTGTTTGGCAGAAAAACGAGCTGAAAATGAGGTGCAGATGAATGATGAAATTGAATTTGAAATTTTTTCCTTACTTCAGCATCAACCTTTGAGTTTAGATGATTTGGTTACAGGCATAAAAAGTGGCGTTGAAAATGAACGAATAGATGCCATCCGGGAATTATTAGATGCTGGCAAAATAAAAACTGACGGTAAGAAATACTACATTTGATTTTAGGTTTACGAATTACGATTTCAGATTTCCAAACAAATCCAGATACTATATTTAGTGTTATAAATGATAGAAAAAGACAATAAGAAAACCATACGCTCCTGGGCTTTCTTCGATTGGGCAAATTCTGCCTATAATTTAGTTATAACCTCAACCATTTTTCCTGTTTATTATGTTGCAATTACAACAACAGAATCACATGGAGACGAAGTCACTTTTTTTGGCAGAACGTTTATAAACACCGTTCTTTCTAATTATGCGCTAGCTTTCGCCTACTTAGTTATGGTGATTTTGTTGCCCATAATATCGTCTTATGCGGATGCAAAGGGCAAAAAGAAATTCTTTATGAAATTATTTACCTATGTCGGTTCTTTTGCTTGTATGGGTTTATTTTTCTTTAAACTGGAAACTTTAGAGGCTGGTATTATTTGCTTTGTCCTTGCTGCGATGGGTTATGTTGGAGGTGTAATGTTTAATAACGCTTACCTGCCAATAATTGCTTCGCATGATAATCAGGATAAAGTAAGTGCACAAGGTTTTTCTTACGGATATGTAGGTAGTGTAATTTTGCAGTTAATCTGTTTTGTATTCGTTTTAAAACCAGAACTTTTTGACATTGAGGATAAATCATTACCAGCTCAAATATCATTCCTCTTGGTTGGTATATGGTGGTTTTCATTCGCTCAGATTCCTTTTAAGGCGTTACCAAAAGATGTGCCAAACGCGAGCTACCTGAATAAAGGAATCATCAAAAGCAGTTTTGGCGAATTTGCTAAAGTCTGGAATCAGTTAAAACAAATGAAGTTTTTAAAAACTTATTTAATTGCTTTCTTCTTCTATTCAATGGGTGTGCAAACCATTATGCTTGCTGCAGCAGGTTTTGGTGCAAAAGTTTTAAAAATGGAATCGGGCAGTTTAATTGCTGTAATTTTAATTATTCAGTTGGTCGCAATTCTTGGCGCCTGGTTAATGTCGCTTTTAGCCAAAAAATTGGGAAATGTCAACGTTTTAATAATCGTTGTAGTCATTTGGATCTGCTGCTGCTTTTATGGGTATTCAATTACTACTGAAAATCAATTTTACGCTTTAGCCGCCATTGTAGGCTTAATCATGGGTGGAATCCAATCCTTATCACGTTCTACTTATTCAAAGCACATTCCTGAAAATACAACGGATACCGCTTCTTTTTTTAGTTTTTACGATGCCACAGAAAAATTGGCCATTGTAATTGGCCTGTTTAGTTTTGCATTTATTGAGGGCCTGACACACAATATGCGTCAATCCATTATCGCTTTGGCATCATTTTTTATAGTGGGATTAGTGTTTCTAGCATACCTGAAAAAAATCGAGCGCAATGAAACCGCAAAATTGTAAGTTTGCACGCTAAAGAATTTGTTAATGAAAGTAGAATTGTTTGTTCCCTGTTTTGTAGACCAGTTATATCCCGAAACCGCTTTTAATACCTTAAGGTTACTGGAAAAGTCGGGATGTAAAGTAGAATACAACTCGAAACAAACATGTTGTGGTCAGCCGGCTTACAATGCCGGTTATTGGGATGAAGCTAAAGAAGTAGGCACTAAGTTTCTTAACGATTTTACCGAAAATACTTACGTGGTTGCGCCATCAGCATCATGTGTGGGTATGGTTAAAGGGGGTTTTAACGATTTATTCACGAACACTATCGTTCATAATAAATGTCGCAATTTGCAATCGAACATCTGGGAGCTTTCCGATTTCTTAGTTAATGTAGCAAAGAAAGATTACTTCGGGGCTGAACTCGAGGGCAAAGCTGTTTACCATGACTCCTGCAGTGCACTTCGTGAGTGTAAGATTAAAGATGAACCACGCCAGCTTCTATCAAAAGTTCATGGCTTAGAAATGCTCGAAATGGAAGATACCGATATGTGCTGTGGTTTCGGCGGTACGTTTGCCGTGAAATTCGATTCCATTTCATCTGCAATGGCCGAACAAAAAGTTAACCACGCTTTAGCTCAAAAAGCCGATTACATCATCTCAACTGATTTATCCTGCCTGTTACACCTACAGGGTTATATCGATAAAAATAAACTTCCGATTAAAACCATGCATATTGCCGATGTTTTATGCAATGGCTGGTTAGAAAGTACAGAATACTAAAAATTTAATGTAAAATATAAGTTACGATCGAATTTGTATTTGCCGCAAAAACTAGGTTCAGATGCTATAAAACCATCTTTAACACGCGATTAATAAATACACGTTTTAGTAAAGATATTTTTATTAAACCTTTTTTGTGCAATTGCATCTATAAGTTGGTTATTACAATGAAAGATAAACGTTGTAGTGAACGACAGATATAAAAATGCTGAACCTGTAAACAAATGAAATTATCATGGTTTATCAATATTAAATTTAAAACACAACCATGATGGCTTCATCACCATTAAAACAAATATAATTAGGATGAAAAAAATAGTTTTCGCTTTATTAAGCGCATTATCTCTGGCATCAGTAGCAGATGCGCAAAAGAAAACCTCTGGAGCTATCCAGTATGAAACCACCATTGACCCTGCTGCAATGATGGCGGCGAGTGGTGTGAAAATTCCGGAACAAATGGCGGCAAGAATGCCTTCGAGCAGTAAATCAAACTTTGAATTACTATTCAACGCAACTAATGCAAGTTATATGCCTGTAGAAGATGCGGAAGACAGTAACGGCGCTGGCGGTGGCGGCGGTGGCATGGGCCGCATGATGAGAGGTTTCGGTGGTGCAGGTGGCAACAGAGAGTATTATTATTCATTTGCTGATAAGAAACTTGTAGAGGTTTTCGACCTTAACGATACGACTTATGTAATGCAAAGCGGATTGAAATTAAATACGAGTGGTCCGATTAGCACCTTTGGCGGGATGGGAAGAAATCAAACTGACACAACCAGAGCTAGAGTTGCGCCACCAAAAATAGAAGTGGTAAAAACCAGTGCAACCAAGCAGATTTTGGGTCTAAACTGTAATGAGGTTATCTTAAAATCAACACGTTCAATCAAAATTTTAGATATGGATAGAGAGGTTACCGAAGAAACACACATTTGGTACACTAAAGATTTGGGCTTTGACTTTTCTCCAAATCCAAACATGTGGACAGAAGGTGCAGTTTTAGCAATCGAAGGAAGAGGTAATAGCACAATCGCTAAAAGTATCGAATTTAGAAATGTAAGCAGTAAAGATGTTACGGCTCCGAAAAAAGCGACTCCGATTACTGAAGCAGAATACAAGATTAAAATGGAGAATATGATGAAACGTTTTAGAGGTAACGGCAATGGCAGACCAGGTGGTGCCGGCGGCGTTGTTAGAGGTATCGGCGGATAGTTCGATAGATACAACTTATTTGAAGCCTGTTCAGTAAATGAACGGGCTTTTTTATGGTTTTTGTTAACAATATCGAGACATATTCAATTGTGCTGGTTAATTTTTTTATTATTGAATAAAATCTAACAGATAAGTTTTGACCCATCCACTGAATAAAGAAGAAGTTTTAAAGACTAAAGAACATTTTGAAATCCTGGACGGCTTAAGGGGACTCGCTGCCATAGTCGTAGTGATTTACCACTTCATGGAGATTGCAATAACCGATTACAGTAAAAATTTTATTGCTCATGGTTATTTAGCTGTCGATTTTTTCTTCTGCTTATCCGGATTTGTAATTGCCTACGCTTATGATAGCAGGGTGGAAAAGATAGGTATGTTATCTTTCATAAAGTTAAGGCTAATAAGGTTACATCCGCTGGTTCTAATTGGTTCCGTTCTTGGTTTATTAACCTTCCTTTTCGATCCTTTCAGCGATTTTTATTCCGTTTATGGGTTTTCAAGAACAATATTATTGTTTCTCGCTTCTGCTTTTTTGGTTCCATATCCGGTAATGGCTGAACGGTTTTTTAATTTATTTAATCTGAATGCGCCTGCCTGGTCACTTTTTTGGGAATACACTGCAAACCTATTTTACATATTTGTATTATATAGATTAAGCAGAACAATATTGCAAACCATAACTTTAATTGCTGCCGTAATTATTTGTTACGTTGCGTTCAAATCGACTAATCTAATGGGTGGTTGGGGCGGTCCGACTTTTTGGGATGGGGGTGCAAGGGTTTTGTATTCCTTTTTAGCGGGGATGCTCGTCTATCGTTCGAACTGGATAATCAAAAATAGATTAGGTTTTACAGGTGTTTCCATTTTATTGCTCTTCGCATTCCTGCTTCCTTTTAACGACAAATATAATTGGTTAACAGAACCTTTGATCGTGTTAATTTATTTCCCTGTTCTTGTGGCCCTGGGTGCCGGAGCAACGTTGAAACCGAACTTTAAAGGCGTTTGTAAGTTTTCTGGAGATATATCTTATCCGTTGTACATGACACATTATCCTTTCATTTGGATATTCCTGACTTACGTCGCAATTATTAAACCCGAAATGGACCTGCTGAAAATTATCATTCCAGTTTCAGTTTGTTTATTAATTGGACTTGCCTATCTGATAATGGTCTTTTTGGATACGCCAATTCGTAATTATTTGAAAAATAGATTTCTGACTCGGAAAAGTTGATTTCAAATTGCCCATAACAATCAATGTATCCATTTCGGCAAAGACTTGCTTTTAAGCAGGAAAAACCGCACCTTTGCCAAAAATAAAATCACTTTGTATGTGATTTAGAAATAACCATTTTTATAAACTACTTTAAAGTCCCCTTTAGGGGATTAGGGGTAAAATCATAGTTGTAGATGATTAACATTACTTTACCTGACGGCTCCGTTCGTCAGTACGAAAAGGGCACTTCTGCCCATCAAATTGCATTGTCAATTTCCGAAGGTTTAGCAAGAAATGTTTTAGCTGCCGAAGTCAATGGTCAGGTTTGGGATTCAACGCGTCCCATTGAATCAGATTCGTCAGTTAAGTTGTTAACCTGGAACGATGCTGAAGGTAAATCTACTTTCTGGCATTCATCCGCCCATTTAATGGCCGAAGCTTTAGAATCGCTTTATCCGGGTACAAAATTTGGTATTGGTCCGGCAATTGAAACCGGTTTTTATTATGATGTAGACTTCGGCGACAAAGAATTTTCGTCTGATGATTTCAAAGCCATCGAAACCAAAATGATTGAACTGGCTAAGCAGAAAGAAACTTTCACCCGTGAAAGCGTAAGCAAAGCCGATGCAATAAAATATTTTACCGAAAAAGGCGATGAGTACAAACTTGATCTAATTGACGGTTTGGAGGATGGAAAAATTACTTTCTATACTCAGGGCGCTTTTACTGATTTATGTCGTGGTCCGCATATCCCAAATACAGGTTTTGTTAAAGCCGTAAAACTGATGAATGTTGCCGGCGCCTATTGGCGTGGTGATGAAAGTAAAAAGCAGTTAACACGTATTTATGGCGTAACTTTTCCAAAGGCAAGCGAGCTTACTGAGTATCTTGCTATGATTGAAGAAGCTAAAAAACGCGATCATAGAAAGCTTGGAAAAGAACTTGAACTGTTCATGTTCTCAGAAAAAGTTGGTGCAGGCTTGCCAATGTGGTTACCAAAAGGTACTGCGTTGCGTGAACGTTTGGTTAACTTTTTGACTAAAGCACAATCAAAATCTGGTTACGAACAAGTCGTTACACCACACATCGGAAACAAAAATTTATATGTTACTTCCGGTCACTGGGATAAATATGGTAAAGATTCATTTCAACCAATAAAAACCCCGCAAGAAGGAGAAGAGTTCTTTTTAAAACCGATGAACTGTCCTCACCACTGCGAAATGTATAAATTTAAACCGCGTTCTTACAAGGATTTACCTGTTCGTTTTGCCGAATTTGGTACGGTGTACCGCTACGAGCAAAGTGGCGAATTACATGGTTTAACCCGTGTGCGTGGCTTTACTCAGGATGATGCGCACTTATTCTGTATGCCTGAACAAGTGAAGGACGAGTTCAAAAAAGTAATTGATTTAGTACTTTATGTATTTAAATCTTTAGGTTTTGAAAACTATACCGCTCAGATTTCGTTAAGAGATCCAGATAATAAGTCGAAATACATTGGTTCTGATGAAAACTGGAAGTTAGCTGAAAGCGCAATTGTTGAAGCAGCTGCAGAAAAAGGTTTGAATACGATTGTAGAATATGGCGAAGCGGCCTTTTATGGGCCGAAGCTGGATTTTATGGTTAAGGACGCTTTAGGCAGGAGATGGCAGTTGGGTACCATTCAGGTAGATTATAACTTACCGGAGCGTTTCGAGTTGGAATATACAGGTAGCGACAATTTAAAACACAGACCGGTAATGATTCACCGTGCACCGTTTGGTTCACTCGAAAGATTCGTTGCTGTTTTGATAGAACATTGTGCAGGGAATTTTCCTTTATGGTTAAGTCCGGAGCAATTCATAATTCTTCCTATCTCAGAAAAATATGAAGATTATGCAAAAAAAGTTTTAGATGAACTAAATAATTCCGATATTCGCGGGCTGATTGACTTTCGTGATGAGAAAATCGGTCGCAAAATCCGCGATGCGGAGGTTAAAAAAATCCCTTATATGCTCATCATTGGTGAGAAAGAAATGGCTGAAGGTAAAATTTCAATCCGTAAACATGGTGAGGGAGATTTAGGTGAGATGACGCTGGAAGAGTTCAGCGGCTTATTATTAAAAGAAATAACAGTTTAAATAAAAATTAATTTTATACAAATTTGGCATTAGGAAGACCAGGATTTAACAGGGGACCACGTCCGCCTTTTAAGAAAAAAGAAGCAGAACATAACATTAATCAGTACATTAAATCGCCTGAAGTGCGTTTGGCTGGCGATAATGTTGAACCGGGGATATATCCTCTGGCTAAAGCTTTGGCACTTGCTGATGAACTGGAATTGGATTTGGTAGAAATTTCTCCGAATGCAGTCCCTCCGGTTTGTAGAATTATTGATTACAGTAAGTTTGTTTACGAGCAGAAGAAAAAGCAGAAGGAGATTAAATCGAATGCAAAACAAACTGTAATTAAGGAGATTCGTTTTGGTCCTAACACAAATGATCACGATTTCCAGTTTAAACTAAAACATGCAGTGAGCTTTTTGGAGAACGGTGAGAAAGTTAGGGCTTATGTGCATTTTAAAGGTAGGGCAATTGTTTACAAAGAACAGGGTGAGATTTTATTGTTAAAGTTTGCCCAGGCTTTGGAAGAGGTAGGGAAAGTAGAGTTATTGCCTAAGTTGGAAGGTAAACGTATGTTTCTGACCGTTGCACCTAAAGTAGCAAAAAAATAAAAATAGGTTTATAAATTAAAAAAAAGGTTATGCCAAAAATGAAAACCAATTCCAGTGCTAAAAAGCGTTTTTCGCTTACTGGAACAGGTAAAATCAAAAGAAACAACGCATACAAAAGTCACATCTTAACAAAGATGAGTACTAAACGTAAACGTGCCCTTGGAAATGCAAGCATGGTAACAGATGCAGATATGGGTAACGTTAAACGTATGCTTTGTATCGGAAAGTAATTCATTAATTCACCAGGTATCAGGCATTAAAGTTCCTTAAACAGGACGCCGCTTACCAAAAAACAACAACAACATGCCACGTTCGGTAAACGCAGTCGCTTCGAGAAGAAGAAGAAAAAAAATCCTTAACCTTGCAAAAGGTTATTGGGGAGCAAGAAGTAAGGTTTATACTGTTGCTAAAAACACAGTAGAAAAAGGTTTGCAATATGCATACCGTGACCGTAAAGTTAAGAAAAGAGAATTCCGCGGATTATGGATCCAGCGTATTAATGCAGGTGCCCGTCAGCATGGTATTTCTTACTCTCAATTAATTGGTAAACTTGCTTCAAAAGAAATCGGTTTAAACCGTAAAGTATTAGCTGATTTAGCAATGAATCACCCTGAAGCTTTCAAAGCTGTAATTGATGCAGTAAAATAGAAATTTTCGCTTAGCGATAATCATATTTTAAAAGGTCACGATTTTAATCGTGACCTTTTTTGTTTACATATATCTTAATAGCCTTAACTTCTAAATGGTTTTTAACCATTAAAGCATTAAGAGGATTAAGATTCCCATTTTTAGATCTTAATAACCTTAACTTCTAAATGGTTTTTAACCATTAAGGCATTAAGAGGATTAGCTATTTCCATTCGTATGTTTAATAACCGTGACTTCTAAATGATTTTTAACCATTAAGGCATTAAGAGGATTAAGCTATTTCCATTTGTATATATAATAACCGTGACTTCTAAATGATTTTTAACCATTAAGGCATTAAGAGGATTAAGATTTCCATTTTTATATCTTAGTAACCTTAACTTCTAAATGGTCTTTAACCGTTAAGGCATTAAGAGGATTAAGATTTCCATTTTGCATATCTTTAATAACCTTAACTTTTAAATGGTCTTAATCGTTAAGGCATTAAGAAGATTAAGCTATTTCCATTTTGCATATCTTAAAAACCTTAACTTCTAAATGGTATTTAACCATTAAGGCATTAAGAGGATTAAGCTATTTCCATTTGTATGTTTAATAACCGTGACTTCTAAATGATTTTTAACCATTAAGGCATTAAGAGGATTAAGATTTCCATTTTGCATATCTTAGTTAACCTTAACTTCTAAATGGTCTTTAACCATTAAGGCATTAAGAGGATTAAGATTTCCATTTTGCATATCTTTAATAACCTTAACTTCTAAATGGTTTTTAACCATTAAGGCATTAAGAGGATTAAGATTTCCATTTGTATATTTAATAACGTGATTTCTAAATGATTTTTAACCATTTAGGCATTAAGAGGATTAAGATTTCCATTTTTATATCTTAGTAACCTTAACTTCTAAATGGTCTTTAATCGTTAAGGCATTAAGAAGATTAAGCTATTTCCATTTATCTTAATAACCTTAACTTTTAAACGGTTTTTAATAATTCAGGCTTAATAAATTTCTTTCGATTAAACCATTAGACGATATCCAACTATATAATCATGGTTTGTGTCCTCACAAATCATTTTATAAATAACTATTTCCCATAGTCCATCTTAAATTTACTCAAGTCGGGCTTTTGCTTTCTATTCCTCGATAATTCAAATTCATAAATTGTCCGACCAAGATTTTTCATAAATGGATAACAGACCGTTTCGTATTCGTATTTATTATCATTAAAAATCCCATCCTCATTACTGTGAACCACCGCCGTTAGAAAGTATTCTATCCCATTTTTGAAATCTACAAAATATGAATTGTCGATAATGTAACCGTAGCTGTCTCCATACTTGTTGAAAATTCTAATGTTCGCATCTAAATTGATATTTTGTTCTCGACCATAGTAAAGCATTTTAGCGTAAGTTGGCCAGAATTCCTTTGAATCATACCTTGGATAATCACTTTCTGTCGGATATTTACTCATATAAGTGTAAATCAGATTATAATCTTCAGGAGTTAAATCATATCGCTCACTTGCATGAAAAGCATCTGGAAACATCAATTTTTGCATCAACTTTTGCTGATCATTAATTGCAAATGCATTTTTGGTATCCAAACTAAATGGTTTATTCACTAATTTATCTGTACTATCCAGATAACCCTTACCCATGATTGTATTGGTTAAAGTAAGTCTATACGCTTTTGGATCATATTGGGCAGGTTGAATATAAACCAGTTTATTCCCATTATAAAACTGAATTGGATTGGTGTGTTTGGCCGTTTCACCGGCATCACCAATCGCTAAACGGTTTAAAATTCTGCTATCATTCAATCCGTTCTTCTTAAGTTTCTCATTTATTTCTGCCCGACCAATAAATTCGAACAGGCGGTTAAAAGCATCGTTATCACTGGTTAACAAAATTTTTTTGATGTAATGTTCAATTGTTGGTAAACCATTTTTCGCAGATGTATCTTTCTTAACCATTGTTTGCCCTTTAAAAGCGCTATCGGTTATCATCGTGCTTTTTGATGTTAGTCCACTACTTTTTAAGCGGTTTACTTTCTCTAATGCAAAAATTACAGCGGCAAGTTTCACGGTACTGGCCGGATAAAAATAATGATGCGGGTCTAAGTTGTAACTGTAATTTTTGAAAGTGGGTTTGTTTTTAGCATCACGATTTACCTGCGTGTATAAAATCTGTATCTGGTTTTTATCATGATGGGTTAACACAGAATTAAATAGCTCTGGCTTTGATTCCATTAATTTTTTCAGAAAAACCGTATTGGTTTTTTGTGCATTTACGGATAAGGTCATTGCAAAAAGTGCTGCTGTAAATAACAATTTCATTTTCGGATTTTATACCAATTTAGCTTTAAATTACTCATCTTCAAAAAGCTATTTTCAATTCAAATAATCCGGAAAAGCTTTTTACTTTAACCTTTGGTGTTTCAGCTTTAATAACTACTTTTGCAGCGCTTTTGGTTTCCGGCTTTACAACCGGAATTAAAAGGGAATGCAGTGTAATTCTGCAACTGTCCCGCAGCTGTAAGCTCCATAACGATATTTCAATCTCAATGCCACTGTTTAAACAAAAAACGGGAAGGCAGAAAACATCGGGAGTAAGTCAGAAGACCTGCCTTAGCGAATAATTTCATAGCTTTCGGGGATTGAAGCTAGGACTGAGGTACTAAACGTTTTCGTATTTTCATTTCCTTTCCTAATCTGTTGGCTGTGGGCAAAACTCACAATCAAATGAACAAAAAAAGAATTTTAATTGCAGCAGGCCTGGGGTTTGCTCAATTAACGGTTAGCCAACTGGCTAATGCGCAAGACAGTCTGAGGCTTAAAGATGTTGTAATTACGGCAACTAAGAATGATCAGAAACAATCGCAAACAGGTAAGGTAGTTACCATCATTAGTAGCGAGGTTTTAGAGAGAAGCCATGGTAAATCACTTCCTGATTTGATCAGCGAGCAAGCAGGTATAATCGTAGCCGGCTCCAGCAGTAATCCGGGCTTGAACAAATCGGTATTTTTTCGTGGTGCAGGAAGTGCATACGCAGTCGTTCTAATTGACGGTATTGTTCAGAACGATCCTTCAGGAAATGGTGGCGCTTTCGATTTACGTTTGTTATCTATCGACCAAATCGACCGGATTGAAATTCTAAGAGGCGGTCAGTCAACAATTTACGGCTCTGATGCTGTGGCCGGCGTAATTAACATCATCACTAAAAAAGGCGGACCTAAAGGCAATACAATCTATGGTGTTGCAAGTGCAGGGAGTTATGAAAGTTATAAGGGAACGATTGGTTTAAACGGCGGTGTGGAAGGTTTTACTTATAACGTTAACTACACACAAAATAAAACCAATGGAATTTCTGAAGCTGCAAATCCAGTTGGAAACAATACAGAATTTGATAAAGATGGTTTCAGAACAGGTGCCTTGAACGCAAACTTTGGAATTAAATTAGACAAGCATTTGTCCATAAATCCATTTGTACGCTACTATTACGGAAATTATAGTTTCGATGGTGGTGCTTTCACTGATGCTGGCAATTACTCTATTTTGAAGAATTTTGCAGCCGGAACAAATGCCAGATACGAATTTGAAACCGGAAAAGTAACCTTAAATTACAGTTACGAAAACACATCTAATGATGCACATAGCTCTTTTCCAAGCTTTAGCCAGGGTAAAGTGAATATTATCGACCTATTTTACAATCAAAAATTAAATGATAAATTAGATTTATTGGTTGGTATCGATAACCGGGTAATGAAGTTAACCGCTGCCGGTTCAAACCCAAAAGCCAACATCTTTGCAGCATACAGTTCACTCTTTTTGCATGATTTAAGCATATTTAATTTAGAAGTGGGCGGTCGTTATAATAAACACGAACAATATGGCGAGAACTATACTTATTCAGTTACACCCAGCATTAACATAATTAAAGAAATTAAGCTTTTCGGTACAGTTTCTACTGCATTTAAAATTCCTACATTGAACATGCTTTTCGGACAGTTTGGTGCTAATTTAGATTTGAAACCAGAAAAATCTCAGAATTATGAAGCGGGTATTAACTTCAGTTTTGCTGATGATAAAGTCTCTCTACGTGTTGCTGGTTTTAAACGTGATTTAACTGATGCGATAATTTATGCCTATCCGGCAGGTTATGTAAATCAGATCAGCCAGAAAACCAAAGGATTTGAAGTAGAACCAACAGTTAAATTGGGTAAATTTAATTTTAACGGTTATTATGCTTACGTTGAAGGAAATGAATTCAACTTTGTCGATAACGCAATTGCCGATTACTTATTCCGCCGCCCGAAGCATACCTTCGGACTTAATGCTGGTTTACAGGCAACCGATAATTTATTTGTAAGTGCAAACTACCGTTATTTTGGGAACCGTACCGACGGAAATTTTAGCACCTACACTGTTGATACGCTGCCAGCATACAAATTGCTTGGTGCTTATGCCGAATATGCTTTGCTTAATAAACGAGTTAAAGTATTTTTTGATGCAAAAAACATATTGAACGAAAAATACAGTGAAATTATTGGCTACAACAGCTTAGGTTTCAATTTTAATACAGGTGTTACTTTCAATATCCGCTAAGAAAAATTAACTTTGTATCAGGTGATGGCTTGGGTTCAATTTTAATCTTGATACCTGATACTAAATACCTGATACTAAAACTTGATACTTGCTACTAAATACTCGATACTAAAAAAAAATGGCCCACTTAAAATTTAATCCACGCACATTAGTTTTGTTGTTAATGATACTGGTGATAACGGGTTTCCGTTTGCTGGTAACCTTCAATTCCGATGAACTGAAATTTGCTAATTTCTCATCAATAGGGGCAGTTGCCTTATTTGGAGGTGCTTACTTTAAAGATAATTTAAAAGCTTTTTCATTTCCGTTATTAAGCTTGTTTTTAAGTGATTTCGTTTTATCGACAACCATTTTCAGCAAATACAGTAGTGGCTTTTTATATGAAGGCTGGTATTGGGTTTATTTAGCCTTTGCTTTGATGGTTTTGGTAGGAAGAGTAATGCTGAAAAACATTAACGTTGTAAATCTTTTAGCATCTACCTTGGTTATCGTATTAATCCATTGGATTGTAACCGATTTTCCAATCTGGTTTAAAAACCCGGCTTATACACAGAACCTCGCAGGATTCTGGTTGGTTTTAGAAAAAGCGATTCCTTTCGAGATAAGATTCCTTGAAGGAACTTTAATTTATGGTGCTTTACTTTTCGGTGCATTTGAAATTTTAACTTCAAAGTATCCGGCACTAAAATTGCAAACAGGGCAAAATTAATTGTTCGATATTTCGACAAATCCTCTTTTGAATCCTTTCAAAAGAGGATTTTTTTTATCCTTATAATCCGTCGTTGCTATGAATTTGGTTCAGTAGTCTATGCAGTTAACTGAAATTCCGAACGACATTAAAAAAATCAATACATGAAAGTTGTTTCCTTTTTGCCAGCCGCTACCAAGATGATTTATGACATGGGCCTGCAGGAATATCTATATGGCGTAACCTTCGAATGCCCAAAAGAAGCAGCAGACATGCCTAAAATTGTTCGCTGCATCCTGGAAGGTAAAAATTACTCCAGCGTCGAAATCGACAGGATTTTTTCAGCATCAAAAGCGCAGGGTAAAAGTTTGTATTGGGTTGATGATGTTCTATTGGAAAGCATTTCGCCTGATATCGTGTTTACCCAGGACCTATGCGAAGTGTGTAATATTGATACTGTTTGTACTGAAACGGCCGTTATGAAACTGAGCAAGCAACCAATACTCGTACCTTTATCTCCAAATAACCTTCATGATGTTTATTATTGTGCCATAACCATTGCACGAGCGATGGGTAAGGAGGAGATTTCACTAAACTATTTGGCTAATATTCAAAAAAGATCAGATGCGATTCTTGATACACTCAGGGCTAATAAGGCACCATTAAAACGGGTAATGCTCATGGAATGGATAGAGCCGGTTTACAATTGCGGCCATTGGATTCCATTTCAAATTGCTGCCGCTGGTGGCGTGGATATGCTATCTAACCCGGCAGGGGATTCGATTGTTACCCAATGGGATAAGATCTTAAAATACAATCCTGAAGTTCTGGTCATTGCACCTTGCGGATTCGACATAAAAAGAAGCATTGAAGAAATGAACTTGTTGACTTCAAAAAATGGATGGGATAACCTGGAAGCTGTTAAAACTAATCAGGTTTACCTGGCCGATTTTGATATGTTTACCCAACCAAGCGTGGGCACTTTGATCGATGGCATTGAATCTTTAGCCTGTATGTTTCACCCGGAAATTTTTAAAGCTGATGGAAATATTGCTAAGAAGTTTATCAATTACGCTCAATCTCTACAACCAGTGTAATTTTTAATTTTATGAAGTTAGTTGTTTTAACAGGAGCAGGGATTAGTGCCGAAAGTGGCTTAAAAACATTTCGCGATTCTGATGGTCTTTGGGAGGGTTATAATGTATACGACGTAGCAACCCCGGAAGCCTGGGAAAGAAATCCTATGTTGGTACAAGAGTTTTACAACGAACGTCGATCTCAGGTTCTGGCAGCAAAACCCAATCGTGGGCATGAAATATTAGCTGAGCTTGAAAAGTATTTTGATGTTGAAATTATTACACAAAATATAGATGACCTGCACGAACGGGCGGGTTCTACGAAGGTTACACACTTACACGGCGTCATCACAAAGTCGCAATCCGACATAAAAGCAGATTTAACCTATCCAATTGAAGGAACGGAAATTAAAATGGGTGAGCTTTGTGAGCTGGGCTCCCAATTAAGACCTCATGTTGTTTGGTTTGGAGAATCAGTACCCATGATCGAAGTCGCATCAAAAATTTGCAGCAAAGCAGATGTTTTTGTCTTAATCGGGACCTCATTAGCGGTGTATCCGGCAGCCGGATTGATTGATTTTGTTCTACCATCAACCCCCAAGTATATAATTGATCCTAAAACACCAGACATTCGGCGTTATAAAAATACTATTAACATAGAAAAAAGGGCAGTAGATGGTGTTGCTGAACTGAAAGAAATTCTGTTAAATGGCCATTAGAAAGCGTTGCATATTTAATTGGAGCGGAGGTAAAGACAGCACCCTCGCGCTTCATTATGCTTTAGAAGATCCCTCTATAGAAATTAAATACCTTGTCACAACGGTAACAGAAAAATACAATCGCGTTTCAATGCATGGTGTAAGGGAGGCGCTGCTGATTAAACAAGCTGAAAGTATTGGTATTGAATTGTATCAAATCAGGCTTCCTGAAATGCCCGACATGGATACCTACGACGAAGTTATGCGCCAGCATCTGGCAAAATTTAAGGCTGAAGGCATAACACATTCTATTTTTGGTGATATCTTTCTTGAAGACTTAAGGACCTATCGTGAAAATAAACTTGAAGAAGTTGGTCTAAAAGCAATTTTTCCGCTCTGGAAAAAAGATACGCGCCAACTTATAGATGAATTTATTAACCTGAACTATAAAACAATCATTGTTTGCGCACAACAAAGCTTAAAATCCATCTGTGGAAAAATTATTGATAATGATTTGATTAATGAATTGCCAGCTGAAATAGATCCTTGTGGCGAAAACGGAGAATTTCATACTTTCGCTTTTGAAGGTCCGGTTTTTAAAGTAAAAGTTGTGTTCCAACAGGGAGAGACTGTATTCAGGACTTATAAAAAGCCTTCTATTGAAGGCGATACAGACAACTCAAATTTCGGAAAAGAGATAGAGACTGGCTTCTGGTACATTGATTTATTCTGATATTTTCAGATATCTAAAACATTTTGGCATCATTTTTTCTTTAGTACCTGTAATTAACTAAATCATACATCCCAAATGAAAATTCTTAGTGAGGTTAGGTAGCTAAGAAAGAGTAGTGAAAAAATTAAAAGTTATGAAAAAGATATTCGTAGTGTTAGCACTTAGTTCAGTAATGTTTGCTTGTAACAACAAAGCAAAAGAAGAGGCAGCACTTAAACAGCAACAGGCAGAGAAAGAGTTAGCCGTAAAAGCGGTTAAAGATAGTTTACGATTAGACAGCTTTAAGAAAGCAGAACTTGTAAAAAAGGAACAGGCTGAAGAAGCACAACGACAAGCTGAATTAGCAGCTGCAAGAAGAGCAGGTGCAAGGTCGTCAAGGTCTTACGCAAGTTCAGGTAGCAGTACCACTAGTTCATATGGAGGTACACAACCAACTGCGAAAAAACAGGGTTGGAGTGATGCAGCAAAAGGTACTGTAATTGGTGCCGCTGCAGGTGCAGTAGGTGGCGCATTAATTGATAAGAAAAAAGGTCGTGGTGCCATTATCGGTGGTTTAGCCGGTGCTGGAGGTGGTTACTTAATCGGTAGAGGCGAAGACAGAAAATCTGGTCGCGTACAACCGAAAAACTAGTATATTAATTAGCGTATTAGAAGCGGTCATTTTAATGACCGCTTTTTTTGTGTCTCAAAAAATCAGTCTATATTTAAATAAATTTAAAATCCATGACAGAAATTAAAACTGCAGATAAAGGACAAGTACAACATTTTGTAATGTTTTGGTTAAAGCCCCAGTTAACGAAAGCCGAAATTGAAGGTTTCACAGAATTCTTTGAGGCCTTAAAGCCTATCAAGTACGTTAAGACGTTGAACTATGGATTGGCTGCAAATACGCCGGTTCGTCCTGTAACAGATAATTCTTTCACTTATGCGCTTACCATTACTTTTAATAGTATTGAGGACCACAACGCTTACCAGGATGATAAAACACATTTAGATGCTGTTGAGAAATTTTCTAAAAACTGGTATCGGGTGGTGGTTCACGATATCGTGATTTCATCTGTTAAAAGTTAAAGGCTAATAATCGCTCGCAATATTTAATACTTATTCGACCGCAGTGGAGAAATCTTAATAAAGTTAGCCTTAAAAGATTTCTATGTTACGCTGCGCTTCATTTGAAATGACGATTACCCTGCAACAGTTATAGTGAAAAGCTACGACTTTTTTGTTTTATACTTCGTCGTTTCGATTGTAGCGGAGAACCCGAAGGCTCAGCGAAGCAAAATCTTTTAAACTTAACACTTGATAGAGTATTTATAAAGATGTCTCCGTTCAGCTGCGCTTCAGTAGAGGGGGCGGCATAGCGAGCTCCGTCGAGAGGAAGATACATAAAGTCGTCATTTCGACCGTAGTGGAGAAATCCTTTTAATAAAATAGCTGGCTTCATAGATTTGTCAATTGCGCTGCGCTTCATTCAAATAAGGATTGCCTTTCAATAATAGCAGTTAAATGCCACGAATTATATATGGTCATTTCAATTGACAATTTTAGTTAAAAATGTTTTTGGAATCCCAAACCTCCCATTTATTTGGCAAAAATCGACTGCGAAATATAATTTTGTGTATATATTTAATTATTTATAAATCAGTTGGTTAACATAATTTATATTAATTAATGTATTATATAAAGCCTAATTTTAGCAACTTGAACAGCTGTAAAATCAAAATTAAATTCTGAATGATACTTTAACTTACTGTATATCAAAATAATACTCAGATTAAATACTAATACTGATGCCTTTTATAGGCTAAGTTAAAATCACCGCGCATCAGTTTAAAACGTTCAATAACTGTAGTAATAAATTCTTCGTCAAGGATTTCAAATACATCATTAACACCCCCTCCGCTTAAGTCCAATTCGGAAAGTTTATAACTTTGTTCAAATGTTCCTTGTTCAAATTTAATGATGTACTTCTGGTTCATAGAGAAGATGGAAATTTTGCATTCCGGATGTGGAAGTTCTGCGATAACTCTCATGTACTATTTACGGGCTTGGTTGATTAAGTAAAATTTTAATTGGTATAAACTGATTGTCCATTAAGGCTTCCCTGGGTCTCAATTATTTCGAAACGTGCAAACAACTCTTCTGAATACCATTTGCGTTCCCTGGTAAGCTTAATAACATCTGAATGGTCAACTGATTTATAGGCATAATTTTTCATGTGATCCAGGCTTTCCCATATGGAAAATGTTGCCTGGTCAAAAAAGGGATTCTCACCAACACCTGCAGATAGTATGAAGCCTTCTGCCTTGCGCATGGCTTCTGCAGCCCTTTTTATGTTACTACGGAATTCTTTTACTTTTCCATAATTAATTGCTGCCCGGGTTATAACAGCTACCCTTGTGCTCTTGACACTATAATCTTTATTATATTTAAACGGCTGTATGCGTGACCATAAACCATGAGATGATAAAGGTTTAAGTAATATGGTAAACTCTTCAATTGCAAAAAACCTAAACCAATTAATTACGAAGGAATGTTTGTAGAATTCATCACAACTATCTTTTTCATCCCATGTAGTCAAGATTGCCCAGTGCTTAAAATCAGGCTTTAAATCAACTTGCGCATCCTTGCCACTTCCCATTAATTTCCAGAACCTGCAATTTTTATTCAGCCACATGGGTACACGCAAAAGTGCCATTCCTAAAAAAGCAAATAAAATGTTGTGGGTACGAAACTTTGTTATGGTTAAAGCGACTATCATGCTCAATAGGGTTAATGTTGTCAAAACTAATGATTTTACGTTTACTATCTTTTCACAATTTTGTAATTATAATTCTGTAGACTTTAAATTACAACAATCCTGTTTAACTTTGTTGATGTGAAGGAGAGATTGATTTGTATTACTATAATCCTATTAATCTTAAAATCCGTCCAATCTTGTTTAATGGTTTATGCTTTTAATTTATTAAATTATAATCCTATTAATCTTAAAATCTTTTAATCCTGGTCAATTATGGCAGAAGACTTAATGATAAACCGTACTGCGACTAAAGCAGAACAGTATAAATCCTTACTACCTCAGATAGAGGCTTTACTATCCGGTGAAACAGATTTTGTGGCAAACATGGCTAATGTTGCTGCTGCACTAAAAGAACAATTCAACTGGTTTTGGGTTGGATTTTACTTGGTGAAGAATGATGATCTTGTATTAGGGCCATTCCAGGGACCGGTAGCCTGTACCCGGATTAGAAAAGGTAAGGGAGTTTGTGGTTCATCCTGGGCACAAGTGAAAACATTAATTGTTCCGGATGTCGATGAATTTCCGGGGCATATAGCCTGTGCAACTGCATCTAAATCTGAAATCGTATTACCCTTGATCAAAAACGGTGAGGTGATAGGTGTGCTTGATGTGGATAGTGAGTTTCTAAATCATTTTGATGAAACAGATCAATTTAATTTAGAACAGGTTATATCATTTTTGTTAAAATAAAACATTATATAAGCGATTGAAATTACCTGTCGATTATTATCTGAATGAAGATGCCGTAGCGCTGGCAAAAGACCTGCTGGGCAAGGTACTTTATACTAACATAGACGGCATAATTTCCGCCGGTATAATTGTAGAAACAGAAGCCTACTTCGGAGTTGAAGATAAGGCTTCTCACGCCTATGGCGGTCGAAGAACGAATCGTACGGAAACGATGTATGCATCGGGCGGCCTGGCCTATGTTTATCTCTGTTATGGAATGCATCATCTCTTTAATGTCGTAAGTTCAAAAGCAGGTGATCCACATGCGGTGCTGGTTAGGGCTGTTGAACCTTTATTGGGTAAAGAGATAATTGAGGAGCGCAGAGGGATGCTTGTCTCAAAACCTGCAATATCTTCAGGTCCCGGCTCTGCTGCAAAAGCACTAGGTATCAACCGGGATTTTAACGCAAAAGATTTATCAGGGGATGAAATATGGATAGAGGACCATCAAATCCGTTACCGGGATGAAGAAATTGCGGCAGGGCCCCGTGTTGGAATCGCTTATGCGAAGGAGCATGCCTTATTGCCATGGCGTTTTTTTGTAAAAGGCAATAAATACGTCAGCAAACCGAATAAGGTTTAAGAACCCAAACATTTCCATTGAAATCCTGTTTTTCATTCAAATACGTAAGAAAATGAAAAACGAAAAAAATATCGCAATTTTAAAAGAGATGGCAGAAAGTGTTCGTACCTGTATGTTCACTACCTTTTCTGCAGATGAAGAATTCGGGAGCAGGCCAATGGGTACCGCTAAAATAGAAGATGATGGCAGCATTTGGTTTTATACCAATGAATATTCACTAAAGTCAAAAGAAATTTCCAGAGATGGCAATGTACTTCTGGCTTATAGCGAACCTTCAAAGAATACCTATCTAACGGTCAAGGGAAAAGCAGAACTCGTTGACGATAAAGTTAGGAAGGAAGCTTATTTTTCTCCTTTTGTTAAAGCCTGGTTTCCTGATGGCGTTGAAGATCCAAGACTGATTTTAATCAAGGTTACACCTGAAGAAGCGGAGTATTGGGATTCATCCTCATCCAAGATAGTGGTGCTTTTCAGTATATTAAAAGCCGTGGTAACAGGTGATACACCTGATATAGGTAAACATGATACCATGAAGTTCTAATTAAAGAATAACTTCTTTGAAAGCAGGATTGGAAACAATACCTGCTTTTTTGTAATATTGGGGCTATGAATTTAGAAAATAATCTGGCCTTTGCAAAGGCGCAGGATGCGGCCGATAAACTGAAGGAATTCAGAAGTCAATTCTTGTTTCCTAAGCATAATGATAAAGAATTTATATACCTGTGTGGCAATTCTTTAGGTTTGCAACCTAAAGCTGCAAAGTCGGCTCTGGAAGGCCAGTTGGATAACTGGGCTAATTATGCAGTTGAGGGCTGGTTCGATGGACAGGCGCCTTGGATGTACTACCATAAAGAACTTAAGAAATTGATGGCGCCTATTGTTGGTGCTTTGCCGGCAGAGGTTTGCCCGATGAATACTCTAACGGTCAACCTCCACTTACTCATGGTCAGTTTTTATCAGCCAACAAATAAACGCTTTAAAATCCTCATGGAAGGCGGGGCTTTTCCGTCCGACCAATACGCAATTGAAAGCCAGGTTAGGTTTCATGGGTTCGACCCAAATGAATCGATTATAGAGGTTTTTCCCCGTGAAGGCGAAGAACTACTCCATACAGATGATATAATTGCTAAAATCGCAGAAAATGCCGATGAGATTGCCTTGGTACTTTTCGGTGGTATTAATTACTATACCGGACAGTGGTACGATATGGAGAAAATAACCAAAGCTGGCCATTCAATTGGTGCAATTGTAGGCTGGGATTTGGCACACGCTGCCGGAAATGTGCCTGTTAGACTTCATGATTGGGAAGTTGATTTTGCCTGCTGGTGTTCCTATAAGTATCAAAACTCTGGCCCAGGAGGGATAAGCGGTATATTTGTTCATCAAAAGCATTTTGATAATAAAAACCTGAACCGATTTGCTGGCTGGTGGGGTTACCAGGAAAACAACCGTTTTAAAATGGAAAAGGGATTTGTTCCCGAGCCTGGAGCAGACGGATGGCAGGTAAGCTGTACACAGGTTATGCCAATGGCATTGTATCATGCCTCACTTCAAATTTTTGAAAAAGCGGGTTTCATCGATCCGTTAAGAAATAAAAGTATTGCTTTAACTAATTATCTTGAATTCATTGTAAAACAAGTTAATGTAGATTTAGGATTCGAGCAGTATAAAATCATTACGCCAAGCGATAGTATAAATCGAGGCGCACAATTATCCATTATTGCTAAAGAAAAAGGAAAGCGGATTTTCGATGGCTTAGTCAAGAAACATGTGCTCGGCGATTGGCGCGAACCTGACGTAATTCGGTTGTGTCCCATACCGCTTTACAATTCATTCGAGGATATTTACCAAACCGGCCAAATATTGCTGGCGCTGAGCAAAAACATTTTAAATTAAACTTAATGATTAATTACAACCCCAAAGATTGGTTCACGTTTATATTCAACGTTCATAAAGCGGATACATTTAGGAAGTTATGGCCGTTGATGATCAGTGTTTCGATTTATTCCGGTATTGTCGCATTTTTAGAGCTTAATGTTTTCAAACTTTCCAAAAGTGATTATGTTACCAACATCGGTTTAATGCATAGCCTGCTCGGCTTTGTGATTTCTATGCTCCTGGTTTTCAGAACAAATACATCTTATGACCGGTGGTGGGATGGGCGTAAACTCTTAGGTGCACTCACAAATGTGTCACGCAACTTTGCAATGAAAATAAAGGCCTTGAACCTGCCAGAAGAAGATGTGCGTTTCTTTGAATATGGCATTCCAAAATACGCATTTGCGTTAAAAGAACATTTACGTGAAAAGCTTTACTTCGGAAAAAATAGTTTTTTAATCGAGGTGGAAGCCGGAAAACACATACCGAATCAGATTGCAAGCAGCATGATCACAAGGTTATATGCCCTCACGTCTAAAGGACTGATTTCAAATGAGCAACTCATCATTTTAACGAACGATGTAAACCAGTTTACGGACATTTGCGGTGGCTGTGAAAGAATTAAGAACACACCAATTCCGTTTTCTTACAGTGTCTTTATTAAGAAATTTCTTTTCGTTTATGTACTTACCATTCCAATAGGATGGGTTTTCAGTTTGGGTTATTTTCTGGTTTTAATTGTTCCCTTTATACTATATGTATTAGCAAGTTTGGAACTGATAGCCGAAGAAATAGAGAACCCATTTGGGGAGGATGCAAATGATTTGCCGGTAGATCAGATTTGTGATAACATTGAGAAACACGTAGAAGAGATTTTGAGCTAATGATAAAAATTGCCTGGCATCCCTTATATGCTCATCCGCTTCCGGAAGGACACCGTTTTCCGATGCTGAAATATGAGTTAATACCCGGGCAATTGCTGCACGAAGGAACGATAATGCAGGAAAATTTGTTCAGCCCAGAGCCGGTAGATGAGGATATGATCCTTCTAACGCATGATTTAGGTTACTGGACACAATTAAAGGATTTAACCTTACCGGCAAAAGCGCAGCGTAAAATTGGTTTTCCCTTAAACGCACAACTGCTCGAGCGTGAATTGAGAATAACTCAAGGTACAATAGACGGGACGCAGTTTGCTATGCAAAACGGAATTGCCTTTAACGTGGCAGGTGGCACACACCATTCGGGAAGTAATTGGGGTGAAGGATTTTGTTTGCTGAACGACCAGGCGATTGCTGCTAATTGCCTGCTAAATAAAAAATTAGCAAGTCGAATATTAATAATTGATTTAGATGTACACCAGGGAAATGGAACGGCAGAAATCTTCAGGAATGAACCAGACGTCTTTACGTTTTCCATGCATGGCGATAAGAATTTTCCATTTAAAAAAGAGGCTTCCAGCCTTGATGTTCCCTTAAGTGACGGTATTTCAGACGAAATATATTTGTCGTTACTGGAACTTAATATAAAGAAAGCCTTTGAGCGTTCCAGGCCGGATTTCATTTTTTACCTTGCCGGTGTTGACGTACTGGCCACCGATAAACTAGGAAAAATTTCCTTAACAAAAAATGCATGTAAAGAACGGGATGGTATTGTATTTCAATTATGTAAGACTAAAAATATTCCTGTCCAGGTGAGCATGGGTGGAGGCTATTCAGCTGATATTAAAGATATCGTCGACGCGCACTGCAATACGTACCGATTGGCTTTTAATTTATTTGATTAGTGAAATGAAATGGATAGCCTTCTTAAAACAACCTTATCCAATTCCCAATCAAAATTGGAAAACAGTTTTGTTCATCGGTTTTGGATTAAGCCTGCTTATGCTTTTGATGCAGCCTTTCGGCTTGTCATCGGTGAGGGTGCACCACAAATATTTTTTTTTAGCCGGCTATGGATTGGTTACCGCTTTGGTGTTGGGGATCAATTTGTTTTTTATAATCAGGTTATTTTCTGAATATCGCTGGACTATAAAGAAACACATTTTGTGGTCGGCTGTGGTCGTATTTGAGCTGGGTCTGGCAAATTATGCTTATACGTTTGCTTTTATAGACGATTTAACCTTCAATATAAATTCATTGTTGTCATTTCAAGTTTACACCTCTTTTATATCCATTGTACCAATTACTTTCCTTGTGCTGCTCAGGCAAAATAAGCTACTCAAAGCTAATAAGGCAGCAGCAAAAGCCATTACCGAGGATTTGCATCACCCCATTTCCAAGCCCGCAATAAGTAGAAAAATAGTTCTTTATTCCGAAAACGGTAAGATACAAATCGAATTAAATGCCTCAGAGCTTGCGTTTATTGAATCTGTTGGCAATTACATTCACGTTTACATGCAGTCAGGAAGTTCAATTACTAAAAAAACTTTGCGAAGCAGCATTTCAAAAGCAGAAAGTGAAATTGAGCATCACAAATCATTACTTAAATGTCATCGGGCATTTATTGTAAATCTTGATTTTGTAGATAATGTTATCGGCAATGCGCAAGGTTATCGTCTGAAAATTAAAAACTCTGACCATGAGGTTTATGTTTCCAGGCAATATACAAAACGCCTGAAAGAATCTTTAGGATCGTTGTAGTCTCTAATCATTGCATTTCATCCCAAAACATGCAATTCATCCCAGTGGGTATTTTATGTTAATTTTCTGATTTAATATTGTTCAGTAAATAAAAACACAGCAATATGGAAATCTTGTTTAAAACATTTTTAGCGCTGCACATCATTGCGGGAACCCTGGGCTTAATTACGGGAACGATCAATATCATCGGCAAAAAGGGTGGGAAAATACATTTTATAGTAGGTCGTATTTTCTTTTATAGTATGTTAACAGTAAGTGCGTCCGCATTTGTTCTATCGATAATTCATCCTAATTATTTCCTTTTTATAGTCGGGGTTTTCACCTTGTATTTGGTTTCTTCTGCAACGAGGTACCTTCGTCTCAAACAATTAATTAATGGTCAACAACCGAAATGGATTGATTGGTTGTTAACTTATTTTATGTTGGCTTTCGGTTTAGCTTTTATCTTTTTCGGTCTCTATCATTTAGTCAATAAAAATACGTTTGGGGTGGTGTTTATTGTTTTCGGCGGTATTGGTTTAAAAATGGTGCTTACAGATTTCAAAAACTTCAAGGGCAAAGCTGCTGCTGCCAATACCTGGCTGATGGTGCACATCCAAAGAATGATTGCCGGCTATATTGCTGCATTAACCGCTTTTTTGGTCGTAAATAACCAAATACTTCCTGGTTACATTGCCTGGCTCTTACCAACAGTTATTTTCACACCTGTGATATACTATTATTGCTCAAAGTATAGAATCAAACCGGCAAAATAAAAATATCCTTATCTTCGCGGCATGCTGGAGATAATTTATCAGGATGAGCATCTGATTGCCATTAATAAACCACACGGATTACTGGTACATCAATCATCTATCGCAAGGGATGCCACCGAGTTTGCCCTACAAATGCTGCGTAACCAGGTGGATAAGCATGTCAGCCCCGTTCACCGGCTCGACAGGAAGACCAGTGGTATTTTACTTTTTGCTTTTGATAAGGAATCTGAAATTGTTATGCATCAGCAATTTATGAATGCAGAAACTGAAAAGAAATACCTCGCGATATTAAGGGGATTTGCGCCTGATGAAATGGATATCGACTATCCTTTAGTAAAGGAAAACGGAACCATACAGGATGCCTTTACCTCTTTTAGAACCCTTCAAAAGGCAGAGGTTGATGTTGCTTTTGGAAAACACAGCACATCAAGGTATTCCTTAGTAGAAGCAACTCCTAAAACCGGTCGGATGCATCAGCTGAGAAGACATTTCAGTCACATTCACCATCCCATCATCGGCGACAGAACCCATGGTTGCAACAAACAAAATAAATTCTTTTTAGAGCAGTGGAATATGACTACAATGCTTTTGCATGCCTCAGAATTGAGTTTTATCCATCCTAAAACTGCTGAGAAAATTCACCTGAAAGCCACACTTCATGAGGAGTTTAAAAGGGTAATGGATTTTATGAAAATGAAACTGTAGCACAATTTTTGACTTGAAAATCTGTTTATAAATCATCTATGAATAAATACTTACGTTTAGCTTTCCCAGTTTTAGCGCTTTTTGCCAGCAGTTGTTCTTCTGTTTACATGCCGAATGTTCCAAACACACCAATGCTGAGTAAGCAAGGGGAGTTTAGCGGAGGCGGGCACATCTCACTTAAAGGTAATGCGAGTATCAATGGTGCTTATGCCGTATCGAATCATATTGGCGTACTTTTCAGCGGTTCAACCATGAGCAATGAGAGAAAAAGTAAAGACTTCGGTCATAAACTAATCGAAATCGGGGGTGGCTATTTCGATACCTTCGGACCAGACAATAACCGGATTATAGAAATTTATGGGGGCGTTGGAAAGGGCTGGAGCGACATCACCTTCCGCGATTATAAGAATGATGTGCTGATCAGCAGTGAGGTACAGGAAGTCGATTATCGTAAGTCATTTCTCCAGGTTAACTACAGTTCTAAACGTAAAAACACACTGAAGCTTTTCGGTGCAGAATTCCCGATTAATTATGGCACCGCTTTAAGAATAAGCCATGTAAAGATGGACAGGTTTTTTCTGAATGGTGTGGTTCAGCCGAAAGAGGATAATATTTTCTTTGAGCCAATTTTCTTTACGAGAATGGGTTTAAGTAAAAACATCCAGCTTCAATATACCACAAGCAGCAACATCGGCTTGAAAAGCAGGAAATACATGTCTGCCGGAAATTCAATCTTTACAGTAGGGGTTGTAGTAAATGTAGGTGGGAAATAAGAAATAATTATTGTCATCCTGATTTTGTCGAAGGATTATAAATTAGTCTTTCAAGGCCTCGGTTCGTGTCTCCACGAACCGAAAACAATGGTGAGGCTGTATTAAAAAGATTTACGCTGGCTCAAAGCAAATTATATTTTAATACGTCGTCATTCCCAATTTAATTGGGAATCCTAATGCTATTGCAAAGCGCTTTAATATTCCCGCCTGCGCGGGAATGACGGGAAAACGAAATAGAATCCTGAGCTTCAATGCCAAATTTTACTTTTGATACAACCTCATTGCAGTAGATATAGACTGTGAAATGGCCGGTAAAATAAATCTATAATTTTAAATTAAGCGCTTTGGTTTTATTCTGGAACCTTAAGAACAGCAGGATGGAGGCAGTTAACAGGCCAAAGGTTAAACCGTACCAAATCCCGTTTACACCCAGGCCGAGTTTAAAACCCAATAAATAGCCAACAGGTATTCCAACCACCCAATAAGCCAAAAAAGTAATAAAGGTTGGTATGTTAACGTCGCCTAGGCCTCTGAGTACACCGAGTCCAACTACCTGTGTTCCGTCAAACAATTGAAAAAAACCGGCTATTATCAATAACTGGGAGGCAATTGCGACCACTTTTAAATCATCCGTATAGATAAAGGGCATCAGGTTATGCGCCAGAATAAATAAAACAGCTGTACAGCACATGAATAATAAAATAACATGGTAACTGGCAATGGCTGATTTGCGTAAATCGTTGAAATTATTCTGACCAAAGTTATTTCCCGTTTTAATCGTCGCTGCTGAGGCTACGCCACTTGCGATCATATAGGTCATCGAGGCTAAGCTGATGGCAATCTGATGCGCCGCCTGTTCAACAGCACCAATAGTTCCCGCAAGCACAGCAGCACCGCTAAATGCACTTATTTCAAAAGAGTACTGCATGGCAACGGGCGCGCCAATTTTGATAATTTTTATTGCGGTCACCTTGTCAATCAATGTTACTTTAAAATTAACCAGGTACTTTTTGAAATTTTGGGAACGTAAAACGTAAATTGCCATAACGCTAGCCATTAAAATCCGATCGATAAGTGTACTTAAGCCTACGCCGCTTACGCCCATCGAGTTTATGCCAAACATACCTTTTACGAATACGATTCCCAGAATTATATTTAGCGCATTACCCCAAATAGAAATAAACATAGCCTGTTTTGTAAAGCCTAAACCTTCGGCAAATTGTTTAAAGGTTTGAAAAATTAATAATGGGATAATTGAAACAGACAGTAAGCCCAAATATGGTTTCGCGTAAAAGACTACAGCTGGTGTCTGGTTTAAGTTATTAATAATCAGCAAAACACCAAAGTGCACAACGATATATAGGAAGATACCCACAAGGATATTAATGATGAGGCTATTGGATAAAAGTTTTCCGCAAGCTTCATAATTCCCCCGGCCGTTTTCCTGGGCGATAAGCGGTGTTAATCCGTAAGAAATGCCCAGGCCAATCACCATGATTAAGATAAAAATGCTGTTCACAAGCGAAACGGCCGCCAGCTGGGTAGTATCGGTAAAATGACCCACAATGATGCTGTCTGCCATGTGTACCAGGGTATGGCCAACCTGTGAACCAACAATGGGCAGGGCCAGGTGAAGATTTTCTTTGTAGTAAGGTTTATATTTGGTGTAGATTTTAGAAAGCATAGGTTTGCAAAGGTCGGCTTTTTGGCCGTTAAAAAGAAAGGCTTGTGAAAAGTTAATCTAGCGATTTCTACAAATAATTATAACTCGGTATTTGTCGATTTCTGCATTTCCATCTAGCTAGGCCATCGCACAGTATCCCCGTTCTACTTAAACCGGCCTAACAAATTTTTCGGGTTGCACTGCTACGGCCGCACAGCTGGCTTCAAAAGGAAAATTTTAAGCCGGCATTTTTTGTTTCTTTTTGATGCCAAAAAGAAAGAGCTCTTCGGCGGCGGCGAGCCGAGGAAAGACCGTGATGTGGCAATGATCATTGCGACTCACTCATATTGTTTTTTATAAATAAATTATCCCCCGAAATGAAGAATATACCTTATTTCACCGCTGTAAAATACTCTTCCTTTTCCGAGGTATGGGTTCTGATTACATTGGTTAAGATTAAATTAACCAATATTTTTTGTGCTTTTCTATAAGAACAACGAAGCAATTTGCTGAGCCCTTTAAGCGTTATTTGTCCTTGTTCCTCAAGGTATTCGAGTAGTTTTTTTTCATTATCAGAATAGGAGATGAGTACGCCCTTATCCCGGTGGTCATTTTTTAAAACTTCCACAATTATTTTACTGGCTAAAACGCTCTTGTCATCAATTCGGATGTAGGCCCACCATTTTTTCTGATCATCCAGGGCATAATGTGGCTTAGTATCGCTTTCCGGAATGTTAACAACCAGGACCAATTTATCATCTACATAAATTTCTTCGAAACCGGGTTCAATCGCCGGTCTGCAAAACTGATGTGCAGAAGTCAGGATCATGTATTTTTCTTCCTCTTCAGATTTTACACCTTTAATTGTACCATCGTCGGCCACACCAATTAATAGTTTACCTCCTTTATTATTGGCAAACGCAACCAGGCTCTTCGCAATTTTTTCGGTGCTGGTAATGGTCTTCTTAAAATCGAGCCGCACACCTTCACCCTGTAAAATCAAACTTTTAATACTTGGCATATCAGCATATTAATAAGCCACCCGAGGTGTTTCGCCCTGGTGTAAGTTTCTGATGTAAACTTCATTCATTACGGTAGCACACAGTTCGCCATCTTTATTGGTAATTTCCATTGGATAGGCTTTAACAAATTTTCCGATGGTTTTCAAAGCTTCTTCGGCTTCTGCAATCATTTCATCGGTAACCGTAATGGTAAAATATAAATGAGAACGCCCCGGTTTCAAGTATTGTATTGAAGCGCTTTTCAGCCAAACCCTTACTTTGAAACCCCTTCGCTGCATCAGCTGATCGAATAACAATGCATAAAAAGGATCAGTCGCCGCATATATGGTGCCACCGAATATAGAGCCATTGTAATTTTTGTTCAAAAAGCTTTTATTCAGTTTTACGGTGCAGCTTTTAAAATCATTTTCAAATTTCTGAACCCAAATGCGCTGGAAAAACAGAGGAGGATACAGCCGCATTGCCCATTTAAGGGTGTTTTGAGAAACTATCATATTAATACTAATATCCGAAAGATTTGCCGTCTTTTAAAGTTTAAAGATTATGTTTTTTAATCGTTCAATAAATCAGTCATTGACAAACAATACCTGCATTTACCGGCCGTATTTCTCCTGAACTCAAAAAATGAAATTGTAATGCCAAATGAATACCGCATAGGCGAAATAAGAGATAACCTAGACAAACTTTCAGGGGCCATCAAATAAATTATCAGCTGCACATGCCCTGTTATGAATCGTTTATTCTAGTTGTATCCTGGTAAAACCGGCCCGACAGCGGATTTCACTACCACGCTTCGAAGCCGTTTTGTAATCAGGTAAGCAACCAAGAGATTAGGTATCCAACAAAGCCAGGCCACAATAAGGTACGCCGTATTAAAGTCGTGGAAAAATGCGATAAGCATGGGTAAATAAATGCGCAGGGTTATGGCGGAACAACAGGTGGCATAACTGTAGATCATCATCTGCTGATGTTTAACAACCAGCCCGTTCCTGATGTATAAATACGCTTTCAAGGTGGCATAAAACCAAATAATCCCCAGTAACATGAAGCCAGAGGAAGCGATTATGCCTCCTGTGGCATAAAATGCAATTTAAATTCCTGCAAGTGCGCTAAGCAGGCAGGAAGTAATATATAATTTGCCAATATTCCGATGCCATTTTGGAAATTTATTTCGCCAGCTGTCGACAAATTGAGACCATCCAATCAATAGCGCGATGCCGCCAAGAATGATGTGCAGGTAAAAGCCAGCATTCCAGGCTAAATCGAGCAGCAAAATATTACTTTTCGATTGTAGCAAGCCAAATCTTCTGTCGATGAAAAAATAGATAAGCGGGTATAAACCAACCAGGATTGCAAAAACTGAAAGTATTTTAAATGAATATTTGGAAATCATTTAGCGTAATGATTGTTGGTTTAGGATGCGAAGGTATTTATAAATAATCAATCAAAGTGTGTGCTTAAAGATAAATCTATGTTAATTTAAGAACGCTATGTGGAGTGCATATGCAAGGATGTCCCATGCTCGATGTTCGCGATTTTAGCGCAAAGAATGAATTCATAGGCTCTATTTCAGCAACTAATCCATGGAGCTTAGGAAACCTACGGATAGACAAGTCAGAAGTTGGGATAAAATTATAAGGCTTTGGGATAACGGAATGCTTTAGTTTAATTTTTATCAATATAATTGAGTTCCGGATAGGTGCTCAAGGCTGAGCACATAACAGGTTCATCACTTGCTGTTAAATAATTGATATCTGTTTAAGAATTGCATTCAATTATATTGAAAACCACATTCATATGAAATTAAAAAAACTTTTTTCCGTTATAGTCTTCTTCCTAATTGGAACCAGCCTCCCTGCACAGGAAGCTCAGAACAGAGCAGATCTCGATTTTTTGTACAATTCCATTCTTAAGTTGCCATCTTACAAAGATCAGCTGAAGAACGATAAAGCCTATCATCAGCTTTATGAGAACATGCGCAAGGATTTAAAGTCCAGCGATGAGTTCGAAATTTATCTCAGATTACTCCAGTTGATATACCCTATAAAAGACAACCACCTGGGTTTATGGAGAAAGCCAGATTCAAGCTTCCGGTTTAAGTATTTAAAGGAAAGGGTGGATGAGAAAGAAGTCATGTCAAAATATGAAATGTATCCGGTTGATAGTCTTGAAGGCATTTATATAAGACCCGGAAACGCTGACAGGTACGTTTTATTTCGAAAGATGGAAAACGTTTATTACCTGCTGAATTTTAAAACAGGCATAGTGGAATTAATTTTAAACCAGTCAAATAATCAAACCTTTGATGCCATTCGATTTATGGGGCCTCCGGTTCCTTATGTACTGTACAGAAATGTTAAATTAACCAACGGAAAACTGACGGGGCTAAACTTTCAAAAACTTTTGCCACAAACCTATGCCCCCATAAATTTCGGTGATGGAAAATATGAATACAAGGTGCTTGAGCATGAAACAGGTTATCTAAGATTGAGTACATTCAGTTCGGGCAATGAGAATATTAAAATTGCTACTGATTTTTTTACTAAAGCCAGTCCAACCATCAATACCAGGTACCTCATTGTCGATTTAAGAAACAATGGCGGTGGCGGAGATAAAACATCGGGGCAATTTTATAAGTTCCTGAAAAAATATGATGGCGAGATTTTTATTTTACAAAATAGCAACACCGTAAGCAATGCTGAACAGTTTATCATCAATATAAAAAGCGCAAAAAAAATAACGACGCTAGGGGAGCTTACGCGCGGAACCATAACTTATGGAAGTAATTATGGCAAGACAATTGATCTGCCCAGTAAACGTTTTCTATTCTACCCGACCGATATGAAGGGTCGTTCAAAAGACCTCGCTTACGAAAACACCGGCATCAAACCAGATATAAGCCTTGACGCCTTTGGTGAAGACTGGATAAAGCAAACGATAAAGTACATTAAAGCAAAATAATAAGATAGATAATATGGAAAGCTGCTATTCATAATTTTAGGGTAGCAAACCAAGAACTATTTAATAAATCAGGATTTCCAACGCTGTAACATGATAAGCCTGTCCGTTAGCGTTAAGCGAAGCGTCTCTACGGACACAAGAACAACATTGAGTTTATAACTCAAATAAAAGCGAATCGCAGACTCTTTTCTATTAACTAATCCGTAGAGCCCTTCGGAACTTTACGGACAGACACGGTTACCTTAGGGTATTTTAGTATACAGCTGTGTCGAAGCAACACGGACAACAGGAGAGCCGACGACCAGATATTAGCTTTAAGAAAGCTCTTTAAAAACGAATAGCTGTAAGTTCTGCGTTGATGGAAAGCGCATCTGTTTCAGCTGGCAACACTTCAACTTTTGCGCTAAAAGTTAATGTTTTCGATTCCTTTTCTTTCAGCGGATATGTTGCAGCAGGATAATTGCAAAGCAGCAGGGGAAGCTTTTGACTGCCGGTAATAATTATATACCTATATTCCGTAAGCGTAGTGCCACTGATTTCATTGGTGAAATAAACGGTACCCCGTTGGTTTTCGATACCAGTGAATTTACCCGTTAGGTTACATTTTTCCAAAGCAATAGATTCAGAAGATTGGATCTTGGAACATTGAGTTAAAGAAAGGAACAGTAGTCCACAAATTAGAAAATAGGCATTTTTCATCGGGATGGTTTGTTTATTTTAGTCGGTTTTGATAGATAATGGTTTGTTGCTGAATTGTTTATGTGAAATAGCAAATATTGGTAACCTGAACAACGCTTTTTAAGAATAATTCAGGGTTCGAGAGACCTGAACTTATTCTTAAATACCAAAATTTAAATGTTATACAGATTATTATAAAGTTGTTTAGGTAGGAAAGCATAGTCACAAGCGGGACGCTTGCGCCAGATTGTGCTTATGCCCCTGAAATTTAGGGGTATGGTTATTGTAGAAATTATTCTTTATTTTTGTATTAATACTTAATAAACATCCATGCACATAGAAACGCGCAAATTACATTTGATAGAAGAAATGCTCAAAGTAAAAAGTGAGGCTACTTTATCTGCTTTGGAGAACCTGTTAAAGCGTACAAATTCTAAAACGAATAAGAAAGCACCGGCATTGAAAGATTTTTCCGGAATATGGTCTAAGGAGGAGGCAGCAGAAATGGAGCGTAATATTGCGGAGTCCTGTGAAACAATCCACCCTGATGATTGGAAATAATTTATTGGACACCAATATTGTTATTGAGTTATTTAAAGGCAATCCCACAATTACAGCGTTTCTTGAAACCTTAGATGAGGAAATAAACATTCCTTTTGCTGTATTAGGAGAACTATACCTGGGTGCTTACAGATCAGCCAACCCAAAAAAGCACATTAAACAGATCAACTCTTTTTTGGAAAGGTGTAATGTACTTATTGCTGATGATGAGACAGCCAATCATTACGCCCTAATCAAAACAGCATTGTTGCAAAAAGGAAAGCCAATACCGGAGAATGACATTTGGATAGCCGCAGTATCCAGGCAATTTAACCTAAAGTTACACACCAAAGACAAGCACTTTAAAGAAATTGAAAAGCTGAATTTACAGAGCTGGTAATTACTGACCATGAGCTGTTTAACAGGAAATGGATCACTTCAATGACTTTTTTAAAAAGCTAATCATGTCAGATGTGAATCGTTTGGGATGCGCGTAGTGTATGTTATGTTCTGTATCCTGATAAGCTATATACTCTATATAATCCGGGTGTTGTTTCTTTAATGCTTGATTTTCCTTTTCAAAAGGCATAGGATCATGTTTGCTAACAGGATCAAGAATTAATACCGGTACATCTAAATTTCTAAAAATGATTTTCGGTTCCATCATCATCATGGATTCGGCGAAGAGCGGAACTTTGGTAGGGCGCAAAGTTAGGTTTAAAAACTGTTGACTATTTTCTAAATGAAAGATCGACATCATTTCTGAATATATAATAGACCACCTTTCTGACTTATTTTTTTTAATCAGCGCCAAAATAGGAAACTGGTTCCCCTTTTCATTTTTGTCGTATAAGCTTTTATAGGCTTCAAATTCACTATTGTATGTAGTATCCCAGGGCTGTTTGTTTTTATATCAAAGTTTTTTGCCTTAGCATTCAATTCCGCAGAAGTAAGTTTGTGATAATATGTATTTGAAGAAACAGAGCCGCCATTCAAGAATCAGTCCTGATACACTTTTCGGATATGCATCATAAAAAGCCGTAGCAATATATCCACCTCTCGAAAATCCGCCAACAAAAGCTCTCTTTATAAACAATTTATCGATCAAAAATTTAATATCATCGGCAACGTGATAAAGAGATACTGCATGATTCGGAATAGCCGTTTTACCGTGTCCGTAATAATCAATGGCGATTACGTAAAAACCAGCCTTAACGAGATCGTTTGCAATGTCCAGTAATTCATAACCATTATTCATGCTGCCATGTGCCCAGATTAAACAGGGGTTTGATGAATTCCCCCATGTAAGGTAATGCATATTCACATTCTTCGTCTGTATAAACCTGCCGTGTGTTTTTTCAAAGGTAGAATACTGTTTTTTGGCGGTACTGTATAATGCCTGCATTGAAGTATTATTATCCAGCTGAAAATCTTGCGCTGATGAATTAAATATCAAAAGGCTTTCAAGTGCAATAAAAAAGAATATAATCTTCATCCATTCAAAATTAAGACTATTATGGAGATGGGTTGATTATAAGTGTATAAGGATTGTCTCTTCGTTGTTAAATTTTCTATCAGATGGTCATTCGTATTTTGTTTACAGAACTGGAAGCAGAGCGGCTTTATTGAGGTAAACTTTGTTAGTGGAATATATGGAAATAACTCAACTACTGTTGCGTGAGCAGGAGGGAGTGTCTCCGCTATAATTATTATGGAATTGAGCTAACGTTAATTTAGAATAACTAAGTTTTGCTTAGTGTTTTATCAAATCATCTTGATGCACGAATATTTTATGTATATTATTGTATTGTTAAAACATGGTTGCTCTTGACTTAAATAAAATCTGGCTTTTTAGGATTATTAGTAGCAAATTCAGGAAAACAAATCAAAGTACGTACGCTCAAAGATTTTTATTATTAATGCGATATATTAAAGGCAATCTTTTAGAGGCTGGAACGCAAGCACTCGTTAATACGGTTAATACTGTTGGTGTTATGGGTAAAGGCATCGCATTGCAGTTCAAGGAAACTTTCCCACATAATTTTAAAGTATATCTTGCCGCATGTAAGAGTGGTACATTACAACCTGGAAAATTGTTGGCAGTTAAAGACTATACTTTAGAAGGGGAGAAGTTAATCATAAATTTTCCAACTAAAACAGAGTGGTTCAAAAAATCTCAATACGATTATATTGAAAGTGGGCTACAGGATTTAGCAAAAATCATAAAAGAGCAAAATATTCAAAGTGTTGCTGTTCCACCACTAGGTTGTGGAAATGGTGGGCTAAAATGGGAAAAGGTTAAGCCTATGATCGAAAAATATCTAGGGGGTATTGAAGGTGTTGAAATTGTTGTTTATGAGCCAAATGAACAAGTAAAAGACATTCTAAAAGCTCAGGATGCTAAGAAAGAAGTTAGATTAACTCCTGCTAAGGCAATGTTGCTTTATGCAATGTACTATTATGACTCTTTAGGAGAGGATACTAGTCTTTTCATAGCAAACAAGTTAGCCTATTTTTTACAACGTCTTGGTGATCCAAGTTTGAAAAGTCTGAAATTTACTGCTCATCATTATGGGCCATATACTGTGCAAGTAGATCATCTGGTCCATGCGCTTAATGGGAAATATATCAAAGGGCTGGAGCAAATGTAAGCTAGAGCGTTTGAACCCCTGGAATTGCAGTACGACAAATTGCAGGAAGTAAGTGATTACGTTAAAAAGGAATTAAGCAGTAAACAAAGAGGTATTATAAAGCAGCTAACCAAACTGATTGATGGTTTTCAATCTGCTTTATCCATTGAAATTTTAGCTTCTGTTGATTTTATTAAAAAGCAAAATCCGAATATTTCAAAAGAAGAAGCCATTAATAGAATAAAAAATTGGTCTGAAAGAAAGCGAACACTTTTTTTAGATAAGTATTTAGATATCGCTTGGGATCATCTGGAAAATTTTAGCCAAGACGTAAATTTCGAAGCTACCACCTAAATGTATAAGTTTATCTTTAAATAATTGAGTTAGTATCATCCCATTCTTTAGATTTAGGATGAGCTGATGTTAGCGTGGTTTTGCTTCGGAATAGAGATTGATTTCTTACATAATGTGTTGATGCAGATTTGCTGGTATGTATATTTAGTTAATTTTTTCTTTCAATCATTGTAACTATACCTGATTTCTGTAATTCCTCCAGAATAACTTTAATTTTTGTTATAGATTGATTCTGCAGTCCAAAACGACCAACTCTTTGTTTACTAAACGTGAATACAACTCGCTCCTTTGCTCTTGATAATGCAACAAAAAATGCACATTTGTCCTCATCTGGTTGGCGTTCAAATGACCAAAAAGCGCCATCTTCTAGACCAATAAAAATTACAGTATGATATTCTAATCCTTTGCTTTTGTGAATTGTCATAACAGGGATTGTATCTTTACCAACCAGCATATCTAAAGCTAGAATCATATTATTTACTGTATTATAATATTTAATAAGTTCTTCTTTTAGTAAGGTTGTTATTCTATTAAGTTCAGTAGGGTTTCTATATGAGGAAAAACTGGCTATAATGCGATCTTTGTCAGCAAAATCAATTATCTCATCAATCAGTGTGTTGATTTGTTCTTTGTTACAAGTTGTGTTTTTGCACTTATCTTTCATTTTCTTAATGAAACTTGCAAGGGCAACCTCTAGTTTTAATAATTGCCCGTCTTCTAATTCTGTATGAAGATTGGTCAAGAAACTGAATGCTGTTTGCTTGGTCTCATGAGATTTGTTCTGAAAAATGGAGTATAAAATATTAATGATATAAATAGAGATTTCTTGTGTCAACATATCCTGCAATTTATTTTCATCTCTTGCTTTAGTGCCGTTTTGGTTAAAATATGCAATTAAGTCGCCTGTATATTGTTCCAGTTGCTGCTTAACCAAAATACAGATCTCTCTAGGATTAATTCCATCTGTAGTAATCCACTTCTTAACTTCTTGGAGCAATATTTGCATTTCAGATTCTGGATTTTCGAAAACCCAAACATAACATTCTCCTTGTTCAGCTTGCCATTTCGGAGATGGTGTAGCGAAATCATTTTTTCCTAATAAATGCTGAGTAAGATGGTTTAATAAAGTAACTAATCTAGGTGCGCATCGGAAGTTCATGTTAAGAGGAATTCGTGTTGCATTTACGTCAGTAATAAAGTCTTCAAACACGGTTTCTCTGGCACCTGCCCACATCATAATACGCTGTTTATCATCGCCAACAGCGGTGTAGGCTGTTTCGCTGTCTAGAAAACAACTTTTATAGAAATCGTACTGAATTTCTGTGGTATCTTGAAACTCGTCTAGAAAAACGAAATGATAGGTTTGCTGGAGAAATCTTCTAATTTTTGGATTTTTATTAATGATGTAATCAGCTAATCGCATTATCATAGTGAACGATAATTTTGATTGATGAATCATTTTCTGCCAAACCTTATTTCTTATATTTTCGCCAACATTGTTAGCGGAGTGCGGTAATTGCGTATTATGAAGTCTAAGGATGGTGTCTCTGTTTGTTGTATTATAATAATTAATGTCTTCAGCTTCATATAAATCTAAAATGGATTGATCTCTTATTAAGACATCATATTCTGAACCTATTTTGTATTCAGTAGGGAGGGCTTGTTTGAAGCGGTCTAATAACTGTTTTGCAAACGAATCGAAGGTTAAAGAGTCAAAACGATTGGATAATTCATCTCCGCAACGAAGCCTTACTCTGTCTTTCAGATTGTACGCGGCATCTCTTTTAAAACTTATTGCCAATATTTTATGAGGAAATTTGCAAGTATTCGTTTGCAAAAGAAAGCAAGCTTTTTGCGCTAAAAGTTCTGTTTTTCCTGCACCTGGACCGGCAACAACAAGATTGTTTTCAACGCTGGTCGCAACCTTAAGGGCATTTTCTTCAAGATTCATTCCATCTGTTGGAATCCATTCTTGAGTTTTAATTGGCTTCATCTGCTCTATTTGGTTTTAGAAGAGAGGATATGCAATCAAAAATCTCTGTAAATACTTGAGGTAAATTACCCTTTGTTTCTTCATCGGTCATAGATGACAAAACTTGAATGTGAGTTGTCGGTTTTCCTCGTCCCAAAAAATGATAATTATACCAAATCATTAGTTTTTTTCCATCTTCAGAGTAGGTTTCCGCCGTTGCATTTTCCGACTTTAAAGTTGCTTGAATTGCAACGTTTACTTTATCATTAAACTCATCAGGTTTTTCTATTTCATCAGGAATTCTTGGTCCACCACTAGTTGGAATAGCTTTTTTATAAAATTCCGGATAATGGGTAAGCATTAGGAAATCTAAATCAAGTGGATTAGAATAAAAAATATTATGCTTCATCAAAAAATCCACCCAGCTATTCATGTTTTCAATAGCATTCTCTTCTATTAAACTCCAGGTATGCATTTTTTCAAGTTCCTCATCAGACAATATACCAGTTGTAGTTTTTAAGATGTCTTCCTTATTAATACCTACCTTAATTAATTGTTTAAGAGCATATTTTATTCTCCCCCAACCGCCACCTTCTCTTTCTACGTCCAAATCTAAAAGCGTTACGTAAGGAATATGTAGTGTTTCTAATAACTTCCAAATATGATTTACGAATCGGTGCCCGAGCGGAGCAAAAGTGATAATGTTGTCATCAAAATCAACTTCCATCACCTCCATAAGCCGATTAAAAATAACCTCTTCGCTATCACCTTCACCAATTACAACAAGTCTTGCAAAATATAGTTCCGGATAATTGTGTACAGCCTCTTTTACGTATTTATATGCCTCATCTGTTTTTTTAGGGAGTAATATTTTATTTACTTCAGTTTCATATTTTTCGGTAATTCTAAAGTGCAGAATGCTTTCAGGATTTAATCTTTTTACAATTGCGGGTGTATGTGAAGAAAGTAAGACTTGTGAGTTATCTTTACCAGCAATTGTTTTTAGTATTTTTATTACCCTACCTAAGAGTTGCGGAGCAATATGGTTCTCTGGTTCCTCTATTGCTAATATAGTAAGTAAGGGACGATTTATACCTATATTTTCTTCATCTTCATTTTCGGATAATTTTTCTTCTATATCTAATAATGCACATACTAGTGTTAAATAAAATAGTGAACGATAACCTTCCCCTAGTTCATCAATCTTATAGGTTTTGTGTGTACCAGTAGGGCTAAACGATATTTCTAGTTTTTTTAAGATAGAATCGAAATCACTCCCGCCAAAGCCAAGAGTGGTATCTTTATAGCGCTCATCCTTATGAAATTGCTGCCAGAATTCTGTAATAGAAGTTTGAACAGTACTAAATTCTGACAAGCCTCTAAAAGCATCATTTATTTGCTCTATTTTTCCATCAAATTCTGTTTTAAAAGAATCATCCCATTTTATCTTTTTTAATACACGAAATAAAATACTCCCTGATACGTACTTTAATTGTTCTGCAGGCCGCCGAATAGCTGGCACATAAAGTATCTGTATCAGACGCCTAAAATGATTTGGAAATATTTGCTTGCTTTGCTCTTCTTCGGAAGTACCTTCAGCAACTTTTATAAAATAAATTTTATAATCAACCTCACCTTCAGGTTCGTATTCAGATCTTTTCCAAGTAGCTTCAAGTCGCAAACGGAGATATGGATTTTCATTTTCTTCATCCACTACCATATCACTGAAGAAATGCGGGATTGCTTCTTTCTCATCTTCAGCAAAATCAATTATAACCTCAATGGACAGGAATCTTTCCGTTATTTCATCAGGTTTTTCTTCTTTGCCAACATGAAAATCTTGACGAAAAATTTCTCGGTCGGCTAAGGATTGCCCGAACAACTTCCTCAATGCTTCGAGAGAAGTGGTTTTACCGGCACTATTAAGTCCAATAAAGCCAACTAGTTTTTCATCGATTGGAATTTTGACTTCATCTGGCCCGAATGACCTAAATCCTTTAATTTTTAAAGCGCTTATTTTCATGTCTATACTTTTTTATATTTAGTTTCCCAAAACCTCCACCTTACTCTTCCCGCTCTGCTGCTTACTCACTTTAATCTGGACCGGAATCCTTTCCGTCATTTCCTGTACATGCGAAATGACACCTACTTTGCGACCCTGATTATGCAATCTTTCCAAAGCATCCATTGCGATATTGAGCGTGGTAGGATCTAAGGAGCCAAAACCTTCGTCAATAAATAAGGATTCTACTTTCATTCGGCTGGATGATAAAGAGGCGAGGCCCAGAGCTAAGGCAAGTGATACCAGGAATGATTCGCCGCCGGAAAGCGAATAAACGGTACGCACTTCATCGCCCATATCCTGATCGACCACCTGTAGGCCAAGTGATGATGGAATACGCTCGATTTTGTATCGGGTGGTTAGTGCCTTTAAGTGTGTATTGGCATAACCCAGCAGAACATCAAGTGTATATTCCTGGGCAATCTGGCGGAATTTTTTACCGTCGGCGGAACCGATGATTTCATTCAGTTTACTCCAGTTTTCTGTAATGGCGGCTTGCGCTGTGATTTCTTTAAGTAGGTCGCCGATTTTGTTCTTATTGGCTTTATCTTGCTGTAGGCGGAAACTATTTTCCCCTTTTTGATGTTTCTTTTGTTCTAATTCTGTTTTGGCAGTACCATTGAGGGCCAAAAGTTCTTCAAGCGTTTGGTCGGTGGCAGCATGTTGCAAATGGTTGTCCATCGCTTGTTTTCGTTCGCTAAGAATGGTGTTCGCTTTGTTTACCTCTTCCGCAATGGTTTGTAGCGCTGCCCGCTCTTTATGGATCCAATCGTTACTTAATGCCAACAACTCATGAAGTGTTGCAATGCTGAGTGATTGATTGTTTTGCTGATTGTAATTGTTAATCCAGTCCTGTATTTTTTGTGCTGACTTTTGGGCCTCAATTTCCAAGGCACTTAAGGTAGCCGTTAATTCTTCTCTTTGGGTATGCGCCTTTGTATGCTCAATATTGAGTTGTTGTTGCTTGGTTTTAAGCTGCTCTAATTTTTGTTGCGCCTCTTCAATGGCTTGTTTAAGGGCGTTTTCAGTTATGGTTACAGGTTGTCCGTTAAATATCGCTTTGCGTTGCTCCACCAGGCCGAGATAGATTTTGTGTTGCGCCAGGTGGGTTTCGGTTTTTTTATCTGCTTCTGCAGAAAGGTTTTTAGCCTGGTTTTCCAATTCTTTTAATGTGGCAGCTAACGCTGCTAGCTGAGGGGTATATTGCGCTAGTTTTTCATCGTTTTCTTTCCAATTACGGGCGAAACTGTCAATGCGTTCTAGAAAAGGTAATGGGGCAGTTTTCCAATTTGCCATCCAGTCTTCGGCCGTAAAATAAGGCGAAAGCAATTGTTCTACAGCATTAAGGTCGGTATTTGCTTTAGCTTGGTCAGTTGTTTTGCTACTTTGTTGCTCTTTATAAACCGCCACCCTGTTTTGAAGATCCTTTATTTGATTGGCAAGCTTGTCTGTTTGTTCCTTTAGCTGGTCTATCTGGGTTTTGGCCGTCTCAAGTTGCTGCTTTTTATCATTATGTGCTTTGATTTGCGCTAATAAATCACTTTGTTTAACCTTTAGCACCTGTAAATTTTCTTCGAGCCATTCTGCTTTGTTTGCAGCGGCGATGTTATGGCTTTCTTTGGCAATATCGAATTGTTCCCAGGCTTGCTTTTTATCGGCCAATGCTAATTTTTTTGTTGCAATAGCTTCGTTTTGTTCTTTGATTACTTGCTTTAGCGTGGTGCACTCTTTAATTAAAATATCATGTTGGCTATGGCAAAGCAGGTAATTATGCTCTTTTTCTTGGTAGGATTTTTCCAATTGGGCCAACACGTTTTCCAATTGTGGATTTCGTATTACGTAAGGATGGCTGATGCTACCACACACGGGGCATGGCTCTTCTTCAATCAAAGCAGCTCTAAGTGTTTCCACATTTTCGGTAGATGCCAAACGAGCTTGCTGTAGCATTTGGTAGGCGGTTTCTTTCTGCGTTTTTATAACTGGAAGCTGTTCGGTCAATGTAGCTAATGCTTCTTTTTTGGTCTGCTCATTAGTGAGGTCTTGTTGTTGCTTGCGGTTCAGACTTTCTAATTCAGTAAAAGCGTGATCAAACAGTTGCCAGTTAACCTGTGCTTTTATCACATTTTCTACCTGCTGTTCGGTTTCGATTTTCGCGAGGTTTAATTTTTCGATAGGGATCAATAGCAGTTCCTTAGCCTGGGCTTCATGGTTTTTCTTTAGCTTTTCCAAACCTGCTAACTGCTCGTTCCAATTAAGTTCAATGGCTGTCTTTTCATCTTCGGCTGTTTTTACGGTTTCCTTTAATTTGGTCAGCGCCAACTCAGCAGCATGTAAAGTGTCTAAAAACTTTTGTGCATCCTGCAGTTTCGATAGTATCAGGTCTTTATTTTCGGCAATTGCGCTGCGGTCGAGGTTTGCTTTTTGCCAATCGGTAATTGTTTTAATGTTTGTTTCAAGATTTTTGTGTTCTTTTTGCTTTGCAACCAGTGCTGTAAAATGTTGAGCATTGATTGTAGCGGCCTTTTCAGCTTCCTGCTGAAGTTGTTCAAGCTGTTCTTTTTTCTCGCCTATTAGTGTATCCAACTTTTTCGCCTGTTCCAACAGGGGCAGCGCATCGCTTAGGGTTTTGTTTTTTGCGCTGAGGTTATTTTCTGCCGCCTGGAGTTTGATTACTACCGCTTCTTTTTGAGCAAGCAGTTTGTTAATGGTTTCTTTTAGTGCTTCAACAACAGTTGTTTTGTTGGTGTGCTGATCTTGAGCGTGTTTTAAAGCATCTGCCCAGCTTCTGGTTTGTTGGGCATGTTCGGTGAGTAGCAATTTTTGTTGGCGTGGCAAAGCCGTCTCTTTCGCTGCTGTAGCCACCTGTATTGAAGTTTCGGCCGCATAGTAGGCACTTTTAAACCTGGCAAGCTGCTCGTGCCAGGCAATTGCTGCATTTAGTTGCTCGATATCTTTTTCCAGCTTAGTAATCTGCGAGGTTAAGGTCTCCTGATTGGCTGATAGGGCTTCTAACTCTTCCGCTGTTAGCGTTATGATGCCTTCTTTTCTGAGTTCGATTTCACGGAGCAGTTGTTCTTCCAGTTTATATTTTTCATAAATCTTTTTAGAGATTTCAGAATAGATGTGTGTTCCGGTCAGTTTTTCGAGCAAAGAAGATTTTTCGTCTCTATTGGCTTTCATAAAAGCGGTAAAATCACCTTGTGCCAATAATACCGATCGGGTAAATTGCTCAAAGTTTAAGCCCACAAGCCGTACAATTTCATTTAAGGTTTCTTGCTTTTTGCCTGGAATGTTGACATTGGAAGTGATGTTTTTCAGCGTAACTGAGTCAGATTGCATGCTGCCTTCCGCCTTATTTCTTGCCCGTCGCACACTCCAGGTGGCCCGGTAGTATTGCCCGTCTATACCTTTAAAATCGACTTCTGCAAAACCATCGGCCGTTCCGTCCCGCAAAATACTGCGTACATCTCCCTGGCTAAGTGTGCTGCCCTGTACATCTTTAATTTCAATTCCTGTTTCTCTCGCTTGCAGGTATCTTGGTGTTTTGCCATAGAGGGCAAGGCAAAGGGCATCTAATATGGTCGATTTTCCGGCTCCGGTTGCTCCGGTAATGGCAAATATACCAGCCGAACATAGGGGTTCTGCTGTAAAGTCGATTTCAGTCGTTCCTTCTAATGAGGTCAGGTTTTTGATGCGTATTGCTAATATCTTCATCTTATTCGGCTGTTTGATTTACTTCCTGCGCTACTTTTTGGAAGAGTTGCAGGATTTCGGTTGGCACATCACTATTGTATCTGGATTGGTATATTTTGCCAAATACGTCGATCGGTTGCAATTCGTTTAGTTTTTCGGGCGTGATAAATTCTTGCGCTTCTTTTGTGGTAGCTGGGTATTTCACATCTATTTTGGCAAGTTTTACTCTTTTGCCTGTCAGTGCGGTTTCTATTTTATAGCGCAGGGCAGGTTCGGGTCCTTAGTAATACCCTTACTTCAAGATAAGGGGATGTTTCTACAGCTAAATCCTTCGTTGGCAATTGATCTAACAGGGCTATAACCTCATGCAGTGGCTGATGTTTTAATGGAACTCTTTGAAGTGGTACAAATACCGGAATTTCTATAGCTTCGAGGTTGCTGATTTCCTGATCGAGTTCAAAAATGATAACCTGATGTTTGTAATTTAATTCTGAAAAAGACATAGGCAATGGACTGCCCGAATAGCGAATATGCTCTTTTCCGCCAATGCGTTGCGCTTTATGGATGTGGCCTAGTGCTACGTATTTGATGTCGGGGTGAAAAGCTGCGGCCGAAACGCACTCCACACCACCCATAATGAGCCTTTCGGTTTTGTCCAGTTCAGTAATTTCGGCATGTTGTGTATGTAAATGTCCCATCGCAATAATGCTTTGCCCGTCTTGCTTTTTCTGCGCTGCATATTCAAAAGCCTCTTTATATAATGCGGTAACGCCTTCACTATAAGGATTGGCGCAGTCAGCAATAGTAGGGTAGTCGCCCATACGCAAAAAGGGTATGGCTAAGCACCACACTTTTATGTTGCCATCTTTATCATGGAGCGGAATGGTGAGTTTTTCATAATCGATATTTCCATCCGCATCCTTTTCAACCAGGCCAATGATGTGCACATTAGAAGATTCCAGTAAAGGCTTTGGAGCTTCTAAACGGGAAGCTGAATCGTGATTGCCTGCCGTGATTATAACCTGTAGGGCTGGATTGTTGGTTGTAGCCTGCTTCAGGAAGGTATAGAACATCCGGATCGATTGAGCCGAGGGATTGGATATATCGAAAACATCGCCGCTGATAAGCAGGACATCGATTTGTTTTGTTTGTAACGTTTGTATCAGCCAGTAAAGGAACTGTTGGTGTTCATAGCTACGATCGTATTCGTGAAATAACTGGCCTATGTGCCAGTCTGCAGTATGGAGGATTTTCATTTGGCAATTTTATTTCAGAAGATAAATATGATTCCTCTTAAAAGAAGGATTCAGGCATTTATTCTTCCATTTTCAGGCAATATAAATATGGCTATCGCAAATAAGACAGCTGGTAGTTAGATACTGATATCACTGAGTATCTTTCGTTAAAATTAAATTATATGCTAAGGGAAATAGCGCTTAAATGGTTGGTATTTCATTGAGATCGAGTTGGTTAATTCAAAGCAAGTATAAGCAATAAATTAAAGATTTGTAGATTAAATACTATTATTTATTATTCTCCCTTCAGCGAAATCGCTTTTAACTTTTTTCCGATAATTCTTCCTCTTTTTGCGCATGCCTAAGCATTATGTTTGCCACGGAAGCACAAAAAACACGAAAAACTTTAATCTCCTCCGTGATTTCTGTGTTTCCGTGGCTAATTAATTTTTGCAAATGTTTTAAAAGCAATTTCCATGATTCGCCCTTAGCTTTTTTATAATTTGTTAAAAATAGATTAATGCATTTCCATTTTATTACGGAAAACCGTAAACAAAAACTATAGTGATGGAAAATATAAAGTTGCTTTGGTAGGAAAGCATATTAGTCACAAGCGGGTCGCTTGCGCGAGATTATGTAGATTGAATTATTCAACTGATTTTTATTTCTAAACATATAAGTCAGAAATGATATAATTTAAGCTAATTCGGATACGAGCTACAAGTTCGCACCAGACTGGGGTTTTGTCCGGTGGCCTATTGATTTGAATAAAAACTGAATTTCTTTTTAATTGTTGTAGTTAAGCGATAATAAAATCGAATATGGAAAACAAAGAAATATTAATTGCCGAACTTAAAAAGTTATTAAACGGGGGTTCCGCGCATGTGGGTTTTAAAGATGCAGTTAAAGGTTTACCTTTCGAATTACTGGGTAAAATACCCGAAAATTTGCCATACAGCATCTGGCAATTGGTAGAACACATCCGAATTGCCCAATGGGATATGTTGGAATTTAGTAAAGATGGAAACCATAAATCGCCAAAATGGCCCGATGAATACTGGGTTGAAGCGCTTGCCCCATCAGAGGAGGGAAAATGGTTAGAATCATTAAAGCAGATAGATGATAACCTCCAGGAATTTATTAGACTTATTGAATCGGAAGATTTGTTTGGGAAAATTCCCCATGGCGACGGACAAAATATTTTACGTGAAGCTTTGCAAATCGCTGATCACAATGCTTATCATGTTGCAGAAATCGTTGTCATCCGTCGTCTGCTCGGTGCCTGGAAATCATAAAATGTAAATCGCTATGTTAAAAAATTCAAAAGGGTTTAGTTCGTTTTCGGTAAACGACGTTCCAAAAGCAAAAGATTTTTACCAGAACAGCCTTGGATTAACCGTTAAAGATAACCCGATGGGCTTAATCGAACTGGAAATACCGGGTTCTTCGAACGTTCTTGTCTATCCAAAACCTAATCACGAGCCGGCAACTTTCACCGTGCTGAACTTTCCGGTTGATGACATTGAGGCGACCGTTGATGACTTAACTAATAAGGGCATCTCTTTTGAACAATATGATGAAGAATATCTTAAAACCGATGAAAAAGGAATTTCGAAAGATAACGGCGGACCAAGCATTGCCTGGTTTAAGGATCCCGCCGGCAACATTCTGTCGGTCATTCAAATAGACGCCTCATCCAAATAAAAAGGCTAGTAGCATGAATTCCTTATTAAATAATTCAATGCTTTTTTGACTTCTTAATGCTGTTGTTTACAGGCAGTTTGTTTAATTCCATAAACATCCGCCTGGCTAATGCTACAATCTGCATGGACTGTGCGCTGGGAACATTACCATCAGAATAATTTGCGGAGGTATCATTTTCAATCCGTTGGATTGACGCAGCATCTAATGATGTTTCAATATTTAACAGCTTTATACTGTCACTTAAATATTTTACTGCTTTTTTAATCAATGTACGATATGGCTCAACGTTGGTTGCGGGCGAATTCCTAACCATTTCATGGAAAAGCGAAGCAACATATGCGTACAACTGATGGTTCAGAATCTGCACCTGAATAAATATCCCTTCAGTTTCCTTTTCGGAATTTGGTTCTGCAAGCATCAGTTCATATGCGCTTGAAAAATTGGCTGAAGATATAAAAACCTGTTTCCTTGCCAGTTTATAATTTATAACGTTTAGTTTTTCGCCCGACATTAACGTAAGCAACTGGTCAAGGTAAGCTAAGTCAGCAACGAGTATACTGGTTAGTAGGTTCTTAATTTTCTGTCTTTCCCATAATGGAAATAACAGCGTGGATAACAGTGACGCTGCACAACCAATTATGGTGTCGAGGCCACGTTGCCATAATATGTCATGCTGGGAATTTCCAAGAATTTCAATCCCTAGTATTGCCACCAGCGTAATAAAAAAAACGCTTACCTGGTAATCAATATGCAAGAAACCAATATATGCCCATAGAAACAGTATAATAAAAATTACCTGTACATTAGTATCTGGTGTTATAAGCAATATTGCAAAAGCAACCGCGATACCAAACAGCGTCCCTTTTACACGTTGAATATTCCGGCGTTTAGTGTTGTTGAAGCCAGGTCTTGAAACCACTAGTACGGTTAATACTAACCAATAGTCATATTTGGCCGATAAAAAGAACAAACTGCTTATATGTGCGAATAGACAGCAAAATGTCAAGCGGAGCGCAAACCTGAAAACTGGCGATCGGAAATTAAGATGTTCGTACATCTGCCTGAAGGTAATAGATTGATTGGCGGAGAAAAGAAACGCATCATTTTTTGAAATACGCTCTACAAACGGCGCATTCATCAATAGCCCGATAGTCGTTATTTTTGTGGAAATACGATCTAAATTATCTACGATCTTTTTTAGCAATTTTCCTTTTTGACCAAATGAATTATCTGACACCGTTTTTAGCTGTTCTAACCTTAATGCGGTGTCACTAATGGAATAATCCTCAGAACGGTTTTTAATAATTAACCGACCGATCACTTCCAGGTCATCTGCCATAAGATTGATGAGCTGGTTGATCGGTTGAAGTAGCCGCATATCAGTTAGCAATAACCGGAGATTCTGGTAGTCGTCATGAATAGCAAGTACATCTTCATAGAGGTCGATAACTTCGGCGGCGATGTGAATGTAACGGTTAACGTTCTTTAGTTTGCTATTAATAAAGCCTTTTTCATGCAATAGAATCGACCTCATTTTCTCTTGTTTTTCACTTACCTTGTTATGATCAGCGATGATGTTTTTAAAGCAAACATCGAGTGGGACATTGACGTCATAAAACAGCGCCTTTTTTCTAAGAAATGCTGATATTTCAATCGTACAACTGCTCAGCGCCAGCTTTATTTGTTGATAGGGAACAAGGCGGCGAACGAATGCTGAAATAATAAAGTTCCATATCCCACCTATAAAAATGCACGCGCTGAATTCGAGGGCGTTAGGTGGTTTGAAGCCAATGGTTAATACCATCATCATCAACGCCATTGAACCTATAGCGCTGATTGTACCACCGTAAATCCCCAGCATAGTAAAGCTGAAACAGAAAAATAAAATCAGCATCAACAAGAGTAGTTCATTGGCAAAAGACAAAGCGGTAATTAAAGCAACTGCGGCAAGGATAAATGAACTGAATAACATCAATAGATTTTTTTTGAACATGTCAGAGGGGACATCACTTAATCCAATAAGAAGTGTTCCAAGTCCTATATATATTGCTTGGGAAGGAAACCCCAGGTAAAACCCCAAAAAAGTTGGTAATATAATGGCTATTGTTATGCGTAGGGAATGAATAAAATGTTCATTATAAACAAACCGGGAAAGGTGATTAAAAATCTGTTGAAACATATTTTGTTACATGAATTACTTTTGGACACCTTTTTTGTAACATCAGTTACCGATCAAATTTTACATTGGAAAGTGAGAAGAATCATAACAGCTAAAAAAAGGAAATGATTATTATGTTCTGCAAAATTCATTTATTTTGTACAGATTAACAATAATTTATTGAAATCGAGTTAAATGGATTAAATAGTACATAAATTTTGAACAAATGTATTAAATTTGCTTTTTTATCTTCTGATTATTGGACAAATCAAAATATGCAAAAACTAGATTCGCTTGATTTATCGATTCTTGATATTTTACAGGAGGATGCTCGCCTACCCACCCGTGAAATAGGACTCAAATTAAATAAGTCACACAGTTCCATTCAAAGCCGTATACAGCGTTTACGGGATGAGGGATTCATTAAAAAATACACTGTTGTGCTCGACTATGATAAGCTCGATTTTGGGTTTATGACATTTACCAGTATCCAACTAAAAGACCATAGTGAAGATTTACTTAATAGTTTCGAAAGGGAGATTGTTAAAATTCCTGAAGTGATGGAGTGCCATTATATGACGGGAGATTACGACTTCATGCTAAAAATAGTTGCTAAAGATCAGCATGAATACCATGAAGTACTTATGAAAAAGTTGTTCGCAACGATAGGGGTGGGACGGGTACAAACCAAACTGGTTATGAAGACATCGAAATCCGATGCTCGGCTTCCAATCAAATCCGGGCGGTAAGAATCAGGTCGTGCTATAGCTTACCTCAATCCTAAAGTTTTTGCCAATCCTCCTGAGTAGGCTTAAGAGCAAAAAATTAACATTGGAAGAGGGGTGCAATAAAATTTTTCTGAAAAATGACATGTTAGAATCTAATATAATTGCAAGTTATATCGTTACAAGCTTCAAACAACACCAACCGTGAGCCTGATAACGTGATAAAATCTACCGGAATTCGGAACTCTGAACCGTACACTTATTTAAGCGCTTTTTATTATTGTGGGAAATGTTAATTTATTAAGGTTATTTTCGCAAAAAAAATTGGATTGAAAAGAGTAAAGCTGAGTAAAATGATCATACGATTAAAAGCTTATAGTGTTTATTTATTTTTTGTATTTACCCTGATCGGGCTTGTTTACAATGTTAGTATTACCCATGCTCAGAAAAGGCCGGAAGACTTAAAAACTGCCGGTGAGTTTATTAAAGTTATTAAGCATTATCGCTACCTGGATCCAGATTCCGCTACGCTGTTTGTAAAAGCAGGTTTAAAAAAAGCTTTACGCAACAAGGATGAATCAGGTTACGCGGGTTTGTTGCACCAATATGGAATGATACTGGATAATGCTGCCATGTACAGGGATTCAAGGCAATGCTACCTGGAGGCAGAAGCTATCTATAGAAGAAACAAAAATCAAAAAGGACTTGCCTCCACTTTAATCAGGCTAGGCGTAGTAGAAAAGCGAAAAGCCAATTACGACAGGTCTCTGGCCTATTTCATGGAGGCCCTGGCGCTGAGTACAAAAAATGGCGATAAATTGGGTATTCTGGAGGCGCGCGTTGCGATTTCGGAAAACTATTTCAGTCTCAACGATTTCAAAAGCTGTCTCGAAAATCTTGTGATTGCCGAGAAGATAGATCGACAGCTGCCAACATCAAGCTTTTCCCTTAACATGTATATCAGTTATGGATACCTCTATATGAGTCTAAAGCAATATGATAAGGCAATCGACTACATAAATACCGGGCTATCTAAAAGCAACAAAATTGAATACAATGGTTCAAAAGTCAGTTTGTTAAAGCAGCTGGGTACCGCATATTTTGAAAAGGGCGAAGTTGACAGGGCTGTTAAAACCCTCAAACTTGCACTTAGTTTATCAAGGAAAATTAAAAATGTAATGAGGCAAATGACCGTATTGCAGGAACTGGCAGATGTTTATGAGAAAGACCAACCCGATACCGCCATAAAATATCTGAATGAGGCTCTGAAAATCGCAGGAAGCCACAAAGTATACCTTCAGGAAACCTATATCCTGAATAAACTGGGTACGCTGTTCAAGAAGAAAGGTGATTTCCAGAAAGCGCTCGCTCTGGTAGAACGGAGTTATCAGATTTCAGAAGATGTTTATTACAGGGATATGAATAAACAGATATTAAGTCTGGAACGGGCCTACGAGCTTGAAAAATCTAAAGCGCAGCTAAATCAGCTCAAAGTAGAGGCTAACGAAGAGGCCAGCTTTAAAAATTTCATCATAGCGATTGCCGTTGCCATTACCGTCCTTTTTATCATCACGCTGGTCTATTATTCCAGATCCAGGCACCTGAATAAATTACTCAGGCAGGCCAATTATAAACTGGAGGGGAGTAATCTGCAAAAGGACAGGTTTTTTTCTATTCTGGCACATGATATCAGATCCCCTTTGGCTTCTTCCGTAACCGTTTTAAAGTTTATCGCCAACAAGAGATTAAAAGAGGATGTGCAGGAGGTAATGGTAAACAAGTTGATTTTACACTGCGAAAGTAGTTTGGGGGTATTGGATAAGCTATTAAGGTGGGGTCAGATGCAGATTAAGGGCGTGCAGCTAAGCATAACTGAGTTTAATCCAAAAAATAACATAATTGCCAATATGGCCTTGCTGAGCGCTGCCGCGGATAACAAAAACATAAATGTAACCTTTGAGGTACCGGATAATTTGTTGGTCAGGGCAGATTCAGATCACTTTGATTTTCTGGTAAGAAACCTTCTGGCTAACGCTATAAAGTTTACCCCTGAAAATGGCCATATTAGTTTGGGTGCGCAAATGATGCGGGAAGGTTTCCTGGATTTCAAGGTATCTGATAATGGTGTGGGTATCAGTAAGGACAGGATCGATACGCTGTTCAAACTGGCTGCTGTTAGTACAAAGGGTACATCCGAAGAGGTAGGTACAAGTCTGGGGCTATTGATCTGTAAGGAATTTGTTGATGCCAATAACGGAACTCTGGCGGTTGAAAGTGAACTAGGCAAAGGTACTACATTTACCTTTAGCTTACCAGGATCGTTAAACGGGTTTAATGCCAGTTAGAATAGAATACATATAATACTCTTGCATTACCAATTCCCTAAAAGCAAAAACCCTGCTAATCGTGCGATTGCAGGGTTTTATACATTTTGATAGTCTTTGGTGTGATCCCGCTGGGATTTTTCGCACCCGCAAGCCTGAACACAAACCCGCTCAAGAGAAAAGTTCAAACCCGGGTTCGAACCCCTTTTAAACAAAAAAAACTCATATTTCTGTGAGGTTTTTTGTGATCCCGCTGGGATTGGCTCAGCCCCACAATTCGCCGAATTAGGCTCTGAGCCTTTTACAAATCGAACCCAGGCCGGCGCTTCTGTTCGAATCCAAGCGGATAATAAATAAAAAATCCCCCAAATTCGTTGGAGGATTTCTGTGATCCCGCTGGGATTTTTCGCACCCGCAAGCTGAACACAAACCCGCTCAAGAGAAAAGTTCGAACCCGGGTTCGAATCCCTTTTAAACAAAAAAACCTCACATTTCTGTGAGGTTTCTTGTGATCCCGCTGGGATTCGAACCCAGGACCACTACATTAAAAGTGTAATGCTCTACCAGCTGAGCTACGGAATCTAAAACGTCGCCGTTTTTTTAAAGTGATGCAAATATAGGATTCAATGAGATTTAATGCAAATAAAATAAATGGAAAAGTGCTACTGTATTGATTTCTAAGGTGATTAATTATGAAGCACTATTTTTTTGGATTCTAATTGAATTCGGCCAGCAACTGCCATACCTTTATTTTAAACCTTCTGCAAACTCCTGTATTGCATTAATGCAAAGCGTAACAATCAAAAGAGCAGGAGCTAAGCAAACCAAACGCGATGTTGACCACTTATAAGTAAATTAGCTTTTCTTTTTATTTTAATTCAAATTGATCGTTTGCCCAATACCGTTGAAAACTAAACAGCATTTTTTTGATGTGTAATGCCAGTTGATTATAGCGGTATTGCCGTTTCTAAGAATGAAAAGACTTACTTTGCTCTTTTCTATTCGTATTTCTGAGTAATATAGTTTAGAAGTCATGGTTTTTTGCTTAAAATAAATTTTAAATCTATCTGGTAAAAGGATTTTACAAATAAATCATTTCTAATTGAGGAAAATTATTGGTTATTTTGGCGAAACCATTCAAAATACCTAATCATATCATGTCAGATCCCCAAAAATCGCAAAATTATTCTTTTGCATTATTCGTTATCGGTGTCCTTTTTTTTATTTTCGGCTTTATTACCTGGGCAAATAGTCAACTTATTCCATATCTGAAAATTGCTTGTCAACTTTCGAGCACTGAATCATATTATGTTGCTTCTGCATTTTTTGCTGCCTATTTTGTAATGTCAATTCCTTCTTCATTGGTATTGAAATTCACGGGATTTAAGAAAGGCATGTCAATCGGTTTATTTGCGATGGCAATAGGGGCTGCAATTTTTATACCTGCGGCTTATACACGAAGTTTTCCAACATTCTTGATTGGATTATTTGTGATTGGCAGCGGTTTACCTTTACTGCAAACGGCGTCTAATCCTTATGCTGCGGCATTAGGACCGAAAGAAAGCGCTGCAAAACGCATTAGCATTTTAGGGATTTGTAATAAAATTGCCGGCATCCTGGCGGTCTATGTCTTAGGCGGCATTATTCTTAAAGACAGCGATGCCTTCGAGGCCAGCCTCAGGACGATGAATGAAGTAGCAAAGAATACGGCTTTAGACGCCCTTGCCCGTAAAGTAGTGATGCCATACGTATTTATAGCGACATCATTCGCACTTATTGGAGTTCTATTATTTTTTGTTCAGTTGCCTGAAGTTGAAGCGGAGCAAGATATTTTAGAACTTAATGCCTTACCTGGAAATGCGCAATTAGCCAGCGCTGATAAGAATGTACTTAATTTTCCTCATCTAATCATTGGTGTGTTCGCACTATTTTTCTACGTGGGCATGGAAGTCATCAGTTATGATACATTTGCCGGTTTGGGTACGCATCTTGGTTATAAACTGGATATTTCTAAAAGCTTCGCTACTTACACAGGCTACGGTTTATTGCTTGGTTACACGATTGGCATCATATCCATTCCCCGCTTTATTTCTCAAAGAAATGCCTTAATTGTTTCTTGTTTGTTGAGTATGTTATTAGTCATTTTGGTTGTATTTATTAAAGCCAATCCAGGTTTGACAACGCTACATCTATTGGGTATCGAATTGAATTTGCCAACTCATCCGGCTATTTGGATTTTCGCCCTTTTGGGTTTTTCAAACTCCGTAATGTGGCCTGCTATCTTCCCGATGGCGATAGATGGACTCGGGAAATTCACAAAGACAGGTTCAGCCTTATTAATTATGGCGATTGTTGGCGGTGCAGTTCTGCCACCGGTTTATGGTTACATCTCTGAAACTACAGGTAATGGGCAAACGGCCTATCTTATGATGATTCCTGCTTACTTATTTATCTTATACTTTGCCGTAAGTGGCTACCGCCTGGGAAAAAGTAATTTGCCAGTTCAATAAGATAGGAGCGTATAACTGAGTGAGCAAGGTAACATTTGTTATGTTTTCTGATGCCATTAATTTTGCCTTAATTTGATGTTTTATTTTTTATGCCGGGCTTATCTTCTGAAGGGTAAGCTTCAATATTTAAATTTCAAATGAACAAAGCTATTTTTCTCGATCGTGATGGCGTTTTGAATCACGAGATATATGATTACATCTGTCGCGTTGAAGATTTTAAAATTCTGGACTACCAAATTCCGGTGCTGAAAAAGTTCTTTGATGAGGGCTACCTGTTAATTGTGATTACCAATCAGGGTGGTATTGCATTAAAGCGGTATACGGAGCAGGAATTGGCTGTTATGCACCAGTTGTTGAGGAATGCATTTCTAGCAAAAGGCGCTGATATCGCAGGTTTCTTTTATTGCCCGCACCACCCAACGGTAGGCGGGGAGTGTAAATGCCGTAAACCAAAATCGGGTATGCTGTTGGATGCGATTGACCTTTACGATATTGACCCTGCCTTATCGGTGATGATAGGCGACAAGCCAAGGGATGTGGAAGCAGCGAATGGGGCAGGTGTGAAGGGGATATTAATCGAACCGGATGAGCAAATCAAATATGATCTCGTGAAGGATGTTCTGAACCGGGAAACGTTGGTTTAAAGATGATTGGTTCAATGTTCCTTGTTCATTGTTCCTTGTTCAATTGGTTATTGAAAATTGTTTATTGAGCATTGGTCGTTAGGCAATTGTTTATTGGTAATTGGTAATAGGTAATTGGTAATAGGTAATAGGTAATAGGGAATAGGTAACCGGTAACGGGTAACCGACAACTGGCAACTGATAATCTTTGCACAAAAAAAAGTCCTGAATATTGAATCAAATGATTCGACATTCAGGACTTTCTGTTTAATTATAATTATTGCTTCAGGTTATTTGCCTGCTGCTTTTGCGTGGTCAGCTAAGAATGTAGCCAAACCGCTATCCGTTAACGGATGTTTCAATAAACCAACAATTGCAGCTAATGGTGCTGTAATTACATCGGCGCCTAATTTAGCACAGTTTACAATGTGTAAGGGCCCACGGATGGATGCGGCCAGGATTTGAGTTTCATAACCGTAGTTATCAAATATGGTCCTGATGTCTTCAATTAAAACCAAACCATCGCTGGAAATATCATCCAAACGGCCTAAAAACGGAGATACATAAGTTGCACCCGCTTTAGCGGCTAATAATGCTTGTCCTGCAGAGAAAATTAAGGTACAATTGGTTTTAATTCCTTTCGAAGAAAAATATTTTATGGCTTTAACACCATCTTTAATCATCGGAACTTTAACTACAATCTTTGGATTAAGGGCGGCTAATGCTTCGCCTTCTTTAACAATCTCATCAAATGTGGTGGAAATTACTTCAGCACTCACGTTATCATCAACAATATCGCAGATTGCTTTATAATGGTTAATTACATTCTCTTCGCCGGTAATGCCCTCTTTGGCCATTAAACTTGGATTGGTGGTTACACCGTCTAAGACGCCAAGATCCTGTGCCTCTCTGATTTGATCGAGATTTGCTGTGTCAATAAAAAATTTCATGGTTATAAATTCTTAAGTATTTGAGTTTATGAATTGAACCCTGAAGAATTTAATTCCCCCTTCAGGGGATTAAGGGAAAAAAAGAAAAAAAAGGGCAAGCACCTTCTATCGCACCGCTACAACCTTCTACCCTTGCTGCGTTCCCGCCCTGGGGGAGTTCAAAGGGAGCTGGTCGTAAAAGACTTGCCCGGCACAAAGGTAGAAAAAGATGTGGTTACACAAAATTCATTTTTCTAATTTTTTAGTCATTGTGTCTATATAGCTGATTAGTAATTTAATAAAATCATTTTGCTGCTGCTTAAGGCATAAACCGATAATGAGCCGTTTTGACGCAAGCGACCAACCACGCGTTTTGCTTTTGAAAAGCTATCGAGCGATAATTAACGGCATATTTAGTTAAAATCGTTATTATTGAATTGCTAATTATTATTGTGCTTATTTATTAATCTTTTAATTTAAACCTTTAAAATTACTTATCAGGTAAAATTATTCTAAAAATCGTATCAAGTCTGTAATTTCAAGCTTTTTTTACTATCTTAGTGTTTCCTATACACTAACAACTAACGAGCAAAGAATGGAACCAAACAGTGGATTGTATGATGCGCAATTTGAACACGATGCCTGCGGCATCGGTTTTGTTGCGCACGTGAAAGGGCGAAAATCGCATCAAATCATCTCCGATGCACTTACTATTTTAGAAAATCTAGATCATAGAGGGGCATGTGGAGCAGAACCAAATACAGGCGATGGTGCCGGTATCATGATTCAGATTCCCCACGAATTTTTTTACGATGAATGTTTAAAGGCTGGTTTCAGTCTACCCGCTACGAATAATTATGGGGTAGGCATGCTGTTTATGCCTAAAGACATCCGCTCGAGGGAAGAATGCAGGGAACTTATCTACCGCGCTGCCGAAAAGCTTGGACTAGAAATTCTTGGCTTCAGGAAAGTGGCTACCGACACCACCGACATCGGCAATATGGCGCTTTCAGTTGAACCTGAAATCGAGCAGGTTTTTATCGCGCGCCCTTACGCAGTAAATGCGGGTGCCGATTTTGAACGAAAACTGTACATTTTTAAAAATTACCTGATAAAACTAATTGTTAACACGGTTCACGGGGGTAAAGACTTTTATATCGTTTCGCTTTCCGCACAGACCATCATCTATAAAGGGCAGTTAACATCGCTCCAGGTTCGAACTTATTTTACGGATTTAAGTGATAAACGAATGGTTTCGGCATTAGGCCTGGTGCATTCGCGCTTTGCTACAAATACATTCCCTTCATGGAGACTGGCTCAACCTTTCCGTTTTATCGCCCACAATGGTGAAATTAATACCCTACAGGGGAATTTAAACTGGTTCAGGGCGAGCGTTAAGTCTTTTGCTTCGGCTTATTTTACGCCTGAAGAACTTGATATGCTGCTGCCTGTAATTGATGAAACGAATTCAGATTCAGGTTGTTTAGATAACGTGATTGAATTGTTACTGCATGCTGGAAGAACACTCCCGCATGTTTTAATGATGCTTGTTCCGGAGGCCTGGGATGGTAATGAAGATATGGATCCCGTTAAAAAGGCTTTCTATGAATTTCATGCCACCTTGATGGAACCGTGGGACGGACCTGCAGCCATTGCCTTTACGGATGGTAAACTGATTGGTGCTACATTAGATCGCAACGGACTTCGTCCTTCGAGGTATGCCATTACTTCCGATGACCGGGTGATTATGGGTTCTGAAGCAGGTGCATTAGCCATAGACCAAAGTACAATCATTGAGAAAGGCCGTTTAACACCAGGAAAAATGTTTGTGGTGGATATGGAGCAAGGCCGGATTATTAGTGACGAAGAAATAAAAACGCAGGTTTGTGGCAAGAGTCCTTATGCAGACTGGATTAACCAATACCAGATTCGCCTTGAAGAATTGCCTGAACCGCGTGTAATGTTTACCGGGCTTTCCGAAGAATCTATTTTTAAATACCAGCAGGTTTTTGGCTACAGCAGGGAAGACATCGACTTATTGCTGAAACCAATGGCCATCGAAGCCAAAGAACCGATTGGATCGATGGGTACAGATACGCCATTAGCCATTTTATCGAAACGTCCGCAACACCTGTCGAATTACTTCAAACAGCTTTTTGCACAGGTAACTAACCCGCCAATCGACCCGATAAGGGAAAAAGTGGTTATGAGTCTGGCTAGTTTTATGGGTAGCAATGGAAATTTATTGGAAGAAAATCCATTACAATCGCATTGCGTAGCCATTAAACACCCGATATTAACGAATCAGGAGCTGGAAAAATTAAGAAGTATCGATACTGGTGTTTTTCAGGCGAAAACTTTACAAACCTATTTCAGGGCGGACGGGAAACCTGGTGCTATGGCTAAAGCTTTGGATCGTTTATGCAGGTATGCGGTTGATGCTGTTGAAGATGGTTTCCAGGTGATTGTTTTAACCGACAGGGCCATCGATTCTGAGCACGCGGCTATGCCATCGCTGTTAGCGGTTTCAGCAGTACACCACCATTTAATCCGTAAAGGTTATCGTGGTGCGGTTGGTATTGTTATCGAAGCCGGCGACATCTGGGAAGTGCATCATTTTGCAACTTTATTGGGCTTTGGCGTTACTGCTATTAACCCTTACCTGGCCCTGGAAACGATTAATGGTTTCCAAAGTGAATCTGGCTTATCAGCGGAACAACTTACTAAAAATTACATATATGCGGTAAATAGCGGTTTGCTTAAAATATTTTCGAAAATGGGTATTTCAACCCTGCAATCTTACCAGGGTGCACAGATTTTCGAAATTCTGGGTTTGAATAAACAAGTTGTTAATACTTATTTCACCGGAGCGGTTTCCCGTATCGGTGGATTAGGTCTGGATGAAATCGCAAAGGAAACATTAATTAAGCACCACCGCAGTTTCGGTCCGGCAACGCAAACCGAAAATTTATTACCTGCCGGAGGTACCTACAAATTCCGGCGCAGGGGGGAAGCACACTTGTTTAACCCGCAAACAATTCATTTGTTGCAAAACGCGACCCGGAAAAATGACTACAATATTTTCAAACAGTATTCCAAACTGGTAAATGAGCAAACACAACAAGCTTATACCATACGCGGTCTGTTTGAGTTTAATTATAGCCGTCCATCGGTTCCATTGCATGAAGTTGAATCGACAGAAGCTATTTTAAAAAGGTTTGCTACAGGCGCCATGTCTTTTGGTTCAATATCTCACGAAGCACATTCCACTTTAGCCATTGCCATGAACCGCATTGGCGGGAAAAGCAATACCGGTGAGGGTGGTGAAGATGAAATGCGTTATACCAAATTGCCAAATGGCGATAGCATGCGATCGGCGATTAAGCAGGTTGCATCCGCCCGGTTCGGTGTAACCAGTTACTATTTAACGAATGCCGATGAGTTGCAGATTAAGATGGCTCAGGGTGCAAAACCTGGTGAAGGTGGACAGCTGCCTGGCCACAAGGTGGATGACTGGATTGCGAAAGTTCGTCATTCTACACCTGGAGTTGGCTTAATTTCTCCTCCTCCACACCATGATATTTATTCTATTGAGGATTTAGCGCAGTTAATTTTTGATTTAAAAAATGCCAACCGTGCGGCCAGAATCAATGTCAAACTGGTTTCAAAAGCGGGAGTGGGCACCATTGCAGCAGGGGTTGCGAAAGCACATGCTGATGTGATATTGGTTTCCGGATTCGACGGTGGAACAGGTGCATCGCCACTTACTTCGATTCAACACGCAGGTTTACCATGGGAGCTTGGATTAGCGGAAGCTCATCAAACGTTGGTTAAAAATAAATTACGCAACCGGATAGTGTTGCAAACGGATGGCCAGCTAAAAACGGGTAGGGACATTGCCATAGCGGCTTTACTAGGCGCAGAAGAATTTGGTGTGGCTACCGCGGCGTTGGTTACTGCAGGCTGTATTATGATGCGTAAATGCCACTTGAATACCTGTCCGGTTGGTGTTGCAACACAAGATCCTGAATTGAGAAAACTTTTTACAGGTAATGCAGACCATGTGGTAAATTTGTTCCATTTCCTTGCAGAAGAATTACGCGAAATCATGGCTGAACTCGGGTTCAGGACGATTCATGAAATGGTAGGTCAGGCCGATATTTTAAAAGTGCGCGAATTGCCTGCTGAAGACTGGAAGCTAAAGCATTTAGATTTAACACCGATCTTATTCAAAGCAGAAGAAAACGGATTGCCATTATTTAATACAGAAAATCAGGATCACGGCTTGGCCCATGTTTTGGACCACCAGCTTATCGCTGCTGCACAACCGGCGATTGACCATAACGAACCCGTTTTTGCGAGTTTTGAGGTTAAGAACACTGATCGCGCTTTGGGAACCATGTTATCAAATGAAATATCAAAAGTACATTTGGGTGCAGGTTTACCTCCGGATACGATCAATTTTAAATTTGTTGGTTCGGCAGGTCAAAGCTTCGGTGCATTTAACACCCGTGGTGTAACCTTATCACTTGAGGGGGAAGCCAATGACTATGTTGGAAAAGGCTTATCAGGTGCAAGACTTGCGATATATCCTTTTGCAAATTCAACTTTTGTACCTGAACAGAACATTATAATCGGAAACGTGGCACTTTACGGTGCAACATCCGGTGAACTATTTGCACGTGGGAAAGCCGGCGAACGTTTCGCTGTACGCAATTCTGGTGCAACTGCAGTTGTTGAAGGCGTTGGTGACCATGGTTGTGAGTACATGACCGGTGGGGAGGTTTTGATTTTAGGAGATACGGGAAGTAATTTTGCTGCCGGAATGAGTGGCGGTATAGCCTGGATATACGATCCGAACAGAACTTTTGAGCGTAAATGCAATAAAGAAATGGTCGATTTGGATCCCTTACAGGTGGAAGATGAGGAAAGGATTCTGGCCCTGCTTAAAACCCATATTCGTTTGACAGATAGTAAAGTTGCTGAGTTTATCTTAAGCGATTGGAAAACACAGTCAAACCATTTCGTAAAAGTATTCCCTAAAGAATACAAAGCAGTTTTAAGCAGAAGAGCATCACAAGTAAAAACACACTAGGCCATGGGAAAAGTAACAGGTTTTCAGGAATATGATAGAGTTGCGCCAACCAGAGAAGCGGCCGCAACCAGAGTAAAACATTATGGGGAATTCTTAAATGAATTACCTTCAGACGAATTAAACAGACAAGCTGCACGTTGTATGGACTGTGGTGTTCCATTTTGCCAGTCGGGTTGTCCTTTAGGCAATGTAATACCGGAGTTTAACGAAGCTGTTTACCAGGCCAAATGGGAGCTGGCAGCAAATATTTTATTAAGTACCAATAACTTCCCGGAATTTACGGGAAGGATTTGTCCGGCGCCATGCGAATCGGCATGTGTATTGGGCATTAACCGGCCTCCGGTTTCTATTGAGGAAATTGAAAAGCACATCATCGAAATTGCTTTTGAGAAAGGCTATATTAAAGCGAAAGCACCGCTAATCAGAACAGGTAAAAAAGTTGCTGTAATTGGTTCAGGTCCGGCGGGCTTAGCTGCTGCTGCTCAATTAAATAAGGTTGGACATGAAGTTACAGTTTTCGAACGTGACGACGCTCCGGGTGGCTTGTTAAGGTATGGTATTCCGGATTTTAAACTTCAAAAAAATGTTGTCGACAGGCGGATTGATTTGATGAAAGAAGAAGGAATTATTTTTAGGTGCAATGCCAATGTTGGTGAAAATATTGAAATCAGCACTTTATTAAGAGATTTTAATGCTATTGTTTTAGCCGGCGGTTCAACAATTCCGAGAGACCTGACGATTCCAGGAAGGGCATCAAAAGGCGTTCATTTCGCAATGGATTTTCTTAAACAACAAAACAAACGTGTTGCGGATAGAAAATTTGATGTTGAAGATATTTTAGCAAGCGGTAAAAATGTAATTGTAATTGGTGGCGGTGATACAGGTTCGGATTGTATTGGAACGTCGAACCGCCATGGGGCAAAATCGGTGACTCAGTTTGAAATTATGCCTATGCCACCGCAGGTTCGTGATGAGCACATGCCCTGGCCGAATTACCCGATGTTGTTAAAGAATACTTCCTCACATGAAGAGGGGGCGCAGCGGGCATGGTCAGTAAATACGAAAAACTTTATCTCTGATGAAGACGGGAATTTAAAGGCACTGAAAGTTGTTGATGTGGAATGGGAAGTTGATGCCAACGGAAGACCGGTAAACTTTAAGGAAATTGCCGGAACTGAAAGAGATTTACCATGTGAACTCGTTCTTTTAGCAATGGGCTTTTTACATCCGCAAAAAGAGGGTTTAATTGAAAAATTAGGCATCGAGCTTGATAACCGGGGAAATGTAAAGGCTTCGGAGCATACTTATCAAACCAATATTGCAAAGATTTTTGCAGCAGGAGATGTTCGTCGTGGCCAGTCGCTTGTGGTTTGGGCAATTTCTGAAGGCAGGGAAGCAGCCCGTAAAGTTGACGAATATTTAATGGGAACGACTAAACTGGCATCCAGAGACGCAGTAGCCTATGCTTAGATTAGTCAACACATATGAATAAATAAATAGGGGAACAATACCCGAAAATTTAATCTGACCTCTGTAAAATAGTTAACGTTCAGATTAATTTATTGATTAATAGCGTTTTTGAAATTCAAGAGCCGCCATTCCCCAATGCCAATGTTAGTTTCAAATGGCATTGGGGATGGTTTTCGAATGGCAGCCCGTTCCCTTTGGCTTGCACGTTAAAATGAGCGACTAACCTGCTTGCTAAAGACCAGAAATATTTCAGCTATTAAGTTTTGCACTAAGCCTCAAATATAGCCTCATAATTACTATTGATGATCGGCTCACGCGAATTACTATTTCACCATCTCATATATAAAATTCTTACCTCCCTGAACTAAAATCATTTCATGCTTTATACGATCAAACTTTAGTAAAACGTCGTATTTTTCACGTTTAAAATCATTCCTGTTTACGACGTCTAGCGAAAAAGCCGGCTGGCCGCTAGCCTGAGCAATCAACGCATTACCCGACTTTGTGATCTGGATCTTTAAAGCATGGTCTTCACTTTGATAATTGCCAAGCAACTCATCCAAATCACTACTTTTAAGTTGTATAGGTATTTGATAAGGATATTTATAATATGCTTTAAGTAAGGCGAGTAAAACGTCGTTTAGCGCGTAATTCATGCCGTTCGTTGTGATGATAAATGTAGTGCCATCTTCAGGAACGATGTACATTGCGCTGTAACTCCCATAAGAGGCACCGTTATGGCCTAGCAGGACTTTTTTGTAAAAAGGGGATCTTAAGAGGCCCATTCCGAAGAAATTATTACCAGTGAAAGTTTTCATGAGATTGTAGCTCTGCATGCTAACTAACTTACCTGCAACCAGTGAGTTAATAAACAATGACAAATCTTGTGGTGTAGACAAGATATCTCCTACGCCAACAACATTTGGGAAATAAATATCTTCAACAGGAACCCAGGTTCCATTAAAAGAATAAGGTCTGGCCTCAAGGGTTTGGCTGGAGTTTGTCGTTGCTGCTATGGTACTTTTCAGTCCAATCTTGTCAATGATCCTTTGCTTCAAAGCTGCCTGATAGGTTTTGCCGCTTACCATTTCTATTATGTATCCAAGCAACAAAAAACCGCCGTTAGAATATTGCTGTTTTGCTCCTGGTTCGAAATGCGGTTTAACCTGCGCGATTTTATTCAGCAATTCTGCCTTTGTATGTGGCGCTATAATCCATTCCCGATTCTCATTTACATGGTCAGATAGGCCACTTGAATGGCTAAGCAAGTGCGCTATGGTAATTTTATCTGCATTCGGCATCTGTGGAAAAAACATGGAAAGCTTGCTCTCCAGAGCGATTTTTTTTTCCTCAATCAATTGAAAGATCATCGCCGCAGTAAAACTTTTGGTAATAGAACCAATACGATATTGTGTCTGTAACGTGGAAGCAACCTTTTTGTCACCGTCTACCTGGCTATAGCCGATAACTTTCCGATATATAGATTTACCATCCTTCGCAATCATTACGCTGCCCATTACCTGATTATTAGAAGAAACTGCATTGAAAAAGCTATCCAGTTTGACGGTATTAAGCTGCTGAGCCTGGGCGTAATCAAAAATGACACTCGATATAACGGCAACAAGGGATACAATTCTTTTATAATTCATGAGGAGACTTAGTATTTCGCACAATATAGAGTTTTATAAGCATTTCTTAAGGAATAACAGGTATCCGTTTGCTAAATGGAATTTACATTAGCCATCCCGTATCTGAACAGCCGATCGGTCGGAAACTGCTTGTCTGTAATCTGCAATTGATGCGCTGTCGGAAAAACGTCCAATCAACATTTATATTTTAATTTGAAACCAACATTTAGGTTTCCGTCAATCCCTTTTGAAAACAATTAAATGTGCGTTAATTAAAGGTGTTTATGATGCCCTAACATCTTGTTAAAACATTAAAATGAAAATTTTATATTTACAAAGGCGCCCAAGAATGCGGTATAAATCGGTATAAGGTGTTATGTACACTCATTATGAAATCAATCTATGTCCATAGAATATAAAACAGTAAAGCCTGACAAGGGAATTGCTGAGTTTGTGGAAAGTTTTTGGCTTTTGGAGAACACTTCCGATGAAGAGAAAGAATTTGTCGTAATTCCCGATGGAAGAGTGGATATCTTTTTCTGCCATTCCATTTTTGAGCAATTTCAGGTCGTTCTAATGGGGTTAGAAATACATCCTGCAATAAGAATCCTGAAGCCGAAAACGAAGTTTTTTGCAATAAGCCTCAATCTTTTGGCTATCGAATATTTGCTTAATGAGTCAATTTCCGGTTATGTAAACAAGTCGAAACCATTACCGGTTGGTTTTTGGGGGATTGCCGAAGAAGACTTAAACGATTTTGATTCATTTTGTGACAAAGCTACTGCCATCATAAAAAAACATATAAACCTTAAGATCGACGAAAGGAAAAGAAAGCTGTTTGAGATGTTGAACGCTTCACGTGGAAGCTTTTCTGTTAGAGATATATCCGAAGCCGTATGTTGGAGCAGCCGACAAATCAACCGATATTTTACCCAGCAGTTCGGTATGCCTTTAAAAACATATTGTAATATTCTTCGCTTCAAAGCCTCGCTCAGTCATTTAAAGGACGGGCATTTATATCCAGAAGAAAATTTTTCTGACCAGGCACATTTTATTAAACATGTTAAGAAATTTTCAGGGGTGGTGCCAACCGAGCTCTCTAAAAACAAAAACGACCGATTTATACAATTATCAGTGTTGGCTAAGCAATAGGTTTGTGTTGTAATTCAAAACACAACTAATGACAAAACACACGAAAAAAGCCATTATAAATACGACTATTTTCGACGGCAGAAAGATCTTAGGATTGGGAACTGTTGTTTTCGAAAATGGCAGGATCATAGAAATCTGCAAGCAACAGCCCAAAGACGCAGAGATAACCGACGGAACAGGAACAACATTAATGCCCGGCCTCATTGATGCCCATGTGCATACATCCGTTCAATTTTTAAGGGATGCCCTGAAATTTGGCATAACTACAGAGCTTGAGATGATGGGCGGATTCACTAAAAAAGGCAGGAATGCACAATTGATTGGCATTAACGACATTGCCGATGTTCGATCTGCTGGAATGGGCTTAACTGCACCAGGCGGTCATCCTGATGAGTTGATACCTAAAGGCGATGGAATCCCGGATTTTGTGCTTAAGGAAATGGAAACAATGAGCGAGGAGGAGCGGACAGCTTTCTTTGCTGCTCATGAAGCACAAAAGTTAGCTGAAGAAACCGGGCCTGACGTAACCACAGCAGCAGGAGCCATCACATTTGTCCGTGAGCAGGTGGAAAACGGTGCCGATTATATTAAAATCATGATCGAAGAAGGAACGGTGATGAATGCTCCGGGTTTACCGATGATCGATGAGGCGGTGCTAAAAGTTGCCGTAGATGAAGCCCACAAACTAGGTAAGATAGCAATTGCACATGTTTTAACGGCCGAAGCTGCAAAAACTGCGGTAAACATTGGCGTCGATGGTCTGGCACATCTATTTATTGACCGCCCGACCTGGACCGGCAAGCTCATCAATTCTATTGTAGAAAAAGGGATTTTTGTTACCCCTTGTCTGGTGTTAAATTCTTCTATTATTGGCAATCCGGCATGTGAATTAGCACATGACAAAAGGGTAGCACCCAAACTGAATGAAGATTGGAAAATGACCATGTGTTCGTGTTTCAATACCTTTCCTGCTGGCAATATGCAAGATAATTTCGATAATGTTAAAGAATTATTTGATGCTGGTGTAGACATACTTGTGGGTACCGACGTCTCTGTGCCAATGCCTCATTTAGGTGGCCTTGCCCATGGTGTTAGCGTTCATCATGAAATGCAGCTGCTTGTGGAGGCTGGTTTGAAACCAATAGATGCATTAAAATCTGCTACATCCGTAACTGCGAGAAGATTTGGATTATCAGACAGAGGAATAATTGAGGCAGGCATGCGGGCTGACCTTATCTTAGTTAAAGGTGACCCCACCACCAACATCTCTGATTCGCTGAATATAGTGGGCGTATGGAAAGAAGGGGAATCCTGTCATACCTCATCAATTAAGGCCAACAACAATTCAATTTAACGAAGAAAGATGAACAAGTTTAAAGTAAAAGACGGAACAGAAATATATTTTAAGGATTTAGGAAAAGGGCAGCCAATCTTTTTTCATCATGGCTGGCCATTGTCTTCTGATGATTGGGATGCGCAACTGATGTATTTTTTAGAGAAGGGATTTAGGGTTATTGCTCATGATAGGCGTGGGCACGGAAGATCAACCCAAACCTACCTCGGCAACAATATGGACACTTATGCTGCAGACGTAGCGGAATTATCGGCCTTCTTAAATCTTGAAGACGCCATTCACATTGGCCATTCTACGGGTGGGGGCGAAGCCATACGTTACGCAGCCAAATACGGTAAAGATCGGGTAGCTAAGGTGGTATTGATCAGCGCCATAACCCCCTGCATGATAATGAAAGAAGATAATCCAGATGGCGTTCCGAAACAGGTATTTGATGAGATCCGCTACAACACACTGCACAACAGACAACAGTTTTATCAGGATCTCACTATTCCATTTTACGGGTTCAATAGGGAAAATGCCGTTATAAAAAAAGGAATTCAGGATAACTGGTGGAGACAAGGCATGATGGGTGGAATAAAAGCACAGTACGACTGCATCGAAGTGTTTTCTGAAACCGATTTCACCCATGATCTTAAAGCTGTCGATGTACCGGTATTGATACTTCACGGTGAAGATGATCAAATCGTGCCCTATGCCACCACGGCCCAAAGAGCCATTCATCTTTTGAAAAACGGACAGCTGATCATTTACCCGGGGTTATCGCATGGCATGCCTACCATAAATGCTGAAACAATAAATAATGATATATTAAAGTTTATTACCGCTCCATAATAAATCGCAGCCGGGCAGGGGGATGCTGGTTGATTGATAGGAATTCTAAAAAAAACGAATATGAAAACATTTAAAAACTGCTTATTAAAAACAATTGCAATTTCAGGTGTCATTTTTTGTCTGGTACCAAACCAGTCAGTTGCACAACAAGTTGGAATAAAAAGAACCGAACTTCAAAGGCATAACCTCAGCACTTCTGGCCAGGAGGTCGTGCAGGTGCGCGTTGATTTTGAACCTGGTGCCGCTTTTGCAATGCACCAACACCCGGGAGAGGAAATCATTAATGTTTTGGAAGGGACATTTGAGTATGTAATTGAGGGAAGCAAAGCCCTTGTCCTTAAAGCCGGCGATGTACTGTTCATTCCAGCAGGAAAGTATCATTCCGCAAGGAATGCAGGGAATAAAAAAGCATCCGAACTAGCAACCTACATCGTACAAAAGGGGAAACCACTTGTGGTGTTGCAGGATGAAAAGGGAGCTGTGAAAAAAGACTGATAATGGAAAATCAATTTCTTAGAATACCCCGCCTCCTGGCTTATTCGGGATTTGAATTTACCCTTAGATTCTCATGGTGGTATTTCCTGTTTTTCTTGCTTTTATTGTCTTCGCATTTTTTATAGTTAAAAAGCGTCGATAATGGCGCTTTATAATCTAAAGAGGCCTGTGTAGGGATACTTGCTAGTCGTAGCGTCTCGCTACAACCCTTACTAGTCGTAGCGTCTCGCTACGACTCTCTCCGTCTCAATTATCAAAAGTCCTCCTATACTGGCCGTAAAGTTTAGCGCAGCGTCAATAAAGATATATAACAACTTATAAGCTAAATAAAAGAGTCACAGCCGCTGTTTTCTATAGCTATTGCACAGTTCCCGCAGAATGCTACGAACAGATAAGTCAACGTCATTGGTACCATTATGCCCAATGCATCCAATATTTTCGTGTATTTAATTATTAATTGCGCTCGTATGATTACGAATACAAATTGAAATTCTAAAAATCTTTCTCGCGAAAAATCTTCGTTTTAATTGATACTGGCCAAAATTGATTTGGAGAAAAAAGTGGATTTATGGCTTTTTTAAGCGCATTTTGAAACATTTTTATTCGAAACAAAAAAATGTTTCAGAGAAAAACGTTTCAAGATTTCGAAACAAATTTTCCCGAAACAAAAAAATGTTTCGAACTTTTTTGTTTCGAAAATGGTAGGGGTTCAGTCCATATTTAAGTAAAAAATAAGGGCAAAGCCCGGCCTGTTGTAAATGTAATTGTACACTCGAATTAGTACTAAAAAATATATGGCTGCCATCAGCAGGTTTAATGCACTACGAAATTCATATACCCAAATTGAAATCGTTTCTGCTGACAGCTAATTGGGGAACATCAGAATATGGTTTGCTGGTAGGATAGAAATGAAATGAATGGTTGACAAAGCAAATACTGAGCAGGCAATTTTGAATCAGTAATTCGTAATGGGAACGGCAGCACAACTAGCCAGCTTTCTAAAGCTTCCAGCAGGAATAAAAACAAAAAAACCTCACATTTCTGTGAGGTTTTTTGTGATCCCGCTGGGATTCGAACCCAGGACCACTACATTAAAAGTGTAATGCTCTACCAGCTGAGCTACGGAATCATTTCCTTTTGTTTAAGGAGGTGCAAATATAGAAATTAATTTTATTCGTGACAATGTTTTTTATAAAAATATTCTGTCTAAATTTTAAGTGCTTTTAAATGTGTTATTTAAAGTTAAAATAACATTATTTTAACGGATAGATAATTAAAGCTTAAATCATTTTCTAAAGCTATTTAGCTTCCGCTTTTTTAAAGTACAGCCTCACGTGTGGCGATTTGTTGAACAGAGGCAGAATTTCACCATCTCAAATTGAGGTCAGGTTAAGAAAACAGACCTGGCGGGCCGGCTTTACCTGATTTTTTTTCTTTAAGAAGATTAGCGCTCCATTTTGAGGATGATTGTCTATTCGAAGGTTCAACGTCTGATTACTCAGGTATCAGTTTCCTACTACAATCGCATTCTAAAATATTTGTAGTTATATAACAGGCCTATTTATGTTTTTAATAAATTATATCTTATCTTCATATTAAGAATGGCGTATTTGTGCGGATGATTTTTGCCTTTTGCACCTTCTTTTAACCAAATATTAATGGGTAGTAAGTTGATGCCGAACTTCGGCTATGGTATTTATTGCTATAGCTTGTATTTTAGGCCTTGCATTAAATTATGCACCGCAGGAAGCCGCCGGTATGGACCATATTCTTTTTAAAATAATCATAAAAAACTAAAACGAAATTCATGAAATACCAGCCACCTTAAGATTCAGCGCGATCACCTGAATAAAACTAAATTTTCTAACCAATTAAATAAATCCATTATGAACATGACTCTACCAGGCAATTGGTCTGTTTTGCCTATGAAACAGAATTTGTATGCACTGAAGAAACTTGCATTTTTTAGTTTCTTTATGGTCTTTTTGAGCACGGCTGCATTTGCGCAAACCGTGGTAAAAGGTATAATATTCGATAGTGATAAACTACCCCTGGCCGGTGCAACCCTTCAGGTCGCAGGAACAAATACTAAAACGCAAAGTGATGCGGAGGGTAAATATCAAATTACGGTACCATCACCAACATCAAGGTTAATTGTAAGTTTCGTGGGTTTTGAAACACAAACGGTAAACGTGAACAATCAAGCCCAGATTAATATAACAATGGCTTCGCTAAACGACCTGGATGCAGTGGTGGTGGTGGGGTACGCTTCGGTGAGGAAAAACGATTTAACCGGTGCCGCTACTACGGTATCGGCAAAAGATTTTAATAAAGGTCCGTTGAATGCCCCCGACCAGTTAATTCAGGGTAAAGTTGCCGGTGTACAAATGATTAACAACAGTGGCCAGCCAGGAGGGGCTTCCACTGTTAGAATTAGGGGTAATTCGGCCATTACAGGAACCGGGCAACCTCTATATGTTGTGGATGGAGTGGCTTTGGATGGTCGTTCAGCAAGGCCATCAACCAGTGCTGGTATCGGAACTGCACCAGACGGGAATCCGTTAAACTTTATTAATCCTGCAGATATCGAATCGATGGAGATTCTGAAAGATGCCTCTGCAACGGCTATATATGGTTCTCGTGCGGCTTATGGTGTGGTTTTAATCACAACGAAACGCGGTAAATCCGGCGATACGAAAATAGACTTCAGCGCTTCCGCGGGTGTGAGTAACATTGCCAGGAGAGTTGACGTTCTTTCAGGCGATGAGTATCGTGCGGCCCTATCAAAATATGGCCTAACCGCCGGAAATTTTGGTACCAGCGTGGATGCACTTGATGCGATAACGAGAACAGCCTATAATCAAAATTATTCTGTCGGCATAAGTGGTGGCGCAAACGGAAATACGTTCCGTGCTTCGTTGGGTTACCAGGATCAACAGGGTATTATCAAAACAACCGACTTCAAAAAATATTCTGCCGGCTTTAATGGAAACTTCAAATTTTTGGAAAGTAAAAAACTGGGTTTGGATGTTAATATGATTAGCAACCAGTATCTTGAAAAAATTGCACCAATTACAACTGATGCGGGTTTTACAGGAAGTTTAATTAGCCAGGCTTTATCATGGAACCCAACACAATCCTTCTATAACCCAGATGGCAGCTTATTTATAGATTACGGTTCAACCACCATAAATCCTTTAGCTGCACTGGCGGCCAATAACGATAAAACTAAAGTTTCAACAATTTTGGGAAGCGTTTCTCCTTATTATAAAATTACGCCATGGTTAGAATATCGTATGCTGGCCAGTGTTAATTACAGCACGGGCATAAGAAGAGCTTCAACAAGGAGCACTTTAAATCTTCAGGGCATACAGCCAGATGGTAATTTCTTAGGTGGATATGCCAGTTATTCGAACTCGGAATTAATAACTCAACAGTTTACTAATACTTTAAATTTTAACAAGGAAATTATAGGTAAATTAAATTTGAACGCTATTATTGGTTACGAATATTCAAATTTCATAAACAAGGGAACCGTGAATACAGCAACCGGTTTTGGCAATATTGATGCTGATTATACGGACGCTTTTCAAACTACTGCTCCGGCTAACCGTACTTTTTCAGCCTTTAACAACCCAACAACCGAATTGCAGTCTTATTTCGCAAGAGCGATTTTTAATTATGATAACAGGTACATATTAACCGCAACTTTCAGAGCGGATGGTTCTACCAAATTTGGTAAATCCAGCCGTTATGGTTATTTCCCTTCATTTGCAGCCGCATGGGATATTAAAAAAGAAGGTTTTATGGCAAGCACGGAATGGATCGACCAGTTGAAACTAAGGGTAGGTTATGGAAAAACAGGTAATCAGGATTTTCCATCAGGCTCTGCTCAACAACGTTATGATTTCGGAAACTCAAATGGTGCACCTACTTTAGTGGCCATTAACAATGCAAATCCTAACCTTAAATGGCAGTCGGATGAGCAAACTAACGTAGGTGTTGATTTTGGATTCTTTAAAAACAGACTTACAGGTTCTGTGGATTATTTCCATAAAAAAACAAATGATTTATTGTTTCCACAAATTTCATTTGTACCGGCAGTTGGCGGAAATGTGCCAACCTGGGTGAATTTACCTGGCCAGATCATCAATAAAGGTTTGGAATTAACCATAAACGGAAACATTATAGAGACTGATAACATTTCCTGGTCTTTAGGCGGTAATGCAACTTTTATAAAAAACAAAGTTCAAAACATTACTGGTATAATTAAAACAGGTTCATTAAATGGGCAGGGTTTAAGTGGTGTTACAACCGAAGTAATTCAAAACGGATTGCCATTATTCGCTATGGTGACCAGGGAATATAAAGGATTGGATGCGAATGGATTCTCTATTTATACGGATGATGGCTTTACAAATTACTATGTTGGTAATCCAAATCCAAAAGTGATTATGGGCTTGAGTACAAACTTGAGGTACAAAAAACTGTCATTTACCGCAAACTTTAATGGTGCTTTCGGGCAAGACATTTACAACAATACGGCAAACTCTGTTCTGGCAATTTCCAACCTGGGTACAAGAAATATTTCTTCTGCTTTAATGAATCTGCCTGTTGCTGAATCATTGGCAAACCCGATTGCCGCTTCGTCGAGATACATTGAAAAAGGCGATTACCTGAAACTGGCTAATGCAACATTAAATTACAACATCGGTAACATTGGCAAATCAATAAAATCGTTAAACATTTATGTTAACGGTCAAAATCTATTTGTAATTACGAATTATACTGGTTTCGATCCTGAGGTTAATGTAAACAAAGGGGTAAGCGGTGTACCGTCTGCAGGGATAGATTATACAGCTTATCCAACTGCGAGAACGTTCAATTTTGGTGTTAATTTTTCTCTTTAATATTTAAAAAATACAAACATGAAAAATAAATATATTATCGGTTTTGCTGTGGTGGCCTTAAGTTTTTCGGCTTGTACCAAGCTGGATGAAGACCTAAACGGCCAGGTGAGCAGCGCGGGTGTGAGTGGCGGAAATGTTTCGAGTTTATTAGGCGCAACTTATGCCGCAATGATAGGCCCTTATCAGGCGCCATGGAACTGGTCGGCGTTGCAGGAAGTAACAACAGATGAATTAATTGTTCCGACACGTGCGGGAGACTGGGATGATAACGGAGCCTGGCGTTCGTTGCACCTGCACAAATGGGCGCCTGATCATTCGCGAATTTCTGATGTTTTCAGAGATTTAAATAGTATTTCTTATGTTGCTACCAGCGTTTTAGGCGCTAGCCCGACGCCAGCTCAGGCTGCCCAGGCCAGATTTTTACGTGCTTTTGCGCAGTTTTCAATTTTAGATGGTTGGGGACAGGTTCCTTATAGAGATGCTGGAGAAGACGTTACCAAACCATCGCGTGTTAGAAATGCGGCCGATGAAGTAGCTTATTTAATCGCTGAACTGACGGCAATTATTCCTGATTTACCTGCTGGTCCGGCAAATGTGGCGAATAAAAATGCTGCTAAAACACTTTTAATGAAAGTTTACCTAAACAAGGGGGCTTTTTTAAACCGTGCTGCGCCAACTTTCGATGCTGCAGATATGGCTAAAGTAATTAGCTTGGCTGATGAGATTTCGACCAGTGGCTATGTGTTGAGCGCAAACTACTTCGATAATTTTGCGCCTACAAATGATGTGATTTCAAAAGAAAACATTTTTACGGCTCAAAATATAGGAGGCGCATCGGGCAGCGACTTAGATGGTCAATGGAAATGCACCACGCACTATAATCAAAATCCTAATGGTTATAATGGTTTTTCTTCACTTTCCAACTTCTATGACAAATTCGAAGCGGGCGATAAAAGAAGGAGCGTGGCTTATACCGGACAAACAAATATTTCGGGCATCAGGGTGGGTTTTCTTGTTGGCCAGCAGTTTGACCAGAATGGCGTGGCTTTAAAAGACAGAAAAGGTAACCCCTTGGCATTTACACCAGAGGTTGCCATCATCGAGCGCGATCCAAACCACCTTGAAGTTGCAGGTATTCGTGTAATTAAATATCCGATTGATTATGCCAATACGGGGTCGAGGAAACCGGATAACGACTGGGTTTATTTCCGTTACTCGGATGTTTTGTTAATGAAAGCTGAAGCCCAGCTAAGAACATCGCAAACAGCTCAGGCACTAACATTGGTAAATTCATTAAGAACGGTTAGGGGTGCATCCGTTTTAACTGCCTTAACTTTGGATGTTTTATTAGATGAACGCGGTCGTGAACTTTACTGGGAAAGTTTCAGACGACAGGATTTAATCCGTTTCGGGAAATACCTTGCGGCCTGGCAGGAAAAACCAGCCAGTGAAGCTAAATATTTGGTATTCCCAATTCCTGATAATCAGCTTGGTAATCCAAACCTGGTTCAAAACCCGGGTTATTAATTCTTAAACGTGAAGCCGGAGGCTGTAATTGATGAAAGATTTTTTATCCCACAACAGTTCAGCCTCTGGTTTTTGTTTTAAATCGATTGAAATTATTCGTGTAGGCATGGAGAAGAACACCTTTTTTATGACGAATAAAAACTCTAAAATTGTCGCGTTGAACTTGTCGAAAAATAGTTTTTTCCAGCAAAGCTCAATTAGATAACTGTAAGGATTTTACTTTTTCATGAGTTTTAAAAGGACACCATTTGTCCACCCGAATCCATCCTGTAAGGGGTATTCACCGCCACCACCTTTGCTTGAAGGTTCGACCACATTATATTTTTCCATTAATTTTCCGGTTTCTTTAAAAACAGCAATATTTTGGTTTACCCATCTGTTTGTTATCGTATTGGCAAGCTTATTAAAACCGTAATTGTGTAAGCCCTGGATACTTATATATTGTAAAGGCGCCCATGCATTTGGTGCATCCCATTGCTCTTTAGTTGTCGTTAGCGTGGTAATCAGACCACCGGTTTTCAGAAAATCTTTCTCAATTCTTTCTGAAACAGATTTTGCCTGTTGAGGCGTTGCAATTTTAAAGTAAAGTGGAAAAGAAGCCGCTAGGGTAATCTGGTTGGATAGACGCCTACTTTTCCAATTATAATCTGTAAAGAAATTTTGTTCTGGATTCCAAAAGTATTTTAAAATAGCGGCTTTTCTTCCCTTGGCTTTTGCCCTAAACAAGGCTGTTTTAGCCAGATTTCCGGATTGTTTATTTGCTTCAGCTATTGCGATTTCAAGGTTGTAGAGTAAGGTATTCAAGTCCACTGGCAATATATCTGTTGTAATAATTCGGCTATAGCTTTTTCCATCGGCAAACCACCTGCTGCTGAAATCCCATCCGGACTCTGCCGCCGAACGCACATTACGAAGAAATACAGATGGTTGTTGCTTAGTCAACTTCGCAGCCTCATAATCTTCTCTATAAGATTCTTCACGAGGTTGATCGCCAGCATCATAATAACGGTTTAAAATCGTTCCATCAATTAGTTTTACAACATGATTTGCTGCCTGACCATTGTTTAATTGTGAGGCACCTTTCATCCAGAAATTATATTCCTTTTCCAGCACTTCTTTATAATCGCTTATTTTATTAGCTGAATTATGTTGGGTGAGCAGCTGAACCATTGCTGCAAAAAACGGTGGTTGGGATCGAGTTAAATAATAACTTCTGTTCCCGTTTGGAATAAAGCCATATTTATTTATCAGATAAGCGAAATTATCAATCATATCTTTCATGATTTCTGTCTTACCCGCCTTTTGTAAACCTAACATGGTAAAATACGAGTCCCAATAATAAATTTCTCTGAAACGACCGCCAGGAACAATATAGGGTTTTGGCAGAGGTAACAATGACGTTGGAAATTTTGTAGCGGTATCCGGATTTCGCTTCAGAACCGTCCATAACGTATCCAAATGCTTTTCGATACCTGCATTGACATCAGATTGGTAAACAGCGTTATGATTTTCGGGCAAAGAGAAATATTTGTTAATAAACGCTTTTAAACTAAATTCCTTGAAATCTTTTTGTGCTTTATAAGCCGCCATTATTTCTGAAGGCTGCATTTTAGGAATCGCATCGGCGAAAGATTTACTGTCAGGATAAATTCTACCCCATTGTACCCGCTCAAATAAATCAGAGTAGGTTGCCCTCGGACTTAATTCGTTCTGCGCAAACAGCAGGCTTGAGGTAAATAAAAAACAAACAAACATCATTGTTTTCAAGAAGCAGTGTTTGAGGTCTTGTTTTTGCTGACTCATATCATTATATTTAAAATTAAAGCTAGTCAATTTTAGGCTTAATATTAAGCTGGTTGTATATAAGATGAAACATTGGATTGAGATTTTGGTTATCATCTGACGGTTTGCTTTTTTATTTACGACCAAAATTATAAAACAATGAAACATTACGACGCAGTCATTATTGGTGCCGGCCAGGCAGGAGTACCACTGGCAAAAAACCTAGCTAAAGCAGGAAAAAAAACGGCCATTATCGAAAAAAGATTTGTTGGAGGCACTTGTATAAATGATGGCTGTACACCTACTAAAGCCATGGTTGCTTCTGCAAAGTTAGCTTACCTGGCTAGAAATTCAGAAAGCCTCGGTGTGGAAACAGGGCATGTAAAAGTAGATTTCAAAAAAGTAATCGGGCGCAAGAATAAAATTGTAGACCAGTTTAGAGGTTCTGCCGAAAAAGGCATTGAATCGACAAAAGGTTTAAAACTGTACATGGGCGAGGCGAAATTTACCGGCAAAAAAGAAATTACAATTTCACTGGAAAATGGTAAAGTGGAAGTCTTAACCGCTGATTGGGTTTTTATAAATACAGGTGCAAAAACTATAATCCCGGATATTGAAGGACTAAGCGAAACAAATTTTTTAACTTCAACAAGTATTTTAGATTTGGATGAAATTCCCGAACATTTGGTGGTTGTCGGGGGCAATTATATTGGTTTGGAGTTTGGCCAAATGTTCAGCAGATTCGGCAGCAAAGTAACCATTATAGAGAAGTCAAATTCAATTATTGCTAAAGAAGACGAGGATATTTCGACATCGCTTACTGAAATTCTTCAGGACGAAAAAATAAAAATACTAACTGACTCCCAAGTAACTAAGGTAAGGTCTATTAGCCAAAATGAAATAAGCGTTGAAATTCAGCTTGGTAAAAAAGAAAAGCAAATATTACAGGCAAGCCATATTTTAATTGCCGTGGGTAGAGCACCGCAAACAAAGAATTTGGGTTTAGAATTTTGTGGTGTAAAAATGGATGATAGGGGTCATATTCTTGTTAACCAAAAGCTGGAAACGAATGTAGAAGGAATTTTTGCATTGGGCGATGTAAAAGGCGGACCCGCCTTTACCCACATTGCATACAACGATTATACCATTGTTTATCGAAATCTGATTGAGGGAACAAATTACACTATTGCAGACCGTCCGGTTCCATATTGCATGTTCACCGACCCGCAGTTGGGGCGGATTGGAATATCGGAAACTGAAGCAAGAGAAAAGAAAATGAACTATAAAGTTGCCATATTACCAATGTCTTCTGTTGCCCGGGGAATTGAAACCGGAGAAACAAAAGGCCTGATGAAGGCAATAGTAGATGTAAAATCAAAAAAAATATTAGGCGCCGCTATTCTGGCGTCAGAGGGTGGAGAAATTATGTCGGTTCTACAAATGGCTATGGAGGGCGAAATTACTTATGATAGAATCAGGTATTGTGTTTTTGCACATCCAACTTATTCAGAATCACTGAACAACCTTTTTATGAAGCTAGACGATTAAATATGATCGAACTGATAGGTGTAAGTAAAAAGTATGGCGCCACTATTGCGGTAAACCAGGTTTCATTTAAAGTTAATGAGGGGGAGAACCTGGTGTTGCTCGGTACAAGCGGCTGTGGAAAAACAACCACCCTTAAAATGATAAACCGCCTGATAGAACCAGATGGTGGGCAGGTTTTAATAGATGGGAAAGATATTAAGCAACAAAATCCCGAAAAGTTAAGAAGGGGGATTGGTTACGTTATGCAAAATATCGGCTTATTTCCGCATTATACCATCGAAGAAAATATTTCTGTCATTCCGAAATTATTAAACTGGGAAAAAGATAAAACGGATAGAAGAATTATTGAGTTAGTCGATAAACTTCATTTACCAAAAGACAGTTTAAAACTTTACCCTAATGAGCTAAGTGGCGGCCAGCAGCAACGTGTCGGTTTAGCCAGGGCTTTAGTTGCAGACCCCTCTTTATTGCTTATGGACGAACCTTTTGGCGCGTTAGACAACGTTACCAGAGGCAGTATTCGCAAAGAATTTAAAGATTTAGAGGAATTAAAAAGGAAAACCATTGTGATGGTTACGCATGATGTGCAGGAAGCTTTTGAACTGGCAGACCGGATTTGCTTGATGGACAAAGGGGAAATAATGCAGGTTGGCACGCCAAAAGAACTGCTGCTTAATCCTTTAAACGATTTTTCAAGGAAGTTTTTAGACGGGGAGAGGTTGGCGCTCGAATTTAAAATGATACGCATTTCAGATGTTTGGGCAAATTTGCATGAAGCCTCCTATGTATCCGAGAACAGGTTTAGTCCTGAACTTAGTGTTTGGGACGCGATGGAAAAGTTACGTTCAGGAAATTTAAGTGAGCTGATTTTTGAGGATGAAAAAGGCGTTTTTAAAAAGATAAGCTTTGATATTTTAATGAGGGCATTTAACCAATACAAAAATACCAATCAACATGGATGAGCAACAACAAACGCTATGGCAATTCATGTTGATGGAATCGGATAAATTACTTAACCAGACTTTACAGCATATTGGCCTAACTTTCATTTCTTTACTATTTGCAATTGCGATAGGATTGCCATTAGGCATCTTAATTGCCAGAAAACGTGCTTTATCAGGTACGGTATTGGGTATAGCCGGCATTTTACAAACTGTACCGAGCATTGCCTTGCTGGGTTTTATGATACCTGTTTTGGGCATCGGCGCCAAACCGGCCATAGTTGCACTACTTATCTATGCCTTGCTACCAATTATCCGAAATACTTACACGGGAATTATAGGTATAGATAAACACATCATCGAAGCTGCCAAAGCCCTGGGGATGGATAAAGCTCAGATTTTATTTAAAATAGAATTTCGCCTTGCTATGCCGGTTATTTTAGCTGGTATCCGAACGGCAACAGTTATAAATGTGGGCGTGGCAACTTTGGCTTCGTACATTGCAGCAGGCGGTTTAGGTGAGTTTATTTTTGGTGGAATTTCGCTGAACAATACCAACATGATTTTGGCCGGCGCAATTCCGGCGGCCTTGCTGGCCATAGTATTGGATGCCTTACTGGCACTGGTTCAAAAGATGAATTTTAAAAACCTTCGTAAAACCTTAACGATTTTGCCCATTCTTTTGATAGTGCTAAGTGCATTTTACATTTTACCATCAGCTTATGGCTCAGGCCTGAAGGCGGGTTTTACCCCCGAATTTATGGGCCGGCAGGATGGGGATTTAGGTTTGAAAACGGCCTATGGCTTAAAAATAAACACGGTCGTTATCAGCGATGCTGTGATGTATAAGGCGGCTTATACAAAGGAACTCGACGTAATTAGCGGTTATTCTACAGATGGCCGCTTAAAAGCTTTTGACCTGAAGATATTAAAAGATGACAAGGGCATATTTCCGCCTTATTATGCAGCGCCCATCGTGTTGCAGTCTTCCCTGGCAAAATTCCCTGGTCTGGAAAATACGCTGAATTTACTTTCCGGGAAGATTAGCGATTCAATCATGACCGACTTAAATTATCGAACGGATTATCTACACCAATCGCCCGAACGTGTTGCAAAGGATTTCCTGGTAAAAAACAAGCTGTATAAAGTGCCTGGAAAGGGGCAGTCAGGAACGGTTAAGATAGGCTCGAAAATTTTTGGTGAACAATACATCCTTGCAGAAATCTACAGCATGCTCATCAGGGGCAATACTGATTACCAGGTTGAAACCAAAACAGGCCTTGGCGGCACAAAAATTTGTTTTGATGCTCTACTAAATAATCAAATTGATCTTTATCCTGAATATACCGGTACAGGACTGCTTGCCATATTAAAGCCTGATAAGCGCTTGGTCGCAGCGGTTATAACCAACAAAGACAAAACATATGCCTATGTTCGCACAGAATTTGTAAAAAAATATAAGATTAAATGGTTGAAGCCAATTGGCTTTAATAATTCTTATGCTTTAATGATGCGGCAAAAACAATCGGCAGAACTCAATGTTTATAGCATAACAGATCTTAAGCACCATCTCGATAATAATTAATGAATCTTGCTGAAAAATACCTGAGCATCAGAAAATATTCCGAACAAATTTGTGAGCCTTTACAGACAGAAGACTATGTGGTTCAGCCAGTTGTTGACGTAAGTCCGCCGAAGTGGCATTTAGGACATACTACATGGTTTTTTGAAACTTTTATTTTAAAGGCTTTTGCACCTGGTTACCAGGTTTATAATGAAGACTACAATTTTGTATTCAACAGCTATTATGAAACCATTGGCAACCGGGTAATCCGCACCGATCGTGGTAACCTGAGCAGGCCGGGCGTAAGTGAGGTTTACCAGTACAGAAAATATGTAGATGAAGCCATGGCGGAGTTTTTAACGCAGGAACTGGACGCAGAGGTATATGAATTAATTATACTCGGCTTCAACCATGAACAACAACACCAGGAACTGCTATTAACAGACATTAAATTTATCCTGGGCAATAACCCGCTATTTCCTGCCTACCATGCTGAAAAAACAGAAAGTGGCGCTGCGTCATCAGAAAACGAAGGATTTTTAACCATTTCAGAAGGAATTTATGAAATTGGCTACAGCGGATCGGATTTTTGCTTTGATAATGAGCTGAACCGCCATAAGGTATACCTGAATCAGTTTTCCATAAGCCAGACATTGGTAACCAATCAGGAGTTTATGGCTTTTATGGATGATGGCGGTTACCAGAATTTTAATTACTGGCATGCGGAAGGCTGGGATTGGGTAAACAGCAATCACATCGTTTCCCCGATGTATTGGCATAAGATTGACGGCAAATGGTTTAACTATACGCTTCAGGGACTAAAAGCAATTGACTTAAATGCTACTCTGACCCATGTAAGTTATTACGAGGCTTACGCTTTTTCCTGTTGGAAAGGCATGCGTTTGCCTACAGAATCTGAATGGGAGGTAGCCGCGCAACAGTTTAATTGGGGCGAACGGTGGGAGTGGACGGAGAGTGCCTACCTGCCTTATCCTGGTTTTAGTAAAGCACCGGGTGCCATTGGCGAATACAATGGTAAATTTATGGTTAACCAGAAGGTACTGCGTGGCGCATCTGTTGCAACACCAGAAGGGCATAGCCGCATTACATACAGAAATTTCTTTCATCCACATTTAAGATGGCAATACACAGGCATACGCCTGGCCAGATAGTATTTTATGATGCTTTCTACAGAAAAAACAGCAATAAGCAGCACTCAGTTTCTTCAGGAAACTCTGGAAGGATTACATGCCGAACCTAAACGCATGTATTCGAAATATTTTTACGATGAAACCGGAGACCAGATTTTTCAGCAGATTATGGCTATGGAGGAATATTACCTTACAGATGCTGAAATGGAAATTATGAAGGACCAGGCAGATGGAATTGCGGATGCAATTTCAACCGATGGGACCGGCTTCGATTTAATCGAACTGGGTGCAGGCGATGCCACAAAATCCATTCATCTGTTACGAAAGCTATTGGAAAAAAAACACGATTTTAAATATTATCCTATAGATATTTCGGAACATGTAATTGAAGAGTTAAGTGCAGGCCTGCCTGTAAAATTACCTTTGTTGAACTTCCAGGGGCTTAACGGCGATTATTTTGATATGTTAAGAAAAGCCTGTGAAATTTCAGACCGAAAAAAAGTGGTTCTTTTCATGGGTGCAAACATTGGCAATATGAGTGTTGGTGAAGCGCAGCAATTTTGTATTAATTTAAAAGATATTTTATCACCGGAAGACATCCTGATTATAGGATTCGACCTAAAGAAAAATCCAAAACAGATATTAGATGCTTATAATGATAAATCCGGCATCACCCGCTCTTTCAACTTAAACCTGTTAAACAGAATTAACCGTGAACTTAATGGAACCTTTGACTTAGACGCTTTTGACCATTATGCAAGTTATGATCCTGAAACTGGGTCCTGCAAAAGCTACCTGATTAGCTTGAAGAATCAACTTGTGCATATAGATGATGCAGAAGTGTCGTTTTCAAAAGATGAATATATCTATATGGAGATTTCGCAGAAATATTCTTTATCTGAAATTGAAGATCTTGCCGATTCATCGGGTTTTAAAGTCGTTCAATACTTCTCAGACCGGCGACAATACTTTGTAGATGCAGTATGGAAATTTGCTTAGATTATTCAATTGCAGCTAATAAGCGATATAAATCTTCCTCCGTATTGTAAAAATTAAAGGAAATCCTGGTGCCCGTACCGCGTGGTGAGCATAGAATTTTTTCTTCATTTAACCGGTCAGCAACGGCCTTCCCTAAGGGCAAACTAAAAATGGGTGATTGTTCTGCCCGCTCGACCATCCAGTCTGTAAGCAAGCCCTTAGCATGTAGAGCAACCCTGGCTTTTTGTGCCAAATTCTGATTTGCTTTTTCAATATAACTAAAACCAACCTCATTTAAATAGTTTATGCCCTGGTTTAGTGTACCGAAATTTAAACTATCGAGGTGGCCGGGTTCTAAGCTAAGGGATAAATGGTCGCGTCCGCTCAAAAACGGTGCATTTGGCAAATTTAATTTTTTTCGATGTTTATATAGCTCGTTTTTAACTGCATCAGACAGGAAAATATAGCCATTTCCATAGCCACCTAAAAGCCACTTATAGCCGCTGCCAATCAACACATCCAATCCGGATTGCTCAAAGTTGAAAACGGTAGTGCCTAAGAACTGGGTGCCATCTGCAATTAAAATCAAGTCGGGGAAATTGGCTTTGAGGCTTTTTATAAAATCGCTTTGCATTTGAAGCCCACTGATGTATTGCACCATGCTAAACGCAAAAATTGTGGGTTTAAATTTTTCAATTGCATTAAGAATATTTTGCTCTAAATCTGCATTAATTGGGATCTCTAAATACTCAAAGCCGATGCTTGTAACTGGATAACTTACAGAAGGGTAGTCTTCCTGCAATAATAAAAACCGTTGATTTTTATTCATTCCATTTAAAATGGCATTAAAACCTATAGAAAAGTTCGGACTTAAAAATGTATTTTCAATATTTACTGAAAAACTACTGGAAAGGTTATATCTCAGTTCATCCAATACTTTCAGGCTGTCTGCCCTGAAAACACTTCCATTCTGAATAAAATCTTCATCATGTTTTTTGCGCCAACTCGCAATTTCAGTCGACAACAAGCCTGAATAAGCCGTATTTAAATAAGTATAATTCTCAAGGATAGGAAAATTATTGGTAAAGTTCATATCCAAAAATAGGCAAATTTAAACAACTTGATAAGATCTCTACTAGTGAATAGTCAATCATCCAAATTGAAGGGCAATATTTGTAAGTGCAGAAATGGTTATGGGTTTCACTATGAAATCTACAATTTCCGGATACATCCGCGATTTTTTATAATCATCTTCGTCTATGGTGGAACTTACCATATAAAAAATTATGTTTTTGCTTATGGATGCTTTCAATTTAACATAAGCATCCATGAACTGCCATCCATCTAAAACAGGCATGTTTATATCAAGTAAAACCACGTCAGGTAAATTTTCAGATTGTTGAAGATTTTCTAGAAAAAAATCTAAGGCCAACCTTCCATTAGAAAAAAACAATGTTTTTTCCGCAATATCATTTGTTTGTATAATCCAATCTACTGAATAAGAATAAATGTCGTCATCATCTATTACGCAAGCAGTTTTTATTTTTCCCATTATTTAAATTAACTGTAATTTCCATTTCCAAAAATGATTCTGAATGTGGAACCTTTCCCTTCTGCGCTTTCAACAGAAATTAGTCCACCTTGAGATTCAACTTGAGTTTTCACCAGGAATAATCCTACGCCATGTGCATTTTTATGATTATGAAATGTTTTGTAAAGTCCAAAAATCTTCTGTCCGTGCAGTTCAAGGTTAATTCCAAGGCCATTATCTTTAAATTCGAGTACGGTTTGTCCATTCCCATTTTTGTACGTTTTCAGACTTACAAGTAAATTTTCATCATCTCTCTTATATTTTATTGCGTTAGATAACAAATTCATTAAAATACTCTCCATATACAACTTCGGAAACAAAATTGTTTTTTCGCCAAAGTCTTTTTCTATGGATACAGAGCTGCTCATGATTTCCGGCTGCATTATCGCCACCACATCATTCATCATATCGGCTAAGGAAAGTACTTCTGCATGGACTTTGCTTTCCCTGATTTTAATCGCGTCGTTAAGATCATCAAGCGTTTTGTTGAGTCCCCCGGATACAATGTTTAATTTTTCCACGCGCTCCGCATTATGACTATTTAATGTGGTCGTATCCAACATACTTATCAAAAGTGAAAGGTTGCTGGCATGGTTGCGGATGTTGTGTGAAAGTATATGCGTAAAACCCTTTAATTGCTTATTATTCTGGTTAACCATTTCCATTGATTTATACAATGAAATCTCATTTGCCTTATATTTATCAATATCCATTAAAACACCTCTTAATTTGGTAATATTCCCGTCTTCATCGTAAAAGGCCTCGCCATATGTTCTTACCCAAACGATTGCACCTTTGGCCGTTTGTATCTGTAGTTCAAAATCATATCCAGTTCCATTTTCGATACATTCTTTTATAGCTGTTACAATCTTATTCCTGGATGTTGGCATAACATAATCGGATGCATTTTCAAATGTAATCTTATGATTATATGGAAGTTCATGTATATCGTAAATCACCTTTGACCAGTACACTTTCCTGGAATTAATATCAATTTCCCAACCGCCTACTTTCCCTAACCGGCCAGCTTCAGATAGGAGAAATTCACTCGCAGCCAACTTTTCTTCAGCCTGCTTCCGGGCTTCAATCTCATATTCCAGTTCTTTTACAGAGCGGAGGCTGAGTATCGATGGTATAATTTTGTAAAGTGCAAATACAGTTATAGCAGAAACAATTGCGGTCGCAAAACGTAGTACCGCACTTAACCGATATGCCGGCCACCAAAAAATAACCGCATCAATTAAATGTGTGAGTCCACATAACACGATGAATCCTACAAACAGCCAAATCAACCTGGGAAAAGGAAGATCTGGTCGCTTGCGTAACATTACAATCAATATAAATGGAATAACGAAATAAGATGCCCATATTACAACATCGGATACAATATAAAGCCAGCCATGAAAATCAGACCAGTTTCCACATTGCCAGCGCGGCGGCCAGTTTGTAGTGTCCAAAATCCCACCTGAGAAATTTTTGATTTGCTGCCATAAACTGCCTGTTTGTACTTCGTGGATACCTGTATTTTTGCAATCTGTGCCACAGGTGGTTGTTGTGTTAAAATGTGGAGATTTTATTGCGGTAGCAATGGTATTGTGGTAATAATCCCTCATTGGAGAAAAATATTTTAGAGTGCTCAAATGTGCATTTTTATATTTAAATAGTCAATCGTCTACAATAAATTATTTCGTATGATTATGTATACTCATTTTTATAAATCCCGAAAACTATAGCCTTTAATTTTGAAAAACACAGGTTCTAAACTCGAATGATGTTAAATTTGTAGTAAAATATTTTCATAAAAAACTGTAATCCTGATGATTATGTTCTTTTTTTTAGCTGTAAAACCAGAAATCTAAAACCAAATGACTGAAGAGTTGTTAAGATTACAGATAACAATAAAAAAACTATGAAAAAAATAATCTTAAGTCTTGCTTTCGCTGGCACATTAATGGTTGCCACCTCAGCATGCAATTCGTCTAAAAACATGGCTGGCTCATCAGACAGCACTATGACGGATTCTACATCAACAACGACAGCTCCGATGGATACGACTAAAACAACTACAACTCCTCCGGATACTACAAAAACAACAATGCCACCTGATACGGCAAAGAAAATGCCTCCAATGTAGAAAATTGAAAGACGTTTTAAATGCAATGCCCCCGGCTTTATTCGAAATCCGGGGGCATTTTTTTGTTTTAAAATTTCATTCTCTATTTTAAATATTTGCACTTATTTGTACTTTCAGACAATTAAACCAAATAGTTAAAATGGATCCCCAATCAAAAGCAAACAAACGCAACATTATTTTCCTGGTTATCGTAGCCGCATTAGGCTATTTTGTAGATATTTACGATTTGGTCTTATTCTCCGTTGTGAGGGTTCAAAGCTTGACTGAAATTGGTGTTTCAGCCGAAAATATGCGTAGCGATGGCTTCCTAATCATAAATTCTCAAATGTTTGGGTTATTGTTGGGTGGAATTATATGGGGAATTTTGGGCGATAAGCTTGGAAGGATTAAAGTCCTCTTTGGTTCGATACTATTATATTCTTTAGCTAATATTGCAAACGGCTTTGTTACATCAGTTCATAGTTATGCGATAATCAGGTTTATTGCAGGTATTGGACTTGCCGGCGAATTGGGTGCTGGTATAACCCTTGTTGCGGAAACGATGGATAAAGAAAAACGTGGCTATGGAACCATGATTGTCGGTGCAATTGGCTTGTTGGGCGCTGCAGTTGCCGCAACAGTTGCGTCAAAGTACTCCTGGCAAACATCCTATTTTGTTGGGGGCGGAATGGGCTTGGTTTTGCTACTGCTCAGGGTTGGCACCTTCGAATCGGGTATGTTTAAGCATGCAGCACAAACAGAAGTTGCAAAAGGCAATATTTTCATGCTTTTTAATAACAGAAAACGCTTTTTAAAATATCTGTATTGCATCTTAATCGGCATACCACTTTGGTTTGTTGTGGGCATTCTGGTCACCTTAGCACCTGAATTTGGTAAGGCATTGGGTGCTACAGAACCTTTAAAAGCCGGAACAGGCATTATGTTTACCTATTTCGGGATTGCCATAGGGGATGTGGTGACAGGCCTTTTGGCCCAGTTTCTGAAGTCAAGAAGGAAAACCGTATTTATTTTCCATTTGCTATCTGTAATTAGTGTTGTTGTTTATTTGACCAGTTACGGACTAAACAGTGATTTATTTATATGGATTTGTTTGTTTATGGGATTCTCTGTTGGCTATTGGGCAACATTTGTTACTATCGCATCAGAACAATTTGGCACCAACATCCGCGCTACAGTAACAACGACAGCACCAAATTTTGTTCGTGGTGCTTTGATTCCAATTACATTTATATTCGAATTTTTTGCCCAAAAATATGGCTTAATTCCTGCCGGATATATTGTAATGGGCTTATTAACCGTGATTGCAGTTTTCGGCTTAAGCCAATTGAAAGAAAGCTTCAATAAAGATTTGGATTATCTGGAAGAATAAATCAATTTCAAGGTTTTCCCCAGTGTCAATAAAATGTACTATCTAAACATAAATCATTATAGCTGTTTTAATAGCCTTAAATTTGCTATGGATTAAATCACACCGCCATGTTTAGAGAAGAAGTAGCCGAGCGTTATAGGCAAATACAGGATGAAATTTGCAAAGGATTAGAAATTGCTGACGGCAAAGGAACATTTGAAGAAGAACTTTGGGAGCGACATGGCGGGGGAGGCGGCCGTACCCGGATTATGCAAAAGGGAGCAATAATTGAAAAAGGTGGCGTAAACTTTTCAGCAGTACACGGGAAATTACCTGAAGCGGTAAAAAAAGCATTCAACGTTACCGAAGATGATTTTTTTGCAACCGGCGTTTCTATCGTTATACATCCGAATCACCCGCTGGTTCCCATCATTCACATGAACATTCGTTATTTTGAATTAAATGATGAAACACGCTGGTTTGGCGGCGGAATTGATTTAACACCTCACTATGTTTTTGAGAACGACGCCCGTTTTTTTCATCATAAATTGAAACAAGCTTGTGATGATTTCAATATGGATTTTTATCCGAAATTTAAAGCCCAGGCAGATGATTATTTTTACATCAAACATCGTGAGGAAACACGTGGTATCGGAGGTATTTTCTACGATAGGTTGAAACCTGAAAATACAAGCTTGACATGGGAAGAAATTCTGGATTTTTCGGCCAATGTCGGTGAAACCTTTCTCCCCATTTATACCGAGTTAATCGATAGAAACCGTGATAAAGATTTTAACGACATTCAAAAAGAATGGCAATACCAGCGACGCAGCCGTTATGTAGAGTTTAACCTGGTTTACGATTCGGGAACAAAATTTGGTTTGGAGACCAATGGCAGAATTGAATCGATTTTGATGAGCTTGCCTCCACAGGCAAATTGGGGATATAATGTTCAGCCTGAAGCCGCTTCTGAAGAATTTAAAACACAGCAATTTCTTAAAAAAGGCATCAACTGGATTTAAAACAGGCTTAGGGGTTGATTGACTGCGTGATAACCTGACTTTAATTTTCCTATTCTAAAATCATTAACCAGATTATGAATTAAGCGGGTAGGCTCCGGAATTCTATAATTCCCCACACATTTTTTCATGATGGATAAACTTTGATCCTGGGTAATTAAATGACCTGCAGAAATATAAACAGGAGCACAGTTCACCTTGGTTCTTAAGGCGTAACCTAAAGTTTCGGCACCATTGGTAATCATTGATGTACTGTATTTCAAATTTCCAGGAACATGGTTTTCTCCATATAAAATACGTTTTGCACATCCGATGGTAGGCTGATTAGCCAGTATACCAAAATGAGATGCAACGCCCATACGGCGAGGATGTAGAATGCCATTTCCATCCAAAATCAGAACGTCGGGTTTACTCGGAATTAAGTTCCATACTTTTAGCAGCGCCGGCACCTCTTTAAATCCTAAAAAGCCGGCTTTATACGGAAATGAGGTTTCAAAAGTTTCTAATGCATAAGCTTTTAAGGCCATTTGCGGGTAAGTGAGCAGCACAATTCCGGCATACATTGTTGTACTATCTTTGTTGAATGAGATATCTGCGCCAGCGATGGTTTCGATTTGTTTTAACGGTGAAAACTTTAACTGTTTCGCAAGTTCAATTTGTAAGTTGGTAGCGTCCTCAAAAGAAAGTGTATCATACATATAATGATTAGCTAATATTGAATGAAATTAAATGGTGCCAACACGTCGTCCATTAAGAACCGTAAAATAACTCAAATGTAATATGTCTTATAATTAATATTATGTTAAGTTGAATTTTATTATCTCCTATTTAAATCTAGAGTTCCTGTAATTTTCTTTTTAGATCCTGAACTTTACCCGGTTCGTTTTTGCGGTCATATATTTCGATAAGCAATTGAACGGTTTGCTTGTCGTTAGGATTAATTTCATTTGCACGCAATAATGCGAATTGTGCCCGGTTGATTAACGACTTATATTGATTGTTCTTTTCTGCATCAGTTTTTTTTAAGGTTTCATTTGCTGTATTAACATAGGCCAGGCCAAGCTGATAAAGTGCATCAAAATAGTTTTGATCGGTTGATAAAGCCCTGTTGTACGCTAATATTGCGGTCGCATTATTTCCACCAATTTGTTGTAAATACCCGTAGAGAAAGAATAATAATTTACTTCCTTTTTCTACTTTTAGATTATTTTCGATAAGACCTTGAGCTTTACTATAGTTTTCTGTATCCAGCAAAAGATTTATGTAGTCATTCGTAAGTGTATGATTATAAGCATTTAAAGCTAAACCGTCTTCCAATGTTTTGATCGCACCTGCATAATCGGATTTTGCAATGTACAGCTGCGCCATTTTTTGAAACACTGCAGGATTTCGGATGCTATCTTCTTTTGCTCTTTTAAAATACTTCATAGACTCTTCGTATTGCTGAATATTTTGAGCACAAATTGCGGTATTCAGGGCTAAAGTAGTATCTGCAGGGAAATTGTCACTTACTTCCTTTAAATCGTCAAACGCTTCCTTAAACTCATTGTTAAAATAAGCAAGACTGCCCCGCTCCTGCTTCTTTATTAAAATGTTGTGATCCGACGCTTTAATTAACCCAGACGGATCTTCATATTTATCTAAACTTTTTGCTTTTTTTATCGCAACAACAGCCGTGTCGAAATACTTAAAAGAGGTTGTGGCATCCGCTTCTATAATTGATGCGTAAGAGGTTAGGTAGGATTTAATCGCCCAGGTTTCCGGCCAGTTTTTGGTTTTATTATCTTTTTCTGCAGATTCTATAGATTTTAAGCCCTCAGCTATTATTCCCAATTGTTTTTTTGCATCTTCTTTTCCTGCAAATGATGCCTGTAACTTACCAACTGCATTGCGTGCAATCAATATCTGGCTCTTTTGGGCATATGAATTAAGAGATAGCGTAATAAAGAAAGTTAAAAGGAGTCTTGAAATGCTTTGCATAATGGTCATATAATGTAATCCCGTAAAAATAAACATAAAAAAAAAGCCCTGAAAATTTCAGGGCTCTTTTTTAAATCGATTATTTATTGTTTAGGTAATGCGTCTAAACGTTTTTTTATCTCATCATAGTTTTTTGTGTCGTTTTTGAAAGCATAAATCGTTTTCAATGTTTCCAATGCGCCAGCATTTTTTGCATCAATATCTAAAGCTTTTTTGTAGTAAGGCAAAGCTTTATCAAGCAAACCCGTCATTTTTGTGGTTACTTCGTTAAATTCTTTAACTTTTTTAGCATCTATTTTATTGCGGTCGTTCTGAAGTTTTAATGCCTGCGAAAAATAAATATTTCCTAAAAGAACCTGGTATGTTGCGTTATTTGGTTCTTTCGTTGCTAAGGTGTTCAACATCTGTTCAGATTTCGATGCATCGCCCCTGTCAATATAAATTTGAGTTTCAGTTTTAATGAAACTTGGTTCTTCAGGAAACTTTGCTGCTGCTTCTTTGATTAGAGCTAGACCGGCAGTCGTATCTTTTTGCTGTTTTAAAGTGATGTCGATAATCTCAGCATACAGATCTTTAGATTGAGGCGAATTTAAGGAAATTACTTTCTTAAACTGCTGTACCGTATTAGGGTAATCGCCAAGGGTTCTTGCGGCAATACCGGCGTTCAGGTACATAGATGTGTCGCCAGGATTGATTGTTGTCGCTTGAACAAACTTACTGTAGGCAGTTTTAAAATCCTTTTTATTATATGCAAAAACACCGGCATTTCTAACAGCATTAGAGATATTTGTTTCTGCTAACGCAATATTGTCTTTCTCTGCGCCTTTGGTATCCAGTTTCTTTGCCTGCTCAACAGCATCCATTGCGATTTTTAAATTAGCATCTGCATTTTGTGCATTTACGGTATCAACAAGCGCAATGGCCGATGAAAATAATGCTCTGTAAGACCATGCCTCTGGCATAATTTTAGATTTTTCATCTGCAATGGCTTTGTCTGTATGAGCCAAAGCACCTGATAATGTTTCCAGTTTCTTTGCCAATGGTACGGAAGCGCTCTGCCCTGTTATCTGGAATATTCCCCAGGCTTTTTTTGCCTCGGCTACTTCACCTTTCTGAGCAAATGCAAAGCTTGTTACACCTGCCAAAATTATACTTAGAATTACTCTTTTCATAAAATTTTTATTCTATTCTTATTTATTGGATTAATTTTCCTCTTCCTTATCGTCGCTCGATTCATCCTCTGTTTCTGCATCGTCAGATTCGGCAGCTGGGTCGGCTTCTAATTCCTCTCCATCAACTACAACACTTTCCAAATCTACAGTTTCTACCTCATCTTCTTCGTGATCTATTTTCGTTACAGATGCAATTTCATCATCGCCCTTTAAAGAAATCAAACGTACACCTTGCGTTGCACGACCCATTACCCTTAAAGCAGATACTGGAATTCTTATTACGATGCCAGAACGATTAATAATCATTAAATCTTCGCTATCAGTAACGTCTTTAATTGAAACTAATTGTCCGGTTTTCTCTGTAACATTTATAGTTTTAACACCCTTACCACCTCGGTTTGTTACACGATAGTCTTCAATATCGGTACGCTTTCCATATCCTTTTTCTGATACTACTAACACGGTAACCTCAGGATTGTTTACAGCAATCATGCCAACAACTTCATCTTTGTCATGTGCAAGACGAACACCGCGCACGCCGGTTGCCGTTCTTCCCATCGGACGAACTGTATTTTCGTTAAAACGAATTGCCCTTCCTGAACGTAAAGCCATTACAATTTCACTTTGTCCGTTGGTTAAGCAGGCTTCAAGAAGTACATCACCCTCATTAATGTTAATTGCATTGATACCGTTAACCCTTGGACGAGAATAAGCTTCAAGAGAAGTTTTCTTAATTGTACCTTGTTTGGTACACATTATGATGAAGTTGTTCTCTAAATATTCTTGATCTTTAAGATTCTTAACTTTGATGTAAGCCTTAATTTTTTCCTCTTTAGGGATATTGATAATGTTCTGAATTGCCCTTCCTTTACTGGTTCGCGTTCCCTCAGGGATTTCGTAAACCCTAAGCCAGAAACATCTTCCGGCTTCGGTGAAGAACAGCATGTAATTGTGGTTGGTTGCAACCAGCATATGCTCAATAAAATCTTCATTTCTGGAGTTACTTCCTTTCGATCCCTTTCCGCCTCTGCCCTGTGCCCTGAATTCCGTTGCAGGGGTTCTTTTTACATAACCTTCATGTGAAATGGTGATTACAACTTCTTCATCGTCTATGAAATCTTCCATACTCATGTCTTCAGCAGAGTGGACAATCGTCGTTTTACGCTCATCTCCGAATTTCTGCTTAACCTCTTCCAGCTCATCTTTGATAATCTGCATGCGCAAACCTTCATCAGCTAAAATAGATTTTAAATAGTCGATGGTTTTCATCAATTCAGCATATTCTTCTTTAATCTTATCACGCTCTAGTCCTGTCAAACGACGAAGCGTCATATCCAGAATTGCACGTGCCTGAATATCGCTTAAACCGAATTTTTCCATCAAACCAACACGGGCTTCTTCCGGGGTTTCTGAGGCACGGATTAACTTAATTACCTCATCTAAGTGATCTAAAGCAATTAAATATCCTTCTAATATATGAGCACGTTTTTCAGCTTCCGCCAATTCATATTTTGTACGGCGAATAACAACATCGTGACGGTGGTCTACGAAATGTACAATCAAATCCTTAAGATTTAACATTTGCGGACGACCTTTTACCAATGCAATATTATTTACACTGAAAGACGTTTGTAACGCAGTATACTTATATAGGTTGTTTAAAACGATAGATGCATTTGCATCACGTTTGATTTCGTAAACGATACGAATGCCATCTTTATTCGATTCATCTTTGATATTTGAGATGCCTTCCAGTTTTTTCTCACCAACCAATTCAGCTGTACGCTCAATCATCTGGGCTTTATTAACCTGATAAGGAATTTCAGTTACAATAATTACTTCTCGGTCCTTTAAGTTTTCAATTTCAGCCTTAGCACGCATTACGATACGCCCGCGCCCCGTCTCAAAAGCTTCTTTTACACCTGTATAACCATAAATAATACCACCTGTAGGAAAATCCGGAGCTTTTACAAACTTCATTAATTCCTCAATGGTAATGTCACGATTATCAATGTAATTTACAATACCGTCAATACATTCAGTTAAGTTATGTGGCGCCATGTTAGTTGCCATACCCACTGCGATACCAGATGAACCATTTACTAAAAGGTTGGGAATTTTTGCGGGTAAAACTGTTGGCTCCTGTAAGGTATCATCAAAGTTTAACTGAAAATCTACTGTATCTTTATTGATATCAGCAAGCATTTCTTCGGCAATTTTTGAAAAGCGTGCTTCTGTATAACGCATCGCAGCAGGTGAGTCACCATCGATGTGTCCAAAGTTTCCCTGGCCATCAACCATGGGATAACGCAAACTCCAATCCTGAGCCATACGAACCATGGTGAAATATACTGATGCATCACCGTGAGGGTGATATTTACCTAAAACCTCACCCACAATACGGGCGGATTTTTTATGTGGTTTATTACTTGTTACGCCAAGATCGAGCATTCCGTATAAAACCCGGCGGTGAACGGGTTTTAATCCATCGCGTACATCAGGCAAAGCCCTTGATACAATTACCGACATTGAATAGTCAATGTAGGCCGATTTCATCTGCTCCTCTATGTTAATCTGGATGATTTTGTCGTTTTGTTGATTTTCTAAATCTTCTGCCATAAATTATTATTCTCGTTATTAAAACGATATTTAAAAGGGTATGATTATAACCTTGCGAATTTAGCAAATTTATGCCGAAATAAGGCATTGTGGAAAAGTTTGGCCTTTACTTATGGTTTCTGGTATCCCATTTTTTTTACATGCTTAAACACCTTTTAATGAATTTTTATGCAAGCAGAATTTCAATTGTTATTATCAATAGACGTAAACAATTATCGTTACTGAAAAATTAAATTGTAAATGACTACTTCAAGGTTTGTGTTAAATTATAATCTAACTTAAAATTCTATTTTTGTTGTAAATCCAAATATATGGCAAAGCAAAAACAATCGGCAATGATTTTTATTATGATTACGTTGTTGATCGATTGTACTGGTTTCGGAATCATCATCCCTGTTTTACCCGATTTAATTAAAGAATTTACCGGAGGCGATAACAGTGTTGCTGCAGATTATGGTGGCTATTTAATGGTGGCTTTCGCTTTACCTCAATTTATATTTTCTCCAATTCTGGGCGGTTTAAGTGATAAATATGGCAGGCGTCCTATTTTACTATTTTCACTATTCGGTTTAGGCATGGATTATCTGTTTTTATCTTTTGCGCCTTCCATTTTCTGGTTTTTTATTGGAAGAATTATAGCGGGTGTTTCTGGTGCGAGTTTCACAACAGGTATGGCCTACATTGCTGATGTATCAACGCCAGAAAAAAAAGCCCAGAACTTCGGATTGGTTGGTGCCGCTTTTGGGTTGGGTTTTATATTAGGGTCGGTTGGTGGAGGCTTATTAAGCCATTTCGGATTACGAGTGCCTTTTATGGTTGCCGCTGGTCTGTCGCTGATTAATTGGCTGTATGGCTATTTTATATTACCTGAATCACTATCAAAGGCCCAACGGCGGGATTTCTCATGGAAACGCGCGAACCCTATTGGCGCTTTTGTAAACGCCACTAAATATCCTGCCATCTTAGGCTTGCTGGTAACGCTGCTACTTTTATATGTTGCAAGTCATTCGGTACAATCAAACTGGTCATACTATGTAATTGAAAAATTTCAATGGGACCCGACTATGATTGGTTATTCACTGGCCGTTGTTGGTATAACAGTTGCAATTGTGCAAGGTGGGCTGATTCGGGTAATCATTCCTAAGATTGGTAATAGAAAAGCCATCTACCTGGGATTGACGCTTTACGTTATTGGTTTTATATGTTTTGCTTTTGCAGCCAACGGTTTAATGATGATGTTATTTATCATTCCTTATTGCCTGGCTGGAATTGGCGGACCAGCCATGCAAAGCATTATTTCCAATCAGGTGCCAGAGAACGCGCAGGGCGAAATTCAGGGTATAACGACAAGTTTACAAAGTTTAGCTGCTATTATTGGGCCTTTTTCGGCCAGCCACATCTTTGCTTACTTTATTCGTGAAGGTACTCCCTATTATTTTCCCGGAGCACCGTTTATTTTGAGTGCTTTTTTAACTTTGATAGGTTTGTTCATTGCAGTTAAGTCACTTAGAAAATACCATTAAAGAAAAGCATTAGCCAGGTTAGCCAGCTCGCTTCTTTCACCTTTTTGTAAAGTGATGTGTGCATAAAGTGGGTGATTTTTAGCATGGGCTATCAGATAAGATAAGCCGTTGCTTTCGGAATCCAAATATGGGGTGTCAATTTGATGGATATCACCTGTAAACACAATTTTTGTATGCTCTCCTGCCCTGGATATGATGGTCTTTACCTCATGAGGTGTAAGATTTTGTGCTTCATCAATAATGAAGAAAATTTTCGTCAGCGTTCTACCGCGTATAAATGCTAAAGGTGCAATGGCTATTTTTTCGGTGGTAATTAACTCATCGATTTTTGCTGACATTTTATTGTCTCCGATAAACTGTTCTTTAATAAAACGAAGGTTATCCCAAATAGGTGCCATAAATGGGTCGGTTTTTGATTTTGCATCCCCTGGCAGAAATCCGATATCTTTATTACTTAATGAAACTATGGGCCGGGTAATGTATATCTGCCTGAAATCTCTTCTTTGCTCCAGTGCACTTGCTAATGCCAAAAGTGTCTTTCCTGTTCCCGCATTACCTTGTATGCTCACCAATTTAACAGCAGGATTTAAGAGCGCATTAATAGCAAATGCCTGTTCAATGTTTTTAGGCTTTATTTTGAAAATTGCCTCTGTTGAAACAGAAGAAATTGTTTTTAAGCTGTGATTATAAAATACATTTGCAGTCTTTCGCTTATTCCTCAATATAAAAAAATGGTTACCTTCTTTTGCCGGAAGATTAAGATTTTCAACATCCAAAAATTTTTCTTTCTTAACAGCATCAATAATGGTTTCTGAAAAATTTTGGATCTCGGTTTTACCTGCATAAAGCGCTTCTACATTTTTTATTTTTCCCGTTTCATAATCTTCTGCGTTTAAATTAAGTGCTTTAGCTTTTAAGCGGAGACAAATATCCTTTGATACCAGTACGATTTTTTTATCGGGATTATCTTCCTTTAAACTTAAAGCTGCATTTAATATCTTATGGTCGGTTTTACCTTTTCCATATATTTCTTCGGCATCTGTTTTTAACGACCCTTCGTTCAAAACAACTTTAAATTTACCGGAATTTGGCGGCGTTAGCGCAATCCAATCACTTACTAATCTATGCTGTGAGGCCAAATCAATTAACCTGATAAAACTTCTGGCTTCAAAATTCCTGGTTTCATTTCCGCTTTTAAAATTATCCAGCTCTTCCAGTACCTGGATTGGAATGGCTACGTCGTGCTCATGGAAGTTATTAATCGCATCATGGTCATATAGAATAACGGAAGTATCTAAAACAAAAATCTTTTTTGGTGGATTTGAGACTGATTTACCTTTTTTAGCCATTCTGTAAATTTAAGATATCTTTAGTAAATCACCATCTTAAAATTTCTACCGCTAAACTAAGAGAATTTATTTTTATCTTTCTGTGTAGATCAGCGTTTTATGCGGGAGATTAATAGCGAATAGCAGATAAACAGATTCTCCCGCTGCATTCACAGAATACGCAGACATTCTATTTTTCTGTTTCTGCGTAGATCAGCGTTTATGCGGGAGATTAATAGCGAATAGCAGATAAAAAGATTCTCCCACTGAACTCACAGAATACGCAGATATTCTATTTTTCTGTTTCTGCGTAGATCAGCGTTTATGCGGGAGATTAATAGCGAATAGCAGATAAAAAGATTCTCCCACTGAACTCACAGAATACGCAGATATTCTATTTTCAATTTTTCTGCGTAGATCGGCGTTTTCAGCGGGAGATTAATAGCGAATAGCAGATAAAAAGATTCTCCCGCTGCATTCACAGAATACGCAGACATTCTATTTTCAATTTTTCTGCGTAGATCGGCGTTTTCAGCGGGAGATTAATAGCGAATAGCAGATAAAAAATTTTACTGCTGAACTCACAGAATACGCAGATATTCTATTTTTCTGTTTCAGCGTAGATCAGCGTTTATGCGGGAGATTAATAGCGAATAGCAGATAAAAAGATTCTCCCACTGAACTCACAGAATACGCAGATATTCTATTTTTCTGTTTCTGCGTAGATCAGCGTTTTCTGCGGGAGATTAATAGCGAATACCAGATAAAAATTTTACTGCTGATTACAAGTTTGCGAAGTCTTTGGATAACTTTATATCCATTTATGAATAAATAATTATAATCAGCGAGAACACGAAAATACCTGTTGTTGAAACAATTAAAACCCATTTACTTTTCTCACAATTGCAGTTGAAATATCTGAACAATTAAAATTAACCAATAAACCTAACTTTAAATCCGATAATCTCAAATATGTAAGTACCTGTTTATGGTGGACAGGCAAGAGATGCTCTACCGATTTGGTTTCTATCAGCACTAAATTTTCTATCAATAAATCTAGTCTGTAGCCAGTATCAAAAATAATCCCATCATAAATTACCGGTAAGAAAACTTCTGATTGAACTTTCAAGCCCTCTTCTCTTAGGACGTGCAAAAGAGCCGCATGATATGCTGATTCTAAAAGACCCGGTCCGAGCGCTTTATAAACGCTAAAAAAATATATCCTCTTACGAGATAAGAAATTTGATTTTCATCCATAAAACTTGAATTAATTGTTTGGGATGAAAAAAATAAGGCTGATCTAATATAACAAAACAAAAACGGGGTCCTTCTTCTTTCGATTCAGTTCCCCGTTTTTCCCTTGATAACAACCGTAGTCGTTAAACAGGCATCTAATAAATCTGTAATTTGAATTTCTTCGTCTTTACTTAGCCTTGCGACTTTTGTAACCCGTTTAGATTCATTTCCGATAGCAATGTTCCGTAAAACAATACTATTTTCAATAATGTCTGTTAAGTCTTTTGATTTTCTGATGTTTCATCTTTCGATCGCTACATTCATATTCTTTAATTGGTTTAACCCGTTCAAGAAATAATCAAATCCTTTTAAAGATAATTCGAAATAATCCCTTTTCAGTTCAGTATTTCTTTTGAATTTTCTATCAGACTTTCAAATTACTCCGTATTTGATATAAACTAATATACGGCATAAACACGGCGGTGTCAATAAAAATTAAAAATTTTTATTGACACATTTATCCACCTGAAAATCAAGGTTTTTAACATTTATTTTATCTAGAAATTACTTTTCCAATAGCCTATAGCATCTTTAGAGATGTTATTAACATTTTTAGGTATCTTACTTATAAACAATTACTTGCGCTTAAATGTAAGATGATTCTTTTATTTTCGCCTTAAAAGCATAGCTTTCTAAGAAAAGTTAGATAAAAACGTTCAACAAAAACCTGCTTATTATGTTATTTTTGTAAGTATGCAAATCAGACAACCGATTAGAAATGTTCAGGATTTTTTACTTAGTACATACTTTGCAGATGGCTTGCGCATTACTATTGGTGTTCTTTTACCGTCTTTAATATTTGCGCATTACGGAATGCTCAAGTACGGAATGACGCTTTCCCTGGGTGCATTATGCGTTAGCGTTGTGGATAGTCCGGGGCCTATGGTTCACAGAAGAAATGCAATGCTGGTTACGACAGGTTTAATATTTGTCTTTTCCATACTAACCGGACTCACCAATAGAAACCATTATTTCATCGGGGTACTGCTTGCGGCATCTAGTTTTGTATTTTCCATGTTTTACATTTATGGAATCAGAGCGGCATCTATCGGTACTGCCACCTTGTTAATTATGGTTTTAAGTATAGATGATGTGCGTCCGTGGGATGAAGTAATAATCTATTCTTTAATGATTTTAGCTGGCAGTTTATGGTATACGGGGCTGAGTTATTTTGTTTACCGGCTACGCCCCTTTCGTCTGGTTCAGCAATCCTTAAGCGATTCTATAATTGAAGTTGCTGAATTCTTAAGGGAGAAAGCTAAATTCTATCACAGGAATAACAATTACGATAAAACTTACGCGGATTTGCTTCAGCTCCAGGTTTCAGTTCACGAAAAGCAGGATGCTGTAAGAGAGCTTTTATTCAGAACGCGTGAAATCATTAGGGATTCTACACCTGAAGGACGGTTTTTGATGCTTGTATTTGTAGATATGGTCGATTTATTTGAGCAGGTAATGTCTACTTATTACAATTACAAGCAGCTTCACGAACAGTTCGATACGGCAGGTATTTTATCTGACTACGAAATGGCAATTAAGCGTATTTCCTATGCCCTGGACGACATCGCTTTTGCATTAAAAAGCGGTGGAACGCCTGTTGTTTCGAAACGTTTACTTATTGAAATCGAGAGATTAAAGATTAAAATCAACAATTTTGAAAAAAATAATGATAAAAAGCAATTCAGCACTTCGGGTATTATCGCTTTAAAAAATATTGAGGTAAACATTGAGAATATCCTGGGAAGAGTAAAAACCATCATCAGTTATTTCAAGCTTCGAAATAGTAAAGATATCCGTAAGGCAGAAGTGGATACCGAAAAATTTATTACGCGACAAAAATTTGATTATAGCTTATTTACAGAAAACCTAACTTACAGTTCTTCAACTTTCAAGCATTCGCTAAGGGTTACAGTAGTAATGGTTCTAGGCTTTGTAGTGTCACAATTGTTGAATTTTTCTCATAGCTATTGGATATTACTAACCATTCTGGTCATTTCAAAACCGGGGTTCAGTTTAACGAAGGAAAGAAATTATCAACGCCTTATTGGAACCACCATAGGTGCTTTTGTTGGAATGGGTGTATTAATGTATGTTCATGATAGAAATGCCTTATTTATAATTCTGCTTATTTGTATGATTGGCTGTTATAGCTTTCAAAGGAAAAATTATGTTGTGAGTGTTCTTTTTATGACCCCTTATATTCTTATTCTATTTGATTTTTTAGGCATGGGCTCAATGGCATTGGCGAGAGAAAGAATCTATGACACATTTATAGGTTCTGGAATTGCACTTCTGGCTAGCTATTCTCTATTCCCAACCTGGGAGCACGAAAAACTTAAAGAAGCAATGGTTAATATCCTTCGGGCAAATAAAGCTTATTTTGAACAGGTTGTAAAGCTTTACTTCGAAAAAAATTACAATAGAACCGATTATAAGCTGGCAAGGAAAGAAGTTTATGTAAGCACCGCCAATTTAGCTTCTTTATTTCAAAGAATGTTTTCCGAGCCGAAAAGCAAACAACTGTTTATCAAAGAAGTGCACCAGTTCACAGCATTAAGTCATTTGATTTCATCGTATATTGCTACACTTTCACTTTATAATAAAGAGCACGATTTTCATTTCGAAAATTTCGAAGGCCTAAAACCAATAGCAAATAACACAACATATTTGTTGGATACCAGTATCGAAAACCTGGAGAAAGGTCAGAATACAGTCGAGAATGTACCTTTAATCAGAATGAACAATGACGCTATCCATATTAAATCGGGTGAGGACTTAATACCCGAGCAGTTCGATTTGATCCAAAAAGTCGCTTACGATTTGTATAAGCTATCGTTGAAAGTTAAAATCTAATCTCCCAATTAATTGCATATATGAAACAATGATGATCCCTTGCTGTTAGGTATATAATCAATTAATAAAATTATGGAAAAGTTATATACAGCTGAAGTTACAGCTACAGGAGGAAGAGACGGTCATATAAAATCGAGCGATGGGCAATTGGATTTTGAGTTAAAAAAGCCAAAAGAACTAGGCGGGCAAGGCGGTGCAACAAATCCCGAACAATTGTTTGCAGCAGCATGGGGACCTTGTTATCTTGGGGCTTTAGGCTCAGTGGCAGAGCGCGATGGTGTAGATACCAGTGAGGCCACCGTAAATGTTCTGATTTCTTTCAATAAAGATGGAAATGCTTTTGTACTCTCAGCAGATTTAGATGTACATATTCCGGGTATTTCTCTCGAAGAGGCGCAACAACTTGCTGATAAGGCGCATAGAGCTTGTCCTTACTCTAAAGCGACGCGTGGAAATATTGAGGTACGGGTTACAGCAATATAAAATCATTGAAATAAAAATGGGGCGGATTATTTATCCGCCCCATTTTTTATTGATGAAACTTTAGACTAGACAGCTTCTACCTGTTCCGCCATCGTATTGGCAGGCCTTCCGTTTTTAAAGGCTTCACGGGTTTTTAGGCCTAATAATTCAAACATCGCCATATCGTCGACAAAAGCGGGATTAGGTGTTGTTAATAGTTTGTCTCCTGCAAAAATTGAACTTGCACCCGCCATAAAGCAAAACGCCTGTTCCAGTGTGCTCATTTCATTCCTGCCGGCAGATAAACGTACCACAGAATTTGGCATTACAATACGAGCCGTAGCAATCATTCTAACCATATCCCATATAGGTACACGAGGTTGATCGGCAAGTGGTGTACCTTTTACAGGAACCAGCGCATTAACCGGAACAGATTCCGGGTGTTTTTCCATATTGGCTAACGTTTGCAACATAGAAACCCGATCTTCTACTGTTTCTCCTAAGCCAATAATTCCTCCGCTACAAACTGTTAATTTGGCTTTTCTTACATTCTTAATCGTGTTTAAGCGATCATCGTATGTGCGGGTAGAAATGATGCGTTTGTAGTCATCTTCTGATGTATCGATATTATGATTGTAGGCATATAAGCCGGCATCAGCTAGACGTTGCGCCTGGTTTTCAGTAAGCATACCCAGGGTACAGCAAACTTCCATATCCATATCATTAACTGCTTTAACCATGTCAATTACCCGGTCAAAGTCGCGGTTATCACGAACCTCACGCCAGGCAGCACCCATGCAAAGACGCGATGCGCCTCCTTCTTTTGCTTTCACAGCAGCGCTGATAACCTGCCCAAGCTGCATTAATGGTTGTACTTGTAAGTCAGTATGGTATCTCGCTGCCTGTGGGCAATAAGAACAATCTTCAGCGCAACCACCGGTTTTAATGGAGATCAGAGAGCTAACCTGAACTTCATTATAATCTTTGTTTGCCCTATGTATAGTAGCCGCTTCATAAACCAAATCTAAAAATGGTTTGTTGTAAATTGCCGATATTTCGTCTTTATTCCAATCGTGTCTTGTTGTTTGCATTGTGGGATCAGGATTTTTTGGATTTAAGGATTAACATGATGATATTTTAATTTGTACAGGTAGCTAACTTAAGTTTTGGAGATAACGTACAAAATTTGGTTATCTTAAGTTCTTAAATCAATCAAATCCTGATTGTTATAGTAAAAGTTTACTGGCCAGACCTAAAATCAGCAGGAAGCCAAAAACGTCGGTAAAAGTAGTAATAATTATAGAGGATGCAATGGCTGGATCGATGCCAACACGCTTTAGAATCAATGGAATTCCGGCTCCGGTAATTCCTGCGATCACAAGATTACCAGTCATTGCCAGGAAGATAACCAGTCCTAGCATTGGATTTCCGTCAAAAAAATAGGCAAAAATAAATACAATCAGCCCATTTGAAGCACCATTAATTAAGCCGACAGTAAACTCTTTTAATACGGTTCGGTAAGCCTGTTTATCCGTTAAATCATACAGCGATATACGTCGTACCGTAACTGCCAGCGCTTGAGTAGCAGCGTTCCCTCCCATTCCCGCTATGATGGTCATGTACGCTGCCAAGGAAGGAATTAACTTAATTGTGGGGTCGAAATAACGAACCACAGAGGAGGCGAGAAATGCCGTACCCAAATTAATAATTAGCCATGGCAAACGTGATTTGACAGCTTCCACCCAATTACCACTTAGTTCCTCATCTTCTGATACACCTGATATTTTTAAAATATCTTCGGTGCTCTCCGCTTCCATAACGTCAATTACATCATCGAATGTTACCCGACCGAGTAGTTTCTGATGCTGGTCAATAACCGGAATACTTGTCAAATTATATTGTGAAATCAGGTTTGCAACTTCTTCCTGGTCTGTATCGGGATGCACAAAAACAGCATCAATTTTAACCAGTTCCGTTATTTTTGCATTGTGTTTGGCTTTAATAATATCTTTTAACGAAACAATACCTTTAAAAATTTCGGCGTCATCAACTACATAAATGGTATAAAACTCCTCCATTTCCTCACTTTGACGGATAATCTCGTCAATTGCATCTTTTTTAGTAAGGTTAATGTTTACACAGATCAGTTCTGTGTTCATCAAGCCCCCTGCAGTTTTTTCGTTGTAAGTTAAAAGGTTCCTGATTTCTGACGCATCTTCTTCATTAAGGTCTTCAAGAATCTCTTTCTGCTCATGATCTTCCAGCTGAGAAATGATATCTGTTGCATCGTCATAGTCTAATTCCTCAACAATCTCGGTACGTTTATCGGGGTGAAGTTCAAAAAGTAAATCTTCCGGATGGGATTCTTCATCCATTTCCGAAATAATCTCAGAAGCGATCTCCGCTGGAAGGAGGTTTATGATATGCCGTTGTTCGGATTTGTCCAAACGTTCGAACAAAATTGCGATTTCTGAGGCATGGTATTCCTCTAAAACTATTTTTAAAGTTTCATCGCCAGCTAAAATTGCATTTTTAACCTTGAGTACGTCGCTTTTATCTATTTCGAATGATGATTGCATAGGGCTCGAGCCCCTAAAATAGTTAATCTAGATTGATTAAATGTTAAATTTTATTTTTTCTTCAAACAGAAAAGAATTTCAGGTTTTTATTTAAACCAACCCCGTCTCCAAAAATAAATGATTTGGATCACAGCGATTACGAGCATCACCAGCCAGGTGTATAAGTAACCATGTTCAGCATATAACTCAGGCATATTGTCTTTTAAGATTTTGCCCGTTACCGGGTCTTCCCTACTGAAATTCATCCCATAAATTCCAGCAATAAAAGTCAAGGGAATAAATATTGATGATATAATGGTTAAAACCTTCATAATTTCATTCATCCTGTTGCTTATGATGGACAAATTCATGTCAATGTTGGCCGACGCAATCTCCTTTAAACTTTCTATAAAATCGATGATCTGTATGCAATGATCATATGCATCCTTGATATAAGTCTTGGTTACATCATTAATTAAGTCACTATCACTTCTCAGAATGTCATTTAGTTTATCACGTTCTGGCCAGGCAACCTTTCTTATGGTAATTAAAGAGCGTTTTATCGCCTGCGTATCGTACATAATACGCTTGTCAGGATTGTCAAATAACCTATCTTCAATGGCGTCAAGTTCCTCCCCCCAGTGATTTAATAACGTAAAATAATTATCGACAATTACATCCATTATGGCATACATCAGGTAGCTGGATCCACCGATTCGGATGTTACCTTTGCCAACTTCCAATCGTTTTCTAACCGGATTAAAACAATCCTGGTAATCTTCCTGAAACGTAATTAAATATTTATTGGTTAGTATAAATGAAATCTGCTCATTGCACAGATCACCCTCATCACTTAAAAATAAATGTCTGCTTACGGCAAATACATACTTATCATTATCGTACTCATCAAGTTTTGGCCTCTGATAAGAACTGGTAATGTCTTCAAGCACCAGCCTGCTTACATTTAATTTTGAATAAAGTGTTTCGAAAATACTGGGATCACCCAGCCCTTTGATGTCAAACCAGTAATAAAAATCTTTGTTTTCAGTAAGTTTGTCAATATCATTGATATTCTGCAGTTCTTCCTTTTTATACGTTTTTTCGTTATAAGTATGAAATGTTATTTTTGGCTTTAATGCATTTTCATCAATTGCGTATAATCCAGGACTTGTACCAGGCTCAGGAACTTTATAATGTTTATGACGACTACGGGTTTTGTTTTTAGCCATAATTAAATGTATAACCGGGTTTGCGGCCCTTGATTAAAAAGTAAGTCAACGATACTTAAATTGGGTATGAAATGATGTTTGTCTTCAAAAACCTGATAATATGGTTTATTGTTTACATCGTCGCTTATTTTCTTCGGACTCATCATTTCCCGATAATCCAATGATGGCTCTAGATCATCGATATATTCAGTCGTTAACTTGTACTCAGTGCTGAACTTCATTTTTTTTGTAAGCCATTGCAAAAGTTCAAGATTATAATCAAATAGAAAATCAAAGCGTTTTTTATAAAAATGTACAAATTCGTCTTCGTAAAACTCGAAATAAGCCGAACTTCGGTAGCAACTTTCCAGGCTCATCCAATGCAAACGTTGCCAGTTAAAATCGTAACTGATTTTTACGTCCTTTAGCGGGGTACGCATTTTTGAACCGCGTACCACAGGAACAGTTATATCTAATTTTCCATTCGGGGAATATATACTAGCCCTGTTCCTGTAGGTTTGTTTAGGGAAATGTTCAAATTGCTCCAGTAAAAAATCAGGGTTAAGCTCTTGTATTTTAGAGAAGTAGCCTACCGGGGGTAGATAAAATAAAGGAAGTATAGCTGTATTCTGCATTTGAAAATATATGTTTGTAGTTCAAACGTTTTAAAATTAATGATTAAAAGAGGGATTGCGCACCTTGGCGTATTTTTTTTATGCCTGATATCGTTACTACCTCTTCCGGTATTGTTATTTTTTGCAAGATTACTATATTATCTGCTTTATTACTTAATAGGTTATAGAAAAAAAGTAGTGAGAAGCAATCTTACGAACTCATTTCCCGAAAAGCCGGCTCAGGATATAATTGCAATTGAAAAAAAATATTTTAAATACCTCGCTAAACTCATTTTTGAAATTATTGAATTAACGACAATTTCGAAAGCAGAAACATTAAAACGGGTCAGGTTTACCGGACTTGAACAGCTGGAAAGCCATTTCAAAAAAGGTGAGAGCGTGCTTGCCTGTACCGGGCATTATGGCAACTGGGAGTTAGGTACGTTAGCGCTTGGTTTAAATATTTCAGCAAAAACACTCGTTATTTTTAAACCGATTAATAACAAGGTATTTGAAGCCTGGTTTAACGAACTGCGTACTAAATTCGGTAATGTTTTCGTAGCAATGAGGCAAACATTGCGCTGCATGGCAACTTATAAAAATGAACCAAGTTTACTTTGTTTTGCCAGCGACCAATCGCCTACACGTGAGGAGAGTAAATATTTTCTTAATTTTCTACATCAACCAACTGCAGCATTACTCGGTGTTGAAAAAATTGCCAAATCTACCAACCGGCCAATTTATTATTTCAAAGTAAGCCCTGTTAAAATGGGTTATTACAATGTCGAGGTCCTGCCAATGTGTTTAAATCCGGCTGAAACACATGATGGAGAAATTACTAATTTGCATTTTCATTTTTTAGAAAATATAATCAACGAAAAGCCTCAGTATTGGCTTTGGAGCCATAAGCGCTGGAAATTTAAACCTGAATAACACAATACATGAACCCATCCGTAGCGGTCGTAATTTTAAACTGGAATGGTAGAGCATTTCTCGAACAATTTTTGCCGGGGGTTTTACGCTCTGAGTATGATAATTTGCAAGTTTTTGTAGGCGACAATGCTTCTACCGATGATTCTATATCGTTTATTGAATCACATTTCCCAAAGGTTAACATTTTGAAAAATGACCAGAACTACGGTTTTGCGGGTGGCTACAATAAAGTTTTAGAAAGAGTGGAGGCCGATTATTTTATATTGTTAAATTCTGACGTCGAAGTAACTCCGAACTGGATACAACCTGTTATCGATCTAATGCAGAGCGATGATAAAATTGCTGCTGCACAGCCGAAGATTAAATGGCAATTAGATAAAAATCAATTTGAATATGCTGGCGCCGCAGGAGGATTTTTAGACCTATATGCCTACCCTTTCTGCCGTGGGCGATTATTCAATGTTTATGAAACAGACCGTGGTCAATATAATGAAATGAAAGAAATTTTCTGGGCTAGCGGTGCTGCATTTTTTATAAAAAGCAAATGTTGGAAAGAAACGGGTGGATTGGATGCTGACCTATTTGCCCATATGGAAGAAATTGATTTATGTTGGAGGTTGAAAAACCTTAATTATAAGGTAGTTTATTGTCCTGATGCTGAAGTATTTCATGTTGGCGGTGGTACCTTACAATCCGAAAACCCGTTTAAAACTTACTTAAACTTTAGGAACAACCTGATAATAATGCAAAAAAACCTGCCTCTTGGTGATGCTGTTTTTCGTATTGCTATTAGGATGTGTATTGATTTTGTAGCCTGGTTACATTTTTTATTATCAGGAAAACCTGCATTTACACGAGCTGTGAGTAAAGGGCACTGGCATTTTATCAGAGATTTAACAAAAACTGCCCGTAAAAGACAACAATCCCTAAAACCTTATGCCGAACACACTGGGGTTTATAAAAGCAGTGTTGTATGGGCTTTTTTTATCAGGAAAATCAAATATTTTTCAAATCTCAATTAACGCCGCTTGTTGATTCTAGTTTTAACTCGGCGTTTGTGTCGTTCTATGAATTTATCAATAAACTTTCTAAAGCCAATCGATAACCCTTTACACCAAAACCAGTTAAAACACCCTTGCAGTTTTTTCCAGTTAATGAAACATGTCGATAGTCCTCTCGGGCATAGATGTTTGAGATATGTACTTCAACGACCGGTGTTTTTATCGCTGCTATTGCATCTGCAATAGCAACAGAAGTATGTGTATAACCACCAGCATTGAGTATAATTCCATCGTAAGTAAAGCCCACTTCATGAAGTTTATTGATCAACTCACCTTCGACATTACTTTGAAAATAGTCTATGTCTACGATTGAGTAAATTTCCCTCAAATCTTTTATATAGTCTTCAATGCTTATATTTCCATATATTGATGGTTCTCTGATGCCTAGAAGGTTGAGGTTAGGTCCATTTATGATTTGAATTTTCATCTTTATAAAATTACTTTAGTTATTGATGAAACTGTTATGGCTTTTAAGCCTGATATAATTAAAAATCATGTTAATTTTGTGATGCGTTACGACGTTTAAATCCTTAATGTTGCAATGTTATAAAAAAAAATAATAAAAACATGCTTTGGCAATCATATATCAAGGGTTTTACCGCATATCTAAAACTTGAACGTTCGCTTTCTGGCAATTCTATTGATGCTTACCTGAACGATATCGATAAGTTGAGACAGTATTTTCAATCGGTCGATAATCAGCCGAAATTAACAGCAATAAGCCCAAACGATATCAAGCTGTTTATTAGCTGGCTGAACAATCTCGGCATGCTGGGCAGTACGCAAGCGAGGGTTATTTCAGGATTGAAGGCTTTTTTTTCTTATCTGATGCTGGAGGACATCATTCAAAGCAATCCAATGGTACACACCGAGTCGCCTAAATTAATCCGGAGATTGCCAGACACCTTAAATATAGATGAAATTAATAGCCTGATTGACGCAATTGATGCATCTAAACCGGAAGGCATGAGAAATAAGGCAATAATTGAAGTTCTGTATGGTTGTGGCCTGAGGGTTAGTGAACTAACAGAATTGAGACTATCAAATCTTTACCCTCAAATCGAGTTCATAAAAGTAATTGGAAAAGGAAATAAAGAGCGCTTGGTTCCAATTGGAGGTATTGCTTTGAAATTACTAGATATTTATATAAATCAGATTCGTGTACATCTGAAAATTAAGAAAGGAAATGAGGATTTTATTTTTTTAAACAGGTTCGGCGCAAAGTTATCAAGAATAACAATTTTTAACCTGATAAAAACCCTGGCGGTTCAGGCTGGAATAAATAAAACAATTAGTCCTCACACTTTGCGACATTCTTTTGCGACACATTTAATCGAAGGCGGTGCCGATTTACGCGCCGTTCAAGAAATGCTTGGCCATTCCAGTATTACCACAACCGAAATTTACACCCATATCGACAGAGATTATTTAAGAGAAGTGGTTACCCAGTTCCACCCACGTTCTTAGGGATTTGTACGAGCCATTATCATCCTGTCCTTCCCCTGCATATCTTTTTTTAATTCAATGTTTTTGAATCCCTTATCTATTAAAATTTGAAGTGTTTCTTCCCATAAAAATTCATTTATTTCGAAGAATAAATAACCGTTTGGATTCAGATTAGTATAAGCAAAATCAGAAATAGTCTTATAGAAAATCAAGGGATCGTCATCACTTACAAATAACGCAGAATGAGGTTCATATGCGATTACGTTTTTGTGCATATCTGCTTTTTCGAGCTGACGGATATACGGCGGATTGCTCACGACAACGTCATAGCTTTTATCACTTGAATAAGAAAGTATATCTGCTTCAATAAAATCAATGTTCGTTCCGTTTAATATCGCATTCGCTGATGCCACCTTCAGGGCTTCATCCGAAATATCTAAAGCCGAGACACTAAGGGCAGGCAAATACTTCTTTATTGCAATCGAAATGCATCCAGAACCGGTACCAATGTCTAGAATGGTCTCTTTTTTTTCTTTAATTTCCTTAATCACCCAATCAACAAGCTCTTCAGTTTCGGGACGGGGAATTAACACGTGTTCATTTATTTTTAAAGGTAAACCATAAAAGACAGTTTCTCCTAGAACCTGTTGTACTGGTTTCCCGGTTTTTAAAACGTCCAATACCCTTGTAAGATCATCAGAATCTTTTTCGGTTAATATCCTGTCTTTTTTGATTAATAATTCACTTTGAGTAACCTTTAAAATGGAGGTAGCAGACAGGTAAAATATCGACTTAGACTCCTCCGTATTGTAAAATTGGTTTAAACTCTGTATATACTCTTTTTCTAATTCTTTAATATTCATTGGTTACAAAACTAATAATTCGGTCGGGCATCCTTGTCATAATTTAACTACTTTTGCGTTAATGAATGATGAATTTTACATTAAGCGTTGTTTAGAATTGGCGGCTATAGCTATTGGGAGTGTTAGCCCGAATCCAATGGTTGGTTGCGTTATTGTTGTTGGTGATAAAATCATAGGTGAAGGTTATCATCAAAAATTTGGCCAAGCACATGCTGAGCCGAATGCAATTAAATCTGTATTTGATAAATATGGCTTAGAGGCCGAAACTTTACTCAAAAAAGCGACAGCCTATGTAAACTTAGAGCCTTGTGCCCATTTTGGGAAAACACCACCATGCGCTGATTTGTTTGTTAAATACCAACTTAAAAAAGTTGTAATTGGCAACAGGGACCCTTTTTCAGGTGTAGATGGTAAAGGCATTGTGAAATTGAAAAATGCAGGAATTAATGTGATAAGTGGCGTTTTGGATGAAACATGTAAGTTTTTTAACCGACGTTTTTTTACCAGGATTCAACAGCAAAGGCCTTTTATCATTTTAAAATGGGCCCAGACGGCAAACGGATATTTTGCAACTGCAGATGGTCACCAGAAATGGATTAGTGGCGGTTTGGCAAAACGTATTGCACACAGGTGGCGTACGGAGGAAGATGCCATATTGATTGGCAAGCAAACCGCAATAATAGATAACCCCCAGCTTACTTCACGCGAATGGCCGGGTAACAATCCAGTTCGTTTAGTAATCGACAGGGAATTGCAAGTTCCTCACAACAGTCATATTTTTAATGGAGAAGCGAAAACCATTATCCTTAACGAAATTAAGACGGATGTGGTTGGGAATATACATTACATACAAATGGAGGACATGCGATTTTATCTACCACAGAAAATTGCATTCCAACTTTATTTAATGGATATTCAGTCTGTAATTATTGAAGGCGGAGCAAATATTTTAAAGCAGTTTTTAGTTGCTAATCTCTGGGACGAGGCACGTATTTTCACGTCTGCAACCAGTTGGATAAATGGCGTCCCCTCACCTGTTATAAATGGTAATTTAACTGAAGAAATCCAACTCGGATCAGATAAACTTTCCATATATATAAATCAAACAACATAATGATTTACATAATTTTAAGTGTTTGTTGCAGTGTAACTGTTGCCGTTTTGCTCAAGCTTGCCAAAAGATACCGAATCAGTATTATTCAAGCTGTAACAGTTAACTATTTAACTGCGTTAATACTTTGCTTTCTCTTTTTCAATTCGGATATTAAACTTGCAGGTTATTCGGCGCCATGGTCAATTTATTCGGGTCTGGCCGTGCTATTACCCACAATATTTCTTTTCCTCGCAGCTTCAGTTAAAAAACTGGGTATTGTTAAAACAGATATCGCCCAAAGACTTTCGCTTTTTATTCCAATTTTAGCTGCATATTTCATTTTTAAAGAAGATTTTAGCCAGCTGAAATTTATTGGACTCGGCGTGGGGTTTACTGCTATTGTTTTAACATTTTTTCGCAAAACTGAAGGTAGTTCAAACCTGAATGATTGGCTGTATCCAATAATGGTATTTTTAGGTTTCGGCATTATCGATGTGCTTTTCAAGCAAGTTGCTCTGTATAAAGAATTGCCTTATACAACATCGTTGTTTATTGTTTTTTGTCTTGCTTTCCTGGTTTCGCTTATTATAGTATCAATAATGGTGATTACAAAGAAAACAAAACTCCAGCTTGTTAATATTGGCTGTGGCCTGATACTTGGATTGTTTAATTTTGGCAATATTCTATTTTATTTAAAAGCTCATAAGGCGTTATCCTCGAACCCGTCTACTGTTTTTGCCGCCATGAATTTAGGCGTTATTGTTGTTGGTACTTTAGTTGGCATATTCGTTTTCAAAGAAAAATTGTCTAAACTCAATTATTTTGGAATAGCACTTGCCATCTGTGCCGTTATTTTAATCACATTATCTCAGTTAAATGCTATTTGACGATTCTTATAAAACCATTTCTGGAAAGACAGAAGGAATTTTTCGGGATAAAGGTAGCAAGTTTATTGCCTATGCCTACCCAATTCGCTCTGAGGAGGAAGTAAAGCCGATTATCACAAGCCTTAAATATGAACATAATAAGGCCAATCATTTTTGTTATGCTTATCGATTAACCCCTGACAGATCCGTTTTCAGAGTGAGTGATGATGGGGAGCCATCAGGAACAGCCGGCAGGCCAATCTTAAATTGTTTGTTATCAGAAGATTTAACAAATATACTCATAGTCGTTGTGCGCTATTTTGGCGGAACCCTGCTTGGCGTGCCCGGATTAATCAATGCATATAAATCGGCCAGTTTGGAAGCTATTAAAACATCAGATGTTATTACTAAAACTGTAAATGATATCTACGAAGCTTATTTCGAATATTTGCACATGAATGATGTTATGAAACTGGTGAAAGATGAACAGTTGGAGGTACTTGGTCAGCATTTCGATACGAACTGTATTCTAAAATTTGAAGTAAGAAAAGCACAATTGAATCCAGTTTTAACTAAGTTTGATAAAATTGATGGTGTTCGGCTCAAATACCTTCATACAAATTAGCAGACATATGAAAATAGCGGAAAGTGATTTAATCATTAATCCTGATGGAAGTATTTATCATTTAAAACTTTTACCCGAAGATGTAGCCGAAACAATAATTACAGTTGGTGATCCTGACCGTGTGGGCGAAGTGAGCAAGTATTTTGATAATGTAGAATTAAAAAAAGGCAAACGCGAATTCTTAACCCATACTGGTTTCGTCGGAAAAAAACGAGTTACCGTACTTTCTACGGGAATCGGAACGGACAACATCGATATTGTTTTTAACGAGTTGGATGCGCTTGCAAATATCGATTTTGCAAAAAGGGAAGTGAAAAAACAGCTTACCTCTTTGAATATTATCCGTATCGGAACTTCGGGTGCTGTACAATGCGATATCCCTATCGGAACTATTTTGGCTTCATCTTATGGTTTAGGCCTGGATGCTCTGATGAATTATTATTTAATTGATTTAGCTGATGATGAGCAAAGCTTACTTGGTGATATTGAATCTCATTTCAATCACTTAACAAATATACATCCGTACTTAATTGCCGCTTCTGAAGTTTTGTTAGATACAATCGGGAAAGACCTACCACGGGGAATCACGGTTACTGCACCAGGCTTTTATGCGCCACAAGGACGTCGGGTTCGTGCTAAGAACGCAGTGCCAGATTTCGTGGAATTGGTTAGCAGTTTTAAAAGTAATCAACATCGGATTACCAATTTAGAAATGGAAACTGCAGGAATATATGCACTAGCTAAGGCTTTAGGACATAAAGCACTATCGGTGAATGCTATTTTAGCCAGTCGCGTTAAGTACGAATTTAGTAAAGAGCCAGATAAAGTGGTTGAAAATGCAATTAAATTGGTTCTCGAACGGATTTAGTATTTGTTATTTCTTAAATTTTCTAAATCAGGCTAATTGAATTTTTTCCTTCACCAACTCGTTTTGTGAGGTATCTAAATAAGTGCAGGTCATTTCGATTAAATCAATAATCCATTTTTCTACACCGGCATCTGCAGCCTGCTTGCAAAATGTATAATAATCCGTTTCGCCTCTTTGGTGAACTTGTAGAGCATGCTGTAATTTATCTGCTGAAGATTCGTCATTAATGACTAAAGACGGTGGATACTCATCAGGGCTCGTTTGAACTGAATAGTCATCATTATCAAAATAAACTGATAGTCCGGTCGAAACATATACATCATTTCTAACAACACCCATTTCCTTAATCTTTTTGATGAATTTTGGAAAATCGGCTCCCGTTTTTATTCTCGATTCCGATGCCTTAATTTCTTCGATGCTAAACATATTTATTTGTAATTTGATATCTTAAAAATCGTTGTTTGCGTATACAAATCTTCAGGCTGCAAAACCGTAGACGGAAATTTCTCAATATTGACAGCATTCGGGTGGTGCTGGGTTTCAATACAAATTGCATCAAATGCGTCATAGTCTCTTCCACCCTTTCCATTTTTTACTCTTAAATATTTGGAAGTATATACATGAGCAACGGGCTCAGTCGTATATACACTTAAAACTAAACCACTCTCATCCTCAAATGTTTTGGAAGCCAAGGTCAGATCCCCGTAAATTTTGTCCAGGACAAAAGTTTGGTCATATCCTTCTTCTGGATTCCAGTCTCTTGAAACCTCTTTTTCTGTTCGGAAATCAAAGGGCGTGTTTTCCACCGGGATTATTTTTCCAGTCACACAGTAATTTTCATCTTGCTCTAAATAATTGGATGCAAAAATCTGCAGTTTATGTTTGTCAATGCGTCCGCCACCTGGTGCTAAGTTAAAGTAGTCATGATGTGTCAAATTTACAGCAGTAGCTTTATCTGTTTCGGCTTCGTAAGTTAAAATCAGTTCGTCATTTTCAGTTAATTCGAAAGTTAAAGCGACTATCAAATTTCCAGGAAAGCCTTCTTCGCCATCTACGCTTTCATATTCGAGCGTTACGATGGATTGATTGTCCGCTTCTGAGTCGACTATAGTCCAGAATTTCCTGTCAAAACCAATAACTCCTCCATGAATTGAATCTGTACCTGTATTTTTAATTAATTGATAATCCTCGTTACCAATACTAAATTTACCGTCTTTTATGCGATTTGCATACCTCCCAATCACCGCTCCGATGTGAGGATTGTTTTCAAGATATGCGGCATTAACATACTGCTCCAGATCGTCAAAACCTAAAACGATATCCTGCAAACTGCCTTTGGCATTTTTAACGGTGAATTTATTAATTATTGCACCGTAATTAAGTACCTCAACGCAGGTTCCTTTGCTATTGGTAAGTTCTATTGCGATAACTTCCTCTCCATCAATAAATTTTCCGGTAGATGTTTGCTGAATGCTCATAAATTGTAACTTAGGGCTTTTGTTTACTGAACAAACATACCAATATTTAAATATTTTCTAACAAATGAAAATCAAACTTGAGGAAAAATTTGCCGAGCAATACCACAACAATGCCGATGCAGTTTATTTTACACCGGGCCGGGTGAACCTTATTGGTGAGCACATCGATTACAATGGTGGCTTAGTTATGCCTTGTGCAATCACGCTGGGAACCTGGATCGCGATTGCACCAAACTCCGACAATAAATTCAGATTTAAAAGTTTAAATTTTGAAGCGCAAACTGAAGTAGAAAGTAATAAAAGTCACCAAAAAAATGGCAGCCTTTGGGCCAATTATCCGATTGGCGTTATCAATGAATTTCTGAATGATGGCAAAGAAATCCCAGGTCTGGATTTCCTCTATTTCGGAAATATTCCAATCGGTTCAGGACTTTCCTCCTCTGCTTCTATTGAAATTGCAACTGCATTTGCTTTAAATAATTATTTCAATTTAGGCTACGATAATCTTGCATTGGTGAAAATTGCAAAAAGAGTTGAGAACGACTTTATAGGACTTAATTCTGGAATTATGGATCAATTTGCAGTAGCCTTTGGTGAAAAAGATAAGGCCATTGTTTTGGATTGTGAATCACTTAAATATAAAATGGTCGATGTCAATTTAGGTAATTATGTGCTTGCCATTATAAATACTAAAAAACCTCGCGAATTGGCAGATTCCAAATACAATGAGCGTGTTGAAGAATGCCAAACGGCCTTGAAATTATTAAATGAGGAGGTTAAGCTCAATAATCTTTGTGAACTGAGCGCTGAAAAATTTGCCTTACATAAGCATTTGATCAAAGATGAGACAATTTTAAACCGGGCTACTCATATTGTTAAAGAAAATGATCGCGTTCATTTAGCAGCAAAGGCTTTGAATGCTGGTGAGCTAGATGAGTTTGGCCGATTAATGTACGCTTCACATAAATCTTTAAGAGAGCTTTATGAAGTTAGTGGCAAAGAATTAGATACGGTTGTTGATTTTTGTGCAGGCTACGAACACGTAATTGGTGCAAGGATGACAGGTGCCGGTTTTGGTGGATGTGCAATTGCATTGTTAGAAAAAGGCTTTGAAGAAGATTTTGCCAAATACCTGACTGATTATTACGTAGAACGAATCGGCTATCCAGCTGAAATCTACATTAGTGAAATTGGTAACGGTCCCGTAAAATTATAGTGTTAAATACATTAATCGAATCCCTTATTGGGAAGAGCGTATTTTCTTGAAATGAAAAAATTAAAATTAGACGAGTTAGATCGACCGGATATAGAAGAATTTAAGGCACAGGAAAAATTGTCCGTTGTGGTGGTTTTAGATAACGTAAGAAGCATGCATAACATTGGATCAATTTTCAGGACCGCGGATGGATTTGCATTGGAGAAAATTGTTTTATGCGGAATCACTGCACAACCGCCACACCGGGAAATAGAAAAAACAGCTTTAGGTGCCACACAATCGGTTGATTGGGTTTATTATCCGGAAACTGTCCATGCTGTCGATGAATTAAGCGCTTCAGGATATGAAATTATTGCAATTGAACAAGCCAGGGATAGTACCATGCTGAATACTTTCACACCGGAGAAAGCAAAAAAATATGCATTAATTTTTGGAAATGAAGTTGACGGCGTTAGTGAAGAAGTGATGGCAAAGATTGACAATTGTATTGAAATTCCGCAGTTTGGTACTAAACATTCATTTAATATCACGGTCGCCGCAGGCATCGTTTTTTGGGATTTCTTTGCTAAACTGAAGGTCTGATTTTTAGTTATCTCGTCAACTAGGTTCTAAATTATTTTGTGATTAAAAGCTTATAAACCTGATTAAAATAGCTAATATCATTTATAAATTCCTTTCTCAAGATGAAGGACATTTAAAAAATACAAGCTGTTAAAAAAATTGCTTAATATACCAACTATAAATGGATTAAAATTTACTTGCAACAATCATTTTAATCCATTTTTTCTGTATTTGTGTAACTTTTTTGAAATAAATTTTAAGCCGCTAATTTATTGATTAACAAATTTTTGCCTTATATTTTTTTTATTTGACAGATTTTTTTCTCTACTGACTCAAAACAGTATCACAAAAAAGCTGTTTAAGTTGAAATTAGAATATAGAAATAATATGAATTCGAGAATTACAAAATCAACAATGTTGGTTGCTTTATTGGGACTATCATCACAGCTATTTGCACAAGAAACTCCAACTACATCTGGTAGATTTGGCAAGCAGTCATTAAGAACGTGGAGCATTGGTGCACACGGTGGTATTCTTAGCCAGAATACATTTTTAGGAGGCGGAAGTGTAAAAGCTGAAGAATTTAAAAGTATCGGCTATGGTGCATTTGTTAAAAAACAGATTTTACCTGCCTTAGGCTTACAAGCTGACTTTTTACGTGGTGAAATTAAAACATTGAATGCAACGAGCACCATTGAGCAAATAAACAAAATTAATTGGTCAGGGTCATTAACAGCCGTTTTAAACATTGCGAACTTCAGTTTAAATACAGAGAATGCAGTTTTAATCCCTTATATCAAGGCTGGTGCCGGCTACATGTCCTCTGATTCTCAGGTTGGGACGGTTCAAGCTTTTACTGATAGAGAAGGATGGTTCATTCCAACTGGTGTTGGATTCAAATTGGGTGTATCTAAAGGCATCAATATTGATTTAGGCTACGACATCAATTTCATTAAATCTTCTGCGACTGTTAAAAGTGCTTACAACGAAAGTAGATTCTCTTATGCTCATGCAGGTTTAGAATTTGCTTTGGGTAATAAGGAAAACCCTCAGCTGCAAAATTACAGCGCAATTGCGGACTTGCGTAAACAAAGTGCGGAAGAAAGTGCTGAACTTAGAAGAGCATTATCTACAGCAGAGCAAAATGCGGCAAGAGACAGAGAGCAATATGCTAAAGATTTAGCTGATGACGATAACGATGGCGTAGCAAACAAATTTGACAAATGCCCTGGAACTCCTTCAGGAACAGTTGTTGATGGTTCAGGATGCCCTTTAGCTGCTCCAACTACCAAAGTGATTAAAGAAACAACTGTAATTACAGAAGCTGACCGTAAAGTGGTGAGAGATGCGATTTCTAATTTAGAATTCGATTTAGGTAAATCAACTATTCGTTCTAAATCTTATACTACTTTAAACAGAGTTGCTACTTTATTAATGGAGAAAAACTTTAGTTTAAAATTAGCCGGTCACACAGATAATACTGGTGGTAGAGAATTAAACTTACGTTTATCTAAAGATAGAGCAGAATCCGTTAAAGCTTATTTAGTTTCGCAAGGTGCTAATGCATCCAGAATTGAAGCTACAGGTTACGGACCAGATCAACCAATTGCAACTAACAAAAGTGCATCTGGACGTCAGGCAAACCGTCGTGTAGAATTTACATTATATTAATTGATCATATAATGAAACGCAAAAGCCCCGATTATAATCGGGGCTTTTGCGTTTACAAATATCTGTTTTAAGTGCTTCCTGCCTTGCAATGACAACCTATTATTAAGACAAACCTTTTTTATTCTTATAAGTCATTTTTGCCTTAGTGCCGGCGCTGTAATTATAGTTCTTTAAATTACTGGCTTTTTTTTCGTGAAAAGCGGCACCACGTTCAGATGTTTCCTCATCTTCCTCTTTTTTCTTTTTCTTAGGTTTTGCGGCAGCATCCACAATTTTCAAATCCTCTGGCAAGTCCATTACTTCCATTCGCTGACCAATAGCTTGCTCAATTTTCTTTACCTCAATTAATTCAATATCTGTAGAGAACGTAATGGCAACGACTTCTTCATCTTCATGTTTAACAATACGCTGAATCAAAGTTTCTTTTTGTTCAGGCAATTCAAAATGAAGAATAAACGGTATGCCATGAATATCTAAATCAACCAGGTTTTCATTGGCAACAATCAAAACCCTGGCATCAGGATTTGATTTGAAATCCTCAATATCATCATAACCTTTATCATCAAAAAATAAGGAACGATAAATACTTATTTCTCCTTCTTTAGGATTATTAAAATTTTTAAAAACAGTTTGAGCAGTTAGCCGCGTGTTTACGAACACGACTACTTTTTCAAAAAATTCAGTATCGTTTAACAGTAAGGTTAATAAATTTAATTTGGTTCTGAAATTTGGAACCTGATATAACATTTGCGGATACACCTCTGCTTGCTTTTCGCCTATTTCTTCAACTTCGATGGTCGTAGCAGAATCTTTAATGAAAGGCGAAATCATGTGGTTAAGTTTTTCGTGCATTACTTCCGTAAATACGACGTGTTGAGATTTATATGCACTATTTGCCAATTCTACAACCGGCAATTGTAAGCCCTTTTTCACAATAAGCTCCGCATTATCAACAATAAACAACTGGATTTTATTCGTATTTAAAGCAAGTTTTAAATATAACGCACGCGCCCTATCCGGAACAGCTACGATAATATCGCAGCCATCAGTAATCTCATTCATTTGTGTTTCAATAGTGCCACGACTATCGATTCCCAAAATCCTGAATGTGCTGTTGCGGTTTAATAGCGCAAATTGCTCCAGGACATGATCAACATGTTCTGCATCAGGAACCAGGATTAAAGCCCTTGGTGCTTCTTCAAATGCATATTTTAATTTCATTAAAGTAGCTAAAACATAAGTTGTTGTTTTACCCGACCCCTCCGGACCCACTGCAATAACATCCTGGCCACCTAAAATCCGAGACATGGTTTTGGTTTGGATTTCCTTTGGAGTTAAAAATCCTGCATCAGTCATGGCTGCAACAAGTGGTTTACTCAGTTTTAATTTTTCTAATGACACGCCTATCTTTTTAATGTTTGAAAATGCAAATATCCTTAAAATAATTAGCTTTTGAGAAATTGAATTTAAGGACTGATAATAAATGCCGCAAATCAATGGGTAATTCAGGTGTCCAAAGCATCATTCTCATTAAAATTGGTAACATTCTTAATATTTAGATACACCGTATTTTAAATAATAATATCAAAAATAAAATTAGTTGCTGATTATAAGAAAGTTAAATGGTTTTTTAAATTAAATACTATTAATTCTATAGATATTATATACTTATTTATATATTTGCCTCAATAGCAGTCCTTAATTAAAAAAAGAATGTTAACAGTTAAATGCAGAAATCATGTCCATCTATTTCCAATATCCAGCAATACATGACTATCCAAATTTAAATTATCAAATTAAAACGGAAGTTGTAAGCGAACAGGCTTTAAAAGACAAAGATAAGCTGAATCAGGATGAGGTAAAGGAACTAAAAGATTTTTTAGCGTTAAAGCCAGTTTAATTTACACGGCCAGTTGACCGATTGGGAAGTTGAGGTTTCATAAACTATCATATAATGGTTCGAATCCATTACTAGGCCGCTAAGTGTAACTCATAACACTTAAACCTGATTCTGCTCGATTAGGTAATATTTGGTTATCTTATATTTGTTTTGTTGTTAGCAAGGGCTGTTCGCGATGGATAGCCTTTACTTTTTACGTCAATTTTCTGTCATTCTAAATGCGAGTAATAACTATAAACATCAGTTATAAACTGTCGTATTATTTGGACTTAAATAGTTCGTTCGCTCAAGGTGGAGCGCTCTTTGTAATAAAATACTACATGTTTAAAAGATTTCTCTGTTCCGCTGGGCACCAGTCGAAATGAAGATAAAGCGGCGAAAGAACATTTTTCTAAAAAATCTTAAAACATTTTATTTACTTATCGGTTAACTATATAATTCACATTATACTAATCTTTCACAGATTAATTTGTTTGGTTTAAAAAAAGGGATTTATGGATATAAATCCCTTTTCTTTTATGCAAGAATTTTAAATCATATATTAGCTAACCCAACAAACATCTACTATTTAAATGAATAGAAAACATTTTCTTTCTTCGTTTATTGCTGCTGCAGGTGTACTTCCTGCTTTTAAAGCTTTAGCTACCAGCACTAAAGAGGATGAAGATTCATTATTTAAAATTCCTCCATATTTAAAACAAGGCGATACGATTGGAATAAGTAGCCCTGCAGGATTTATCACACCGGAGCAAATTCAGCCATCAGTTCTGCAGATGCAGAGTTGGGGTTTCAACATAAAGATCGGCGAAACTATTGGTAAACGGGATTTCACTTATGGTGGTACCGATGAGGAAAGATTAGCTGATTTTCAAAAAATGCTTGATGATCCGAACATAAAAGCCATTATGTGTGCCCGTGGTGGTTATGGTTTTATTAGGATAATAGATAACCTGGATTTTTCATTATTTAAAAGAAATCCAAAATGGATTATTGGTTTTAGTGATATTACCGTGCTGCATTGCCATTTAGCAAAAAATTATGGTATTGCATCCATTCATTCAAAAATGTGCAATAGTTTTCCTGACGATTGGACGAAAGCAGAACCCATTCAAATTGAAACTATTTTATCAATCAGGGATGCGATAATTGGTGGGCGAATGAATTATACAGCTCCTGTTAATCCAAATAATAAATATGGAAAGGTTGATGGAATTCTGGTTGGTGGAAATTTGAGCATAATTGAGACCCTGGCGGGCAGTGATTCAGATTTAGATACTAACAACAAAATTCTATTTATTGAAGATACGGGCGAATACCTATACAGTATTGACAGAATGCTTTGGAATTTAAAACGTAGTGGGAAGCTAAAAAATCTGAAAGGATTAATTGTTGGCGGTTTCAAGGTTAAGCCTGATGATGCAGGAGAAGAGTTCGGAAAAAACATTTACGAAATTATTATGGAGAAGGTTGCAGCATATGACTACCCCATCGCTTTTGATTTTCCAGTTGGACATCAAAGGAATAATTTTGCCTTGAAATGTGGATTAAGGCATGTCTTAGAAGTAAATGAGCGCGGCACTCAACTCCGCAGTCATTAACAACTTCTGCTTAGCTTTGAGTGGATATGGAATAACTAAGGTGACACATCAAAAACGAATATCTAAACTGTCTTTACTTCGTCATTCTCATAATCCTCAATATCAGTAATGTATCCATTTATCAAGAGGAAATCAAAAAGCGGCTTTGCCTCAGGAGTGACTGGCATATTTGTGGTTGTTACCACCTCATTCGTTTTCTTATCTAAGAAAGGATATGCAAATAATCGAACGTTTGTATTAAACATATCATTTACGTAACTCAGTAATTGACCTGAATAATTTTCTCCTTTAAAATTTGTTGAATTGAATACAAATTTCAGATTGTTAATGTTGGTTGCCAGACCTACACTTTTTGGTTTGCACCTGGCTAAATATTTTGCCAGGCGGTTATGACGAGTAAAATTAGATACGATTACGATATTACCTGTATCACACATCTCTTGTGCACGTTTGGCAACAGTTTCCAAATCAATGTCATCAGGTGTTTCATCATCATCGGTCAAAACGTTGGTTAATAAAACTTCAATCATCACAGCAAGATTTCCGTCCTCAACGCTATTTGTGCGTTTAAACTGATCAGTTGCTTTATTAAATAAATTGAAGTTTGGTAATGATTTCTGACCATATTTGGTTCTCAAAATCATGATATCCTTTTTATATAATAAATCTTTCGCCTGGCGTGGATGTGCATCTGAATCGAAAATCGCTGCTGCTGAAAAGTCCTTCATAATCATATAAAGATTAAGTAAGATATTATCGACTTCAGGAAACGCAGGACCTTTAACAGAAATTAGGTCGATCTCAACTGAACCAATAGTCAGGTTATCAGCCAGAGATTCTACCATTAATTTGGGATCTTTATAATGATAAAAAGCAGCATATAGTAAATTCACGCCAATAATCCCTAACACACGTTGCTGCATATTCACATCGGTGTCTAGTAAACGAACATGAAAAAATATTTCGTTAGGGAAACCCCCTGGCTCATCCTGGAAACGAATTCCAACCCAACCATGGGGTTCATTTGTACGTTTGTAATTTAAAGTTGTAACTGTATCAGCAAATGCGAAAAATGTTCTGCTTTCATATTTCTCACCTGATAGGCGCTCATTGAGCAAACCGAATTCGTGATCCAGCATTTGCAAAAGTCGGTTTTGAGAAACATAGCGTCCGTTAGATTCTGCTCCGTAAATTGCGTCACTGAAAGTCATATCATAGGCAGACATGGTTTTTGCAACCGTTCCTGATGCCGCGCCTGCGTTAAAAAAGTTTCGGGAAACTTCCTGTCCGGCTCCAATTTCGGCGAAAGTACCGTAAATTCTCGGGTCGAGGTTAATCTTAAGTGCTTTACGTTTAGTGTCCAGAATTTCTCTTGCCATACCGCAAAAATAACAAAAATCATTAGTTCATTGGCATCGTAAACTGATTTGTTTAGACACAAGATTTAATGACAAATGCAACAATATAAAAAAATAAGGTTAGCATCATCCAATGCTAACCTTATAAACCTAAACTTAAACTATTATGAAACCTGCAGCAGCCATCAACTAAATCAACCACACTACCGAGCTGATGCAAGCTTCATAACCTTATTCCTAAAACTAAACTATTATGAAAAATCCTCTGTCGAAAAACGCTTTTATTACGATACTACAATTTCTTTGTGTTGTAATTTAGCATCATCTTTTTTGCTGATGTTGATAGTTAAAATACCGTCTTTATATTCAGCGGTAATGTTGTCACCGTCAGCAGAATCAGGTAAATTAAATGACCTTGCAAATGAGCTGTAGTCAAATTCTTTACGAGTAAAATCTTTAGCTTGTTGGGTTTCATCCTTTTTAACTTCTGCCCACACAGAAAGTGTGTCTTTTTTTAAGTTGATTTGAAAATCTCCTTTTTTTAAACCCGGTGCAGCCAGTTCAATAACGTAGGCGGTTTCGTTTTCGTAAATATTTACATTTGGCGATTTGTCAACCATTTTGTTTTTAGTCACTGCATCGCTAAACAATGAATCAAAAACATTGTTAAAGTAAGGTGCTGTGTTACGAGTTCTGTTGTTAAAATTTACAAGTGTCATATCCAAATTTTTTTGTTTTTTATTTGATATTAACCTTTATTCAACTTATATACCAAACCAGATATTTATGATATTTAAGACATTATGGCAATCTATTTCAAAAAACAAAGACAAACTGTCAGATATAAGAGCGTTTTCGGACCAGTTTAACTATAAAACGAGCATTCACTTACGTTTTATTGATTTTGATATGATGGGCCATGTAAACAATTCTGTCTACTTCACTTACCTGGAAATTGCAAGGACAAAATATTGGGAAGAGATTATTAAGTGGGATTGGAAAAAGACCGGAATTGTGATTGCTCACGCAGAATTAGACTATATTCTACCTATTGTGATGAATGATAAGATTGCCGTTCACGTAAAAACTTCAAGAATTGGAAATACAAGCTTTGATCTGGAATATCAGATTGTAAAAATTAAGGGAAATGAAGAAGTAATTTGCAGTAAAGGAAAAACGGTTTGTATCGCTGTCGATTATACAACGAGCAAGCCAACAGCTATACCAACCGCGGAAAAGCAAAAGATGTTAGGGTTTGAACAATTGACCCCCTAACCCCCTTAAGGGGGAAATACAAGCGAGATGGAAAAGCGCTCCTTATCATCAAAAAACAATACTAATCTCATACAGCGTTTTTTAAACCTCGTAAAATGAAAGAAAGGCAATTCCCCCTTTAGGGCGCTAGGGGGTTATCTTCCCGGGATTTAAAATCCCATTTGGATCAAAAACATTTTTTATTCCCCGCATTAAGTTTAAATGTATTTCGGAATATTTAATTGGCATGAATTCTTTTTGCACCAGGCCGATACCGTGCTCACCTGACAAAGTTCCACCCAACGCAGTCGTGAGCTCGAATATTTCAGCGATACCAAACTTGAGCTTATCCTTCCAGTCTTCATCACTCATTCCTGCCTTAATAATGTTAACATGAAGATTACCATCACCTGCGTGACCATAACAAACACTTTCAAAACCATATCTACTACCAATTTCCTTAATACCATTAATTAATTTCGGCAAGGCAGCTCGGGGAACAACTGTATCCTCTTCCTTATAAACCGAATTTGATTTTACAGATTCGGCCATCGTTCTGCGCATTCGCCACAATTCTTCCTTTTGCGATGCGGTATCAGCAAATAAAACTTCTGTACAATTGTGTTCTTCTAGAACGATGTTTGTTTTTTCGCAGTTTTTGAAAATATCATCCAAATCATCACCATCAAATTCAATCATCAATAAGGCCGCAACATCATCCTTCAAATCAAATTTAATGTCATCAAATTTAATTACCCACTCTACTCCTTTTCGCTCCATAAATTCTAAAGCAGAAGGTGTTACACCAGCTCTGAAAATCGCTGAAACCGCCGCACAAGCATCCTCGTTTGTACTAAATGAGCCCATCATCAAAACAGATTGTGTTGGTTTTGGCAAAAGCTTAGTTACGATTTTTGTTACCACAGCCAGAGTTCCCTCAGATCCAATCATCAATTGTGTTAAATTATATCCTGATGCGTATTTCAAGGTGTTTGCTCCCGTCCAAATGATATCACCATTAGGCAAAACAACCTCAAGGTTTAAAATATACTCGCGAATTGTACCATATTTGACTACCCTGGGTCCACCGGAACCATGTGCCACATTGCCGCCAATAAAGCACGAACCCTTACTACTTGGATCAACTGGATAAAATAATCCTTTTTCGGCAACAGCATTCATAAATTCTTCCGTTATGACACCTGGCTCAACGGTCGCCTGCAGGTTATCGGTATCAACGTCAATAATCGATTTGAATTTTTCCATCGATAATGAAATCCCTCCATAAACAGGTAAAGCTGCACCGCTCAGACCGGTTCCTCCACCACGAGGCGTTACAGGAATGTTATGAGCATTACATATTTTTAGCAATGCCGAAACCTCTTCTGGTGTGGTTGGTTTCACCACCACCTCAGGCTGGTAACGTAAATCTTCAGTTTCGTCGTGACTATAATTATCCAAACTATCGGCATCGGTAAACACTTTTTCTTCGCCTAAAGCAGATTTAATTTCTGCTAAAATCTCCGGATTAATTTTGGTGAAATTCATTTTTATTTAGCTGATGTATAAGATAATTTGACGAACGAATGCCCGATTTGTCCCGGCATTGGTGGATTTAGCTTTTTCATGCTCACATTTACAGTCTCAACGAAAGGATAAAGCTTAATAATTTTCGAAATAATATTGCTCAAAACCGTTTCCAAAAGCTTTTGGGTGTTTTTCATTTCCTCGCGTATAATCGTGTTCAAATCTTCATAATTTACGGTTTGAGCAAGTTCATCATCGAAACCTTGAGGCGTAAATTCCGTTTTCAAATCGATAACAAAATGATTTCCAAGTATTTGTTCTTCGGGATAATAGCCGTGTAAGGCAAAGCACTTTACGTCTTTTAAAGCTACGGTTTGTTTGAATTGACTCATGTCTGTTTTGTCTGGCGTAAAATTATATTTTTATTCATAATATAATGCCGCTTGCCGTAAATTGTTACCTTTGAAATGAACGCGATTTCTTAACCAGATAGATGATTTAAATGAGCAAATCAGCAAACCCGCCTGCCGAGCGAGCAGGAAAAGACCTTTACGAGGCGCCAGATTATTATTTGTTAGATGAATTGTTAACCGATGAGCATAAATTAATTCGTGCAACGGCAAGGGATTGGGTAAAAAAAGAAGTGAGTCCGATAATAGAAGATTACGCTCAGAGGGCTGAATTTCCAAAATACTTAATTAAAGGATTAGCAGATATTGGTGCTTTCGGACCAACAATTCCGGTGGAATATGGAGGAGCTGGTTTGGATTATACAGCTTATGGCATTTTAATGCAGGAGATCGAACGTGGCGACTCAGGGATTCGTTCAACAGCATCTGTTCAGGGCTCATTGGTAATGTATCCTATATATGCTTATGGAAGCGAAGAACAACGTAAAAAATACCTACCAAAATTAGCAAGCGGCGAAATGATGGGCTGTTTCGGATTAACAGAACCCGACCATGGCTCAAATCCCGGCGGCATGGTTACAAATATAAAAGACAACGGCTCCCACTACATATTAAATGGTGCTAAAATGTGGATTAGCAATGCGCCTTTCGCAGATATTGCAGTTGTTTGGGCAAAAGATGAAGCTGGCAAAATACGGGGGATGGTTGTGGAACGCGGAATGGATGGATTTTCAACGCCCGAAACACATAACAAATGGAGTTTAAGAGCGTCGGCAACAGGTGAGTTGGTATTTGATAATGTTCAGATACCTAAAGAAAATGTTTTTCCTGAAATTAGTGGATTGAAAGGCCCGTTGGGTTGCCTAAACCAAGCCCGTTATGGGATTGCCTGGGGTGCTTTAGGTGCTGCAATGGATTGTTATGATACGGCCTTGCGTTATTCAAAAGAAAGAATACAATTCGGGAAGCCAATTGGAGGTTTTCAATTGCAGCAGAAAAAATTAGCAGAGATGGTTACTGAGATAACGAAAGGCCAGCTTCTGGTTTGGCGGTTAGGTATGCTTAAAAGCGAGAACAGGGCTACAGCCGAACAAATATCGATGGCCAAAAGAAATAGCGTAGAAATTGCTTTGGATATTGCCAGAAATGCCCGCCAGATGCTCGGCGGAATGGGCATTACCGGAGAATACTCAATTATGCGCCACATGATGAACCTGGAATCGGTAGTAACTTATGAAGGAACTCATGATATTCATTTATTAATCACAGGTATGGATGTGACCGGATTGAACGCTTTTAAGTAAGGAGCAGGATTATGGGATTTACGGATTTTCATGATATGAGGTTTGTCACCAAGCTTAAAATAGTAATAATAAATGGATTATAGGGGTTAAGGATTTTTATGATAAATCGTAATATCAAAAAGTTTAAAATAGTAATGTTATAAATTGTTCATTTTAGGAGAAATAAAATACTTTTGGTTTAGATTTTCCAAAACTATTATCTTGAAAATCTTTTAATCTTTAAATCCCGATCCCCCCTGTTGTTGTATTTTTCATTCCATTAATTTAAATATGATGGATATAGAAGATTTAACTTATCGCGTAAATGGATGCGCAATGAAAGTGCATAATGTTTTGGGAAATGGATTTCAGGAAGTGATTTATCAAAGATGCCTCGCAATTGAACTTGAAAAAGCTGGAATAAGATTTAAAAGAGAGGTTGAACAGGATATTTTTTACGATGGTTTAATTGTAGGGAGGCGTAGGGCTGATTTTGTAGTTGAAGAATTGATTACTGTTGAACTCAAAGCATGCATCAACCTGGAAAACCACCATTTGGCCCAGGCAAAGAATTACGTAGTTGCATATAATTTCAATATCGGATTATTGATTAATTTAGGTGCGACAAGTTTACAATTTAAAAAGATTTACAATCCTGCTATCAATAAGTATAGATCAGGATTGAATAAGATTTAAGGGTTTACATGATAATGCGCTCAAATCATAATTAGATAGTATTTAATTTTCTAGAAATACAAATTACACATTAGAAAAAAAAATTCATAACACAAAAAAATATAAATTAATGGGTTTGTTTCTCGAACTATAATCTTGAAAATCCTTTTGCATTGAACTTAATTAAGTTATCAAACAAAAAATTAAAGCAATTAATAGGTTGATTTTCTTGAACAATTATTTTGAAAATCCTTAAATCCTGAAAATTATCAAACAAAAAATTAAAGCAATTAATAGGTTGGTTTTCTTGAACAATCATTTTGAAAATCCTTAAATCCTGAAAATCATGATACAGAATGGACTATAAAAAATACACTTACATTCCCGCTTCACCTGAAGAAGTTTATTTAGCGCTTACAAAAGACATCAGCATTAAGCTTTGGACTGGTGCTGAGGTTGAGTTTGAAGAAAAGCCGGATACCGAATTTTCTTTTTGGGAAGGTGATATCGTCGGTAAAAATCTGGAATTTGAACCCAACAAAAAAATTGTGCAACAATGGTATTTCGGTGAAGATGCTGAACCCTCCATTGTTACTATAAAACTTCACGAGGATAAAAAAGGAACATCATTAGAATTTAAACAAACCAATATTCCTGAGGAAGACTACAAGGATTTTACGGAAGGTATTGAGGAATATTTCATCGGTGGCTTAGTCGATTTCTTTGACGAATAAAACATAAAGTTGGTCTTGCTGTTTAGATTTTAACCAAAATGTAAAATTATGAATAAGACCGTAGGACTAATATTAATTATCGTAGGAATTGCAATGTTGGTGTGGACCGGCTTTACCTATACCAGAAAAGAAAAAATCGTTGACGCTGGTCCGATCCAGATATCGGCAGATAAAGAGAAATCTGTGAACTGGCCACCTTATGTTGGTGGAATAATTTTAGTAGCTGGCGTTTTTGTTTTTGTGGCGTCGAAGAGGAAATAATTTAAACGTCATTGCGAGGAACGAAACAATCTTATTAGCAGATAGATTGCTTCGTACCTCGCAATGACGTTCTGAGACTTATATCTCGTTACTATAGACCGATCTTATTGCATCCCGCAAATTATATTTAGAAGCCATTACTTCTCCGTATGCACCTGCACTACGAATAGCAAAAACATCCCCCCTGAAAGATTCAGGCTGTTCCACTTCCTTCCCAAAGCAATCAGTGCTCTCGCATATTGGCCCAACAATATCGTATTTTACGATTTCAGATTTCAGATTTACGATTTTAGATTGAGTTAAATTCTCAATTTTATGGTAAGCCTGATACAAAGCAGGACGCATTAATTCCGTCATACCCGCGTCTAAAACCACGAAATTTTTTTTCTTGCCATTCTTAATATATAACGCCCTGGTAATTAACGATGCAGACTGACCAACTAGTGCTCTACCCAACTCAAAATGAACTTCCTGATTTGGTTTTACCTCTAAAAAATCATTGAATATTTTGAAGTAAGATTCAAAGTCAGGTATTTGATAATCAGGATTGTAGTAGTCTATACCTAAACCACCACCTACATTCAAAATCTCAACAGTAAATCCCTTATCTTCAAACCAAGAACAAAATTCATTTACACGAACACATAGGTTTTTATAAACGTCAAGGTTGGTAATTTGAGAACCGATGTGGAAGTGAATTCCAATGAACTTTAGATTTTTAGATGCCTTCAATGTTTCGGCACATTCAGGTAAATCCCATGAATTAATACCAAATTTATTCTCATCCAAACCTGTAGTAATGTTGTGGTGGGTGTGGGCATCAACATTCGGATTAATTCGAATAGCCACTTTTGCAACTTTACCCTTTGCAGCTGCAAGCTCATTTAAAACTTCCAGTTCCTGTATAGACTCTACGTTAAAGCAGAAAATATCCAAATCTAAAGCTTCGTTGATTTCTTTATCAGATTTACCAACACCAGCAAAAACGATTTTATTATTATCGAAACCGACTTCAACAGCTCTTCTCACCTCTCCTGCGCTTACACAATCAGCTCCGAAGCCGATTTGTTTAATTTGCTCAAGCAAAACCGAATTGAAGTTTGCCTTTAACGCGTAATGGATGTGAAACTGATATGGTTTTGCAGCATCGGCACAAACGCTTAAAGTTTTCTGCAATAAATCCGTATCATAATAGTAAAAAGGCGTTTCTATATTGTTAAACTTTGATATATCTTTATCGGCGAACATGTTCAAATTCCTTATTATAATTTTAATTTTATTTTTTGGGCTAATTTATTGGGGTAACCACCTCGATTTAAAGCATGGAAGAATTACCCGCAAACAATACAACGGAAAAATCCGGTTTTTTATCGTTTTACTTCTGATTGTATTATTCCTTTTATTTATTAAAAAATGAAGCTAATAGCAGCCATATTTATCGCTCTTGTGATTTCTTTAGGATTATTTAATTCTTTTAAAAAACATAAAAACGGATCATTACCAACAAACTTTCTGGCTTTTCATTTTCTCATAGGCTTGCTTGTGGTAATAGGCTCTTTCTATCTTCTATTCGAATAACCTGTTGTGCAGACTTCTTAAAGCTTCGGTTTTATATTCGCTTAAAATCAAAAGAGAAACGTTATAATTACTTCCTCCGTAAGAAATCATACGAATTGGGATGTGCTTTAATCCTTCTAAAACCCTGCTTGCAAAACCATGTTTTTCTGAACCGAAATCGCCGACAACACAAACAATACTGTGATTGGTATCTACTTCAACCGTTCCGAAACTTTCTAATTCCTCGATGATTTTTGGAAGATTTCCTGTTTCATCAATGGTTAACGAAACAGCTACTTCAGAAGTCGTTATCATATCGATTGGCGTTTTATAACGCTCAAAAACCTCGAAAACACGGCGTAAAAATCCGTAAGCCAATAACATTCGGCTCGATTGAATACGAATCGCCGTAATGCCATCTTTAGCTGCAATGGACTTAATCTTGCCTTTTTCGCTATCATGAGTAATCAGCGTTCCTGCGGCAGACGGTTCCATTGTATTTAATAAACGAACAGGGATTTTATATTTTTGTGCCGGAAAAACAGACTGCGGATGCAAAATTTTTGCGCCAAAATAAGCCAATTCTGCCGCCTCATCAAAAGATAATTGAGCGATTGGCTTAGTTCCCTTTACAATTCGAGGGTCATTGTTGTGCATTCCATCTATATCTGTCCAGATTTGAACTTCTTCAGCTAGAATTGCAGCACCTAATAACGATGCGGTATAATCACTTCCACCACGACGCAAATTATCCACTTCACCGAAGCTATTGCGGCAAATAAATCCTTGCGTAATGAAGAGCTTGTTTCCTTTATTCGCCTCTAACAATGGCATTAAATGCTTGGTTGTAAACGGAATATCAGGTTCATTATCTTCATCCGTTTTCATAAAATCCAAAGCGGGCAGCAAAACTGATTCTACGCCGATAGATTTTAAATAAATATGATACAATGTTGTAGATAATAATTCGCCTTGTGCTAAAACTACTTTTTCTTCAATTGAAGTAAAAATATCATTGGTTAAAACAGCTAAAAAGCTGAAATGATAATCTATAACTTCATTACCCATCTCCTGAAAATCAGCAGCTGGCAAAAGCTCAACAACAAAGTCTTTATATTTTTGATATAGATTTTCTACACACTCGCTTCCCTTCTTCTTATCTCCAGCTAAAAAATAATTTGAAATTTCCACTAAGCTATTTGTAGTACCAGACACCGCTGATAAAACAACAATTTGCTCTTCATTTGGATTAATGATATCCAACAATTTCGTCATGCGCTCGGGACTACCAACAGAAGTACCCCCAAATTTTAAAATCTTCATCTAATTAATTATTATTTTTAGCTGTAATAAAAGGAACACAATTTATATAGTGTATACCAGAATATAAAAAATGTGATTCTCTCAATTTTAATACTGGATTTTCTTTATTATTGTATCGGGGCGTGAAAATAAGCAAAAGGAGCTTAAAAGCAACATCCTCAACAAAATAAAATTTGGATGAATTGAAATATTTTGATTCTTACCAAACTTCATTGAATGAAATTTGTTCAACACCAGATATAAAATTAAAATACAGCTCAATGCAATCAATTGATCAATCAACCCAAGCCACGATAAATCAGTGGTTAAGTGGAACTTACGACGAAAAAACGAAGTCAGAAATTCAAGCCCTTGTAGATAATAACTCAACAACAGAGCTTACGGATGCTTTTTATAAAAGCTTAGAGTTTGGTACTGGTGGTTTACGTGGCATTATGGGGGCTGGCTCAAACCGTATTAATAAATATACCATCGGAACAGCAACTCAAGGTTTGGCAAACTACCTGAATAATAAATATCCGGGCGAAAAAATTAGTGTGGCAATTGCGCATGATAGTAGAAACAACTCAGATTATTTTGCAGGAATTACAGCTGATGTTTTCTCGGCAAACGGTATTCATGTTTACTTTTTCGAGGCATTAAGACCAACACCTGAATTATCTTTTGCCGTTCGTCATTTTGGCTGCAAAAGTGGTGTGATGTTAACAGCATCACACAATCCGAAAGAATATAATGGCTACAAGGCTTACGGTGCAGATGGCGGTCAATTTACTTCTCCTGATGATAAATTGGTTATCGATGAGGTAAATAAAATCAAAAGTATTGATGAAGTTAAGTTTGATAGAGTTGATGCAAATGTTGAATTAATCGGCGAGGCTGTTGATAAACTTTATTTAGATGGTATTACAGCGCTTTCAATCTCTCCTGATGCGATTAAAAGACAACATGATTTAAAAATTGTGTACTCTCCTATCCACGGAACGGGAATTACTTTGGTACCAAAAGCTTTGGCGCAATTTGGCTTCACAAACGTAACGGTTGTTGAAGAGCAAAGTAAACCGGATGGAAATTTCCCTACGGTAGTTTATCCTAATCCCGAGGAAAAAGAGGCTTTAACTTTAGCCATGAATAAGGCTAAAGAAATTGATGCTGATTTAGTGTTAGCGACCGACCCTGATGCTGACCGTGTTGGTATTGCAGTTAAGGATAACGATGGCGAATGGGTATTATTAAATGGTAACCAAACAGGAAGTTTGTTAATTAATTACCTTTTAACCGCCTGGCAAGAAAGTGGTAAACTAGATGGTAACCAGTTTATTGTAAAAACAATTGTTACTTCAAACCTGATTGAAGAAATCGCGAAGAAAAAGAACGTTACCTACTATAATACCTTAACAGGATTTAAATATATCGGTCAGTTAATGACTGAATTAGAGGGTAAAAAGTATTTTATTGGTGGTGGCGAAGAAAGTTATGGTTACTTAATCGGCGATTTAGTTCGTGATAAAGATGCTGTAGTTTCTGCTGCTTTCATTTCTGAAATGACAGCTTACTATAAAGATAAAGGCGCAAGTTTGTACAATGCATTGTTAGATATGTATGTTGAATATGGCCTGTACAAAGAAGACTTGGTTTCGCTTACCAAAAAAGGTAAATCTGGTGCTGAAGAAATTAAAGCCATGATGGAAAAATTTAGAAATAATCCACCTGCAAGTTTAGGCGGTTCTAAAGTTTCTGTATTGAAAGATTACGAATTGAGCCAGGAAACGGATTTAGCGACAGGAAAGGTAACTAAATTAGATTATCCAACTTCTGACGTTTTGCAATTTATTACTGAAGATGGAAGTATCGTTTCTGCTCGTCCGAGTGGTACTGAACCAAAAATTAAATTTTATTGTAGTGTTAATGCGCCATTGGCTGATAAAGCAGATTTCGCAAAAGTGAATGGAGAATTAGGCGATAAAATTAAAGCTGTTATGGCTGATTTGCAGGCTTAGGTTTTAACCGCAGATTTGCAGATTAAATAATGTAAAAAATCCAGATGCAATAAGATGCGTCTGGATTTTTTTATAACCCTCAGTTGAAACTGACGGCAAGGAATAGCATCTTGTATAATCACTCTATTAGTAATTGAATGATTCTACATTAGAGATTCCATTTTTATTAGGTATTGCATTGCAGTAGATTTCAATCAACGGATATAAAACAGCTTTCTCAATTTTTCTTTTGCTGCAACAAATTTCTTTAATACTTTTGCAGCAAATACAATGTTCAAAAAAATCCTGATATACCTTTTAGTGATTTGCTCGGTTTCTAACGGGGCGATGCAGCTGGTGGTTTATTCTGGATACAAAATGAATAAGGAATACATCACAAGTGTATTCTGTATAAATAAAGAACATCCTGAATTACATTGCGATGGACAATGTTTTTTAGCCAAAAAATTGAAAGATTTAGACGGCAAGAATAAACAAGTTCAGGAAAACTTAAAAAGAGTTGCAGAGGCTGAACCGAAATTTCAGTCGATTGTAATCAACCATCAAATCCCATACTTCATTATTAAATCAGAAAGCGGTTACATCGAAAAACCTCTTAAAGACCTTTCTGTTTCTATTTTTCATCCACCGAAAGCGGTTTAAGTAAATTTCATTTTTATTGTTCGTCACCCTGAATTTTCTTCAGGGTCTTGTTTGGCTATTTGGCTTAGCATGAAAGGTGCTGAAATAAATTCAGCATGATGACCGTATTAGAACCCACTCAATTTTCATTTATCCAAATTTTCAAAAAAATGAAAACATCATGGCTAACTATCCTTAAAAAAATAGGCCATGATAGCTTCATCACCGTTAAAACAAAATATAACAGATGAAAACATCTCAGTACTTACTGGCATTGTTATGCCCTATTATACTCCTATCGTCATGCAAAAAAAGCGATGATGAAATTACAGCAAATCCAAAATCAAGCTTTACAATCGAATTCGAACACCAGGTTAACGGTGCTGTTTTAGCATTAAATACAACTACTTACAAAAATGCAAAAGGCGAAGATTTCAAAATTAATGTATTCAAATATTACGTCAGCAACATTAGATTAAGTAAAGCAGATGGAACAGCTTATTTGGTTCCTGAAAGTTATTATCTAATCGATGAATCGAAAAGCGAATCAAAGTTTATTACTATAAATAAGGTTCCTACAGGCGATTACACAAAAATTGAATATACCATCGGTGTGGATTATGCCCTGAATTTTGCAGGTGCACAAACCGGAGCGCTTGACCCAATTAACGGCATGTTTTGGACCTGGAACAGCGGGTACATCTTTGTAAAATTAGAGGGAACATCGCCACAATCTACGGCGGCGAATAATGCCTTAACGTTTCACATCGGTGGTGTAATCGACCCGAATAATACCATCCGAACCTTTTCTACTGAAATTAATGCTGCCAATCCATTGAGGGTAAGAACGGATGCAAAGCCAGATGTACACTTCATTGTAAACGCTGCTTCGCTTTTTACAGGCAAAACTGATATTAGCTTTTCGGCTTTAAATTTTACCATGGGCGGGGCCAACTCGGTAATTGTAGCAGATAATTATACAAAGGGGTTATTCCGCTTAGACCATATTCATAACTAAAATGCGGAATAAAATAATTATTTATGCAATGCTTACGATAAGCATGGCAATAATGTATGCCTGTAGTAAAAATGAAAAGGCAATAGCTCCCGAAGCGACGACAATAAGTTTTGAGATTCCGGCTAATTTCCCCGTACCTACGTATAATTTCGATGACAACAAATTAACTAATGCAGGTTTTGCACTTGGTAAAAAATTGTTTTACGATGCCCGCTTATCCGCCGACAACAGTGTTTCCTGCGGAAGCTGCCATCAGCAATTTGCCGCTTTTGCAAATCTCGACCATAAGGTAAGTCACGGCGTAAACAATTGCCAGGGAAAGCGTAATGCACCACCCCTTTTTAATCTGGCATGGCAAAAAGCCTTCTTTTGGGATGGCGGTGTGAAGAACATTGAAACCTCACCACTAAATGCCATTACGGATGCCTGTGAAATGGGAACGGACATAGAACGTATTATAACATCATTGAAAGGCACAGCACCCTACCCTGATTTATTTAAGCAAGCCTTTGGTTCAGATGAAATTACTTCACAAAAGATTTTGAAGTCGATTGCACAATTCACGGCAGTACTGGTTTCCGGCAATTCAAAATACGATAAAGTAATGCGCAAAGAAAATGGCTTTAACTTTTCATCGGTTGAACTGGCGGGTTATAATTTGTTTAAGGAAAAGTGTGCGTCGTGCCATGCTGAACCTCTATTCACAGATTTTTCTTACCGTAGTAATGGCCTGGATGTGGTAAGCGCCGATGAAGGTCGCTCAACCATCACAGGTGTAAATACGGATTTTGGAACATTCCGTGTACCAACACTCCGCAATATAGAATATACCGGTCCTTACATGCATGATGGTCGCTTTTACAGCCTGGATGAAGTTCTAGAGCACTATAATTCTGGCGTAAAAGCCGCTGGAAATTTAGATAGCAGATTGAAAAACGGCGTTCCATTAAATGCATCCGAGAAGGAACAAATCAAAGCATTTTTAAAAACACTAACAGACAATGAATTTCTCAAAAATACACTTTACAACGAATCGTAAACTACTTACACTTCTATTCATGTTAATGAGTAGCCAGGTTTTTGCCTGCGACATTTGTGGTTGCTTTATGGGCATCACGCCATATTATAACCGAAATAGCATCAGCTTGTTATATCGATACCGTTCATTTAATGGCTACGATGGCCAATCCCATTCGCTATTTCCAAACGGTGGAAATTTCTTTATTCCGGCAAGACAGCAAAATTCACCAATAACGGGTCATGCAGGGAATGCTGAAGACTATGAGTTGTACCGATCAATGGAAATCAGGGGAAAATACTTCATTAATAGTCGGCTGAAGATTAATGCCATTCTACCGTATGTTTCAAATAGCGAGCGCTATAATGGCTATACATCTTCTATCTCGGGCATTGGCGATATAAACCTCTACGCGGGGTATCATGTTATTCAAAAATTGGAAGATAATTTTAAGCAGCAACTTATTGCAGGAGCAGGAATAAAACTTCCAACAGGAAAAAACGACTTCAAAAATAATGTGGGTATCAGGTATTCTTCCTTAATGCAAGGCGGAACCGGCAGTACCGATGGCTTCATCTACCTCAATTATATGGTTGGCTTAGGCAGGTTTGGAGCAAGTTTAAACACATCCTACAAAGTAAATGGAACGAATAGCCGTGATGAAGGAATTGCCAATAGCACTACCAGTTTCCTTAACATTTTCTACACGCAAAGAATTGGGAAAGATGTACAGATAATGCCATCGGCTCAATTTTTCTATGAATATTCTGCCGGAGAAAAATATAAAGGCATTAAAACCGGTGAGCATGTCATGAACAATTTGATGGGCGGCGTTGGTGCCGATATTTTTTATAAAAATATAGCCTTGAATGCAGGAATCCAGAAAAATATCTGGGAGGGTGAAACAGACCATCCCATGAGCGCAGGAAAGATTTATGCGGGAATTACTTATAATTTTTAATCTCTTTAATATGAAAAAATTGATAACATTAGGATTTTGTTTAATCGTCGCCTTTTTTACATCTTGTAAATCGGAACCAGATTCAGCTGCAATAAAAAAAGAAGTGTTGAATATCCACGATAAATTAATGGTAGACGGTGAAAAAGTTATGAAAAATAAAATGAAGCTGGATTCAGTTTTAAAATCTGGTAAAATCAAATCTGCTGAGGATTCAATAAAAATTACCGGTTTAATTCGAAGATTAAACAAAGCGGACGAAAATATGATGGATTGGATGCATTTCTTCAAAGATGATTTCAATGGAAAAAATGAGCAGGAGGCCATAGACTACTACAAATCTGAAATGGTAAAAGTAAGAGCAGTTGAGGATGCTTATATCGAGGTTTCCAGAGCATCGGATTCAGTGTTGGAATTTTATAATGTTTCGTCGTCCGGAGAAATGAAAATGGAACATCATAAGCATTAATTGTTCTCCCGCTGATTTCACAGATTTACGCTGAACCTTTTTAATTTTGGCCTTTATCACATTAAATCAGCGGGAAACTATTTGTACAAATAACAGAACCACAATTATTACCTACTGCAGCGCATAGGTTGTATATTTACATTTTAATAAAATATCATGAATAAAATTATTTCTTCAGTGGCAATTTGCTTGCTATCTATTACAATACTTTCTTCTTGTCAGCAAGATAAGAAACTACCTTTCTATGGCGAACGCCATGCAGAAACCGTTAAAGATGCAGCTGGTGTAGAGAAGATAGACACGGTTTACCAAACCATTCCAAACTGGTCTTTCTTAAACCAGGATAGTGTGGTTACGACCAATAAAGCTACCGATGGAAAAGTGTATGTAGCTGATTTCTTCTTTACGTCATGTACCACGATTTGCCCGACCATGCACCGTAATCTGATGACTGTTTATAAAGAATTTAACACCAATCCTGATGTAATGTTTGTTTCACATACTATAGATTTTAAATACGACAGACCTTACGTTTTAAAAAAATACGCTCAGAAACTGGGTGTTGATGGTTCAAAGTGGCTATTTCTTTATGGTAGTAAAGACAGCGTTTATACATTAGCCGAGAAAAATTATCTCGTAGCAGTTGGCGAAGACAGCACTGCAAAAGATGGTTATATCCACCAGGGCTATTTGGTTTTAATCGATAAAGACAGGAGAATCCGTGGCGCTTACGATGGAACCAAAGAAGATCAGGTAGAACAATTGAGAAAAGACATCCCGGTTTTATTGGCTGAGTATAAAAAATAGAAACAATAGTTTAAGTCGTCATTTCGACCGAAGTGGAGAAATCTTTAAAGCTAATTTAAAAGATTTCTCGGCTGCATTTCATTCGGCTCGAAATGACGACTAATCAATAAAAAAACATCCATGCGCAAATACGTCATCAATTCTTCCCTTCTGCTTTCTGTTATCGCAGTAATAATCTCTTGTCAAAACCAGGAAACCATTGATTTGCATAACTATATGTCTAATGGTAAGGATATTTATAAAGCTAAATGTCAAAATTGCCATGGCGAAAATGGCGAGGGTTTAGGGCAGCTGGCGCCTCCCCTAACCGATTCCGTTTTTTTAAAAACCAATAGAGACCGTTTGGCTTGCATCATTAAAAATGGCGCAAATGAGTCATTTATTATTAATGGAAAAGAATACAAGGAAAAAATGCCGGCTTTCCCCGAATTAGCAGATATTGATGTAGCACAGGTAATGGTTTACATTACTAATTCATTCGGGAACAAACAAGGTTTTGTCCCTTACGCTCAGGTTTCGAAAAATCTGCAAAATTGTAAATAAATAAATCTTGTATTCTTTGTGTCTTTGTGGTCAAAAAAAACCATCTTTGCGCAAAATGCAGGTTGTTCTATCGCTGTTTCGATTAATCGGAAGAGAGGAAAGTCCGGGCAACGCAGGGCATCCCGCTTTCTAACGGAAAGGAATTTAGGAATGAAAACCTGAATTACGGATTAGTGCAACAGAAAATATACCGTCCCGATATAAAGTCGGGATAAGGGTGAAAACGTGCGGTAAGAGCGCACGAGCATTGCAGGCGACTGCAATGGTTTGTAAACCCCGGGAGTTGAAAGACCAAATAGGCTAACGCATGTAGGGCTGCCCGTCCGATGTTAGTGGGTAGGTCGTTAGAGATAAACGGCAACGTTTATAGTGGATTAATGATAGAAATCCTGAGTAATCAGGAAACAGAACCCGGCTTACAGACCTGCATTTTTATTTTTTTCAAAAACTATAACAGTTTCTTTTCTGTTAGTTCATTTCTGCTTTTCACTACAATCTTTTTGTGTTTGTTTTTATACGTTCTGCTCATCAATGCGATGAGGAAAGACGTGGCAATCTTTTTAAAATAAACAAACACCTGTATAATAAAGGTTAGAATAAACACAGCGCTTAGTTATATTTAATCCTCTTTATAATGCTTTTGCCACGGAAACACAGAAGGCACAGAAAGGATTTAGCTCTTGATTGACGCAGGTTTGTCGCGTAAATAAATGCAATCATCGAATAATCCGATAGAAATTATTCCTCGTTTCCAAGTAAAAAAAATAAAACCTTTTTTGCTATTTACCGTTATAGCCTAAATTCATTGTATAATAAACTATACATTAATTTAAAAATAATATATTCGCATTTCAATTGACTAACAATTACCAAATGGCCAAACTATTAATTATTGATGACGAGCGGGCAATAAGAAGTACCCTACGCGAAATCCTGGAATATGAAAATTATGATGTTGAAGATATCGACAACGGTATCGATGGCCTCGAAATGATCAGAAAAGGCAATTTTGATCTCGTTCTCTGCGATATCAAAATGAATAAGATGGACGGCATGGAAGTGCTTGAACAGGCACAAATCATCAAACCTGACTTACCTTTCATTATGATTTCCGGTCATGGGACAGTTGAGACGGCTATTGAAGCAAGTAAAAAAGGAGCTTTTGATTTTATCTCAAAACCACCAGATTTAAACCGTTTATTAATTACGGTTCGTAATGGCTTAGACCGTGGAAATTTAGTTACTGAAACTAAAGTTTTAAAACGTAAAGTAAGTAAAACACGCGAAATCCTTGGAGCATCAGAAAGCATTTCTAAAATTAAAGAAACGATTGAACGTGTTGCTCCAACAGAAGCACGCGTTTTAATTACAGGTGCAAATGGTAGCGGTAAGGAGTTGGTTGCACGTTGGCTGCACGAAAAATCTAACCGTGCGGACAGCCCCTTAATTGAAGTAAACTGCGCAGCAATTCCATCTGAGTTAATTGAGAGCGAATTGTTTGGCCACGAAAAAGGTTCATTCACTTCTGCGGTAAAACAACGTATCGGTAAGTTTGAATTGGCCAATGGCGGAACACTTTTCCTAGATGAAATCGGCGACATGAGCCTTTCTGCCCAGGCAAAAGTACTGCGTGCATTACAGGAACACAAAATATCCCGAGTTGGAGGCGAAAAAGAAATAGAAGTTAACGTTCGTGTTTTAGCGGCAACCAATAAGGATCTATTAAAAGAAATTGAAGATGGTAATTTCCGTATGGATTTGTACCACCGCCTGAATGTAATTAATATTCACGTTCCGCATTTAACTGAACGTATTGATGATATTCCAGTAATTGCGCAAAACTTTTTAGAAAATATTTGCAACGATTATGGCATGCCTGTTAAAAAGATTAACGAAGGTGGTATGGCTGCTTTGCAAGCTTTACCGTGGACGGGTAACGTCCGCGAGTTGCACAATATGATTGAACGTTTAATTATTTTAAGCGATAAAGTGATTACCGAAAATGATGTTCGCGCTTTTGCGAATCCAGGTGGAGGTACGAATATCGGGTCGGCAACAAGTGCCCAGATCGCGGGTTCAAATGAAGGGTCTGGCATGTCTTCTTCTTTCGATAGTTTCAACAACTTCCAGGATTATAAAGATCACGCAGAGAAAGAATTCATCAAATTCAAACTGGAAAAAAACAACTGGAACGTTTCAAAAACTGCTGATGAGATTGATATTCAAAGGAGTCATCTATACAGCAAGATTGAAAAGTTTGGATTGAAAAGAGAATAAGTTAAATTTATATGTTGTAAGTTATAAGTCGTAGTGCTTAAAACTTACAACTTAAATTAGCCCATATAATCGTTTTGCCTCATTAGCAGCGCCCTGTATTTATTAAAGATGGCTGTTTTAGACACGAAGCCCTTATATTGGTTTTCGCTGTTAACTACAGGCAGGATCCAGGCATTTTCCTGTTCCATTTTTTCGAGGACCAATTTCAGATTATCGTTTTCGCTGATGGTGGCGGGTGCTTGCTGAACTAAATGCGAGGCTGTTAAAGAATCTTTTTTTTCATTCTTCATCATCTCGTTAAAAACTTCTTCAACATAGATTACGCCTTTAAAATCTCCCAGTTCATCGATTACAGAACATATATTTTTATGAGATTGAACAATTTCGCTCATCTTTAATGAGACCAAATCATTCATAAGCAAAGTTGGATAATTCTTTTCAGTAAGGTATTTCAACTTCATCTGACTTAAAACTGTTGTGTCCTTATCTTCATGTGAAAGTAGTTCACCTTTATCTGCAAGCGCTTTTGTATAAATTGAATGTTTTTGAGAACTTCTGTTCACCGCGTAGGAAATGGCAGTGGTAATCATTAAAGGAACCATCAAAATGTATCCTCCTGTGATTTCTGCAATCAGGAAAATGCCCGTTAATGGTGCATGCATGATCGCACCAAGAGCAGCAGCCATGCCGGCAACAATAAAATTAGATACGTTTAATTGCGCAACCCCTGAAAGATTAACTACGTAGGCAAAAATAAATCCTATCAGTCCGCCCATAATTAAACTTGGTGCAAAAGTACCTCCATTACCACCGGCGCCAAGTGTAACCAATGTGGCAATTGATTTCATGAAAATTGTAACTACGGTGAAGAGTATAACCAGCGCTGGAATGGTATTGTAATCTGAGAAAATACTGTTGTTGATCACGGCCAGATAGTCTCCTCTTAACAGACTTTTAATCGTGATATAACCTTCTCCATAAAGTGTTGGAAAAAGAAAAACCAATGCGCCAAGCATTAAGCCGCCAACAACGACCTTGGTGTAGGGATGTTTTATTTTGTAAAAAAATCCTTTTACAGCGTAATTGGCTTTAGTAAAATAGATTGAAAATAAGCCAATTAGCACCGCCAAGATAACATAATAAAACAGCGCATTTACTTTCCAACCTTCCGTAACTAAAAAGAACAGCTGTTGAGTATAAAAGAGTCTGGCAACAACGGCAGCGGTTGCGGCAGAGAGTAACAATGGAATAAATGCAGGTATTGTGAATTCTGGAAGTAATATTTCTATGGCAAACACAATGCCCGCAACCGGACTGTTAAATGCTCCTGCTATTCCCGCCGCCGCCCCGCATGCCACTAACATTGTGATCTCCCGGTAAGATAAACCCAAAAATCTACCAAGGTTCGAACCAATAGCAGAACCACTTGTTACGATCGGTGCTTCCAGTCCTGTTGAACCACCAAAGCCTACAGTAACAGCTGCTGTAATAATTTGTGAATAAATATTATGGGGCTCTACCCTGCTCGATTTTTTCGAAATCGCATACAGCAAGGGCGTTAATCCTGTTTCAAATTTACTTTTTCGAATAAAGTATTTGATGTATAAAACGGTTAGTAATATACCAACCATCGGAAAAAGCAAATACAGGTAATATTTATATTTCCATTGCCAGTCTGATTGGAGAAATTCTTCGATGTGGTGCGTTAAACTTTTTAACACCGCGGCTGCCAATCCGGCTAGAATACCAACAACAACAGCAAGTATGACTAAGAAATTACGGTTTGATATTTTTGATTTTCTGTATCGGTTAATCTTATCAAGGTAATTTACAAAGCGAATATACATGTTATTTTAATCTGGTAATTAAAGCTTAGGCGTCGAATTTATCTAAAAGCTTAATTAAAGTTGCAAAATCTTTTGGGTATGGGGCGTCAATCTTGATGTCTTTATCATCCAGCCCTTTAAAAACCAGGTGCCTCGCATGGAGCGCAAAACGTTTCATAATTGGCTGTTCCTCTTCACCTTTTGTCAGCTTATAACCTCGTTTAATTGATGAAAGAAAAACCGGTTTCCCCTTGTACATTTCATCACCCACAATAGCAGCTCGTTGGGTAGCCAAATGGATTCGGATTTGGTGCATACGACCTGTAATTGGCTTACATTCTACCAGAGTATAATGCTTGTAATATTTTAAGGAATCGAAAATCGTTTCAGCCCTCTTCCCCTCTGCCCTGTCAATGGTTACGTTTTTGTTTCCATCATTAAGAATTGGCAAATCGACCAAAAGTTCATCGAAAATTACATGGCCATCAACTACAGCATGATAAGTTTTGTTTACCTTTCTACGTTCGAATTGCATGGATGCATGGCGGTAAGCTTCCGGGTTTTTTGCGATAATTAACGCACCCGAAGTTTCTTTATCCAACCTATGACAAACCTGGGCGTCATCACTATATTGCTTAGCCAGACGTAATACATTGGTTTCGCCAGATCCACCTCTTTCATCAAGTGAGGCTAGAAATGGCGGTTTATTGATAACGATAAAATCGTTGTCTTCAAAAAGAATAAGGTCTATAAAATTAGGGTACTTCAAACTGTGCTGTTATTAATGAAGTACAAAAATACGGATTTATTTTTTTAACGTTAAGATTACACCGCTTTTATTGCTGCATTTCCTAAAACAATGATAACTCCCGGGCTCATGAGGTTGCCGTTAAATTCAATTAATTATTCTGAGAGATAACAGTTAAACCTTCATGTGTTAATTCGAGCGTTTCGAGCGCAATTTGGCTATCATCAGCGACTAAAACAGGACCAATATATTTTATAGGAAATGCGTTCTTTAATTTCCATGTGAATATAGGCGCATGTGTTTCATCCAAAAGATTGATCACAACATCTCTTGGCTGAATATCCCCATTTGATTTTGTGTTAATCCAATTGAAAAATTCATTGTCACCTTTCATTATTCCGCGTTTCAATATAATGTTTGAAAATTTACGAATACCGGGAATTTTTGCACCACTGTCAACAGCACTTGAACCATCTCTAACAGCTACGACCTCAATTTCAATGTTCAATCCAGAAACTTCTGCGAAGCCTACCCTTGTTCCTCCCCAATCGACCAAGAAGTGATATCTGTTAATTGAATTTTGCGCCATATTGTGTTATTTAATTATTTGATACAATATAAATACTTAATAGTTAAAGAACAAAAAAAGCCGCAGAATCTGATAAACAGAAAATCTGCGGCTTAATTCTCTATGATTGTATTTCTAAGAAAGTTCAAACTTATAACCAACACCTTTTACGGTTGATACATAAGTTTCACCTAATTTTTCGCGTAGCTTACGGATGTGAACGTCGATCGTTCTATTGGTTACGACAACCGAATCTTCCCAGATATTTTTCAGGATTGATTCGCGGGTATACACTTTACCGGGCTTAGAGGCCAGAAGATATAACAGCTCAAATTCCTTTTTAGCCAAAACCACTTTATTGCCACCTTGAAAAACGAGGTAAGCCTCGCGGTCGATAACCAAATCGCCGATTTCTAATTTGTTCTCTGATACTTCTTCAGTTCCGGAGTTCCGTCGTAAAATGGCATTTATGCGACTCACCAAAGCGCGTGGCTTAATTGGTTTCGCGATATAATCATCCGCGCCAACATTAAATCCTGCAATTTCAGAATACTCTTCGCTCCTGGCAGTTAAAAAAACCATGAACGTATTTTTGAATTCTGGAATGGCTCTCATTAACCGGCAAGCCTCAATTCCGTCCATCTTGGGCATCATAATATCCAGAATTATCAAATCCGGATGAACCTTTTTTGCTATGGTGATTCCTTCCTGACCATTAGAAGCCGTAAATACCTGATATCCCTCTTTTTTCAGGTTGTACTCAATCAATTCCAGAATATCTGGTTCATCATCAACAATTAATATTTTCTGACCTGTATTGTTCATAGTTAAATATTTGTTACGAAAGTACTGTCTCTGATGTAATTTTCAGTTAAGACTAAGTTAAGAAATTGTTAACGACTTAAATTAGTTTAACATTGAGTTTCTTTTAACGTAACGTTTTAGCCAGAAAGTTCTCCAGCTCATCCCCACGAAGGTTTTTGGCAACGATTTTACCGTTGGGGTCAATTAGGTACGAAGTAGGAATAGCCTGAACCTGGTATTTTTTAACTGTTTCTCCGTTGAAATCGTTCAGCTCTGACACATGTGTCCAGTTCAAACCGTCCGCTTTGATGGCGCCTAACCAGGCCGCCTTGTCCGTATCTAATGAGATTCCTAAAATGTCAAAATTCCTGGTTTTATATTTATCATAGACCTTAACAACATTTGGGTTTTCCTGTCGGCACGGCTGGCACCAGGATGCCCAGAAATCAACTAAAACATATTTTCCTTTGAAATCCGATAAGCTTACCGGTTTTGCATCTGCAGTATTTATTGTGAACGATGGTGCGATTTGCCCAACCTGAACGGTTTTTAATAATGCCATTTGTTTAACAAATGTATCTACAGTAGCATTTCCTTTAATTTCTTCTTTAACCTCATCAGCGAATTTTACCAATTCTGCTTCAAACTCCTGCGGGCTCAACGTATTCATTGCATAAAAACCTGCCAATGTTCCTTTGTTATCTTTAGCAAATCTGATAATTGAAGCATTCAGTTGATTCGTATATGATTCATATTTTGGTTTCAGTTCTTCCAGTACAGCAGCCCTGTTTTGAGGTTGTGTTGCTACTTTTGATTCAAAATCGGCCTGCAGTTGCTCCACTTGCTTGGCATAAGTATTTCTGAGTGCATTTAATTCCGATAACTTCTCCACTTCGTTAGCACCTGAAATTGTATAGGCCATTGTTTTATCTGATAAATCGGCTTCTAATTTGATTTCATCTCCGTTTTTGGCGATTAACATGAACTCATGATTACCGATTGATACGCGGAAAAAATCGACAGATGGCGTTTTACGGATAAATTTAAACGCCCCTTTCTCCGACAAATTTGTAGAATCAACAGGTACCATTTGGCTATTTTGCATTCCATACAGAAACACTTTCTTTTCTGTTCCGGGATTTTGGAAAGTTCCATCGATGGTAAAGCTATCTTTCGGTTTACAAGCTGTGAAAGCAATCGCAATTAAGGCGATAAGGCTCAGGTTTTTTAATTTCATTATTTTAATTTTTCAAGTATCAAATCATTTAATCTTTTGGCATCGGCTTTTCCTTTGGCTAACTTCATAACATCGCCAACAAACAAACCTAAAACGCCTTTTTTTCCTTTTTTATATGCTTCAACCTGTTGCGGGTATTTAGATAATACTTCATCAACAAAACGATCTAATTCGTCGCCATTCTCAGAAATTATTAAGTTTAACGATTGTGCTAAACCCGCAACATCTACATTTTCATGTTTCTCAACGGCGGGTAGTAATTGCTGAATGGCAATTTTTTGAGTGATTTTTTTATTGTCAACCAAGTTAATCGCAATTGCCAACTGCTCAGGTTTTACATTATATTCCGATATGGATATTGATTTTTCGCTCAAAACAGCCCTTATTGGTCCAATTAACCAATTGATCAAGGTTTTTTTGGTATTCACAATTGGCAAAGCCTGATTAAAGTAATTCAACAATTCCAGGTCTTCGGCAAAAAGCGCCGCATCAGCTTTACTAATCCCAAATTCAGACATCATTTTTTTTGAAATCTCGTTTGGTAAAGCAGGCATTGCCGCTTTAATTTCTGTCAGCCAATCGTTTGAAATAAAAACAGGTTGCAAATCCGGGTCAGCAAAATAACGGTAATCGTTAGCCTCTTCTTTAGTACGCATTGGTGAGGTTGTACCTTTGTCCGCATCAAAATTCAATGTACTCTGAATAATTCGACCACCATTCGATATAACATCCACCTGTCTGCCAAATTCAAAATCCATTGCTCTACGTACGTTACGCATTGAGTTTAGGTTTTTTACTTCGCAACGGGTACCAAATTCTGTAGAACCCATTGGGCGAATGGAGATATTTGCATCGCAACGCAAACTTCCCTCTTCCATGTTGCCATCGCTCACATTTAAATGCCGAACCAGCTTCCTAATCTCTGCTAATAAGGCTGATGCTTCCTCAGCACTACGGATATCAGGTTCGGTTACAATCTCAATTAAAGGTACACCGGCACGGTTTAAATCGACCAGGGAATAGTTATCATCCTGGTCGTGAATACTTTTACCCGCGTCTTCTTCCAGGTGAATTCTATTAATTCCGATTCTTTTTGCCGATCCATCAGCCAGTTCTACCTCTAAAAATCCATTTATACAAATTGGCTGATTATCCTGTGTGATTTGATATCCCTTTGGTAAATCAGCGTAGAAATAGTTTTTTCTGTCGAAATGGTTGATCTGGTTAATTGTACAGTTCAAGGCCAGCCCAATACGGATGGCTTTCGCAACAACTTCCTTATTTAGCTTAGGCAATGCACCAGGCAGAGCCAAAGAAACGGTTGAAATATTTTGATTAGGTAAAGCACCGAAAGATGCACTGTCAGCAGAGAATATTTTAGTGTTGGTATTAAGCTGGACGTGTATTTCAAGTCCTGAAACGAGTTCGTAATTGTTTTCGGATGTACCTAAACTCATATAAAATGATGCCTTTGAATGTATTGTGCTGGCAAATATAGTTAAAGAATGTTAAAAGAATTTGCTTCGGTTAAACTACTGTGTAACGGCTTTGTCTATTTCGATAATTAACACACACAGGAAACCTTAAATTAAAAAATTATGAAAAAGTTAGTATTATTTGCTGCAGTTCTGATGGTTTCACTACTTAGCATAAACTATGCAAAAGCGCAGGTTAGTTTAAACATAAATATCGGACAACAACCTGTTTGGGGACCAACGGGTTATGACCATGTAGATTATTATTATTTTCCAGACATCGACGCCTACTATTATGTTCCGACGGGACAATACATTTATTCGAATGGTGGTCGATGGATTTCGGTACGTAGTTTGCCGGCAAAATTTGGAAACTTTGACTTGTACCGCGCTTATAAGGTGGTTGTAAATGAGCCAAAACCATATTTAAGAAATAATGTTTATGTGGCAAAATTTAGCAAGTTTAAAAATTATGGCGGGCGCCAGACCATAATAAGAGATAGTCGCGACACAAAATATTATGTAGTTAAGGGACATCCCAACTATAATGTAAATAAAACGGTTGTTGTAAACAACAATAGGCCTGTTCGCAATCAAAATACGATAGTAAGGGTTAATCAAAAACCAAGGCCAACTCGAAACAACGGGAGTATAAATCCTGATAAAGTCGGAAATAATCATCTGGAAAAAGTAAAAGACCGCCATTAAATTCAATTTAGTTGTGTAAGGGAGTTCGAAAGGGCTCCCTTTTTTGTATTTCTTACAATAGAATGTTTGGCACAACGTTTGAATAATCGTTAACACACACAAAAACTATGGATTATGAAAAAGTTATTAATCATCTCTGCGATTGTAGGTATCGTGGCTCTAAACGGAAACCAATCTAGCGCTCAAGTAAGTTTAAACGTAAATATTGGTACACAACCCGCCTGGATTCCTGCTGGTTATCAAAATGTTAATTATTATTACCTTCCGGAGGTTCATTCTTACTACTATGTTCCACAAAGGCAATTTGTTTACCTGAATGGTAACCGCTGGACAAGATCCAGGTATTTGCCAGGCAGGTATAGAAATTATAATCTCAATCATGGAAGAAAAATTGTAATGTATGGAAATAGTCCCTACCGCAGTTACAATTCCCACAGAGTAAGATATGCAAATAACTATAACCATTATCGCCCGGCTTACGGTGGCGGAAACAGAATTAGGTACAATTCACCAAGAGGCCATTACAAACCGCAACGGGCCGATTACAGGAACCATGACAGACGCGTGAATTCCAGTTTGTTTTCACGGGGACATCGTGAAAAACATGGCAGACATTAAAAAAAGAGGCTTCAAGCCTCTTTTTTTATACTTCTGTTTTGGTGATGATTAATTTCCTTTCCACAGTTCCGTAAACAATCAAATATTGTGCTATCATGTAGGTTGATATAATCAACACATCTCCTTGGGGAATTTTATAGGCGAATTTATTCAGAGCCAGTGCACTATCTGATAATAAGAAAAACAGCGCGCCATATATAATAAGTTGATAACTAAAAACATTAACTTTTTTATACCGGTTTATGGCCATAATAGCCATAATGGTTATTATAATGGCATACGTCAGCACTGCAAACTGCATGCCCCCCAGAAATGGCTGGAGGTAAAAAAACAAACCAATGCAATATATAATCAGCGCACCGGCCAGCCATAAGAAAAATGGATTTTTAAGGTCCGGATTAGATTTATGATCGAGTATGAACGCCCGGATATAAAAAATGTGGCAAATTAAAAAAGCGGTAAGGCCGTAAATAAACATACCGGCATGGTTGTGTTCAAGCATTAGCAATACATCTCCTGCAAGCGCAAAAAGTAATCCTGTAAAGATGCGCTTATGAAAGCGCCCCTTTAAATTTGTAGTTGAATAAAGCCAAATCAAAAGCACAATTACAATTAAAGGCTTGGAAAAATCACGTAGCAGTGTGTCGCTATTACTTTGTGCGTAAAGCTGGACAATAAATACCACACTGAAAATAAATGAGAATAATTTGTTTTTCATTTTGGTCGCGTTTGCCTGGGGCAAATCAGATAACCAAAGTAAACAAATTATAGGTTTTGCAAAAGGTCCCACACAAATTGACAGTCTTCTATAGATTTTTGCTTTTCTGATAAATTCAATGCACCAATGAATTATACTAAGTTATGCGTTCCTCGTTTATGGCTTCTACCCATTTTACCTTTTCACATTTTGGACATATATGTTTATTCGTTGGTTCTATTTTTAAAGTGTTTCCACAAAACGAACAGGAATAAATTGCTGGGTACTTAATTTCTTTATGTTGCTTATCAAACAAATCCGGCAGGATTGGAAGACCGAACTTTATTTCTTCGTTTTTATAAAAAAATACACTAAGCTCGCCAGAAGTTTCAATTATCGTTAACTTAACCTGTCCTAAATGAGTAATGTTCTTTTGCCTGAGTTCCGCGAAAAATTCGTCTTGTGCTAAAGGTTCCTTTTTAAAATTTTCAATGGAAAACTCTCCCTCCCTAATTAAACAGGTCGAAGTACCTTCCACTACTTTAGCTATCGGAACGCTCTTGCCGACGAGAAAAGATGTCAATTTATATGCACTTACAACAACAGCAAAGACCAATATGGCTGAACCAATGCCTACCTCCTTATAAAACATTGGATCTCCTGCGGCAGAGCCCAGACTGATGATAACGACTAACTCAAAAATGGATAGTTGTTTGACCCCTCTTTTTCCCAGCAATCTTAAACTAACCAGAATTATAATGTACATAATAAGTGTACGGATTATAATTTCCGGGATAAATGTCCAGTTTTCATCTCCAAATATTATTTTTTCAAAATCGGGCATGTCCTTGATTGTTTTACTATTAAACTCAAATTGAGTCGCTTTGTTTAAGTGGCATCATAAAATGATCACATTAAAACATTATCAGTTGGATTTTGTATTAGCATAATAGCAAACTTAAAATAATTATAGAGTGAAGAGAGTACTTGTTGTAGATGATGATCCTGATATTTTGGAGGTATTTCAACTTGCATTGGAAGCTGAAAACTACACCGTTTTTCCGCTACTTTCACCAAGATATATTTTTAAAACCATTAGAGAATTTAATCCTGATTTAATAATTCTTGACATCATGCTTAACGGCATGGATGGAAGAGCCGTTTTTAAGCAACTTCGGTCAAATCCGGAAACTGAGCAAATTCCAGTAATTATGGCATCAGCCAGATACGATGAAAACTATATCATATCGCAAAAATATCACCCCGACGATTATCTGGAAAAACCATTTAATATGTCCGTAATGCTCCAAAAGGTAAATAGATTAACTGAAAACTAACAATACATTATATGAAATTAAGATTACTAATGCCTGTTACGGCCCTATTCCTGGCCCTTTCAGTTAATTCAATGGCCCAAACCGATCGTCCAGACAAATTATATTCTATGAGTGGAATTGGTTTTGCACTCCCGGTTGGAGAAAGTGCAGATTACTTAAAAGCTAAATTTTCCACTTCATTGGGATTAAACCTTGGTTTAGGAAATAGTGGCTTGTTTCTATATCCGAAATTGAGCTTACATGCTTTCCAATTCAATCAAATTACGCCAGACATGGGCTACAACTATACAATACAAAAAGGACGTGCAACAACCTATCTTATGAATGTTGCTTTAGGCTACCGTAAAATTGTCGAAAAATGGGTGTTTTATGGCTTTGCAGGAGCTGGAGGTGGTTTTATTCTAACCCCACAAGCCGGTGTAAATCCGCAAAACTTACAGGTAACTATGGATAATAAAACAAACAGTACGGGAATTATCGAAACAGGCGGAGGTATCGAATATAACATTGGCGGTGCTAACCTATTCGCTGAAGTAAGTTACATGTATGGTTTTAGTAAAATCCAGGACAGGATGTTTAATACCGTTCCAATCTCTATCGGCATAAAGCCAAATCTTAGTAAATTATTGAAAAAGCTTTAGAATCAGATAAGATAAGATAACGCCAAGCGGCAACCTAAATTTAGGTTGTCGCTTTTTTTTCTATTTAGTGAAAATGTTAAATTCATAATTCCTGTTATAAGTGACCAACACGAACAATCCTTCTTCCTAATTAACCTGATATGTTACTTAATTGCAACTTTATCATATTGTAGGAAAAAGATTTCAAGATTAATTCATTAAAATATTTTATTGCTAATTATTTTAGTATAGATTTGTGTAAAATATGCTTTAATGTTATATGCAGTTGTAGATATAGAAACCACAGGTGGGCATGCTTCGGCAAATGGGATTACGGAGGTAGCTATTAATATTCACGATGATGACAATGTTGTTGAAAGCTTTACCACGTTAATAAACCCTCAACAGGATGTGCCCATTTACATCACGGCACTTACAGGGATAGACAACGAAATGTTGAAAGACGCACCTTTGTTTGGAGATGTAGCCCTTCAGATTTATCAGCTTTTGAACAACAAAATCTTCGTTGCACACAATGTCAACTTTGACTACTCATTTCTTAAACACCACCTTGCTGCCGCAGGCTACGACTTACAATGCAGAAAACTTTGCACGGTAAGAATGAGCAGAAAAATTTTTCCGGGAAAAGTTTCTTATAGTTTGGGCAAGCTTTGTAATGCCCTTCAGATTCCATTGCAAAATCGGCATCGTGCAGCTGGAGACGCCGACGCAACGAGTTTACTTTTTAATCTTTTGCTTCAAAACGATGCTGAAAGTCTTGTTCCTGAAATGCTTAAAAAAACATCAAAAGAACAGGTATTGCCGCCAAACCTTAGCAAAGAATCAATCTTAAAACTGCCAAACCAGCCAGGTGTTTATTATTTCAAAGACAGTAAGGGCAAAATTGTTTACGTAGGTAAAGCCAAGGATTTAAAAAAACGCGTTATAAGCCATTTTACGGGTAATAAGCCTAATAGACAACGTCAGGATTTTTTGAAAACCATACATCATGTAGATTATGTAACCTGTGGCACTGAATTAATGGCTTTGATTCTGGAAGCAAATGAAATCAGGCGGCTCTGGCCGGAAAATAATCGTGCGATGAAACGCTACGAACATAAATATGATTTATATGTTTTTGAAGATCAAAATGGTTATTTAAGACTCGCAATAGATAAGCATAAAAAAAACAACAAAGCTTTACAAAGCTTCAATAATTTGCTGGAGGGTTACAACTTTCTCAATCAGATAATAGACAAATATCAACTTTGTTCAAGGCTCTGTTATCTACAAAAAGCAGCAACGAAATGTAATGCGCATGAAAAAGGGCAATGTTTCGGTGCCTGTAGTGGAATAGAAACCGTTGCCGTTTATAATAAACGTTTAAACGCTGCACTTGAAGATCTTCAAAATTTGCAGCCGAGCTTTGCACTTGTAGATGAAGGCAGAAAAGAGGAAGAATTGAGTTGCCTCGTCGTGGAAAAAGGAAAGTTTTATGGAATGGGCTATTTTACCGACAAGAATTACCTTGCAGACGGCCTTGCTCCTGTTAAGGAAAACCTTTCCGTTTATCAATCCAACAGCTATATTTTAAATTTAATTCTCAATTACGCAGAGCTGCATCCGCAAAAACTTTACAAGTTGTAAGGGTATAAATTATTTCAGAATAGATGTTAATGCCTTGACATATTTATACGATGGCAATCACGTCATAAAAATTTTGTCCGGAATACCCCTATAAATTTTCTTTATCAACGACATTCATTACAGTGAAGGTTATATATCTTTATCCAATTAAATATATATAACGTTATGACAAAATCAATCTGGATAAATCTTCCGGTTAATGATGTAAACAGATCTAGAGATTTTTTTACACAAATCGGTTTCACGCCAAATACGCAATACGGTTCAAATGATGATTCCGCGTCTTTTCTTGTTGGCGAAAGTAAACTGGTCATTATGCTTTTTAAAAAAGAGATGTATGAATCTTTTGCTGGCGGGACAGTATCAAATCCCATTTCCGGAACTGAAGTTTTATTTTCAATAGATGCTGAAAGCCCGGAAGAAGTTGATGATTTAGCAAAAAAAGTTATACTTGCTGGTGGTACAATTTATGGCGAACCAGGTTATAAAGATGGCTGGATGTATGGGTGTGGGTTTATTGATTTGGACGGACAACGGTGGAGTATACTTTACATGGATATGAGTAAGATGCCACTCGGGTGATAATCAGTGTAATATGCTAACAATGAGCAAAGCATTAATATTAGAATATTTGTACAATGTAGAGGCAGTAAAAATATGGACCGCCTTAACAGACAATAACGAGATTAAGAAATGGTTTTTCCAGTTGAAGGATTTTAAGCCAAAGATTGGTTATAAATTCGATTTTAGCGGCGGACCAGAACAAGGGCCTCATTATTTGCACTTATGTGAAATAACAGAACTTGTTGAAGGCCGAAAACTGGCTTATACATGGAGATATGATGGTTATCCCGGTAACTCGGAAGTTTGCTGGGAATTATTTGAAAAAGCAGGACAAACGCGGGTGGTTATAACGCATACAGGTTTGGAAACCTTTTCAGAAAATGGTGAAAATTTCAGTAAAGGTAGTTTTAAAGCTGGATGGACATATTTTTTAAGTAATGCATTGAAGAATTATTTGGCAAATAAGCAATAGTATTGGAACACTTATACCATGATTTTTGCCTCAGTAATTAATTTATTCTTCTTACAAACGTGATGGGTAGTACATAAATTCATTAAATCAAATACATTTAGTAAAATCAGATCTCATCTAAAGCTGATCTGATTGCGTCGTAAACATAATCCAGATCTTCGTCGCTAATTACATAAGGAGGCAAAATATAAATGATGTTGCCAAGCGGTCTTAAAATAATCCCTTTATCTAAAAAATAGGTATATAATATGTTACGCAAATTGCTCAGGTAAGATGTTTCACCAACTGTTACCCATTCAATCGCCAGAATTGTTCCGGTTTGGCGGCTTGTTTTAATTTTAGGATGTGTTTTGATTTCCTTTAGAAAACCGGCATGTCTGGCTTCGATTCGCTTAATGTTTTGAAGTGTTTCACTTTGTAACAAGATATCTAAGCTTGCCAAGGATGCAACGCATGCTATTGGATTGGCTGTAAACGAGTGTCCATGATATAGGGTTTTTAGCTTATCATCACTTAAAAACGCCTCAAATATCTCATTTGTGCAGGTGGTTATACCCAATGGCATTGTCCCACCAGTTAAACCTTTGCTTAAACAAAATATATCTGGTTTATTTTCCAACTTTTCGCAAGCAAAATAGGTACCCGTTCTGCCGAAACCCGTCATTACTTCATCTGCGATAGTGAGCACCTCCACTTCTTTACAAACAGCAAGCAGTTCGTCCAGATAGGTGGCTTCGTACATCAGCATGCCCCCGGAGCCTAAGATAAGCGGTTCAAAAATGAAACATGCCAATTCCGATTTCAGCTTTAGAATTTGAGCTTTGAGCCTTTCAATATTATCCTGATTTGGTAAATCGATGAACTCAACATCAAATAATAAATCATTAAACGCATTGGTAAAAATGCTTCGTCCACTTACCGACATGGCTCCGAAAGTATCGCCATGGTATGCGTTTTTGAAGGCCAGAATTTTAGTTTTCGGTTTGGCTCTATTATCCCAATATTGCAAACACATCTTTAAAGCAACTTCAACTGCAGTTGAGCCATTATCGGTATAAAACACTTTCGCCTGTTTTCCAGGAAGTAAAGGAAGTAATCGCTCTGCCAAGCGGATAGCGGGTTCGTGCGTAAAACCAGCAAAAATTACATGTTCCAATACTTTTAGCTGGGCTGAAACCTGCTCTGCAATGTAGGGATGCGCATGTCCGTGAATATTCACCCACCATGAAGAAATGGCGTCAATATACCGCCTTCCATTCTCGTCAAAAACATAAACCCCTTCTCCCCTCACAATTGGAATGTGAGGTAAGGCATTTTTCATTTGAGTGTAAGGGTGCCAGATTACCTTACTATCTCTCTCTATCAAACTCATGAAGCATCTACAATTTTTAAAACAGGTTAATACGGATTTTGAAGATTAGAAAAATAATGCAAATCGCTAAATAAATTGCAAATTAGCGTTCCTTTCAAACCAAGTCTGATATAATATAAAATTTATTTTCCACTAATTTTAAATTGCTGCTTTAATAGTTCTGCAACAGTTTTATCTGTTTTGAAAGTAATTTCGTCAATCGATAAATCCTGTATTTTCACCCAGCGAAATGCCTGAAGTACTTCGCCTAAGTCATCAAAATCGTATATTTTCTCTTTAAAGGACAATTCCAGCGGGGCTTTTTCTTTAACAAGATAATATACACTTATAACCTGGCTATCGTTGAATGATGATTTTTCAAAAAAATCAGTCGTGTAAAAATGAGATAAGACATCAATTTCAGCGTTACATTCCTCAATAAATTCTCTTTTCAGGCCATCAATTAAACCTTCACCAAACTCTAAACCGCCCCCTGGAAACTTGCTGAACCGAAATCCATATTCCTGTTCATCACTTACCAAAACCTCATCATATTCATTAATGAGCAGACCATAAACCCTTACATTAAAGTAGCTCATTTTCAAAATGCTTTTTATTCTTAATCACTATTTCCGGCGTCCAGATAATCTCCCTTTTAAAGGATTCAGCTCTTACAGGGCATTCTTTCATATGGCAGTAATGGCAGCATTCAGGTAAACACGGATCTGCATGTATAAAAAGTTCCGCTTTCCTAAAGCCATTTTTATTAATTAGTTCATCAATCTGAGAAATCTCCCGATGCACCTCGTTTAAGTCAAAGTAGTAAGGTAAAGTAACATGACAATCGATATGAAACTCCGGACCGTATTGTTGTGTACGAAGATTATGAACATCAATCCAGGGGTCGCGCCTGTTCTTTTGCAATACGTCAACGACCTCCTCTACAAGGGTGAAGTCACTTTCATCCATTAAGCCGCCAACTGAACCTCTGGTTAAAGTGTAACCCGAATAAACAATGTAGAAACCGACTAAAACAGATAATAAACTATCAAACCATATTATATTAGTAAGTTGAATTAAAATCAAGCCTATAACAATCGCAGCACTTGTGTAAGTGTCTGTCAGCAAATGTTTTCCATCTGCCTGTAGTGTAACAGAGTGCTCATCTTTTCCAACATTTATGAGGTATAAACCCACAATCATATTAACCAATCCCGTAATACCAATTATTAGAGTTCCTTCAAATAACTTACCGACCGCATGTGGATATATCAAATTATAAGAAGATTTAAATATGATAATTAGGCCGGCGAGTAGAATGAGTATGCCTTCCACAAATGCAGAAAAAAATTCAACTTTCCCATGGCCATATGGATGATTTTCATCCCGTGGTTGCGTACTTAAGTAAATACTGTAGAAAGCAAAACTACCTGCAATAACATTCACGATGCTTTCGGCTGCGTCAGTCAATATAGCATTAGAGCCCGTAATAAAATAGGCAATAAATTTAGCCAGCATTAATATAACACTTACTGCCAACGAAATTATAATTGCTCTCTTCTTAACCGACACAATGTTTTTTTTCCAAAAATACGCTTATGCAACAAATAAATAAGAAAAACTAGCTGATTTTTAGTGCAGAATAATATTTGGTTTATATATTTGCGCTCAAAGTATTTAACCATGAGCACCTTATCTAAAAGAATCAATAGTCTGTCCGAATCCGCAACGCTTAAAATGACCAAACTTGGTCGTGAATTAGCATCTAAAGGGGTTAATATCATAAGTTTAAGTGTTGGTGAGCCGGATTTTAACACACCGGATCATGTTAAAAATGCCGCAAAAAAAGCATTGGATGACAATTATACACGCTACTCTCCCGTACCCGGTTATCCTGATTTACGTCAGGCCATCGTTAACAAGCTTAAAACGGAGAACAATTTAGATTACGATATTTCTCAGATTGTCGTTTCTACAGGTGCAAAACAATCCTTATCGAACGTCATTTTAACTTTAATTGATCCGGATGATGAAGTAATCATTCCCACGCCTTATTGGGTTTCTTATTCAGAAATGGTTGTACTTGCTGAGGGAAAATCTGTTTTTATTGATACAGATATAGAAAGCAATTTCAAAATTACGCCAGAGCAACTTGAAGCAGCAATCACGCCAAAATCAAAGCTTTTCATGTTCTCCTCTCCTTGTAACCCAACCGGTTCGGTTTACAGTAAGGATGAACTTGCAGCATTGGTTAAAGTTTTTGAAAAATACCCTGATATTTATATCCTATCCGATGAAATCTATGAGCACATTAATTTTGTAGATAAACATGAATCTATCGCGCAATTTGAAAGTATAAAAGATAGGGTAATCATTGTAAATGGTTTTTCTAAAGCATTTGCAATGACCGGCTGGAGGCTAGGTTATATTGCCGCAAATAAAGAGATTGCGGCAGCAAATGATAAATTGCAGGGCCAAACAACTTCTGGAACTTGTTCAATTGCACAAAGAGCTGGTATTGTTGCTTACGAACAAGGTTTGGAGAGTGTTTTAGAAATGAAAGAATCTTTTCTTCGCCGTCGTGAGTTAGTTTACAATTTGTTAAATGAAATTCCAGGCGTTAAAACGAACCTTCCAGACGGTGCATTTTATTTTTTCCCTGAAATCAGTTCGTTTTTCGGTAAAAAAGATGCTGATGGAAATGTAATTAAGGATTCTTCAGACTTGGCTTTATATTTACTTAATGTGGGTCACGTTGCAACAGTTGGCGGCGATTCCTTTGGTAATAACAATTACATCCGTTTGTCGTACGCTGCATCAGATGAAAGTTTGGTTGAAGCTTTAAGAAGAATAAAAGAAGCTTTGGGTAAATTGAGTTAAATGTTTTTTCAAAAATCCTCTGCTTATTATTCAGCAGGGGATTTTTTGTTTGAGTCAAAGGTATACTGACTAAAATAGACTATATGAATATTTTAAAATAGATGATACTTTAAGTAAATAATATTCCAGAATCAAAATAAGGTATTATCTTTACCTGATATCAATCACTTCTACAAGTACAATTCTCTTTAATGACAGCAGGAGCAATCTCAAAGAAGAATAGATCTGGTTCTTTGGATCTATTAAGAATTATTGCCGTAATAGCAGTTTTTTTAGGCCATTATGCCGATTCATTCAATTATGTTTATAAAATTGTGCCAGAAAATTTAAAATATAGTCCTTTTGTTCGGTATTCCACAGCAGCATTAACTATTTTTTTTATGGTCAGCAGTTATGTAATAACAATGACTTCTCTTAAAAGAAATATACAGGATTTCGTTATTATTAGATTGGCAAGGATCTATCCTTTATTTTGGGTTAGCTGTGTTGTTGCATTCTTAATTTCAAGATTTTACAGTGCGCATTCATACCTCCCGATAGTATCTTTCAAAACGTTTTTGATGAATACAACCATGATGCCAACAGTCTTTGGTTTCGAATTACTCAATCCCGTTTTTCATACTTTAGTAATAGAACTCTGCTTTTATCTTTTTGTGCTTTTTATACTGATTTTTAAGGGGTGGAATAAAATCTTAACAATAATTACGATTTTTCTTAGTTTGTTTATATTAGGCCAGTTTTTTCAGGTAACAAAAGACGCATACTTTATTTTTACTCCGTTTATTGCTGGGATGTTATTTTATTTTATCAACACCAACAAATTCACGCAGTGGAAAGTATACACGCTTGCTGCCATTAATTTCTGTTTTGCGTTAAAAGGATCCATATTTCTAGCTGAAGATATCGACAGGTATTACAAAATACCACATTCGGCAAATCCATGGATAATGGCAGTAATTATGGCGGTTATTTATATTTCATTCCTTCTTATCGCTTTAAGAAAGATTAACATTCCAGGATATCCGTTCTTAAAAAAGCTTGGCGAGATTACATATCCGTTTTTCCTATTCCACATATTCTTCCTGGGAATTTACTGGTATTTCAGAAATACAATTCAAGCTGATTTGCTATTGTGGGGATTATTGATTTTTATTGGCTTTGTTTGTTGGGGTCTGAATGTATTAATAGAAAAACCGCTTTCAAAATTAATGAGCATTATCTTGGTGTGGTTATTTAATTTGTTAAGAAAAAAAGAAATCCCGGAAAAAAGTGAAAGTTTAACACATCAATTTTAATAGGTCGTTATACCTGAAATTATTGAAGTATAATCTTTAAATCTCCAAGCCTATTTCTATGATCAAATCGTTTACTTATAAAGTTCAAAAATTTAGTACTAATTTAAGTATTTTCAGACTTCTTAAACTTATCTGGGAAGGATCAAAACAATGGTCGGTAATTTCAATTTCCTTTATCGCAATTGAAAGCGGATTATTCTTTTCTTCTATCTATCTTCTGAAAATACTTATTGATACGATTTCCAGACATGGAATATCCGACATTAAAAATGAACCAGAAGTTATAAAATACATTATTTTGGCCACGATTTCGGCTATCCTCTATACTTCGATTAAAGCAATATCGAGTTATATAACCGAAAAACAGTCGGGAAAAGTTTCTGAATACATTGATGAAAAGATACATAACAGTGCTATAGGCCTTGATCTTTCTTTCTATGAAAGTCCGGGATATTTTGACATACTCAAAAGAGCTAGAGACATGGCAACCGAAAGACCTAATATAATTGTTTTTACTATGGTTGATATTGCAAAGAACCTTCTTAGCTTAATTTTAATTGCTTCAATGCTAGTTGCTATAGACTGGCGGCTTTTCCCAATATTAGCATTATTTGTATTACCAACATTATGGGTCAAAATTAATTTTGCAGATAGTCAAAACACCTTAAGACTGTCTCAAACCGCATTAGAGCGTAAATCAAACTATCTTAGTACGCTGCTAACCTCAGATTTGCACGCTAAAGAAATTAGAAGCTTTGGATTGGGAAATCATTTAAAAAAATTATATGTAGATATCCGGTTACTATTATTGTCAGGCAGGTTAAAAATAAGTAAGCAAAAAACCCATCAGGAATTGATTACCTCAACCGTCGCAACCCTAGGTTTTTTTGCTTGCGTGGCCTACATCGCTGTCGGCAGTATCCATGGCATTACCAGTGTTGGCGACATTACGCTATTTCTAGTTGCTTTTCCACAGGCATTTAATATTATGCAGGGCCTTTCCACGGGTATTTCAACGCTATATCATAATAATATTTTTGTAAAAAGCATTTTTGAGTTGTTTGATTTGAAGAGTAGCTTAAAAGAAAATGAAAGTCCACTGATAATACCTTCAGATAATGAAATTGATTTGGAATTGAAAAACGTCAGTTTTATTTATCCCCATGCAGAAAAAAATACGCTTACAAATATTAATTTAAAAATGCCGGCAGGTAAAATAGTGGCTGTAGTAGGCAGCAATGGTGCTGGAAAATCGACCTTAATTAAATTGCTTTGCAGGTTATATGATCCGACTTCAGGTTCTATCAATTTAAATAATAAAAATATTAAGTCATTCAAAATAGCCGAATATCAAAAACAAATTTGCGCAGTTTTTCAGGATTTTGGAAAATATAATGTTACGGCCGCTGAAAACATTAGGTTTGGAGATATCCATAATAATCGTACCCATGATGATATTGTAGAAGCAGCTAAAAATTCAGGTGCAGATTTATTCATTAACAACTTTCCTCAGCAATACAATACGACAATGGGTAGAATATTTGAAGATGGATACGAAGTAAGTATTGGACAATGGCAGAAACTAGCCATAGCAAGAGCATTTTTTAGTAACTCCAGATTCGTAATACTTGATGAGGCAACGAGTGCATTAGATGCAACCGCAGAGAAAGAACTGTTCGATTCGTTTAGAGATAGAATTGGAAACCGTGCAGCATTAATTATAAGCCACAGGCAATCTGCTGTTAAACACGCTGATTATATTTATGTACTTTCAAACGGCAGCATAGTAGAATCTGGTACACACCAAGAACTTACAGATTTAAAACGAACATATTATAATTTATTTCAAAGCGATTCAGGTAAAAAATAAACAATGCAAAAAATTTTAATCGTTAGTACTTGTGCCGAAGATTGGGGTGGAAGCGAAGAGTTGTGGGGAAGAAGTGTACCATTATTTCAAAAAGCTGGATTTGCTGTTTCCGTAGTAAAATATCAAATCAATAGAAAACACCCGTTATTCATCAAGTTGGCAAATAACAATGTAAAATTGTTTGACATTTTCCCCAAAAAATCCGTTCCTAAACGAATTGTTAATATAATTAAACTCTTTTCTGAAAAGATTGCCATTGGGCTAAGACTTGTTCCATATAAGTATGAGGAAGATTTCAGTAATTTCTTAAATATTATAAAAAAAGAATCACCATCAATAGTGATAATTTCCCAAGGGATCAATTTCGATGGTCTAAAACTCGCTTACCAATGCAAATTGTTAAGTGTTCCCTATATTACAATAGCACAGAAGGCAGTAGATTTTTATTGGCCTCAAACACAAGATAGGGAAATGATGCTGTCTGCATTGGAATATTCGAAAATGAACTATTTTGTCTCTAATCATAATTTGCGGCTTACAGAAGAACAATTTGGGAAAAGGTTAACCAATTCGAAGGTAATCTTTAATCCAGTTAAGCTTTCTGGCAATGTTATACCATACCCTAAAAATACAGATGTTTATAAGTTAGCATGCCTTGGCCGATTATTTGTACTAGATAAAGGTCAAGATTTATTGTTGAGAATTTTGTCCGAAGAAAAATGGAGAAATCGACCGGTTCACATATCCTTTATTGGTTCAGGCGTCGACAAAAACGCGTTGATTGATATGAAAAATCTGTTAAAAGTCGATAATGTCGATTTCGTGGGTCAACTGGAAGATATCGAAGCAATGTGGAAAGATTATCATGCACTTATTCTACCTTCACGAAGTGAGGGTTTACCTCTGTCTATGGTCGAAGCAATGTCTGCCGGGAGACTTGTAATAGTTTCAAACGCAGGTGGTAACACCGAAATTATAGATGAAGGTGTAAATGCTTTTTCAGGTTATCCTAATGAGGTTTCTTTTGCTGATGCTATGGAAAAAGCGTGGCAAAAAAGAGATCAATGGGAACAAATGGGTTTAAGTGGCGCAAAAACAGTCTCCAGGGTTGTCCCTAAATCTCCTGAAAGCGATTTTTCCAATATGATTATTGAACTTATTAAATCTAGTTAATATTACTACATGCTTACCAAAGGTATAGACGAATCCATTCATAGAGGTATTATTTACCTCCATCAGCATCAATTTCCAAATGGAGAGTTTTGTAACTACATAGGTTCTAAAGATGATTTAAAAGAATGCGTTCCACATAGCCATGTGTTTCCTACATCTCTTATATGTTTTTCTTTGTTACAAATGAAAAACATTCCTGAAGTTAAACAAATGCTTCAACTTTCGTCTGCTTTTTTACAGTTCCAGAGTATGAGGGCAGGCGTCTGGAATCAATTAACAAATTGGAGTAATGGTTTTAGCGTATATCCTTGTGATGTAGATAATACCTCTTGCGCATCCATAGTTTTAAAAGCTTTGGATAAAGAATATCCTGATAACAAAGAAATATTATTTGATAATAGGGCTAAAAATGGATTATTTTATACATGGTATACTCTAAGATTTAATAAAATTTTAAAAAAAGATTATTGGTTGATTATTTTAAGGGGTTTTCGAAACCCTTTTGGCGCCTATCGATACTGGACTACTAATGAGGCCACTCGACACGACATTGACGGGGTGGTAAATGCTAATGTATTATATTACCTTGGCTTAAGGGCTGAAACTCAACCGATAATACCTTATATCATTTCAATTATAGAGAAAAATGAGGAAGCAGAATGTGATTTATGGTATAGAAATCCATTAATTGTTTATTATTTTTTTGCGAGAAATTATTATAATGGTATTTACGGGCTCGAACCAATTAAAGACCCAATAATACAACGTATTTTATTGAAAGTTAATCAAAATGGATCAATAGGAGAATCGGCGCTAGAAACAGCTATGGCGATTATATCATTAATTTCTCTGGGAAATAAATCTGACATTATTAAAAAAGCAGCATCCTATTTAATTAATACACAAAATACCTATGGAGAATGGCCTCGATGGGCAATATATTATGATGGCCCTTCTAAAAAGCAAGTATGTGGTTCTGAGGAAATAACAACCGCGTTTTGTTTAGAGTCATTGGCAATGTATAAATCTGCATTTTTCAATGACAAAATTTAGTATAATAAGATCTCAGGAATGGTGGTCGCACAAATTACCACCACTTTTAGCGATTGCTTATGCTACGGCTTTGATGTCGCCTCTGCCCTTTTACCGCGTTGCGCTATGGACAGTATTTCTTTTGAGTTCGCTTGTTTTCGGTGCAATTTATGTTAGCGTAATTAATGATATATCCGATCTTGAGGAAGATGTTGCAAGTGGAAAAATCAATAGAATTCAACAAGTACCAGAAAAATATAGATGGTTTATACCTGCGTTCTGTTTGTTGACGGGTCTTATTTTTAGCTACTTTTTATATCCGGATTTATTATCATGCGCTCTTTATCTATCATCCTGGATTGTATTTAGCTTTTATTCTATAAAACCCGTAAGGTTAAAAAACCGAGGTATATTAGGTGTTTTAGCAGATGGTTGCGGATCTCATTTGTTTCCCAGTTTATTAATGGTAGCAAGTATGAGTTACATAACCAATCAAAAGATAGATTGGCTATGGTTTGCAGCTGTCGGTATATGGGCATTAACATATGGATTAAGAGGGATCTTATGGCATCAGTTCGCCGACAGAGTTAATGACATCAAAGTAAATTTAAATACGTACGCAAGTAAAATAGCACCGGACAAGTTTGAAACTAAAAGCAGGTTTTTGATAATTGCCGAACTTATAGCTTTATCCGTTATGCTGTTTAAAATAGCCCTGATAACACCGTTTATTTGTTTAGCATTATATCTTATTCTGCTTTGGTTGAGATACAAAATCAACAATACCCAAATCATTATAATACTAAAAAATAATGATAAACCATTTCAGATTTTAATGGCCGATTATTATCAAATGTTCTTCCCAATAGCACTGTTGCTGGCAGCCTGTATTTCTGATTACAATAATATTATAATTTTAGTTGCTCACATACTTCTGTTTCCTTATATATTATGGCTTGCTATTTTTGATTATTTCTATTTTAGCAAAGTGGTTCTATTCAAGATAAAACATTTGCTATTGAAATAATTAATTGCCGATTGAACTAATTACCCAAAAACAAAATATTTTTGAAGTTTCTTTATTAACTTTGTATTTAGATTTACTGCATACACTATTATATTTTATCGCGGTAAATCTAGCGCTAAAAATCTACCCCTTTTTAGAAAACTTAATGGTTCACAAAGAATTAGTAACTATAATTATCCCTACTTATAATAGGGAAAAAAGACTGCCGGATGCCATTGAAAGCGCAATAAATCAAACTTATAATAATATTCAAGTTATTGTAATTGACGATGGTTCTATCGATAAAAGTTCAGACGTCGTGAAAAAATATCCCCAGGTCGAATATTATCATAAAGAAAACGGCGGACAGGCATCTGCCAGAAATGCAGGATTAGCACATGCAAAAGGTACAATAATAGCGTCATTGGATTCAGACGATGTTTGGCACCCTGATTTTTTAGAAAAATGTGTCACCCAACTGGAATCGGAAAACCTTGATTTTGTTTTTGCGAATTGGGAACAGGAAAGCAGGATTGGTGATCCTTGGGATTTCCTCAGAAATGATCCTTTTCTAACCCCCTATTACGTTAAAGAAAAGGATAACTGGGTGATTTTGGAGTACCCAGAAGTTCGTGATCTTTATATAAAATCGTGCCCTTCTCCATCATCTTCTGTTGTTATTAGACGCTCGGCTATTTTAAAAGGCTGGGACGAAGAAATGAATATTGGTGACGACTGGTGTATGTACTTGGAACTGATTTTAAATAGAGAATGTCGTGCTGCGTTTACTTTACAACGTTTGTGGGACAAGCGTGTTGATGATATAAATGTCTACGATGGCAGAAAATGGAGTGAGGTGCTTGAATTTCTATACATTGCAGATGCCAAAAAGAAAATTATAAAATTCAAACATTTGCTTACCTCTAAAGAAAGAAAAATATTGGAGGAAAGGTATATGCATGGACTAGTCGAATTTGCCAAGCATAATTTAATTCGTGAACTGAATTTCAAGTATTCATTTCATTTGTTAATAAAATCTTTTGCTGTTAATATTCCATTTACATTAAAAGAAATTCCTAAGGTACTTATTAATAGTGCCAGGGGAAAAATGACAGTCCCACAAAAATTATAACTTGAATACCAAAGGTAAAAAATATTATTAGCTCCTTATCGCTTCGACCGGATCCAGTCTTGAGGCGGAATAAGCTGGCCAAAAACCAGATATAGTACCAATGATAACCGATATACCGATTCCTAATACGATGTTGTTCAGACCCAGTATAATATGAAAATCGGTTGCGGCTCCGATAGCCAATGCTAATAGAAAGACCAGTAATAGACCGAGCAGCCCACCTAAAATACAAAGAGAAATTGCTTCAAAAATAAACTGAAGTAATATAAAATACCGTTTAGCTCCCAAAGATTTCTGAATTCCGATAATATTGGTGCGTTCTTTTACGGAAACAAACATGATGTTTGCGATACTAAAACCACCAACCAAAATTGAAAAGCCGCCAATTACCCAGCCAGCGAGGTTCACGACATCAAACATTTTATTTAGCTGATTAGATAAAATGGTTGTTTTATTTAGCGCAAAATCGTCTTCCTGGTTTGGCTTCAAGCGATGTATTGATCGCATTACGCCTCTGAGTTCGCTTTCCACTTCTTCTAAGGAAACATTTTCTGAACCTCTTACCGTGATTTGCGGATTGTATCGTTCATTCTGAATATCTAAAATTCCTTTGGCGAAATTAATTGGAATGTTTACACTTTTATCGAGCGATGTGCCCAGCATATCTTCTCCTTCTTTGATAAAAACACCTACAACAGTTACCCGTCTGCCTAGAATCTGTACCTGTTTTCCAATCGGATCATCCGTACCGAATAATCCTTCGGCAATTTCAGCCCCAATCAAACAAACGGGCGCACCGTTATTACTTTCTGTTTCCGTAAAATAACGACTTCTACCAGGTTCTAATTCAAAATTCCATGTTTTGTTAAAATCCTGCGAAGCAGCCGAAATGTTAATACCTTCGACTGAACCACTTCTGTATTTTATCGTTCTGTTACCAGTAGAAATTTCATAAGTGATGCCATCGGCATGCTCCATTCGTTCTTTTAAGGATGCAAAATCCCTCATAGATGGTTCCGGACGATTTGCATACTTCCACCAGGGATAATTATCGCCGAAACTCCATGGCCATTTTTGTATGTATATTGTATTAGAGCCAAGTTTATCTACGCTGGATTGTAATTTACCACGAAAAGTATCTACTCCTGAAAAAACGAAAATAATTACAAAAATACCTATCGTGATTGCCAGAAGAGACAACATGGTACGCAATTTATTTTGTCGTAGTGCATCAAATGCAAACCGAAAACTCTCGCCTATAAGCCTGAAAATAATCATAATTGTTGTTTAGACACGGAGCAGTAAAAAAGGTTACAGTGAATTTAAAACTAATTAATTTTATTATAATTATTTGTACTTAAGTCAAAAATTCTAAGATAAAAACATTATGTGTACCAATTAGGTATTATAAATACTGAAAAGAAAGATTAAATTCGTATTTTTGCACCTCAAAAAATTCATCAAGAATGAAATTATCACAATTCAAATTTAACTTACCCGAATCATTGGTGGCTAATAATCCCGCCGAACAACGTGATGAAGCACGCTTAATGGTTCTACACAAAGACAGCGGTAAAATTGAACATAAAATCTTTAAAGACGTTTTAGGTTATTTCGACGATAAAGATGTAATGATATTAAATAACACAAAGGTTTTTCCTGCCCGTTTATATGGCAATAAAGAAAAAACCGGTGCTACAATTGAAGTATTTTTACTTCGTGAATTAAATAAAGAATTACGCCTTTGGGATGTTTTGGTCGATCCGGCACGTAAAATTCGTGTAGGAAATAAATTATATTTTGGTGACGACGATTTATTAGTGGCTGAAGTAGTAGACAATACAACTTCACGTGGCCGCACCATTCGGTTTTTATTCGAAGGTACGGACGAGGAGTTTAGAAAAAATGTTGAAATCTTAGGTGAAACACCGCTACCAAAATACATTAAACGCAAAGCTACTGCTGAAGATAAGGAACGTTACCAGACTATTTTTGCAAAACACGAAGGTGCGGTAGCAGCGCCAACGGCGGGTTTACACTTTAGTCGTGAATTAATGAAACGCCTTGAACTAAAAGGTGTTGAGTTTGCTGAAGTTACTTTACACGTCGGTTTAGGAACTTTCAGAACTGTAGAGGTTGAAGATTTAACTAAACATAAAATGGATTCTGAACAATTCATCATCGAGCAAAAAGATGCTGACATTGTTAACAGGGCTTTAGAACAAAAAAGAAAAATCTGCGCGGTTGGTACAACATCAATGCGCTCTATTGAATCTGCAGTTTCCGCAAACAGGACTTTAAAAGCAGCTAACGACTGGACAAGTAAATTCATTTTCCCGCCTTACGATTTTAGTATCGCAAATTCAATGATTACCAATTTCCACACTCCGGAATCTACACTTTTGATGATGGTGAGTGCGTTTGGTGGTTACGAGAATGTTATGAATGCTTACGAGGTTGCTGTAAAAGAAAAATATAAATTTTATAGCTACGGCGATGCCATGCTGATTATCTAATATAGATTTAAGTAGCGAGTATCAAGTATCAAGATAAGTTTCCTGATACTTGATACTTTAATCTTGATACTTAAATTATGAAATACTACGCTGTAATTGTAGCAGGAGGTTCTGGAAATCGAATGCAGACAGAAACTCCGAAGCAATTCCTGTTGCTAAAAAACCTGCCGGTTTTAATGCATACGATAAAAGCTTTTGCGCAAAGCGATTCTCAGCCGAAAATTATTGTTGTACTGCATGTCGACCAGCACACTTATTGGAACAGGCTATGTCAGGAATTCAATTTCAATATTCCTCACCAGGTAATTGCCGGTGGATCAGAGCGTTTCTATTCTGTAAAAAATGCAATTTCAAGTATTGAAGAACAATGTCTTGTTGCAATACACGATGCTGTTCGCCCTTTAGTCTCTACCGAACTTATCGACCGTTGTTTCAGACAGGCGCAGTTGCAAGGAAACGTAATTGCCGCCGTTCAATCGAGCGATAGCATTAGAATGTTTAAAAACGAAAAAACGTCGGCTTTAAAACGCGACGAAATATATTTGGTCCAAACACCACAAACTTTCAGTCTGGAAGTATTGAAGAAAGCTTACCAACAAAATTTTGTGGGTCATTTTACGGATGATGCAAGCGTTGTCGAATCTATTGGTCAGGAAATAAACATTGTGGAAGGCGATAGAAACAACATAAAAATAACCTATCCTGTTGATTTAGCACTCGCAGAACTGCTTTTAAATAATTAAATTAAAAAGGAGTTCTAATTTAGAATCTCCTTTTTAACTATCGTTTGTTTATTAAGTATGAAACTTTTTAAACAAATGGGTTGACCAATTCTATGCCGCCCTGCCTATAACTTTAAGCAAAATTGCAATAACTGCAATCACAAGTAAAACGTGGATGATTCCGCCAACATCTCCGAAGCCGTGGAATACAAAACCTATAACCCAAAGTATTACTAATACTACTGCTACTAAATACAATAAATTTCCCATTTTGTTAATTTTTTAAGTAAATGTTTATGTAGTAACACGACTAACTATCTTTTGTTTACAAAATGTAAAATTTATTTTTAAATAATTATAAATCAGACATTTAATTAATTATTTACAACTTGTAAAAGTAACATTTGAGCAAAAAAAAACCCGACTTAATGTCGGGATTCTAATGTTATTTAATATTCGTCTTCATTAAAGAAGAAGTCTTCTTTAGTTGGATAATCCGGCCAGATTTCTTCTATTGTTTCATAAGGCTCTCCATCGTCTTCTAATGCCTGTAAATTCTCTATTACTTCTACAGGCGCACCTGAACGGATGCCGTAGTCAATTAATTCATCTTTTGTTGCAGGCCATGGTGCGTCTTCCAGGTGGGAAGCTAATTCTAGTGTCCAATACATATCTTCAATTCTATTAAATTCTTATTCTTAATAATGCGCAAAGTATATTAAAATTTTTGAGCAAAACAAACTTATTTTTCAACTATTAAATACGAGGTATCCAAATGCTTTCTTCCGCTTTAAAATCCGCATTCAGTTTTCGTGCCAAAACAAATAAATAATCGCTCAAACGATTCAGATAAACAACTGTACGCTCATCTACAAAGCTGTTTTCAGTCAGAGCAACCGCTAACCGTTCTGCTCTCCGGCACACACACCTGGCGAGATGACAATACGAAACAACTGTATTTCCTCCAGGTAAAACGAAATGCTTTAAAGGCGGCAACACTTCATTCATAGTATCCATTTCCTTTTCCAACAATACAATATCTGAGTCGTTTAAATCCGGGATTTTCATTTGTGATTTTTCAGGATCAGCAGCTAAAGAAGCACCTATTGTAAATAATCTGTCCTGAATTTCTTTTAGCAAAGCCTGATGATGAATCTGGATATCCTGACACCTGATTAGTCCGATGTACGAATTTAATTCATCAACTGTTCCATAGGTTTCGATACGTAAGTGATGTTTCGGTACCCGGGTGCCGCCTATCAATGAAGTTTGACCTTTATCGCCGGTTTTAGTGTAGATTTTCATGCTCAAAAGTAGTATGTATTAATTTGTAAGTTTTAAGTACAAGGTGAAACTTACAACTTATTACTTAAAACTTTTAATTTATTTTTTCCCAATCGCTTCCGCTTTCTCTTAGCGCTTGTAAACGAGGGGAAACATTTTTTATGTCTGTGTTGACGTAATCATTTTCGATAAGACCGTCACGCATACGCACAATACGATGTGCATGTTGAGCAATATCTTCTTCGTGTGTAACCAGAATAATTGTGTTGCCCTTACTATGAATTTCTTCAAGTAAGCCCATAATTTCAATAGAAGTTTTGGTATCTAAATTACCTGTCGGCTCATCGGCGAGTATAATAGACGGATCGTTAATTAAAGCACGCGCAACAGCAACACGTTGACGTTGACCACCAGACAGTTCATTGGGCTTGTGATCCATACGATTACCTAAACCTACATTTTCCAAAGCTTTTTTTGCACGTTCATCCCTGTCTTTTTTACTGTTTCCTGCATAAATTAGAGGCAAAGCGACGTTATCCAGTGAAGTTGACCGGGGAAGCAGGTTAAAAGTCTGAAAAACAAAGCCGATCTCCTGGTTACGGACTTCTGCAAGCGCATCATCCGTCATATGGCTAACATCCGTGCCATTTAGTGTATAAGTTCCGCTCGACGGTGTGTCCAAACAACCCAGAATGTTCATTAGAGTGGATTTTCCAGAACCTGACGGCCCCATTAGTGCCACAAACTCGCCTTTATTTATATCTAAACTAACTGATTTTAAAGCATGAATAACTTCGGTACCGATAACATATTTACGACCAATTTCCTTAATTGTGATGAGTGGTTGCGACATAGTTTTTATTTTTTAGACAAGGATTAGGGTAAGGATGTTACAGGAGTCTCTAAATTTATACTGCTGCTGCTCAAACGATAAATTTTTGAACTATTTTTCAATTATTTTTGGAACCATAAAAAACTGATCGCTGTGTTTTGCGGCATTTTTCAAACCATCAAAAGTTGCTATGTCTTGTTGAACTTCGTCTTCACGCCAAACATTGGTAGCTTCATTCATGTAAACCAAAGGTTTAACATCCGTAGTATCTAATTCGTTTAACTTCTCCATAAACGATAAAATCTTGTTCATTTCAGGAATTAGGGTATCTACTTCACTTTCACCAATATGAATTCTGGCCAGCTCAGCTATTTTATGGATGGTTTTCGAGTCTAAATTCATAATATTAGTTTACTGTTGATTAAATTAAAAACCTCATCTTTCAGCGTATCGGTATCAGTGTATGATAATCCTGAGGTATCAATCGGTTTATGGATGTAAATATCGCAAATTCCCGGCTTACTTCCATACATCGTACCGTCATCCCAGCTTATTTTCCACACATTAATAATACTTACCGGTACTATCGGGATATTTTTTTCAATAGCCAACCTAAATGGACCGTTCTTAAACTCGCTAAGTTTAGGTGGGTAATGGTCGTCGATTTTTCCTTCCGGAAAAATAATAAGGCTCATCCCTTTCTCCAAATTCTCACCCGCTTTTTTAAAAGCCCTGAAAGCCGATATTTTGCTGTTTCTGTTCACTGCAATATCAATCGTTTTAAAAAAAATCCCTAATACAGGATTATTCAATAGTTCATCCTTCCCCATAAAATGATACCTGCCCTTAGCCAGAATACAGAATATCATGATATCAAGATTTGATGTATGATTTGCACAATAGATATATGTTTGGTTTTTTTTTATTTTTTCTTCAAACTGATATGAAAAAAAAATACCCGAAAACAAACTGCTGAGCAAACTATTTGTCTTTCTGAAAAAATTTAAAACACTATAATACCTGGAGTTACGGGAGCTCAAATAATATAAAGGATAAAAAAGAAAGAAAAAAAACAGTATCCAGAAAAGATACCATACACGATGCGCTCGCCTCAAAAACATAATCATAGATAGTCAAAAAAATATAAGTTAGTATTTATTTTATAAAATAAATCAATTTAACCAGTTTACATGCTGATCTTTAAAGAAGCGCATTTTACCGGTGTAAAAATGATCGGTTGCAAATAAAGTTTATTCCTAACATAGAGGTTATCCTTTTAGGTTAGTATCATCATTTGTATAAAATACTTATGTGATAAAATTAATATAGAATACCTTTTGATGCCATTTTATTTTTAATTTCGTGCCATTATGAAAGAAACAGTGGTGAGCGGCATTCGCTCTACAGGAAAATTACATTTAGGCAATTATTATGGTGCAGTAAAAAACTTTGTGCAAATGCAAAATGATTATAACTGCTACTTTTTTATTGCTGATTTACACTCCTTAACAACACACCCCACCCCTGCCGATTTACACGGCAATATAAAGCATGTTTTAATCGAATACCTTGCAAGTGGAATTGACCCTGAAAACAGTACAATTTACATACAAAGTGACGTTCCGGAAATTGCAGAGCTCTATCTTTATCTGAATATGAATGCTTATATGGGCGAACTTGAGCGGAGTACATCTTTTAAAGATAAGGTGCGTTCCAACCCTGATAACGTGAATGCCGGATTACTGACATACCCGGTTTTGATGGCAGCAGACATATTAATTCACAAGGCGACAAAGGTGCCTGTAGGAAAAGACCAGGAACAACATTTGGAAATGGCCCGTACTTTTGGGAACCGTTTTAATCGCCTTTATCATACGGAATATTTCCCCGAACCTTATGCTTTCAGTTTTACCGAAAAGCTTGTCAAAGTACCTGGTTTAGATGGAAAAGGAAAAATGGGTAAATCAGAAGGTGAGGCTAACGCTGTTTATTTGTCAGATGATCCGGATACCATACGAAAAAAAGTAATGAGAGCAGTGAGCGATGGTGGACCAACTGAGGAAAATCAGCCTAAGCCCGAACCCATCCAAAACCTGTTTGATTTAATGAAGGTCGTGTCGAGTGCCGACACACATTTGCATTTCGATGATCTATATAATAAAATGCAGATACGCTATGGCGATTTTAAAAAACAATTGGCAGAAGATATGATTATTGCAACCACTCCAATGCGCGAACGCATTCAGGATATTGCAAAAGATGATGCTTATTTGAGGCAGGTTGCTAAACATGGCGCTTTGAAGGCTCGCGAAAGCGCACAGAAAACCATAAGGGAAGTGCGTAGTTTAATCGGGTTTAAGAGTTTTTAATTAATAATTGTGTTAAGTGCGTATTGGCGGTTGGCGTGTAAAATGCTTATTGCAATGCGCTTAATCGCAAAACGCAAAAAATATGCATATAGCAATAGTAGGAAACATAGGCGCAGGCAAAACCACTTTAACAGGTTTGCTGGCAAAAAATTATGGCTGGGAAGCTTTATATGAGGCAGTGGATAACAATCCCTATCTCGAAGACTTTTACAGCGACATGAAGCGCTGGAGTTTTAACCTTCAAATTTATTTTCTTAATAGTCGTTTTCAGCAAATTACCGACATTGAAGTAAATAAACGTAATGTTATTCAAGACAGGACAATATACGAAGACGCTCATATTTTCGCCGAGAATCTGCACGATATGGCGTTAATGACAACCCGCGACCATGATAATTACCGGGCCATTTTCGACAACATTACTTCATTCATCAAACCACCCGATTTATTGGTTTACTTAAGGGCATCAGTTCCAACATTGGTAAATAACATTCAGCGTCGAGGACGTGAATATGAAGCAGGTATCCGTATTGATTATTTATCAAAATTAAATGAAAAATATGAAGCATGGATTAAGGGGTATAACCTCGGTAAATTATTAATTTTAGATAAGGACAGGTTAGATTTTACTAATAATCCAGAAGATTTAGGCCAGGTTATTCAATCTATTGAGGCAGAAATAAACGGTTTATTTTAAATTAGGCCGTGGGCAAAGATTTTCGACACGATAATCCCGAAAACTGGAAATGGGGATTGTTTTATTTCAACAGAGATGATTCCCGAATCATAGTTCCCAAACAAATGGTGGGGTTAGGCTGGACTTTTAATTTCGCCCATCCAATTTCATTTATATTTATAGCACTTATATTTGCATTTGTTGCTTATGAAATTTACCACTAGTATGAGCATTCCTAAAATCATCGGCATAATTCCTGCCCGCTTTGCTTCCACTCGTTTTCCCGGGAAACCTTTGGTGGATATTGCAGGTAAAAGCATGATTCGACGCGTTTATGAACAGGCTTCTAAAGCAGAAAGTTTAACTAAAGTGGTTGTAGCAACTGATGATGAACGGATTGCTGAAGAGGTTAAAAAGTTTGGAGGGGATTTTGTCTTTACCGCTCCGACCCACCAAAGCGGTACGGACAGATGTGCAGAAGTTATTGAACAAATGCCAGATTTCGATATCGTAATAAACATTCAGGGTGATGAGCCTTTTATTGAACCGGCGCAAATTGACTTACTTGCGAGTTGTTTTATTGAAAAAAAAGTACAATTAGCTACTTTAATCAAATCTATTGAAAGCCAGGAAAGCATTTATAATCCAAACAGTCCCAAAGTTGTAATTGATGTGAACGGAAGGGCAATTTATTTCAGCCGTAGTCCGATTCCATTTATTAGAAACAGCGAGCCCGGTTTATGGGCTGAAAAACATCATTTTTATAAACATATAGGTATTTACGGCTATCGTACTGACGCCTTGAAAGCCATCACAAAATTGTCACCGTCATCATTGGAAATAGCCGAAAGCCTTGAACAATTACGTTGGATAGAGAATGGTTTTTACATACAGACCAAAATTACAAACTCAGAAACCATTGCAATAGATACACCAGAAGATTTAGTCAAATTGAATAAATTGTTAGACGCATTGAAACTGGAATAGTTGATTGATATCGCTGCAAACCAGTTCCTTTGTCGACGGTTAACTCATAATTTCTCCAACTCAATATCTTTATTAGGTTTCAACAAATTATAAAATTAGTATTTTTGGTTTATGAGAAAATTATTGCTCTTATTGTTATTCCCTTTATTTTTCTTTTCTTGTAATTCCGGCGACAAAAAGAAATCAAATTCTATTGAGTTTAAAAACGTTAATTCGAGTGTATTAAGGTCTTTTTCTGATTTAAATACTAAAGATACTTTCAAAATTGAGTTAACAGGTAGAAAACCCGAAGAAATGGTTTTGAATTTCACCATCAAAAATGCCAAAGGTCTGGAGATCTACAATACTAAAATTAAAGGAACAGATCTTTTAGATAACACCGATCCAAATATCGATTTATCTAAAGAAAAAGATCAGGTCATTTTCTTAAAAACCATCGCTGACGATTTTTTTGCAGAGGATAACTTTCTGGAGCCTGCTGTAATGCCCGAAGATAAAGCCGACAATTATGTTCCTGATAAAGCGCTATATGAAGAGTTAAAAAAAACCAGACTAAACGGCTTCAAATATCGTCTGGGGAAAGAGAACAACCTCTATATTGCCTGGAGCGAGAAAGAAAAAAAGGTAAAAATCTATTACAACTGCTGTGAATTAAATAAACCCTGAATGCGTAAGGATGAAATTCCTAAAATCTAAACACCAACTACGCAAGTTTACGGTTGATAGATTGGACGGCAAATACAACACAGTAAATTTGTTTGTTAAAATCAAAATATCGACTAGTAACATAACCATTTTAAAAAATGATGGCCACTGTTAATGGACAATTGATTAACAACAAAAATTATTTTCAAAGATGATCGATTTCTATACCCTTTAAGACGACAAAAGAAATCCCAGGAAGATATAAGCGATAAAGAAAGAACTCTACAATGAATATTTTAAGGTCTTTATTTTTGTAAAACAATCAATATCAATCAGATAATATTCCCAAAAAATATTGTGTAAACGCCCTGAAACGGGGATAATTTTTCGTACCTTTGTATCCCGTACAAAAAGCAACAATATTTGCATTTGTTGTAAAAAATCACAAACATGACTAAGTATATTTTTGTTACGGGCGGTGTTACTTCCTCTTTAGGAAAGGGCATCATTTCCGCTTCTTTAGCTAAACTTTTACAGGCACGGGGCTACCGTGTAACCATTCAAAAATTTGATCCGTACATCAATATCGATCCGGGAACACTGAATCCATACGAACATGGCGAATGCTTTGTAACGGAAGATGGTGCAGAAACGGATTTGGACCTTGGTCATTATGAACGCTTCCTTAACGTTCCAACATCACAGGCAAACAACATCACAACTGGTCGTATTTACCAGAACGTAATCAATAAAGAACGTAAAGGTGAATACTTAGGTAAAACCGTTCAGGTTGTACCGCACATTACCGATGAGATTAAGCGTAACATGAGCATTCTCGGTGAAAGTGGTGAATTTGACATCGTTATCACTGAGCTTGGCGGTACGGTTGGCGATATCGAATCTCTACCATTTATAGAAGCTGTTCGCCAGTTTAAATGGGAACAGGGAAACAGCAATGCAATTGTAATCCATCTAACATTAATACCTTATCTTGCAGCTGCAGGTGAGTTAAAAACTAAACCAACACAACACTCTGTAAAGGCTTTACTTGAATATGGTATTCAGCCCGATATTCTGGTTTGCCGTACAGAACACCATATTTCTCAAGACATCAGAAAAAAAATTGCACTTTTTTGTAACGTTAACGTCAATGCAGTAATCGAATCAATGGATGCGTCTACAATTTACGATGTGCCCCTACTGATGTTAAAAGAGCAATTGGATAAGACCGTTTTGGCAAAATTAAAGCTTCCGACCAAAAATGATCCGGACATGGAAAGCTGGAAAGATTTCCTGGGTCGTTTGAAAAACCCTACCGCAGAAGTTAAAATCGGTTTAATAGGTAAATATGTTGAATTGCCTGATGCTTACAAATCAATAATTGAATCTTTTGTACATGCAGGATCCAAAAATGAATGCAAAGTCAGGGTAGAATACATTCATTCGGAAGGCATTTTCCCAGACAATGTAAAAGAAAAACTAGGGCATTTACAAGGTGTTTTAGTCGCGCCTGGTTTCGGAAGCCGTGGTATTGAAGGTAAAATAGACGCCATTAAATTTGTGCGTGAAAATAACATTCCTTTCTTTGGAATTTGCTTGGGCATGCAATGTGCTGTCATTGAATACGGACGCAATGTTTTAGGCTTAGAAGGTGCCCACACGGTAGAAATCGAAGAAAACGCCAAGCATCCGGTCATCAATATGATGGAAGAGCAAAAAAAGATAACCAATAAAGGCGGTACAATGCGTTTAGGGGCATATCCATGTGATGTTAAAAAAGGCACAAAAGCATTTGCTATCTACGGGAAACAGCATATCAGCGAACGCCACCGTCATCGTTATGAATTCAATAATAATTATTTGAAGCAATATGAAGAGGCGGGTATGGTTGCCTCCGGCATTAACCCTGAATCAGGCCTGGTAGAAATTATTGAGTTGAAAAACCATCCTTTTTTCGTAGGCGGGCAATTTCACCCCGAATTAAAATCAACAGTAGCAAATCCTCACCCACTTTTTGTTAAATTTGTGGCCGCTGCAATGGAGTATGCTAAAAAGAAAACAAATTAAAGGCAGCATAAAAACAAATAATGGATAGAAATACCTTTACAGGATTATTCCTGATTATGATCATCTTAGGCGGATCATTCTACTTCTTCAGACCAAGTGAAGCAGAACTAAAAAAAGCCAAGGAAACTGAAAGAATAGATTCTCTTAAAAAAGCAGGTGCTGTGATAGCACCGAAAGATACGGTAATAAAAGCTACACCAACCACGCCGGTTGTTGATTCCCTTGCATTAAAAGGTCCTTTCGGAACTGCAATTACCGGTACCGAAGCGAAAACAGTCCTAGAAAACGAAAAATTATTAATAACCTTATCCAATAAAGGCGGTAAAATTTTATCAGTAGAAGTAAAAGGACAAAAAACTTTTGATGGCAAACCGTTAATTCTTTTCGATGGCGGCACTAACAAATTTGGCTTAAATCTGAATGCAGCAGGTAAAGTTGTCAATACGAATGATTTGTATTTTACGCCTGTTAAGGCTGGAAGTAAAGTAACCATGCATGCCGATTATGGTACAAATGCATATGTTGAATATACCTATGATTTAAAGGCGCTTAGCAATAAAGTTGCTTTCAATATTAATTTAGTAGGCTTGCAACAAGTTATTTCTGGTAACAGCGTTAACTTAAACTGGGAAACGACTTTACTCCAGCAGGAAAAATCCATTGAAAGCGAACACCGTTATTCTGCTCCTTATTACAAATATTTAGACGGTGACGTCGACCATTTGAGTGTTTCCAAAGATGAAAAAGAAGAGTTGACGAAAGGGAAAATTCAATGGATCTCATTTAAACAACACTTTTTCTCTGCTTCATTAATTGCTAAGCAAGCTTTCGAAAAAGGAAACCTGGAAGTTAAAATTCCAACTGCTCCTGGCCAGATTAAATTTTATGCTGCCAATATGCAATTGCCATATGCGCATCAAGCTAACCAGACGTACGAAATGGAATTCTATTTTGGAACCAATAAGTTTTCAGCGTTGAAAGCGCAAGGTTATGATTTAGAACAGCAGGTAGATATGGGTTACTGGCCATTAAAATACGTTAACCGTTTCATTGTTCTACCGGTTTTCAACTTCCTTAACGGCTTCGGATGGAATTACGGGTTAATTATTTTTGCCTTGACCATCCTCCTTAAACTAGCTTTATCGCCATTAACATACAAGTCATACCTGTCTATGGCTAAAATGAGGGTTCTTAAACCTGAAATGGATGAAATTAAAGCAAAAGTTGGTGAAGATAACCCGACTCTAGTACAACAGGAATATTTAAAGCTATATAAAAAGGCTGGTGTAAACCCGTTAGGCGGATGCTTACCGATGGTTTTACAATTGCCATTGGTAATGGCCTTCTTCTTCTTCTTCCCGAACTTATTTGAGCTGAGGCAGGAAAGTTTCCTTTGGATGAAAGATTTATCAACTTATGACGAGTTCATCCGTTTCGGTGTGAAGATTCCTTTTATAGGTGATCACTTAAGTTTGATGTGTGTATTGATGACCATCTCTACATTAATCATGACTTATTTTAACAATCAGGTTTCGGGCGCTACAGGACAAATGAAGTACATCGGTTACATTATGCCGGTTATCTTCTTAGGGGTATTAAATAGCTATCCGGCAGGTTTGAACTACTATTATTTCTTAGCCAACTTAATGACTTTCGGACAGCAGTTCCTAATCCGTAAAATGGTTGATGATGATAAAATCCACGCTTTAATTCAACAAAACAAAGCAAGACCTGCTGATGAGAAAAAGAAAAAATCTAAATTTCAACAACGTTTAGATGATTATATGCGTCAACAACAGCAGCAGTTGCCTACAAAAGGTAAAAAGTAACGATTGCTTATACAAATAATAAAAAGGCCTGAATACTCATCATATTCAGGCCTTTTTCTGCTTAGAAATTACTTCCCGTTGTTTTCTAACAACTTATTCAGTAGCAATTCCAAATTGACTGTTGCGAACGAAGAACTATAATCGGATAAACCATAAGGAATAATTAATTCTCCATTGCTAATAATAGAGCCGCATGAATAAACAACGTTGGGTACATAACCTTCACGCTCATCGTTGTTTGGGATAATTAATGGTTCCTTTAAATGTCCGATTTCTTTGCTTGGATCTTCAAGGTCTAATAAACTCACACCTATACAGTAACGCCTCATTGGCCCTACGCCATGTGTAATTACGACCCACCCTTTGTCGGTTTCTATTGGAGAACCACAATTTCCGATTTGTACCAGATCCCAGTCGAACCTAGGTTGTTTTAATAGTATCGGGTTTTCCCATACATTTATTTTATCTGAAAACATTAAATAATTATTCCAGCCATCAATACGGCTCATCATGACGTATTTACCTTTAATCTTTCTGGGAAAAAGTGCCAGGTTTTTATTTTGTGCACCATCCCCATATAATGGGATGACTTTAAACTCATAAAAATCTTCTGTTTGAACCAACTTAGGAATGATTAGCGAACCGTCAAAAGCTGTGTATGTTGCGTAGTAAACAATTCTCCCGTCTTCTTTAATAAATTTAACGAAACGCGCATCTTCAATTCCCTTACGTTCGAACTCAGAAATAGGGAAAATTACGCGGTCAGAAATATCAGTATCTTTTGAAAAGGTTATGGTATGATAGGTGTCCGATAGCCAGAGTACTTTATCATATTCAATTAAACGTTGAGCGTTTTCTTTATGTAACGTCTTGGAATCTTTAATGATGTTACTCAAACTTGTGTATTCAAATTTGTCATCCAGCTTGGTTTCCATTTCTTCCAGCACGGAAGCATCAATTTGTGCATAAGCCGCTTTTTTCAAGAACATACGTTTTACGTAGATGGCATTTTTTACAACCTCAGCCTCATCCACATAATTTCCAACAGGCAACACCTGTATGTTATTTTTTGCATCTATTAATGCCCTCCTGAACACAATAGAAGAAATATGTCCTTCGCCGACTGCTCTAAAGCTAATGATTACCCGCTTTTCGCCTTCTACCAGATCGGTTTGATCGGGATCTTCGATTATACTCGGGTTAAAAAAGGCCGCCGATTCAATTGAGTATTCATGGGTAAAATAAGCACCTATTAATAAACGCATATAAGAATCTAAACTCTCGTAGTCAACATTAAGCGTAGCAAATTGCTTTTTGAGTTTCTTACAGTGGCGATTTAATATTTTGGTAATATTTCTATGGCGCTTAGAATATTCCTGAAGGATTGGTGAAATCAATGAAAAAACTTTATCATCTGAAAATTGAAGCACTTTCGTTATTACTTGCAAGGCTCTCTCCTCACCATTGAAGAAGAATCTGGCAATAACTCTTTTTGTATCGGGGTTTACTTTTACAGGTTTTCGTTCTATATGCAGTCTCATTTTATAACATTGTTAATGATTAGGCTTAATATTATCTCGTGATATCAATCGTTATAACTAACTAATTTACTTATTAATTGTTTCGATCTTTATCTTTTTCACAACACAGGTAAATATTAATATTTAACTTTGAATTTCTTTTATCATTATGACTAAAATCAGTTTTCCTGAAAATATTATTCCTGCTAACGAGGAAAATCGATTTGAAAAATTAACATCATTTGAAATTTTAGATACCCCAGCCGAAAAGGCATTTGATACAATTGCCTCACTGGCAGCTGAAGTTTTCAATGTACCAATGGCTGGCATCAATTTCATAGCTAAGGAATATGTATTCTTCAAATCTAACATCGGCAATATAGAAAAAAGTAATCTGAGGAAAAATAGTTTGTGCTCAATTGCTATGTTAAGTGAAGACGTTACTGTTATCGATGATAAGACAGACGATATCAGGTTAAATAACTATAACGATGAAGTCAGGTTTTACGCTGCTGCACCACTCTTAACCGACGATGGATACGCTTTGGGTACATTATGCGTATCGGATGTTGTTCCGCACAATCCTGATAGCAGGCAGTTAACGATTTTAAAATCATTGGCGACTATGGTAATGGATAAGCTTGAAACCAGAATTTCCATTCGAAAAACCTTGCAGGCCCAAGATGACAGGCTGCATGTGCTCGTGCACGATTTAAAGAATCCGATGACTACCATATCCCTTCAATCTGAATTAATGAGCAGGATAACTGGAGTTGATGAAAAAATTACGTTAATTGCAGGGAAAATTAATGCGCAATCTAAAAGTATCATCGATAAACTCAACCATATACTTTCATCGGCAAAAAGCGTAAAAGGTACTTATAAACTTCAGAAGGAAAAGCTGAATATTATTGATGTTTTTAATGAAATAAAAAATATTACCTCGCTTTCTGCTAAGAAGAAATTACAAACCGTTCTGATCGATATCAAACAAAACATCGAAATCTATTCAGAAAAAGGAAAATTTATTGAAATTTTTAAACAGCTTATCGGCAACGCCATTAAGTTTTCTAACTATGGTACTGAAATCAAAGTTTTGGTGTTTAAAAATAGCGAAACAATAACCATTGCAGTTAAAGATAGTGGAATTGGGTTAAACGAGGCAGACCTTGAGCAGGTTTTTACGAAATTTGCTGTTATGAGTTCTTATGCCACAGATAACGAGAACGCAAATGGTTTGGGCTTAGCATTAGTTAAAATGCTGGTCGATCTGCACAAAGGAAAAATATGGGCAGAAAGTGACGGAAAAAACCAGGGCAGCACTTTCTATGTCGAATTGCCTATTAAATAAATGATTATTAAAGCAAATCTTCAAGTTTCATTTCTTCAAGTACAAATCTTTCAGACATGTCCCCATTTTTATAAGACCATTTTATTAACCTGATTAAGCTCGATTCAATTTCTATTCCGGTTATATCTCCATCACTAAAGCAGCAACAACCTGAGTTGAAATAGGCAGATTTATATTTATTTATAACAGGCGGCTCTTCGCCTTTCGCAGCCAATTTATGCAATTCTAAAGTTAAGTTATCGACCTCAATCGTATTTTTTTCACCAACAGCCTTTTTTAATTTTACGTACAGGCGTTCCAGATAGGTCAGAGATGCGAAAACGGGCTGGTGCGTATGTCCTGTAATTAAAGCAACCCCATTCTGATTCTGAACCCAATCATACATTAATATATTGTGTTCCGTTTTTAGCTGATTATTATAAGCGGGTGTGTTCAGGTTTATTCTTAAGTAGGCTTGCAGAGGAGCCCATATCGTACTCACAAACCATTTGCTGAACCAATTTCCATCACTTTGTAGATCGCCCTGGTGGCCATGCGTTAAAAAAACATCTAACTTTTTTCCATTTAAATTAAAACGGAGAATTGCACCCTCATAAATACGAATTACTTCTCCGTATATCCTCTTTAAGTTAAATTGAGATAAGGGATCGTTATCCCAGTATAAATCGTGATTTCCGAATATTTTAGTAAAAGCTTTTCGTTTTATAAATGTTTTTTCCGCTTCAAAAGTTGCCTTGTTATGTTTGATAACTGATTCGAGTAAATTTTCCCAAAGCTCTTCACTATCGCCCAGATTTACATAGATAAACTGCCTTGCTTCATAGTACTCAAGTGCCTTCAAATAGTTTTTTTCCGCTAAAGCGAAGTCATCCGAAAAATCCCTGCCCCCTTTATGTTGATCAGATAGAACAATAATTTTATGCCCTTCGTTAAGTTCATAAATTTCACCTCTTTTACCCGGATGAGAATTTATATTGTCATAAAGTTTCGACAAGGCTTCATGGATGCGCGCTCTGTCTGGCCTGGAGCCAAATTTGTTCGACATCCTGATGATCCAGGCGTTAAGTAATTTCTGTAAAAGTCTTCTCATTTCGAAAGCGTTATCAATAGCAATCTTAACAAAAATAAAATACATTAGTTTAGTGACAATAAGCGTCCGTCTAATTTATATGATCAAAATGTTCATTACTCATTTTTTGACAGAAAAATTAATGTTCTATTGATTTCAAGCGTAAATCGATTGTTTAATGATGGTATCAAAGAGCACAAACACATTGTTAGATAATCGTATTATTTTATTTCTTCTGAATGCACTAATAATCTTTAAAATATTTACTAAATTTGTTAGTATTGAAACGATCAGGAAGCGCAGATTTACCATTACATTATGGCCATGTACCGCCCTGGCTTGCCGAGCGTATGGCCAAACTTGGTCTGGCAATTACTGAATCCATCTTAGCAGAATATGGCAAGGCTGAAGTTATCAGACGGCTAAGTAATCCATTCTGGTTTCAGAGCCTGGGAGCGGTTATGGGGATGGACTGGCATTCTTCGGGTATTACAACATCTGTAATGGGTGCCTTGAAAAAATCCATAAATCCCTTGTCTAAAGAGTTGGGCATATACATCTGCGGAGGAAAGGGAAAGCATAGCCGTGAAACACCTGCCGAACTTCTAAGAGTTGCTGATAGAACGGGTTTAAACGGAAATGAACTGGTTCGTGCCAGTAAATTGAGTGCCAAGGTTGATAATACTGCGATCCAGGATGGTTTCCAGCTTTACCTGCACAGTTTTAGTTTGAGCAGTGAGGGTGACTGGGCTGTTGTTCAGCAAGGAATGAGCAACTCTAGTTCAACCGCGCGGAGGTACCATTGGCATTCAGAAAACCTTAAATCATTTGTTGAAGAACCGCATACCGGTATCTGCGGCATCAACCAGGGAAAAATTCTAAATTTAACAGCTAACGACGCTTCAACAACGAGGGCAAGCATGTTAGCGATTACTGATGAAAGGCCAAATCAAATGATTGCAGAAATACAAAAACTAGTTATGCCTGCGCACCATGATTTAAAAGCGAAAGATGTGGACTTAAAGCGACTGGGCAGTATTTTGTGGCTGGCTCAGGAAAAAAAACCATCGGATTTTGAAGAACTCTTAATGCTGGAAGGTATGGGTCCGAGAACATTGCAATCCATGGCTTTAGTAAGCGAAGTTATTTACGGAACGCCTTCTCGCTTTAGTGATCCGGCAAGGTTTTCTTTTGCTAACGGAGGAAAAGATGGTCATCCTTTTCCAGTTCCCGTAAATGTTTATGACGAAACCATAAGGGTTTTGCAGAAGGCAATTGATATGGCAAAAATCGGAAATAGCGATAAACAGCAAGCAATAAAATCCCTCCATCAGATTTCAAAAAATGCGGAACAGAATTTTACCCCAAACATGGATTTTAATAAAGTTATAGAAAAAGAGCGATCAGATAGCTGGAAATACGGTGGAAGGACAGTCTTTGGAATTCAGAAGTCAGAAATACAAATGAAGCTGTTTTAATACTGCTATAATCGTCAATTGCGGTTTGTTTACAGAGCTAAGAGTTTGTTACAGACAACCATTAGAACATGACTCACTGGTAACAGGCCAGGTTATAAGGGCTTTATTTCTAGGAGGCATCAGCGTTTAAATACTTTCCCATCAAATCCATATTCTTTAAACCTTTTGAGTTCTTATTTTGGATTTAGATTCTATTATTAACACCTTAAACAAATATTACCAGTGCTGCCTATTGACTGCTAAAACATCGCAAGCTCAAGCCTTTTCGTTAACAATTCATTGTTGTTAATTGTGCTAGAATGCATTAAACCAAAGGTTCTTCCGCATTCTAACACAAATTTATTGAAGATATGTATGACTGACGCAGTTCATTTTATAAGCTCAATCACATCATTTTATTAAGCGTAATAAAATAACAGGACTAAACACGCAAATAACTAATGTTTTCCCTTGCCATTGCCCTGGTGATTTCCTTTCCAATTGCCTTTAACCTGTTGCGCTTTCATTGGCTTTACTTTTTGATGAGAAACAGATTTCCTGAAATTTGAATTTCCTTTGGCGGCCGTATATTTTTTGTTTTTTCCAATTACTGACTGACCATGATTTCCCTTATACTTGGCGTACTTTACCTTATGTGCTTTGAAGGACATGTATGGTGAGGGCGAATTTATGACCACTTTGTAGCCATTGTACAAATTATAGCCTTTATATTTGGGTGGCAGCGCTGTTGTAAAAAGCCAGCCATTGTTGCCCATGTAAATAAATTGCTTTTTAGGAACGTAATAGTAACTTTCAATATCGGGCAGGTAATAATAATCTACATAGTCATAGCCGGATGGACCCCATGATGGTTGCGAACCAATATTGACATTTACATCAACTTGCGCTTTTGATTCAAAATGAATGCTGAAAGCTAATGCAAGCAGCAACATAAATAATAACTTTTTCATATAGTAAGTTTAAGGGTTAAATTAATTTTGTCTTAGGGTAATGGTTCCTAGTGCTGTATTTTGCCCCAGCGAAACCTTAACCGAATTAATTGTGCTATCTCTATAGCCGGCAAGCGGAGCGAATTTCACCGAATAAGTTCCGGCTGATAAACCGCCTACAGTAAACCTGCCTGTCAGCGGATCTGCGATAGTCCCAACTGTATCTGTTCCGGCAATAACCAGAACTTCAGGATGACTTGCGAGCGGTAACACGGTGCCCGAAACCAAACCGGTGGTTGCTGTAGCGATGCCACGCACTACAGGCTTCAACAAATATTTTCCATTTCCGGTACTTACGATGGATTTTGCGGCGTCGAAATCTAAAAGCAGCGTATATGCAGCGCCATCAACCAAATTTGGATTCGCACTTAGCTTTACTTTCCAGCCCGATGTTTGCGCACTTGGTGTTTTAAGCTCTTGCGAAACACCATTAACAACAATGGTATTGCCCGTTTCATTTAATACCAATCTGATTTCCGTTATTTCTCCTGTAGGCATCTCGCCTGAAGCAACTAAAATATCAGGGTTGCTGGTTCCGATCCTAAAATCAAGGATATTGAATACACCGACTGTAGATGCGAATGCATAAGGCTTGCCCCCTGATACCAATACAATTTCTTTTACGCTCAGATTGATTTTATCGAAATCGCCCGGTGCATCAGTCATTTTAATCTGAACTTTAGTCGTGCCGTCACTTGTTTCGTTTTTCTTACATGCGGTAAATGCTACACTGGCGAGCAATAACGCCGAAAAGATGGTATAGACAAATTTTGTTTTCATAATGAGTAGATTTTATTTTTTTATTAACGCACCAAAGTTGTAAGCCGAAGATGAAACCAACATGAAATTTTTAATTTATTTTTTTCATCTTATTTTCATGTTGCTCATTTAGATTTGAATTATAGATTGTTCAATTATTGAATGGTTTTAGGTAAAGTTTGCCTCGTATGAGGTAAACTTTTTTTATATTTATCGGATGTTCAGATTTTTTATCACCTGCTGTTTATTCCTGTTTATTTCTCTGAAAGGCTATTCTATGCCTCAGGATGCCGCGGTGATTAGTGCAACAGATAAACAACAGGATCAGGATAAACAAAAACAGGCGCAAAAAAGCCAGAAGCAGAAAACATCAAATCAAAAGCCTGACAAGCCTGAAATTAAAGAAGTACCCAAGGCGAAAAGGCAGCCTAAGCCGGTGGCCCTTAAACCCAATATTAAGGTAAAACCAATTAAAATTATTAAACCAAAAATTAAAAGACCTTAACAAATTGGCATATGCGCTTCCGTATTTCAATTTTGGCTTTATTCCTATTTACAAGCGTCGTATTTGCCCAGCAGGATACTTCAAAAGCCACGCTTACCCTTGCCGCTATATACAACAGTAATATCAGTTACTACGGACAGGTGACTGCCGAAAAATATCCTTATATTTTATTTAATGCGACATACAGGTTGCCAAATGGCTTATACTTTTCGGGAGGTGGTTATAAGTTATTAAATTTCGGTTCGGCCATCTCCGAAACCGACTTAGGCATTGGTTATGACCATGAGTTTAATGAAAACTTTAGCGCTGGAGTTGCATACACACATTCCTTTTTCCCGTCTAACTCCCCCCTGCTCCAGGCCTCAAATAACAATAACATCAATGCTTCAGCTGCCCGTCAATGGCCCTGGTTTAAAACGGATTTCAGTATCGATTTCGCTTTCGGAAAGCAAAAGGATTTATTTATCGGTCTTACCAATTCCAAAGAGATTGGTCTGGGTGCCATTTTTAGCGAAAACAATTTAATTTCTATTGTTCCGGCAATTGAAATTACTGCCGGCACGACACATTTTTACGAAACCTATATCATCGAAAAAAGCAAAAGACAAAACGCTAATGGCAATGGTAAAAGCGGTTCAGCACCTGGCATTTCAAACAAAGGTAACACCCAAACCATAGAAAATTCATCCAGCAGGTTCAAGCTTTTATCCTATAACTTCAAACTGCCACTCAATTGGAGCTACGGAAATTTCTTAGCGGAGGCAAGTTATCAGTTTTCAGTTTTGGGGAATAAAAAGGAAGAAAATGTAGCACATCAACAATCGTTTTTTGGTTTAGCTGCTTATTATCAGTTTTAATTTATGAAAGTACTCATCATTGAAGATGAAAAGACGCTCGCATTCGAGATCGAAAAATTCCTGAAAAAGGCATTCTACCTGTGCGATTTAGCCCACAACTTTAAACAAGGCTTGCAAAAGCTCGACTTAAACCAGTATGATTATATTTTAATTGATTTAGGCCTGCCGGATGGCGATGGCTTGGAATTGCTGAAAAACGCAAAAAAAAACAATCCTGACGCCGCTTACATTATTCTAACCGCCCGGGGAAATTTAGAGGACCGGGTTGCTGGACTGGATATGGGTGCTGATGATTACCTCGCCAAACCTTTCTTTCTCCCGGAGCTGCAATCGAGAATGCAGGCCATTGCCAGGCGAAAATTTAACGTAACTGAAGAATTGATTTCATTGGGTGCTTTTAATGTCGATTTGCAAAGAAGATTTGTGTTTTTTGATAAGGAACAGATCGAACTTTCGAGAAAAGAATTCGACCTTTTAAGTTATCTCTTGTTGCATAAAAACAGGGTGCTTACCAGAATACAATTAAGTGAACATATTTGGGGTAATTTTGCTGATGATGATTACGACTCCAACTATATCGATGCCCATATAAAAAATATCAGGAAAAAATTAAACGTTTATGCACCTACCGATTGGCTGGAAACTGTTAGAGGTGTTGGCTATAGAATTAAAAAGCATTGAAACTATCTACTAAGCTTACCTTATTTATCACAGGTTCTAAACTTGCAATTGTAGGCCTGTTTGTTTTAGTGCTTCCTTTTCTGATTAAGGAGATTGCATCAAATTACACTAATTTTTCACTCCGGAATCAGCAAAAAAAAGTACTTCATAACATCAACCAGAAGGGCATTAATTACTATTTTGAAGGCGAGAACAATTATGGCAGTTACACCATGCTTAAAGATGAGTACATCGCACTTGAGCTTGCAAACCCTAAACTAAAACTAGACACCATTCGGGATACCAGAAGGATTGTGGAGCAGGATACGATCGCCTACCGGGTGTTGAGCCATACTTTTAAGAAAGACCAGGTCAATTACCTTCTAGAAATCGGTAAAACCACCGCCAGCATCAACCTTTATAACAAAGAGCTGCAAAAATTTGCTTTGTATGTCCTTATAATTCTAATCGCCCTGAGCATTGTAATTGATTTACTTTTTACACGCCAGCTGATTAAACCATTAGGGCAAATAATTAAAACAAGGCTTTCCAATAATAGATTTCCTTTTAAAAAGAACCACGAAAAGATCAGTACTACTACTGCGGATTTTAGCTACCTGGATCAATCGTTGATCTCCCTGATGAACCAGATTAACGATGCTTTCGAAAAAGAGCGGGAATTTACAGCCAACGCATCGCATGAGTTTATGACGCCCATCAGCATTTTGCAAAATAAGATGGAAAACCTTTTAGTTGAAGAAACGGCTTCGGAAGCGGTACAAGAATACATCATCGACATGATGAAGACCCTGGAAAGGTTAAAAAAGATTTCCCGTTCGCTGCTGCTGATTTCCAGAATTGAGAATGAACAGTTTTCCAGGCAGGAAAGCATAGAACCCAAAAAGCTCTTCGAAGAAATACTTGAGGAAATTCGCCATAGGCTGGAAGAAAGAAATATACGGATCGAAATCAAATTGGTTCACAATAAAGTGATAGGCCATATAAACCACGACCTTTTATTCCAGTTGTTTTATAACCTGATTAACAACGCGATCAAGTTCAACAAGGAAAATGGTAAAATCACAATAGCAGATGGCTTTGAAAAAGAAAATTATTATGTTATTGTTGAAGATAGCGGAAAGGGAATTTCAGCAGAAGATATGCCCAGGATATTCGATCGTTTCAAAAAAGTAAATTCAGAGCACAGCGGATATGGATTGGGACTGGCCATTGTAAAAAGCATAGCAAACTATTTGAATATAAACGTTAAATTGAGCTCTGTACCAGAGCAGGGTACTACATTTAAAACTATTTTTACGGGTCCGGACATTAAATAATCAATATTCTTCAGTATACATTTATCAGCAATCCCTAACTAAATTTCAGAAACTTTCTTTTTTAAAGCGGTGCCGATAACCTTTCCGCGTTGTAGCATTTCAAGTTTGGTATCTCCATTGACCATTTCCGTAAACTTGAGCACCGCATCTGCGCCGCCTTGCCTAATGGCCTGAAAACAATTTTCATTTATAGGAAAAAATCGCATATCCCATTGTACAGCTTTGGAATTATGGATCAGATAACCATCCAAAAATGTAATTTTCTGCTGTCCTCCGTTGGTGTCAACATCAAGATAAACACCTGTAAACTTTTCTACAGCTGCCCGCGGTAATGAAATCTTTTTTGCATATTCTACACCAATGGGTTGATTATTCAGAATCTGGCTAATTGTTTTAAATGGATAGGCACCCATTTTAAAATTTTGTAAAACGATGACAGAACGATCTTTACTCATGTTGTGATGGATAAAGGTTGCATAGCCATCCCAGCTTCCCGTATGGACAAAGGAAAGGTCATCGTTGTTGCCGGATAAATCAAGCCCAAATCCATACGGAATGGATTTGCCCGAGCTTGTCTTCGTTACGGCCGTCATCAAATTAAATTCTTCTGAAGAAAAAAACGTTTTGTCTTTCAATGCTCTTATCCATTTATAAACATCATTAACATTTGAATTCACCTTGGCATTTCCAACAATACCATCGAGATAGAAGACAAAACTGTCGCCATACGCTGGATTTTCAGATGTTATTTTATCAAATGAATTTCTTTTCCATACATATCCTGTAGCCCGGTTTCTGATCTTCTCCGGATGTTGCCTGCTATTGTAAATGAAAGTATGGTTCATTTTTAAAGGCAAGAAAATTTGCTTCTTTAAGAATTCAGCAAGACTCAAACCGGAGACACGTTCCACAATGGTGGCTAGAAGTGCATAATTTGTATTGGTATATTGGTGCTTGCTATTTGGCGTGAATAATAGCGAATCCTGACGCGATGCATAAAATCTGATCAGATCATCATTGGTTGCTATTTTCTTATGGTCCCAGCCAGCCGACATATCTATAAAATATTCGCCTATTCCACTAGTATGCCTGAGTAGATTATAGATTGTGACTCCCTTCCATGAAGCCAATTCCGGAATAAACTTGACCAGGCTATCCTCATAACGCAACATTCCTTTTCTATGCAACAGTACGATAGCAGCAGCAGTAAACTGCTTGGAACAGGATGCCAGTTCATAAATGGTTTCACGCGTATTTCCATGTCTTGAGAGCGTATCCCGATGTCCATAGCCCTTGGAGAAAATTACCTTGCCACCATCTGCAATTAATACGGTACCATTGAACTGACGCTGGGCATGCATCATTCTAAACACACTGTCAATTTTTAGCTGGACCCGAGTTTGAGAAAAAGCATTAAGGCTGGTAATCAAACCCAGCAGCATAGTGGTAATACGGATCATAAATATTTAGTATTTTAAGGTAAGTCGCAGAATTGCCAAAATGTTGCATTAACATATTCACAACATACTTCCACATACTCAATTATTGACCTTTGCACGGCTTACAGCTAAAAAAATAACGATGATTCTAACTCGAAAATTAATTTTTCTTTTGATCAATTCACTATTTACTCTATAAGGACAACTAAAGCAATTAAGTCTAAAAGGACTACTTGCCATTTACAAGTACACTCATTATCTTTTTAAATATTTCGTTGTTAGGATAAATTCCCCTGAATTCGCCAGAATGCGGACCGTAAGCGAATACAGGTACCATAATATTGGTGTGATCGTCGGTACTAAAATGACCGCTAACCTTTCCGCTTTTTGTATCTGCATCTAAAAGTGTTAAGCCGCCGGTTTCATGATCGGCTGTAACCAGAACGAGTGTTTCTCCGTCTTCGTCTGCAAAGCGCAAGGCAGCCTCAATCGTCTTATCAAAATCGTGCATTTCGGTAATAACCACGGGTAAATCGTTTGTGTGGCCACCATGATCGATTTGTGCACCTTCTGCCATAATGAAAAAGCCGTTAGGGTTTTTATTGAGCATCCCAACGGTTTTCAAAAGGGCTTTTTTAAGCAGGTCTCCACGCCCTTTCAATACCGGCCGGGTATCTTCATCGGGCAATAGAACGAGTTGTTTTCCGCTTGATTGCTTTGAAAAATCAGACCAGCTTTTACTCAGCGAAAATCCAGATTTGCCTAATTTTTCAATCAAGCCGGCATCGTTATTATTCAAAAATGCTTTTTGATTGGAGCCAACCAGGACTTCTACTTTAGAATTTAATAAATCAGCGGCGATTTCATTGCTTCTGGTGCGCTCGGTTTGATGCGCGTAAAAAGCTGCGGGAGTGGCATCGGTAATGTCTCCTACACTTAGTATCCCGCTTTTAATCCCAAAATTATTCAGCGAATCGATAAGATTTGTACGCTTTTTATTGTCGGTTCCCATACCAACGTATCGGTTATTGGTTTTTTCGCCGGTTGCCATCGCGCTTGCTCCGGCAGCGGAGTCCGTATTATCTGAATTGGCTGCGGCAGTTTGTGAAAAACCGATATTTTTTATCCTGCTGATATTTAAATCTCCATGATTGGCAATTAAACCGGCGTGAATCTGCGCCAGGCCCATCCCATCTCCTATTAGTAAAATAACGTTTTTAACTTTTTTATTGGTGCCATCGTTTCGATAAGACGGTGTGTAAACCGGATAAGGATTTGGATTGGTGTAACTGCGTTTTTCCTGCTGCGCATAAAATTCTGAAAATTTTTCTGGATGGTCGGTATTAATCCAATCAGCACCAAGGCGATTAAGAACAATCCAGGTATTGGGATTGTCTGTGGTCGCCCAGAAACGAAAGGTTTTATTCAACTGATGTGCATCTTCGACAACTTTTTTCAATTTCGCTAAATCTGTCGGTGTAGGTACACCTTTTCCGTTCCATACAGAATATTTTTTAATATCCTGACTTATCATGGCAATATGTTTTAATTCCTCAGTTGTATATTGAATTTCAGGGCGGCCATCAAAATAAATATAATCAGGCCAGTTTTTAAAGTTTGAAGGCGCGGGCATATCGCCGCTTATCACCAGCTTTATTGCGTTAGGATTTTTGCTGGTGTTAAATACATCACCGAAATCATTTAGTTCTGCGAGCAGTTCATTCAGCACATTTACATGGTCTTGTTTAATGTCAATGACCAGTTGGAGTTTTTGATCTGATTTTTTAAAAGCCCGATTGCCGTTTGCCTTATAGAGTGAAGCTAAGGGCGCTAAATATAACCTTTTTAGTGTTCGCTCTGCTGCTATCTCCGTACTATCGTGCGCTACGAAAAGCACACCTTTTTTTAAAAAAACATCCGCTTCAATCGATCCCATGCCGGCATAATAAGCTTGCAAAAGGGGTATATTCTGATGGTAATCGTTGTGACTGTGGCCCTGGCTGGCAGGTTTTGTTTGCGCATTTACTGCAAGTGAAAACAGGATTGCAGCTGTAAAAGTTACGAAGTAGGAAAGATTCATTATGTGAATTGGTAAATTTTATCAAAGATAAATAAGCAATATTGCCTTAACATTAACAATTGCCTAAACGTTAAGGTACAAAGCGCCCCAACTATGATCAAAAATCAGGATTGAAATTAAAGTAAATCGGATTTGATAAAGCCACCATTTTTTCGCTCAAAGCTGCAGATTTTGGCACCTGTGGGTAATCTGTATTCTTTCCTTCTACCGTAACGCGGTAATAGGTACGCCCTTTTAAATCGGGTGTATCGGTAAACTGAAGTACAGGAATTTCGCCGCCGACCAGAAAAGTATTTAGCTTTGCGCCATTCTTTATTACGGTAACTGTATATTGTTCTTCAGGTAATTTGTTGCCAATCAATTGCACCTGGAACTTAATGGGTTTCCCATTCGAAATAGCATTGTCGCCCATCATCATTTCAAACTTACCGTTGGCCTTAAAATCAGCATAAAACTCAACTCTTGGAGCGAAAGGATTTGAACTCACCGAAGCCTTTCCTTGATCTAATGCATCCACAACTGCCTTTAAATTACGTTCTTTTGCGAAAACCCAGGTTGTGGGTGTACCTACATAATTAAATTCAGCCTGATAAGTGTTCGCGCCGGGCTTTTCGCTTGACGTGGGTACACCATGGTGGGTATCGCTCCCTCCTCTACCCGTCATCATTCTGCCCGAAGAAAGCATGTCATCCCAAATCATTATGGCGTTGGCATTTTTTGGCCACATAGCCGAATTCCAGACCTCTATAGATTGAACCAAATCGTAAGAAAAGCCGAAATTATCTTTTCCGCTCGGGTGATTTGCCGATAAATGAACACCCAACGATTTCTTGACCTTTCCAATATTGATGTCACGTGCATCTCTAATATCGAACAACCGCTGGTGATCATATGGCTTATCAGAAAATACATTTGCATGTCCCCTGGTGGTTGTCCATTCGGCACCATAAAGCAAAAGCAACGAATCAGATTTGAACTCCGGGTCGGCCCAGGTATGATGGGCAACATCGCCTTTTACATGATTATCATGGTCGGTTATGCACAAATAATCCATACCAACTGATTTTGAAAAATTTATGATTTTCGAAACCGAATTGTTAGATGATTCGGTGCTATGCCTCGAATGCACATGCAAATCGCCTTTCAGCCAAACACCATTTTTATTTATGATTGCCGGAGGATTAGTCGTTTCCTGTGCGTTGAGATAGCCAATACTAAACAACAAAATGAGGCCCAATGAAAAGCGAAAGTATTTTAAAATGGTAATCATTAACTGATTTAATTTAAAAAAGGAGGTGTATCAAAGATAAATTATATTTTAATCCGTCGTTATACCCAATTTAATTGGGAATCCTAAAGATATTGAGGTGCTTTAAGATTCCCGCCTTCGCGAGAATGACGGGCAACGAATAAAAGCAAATTATAATGATAAGTCGTCATTCCCAATTTAATTGGAATCCTAAAGCTATTGAGGGGCGCTTTAAGATTAGCTTCGCTGAGCAATCGTGTTTCCCGCCTGCGCACGATCCGATAGCTATCGGATGACCGGAAACGATATAAAAATCTGGCCTTAAGCCAGATTTTTAATTGATACAGCTTCCTGATTATTTTTTTGCCGTTTCATCAAGATCAAGCTTTTACCAAAAACGCCTCGGGCATTTCTGCAGCCTTAAGCATAAAGTTATGCAGCTCGTAATTCTTGATGAAGGGTTTTAAATTTTCCGAACCCGGACCAAACATCGTCAGCTCCACATAATCGCCAGTATGGTTCATTCCGGCCCATTGTACATCGGTATATTTGCCCAAAATTTTGCCGTACTCGTAAAACGGCAGGTTCGATTCATTATAAATCTGACCGGGGACAATATCCTTGAAATGTACCAATAAAGATTTTACATCTTCTGATTTCATTTCAAAACCCTGATTTTCTTTAATCAAATCAATTATTTTCTGCTCGCTGAATGATTGATTTAACTGTGCAAGAAGCAAAGTATTGCTGCGTTTAAAGTTTTGAAGACTATCGAACTTTTTATTGGCTTCATCAGCATAAAATAAACCTGGGTTGGAATTACCGTGGTCGGTTGTAATAATAACCAATGTTTCTCCATCTTTCTCGGCAAATTCTATCGCTTTTCCAACGGCTTCATCAAAAGCAAGCTGATCGAAAATTAATCCGCTAAGGTCGTTTGAATGTGCAGCCCAATCCACTTTACCCCCTTCAACCTGTAAGGCAAAACCATCTTTGTGGTCTTTCATTAGTTCTATGGCTTTCATGGTCATCTCTGCCAAAGTTGGCGTTGATTTTATGAGTTCCTGGTCGTGCAGCCTGTCTACTTCATAAGGCATTCCATCCTCTGCAAACAAACCCAATACAGGTTTCGATTTATCAAGGGCCAACATTTCCATCCTGTTTTCTGCAACTTTATAGCCCTGTGTTAAATATTTGGGAATCAGGTTTCCACCTGCTCTCTTCTCGCCGAAATATTTATGTCCGCCACCCATCATCACATCGAATTTAAGGCCTAAATACATTTCGGCAATAAGATCCTGCCCCCCTCGGTTATCAATATTAACGCAAAAACCTGCCGGCGTTGCATGTGTAATTGGTACCGTGGTAACACAACCCACTTTTTTACCTTTTTCTTTAAATTTTTGAAGGATTGGCTGCGGTTTTTCGCCGTTCATGCCTACGTTTAAAGAACCGTTCCGAACCCGCATACCGCCACCCCAAGATGAACTGGCCGCGGCAGAATCGGTAACCAATGAACTTGCAGAAGCGGTATCCATTAAAGCTCGTACAGCTTTGTTGTCCCGGTAAAGGCCCAACCATTTGCTGCTTCGTCCAAGTATCCGGTTCGAATATAAGTCGGCCATATTCAGCGTTCCTATGCTCATCCCGTCGCTCACCATCATGATGATATTTTTGGCCTTTTTTCGACCAGCCAAAGGGAAAGCTGCAACATCTTTTATACCTACAAAAGGCAAACCTAAACCGGTTAACAAGCCTCCTTTTAATAATGATCTTCTGTTCATATCTAACTTATTTTTTAAATAAAGGGTTCGCCCTAAAGTATTTTCCATCTGCAAAACTGATGGCATAATCCGATTTAAAGTGCGTACTCTTTTTATAATAATCTGTAGTAATAATCTGTGCACCCGATTTGCAGGCAGCTTCAAAATCGCTCCAATCGTTGTTTCTGGCCTGCTTCGTATCTGCGTCTGCCCTTGTTCTGATGATGTAGCCCTCCTTCACCAGTGCAGGAATTTGTTCATCGTTTGGGTTATTCCGAATCATTAAACCCGCTTCAGGCGTTCCCGGTTCTGCATTAGCAAACATCACCCTGCCTTTAAGCGAAGGATGACCCTCCAGGTAGGTGGCGCGTTTTCTATCTTTTGCATCCAGGACGAAAATGAATTTACCTTTAGCCTGGCTAAGCTTCGGCCAGTTATTGGCAAGAACAGCCTCTTCCAAGGTTTTGTATTTACCCCGAACTATGTCAGGATTTATAATATGATCCCTTCCTAAATTTTCAATTATAACGGCATCCAGTTCATCAAATGTTTTACCTGTAAAAACTTCCGGCTGCGTAAAACCTCTGCGCTTTGTCGAATCGTCTTTTGCTTCTAAAGTCATGAAAACCGGTGTATGGTCCGGATTAGCTTCCGACCAGTTTCTCAGCTGCTGCAATGCAGTTTTAAAGCTTAGTGCCGACGACCTGAAATCTAAATCCGGAACATGGAAGACCTTGAAACCTGGTTTATTCATTTCGCCATCTTTATCAAATTCAGGTTGACCTACAACTTGTTCAAAACCTCTTGGATGGGCGTATTTACCGCCTTTATCGTCTGCATATACATCGATTTCCAGATTTCTTAAACCCATCCCCAATTGATCGGGCATTGCGATATGCTCATAGTCCAGGCTGTTTGCTCCTGACGAATCTTGCGATTTTAAAACATTGAAAAGCAATGGGTTAATGGCTTGTTTATAGCTATTATGTGAACCAATAACCTGTATTTGATTTATTGGCAAATCATCCTTTCTTGCAATTAAGGCAATTGCAGGCAGAACGAGCAATAAACCAACACAGGTAATCAGTCTCATATTTTTGATTTTAATAACCAGGATTCTGTTTTAAATTCGCGTTCAATTTTAACTCGTTCGCCGGAATGGGATAAATTCTCCTGGTGATGTCCTTATTCATAAAAAGCACATCATTTGGTAGCGGATATTCAGTTTCAAATTGTCCGAAACGGATTAAATCATTTCTCCTCCAGGCTTCCCAGCTAAACTCACGCGCTCTTTCATCAAGCAATGTATTTAATGTAACTGTTGATGCACTTGCAGCACCTGCACGGCTTCTTACTTTATTAATTAAAACCAAAGGCGTTTGCAGTTCACCATTAACTGTAGTTGCTGTTGCGCCTCTTAATATGGCTTCGGCTTTCATTAACATCACATCGGCTAAACGTAAAACCGGCATATCGTTTCCATTTAACCTGGTTGCCTGTATGGCATTAACATCAGGCCAGTATTTTATCGAACGTACCCCTTTGGCCTGGTCGGCAACTGTATTACCCAAATCCATTGGTTTGCCTGGTTTTAAAATCAAGTCGGGCGTTATTTCAATTTGCGTAGTTGTTCCTGCAACAAAAACTGGCTTTGTTAAATCAGGCTTACGGCTGGCATCCGGTGCGTATTGTTTACCGATTAACCAGAAACTGTTGCGGATGTCGTTTGTTAAATTGAAACGGTTGTAATATTCCGGCGTGGTGCTCATGGCGATACTGAAACCGACATTTATACCATAAGATGCTGCCAAAGCAGGGTAAAAACCAAACCTGGTAATCTGATTGCCTGGAATTTGCTGATCGTAAGGAATTGCAAAAATGGTTTCATTAATCTGAGGACCGTTGTTTACATCGAAAATATCGCTGTATTTTGCGTCCAGGCTATAATTGCTGTTTTTTAAGATGTTATCGGCCATAGTAACCGCATCTGCATATCTCGGCTTGCCGGTATAAACTTCTGCGTTTAAATACATTTTCTCCAGTAAGGCATAAGCCATCGCCTGTGTAGGCCTGCCGTAAACCAACACCCGGTTGTTGTTTTCTTTAGCCGGTAATTGAGCAACGACAGCTAAAAGTTCCTTTTCTATAAATTCAAATACTTTTTCGCGGCTTTGGTTTCCAGGCAGGCTGCTTACCGGAAAAGTATCGATAATTGGCACGTTACCGTACAAATCCATCATAAAGTAATAATACAATGCCCGCATGGCCTTAACTTCCGCCAGGCTGCTTGCTTTCGACGCTTCAGAAACTGAAGATTCATTGGTCAGGTTGATGAGGCGGTTACAGTTGTTGATGCCACCAAATCCCCATTGCCAGATATCCCTTACATTTGGATGATCGATGGTCCAAGTATGGTAGTGTAATTGGCGGTATTGGCCACCATCATCAAAGTTTCCGTCACGTGCCGGGATAATCGCCGCGTCGGTAGAAAGCTCCTGCATTCTCCAGTATGGAACGCCATACTGCGAAGACAAGTTAGAATACATGGTACCGAAAAGCGCCGCGTAATCTGAGTTGGTGTAAGGAAAATTATCCTTTACATACTGCGATTCTACATCTACATCAAGCTTGCTGCAGGATTCCAGTACCATCAGAGCAGCCAGAATATTAAATAAAATTATAAACTTTTTCATTTTTGTATTTTTAGAATGATGCATTTACACCAAAGCTGAACGTTCTTGTTTTTGGATAATAATTATTGTTATCAATACCTGGCGTTAAGCCACCAATATTAATTTCAGGGTCGATACCGCTATAGTTTGTGATTACAAACAGGTTATTTGCCGTAACGTATAACCTGATCGCTTTAATTGAAGGCGTTTTAGGTTTAATCGTATAACCAAGCGTTGCGTTATCCAGGCGCAGATAAGAACCACTTTCCAGAAAACGATCGGAAATCAGGTAAGCATTGATGTCGTTGAACGATTCACCCAAAGTAAACCTTGGGATGTTCTGTAGTTTGGCATCCGCCGGGTTATTTAGAGATGCAGCCGTAGCATTCAGTATTTTATTGCCTAACACACCACGAACAAGGAAGTTAAAATCCCAGTTTTTGTAATTAAAACTGTTTGCCCAGCCATAAATTAACTTCGGTTGTGCATCGCCTGCAATTTTAGCATCAGTTGTTAAGGGCTGCGTTGCAATGGTTTGCCCAGCGGCGTTGACATACGTACTTACACCTGCAGCATTTTTACCTGCATAATTCCATAAGTTGAAAGTACCTAAAGCATAACCTGGCTGAATAAGCTGGCTGTAATTTCCAGACTGGCCTTTACCACCAAGTTGGGCGGTTTGAATGGCTGCTATTTTATAAAAGTCATCTGAAAGGGTTTGAACAACGTTTTTATTGTGCGCAATATTTGGTGAAGTTGTCCAACGGAAATTGTCTGTTTTAACCGCAACAGCATTTAGAGCAAATTCAATACCCGTATTTTTAATTTTACCTACGTTGGCGGTAATGGTTGGCAAGAAAAATTGCGTTGTTGATACTTCGTAACGATCGTAAATTAAATCGGAAGTTTGTTTTACATAGAAATCAACAGAACCTGTTATCCTGTCTTTAAACAAACCAAAATCCAGGCCAATGTTCGTCGTTGCCGTACTCTCCCATTTCAGGTTTGGGTTTTCATTTCTAACCGGACCAATTGCATTGCTGATGTTTCCGTTATTTAGAAATTTATTGCTTCCTGAGAGTGTACCATAAATAAGCAGAGATGAAAAAGCATCAAAACCTAAACTGTTACCCGATACACCATAACCTGCACGAAGTTTTAAGTCGCTGATTACCGGAACGGCCTGCATAAAATCTTCGCTGATGATTCTCCATCCGGCAGACACTGCAGGAAATAAACCCCAACGGTTATTTCTACCGAAAGCAGATGAACCATCATCTCTTAATGATGCCTGAAACAGATATTTCTCGTTATAGTTGTATTGAACCCTGCCATAGTATGATATTAATCTTAAGGTAGATATAGGGGCGTTGTTGAATGCAATTTGTGAAAGCAATGTTGGGTTCGAAAGAAAAAGGTTGTTGTAACCTAAATTATCATTCGAAAAATTCTGGGTGGTAACACCAAAACCATCATTGGTTCTGTCTTCCTGCCAGGAATAACCTGCAAGTAACTTTAAACTGTGTTTTCCAAAGGTCTTATCGTAGTTAAAATAACCTTCTAGCACCTGACTTTTATTTAAAACGTCGATTTTCTGCGCTTGTCCATTAACACCCCTGGCTAATCCCGACTGGCTGTTCAGGTAAGTGCTATAATTATTCTGGTCTCTTTGAGAAGAAACACTGGCTGTAAACCTTAAACCGTCAAGAATATTCACCTGCGCCATCCCGTTAATTAGGGTTTTGTTGTTCAGGTTATTGATAACGTTATTGTCTACAATTGATAGAGGGTTTCTGGTTCCGCTTCCCGTACGGTTATAATTTTCTTTATAGGTACCATCCGTGTTGAAAGGGCTAACGGTTGGCAAATAGAAAAGCATATTTGGCAAAGCCTGAGATTGATAGATATCCGAATTTTTCGAATTGCTGTTCGTAACCGTTAAGCCAAGTTTTAACCTGTCGTTAAAAAACTTTTCATTAAGGTAGGCCCTGACAACAGTTCTTTTTAACGAAGTATTTTTTAATATCCCCTTATTGTCCAGGTAATTCACACTCGCACCATAATCAGAAGACTGACCTGCACCACCATAAGAAAGGTTGTGGTTTTGTGAATAGCCTGTTCTTTCGAGCAGCGATTGCCAGTTGGTATCCGAACCATCATCATCCACAGGATTTAAAGTCTGCTTATTATCGGCGAGGTATTGTCTAAGCTCGGGCGCAGAAAGCATATCATATTTTTTCGATACCTTTTCTACTGCCGCATATCCACTGTAGGATAAACGGGCCTGCCCACTTTTAGATCTTTTGGTTGTTACGATGATAACGCCGTTTGCAGCCCTCGAACCATATATAGCAGTTGAAGAAGCATCTTTAAGGATATCAATATTTTCAATATCAGAGGGCGCAAGTAAATCAATTGAAGCGCCTGGTACACCATCGATAACGTAAAATGGTTCCTGCGCGGCACCTTCCCTTAAAGTAGATGGCCCACGTAAAATAGTTGAAGGCTTTGAATTAGGGTCGCCGCTTTTTGTCACGTTTAAACCGGCTACTTTACCTTGTAAAAGCTGCGCCGGATTAACCATAACCCCCTGGTTAAACTCTTCCGATTTTATTGAAGTAACCGCACCGGTCAAATCTTTTTTATTCGCTGTACCATAGCCAATAACAACCACATCTTTTAAAGTCTGGTTATCGGGCATTAAAGTAACATTAATGGAGGTTTGATTGCCGACTATGATTTCCTTGGTCAATCCGCCAAGCATAGAATAAGTAAGCACATCACTGCTTTTTGCCTGAATGCTATAAATACCATCGCTGTTGGTCGATGTTCCACCATTGCCGCCTTTAATGCGTACGGTTACGCCTGGAACAGGCTGGTTGGTTTCGTCAGTCACCTTACCAGTAATGGTTTTGCTGCTCTGAGCGAAAGTGTTGAGTGAAAATAGAATCAGGAATATGAAGAAGCACTGCCATTTTCCTAAAAAAGACAAATAATTGAATTTGTAATTTTGTTTCATGAATGAATTTTATGATTGTTTGGTAAAATGCAACTCAGCACAAAAAAAAAATACTTTATTGCGCCACAAAGATGTGCGCCGGGCGTTAGGGTTATGCTCAGATAGGATTATGAAATTGTTAAATACCGTATGCTATTTTAACAAAAGATTAAGGGAATCAAATCTGAAAACTTGTGTTAAGCGTTAAATAACAATAAACAGAATTCGTGTAAGTGCCTCTAAATTTGTCACCTTGAGCTTAGCCTGTGCTGTTTTGCCGAAGCATCGTAACGCCGCTTGAAGAGCTTTTATACCCTTCAACACGCTCAGGATGAAGTCTTTTTATTGCCATTGACTGAAAATTGAAAAAGGGCTATAGTAAAACTATATCCCTACGCCTCGGTTCGTGTCCTCACGAATCGAAAGTATAATATTGGTTCGTGAGGACACGAACCATGGCTTTGGATTCTTTGTTAAATCCGCCCGCTGATTACGCTAACGACGCAGGTTTTTTTATTTCATCTGCGTATATCTGTGTAATCTGCGGGAGACATTTTTTCTTTCCCTTTTTGGACGGCCTAGCGGAAAACAGCGTTGAAAAACTAATTTTGCTTGTCAGAACGATTTCTAGAACTGGTCTAGCATTTCCAATATTATTAAATAAACAAAATCATCCACAGAATATTTGCCGTCATAAAAAAACCAAACCATGTGTAAAAATGATTTGGTTTATCATAGAAATCAAGATGACATCTTTTTATTAGCATTGACTGAAAATTAAAAAAGGGCTATAGTCAAACTATAAGCCCCTATAAACCAAATTTTATTCTAATTTAATTAGAGTTTTACCTTCACAAAGTAAAGCCTGTTTCTATCTACCGACTTCGTTAATGGTACCATTTTTTGAGCAAAGCCACTCGCTCCATTATCCACCACACCGAAATCATCGTCATTAGAAATCACTAAAATATTTCCCGGCAATAAAGCTAAACCCTCTGCTTTGTCGTGCGGATAAACAGATGGCAAATCTTTAAGTAAATCGAGCACAAGTGTTTTTGTTACCGGAGTAATTCCCGCTGAAGTGAGACCAGCCAGGTTATTTAATTCTTCTACTGTTTTACCGCCATATAGTTTTCCGGTTGCACCATTTGCGGCGTCCGAAATATCAGTAGCTGCGCTGATGTCTATTTTAAAAACCTTCTTAAAGGCTGCCGGATTGGTTGGATCTCCTCCAAAAAGTCCGTCTCTCTCAATGGTTAAAAAAGTTGTCGCGTTAACGGCCACTACATCACTTACCCCGGTTAAAGTTGTATTCTCCATCAGGTATGCATATTGTTTGGTTGCACCTGTGGCGATGTCGAACGTTAAAATCCTCAATACAGTAGAGTTTGCAACGGCTGTTTTGGACGGATTGTACATCGGCGACTGCATGATGCCTACAAGCGTTTTTCCATTTGGTGTTATCGCCAGGCCTTCCATTCCGCGGTTAGCCCTTCTGTTGGCAAATACGACTGGGATTTTTCTACCCCCGGCACCGCTGCCAAAAGGGTTAATCCGCTCGATTGTTTTTCCACTTGCATCAAAGTGTGCAATATGTGGCCCGTATTCATCGCTTACCCAGAAACTCCCATCAGATGCCCTTACCAAACCTTCCGAATCAATCCCATCAGCACTCGGTGTAATCACTTGTCCGTTTAAATCATAAGCCGTTTCTCCTGAAGCACCCATCCCAACCGGGTTCGGTACGCCATTCAATTTACCGCCGGCGGCATTCTTAAGCTCGATGGTTTGTTCTAAAACCAACTTACCATCCTTTAACCTGAACTTTCCGATTTGCGGGGTAAAATCTGGTTTTCCGATGATAATCGAATTGGTCATTTGCCCGGCTACGTTCGATCCCCTGTCAGTTAACATATAAAATACCGCAGGGTCATTCGGATCTGCCGCAACAGCCGAACCGAAACCTCCGTTGTATACCTTTACACCGCTGTTCGTTGTAAATAACGTTGCCGGATCTGAAGCTTCAGCTACATCCGGATATACGATTTCCTGGGAAGGGCTATCGGAATTCTTTTTACATCCAACCACGCCAATTGCTATTGCAAATGCAAGGGTCGTTATCTCTTTTTTCATTTAATTGATAATTTATAAGTACAAATCAAGCAACCAAATGTTAATCCTGTGTTAATAAGGGAATATGTAATTGAACCCCTTCCCCTATTTTTAATTAATGCCAACGCAGGATTTATTAAATGTTAACAGCCTGTTAAACTTAATTCAAAACAGTAAAAGTAAAAGCTAATATTGTTTCGGTTTTGTTATAATTGATAAATATTAATTGGTATATGTACTGGTACGAACAGGAAGTTAAGCAGCTTGAACAAATCGAGTCGCGGAAAAGACAGGGCCAACTGACACTTTTTTATGGTAGTTCTACCATACGTTTGTGGGAAACGCTTGAGGAAGATTTCCCAGAGCGCAGCGTAATTAACCTCGGGTTTGGCGGTTCTACGCTCGCGGCTTGCGTATGGTTCTTCGAGCGAATTATGGTTGGCTATGATCCGCTGGCCCTCGTTTTTTATGCTGGTGATAATGATCTTGGCGATGGGCGACATCCGGAAGAAATTTTTATCTTCTTTCAACAGTTGGTTGTTAAGGTCAGACAGCGTTTCGGATCCATCCCCTGTTACTTTGTTTCCTTAAAGCCAAGCGTGTCGCGATGGCACCTGGCCGACCAGTTTAAGTACACAAACAACCTGATTGAAAGCGAAATAATTAAATGTAATGCGAACTGGAAATTCATTAATATTTTTAAAGAAATGCTGGATAAAAACGGAGCGCCAAATGCCGGATACTATGAGGAAGACGGCTTACATTTAAGCCCTGCAGGCTACCGGTTATGGAAAACAATCATCAGGAAAAAAATAGGCTAATCATGATAATTTATTAATGTTTCTATAATATAACAAAGTTAATTTCCGCAAAGAATTCGCATGCAAAGGGAATATCATAAATGGCTTAGTGATAATCTGGAAAGAGAAATGGAGCTTCTCGTTTTCGGCCACGCGGGAAGAGCCGTTGTCTTTTTCCCCACAAGAATGGCCAGGTTTTATGATTATGAAAACTGGGGCATTGTCGATTCCATCAAAAGTAAAATAGATAACGGCGAAGTTCAGCTTTTTTGTGTGGATAGTATTGATGGAGAAAGCTTTTACAACCATTCTATTTTTCCATCAGTTAGGATAAGCAGGCATCTCCAATACGAAATGTATATTTTAAATGAGGTTTTGCCATTTGTTCAGGCCATAAATAAAGGAGGTTTCATAGAAACCGCAGGCTGCAGCATGGGTGCATATCATGCAATTAACCTGGCCACAAAATATCCATGGCTGTTTAAGAAAGCAGTCGGCATTAGCGGCCGATATGATTTGACTGATGCACCAGGCGATTTCAAAGATTTAATGAGTGGTTACATAAGCGAGACAGTCTATTTCAATATGCCTTCGCAATTCATCGCAAATATAAATGAGGAAGCACTGCTGAATCATCTGCGGAAAATGGAAATTATTCTGGCCGTAGGTGAAACAGATCCTTTTCTTGCTGGAAATCAACATTTAAGTAGAATACTATGGGAGAAAGGCATCCAGAATCAGTTCTATCGGTGGGAAAGCAATGCCCATCGTCCACATTACTGGCGTAAAATGGCACCATTGTACATCTGAATATTCCGTCCGTTAGATTTTCACCTGTTAGTCAGTTAGAATTTAACTTCATTAAGGACAGGATTATTACTGGCATTTACCTGGTAGGTAGAAATTTTATGATCCTGAGAAACCTCTACAATTCTATAACCTTTATAAGCAGTACCCCAGCTGCCCCCAATATGTGCATCGAAGAAGTGCGGTAACTTTTGGGTATAAAATACAGAATCGAGGCTATGATCATGACCATGAAAAACAGCTTTAATATTTGGGTAAATGTGCAACAAATCTAAGGTGTCTTTACATTCTACAAAAGGACTTTCAGGAACCCAAAAATGTGGTGGAATGTGCAGGATAACAAATACAGTTTTTAAATCTTTAAACTTTTCAAATTCGCGTTTTAAGAACCCGTTATCAGGACAAATGTAGGTACCCTTTAAATCGGATGTATTTGCCATTACAAAGCCAACGCCATTTTTTTCGAAAGAAAAGTTATCCTCATAACCCAAAACCGATTTCCAAATTTTAGCATCTGCATGGTCATGATTACCCGGAATTGCATAAAACGGAAATTTAAATTTATCGAAATAAAGACTTTTTAATTCAGGAAGCAGTTCTGGTCTGTCGTGCACCAAATCACCATTAATTATTACAAAGTCGAGCGGCGTTTTTTCATGTGCGGTGTTTAACCAACGTACAATATTCTCGTGGTCCGTTTTATAATTGGTTCCGGGCTGCCCGTAATGCCCATCCGAAGCAATTGCAAATCGCAATTTTGTTGCATTGTTAGTGGGTAAAACTGAATCTGTAAAATCATCGGCAAGCCCCACAACGGGCGACAAACCCGTAAGAAGTATGGAAGCCAGACTCCCTTTTAGAAAAAATCTTCTATCTCTCATCTTAAAAAATCTTTATTAAATATACAAAAATGCCACTTATGTTGGTTTTTCAGATGTAGTTCTATTGACTAAATTGTATTTACCTGAAAGCCCCCATAACTAAGCATTTCTGCAGTGTGCACAACAGTAAGGTTTAATTCGAGGTTGGAAATAATGGTACGGGCATGCATCAAATTTCTGTACATATCTTTAATGCCGCGAATTTCAACCCCGGCACGTGTAATTTTAAATTTCTTTGGGTCAAATTTCTTCATAAACGTTCTTAAATCTTCGTTATGGTACGTGTTATCGATATTCATATACTATTTTTATGGGCACGAAGTTCATGCTTTATTCTCGGTTTACTGTTAAGGAAATAATGCCTTTTGGTTAATCTTTAGTGAAAAATAAAGTAATGCTATTTAACGGCTAAAGTACTACCGTCCGGTTGTGTCCGTTAAATGAAATCATGTGATCAAAATTTAGAATTTGTGTTAACAGCATATTAATCAATGCCTCAAACGACACAATACGCTGTTCTTTTGAGCTTAGAAACATAAACGCTTCCCGAATATTCGGGAAGCGTTTACTCTATTTAATATGAATTAATAACTGAAAATCACTTCAATTCAACTTCAGCCAATACAGGAAAATGGTCAGAAGGAAATTTGCCGAAATAAGTATCTGTTAAAATCCCCCATCTGGAAGCGGTGAATTGTTTGCTCATAAAAATATGGTCAATTACCGATTGCCCTCTCGGCGTTCTGAAACCATTTGATGAGGAATTATTCGCGTATGGAAATTTAACCTTTCCGTTAACATCGGCCAGTACCTCAGAGGTGGCTATCGTTTTATACCATTCACTGTCTCTGCCGCCGTTAAAATCGCCTGTCAATAAAACAGGATTTGTGCCGGCGATTTCATTAATTTTCTTCAGAATAAGTTTACTGCTTTCCCGACGGGCAACAAAACCCTGATGATCGTAATGTACGTTGAAGACATAGAATTGCTTTTTGGATTTTACATCTTCGAGATAAACCCAACTGCAAATCCTATTGCAACAGGTCGCATCCCACCCTTTTCCGGGTACATCAGGTGTTTCAGACAACCAAAAATCACCACTTTTTACAAGCTTAAATCTATCTTTTCTGAAAAATATTGCGGAGTGTTCTCCGGCTTCTTTTCCATCATCACGACCTTTTCCATACCTTGAATATTCTGGCAATGCGTTGCTGATATCATTAAGCTGGTTTTTCAAACCTTCCTGAATTCCAAGAACATCAAAACCATGGAAACGAATTAAGTTTGCAACCACCGGTGCCCGATCAACCCAAAGATTTCCTGAATCGCGTGGATTATCAAAGCGAATGTTAAAAGTTCCGACTGTGATCTGTTGTGCGCTAAGTTTGAAAGAAGCAAATACAAACAGTACTGCGACAACCATTATTCTTATTTTCATATTCTGTATTTATTGATTAATTATTCCCAGCCTTTATTTTGTTTCAGGTTCGGGTTACGTTGGAGATCTGCAAGCGGAATCGGGTAATAATAGTTGCGTTCATTCCATTTTCGTGGTATTTCTCTCATCCAGGTGAGTTCGCCAGAACTTCCGTTTTTCAAAAGCTGAGAATTTACCGCCGTACCTGAATTGGCCGATACATCGATATATGTTACACCTGCAACCGCCGGTGTCGGGCGTGTGCCCTGATAGAAAGCAACATCCAAAATGCCGTCTTCATTTAAATCCATTGGTGTAATCAATGCAGGAACATAAAAACCATTCCATTCCTGCTCCATTAACGGACCTCGTTTCCATCTCAACAGATCAGAAAAACGTAAGCCTTCCAAACTTAACTCAATACCTCTTTCTCTTCTGATTTCAAGCAATGAGGCATCAGAAATTCCCGGAAAATAATTTGCAACCAGATACGTATCTGCTACAGTTGGTTTTGCCGTTAATCCTCCGGTGATACCTGCCCTCGCCCGAAGTGCCCCGATGGTTAATACCCAGTCGGCATCGGTAAAGGTTCCCAATTCAGCTTTAGCTTCAGCATAATTTAACAATACTTCGGCATAACGAAATAAGGAAACCGCATTTGTATTTAAAGCACCGGCATCGTAGTAGGTATCGTCCAAAGTCCATTTTATAGGCTGATAACCTGTAAAGGTATAAGAGAACACGGGTGGTGCAGGTACTTGTTGACCGCTGCTTATGCGCTTATAATCTCCTAAGCGGATGGTTTGCTTAAGTCTTAAATCACGGTTTTTAACTTCATCTTTAAATAACATGGTTCTGTAAGCAGGATCATTGGTAAACGGTGTGCCATCCAATTTCAGGTAGGTATTTATAAATGTGCGGGTGAAACTCGCTTTTGCTCCATAAGTTCCGCTTGTCCACCACCAATTAGCCTCATTCAGCACGCCTAGGTTTAAATCGGCTACTGCCGATTGTAAAACTTCATTTGCAACAGGCGTATTGCTGGTAAAAACCTGGCGGTAAGACAGGCCGGGGCCGCCTGCTGTATTCAAAGCGTAACCGCCTTTTGTTATAATCTCATTGGCAGCTGATGCTGCATCGTCAAGCCATTTATTTGCGGTTCCCGAAAGATTTAAATCTGTATGGTATTTCCTGAAAGTACCCTCAAAAAGACACAACCTGGATTTATAAGCGTAAGCAACCCATTTTGTAATGGTAGTTCGGCTCGGATCGTTTGTACTACTGATATTTGCACATGCAAAATTGATATCTGCAAGAACCGAATCCATCACTAATTCTCTTTTATCTCTGCCAGCGTTTAAAGCCGGATCATCGATATCCAAAGGCTTTCCGATCCAAGGTACATCGCCGAAACGCTTAACTTTCTCCATATAAAAATAGGCACGGAAATATCTGGCAATGCCTAAATAGTTATTGCGAACAGCTACCGGAACAGCCGGATCATTACAGTTTTCTATAAAGTAGTTGATGTTTCTTAAATCCCTCCAGGTCCATCCAGAACTGTTATTCGCTGCAAAGCCACCTGCACGTATAAAATCGGGTACAGCTTTTACGGCTAAATAATCAGACATTGCATCCTGACTGGTAGAATTCTTCGGAAGAAAATCCATTCCATAGAAAGAATTTGTATAAAGTTTAAGTCCGTTCTCCGTACCAAAAACAGCACTTTTTGTTGCTGTAGATTCTGGCTTCTGATCTAATTTTTTACAAGCGGCAAAGCTTAAACAAGCTAAGCCAAGCCCTATATATAGTTTTTTCATTTTGATTCTTTTCAATATTTAAAATCCAATATTCACACCGAATGAATAGCTTTTCATCAAAGGGTAATTATACCCATCGCCATTTGTGCTGCCAGAATTTAAATCCTGATCAGATGGAACCGCATTTTCCACATCAATTGTATTTTTCACAATTTTGTACATTGGTGAATAAGTAAACAAGTTTTCACCTGAGAAAAATACCTTAGCGCTTCGCATACCGATACGGTTTATCCATTTGGTAGGGAGATTGTAACCTACCTGGAGGTTTTTTAACCTGAGGTAAGCCACATTTTGTAGGTAGCGCGTTTGTGCCACACCAAGGGTACGGTTGGTATTACTTGAAGCCGCTCTCGACATTGTTCTGGGGAAATAGGCATCTGTATTTTCAGGTGTCCACATGTTACCTAAATGGAAAGTCGGAATGTTGTTATAAGGCCTGTTGTATTGCCCCCAAAACATTTCCGTTTCGGTGCTCGGATACCATTGCTGTTTACCAACGCCCTGGAAGAAAACTGAAAAAGACCAGTTATGCCAGTCTGCACCTAAATTTACACCATATAGATACCTTGGGGCAGAATTTCCGATGATTTTTCTATCGCCCGATTTTTCAACTTTATTTTCGCCTACGTTGATAAACCCATCGCCGTTTAAATCTTTCAACTTGATATCTCCCGGGAACCATTTCCCTGTTGGGGATGCTCTCATTTGCGGATCTTGCTTGGCATGTGATGCAATATCGGCATCATCAATAAAAAAACCTTCGGTTTCATAGCCCCAGATTTCACCTAATGTTTGCCCTTCATAATAATCATTCAGTAATTTGTCTGGATTGTTGTATTTATCGATCTTAGTTTTGTTGTCAGAAAGTGTTAACCTAACATTATACCTGAAAGGTTTTTCTGACTGACCAATTTTATCATTCCAGCTCAATGAAACTTCCCATCCACGAGTTGTCAAATCAGCATAATTTCCTTTTGGTACATCCGCACCAAACACGGCCGGTGGCGTCAATCCGAATGTAAACATATCAGTTGTTTTGCGGACATAAGCATCACCGGTAAAACTAAGGCGTCCTGAAAGCATGGTCAAATCCAAACCAAAATTGCTCGTCGTCGAAGTTTCCCAGGTTAAGCCATCAGGCAGTACGGCAGGAATTCTTGTCGTTTGCGGCCTTACACCATTTAATATAACGCCAGATTGGCTGATGTTGAAAATTTCCTGAAATGCATAGGAGGCGATGTTACCATTTCCTAAAGAACCATAAGAACCCCTCAACTTGAAATCGGAGATTAACTTATCTGAGACATTCCAGAACGATTCTTTATTGATTCTCCATCCCGCGGAAACTGAAGGAAAAAATCCATAGCGTTGGTTTGCAGGGAATTTCGAAGACCCATCATAGCGCGCATTTACCTCCAAGAGATAGCGATCTTTAAAAGCGTAATTTAACCTGGAAAACCCGCCAAGAATCGCCCATTGCTCATAACCGCCGCCAGTAGCAATTGATTGACCTAATGCAAGGTTTAAATCGGTAGCATCTTCAAAAATAATTCCGTTTCGCTGTACGGCAATGCGATTGTAAGTCGATTGCTCGTAGTTATAACCAGCCATTGCCTTTAAATAATGGTCGGTTCCAAAACGGTTTTCATATTCGGCGTAGATGTTGGTTGCCAGATATTGTGTTTCACGCTGGTCAAACAGCAAATCGTTTGTCGTTGTACCCACATATGCTGTAACACCCCTGGTGTTGCTGTAAGGTACTTGCACTCTTCTTTGTTCAATATTATTGTTCGTATTACGGAAGGTAAAATCGGCATTGACCCTGAATTTATTGTTGAAGAAGTTTGTTCTCAACCCGGTTATGTTTCTAAAAACCTGACGACGCGTATCAATGCCATTCTTTCCATAAATGAAATCGCCAACGGTATAAGCGGCAGCAAAAGTTAGAGAACCATCTGGATTGAAAATTGGCATAGTTGGTTTTCCTTCGTCAGCAATATTTCTCCAGATGCCACCACCCTCACCAACATTTATTGGATTGTGATAATTCATAACTGAATAATCTGCATTATTTTCGATGCTTAACCACGGAAATACCTGTATTGAACCACGTGCACGAATGTTTTTCATATCGTAATCATCGCTATTGTATTTGAAAAGTCCATCCTGGTTTAAGTACCTACCCGATACCAGGAACGAAGCCTTGTCGCTGCCTCCGCTTACGGAGAGGTTATTTTCTGTTGCAGCGGTATGTTTCTTATACAGTTCCGAGTAATAGTCGGTGCTGCCGTAATAAGTATATTCACCTGTGGTTGGGTTAACTTCTATTTGACTGTATGGTTGGCCCGATTCCACACGCCTTTTAAATTCATCGAGATAGGCTTGGGAAAACTTTTGTGTTTTGTTAGCATTTTGAGGGAAAGCACCATCTCCATTTACGAAAGCTTCGGAAAACATTTTTGCCCAGGTGTAACCGTCAGTAACAAAATCCGGTACCTGTAATGGATTTTTTATGGCATAATTAGACGAATATGAAATACTGGTTCTACCCTTTTCTGCTTTTTTAGTCGTGATTAAAACCACGCCGAACACACCTCTGGCACCATAAATTGCCGCAGATGCAGCATCTTTTAATATCGTAACACTTTCCACGTCATTTGGATTTAAAAGCGATGGGTCGCCTTCAAAACCATCAATCAATATAAGTGCACTTCCCCCCTGGCCAATAGAAGTAGTACCACGGATGTTGTATCTGGGAGACTGCGTTGGCTTACCGTCCATCATTTTAAGATTGAGGTTCGGAATTAAACCCTGAAGTCCTTGTGTTAAATTTGTAATTGGCCTGTTTTCAAGACTTTTTGATGTAATCTGATCTACAGAACCTGTAGCATTCTCGCGTTTTTGAGTGCCAAAACCGACAACAAGGACCTCATTTAAGCTTCCGGTTTCTCCTTTTAAAGTGACATTTAAAGGGGTGTTTTCGGAACGTTTTACAACGATTTTACCCAGAACGACTGTAGTATAAGAAATAAAGCTCACCTGTACATTATAGGTTCCTGCCGGAACATCTACTTTGAATGTTCCATCTGGATTACTTTGCACAATCTTGTTTAATTCTTTAATCACAATACTTGCACCAGGTAGCGGATCGCCTTTTTCATCAACGACTTTACCACTGATTGTTCCTGATTCCTGAATTTTGTTGGCAGATGGCGGATCTTGTAAATTCACCGCGGCCATGGATGGTACACTGAGTCCACCCGTCAGAATTGCCGCTACGAAACTATATAGCACAAACTTCTGCATTAGCAGTAAAGGTTTTTTCATTATTTAATGTTAATTAGTTACCGGTATAAACCGTTTCATTTTGTTTCCTTGGTTCCTTAGAATGGGGCAAAGCTATCGTGCTTATATAAACCTAGCATTAACTTATTTTAACATTTGATTCTGATTAACCGATTAGGCAGAAGTTTATCAAAAGAAAAAAATCTATGGTTAAACCCTGTGTTTGATGCGTTATCAAAAAATTAATCGATATGGATTGTACAGTCAGGTACAGGCAGCTACTTGAACCCAGCTAAAACTTAACATATTCTTAATAAGAAGCAGGTAGCGTTTAATCTGATCCTGGCGTATAAGCAATAAACTCAATTATGAAAAATGCTTATTCACTATTTATCTTGCTTTTATTCTCGCTTAGCGGCTGTAAAAAAGAAACTGCAGCCGAAGCAATTCTTCCGAATGAAGACAATCTGACGGTATGCCCTACCGGATCAACCTGCAATTTTTTTTATGCCGATAACTCCGGCATGGATGGCATTAAACTATTATTGACCAAGGGCCAGTACCGGGTTTTCTGGGCACATACAAGCGTTAGCTATTCGGCTTTTTCCCTTTATATGATGGCACCAATGATTGGCGATAGCTTCAGCCTTACAAAAGAAGATTTCCTGGAAGGCAGGGTAAAATACCAGAACAACTGCCCCACTTGCTTTTCGATTTCCATGGTGCCTGTTGATGGTAAAATCACTGGCAGACGATTGCCTGCCGGAAATGGTCTGCCAGAAAGATGGATAGTCGAAGCAGATGTGGTTTTTACGTCGAGTGGGCCATCCATCCCAACACAACCCCTTCATTTGAAACAATACTACCTGCCCGCGAATTAATTCAACTGATAAAAATAAAACGATTTACGAAACAAAGCAGGCGGTACACTTGTACCGCCTGCTTTAACTCAAGGTTTTTTAGCTTTGATAATTACGGATTAACCGTCAATTCCTTACTGGCAATATCTTCCCAGCGGTAAAAATGGAAGGTTTTATCATCACTCATCGCAACGAGCAATCCGTGTTTAAAATCTGAATTTAAAGGTATGGAGACTACATCAATACCATCGGTCTGGTTCGCCGAATACTTTATCGTAGCCAATAATGGATGCTGATTTGCTACGCCTGTTTTACCCGTTCTGCTGTACACTTTCAATTGTCTGGCACCTTGATCGGAAACCAAAACATAGCCATTATTTCCAGCTGTCTTATAAATGGCTATGCCCTCATTGTCTACTGCAAAGTCTCCTTGTCCAAATAAGGAAAGTTCCTGATTCCCTTTGGCTGGATCAGCGTAATATTTGCGTACACCGAACTGCTCATCACAGTAATAAACAAAGCCCAGTTCGTTATCAACGGCGATGGCCTCTATTTCTTTCCTGCCACTATATTTTCCAAATTTCCTGACCAAATGTGCTTTGATATTTCCATTGCCATCATCCTTTAACTGATATTGCCAAAGGTAATTGCCATCTTTTGGCCCTGTCTTACGACCAACAATCGCATAGATTTTCCCCTTCGGATCAGTGTACATTGAAATGCCCATTAAATCTCTGAATTCTGCCCCCGTTTCGCCGACAAATACCGGAATTCCACCCTTATCTAAAGGTTTCATATCCGGTAGGGAATAAATCCGAAGTTTATGGGTATAGCGCTCTGTAGTCACGGCGATGTCTGTCTTTTTACCATTCAGCATCAAACCGTAAGCAATGTCGACATTATCAGGTCTTTTTAGTCCTTTGATGGTTTTTGATGGAATGGCTTTTCCTTTCAAGTCAAAAACATATAAACCGCCATTGGTATCTTTGTCCGTACCAATAACCAGCGATTTCGACGGGTCAGCTGGGTTAACCCAAATTGCAGGATCATCTGTATCAAAATCAACCGGATCAGAAATGTATAGCGGCTTTATCGCTGCAGCATCTTGTTTTTGTGCAATACCATTGCAGGAAAAGCTCAGACTCAAAAATGTAAAAGCTACAATGTTTAATAAACTCCTATTTTTCATATTAAATTTTAGTACCATAAGCGCCAACAAAAGTAGCTGGTGCCGGCGAGTTGTATGTGATACCATTTTTCATTGTAAGTCCTGCTGCATGATGACGTGTAAAGTTGGTAATGCCTTTGCCCAAAGCAGGAGAATTACCTTGCAAATGGAAATCCCATGATGTATTAAAATCAGCATTACTTACCGCTGTGTTTACCGGGTAATTTACAAACTTTGGATCATTAGCACCGGCAGTTATGCTGATTACGTCGTCCTTACCACCGATTACATCGTTTTTGCCTGGTTGAAACTGATTAACGGTAAGCTGATCATAGCCATAATACCAGTTGTTGCTATAAGCAGAACGGCTGTCTTCTGGCTTTTTCGGGTCTCTTTTTATTCCAAAGCGCGTATTGGCAAAAAGGTTGTTGTACAAATCAGCACGTACTGTACTTTCCAACCAAACCGATCCGCCTTTTGCTGTTGGTCTTCTCCAGCCTGTATTTACCATGGTATTGTTATAAGCAATGATGTAGGTCTGTGGCGTTTTATCTCCCGTATTAGATAATTTTAAGGCATTTGTGTTGGTGCTATAAATAAGGTTATAAGCGATATCGGCCAAACACCCGGATTTAAAATTCATTGCTTCGCCTCCGCTAACACCTGTGGTGTAGAACACGTTATTGGCAAAGATGATCTTTCCACCTTCTATGTAGGTACAGTCTTCCTGGAGGTTTCTGAATATGGTACTTTGAACCACCAGTTTACCTTTAGCATTAGCGAACCAAAGCGCCGGAAGGTTCTCGCCTGCAACGGCTTTATAAAGTCCCATTTTAACCGATGTTGATGCATCTGATGTTGTTGATCCGGCATACTCGATAATCGCATGGTCTAATACCAGTTCTTCGCAGGTAGGCCCGGCCAGTATGCCTCCCCATAACTTGCCAAATTTCTTTTGGGCAGTTTTGTAAAACTCATTCACCGTAAATTTAATCGGATTATCTGCAGTACCTAATGCATATAAGTTGCCTTTTACAATAATCTCCGGTTTTGCCACCGTATCCATCAATACCGTAACGCCCTCCTCAATGGTCAATGTTTTACCTTCAGGAATAACGATATCGCCCTTGATTACCTGTGTGCTACCCTTGGCCCAAACCCCTGAAACCTCGCCAATGGCGGAACCATCAACCACTGTGGTATCCACATCGATGTTGGCTTTTTCGCATCCTGCTAGCGCCAGTAGCGCAAGGGTTAACAGTTTAAAAATCTGTTTCGATTTCATATCTTTTCTCTTAAAATTTCAATTAATTAAACTTATATCTAAAGCCGATCAGATAACCCTGACCGTAATAATCATTCCTAACCAAAGTATGCCCGTCCTCCACCAATTCCTCGTTGATTTTATTATTTTCCGGATTGGTGCCTTTAATGAATAATTTTGTTGGCGTATTTAAAATATTGTTCGCTTTTAGGAAAACACTAATGCCACCCTTGAATCTTTTCTCTGCCGAAGCATCCATTTGGATAAAACCCTCCTGCCATAAATCATTATTCAGGAATTGAGAAACGGTATTGATACGCGGACCTGTATAAGCGCCTGCGACTTGCAGGTCCCAACCCTTTTTAGTATCCTTAAATAACAAGGAGACATTTGCAATGTGTTCCGACTGGCCATAAAGTGGGCGCTCCTGATCGACTGATAATGCCTGTATGTCACCAGTTGTTGGATTAATCGTTCTTGTCGTTTTTGGCGTAGTAATTCTGGAATGGGTATAAGTGTAGTTTGCTTTTACACCAATTTTGCTGAAATATTTAATATAATCTACCTCTGCACCATAGTTATTGGCTATACCAAAGTTTCCAGGGCTGTAATAAATATCTTGACCACGTGTGGCGTCTGCCTGGAAAGTATATTCAATAGGGTTTTTAATTCTCTTATAAAATGCGCCCACTAAAAGCTGTTCAGATGCGCCAGGAAAAAGCTCATAGCGTAGATCGAAGTTATCAGCCAAAGCGCGCTTCAAGTTTGGATTGCCTCGTTCCTGAAACTCTTCATTTACCACCTTTCCTGGCACGATTTCATAAAAACCAGGACGGTTAAGTGCTTTATAGTAAGAAGCGTGTAATTGTGCTTTATCCGTTAAAAAGTATTTAGCGGTTAAACTCGGCAATATATCGGTATACACCTGCTGCCCTTTTGGAAAAGCCTCTCCGGCAGGAAAAAGTAAATTATAACCCTGATTTGTATGTTCTATCCTTGCACCACCAATCACTTCCAGTTTAAGCGATATGTATTTAAACATGCCATAGCCTGCCGTAATTTTTTCTGTTGCATCATAAGTCAAAGAATTGGCTACTGCACCAGTGGGGTTGCTTACCACTAAGTTTAAATCGGTATAATTCTGGTAATCTACACCATAAATTTTACTGGCATCTGCAGCAATTGGTGCAAGATTGTAGTTGTTAAAAAAACTGCTTCTTTGCTTATCACGATACAAACCTCCAGCCATCAGGTCCAGTTTGTGCTCACCCAACGTAAAACGGTAGCTAAAATCTAAATATCCTGCCAAATCCTCATCGGTATTGCGCTCCCATCTATGGGTAACCGGATTGGTATTCACCAGGCTCAAACGCCGGCTTTGAAAATTCTGCTGAGTGCCGTTTAAGCTGATGCTGGTATTCTCCGGCACATCATTCTTAGCCGATGAATACACCGCCGACCATTGCACCTTGAATTTTTCATCAAAAAACTTATGGTCGCCATGTAAGGTGCTGTTGTAAATTTGCTGCTCCGTTAAGCGACTCCGGGTATTGTAAACCAATTCTGCATTTCCTGCAGTTGGATTATAAACGCCGTTAAAGGTTGTCGTTACACCTTCTCTAAGCTGCTCGTTTTTTAGATTTACATATACATTGTAAAGGCTCAACTGATGATTTCTGTTAAATACGTAATCCACCTTACCATGCAATCCGGTACGCTCCTGTTGTTCGGAAAATGTTCTGTCTATTTTGCTGGTGATGACCGAATAAGCATCTGTACCATTTACGGCCGTGTTGTAGAAAGTACTGTTGCTGCCACGGTACGTATTTTGATAAGTGCCTGCCAAAACAACGCCCAGCTTATTATCTAAAAACCGCTGGCTTAAAGATAAACTTCCGATTAAATTCGGTGCCGGGTTCTTATATTTATAATCTAATGTCCCTTTCGTAAAATCGTTCTGAGTGGCATTGTAATTTTTCCCATTTAACTCATAGGGCGATTTGTATTGAATGTCAGATGAATTATAGCTGCCAAATTTTCTATCGATAAACAGCTGGCTATAGCCTGAAGATAGATTTGCGTTTACCTGGAATTTACCTGGTGCATTTTTCATCACCATATTAATTCCGCCACCAATTGCATCTCCTTCCAGGTTAGGCGTAAGTGTTTTATACACTTCAAGTCTGTCTAATAAATCTGAGGGAAATAGATCCAGCGGAACGTAACGGTATTTGTTATCCGGGCTAGGAATCTTAACACCATTAACAAGAGTATAATTATAGCGTTTGTCCATCCCTCTAAGTATCGCATATTGTCCGTCGCCGTTGCTGTTACGCTCTATGGAAACACCAGATATACGTTGCATCACATTTGCCACGGTTAAATCGGGGGAAATCTCGATTGCCCTTCCCGATACGATATTCATGATTTGAGTTGCATTCTTTTCTAAGCGACGGGCACCCTGGTCGGTAGAACCTACAATGTTTGATTTAATCATTACATCATCAAGGTTTTTAGAATCGCTTTCCATGTAGAATTTGAGGTGTTCATTATCTTCTTTTTCAATCGTGAAAGCCTTTGTAACGGTTTTGTATGTGACATAACTTACACTGATTTTAGCTGAACCTGCTGATAAGCCTTTGAACTCAAAAGTTCCATCAAGTCCGGTATTGGTTACCCGCCTGGGATTTTCCAATATTACTGTAGCGCCCACGATGGCTTCACCTGTTTGCTTATCGTACACATGGCCCTTTATTTTTGTAGCATTGGCTGTGCCTGCACAAAAAACAAGAAAAAACAGAATTTGTAAGAGTTTATTCATTTCGTTTGGTAATGTCTTTTTATTTTCGACTCAGCAAAGGTGTATACACCAAATCACACCAGGAAATTATCGGAGTTACATAAAGGCAGCACCGTTACAAAAGGCATATATGAAAAAGCAACAAGATTTATTAATCATTTAATTATCAACAACTTAATACAATTTAAAAACGCCGTTATGCTTTTATTACCGTTACATTAATAAATTGTTAAGTAGTATAAACAAGAAGAATACCTGATTTCAGCGATCGGGATGTAACGCTCAAAGCGCCTGAATAAACGCGGATAAATTATCGCCCTGAGTCAAATTCAGCTTTTTTCGTAAACGGTATCGGGATACCCTTAAACTGTCTGTTGATATACCGAGTAAAGTAGAAATGTCTGCTGAATCAAGGTTCATTTTTAGCAGCGCAATTAAGCGCATGTCTGCAGAAGTGAGTTCGTTACTGAATTTTTTGAGCTGCTCTAAAAACTGATGATGCACCTGCTCAAAAGCCAGGGTAAATTCTTTCCAGTTTCGTTCGTGGTTAAAACTTTGATTAATTTCAGTCAGCATCTGGTTCATTTGCTTTTTCTGGTCACGCTTATCATCCTTTACCATGGCCTGCAAGGTATTGCGGAGTTTCTCGAGAAATTGGTTGTTTTTAATCAGGTTTAGCGTATGAGTGGATAACTCGCGGCTTTTAACTTCCAGTTGCTGCTTTAGGTTTTGCTCTTCAAGTTTCAGGTTCTTAAGCGCTAAACTGGTTAAATCGTGTTCAATATCTTTTTGTTTAGCTAACATTTGCTGGTCTCTAAGCTTGAAACGTTGTCTGCTAAACATAACAAATCCTAAAACAACAGTTAGCAACACGACAATGGTGGCAGAAAATGCAATAATGCGATTGACTTTTCTATCATTTTGTAGTTTACTAATCTCGTCTGATTTTTTATTGATATCATAAAGCACCTGCAAAAATGCAACTTGCCTGGCGCCATCTTCAGAATACAAATCGATAGTGTATTTATAGCCTAATTTAACATAGTGATAGGCACTATCCATTTGATTCATGAGTTCGTAGGCCTTGCCTAAGTCTCTACAGCAAGAGGCCAACTGGTATATATTGCCTAACCTTTCTGCAAGTTGCATCGCATGCTGTGTCTCAGTAATGCTTTCCCTGTATTTCCCGGTTTTGCGTAAAATATCACCAAGGTTATTAATTACCTCAATACTACCAGATTCATTATGAGATTTTTGGTACAGGTAAAGTGATTTTTTAAAGTGCTGAGCAGCAAGATCATACTTTTCCAAATCTTCATAAATACTTCCCAGATTCTCATAAATTTTAGCTGCCCCGTTAACATCTTTAGTACTTTCATTTACTTTTAAGGCCAGGTTTTGATAATAAAATGCGCTGTCATATTGTTGCCGTTTTTCGTAAAGCTGACCGATATGTCCAAAAACCGTGGCCTGCCCTTTTAAGTCATTTTGTTTCTTATAAATGTTCAATGCCAGCGCGTAATTTTTCATCGCTTTATCTGGCTGCTTGATGTAGTAATACAGTACGCCAATATCGCACAGATTTGCCGCGATTGATAAGGACCTGTTGTTGTTACTAAAGATCTTGTCTGCCTTTAAAAAGAAATCTAATCCCTGACTAAAATGTCCCTGATGGTAACATACCTTCCCCATCTGCCGCAAACATTCGCCCTCTAAAACCGCATTATTACTTTCGATTGCTTTGGCATATATTATTTTTAAATCGACCAGTGATTCGACTGGATTTTTCGATTGCTGCTCTGAGAAAACCTGTAACTCTTTTTCCTGAGGATGAGCGTTATAAGCTAAAATAAATAATATCAATAAAGCAACAACAGATTTGACCATGCGAAACAATTTTTCGCAAAGAAAGCGTGTACAGGTTAAGTTAATGTTAAGACAGAAGGAAGAAAGCGCCTGTATCAAAAAGATTCAGGCTAACTCGGAGATTTAATTGGGAATCCTATTGCTATTGCAAAGCGCTTTAAGATTCCCGCCTGCGCGAGAATGACGGGAACCTGATAAGTCGTCATTCCCAATTTAATTGGGAACCACGATTGCTCATGAATGCCTTTGAAGAAAGGAAAACCTATGAATAACCCTAATGCTATTGCAAAGCGCTTTAAGTTTCCCGCCTGCGCGAGAATGACGGGAACCTGATAAGTCGTCATTCTCAATTTAATTGGGAACCACGATTGCTCATGAATGCCTTTGAAGAAAGGAAAACTTATGAATAATCCTAATGCTATTGCAAAGCGCTTTAAGTTTCCCGCCTGCTCGAGAATGAAGGGGGAAACGAAATAAATTGTGACTTTAAAGCTAAATTTTAATTTGACACAGCCTCTTCTGTGATTTACCGATAGGTAAAATCAAACACATGGTGGTTGAAAGAGCGCAAACAGCCATTTGCTTATTAAAGCTAAATTCGATAAATAGTAAGCTACTTTGCGTGGAATCCAGCTTGCTTTAAATAAAGTAATAATTCAGCTGGCCTGTCCGTTTGTAATATGGACGGTTTTTTTGCGATTAACCAACCCCAGCTTTCCTGTTTCAGGTTTTCTTCAACTGCCTTATCATCATCATGTCCGCCGTTTAAAGATGGCCACAAACTGTTCAGCCAAACGACCTGTTTCTTTGCAATTTCTGGAATCGTCTTTAGATTTTCTAAAGTGTCGCTACTGAAAATAGGCTGAATAATGCTTCGTTTATTTGGCAGATAACTGCTTGTAACAGCTGCTGCATCAGCTCTTTTCATATCAACCACCACCATAAGGTAAGCTTGTTCCGGAATACGCTCAGCACTTTTTAGTTTGGCATAATCGATATTATCGCCCACGTTAACAATCGATTGATTTAATGTACCTGTTTCTTCAAGTACTTTAAAAACTTCTTTAAGGTGGTCGTTACCTTTATCTACGTTGATGATGATTTTACCTTTCGCTGCCAGCATCATTTCTTTCATGGTTGGAATGCCATGCGGGGTCACCCTGCCCAAACCATTTTTTAATTTGAACTTAAGGATTTCATCAAGGGTATAATCACTAACCTTTCCTTTAGCATTTGTTGTTCTGTCGATGGTGTTGTCGTGCATCACCACCATCTGACTGTCTCTGGTCATCTTTACATCCAGCTCCATTACATCAAAGCCCTTTTCAATGCTGTTTAAAAGTGCTTTCAAGGAATTTTCAGGGGCATTTCTCCAATCGCCGCGATGCGCCGCAACTAAAATTTCCTTATTGTTCCTGTTAAAAACTGCAGCTAGCTTTTTATCCGGGTTTTGCGCTTTTAGGGAAAATGAAGCTGTAGCGAAAACTAAAAAGATAAGGGTTTTCTTTATTAATTGATTCATTTTTATAAAATAAAGGGGTTTACAAAAAATGGTGACTGACAACCAGCCACCATATTATAAGATAGGGATTAAGAATTCAATTTAATAACCAGGATTTTGATACATTTTAGCCGGGTCTAATTTCACTTCATCAAAAGGAATCGGAAAATAGCGATCCTTTGTGGTTACGTTAGACAGTTTTGCAATGCCATATGTTGCCTGTGGCTTTGCCTTTAAGTAGCTAACCAATTCTGAAGCCGTAAAATTCCGGATTAAATCGAACCACCTGTGGTGTTCAAAAGCAAGTTCAACGCGCCTTTCATGCAATATAGCCAGTTTCATCGTTGGAAAATTAGCGGCATAAACCGGATCAGTTTTAGCGACTGCGTAGAGCGGACGGCCTGCCCTGGCCCTAACCATATCCAGGTATTGTGCGGCAACGGCATCATTTCCCTGGAGGTTGGCAACTTCAGCGAGCATTAAAATCACATCAGCATAACGCATCATAATCCAATCGTTGCCACCATAACCGTTTACTGTGGCAGTCGTGCTCGCGTCGCGGAATTTGGTAATGAACCAATCTTTAACGTTTGCGTCGTTTGCATATTTTACCGAAAAGTCTTTACGTAGATCGCCAGTTTCGTATTCATTAATTAAATCCGTTTTAACATTACCGCCAATACCGGTAGAAACCTTTAATGAATTAATAGATTCTCCCCTTGCCTGGTTGTTCGCTGCAATGCTCGAACTGTAATTGATATCCCCTTGTTTATAAGAAATCTGGAAAATTAACTCTTTACAAGTCGTTTTCTTAGCCACATCAAAAACATCAGCATAAGGGATTTCAGATAAATTACCGAAACCACGCATGTTATATGCTGCCATTAAATACGTATTTGCACTAGCCAGGTTTTCTGCTTTACCAGCAGGAAGCGTGGCAGCCATAGTTAAATAAACCTTGCCTAAATAAGCGTTAATAGCCGCTTTAGAAGTACGGCCGATACCAGCAACAGGTTGGAAATTTGGCAAACCGCTGTTCAAAGCATCTTTTAAATCGGCAACAATCTGGGCATATACATCAGCTTCCGGAACCCTGAATGTACTTGCTGTTACCTCGTCGGTTGTTAGAAGCTGCTTCGTTACTAAAGGCACAGCGCCCCATTTTCTTACCAGTTCAAAATACATAATTGCCCTGATGAATTTTGCCTCTGCACTGTATGTGGCTTTATTTGCAGGTGTTGTAAAAGTAACCTTGTCGATATTGGAAAGTATCACATTACTTCTGGTTATGGATTGATAAAGTGCAAGCCAGTGCGATTTTAAATAAGAATTACTTGGCAGGAGCGAGAAATCATTAAACTGAAATGGCTCTCCCGCATTACTCTGGTTATCGTTACGGCCGGCATCATCCGAACGCTCATCCGTGAATAAGCCGCTGTTTTCGCCCATTGTATTGCTGCTTCTTAACGATTGATAAGCACCGTTTACCGCAAGCAATACGTCGTTTTCTGATTTGAAGTAATTCTCAACAATGATAGCATTGGGATTGGTTTGCTGCAGAAATTCTTTTTTACAAGAGCTTAAAGCAACAACAACGCTTAAAGCAGGAATTAAGATATATTTTTTCATTTTCGTAAATTCTAGAAAGTTAATTTAACACCAAGATTGTAGGTTCTCGCTAAAGGATAATTTCCGTAATCAACACCAGGTGTTAAGTTAGAACCTCCGCTATAATCTACCTCGGGGTTATAGCCTTTATAATCGGTGATGGTAAATGCATTGTCTACACTGGCATACACCCGAACGTTGCTTACTTTAAGTGTACTCGCTAAAGATTTAGGGAAAGTATAACCTAATGTAATGTTCGTACATCTGAAATAAGTACCGTCCTGAATGTAGAATGACGATAAACGCGTGCTGTTACTTTGCGTACCTGCGCGGGAAGCGCGGTAGTTTAAACCACTGCCCGGATTTGCTTCGTTTCTATACCTATCGGCAACATCCATATACTGGTTGCCCGAACCTTCAAAATTGTATAGGTAGTAATCCTGTCCATCTAAAACCTGGTTGCCGTAAGAGCCGTTAAATGACGCTCTTAAGTCGATGGTTTTATATGAGGTGTTTAAAGCAAAACCATAAGTGAATTTCGGATATGGTGTTCCGATAACGGTTTTATCTGCATCATTCACAATGCCGTTTCCATCCGTATCCTGGAAATACAAATCGCCAATCTTAGCCGGGTTGGTTGCAGATGCCGAAGGCGCTACTTTACCTACATTATCCGCTGTTAAACGGCCGAGTACTTTGAAACCGTAGAACATCCCTACTGGCTGGCCTTCCTGTGTAATGTGTGTCAGGTATGAACGTTCCGCCCCATTGGTCAAAATGGTACTTGCACCGCCCATATTTAACACTTCATTACGGTTTACTGCAATGTTACCGCTTAAACCAAATGTAAAATTCTCTTTCTGCACAATTCTGCCATCCACCTGAACATCAAAACCTTTGTTGCGGATTTTACTGTCGGCCAGATTGGTTAATATGGATGAAGTGCCTGAAATAGCGGAGATAGACTGATTGAACAATAAGTTATAAGAATAACTCAGGTAATAGTTGGCAATAACGGATACCCTGTTTCTGAACAAACCGATATCAGCACCGAAGTTGTATTGAGATGTAGATTCCCAGCCTAAACTACCATCCTGAATAGCATTTGGCCAGATTGCAGTTGAAATGGCGTTACCGAAAACGACACCACCGGGCGCACTCATTTCCTGTTGTGTTCTGTAATTTGGAATGTTATTGTTTCCACTCAAACCCCAGCTTGCCCTGATTTTAACTGTAGACTGTTCGCCAAGAAAATTGTGGTAGAAATCTTCTTCTGATAAACTCCAGCCAGCTGCAACAGATGGGAAGTTACCGTATTTGTTTAAAGGTCCGAATCGGGATGAACCATCACGGCGAAATGAACCCGTTAAAAAATATTTACCAGCATAATTGTAGCTGAAACGACCAAAGTACGAAAGCAAGGTATTGGCAGATTTAGCTGCGTTGTCTAAAGCAAAGAAACTTGCATCAGCGCCCTTATCTGTTATCTCACCAATATTATCGTTTTGAAAGCCCTTGGCAGAAACACGAATTAAATCACTTGTTGTTTTTTGTGCAGAATAACCGCCCAAAACATCAATTTTATGTTTACCAAAAGTCTTGTTGTAGTTTAAGGTAAACTCAGCAAGCTGATCTATCTGCTTTAAGTTTTGTGCAATGGCAGTTGCTGCTGCCAGAGATGCCGTAGAATAAGGTGGGTTATTTCCGTTACTTAAACTCGTAGGCAGGTAGAAATCATATTTCTCACTGAAAGTCTGCATACCCAGGTTTGCTTTAAAGCTTAAACCATCCAAAATTTTGTAGGATGCGTTTGCATTGTAGGTGCTTCTGTCGCCCTTTCTGGAAATTTCCAACTGCTCTACCGTTGCCAACGGATTCTCTGGGTTTTGAATACCATATATGGATGACAATGCGCCCATACCAAATTGGATCGGATTGCCATTGGCATCTCTTGCAGGTAAGTACGGAAGGTAAATCAAGGCAGACATCATCGGACTTAAATCGTAACGGCCTTCGCGAACCTCTCGGTTGTTGTTTTGCGTGTACGATACATTTGCACCAACATGTAAGCGCTCACTCACGTTGCCATCGATATTTGCCCGGAAATTAATCACTTTTTGATTCGTGTTGGTTACGATACCATTGTTGTTCTGATAGCCCCCGCTCATAAAATACTTCATGTCTTTATTTCCGCCAGAAAAGGAAAGGTTATGGCGTTGAAATGCGGCATTTCTATACAGCTCGTCCTGCCAGTCGGTATTGTATTTTGCGGGAATTGCCTGTTGAGTAGAAAAATTATATAAATCGGTCGGGATGCTTACACTGCTTCCATTTCCAACATTGGCAATACGAGTTGCATTGTTGTCGCCGAACATCGCATCGTTCCAGGTTTTGCCTGAATTAACCCATAAATCTTTATAAGCGTTGTTACGGCCATCGATAAGCAACTGAATAAACTGGTCTGCATCGAGCAATTTAACTTTTTTCGCCAGCTGAGAGATACCGCCCTGAACATCATATTCAAAACGGCCTTTGCCATCCTGACCTCTTTTCGTTGTGATTAAAACTACCCCACCCGATGCCCTTGAACCATAAATTGCCGCCGAAGCCGCATCTTTCAGGATATCGATGCTTTCAATGTCTTCCGGATTTATGGCTACGTTATTTCCTGCCGGATAACCATCAATTACGTATAATGGATCGGAACTCGCGTTAATTGAGCCAATACCGCGAACCCTGATTTTGGTACCTGCATAAGGCGCACCGCTCGTTTGCGAAACCTGCACACCAGCAACCTTACCTACCAAAGCCTGACCAACCGTTGGCGATGTTAAGTTCATTTCACTGGCTTTAACACTGCTGATGGCACCGGTTACATCAGATTTTCTTATTTTTTGGTAACCAATGGCAACGACTTCATCAAGGTTATTGCTGCTTTCTTTAAGGATAATATTAAGCGTTCTGCTTGCAGAAACTGAAACCTCCCGCGCATCGTAACCAATAAATGAAAACACTAAAGTTGCCGTTTCATCAAGTGAAATGGAATATTTACCGTTACCATCTGTTACTGTCGTTTTCTTTGTCTTTTTATCATAAATGCTCACTCCAGGAAGTGGCTGCTGTTTATCATCGGTTACAGTACCGCTCACCGTAAAAGCGAATTTGTTTTTTAGGACCGCTACGTTGCTGTAAGGGCCTGAAGCCAGAACCGGCGTATTACAAATTGCCAGTAATCCAATCGGCAAAAGTAATTTTCTACAGCTACGCTGAATACCTGCATTGAAAAAAAATGATGTCATCTTTTAATTGTTAGTAGTAATGTTGAATAATCTGTGGTTTAATGTTCAAGAATGTATTTGGAAATTTACATAGGCCCGCATTTTCGTTGCGCCAAAATTAGGTGTGTACTTTTAACACTATGTATCGCGAGTGTTAAGTCTGTGATCAGCTTTTGGAGTAATTAGCCGGTTATTGCAGTGAATACGGCTATTACCTTGGTTTATGCCCGGTAGAATTTAATGTAGCTTTAATGTTATCTTAACGGAACTTATCTAGCTTGCGAAAATTTATTTCATGAGAATAACAGTTTCACTCCTGCTGCTCTGGCTGTTTCTATTCCAGGCAAAAGCACAACAACGTACAGCCCTTCCATCCTACCATTTAGTTGTTGGGAAAGGGGAATCTTACAACCCTTATATCCAGTCTAAAAATTATTACCTGCTTACGCTGATGCAGGAATTGCCCGACTTAAGAAAGACTGTAGCGGATGATGAAGTATTCCAAAAGCTTTTAAAGGATAAAACCTCGAATGCAGCAAATGCATTGAAAACCTGTGGCAGGGACATTAGCTGTTACGCAAGCGCGATAAAGTTTAGCGAATCTGAAATTCAGTCCATCAGGGAGCGCTTAGTCGCTTTATATAAGCAAGACAACGCTTTTGGAAAAACCTTGAAAACTCATTTATTGCCTTCCGGTTGTTATGGCCTGTTACGCGATTTACCGGAAAAAGAGATTCTGGCCAAAGCCTGGGAACAGGATGCCAGGGCCGTTAATTATGACATAGGTGTTTATGTGGAAGGCAAGAAACCAAATTACCCTAAAATAGATTCCATTGCTTTTAGCGTGAAGGATAAAGAATTCACCGAACTTATTGCTTCGAATTTAACGCTCAATAGCAATGGCAATGAAAAGCTATTCTTTGAGCCTTCCATGAATTTCGCTCTAGGTGCCCTGGAGTTGAATAGCCGGTTAGAAGCGGCAGATTTTGAACCGCTGCTGACGGGCGAAAATCAACCGGCAATTACACAGCTAAAAAAAACCAATTTCAACAATTTCAAATACAGTGTAATCCTTGTTCCCGGTGCGGGTCCGGAAGATAAGGAAACCGAGTTAAGTGCCGGTGGAATGATACGCTGCCGAATTGCGGCTGTTCAGTACTTTAAAGGTATGGCACCTTTTATTGTAGTTTCCGGCGGTAGGGTTCATCCGTATAAAACAAAATACAACGAAGCGTATGAAATGAAAAAGTTTATGGTCAACACATTGCATGTACCCGAAAATGCGGTAATCATGGAGCCGCATGCCAGGCACACCACTACAAACCTGCGCAATTGTGTCCGCCTGATCTTCCGCTATGGTATGCCGATGGATAAGCCCGGTTTAATAAGTACCACAAAATCGACCATTCCATACATCGCCGGTGTACTTGCCGAACGCTGTAAAAAAGAACTTGGCTACTACCCTTACAAAATCGGGCAAAAGCTAAGCGATACCGAAGTCGAATTCTTTCCGAACAGTATGTCATTACAAATCGATTTTGACGAACCTCTAGACCCTTAATATGAAAATCTTTAATACAATAATCTTATCTGCGCTGCTCATAAGCACACTTAATTACGAGCCCATCTCCGGAAACATTACAAAAACCTTTACAATCGATTCTTTAGGCGCCTGCCAGGGCATATCCCATCAAAACGGAAAATATTTTCTATATGGCGACCGGGAAGTCGGCGTAATGCGGGAATATGCTTTAGAACACGATTCATTAATCTATCAGAACAAAGAATACCGCTTTACCATAAAAGGCGAAAATGTAATTAAGCACCCTACCGGGATTGCCTTTATAAAAGGTATGCCCACCTTTATTGGAAATTCGGTACGCCAAAATGCCGAAGGTACCTTGTGGAAAGCCATGATATATGCAATTGACTGGCAGGGATTTCTAAAAAGCAAAACTTTAGATGGTAATTTATTGCAAACCATAGAAGATGATGCCTGCATTCAGGGTACCCGACCTGAATACGTAAAACACAAAGGAAAATGGTTCATGGCAACGGCCGACTATGGAAATAAGGCAAACGAAGTTCGTTTATATCATGCCGACAAACTTGCCAAAGCAACCAAAACAAGCGAAGCAGGATTACTTTACAAAAAGTTCACTTGCTCACCGTGGGTGCAAAACCTACATTTTATCGAGGATAAAGGCATTCTGGTATTGGTCCAAAATCAAATTGAAGGCCGCAAGTGGCGGCTTACCTTTTTAGATTTAGATAAATCCGTGGCCAGCGGCCGTGAAGAAGTGATAAAAGTTATAGACACAGATAAGGCAGATGAGCTGGAAGGCTTTACACTAACAGACAAGGAAAACAAGGGCATTGCAGTGAGTTCTTCACGGAAGAGTAATGTTAGCATGGTTAGCCTAGCCTGGAGAAAGTAAGTTTTAATGGATTTAGTCCTCTGGCGCAAGTGTCCCCCTTGTGACTATTATTTAAAAAATAACTAATTATGATCTGATTAAGTTTTTTAAAAACTAAGTATCGTGTGTTATGTAAAATATGCTAGCCCTTTTTATCACAAGCGGGACGCTTGCGCTAGATGAGTGGAAAGTATAAATCTGCTCTGGCGCAAGCGTCCCGCTTGCGACTATTATTTAAAAAATAACTAATTATGATCTGATTAAGTTTTTTAAAAACTAAGTATGGTGTGTTATGTAAAATATGCCAGCCCTTTCTATCACAAGCGAGACGCTTGCGCTAGATGAGTGGAAAGCATAAATCTACTCTGGCGCAAGCGTCTCGCTTGTGACTATCATTTAAAAAATAACTAATTATGATCTGCTTAAGTTTTTTAAAAAACTAAGTATTGTGCGTTATGTAAAATATACTAGCCCTTTTTATCACAAGCGGGACGCTTGCGCTAGATGAGAAAGTAAGTTTTAATGGATTTAGTCCTCTGGCGCAAGCGTCCCGCTTGTAACTATCATTTAAAAAATAACTTATTATGATCTGGTTAAGTTTTTTAAAAAACTAAGTATTGTGCGTTATGTAAAATATACTAGCCCTTTTTATCACAAGCGGGACGCTTGCGCTAGATGAGTGGAAAGCATAAATCTACTCTGGCGCAAGCGTCCCGCTTGTGACTATCATTTAAACAAGCGGGACGCTTGCGCTAGATGAGTGGAAAGCATAAATCTACTCTGGCGCAAGCGTCCCGCTTGTGACTATCATTTAAAAAATAACTAATTATGATCTGATTAAGTTTTTTAAAAACTAAGTATCGTGTGTTATGTAAAATATGCCAGCCCTTTTTATCACAAGCGGGACGCTTGCGCTAGATGAGAAAGTAAGTTTTAATGGATTTAGTCCTCTGGCGCAAGCGTCCCGCTTGTGACTATCATTTAAAAAATAACTTATTATGATCTGGTTAAGTTTTTTAAAAAACTAAGTATTGTGCGTTATGTAAAATATACTAGCCCTTTTTATCACAAGCGGGACGCTTGCGCTAGATGAGTGGAAAGCATAAATCTACTCTGGCGCAAGCGTCCCGCTTGTGACTATCATTTAAAAAATAACTAATTATGATCTGGTTAAGTTTTTTTAAAAAACTAAGTATCGTTTGTTATGTAAAACATGCTAGCCCTTTTTATCACAAGCGGGACGCTTGCGCTAGATTGAAAACTAAGTAATTAATTTAATATCAATCAGGCCTTTAAAACCTGAGTAATCTCTTGCGCTACTATATAAATAATGCATTGGTTCATCTACGATTCCGGAGACAACCGGATTGTTGTGAAGGTAATCAAGCTTTTGTTCTATCATGTAATTATCCCATAGTTCGATAGGATGATTATTCTGCTGCCAAAATTGGAAGTTTTCGTTATTGCTGTTTTTACTACCTGCTCTTTTCATCATCCAAAGCAACCATTCCTTCCTGCTTTCAACAGGATTTTCTGCTATCGATTTTCTTAAACATTTTGATGTGAAACTTTTAAAATCTCTAATAATATCTTCCATTTTTTCACCGTTAGAACCGATAATCAAGTGAACGTGGCTGGTCATAATACACCAAGCATAAATCTCCAAACCCTTCTGCCGCTGGCAGTATTTTAAATTATCGACCAGGATATCTTTGTATTCATTTCTTATAAATACATCCAACCAATGAACCACAGAAAAGCTGATAAAATATAACTTTGTCTGGTCCCGGATTTTATATTTTGAACTCATTATCTAAATATAAAAATTATAGATCAATTTTAAGTAGCAATTTGATCTAGTCTGGTTCTAGTCTGGCGCAAGCGTCCGCTTGTGACGTATATTATCAAAACTAATTATTAAYACTTTTYTTGTTAARCACAAGCGGGACGCTTGCGCTAGATATGGTCTATAAAAGTGCTCTGGCGCAAGCGTCCCGCTTGTGACGTATAWTATTAAAAATAATTATTAATACTTTTCTTGTTAAGCACAAGCGGGACGCTTGCGCTAGATATGTGATTGGGAATCCTAATGCTATTGCAAAGTGCTTTAAGATTCCCGACTACGCGAGAATGACGAGTTTTTTTTGCAGTAAATGAGATCAACTCGCCTCAAGCTAATACCAGATCAACTAAATAACTTACCTTATTTAACCATTATCCACTTATTCAGCATATTATCCGGCGCTTCCAACACGATTTTATAAAAATCCGATGGGTATTGGCTCAAGTCTGCTAAATAATGCTGCTGACTAATATCTACCTCTCCTAACAATTTGTAATCGTCGGCCGTACCGGTTTTAAAATTGTTGGTTGTAGACAACCAAATCTTTACCTTCCCCGTTTTTTCGAGCGCTTTCCAACTGATGTCTAAATGCTTTTGAACATAATTGGCTTTCAAAGCCGTTATCGATACCGGACCAATAAAGGGTGTACCATCAACCTCCTGTTCTACGGTTTTTGGAAACTTCACATTAAGGTAACGTGCGATTGAAGGCATAATATCAACCACGCCAAGGTCGAAATATTTAGCATAAGTATTCAAATTCTTATAATTGCTCACCATCCAGGTAGAACGCTGGCGATCCGATTGCCCGCCATGTCCGCGACCGGTTTTTTCATCCCGTCCGTGGTCGGTGGTAATGACCATTAACCAGTCTTCATTAAATTTAGATTGCCTGTAGTTTATCGCATCGAATATTTTACCCATTTGTTCATCGAGCATTTTAATGCCCTTGTGAAACTCCGGACTATCGCCGAACTGGTGCCCCATATCATCCGTATATTCCAGGTATACCCAGGAAAGGTCAGGTGCTTTAGTCTGAATCGTTGCAACGGCCTGCTTTACCACTTCCTCATCAATCAGGTGCATGTAATCGGCTTTTTTATCGTGCTTGAAGCGTATGGTGTCCAGCTCAAAACCATCTGCAACATAATCCGGTTTAAAGTTTCCGGTTTCAACGAGCCCATCGCCCAAAAGCTTTGTCCTGTTGTCTGTCCAACTGGAGAATATAGCCGTTTTCTTAGCCGGATATTGACTCTTAAAAAGTCTGAAGATGTGCTGATAATTGTAATTCGGTGCTTTGATGGCGTTATCGGGTACGTTGTGTTTATTAACCCAGGTTCCTGTCAATAAACTATTGTAACCCACAGCAGAAATGGTTGGCGTTTCGTTGTAGGTACCTTTATCGCCACCTACGTGCATGCGAGAATAGGAACCAGCCTGAATTATCCTTTTGAAATTTGGCAGGTCTAAGCGTTCCAATACATCGGCGGGAATGCCATCTGCGATAACATACACCACTTTTTTAGTTTTGATTTTCTGGGCTTCGGCAGAAATTGAAATCAGGGCGAAACAGCAAAAAATAATCGTTCTTAAATACATCTTTTTCAATTATAATTTATGAGGATAATAGTCATTTTCCACGCGCCCATCTTCGTACAATTTAAGGAGCGCATAGCCCGGCGGCGTTTCCTGGTAGAAACCGGCGCCCGCAGATTCCGCATCGCCCTTGCCCCACCAAAAACCACTCATCGCGCCATTGCAGCAATACTGAATGCCGTTGTAAACACTATGGTCCGAAAGGTGGTTGTGGCCACTCAGGCAAATCCGCACCTTATCCTTGTGCTTGTAGAATAAATCTTTTAAGCGCTTACAATCCGAATGTCCGCCGCCAACGAGTACCTGTGTGGTACCGAGAATAGGGTAATGCGACATCAGCAAAGCAAAAGAACCAGCGGGTATTTGCGCTAAGGTCTGCTCCAGCCAAAGAAATTGCACCTCATCAAGCGAAATCTTGCTGTTGTTCCCATCTAACACAATGAAGTGCCAGTTCTTTTTACGGAAACTATAATATCGGGCCGGTATCTTCAGTCGCTTCACCACATAATCTTTTCCATACATTTCATCGGTTTTGCCGGGTGCCTTCCACCAAATATCATGGTTACCAAGGCAACTATAGATTTCATACTTGCCAATTACTGAAATGCAATCATCCCAAATGCGCCACTGTTCCGTAACCTGGTCGCGGATGACGTTATCATAGGAAGCATCGTTAATGGAATCGCCTCCATTCAGGAAGAAATCAACCTGATGTTTACTGATAATCTGTTTCAGGCAGGCCTTAAATCTCTCCGGGGCCTTATCTCCCGGCCGGATGTGCACGTCTGTAATGTGCGGCACGGTTAGTACAGGTTTCTCCGTTGCAGGCGCCCCCATAATCCCGGCTGAAGCAATAGCCGGGATTGATGGAGCAATTGCAGCACCTGCCGATAAGCCAAGCGCTTTAATCAGCGAACGTCTGTTCATCTTAGTTTTCATTACCAGCCAAAAATTTGAGTCAGTTTCGGATTCAAGGCCACCTGTTGCTGGGGAACCGGACGGTAATAATACTTCGGCTCCTCGAAAATGCGGGTTACATTCTCTGTAACGATGTTTCCGCCTGCATTTCCATTTTTAAGGTAAACAGTCGCATCCGTACCGATGGTTCCTGCCCTGTAGTAAATGAGTTTGACGCCCAATGAGTTTTTCTCTTTCTGATCTTCCCCTGGTATGGTCGCCGTCCGGTCGATAAGTGCAATATCGTCTATCCCATCCCCGGTTAGGTCATATTTCCCTAAGCCACTAAAGTACATGCCTTCAGGACTTTTTGTTAATAATTTACCCGCTTTCCACCGCATTAAATCATCATAGCGCATGTTTTCGAATGCGTACTCCACCCTGCGTTCCCTTCTAATTTCCAGTAACAGACCAACATTGGCCGTTACATTAGGGTATTGCTGCACTAACATTGGGTCCGGATTACCATTAGCTGCAAACAGGTTTAAATCCGGTAAGCCTGCTCTCCTGCGCAGTAAGTTCACAGATTCATCCAGGTTGGCCTGCGTTAAGGTGCCGAGTTCAGCAAGTGCTTCCGCATAAGTTAGCAAAACCTCCGCATAGCGGTAAACCGGAAAATCGACACCATTCAGCGTAGCATTATCCGTGCTGTTCACATAGCCTTTAAGCTGGTGGTAGCCCGTAAAGTTTTTGTTGAGGCGTTGGATATAAGGCGTGGCATCCGGAACCCTGATCCATCCCGGGTAAACCATCGTTTGCGACAACCTTGGGTCGCGGTTTTTGAATTCCGCAACGAAACCCATTTGATTATAATTTGCAAGACTGGTGAAGCGGCTTCCGTCACGCATCAGGTAGGTTTGCAATAAATCTTTTGCCGGTGCCTGTTCATAATCGCCAAATACGGTTGAATTCACATTCTGGCTTTTGCTTTTATTCAGGTCGAAAATGTTAACCAGTATCACTTCGGTGTTGGTGGTCAAATCCTGCGATGAAAAAAGTGTACCATAGTCCTGTTCCGGTTTTCCGGTGTTATAAATTGAAAACTTTTTGCTTGCCATCAGTTCGCCTGCAACTCGTGCCGCTGTCTGTAAAAAAGTGTTGGCCGTATTGCTAAGGTTCAGTTCACTATGGTATTTGCGGTAAGTACCTTCATAAAGGGCTGCCCTGGAATATAAAGTGGCTACCGCCCATTTACCAGGTGTTCCCACCGGAACAGATTCCCTTACATTTTTGTAGGCATAATCTAAATCAGCCATTATGCTGTCGGCCACTAAAGCCCTGGCATCACGCGGTTTATACAATTCTGCATCACCGGGTTCAAGGGTTCCAGAATACCATGGCACATCAGAAAAACGCTTCATTTTGTCGAGATAAAATTCAGCCCTGTAATACCTTGCCAAACCAGCATAATGGCTTTTTACAGCAGCAGAAACCTGTGCTTTACCACAGTTTTCCAGGAAATAATTGATGTTTCGCAACCTTGTCCAGCTCCATCCTGTGGTTATGTTCTGCGCATTGGTATTGCCGGCCATAATGTTTTTTACTTCTACCGCTGCAGTTGTTGCCACATTATCCGTACTCTGATCATTGAGGTAGCTGCCGCGGTCGGGCTGCGAAATTAATCCGTTTACGTAAAGCGACAGATCACTTTCGGTATTGAAAAACAGGTTCGGGGATATGGAGGTTTGCGGTAAACGATCCAGACCATTCTTTTTGCATGCTGCGACTGTTGTTAGTGCGGCAATAGCGATTATATATAAATGCTTTTTCATCTGATGGGGTTCTTTTTAAATTAAAAATCGAGGTTTAAACCAAATGCATACCGGCGTTGGAAAGGATATGCCGCTGCGTTAGGTCCCTGGTTTACGGCTTCCGGGTCGATGAATTTTTTAATCGCCGAGAATTCATAAAGGTTCTCACCGGTTACGAAAAACCGCAAACGAGTAATGTTTATCTTTTTGGTCCATTTCGCAGGAACGGTATAGCCTAAGGAAACGTTCTTAATTCTCAGGTAAGCCCCGTTAAGTAAATATTTAGTCTGCGGAATGTCCAGACCTGAGCCATAGTTTGAATCTGCTAGCCAGGATTGCAACACCGGGTATTGTGAATCTGGATTCGCATCGGCAAGACCGGCAGCGATGTACGATGCAGAATGTTTCGCCCTTTGTTCAGCAGATTCAGCCGCGCCACGATAGAAATCGAGGTTCCAGGGATACACATTGGCATAAGGCTGCTGGTAAGGTCCCCAGAACAGGTAATTGTGCGGATAAAAATCCCTTTTAAGCACACCCTGCACAAATACAGACAGATCAAATCCTGCATAATCCATATTCAGGTTCGCACCCACGGTATAGCGGTCGGTACTGTTTCCAATAACTTTTAAATCTTTCGGGTCGTTTGCGCTCAAGCCTCTTTCGATTTTTTTATTGCCATCCAGATCCACGTATTTCGGCCAGCCCTCTACAATAGAAAGCGCGCCCCATGGAACAATGGCCGATTGATCTAATGCCGCAATTTCTGCTTTACTTCTAAAAACGCCATCATTCTGCAATCCCCAGATTTCACCAATGTCCTGTCCTTCGCGGAAGCTGCTGAATAAGTTCTGGTCATTTTTAAACCTCGTGATTTTTGATCTCGAATCCGACAGGAAAACCTTCGCATCAAAATTAAATGGCTTGCTGCCTAAATCGAATCTATCCCGGTAGGTTACCGATAATTCCCATCCTTTTGTCCTCAAATCAGCTGAATTCTGGCGCGGCACGCCTGTACCCAATACGCCTGGCAATTCCTGTCCGGCGGTAAGCATGCCTTTGGTATCGCGGATATAATAATCAAATGTAAAAGAAAGCTTATCATTCAATAGGCCGATGTCGGTACCCATATTCAAGGTAGACACCCTTTCCCAGGTATAGGTTTGGGGGTCGACATTCAATCCCGGCGCACCTGTAATGATTGGATTTTGTCCGGAACCACCGATTAAGTAACCTGATGTGCCCGTGGCAAGGGATTGGATATAACCAAAATCACCTACGTTCTGGTTGCCTAAATCACCGTAAGATGTACGTAGTTTAAAAGTGGATACCACCGGCGAAAGTGGTTTGAAGAAATCTTCGCCACTCGCAATCCATGCGAAAGACGCGGAAGGGAAAAATCCCCAGCGGCGTTCCACCGGGAAACGTGATGAACCATCATAACGGCCGGTAGCCTCCACAATGTAACGGTTCTTAAAGGTATAATTCAACCTCGAAAATGCACTGTTAGTTGCATAGGCAGCATAACCAGCACCAGCGGTAGCCGTTCCTGTGGTCAGCGACAGATAAGGCAATGAAGGTGAGATTAATATATCCTTACTCGCACTTACCGTAGAATAACTGTAATCCTCGCTGTTAAAACCTACCATGGCGCTGAAAAAATGATCGCCTATGGTCTTTTTATAGGTACTGTATAAGTTAAAGGCATTATTGTAGAGGTAGCCATTGCCTTCCGATACCGAACCGTTTCCGCCTTCCTCGCGGATGTCATTCGGTCCGTAACCAATCTTGTATCTTTTACTGTCGAAATGGCTTTTCCAAAGCTCCCTTTTGAAGGAAGCATCACCATTCACCTGGAGGTCGCCGTTTAAAAATAAGGCGGTGGCGCTGGTAATGTTCTGGAAACCAAACATATTCTGCTGGTTGTTTCCGCCATCCACCAGTTTCGCGGCGAGTTTACCCGCTGCTGTATTTGCCCAGGTGCCGTCCGGATTTTTTGCCACATCGGTCGGCATCAGGTAATACAAATCCGTAATGTTGCCATTCGACACTGCACGCTTCGTTTCGTAAATGTTCAGGTTGTTATCAATCTTTAACCAGGAAAGCGGAGCAAATCCAACTTTCGAACGCATTCCATAACGGTCCCAGTAATCGGCCGATAATTTATTCAAGCCGTTATCCCTGGCATAATCTGCAGATAAATAATAAGTTAAAGGCTTTTCATTAACGGTTGCACCACCTGAAAAGGTTAGCGTATGGCTTTTAGATAAGCTTGCGTTATTGAAGAAATAACCATACCAGTCGTTGCTGCCCATATAGGCCCATTTGGTTGGGTCGGTTGGGTTTAAACGCGTATCCGCGATGGATGGATTGTCTGATCTTTCCTTTGCCCAGCGGTAATACTCATCCGAATAATTTACATAATCCCATGGGGTATTGTCGGTTGCCGTTTCCAGCACACGCGAAAAGATATAAGGATCCGTTACGGGTTTAGGAAGTAAAGTCGGTTTTCCCCAGGATTGAAAAGTATTGTAACTGATCACATTGTTCCCTGCTGCTCCTTGTTTGGTGGTAATTAAAATCACGCCGAAGGCAGCCCTTGCGCCATAAATCGCGGCAGATGCGGCATCCCTCAATACGGTGAAAGAGGTAATATCAGACGGGGTGAGCCTTAACATATCGTCGTTGCTCGTGGCCGGAATACCGTCAATTACAATTAATGGAGAACCGCCGTTAATCGACGTATAACCCCTGATGTTGATGTTGGGTACACTACCCGGCGCGCCACCTGCATAGGTAATGTTTAAGCCCGGACTTATGCCCTGCAAGCCCTGCAACACATTGGTTACCGGTCTAGATTCCAGTTGTTTACCGGATATCTGATCGATTGCACCGGCTACATTGATTTTTTTCTTGGTACCGAATCCAACCACCATCACTTCATCTAGGTTGGCAAAATCGGCAGCAAGGGACACATTAATTTTTGTCCGGCCGCCAACAGCAATTTCCTGCTGCTTATAACCAATGTAAGTGAAAATCAGTACGGCATCGGGCTTAACGCTGCTGATGTTATAAACGCCATTGCTGTTGGTGGCGATGTGCTGGTTTGTTCCTTTTACCGTAATGTTTACCGCGGGAATGGTCTCCCCCGTTTTCTCATCCGACACCACACCGCTTACCGTTAACCCCTGCCCGAATAAGGCCGGCGATAAAAGTAACAGCGCGAACATCCATAGTAGCTTTTTTTTCATCGTAATTAATAATTAATTTCTTGTTTGGATTTTTTGATGCCTTTCAGCGCCGCTAAATTCACCATATCATATTAAGCTGAAGTTAAGCCCTCATTAAAATATTAATTGAACGTTCATTCAATCTATTCTGCTTTTTTAATTTGCTATTTCTGATTCCTTTTGCTTAGTTTGCAGTGAAATTAACAGCAGCATGGGACGTAAAAGCCTGAAAGAGGCCCGGAAACAAGAGATCATTAATGTATTTTACCAGGTAGCCAAAAAGGAAGGCTATGAAAATACTTCAATCGCGAAAATTGCCAAAGTGATGGATATTAATCCAAGCCTGATTATACATTATTTCGATACGAAGGAAGGCATGACCTATGCGCTGATTGATCACATACTCGACCGGTATTTATCCATTTATTCTGCAAGACATAAGGGCAAAGCCAACCTGGCCGACCTGGAGAAAACCATCGACATGCTCTTTTCCAAAAAATGGAACCTGCTGTTTGATGATGGCCTATTTTATACTTTTTATGCCCTGGCCTTCCGGGAGAAAAAGATAAAACTGAAATACAAACTCATTCTCGATGCCCTGCGTAACGGACTGGCTTCCATCATAGAACAGTGCAGCAGCCAGGGACTCATACAGGTGGAGAACCCGCAGGTAACGGCCGATTATATTTTTGTATTGGTAGATGGGGCCTATTTTTATCTATCCATGGAAAGCGATAAAAAGGCCTATGTGGAGCGCCTCGCCTATTATAAGCAAAAAGCCTACGATGCCCTATCTTTATCTGAAGCTAAGCTTCATCCACTTTCCGCTTCCTGAATTTACCGGTAACGGCAAATAAACCGATAGACATCCAGAGCAGGTTGGCTACCGCATTCGGGAGATCTTCCGTCTGAATTGCCGTGATGGCCAGACACAATCCGCCTGCAATATTTAAGGCCTGGAAGCTGAAGGATTCTGCTTTGATTGTCTTAAGGCTGAGCAATAAATAGCCAAGCGTGCAGAACAAAACGCCGAACCAGCCTACTATTGAGAATAAATCCATAATGAGTGTTTAAGGGAAATTCGTTGCGAAATTAGTAATACTAAGGGTTAAGCGGCAGAATAATTTAAAGAAAGTATTACTCATATTTTTTGATAAGATTATTGGCAAACTAGTTTTTTTACTCAATTTAAGAAAGCTTGAACATATTATATTATTAATAAGAAGAAAAATTATGATGTGCTAGACTATGCGTATTAATGAGTCAAAATGTGATTTTATAAATTATAGAAGAGATTTAACAAGGATTTTTGGAACATTAAAATTTGCTCCGTTAGGCATTTGTTACGGTTTTTTCAAGAGAATGGATTTCAAGGGTCATTCAAACTATGTTGAAATTTGTAGTTCTGATTGATGGATAATAAATAGTTATCTGTTATTTAAAGTTCACTTCATAATACCTTTTGTGCCATGAATCAACTGTTGATTGTTGCACATACTTTTTAAAAAATGCGATTTTGAAACCATTTAAAATTTCCTCTGTTAACGCGCACTAATAAAGTCAGGCTCTGGGGAGGTATTTCCAACAATATGTTTCAACCGATCTAAACATATTGTCATAAATGTCAAGAGTAATTTCGAGATTTTTTAAAAGAAAACAAAGCTTAGTTCAAGACACTAATCTAAAGTAGTAATTGTAATTTATTTGTGCTTTCAGATTAAAATCGTCCTTTGTACCCTACGGGCTCAATTCTGCAAAAGGCATCATATCGTCCCTTTAATTGGAACATCTTTGGGTTTATGTTAAAATCAAAAATTCTATAAAGATGAAAGTTACCCTCATTTTTAATTGAAAAATTGAATTCATTGGATGTGAAAAAAAAAGGCGCTTCTTTAGATAGTTTGGTCGTTTTAACCTCAATGTATTTATCCGTACCGTTTAAGTTTCGCGATAAAATATCAAAGCCTAAACCGTCACCCTGTTCTTTGGACACCCATTCAATTTTTTCTGCAAGCGCTTCTTTTCCAGATTTGATTAGCAGGTTTTTTTCAAATTGAATAGCCAGTTCTTCACCTTGCATTCCTAATAACCGATTATTTTGTTCCCTTTCCAAATAATTTATTTTGACAGGGTTTTGTGCCGGCCTTACGATTCGGATATCCTTTTTAATTTCAGGCGCCGTTACCAACCAGTTTTCAAATTTAACACCTTTATTCACGAACGAACTGTCATTAGCAAACTCACCAAATAATAATTGTACATTAGGATTCAACTTCAAATACCCCCTTACCGCAGGGATAAGTTTGCTGCGCTGAAATTGATCTCTTGGCAGATATCCTCTAATAAATGGAATATTCATTTCGACAAGTACAGCGCTAATATTTTGGTGCTTAAATTCAATTGAAGATGCCGTCCTATTATTCAGCAACGGAAACAACGCCTTTCTATGAAAAGATTTGTTAAGTACTTTCCCTGTTAATTCGTCTATCAACATTGAAAAATAGTCGGCTACTATTAGTTTGACCTCGGCATCTGACCAATCTTGTGGCATCAGGTTGTTTGAATTTACAATTTACCAAAATCTATACCTACCCGCATCGCATGAGCAAATGAATTGTTTGCCATCCTCTGTGTATAATTTTCTTTAATAGTAGAATGATAGATTAATTCATAATCTTCGTCCTTACCATCCAAGCCTTTTAAAATATGATTCAGGACCTTGTTATCTTTTATTTTTAAGACAACCGGCCTATTGTTCCATCTTACGGCGATTACTTTGTCATTGTCTTTAAGGTAAGAACAAAATACATCGTCGCCCATCTTCACCATTTCTACAGAGGAATGCTTTTTGCCGGTAATAAAGAAAAAATTATTTTTGATATTATCCGGTTCAAGACAATCGCAATGCGCAGTAATGCATAGAAAAAAACTACCATCTTTTTTTCGGTAAAAGACGTCACCAAATTTCAGTTTATCTCCGTCAGATCGTTTAATATGGAGTGTGTTATAATACAGGTTTAGCTTTAATATTTCATCAATTAGCTCGACTTCATTTTCAGATTTTTCGAGCTCTGTTAATTTTTCTTTAACATTCTTTTCACGATCGTAAGTATCCCAAAATTCATCTTGAACAGATTTCAATCTACCTTGTTTATAATCAAAATAGGAAATGGTATGACTTTTTATTATGCTCATCAGGAATTCAAAAAAACCACTTTTTTTATCACGTTGGTGATATAACACAGCATCCTTAATACTATCCGCGTCTTTGCCGATAAATCCTGAGCTTTCTCTGAGCAAACTTCGAGTTTCCAATGTAATTAGTGTTAGCAAGTTTCCGCAAACTTTTTGTAGGGCCGTTGTGAAAAATTGAAAGAGTTGTAAAGGCTCTGGATTGGATTTATTAGTAATCTGGATGATAGTGTGATTAACCATCAAAAAATTTTCGCTCACAAATTCAAGATTAAATTCGCTTTCAAATGTAGGAGTTTCTATAGGTTCAACCTCATTTAATATATAACCAAAGATTTCACAGGCCTTTAATGTGTCTGAGTGAACTTTTTTAAGGCTTTTCGCAAAAACTTTGTAATCATCACCAAGATCAGTTTCTATCAACTTTTTTAATTCTTGTATATTTTCCTTTTTAAGATCACCTCCCGTTAAGGCTATATCTTTAAATTGACCAATATATTTTTTAAAAAAGGACGAGTCGTGTCCAAGGCTTTCAATTTCCGCTATGATTTTGTTGTATTCAGCGACTGAAGCATCAGTATACTCAGGATTGAAGTAAGCCTTTATAAAGTATAATATTTGAGAGAAGTCCTTTACTTCAGTTGCGGTGTAGATCGATATGAAATGAAGACTGTCTGTATTGACGGCCTTTCGAAGTACTTTAAGCGTTTCCGGCTGTTTTAGCCCCTCGCCAATTAATTGCCAGTCTAAAACTAATAAATCTCTATTCTTAAAAAGATATTCGTGGTCTTCCTCCCAATTTTTGCCGGCATCGAATTTGTAAAAATCGATAGTTTTATTTTCTTTCCTGAAAGATTCATATACCCCCTTTGTTAAGGTGTAATCTGCATCAGTTTCCGTAACCTGTGTAAAAGGCTCAACGATGTTATCATCAATATAAATCGACGAAATAATTGATTTTTTAATAATTCCGACAGCAGGGCTTTCTAGATCAGTCATGGTGCTATTTAAGATTGTGATAAAGGTTTAATTACAAAACATGCTCCATTTAACTTGTTTAGAGCGGGGTCATTCGTTGCAACAATGTCCAGTCCAACACCATTAAGGCTTTTCTTGGCTAAATAAAGGCCTATTCCTCTTCCATTAGGACGGTTTGAATAGAATAATTTAAATATGTCATCTAATAGATAATCATCAATCGGCTCCCCCGAATTCATTATCAGTAAGTTACTATTAACCTCATCAATTAGAATTTCTTTTTTATCCGCTCGTTGTAACCAATAAATTGCATTGTTAATAACGTTTATAACGACAGGTTTCAAAATCGATTCATAAGTATAAATAGTCCACTTGGAAGCTTTGGGGGTTATATCAAATGAAATTTTATTTTCAGAAAATTTATCATGGAAAAATTCTTTTGTATAGTCTTTTATTTCCTGACCTGGAATTTGTTTTCTTATCCTACCTGTTGTTCGGTAAATAGGTTGTAAAAGCTTATAGTTATTTTGCAGGTGTTCAAATGCCGTATAGAGACGGTTATATTTTTTTTCTGCTTCATCACCGGGAATCATAAAGCGTTGCATTGTGCTGATATTTTCAGCTAACTGTGCATACAAAGTGTTAAACTGATGATCGATAATTTCAACGGCAATGCCTAACTGAGCGAGTTCATAAGTTTGGTTCCATTCTTCGCGCATTTCTTCAAACTTCCACTTATAAAACCCAACTAAATTATCTTCGTCAACATTAAAATTTATTCTTTTGATATGTTCAAGAAATGGTGCAGTTCTGCTAATCAGCCGTTCTCTGGAATCATTAAAAATGCTTTCCAGTAATTTCATACTTCTTCCGATATCATCTGCGTCGTCTTTTGCCGGAATGATTGCATTGTACTTGCCTTCAAAATCATCCAACAATATTTTTCGTTCATTTTCAAGTTCCCGTTCAATATTCTTAAAAGCTAGTTCTAACTCGGCAGATACATTACGATACTGAGAAATAAGTGTGTTTTTATATAAAGTGTTTTTATCCTGGAACGACTGGAAAAGCTCATGCACTTTCAGCTTATCTCTGACATTATTCAGTATAGAAGTTGATTCATCAAAATGACCGACTACCTTAGAATAATCCTTATTATAATTATGGTAAGTTTTCTGCTGCAAAGGCGTTGGCTTAAATCTGGTTGGCTTAGAAATTTTAAGGTCTTTTATTCTTATTCTGCAATTTTCCGCTTTTGTTATGATATTTTGAAGATCGTTATAAATGATATCAGATTGGTTAGATTTATTTTCCAGTTCTTTCAAATATCCGTCGTATTCTATTTGGAGTTTTTCTAAAGTTCCAGGAAGATCCTTAAGTTTTTGCTGAAACTCTTTTCTGGCTTGAATATCACGTTGCTTCTCCTGTTCTTCAGCGAGAGACATTTTTTTAAGTTCTTCTTGCTGATCTCGCTTATAATCTTCCTCTGCTTTGGTAGCAAAATATTTTTTGGCTAGATCTTTAAAGAAATTAATCAGGTCTACTTTAAAGTCGCGAAATGCCTGATTGTTAGTAAATCCTTCGCGGCTTGATTTATCTTTTAACCCACCATTTCCATCCCTAGTAATTTCAATATAACCGAACATTCTCCTATTGGAAAAAAAATACGTTCCAGCACCTTTACTGCGACGCTCTTCAAATTCTAAAAAATCTGTATCGGGACGTCCATATGGTAGAACCCTGAAACCATCTCTATAAATGAAAAGGCCACTATATATATCTAACTTACGTTCAAACTCATCTTTAACGGCTTCTGTCAGCGAGCTATCTTCCTTTTCACGCTGAACATAACCAAGCTTTATCTTGTACGGCCCATAGGACGTTTTCTTTCTAGCCTTTTGAGGTTTATATACATGTGGTATCGATTTTTTGTAAATTCTGACTGTCCCGTCAAAATTTCCCTCAACATCAAAATCACCTTCGATCATGTGATCAGACTTAGTGAAATCATCGGGTTCAAAAAAAGAGCGAAATGTCAAAAGGTCATACACTCCTGTGCCGTCACTTTTGTGTATCCAAAAATGAGTCTTATATTCAGGGTCTTTGGTTTTAAAAAGATTAAACAGGCCCGCTAAGGAGGATATGGTATAATTTAACGACGCGCTATCAATGTCTTTTGTTGAATCTTCTTTCGCAAACGTGCTTAGCTCTGTTATTTGCGGATCTGGATGAAAAATAATAAACCTGGTGGCATGTGCAGCCGATAAATCGGCTAAAAGACCTTTTACAACATCATTGATGATAAAATCAGGAACGCTAAGATTATTACAGTAAGAAATTATTGATGCCTTAATTTCAGGCTGTTCGCTCCATGGATCAAATTTACCGGGGGCTATTTGAGGAAAATTTTGAAGAAATTCCTTTTTTAGATTTTTCAGCGTTCCCTCAAACTCGTCTAATGAAGTAATTGAGCTTTGAGGAATTTGCACATCTCCTAAATATAAATTGTAGTTTTCTAAGATACGCCAGTCAAAAAAAACCAATTCCAAAGGGTGATTTTTCTTTTTAGTAAGCATAAGCATCTGAGGTCCCAAATAAGCAACTGCAAGACGGCCAATGCCTTTTTCGCCCATCTTTACACGAGGCGGCTTATCCAGTGTATCGGGTCCTTGTTGGTCGTACCTGCCTCGTGTTTTGGAATCGGTTCCCAAAACAAACCACTTATCGGATATATCTTCATCGTCCATTCCTCTGCCGTCGTCAGAAACGACGAATATGGACTGGCTCGCACCTTCATACCCCTGCTCATACAACGATGCTTCTAGGTTATTACCGTAAGCATCGTATCCGTTTTTCCAAAGTTCGGAAATAGCAGTAGGCAAATCAGCTATCTGTCCTTTACCTAATAAATCGACCGCTCTCGCCTTAGCCCTAAATTGCGCCATTTATTCTGTTTTCTATCAATGCATTACCAATTGCCATGGCCATTTTAGGAGGCACTGCATTACCTATAAGTTTTCCATTAATTCCTTGGCTCGAAGCCAAAAATTTGTAACTGCTACTAAAGGACTGGAGTACAGCCCCCTCACGTAGCGATAAAGCCCTGTCCTGTTCGGGGTGTCCGTATCGACCATTTGACAAACTGTAAAATTTAGTAGTTATAGTTGGTGATGGTTTGTCCCAATAAAGCCTACCATAGACATCACTATGACCCTCATAATCTTTATAACATTCCAATTGTAATTCTGGATCATCAGACCATTCTCTTCGCGAACCTCCGTTATGAGTGGTTCTTTGAATTCTTCTCATGTTCACTTCATTAAGACTGGCTGCGCTATGTAAAAATTCGCTATTATCTTTATGCCCTGCTACGATTGGGGGAAATACAGTTGTATCGCCGATAACTGATCTAACGGAGGTCACATTTTTCTTACTACCTGTAGGCAATTTTATTTCATTATTTATCCTCGTGGCTAGCAACACATATCTTCTTCTGTTTTGAGGCACTGAAAAATACTTAGCATTAAGTACGTCATCAGAAAACACATAACCCGCGTCGATCAGAAATTGTTTAAACCGACCTAATGGACTTTCATTGTTTTTTTTTAATCCTGGAACATTTTCTATAAATATATACCCAGGTCTAAAATGATCTACAAACCGTTGAAAATCTTCTAAAAGTAATCTTCCCTTGGCTGATTTATCTTTAATATTATTTACTGAACTATAATATTGACACGGGCTGCAACCTATAAATACCAAATCATCATCGTTGCGTTGAATTTTTAATTCAGTGCTAAGATCTTCAGGATTGTAGAGCGAAATATCTTTTTTCAAAAATTTACTCCCGGTATTATTCTCTTCGTAAGTAGCCTTACAATTCGGATCAATGTCGATTCCGGCTAAGACTTCGATGCCAGCCTGGACGAATCCCGCTGTAACGCCACCCGCACCACAGAAGAAGTCCACTGCTTTTAATTGTGGTGTAATAGGCGCTACCGGAAAGAGTTCTATAGGATTATTGATAACGTTAGGATTCGGTTGTAACATAGATAACTTTCTGCTGTTTTACAAAAAAAAATATGCCCAATTTACGGAGAATGTAATAATAAAACCTAATCTTAGGAGGTAGCACTATCATTTTTTTTGATATATCCTCAAAATGGGCTACCAAAGCCTCAAATGTATTCAATAATTTAGCTTGTTTCAGATTACATCCATAAGCTGGTGCGAGCTTGTAGCTTGTTCCTATATCAACTTAAATTATATCATTTCTGCCGCATATATTCAAAAACTAAAACTAGCTGGATAAATTAAGCTGCTTAAAGCAAGTGATTACGAATTCTAAATTTTAATAATGGCTTTTTTATATTGTTACAAGTTAAAAGCTCGGACCAGCACAAATAATGAATTGCAATCCGATCGGACTAGCGGGGGGACACATTGCTCATAAGAATTACTTACTTAAATGCAAATATAAGTCAAGATTCATGTATCCTTTCATCTTTAGCCTTTCCTATTATATAAATGTTTCATGTTCCAAAATATAATAATTATCAGAGCATAATAAACCCAACTGAAGCTATTATATCTTATTGATAAATATACTAAAGTGACAAGTAATATGAGACTAAATATTATCCAGAGTATTTTGGTCATCATATCGTTTGCTTACTTATTTTATTGACTTAAACGTCTCCCAATTGCACAACACTTTCAAGATTAGTGTTCAAGCTGGTGCGAGCTTGTAGCTCGTATCCAAATTAACTCAAATAATATCAATTTCTAACAAATATTTTCTCCGAAATAATCTGTAGAGACGCTACCGACAGAGCGTTACATAATTGAAAATCCTATTCATCAATTTTCGGAATTCGTTAAACTAAAATCCCAAACAGCGAATGTTTTGTTTTGCAATCCATAAGATGAACTCGTCCTTACGAGGCCGGAATTTGTTTTTATGATTTTCGATAAGCGTAAAGAATATTTTGGATTGGAGAAACAATTTCACGAGAAACAAAAAAAAGTTTCTCTAGATAATGTTTCTGGATGGAGAAACAAAAACAGGAGAAACAAAAGAATTTTCTCGTGAATTTGTTTCTAAAATAGAATAAGCTTGTCCGCCCATAGTTTCCAGACGGCGCTACGGATTGATTAAAAGCGTCTGTGACTGTTTTTATATTGAGTTATAAACTCAATTCCATGCTTGCATCCATAGAGACGCTATGCTTAACGCTAACGGACAGGGCGGGCATAGGTCTAGGAATTGCGTTCAGAAGTATTAGTCTGGCACACGCGTCTCGTTTATAACGAATCGATTATTTTAGATAAGTTGTCATTCCCAATTTAATTGGGAACCACGATTGCTCATGAATGCCTTTGAGGAAAGAAAAACCTATGAATAATCCTAATTCTATCGCAAAGCGCTTTAAGATTCCCGCCTGCGCGAGAATGACGGAAGGAAACGAAATAAAGCGATATTGGCCAGGTCTTACATTTTACGCAAGCAACAGGTGGTCATACATCTCAGGTTCTGGACATCAGTCTTTTTGATGGGTTCATAAGTCACCTTTTTTTAGTCTGCAGTTTATCAAACCCTCCTATTTTATCAAAGTCACAACTTCATCCTGTAAACCGTATAAGGACTAGTTCTCTTATTCACTCCATTGTTATATTCCGGCTGCTTCTGAATCTGCGAGCAACTGATGTACAAATACCCATCGGCAATGCTGTAGCTATCGGGCCAGATGAGCCTTTCATCTTTAATCAGTGTCGTCATTTTATGGTTCTGGTCGATTTTAAGGATGCGGTAGTTCTGTAAATCGCCTAAATAGAGGTTGCCGGCGGCGTCGAAGATCATTCCATCGGTTGAGGAGAAATGGCCTAAATCCTCTACTTTTGAGCCCAGTTCCGTATCGCTCATGCTGAAATTTCGCAAGAACTCTGTTCTAATGCGGTAGAGTTTGTCGTCGGTTAAGGGCTTATAATAAATCCAGTTGCCGTCGGGTGTTAGGGCGATTCCGTCTGAATTGATTTTTACAGGCTTACCTTCTTTCATCAGTTCCCTCCCATCGATGATGAACTTGTAATTTGGGTCTGATTTCACGGAGTAATGCGTACTCAATACCCTGCGCATCTCGCCGGAAGCGAGGTCACTACGATAATGCCGCCTCCTTTCGATTCACTCAGGTAAGCGAAATTTTTACTGACATCAACGCGCACATCATTTACATAAGCCGTATCGGGAACGATATTCATGAAGGAATAGCTCCGTTCCGGCAGGTTGGTTGTTTTATTCATCTTCACCAGTTTCGCCCCATTGCCTTGTATGGTTTTCATCATCGGTGCCGCCGGGTCGAGTATCCAAAGTCCGCCGCCATTATCCACATAAACAGATTGCACACAAACCCACATATTTTGCCCATCCTGACCGGGCTGCCAGTTGTTAAAGGCCTCGTTTGGATAGGGTTTTACGGTGTTACCTTCGGCCGTAACCACTGCATAACGGTAAATGTCAGACCACCTGGGGTAATTTACCCAAAGCCGGCCGGAGGGTTCCTTTGCTACACCCGTTAGTTGATAGGTATCATCAGCAAAAACCAGTTCGAGTCCCTGCGCATCCGACCTATCCTTTTTACAGGCCATAAAAGCCATCAGTACGATACTAAAAATCAAGAATTCCTTTTTCATCTTTATAATTTTAATTTAAAAAAGGCGCGGATGCTGAGCAGCCCCACGCCATTAACAGATTGTTTATCCGGCCGGAGCAAAGACCGAACGCATGTTTTTGTCTGTTTTTTCTTTAAACATCATGTAGCCTTCCTGCCCCATATCGAGCGACAATTTATGGGTCAGCAGATAAGCCGGGTCCACTTCTCCCCTGGCGACAATATCCAGCAGTGTAGGAATGTATTTCTGTCCGAACTGCTGGCCCATGCGGAAAGTCAGGCCTTTATTCATGGCCGCACCCATCGGGAATTTATCTATGAAGCCACCGTATACCCCGATAACGGATACCGTTCCGCCTTTGCGGCAGGCCATAATGGCTTGCCGGAGCACCGCAGGCCGGTCATTCTGCAGGCGGGCATATTGCTTGGCATAATCATATAACTTTTCAATCCCGGTGCTATCCGCTTCCATGCCCACGCAATCGATGCAACGGTCAGGACCACGGCCGCCTGTCATTTCTTTTAACGCCTGCAGTACATCCACTTCCCTGAAATTGAGCACTTCGGCATTTGCCCTGGTTCGGGCTTGTTCCAGGCGATAGGGATACTGGTCAATGGCAATGACCCGGCCTGCGCCCAGCAGCCAGGCACTATGCATGGCCATGAGTCCGACGCCGCCACAACCCCATACCACCACGGTGTCGCCCGGTTGGATACCGGCGAAATCGGCCGCCATGTATCCGGTCGGAAAAGCATCGGAAGTAAATAATGCAGATTCATTACTTACACCCTCCGGTATTTTGAAACAGGTATTTTCGGCAAATGGAATGCGGGTGTACTCCGCATGGCTTCCGGCATAGCCGCCTAAAGCGTGTGAATAACCAAAAATCCCGGCCACGGGGTAACCATAAGCTTTTTCGGTCCATTCTGGTTCCGCATTGGAATTATCGCATAAGGAATATTCCTCGCGCTGGCAGAATTCACAGCCGCCGCAGGATAATACAGAACACACCACCACGCGGTCGCCTTTCTTTAGTTTTTTTACTTCCGGACCCACTTCTATAATTTCGCCCATAAACTCATGACCGATGATGTCGCCTTCCCGCATGGCGGGTATATAGCCACCCAACAAGTGCAAATCGGAGCCACATACCGACGACAATAAAACACGCACAATGGCATCCCGTGGATTCAAGATGGTCGGATCGGGTACGCGTTCGGTACTTACTTTATTGATCCCTTCCCAGCAGATTGCTTTCATAACTTAACATTTAATTTAAAACAAGATTCAGTATTTTCCATTTTTGCGCCCGGAAGGCTGACCAATAATGGTTGGGATTTCGCCCGCTTCGAGCAACCGCTTAAAACGGCGCAGATCCTGTTTAACCAACTCCCTAAACGCCGGATTCAACAGGCCTGCCGCCAGTTCGCCGGCGAGCCCTAATGGTGGATGGTAAGAAATCGTCGCCTGTACCACGGTGCCCCGGTTAGCGGGGGCATCAGTAAAGCGGACTTCACCTGAATTTTCAATTTCAGATGCAGGCAGGGAACGCCAGGCGATGCGGCTGTTCTCTTCCTGATGTATAATTTCAGCGTCCCATTCCACCGTACTAAGGGCTTCTTTATTTATTATATTCTTAGGAATTTTTGCCACCCAATGCGATCGCTTGCCATCGGCCTCCCGCACCTCTTCGAGGTAATCCATAAACTTCGGCAGGTTTTCGAGCTGCCGCCAGAATTGATACACCTCTTCACGTGGTTTGAGTATCGTAACACTGGATTTGACTTCAAAGCCTTTGTTATCAGAATGCCCCTTATCGATATGCAGGGCATCGTTAAAGGCGCAATAACCGGAAGCACCCCTGAAAATCAGGTAAGCGCCAAAAGTGGTTAAGCTTTTACTTAAAGGTGATGCTTTTCTGTTCCAACCATAATATGCCAGGGCGGCCCCGCCCAGAACGGATATTACCCTGCCGGTTGTAGTTACATTAGTTTTATGTTTCGTTTCCATGATCTTTCAATAAATGATGGATATTAAAGATATAACCAACTAAAAACTAAAGGGTTCGTGTAATAAATACCTGATAGCTTCGTGCAGAGTACGGGTTTTTTAAGGGTGTAAATTACTCCGGCTTGTACATAAGTTTATAAATCACGTTCGGTAGGATTAGTCCGGCGCGAGCGTATCAAGTACTCTGGCGCAAGCGTCCCGCTTGTGACTAATACAAAAAATGAAATAGTTAATTATAAAAGCCGGTAAAGCACAAGCGGGACGCTTGCGCTAGATGGGGATATTAAAGATATAACCCCCGCTTGTGACTAATCCAAAAAACGAAATAGTTAATTATAAAAGCCCATTAAAGCACAAGCGGGACGCTTGCGCTAGATGGGGCTAAATGGAGTTTTAATGATGGAATTATCTTGAAACAGGAACAATCCTGGCAATATATAGGCCTTAATATTCAACAAAGTGGGTTTGGCTTTGAAAATGATGGGTTTCGGGTATGTTCCAGTACCGTTAAAACAACAGGAAGGGCACCGATAAATCTGTGCCCTTCCTGCGTTCTAATTACATATGTCCGGCGCTGCTCTCAAAACCGAAAAGCGTCAGTCTTACCGGTTTCGAGCTTACTTTGTGCCTGGTTACTTTACTAAAGTCAGCAAGATCGACCTGGTAAACCTCGCCCGAGGAAGGGACAGCGATGTAAGCAAATTTTGTTGTGGCCTCCAGTACCGGCTTGTAGGTATCAGCAGAAGCAACTGCAGAAATTACACTGCCTTCTTTTTTCAATGCACCGCTTTGCAGGTCATATATCCTTAGTTTGCCATCGAGGGTCAAAACAAGCAGGTTTTTGCCTGAATAGTCCACCTTGCACTGGAAAGCATCAGCACCGCTATAGATCGGTGTAATTTTGCTTCCTGTAACGTCGATTAGATAAGCGCCTTTAGTGGCGACAAAACCGATGAATTTTCTAGCTGATTCGGCATAATAAACGTTTGCTAACCTGAATGCGCCAAAGCCGTCAGGATTGGGAATCAGCTTTTGTTCACCAGATGCACTCACCACCAGCACACCACCCGCAGTTGCCCCGGCACTGGTGAATCCACCAAATACGGCAACATTTCCATCGCTCGCATTGCCATGTATGGCGCCAATCTCCAGAGTTGAAGCATGAACGACAGTGCCGGATTTATTGATGATCTGAACCCTGTTAGGAGACGCACCGCTGACTGGCGCTACCGTTACCGCATAATTGCCATTACTGAACTGCGCCATCGCACCATGGTGCGGCAACAGCCCTGCATTGATAATCCTGAATCTGGCACCCGCTGTATTGAAGTCGGCATCATAACCGACACTGAGTGTACCGTCGGCATCATTAAAAATTAAGGATTCTGTACCCTTGCTTTTAAAATGCGTTGGTTTCAACCCGGTTGCAGTAATTGCAGCCCATTTAGCATTACCCACCTCATCTACATGGTCGACATGAGATGCAAGGCCGCTGTCGAATACCTCCACCAGGTTTTGGTTTTGATACAAGACAGCAGCATAACGTCCGGACGCCGTTCCATAAAGGTTGGCCAACGGATACTTTGCAGCTATCGCGGTTACTTTTGCATTAAATGGATCGATGAAACTTAACTGTGTACTTTGCTCATCGCTTACCAATACCCGGACGAATTTCTGTTCCTTGTTTGCTTCACCCGGTTGCTCCGGATCCGGCCCAGCATTGTCTTTTTTACAAGCGGCAAATGCAAGTGTGATTGTCAGCAAACAGGCTAATTTTTTTAAGTGATTTTTTTTCATGATTTTGATTTATTGGATGATAACTGCTGATAACAGCATTTTTAGTGTGAAAGAAATTATTAAGCGATTGTCTTAACTTGCTATTTTAATGCTTAAGCCTTTTATGGTTTGCCAGCCTTCCTTGTCGGTAAGCCGGATCATAAAATGGTAATCACCGGCATCAATGTCTGAAGGCACCGTGATCTCCTGCTTTACTTCATAGGATTTTGATTCTGCTGGTATTGAATAGCTTTGAATGAAAAGGAAAGGCTTTACGGGCGTTTTTATGGCGTCCATGGCACAGCTTTCTACTTCGGTACTGTGCGTATGGTGGTCGAAGTTGTGATGAATGTCCACACTCACAGAACCCAGTTGCGAATTATCGCTAAGCTGAGCCTGGAATAAGAATTTTTCACCACGTTTAACGGTGCTGCACTGTTTTGGGAAAGCGGTCGTTCCGGTTACATTAATGACCGGGTATTCCGTATCAATGGCTTCCTGGTTGTCTTTTTTACAGGCGCTGATACCCACCATTAGGATCAGGCAAAGGCCTGTTAGCTGCTTTTTCATATTAAATGTTCTTGTTAAGGGGTAGTTTATAATTGCTGTCTTTGTTGGCTTAGTAATTAATCGTTACCGGGATCGTCTTGTGCGTACTCACCTTATAAGTGGAATTAAAATACAGGATAACCAGGTTATATTGACCGGATTCCCATGCTTTATTACCGGTTATCGCGTTACCGAGCACATCCTTCTCTGCACCGATCACGATATCATCGCCGCCCCATACGCCATTGATCTGCTTCTGGGTATTCACTTTCGATGCCGGACCAAGGCCTGTATGTTCTGTTTTAGAGATGATGGTCGCTTTGGCCATATCCAGCTGCGCTACCGTTTCCGGAAAGTAGTTTAGCTTGCGCTTGATTAATGCGGTATACAAGATACCGTCACCCTGGATTTGCTTAACCTGGGCGCGTGCAGTAAATTTATCGCCTTTTTTGAACAGGAGCGGATTTTCTACATAAGTGTTCATGTAGTAAACCATGTCGTCGTTCCTCGAAAAAATATCCCGGTCAACCATTGGATCGACAGGCATATTGGCCGCGTCTATGATCGCCAGGTCTTCTTTTAGTTCGAGTTTGGTTCCGTTTTCATCATTAACAGTGAAAATAAATTCGTAGGTACCCTCCGGCGCTTCGGCGGGAATCGTGAAATGCTTATGCACGGTCGTGTTTTTCACACCCTTAAATTCTGCCCAGTCCAATTCCATTTTCCAGCTTGCTGAATAAGTTTGTCCCGCTTTTTGCAGGATCTTAACCGACACTGCGGAGATCCGGAGGGCCGCCGTAACGTCTGCGTTAAAATGGAAATCGCGGCCCCTGATGGCTTGCTTGTTGTTTGCGTAGCCAATCTCAATGTGGTCTGCGGTCGGTTTAACAGCTTCAGGCTCCTCCTGTTCTTTTTTACAGGCACTAAAGGTGCCGGCAAGCATTAAAAATGCCACTAGAATTTTTGTTTTTTTCATAATCGTTTTTCTTGTTTTTATCGTGTTTAATTGTTTGCTTTTTTAATTGCGAAAGGCACTTTGAGCGATAGAATAAGGTTCCTGCCAGCTTCCGGGAGTTCAATGAGCCGGTAAAAACTGGTATGATTGAGGTACCGGGTATTCAGTACATTTTGCGCCTGAAGGCTAATCATTAAAGACTGGCTACCCAGGCTTACCTTAGTTCCCGCCTGAATGTTAATCACACTGTACCCCGGGGATACCTTTTCGGGAGGGACAATGTTGTTTTGTGCCGCTGTAAGGCGATAATCAACAGAGATGTAGGTATTTTGAAGCTTTTCACTGAGTTCGGGAGACCAGGTCAGGTTAAGTAAGGCCGAGGCTGGCGGTGAGAAAGGCAGCGTATAACCTTTTTTATCCCCCGATAACTGTTTTGCATATACATATTCGCCCAGGAATTCCGCGCTCAAGCTTTTCAGAATGTGATACTTTAACTGAATTTCTCCGCCGTAGCGCACCACCCGGCTTTGTGCATACTGAAACACCTGGTTACCGGCCCCATAATAATAGTCATGTTGGGCAGTAGGATTAAGATAGATGTAGTTGGGAAAATAATTGTAAAAAGGACTGACCTGCACGGACCATTTTTCTTCCGTCCAGCCGAGACCCAGGTCTGCCTGGTAAGATTGTTCGGGCGCTAAAGAAGGATCGCCGCGCTCATAGCTAAAGTAGTGGTAGTTGACACCATTGGCACTCAGTTCCTTGGCGATTGGCATCCGGAAACTTTTCCCAAGGTTTGCCTTTAGGTTAAACTTGCCGGCATTGTAGTTCAATCCTGCCGACCATACCAGGCTGTTAAAGCGGCGGTTGAGATTATCGGCCCGGACGAGTTTCTGAGAGGTGGTGTCACGATCCTCAACGATTTGGGATTCAAACCAGTCCGTATATTTGAACATTCTGATCTGCCCATAATCATAGCGAATGGCACCATGGAACAGTACCCTTTCATTCAATTGGAATTTGTCGTAGGCGAAAGCTCCGGCCGTAGTTTGCTTAAATGCAGGCACGAGGAAGGTCCAGCCATTGATCGCATTATCCTGATGCGCCCCATTGAAACCTATAGTGAGCCTGTGTTTCCCCAGTTTGATTTCATCACGGAGGTTTAAATCGTACACTTGCTTGTTGAATTCACGCTCCAGGTCGACCGGAATGCGCATGGTATCCGGATAAACTGGTGGCATGTAGCCATGGTTCACATACTGGCTGAACTCCTGGCGGAAATTCCGCTGGTAGCCCAGTTCCATTTCCAACTGATGCCTGCCAAACCGGTACGCACTGCGGTTGATCAGCTTAAAGTGGTTTACCTGCTGGCTGGGTTTCAGAACATCGCGTGATGAAGCGTCGTATATTTCTGCTGGTACGTTACGCGGCTCCAGCCCATGGGCGTTTGCAAAAAAGCCGCTTTTACTGTAAAGGTTGCTTAAGTAAAATAGGCTACGGAAACGTTCACCCACAAAACCGGTATTCAGGTGCAGGCCGGTTTCATTACCTGCCGTATTACGTATGTGATTTTTGAATAAATTAACCTGGTAGTTGTATACCTGAACGTAATCTGCCGGCACACGGTAGTCGCCGTAGTTCTGATAGGTAAACCGGCCATCGGCAAACCAATGCGTACTCCGGCCCAGAAGATTGACCGAAGTACCAAAAAGATTGTTATTGATCTTTCCGATCAGGTCAACCGATCCGGCAATGCTATGGGGCCGTGGTACCGCGGCAGGTTTTACGTTAATGATGCCGCCTATGGCATCCGAGCCGTAAAGAAACGAGGCGGCGCCTTTAATTAATTCGACTTCGCCGGCAGCAAACTGATCAAGTTCCAACCCATGGTCTGCACCCCATTGCTGGCCTTCATGTTTCACGCCTTTATCAACCACCACCACACGATTGAACCCTAGCCCACGGATGAGCGGTTTGGATTGACCGGAGCCGATGCCGATGGTTTTAATGCCAGGTATGCGCGACAAAGTGCTCATCAGGCTGCCCCCAAGGTTACGCTGTATGAAGTCCTGATTAACAACCTCTATATTCATTGATTCGCTTTGCTTGCGTTCTTTGATGTGGTTGTTGCTTACGTAAACTTCCTTCAGTTGGTAATGCATTTCCTGTAAAACCAGCTCTACCTGTTGGTCGGCCAATAATTTTATCGTCCTGCTTTGAGACCGGTAACCTTCCTGTTCCGCTTTGAGCACATATTCACCTTTAGGAAGGCCTGTAAAAGCAAAATGCCCGGTCGTGTCGGTAAAAACCACCGCTGCAACCGGATGGATTGAAATCCGGACCCCGGATAAATCGTGCCGGTACCCATCGGTAATTTTTCCGGACAACCGTAAACCCTGACCGGATACCCAAATGCAGGAAAACAGTAACAAATGCACCAATAAAATTTTCTTCATGACGAATGAAGCTTGTAGGAAAATGAAGCCGGGAATGCGTAAGCACACCTATAGAGGTTGCATGCGCAGCAACGCGACAATTAATGAATAAATGGGAATGTTAGAATCAGCAGCGTAACCACCGCTTACATGCAGCGGCAGTTGTGTAAACCATTAAAAATAGTTGACCTGCTTTGCTCAGCTTTGAGGAGGGCCTTTGTTGGTAAAGCCCTGAAGGGTAAATTTATAGTTGCCGATGTAATGGCGGGTGTTGTGCGTAATCAGCGTTGGTAAAGGCGTTACGAGTGCCGGCGGATAGGCCGCGTGTATCGTCTCGCTTTGTTTATGAAAGTAAAAATCACAGACCTTACACTTCTCAACCGCATAGGTCAAATCATCCTCACCCGATTGCTCTGTAGTTACGCCCCTGTCGTGCATGTGAAATACCTGAACCACAGTCATAGAAATAAAAAGAACGACCATCAGGAAGGAGACGACCTGACAGCACTTTTTTTGGATATTGTTCTTTTTAACTTTCAATACGCGACAAAGTTGCATTTAAAATTTAATAATCCATAATCGATTGTGAAATAATTTAATATATGGGCTAGAGATCAACTCGTCATTGCGAGGCCGGAACTGAGCGAGCCAGCATGTACCGATTTCGGTAAAGCAATCTATTATAAAAAGATTGCTTCGTGCCTCGCAATGACGGAGTTTGTTTTTATGATTTTTTTGAGAAGCTTGCCTGACTAAATCAAGAATTAGTTGATCAGTTCGATTTACGCAAGCACCAGGTTGTCATACTTCTGAGATTCTGTACATTGGTCGTCTTGATCGGTTCATAAAGTTCCCCACTCAGTTCATTGCTTAGCCGGAGCAGCAACTCCTGATTCACCAGGAAGCGCTCCGAACCATCTGGAAGCAGGTACCTGCCATTTCCAATAGAACTAACTAAAGACTCGATGCCGATATCAGAAGCCAGCCGGCAGAAAAAATAGCCACCGGGATTAAGCACCGCCCACATCGAATTCAGCATGGCCTCAAAATGTTTTTGATTTTCTGCGAAATGTAAAACCGCACTGCTGATCACCAGGTCGAAAGTTTCCTTTTCAAACGGCAGTTCTTCCACTGCAGCCACCCGGAAATTTTCTTCCGGAATCGCCTGGCCGAATGTCCCGGCATAGCTGCTCAGTTGCGAAATCGCCTCCGGATTCTGATCGACGCCAAAAACCTGCACTCCGCTTTGCAGGAAATAAGTAAGATTTCTGCCCGTTCCGCAACCTGCATCCAGGATAACGCGGCAATCGTCGTAAGTGCCTTTGAGAATTTGATCAAACAAATAGATATCGATGTTTCCGAAGGTCTCCTGAAGTTGCTGGTTTTTCATAACAGGGCAAAGATAAGGGCTGATAACAATAAAACGTACCAAAGCTTAAAGATGCTATCGACTGAATGATTACAGAATTGGAAATCCTGTTTATCAATAGTTAGGATTTGCTAGGCTAAATCCCGAACAGCAAGAACGTTTCACTAATTGGTATTTCCATCCAGCTAGGCCATAGCACAGTTTCCCCGTTCTACGTAAATCCGGCCTAACAAATTTTTCGGGCTGCACTGATCCGGCCGCACAACTGGCTTCAGAAGAAAAATTTTCAGCCGGCATTTTTTGTTTCTTTTTGATGCTAAAAAGAAAGAGCCCTTCGGCGGCGGCGAGCCGAGACAAGACAGTGGTGTATGACAAAAGAATAAATTACATGTCTGTCCGTAGTTTCCAGAGGGCTCGAAGGATTAGGTATAGAAAAGAGTTTGTGACTCGCTTTTATTTGAGTTAGCAAACTCAAATCTATTCTGCATCCGTAGAGACGCTGCGCCTAACTCTACTGACAGTCGAGGAAATTACCCCTTTTAACGGTCATAAAACCACCTAAACTATTTATTTTCAAAATACATTGCTATACTATGTATTTTGTTATACATTTACCGCATGAACGAAGTTTTCTTAACGAATTGGAAATCACAGGTAAAGAAAGGCACATTGACTTTCATTATCCTGAACGTACTGAAGGACAAGAAATATTATGGCTATGAGCTGATTGAGCAGATCAGGAAATTTACCGAAATAGAAATTGCCGAGGGCACCCTGTACCCCCTGTTGAACCGGCTTAAGACAGAAAACTTAGTTGATTCCGAATGGATTGAGCAGGAAACCGGCATCCCCAGGAAATATTACCGGCTGACCAATACCGGCATCAAAACGCTTTTGCAGATGAACAGCTACTGGAAAAATTTAGAAACCGCCATCCAAAAAATAATCCAATGAAAATAGAACCTATAAAATTTAGCCAGGAAGCTTCCGGAAGGGTGTATAAGGATTACATGAAGCGTGTTAGGACAACGACCGCTTCCCTATCGCAACAAGACCAGGACGATGTCTATATGGAATTTAACAGCCATATTTTTGAAGCCATTCAACATAGAAACGATGTCGCTGAAATTGATGCCTTGCTTAATGTCCTCGAAAAACTGGGTACGCCCGAAGAAGTGCTTAAACCACTCATTGCTGATAAAAAGCTGACTGAAGCGACAACAACCTTTAACCCGGTTCATGTATTCAAAGCATTGATCCTCAACTTTACCAATGGGATAAGCTATTTCATATTCTTCTTTCTCTACCTCTTTTTGTTTGCTTTTGTCTTTCTTATCTTAGCCAAGATTCTGAACCCTTCAGAAGTAGGTCTTTTTTATAAAAAAGACACTTTCATGGTGCTGGGCATATCGAGAAACTTAAATAACCAGGGCATGAACGAGTTACTTGGTAACTTTTTTATACCAGTTATGGTACTTTCCATAGTGCTATGCTACTTCATTCTTACGCTGCTTCTTAAACTTAAAAAATCCATCAACAAAAAATAATCTTATGAAAAAACACCTCCTGATTTGCCTGCTGATCGTTTCGGCTTTTAATTGCAAAAGTCAAAACCTGAATACCGCCCGCCTCGATAGTTTATTCCAGGTAATGGATAAAAAAGAGCAGTTTATGGGCAGCATCTCCGTGACCCAGAATGGAAAGTTGCTCTATTCAAAAGCCATCGGATATGCCGACATCGACAGCCGCCAAAGCGTAAACACATTATCAAAGTACCGTATCGGTTCGATATCTAAAATGTTCACGGCGACCCTGATTCTCATGGCTGCGGAAAAGAATAAGATTACGCTCAATCAAACCCTTGACCGATATTTTCCAGAAATTGAGAACGCAAAGAAAATTACAATAGAAAACTTACTGAACCACCGAAGTGGCATTCACAGCTTCACCAGTGATGCCGGCTATTTAGCTTACCTGGACCAATACAAATCCAAAGAGGCTATGCTGAAAATTATTGCCGATGGAAAGAGCGACTTCGAACCGAATAGTAAAGCTGCTTACAGCAATTCCAATTATGTGTTGTTGAGTTACATCGCAGAAGACATCTATAAAAGCAAATATGCCGACATCCTCGATAAGCAGATCATTAAACCCTTAAAATTGAAAAATACTTACTTCGGTAGTAAAACGAATCTGCAAAATAACGAAACCTATTCCTATCAGTTTAAAGATGGTAAGTGGACGAAGGAAAAAGAAACGGATTTGTCAATTCCCATGGGCGCCGGTGGCATCGTTTCGAATCCACAGGATTTGAGCACCTTCATCAGTGCGCTTTTTGCTGGAAAACTGATCACCGTGAAATCCCTGGACCTGATGAAAACAATGAACCAGAAATTCGGACTGGGGCTATTTCAGTTTCCCTATTATGACAAAATAAATTACGGACACGATGGTGCAATCGACGGATTCAAGTCGATTCTAATTTATAATCCGGAGGAAAAATTATCCGTGGCCATTTCGTCGAATGGAACACAGTACCCACTCAACAACGTTCTAATTGCTGCACTGAGTGCCTGGTTTGGGAAACCTTTTGAGGTACCTACTTTTGAAGCAGTGAAAATCAGTTCTGAAATGCTGGATTCCTATGCAGGTCAGTATTCCAGTGCCCAAATTCCACCGAAAATTTCAATTACTAAAACCGGCGACAAACTGTTTGCGCAGGCAACCGGTCAGTCTGCTTTTCCGCTCGAAACCGCATCACCAACCACATTTAAGTTCGAACAGGCTGGAATTGTACTTGAATTCAATGCAGCAAAAAAAGAGATGACACTTAAGCAAGGGGGGAAAGAATTCCTGTTTACGAAGGAATAATCAACTCGTCTTTGCGAGGCCGGAATGGAGCGATCCGAAGCAATCTATTATAAAAAGATTGCTTCGTACCTCGTAATTATGGGGTTTGTCGCTTAACTTTACGGATACAGGTGAATAATCCTCATCGTTTTGTTCGACTCTCCTTCGAGTCTCCTTCGGAAAAACGGCCTTTAAAGCACTGTTTCTGCAACAACTCCCGAACAACCATGCATTTTACCGGACATTTCCGGACAAATCCGGACATTGTGCTCTTGTGGATATTAAATTGTAATCCGCTTTGTATATTAGTTCACCACCCAAAAAGCCCTCTAATCTGTTGCAAGCGTACCACTTCTGACGCTTTCTAAAAGATACCTGAATTTAATTTTCATTGGGATATTCTGAGTTTCAAACAATCATTTAACTCCATTGTTAATCCATTATGACATTCAAAGCACTTATTATCGTTGGCGTAACCATTGGGCTGGTTTCTTTTTTTGGCCTGAGAAAGTTGATTAATCAAAACAATGACCTATCAAACCAGCTACATGAATAAATTGGAAATATGCGCTGAAGAATGAACACCAGCGCATTATTTTTACTTGCTGGTGTCTAATCCTCTGCCAGTTTTATGTTGCAGTTCGTCGATCCTTTTTGATGCAGCAGCTTTAGACAGGCTTTCATCAAATTCTTCACCAGCTTCATCAGATAACGTTTTAAGGTAGGAACTTTGTGCGCCCGTCATCGGTTCGTCGCCCGTTGTCCAATCATCAGGATTTTTAACTGTGTTATCACCTTTTAAATTGTTTTGATTACCCGATATGGGCTCTTGATTTTCTTCGTTAGTCATTTTCTTTAGGTTTTATGCCAATAGACAACAAATTAAAGGCCTTCATGTTTTTTACATTCCTAAATAGATTAACAAAAATCAAATTCGATTATTTATGTTAAATAACTGAAACTTTATATCCTTTATTGCGTTAGGATTAAAACGCTAATAGAATGATAAATTAACGCCATTAGAAATGATAAACTATTGTATAGTATTAAGTTCGGCTGCCTACTTATACGTTTTCGAGCCATTTTTGAGAAGGCGGCACTTAATTTTGCCTGTTCTTTTTATCGGGGATAAGGTTGCCGTTTATATACGCAGAAAATCGGTAGTCGATTTACTGTTCTTAATGATGAAAGGCGAAATCGACCACAATAAAGAAGTTGTAAATGCATTTCACAAAAAGCAGGTTATAGACCGTCCTTACATTCTGACTGGTTCAACCAAGTCTCGATATGATATGAATTAACAGCGGGTAGCACCGGCTGATGGCTAATGGTCACGGCCCGATGAGAACCATATTAAACATTAAGGCAAAAAGCCGTTTGATTACAAAAATCTATATCTTACTTGAAAGCAATTCTGCTCCCGCAGATTAAAAACCGTCGCAGGTTTCTATCTAAAATAATTATTAAAAATGCGTATTGTATTTGCGTATTTATCGCCTAATCTTCTTAGTGCCTTAATGGTATAGTCTTTAAATTTAAATTAACCATTAAGAAATTAAGGTTATTAAGATAAAGATATTAAGATTAATGGAAACCGCTTAATTTTCTTAATGCCTTAATGGTATTTAGTCTTTATACTTAAATTAACAAATTAGATTTAGGGTTATTAAGCTAAACGGAAACCGCTTAATTTTCTTAATGCCTTAATGGTATTTGCTCTTTAACCTTAAATTAACCATTAGGATTTTAGGTTGTTAGGATTAAAGGAAAGCGCTTAATTTTCTTAATGCCTTAATGGTATATAGCCTTTAAACTTAAATTAACCGTTAAGATTTAAGGTTATTAAGATAAATGGAAATCACTTCATTTTCTTAATGCCTTAATGGTATTTGCTCTTTAACCTTAAACTAAGCATTAAGATTTTAGATTGTTATGATTAAAGGAAAGCGCTTAATTTTCTTAATGCCTTAATGGTATATAGACTTTAAACTTAAATTAACCGTTAAGATTTAAGGTTATTAAGATAAATGGAAATCACTTCATTTTCTTAAGTCTTTAAATTTAAATTAACCATTAAGAAATTAAGGTTATTAAGATAAAGTTATTAGGATTAATGGAAATCGCTTAATTTTCTTAATGCCTTAATGGTATATAGTCTTTAAATTTAAATTAACCGTTTAGATTTAAGGTTATTAAGATAAATGGAAATCACTTCATTTTCTTAATGCCTTAATGGTATTTGCTCTTTAAACTTAAATTAACCATTAAGATTTCAGGTTATTAAGCTAAATGGAAATCGCTTAAGTTTCTTAATGCCTTAATGGTATTCGCTCTTTAACCTTAAATTAACCATTAAGATTTAAGATCATTAGGATTAATGAAAAGCACTTAATTTTCTTAATGCCTTAATGGTGTTTGCTCTTAAATCTTAAATTAACAAATTAGATTTAAGGTTATTAAGCTAAATGGAAACCGCTTAATTTTCTTAATGCCTTAATGGTATATAATCTTTAAATTTAAATTAACCATTAAGAAATCAAGGTTATTAAAATAAAGTTATTAGGATTAATGGAAATCGCTTAATTTTCTTAATGGTATATAGTCTTTAAATTTAAATTAACCATTTCTTAATACCTTAATTGTTTTTTCCTACGATATGTATCTGCGGATTCAGCGTGATCAGCGGGAAACCTAATAAACCAGCTTATAACCCTGCCCCCTGATGTTAATGATCACAACTGACGGATCATCCTTCAGGTACTTCCTCAGTTTAGTGATGAAAACATCCAGACTTCGGCCTGAAAAATAATCATTGTTGCCCCACAGGGCATTCAAAATAACGCTGCGGTCGAGCATGCCGTTCTTATTCAGCAAAAGCAATTGCAAAATTTCAGATTCCCGCCTGGTGAGTAAGCGCTGCGTTCCTGATAAGGTTAACAGGCCTTCGGCGTATTGAAAAGAATAATTCCCTATACAAACGTCCGCTTTGTTCTTTTTCTCCGGTGTATAAAGTAACCTGTTATGGCTCAGGAGGGCTTTAATCCGCACCACTAGCTCCTGCATGCTGAATGGTTTTTTTAAATAATCGTTACCCCCACTTTCGAAACCCAATACCACATCGGCCGGTAGAGATTTAGAGGTCAGAAAAATAATCGGCGTTTGTACGTCCATTTGTCTGATTTGGCTGGCTATGGAAAATCCATCGCCATCGGGCAGCATCACATCCAACAATATAATGTCGGGCTTATTTTGATGATACAATAGCATGGTTTGGCTGGCGCTTACTGCATGCCGCACTTCAAAGCCTTTTAATTCGAGGGTTTCCTTTACAATTTCTGCCAGCGCAGGTTCATCATCGACAAAAAGAATTTTATTCATATCGGCCAGCCTAACATAATTGTAGTTCCAATTCCCAATTCACTTTCAATTCTATACCAGCCTTTGTGCTGCTGCAAAATTTGTTTCACATAATTTAGGCCTAATCCATAGCCCTTAACCAAATGGCGATTGCCCTTATTCACACGGTAAAACTTATCAAAAACAAAGGAAAGATCTTTCTCTGGAATTCCGATACCATTATCCTGGAAACGAAATACGAGATGGCCGTTTTCTTTGAACAGGTCGATATTAATAGCCGGATTGATTTTTGAATATTTAATCGAATTATCCAATATGTTGCTTATTGCATGCCTGAATTTAAGTTTATCGACCCCAAATTGCAGCACCCCGCTCTTGTTCTCATAATGGATGTCCGGTTTTTTATCGCTTGATACCTCGTAAATCTGTATGATTTCCTGCATAACCTCATCTACAGGTATGGATTCCTTATGAAATCCCGTTTGCTCACCCTCATACAAGGATAGGTTCATTATTTTATCAACGAGTTGATTAAGCCGTTGTATCTCATTTTTTGCATGATCAAGGTAGCGCGACGTTTTATGTTCATCATGACGTACATCGTACTCCTCAAGTGCTTCGATAGCAACGGAAACTGTTGCGATAGGTGTTTTGAACTCATGCGTGATGTTGCTGATAAAATCATCCTTAATCAAAGCGAGTTTCTTTTCCCGGAACAGGCTTTTCAGCATGAAAGATAAGCAAGCAGCAATCAAAAGAACCAACAGTATTGACGAAACAAGAATCAAACCCATGTTAGATATAATGTAGGAAGCAGGATTGCGGAACATGGCGCGCACATAGCGTTGATTATCAGTATACCGGTAGGTTGGAAATGATTTACTGATAACTGGAAAATTACGTGTTAATTTTTGGCTAAAATGGCTTGAATTGGTTGTGCTGTCATGTTTAAGTGTCAAAAATTGATATGGAATCTCGATGTTCCGGGCCTCAAGGTAATGGTTTAATATAGGTCTTAAACGGGTGGTATCAAATTGATATTTGTTGGCTTTATCAATCATAAATGCACCGAGTTCATGTGTGCGATAATAAACAACATGGTTTTCCAGATCCTCAGACCGGAGTTGTTCTGCAAAATGTTGCGCAACTTTCCGTTTCATTTGCTCATTTCCTGGCCCGATGCTGTCTGGAAGTTCATTAAAACTGAAAGAAGAAAGCATTTTGTTTTTGCTCTTGCCTTTTGCAAGGATGTTATATATGCGCGTGCCTTCTTTATCCAGATTGGAACTGAATATAAACTGAGTTGTGTCCATCAGTTTATTTTCAATTAGTTGTTGCACCGTATCACATCGGACACTAAATTCCTTTTTCACGGCATCTTCGAATGCCATGTTTACCTCCTTTTCAAAATTGAAACGCGTAACCTGATAGTATTTTACAATCCAATACGCTTGTAAAGCTAATAAGGATAACATGGCCAATAAGCAGATTACAATAAGGAAGCGAACGTTTTTTTTCACAAACAAATGTAGTTAAAAGTTGACCTTACCATAAGCCTGTTAACATACTATAACCTAAATTAACTTCCGCGTTAACGGGTTTCAATTTTTGATTATCCAATTTGCACCAAACAAAAAAATATGAAAAAGATATACTTAATTTTAAGTCTGATGCTATCATTTCTATCAAGCCACGCCCAGGGCATTCAGCTGAAAAAAGGAGATGATTTTCCGAACGCACCCGTACAAAATTTGCTTAACGCCCCCGTTAAATCAGTGACGCTTCACCAGCCGGGAGATAACAAAATTTACATACTCAATTTCTGGGGCACCTGGTGCAGCCCCTGTTTACCGGAAATGGATAACCTGGCAAAACTCCAGGATGCAAATCCCAATTCCATCCGAATTATTGGGATTTCAGATGAAGTACCTTCCCGATTACAAAGCTACCTGAAAAAGAAGCCGTCTAAGCTTTGGCTTGCCAGCGACCCAACATTCTTTTTGTATAAAGTATTTGCTTTTTCTTATGTGGGACAAAGTGCCATTATCGACCGTGGCAAAATTGTCGCTTTAGTGGGAACAGACTCCATTAACCAGGTGATGATAAATAAATTAGTGAGGCATCAAACGGTAAACTCTTCCGCTGAAATTAACCAACCGAAGGTGAATAATAATGCGGATATTTTTGCGGTGGATAGCACATTAAGTGAAAGCTTCACCGTAAGAAGTTACATGATTGGACAGCCGGGTATGGCTAAAAAGTATCTTCAACATAATGCTTACAAAGACCGCAGGATAACTTTCATCAATGGTTGTATGACGTATATGTTTAAGGAAGCCTATGGGATAAAATCTGAAAAACAAGTCGTTTATGAAGTAAAAGAGAAAGAAGTTTGCGACTTTGACAATAAGCAGACGCTCTACTGCCTTGATTTGCTGGTTAAACCAGCGGAAAAGGACAGCCTTCTGGTAATTTTGCAGAAAAGATTAAATCAGGTTTTGCCTATCCAAGCCAGGATTGAGTATCGGGATATGCCCGTATATGCTTTAATAAATAAACAATTTACCCTTCCCGAATCTACAAAAAATGCATCCGGTTACGGCTTTAGCGGCCAAGGTTATGAGGGCGAAGCTGTTACCCTTTCTGACTTTGCAGATAATTATCTGAGTAACGAAATGGATCTTCCGGTAATAGATGAAACAGGCCTTAACAAGAAATATGACATAAAAACCGTTGTCGAATTGCGTAATCGCGATGGCATTATAAAATCAATACAAAATATCGGCCTGGATTTAGTGAAAAAGGAAAAAAAGATGAAGGTTTTGATATTATACAAGTAACCTTATAAACTATTCGGGGCGGTTTGGCGCGGCTGCATTTACCAAAGATTTAAGGAAATGGAGGAAAACAGCAGTATTTGCTGAATATAGCCGTTTGTAATAACCGATTATAATGTGAATCAAACTCAACGCCGATTATAATTTTGTTAATTTGCTAAAACATAAATTAAATATACATTACGGCGCATACTAACAAGTTCTTACTTTTCAACATAATTAATTATAACGGGAATTTTAGTTTAATTTGAAGCATATCTAATTAAAATTCCAAATGGACCAACCATCTACCTACCAGTCTTCCTCCAGAAAGAAATTTATTTTTATCGGTGTGCTTGCAGTTTCAATTGCTGCAATCGCATTCATTTATTTTAACCGAAAGAAAAAAACGAATGAAGATAACCAGGCCTATGCAAAATACATCGAAGCCTATACTTCAGGAACCATTTCTAAAAAGAGTTTTATTCGAATACATCTTGCAAATGCAGCCACAGGCATGCAAGACCTGGGCAAGGCTGATTCGCGTGATTTATTCGACTTTTCACCTTCCATTTCCGGTAAAACGTACTGGATTGATCCACAAACTATAGAATTTCGTCCTGATGAAAATTTGAAGCCGGGAAAAGAATATGAGGCCAGTTTTAGGCTGTCTGAAGTTTCGGCTACAGAAAAAGGCTTGGAAGATTTCGACTTCGAATTCAGGATAATTAAACCAGGTGTAATGCTTTCGCAAAATGGTTTAATTTCTCAAAACAATACCTCCCTCGATTACATGAAATTAACCGGGGAAGTGTCTACAGCAGATGCGGAAGAAACTTCGAAAATTGAGAAAATTGTAGAACTGGATTTTGACCAGAAGCTGAAGATAAAATGGCAACATGATCCTGCTAAAAACAGTTCTAAATTCACAGTAGACAGCATTAAAAAGAAAAACACAGATCAGACACTAAAACTTGCCTGGGATGGTGATGCAATAGATGCCGACCAGAAAGGCGAAGAGGAAATCAGGATTCCGGCTTTGAATAAGTTCGAAATATTGGATATGAAAGCCATTCAGGGCGAAGAAGATTATGCGCTGGTTCAATTTTCGGAGCCCATAGGTGTTGGTCAGGACTTAACAGGCATGATCTCGCTGGGCAACCTTAGCGATTTACGTTATACGATTGATGCGAGCCAGGTTAAAGTTTATGCTGCTGAAGAACTAAAAGGCAATTACACTTTAAATGTAAATAACGGCGTTGAGAACATTAATGGTAAAACTCTGGCCACAGGAAAGACGGCTAACCTGGTTTTCGAAGATAAAATCCCGTCGGTAACGATTGCAGGCGGCGGAACCATTTTACCGAATTCGGGTAAACTGGTGCTTCCTTTTGAAGCCGTCAATTTAAAAGCTGTTGATGTTACAGTAGTTAAGGTTTATGAAAATAATATTCCCCAGTTTTTTCAGACGAACAGCTATAAAGACGGCAATGAATTACGCCGTGTAGCTAAACCCATTCTTCAAAAAACCATTCGTTTGGATGAGGATAAAGCATTGAACTTGCATAAAAAGAACCGCTTTACTTTAGATTTGGATAAGATGATTCGCACGGAGCCCGGAGCAATGTATCGGGTTACCATTGCTTTCAGGCAAGAATATAATGTTTATAACTGTAAGTCGGCATCGGACAACGACAATGATGATGATGAGGGAGAATATAACGAATATGGTGAGTATGATGGCTATGGTGAAAAAATCGACGAGGATGATGATTTCTGGCACCGCTATAATAACAACTACCCGAAAAATTACAGATGGAACGATAGAGACAACCCTTGTACACCATCATTCTATACCAATGAACGCTGGGCAAGCCGGAATTTATTTGCTTCGAACATCGGCTTGGTTGCCAAACGTGGGAACGACAACAGTATGCTTATTGTAGCTACGGATTTACTCACTGCAAAACCTTTGAGTGGCGTAAACCTGGAGCTGATGGATTACCAGAAGCAAATTATTTTTACTACTAAAACAGATGGCGATGGTTTTGCCAGATTCGATTTAAAACGTCAGCCGTTCCTGTTGATTGCAAAAAATGGTTCTGAACGAGGTTATTTAAAATTAGATGACGGAAGTTCCTTACCATTAAGTCGCTTCGATGTTGGTGGAGATGTGGTGCAGAGCGGATTAAAAGGCTTTATTTATGGAGAGCGCGGCGTCTGGCGTCCGGGTGATAGTTTGTTTATTTCGTTTATTTTAGAAGATAAGCTGAAAAAACTGCCTGCCAATTATCCGGTAACAATGGAATTTTATAACCCAAAAGGCCAGTTGTATAAACGACTAATAAACGGCAAGCCTGTAAATGGATTTTATAGTTTTAAAACGGCAACTGAAAATACGGCCCCTACCGGCAACTGGATGGCGAAGGTGAAAGCCGGAGGCGCCACTTTTACAAAAACTTTGAAGATTGAAACGGTTATGCCCAACCGCTTAAAAATCGACTTCAATGTCGGCAACAAAACTTATTTAACTGCTGGTACCGGTGCGGCTACCCTATCCGCTAAATGGCTGTTTGGATCACCGGCGCAGAATTTAAAAGCTAAAGTCGACGTTAATTTAAATACCACAGAAACCAAATTTAAAGGTTTCGACGGCTTTAGTTTTGATAATCCGACCGTAAACTTCGAATCGCAGGTGAAGACGATTTTCGAGGGTACCTTGAACGGCGCCGGAACAGCACAAGTAAATACCAATCTGAACGAAAACAATACCGCTCCCGGTGTGTTAAGGGCAAACTTTACGACCAAGGTTTTCGAACCAGGCGGCAATTTCAGTATCGATAATTTTAGTATTCCATACCATGTTTACAGCAACTATTTAGGCATTCGCCCGGAAAAAGGCAATAAATTAAGCGGCATGCTGGTTACCGGTAAAGATCATAAAATTGAAATTGTAAATGTAAGTACTGATGGTAAACTGCTTTCGGGCCGTAAGACCGTTCAGGTTGAATTGTACAAAACCCAGTGGAGATGGTGGTGGGAACAGGATAACCAATATACTTACGCAAACTTCACTCAAAACCAGTATAACAAATTGATAGAAACCAGTCAGGTTACGCTATCAAATGGTAAAGGAAGCTGGAATTTACGTATTGATGAACCCGAATGGGGACGCTACCTGATTCTGGTTCGCGATTTAAATGGCGGTCATGTAACAGGAAAATCAGTCTATATAGACTGGCCAGGCTGGGCACAGCGTGAGCAAAGCGCAAACCCTACTGAAGCATCTATGTTATCATTTACCGCAAATAAAGAAAAGTTTACGGTTGGCGAAGACATTACCTTAACCATTCCAACAGCGAAAAATGGCAGGGCTTTAGTTTCAATTGAAAATGGAAGCCGTGTTTTAAAAACCTTCTGGATTGATACAGAAGCCGGCCAAACACAATATAAATTCAAAGCGGAGAAAGAAATGGCGCCAAACGTTTTTGCGAATGTTACACTGCTACAGCCCCATGCGCAAACCGTTAACGATTTACCAATAAGAATGTATGGTGCAATTCCAATTGCTGTTGAAGACCCGCAAACCATTCTGAAACCAACCATAAAAATGTTGGATAAAATTAAACCTGAAATAGAAAACACCATTACAGTTGGCGAGCAAAACGGTAAAGCGATGACCTATACTATTGCCTTGGTTGATGAGGGATTGTTGGATTTAACCCGTTTCAAAACACCAGACCCGCATAGCGTATTCTATGCCCGTGAAGGATTGGGCGTTAAAACCTGGGATTTATTTGATTATGTTTTAGGTGCATGGGGTGGAAATTTAGAACGCATTTTAAGTATAGGAGGTGATGGCAGCGTTAATAAAAATTTAAACCCTGCAAAAGCCAACCGTTTTAATGCTGTCGTTAAATTTATGGGGCCATATACCATCGGTAAAGGTGAAAGCAAAACTCATAAATTCAAGTTACCACAATACATTGGAGCAGTGCGGGCGATGGTGGTTGCGGGTCAGGATGCTGCTTATGGTTTTGCAGAAAAATCAGTGCAAGTTAAAAAGCCATTAATGGTTCTGGCAACTTTACCAAGGGTTATCGGTCCTGGCGAAAGTTTTACCCTGCCGGTAACTGTTTTCGCCACAGAAAATAATTTGAAAAATGTTTCCGTTCAGCTGCAAACCAGTAACTTAATTGTTCAGGGCAATAATAAACAACAGCTGTACTATAAAAAAACGGGCGAGCAAATGACTTATTTTGAAGTGAAAGCACCTAATACGGTCGGCATTGCTAAGGTTAAGATCATAGCACAAAGTGGTGCTGAAAAAACAGTTTACGACGTGGAAATGGATATTCGAAATCCAAATCCATACATAACCAATGTGGTTTCAGCAACCGTTCAACCTGGTCAGAAATGGACCTCAGGTTACGCCCCCATCGGGATGGGCGGAACAAATTCTGGAACATTGGAAGTTTCATCTATTCCGGCAATAAACCTAAAAAAACGTTTAAGTTACCTGATTCAATACCCTCACGGATGTATAGAGCAAACTACATCAGGTATTTTCCCTCAGTTGTATTTAGACAGGTTAAGTCCGCTGACTGAACAGCAAAAAGCCATGACGGAAAAAAATATTAAAGCTGGAATTACGAGGATTAAAGGGTTTCAAACCCCTGATGGCGGCTTGTCTTACTGGCCTGGTGAAGGCAGTTCTGACGAATGGGGTAGTAATTATGGCGGTCACTTTTTAGTAGAGGCGCAAAACGCCGGTTATACTCTACCCGTGGGATTGCTGGATGAATTATTACGTTATCAAAAAACAAAAGCAGTAAACTGGGCACCAAATAGCAATAATTTTTACGGTGGCGATTTAACCCAGGCCTACCGTTTATACATGCTTGCATTGGCGAAAAAACCAGAGATGGCCGCGATGAACAGGTTAAAAGCATTCGAATACCTATCTGTTGCAGCGAAATGGCGTTTGGCTGCAGCTTACAAACTGGCCGGACAAGCTAATGTTGCTCAAAATATGATCAGCGGATTGAATACATCAATCCAACCTTATAAACAACTGGGCGGAACCTACGGTTCAGATATACGTGATGAGGCAATGATTTTAGAAACCATGACCTTACTTGGTCAGAAAACCAAGGCGGCCAGTTTACTGCAACCCTTAGCGGCAAAATTAGGCGAAAACACCTGGTACAGCACGCAAACAACTGCTTACAGTTTACTGGCCATCGCAAAATTCTGTGGTGCCAACCAGTCTTCAAATAAATTGCAGTATCAATATGCATTAGATGGAAAAGCCGCAACTGTAAATTCTGCTCAATATATCAACAGCACTGCAGTTAACTTTAAAGGCAATACCGCATCAATCACGAACAAAGGCAATAGCGTGTTGTTTGTTCGTTTGGTTCTGGAAGGACAACCGGTGGCTGGTCAGAATAATTTCTTGCCAAACCGGCCTGATGTGTTGGATATGAACGTGGTTTACAAACGTTTAAACGGAAAGCTTTTAGATCCGACAACTTTAAAACAGGGAACCGATTTCTACGCAGAAGTTACCGTTAAGAATCCTGGAAGAATGGGTTATTATGAACAAATGGCTTTAACTCAAATCTTTCCATCGGGATGGGAAATTATTAATACACGTGTTAATGATAACCAAAGTATTCTGGCTTCGTCTCCATTTACTTATCAGGACATCAGGGATGACCGGGTTTTCACTTATTTCAATATCAGAGAAAATGAAAGCCTGGTTTATAAAGTGTTATTAAATGCATCTTATTTGGGTAAATATTATTTATCAGCCGTTCAATGTGAGGCAATGTATAACAATGATATTTCGGCAACGCAGGACGGTAAGTGGGTTCAGGTGGTGAAGTAGGTGTTTAAAAATGCTTTAAAAATTACTGGTTGTAGCGTCTCGCTACAACCTATAATTAAGGAAGAGCCATGGAATGAGATCAGTAGAGTTATAGCAGTTGAAATTAATATTATTGAATTATATTATAGTCGTAGCGAGACGCTACGACTAGGTTTTAGATTGCAGAGTTAAAAAAACGACACTGGTTGTAGCGTCTCGCTACGACCTATGATCAAGGACAGGAACCATGGAATAAGATCAGTGGAGCAGTTGAAATTAATATTATTGAATTGATATTATAGTCGTAGCGAGACGCTACGACTAGATTTTAGATTGCAGAGTTAAAAAAACGACATTGGTTGTAGCGTCTCGCTACGACCTTTGATCAAGAACAGGAACCATGGAACAAGATCAGTAGAGCAGTTGAAATTAATATTATTGAATTGATATTATAGACGCTACGACTAGGAGTTTGTTTAAAAGATTAATTGGACACTGGTCGTAGCGTCTCGCTACGACCTCACTAGTCGATAAATTACAATGGGTAGAAAGTATAAATTTCATGATAATACCAAACTCTACTTCGTCATCTTTACAGTTGTGGATTGGATCGATGTATTTACAAGGATAGAATACACAGAAATTATTTACAACAGCTTAAGATTTTGTCAGCAAGAAAAAGGTTTAGAACTTTATGCCTATTGCATTATGACGAATCATATCCATTTAATTATCGGAACTGAAGCCGATTCGTTACCTGACATTGTAAGAGATTTCAAAAGTTTTACCTCCAGGCACGTTAGGAAAGCAATTGAAAACAACTCGTATGAAAGCAGAAAAGAATGGATAATTAAAATTATGAAAAAACTGGGTTCAGATAATGAAAGAAATAAAGACTTCCAATTTTGGCAACAACACAATCACCCGATAGAGTTAAATACAAATGAACTGTTGGACCAACGTTTAAATTACATTCATCAAAATCCGGTTAAAGCTGGATTTGTTGAAAAAGAGGAAGATTGGATTAATAGCAGTGCCGGGGATTATTATGGAATTAGAAAAGGAGCGGTCGAAATTATTATTATTGAATAATTTTTTAGTCGTAGCGAGACGCTACGACTAGAGTATAGTAGAACGATTTAATAGAGTATTTTTATAATCCGAGACTAGTTGTAGCGTCTCGCTACGACTGTGATAAGGAACCATGGGATGGCTTATAGTGTGAGAGCAATTAAAATTATTATCAACGAATAATATTGAAGTCGTAGCGAGACGCTACGACTAGAGTATAGTAGAACGATTTAATAGAGCATTTTTATAATCCGAGACTAGTTGTAGCGTCTCGCTACGACTGTGACCGGGATTACGAACCATGACTTCTGATTAGTAGGATTATAGAGTCGTAGCGAGACGCTACCACCAGAGTTAGTAAAGTTACATTTTAAGTCGTAGCGAGACGCTACGACTAGAGTTAGCACGAAAATTAAAACAATGAACAAAACTCCAAAAGCATTTCTGATTACCGACATCATTTGCCTTCCCCTGCTTCTGGTTTTTATGTTCTCGTTACCCACAAAACTTTTCAAATCTCCTACCTCTTACGTAATAGAGGCCAGCAATGGAAATTTATTGAGCGCCGCAATCGCGAGCGATGGACAATGGCGATTCCCCGTTGCAGATTCTGTACCCGTTAAGTTTAAAAACTGCATCATTGCTTTTGAAGATAAACGCTTCTACAATCATTTCGGAATTGATTTTCTGGCCATGAGCCGGGCCATGCGGCAAAATTTTAAAGCCAGAAGTGTGGTTAGTGGTGGAAGTACCTTAACCATGCAGGTTATTCGCTTATCAAGAAAGCAGGACAGAAACATTTGGCAAAAATTATTAGAAGTGATTTTAGCTTTGAGAATGGAACTTAAATATTCAAAAGGAGAAATTATTGGTTTATATGCGGCTAATGCACCTTTCGGAAGTAATGTTGTCGGTTTAGAGGCAGCAAGCTGGCGCTATTATGGCCGCGATGCCAACACGTTATCCTGGGGGGAAATGGCAACTTTAGCGGTCCTTCCGAATAGTCCTTCGTTGGTGCATCCTGGAAAAAATTCAGCACGTTTAATTAAAAAGCGAAACGATTTACTAGATAAATTGGCAAAGCTAGATTATATCGACCAATCGACAGCGAACCTTTCAAAACTAGAACCTGTTCCCGGTAAACCTATGCCTCTGCCACAAAATGCGCCACATTTGTTAAACCGTTTTAAACTGGAAAGAACAGATCTCGAAATTAAGTCTACCCGAATACGGTCAACGCTGAATGAAGCCATTCAGCTAAAAGTAAATTCGATATTGAAACGGTACAATAACCGGTATAGGGCAAATGATATTAATAACATTTCAGCTTTAATTTTAGATGCAAAAACCGGACAGGTTGTAAGCTATGCGGGTAATATTTATCAACCTGAAAACGCCGCTTTAGAAAGCCATGTGGATATGATTAAGGCATCGAGAAGTCCGGGAAGTACGCTTAAACCATTGCTATATGCGAGTATGTTAAATGACGGCTTCCTTTTACCGCATACCCTGGTTCCGGACATACCTACTCAGATCGCTGGCTATTCACCACAAAATTACGACCTGGGATACGATGGCGCCATTTCTGCCGATAAAGCTTTAAGTCGGTCGTTGAATATACCTGCGGTAAAAATGTTGCAGCAATACAAATACGAAAGATTTTACGATAAGCTTAAAAAGCTCGGAATCGGCACGCTGAATCAACCTGCCGACCATTATGGCTTGTCGCTCATTTTGGGCGGAAGTGAAGTAACCATGTGGGATTTGGCAAACACTTATATGGGTATGGTTCGAACCCTGAATCACTTCAATACCTACAAAGGTTTATACAACCTGGAAGATTACAAACAAGCTACCTATTTTGAGCGGGATAAAAATGAGAATAAAGATTATCAACGCAATTCATTTTTAGATCATGGTGCGATCTGGGCAACGTTCAATGCGATGGAAGAGGTTATGCGGCCAGGCGATGAAGGCTTATGGGAGCAATTTTCATCCTCACAAAGGGTTGCCTGGAAAACGGGTACCAGTTTCGGTTTTCGCGATGCCTGGGCCGTCGGATTAACACCAGATTATGTTGTATGTGTTTGGGTTGGCAATGCCGATGGTGAAGGCAGGCCTGGATTGGTTGGTATTGAGGCTGCAGCGCCGGTTTTATTTGATATTTTCAGATTATTACCCAATGGAAAATGGTTTGAAACGCCGACGACAAAATTGAGAAAAATCAAGGTTTGTAAGCAAAGCGGCTATAAAGCGGGAGAAAATTGTCTGGAAATTATAGATGAGTTGGTTCCCTCCGCTGGAGAAAAAACTGTAGCATGTCCTTTTCACAAGTTGGTACATCTGGACAGAACCGGTACGTACCGGGTAACTGACCAATGTGAGAACGTAACCAGTATGCAACACAAAAGCTGGTTTATATTGCCTCCTGCGATGGAATATTATTATAAAATAAAAAACAGTGATTACAAAAGCCTCCCTCCTTTTATGCCCGGATGTGAAAACGCCGGAGGAAACAGCGTAATGGAATTAATTTACCCTAAAAACGGTGCTGTTGTGTATATTCCATTGGAACTCGACGGAACACGTGGGAAAATTGTTTTAAATGCAGCACATAGAAATCAAAACGCTAAAATTTACTGGCACATCGATAACGAATATATCGCCACAACCACAAATTTCCATCAGCTGGCCGTTAGTCCGGCACCGGGAAAACATACCCTAACACTGGTTGACGAAAACGGTGAAAGGCTGGTTCAGTTTTTTAGCGTTCTGGATAAAGAAAAAAACAAAAAATAGTTATTAATGATTAGCTATTCTATCCTTAGAACTCAGGGAAATTGCTTTTAAAACATTTGTAAACATTAATTAATCACGGAAGCACAGAAATCACGGAGGAGGTTAAAATTTTCCGTGGTTTTCGTGCTTCCGTGGCAAACATAATGCTTAGGCATGCGCAGAAAGAGTAAGAATTACCAGAGAAAAGTTAAAAGCGATTTCCCTGATAGAGGGATTACTGGACTATAAAATCTGAAGCCTTCTCTAACACAGCTTTTAAACCTGCAGGATTCTTACCGCCTGCAGTGGCATAAAATGGTTGTCCACCGCCACCGCCTTGAATTTCTTTACCCAATTCACGGACAATATTCGACGCATTCATCCCTTTTTTCACCAAATCATCAGAAAGCATAACGGTAATCCCAGGTTTACCATCAATTTCTGTTGTAAAAACTAGGAACAGGTTATCAATCATATCTTTCAGAGAAAAAGCAAGATTTTTAATCGCATCAGCACTCTGCAAATCAATATGTTTTGCAATAAGGTTTACACCATTTATCCCGCGGACGTGGTGCACAATTTCATGTTTTAATATAGTTACGCGCTCTAAAGTGGATTTCTCAATCTCTTTCTTCAGTTTTGCATTTTCATCAAGCAAGGCCTGAACCGCTGCTGATAAATCCTTGGAACCGTTTAATAGTGTTTTCAAATGGCCGAGTTCTTTACGCTGGTCCAGGAAATACTGCTCCGCCTTATCGGCTGTAATGGCCTCGATTCTACGAACACCGGCAGCAACAGCACTTTCAGATACAATTTTGAAAGAACCTATTTGCCCGGTTGCTTTAACGTGTGTGCCACCGCAAAGTTCTTTAGAGAAATGATCATCAAACGTAATCATACGCACGAAATCACCATATTTTTCGCCGAACAGCGCAGTTACGCCGCTTTCAATCGCATCCTGGTAAGGCACATTACGCTGTTCCTTCAACTTAATGTTTTGCCTGATTTTCTGATTCACTATCACCTCAATCTGAGCCAGTTCCTCGTCGGTTACTTTCGCGAAGTGAGAAAAATCAAAACGTAAATAATCTGCATTTACCAAAGAACCTTTTTGGTTTACATGTTTGCCTAAAACTTGTTTTAATGCCGCATGTAATAAGTGTGTCGCTGAATGGTTATCTTCCGTTAAAACCCTTTTATCTTCATCAACCACCGCCCAGAATTTTCCTTCCAGATTATCAGGAAGGATATCTGCAAAGTGAACGGTCAGGCCATTTTCTTTTTTTGTATCGGTAACATCTACCCAAAACTGGCGGCTATGGTCTTCTAAACGGCCGGTATCGCCAACCTGACCACCACTTTCTGCATAAAAAGGGGTTTGACGCAAAACGATTTGATATTGCTCTTTTCCTTTTGCTTTAACTCTACGGTATTTTAATATCTCGGTTTCAACTTCCAGATCATCATAACCTACAAATTCACTTTGCTCATCGGCATTTACGATGATCCAATCGCCCGTATCAATGGCTGTAGCGGCGCGGCTATCATCTTTCTGTTTCTTAAGGGCTTGCTCATACCCAGCTATATCAACACTCCAACCCTTTTCCCTGGCCATCAATTCAGTCAAATCGATTGGAAAACCAAATGTATCTGATAATTCGAAAGCGAAACTGCCCTCCACCAGGTTATTGGTCGCCTGATATTTTTCGAAACGTTGAATACCAGTAGACAAAGTCCGTAAAAACGAAACCTCCTCTTCTAAAACAACTTTTTGAACAAAATCCTGCTGTGAAATCAATTCATCGAAAACACCTTTAAACTGTTCGGCCAATAAGGGAACCAACTGGTTTAAAAACGGCTCTTTAAAATTTAAGAAAGTGTAGGCGTAACGTACGGCGCGGCGTAAAATCCTGCGGATAACATAACCCGCCTTGTTGTTTGATGGCAGTTGTCCATCTGCAATTACAAAGGAAATCGCCCGGATGTGATCGGCCATAACACGCATTGCGATGTCGGTTTTCTCATCAGCACCATATTTGATTCCTGATTTTTCTGCAATGAACTGAATCATTGGCTGAAAAACATCCGTATCATAATTAGAAGTATGCTCTTGCAAAACCCTCACCAGACGTTCGAATCCCATTCCGGTATCCACATGTTTTGCCGGTAGACTTTGCAGCGACCCATCTTTCAAACGGTTAAACTGCATAAATACGTTATTCCATATTTCGATAACCTGCGGATGGTCTGCATTCACCAAAGTGGCGCCCTCAATCAGGGCCTTTTCTTCATCAGTGCGGCAATCTACATGGATTTCAGAGCATGGGCCACAAGGACCAGTATCACCCATTTCCCAGAAGTTGTCTTTTTTATTCCCAGGTAAGATATGGCTTTCGTCAATATATTGTTTCCAGAGATCATAAGCTTCCTGGTCTTTCTCCAGCCCTTCTTTCTCATCACCTTCAAAGTAGGTAACATATAATTTATCCTTCGGTATTTTATAAACCTCCGTCAGTAATTCCCAGCTCCAGGCAATGGCTTCTTTCTTAAAATAATCACCAAAACTCCAGTTGCCTAACATTTCGAACATCGTATGGTGGTAGGTATCGATACCCACTTCTTCCAAATCATTGTGTTTTCCGGATACGCGCAAGCAGCGTTGGGTATCCGTAACACGCGCATATTTAATGGCGGCCTCCCCCAGAAACAAATCTTTAAACTGGTTCATTCCTGCATTGGTGAACATAAGCGTCGGATCGTTTTTTACAACAATCGGCGCCGACGGAACAATATGATGTTGTTTCTGTTCGAAAAAATTAAGGAACGCTTGTCTTATTTCTTTAGCTGTCATTATTTTAGTATTGGAGGAACAAAATTAAAATTTTATTACGTTAATCAGGAAAAAACCCGCTACATTTGAATACTTTAGTTAACCGTTGTAAAACCCTAATAATCAATCACAACTTATGCCGTATAAAGAAAGAGACATCAACAAAATGTACTATACCATGGGCGAAGTGACTGAAATGTTTAATGTAAACGCATCCCAAATCCGTTTTTACGAAAAGGAATTCGACATACTTCAACCTAAGAAAAACAAAAAAGGCAACCGCCTATTCACTCCCGAAGACATCGAAAATTTAAAGATAATCTTCAACCTGGTTGATGAAAAAGGTTTTACTTTAAAAGGTGCGAAAGATTATCTGAAAAATAATAAAGGCGATGTTAAGGAGAACCAAAAAATCATTGATTCGCTGGAAAAACTAAAAGGGTTTTTAGTCAATTTGGCACAAGAGTTATAAACACAATTTAATCTAATATCGTTTCCGGCTAAATATCGGCTTAACAAAGTTAAATTTCATCTTTTATTGCAATCGCAAAAAAATTACCTTGGTCAATCAAATTCAACTAAGATGATTTTTTGTTATAAAGCGATTTATACATCAGTTCTACTGATTTCTCTCACTTCATTGACTTTCGCACAAGGCACTTTGGCCGATTACCAGCGTGCAGAAAAATTCAACGGCGAATTTCAAAATAAGATTTATTATACGCCTAAGGATATTTCTTTCAATAAGGAGGACAAGACTTTTACTTATTCAATAATAACACCAAAAGGGATTAAATATAAGTCTGTTAACCCTAATACGCTGGAAGTTATTACCATTGACCAGCTAAAAAATATCACTCAAATATCTAATGGAAATAGACGCGATTGGCTGCGTAATGAACAAAAGGAAATTACCTCTCCTGATGGCAAATGGATTGCTTACATCAAAGAATATAATGTTTTTATTAAATCAGCCGATAAAAATATAGGTATACAACTCAGCTTTGATGGTACGAAAGGCAATGCTTATGCCGACGACCTGAAGTGGGCACCGGACTCTAAAAATCTGGCTACTTTTAAAATTACGCCAGGCGTTGAACGTACTTTATATTTAATTGAAAGCTCGCCAGCTACACAGGTACAGCCTATCCTGCAAACCAGGAATTACCCTAAGCCAGGCGATGTATTGGAGCAGCGGCAACCTGCACTTTTTGACATCGGAAACAAAAAGCAAATTCCCATTGATTTAAACAAAACCCAAAACCAGTATTACGTAACCAATATCGTTTGGCGTAAAGACAGCCGTGCCTATACCTTTGAATACAATCAACGTGGACACCAGGTTTACGCAGTTATGGAGGTTGATAGAAAAGGTAATATCAAGGAAATCGCTGGAGACCACAGCAACACGTATTTTATGTATTACGCCAAAAAGTACCGCTTTGATGTAAACGACGGCGAAGCAACAATCTGGATGAGTGAACGCGATGGCTGGAATCATTTGTATTTATACGATTCTAATGGCAAAATGAAAAACCAGATAACAAAAGGCGATTGGGTGGTCAAAAAAGTAATTTATGTTGATGAGAAAGCTAAAACGATCATTTTTGAAGGCAACGGAATGGAGCGTGGCCAGGACCCCTATTTAGTTCAATATTATAAAATCGGTTTAGACGGCAAAGGTTTGGTAAAATTAACGACTGAAAATGGCAATCATAGTGCTGTTTTTAATGATGATTATAGTACATTCATTGATACCTATTCGCGCATAGATAAAACATCGGTTACCGTGCTACGTGATGCGAAAACAGGCAAAATCCTGAAGGAAATCGAGAAAAGCAATGCTGATGAATTATTAAAAACCGGCTGGAAATTACCCGAGGTTTTTACCGCGAAGGCGCGTGATGGCAAAACCGATATCTGGGGGATGGTTATACGCCCGAGCAATTTCGATCCGGCTAAAAAATACCCGGTTATAGAATACATTTACGCAGGCCCACATGATAGTTTTGTACCTAAAAACTTTGTGAATGACATCAGACCAGCATTACACGAGCTTGCAGAATTAGGCTTTATTGTCGTGCAATGTGATGGTATGGGCACTTCCAACCGTTCGAAAGCATTTCAGGACGTGAGCTATAAAAATCTGAAAGACGGTGGTTTTACTGACAGGATTTTATGGATAAAAGCATTGGCAAAAAAATACAATTACCTGGACATAACCAGGGTTGGAATTTTTGGAAACTCGGCAGGCGGTCAAAATTCTTTGGCAGCCTTACTATTTCACCCCGAATTTTATAAGGTTGCAGTTTCCTCTTCTGGTTGCCATGATAACAGGATGGATAAAATATCATGGAATGAGCAGTTTATGGGCATATTAGGCCCTCATTATGCGGAAAATAGCAATGTGGATAATGCCTGGCGATTGCAAGGCAAATTACTTTTAATTTTAGGCGAACTTGATGATAATGTCGACCCATCTTCAACCTATCAGGTAATCAACCAATTAATAAAGCACAATAAAAATTTTGATTTTCTTTTTGTACCCGGGATGAAACATTCATTAGGCGGCGATTACGGCGAACACAAACGCAGGGACTTCTTTGTAAAGCATTTATTAGGTGTCGATCCACCAGAGTGGAATTGGAAACCAGGTGTCACAATACCTAAATCTTAATTTCAGAAATTTAAACGATTTTTCTTCTTAAGCATTTAAAAAATGTAAATAATTTTCCTACATTAGATAAAGTAACAATCACCCTATTTTTTTTAACTGGTTAAACCCTTTTTATGAAAATATGGAATGTATTGTTAATCTCCCTCAGCCCCGTTTATTTATTTGCTCAAAACAATTTGGGCCCCAGGCTTACCGCTATGGGGAACAATGGCGCAGCAGTAACCGATGTATGGGCCATTCAGTCTAACCCTTCAGCGATTTGTGATTTTAAAACGCCCGCTATCTCCATTAGCTACATCAAACACCTTTTTAGTGATGAAGTCAGCACTCAAGCACTAGCCGCTGTCGTTCCATTTAAAAACAACTCTTTTGGTGCTGGTTTTCAACGGTATGGACTTCCTGAATACCAGGAAAATAAAATCAGTTTTGCCTATGCAAAGAAGTTTGGAAAAAATCTTTCATTTGGTTTAAACATAAATTACCATCAATTAAAAATTGAAAATTATGGTTCATCAACAGGTTTTTCGGTGGACGTTGGTGCATTTTTCCAATTTTTAAATCATTTTGCTGTAGGCGCTTTTGTCAGTAATCCCTTTAAGCAAAAATTCAGTAACGTTGAAATTTTAACAGAGATACCACCTTCATATAATATCGGAACTAGTTTCTCTGCATCAGACAAGCTCATAATCGCAACTACTGTCAGCAAAATCATCAATCATGCCATTGATGTCAGTCTAGGAATCGATTACAAAATCATTGATTTACTCAGTTTGCGTGGCGGTTTAAGTGTAAAGCCATTTAAACAATATGCCGGTTTTGGTTTGAACTACAGGAAATTTCTATTGGATATGGCAACTACTTACGATGCCAATCTTGGTTACGCGCCTCAAATTGGAATTGGTTATGCATTTTAAGTTAATGACAATATTGCTTTTAATGATAGGATTCATTACAAGAGCGCAAATAGCGGAACAGGAGGTTAACGTTCGGGATATACTGGAAAGTGTCGCAGAGAACCTTCCTGAAGATTATGATTTGACGGAACTGATTGAAGTATTGAATCGGTACCGGAAACACCCGGTTAATCTAAATAAAACTACACCTGATGAATTAAAGACTTTTGTTTTCATTTCCCCACTGCAAATCAGCAATTTCTTTGCTTACCTTAAAGAAAACGGAAACCTTATTGATGTATTAGAACTACAGAGTATCGATGGCTTTACCACTCAAACCATTCAAAATTTACGCCCATTTATTACCTTAAATCCGGCAACGGAATATGAAAAATTCACTTTAAGAAATATTTTCCATCATGGCGAAAATGATTTGTTGATGCGTTTTACGCAAATAGTGCAAAAACAAAATGGTTTTACTGATTTGGCAGGAAACCGATATCTAGGCTCACCAGAGCGGTTTCAGATGCGTTACCGTTATAATTATGGAACAATCGCTTCTGCAGCGATAGTATTAGAAAAAGATGCAGGAGAAAAATTTATAGGAAAACCCTTTGATTTTATTTCCGGACATATTTCGCTTTCCAAATTAAATCGGATCAGGAAATTAGTAGTTGGTGATTATAGTTTGCAATTCGGTCAGGGACTTACCATGTGGTCGGGTTTTGCTTTTGGAAAGGGTCCGGATGTTACCAGTGTAGCAAAAAAAGATTTAGGCTTACGGCCTTACGCTTCGTCGAATGAATATGCTTTTTTACGTGGTGTATCTGCAACAATCGCGATCAACGAACAAATAAACATAACACCATTTGTTTCCTACCGGAATCTGGATGCTAGTCAGGATACAGGTTTGGATGGCACGCTTGTTCAGTCGACCATAAATCAAACCGGTTATCACCGCACACCTGCGGAAATAGAAAATAGAAATTCTTTAAGCCAATTGGTTTATGGAGCCAATGCCCAATACAATAAAAATGAACTCGTAATTGGTCTTATAACATATCATACTAAATTCAGCAATGGTTTCGTCACACAAAAACCTATTTACGATAAATTCGGTTTCACTGGCAGATCATTAACCAATGTTGGTGCGTATTACAATTACACTTATAAAAATATTTATTTCTTTGGCGAAACCGGAAAAAGTTTACATGCAGGTTTAGCTTATTTAAACGGTGCTTTAATTAGTCTATCCAGCATGGTTTCGGCAGCAATTACATATCGATCCTATCCGAAGAATTATCATAATTTCTTCAACCAGGCTTTTGCCGAAGCAACTGAGGCGGTTAATGAAAAAGGATTATACACTGGTTTAAACATCATCCCCGACAAGCATTGGTCATTTTCCTTTTATGGAGATTATTTTCAGTTTCCATGGTTAAAATTTCGCGTCGATGCACCATCGAAAGGTTACGAGATTTTAAGTCAGGCGGTTTATACACCAAATAAAACTTTCAAAGTTTTAGCGCGATTTAAAATGGAAAACAAACAACAAAACACAGATTTTGATCCACCAATCAATTTTCTGGATGATGTTAAGAAATCGAGCTATCGTGTGGAAATAAACTGGCAGCTGAACAAAAAATGGACTTTCCAAAACCGGCTTGAGGTTGGGCAATATCAAAAAGGCGATGTCAATCCGGAATCAGGTTATTTGCTTGCTCAGGATGTAGATTATTCACCCATGTTTTCTAAAATCACCGGAAACTTAAGGGTAGCCTATTTTAACACATCGGGCTATAACAGCAGGATTTATGCTTATGAAGACGACGTTCTATATAGCTTCGCATTTGGAATGTATAGTGGAAAGGGTGTAAGGACTTATTTAAATTTAAAGTATAATTTGTTTAAGAAATTAAATATTTGGGCCAGGTATGCCCTGTTTATTTACAAAAATGTAGAGAGTGTCGGGTCCTATCTTGACGAGATACAGGGAAATAAAAAATCGGAAATAAAAGTTCAGTTACGATACCAGTTTTAAAGTCATGTGAACTCAATTGTCATATTTCGCATGCTCATAGAATTAGAAATACAATCAGCAAATATTTAAACAAAGCTTAATGTTTAAAGCAGAATATATTTTCGTAAGGATTCTTTGCCCATTTATAACCGGAATTTGCATGCTTTACTTTTTTCAAAATAAGTGTGCGGTTTTAATGTTTTTAATATTATCAGCTATAACATTTTTATCTTTTTTTATCATCAATATTCGTTATAAAAGGCTAAATGCTTATAAATTTAAAGGGTTTACCGGCATATTAATTTTCGTTTTCTTTTTTTGCTTTGGAGGCCTGCTTTGCCTGTTGAAAAGTGAAAAACTTAGACCTGATTATTTCGCGAATAAAGAATATACCTGTTTAAAAATCTGGATAAATGAAGAACCAGAGCAAACCAAGGGGATTTTAAGATTTAAAGCACGTGTTGTTTCGGGCTATGAGGATTCAAAACAGATCAAACTAAGCGGCCAATTATTGATTGCACTCAAAGCAGATAGCCTTCGTCCGATTCGTTTAAAATATGGCGACGAATTAATTGTGTATGCTAAATATGACGAAGTTGAACCGCCTTATAATCCTGCCGAATTCAATTTTAAACATTGGCTCGCCAGTCAAAACGTTTATCAGCAAATTTTCACCGATCAGGCTCATATTATTAAAACAGATCGCAATAATGGCATAGTGGTTATAAAATTTGCGCTGGATTTAAGAGAACAACAAATCGCAAAATATCGGCGACTTATCAAAAATGACGAAGCTTTTGCAGTTGCCTCAACCTTAATTTTGGGCTATCGCGCAGATTTAAGTAAAGAAACTTTAGCAGCATACTCTAAAACAGGAACTATTCACGCACTTTCTGTTTCAGGTAGCCATGTGGCCATTATCTTTTTTCTGCTCGATTTTCTTCTGTTTTGGTTCAATAAGAAATGGTACTTAAAAATCGTCAGGTTTGTGTTGATTTGCAGCTTTATATGGATTTATTCATTAATAACCGGACTATCGCCATCAGTTGTACGGGCGGCAATTATGATAACTATTTTTATTACAGCTAAAACCTTTGCGAAAAATAAAAATGGCTATAATACACTGGCTTTCGCTGCTTTCTGTCAGTTAATCTATAACCCCTTTTCAATCTGGGATGTCGGTTTCCAGCTATCTTATATTTCAGTCTTCGGACTTATATATCTTCAACCGAAAATTTATAAATGGGTTTACGTAAAAAATAAGTGGTTAAATAAAATCTGGGAGTTAATTGCACTTTCATTAGCGGCACAATTGGTCACCTTTCCGTTGTGTATTTATTATTTCCATCAATTTCCGGTTTATTTTTTAATAGGAAATCTATTTATCTCCATCCCGCTGATTGTAATTATGATTTTAGGAATTGGCGTTTTAATTCCATTTGTCAGCAGTCTTTCTCCTGTTTTTGAATGGATTATTGTTTTTACAAATTCAGTGTTAAAATGGATAGCAAATTTACCTTATTCAACATTGTCATCGGTATGGTTAAATTTCCCTGAGTTAATCCTATTATGTTTTGCTTTGGGACTATTTGTCTACGCGATGGCAGTGTACAAAAAGAAAATTCTGATGATATCCTTAATGGTGTACGTAATTTATTCTTTTACCATATTTTACGACAACAGGCAAGCTATCCGTCAGAAAAAAATTATTTTCTACTCATTAAGGAAAAATTATGCTGTTGCTTTCATAGATGGTGTGCAGGCTGTTTTGATAACTGACCTTGATACACAGAATAGAAACTACCAGTTCTCGATAAAACCAGGCCTGGATCAATCTCTAATATCGAAAATAAATTTAATCAGTCTAAAACAAGATACCCAAATATCGACTTTTCTTAAAAAAGGCAATCAAATTGTTTTTAACGGTTATAATATTTTAATTGTAGATAGCAAATTGAATTATAAGAAATTAATAAGCAATGGGAAATTTTCCAGCCTCTGGATAACTGAAAGCACTCGTTTTAAACCGGAGGATCTTTCTGAAGAAATGGATTATAAAACCATACTGATTGACGGTACAAACAGAGATTACAAAACTGCAGCTTTTAAAAGCTTTGCTAAAAATAACAAAATTGGTTATTACGTATTAAAGAAAAATCCTGCATATTTGGTCAACCTAAACCAATGATATGAACAAACTGGTTTTATACAGCGTAGAAGATAGAATTGCATCCATAACCATCAACAGACCGGAGAAACGTAATGCTTTAAACCCCCAATTAATTTCAGAATTAACAGAAACTTTCCTCCTTGCTTCGGAGGATGACGCGGTAAAAGTGATTATATTAAAAGCTAATGGAAATAGTTTCAGTGCAGGTGCAGATTTGGAATATCTTCAGCAGCTACGACTCAATACGTTTGAAGAAAATGTAGCCGATTCCAATAATTTAAAGAAACTTTTTACGACAGTTTATTATTTGCCCAAGGTAGTTATTGCACAGGTTGAAGGCCATGCCATTGCAGGCGGCTGTGGTTTAGCTACAATATGTGATTTTGTTTTTGCAACCCCTGAAAGTAATTTTGGCTACACAGAAGTTAAAATAGGTTTCGTGCCAGCTATTGTTTCATGTTTCTTAAAACAAAAAGTTAATGAAACCATTGCTAAAGAATTGTTGCTTAAGGGCGATATATTTTCTGCTGAAACGGCGCTTCATTACAATCTAATAAATTTTGTAACAAAATCATCAGAAATTCATCAAAAAGTTAAGGAATTTGCCTTAAGTTTGTGTAAAGAGTGTTCTGGAAATTCTCTGATGATCACCAAACAATTAATTACACAAACAACCAATCCTACATTAGAGAAAAGCTTAGAAATTGCAGTTCAAATAAATGCCCTTGTTAGGGAAAGCAATGACTTTAAAAAAGGCATTGAATCGTTTTTGAACAAAGAAAAAATTAACTGGTAAAAACATATAACTAAAAATAAACATGCTAAAATCAATCAAAACAAGCGTTGTAGCTTTAATCCTGGTAAGTACGGCCATTATTGCTCATGCACAAAAAAAGATAACTGAAGGAACTTTGGTTTATGGAGTGAAATATAAAGTTGAAATTCCTAACGCACCTGAAGAACAAAAAGTTAAATTTAATGGAGATGTTTCCAAGCTGGAAATGAATTTTGGACCGGCATCCATTGGTGTTTTCATGGATAGCAAATTGGGAACCGGGCTGCTTTTAGTTGATATTCCCGTAGCTCAAAAGCAATTGGCTTCGAAAATGACTAAAGCAGACATGGAAGAATCTAATGCTGCAAAACCAAAATATTCTGACTTTAAAGCGACTGGCGAAAAGAAAGCTGTTGGAGGTTATAACGCAGAAAAATATACATTCAAAGATGATAAAGGTGGTACAGGCGAGTTATGGGCAACAACAGATGTAGATGTTCCTGTTACAATTGCTACAGCAGATTTCAAAGAAGTTAAAGCATTTGTTGTTTTAGTTGAAACGTCCATGGCAACAGTAACCTTAAAGTCCATTACTGAAGGAAAAGTTGGTGAACTTTCTGTAACTAAAGTTCCTGCAGGATATGATGAGATTTCTTATGCTGAAATGAAGGCATTGCAACAACAGGGTGGCGGTGAATAATTAACCGATATCTGTTAATTAAAGGCTTTTTAACTGCCGGCTTTTTATTTAAATTAGCCCGAAAGTTAAAAAGCTTTTTTATGACTAAACTTCTATGATAAAAAATTTATTACTCAAATTATCAATTACCTGCATCGCCATTTGCTCCTTAGTTGATGCAAAAGCGCAAAGTATTAACTGGGCAAAGGATGGCAACGCTTATTACCAGATTGCAGGCGGTGAAATTGTTTCTGTAACGCTGCCAAAAAGCGAACGTAAAACTGTTATTTCAAGAGCTTTGTTGACGCCTGCAGGGAAAAATGCGCCCATTGCTGTTCGTAGTTTTCAGCTATCCGCTGATGGTACAAAAGCGCTGATTTACACCAACAGTAAAAAAGTTTGGCGTTACGATACCCGTGGAGATTATTGGTTAGCCGATTTAAATACAAGTAAGATAATCCAGATTGGTAAAGACAAACCTGCGTCGTCACTGATGTTTGCTAAATTGTCTCCAGATGGAACTAAGGTAGCTTATGTAAGTAAACACAATTTATATGTTGAAAATATCGATGGAACAGGCGCCAAGGCTTTAACAACTGATGGAACCGACCGAATGATTAACGGGACCTTCGATTGGGTTTACGAGGAAGAGTTCGATTGCAGAGATGGTTTCAGATGGAGTCCGGATGGAAAATCAATTGCTTACTGGCAAATTGATGCAACAAAAATCAAAAATTTCCTGATGATAAATAATACCGATTCCATTTATCCTTATACCATTCCGGTTGAATATCCAAAAGTTGGCGAAAACCCTTCAGCTTGCAAAGTTGGTGTGGTTGACATAGCAACAGCTAAAACCAATTGGCTGAATGTTCCTGGCGATAATATTCAACACTACATTCCTCGTATGCAGTGGGTACCAAACAGCAATGAAATCATTTTACAGCAATTAAACCGCGAGCAAAATGAAAGTATTGTTTTTATTTGTGATGCGAGCAGTGGCGCTGCAAAAGCAATTTACACTGAAAAAGCTAAAGCCTGGATAGATGCTCAGGATGAATGGAAGTGGCTAAATGATAATAAAGAGTTTACAATTACATCTGATAAAGATGGTTGGAACCACTTATACCGGATTAGTCGCGACGGTAGAAAAGTGACCTTGGTAACTAAGGGAAATTATGATGTGGTTGATGTAAAATTAATTGACGATAAGGGTAATTATTTATATTTTATTGCATCGCCTACCAATGCTACTCAACGTTATCTGTATAAAACCAAGTTAGATGGCAAAGGCAAGCTGGAGCAGGTTAGCCCTTCTACCCTACTTCCTGGCACCCACAGTTATGATATTTCACCAAATGCAGCTTTCGCCCGCCATACTTACAACAGTTCTACGGTTAGACCGGTTACAGAATGGATGAACTTTGCGACGGGAAATCCTTTTACCATGGATGGCAGCATTACCACACAATTATCTAAACAGGAGGCTCAAAAAAATAAAGTAGAGTTCTTTAAAGTAACTACTGAAGATGGTGTTGAAATGGATGGATGGATGAAAAAGCCAGACAATTTTAATCCTGATAAAAAATATCCGGTCGTATTTTATGTTTATGGTGAGCCGGCCTCTCCAACGGCATCAGATACTTATGGAGCAGGAAGAAATGGTTTATATGCCGGCGATATGGCCAAAGATGGTTACATCTATATTTCTATGGATAATCGGGGTGCACCTGTACCTAAAGGCGCAGCCTGGCGCAAAGGCATTTATAAAAACATTGGCGTAATTAATATCCGTGACCAGGCGATGGCTGCGAAGAAATTATTATCCACAAATTCATTTATGGATAAAGACCGTGTGGCAGTTTGGGGCTGGAGTGGTGGTGGTTCTTCAACTTTGAATCTGATGTTTCAATACCCGGAGATATATAAAACAGGAATTGCAATTGCGGCCGTTGGTAATCAATTAACTTACGATAATGTTTATCAGGAGCGTTATATGGGCACTCCTTTTCCAAGCAAGGAGGCTTATATTAAAGGTTCTCCGGTTACACATGCTAAGAACCTAAAAGGGAACCTGCTCTATATTCACGGTACCGGCGATGATAACGTTCACTATCAAAATGCCGAAATGTTAATTAACGAATTGATTAAAAACAGAAAGGTTTTTCAACTGATGAGCTATCCTAACCGTACTCACAGTATTTCTGAGGGTGAGGGAACCAGCGAGCATTTATCGCTTACTTACACCAAATTTTTGAAAGATAATTGTCCTCCCGGAGCAAGATAGAATGTAATATTTAAAAGCAATTTCAGCGGGGAGTCGGTTTCGACAGCCCCGCTTTTATTTAATCTTTTCATTGCTTTCCTACTCCCAAATTGATCGTAGCGAGAAGGAAAAACACTTTTGCAATCTTTCTGATCAGAAATACAAAAAGCATTTCCATTCATTAGTGACTGGAAGGCAGTGATGTACCACTATTCATATCTTGCTTAGCGTATACCAAAAAAATAACCAGGAAATTTATTTAACCAAACCTGTAATCATTAACGAAATAATAATTGCAATTCCGAAACTTAGCAAAGTTCCAATTAACACATATTCCGTTAATTTTAAATCATGAGATTCTTTTAAATCACCAAAGCGGAAAATAGATTTGGCTGCCAATAGAAAACCAACGGCCTCAAAATGATTGGTTAATATAAAAACGAAAATTAATACACGTTCTAAAATTCCAATATACTTCCCTGCATTCTGCAGCGATTTCGGACTTTCATCATCACTTTCAGGCAACCACTTTGCAATGATTACTTTCATTATAATCGATGTTGGCATTGTTAAAAACAACGCGCCAATAATCAAAGCCCATGTTTTCTGCTCGTTGATAAAGCTAACATCTAAATAACCTTTATAGAAAATATGCCAAACCAACACAATCGAACTCAAGTGCAAAACCTGGTCAACAAAAAATAAGATTCTGGCATTCTTCTTTGTTTGAAATATCGATTTTAAAGCATCAATTATTAAATGCAGCAGTCCAACCAATAAAGCTATTTTCCAAAAGTCAAAACTTAAAAAAACAACAAATATCAGAACTACATGAACCAAAACATGCAGATATAACTTTCCCGATTTTAATTTATTTCTTTCTTTATCCTTAACCCAAGAGCTAGGCTGAAGAAAAAAATCTCCAACTAAATGAGCGATAATAAGTTTAATTAGATATATTTCCATTATTTCAAAAGCATTTGGTTTAATTTTTTACGATACAGTTTATCCATTTCCATTATCTCTGAATAATTGGCCCGTTTTAAAGCCCCACTTACTAAAGGCTGTGTTCGCCCTGAAAGAACGGCCAACTCACTTTGCAATCTATTCTCGTTCTCTAAAGCCAATTTTACCATTTCTGCGGCAACTATTCCCCAACTATCCATCGCAATTAAAGATAACCTAATTAAAACGTTTATTTCTTCATCAAAATCAGCTGAGTCAGTTTTAATTGCCAAATTAACCTTAGCTTGTTTTAAACTATCAAAAGCAGTTCCCGAGTTCACAAAAGCATCTCCACTCGATTCAGAAAGCTTTTTACGTTTACTTTTTACATCACCAATGCCAATTCCCATTCTTACATCTGCAGGCTTATTTATTCTTATACAAGCCTTTATATAAGCTGCAGTTTTAATGGCATTTTCTGGTTCAATTTCTACTTGAAAGCTATCACCCCGAAATATCTCCCATTTATTATTCTGACCTGAGACTACTTTCAAAGCGTTTTTTAAACTTAACAACCAGCTATCCTTAATCTTTCGGGAGCCTACAATATCTCCTGTTATAATACAAATCATAATATAATATTGAACTATTTAATCAAATTTAATAAAATTATCTGCTATTTACCAGATATTTCAATTTATCTGCTATTTACCAGATATTTCAATTTATCTGCTATTTACCAGATATTGCTATAAAACTTAAAATTAGATTTATTGTTTAGTACATATGGCATTAATTGAATTTACTAAAAGAGGCATTTACTGTAAGCAAGGCGATTTTTATGTAGACCCTTGGTGGCCTGTAGATTATGCTGTGACTACACATGGCCATAGTGACCATGTACGTTTTGGAAACAAACATTACCTTTGTCATACACTCACAAAACCGATAATTAAGCGAAGAATAAGCGAAGATTTGGATGTAGAAACGCTTAATTATGGCGAGAGTACCGTTCGCAATGGAGTAAATATTTCATTCTATCCTGCAGGTCATATTATTGGTTCGGCTCAGGTTAGATTGGAGTACAAAGGAGAAATCTGTGTCATATCTGGCGATTACAAAATAGAAGATGATGGCATCAGTGATGTTTTTGAACCTGTAAAATGCCATTCCTTTGTTTCAGAAAGCACATTTGGTTTGCCTGTTTATAAGTGGCAGAAACAAGATATCGTTTTTGATAAAATTAAAAGCTGGGTGAGTGATAATATCCCACAACAGAAAACAAGTGTGCTCATTGCATATAGTTTAGGTAAGGCACAACGTTTGATTAAAAACTTAGCTGGCGATGTTCCAATTTATGTTCACAATAGCATTGCAAACCTTAATGAAGTAATTATCAATGCTGGCGTAAACCTGCCAGAAACCATCAGAATTACACCAGAAACCACTAAAGATGAATTACAAAAGGGAATTGTAATTGTTCCTCCCGCTATGCGTGATAGTCGTTGGATTAAAAATTTATCACATCCGGTAACGGGTATCTGCTCGGGTTGGATGCAGGTTCGGGCGCACCGCCGCTGGCAAAGTGCCGATGCTGGTTTTGCTTTGAGTGACCATGCCGATTGGACGGGTTTAATGGATGCAATTACCGCAACCGGAGCAGAAAAAGTTTATGTTACACATGGCTTTACAGCAGCTTTTAGTCGTTTTTTAAATGATGAGGGCATCGAATCGGAAGAAGTGATGACCAAATTCGGGCAGGAAGATGATGAAGAGAACAAAGTAGATTTAATAGATACAGAAAATCTTAATACTGAAACCGAAAACCAAACGTCAGTATGAAAAGATTTGCCAAACTTATTCAACAGCTTGAATTAAGCAATAAAACAAACGATAAAATTGCAGCCCTGGTTGATTATTTCAACTATGCTGATGATAAGGATAAAATCTGGGTGATCGCTTTATTTACAGGTAAAAAACCCCGGAGACCAATCAAATCAGCCTTATTAAAATACTGGGCAATAGAAATTACGCAAACACCTGATTGGTTATTTTCTGAAAGTTACTCTAATGTTGGTGATTTAAGTGAAACCATCGCCTTGCTCCTGCCGCCTGCCGAAAACACATCAGATTTCCAGCTGCATAAATGGATTGAAGATTTACATGACTTAGAAGGAAAAGATGATGAGACCAAAAAGAGTTTTATTTTAAATGCTTGGAATACGCTGGAAACTCAGGAACGTTTCATTTTTAACAAACTCATTTCAGGTAACTTCAGAATCGGCGTTTCAAATAAAATGCTCGTAAATGCGCTAGCAAAACAAAGTAGTTTAGATAGCGCCCAAATTATGCACAGCATTATGGGCAAATGGAATCCGTATGAAATTACATTTACAGAACTAATTAATGGGACACATGTCAATACAGATAATTCCTGGCCATATCCTTTTTGCCTCGCTTATGCATTAGAACAAGAACCCGAAAAACTCGGTGATATTTCAGAATGGCAGGCCGAATGGAAATGGGATGGTATCCGCGGACAAATTGTAAAGCGAAACGGTGAATTATTCATTTGGTCGCGAGGTGAAGAACTGGTAACAGAACAATTTCCCGAACTTCATTTTTTAATTGATGTTTTGCCCGATGGTGTAGTTCTGGATGGCGAAATACTAGCTGTTCAAGAGAAACAGGTTTTATCCTTTAGCACTTTACAGCAACGTTTAAATCGTAAAACAATAAGCAAAAAGCAATTAGAAGATGCACCGATTGGTTTCTTTGTTTATGATATTTTAGAATTTGAGGCAAATGACTACCGTGAGCAACCATTAAGTGAAAGAAGAAAAATATTAGAGCAATTAATTGGCGGTTTAGATGAAAGTGCTGTCATTTTATCACCCGTTGTAAAATGCAAAACCTGGGAAGAATTGGCAGAGTTGAGGCAAACTTCTCGTTCCATCAATAGTGAGGGAATTATGCTCAAGAAATTGAGTTCTCATTACCACAGCGGCCGTAAACGTGGCGATTGGTGGAAATGGAAAATAAATCCATATACGGTTGACGCCGTTATGATTTATGCCCAGAAAGGAAGTGGCCGCAGGGCAAATTTTTTTACTGATTACACTTTTGCCGTTCGTGATGGTGAAAATCTGGTTACCATAGCAAAAGCTTATTCTGGCTTAACCGATAAGGAAATAAAAGAAGTAAATTCGTTCGTCACCAGAAATGCTATCGAAAAATTTGGACCTGTACGAACCGTTAAGCCTGAATTGGTTTTTGAAATTGCATTTGAAGGGATTGCAGAAAGTAAGCGGCACAAAGCAGGCTTGGCGCTCCGTTTTCCTCGTATTTTACGCTGGCGAAAGGATAAAAAAGCAGCTGAAATTAATACACTTGAAGATTTGAGGCAGTTGCTGGCATCAACATTTATAAATGATTAAAAACTGTATTTCATTTAATTAGAATAAAAGGAATACCAGGTTTTTACCACTGCTCAAATATTATAACTATACATGGACCAAACGAAAACCAAAGGCTACAAAAAAATTAAGCAATGGCTTAAAGCCAACGGTCGCAAGCCATTTAAATTTCAGGAAGATGCCTGGCAAAATTACCTGAACGGTTACAGCGGATTGGTAAATGCGCCAACAGGTTTCGGAAAAACGTTCTCTTTATTCTTGGCCGTTGCCATCGAGGCGTTAAATGCTTCAGAGGAGCGTAACAAAAAAGCAAAAGACCGTTTACAACTGATCTGGATTACCCCACTTCGATCCCTTGCAAAAGATCTTGCAAGAGCGATGCGGGAAACATTAACCGAACTCGAATTAGATTGGCATGTTGGGGTTAGGAACGGAGATACTTCACAGGCTGAAAAGGTACAGCAAAAAAAATCAATTCCGGAAATTTTACTAATTACACCAGAAAGCTTACACCTTTTACTGGCACAAAAGGGGTCATCAACTTTGTTTAAAAACCTGAAATGTATTGTTGCTGATGAATGGCACGAACTGTTAGGAAGTAAACGTGGCGTGTTGGTCGAGCTTGCTGTTTCCAGAATTAAAGGCCTGCAAAAATCAGAGAAAAATCAATTTTTAAGGGTCTGGGGAATTTCTGCAACCATTGGCAATATTGAAGAGGCACTTGATGTTTTAGAACCTAACGAAGAAGCAAAAAGAGTTATCATAAAAGCCGATTTAGAGAAAAAAATCATTATAAAATCTATTCTTCCTGATGATATTGAAACGCTACCCTGGGCCGGGCATTTGGGTTTAAAACTGGCCTATAAACTGCTTCCAATCATCGAAAAAAGTAAAACCACGCTAATCTTCATCAATACACGAGGGCAATCGGAAATGTGGTACCAGCATTTACTAAATATTGAACCTGATTTAGCTGGTAGAATTGCAATCCATCATGGCTCAATAGATTTTGAATTGCGTAACTGGATTGAAGATGCCCTGCATACCGGCCAGTTAAAAGCAGTTATTGCAACATCATCGTTGGATTTGGGTGTAGATTTCAAACCTGTTGATACGGTAGTGCAAGTTGGTTCTCCAAAGGGTGTTGCGCGTTTTTTGCAACGTGCCGGCAGGTCCGGGCACTCGCCACATGAGGTTTCAAAAATATACTTTCTGCCCACTCATGCACTAGAATTAGTCGAGGCTGCTGCAATTAAAGAAGCTGCTAAAACAAACAACATAGAGCGTCGTGAGCCTTTTATTATGGTTTTCGACACCTTGATTCAATACCTGGTTACGTTGGCGATCGGCGATGGATTCGATGATAAGGTAATTTACGAAGAGGTAAAAAATACGCATGCCTTTAAACTTATTTTACCAGAAGAGTGGACCTGGGTTATGCAATTTATTACATCAGGTGGAGATAGCTTAAGTGCTTACAATGAGTTTAAAAAGGTTACAAAAGATGACGATGGATTGTGGAAAGTAAAAAGCAGGCAGCTCGCTATGCGGCATCGTTTACACATTGGTACCATTGTGAGTGATGCCATGTTGAAAGTCAAATTCCTTTCTGGTGGCTACATTGGCATGGTGGAAGAATATTTCGTTACGCGCCTGAAAGCTGGCGATAACTTTAGGTTGGCCGGTCGTGTTTTAGAATTTATTCAGGTTAAAGACATGACGGTAATCGTTCGGGTGAGCAAACAACATAATGCCATTTCGCCGAGCTGGAATGGAGGACGATTACCACTATCTTCAAACTTAGGTTCGGTATTGCGCAAAAAATACAATGAGGCCCTGGATAAAACACATCAGGATGAAGAACTGGACTCGGTTTATCCATTGTTTCTGCTACAGGAAAAACGTTCGCAGGTACCGCGAAATGATGAATTGTTAATCGAACTCATCAATAATAAGGAGGGTTTCCACCTTTTTGCCTACCCATTTGAAGGCCGATTGGTACATGAAGTCTTAGCAGCATTAGTGGCCTATCGTTTAAGTAAACTCTTACCCATTAGTTTTTCTATAGCGATGAACGATTATGGGTTTGAATTATTGAGTGAAACCGAAATTCCAATGGATGAATCGATAGCTTACGAAGTTTTCTCCCCAAAAAACCTGACTGAAGACATTACTTTGAGCATCAATTCAACAGAAATGGCACGCAGGAAATTTCGTGATATCGCCTGTATTTCTGGTTTGGTTTTTCAAGGCTATCCCGGAAAATATGTTGCCAATAAACATCTCCAGTCATCCGCAGGTTTATTTTTCAATGTTTTTAGCGATTACGACAAACATAATTTACTTTTGCGCCAGGCTTACGATGAAGTTTTTTATCAGCAGTTGGAAGAACCCAGACTGGCAGCCGCTTTAGAGCGAATTCAAAATAGTGCAGTTGTAATTACAAACCCGAAAAGTTTTACGCCCTTATCATTTCCGATAAAGGTTGATAGTTTAAGGGAAAATATGAGTTCGGAGGAATTGGAACAAAGAATTGCCAGAATGAAAGCCGAATCAGAGAAATTTAAGTAGCATAAAATCAACTGTCATGTTGAGAATGTCGAAACACATAGTAAATGCTTCGACAGACTAAGGATGACACAGCAGGAAAATAATGACCATTACAAGCCACGGAGAAGAACTGATTTTAGATAAAGAAAGGGCTTTATATTTACCGCAACACCAACTGTTAGCCATCAGCGACTTGCATTTGGGCAAATCCGCACATTTTCGTTCAGCTGGTGTTCAGGTGCCATCAACCATTGCCCAAAATGATTTACATAGATTAAATTTGCTCATTGAAAAATACAAACCACAAACTTTGTTAATTAACGGCGACATGTTTCATCATGGTTTAAACTCCGATATAGACGAATTTGCAAGATGGAGAAAACAATTTAGAGAATTGAACTTCTTATTGGTGAAAGGAAATCACGACAGATTAGCATATGCAGATTATGCATCCATGCAAATTGATATCCATGAACCGAGTTTTTGCCTCGGTCCTTTTTGCTTCATTCACGATGCACCAAAATGTACAGAGGAAGAATTATATCCAATTAGCGGTCACGTCCATCCAGGTGTAACCATTGTGGGGAGAGCAAAGCAACGGTTAAAATTTCCTTGCTTTTATTTTGGTAGGGACTATGCAGTTTTGCCAGCTTTCAGTACGTTTACTGGCTTGTATAATATTTATCCCAAAACAAATGAACAAATATTTGCAGTTACTCCTAACAGTGTGCTAGAGGTTTAATCAGGAATGAGAATCTATTATTTGCCTTAACTGCAAGGCTTGTAGTACGCCGCTTTGACGCCATACTTGTTTGCCTTGTTTAAATAGCATTAGAGTTGGTACGCTTTGAACGGAATAAGCTGCTGCAGCCCCTTGATTTTTATCTATGTCAACTTTGACTATTGAAACGGAATCACCAACCTGTGATTTTAATTCTTCTAAAATCGGTTTCATCATTTTGCAAGGACCACACCATTCTGCAAAAAAATCTACTAAAACAGGTTTATCTCCATTTATTAATTCTGAAAACTTGGACATAGTATGTAATTTTATTTAAAACAAGCTAACCTTATTTTAGTTTGTTGATTCTATAAATTGATGTGCAAGTTATAAAATCAGTTTTGCGGAATTTTCTAATTCAGCATGCAAAGCACCTACCCAATTATCGAATAAACCCTTTTCTATTTTAATTATTTCTAACGCATGGCTTTCCCAGTCGTCGGAAAATCCAACCAATTGATTAATCATTTCCTCTAAATGCCCTTCTTCCTCCAAAATAATAGACTTCACATTAACCTTACTTTTAACCTCGTCTAATATAGTCTGATAAACCGGATAAAGCTCATCAGCACGTACTTCAATAGCATAAGTAACATAAAGGTAAGCCGCGAACTTTAAATCATAACCGGAAAGGTCAAATTTATCCTTTAGATATCTGCAAACGGCTATATCTAAAGCATGTAAATAGTATTTTGTATGGTTAGGACATAGTAATTCTTCATTAGTATAAGTTTTGCATAATTCATCATTTACTTTTGAAATTTGTTTTTTTAAATAATAAGCATGTCGATGTTCCTCTGCAGCATGTTTCAGAATTATAAGGTTTACATTCGTCTTATGTTCTGATGCCGAAATCTTCTTTGCACCTGCATTCTCCATAAAAGACAATGTGTTTAACCATTTGGCATGCAATATATTATCGCTAACTATTAAATTTAAAACTGAATCTAACATTCTATATAATTAAGACTTTTTATTCCTGCTTGGTGATTGATGTAATTAATTTTGAAAGACTAAATTTCTCTGTTAAAGTCCCAGTTCTCTAAATAATCAGCGACTCTACGAACAAACATCCCTCCTAAGGAACCATCTACAACTCTGTGGTCATAAGATAATGAAAGGAACATCATGTGGCGTATGGCAATCACATCTCCGTGTTCAGTTTCTAAAACTGCCGGTTTCTTTTTTATAGCGCCTACTGCTAAAATAGCAACCTGTGGCTGATTGATAATGGGTGTGCCCATTACGTTTCCGAAGGAGCCTACATTAGTCAGTGTAAAAGTTCCACCTTGGGTTTCATCGGGCTTAAGTTTGGAAATCCTTGCTCTGGCGGCTAAATCATTAACTGCTTTGGTTAAACCAACTAAATTAAGCTGGTCGGCATTTTTTATAACCGGAACAATTAAATTTCCACTTGGTAAAGCAGCAGCCATACCAATATTGATGTCGCGTTTCTTAATAATTTGAGTTCCATTAACCGAAACATTAATCATTGGGAAATCTTTAATTGCTTTTGCAACGGCCTCAACAAAAATCGGAGTAAAAGTAATTTTTTCATTTTCACGTTTCTCGAAACTATTTTTTACTTTATTACGCCATAAAACCATATTGGTTACATCGGCCTCGACAAAAGAAGTTACATGGGGAGAAGTTGTTTTACTCATCACCATATGATCGGCAATAAGCTTGCGCATTCTATCCATTTCAATAATTTCATCACCCCCACTAATGCTGGTTGTTGATGTTTTATTTATTGTAGTTTGAGTAGCTGCAACTGGATTGTTCGCTATAGCTTCGTATGCTGGCGGAGCGGGAGGAATTAACTCGACAGTTTGAGTTTTAATTGCCTGTTGTCCGCCCTTGCCGGAAATGTAATTTAATAAATCATCTTTATTTAAACGACCATCGGCTCCGGAACCTTTAATTGAATCCAGTTCGGCCAAAGAAATATTTTCCTGAGCAGCAATACTTTTTACCAATGGCGAATAGAAACGTTCTGATGATGTAAAATCTGTTTGAACGGCAGCTGATTTTTCTTCCGGAAGTTGTTCTATACCAGGAATGGTTTCTGGTTTTTCTTCAACAACCGGCGCAGATGGAGTAATCTCTCGGGGATCGGTTCCACCTTCGGTTTCGATGATGGCAATTACATCTCCAACCTGGGCAACTTCATCTTCTTTGAATAATTGCTTCACCAATTTTCCAGCGACAGGTGAAGGAACTTCAGAATCAACCTTATCAGTTGCGATTTCTAAAATTGTATCATCTAATTCAATGGAATCGCCAATTTGCTTTACCCATTTTATTACGGTTGCTTCAGCAACACTCTCACCCATTTTTGGTAACAATAGATCGTATTGAGCCATATAAATTACAGTATTATATATTGGTATCGCGACAAAAATACAGTTTTTATTCGTCGTGTAGGTCTTCTCTAAGTAGATTTAATAACATCATCAAAGCTGATGCCGCGGAACGTTCTATATTTTGAAAGCGTTTATTACTGAAATCAAACACTTTAGCTACCGTTTTATTTTTAGATGAAATTGCTATCCACACCGTGCCAACTGGTTTATCATCTGTACCTCCATCTGGTCCGGCAATGCCACTTACTGCAATTGAATAATCTGTCTTGAAATGCTTGATGGCGCCTTCAGCCATTTCAGTAACAGTTTCTTCACTTACTGCTCCAAACCTGGTTAAAGTACTTTCCTTAACACCTAATATAGATTCTTTCAATTCATATGCGTAAGCTACTGCTCCGCCCCAATAAACTGAAGAACAACCAGGATGCTGGGTAATTAAATGTGCGATATAGCCACCCGTACAACTCTCTGCAGTAGATAAAGTTAGTCCTTTGGCTTTCATGATATTCAGAATGGCTTGCTCCAGCGGAATATCTTCATCAATTACAACATGCTTTTTAATCCTTGCTATAATTTGTTGTGCATAAGCCTCAACTTCCTTATTCACGGCCATTTCATTTTCACCGCTGGCAGATAAACGTAAACGCACCTGACCCAGTTTAGGTAAATAAGCAAGTTTTATATGAGATGGCAAGCCATCTTCAATTTCTTCTATTTCCTTCGCTAAAAACGATTCACCAATATTTGCTGTTAGAATGGTCTTATGAACGATCGATGGTAATTTGAACCGCGATTTAATTCTTGGCAACACTTCATCGTCCATTAAATACATCATCTCGTAAGGCACACCGGGCATTGATACAAAAATCTTATTATTTTGCTCAAACCACATACAAGGAGCTGTCCCATTTTTATTTACAATGACTTCGCAGCCGTCCGGTACATCTGCTTGCTGCATATTAATATCCAATAGTGGGCGCTTGTATTTCTCGAAAATTTGCCTGACCATTTCTAATGATCCTGCATCTCTGCGAAAGCTCATGTTGAAATACTTTGCCAATGTTTTTTTGGTTATATCATCTTTTGTAGGGCCTAAACCACCTGTAATTAAAATTACATCAGCACGTTGTTCTGCATCAGCCAAACTTTGGAGAATGTGATTTTCATCATCAGAAACTGAGGTAATCTGTTTAACTGAAATTCCAGTTAAATTTAATTGACGTGCCATCCATGCTGAATTGGTGTCAACGATTTGGCCAATGAGGATTTCATCGCCAATAGTTATGATTTCGGCTAACATATTAATATCCTGTACTGTAAAAGCCCTGTCTTTTACTTAATTTTAAATCCTGTAGAATTGACGCTTTAACTTTGATAGTTACTGAATAACTCTTGTAAGCACCGTACGGTATCCAGTTTACGCTCATATCCCAACAATGCAAATCGCGATAAATTGCAAGTGTCATTGGAGTCAAGCCTTGATTTTTAAAATCATAACCGGAGTTAAAGGTAAATTTCCATTTTGGCGTCAGGTTAAAATCACCGTTAAAGTTTAAAGTATTGGTAACTGTTTGCACGCCTAAGATGTTTGAATAATCAAACCGGTAAGAGAAAGCAAAGTTCCAGGGAATATTAAAATCAACAAATGCATTGGGATCCCGGTTTATAGCATTTAGCTGTTCCGACTGCAATGGTGTCATTCCCTGTTGTTCAATTTGATCTTTCGTTTTATCGTAAGCTTCATTTTTCTTTTTTAAAGCATCTGCATTGAAATTATAATCAAAAGAGAAACCAATGTTTTGCAATCTTGGGAAAAATTGACCACCCTGCCAGAAATACCTCGTGTCTTCCAACTTTTGAACGAAAACACCATTATTAATTGAATCGCGCAATACATATGGATTAAATGTCCCGTTATATGATATCCCTAATTTATCCGTAAATTGAGAACGTCCGCTAAAACTTATATCAGACAACTTTCTTCTTGTAGCTAAAAAATTATATGACCCACTAAAACTTAAACCTTGGATAATAGGAATCTTTCTCTCTCCGGTTCCAGTTGTATCTTTGCTAGACTTAACTTTTAATTCTGTCGTATTATCTAAAGTAAAGCCGATTGCGGCCTGCCTGCCTGAAAATGAACCTGGAAAAGCGGTACCCTCAAAAATTGAATAGGTTAAGGGTAAACCAGTACCTGTGTTTGTTATCTTTCTTCCATTTTGATCTATAGCCTCTTTATATATCCCTCTCGAAGGATCCGTAAAATCAGGCGAATAGGTAAAACTTACACTAGGCGTCATCACATGACGCAACTGCTTGATGTTGCCCAGATTTTTAAATTCCTTCGTTTTTCCATAAACCTTGGTTGACATACTTGTCGAAAGATTATAACTTCCACCACGTTTAAAACCACTTAAGGTATCCATTCTGGAAGTATATGATCCATCAGTAAACGTGGTGAACCGCTTATTGATGGTTTGAAAATTCCAAACTTCATTATAGGTTCCGCCCATGCTGAAGGTTAAATATTTTAGTAGGGTAAAATTCATTCCAATCGGAATCGTATGACTAAAGCCGGTTTGTAATTTCCTTAACCCTTCAGGTTTAAATAATATGTTATCGGCTGTATTGATGTTATTGTTACCTTGCAAACTATAACCGACGGTAATTCTTTGATACCATTTTTGTTCGCCGGTTCGGTTTTTAGAATCGAAAGGACTAATGGTAGACATATTTAGATTCATGGTAGGTAACTGCAAAGCAATTGTACCCAAGCCAAAATCCTGAGTCGCGCTCAATGCTGTGCTAAAATTGAATAAGCCGCCGCCTAATACTTTTGAGTAGGCAATGCTACTATTTGAACTGTTTTGGGCAATTGCGCGCTGATCATAAGTAGAATTGGCAGCGGTTGCTTTGTAATAGGAAGCAGAACTTAAATTAACACTTGCTGTAAATGTAGATCCAGGACTTGCATTTGGATTTTGACTGTGGTTCCAGCCTATTCTAAAGTTTTTACCGACGTCTTCCAGACCCTGAAGACCATTTCTGGTACTTGCATAATTGATATTTATCCCGCCATTAAACTTATATCTTTTAGTGTAATTACTTTGCAAAGAAGTTTCATAAGAACCATTTGTATAAATCGTTCCCAGAAACTTAGCGTCCCAATAGTCATTTAGACCCAGATAATATCCAAAATTCTGAAGGAAAAAACCACGTGATGCATCTTCACCGGGTGTAGGCAACATGATACCAGATGTTCGTTTGTTTTGTTTTGGAAAAAATGCAAATGGCAAGGCAAAAGGCGTCGAAACATCTTCAATCTTCATGTAAACAGGTCCGGTGATAATGGTTTTTTCTGTGGCAATCCCTTTGCTTATCATTAAACCAAAATGCGGATGTGGCAAGTTACAGGTGCTGTACATCATATTTTTTATATGTACCTCATCGTCTGCTTGTTTTTTACTCTGCCCACCAGAGAAAAACCCACCCTCCTGTTCTGAAAATACACCGAAAACTTTCGCCCTTGTAGTAGCAGAATTATAATAAAGAGAATCCGCCATAGCAGTACCTTCAGTACCTGATTTAAAGATTGGCTTGCCTACATACCTTTTGGTTTTCGGATCCGTTCGGCCGCTCGCAAAAATTATATTATTCTTCTGGTCATACCTGATGTAATCTGCATCTAATTCAAAATCGCCGTAGGTTACCCGTGCATTTCCATACATGTAGATAATATTTCCAGCTTTATTCATTCTAATGGAATCCCTTGCTTTGTATTCCACTTTTTGGTCAAGGCTGCTGTTATTATTTTTATTTACTTTAGAAGTATCCTTCTTTGTAGTGTCTTGTTGTATTACTTGCTGCAATGAAAATGCAGAAAATGCGTTAGCTTTATTAACGTTTAGTGTTAATAAAATGACAGAAAATAGTAAAATAGAATTGCTTAGAAGTTTCAAATTCGTATTTGAATGTTATTTTTGCACAAATGTTTAATCAAAAACGTTCAAAATTAGTGAAAAATATACCATTGATGTATCTTAAAAACCTTTTGCCCTTTATTATTTGTACAATACTCCTAAATATAGTTGATTATCAGCTACATGCGCAAGAATATAAAATTAAAACAATTGTTATAGATGCCGGTCACGGTGGTAAAGATGGTGCTACGCATGGGGTTTATTCCAAAGAAAAGGACGTTGCATTAAAAACAGCATTAAATCTTGGAAAAGCATTACAGGATAGTATTAAAGACATTAAAATAATTTACACCAGACAAACTGATGTTTTTATCCCATTATATGAGCGGATCAACATTGCCAATAATGCAAAAGCAGACTTATTTATATCGATTCACCTGAACGACATGCCGGTTCGCGTATCGCGTGTTGTAGATTATTACAAAAAAGTCAAAGGCAGAAAAGTTCCTGTTTATAGAACAATTGCTTCCAAAAGTACGTCAACCAGGGGAACCGAAACCTTTGTATCAGGTATGGGCAGAATGGATGAACAGGATGAGGTGATCAAACGTGAGAATGCATCAATGTTTTTAGAGGATAACTATCAGAAAAATTATGAAGGTTTTATAGCCAACACGCCTGAAAATGATATTATGGTTTCGATAATGAAGCAAACCAATAGAGATAGAAGTTTAAAATTTGCCTCTATGCTTCAGCAGGAATACATCAACGCTGGCAGAATTAACAGAGGTGTACAAGAAAAGAGCCTGGCGGTGTTAGCCAGAGCTTCCATGCCTGCCGTACTTACCGAAATCGGGTTTGTGAGCAACCCCGAAGAAGAAGATTACATGAATTCGCAAGAAGGACAGAATGAAATTGTTACCGGCATTATCAGAGCAATTAAGAATTACAAACGTTTAGCAGAAACATCTTTCTAACTAGTCCTGATGAGTAACAATATCTTAACTGCAATTCTTTTAAGCCTTATATCTTGTCAAGTCGCTATAGCTCAAGGTTATAAAATAAAAACAATAGTTATTGATGCCGGACATGGTGGTAGAAAACCCGGTGCTTCAGGTAGTTTTTCTACAGAAAAAGATATTTCCCTGAAAGTAGCCTTAAAACTAGGTGCGAAATTGAAGGAAGAGCTTCCGGACATTAAAGTAATTTACACCCGTACAAAAGATGTCGATGTAGATTTATACAGAAGAGCTGAAATTGCTAACGAGGCGAACGCAGATTTATTTATATCTGTCCATTGCAATTCCATGCCTCCCGGTAGTAGGCATATCAAAGGTGTAGAAACGTTAGTTGCAGGTTCCCATCGGCTTAAAGAGCAGGATGCTGCTATTCGTGAGAACGCAGATATTAAACTGGAGAAGAACTACAAGAAGAAATATGAAGGCTATGATCCCAATGATCCTACTTCATTTATACTTTTGTCACTATTAAAAAATGCCTTTCGCGATAAAAGCATTAAGTTTGCAAAACTAATTCAAAACAGTTACACCAGCCGAGATACTCGCCTAAGCAGAGGTGTTAAGGAACAAGGTGTACTTGTATTACAAAGATGTGGAATGCCTGCTGTTTTAACTGAAGTGGGGTTTATATCAAATAAGGAGGAAGAAAAATATATAAACTCCGAGAAAGGACAGAATGAAATCGCAGGTTCTATTTTGGCAGCCATCAAAATATACAAAAAAAATGTAGAAGTTAGATAACTGGCATTATAAATGATTTACGATTAAAATAAAATTAAAGAATGAATAATTAAATTTGTTATCACATTCACATATTTAACACCGACGAACAACAATAGCGCTCAAGCAGGTAATAATGATTAATTTAGCGCCTGTAGCCATTAAAGAAAACACTCATGAAGATTAAGAACGAAACCAAAGTTGGCATTTTAGCTGCATTTGCCATTGCTTTGTTGATTATTGGTTATAACTTTTTAAAAGGTAACTCTATTTTTTCAAGCGAAACAAAGTTATTTGCCAGGTATACACGGGTTGACGGTTTAACGGTATCTAAACCCATTTTAATTAATGGATATCAAATCGGACGTGTAGCAGCACTACAATTAGAGCCGGACGGAACTATTCTGGCCACGCTTAGTATAAATAGTAAATATGAAATTCCTGAAAACAGTATCGCTCGTTTAGAGGGTACTGACCTTTTAGGCAGTAAGGCGATTGTAATGTCGTTGGGTAACTCTAAAAAGATGGCAGAAGACGGTTTTACCCTGAATGCAAACGTGGAAAAAGGATTAATGGAGCAGGTTCAACCTGTACAGAAAAAAGCCGAGATGATCATCGGGAAAATGGACTCCATTTTAAGTAGCGTAAATTCTATACTGAATCCGAATTTTCAGAAAAATGTTGATAAAAGTTTTAGCAGCATTGCTGGAACACTTGCTTCCCTGGAAACAACTTCTAAAAAAGTTGATGGTTTAGTAGGTTCCGAAAGTGCCCGTATTGAAGCAATCTTCAAAAATGTTGAAGGCATTACCGCTAACTTAAATAATAACAATAAAAAAATCAGTGATATCTTAACGAACATTAACACGGTTACCGATAAATTTGCAGCAGCTAATTTCAAAGAAACATTAGATAATGCAAATAACGCGATAGCAGATCTACAAAGCGTTATTTCAGGCATTAAGAGTGGTAAAGGAAGTTTAGGTTTATTATTAAATGATGATAAAATGTATCAGAACTTAAACAACGCATCTAAAAACCTGGATGAGCTAATGATCGATTTAAAAGCTAATCCTAAACGTTATGTACACTTCTCAGTATTTGGAGGTGGTAATAAAAAAGATAAGTAAGAATTAAGTTTTAGCACAAAGCCTTGTTTTTTTTAAATTGCAAGGCTTTTTTGTGCAACCAAATTCTGCTAAATGTTTTTTCTGCCATGGAAAAACAGAAAGTAAGGAAAGTATTAATTCGTTAATTATCCTGAATTAAATGAAAGATCTTTAAAATGGCCGATGTAATTTTAGGACATGATGCCTATGAGACATCAGCGAGCAAAATTCTGTCAAAAAGTATCCACGATTAGAAAATAAACGCGGATTGATATTTACGTTAATAAGGACCTGCTTGCGCTCCCTGCGCCATTTATCTATTAACTTTATGGTCAGATGGAATAAACTATAGTTGATAGGTCCTTCCTTCCACAGCTAGTTCCGTTTGCTCAAAAACGGATTGTGTTTCTTCCAAAAGCATCTGGAGTGTTTTGTATCGGGATGAAAAATGCCCGATTATTAATCGTTTTACACCATTAATTTTAGCAACCTCTCCTGCTTGTAAAGCAGTTGTATGGTGGGTTTCGTTTGCCCTGTCTAACAGTTCATGCATAAAGGTTGCTTCATGGTAAAGTGTATCGCAACCTTTTATAATCGGAAAATATCGTTCATCATACATCGTGTCAGAACAATAAGCATAACTTCTTGGTGGGTCAGCAGGCGTAGTATAATCATTACTCTTCAAAATCTCACCACTTGGCAATTCTACATCAATTCCTCTTTTTAATGCCGTATAATAAGCCATTGGAATCGATACGGCTTTATCTTTAATTATCTTGCGCTGTCTTTGTTTCTGTTGAAAGATAAAACCAGTAGTTGGAATGCGATGATTTAAAATTATAGTTTTGACAATCAAATCCTGATTCTCAAAAATCTGCCTGGATTCATCAGCTTCGATTGGAAAAAACTCAATAGAGTACCTTAAATTAGTATCAGAATATTTAAATTGAATTTCAAGGATTTCCAAAAGTGGTTTGGGCCCAAAAATTTGCATAGGCTTTATCCGGCCATTTAAATGCAAACTGGATAACAAACCAATTAAACCAAAATAGTGGTCACCGTGCAAGTGACTAATAAAAATACAATCGATTCGGGCAGCCTTTAGATTATACTTTGTGAATTGGAGCTGCGTGCCTTCTCCACAGTCTATAAGATAGTATTTTTCATTACAATTTAGTAGCTGCGCCGATGGATTCCTGTTAAAAACAGGTGTTGCCGAACTGCTGCCTAGGATTGTAACTTCAAATTTCATAATAATAAGATATAAAAAACCTCGTAGAATTTAAAAACTACGAGGCCTGGATTTTTATTTAATTGTCTTTATTTGTCGCCTCTGAATTCTTTTTCTAATTCATCCATGAAGATAAAATCAGTTGCTTCCGCCAATGTATTAACAAACGTTACAGATTGAAATATGTTTGATAATTCTATTATTGGAGCGATTTCATCATTAATTCCGGTTACGATAAATAAGCCACCGGCCGATTTGCAAAGCCTGTCTCCAACTAATAAACAGCTTAAGTCTTGTGCGTCAGTACATTCTTTAACATGGCTTAAGTCGACAATGATGTTTTTAAAACCTTCTGCATTAAGCAAATATAATTCAGATTTTATACCAGGTGCATTATCATTTGTAAACTTAGGCTCCTTAAGCTTTAAGGTTACATATTTGTCGTGTTTATCTACTGAAAATTTCATCTCTTCTAATCTTTATTTTACTAATGTATAAAAATTTAAAGGGTTTCCAAAGCCTTTAGAACATTGCTTTCTATACGGCTTGAAATCGCATCTGCATCGGCTTTAACAAAACTTTCACCCACAATTTTTTCGTAGAGCTCTATATAACGATCAGAAATTGAATTTACAATCGCCGGCGTCATCTCTGGAATAACCTGTCCATCTTTACCTTGAAAGCCATTTTCAATTAACCATTTTCTTACAAATTCTTTTGATAGCTGCTTTTGAGGTTCATTGGCATTCTGGCGTTCTTCATATCCATCAGCATAAAAATAGCGGGAAGAATCTGGCGTATGAATTTCGTCAATTAAGTAAATAACACCGTCAGCTTTGCCAAATTCATACTTGGTGTCAACCAAAATTAACCCACTTTTCGCCGCGATTTCAGTTCCACGTTGATATAAGGCGTATGTAAATGCTTCTAACTTTTCATAATCTGTTAGAGAAACGATTCCTTTTGCCAAAATATCTTCTTTCGATATGTCCTCATCATGACCAACAGATGCTTTTGTTGTTGGCGTAATAATCGGATGAGGCAGTTTATCGTTCTCTCTTAAGCCATCCGGCAAAGAAACACCACAAACCGAACGTTTGCCTGCGCTGTATTCACGCCATGCGTGGCCAGCCAAATAGCCTCTTATAACCATTTCAACCTTAAAAGGCTCACAGATGCGTCCAATTGTAACCATTGGGTCTGGAACAGATATTACCCAATTTGGAACGATGTCCTGGGTGGCGGCGAGAAATTTCGCCGCAATCTGGTTTAAAACCTGACCTTTAAAAGGTATAGCCTCTGGCAGAACGACGTCGAATGCAGAGATTCGGTCAGACACGACCATTACCATTACTTTATCGGCGATTGTGTAAACATCACGTACTTTACCTTTGTAAAAATTGCTTTGATTTGGGAAATTGAAATTCGTTTCTTTTTGTGCTTTCATGAGGGCATAAAAATAAATAAAAAAGTCGGAAAGTTCGAGGAACTGATGCCTCCAGATAAAATGTATAGATAAACCTCTTAGTTTAGCGGATAAGAGGTTTAGATCGTTTTAATTCGCTTAACACTTTTCTAAAGGCCTCGTTAGAAACCGATCCGATAAGTTCGCTTTTAACTTGTACATCTATTCTGTCATCACTTTTTAATAGCTGAAGCCTGCCTTTAAAAAGGCCATCTTTATTAACTTCAGCAAAAGCAAGCAGATTTATTAGTTTTTCCTTCCGACAAACCCAATCGTTGTTATTCTTCGAAACAATTAATCTTATGGTATGCGGTAATTTTTCAAAAGAAAGTTTGAAATTATTATTAAGTGAAATACTTTCCATTCAATCTGCAATTAATCTTATGTCTTTAATTGTAAACTTTAGCCTTATTGAATATCGCCATAAGCTTTCAAGATATCTTTAACCAACTTATGACGAACTACATCCTCTCCACTTAAATAAATTATATCAATGCCCTTAATATCTTCAAGGATTCTCAAACCGTTAAACAAACCTGACATTTGTTTTTTTGGCAAGTCAACTTGTGTCACATCTCCTGTAACGATAAACTTTGCGGTTGGCCCCATACGGGTTAGAAACATTTTAAGTTGCATATCGGTCGCATTTTGGGCTTCATCTAAAATGACAAAGCAGTTGTCTAAAGTTCGTCCGCGCATAAATGCCAGTGGGGCTATTTCGATGGTCCGGTTTTCGATATAGAACTTTAACTTCTCTGCCGGAATCATGTCATCCAAAGCATCATAAAGCGGACGCAAATAAGGGTCAATTTTTTCTTTTAGGTCGCCTGGTAAAAAACCAAGGTTTTCTCCCGCTTCTACAGCCGGACGAGTTAAAATTATACGCTTAATTTCTTTATTCTTTAATGCTCTAACAGCTAAGGCAACTGCCGTATAGGTTTTACCCGTTCCGGCAGGGCCGATAGCAAAAAGGATGTCATTTTTAGCTATACTACTCACCATTTTTCGCTGGTTCGCCGTTCTTGCTTTCACCAATAGGCCGTTCGTACCGAAAACAATCACTTCCCCTCCGCCGCCAGTTGGCTGATCTATATCTTTTTTTGCGACTCCATTCGCTTTCGCACCCAATATAGATTCGACATCATTATTTGTTAATGCGCTGTACTTTTCCAAATGTGAAACAAGCTGATTGAACTTGTCTTCGAAAGCCTTAAGTTCCTGTTCATCACCGAGAACCTTAACATCACTTCCTCTTGCCACCAGTTTCAACTTCGTGAAAGCACCTTTAATTAATTCGTAATTCTCGTTGTTAGCCCCCCAAAAGTGAGCAGGATTTACGGTATCCAGAGTTAATTTTAATTCGTTCAAATTGCAGTATTTTAAAAAGTTATCGGGGTATATTAATTAAAATTTGAATATTTGCAGGCGCTTATGCCTGTACACAAGAATAAGCAATAATAATGAATTTTTAATGGGGATAATTACTTTAACAACAGATTTAGGCTCAAAAGATTTTTACCAGAGTGCCCTTAAAGGTAGCCTGTTAAATCTCATGCCTAATGTTAATTTAGTCGATATTACCCATGAAGTCCCCTCGTTTAACATATCCTATGCCGCATTCGTTTTAAAAAATGCATACCCTTATTTCCCAAAAAATACAGTTCACCTAATTGGGATTGACTCTGTATATAGTGAAAACACCAAATACATTGCCGTTAAACATCGTGACCATTATTTTGTAGGTGCGGATAATGGTATTTTTTCTTTGCTTTTTGATGATGTTCCTGAAGACGTTGTGGAACTGAACATCATGCAGGATTTAAAATACCTTCACTTTCCTTTGGTTGATATTTTTGTTAAGGCTGCAACGCATTTAGCCAAAGGTGGCAAATTAAAAGAAATAGGTTTACCTGTAGCAGAGATTGAACAAAAGATGCTTTTACACCCTGTTATTGAACGAGATATTATTCGTGGCAGTGTGGTTTATATAGATACTTTCTGCAATGTAATTACCAATATTACAAAAGACCTGTTTACTAAGATTCAGAAAAACCGCGATTTCACATTATACTTTAGAAAAAGCGAGACCATTACACAATTGAGCTGGCATTACAATGAAGTACAAGAAGGCGAAAAACTTTGTTTGTTCGGCATTAGTAACCATCTTGAAATTGCGATTAATAAAGGTAAAGCCAGCGGATTACTGGGCTTGCACTTGGGTGATATTGTAAGGGTTGAGTTTCATCCTTAGTTTAGTTCAGTCGTTCATTGGTTCAATGGTTCATTTGGTTCATTTGGTGTGGCGCCGAAATAAATTAGTTTTCAAACTAATTTATGCATTCTCAATGATGAAAACGTAATAGCAACCTTGCAAACCAATGAACTAATGGCTAATGAACAAATAAACAAGCCAAAACATCTTTTACTCTTTTTACGTTTATACGGCATGAAGAAATATTTTTATTTACTCTCCATCCTGTCCCTAAGTTTTCATACTTATGCGCAGCAAGACACAGCAGCGTACGCAGCGCAACGTGTTAAAGTGAACGCATTGCTGCAGGAACGAAGTGCTAAATTCGGTCAGTATGATGAAAGCTTAAATCAACGAACAGGAATATTCGGTTGGCAAACCAAAAGGGATATCAAAAACTCCAACGAAATTCTTCGCCAGGTTGTGCTAACAGATAATAATATTTTTAAGGAGCTTAAAGTTTTAATGGATTACAAAGATTTACAAAATCAACAGAAAGTGGCCGTGGCCGATAATTCTCAAGCACGGATTGAAAATTATATGAGGACGATAAAAAAATTACAAGATAAAAATGAAGAACTGAAAAGTGATTTAGCCAAAAAGAATAACGGAAGCTTATCTTTTTATATCATCGCCTTTTTACTATTGGCAATGGTTGGAGGATTCTATTTCTTCACCAGAAAAATAAAGAAATATGAAAAAGGCGCTATTTAAAACCCTGGTTAAAATTAATAAGGTAATTTTACCAAGCTTATATAAAAAAGACCCCAATAAGTTAACACCTTTTCAGAAAGCGATATTAGGTTATCGTTATTGGGTGCTAACGAAAGCTTTGGATTAGAAATATAAACCTTATAGGTTTTTTAAACCTATAAGGTCCGAATATCAAGTTACTTCTTAAAATGTTCAATAATCAAAGTCGCTAATTCCGTGCCGATACGTTCTTGCGCTTCGTTAGTTGACGCACCAATATGAGGTGTTAATGATATTTTAGGATGTGTTAAAATTGCTGCTAATGGCGTAGGCTCATTATCGAAAACATCCAAACCTGCAAATGCAACTTTACCTGAATTCAAAGCTTCAATTAATGCTGGCTCATCAATAGTTCCACCACGAGAACAGTTCACAATACCAACGCCGTTTTTCATTTTAGCAAATTCCTCAACGCCTAAAATAGGTTTATCAGCAAAAGGTGTATGTAAACTAAAAAAGTCACTACCTGCAATCACTTCATCCAAAGAAACCGTTTTAATTGGAATGCTTACCGACTGACCACCTTGAAATTCTAAAGTAATTTCAGAATCCGATGGATATAAATCGTAAGCTAAAACCTTCATACCTAAACCTAAAGCCACTTTGGCAGTTGCACGACCAATACGACCGAAACCTATTATCCCAATAGTTTTACCACTTAATTCAGTTCCCTTTGCATACGCTTTTTTAAGGTTGTTGAATTGAGTAGCACCTTCGACTGGCATTTTACGATTAGCGTCTTGTAAAAACCTAATACCAGTAAATAAATGAGAAAAAACCAGTTCTGCTACTGATAACGAAGAGGCTGCCGGCGTGTTTACTACAGCAACACCCTGACTGCGCGCATATTCAACATCAATATTATCCATACCAACACCGCCTCTACCAATCAATTTAATATTTGGAACGGCATCGATTAATTCTTTTCTAACCTTCGTTGCACTGCGAACCGTGATGGCATCATAGTTCTTTAGAGCTTCAGCCAGTTGGTCTTGAGGAATGGTTTCTGTATCTACTTTAAAACCTGCTTTTTCCAGTAGTTCCTTTCCGATTGGGTCTATCCCATCGTTAGCTAATATTTTAATCATTGTTATTTATGATTGCACAGATTACGAGGATTACACCGATAATCTGGTATTATTATTAAATTAATTTGTTTTTGCTTGTTTCTCTTCGAATGATTGCATCGCATCAATTAAAGCATGAACGCTCGTAATTGGCAATGCATTGTACATCGATGCACGGAAGCCACCAACACTTCTATGGCCTTTTATGCCAACGATACCTTGCTCTTCCGCGAATTTTAAGAATGGTTTCTCCAATTCGGTATTCTCCATTACAAAACAAATGTTCATTTTGGAACGGTCTTCAACAGCACAAGTACCTTTAAATAACGGATTGCGGTCAATTTCCCTGTAAAGAGCTTCGGCTTTTTGTTTATTCTCTTTCTCTATTTCAGCAACGCCACCTTTTGATTTTAACCAGCGAAGATTTAATAAAGCCACATAAATAGAAAAAACCGGTGGCGTATTGTACATTGAACCGTTATCAATATGAGACTGATAATTCAACATAGATGGAATTTTACGATCAATTTTACCAAGTGCATCGTCTTTAACAATTACAATCGTTAAACCTGCCGGACCTACATTTTTTTGCGCACCAGCATAGATCAAATCGTATTTCGAGACATCAATTACGCGGCTCATAATATCCGATGACATATCGCAAACTACAGGAACGCTCGTTCCAGGAACTTCAAAAAGTTCTGTCCCGTAAATTGTATTGTTCGAAGTATAGTGAAAATAAGCACTATCAGCAGGAATTTCGAAATCTTTCGGAATAAAAGTATAGTTCGAATCCTTTGATGACGCAACAACATTAACATTGCCCACAAACTTAGCTTCCTTTAAAGCTTTGGTTGCCCAAACGCCCGAATCCAAATAACTTGCAGTTTGTCCATCGCCCAACAAATTCATTGGAACCATTGCAAATTGCAAACTTGCACCGCCTTGTAAAAATAAAACGGAATAACCCGACGGTACATTTAATAACTCTTTTACCAACTTGTCAGCTTCAGCAACTACTGCTTCAAATTCAGTCGTTCTATGCGAAATTTCTAAAATTGATAATCCATCGTTAAAATCTAAAACTGCCTGAGCAGCTTGTTTAAACACTTCTTGAGGTAAAATACAAGGGCCTGCGCCAAAATTATGCTTCATCTTATTATGTAAATGATTATGCCGTAAATGTAAAATTTTAAAAGCAGTTATGCTTACAAAATCGCATCATAAAAAATTAAATTTTGTTAAAAGTTGGGGCGATTTTGATGTTTTTATTGCATTTTTTACAACTAAAACGTTTAACTTAATAAAGGTTTTCAGTTAAAGGTTTTTTTTGTTTAAGATAACTCAAGTAAATAATTCTACGATTGGTTTACTAAACAAACTTTGTATTTTGGCTAAATTCCAATGACTTCAATAAATAGCATATTTTATTAGAACGATTGATATTCACAGTCGATAAAAAATCATCCTGGTATTTTTTGATGAATAAAATCTCGAAATCCTATAACCCATAAATTATGGTTTATTCTTCAACTTCACAATCAATTTTAAATTAAACTGCCTTCCTGTTAAATAATTGGGAATTGCATATTGTACATTATTAACATCTTTCAGCCACAAATAAGAAATGGTGTTATCAATATCCAGCATATTAAAAACCTCGAAAAATAAAATAACCGAATTAAAATTTCTATCCAAAAACCTGGGTTTATGTAAAGCAAAATCATCTAGAAAGTCTTTCGAAAAGCCAATGTCAATCCGCTTATACGAAGGAACAAAAAATTTGTCTAAATATCTTGGTGTTTGTGATGGCCCAATTGGTAAACGCGAACCATATAATGCGTTAAGGTGTACATTGTAAGTTGGGCTGTTTAATAATTTATCTTGAAAAAAAATCGAAAAGTTGACCCTTTGATCGGTTGGGCGTTTCAAATAGCCCGGATAAATCGTCTTGCCATTTTGGATATAGCTATCGCCAACAATGTCTTCATTAGCATGCATAACCGACATCCTGAAATAAGAAACCAAATCCTTTACAAACTCTCCACCAATACTGAAATCGGCCCCGTAAGCATAGCCTTTAGACACTTCATTCGCCAGGTATTTAATCCTCAGGTTATCAATTTTATAAGGAATTAATTTATCAGAATACTTAAAGTAAGCCTCAGAGGTAAATTTTAAACGTGTTCCGAATGCATCAAAAGCATAATCGTATCCTATAGATGTATTATAAGAACTTTGTGCCTTTTGATTAATATTCAAATTCCCTGTATGATCGCGGATGGTTCGGTAAGACGGTGGCTGCTTGTAAACACCAGCCGTAAACCTTAAAATTTTATTATTTGAATTTGGCCGGTAAGCAATCAGCATACGCGGACTAATCAATAATTGCTCGCTTAGTGAACTGTAAGTTGCCCTAGCACCCAACTGAAGTTCTGCATAATTTGAAAGCGAGTAACTGTCCTGAATATAAGCACTATAATTTTTGATATCAATATTATTCTCAATATTAACTACATTTTGTAATACAATATTTTCAGTGTTGTTTGGCAAGATATAACCAGCAGAATCGGTGTAGTTGTACTCATTTAAACGGTCATTGTATTTAGATTTGTCAAACTTTAATCCCCATGAAAAAACATGACTATTAAAGTTTTGGTCAACCTTAATTTCAGATGCGAAAATTTGGGTATTCAAACTATTGCGACCATAATTATAGTAACTTCCAATCCCTCTGTTTTTTATAACCGGACCAAAGTTTTCCACCGAAAAGGCGTTATCAACTTCATCGAAAACATAACTTCCTTCAATATCAAAACGTTCCCTCTCAATTGTATTGAAATAACTGTTAATGAACTTGACAACCAGATTCGGCTTTGGAGAATAAGTTACCGTAGCTGCTGTTCCTAAGGTCTGGTAATCATCAATCTCCTGGCCTATGTAATCCACATTTAAACGTAAAGTTGTACTCAGAGTCCCGAACTGGGTTTCCCTATTTGTCGGAACTAACTTAAACCGACCCAAATTGAAACTTCCTAAAACACTTATATTAAATCTTGAAGAAAAATCATATTGATACATCAACTGCGCATCAGCGAAATTTGGGCTGTAACTCCCCCTTTGGTCCTGCTTAATCAGTACGCTCGAATTGTTCTTATATCTCAATCCTGCCAGCAAAAAACTGCGTTTGAAAACCCGTTTTGCTGTGAAAGAAGTGTTCAGAAAACTAGTACTTAAAATCGTTTGATTGCTGTCGGGCTTATCATATTTTATATCTAAAACTGACGAAAGTTTATCCCCATATTTCGCCTCGAAACCGCCTGCAGAGAACTTTGCTTTACTCACTAATTCTGAATTTATAAAGCTTAGTCCCTCCTGTTGTCCGTTTCGAATTAATAACGGCCGATTAATTTCTACGTCATTGATATAAATCAGGTTTTCGTCGAAATTCCCTCCCCGAACACTGTATTGAGCACTTAGCTCGTTATTAGTAGATACACCAGGCAAGGTTTTGAGCATGGTTTCGAAATTGCCGGAGACCAAAGGCATAGAGGCGATGTCCGCAATATTGATGGTAGTTGCATTACTTAATTGATTTTGCTTATTTGTGATGTTTACTTGATCAAGTTCATTAACATTAGCCATCAAATTCACTTGCTGAGTAATGCGTGCTCCAGAAAGTTGGTTAAACTTCAAAATTTGAGGTTGATAACCAAGCAATGAATATTTAATGCTAAAAGTTCGTGATTTTGAATAAATGGTATATACACCAAATTCATCAGTTACAGTAGATTGCGCCTGACCTAAAACAATTACGGTTACCTGCGATAATGGTAACTTCTCTTCATTGTAAACTATTCCTGAAACCCTAACTAATGGCTGTGCTACAGCCAAACCACAACCAGCAATTAACAGGAAAAGGAGTAGACGAAATTTGAGCATTGGTTAGTATCAAGATGTAAGAGTATTAAGTATCAAGGTAATTATAACTCTATACTCCTTATCATTGGAACAATTTAACAATAAAATAGTTAAATGCTTATACTATTGGTCAACTGTTTCATCTTCGCAATCGTCTCCGTTGGGTTTTCTGTTGCGAAAATTGCATTTCCGGCCACAAAAGCATTAGCACCTGCTGCTGCTAATGTAGCTGCATTTTGTAAACCAACGCCTCCATCAACCTCGATAATTAAATCTTCATTTTTACCTTGGATCAAGTTTTTTAAATCTTTGATTTTTTTATAAGTATTATGTATAAATTGCTGTCCGCCAAAACCCGGATTAACGGACATGATTAACACCAAATCCAAATCTTCAATAACGTCTTGCAACAATGTGACAGGCGTATGCGGGTTTAAAGCTACACCAGCTTTGCAGCCTGATGCTTTAATTAATTGAAGCGTTCTATGTAAATGAGTACAAGCTTCATAATGAACTGTAATTCGATCTGCACCAGCTTTCGCAAATTCAGGAATAAACTTATCAGGTTCAACAATCATTAAATGAACATCCAAGGGTTTTCTTGCATGCTTTTTAACGGCTGCCATAACGGGGAAGCCGAAAGAGATGTTAGGTACAAAAACGCCATCCATTACATCAACATGAAACCAATCGGCCTCACTTTGGTTAATCATTTCAATATCACGTTGTAAATTGCCAAAATCGGAAGAAAGTATGGATGGTGCAATGATGTATTTCATAGGTTAAAGATATAGAAATAGCAATAAACAAAAAACCCTTTCAGCTAAAAACTGAAAGGGTTTAAATATCTCAAAGTCCCCTTCAGGGGATTTAGGGATTACGCTTGTGGCGCAGCTGGTTTTTCTGGTCTCGGCAATAAAACTTTACGGGAAAGTTTCATTTTACCTTGTTTATCGATGTCTAATAATTTAACCTCGATCTTATCACCTTCTTTCAATACACCATCCATAGTTTCTAAACGTTCCCATGAAATTTCAGAGATGTGTAGTAAACCATCTTTACCTGGCATAACCTCAACAAATGCACCAAATGGCATAATTGATTTTACTTTACCCTGGTAAACTTCACCAATTTCTGGCTTTGCTACGATGTTACGGATACGAGTAACTGCAGCATCAATAGCGGCTTTGTTATCGGCAAAAACTTCAACGATACCTTTACCATCAACTTCTTCAATAGAGATTGACGCACCGGTTTCGCGTTGCATTTCCTGGATAATTTTACCTCCAGGGCCGATAATTGCACCAATGAATTCCTTATCAATAGTTAAAGAAACAATACGCGGAGCATGTGGTTTATAATCCTCATTAGGTGAGCTGATGGTTTTCTTCATCTCGTTTAAGATGTGTAAACGACCTTCTTTCGCCTGTAATAAAGCTTTTGTTAAAACTTCGTATGATAAACCATTGATTTTTAAGTCCATTTGACAAGCGACGATACCGTGTTCAGTACCAGTTACTTTAAAGTCCATATCACCTAAATGATCTTCATCACCTAAAATATCAGATAGAATTGCGTATTTACCAGTTTTCTCATCGGTAATTAAACCCATTGCAATACCTGAAACCGGCGATTTGATCTTAATACCTGCATCCATGAGTGCTAGTGTACCAGCACAAACAGTTGCCATTGATGATGAACCGTTAGATTCTAAAATATCAGAAACAATACGAATTGTATAAGGATTAGCCTCACCCTGTGGCAATACTTTTTTCAACGAACGTTGCGCTAAAGCACCGTGACCTATTTCACGACGACCAGCACCTCTGTTTGGTCTAACCTCTCCGGTTGAGAAACCCGGGAAATTATAGTGTAATAAAAACTTATTATAACCATTGAAGAAAGCACCATCAATCATTTGCTCATCGTCTTTGCTACCTAAAGTAACTGATGTCAATGATTGAGTTTCGCCACGTGTAAATACGGCCGAACCGTGCGCCGCAGGCAAATAACCAACTTCACTCCAAATCGGACGGATTTCTGTAGTCTTACGACCATCTAAACGAATACCCTCATCCAATAACAAATTTCTAATTGCATCGTACTGAACATCATGGTAATAATGTTTAGCCATTGCTTTAGTTAAATCTGCAGTATCTTCAGGCATGGCCTCAAAAAACTCATTTATAATAGCTGTAAATCCTTCTTTTCGAACATCTTTATTGCCACCAGCTTTCGCTACAGCATAAACTTTATCATAAGTATCGGCATAAACCTTCGCTTTTAAATCAGCATCGTGGTCTTCGTGGCTATATTCGCGTTTAACAGTTTTACCTGTAGCTTCAGTTAATTCAACCTGAATAGCACATTGAACTTTTATTGCATCATGTGCAAATTTTAAAGCTTCAACCATTTCATCTTCCTGAATTTCATCGCACTCACCCTCAACCATGCCAATGTCGTTAGCCGAACCAGCAACCATAAACTCTAAAGTCGCACGCTCCAACTGGCTGGCTAATGGATTGATTACCAGTTTACCATCAATTTTAGCAACACGTACTTCAGAAATCGGACCGTTGAAAGGGATATCAGAAACTGATAATGCAGCAGATGCTGCTAGACCTGCCAAACAATCTGGCATAATGTCTTTATCAGCAGATATTAAAGAAATCATTACCTGTGTATCCGAGTGGTAATCACTTGGAAACATTGGACGTAAAGCCCTATCCACTAAACGGGAAATTAAAACCTCGTAATCAGATAATCTAGCCTCACGACGTAAAAAACCTCCTGGAATACGGCCTGTAGCCGCATATTTTTCTTGATAATCCACCGATAAAGGTAAAAAATCAGTACCTGGTTTAGCACCAACAGTAGATACCACTGTTGCTAACAACATCGTATCGCCCATTTTTACTACAACCGAACCATCAGCTTGTTTAGCCAACTTACCAGTTTCGATTTCAACAATTCTGCCATCGCCCAAATCGAACGATTTTTTTATTACATTCATTTAAATAGAATTATGATGTGTTTTCCTCTTTCTACACACCGTTGTTTATATATGTTTTTGTTTTTGCAAACGAAGATAAGATATAAAAAGCCTATCTATAATAAATCCTGTTAAAATATTTAACAGGAAATGTAAAAAGCCATTCCCTAAAGAATGGCTTTCGCTGATAAAATTCGCTTATTTTTGTTTAATGATATCACGAAGCTCTAAAGCTTTAATGATAGCACGGTAGCGCTCAATATCTTTTTTGTATAGGTAAGCCAAAATACCGCGGCGTTTACCTACCAATTTTTGAAGTGACAACTGTGTAGAGAAATCTTTACGATTTTTCTTTAAGTGCTCTGTTAAGTGCGCAATACGGTATGTAAATAACGCTACCTGACCTTCTGCAGAACCCGTATTGGTTTCTACTTCGCCGTGTTGTTTAAAGATTTCGGCTTTCTTTTCTGGACTTAAATACATTTCTTGAATAATATTAAAGCAATAAAAATTAATTAATTGTGGCGCAAAGATAAGGTAATTTAATAAATAATCAAAGAAATGACCAATTGTTTAATTACAGAATTGTATGCCTGATCTAAAGCTCATTTCTAAAATCAAATTTCTGTTTTACCTGGTGGCACATTTCCGCCTCAGGTTAATGAAAATTGCTAAGCGGCTTAAAGAACTGGACGAGATGGGAAACTTAATTTTTCTTATTGATACGCTCTAATTCCAAAACGTCTAATTGGTCTTTAGGTCTGTTGGTTGCGCGCTTGTTATCAAGAAGATGATTGTAGTGAAGAAATCTTGCTTTAATACCATTAATCTCATCAACGGTCGCCATTTGAAAATAGTCATCAAACTTCTGTTTATCCAATCCAGGAATATCGGTCATTAAATCTGCATACATTCCATCATCCATCAACACTTCGCAATAACCCGCAATTATAGGAACATCTAAAAGCATATTATATTTGCCATAGCCCATTTTATCCAAAGCATAAATTAAATTTTGCCTGTTTTCTCTTGTATCCTTTAAATAAATATCCAGGTCTCCTGTTGTACGATTGTAACCATAACGGTTTACTGCAAAACCTCCAACAATAAGATAGCGCAAATCAAATTGCTCAAATGTTTCCAATAACAAAAGCATTTCCGGGTTTTCTTTATAGAAGGACATATTGAAAATTACGTATTTGGCTTTCGAATCACAATTCCTTTTCCCTGAGGAAATTTTAAGGGTCTTCCTCCATTCATAGTTACCGAAATTTGATTAAGTTGTAAAACACCAAAAAAGCGTTGTTTAGCTGTTCGGCTCAAATAGACACTTTCACGCTCATTAACAATTGTTTCGCGCGGGATCGAAGTATCATATAATTTAAGTTTCCCCATTTCAATCAAAAATAAAGAAAATAGATGAGATATCTTTATATTTAGATATCAAACCTTATCCTATTTTTGCATAAAACCTTTACCCTTGGAAAAGAATCAATTTAGCATTTTCGAAAGCGAATTACGTGTACGTCCCGATGATATAGATATGTTTAATCATGTACATAACAGCAAATACTTGGATTATGTATTGGCCGCCCGTTACGAGCAAATGGAAAAATTCTACGGAATGCCTTGGGAACATTTTACCAAACGGGGTTTGGGTTGGGTTGTAAGTCATGTGGATATTAATTTCAAACGTCCGCTTTTAATGAACGATTTGATGTTAATACGAACAGGTATTTTAACCATGCATGATAAGGGTTGTTCAGTCCAGTTCGAAATCATAAATAAGAAAACAGGTAAAGTAGCTTCTGACGGGATTTTCGATTATGTATTAATTGATTTAAACACCAGCCGCGGAACAAAAGTTACCGAAGAAATGATTAAGGCATATAGTATCTAGTCAGGTACCAGAAGTACGGAGGTCCGAAATATAGAAGTTCAGAAATATTTTAAAACACGGATCTATATAGTAACCGAAACATATCGCTTAATATTTTTATACCCCGATTAAAAAATAAATTCTAAGGATTCTGCATTTCAGTGGAAAAATCAATCAACTCACCAGAAATCAGTCATAGAAATTTGACAATCCGGAAATTTATCTATCTTTGCTTTATCAAAAGAACAGAACCATGATAGTATCTGCAATCCGTTTGAGGTTTTAAACAACCGAGGATTTCCCCTTTTCATTTTCAGATATGTGCAAGCTAAAGTTGCGTATCTATTGGTTTATTCGTTACATTTTATAATTATTTTATGTCGCAGTCAGTAAAGACACAGGGCAAACTATCAACTTTTTTTGATGTACTAGTACAATCGCTAAAAGGCAACGAGGTTGATTTAACTTCGATTAGTATTAAAAGAGCAATTATTTTACTCGCCATTCCAATGATGCTGGAAATGGCGATGGAATCGGTATTTGCATTAGTCGATTTATATTTCGTTGGTCACTTAGAAAACAGTAGCCATGCTATACAAACAGTAGGTTTAACAGAATCGGTTCTGACTATTATTTATTCCCTAGCCATTGGATTAAGCATGGCAGCCACAGCTGTCGTTGCAAGAAGAATTGGCGAGAAAAATCCGGAAGCAGCATCAAAAGCGGGTATGCAAACCATCGTAATTGCTGTAGCGGTTAATATTCTAATTAGCATTGCCGGATTAATTTACGCAAGAGATATTCTTTTACTAATGGGCGCATCAACTGAAACGGCAGACCACGGAACAACTTTCGTCCGAATTATGATGGGTGGAAGTATTATTATCGTTCTTTTATTTTTAATCAATGGGATTTTCCGAGGGGCTGGTAATGCTGCAATTGCGATGCGTAGTTTATGGATAGCAAACATTGCGAATATTATCCTCTGCCCTGTTTTTATTAATGGTTTCGGACCAATTCCTGCATTTGGTTTAACTGGCGCTGCCATCGCTACAACAATAGGTCGCGGTTTAGGTGTAACTTATCAGGTTTACAATTTATTCAATGGCAAAAATGCTTTGAAGATTAGAATCAGCCATTTCATTCCCGATTTTGAACAAATTAAAGCCATTGTTAAAATTGCGGCACCTGCTATTTTCCAATTTGTAATTGCAAGTTGTAGCTGGGTGTTTTTAGCCGAATTGGTGGCAACGACAGGTGGTGATGAAGGATCTGCTGGTTATCAAACTGCGCTTAGGTTAATGATGTTTTTCCTGTTACCTGCCTGGGGTTTAAGTAATGCAGCAGCAACTTTGGTAGGACAAAATTTAGGTGCAGGTCATATTGATAGAGCCGAACAATCAGTTTTCCATACCTTAAAATACATTATCATTTTTATGGCGGTGGTAAGCATCGTGTTTTTAACCTGCGGCCACTTATTTGCATCGTTCTTCACTTCTGATTTAAAAGTAATTGAGATTGCAAGTCGCGCCCTGAAAATATTAAGCATTGGTTTCATTATATACGGTTCAGCAATGGTTTTTAGCAGCGCATTCAACGGTGCTGGTGATACCTGGACACCTACCAAAATAAACATTTTTGCTTTCTGGTTATTCCAGATCCCGTTCGCATATTTCCTTGCGAAATATTTAGAGATGGGTCCAACGGGCGTTTTTATTGCCATACCGAGTGCCGAAGCAGGAATTGCCATTGCTGCATTTATCTTATTTAAGAAAGGTAAATGGAAGAAAACGATGGTGTAATTATGAAAGCTAGATAACTCAAAAATAATTTAGCCGGAGCGCATAGATTTAAACGGAATAAAATTCCTTTCCGTTTTTCTATGTTTCTGTGGCAAAAACAAACCTTTTTGACCACGATTTTCAACCTTACATTTTCCATTAAAAACTATATCTTTGCGCAAAGATGAAGCATATACGTAATTTTTGCATTATTGCACATATCGACCATGGTAAAAGTACTTTGGCCGATAGGTTATTAGAATATACAGCGACAATTTCGCAGCGGGAAGCGCAGGCGCAATTGCTCGACAATATGGATTTGGAGCGTGAGAGAGGCATAACAATTAAAAGTCATGCCATACAAATGAACTACAAAGTTGGAGATATTGAGTATAATTTTAACCTAATTGATACCCCCGGACACGTAGATTTTTCATACGAAGTTTCGCGTTCTATTGCGGCTTGCGAAGGCGCTTTGTTGATTGTTGATGCATCTCAAGGAATTCAGGCGCAAACCATTTCGAACTTATATCTGGCTTTAGAGCACGACCTTGAAATTATCCCGATTTTAAATAAAATGGACCTGCCTGGGGCAATGCCTGAGGAAGTTAAAGACCAGATTATTGATTTAATCGGTTGTAAGCGCGAAGATATTATTCCCGCGTCTGGTAAAACAGGTTTGGGTATTCCTGACATTATTCAGGCTATCGTAGACCGGGTTCCCGCTCCTGTTGGTAATCCTGAAGCACCCTTACAAGCCTTAATTTTCGACTCGGTTTTTAATTCTTTCAGAGGGATTATTGCTTATTACAAAGTGGTAAATGGCGAAATTAAAAAGGGTGATAAAGTAAAATTTATTAATACTGGCAAAGAATATTTAGCCGATGAGGTTGGTATTTTGAAGCTGGATATGGCACCACGCAACGTAGTTAAAACCGGAGATGTGGGTTACATTATTTCGGGCATCAAAGAAGCCAGAGAAGTAAAAGTTGGGGACACAATTACAACTGTTGCAAGACCGTCGTTGGATGCAATCCAGGGTTTTGAAGAGGTAAAGCCAATGGTTTTTGCCGGTATTTATCCTGTTGATACTGATGAATTTGAAGAACTTCGTGAAGCAATGCATAAATTGCAACTGAACGATGCTTCTATCGTTTTCGAACCAGAAAGTTCGGCAGCTTTAGGGTTTGGCTTCCGTTGCGGTTTCTTGGGTATGCTGCACATGGAGATTATTCAGGAGCGTTTAGAACGCGAGTTTGATATGACGGTAATTACAACGGTTCCCAACGTATCATACATTGCACACACCACCAAAGGCGATGAAATTATCGTAAATAACCCTTCAGATTTACCTGACCCAAGTAAACTGGATTCGGTTGAGGAGCCATATATCAAAGCAAATATTATCACCAAGGCCGAATTTGTTGGTCCTGTTATGTCGCTTTGCATTCAAAAACGGGGAATTATTGTAAACCAATCTTACCTCACTTCGGATAGGGTTGAGTTGGTTTTCGAAATGCCTATGGGCGAAATTGTATTCGATTTCTATGATAAGCTAAAAACGATTTCTAAAGGTTATGCCTCCTTCGATTATCACCAGACAGGCTACCGCAAATCAGATTTGGTCCGTTTGGACATGTTATTGAATGACGAACCTGTTGATGCGTTATCGTCATTAATTCACCGAAGTAATGCTTACGATTTCGGAAAGAAAATCTGCGAAAAACTAAGAGAGTTGATACCTCGTCAGCAGTTTGAAATTAAAATACAGGCATCAATCGGTGCAAAGGTTATTGCCCGCGAAACTCTTAGTGCTTTAAGGAAAGATGTAACAGCAAAATGTTATGGTGGTGACATTTCCCGTAAGCGTAAGTTATTGGAAAAACAGAAAAAAGGTAAAAAACGCATGCGCCAAGTTGGAAATGTAGAAATTCCACAAACGGCATTTATGGCAGTTTTGAAATTAGATTAATAGACCCAAGATACGAGTATCAAGTAGCAAGACAACTTGCCAATCTTGTTACTTGATACTTGCTACTCGATACTTAAAAATGAAATTATTAGACGGTAAATACGTATCAGAAAAAGTTAAAGTTCAAATTGCTGAAGAGGCTGCAGACTTTTTGAATGAGAATGGCAGAAAACCGCATTTGGTTGCGATTTTAGTCGGTAATGATGGTGGCAGCGAAACTTACGTAGCCAGTAAGATGAAAAACTGTGAAAAAGTTGGTTTTAAATCATCCCTGTACCGATATGATAATTCAGTTACCGAAGCCGAACTGTTGGCTAAAATTGAAGAAATTAATCAAGACAACGATGTTGATGGATTAATTGTTCAGCTGCCTCTGCCAAATCACATCGACCCCGAAAAGGTTACAGAAACCATAGATTACCGCAAAGATGTTGACGGATTTCATCCGGTAAATCTTGGAAGGATGATGCGTAACTTACCTTGCTTTATACCGGCAACACCTTATGGTATTTTATTGATGCTACAGGAATACAATATCGATACGACCGGAATGCATTGCGTTGTGGTCGGAAGGAGTAACATTGTAGGCAGCCCGATGAGTATTTTAATGGCTCGTAACGCAAACCCTGGTAACTGTACGGTAACGCTTACACACTCACGTACCAAAGATTTAAAAGAACAGGTTTTACAGGCGGATATCATCATCGCAGCAATCGGCAAAAAGAACTTCATTACAGCTGACATGGTTAAATCAGGTGCCATTATCATTGATGTAGGCATTAACCGCGAAACTTCTACAGAAACCAAATCTGGCTTTAAGTTATTTGGAGATGTAGATTTTGAAAACGTGGCGCCTCAGGCTTCCTACATCACGCCTGTTCCGGGTGGTGTAGGTCTAATGACGATTGTTGGCTTATTAAAAAATACATTGGCATCAGCCAGGAAAGAAATATATTCTTAATGTTGAGGGTTTAAGGACAGAAGGTCTAAGACAAAGCTCAAAACAAAAACAAAAGCGGTTCATATATTGAGCTGCTTTTTTTTACGTATACTATTTTTAAATTATACGTGTATTTTGTATATTTGTTTAAAACAACAAGACAATGGATGCTAAACTAACATTAAGCTTTAACCAAAACGTAGTTGATAGGGCAAAAAAGTACGCTGCTGAAAACAACATCAGTCTTTCTCGCCTGGTAGAGCATCTATTAACACAGGTTACTGCTAAAGAGTACAAATCTTTAGAAGACTTTCCAATTTCGGATTGGGTGAGCATGGTTGCTGAGGGTGAAGTAGAGTATAAAAAAACGCCAAAACCAACTCGTGAAGCTTCAAAAGACGAATTCTTCTCTTCTAAGAAATAATTGATGAAGATATTTTTAGATGCGAATGTTCTTGTTTCTGTATTGAATAAGGAATATCCACTTTATACCTATTCGTCTAGAATTTTAAGTTTAGCGTCGCATCCAAAATTCGAAATTTATACATCGCCACTTTGTTTGGCTATAGCTTTTTACTTTGCTGAAAAGAAACATAAATCACAATTGGCAAAACAAAAAATCGATTTGCTTTGCCAACACATTAAGATTGCTGAAAATTTATCAAAAAGTGTATTAGAAACTTTGTCGAACAAATCAATTCACGACTTTGAAGATGGCCTTGAATATTACGCTGCAAAATACGCTAAGTGCAAATGTATCATTACAGAAGATATTGAAGATTTTTATTTTTCTGAGATTGAGGTTTTGAATTGCCAGGAATTTTTTAAAAGGCATTTGGTTCAAGAGAAAGGACGAATGAACAAAGAATAAAGATGAGCGCCGGGATGAAAATTTAAGAATAATACGCTCAAAATCCTTGTTCATTGATCCTTATTCTTTGCTCTTTCAGCTCCAAAGCTTAGTCCACCAACTTTCTTCGAAGCCAATATACAAGCCATCTTGCCTTAACTCAGTAGGATAAATATTAATACAGTCTCCTTGCCCTTCCGCTCCTCTTCCTGTTTCCAAATTATACGCATAACGATGAATCGGACAAATTAAATGACCATTTTTACACCAGCCGCCGGAAAAATGACCGCCGGCGTGTGGGCAATGAGACTGAGTAACTATAATTTTATTTTCATTGTTCACGATACAAAGCTGTTTACCGTTTATCTCAATGGTTTTAATTGAATCAACTGGTGGAATCTGAACTTTGTTTAATGCCTTTAACCACTTCATGTAGCTAAAATAAGTATTTTAAATATCAGTGTTATTTCATCTTTGTACTAATTTTTGAAATGGGACTGCTACACCATTTTTTTTTAGGATATTTGCATCCTCAAAAATGAAACAAGACATACCAGAAGACGGCACATTACTTCCTTTAATGGAAGAGTTCTACACAATACAGGGCGAGGGATTTAATACAGGCAAAGCAGCTTATTTCATTCGTCTGGGCGGTTGTGATGTGGGTTGCCATTGGTGCGATGTTAAGGAAAGCTGGGATGCTGAAATGCATCCACTTACGACAGCTGATGTTATAGTTGAAAATGCAGATAAGTTTCCAGGAAAAGCGGTAGTAATTACCGGTGGTGAGCCATTGATTTACAATCTTGGTTATTTAACCAATAGGCTTAAAGAAAGAGGAATTTTGACTTTTATTGAAACTTCTGGTGCTTACCCACTTTCTGGAAACTGGGATTGGATTTGTTTATCTCCAAAGAAATTTAAAGCACCACGACCAGATATAACTCCTTTTGCCAATGAGCTTAAAGTTATAGTTTTTAATAAGAGTGACTTCAAATGGGCAGAAGAATATGCTGCAATGGTATCTCCAACCTGTAAATTATATCTACAGCCAGAATGGTCAAAATCCAAGGAAATTACGCCCATGATTATCGAATATGTTATGGCAAATCCAAAATGGGAAATATCGCTGCAAACGCACAAATTTTTAAATATTCCTTAAATAGTTTACATTAGCTTTGATCACCAAATGCTAATGTAATGAAATATTGGTTTCTCTTCTTCTTCAGTATATCCGGTGTCTTTTGTTGTGCTCAAGGTACTTCAAGCAGAAAGGCGCAAGCGTTTTTCGAAAAAGCGGCCCCTTATATCGAAAAATTGGATTATGCATCTGCAGAACAGGCTTTGAATAGTGCTATTGAGGTCGATCCTTTATTTCAAAATGCCCATATTTTATTGGCTGGCATCTACAAGGCTCAAAAAAAGTATTCCGATTCGAGATCGGCCTATCGCAAAGCGATTTCCATTACCAAAAATGTAGCACCTGAAGCTATATATAATTTAGCGGAAATGGAATTTGCCACACAAGAGTATGATAAGGCAAAACAACATTTTAACCAATTTTTAGCTTTAGATAATATATCGAAGTGGGCAAAACTTGCAAAAAAATATTTAACTGATTGCGATTTTGCTGCACTAGCGATAAGAACGCCTGTAAAATATGCACCTATAAACATGGGTAAGGGCATAAATTCTTCAGATTCTGAATATTTCCCTACATTAACGGCTGATGGAGAAAGCCTAATTTTTACGCGTCAGGTAAATAAAAATGAGGATTTCTGGACTTCACAGTTCAAAAACAATTCATGGAATGTAGCCACACCGTTATCAACAAAGATTAACACAACAAGGTATAACGAAGGTGCTCAAACCATTTCACCGGATGGCAAATACTTGTTTTTCACAGGTTGTAATCGTAACGATGGATTAGGTCGTTGTGATATTTATGTTTCACATCGTGAAGGAGAAGATTGGGGCGAGCCTTACAATGTAGGCAAGCCGGTTAACTCGGATTATTGGGAATCGCAGCCGGCTATAAGTCCGGACGGTAGAACGTTGTATTTCATCAGCAATCGTCCTGGCGGTTTGGGTGGATACGATATTTGGAAAAGCACGATAACCGATGATTCAAAATGGGGACCTGCGATTAATCTTGGGCCTGAAATAAATACCCCTTATGATGAAAATACACCATTTCTTCATGCGGATGGAAAAACCTTATATTTCTCCTCTGATGGTTGGCCTGGTTTTGGTCACAAAGATATTTACTACAGCAGAATGGACGATACCGGGAAGTTTCAAAAACCAATAAATCTGGGTTTTCCCATAAATTCTTTTGCTGATGAAAGTGGCTTAATCGTTAGCGCTGATGGAAATTCGGGGATGTTTTTTTCGAATTTGAAAGATGGTTTCGGAGGACAAGACATTTATACTTTTGGGATTCCCGAAGCTGCTAAACCTTTAAAAGTATCGTATGTAAAAGGTATTGTAAGAGATAAAGACAGCAAGAAGACAATTGAAAGCAATATCCAAGTGATAGATTTAAAATCAAACAAAACTGTTTTTGATGATTATACCGACCCCGAAACAGGCCAATTTTTGGCGGTAATGCCAATTGGAGGCAATTACCTTTTTAATGTTAGTGCCGATGGTTATTTGTTTTACTCAGAAAACTTTGAACTTAAAACTGGCAATATTGACAAGCCCTATAATATAGAAGTCTATATCGAAAAAATTAAGCAAGGTGGAAATGTCACTTTGAGAAATATCTTTTTCGATACCAACAAATATAATTTATTGCCTGCATCAATCAAAGAATTGGATTTGTTAATCGATTTCTTAAACCAAAACGCCAATGTAAATATCCAAATTCAAGGTCATACCGACAATGTTGGCGATGCAAAGCTGAACGAAAAGCTATCACTAAACCGCGCAAATGCCGTTTACGAGTATCTATTGAAAAAAAATATTGAAGGTAAGCGACTTACATTCATGGGATTTGGAGCAACCAAACCAATTGCGGATAACAAAACTGAAGCCGGCCGAAAAAATAACCGCAGAACGTCGTTTGTAATCACTAAAATTTGATATAACGATTTTTTTTATCGCCCTCAACTCTTCACTATTGGGAAGAAACAAATAAACCTAAAACTTCTTTCCTTTTAAAACTCTGATTTCAGAACCCTCAGCAAGCATTACCGAATCTGGTGTCGCATGATTTAAAAATGCGAAATCGCTACCATAGTTAACTCCAAAGTCTACCTCAATTCTATGATTCTTAACTGGATAAACCTGCCAACGTGGATGCTCGACACCATATTCTGATGTTCTACCTGGCCCAATTTTAGTATAACCCCAATAGTGTTCGGTAATAAATTCTTCCTCACTGCCCAGGGCAATTTCCTCAGCTTTTGATGATGCAGTTACAGAAAATCTATGCCAGTTTTTGTTCTTCCAGAGATAGTCTACTTCGAGTTGATGCTCCTGCTCAATCCAAACATGTTTCATCGGTAATGTTTGGTAGTTCTCTTTATAAATCTTGTTGGCAACGAAAGTTATCGCAGGCAGGGGAACAATTTCCTTTATGAAAACAACACCTCGTTTCCATTCTTCCCCATCCTTATATTTTACGTAAAACCTTAAATTAACTTCTTCAAAATTTGTATGATACGGAATGTTAAATCCCCGCAATTTTACATCGACAAACATAAAACCAACCAGGCTTACATAATACTTACCTTTCCAATCGTCCAATTCGGTGTGAGGTGGTAGATACTTGTTGAGAATATCAGCATCGACCGAATATTGGGCTAAAGCGAGTTTTCTCCATTCGGCTGTGAGAAATACTTTTGATGTTGCCAAGATTACAAAATTGCTTGTCTGATGCGAATTAATTTCCTCAAAGTTTCTTCTAACAAATCCAGATGCAACATGTTAGCACCATCAGATTTTGCATTTGCAGGGTCAGGATGGGTTTCAATGAATAAACCATCAGCACCGACTGCAATTGCGGCTTTTGCAATAGTCGAAATCAATTCGGGTTTACCCCCGGTTATACCGCTGCTTTGATTGGGCTGCTGTAAGGAATGTGTACAATCCATAACGACCGGAACACCAAAACCCTGCATTTCAGGTAAGCCGCGGTAATCAACAATTAAATCTTGATAACCGAATGTGTTTCCCCTATCCGTCAGAATTACTTTATTATTACCAACTTCTTTAATTTTCTCTACTGCAAATTTCATCGAACCAGCAGATAAAAACTGTCCTTTTTTTACGTTAACCACCTTACCTGTTTCTGCAGCGGCTATCAATAAATCAGTTTGGCGACAAAGAAAAGCAGGGATCTGCAAAACATCCACATAAGCAGCTGCCATTGCAGCCTCACCGCTTTCGTGAATGTCAGTAACCGTTGGCACACCAAATTCGCGACTAATCCGTTCTAAAATCCGTAGTGCTTTTTCATCACCAATACCAGTAAAAGAAGTGCCTTTGCTCCTATTGGCCTTACGGTAAGACCCCTTGAAAATATATGGAATGTGTAGTTTATCAGTAATTGTGATGATCTTCTCGGCGATTCGCATGGCGATATCCTCCCCCTCAATTGCGCAGGGACCTGCCATCAAAAAGAAATTGCCAGAGTCGGTATTTTTGATTTTATCTAAATAATTAAGCATGTGTATTTATAAGGGTAAATAGACAACGGTAATGGTGGGCATTAATACGAGCGTCAAACTACATATTCCATCCAATTTACCATCTTTACATCAGATCCTAGTTACCTAGTTCTGACATGAATTTAATTCGCATTAATTGAATCTCCTCTCGGGTGTAATCCGTTTCGCCAAGCTCATTGAGTGCATCGTCAATCGAATCGCTTTCAGCCGCTCTAAAGTAATCGAAAACTTCATCTTGTCTATCATCATCAATCACTTCATCGATGAAATAATTTAAATTTAGTTTTGTACCAGAGTTCACAATCGATTCTACCTCTTTCAAAATCTCTTCATAAGTAATTCCTTTTGAGTCTGCAATATCTTCTAATCCAATTTGTCTGTCGATATTTTGAATGATGGAAACTTTCATCTGCGATTTATTGGCCTGGGTTTTAATAATCAAATCAATTGGTCGCTCAATGTCGTTGTCCTCTACATATTTTTTAATCAGCTCAATAAACGGTGTGCCAAATTTCATCGCCTTGCCCGAACCTACACCTGAAATCTGGCGAAGTTCTTCTATCGTAATCGGATAATGCGTACACATTTCTTCCAAAGACGGATCCTGAAATACTACAAACGGTGGAACGCTTTTTTGCTTGGCGATTTTTTTGCGTAAATCCTTTAGCAACTGCAATAAATGCATATCTAAAGCACCAGTCCCATGCTTTGCGTCGTCATCATCTTCTTCTACGCCATCCCCAATCGGTTCGTTTAATATAAATTTCAGACTATATGGATTGACAATAAAATCCTTACCCTGCTTTGTTAATTTGAGTAAACCATAATTGTCAACATCCTTAAAAAGATAATTATTTAACACAGCCTGACGGATAACGGATTTCCAAAGCAATTCGCCCTCTTCTTTACCGATTCCAAATTCTAGAACTTTGCTGTGTTCGTATGCAATGGTCTGGGCTGTTTCTAAACCAAGAAAAACATTCAATAAGTGGGCATCATCAAACTTTTCTCCTGTTTTCTCAATAAACTTCAACAAAGTTGACAATTGCGCTTCAGCATCAAATTGCTTTTTAGGTTTCTTACAATTATCACACATACAATTGCAGCCCGTCTCATTGAAGTTTTCACCAAAATAGTGTAGAATTTGCTTACGCCTGCAAACGCCCGATTCTGCATAGTCAATGACTTCTTTTAATATTTGGGTACCAATTTCGCGTTCTGAAACTGGTTTATCTTTCATAAATTTGGCAAGCTTATCTACATCTTTTTGTGAATAAAAGGCGATACACACGCCTTCTCCCCCATCTCTTCCGGCCCTGCCAGTTTCCTGATAGTAACCTTCCATGCTTTTCGGTACATCATGATGAATAACAAAACGCACATCTGGCTTATCGATGCCCATCCCGAACGCTATTGTGGCAACAATAACCTCAGCATCTTCCATCAAAAATTTATCCTGTGTTTCGGCCCTGATCTTAGGTTCTAAACCGGCATGATAAGGCAAAGCACTAATGCCATTCAGGTTTAACGCTTCTGCAACCTCTTCTACCTTTTTACGGCTGAGGCAATATATGATTCCTGATTTACCGGGGTTCGATTTGATGTATTTTATGATTTCTTTTATGATTTCCCTTTTTGGTCTAATCTCATAAAATAGATTCGGCCTGTTAAACGAAGATTTAAATAGTGTCGCTTCAGTCATACCGAGGTTCTTCATAATATCCTGTTGAACCTTTGGCGTAGCAGTAGCCGTCAATGCGATAATAGGAATATTGTCCCCCAATCCAGCAATAACCTGCTTTATCTTGCGATATTCTGGCCTGAAATCATGACCCCATTCAGATATACAATGTGCCTCGTCAACAGCAACAAAAGAAATTTTTATAAGATTTAGAAAATCAATATTATCTTGTTTTGTCAGGGATTCGGGCGCAACGTATAATAATTTGGTCTGCCCGCTTAAAAGATCAGATTTAACCTGGGTAATTTCAGATTTGTTGAGCGATGAATTAAGAAAATGAGCAATGCTGTCATTTCCACCAAACGCTCTTAACTGGTCAACCTGGTTTTTCATCAGCGCAATTAACGGTGAAATAACAATTGATGTTCCTTCACTCATTAATGCCGGTAATTGATAGCAAATAGACTTCCCTCCGCCTGTTGGCATGATAACGAATGTGTTATTGCCTTCTAAAATATTTGTAATGATCGACTCCTGATCACCTTTGAAATTATCAAACCCGAAAAAATTTTGCAGGTTATCAAATAACGACTTTTTCACGTCCATTTTGTGTAATAAAATATGCGATGCTATTTTTCTATCCAAAATAACATAATTTTACAACAAATTCAAGTATTAACAAACAATTTTTTTCTCTTTGAAAAGTAAAAAATCAATTATCCAATCCGCCAGGGATACATTAGAGCTAGAAGCAGCTGCTATTTTAACCGTTGCCAAAAACCTGAATACCGATTTTGAAAAAGTAGTATCGACTATTTTAAAGTGCAACGGCCGTGTCATCGTAACGGGAATTGGGAAAAGTGCCATCATCGCCCAGAAAATAGTTGCAACGTTTAATTCAACGGGCACGCCCGCGGTATTTATGCACGCAGCAGACGCAATTCACGGCGATCTGGGTATGATACAAGCCAATGATGTTGTAATGTGCCTCTCTAAAAGTGGAAATACCCCCGAAATTAAGGTACTCGTACCACTACTAAGAATAGCAGAAAATACATTAGTAGCTATGGTGGGTGAAAAAAACTCTTTTTTGGGTCAGCAGGCAGATCTGATATTGAATACATTCGTTGAGAAAGAAGCTTGTCCGCATAACCTTGCGCCGACTACAAGCACGACCGCTCAACTCGCCCTCGGTGATGCGCTGGCTATATGTTTACTTGAAAGCCGGGCTTTCAACGAACAAGATTTTGCGAAATACCACCCTGGAGGATCCCTTGGGAAAAAATTATATTTAAAAGCTGGCGATTTAGCTTCGTCTAATGAGAAGCCTTCCATAAGTCCGACAGCCTCTGTCAAAGAAGTTCTCATCGAAATAAGTAAAAACCGTTTAGGTGCTGTAGCTGTTATTGATGGAAAAAGTGAAATTTTGGGTGTGGTTACTGATGGGGACATTAGAAGAATGTTGGAAAATAATGTTAACATTACATCTTTAAAAGCTGAAGACATAATGGGTAAATCACCCAAAAGCATTCAACGTCAATCACTTGCTGTAGAGGCACTTGATTTGATTAAAAAAAACAATATAACGCAACTTTTGGTTTTAGACCAAAAAAAATATTTTGGAATTATCCACTTACACGACCTTTTAAATGAAGGAATCGTATAGCAGTTTAATAAAAAATGAGTAAAAATTTTTATGCTTTAATAATGGCGGGCGGTGTTGGAAGTCGATTCTGGCCTGTTAGCCGTACAGAGTACCCAAAACAGTTTATAGATTTTTTTGGTGTGGGGAAAACGTTAATACAAAGCACCTATGAACGCTTTCTAAGCATCTGTCCATCTGAAAATATTTTTATTGTCACTAACGACATATATTCGGATTTAATAAAAAAACAGATTCCCGAAATAACAGATAACCAGATACTAGCAGAGCCATTGTTAAGAAACACGGCACCCTGCATAGCTTATGGCTGTATGAAGATAGCAGAATTGAATCCAAATGCTGCTATTGTTGTAGCACCATCGGATCATACAATTGCCGATCTGCATGGGTTTAATACATCTATTGAGCAGGCGCTGAATGCCGCTGCTGAAAATGACTGCTTAGTTACCTTAGGCATTCAACCTAATCGTCCGGATACGGGTTACGGCTATATCCAATATACAGACCACATTCTTAATACAGATAAGAGTCTGCATAAAGTAAAAACATTTACCGAAAAACCAAATCTCGAACTGGCAAAATCATTTATTCAAAGCGGTGATTTTTTATGGAATGCAGGTATTTTTATTTGGTCGGCGAAAGCAATTCTGAAATCATTCCATAAGCATTTACCTGATATGTATGAAATATTTAATTCAGGTAGAAACGATTTAAATACTAACAGGGAAAAAGCTTTTATAAATAACGCTTATCTACAATGCACCAATATTTCGATAGATTTTGGCATTATGGAAAAAGCAGACAATGTTTATGTACTACCAGCAGATTTCGGATGGTCGGATTTGGGTACATGGGCTTCAATCTACGAGATGACAGAAAAGGATTATGTTGGCAATGCGGTTATCCCGTCTGAACAGGTAATTATGTTCGATTCGTCTAATTGCATGGTTAATGTACCGAAAGATAAACTGGTTATTTTAAACGGATTACATGATTTTATTGTAGTTGAAAATAACAATATGCTTCTAATCTGTCCTCGCGATGAAGAACAAAGAGTTAAAGAATTTGTAGCTGAAGTAAAATCGAGATTCGGTAATAAGTATATATAATATTTTTGGCCCAAGCCCCAAATATTTGAACTGAGTTAGATGTTTGGGGTTTAATTCTGCAAGCCGCTTGTATTATTGTGAATGTAGGTTTTCAATCTAAGAATCTTATACAATTATTAAAAAAAGCTAATCCAGCGTAATTTTTTAATAGTCTGTTTTTAACATCTGCATATTTTTCCGTTTACCTTGACATTAAATTTATATTTTAACCAATTTACACGATTTACGGTGATTTAGAATAGATCATTATACGATTTATAAAGTCCGCTGTCTTACTGCTTCGTAAAGGATTACACCTGCAGCTACTGACACGTTAAGAGATTCTATTTTACCGGCCATCGGGATTTTCGCCAAATAATCTGCAACCCTCAGCAGTTCGTTTGAAATACCTTCATCTTCCGATCCCATAATGATCGCAACAGGCATAGTGTAATCAGGTGCGTAAATGAAATCGTTTGTTTTTTCTGTACAGGCAACGATTTGCAAACCACTTTCCTGAAGAAACAAGCAGGTTTTATTAAGATTGGAGTGCCTGCAGATTGGAATGCTGAATAACGCACCGGCTGATGTTTTTATTGCGTCAGCATTTATCTGCGCTGCATTTTTAAGTGGAACAACGATTGCATGCACGCCTGCACAGGCTGCTGTACGGGCAATTGCACCCATGTTACGAACATCTGTAACACTATCTAATACTAAAATCAACGGTACCTCTCCTTTCTCAAATACCGCGGGAATTATATCCTCTATATTTTGATACGTAATTGGTGAAATAACCGCTATAACACCCTGGTGGTTCTTCTGCGACATTCTATTCAACTTCTCAACCGGCACAGAATTCATTGGGATAAGTGTTCCTGACAATAACGCTTTTAATTCAAGGAATAAATCGCCACCTAATCCACGTTGCACATAAATTGTTTCAATATCCCTACCCGCTTTAATTGCTTCAATAACTGCTCTGATACCGAATACAAATTCATTATTTTCTTTTACGCGTTGCGGTTTTCTATAATTATCCATGTTTAAAAATTGTTAGGCAAAAGTATTCAAATTAATCTTTTAGCACCAATCATAATTAATCTTATCCACATTTATTTGTTTAAAACACCCGTAGTTTCCAAAAGGACAAAAAATTATATTTTTTTATACATCAATTTGTTAACAAACAACTTAAAACTTGTTAAAACAAAAGGCTTAACTTTTAACTACTTTTGTTGTATGAGTATCGAAAACGACCAAGGTGGAAAAGGCAATATTTTGTCCCGAAAAGCAAGATTAACAAGCACAGTAAGTTCAATGGGCAAACTGCCTCCTCAGGCTTTAGATTTAGAGGAAGCAGTTTTAGGTGCTTTAATGCTCGAAAAAGATGCCTTATCAGCCGTAATCGATATCTTAAAGCCTGAAGTTTTTTATCAGGAGGCACACCAGAAGATTTTCGCTGCCATACACATGTTGTTTGAAAAATCGAAACCGGTTGATATTTTAACGGTCACTTCTGAGTTAAGGCAGATGGGTACGCTGGAAATGGTTGGTGGCGCCTATTATATTACCAACCTCACTAACAGGGTCGCTTCAGCAGCAAATATTGAATACCACGCCCGTATTATTTCTCAGAAATACATTCAGCGGGAACTGATAAGAATATCTACGGATATTATAACAAATGCCTATGAAGACACGACCGATATTTTCGACTTGTTAGATCATGCTGAAAAAGGATTGTTTGATATTGCTCAAAATAACCTGCGTAGAGACACGCAAAAAATGGACGATATTATTAAGCAATCCCTAGCGACTCTTGAAGAATTAAGAACTAAAACGGACGGATTAACCGGTGTTCCAACAGGTTTCACAGGACTGGATAGAATTACCGGGGGCTGGCAAAAGCAGGATTTAGTTATTATCGCTGCCCGTCCGGCAATGGGTAAAACCGCATTCGTATTAACTTGCGCAAGAAACGCAACTGTCGATTTTCAAAAACCTACTGTTGTTTTCTCTTTGGAGATGTCGTCTGTCCAGTTGGTAAATCGTCTTATTTCCGGGGAAGCAGAAATAGAACAGGAAAAAATCCGTAAAGGAAATCTACAGGAATGGGAATGGCAGCAATTGCATAGTAAAATTGGCCGTTTAACAGAGGCTCCCCTTCTTATTGATGATACACCTGCGCTAAATATTTTTGAGTTCAGGGCGAAATGCAGAAGGCTTAAATCTCAATATGATATTCAATTGGTAATCGTTGATTACCTTCAACTAATGCATGGTAAAGGCGAAGGCGGTAAAGGTGGCGGTAATCGTGAACAGGAAATCGGCAGTATATCCAGGGCTCTGAAATCTGTAGCTAAAGAATTGGATGTACCAGTTTTAGCCTTATCGCAGTTAAGTCGTGCGGTTGAAAGCAGACCTGGTTTACAAGGTAAAAGACCAATGCTCTCCGACTTACGTGAATCGGGTTCGATTGAGCAGGATGCGGATATGGTTTTATTTCTTTACCGTCCGGAATATTACGGTATTACTGAAGATGAGCAAGGCAGATCACAGGCCGGTATTGGTGAGGTAATTATCGCAAAACACCGTAATGGTGAAACAGGAATCGTTCCGCTCAGGTTCATTGGCAAGTTTGTTAAGTTTACGGACCTAGAAGAAGATTTTACCGCCCCGACATCATTTGCATCTGACCCTTCTTCGGGAATGTATCCATCCCAGGATTTTGAAAAACAAAGTAATGTGATTATCCGTCCATCTAAAATGGACGATTATAATGATGAGGATCCTCCATTCTAGGATTAATTTCACGAAAAAAGGATGAATCGTAGGAAAATTAATATATAAACTTTTATTTCGAGCTAATGGAAATGCTGGCGAGATAATATCCAGAATTGTTAGAAAGGCAGGATGATGGTCTTATTTTTTTTAGCTCTTATTAAGCGAAGTTTAGCATTTAAAAAAGATAGCTGGTTAAAATTCCTACCAGAACAACTACTGTCGGACTAATTTTAGTGTAGTTTAAGGACAAAAATGTCGCTAACATTATCCCCAGAAAAAGCCAATTGAATCCAATCGGAATAAGCAGTAAAATAAACGCTGCAATTATAAAACCTACGCTTACCGCATTAATACCAGAAAGACTATGTCTTATTCTTGATATTTTCTTTAGGTCATCCCAAAAAGGTACGATAAATAAAACCAAAATTAATCCAGGTAAGTTTATCCCGATTACGCCGATCAATCCACCCAGTACTTGCCCCCATATACCGTAGCCAAAATTTTTCATGCTTAAGGCACCAAGGTAGCTCGTAAAAGAGAAGGTTGGCCCCGGTAAAGCCTGCTGTAATGCAAAACCTGATAGAAAGCCTGATGCAGGTAAGTAATGCTTCATTTCTACAAATTCCGTATACATTAATGGTACCAGGACCTGCCCTCCGCCAAAAACCAGGATTCCGTTACGGTAAAAATTTTCGAGTAATCGAATGGGTAAACTGAATGGAGACGTTCTGTTTATTATCGCACCAACTAAGGCGAATACTAAGAGCGCACTAAAAAAATAAATCAATTTTCTGGGATTCACGTTTGAGAAAAGCTTAACTCTTAGTTCAGCCTCCTCTTTTGGTGTTTCAATTGCAGAGGAAATCATTCCGCCAATTAAAATAGCAAGAGGAAAAACATATGCATTTCTCAATACTAATGTTGCTACAACAGCTGCTATCGAAAGAAATACGGACATCTGCGATTTAAGCACCTTTTTACCTAATTTAAACGCGCCATAAGCCACAATTCCCAAAGCAATTGGTTGTATGTATTCCAAAATATCAGCAAACTTCCGTTTTTGATCCAGCATTGCATAACTTATCGCGGCGATAGTCATGATGGCAGCCGTAGGCAAAATCCAGATTATAAACGTAATAACTGCCAGCTTCAACCTGCCAACTTTCCATGCAATGCCAACCAAGGTCTGTGTAGATGCCGGACCTGGCAAAACCTGGGCCAGGGCGTTTAGTTCTAAAAGCTCTTCCTCAGTGATGAATTTGGTGTTATTAACAAAATACTTTAACAGCAACGCCAGATGTGCTTGTGCACCTCCAAAGGAAGTAAATGTAAAAAATAGTACATTTTTGATGAAAAGCCATTGCTTTCTAACCAATAAGGGTTTAGCCTGCATTTAAAGATGGATTGGTTAATTGTTGTAAGTGGTTAACTGGTAAATTGTAAGAATTGTTAATAGCTATAATTGGTTAATTATAATTTGAAATTGCCAACTGAAAGCCCCTTCAGGGGTTTGAGGTTAATCGTCTTCATAATCCAATCCTGCGACCGAATTGTAAGCGCCTTGAAGCTCGGAAAAAGCGTGCATATCCCGCTTATTCCGGGCAACTGTCATTCCCTTTTGATAAACTTCGATTGCTTTCTCTTTCTGATCATCTTTTTCGTATAACTTGCCTAAATGATAATAAGTACCTACATAATCCGGGTATTTATCGGTTAATTCAAGGTAAAAATAATAGGCCTTTTCTTTATCATTTTGGGCGTTATACTCTGTGGCTAAGGCATATAGAATAAATGGATCATTTGGATCGCTCTCCAAAAAATCTAATAACTTACTTAATCGGGTTGATGACATTTTAATTCCTTGCTTTTTTAGTTAAATTTGCAGAAAGACCTTATATATAAAACATAATTATATGAAAATATTAGTTTGTATCAGTAACGTGCCCGACACGACGACAAAAATAACTTTTACTAACGATAATACCGAATTCAATACTGCAGGTGTTCAATATATTGTTAATCCCTACGATGAGATTGCTTTATCGAAAGCTATTGAGTTAACGGAGGGAGGAAAAGGTTCAGTAACTGTTATTAATGTTGGCGAAGCAGGTAACGATCCAACAATCAGAAAAGCGCTTGCAATCGGCGCAGACGATGCTGTAAGAGTAAATGCCGCACCCAGGGATGCTTATTTTGTATCAAAGCAAATCGCTGAATACGCGAAAGATAAAGATTTCGATATCATCCTAACCGGACGCGAATCTATCGACTATAATGGCAATCAGGTTGCTGCAATGGTAGGCGAATTTTTAGATATTCCGTCTATTTCGATTATTAAAAAATTAGAAACCGATGGAACTACTGCTACAATTGAAAGAGAAATTGAGGGAGGAAAAGAGGTAATTACGGTTTCAGGTAAGTTTATAGCAAGTTGTGCAGAAGGTGTTGCGGAACCTAAAATCCCAAATATGCGAGGTATTATGTCTGCCAGAACCAAACCATTGAATGTTATTGAGGCTGTTTCAATTGAAGAAGTAACCAAAGTTGCTAAATATGAAACACCTGCCCCACGTGGTGCAGTTAAATTAATTCCCGCAGAACAAACAGAAGAATTAATCAATCTTTTGCACAGCGAAGCTAAAGTTATCTAATCTGCTTCATCAATTAAAAATTAATTTTAAACACAATCCTTTTTTAAGGATATAGAAAGAAATATATGTCAGTATTAGTATATGTAGAACAAGCTGAAGGTAAGTTTAAGAAATCGGTTTTCGAAGCTGTTTCTTATGCTAAAGCTATTGCAGATCAACAATCTACCAATTTAACCGCAATTTCTATTGGCGATGTAGCAGAAAGTGAGTTAAAGGAATTGGGAAAATTTGGTGCCTCGAAAGTATTAAACGTTAGCGTAGAGCAGCTTAAAACTTTTGTAAACCAGGCTTATGCAAGTGTAATTGCTGCAGCTGCCGAAAAAGAATCTGCTAATATTGTGGTGATTTCCAATTCCTTTTCAGGAAAAGGGCTTGCACCTCGTATTGCCGTAAAACTTAAAGCTGGTTTAGCTGATGGTGCGGTAGAATTACCAAAAATTGATGGCGGGAAGTTTCAAGTTAAAAAGACTGCATTCTCGGGTAAAGCATTTGCTGTTACCGAATTAACTTCTGAAAATAAAATTATTGCTTTAAATCCAAATGCCTTCGGTATCAAAGAAAATGTGACTGATGCCTCCGTTGAAACGTTTGCGGCTGATATTAAACAATCAGACCTGGGCACGGTTATTAAAGATATCGTTCGTGCAACGGATAAAATCTCCCTACCTGATGCTGAATTAGTGGTTTCTGCAGGCAGGGGTTTAAAGGGCCCTGAAAACTGGGGGATGATTGAAGAATTAGCTGGTTTGTTAGGTGCTGCAACTGCATGTTCGAAACCGGTAAGTGATGCAGACTGGAGACCCCATTCCGAACACGTCGGACAAACCGGTATCGCCATCAGTCCGAATTTATACATTGCAATCGGCATTTCTGGCGCGATCCAGCACTTAGCCGGCGTAAGCTCGTCAAAAGTAATTGTTGTCATTAATAAAGATCCGGAAGCGCCTTTCTTTAAAGTTGCTGATTATGGAATCGTTGGTGATGCATTTGAAGTTGTTCCAAAATTAATTGATGCTCTAAAAGCGCACAAAGCATAAGTTTGTCATGCTGAGTCTGCCGAAATGTTGGTCAAATGTTTCGGCAGACTCAATGTGACTTCATTAAATATGAAAAAAGTAAAACTAGACATTGTAGGTTTATCTTACAGTCAAACCCAGTCCGGCGCTTATGCACTGGTTTTAGGGGAAGTGAATGGGCGCAGGCGTTTACCAATTATAATTGGTGCTTTTGAGGCGCAGGCGATCGCGATTGAAATTGAAAAGATGACCCCAAGCAGGCCACTTACCCATGATTTGTTCAAATCTATGGCCGAAACTTTTCATATTAGCATCCGTGAAATTATTATTTATAACCTGGTTGATGGTGTTTTCTATGCGAAACTGATATGCAGTGATGGTAAGAATACTCAGGAGATTGATGCCAGAACATCCGATGCAATTGCGTTGGCCGTAAGATTCAAGGCTTTAATTTATACGTACGAATTTATTTTGGCTTCTGCGGGGATTGTAATCGAAGGAAATGATTTCTTATTTCTAGAAAATATGGACAGTATTGCGAAAGAGCCGGATGCAGATGCAATTCCAACTTCGAACAGCCAGCAAGGCTTTAAAGACCTGACTGTTGAAGAATTGCAGCAAAAGCTTCAGGAAGCGATTGCAGACGAAGCCTATGAAAAAGCAGCCAGATTGAGAGATGAATTGAATAAAAGAGGAAAATCATAATAAAGACCCTTGTATTATATTTAAAAATTCATTTCTGATTATATTTCATTTGAAAAAACGCAGCATAAAAAAACCAACTTAACCCAAATTGTTTAAAATAATTTGGGTTTATTTTTGAATTATGGCTTAAAATAGTTCTATATTCAACTTTTCATTAAAAAACCAAACTAACTATATGATGAATGTTAAGTTTCGCTTAACTGTAATGAGTTTCATGCAATTCTTTGTATGGGCCGCGTGGTTAATTACAATTGCAAATTATTGGTTTGGAACCAAACAATGGGACGGCGCCGATTTCGGAATCATCTTTTCCACTATGGGAATTGCGTCTTTATTTATGCCTACCATTACTGGCATAATAGCGGATAAATGGATTAATGCAGAAAAACTATATGCTGTTCTGCATATCTTGTATGCCTGTGTAATGTTTTATCTGCCACAAGTTTCCAACCCGCATAGTTTTTTTTGGGTTATATTATTGGCCATGTGTTTTTACATGCCAACAATTGCCTTAAGCAATTCGATAAGCTATACAACACTTAAAAATAGCGAGTTTGATGTTGTAAAAAGCTTCCCACCAATACGCGTTTGGGGAACCATAGGTTTTATTGTGGCGATGTGGATTACTAACTTAACAGGAAACAAAGCTAGTGCAAATCAATTTTATATTGCTGGATTTAGTGCTTTAGCTTTAGGGGCTTACTCATTCACTTTACCAGCTTGTAAGCCTTCAAATTTAATTAGTGAAAAGAAATCCCTTGCACAAAAACTAGGGCTCGAATCATTTAAGCTATTTTCTGATTACAAAATGGCCTTATTCTTCATATTTTCTATGTTTTTGGGTGGAGCATTGCAGTTGACTAACGCCTATGGAGACGTATTTCTCGATGAATTTAAAATGTTCCCAAAGTACGCAGAGCTTTATGTAGTTAAAAGATCAACTTTAATATTATCCATTTCGCAAATATCTGAAACCCTGTTTATTTTGGCCATTCCTTTCTTTTTAAAACGTTATGGCATTAAACGAGTAATGGTAATTTCGATGTTAGCTTGGGTTTTTAGATTTGGTTTATTTGCATTTGGTAATCCTGCTGATGGCTTATGGATGATTGTAATGAGTTGCATTGTCTATGGAATGGCATTCGATTTCTTCAATATTTCTGGTTCATTGTTTGTTGAAACGTCAACAACTCCGAAAACACGTTCTTCCGCTCAAGGTATGTTTATGATGATGACTAATGGTTTTGGAGCTATACTAGGAAGTTTAACGTCAGGATGGATTATAGATAAATATTTTACGAAAGCCTATACAAGTATACAGGAAATGGCTACGTTGGTAGGTGCCGATCCAAAAAATAAACTTTTAATAGATTTCCTGGGATCAAAAGGTATATCAGTTTTAGATGATGGACAATTAAGTAGAGCAATCCCGGTTAAAGATTGGCATAGTGTATGGTTAACTTTTGCAATTTATGCATTGGTTATAACCGTTTGCTTTGCACTTCTATTTAAACACAAACATACAAGAGCTGAAGAAAAAGCGATTGAAGCAATAACCCATTAAAATTAGATCTCGAAACCCCTTATGTCAGCAGGTAAGTACAGAAAAGAACACAATTGCCTAAACTGTGGTTCTCACGTTGAAACCCATTATTGCAGCAATTGCGGCCAGCCTAATTTAGAATTAAAAGAAAGTTTTTGGGGTTTTATTAGCCATAGCATTGCCCATTACTTTCACTTTGACAATAAATTTTTTCAAACCCTAAGCCCCCTCCTAACCAAACCCGGGCAGGTTACACTCGATTATTTAGCTGGTAAGAGAGCAAGATACATCAACCCGGTTAGTATGTATATTTTTGTATCGATCGTCTATTTTTTGGTTGCCTATTCCCCTGAACACGCCCGAAAAAAAGAGAAAGAACATGTTAGCATCGAACAATCAGAAAAACGAAAAGCTGCTCTGGATAGTGTAGGAAAGGTTTTTTCGAATGTTGGCTTGGCAGCTAAAGCGCCTGGAATAGTAAAAGAAACAACTAAGCGTATTAATGAGGATTTAGATAGAGAAGACTTTAAAAACATGAGTTTTCAAGAACAGAAAATAGTATTGGCTGATTTAAAAAAAATAAATAAAGCCAAAAATTCTGATTCACTATCTAAAGTTATAACCAGATTCAGTAAAATCCACGATGACAGAAACGACAGTACTTATGCTTCCTATTTAATCAGGCAGAAAAGCCTTCCTATAACTGAACGAGATAATTGGTTCGATAGACTGGTTAAAAAACGCTCCATAACCATAGGTGAGAAATCTGAAGTAATACAGGAAACTTTGGAACACAATCGTCCCAAACAGTATTTCTTATTAATGCCTTTGCTGGCCTTGTTTATCATGTGGAACTTCAGGAAAAACCATATCTACTATCTTGATCACTTAATATTTACGATACATGGAATGACAGCATATTTCATTGTTTCTATTTTGACGAAGCCATTTATAAAATATATTTTCGGCGAAAACACCGTGGTATCTACAATAATAGAAACAGCTCTTGTCGTATGGATTTGCTGGTATATGTTTAATGCTTTGAAGGTATTTTATCAACGCAAAAAGGTAATAGGCAAAATGTTTATGATTTTCATACTGTATGCGATAGCGTTGGCCTTAACGGAAATGATAATGTTAAATTTGATTTATTATGTTGCTACCTAGTGATCGACGACAAGGAACATAAAAAAAGCTTCTGAAATCAGAAGCTTTTTTTATGTCTTTACCTGGACTGAAACTATTTTCTATCTTTAATATCAACAAAATCCCTGTCCGTTTCACCTACGTAAATCTGGCGTGGCCGACCAATAGGCTCTTTATTCTCATGCATCTCTTTCCACTGCGCAATCCATCCTGGCAAACGGCCCAAGGCAAATAGAACCGTAAACATTTCTGATGGAAAACCCAAAGCCCTGTAAATAATTCCTGAATAGAAATCTACGTTAGGGTATAATTTTCTATCAATAAAATACTGATCAGTTAGCGCAGCCTCTTCTAATTTTTTAGCAATTGCTAAAATCGGATCGTCAATACCTAAATTCTCCAATATATCATCACAAGCTTTTTTTATGATCTTAGCCCTGGGATCGAAGTTTTTGTAAACCCTGTGTCCGAAACCCATCATCCTGAAAGAATCATTTTTATCTTTTGCTTTGGCAATCCATTTTTCAGTATCTCCTCCATCTGCCTTTATTAATTCAAGCATGTCGATAACGGCTTGATTTGCGCCACCGTGAAGCGGCCCCCAAAGCGCTGCGATACCTGCAGCAATAGATGCGTATAAATTACAATCAGAAGAACCAACTATACGAACCGTTGAAGCCGAACAATTCTGCTCATGATCTGCATGCAGGATAAGCAATTTATTCATTGCATTAACTACAATTGGATTCACTTCATAATCTTCCGTACGCTGACCGAAAGTCATCCAAAGAAAGTTGGTAACGTAATCGTATTTATTTTTCGGATAGATAAGCGGATGGCCTAAAGATTTCTTATATATAAAAGAAACAATAGTTGGAAGCTTAGCTAATAACTTAATTATCGTTAAATCTTGTTCTTCTGCAGTCTGATTTGGTTTTAAACATTCTGGATAAAATGTAGATAATGAGAAGATTAAAGAGCCTAACTGCCCCATGGGATGAGATCTTGACGGGTAACCATCAAAGAACTTTTTCATGTCTTCATGTATCAGTGTATGCTTGCTTATTTCCGCCTGAAAACCATCAAGCTGTTCCTGAGTTGGCAGCTCCCCATAAACGATAAGATAAGAAACTTCTAAAAAACTGGATTTTTCAGCTAGCTCTTCAATAGAATAGCCCCTGTATTTTAGAATGCCTTTTTCACCATCTAAAAACGTGATTTTACTTTTTGTTGAGCCTGTGTTTTTGAAACCAGTATCCAAAGTCACAAAGCCTGTTAAATCCCTTAATTTAGAAATATCAATCGCCTTCTCGTCTTCCGTTCCTGTAATTACCGGTAATTCGATTGTCTTACCATCAACTTTAATCTCTGCAATATCTGACATATTATTGTATTGTATTTATAGCTTTCTAATTTATATAAAATTAATATACATGCATAGCAAATCTGTTAATTTAATATGAAATATTAGTCAGTGCGACGTAACAATCATGATTAATATACAGCGTTTGAAATTTATTTCGATTTGATTTCTTCTACTACCCGACCACAGGTTAACATTTCTTTGCCATAATAAGGGTTTTTAATATCCTTTTCTATAGATAGCCAATCTCCACCATCTCCTTTATTTGCCATAGGGCAATGCTGAACGTAAACCGTGCCCTTTTCTATTTCACCGGATTTAATAAAGGCAATTAAATCCATACTTAATGCAGTAAACTCTTTTCTTTGAGAAACAATGTTAGTCGTTTCTGATATTTTCCTGGCAATACTAGCCGTACTTTCACAACCTTCATAGGTTGCCAGACTTTTTTCAAGTTTAATTGCAGATTTCTGTGCTTCTGATGAATCCGAATTCACTAGAGCATTTTTCAGATCCTCATATTGGCTGAAAATTTCTGATTTCTTTTGATCCTTAATTACAACTGAAGTGTTTTTAGAAGAATCGACTTGATTAGAATCCTTATTCTCAATAGTCTTGTTTTCAGATTGGTTGCACGCCATTAATGCGGTTAATACTGCGACTCCTAGTATTCGTTTCATTGTATTTGGTTTTGTGCTCAAAATAGCAATTAAAATATTAAATAAATAAAAAAAGCCCCCGAAAATTCCGGAGGCTCTGATTATATGGCGTTTTAATTATAATTTAAAATTGTAAGCTAGTCTTAATGCATACTGGCCTGTTTTTCTGAAGTATGTTGTAGATGCACTATCATTCGCATAGCCTTCGTACCTAATACCAGCATCAAATCCGCCAAACTCATAACCTAACCCCCCGGAATAAATAAAGTTGGTCTTTGCTCCATCCTGAATTGAAATACCAGCACCGGCTTCAGTAGCCAGATACATTCTTTTAACAGGGAATACTTTTACACCACCTTTAGCAGGAATAAAATCTGCGTCGATTCCATTATTTTTTGCAATTAATTTGGTATAGCCCCCGGATGCAGTTAGTGCAACGTAAGGTGTCAAATCCCATTGTAATTTCAAATCAGCACCGTACGCATAATCCATCGGCGACTTATCGCGAAAAACACCGCCACTAACTCCTAAACCCACTTTAAAGGCCATGCCTTTTGGTGCAGGATTCATATCGGTAGCTTCCATCGTTTGGGCATTAACACTCGTTGAGGCAAAAATAGCAACTGCAGTGGCCGCTGTAGTAAAAATTTTAGTAATTGTTTTCATTTTGGATGTATTTAAATTATTTATTAAGGTTTTTAGATACATACGAAAATGCCTTTCATTCAGATTTATTTATTTTCATTTTTTTCAGAAAAATTTATAAATGAAAAAGCCCCCGAAATTTCGGAGGCTTTAAATTTTATTTTTTTTGATTATAGAGAAAAGCCGTAAGCTAAACGCAAACCAAAGAAACCTGTGCTCGTACTATTCTGAGCAAGGCCTTCGTATTTAACGCCTAAGTCTAATCCATTACTCCAAGCATAACCAATCGCTGGTGAATAAACGAAAGACGTTCCACTACCTTCTTTAGTACCGAAACCAGCACCAAGTTCTGCTAAGCCATAAACCCCAGAACCAGAAGTATTGAAAAAATATTTAACGCCAGCTTTTACTGGAATGTAACCGTAACTCTCGAAATTAACACCGCTATTGCCAATCTCTTTTCCACTTAAGTGAGTATAACCCGCTGTTACCGGAATTGATAATTGTTTATCAATATCAAATTGATAACGTAAATCTGCTCCTAATGCCACACTGTAAGCATCGCTTGTTGGAATACCAGCAGTAATTCCTATACCTAATTTTTGGTTTTGTGCGTTTGCGTTTGTAGAGAAAAATAAAGCTACGGCAGCTGCTGAAGTAGCCAGGATTTTAGTAATTGTTTTCATTTTTATGTATTTTGAGTTAAAACTATAATACTTGCACAATTACAAACCCTGTGCCAAAAAGCGCTCTATTTAGTATTTTTTCAAACATATGACAACAACATCCAGGAAATTCCCTAGGATAATAATTGTTCTAAAGCCTGATTTTTTAGGGAACTTATTGAGGCAGAGGCGTCGAGCCAGTTTATTAAAACACCATCTTTTTCCATCTTTCTGAAAAATGTGTTTTGCCGCTTGGCATACTGACATATTGCAATGCCCAATTGTATCTTAAGTTCATCGTAACTTAAATTGCCGGATAAATAATTCACTATAAATTTATATTCCAAGCCATAAAAAATTAAGATATCTTTACTAACGCCACTGGCCAATAAAGCCTCGACTTCTTCAATCATTCCATTTTGCAACCTCATCTCTAATCTTTCTATAATATTTTTTCGGGTGCGCTCAACTTCATTTTTTAAGCCAAATACAATGAAATTAATTTCAGGTCTTTCGATTTGTGGAAGTGTATTGTATCGGAGGTACTCCGCAATCTCTATGGCTCTGATTAATCTTTTCTTCGATAATAAGTCAACTTTTTTTGTTAGTTCTTTTGGATATTTATTCAATTCAATGAGCAGGTCATCCCTGGTTAACTCAATAAATCTCGATCGCAGTTGATCATTTACAGGAACGGCGGTATAGGGTTGGCTTTGTAAAATACTATGAATATACATCCCTGTTCCGCCACAAAGAATTGGTATTTTATTTCGTCCGGTTATTTCTTTAAAAGATTGATAAAAATCATTCTTAAAAGCATCCACATTATAGCGCTCTCCCGGATCCAATATGTTGATTAGATGACGGGGAATTTCAATGTCGCCAATTCGATATTCATTTAAATCTTTACCAGTACCGATATCCATTCGGTTAAAAATCTGGCGACTATCGGCACTAATAATTTCTCCACCCAATTCTTTAGCCATTTGTACGGCGAGCTTTGTTTTGCCAGAAGCAGTTGCACCTAATATTATTATTAAGGAATTTTCCGTCATCTTCAAAACGTTAGGATAAATTTTAAACTCCCTGTATTAAAAACAACCCCTTCCCTGTTTTCTAATCCTTGCTTAATCAATTTACGACTTCTATCTTCATTTAAAACAAAATATTGAGGCTGCAAAGTGGCAACTTGTTCAAATCCTAATTTAATATAAGCATCGCCTGAAGACCAATCGCAATCTGCATAAGTCATTATATCATCCGGATGAAGAAGTGTCTTCAAATGCTTAAGTAACTTGCTTAATCCACCTGTAATTGAAAATCCGCCTAATACTGCAAATCTTATTAATTCGATGGATTTGTAATCTTCTGAATGATTCATTTTGCGAAGCGCAGAAAATGTGGCAACGGCAACTAGCTCATCTAAATAGTATAGACCGTATTTGTAGCGACTATTAACTGCTCCCTGCAAATGATTTTCATTTAAAAACTTATTTGCAGTCGGTTTATCTATTTTATGAATTATTGTTTTTCTACCATGAAGGGTTTGGTTTAAACCACGAAGCGAATTTAGCCTAAAAATAACCTTATCCCGCTTTGTTAACCATACATCTTCCCACAAATGAATTAACTTGACACCTTTCTTTATTTCGGAATTCTGAATTTCAATTAGTTCTTCAGGTAAAAAGCTGTTTACTGTATCGACCAGATTAATAGCAATTTTATGCCCGGTGAGCAATACAATGCTAAAATAATCTTGATTAAACTCAAAAACCACTTTCCGTTCTGCCAGGGCAGCGAGAAAATGGTTCTTCCATGTATTTGTAACAATTTCAAAATTTGCACCTACAGTAGCCAACAAAATCAGATTTTAATTTACGCTGATGCAAATTTAATTTTTCAAAACGGAGAATGAATTAAATCCATTCTTTTTCTTTAAAGTTAGTATGAATAATTTCAATTAGTGTTTCTGTTTCCTTCAGCTTATCATCACTTAATTCAGTAATTTTCAAGCCAGCTTTTCCTTCATCGAATGCAGTTAAATTTTGTTTTTCAGATTCGAAATCGCTTGTATTTAATTTAACCTCTACTTTATCACCATTTATATAAATGCCACAGAAAAACCTCTCGGTTATTTTTTCACCACTTATTTCAACATTTTTTTCACTATATAAATCATATCCTGTTTCTGAATTTTCGTGAACTGTATAACCTCGGGCTGCATATGGCTGCAGGCTCGCTCTGATGGTTTGAAAAATTTCTACTAAGTCGGTTTTCATAATTTTATAATATAAATTTATAACAAGGCAGGTATCATATTGTTTAAATCTTATTAAACGAGCCACCACTGTTCAAAGTGAGAAATCTTGTTAAGTACAATTGTTTCGCCCAATTTCGGCGTTAATAGGTTTAATTGTTTACGTTTAGCCTCCTTAGTTACCCTTTCAATCGGCTCATTCCATGGATGCATGGACAAACTGAACTTAGCCCAATGCACCGGTAATAAAGCTTTGGCCTTGAGGTCGATAGCTGCCTGAACAGTTTGTTCAGGATACATATGAATGAATGGCCACATTTCATTGTATTGGCCACATTCTAAGAATGCGATATCGAACGGACCGTGTGCGTTCCCTATTTCTTCGAAATGTTTATCATAACCTGAGTCGCCACCCAAAAACAATTTTGAATCTGACAAGTCCAGCACAAATGCCGACCAAAGTGTTTGGTTTCGTTTAAATTTACGGCCGGTAAAATGTCGGGCCGGTACAGCCGTAAATTTTATGGAATTAAAAAACGTGACAGACTGGTTCCAATAAAGCTCATTTATTTTTCCTTTAGGAATACCCCATCGTTCTAAATGTGCACCTACCCCAATCGGGGTTACAATTGTATTCACATTTGGTGCAATTTTTAAAATACTTGGGTAATCGAGGTGATCATAATGATCGTGTGTGATTACCAAAATATCGATATTTAAGAAATCTTCTGCCTTAACAAATTCTGTTCCCGGAAAAGCTTTACTCCCTATAAAAGAAAAAGGCGATGGCGTACTGTTAAAAATCGGGTCAATTAAAATGCGTTTGTCGCCGGCTTTTATAAGATAAGAAGAATGGCCAAACCAGATAATTTCTGTTGATTTACTAATCGGTTCGCTATTCAAATCCGGATTCACAATTTTTATTGGCTTCGAAGGGATTTTATTAGGGTACTTGCCAAAAAGGAATTTTATCAAAACATCAAAAAAAGAGACGCCTTCAGGTTGCATCGGTGTAACCGACAAATTGTGTAAAGCCCCATCTTTATAATTTGGCAATTGATGAATTGAAATTGCTCTGTTACCTTTTGGTAAGCGACCAAAAACCGGCAAATTCATAACGACAAATGCGATTACAACAAGAATCAATAGGATATAGAAAACGAACATTGTTTTTTGCAGCTAAAGTAGCTTGATTTTCTTCATTAAAAAAATGCTTAAGTACAGCTGGTGTAAAGATTTTAATTTACACTTGCATCAGGGTTTGATTGTAATTATGATGCCTTATACAGTAGCTAATGAAATATACAAATAATTAAAATTTTTCTGGCTCCAAACGCCCCCTATTTATACTTCCAGGCAAAATATTGTACATTTTTCTAAAAGCAACAGTGAAATGTTGCGCATTTTTATAACCGACTAAAAAAGCGACTTCATTTACAGTTTTCTTTTCTTTTAATAAATAGTTATAGGCACTTTCCATTCTAACCTTATTTAGGTATCCGAAAACCGTGTAACCAGTTAATTCCTTAAAGCCAATTTTGAGCTTATAATCATTTATACCGACCCGCCGGGATAACTCCATTAACGAATTGGGTGTCTGAATGTTTTCTTCTACCAACTTCTTAGCCAATAATATTTTATCAATATCATGTTTTTTTAGAGAGGATGTTGACTCGATGGCTGCTTTATTAATGTAAAAAGCCAGTAACTCATAAACTTTTGCTTCAATTGAGATTCTCTCAACGCGTTTGTGGTTTTTCTGACTAATCATTAAATTTAAGACCAATCTGACTTCCGGATCAATTGATACGGAATTATAAATGGCAATATCATTGTAGAATTCTTCACCTGTTAAATTTTTATAATGTTGTCTGCTTAGCTGTAGACATAGGTATTCTGTATTGTTACTAAGACGCACTATCAGATTGTTAAAAACCCCGCTGCCTATATACTGCTGATTGCCCGTCAAAGTAATTACCTCCTGTTGTGAAATATTCCTGAATTTCATTTCTCCTGTTAAACAGAAAAGAAAAAATACTTGTTCATCTGAATTTTCAACATAGATTTCTACGGGTATTTCTGATTTAACTTTAGAAAAACCGATGTATGTTCCATTAAACCATTTTTCATTTAACCAGATGGTAAAGGTCCCATTGTCTATTTGACATGCTCGTTCTTCGACAAATAATCCGGTATCAAAATCATCAGGATAGATACTTTCTAAAAGTAATTTTCCGCTACGATAATCTGATAGTCTAATCCTCATTCAATTTTCTTTATTCAAGAGCGCTGATATAAACATCAGCATTATCATTATTTAGATTCTTTCTAAATAATCCGTTTCACGTTGTTAATTATCCGTTTCGCGTTATCTCCTGTTTTTGATAATCTTCAAATTTGCACAATAATTTATAATTAGTCTAAATAAATGAAAATATATTTATCAATTATTCTTTTAATGATTGGTTTTGATGCTTTAAGTCAGGATATAAAGCCTGATACCACGAAGGCAAAAGATCTAAAAGATGTTGTAATAACAGGTCAATTTGTACCTCAGACATTAAAGAACTCTGTTTATAACATTAGAACCATAAGCGCAGAAAGGATAAGATTGAGAGCAGCCACAAATGTTCAACAAGTTTTAAACACTGAACTCGGTTTCCGCTTCAGTAATGATTTGACACTCGGAACTACCGATGTTCAACTGATGGGGATGACGGGTAGAAACATCAAAATTCTATTAGATGGCGTACCCATGGTAGACCGATCAGATACCCGCGAAAGCTTGAATCAGATTGACATAAATACGGTTGAGCGAATTGAAATTGTAGAAGGTCCGATGTCGGTTGTATATGGAACGGATGCATTGGCAGGCGTTATTAACATCATTACGAAAAATAGCGGCAAATCACTGATAAGCATATCGGCAAGGATGCAGGAAGAAACCGCAGGTAATGAATATAGCGCCTTTTCCGGAAGTGGTAATCATAACCAGAGCATCAGTGCCAGTTTTCAAAAAAATGGATGGAATGCTTTAGCCGGCTTTAGTCATAACGAATTCGGAGGGTGGAACATGGCGGCAAAAACTGCAACACTTGCAGAGGTTGAAGCCGATGGAAACCGATGGAAACCTAAAGCGCAATGGTTGGGGAACACTAAAATTGGATACAGGACTGAAAATTTCAATATCTGGTACAGGCTCGATGGTTTAAACGAAACGATTGATAGCCGCGGTGGGATGAATCCCAATAATTATAAAGCAAAATTTCAGACCTATACAACTGATCGTTTCACACAGCAATTGCAGTCAGAATGGCGCATTACTCAGGATTTGCAGCTATCTGCGATTGCAGGTTATACTAATCTGAAACGGGCGACCAAATCAGTAATTCATGATTTCACAACAGGCAGTGAAGAATTAACAACAGCTGCTGGTGAGCAGGATGTTGCTAAATTCAATTCGGCAATATTTAGGTCTACAGCGCAATATAGGGCAAGCGATAAACTTTCATTACAACCCGGCATCGAATTTAATCGTGATGCGGCAAGCGGTGCGAGGATTAGTGGTTCGCCGGTAATTAACGATTATGCTTTCTTTATTTCAGGCGAATTCAAGCCAATAGCAGGTATAAATATTCGACCCGGCTTCAGATTCATCAAAAACTCAGTTTACGATGCACCACCAGTAATTCCATCATTGAACACCAAATTTAAGTTAAACAAAAGCATCGATTTGAGGTTGGCTTATGCAAAAGGGTTTCGTGCCCCTGCCCTTCGCGAATTGTATTACGATTTCTTTGATGCAAGTCATTCTATAATGGGCAATCCAAATTTGAGGGCAGAAGAATCGAACAGTTTTAATGGTTCGTTGTCCTGGTCAGGAGTTAAAACAGACAATTTGCAATTTCGAAGTACACTTGCGGGCTTCTATAACCTTTTTAAAAATAGAATAGATTATGGTATCGATGCAACTGTCCCATCGATTACGACCTTAATCAATATTTCAAAATATAAAACCACAGGCGGTACACTTGAAAATACATTGATTTATAGAAACTTCCAGGCTACAGTAGGTTTGTCGTACATCGGAAGATATAATGATTTATTGCAATCGACTAATTCTTTAGATATTCCCGAATTTGTTTGGTCGGCAGAAATTACCTCCAATCTTTCCTACACATTACCTAAAATCAATGGTAGCGTAAGTCTATTCTATAAATACACGGGAAGTCTTCCTAATTACCAATTAAGTACTATTAACAATGTTCAAACAGCAACCTTGGTTAAAATAGGAAGTTTTAATCTCGCCGACTTAATGCTCAGCAAAAACATATATAAATATTTAACCATCAATGCAGGTGTTAAAAATCTCTTCAATGTAACCCAATTATCAAACACATCTACGGCAAGTGGCGGTGCACACAGCACAGGTGGTGCTACTGTGCCTAACAGTTATGGACGATCCTATGTATTGGGCTTAACATTTAACTGGAATAAAAATTAATTAATAAACATCAAAAATAGAAACATGAATAAGTTTAACTCAATTATTGCGATCGCATTATTGGCGGTTACATTTACCGCTTGTAAAAAAGACAATGAAGAACCTCTTGTTATTGCTCCACCATCAGATGGTAGCACCTTAACATTGAATGGATTACTAGCCGCTGAGGCAGGAAATGCAGCTGGTAACAGCGTTTATGTGGATTTTAGTGCCGACAAACAAACAACAGTTGACAGGGACAGCTGGGATTTAGGATTTTATTCCGGTTCGGATTTCAAAGTTATCTTAAATGCCACAAACGGTTCTTCTGTAATTGCTGTTAATAAAACCGATTTAAATTCAGTGACCATTGCTGATTTTGATCCCAATACACTGAAAGTTGGTCAGGGCGGTGGAACTTTCGCCCTGATTGATGATTCGAGAGAAGCTAATATTCTTACCAAAACTGCCATTTCTGCGATCTCCGCCAACGATACAGAAAACAAAGCATACATTCTTAACAGAAAAGGCGGTTCAAATACTGTTCTAGCCAATGACGAGTTATATAAAATCAGAATTATCAGAAAAGGTACTGGCTATACGTTGCAATATGCTAAAGTTGCTGAAACTACTTTTAAAACAATTGACATCACTAAAAATACTGATGCCAATTTTCAATTCGCTTCACTGGTTAAAGGTATAACAGTATCTGTTGAACCTGCAAAAGCAAGTTGGGACATCGTTTGGGGATACAGCATGTATTGGACTTCTGCAGGTACAGAACAACTTCCTTATGCATTTTCTGATTTGGTTTTCATTAACAATCAGGGAGGTACTTCGGCAGCTCAAGTTTCTACTGCGACGAAAACGTATGCTTCTTTCGCTGAATCTGATATTACCGGCCTGACGTTCTCTACCGCAAGAGATGTAATTGGATCTACCTGGAGAAATACAACAGGAACTGCAATTGGTGTTAAAACTAATGTTTTTTACGTCGTAAAAGACGGATCCGGAAATGTTTACAAATTAAAATTCAACAGCTTTATTTCTAACGATGGTGGTACCCGCGGTAAACCGGTTATTGAATACAAATTGGTTAAAAAAGGATAGTCGAATTCTTCATCAAAATATGTTTTGTTAGTTGGATAATGGCCTGCCGCGATGGTGGGCTTTATCTTTTAGAGATTTTCAATTGGTTTTCTGTAACTGACACAATATCTATGATGGACTGGATACTGTGACGCTAACCAATGCAAAAACCCTCAAATGCAAAAAGGTCCCGATAAATCGGAACCTTTTCGTTCTACTCGCGAAATATTATTTTCCAGAGTTTTTCTTTTCAGTTACTTCTGCACGGATTTCTTGTGCTAAAACTTTAAGATCTTGCATTGCTTTACGCACACGAGTACCAGCAGCTGCATTGCCAGCGTTATAAAATTTTTCTACATCTGCTTCAATAGCAGCAACAGCAGCTTTAACTTTTGAGAATTTTTCCATCGCTAATTGATGTTTTTAAGGTTTAAAAAATTTATTTTTTCAATAATACGTATTTACCTTGAATTAACAAGAGAAAGCAAATATTAATTTGAAAGAAGTTTTGCACATCTTAAGAAGTAAAAAATGCCTTTATACACTTATAGAAGTATTTTTTTCTTTACAATCCCCATTTATTGATGCTGTTTTGTAAGGTGTATTAAGTTATTAAAGGTTTTGTTAGCACTTTCAATACAACGCTCATAATCAGGCTCGGTTACGGTTTCATTTAACACGGCAACAAACATTTTCCATTTTGAGCTTAGTTCATCCCCGTATACGCCGTAGTAATTTAAACCATCCTTATGATAGGCAAAATCGGGATTTTTCAAAATACTTTTTTTGATTACGTTACCGCCCAATGTTGCCCCTTCGAGCACATACAATGCGCCCAAAACTTCAGCATCGTTATTTTCCGGTACGAATAACTCAAAATTTAAATCAGGCAATGATGCCGGATCTATCTTCCAATAATCTAAATCCTTTTCAAGAGCAGCGAGCTTAAAACGTGTATGCATTTGCAACTTTTCAATGATATCTGCGTTCAGCATATCAACCAATTTTTGTTCAAGCTTATAATGGATGATGTAATTAACTATGAGTAGTTTCTTATATTCCGCGATATTCAACGAACCATTCATAATTTCGTTTATGAACATCCGCGACTCTAACTGAGTGTGCATGTCAGCAGTTCGGGTCCTTAGTAGATTGGCAATCATTAAGATTATTTTTTTTTAAAAATTCGGGTTTCGATTGTTTTAATTTAATCGAAGGTGTTGACTAAACCAGAAATCATGTACCGAATGAACACACTTTAACAGATTATCGTACCCATCAGGTTTTGTTAAATAAGCATTCGCTCCGAATTCTATAGATGCTTTCACGTCATCGGGATTATCAGAAGTTGAAAATAAAATAACTGGTATCGTTTTAAGATAAGGAATATCTCTTATAAATTTCAGTAAATCCAGGCCAGAGAGACCAGGCAAATTTAAATCGAGCAATATCAATTTAGGTTTAGTTTTACTATCTGCGAAACTTTTTAACTTCGCCAACGCTTCCATCCCGTCCTCAACAATTGTCAGATTTAAGCTATCCTTAACTTCCTGCACAGCACTTTGCATAAAGAAAGCATAGTCTGAATCATCCTCTACATAAAATATATCTGTTGTTTTCATTCTATTTGTTCTTAAAAGCCAGGTAAAAGGTTGAGCCTATGTTTAGTTCACTCTCAAACCACACCCTTCCATTATGTCTTTCCATCACCCTTTTTACAATGGCTAAGCCAACTCCTGTCCCTTCAATATCCTTGGCATTATCCATACGTTTAAAGAGTTCGAAAACCCTATTGTAATAACGGTTATCAATTCCCATACCATTATCTTTTACCCGGTATATGGTCTCGTCACCATCTATATACGCAGAAATTTCAATTTTAGGTTTATCGACCTTCGAAGAATACTTAACACCATTTGTTATCAGGTTGGTAAACACCTGAACCAACATTGTCCTATCTCCTTTTAAATCAATTAATTGTCCTAAAACAAGTTCGGCTTTGTCCATTTTATATGCAGCAGAAACTTCTGCTATAACTTCATTCAATAAAGACTGCATATCAACGTTTTCAAAATGTATATCAGAACGGCCGACTCTGGCTAGATTAAGAATTTCTTTGATGAGAAAGTTCATTTTATCAGCGCCTGTTAAAATCCTGCCCAACATTTTTTTAGCACTCTCATCAATACTCTTATTTCTAAGTATTAATTCTGCATATGTTTTAATCGATGTTAAAGGTGTACGTAAATCGTGAGAAATTGTATAACTAAAGGTATCCAATTCTTCATAGGCATTTTGTAACTTCTCGTTAAGTAGCCTTATTTCATTTGCTTTCTTATTTACATTGGAAATAATTATCTCTCGTATTCGCAATACAGAGGCAATTTCTTCAGGCAACCACTTCTGTGATGTGTTATTAACCACCTGGGACCAAATCTCGAATGACTTTCTTGGCGACAAGCTTAATAAGCCATCCGCTGTCGGTTTTAATGTTTCTTTATCGGGGTTACCCGCCCAGTTTACAGTGGCGATTTGTTCGGGTTTAAACCAAATAATCATTTCATTAAGCTCTTTGCTTAACGAACAAGCCAAAATACCCGATGCAATGTTTTTATATCGTTTAGCAGGACTGAATATTTCCGACAACCTGTGGGTGTAAAAAATAGATTCGTCACTTGATGATTTAAGCCACTCTGCCAGCTCATTAATTTCATCGTTTGTAGGTACAGCACCAATTGTTCTTATTTCATTTTCAAAAATTAAAACCGCACCTGTTGCCGTTGTTACATCTAAAATATTTACGTCATGGTCTGTAAGTGCATCTGCCAAATATTTATCTCGGTTTAAATGTGCTGTTAGTATATTAGCCGTATTTTTAAATTGCGTTACAATTTCAGAATTTTCTTCATCCTGGCGATATTCCAAGGCCGACGAAAGGATTTGACCTATCAATTTGGAGCCTTCACGCGCTTTGTAATCAATAAACTTGGGGCTATAATTATGGCAGGCAATTAATCCCCATAATTCACCCTGCGAAATCAACGAAATGCTAAAGCTGGAATGAACGCCCATATTTTTTAAATACTGAATATGAATTGGCGATACGGCCCTCAAACTTCCATTAGTCAAATCTAAAGGTTGGTTTTCTTTAAACGTAATTATTGGTGAGTCCTCCTTATTTACATCGGCAATTAACCTCGTCAAATTTAACTTGTATAATTCTCTAGCCTGCTGGGGAATATCAGATGCTGGGTAGTGCAAACCAAAAAAGGGTTCGAGATCAGGCTCTTTTTCTTCTGCGACTACTTCACCATGCCCCCCATCCAAAAACTTGTAAATCATAATTCTATCATAATTTATCAGTTTCTTGACTTCTAAAGCAGCACCTTGTAACAGCGCCGTCACGGTTTTACCCTGTAACATGGCTGATGCTGCCCGACCTATCAAACTCTGAATATCATATTGTAAGGTGAGTGGCTCAAATTCCAAAAGCCATTCGTTTTGAGATGATGAAATTATCAGATAAAATGGCTTATCACCGATTTTAATCGGATAGGGCGAAATGGCATCAAAACTTTTCCTGACGATTCCGAGCTTCAGTAAATCTTCAATATCAAATTCAATAGCTTGTGGATTTATGAATTTGTTTATAATGGATACAGATTTTTCTAATAAATCCTCCGGCGCCGATTTCAAAAAAAACAACGCATTCTCACTAATGTAAGAGATGTTGTAGGTTGATTGCTCTACGGCAATTAAAAACCCGTGTGATTGAACTTTACCAGGAATATGAATCGGCTCCTTATCACAATTTGTTAGATCTACAGAAAATTTGTTCATAAAATGGTTACAAAAATATCAGATTTTTTTAATTCTCAAAGCTTAATAATTTACATACGTAGCAACTGAATAAAGTTTTGGGATTTATTTTTTATTATATATTTGTTAAAAATTTAAAAAAAATCAGTTGGCAAAAAAAAATATTCTGGTTGTAGAGGATAACCATGCAATTTTAGACGTTATAACACTTATTCTGGAGAGCGAAGCTTTCAATGTTGCCGGCTTAAACAAAGGCGCCGAATTTCTGAATCATGTTCAGGACTTCCAACCCGATGTTATCATTATGGACATTATGCTTCCTGATATAGATGGAAGAGTTTTGCTAAAAGAACTAAAGGCCAATAAGCTGACAACACATATTCCTGTTTTAATGATTTCAGCAAGGTACAATTCATCTAATTATATGCTGGATGAAATTGCTGCCGACGAATTTATGGCCAAGCCATTTAATATTGATGAATTAATGGATAAAATCTATTTGTTGCTGAAAAATTCAACAGACTAATCTGACATACCAGGTAGTTTGATACCATCGCTTTTCAAATTTCTCAATAGCTCTTTTTGAAAATGTAGTTTTGTATCCATAAAGCCGTGCGACTTCAGCCAAACATTTAAAATCACCTTGAATCCGCTTTCTTCGAGTGCGGAAATACCTATACGCCTTTCCGGAGATTTAAGGCAATGTTTAAATTCATCTACAGTGCGATTAAAAATTTCGTAAATTTTTTCATAATCAATGCCGTAACTGAACTTCATTTCCACATCCAGCCTTCTGCTACCCTGCATACTTATGTTGATGATGACTTCATTGGACAGCTTGCTGTTTGGAATTACAACAGTTCTGTTATCAAATGTGGTTACAATCGTATAAAATATCTGAATGGAGCTAACCGTTCCTTCCTGCCCCTGGGCAATAATGTTGTCGCCCACAACAAACGGCTTCAATAATAAGATCAGCACACCGCTTGCGAAATTTTGTAGGGTACCCGACAGCGCCAAACCAGCTGCAATGCCGATGCCACCAATTAGAACCGTCAAAAACGTTAACTGTATACCCACAATCTGCATTACAGTTAACACCAATAAAATTCGTAGCGCAATAACAATTAAGCTTGAAAGAAATGGTTGTAGTGATGGATTAACATTTCTTTTGTGCATGCCGTTTGAAATCCACTTTCCAAATAATTTTATCAGCCATAAACCCACAAAGAGTAAAACCAGACCTAATATTACGGAAGGTCCCCTGGCAATTATCCAGTCATAGGTCTTATCATAGAAGCTGTTAATTTTATTCGCATCAATTTTCATAAGCAGAAGGCGCGCGTATTATGGTTTTTTATGTTTTACTGGAGCGTCTTTGTCTGTATTAACTTTTTTTGCATCTTTTGCGGATGTTGTTTTTTCAGTCGCACCTTTGGCTTTCGAAGTTTTCGGCGCAGTGGCTTTACTGCTTTCTGCCGGGGTTTTTGAACTTTTCATATCTTTATTCCTCTTTAATTAACCATTCAATTGCAATATCAAGTTCTTCTGGCTTAAATCCTTTAGAAGCACCCGGTGTTGCAATTGTAAATATATCTGTAAATCTTTCTACACTTGTTTCGGTTGTTACAACTGCTATTTTTTTCCACTTGGTAAAATTTTCCAGGCCAGCCCTTGCGTCCTGAACCCAGGCACCAGCCGTGAAATTTTTAACGTCGGTATCCAGAACTAGTAAATACCTTATCTCACCAAATTTATCAGCAGTTCGTTCCAGTCCTGGCAACAAAACATCTTTTATATCGTCACTGTCTACCGGTCCGGTCGCTCGGACTCCAAATATTTTATCCGGAAGTCCGGTTATCTCTGTAAGCATATGTTATTCTTTACTAAACAGAACATCATATAGCTAAAAGATGTTTGAAAATTGACTCAATTATAAATATCTAAAAACAGTATCTCATTGATTACGTTATAGTAACATTACTCATTTAACTAAAAATTAACTTATGAAAAACAGTTTGTACAAATTGTTCGTTGCTTTTGGCTTTTTAGCGACAGGGATTTCTGCGTGTAATAGCGATAACAAAACAACAGCAACCAGCGATTCCCTTAATATGGATTCTACTGTAACAAAGTCTTTGAAGCCGGCAGGTCCGCCACCTGAATGGGGTAAAACAATCAGGCCTGAAATGCAGGCCTTGATCGAAAAACTCACCAGTTACGGAGATAAACCTTTAGAAACACTTAACGCAGTTGATGCTAGAAAAAATCATACGCCCACTGATGCTGTTATGGACTTGGTTAAATTGAACAATATAACCATTCCCGAAGCCAAAGTAGATACAGTGGGCAAGGATATAAACGTGAACGGTGGAAAAATTCATTTACGAATTTACACCCCTAAAACGGGTTCTGGACCATTTCCTCTTATTGTTTATTACCACGGTGGTGGCTTCGTTATAGCAAATCTAGATGTTTACAATGCTTCTGCACAGGGATTAGCAGAACAGGTTGGAGCGGTAGTTATTTCGGTTGCTTACCGTTTAGCCCCTGAAAATAAATTTCCTACGGCACATAATGATGCATTTGCCGCATATGAATGGGCAGTTAAAAATGCATCAAATCTAAAGGCAGACCCGGCTAAAATTGCTGTCGTAGGCGAAAGTGCAGGAGGTAATTTGGCAGCTAATGTTTCAATTGAAGCCAGAGACAAACACATTATGATTCCAGTTCACCAGGTGTTGGTTTACCCGATAGCACAATCAAATATGAATACCGAGTCTTACAAACTGTATACTGATGCTAAACCTTTAAATAAAGCGATGATGGGTTGGTTTACAGAAAAGTATTTGACAACCATGATTGAGGCTCAAAACCCAAAAATTTCATTAGTTAATGCAAACTTAAAAGGTTTGCCTCCCACAACTGTAATTACGGCTGAGATAGACCCTCTACACGATGATGGTGTCATGCTTGCGAATAAATTATCTGACGCAGGCGTAACAGTTAACAGTAGAAATTATGAGGGTGTTACACACGAATTTTTTGGAATGAGTATTTTGGTTCCAGAAGCAAAAGCAGCACAGGCTTATGCTGCCGACCAGTTGAAAGCAGCATTTAAATAACTTACCTAAAATTATTTAAGGGGCTCTAAAACCCCTTAAATAATTAAATTCCGTTAAGCGCCTTTTTTAGAGCCTAAGCTCTGCATGAGTTGTTCGTATAAATCATCGCTATTTGCTTTTTGCGGTTTTATTTTCTTCACTGTAGCACGTTTTCCTTTAGATTTAGCTTTAATTATTTTAAGCAGCTCATCGCTATAATCATCTTTGAAAGCACTCAAATCAAATTTTGAAGTGTATTGTTTGATTAACGCTAAGCCTACATCCATTTCTTTTTTTGTGATGGTTATGTCATCCACTTTGTTTATTTCGGAAAAGTCTCTTATCTCCTGCTGAAATCTAATTTTGGTTACCACCATAACTCCATCCATAGGATGGATAACACAAAGATTTTCAGTATTTCTAAGTACAAATCTGGCGACACCTGCTTTTCCTGATTTTTCTAAAGCTTTTAAAAGTAAGGCGTAAGCTTTCCTGCCTTGTTTTTCTGGTTCTGTATAGTAAGATGTTTCGTAATAGACAGGATTAATGTCCTTAATGTCCACAAAGTTTTCCAGCTCAATTATCTTTGTTTTTTCGGGTGCCGCCTCTTCAAAATCATGTTTGTCTAAAATGATGTACTTATCTTTCATAAAATAGCCCTTAACAATTTTCTCATAGGGTACTTCTTTATGGCTATTTTCATTCACCCTAAGGAATTTTATTTTAGCATGGTCCCTCTCATCAAGCATATCTAAATCAAGGTTACTGTTCTGCACACCCGAAAACAACTTTACCGGAATATTTACCAGCCCGAACCCTATAGAACCTTTCCAAATTGATCTCATAAAACTTTTTTTTAAGCTTAATACTAACAAGTCTTTAAATAATATTGTTTTGGCTTAAATATCCGCTAATTAGAAGCATACTCAAACTATTTAATTAATTGTATGTTATTTATGTATAATCTCTTAAATACCTATGAAAATTGCTTACATATCAACTTATCCTCCACGTGAATGTGGACTAGCCACGTTTAATCAGAATTTAGTAAATGCATTAAGCTTAAACTCATCTTATGATGCTGCTCAGAGTTTTGTTGTTGCAATGAACGAATCAGAAGATTTAAACGAACATGCTTATCCTGAAGATGTTAAGTTTATTATACGTCAGCAAAATCAGCAGGATTATTTAGATGCGGCTGATTTTATAAATAACAGCAATATAGATACATGCATCATTGAACATGAATTTGGTATATATGGAGGTAATAGTGGTATTTTTCTATTATCGTTACTAAACAGACTAAAGAAACCTTTTATTACAGTGCTGCACACCGTTTTGAAAGACCCAAGTTTTATGCAACAAACCATTATAAAAGAGATCGCTTCAAAATCTTCCAAAATAGTGGTTATGAGCAAAAAAGCAGTATTGTTCTTAACAAGTATCTATCAGATTCCATCATCCCAAATAAAGTTAATCGCACATGGTGTTCCGGATTTGGAACCAATCAGTAACAATGCCGTTTCTCAAAGTGACTTGTTCAGAAACAAAAAAGTATTGTTCACATTCGGACTTATCAGTCGAAACAAGGGACTTGAAACCGTTATAAAAGCTTTACCCGATGTAGTGAAAAGGCATCCGGAAGTACTGTATGTCATTTTGGGGAACACACATCCAGGCGTGGTAAAACACAACGGAGAGGAATATCGTGATAGCCTTAAGGCCCTGGCTAAAGACCTGGGTGTAGAAAAAAACATTGCTTTCGTTAATAAGTTCGTTTCTGAAGAAGAACTCCACCAATATTTAACCGCTTGTTACCTATACATTACGCCTTATTTGAATGAGGCGCAAATTACAAGCGGTACATTATCGTATGCTGTGGGGGCAGGTGCAGCTGTGGTATCTACACCTTATTGGCATGCACAAGAATTACTTTCGGAAAACCGTGGCGAACTTTTCGACTTTAAGAACGACAGCCAGCTGGCTAAGATTATCAATAATTTATTGGAAGACAAGGTGAAGTACCAAAGCCTTAAAAATAATGCTTATCAATACGGGTTAGATTTAAGGTGGCCTGCAATTGGTAATGTTTACATGTCTGCATTGCAGGAAGCTCTTGACAGTGGAAAAAAACCGGCAAGAAAAGTTCCTCCTGTTATCGATGTGGATAGTATGCCGGCACTTAATTTAAGTCATATTGAGCTACTAACAGATGATACCGGCATAATTCAACACGCAAAATTCGGCATTCCCAATCTGAAAGAAGGTTACTGTATTGATGATAATGCAAGGGCTTTAATTCTTTCATTAATGGCTTATGATCAGGATAAAAGTAAGAAGGCCTTAAAATTGATGCCGGTATATCTGAGCTTTATCCAGTACATGCAACGTGAGGACGGGAACTTTAGAAATTTCCTGAGTTTTAACAGAAATTACCTGGATGAGGTTGGTTCTGAGGATTCATTCGGACGAACCATTTGGTCGCTTGGCTATCTGATTAATATCGGCCCTAATAATTCTTATCGTGAGTTCGGACGCGAACTTTTTGGCAACGCTGTTCCGCATTTTAAAAAATTAAAGTACTTGCGTGCAATTGCCAATACAATTATCGGCATAGCTTATTACCTGCGTTCGCATCCTGGAGATGAATTATTGGTCAATGAAATAAACAGGCTTTCGAAATCATTAACTGATGCATATTCAAACAATAAGGACGGGGACTGGCATTGGTATGAAGATATTTTAACTTACGATAATGCCATCCTTCCATTAGCACTTTTATGTCATTATGAAGTTACCGGCAACAGCGAATCTCACCGTACAGCGATGGAAAGCATCAAATTTTTAAACAGCTTTTCTTTTGAAAATGGGTATTTGAATCCAGTAGGAAATGCGGGTTGGATGAAAAAAAATGGAAAAAATCCAGTGTACGATCAGCAGGCGCTGGAAACAATGGCTATGGTTCTACTCTACTCGAAAGCCTTTGAAATTACTAAAGATGATGCTTACCTAAACCTGATGCAGACAAGTTACGAGTGGTTCTTAGGAAAGAATAGCCTGCACATTCCCCTTTATGATTTTGAAACCAATGGTTGTGCGGATGGCTTACAATTTAATAGTGTGAATAGAAACCAGGGTGCAGAAAGCACATTGGCATACTTCATATCACACCTTACCGTTCTTAACACAGCAGAAATTGAATTTCAGTCTTTCTCTTCACCATTAATTCAGGTGGATAAGTACGCATAAACTTTTTGATGAAATTGTGCCCGGTTCCAATAGGGATCGGGCTTTTTGGTTTAAAAAAAGTTTGCACTCTGTAATATTTGATATACATTCTTCCTATTAAGACAAAAATTTGCAACTTTTAGGGATTGAATCTTAACCAACAAATTAATTCATTCCTAAAATGCAAAATAGATTAACATTATTACTGTTTTTTGTGGTCAGCTTCGCTTATGCACAAAAAAAACCATTAGATCATAAAGTTTATGATTCATGGGAAGCTGTAGGAACCAAGCAATTATCAAATAACGGGCAGTTGGCTTTGTATAGTGTAGTTCAGCAGGAAGGCGATGCAGTGTTATACATCACTAACTTAAAAACCAATTCAAAAATCAGCGTGCCGCGAGCAGCCCTTGGCCAATTTAGTAACGATTCAAAATTCGCAGCTTTTTTAATAAAACCTTTTTATAAAGATTTGCGCCAGGCGAAAATAAAAAAAACTAAGCCCGATGCCCTTCCAAAGGATACTTTAGGGATAGCCAACCTGACTAATAATAACGTAATCAAAATAGCAAGGGTAAAATCTTTCAAAATGCCTGAAACAGGCTTTGGCTATTTAGCCTATCAATTAGATAAATTAGATACAGCTAAAAAAGCGCTTGCCCCTACGCTTAAAAAAGACATTGCAATAGATTTCGCAGATGATGAACCAGCTGGCGGCCCCAAAAAAGAAGAAGGGACAGATCTTATTGTTAGAAACCTCGCTACAGGCGTAGACAAAATTTATAAATACGTTACCGATTACGCCTTCAGTAAAGATGGCAAGCAACTTGTATTTGCCTGTAGCGGTTCAAAAAAAGATAAAACTGCTCCGCAGGGCGTTTACCTTTTAAATACAGAAAAAGGACTATTGAAAACACTTGTTAAAGGAAGAGGTAGCTTTAAAGGTTTTACTTTTGACGATGAAAGTGAGCATTTGGCCTTCGTTGGCGAACAAGATCCAGAGAAAAAGGAGATTAAAAATTACAACGTTTACTACAACTCTTTAACATTGGATACCGCTCAAACTATTGTTGATTATGACATGCCTGGATTACCAGCGAAATGGTCGGTAAGTGGCGAGGGCAAGGTTTCCTTTAGTAAAGATGGTAAGAAATTATTTTTTGGCATCGCTCCTGTTAGGAAAGCAAAAGACACAACAATAATAGATTTTGAGGTGGCAAAGGTTGATGTTTGGAATTATAAGGATGATTATTTACAACCAATGCAACTTAAAAATGCAGACAGAGATAGCAAAAGAAGCTTTCTATCTGTAATAGATGTTTACGGCAGCGACCCTAAAGTTATTCCTTTAACCGATTTAAGTTTACCTGATGCCAATATGGTAAGCGATGGAAATGCAGATTTTGTGCTGGCATCTACTGATTTCGGCCGCAGAATTGAATCACAATGGAGCGGTTCAACTTTAAGAGATTATTATTTAGTTGATACGAAAACCGGTCAGCGTAAAAAGATTATCGAGAAACTTAATGGAAATGCATCTGCATCTCCAGCTGGAAATTATGTAATCTATTTTGACGAAAACACTTCAAACTGGTTTACTTATCATGTAGCCTCCGGTAAAGTTACTCAACTCAACAATGGCATGAATGTTAAGTTTGCCGATGAAGAAAATGATGTTCCTGATACTCCAAAAGCTTATGGTATTGCTACCTGGACAGAAGATGATAAGGCCGTTTTGATTTACGATCGTTACGACATCTGGTCATTTTCGCCCGATGGTAAATCCCCTGCAAAAAACATCACCAATAACTTTGGCCGCGATAACAAAATAACACTTCGTTATGAGCGGACGCAGCAGGATAACCGTTTCGAGCGTGGAGCCGACACTAAATTTGTTAAAGCAAATGAATTGCTTTGGTTAAATGGGTTTAATAATTCAACCAAAGAGAACGGCTTCTATCGTAAAAATGCAGGCACACTTAAAAACCCTGATTTGGTGGTAATGGGCAAAAATAAATATTCCAATTTGCTGAAAGCCAAAGAGGCCGATGTGTATATTTTTGATAAAGGAAATTATGTAGCCTCACCTGATGTGTACGTAACCACAGACTTTAAATCCGAGACAAAATTATCAGCAACCAACCCACAACAGGCAAACTATAATTGGGGAACTGCAGAATTGGTTAAATGGACTACGCCAAAAGGTTATCAATCAGAAGGCATTTTATATAAACCCGAAAACTTCGATCCATCTAAGAAATACCCGATGATAGTTTATTTCTATGAAAAATTATCCGATGGGTTATATGCTTATCAGGCTCCTGCGCCTACGCCATCACGATTAAATATTTCATTCTTTGTGAGCAATGGCTATTTGGTGTTTGCACCTGATATCAGCTATACAACTGGTCATCCGGGACAATCAGCGGTCGAATTTATCAATTCCGGTGTAGAAAATCTGAAGAAAAACACCTGGGTGGATGGAAGTAAAATCGGCATTCAGGGCCAAAGTTGGGGCGGCTACCAGGTTGCCTATTTAATTACACAAAACGACATGTATGCAGCCGCATGGGCTGGTGCGCCGGTGGTTAACATGACCTCTGCTTATGGCGGTATTCGCTGGGAAAGTGGCATGAACCGCCAGTTTCAATATGAAAAAACGCAAAGCCGGATTGGTGCCACGCTCTGGGAGAAACCTGAATTGTATGTGGAAAATTCCCCTCTTTTTATGTTTCCAAAAGTGAATACACCGGTTGTGGTTATGGCAAATGATGCCGATGGCGCTGTGCCCTGGTACCAGGGTATTGAGATGTTTACCGGCTTACGTCGCCTGGGTAAACCAGTTTGGATGTTAAACTACAATGGCGAAGCGCATAACCTGGTTCAGCGCCAGAACCGTAAGGACATCCAAATTCGGGAGCAGCAATTCTTTGATTATTATTTAAAGGGCGCTAAAGCACCTGCCTGGATGACCACCGGCGTACCAGCAACCGAAAAAGGAAGAACCTGGGGTTTTGAATTAACGGATGATAAGCCTTAAATACTTATAACCAAGGGAAAAAGCAAGATAACAAACCGTTATCTTGCTTTTCTTTTGAACAAGAAGATTTATTAGTCAATATTTTGGTATTTTGTACCCTTAAACTAAATGAACTAGCTAAATGGCATTGAGCAGAATCTGGTCGGCATTTATTATTGTGGCCATTGTAGTGGCCAGTATTAAATGTTTCTTTTTCGGACAAACGGATATTTTTAACTGGATGGTAATTGGAAAGGCCGATGATGCTGCCAATCCGCTCAAGCTGGATGGGATGATTCAAACATGCTGGGTATCAGTAGAACTTTGCCTAAAGTTAATCGGCATATTGGCCTTGTTTATGGGTTTAATGAGTATTGCGGAAAAAGCCGGGGGAATCAGGTTGTTATCGAGAATTGTTGGCCCTTTTTTTTCCAAGTTATTTCCGGATATTCCAAAAGGCCATCCTTCTATGGGGCATATGATTATGAATTTTTCTGCCAATCTGCTCGGTTTGGACAATGCGGCAACGCCCTTCGGTTTAAAAGCAATGGAGAGTTTACAAGAGCTCAATCCAAGCAAAGATACCGCTTCAAATGCCCAAATCATGTTTTTATGTTTACATGCAGCGGGCTTGAGTTTAATCCCTGTAAGTGTAATCGCAATAAGAGCCTCACAAAATGCATCCAATCCGACTGATGTTTTTATACCTTGTTTAATCGTAACATTCGTTGGTACCATGGCAGCGATGTTAATCGTATCTTTCAAGCAAAAGATAAACCTTTTTCAACCTGTTGTAATCGGATGGATTCTTGGCCTCTCCGTTATTATTGCGGCTTTGGTGCTTTACATTAGATCTTTAGATGCCAATGGCATTCAATCCTTCTCCGGCTTACTAAGCAACGGTTTAATTCTGTTCATTTTCCTGGTGATTGTGATTGGTGCAATCTATAAGAAAATAGATGTTTTTGATGCATTTATTGGCGGTGCAAAGGATGGTTTCAGTACGGCCATCAATATCATTCCATATTTAGTGGGCATGTTGGTGGCGATCAGTTTACTTCGCACAAGCGGCACTTTCGATGTGGTTATAAATGGAATTAAAAGTATTTTCGTTTACCTCGGAACCGATACCAGGTTTGTTGAGGGTTTACCAACTGCACTCATAAGGCCATTAAGCGGCGGTGCTGCCCGCGGTATGATGGTCAGTACAATGGAAACCTATGGCGCCGATTCTTTCGCCAGCAGGCTATCCGGAATATTTCAAGGTGCCTCAGACACTACATTTTACGTAGTAGCAGTCTATTTCGGCTCTGTGCAGATAAAAAATACCAGGTATGCAATTGGCTCTATGTTACTCGCTGATTTAGTTGGTGTATGTACGGCAATCGGAATTTGTTATTTATTCTTCGGATAATAAATATCCAGGCCCATACAAATGGGATATTATTATTTAAATCGTTTCTGTACTATGATGGTGGTCATCCGCATTGTTTATGGCATCGCAGAAGTTCAAAAACTTAAAAGGACAAACTCTTTTAAGCTGCAGGCTGTGTCGGGGAAATTCTGTTAATGATTTCGTCAATGGCATCTGCTTCGATAACGGCATTTTTTGATGCACACCATTTAGATGTTTTATTGTCCATCCAGATGCAAAAAGAATGATACCCATCCAAAACAACCGCATAGGTTTCATGGAAATCATCATGAATGCGCATACAAAATCCCTTAAAGATTTTGCCTCTAACAATAAATTGCAAGGTTGAATAATCTGTTAACATGGCTCATTATATTTTTGGTTAAATTTATAACATCCAAAAAATGAGAATGTTTCGTTAATTTAAAGGAATTAATAAGTTTTCTCTAAAAACCTCAAATTGGCTTAACCTACGCTTAACATGTTGGAATAGCCTTTAGCTATTAAACGGTTTTTAGAAGGTAAAAATATTTCACATTGCAAATTAATTATGGTTCTACCTTTTTTAACAACTGCAGTTTCCGCAATAATTTCATCACCTTCATTGGCTGGTGCGAAATAGTCGATGTAATTACTTACGGTAGTAAAGCGGCTTTCCAAACCCATGGTATAAACTGTTGCCCCAATCAAGTCATCAATTATTCCAGCGGTAACGCCACCATGCAAAATCTGATAAGGATTGGTCATCTCCCTCCTTATTTTGTAACGGCAAACCAGTATACCGTTCTCTGCTTTTTCCAACACGGGCGCAAGCCAGTTCATGTAGTTAGATGGCGATGAATCAATTACCTTACCTAATGCTTGCCTTAAAATATTTAAACGTTGTTCGCTCAGAGATTCCATGTTTAAAGATAGGAAAAGATGTAAAGTGGAGCGCTATTTATAAGAAATATATAACCCACAAATACATTTACTTACACCTTTTTCCAATTCCCTATCTCCCTATTACCCATTTACCCATCTCCGTATTCCCTATTCCCCTATTCCCTATTCCCCATTTCCCATTTCCCATTTCCCATTTCCCATTTCCCAATCTCCCTACCACCTTAATTAATCGGCACAATAACTTTGAAGCTAAAGTTTCTACCCATATTATAAATTCCCGACCGGCCATTCGGAGATGATGCATAATATTCAAAATATTTAAGTCTGTTCAGGTTAGATTGATAAGCCTTATCGAAAATGTTATCACACTGGATAAAAACATCAAACATCGTTTTTCCTGATCTTGACTTCACACCAGTCCCTAAACCTGCGTTAAACAAAGCGTAACCATTTGTAAAGCTTTCCGTATTATCCAAAGCATAAAATCGATTCTGGTCCGCAGCAAAAAGCGCATCAACTTTAAAATAGGGCTTATCGAATAATCCCTGTGTATTTTGCGCTGTAAGCTTAATTTCAGAACGTATTTGTAAAGGCGGAATGAAAGGTAAATATTTTGCATCACGGCCATGTTTCGCCACTAAGGTTTCGTTCTTGTTTAAGCCAACTACATACGCCAGGCTGTTGTTAAAGCTTAGCCATTTTAATTGCGACGGATGAACATTTAAACCAAATTCGACACCATACAACCGGGCTTTCGATTGCTGGTACTGGTAAGTTAGGTTGCCCGGAACAATAACAACAGGATTTCCCGCAGCATCCGTTAACCTCGATTGATAGATGTAATTCTGAATGGTATTGTTAAATACTTCAAGGCTAACATCTGCGTTTTCCAGGTAGGCAATAAGGCCAATATCCTGCTGCAAATTAAATTCCGGTTTAAAGCTTCTGTTACCAAGGTAAACAATATGCGCCCCGGGGTCTAATCCATTTGAACCCACTTCAGTAATATTGGGTGCCCGGTATCCTCTTGCTATATTCGCTTTAAGCAATAGCTTTTCGGATAAGTTGTAGGTTAAACCCAGGCTACCAGAGAGGCCATAATAATTCCTGTCAAATGAGGGAAACTGAAGTTCGGCACCAGGAAAATTAAGGTTAACCCGCCTGCCAAAGCCGGTTTCGGCATTATTGGCTACATAAAAATCAGCCCATTCCAGGTTTCTTCTGTCTATACGAATACCCCCTGAAACATCCAGTTTACCAAAAGATTTTTTTGCAAAATAAAAGGCGCCAACATCAAAGAGGTTATAATCCGGAATCGGGAAATCAGTAGCATCCTTGCTCCGGTTTCCCTGTATCATACCATTTATACCTAAGGTACTTTCTATTCCGGCAACATCAGGCAAATTGTATTTTACATCATAATTTAAGGTGTTCAAAACCACATAAAGGCCGGCTTGTGAAGATCGTGTCGGATGATTAAACTCCCGACGAACACTCTGCTGTGCACCAATCAGGAAATTTAAATCGCTTTTGCCAAATTTAAACTGACTTGTATTGTAAAAGCGGTAATGCTGAATGTGCTGGTGCAAGGGGTTTATGGTATAGCGCCTTAGCTCACCTTCCGGAACTACCGGCCTGTTTTTTATATCATCTGTAACATCAAAAACCTGCCTGGTAAACCTTCTGCTTACCGAATCGCGGCTCCCATCAGGAATTTCCATTAAATTATCATAATAGGTTACAGCAGTTTTGGAGTATCCCCATTTTTTATCTATCCGGGCACTGGCCGATAAGTTGTATTCCCTGAAAGCTGTACCAAAAACATAGCCATCAACCGGGTTATGGTAATTATGCGCCGCTTTTCCCGTTGCCCGTAACGTATATTTCCAGTCGTTTTTAATATAAGCAAGCCCTAAAGATGAGCCCACCATGCCATTGTTGCTTTGGTAATTGCTGGTTAAATCCCCTTTTAAAATGCCATCTTCAAAATTTGGCTGGTATGGAATCATATTAATTACGCCGGCCAGGGCATCAGAGCCATAAGTTAAACTTGCCGGCCCTTTAACCACCTCTACCCTGCCAATGCCATACTCATCTACTTCAATACCATGTTCATCGCCCCACTGCTGCCCTTCCTGCCTTAAACCATCGTATAAGGTTAAAACCCGGTTATAACCCAATCCACGGATAAACGGTTTCGATACATTTGGGCCAGTGGTTACAGCCGATACCCCAGGAACACCTTTAACAATGGCCTCAATTAAATTGGTATTTACATTCTGATCCATTGTTTTCTTGCTAAGCACGGCAATAGGCACCGGACTTTTCCTCAAAGTGGTTGCCCGGTTCACGCCAGTTACAACCACATCATTTAAACTGGAAGCAAGTTGTTCCATTTCCACATGTAAAGTTTGTAGGCTATCTTTTAGGGCTATCTTTTGCTTTTTTGTGCTATAACCAATGGCCGAAAAAACAATATCGTAATGGCCTGCAGGTATTTGGTTAAAAAAATACTCACCATTCGAATTGGTTTTAACCAGCCTGTTTAAACCCGATAATTTAACGTTAACGTTCTCTTTGGGTAAAGCACCAACAGTAACCTTGCCTGTTAGTGTCATTTTCTGGGCCATAACGACATTGAAAACTGTTGAAAACAAAATCAGTAAAACCAGGCTATTAAAACGAATCATATATATCTAAACTTATTTTTAGACAAATCTAAATTTAATTTTATATATATCAAATAATAATATTAATACAATCTAAATACTTTGTGCAGTTCAATTGTGTTTCTTAGAAGATCGGGATAAATTGGCTGGTTATTTAGAAATCTGCATCATCAGCTTGATACAAGCACATCATTTTTAATGTATATAACCAAGCGGTTTCTAAAAGAAAAAGATGCCCTTGCAAACCAGTAGAAATCTTAATCAATTCGTTTTTAACAACTTAAATCAAGATTGCAGGATTTGCAGGTTAAAGGCAATAAATATTTAAAATTTATTTCTCCTTATTGCTTAGAACTTCTATATTTGCAGACATTAAAAAATGGGCCTCGGTAGCTCAGCTGGATAGAGCGTCGGTTTTCTAAACCGAGGGTCAGGGGTTCGAGTCCCTTCCGGGGTACAAACCGGAATCGATGCTATCGATTCCGGTTTTTTTGTCTTTACTAGGTTTTAATTTAGCCGCGGTCAGAGCATTAATTGTGAATTTATTTTCAGAATGGCAACTTGATAAACTCGAATTATGCCTTTTTATCCTATTAAGTGTTACAAACTCGCAATTTATGGTTTGCTTCCGATGCTTAAAATAAGCTTTGACTAGCTCGACTTATTATTTTTGGTATATAATCATCCCTCTTTTAATTACTCATCAAAAAATCTAGCCTGCTTGCTAGTTGAGTTTTTAATAAGTCGATGCTATTATTGTGTATGATAAATTTATAATCCTTTAAATCGAAGGGTATATTTTTAGCGTCATCAACCAGAAAAATTATTTTTTTATTTCTCCCTAAGGCATATCCAACTTCAAAGAAAACGTTCTTATTAGATGCGCTGCATTCTGCAATAACAATTTTTGATGTCGTTATATTAATCATTATTTCTTCCGTTATTTTCCCCTTAAATTCGTATTTATCAACTCTTTTTGGTTCAATATTTCTATCTTTCAGTATTTCTTCAATCCCATACTTATACAAGTTATCATTATTTGAGTTATTAAATTCCATTATAATAAAAGCTTCATTCCAATCAAATGTGCAATCATCTAAAATTGAATTGTAGAATAAATTTCTTTTAATGTTAATGATGTCCTTAAAATTACCCCTTACTATATTGGCTTCATTAAAACTTATTTTCACAAAATCACTGTTAATAAAATCAATGGATTTTGCCTTTATCCTATTTAAATCAACATCATCAAATTTGCAGTCAATAAATTTTACATTTTGTATAAAAGAGGTCGAGAAATCGGTTTCAGAAAAAAAAGTGTCGTTTATAGTACCGGTAATGTAGCGTAGAGAGTTGTTTAAAATACAGTTATCAAAAAAACAAGAATTAAAATTGACCCTTTGAAAATCACATGTATCAAAAAAAGTATTTATGAATTTGCAGCTTTCAAAATAACAGTTCTTTATCAAAACTGAATCCATTTTGAATGAATCGAATATCAGGTCTTTGAATATTACGGCTTCGATACTCTGATTGTTAATGAAATAATTATCAGGTACGTCATCTAAGGATTCTATGATGGTATATTCTTTTTTGTTTAGCATGATTTTTTTTTGATTTAGTTTCTTCACAATACGTATTAAAATAGACCGGCCGAAGAAAATCTGTTATTATACCGTATTGGTAGAAATGATATTGACTATTTAAATATTGATTTTTAAAAATTATAGATGGTAATAAATTAATAGGCTCTGCTATTTGAAATCCTGATATGGGCATGAAACGGACATTTTTGTTGCGCTGGAATCTGAAGTAAAAGATGTTTAGATTATTAAGACTTGTAACCGTATTTATGCACATGAATTATAACTTTTGTTCCATCTTCAAATCGATCAACAATCTTTGCTCCTGCAGTTCAACTTTACTACCCCAATCTTTAATATTGATTTTCTTTAACTATATTCGGTATTTTAATAACTTTTGTATTCTGCTTAAGTTCTCTGAAAACAAGTTACTTCCAAAACTATCTTGAAATTCACCACCTTATTATATTTAACGGTAATTTTATTTTCCGAAACTTGTATTGATGCCAAATGCTAAGTATGGCTTACCATTATATATCCATTGTTCTCCATTCTTTCCTGTTGCATTTTCAGTTCCAAAAGCGAAGACTAACCCCAAATTGTTTCTCGCTAGTATTAAATTTGCTCCGTAAGTTAAAGTCGCATTTGTTTGATCAGCGACATACTTTGTCGGGTCTTTATAAACTCCACTTTTAAGATCGGCCGTTGAAGGACCAAAATATCCACCCAATGTTATTGAATAATTATTTATTAATCTTGTATTTATTGCTGACCATCCCCAAGTATAACCTGCATTTAAAGCTAATTGAAACGAAGTAGTTCCGATTCCGGTTGTTTTTGTTCCATTAGGCAGCGTTATGGGAAGTCTATAGCGAAATGGCAAAGTATTTAGACCTAAATTTATTGCCTGGAACGGCACCCACATTACTTTAGTTTGACGGCCAAGAGTAGCCCTATTGTCAGTAAATCTTATTTGAGTTGATTTCAATGATGTTGTACTGTCAAGTCCATTAGCACCGCAATTTATATCATCAATAATCTGCCAGATATCAAAGTTAATTTGTCCGCTTGATACTGTGATAACTCCTTTTCTTTTAATATTACATAAGCTAACATTTGTGGTTATTCTGGTTTCATAAGGAGTAGACAGACTTGGCGGAGTAGTTACGATTTTTTGCAATGTAAAACCATATTTTCGCTGAATTTTTTGTTCATCGACAATGTGGTGAAAACGAATCTGGGAAAACGATAGATTTGAAAAAGTCAATCCGACTATCATTAAAAAGAACCTCTTATCCATAATTTTATTTATTTCTTTAGTTTATCAGAAGCTGCTCATTTAAATCGCAATCAATACAACGATCAATTAACAACTAATAATGATTGCCATTAGATACAATCTAAAACACAAAAAAAGCTGCAGGAAACAGGGAGATCTGAGAGCTTTTTGAGATTTGAAATTATATTTATATAGTAAATTTTATGAACGAATTAACAAATTTACTTTTACTAATAAAATACTTACTTTTAAGTATTTATAAAAAATTCACACCAAACAGGCAAATTATTATTCCCTCATGCTGGTACGAGCTTACAGCAATTCAGCTACTGTTTTACTTTCCAACGAAGCCGATCAGGGTACACAAAATGAAATGATTTTACTTGCAGATAAAATTATAAAACCCTGGTAACAATAAGGACTAATTCCCTTTGCCCGCCAGGTATTCTAATGCTTTAGAATTGTAAAAAAAACCGAAAGAAGTTTAAATTATTTGTTTCGTATATGCTACTTTTACTTTAAGGCACCATTTGCTTATGAAAAAAATAATGACTTTTTTATTGCTGGCAACGATCGTTTCTTCAGCAAAAGCCCAGTTACAACCATTTAATGGCCTTGATATGAACCTGGGAAATCTATCGCGTCTTTCATCAGCCCAAACCCGGTCTATCAGTCCGGAGAACTTTACCGGTGGAAAAGGAAAAGGGGGCATGGCAGACCCGAAAGATCATTCAAAAAGAAATGTGGCAAACGCCGGCCCTACGGCCCGCGATCTTGGTATGGGATGGAAAGTTAACCCCTATATCTTTATCAATCCCGGAGAAACCATTACCATCGGAGAGATTGATGGTTCTGGTGCGATACAACACATCTGGATGACACCTACCGGAAACTGGAATTTCAGTATCATCAGGTTCTATTGGGATGATGAAACCACCCCATCTGTAGAATCGCCTGTAGGGCCCTTTTTTGGAATGGCATGGGGAGAATATGCGCCATTAAATTCGCTTGCCATGACGGTAAATCCTGGGAGTGCCTTTAACAGTTACTGGAAAATGCCCTTCCGCAAAACGTGTAAAATCACGATGCAGAACCTGGATGATAAGGCAATGAGCCTATACTACCAAATCGACTACGTTCTTACTGATGTACCCAACGATGAGGCCTATTTTCATGCGCAGTATAGAAGGAGCAATTCGCAACCCGGTTCGCTGTATTCCATTATAGATGGCGTTCGTGGCCAGGGCCAATATGTTGGTACTTTCCTCGGCGTAGGTGTAAGAAACAATGGGTGGTGGGGCGAGGGCGAAATCAAGTTCTTCATGGATGGCGATAAGGATTTCGCTACCATCGTTGGCACCGGAACCGAAGATTATTTCTGCGGCTCCTATAATTTTGAAAACAAAAAAACAAGGCAATATGAAACCTTTTCAACCCCTTATGCCGGTTTTCACCAGGTAATAAAGCCCGACGGCCTCTACCAGGCGCAACAACGATTTGGTATGTACCGGTGGCACGTTCTCGATCCCATCCGGTTCTCGAAAGATTTGAAAGTTACCATCCAGGATCTTGGATGGCGATCTGGTGGCCGCTACTTGCCACAGCACTCTGATCTTATTTCCGTAGCCTATTGGTACCAAAGAGAACCACATGGGGCCTTTCCTAAACTCCCCGGTAAAGATGAGCTTGAAGTAAATTAGCTTTGGAAAACAGGTTAAGAAGCTAAATTTTGCGCAAATTCAGACCATTTCAAATTAGAATTTTAAACATGGCGAACCTTATATTTAAAAGAGCTTATATTTTTACGCTGCTGCCTGGTCTTGTAGCAGCTTAATAGCGCAGGAAACATTACTCATGCCCCAGGCTGGTGAGAGCTTGTAGTTCGTATCCAAATAACTTAAATATTAACTCCAAACAAACCCTTGTCTCCGGAAAAAATCCATCGATACAGTACCTAATATCTAGAAAGCTTATTTATTTTATGATTGTAAATTCTAAAATAAATAATCATGCCTTATATCGGAATGAGTTAAAACTCGCACCACCGCAAATAATATAGTCTTGATGCACTCGGCCCAGCTAGGGGCAATCTGAAGGATATTTTAGTTGACAGTCTCAGCTAAACAAGCTTTCAAGTCAATTCAGGGAATGACAAACCGATAAATGGACTTCACAACGCCATATGAGCGTTATGTGGAATTTCTTGAAATGTTGAGTGAACAAGCTTACCTTTAGAATGCACTGGTAAATATCATTATACCTCACCTTGTTCAAATGCTCTTTTTGCATTATCATAACTTTGATATTTCTCACGATTAACCCAACTAATTATTGCCCCTTGGTTGATTAGTGCACGATGCGCTTGGTATCCATCAAATTCAGGATTGAGTTCAAATTCTTCATCATAATAGCAAGTAGCCTGCTTTACTACTTTACCGTCGACCACGGTTAGGTATAATTCATGCACAGTAATGTCTGCGAAGTCTTCGAAATATTCGAGTATGAATCTGTCTGGATTAATTTCTTTTATTAACGAAGCTAGTGCTGAAAAGTCGTAGGTAAATCCTTCTTCTTTATCCTCATCATATTTGTCCTGTACTGCTGAAGCGGTATTTAACGCAGTGGATAAGTCATTACAACCAAAGACGTGAGCAATAAAAACGCTAAGGGAACTCCAGTTTACATCATACCTATCAGGGTCTAAAGGTATTACAAATGACCTGTTTTCCCTGAAGTGTACCATGTCAGGAGGTACGTCTACATTATCCAATACTATTAGTGCACAAATTAGCTGAGCCATGTCCTTAATTTCATTAAATATAAACCATACCTCCTATAAATCCAACATATAATGATGTAGTGTACCCCCTCGTTAAATATGGAACTTATATGAAGTTGTCAAATCAACTAAGGAAAGGAGGCGCGGAATAATTTACTTTGCGCGGGCTATATGAGCGTTTATGCCGTGGCTTCCTTAAACGTACTGGGAGGACCAAGCCCAGGCTTGTGCGAGCTTGTAGCTCGTATCCAAATAGTAACTGACTATAAAAAAAGATATTGTTCTATATCTCCTGGATGTTTATTGTACGAACCTTTTCTATACACGCCTGGCTTTCTATCCGGAATAATTCTAAATAATCATAATTATCTTCGGTCATTCAATTTTTTCCAACTATCTTGCCACTCCTTGGTTTAAACCTATAAACAATTACTATCCGTATGACAAAAAACATCTTCATCGCTTCAGCAGAACCCTATACCGGCAAATCAGTAATCGCTTTCGGAATGATTAATATGTTACTGGCCAAAACGCAGAAGGTGGGTTATTTTAAGCCGATTATTGCGCAAGATGATCCGAATAAAAAAGATGAACATGTTGTAGCCATGCTGGATTATTTTTCCCTGCCGATTAAATATGAAGATGCATTTGCCTTTACCCGCCAGGATATGCTGCACGAATACCAGAACAGCGGCGATATCATCAATACCATCATTAGTAAATATAAAAAACTGGAAGATAATTACGATTTCACGGTTATTGAAGGGAGCGATTTCCTGGGCGAAGGTATGGCTTTTGAATTTGAATCGAATGCCTTAATGGCTAAAAACCTGGGGGCTCCGGTGCTAATCGTGGTATCAGGAAAAAATAAAACGGCCAGCCAGCTCTTTAAATCGGCCATAAACATTTACCGCAATTTCCTTTTACGCGATGTGCAGGTTTTAGGGGTGGTGGCCAATATGGTTAACCCCGATGAAGCCGAACGGATTAAACAAGCACTAAGCAACCAATTGCCGCCTGAATTGTTAATTGCGGTTATCCCAATCGAAAGTGGCTTGCAAAGCCCCACGATGAAGGAAATTACCGCGGCTTTAGATGCTGAAATATTATTTGGTGCCGATTTAATGGATAACCAGGTAGATAACTTTGTAACCGGGGCCATGATGTTGCCTAACTTTTTAAGGCACATTAAAGATAATTTATTAATTGTAACCCCTGGCGATCGCGGCGACATCATTATAGGTTCATTACAGGCCAACTTATCGGCCAATTACCCAAAAATTGCGGGGATTGTTTTAACGGCCGGCAGCTTACCCGATGAGCCCATGATAAGGCTTATTGAAGGTTTGCAAACCATAATCCCGATAATTTCCGTTCAGAAGGGCACTTTTGAAACCACCACTACAATTGGTGCCATACATTCTAAAATTACCATCGATAATAAAAAGAAGATTACGCTCGCGATTGAGCTTTTTGAAAAATATGTAGACTTAAAGGCCTTAGACGATAAAATCATCACCTTCAGTTACGAAGGCATTACACCGCACATGTTCCAGTACAACCTGGTGAAATGGGCGAAGAGTGAGAAAAAACACATTGTATTGCCCGAAGGAAACGACGACCGGATTTTAAAGGCCGTAGAGAAACTTATTACTCAGGATGTAGTAAACATTACCCTGCTGGGCGACCCGGCAGAAATTGGAAATTCTATTAAACGTTTGGGTTTAAACCTGGATATCAATACAATAAACATCCATAACCCGGCACATTCTGAACATTACGATAATTATGTAGAAAGTTTATATGAACTGCGTAAAAACAAGAATGTAAACATGGAAATGGCCAGGGATATGATGACGGATGTTTCTTATTTTGGCACCATGATGGTGTACAAAGGCGATGCCGACGGTATGGTTTCTGGTGCTGTACACACTACACAACACACCATTAGGCCGGCACTGCAGTTTGTGAAAACAAAACCCGGTGTTTCGGTGGTATCATCTATATTTTTTATGTGTTTACCGGAGCGGGTGGCGATATTCGGCGATTGTGCCGTAAACCCTAACCCTACAGCACAGCAGCTGGCCGAAATTGCCATATCGTCGGCAGAAAGTAGTGCCAAATTTGGAATAGAGCCACGGATTGCCATGCTCTCCTACTCTTCGGGAACATCGGGCGAAGGCGAAGATGTAGAACGTGTACGCGAAGCCACGGCCATTGTTAAGGCGCGGCACCCGGAATTGAAAATTGAAGGCCCGATTCAATATGATGCTGCCGTTGATCCTTTGGTTGGCCAGCAAAAACTGCCGGGATCGGAAGTGGCAGGAAGGGCAAGTGTGTTAATTTTCCCCGATTTAAATACCGGGAACAATACCTACAAAGCCGTGCAAAGGGAAACCGGTGCATTGGCCATTGGCCCAATGTTACAGGGCTTAAATAAACCAATTAACGATTTGAGCAGGGGCTGCACCGTCGACGATATTTTTAATACCGTTGTGATTACAGCCATTCAATGTCAGGACATTAAATAATATGAACATTTTAGTTATCAATTCGGGCAGCAGCTCGATAAAATACCAGCTTTTTAAAATGCCTGTATCGCAACCGGTTTGCAGCGGCCTGGTGGAGCGCATTGGCATTGAAGGATCCTTTATTAAACATTCTGTGTTTTCGGGCGGAGAAAAACTAACCATAGAAAAAGAGGCATTCATCTCCAGCCATGCTGAAGCTTTAAACCAGGTTTTAGATTTGCTTATTAACGGGGAACAGGCCGTAATTACAAGTATTGAAGATATTGCAGCAGTTGGCCACCGCGTGGTACATGGCGGGGAAAATTTCTCGTCTGCTGCCCTGATAACAGATGAGGTGAAGCAACAGATTAAAAACCTGTTTTCTCTGGCACCTCTACACAATCCTGTAAACTATATTTGCATAGAGGTGGCCGAACAAACCTTTCCATCAGCGAAACAGATTGCTGTTTTCGACACCGCCTTTCATCAAAGTATACCCGAAGTTGCCTACCGTTATGCCATTCCAGAGCAGTATTATACTGCGGAGGGTATTCGCGTATATGGTTTCCATGGTACCAGCCACAAATATGTTAGCGAGCGGGCCATAGAATGGCTGGGCGATAAACATTCCAAAATTATCAGCATCCATTTGGGTAACGGTTGCAGCATTACAGCCATTAAAGACGGTAAATCGATAGATACCAGCATGGGCTTTGGCCCTTTAAGCGGTTTGATGATGGGTACCCGGTCGGGCGATATTGATCCTTCAGTTGTTTTTCATTTAATGGAAAATGCAGGTTATAAACCCGATCAATTGAGTAACCTGCTTAATAAACAATCGGGATTGCTCGGCGTAGGCGGTTCGAGTGATATGCGGGATATTAATAAAATGGCCAGTGAAGGGAATGATGCCGCAAAATTGGCTTTACGCCTGTATGCCTACCGGATTAAGAAATTTATTGGCGCTTATGCAGCCACTTTAAATGGTATTGATGCTATCGTATTTACGGCCGGTGTTGGCGAAAATGACAGGGAAATGCGGGCCGCTGTTTCTAAGGAACTGAGCTTCCTGGGTATTAATATAGATTTGGGCAAAAATAACAATTACAAAGGTACCATCCTCGATATCAGCATGGCAGAAGGTCCTGTTCGTATTTTGGTTATCCCTACAAACGAAGAATATGAAATTGCGAGTCAATGTTTTAATCTTTTATCCCCCAAAATTGATTAATTTACAGCTGGTAACAATTGCATAACATTTAGTGTGTATTCTAATTTATAAGTAGATTTACGGGTATATTGGGTTTCTAACCTCATACCAATTACTATGAAAAGAATCATCTGTTTAGGTTTCGCATTTTTGCTTTTATCGCCGTTTATGCTGCTAGCACAAACCGGAAAAGTTTATGATAACCTGAGTTTGCCGAGTAAGATTTTAAAAGGCGATCGAAAATATGCAATTTACCTGCCGCCGGATTATGAAACATCTGGCCGAAATTATCCTGTTCTTTACTTACTCCATGGCGCAGGCGATGACCAGACCGGCTGGGTACAATTTGGAGAGGTATTAACCCTAACCGATAAAGCGATTGCAAATGGCACTTCCACTGCCATGATAATTGTAATGCCCGATGCGAATACAGGTAGAAGGGGCTATTTCAATGATATAAAAGGCGACTGGAATTATGAGGATTTTTTCTTCAAAGAGCTTATGCCTCATGTAGAAAAAAAGTATCGAATTAAAACGGAAAAACGTTCGCGTGCAATAGCTGGCTTATCGATGGGTGGCGGCGGAACTTTTGTTTACGCATTGCACCATCCGGAATTGTTCTCATCGGCATGCCCGCTGAGCGCTTATCTTGGCTTTCTAAACTTAGCTGATGCACAAAGTGCCCTGAAGAAAGCAAACCCGGCTCTAACCGACGCGGATATAACGACTTATTATAACACACAAAACGTATTGCCGCTTTTGACCAATCTGCCTGATGCCCAAAAAAAAGCAGTTAACTGGTATATCGACTGTGGCGATGATGATTTCCTTTATGAGGGTAATGCACTTGCACACATCCTGATGCGAAAAAAAGAAATACCGCACGAATTTCGCGTTAGAAACGGAGGCCACAACTGGACCTACTGGCGGGAATCTTTACCGAGTGTATTAAGTTTTGTTTCTGATACCTTCCATCAGCATTAGTTGAGCGAATTCGTCAATTTTAACCAATTGTGACCATTTTATTCTATTTGACATTGAGTATTAGATGTGAAATGTGAATTTATATAAATTAGAAGAATTTTTAACCGTAAACGACAAGCCGTAAAAACACAAAATGATCAAATTTTCCTTAAGCTTAATCTATTCTGCAATTTTATTGGGATTATTAAGTTTCTTTAACAAATCCAACACGACTAAACCAAATCCCGAAGAAATTAAGATTTCAACATTTGCTGGTCCAGATGTAACCCCCAGTCCTGCCTGCCTTGCTGTTGCGCCAACCGGCGAAGTTTATGTAGGTGTCGATATGATAGGTTCCTTGGGTAAGGAGGCCGGAAAAGGCCGCATCTTAAAGCTGATTGATAAAAATAATGACGGCAAAATGGATGAACACAGTGTATTTGCCGACGTGGATAACCCAAGGGGTATTATTGTTCAGGGAAATAAAGTATTCGTTTTACATACCACCTTTTCAAAAGATACGAAGGAAGCAACCGGAATGAACCTGGTTGTTTTTGAAGACAACGATGGTGATGGGAAAGCCGACGGGCCTGAAAAACCTTTAATAGAACACATCAGCAATGCCAAATACATTCGTGAACGGGGAACGGACCATGCTACAAATGGCATCAGACTGGGAATAGATGGCTGGATTTACATTTCGGTAGGCGATTTCGGTTTCCATGATGCCATAGACCGCAGTGGTAAAAAGTTAACCATGTTAGGTGGTGGTGTAGTACGTGTTCGTCCAGATGGAACGGAAATGGAAATATTTACACATGGTACAAGAAATGTATATGATGTAGCGATTGATCCTTACATGAACGTTTTCACCCGGGAAAATACAAATGATGGTGGCGGATGGAACGTTCGTTTTTCTCACCATATACAAACGGCAGAATATGGATACCCTGTTTTGTTCCAGCATTTTACCGATGAGATTATTCCGGCGCTTGCCGATTTAGGAGGTGGTTCGGGAACCGGCGCTTTATTTATGGATGAGCCCAACTGGCCTGAAAAATACAATAATGTACCCATGATGGCCGATTGGGGAAGAAGTATGCTTTACATACACAGGGTAATAGCAGACGGAGCAACCTTTACTCAAAAAGACGAAGAGTTTTTAAAAATCCCTCAAATTACCGACCTGGATGTAGATGGTTCAGGCAGGCTTTATTTATCTGCTTGGGATGGCGCAGGCTATTCAGGAAGTGATTCAAAAGGCTATGTAATACGCGCCGTACCCAACAACTGGACTTATACTGCCTTTCCTGATGTAAAAAAACTGTCTGTAAAAAAGCTGGCAGATTTAATGAAATCAAATAGTGCTGTGGCACGTATTGCTGCTTCACAGGAGTTGTTGAACCGTTCAAATAAACAAGCAGTTTCAGCGAGTTTAAAAATAGCAACCGACAAAAATTTACCATTATATGCAAGGGTGGCTGGCCTATTTACTTATGCCCAGCTAAGTAAAGAAAATGGGCTAAGCGAATTGATTGCTTTAACAAAAGATGATGCGGTTCGCGAATTTGCTTTAAAAGCACTTACTGATAGAAAATATTTATTGGAAAAAGTTCCGTCAGAGCCTTTTTTAGCCGCCTTGAAGGATGCATCGCCGCGAATTCAGGCTGCTGCTATTATTGGCTTAGGCAGACTCGGCAAAACAGATGCAACTACTGCCCTATTGCAGGTTAAAGTTCCTGCATCTTTTGTTGCGCCTGTAAAGGATATTGAAGGTCCTCATGCAAACCCAAATTCAGCAATTGTGTTACCACACCTGGCCGTTCGGGCTTTAGTGAGTTTAAATGCAACAGATGATTGCCTGGCTGCAGTTGGAACAGCAAATTCTGATTTAGCACTTTGGGCTTTACGGTACATGCACAACCAAAAAGCGGTAGATGGATTGATTAAAACCTATGCCTCGACAAAAGATGCCCAATTAAAAAAACAAATTCTAACCACTTTAGCACGTCTTTACAAAAAAGAAGAAGCTTATGATGCAAGCTGGTGGTGGGGAACCCGCCCGGATTCTCATGGGCCATATTTTAAGGCGGTAACCTGGGCAGGTTCTGCGGCAATTGAAAGATTACTTAAAGACGAATGGACAAAAGCAGATGCGCAGGGCAAACAATTTTTTGTCGATTTAGACGCACGCCATAGAATGGGTATAGCCGAATTTGCAGTTGAAGAAAAACTGGCAGCCACGGAAGAGCCTAAAATAGACCTCGAAAAGATAAAAAACAAAAAAGGACAGGTGGGCAAGTCCTCTATAGAAGATGTTTTAATAGCAATTAATAAATTACAGGGCGACCCCCTTAAAGGAAGGACAATTTTTAACAACCAGGGTTGCATTGCCTGCCATAGCCTAAGCAGAACAGAAAAAATGAAAGGACCATTTATGGGTCAGATTGGATCGATTATGAACCGCGAACAAATTGCCGAGTCCATTTTAAAACCAGATGCTTCGATATCGCAGGGATTTGCTACGGTTATGATAACTGCAAAAGGTGATAAAACGTATATGGGCTTTATAACCGAAGAAACCGCTGCAAAAATTGTAATGCGTAATATCGCCGGCGAGGTGTTTAATATTAAGACAAGCGATGTCATCTCGCGCAAGGAAATGGAAAATTCTATGATGCCACAAGGTTTAGCGAATTCACTGTCGTATGAAGAACTTGCATCATTAGTTACGTTTTTATCGCAACAGAAGAAATAGAGAAATGCTGCCGGATTTATAACACCCGGCAGCTTCTATATGATGGAAATTTAATTAATTGGCAAACAATGGCTTAAGTAGATTCCTTAATTGAAATTTTTATGTTAGTTTTGTGCCCTGTTTCCACACCAAATTTATATGAGAAATTTTACTGCACTTATCGTTATTATCTTATCGCTAAGTTCCTGTAAGAAATCCATTCCTGAACCGGATGCAATTAAATTTCAGGTTTATGCAACGAAGATTGAACATGTAAACCATAATGAGCCAGATATTCTTTACTGGTACCTGCGTGAAGGAAAATCAGGAGCCTATTATTATGTTACTTCAACTAAAAGGCTTTCGGATTTTAGTGAATATAACTTTCATAAATGCACGGAAACTCCTCCCGACTTAAAAAGAGCAGTTCGGCTGGATGACATTGTAGTTTACCTTCACCACCTGACTGGAATTGTTGCTGAAGATATTTAAAATCATTTTTAACGAAAAAAGGAGGCAATTGCCTCCTTTTTTCGTTAACACTAGCTACAAAGCGCTAAGCCTTTTCGGCTTTATTTGCCCGGCTTTTGTCTATTAAGGCATTTATTTGTCCAAGAACGTCGTAAATATCAAATGGCTTGCTTATATAGGCATCTGCAAATGCATCAATTGCTTTTTGTTCACTGTTATTCTGAGCAGACATTACAATGATTGGAATGTGCTTGGTAAAAATATCCGTTTTCAAATCTTCGCAAATTTCTGCACCATTTCCATCCGGCAACATCACGTCCAGCAAAAACAAATCAGGCATTGCATCCTGAATGTTCTTTTTCAATTCCGAAAATGATGATGATAACTGAAGTTCGAATCCTTCTTCTTTTAAAAGAATCTCAATCACGTTTCTGATTTCCTGATCATCTTCTAAAATGTGTATTCTCTTTTTTGACATAATTCAAATTATTGTTTTGGTTTTTATCGGGTAATATTATACGATAGTTACAGTAACACCTAAACTTTCTAAATGTTTTACAATTTGTTCAGAAATTCCTTTGTCTGTTATGATATGGTCGATTTCTTCCAATCCACATATTTTACCAAAGCCCCTCTTTCCAAATTTTGAGGAATCAGCAAGCACAACAGTCTTTTGCGATGCAAGAATCATCTTACGATTCAAATGCGCTTCCATAGCATTGGTGGTGGTTAAACCGAAATCTAAATCGATTCCATCTACACCTAAAAACAACTTATTAAAATAGAAATCGCCTAATACCTGCTCGGCATAACTGCCGGTTACCGACGACGAGCTCTTTCTTAGTATACCACCGAGTTGTATGACTTCGATGCCAGGCGACCGCATTAATTCCAATGCTACATTCAATGCTGATGTAACAACTGTCAGGTTAGCAGATGGCTGGATGTTCTTTGCAAAATACAATACGGTTGTTCCGGATGCAATGGCAATCGAATCGTTGTCTTTTAACAATTCTGCCGCCGCTGCGCCAATTTTATTTTTTTCGGAAGATTGAATTTTTTCCTTCTCATTAACCGGCCGGTCTATTGTATAGGGGTTATTCATGGTTGCTCCGCCATGAGTTCTAAACAGTAGATTTTTATCTTCAAGTAATTTTAAATCCTTTCTGATGGTAACAGATGAAACTTTCAATTCCTTACACAAATCCACAACATTGATATATTGATCTCTCTGTAAACGGCTTATAATTAATTGGTGCCTTTCAGCTAAATTCATCATGATGCAAATACGATTTCGTAATGGGGCAAATTAAACAATTTGTGAAATCATTTAGGTAAACAAATTAATATTTTTTTAAAGCAATACAATATTATTTCGACAACTATTTCATATAATTGCGTATTGTTTCGTTTTATTATTTTTTAGCGCATGAACAGAATCCAGAATCCGGTACTTGATGAAAACGTTATCTATGACATCTTAATAATTGGCGGTGGCGCAACAGGCCTGGGAATTGCTTTGGATGCAGCGAGCAGAGGTTATAAAACCCTTCTCGTTGAACAATCTGATTTTGCAAAGGGAACATCGAGCCGGAGTACTAAACTGGTTCATGGTGGTGTGCGTTATCTCGCCCAGGGCAATATCGGACTGGTAAAACATGCATTAGAAGAGCGCGGACTTTTGCAAAGAAATGCCGCCCACCTGGTTCACAGAGAAGAATTTATCATACCATGTTACAGCAGGTTTTCAGTTATAAAATATTTAACGGGGTTAACGGTTTATGATTGGCTTGCTGGTAAATATAGTTTTGGAAAATCTAAATATCTATCAAAAAAGGAAACCTTAGTGTTGTTGCCGGAACTAAAAACAAAAGGTTTAAAGGGCGCTATACGATATTTTGATGGCAAGTTTGACGACGCGAGGTTAGCCATAAATATTGCGCAAACAGCAATAGAACAGGGCGCTACCCTATTAACCTATACCAAAGTTATTGGCTTGCAAAAAAACGGCGATGCCGTGAATGGAATAATTACTGAAGATGTCATCACGGGTAATAAAAATACTTACTATGGAAAGGTTATAATTAACGCAACAGGCGTTTTTGTAGATGATATTTTAAAAATGAACAGTCCTGATGCTAAAAATATGGTTAGGCCGAGTCAGGGTGTTCATGTGGTCCTTGATAAGAAGTTCATGAATAGTGAATCGGCATTAATGATTCCAAAAACGTCAGACGGCAGGGTGCTGTTTGCTGTGCCATGGCATGAACACATATTGGTTGGCACGACAGATACGCCACTTAATGAGCACAGCCTGGAGCCAAAGGCACTCAAAGAAGAAGTGGATTTTATTTTGAATACTGCCTCAGACTATTTTAATCTAAAACCAACTGAAGGGGATATTTTAAGCGTGTTTTCCGGCTTACGGCCATTAGCCGCGCCAAAACAGGCAGGCACGAACAGTACGAAAGAAATCAGTCGTGATCATAAATTAATTGTGTCTGCAAGGGGGCTGATAACGATAACCGGCGGCAAATGGACCACCTATCGCCGCATGGCGGAAGAAACTGTTGATTTAGCCATCAATGAAGCAAAACTCCAGGCGAAACCTTGTTTAACAAGGGAATTAAAAATACACGGTTGTACCGACTTTAAAGATGGCAGTTATCTGGATATCTATGGAAGTGACAGGATGAATATTGAAGCCCTAATTGCAGAAGATCCGGAACTAAATGCAAAGCTCCATCCCCGTTTTCCTTATGTAAAGGCTGAGGTGGTTTGGGCCATCACAAATGAGATGGCTGAAACTGTTGAAGATATTTTAAGCAGAAGATTAAGGGTTTTATTCATAGATGCACAGGCTGCTATAGAAATGAGCAGAACGGTTGCCGCAATTTTAGCAAAAGCGTTACACGCAAATACAGATTGGGAAGATAACCAAGTTGAAATTTTTAATAAATTGGCTTCGGGTTATATTTATCGGGCCGATAACAAAATAGAGAGAATGGCTTTAGCCAAGTAATACCTAACCAAATTTTAAATTATGAGCAAATATATCTTGTCGCTCGATCAGGGAACCACAAGTTCGAGAGCAATTATTTTTAACCATCAGGGAGAAATTGTAGCCATTGCGCAAAAAGAATTCACACAGATTTACCCGAATGCCGGTTGGGTTGAACACGATCCCATGGAAATCTGGTCTACTCAGTTATCAGTAATGGCCGAAGTAATCGTAAAGGCAGGCCTGGCGGCAAGAGATATAGACTCTATTGGCATTACCAATCAGAGAGAAACTACAGTTATATGGGATAAAGAAACCGGAGTTCCGGTTTATAATGCAATTGTTTGGCAAGACAGAAGAACCTCAGACTATTGCGACGAAATCAGGGCTAAAGGACTAGCGGGTAAAATTCAGCAAAAAACCGGTTTAATAATCGACGCATACTTTTCTGCAACTAAGGCAAAATGGATTTTAGACAATGTGGAGGGCGCAAGAGCAAAAGCGGAATCAGGAAAACTAGCCTTCGGCACCATAGATAGTTGGCTCATCTGGAAGTTAACAGCCGGAAAAAATCACGTTACGGATGTGACAAATGCATCAAGAACGATGCTATACAACATTAATACCCTGCAATGGGATGAGGAATTGCTTGAATTGTTTGGCATACCTAAAGAAATGTTACCCGAAGTAAAATCATCTAGTGAGGTTTATGGCGAAACTGCCGGAAACATCATTGCGGCGAAAATACCAATCGCAGGTATAGCCGGCGACCAGCAATCTGCACTTTTTGGACAGATGTGTACCGAAATAGGAATGGTAAAAAATACCTATGGTACGGGTTGTTTCATGCTGATGAATATTGGCAGTGAAGTCAAAATTTCTTCAAATAACCTTTTGACAACCATTGCCTGGAAAATTAAAGATGAAGTTCATTATGCATTGGAGGGCAGCATTTTCATTGGTGGTGCTGTTGTTCAATGGCTTCGTGATGAACTTGGCTTAATTTCAAAATCGGCCGATGTGGAAGTGCTGGCGAAAAAAGTTCCGGATACACAGGGTGTTTATATTGTTCCGGCTTTCGCCGGATTGGGTGCTCCACATTGGGATCAGCATGCCCGGGGTACGATAACAGGATTAACCAGAGGCACCAATAAATCACATCTGGCAAGGGCGGCTTTGGAAAGTATTGCTTATCAAACCATGGATGTACTTAAAGCAATGGAGGCCGATGCCGGAGTCAGAATTTCAGAACTGCGCGTAGATGGCGGCGCAACCGCGAACAATTTGCTGATGCAATTTCAAGCCGACCTATTGAAAAGCAAGGTTGTAAGACCGGAAGTAACTGAAGTAACCGCCATAGGTGCAGCATACCTGGCTGGTTTGGCAACCGGCTTTTGGGGCAGTATTGATGAAATTCGTTCCCAATGGAAAATAAACCAGACTTTTTCTGCTGCTGAAGGTATTGATAACCGGGAAAGAATAAAAGGCTGGAACAGGGCTGTAAAAGCTGCCCGTGTTTGTTCTCAGGATTAGATAATAATACTACTGATTTTAGACTTTAAAGAAAATAATATGACAGAATTTGTTGCGGAATTTATTGGTACAGCACTGATAATTCTTCTTGGGAATGGTGTAGTGGCCAATGTGGTACTAAAAGGAACGAAGGGAAACGATAGTGGGTGGATGGTTATAACAACGGCATGGGCACTGGCTGTTTTTATTGGTGTGGTTATCGCAGCCCCTTATAGCGGAGCACACCTGAATCCTGCTGTAACGATAGCCTTGGCCATAACACAAAAATTTGCCTGGATAAAAGTTCCTTACTACATAACTGCACAACTATGCGGTGCAATGGCAGGCGCTTTTTTAGTATGGATAATTTACAAAGACCATTTTGATCTGACAGAAGATAAAGGTTTAAAAGCCGCTCCTTTTGCTACATCGCCGGCCATCAGAAATTTAAAATCCAACCTGTTTTCAGAGATCATCGGAACTTTCGTACTTATATTTGTAATATTTTATTTTACCAATGCTGAAATGGGCACTGAAAAAACACCCATCGGATTAGGTTCAATCGGGGCAATCCCGGTTGCATTTTTAGTTTGGGTAATCGGACTTGGCTTGGGCGGCACAACTGGTTATGCAATTAATCCTGTAAGGGATTTAGGTCCAAGGATCATACATGCCATTATTCCTATGAAGGGTAAAGGAAGCAGTGACTGGGCCTATTCATGGGTACCGATTGTTGGACCGGTATTAGGTGCAACTTTGGCCGCTTTACTTTATCTCGCTTTAAATTTTAAATATTAGCATGAATTAAGATCAAAATATTTCTCTAAAAGACGTGCAACTAAAACCAATGTTTAATAACTTTGTTTCTTAAATGATTCATTCATGTTTGAGCGCATGTTTGGGTTTAGATATGGGATAGACTGCAAAGTCTATCCTTTTTTTTATCAGAAATTTTCTTGTACCGTCTAATCAAACATTATACTATTTCTTTTGTTAATGAGACGATAACATTGGTAGGGACCTGAATTCAAGCTTGATACGTGTAAAAGAATGTTATTAATGCAGGATTTATATCCTGCATTTTTTAAATCTCTCCTACAATTTATTAAGCTTACCTAAGCAGATATCATTTCAAATTCCTCATCTGATAAGTTAATTGCTACCGCTTTCAAATTCTCTTTTAAATGGTCAACAGATTTTGTTCCAGGTATCAATAAAATATTCGGAGAACGTTTTAATAACCAAGCCAATGCAATTTGAGCGGTAGTCGCATTATGCCGTTCTGCTATTGATTTGATTTTACTTTCCAGCTTGGAGGGCCCTGATGCAAGAGGATACCAAGGTATAAATGCCAATCCTTGTGCTGCCGTATATTCTAGTACACTTTCCCACTGCCGGTTTCCGATATTGTACAGGTTTTGTACAGATGCGATTGGTAAAATCTCCTGTACCCGCTCTATCTGCTCAATGCTAACTTCGGACAAGCCGACATAACGTATTTTACCTTCCTGTACAGCTTCAACAACGGGTTTTAAAGTTTCTGACACATCTACATTCGGATCTATCCGGTGCAACTGCCATAAACCAATTGAATCCGTTTTTAACCTTTTTAAGCTGCCTTCTATATTTTCACGGATATTTTCCGGCGTACCATTGGGGATCCAGTTATTTGGCCCCGGTCGGTCAAAACCTCCTTTTGTCGCAATCAATATGTCAGATGTATAGGGATAAAGCGCCTCTGCAATCAAAGATTCGTTAAATTTGGGTCCGTAAGCTTCTGCTGTATCTATAAAATTGACACCGCCGGCAACCGCCGCCTGTAAAACTGTCTTTGCATTCTCTCTGTCGTCCACTTCTCCAAAAACGCCTTTTCCTGTCAACTGCATTGCGCCGTAACCCAGGCGGTTTACTTCGAAATCTCCGATTTTGAAAGTTAATGATTTGTTTTCCATTTTTGTGATTAATTATTTAAGGATAAACGGCAATAAGCAACTATTGTTTAATGATTTATATAGCTAGCATTACTAATTGATAAACCCGTGACTTTCATTTTTATAAAACCTTAAACCCGGATGCTTTGTTGTAAAATCAAAAACAACATTAATATGAAAAAATTATTTTACACAGGCATGCTTGCAACAGCCCTATTAACGATGCAAGCCTGCAACAGCGGCTCGAAAGACGCAAAAGAAAATGCAGACAGTTTAAATATGAGTAAAGATACCACAGCAAATGCTGGAGCAACAGGTGGTATCGCGGTAGAAGAAAGCGACGCTAAGTTTGCTACGGAAGCAGCCGTTGGTGGTATGGCAGAAGTTTCCTTAGGTAAACTGGCCCTTGAAAAGTCTACCAATGCATCTGTTAAAGAATTTGCAACCATGATGGTTAACGATCATGGAAAAGCAAATGAAGAGTTGATGAGTATTGCAGCTGCAAAAAACATTACTTTGCCGGCTGATGTAGATGAAGAACATAAGAAAAAAGCAGATGACTTGAGCAAAAAAAGCGGTAGAGATTTTGATAAAGACTATGTTGATGCAATGGTTGACGGCCACAAAAAAACATTAAAATTAATGCAGGATGAAGCTAAAGACGGAAAAGACGCAGAATTGAAGGCATTTGCCGCCAAAACAGCTCCTATTGTTCAGGCGCATCTTGATATGATTAACAAAATTAAAGATGGAATGAAATAGTATCCATTATTTAAATAAGAATAGTAAGTCCTTTCATTTAATGAAAGGACTTTTTTTATTCGAAGATACTTTTTGCTTTAGCGATCGCTTTTTTCAAATCAATACCTTTCCCGAGTACACCTTTAAATAAATCGCCCTCTACCTTCAGCCTGTCCATAGCATTAAAAATATTAAAGTCTTTCATTTCCAGGCCGGGCTTCACCTCATCCCAATGTAAGGGCATGGAAACCGTGGCCCCTATTTTTGGACGTAGTGAGTATGGACCCGCGATCGTCGCCCCTGGTCTGTTTTGTAAAAAATCCAGATACATTTTACCTTTTCTTGCGGAAACCATTCTTTCTAGTGAAGTGTAATCCGGAATTTGCTGTTGAACCAGACTTACAATTAGCTTTGCAAATAGCTGACTCTGATCATAGGAATATTTAGCGTTTAAAGGGATATAAATATGTATGCCTGTAGAACCAGATGTTTTCGGATAGCTTGGCACATCAATTGCATCCAGCACTTTTTTAACTTCCAATGCTGCACTTATAACCTGGTCAAAAGTCGTGTTATTACCCGGATCTAAATCTACTACACAATAATCCGGATTATCAGGATGCTGAACCCGGCTAAACCAGGGGTTCATCTCTATACAACCCAAAGAGGCCATCCATAGTAAACTGTCTACATCTGTACCAACAAGATATTCTTTTTTTTCACCTTCGCCATTTTCATAAGGAAATGTTTGCACCCAATCCGGCGCTTTTCCTTTCACATCTTTCTGGTAAAAGCTTTGGCCATGGATGCCGCCAGGGAATCTGTTGAGCGATTGTGGGCGATCTTTCAGGTAGGGTAAAATATATTCGGCTACCTGATAATAATAATTAAACATATCACGCTTAGTTACCTTATCTTCAGGCCAGTAAATCTTACTTAAATTTGTAAACTTGAGTTCGTGCCCTTTAATTTTCCTAACCTGGGTTTCATCTTTGGGGTTTAGTAATGTCTTTACATTCTTTCTTTCCGGAGGGGAAATTGCATCCGAATGCTTAGCTTCAGTTTTTGATTCTGAACTCTTGGTATCCATAACCTCTTCAGTAGACACTTCTATTTCCCTGGTCACGCTTTTTGCTTTTTTATCTTCGCGCATGCCCTTAAACGATGGGTGCCTGAATACACCATCATCGGTCACTTCTGTAAAGGTTACTTCACAAACCAATTCCGGCTTTAGCCAGGTTGCTTTTGCGTTAGGTGGATTTGGCCTGAACCTAGAAGGTTTATTCACATCTGGAATTAAATCAAATGGGCTTTCATCAATAATTAGTGGCTTAAATTGATCCATCATTGTTTTCTGCAATTTGTCCGAAAATCCGGTACCTACCTTGCCAACATACTGGAGCTTATCTTTTTCATAAACCCCCAACAATAAAGAACTAAAGGATTTTGATGTATTTTCATTTTTTGTAAACCCTGCAATAACGACTTCCTGCCGCTTGTGTACCTTTATTTTCAACCATTCTTTTGATCGATGGTCTGCGCTGTAGAGGCTATCCGATTTTTTTGCAATAATACCCTCCAGTCCCATTCTTTCTGCAGCATCAAAAAAATCAACTCCATTTGCTTTGAAAACTTTGCTTAAACGAACACGGTCATCGTCTTGTGGCAATATATCGCTTAAAATAGCCTGCCGCTGACTTAAAGGCAATTCCATTAAGTTTTTTCCATCGTACCATAGCAAATCGAAAACATAAAAAACGAGCTCGCCATCCGCTTCACTGCGCCAGTTTTGTAACGAACCAAAATTAGATATCCCCTTCTCGTTCAACACCAGAATTTCACCGTCGAAAACCGCATTAATATTCCATTCTTTAAGCAAATCATAAATAGGATAGAATTTATCATTAAAAGATTTATTGTTTCTCGAAAATAAATTAACTTCTTTTTTATTTAAAAATGCCAACGCCCTGTAGCCATCCCATTTCACTTCATATTGCCAGTCCGGATCGTCGAAAGGTTCGTCAACCAGCGTAGCCAACATAGGTTTGATGCCCTCAGGAATTGGCGTTTTCTTTATTTTTTTTAAGCTATTTTTCACGTCTGGTTGCACTTCGGCTTGCTCAGGTTTGATTTTTTTCTCCAACTTATCCTGAGGACTTTTTTGACCAGTTTTAATCTTCTGCTCGCGTCCTTCTTTCCAGACTGCACCAGAAGTTTCCGCCATCGTTTCTATTGTTTTGCCGGACAATACAGATTTATCTTCTTTCGTCACATCCTTTGTAGACGCATAGTCATCCTTGTGCTTTATCAACAACCAGCCGTTTTCACCCATGCCGTGTGTTTTCACCAAAGCAAATTCTCCCTGAAGTTTAGTGCCGTAAAGTTTGATTTTCAATGAACCTTCTTTAAGCTGGTGCATTAAATGCTTTTCCTGCGCTTTCTTACCAACAATATCTTCGATTGGTTCATACGTTCCTTCGTCCCAGACTATCACGGTGCCTCCACCATATTCCCCTTTTGGAATAATGCCTTCAAAATCTTTATAGTCGAAAGGATGGTCTTCAACCATCATGGCCAACCGCTTGGTTTTCGGATCGGTTGATGGCCCTTTAGGAACTGCCCAGCTTTTTAAAACACCGCGCATTTCCAATCTGAAATCGTAGTGAAGTCGGGAGGCATCATGCTTCTGGATTACGAAATAAAGTTTTTCTTTATCCTTATTTTTTCCAGATTTAGGTTCTTTGGTTTTAGAGAAATCGCGTTTAGAAACGTATTTTTCAAGGCTCATAATTAAGTTTTACATTAAAACAATCGGGTTTTACAAAGGTTTTGATGAATTAAACTATGGGCTTTCAGCTTGAAAAGCATCTGCTGGATGTAGAGGTAAAACCAATTACCTAAAAGCATCAATTTATAATGAATCGTGTATGCAAAGTGAGATGTCCGAATCGTTTGAAGGGAATTATGTACTTATGGAGAACACAATGTGGACATACACGGAGGAATTTAATCAGGCATCCTCACCATTCCACTCATCATCATCGGCATGCTTGATTTCGTCATGACTGCCATGAATGGTCATAAACTCGTCGTGATGGTAATTTCGCTCCGGATTTTCCGGCAATTCGCGATCTGGTTCTAAAGCCGATTTTCTTAAGTGCTCTGGTTTTTTGACTTCGGGAAAATCATCATGTATTATTGATGGTTTGAGTATTTTCTTAACCGGATTTGTATTCTCTTCCATAATTGCACGTATAAACAAGCTTAATAGCGCACTAAGTTAACAGTAAATGGCAGTTGATGAAACTATATAAGCAACAAAATTAAAGTCTTCCTGTTTTATCTTAATTCGCAAATTAGCATGAAGATGGAAAATAAGGTTAAAATGACTAAAAAAAATTGCCGGAAATACTATTATTCAACAATAATACCTCCGACAAGTCTATATTTAAAATAACAAAACCTTTATCAGACTAACGTTTATTAGTAATTGCCGGTAACGCCCAGCTCGAGACCCCGGAGTTCGGCTAAGCCGCGTAAACGCCCTATCGCTGAATAGCCCGGGTTTGATTGCTTTGCCAAATCATCCAGCATCTGGTGACCATGATCCGGACGGAAAGGAATTGACTTATCCCTTAAAGCATTCTCTTCAGTTAATGCTTTCATAATTTCGTACATATTTACATCGCCGCCTAAATGGTCTGCCTCATAGAAACTACCATCTTCATCTTTGGTTACATTACGCAAATGAGCAAAGTAGACCCTGTCCTTAACCACATTGAAAATCTCCAGCGCATTATTATCAACACCTGCCCCAAGTGAACCCGTGCAAAAACAAACCCCATTAAAAGGTTTATCAACGTTTTGAAGTATGTAGTTAAAATCATCTATGGTGCTGGCTATTCTTGGCAAACCTAAAATCGGATAAGGTGGATCATCCGGGTGGATGGTCATTTTTATGCCTTCAGTTTCGCAAACATCAGCAATTGACGAAAGGAAATAGACCAGGTTTTCTCTTAAGCCGTTAAAGCCGATCGCAGTATATTCATTAATGCTGCTTCGCAAAGTTTCCAGTTCAATTTCCTTTTCATTTGGTATGCCCATTAATACATTAATACGTAAATCATTGAGTTGCTGCTGGCTTAAAGTTGCAAATTTTGCTTCAGCTCTTTGTAACACCGATTGCGGATAATCAGCCTCAGCACCTGCTCTTTTCAGTATATGCAGGTCGAAAACGGCTAAATCAATCCAGTTAAAATATAATGCTTTCGAACCATCAGTCATTTCCAAATCCAACTGCGTACGTGTCCAGTCCAGCACCGGCATAAAATTGTAGCAAACGGTTCTGATGCCGCAATCAGCTAAATTTTTAAGCGATGCTTTATAATTTTCAATGTATTTATCTGCATCTGATCTCCGGGTTTTGATGGCTTCATGTACAGGCACGCTTTCCACTACCGACCAGGTTAAGCCTGAAGCTTCGATTATTGTTTTTCTCTCCTGAATATCGGCTAAAGGCCATATTTCACCGTGAGGAATGTGGTGCAAAGCGGTTACAATACCTGTTGCGCCTGCCTGTTTCACATCCTGTAAAGTTACCGGGTCGTTTGGTCCGTACCAACGCCAGGTTTGTTCTAATTTTTTAAATTTCGTATCCATATATTATACTCCCGAAAAAGCGCAGAAACCGCCATCAATTGTTATATTTTCGCCGTTTACAAATTTTGAGGCATCACTCAACAAATATATAAGTGCGCCAATTAATTCTTCAGGATTTCCAAATCTATTGTAAGGTGTTTTTGCAATGATCGCATTTCCTCTTGCTGTTAAGCTGCCATCTTCATTGGTTAGTAATGCCCGGTTTTGGTTTGTTATGAAAAAACCGGGAACGATGGCATTCATCCTGACATTATCGCCGTAGCGGTTAGCAAGTTCTACGGCCATCCATTTGGTATAACTATCAATAGCAGACTTTGCCATTGAATAGCCTAATACCCTTGTAATTGCCTGAGATGCCGAAACTGATGAAATGTTCACGATGCTACCACCCTGCTTTGTAATTTCCTTCCCAAAAATCTGGGTAGGTAAAATGGTTCCGAAAAGATTCAGATCAAAAGCTTGCTTTAAAGCCGAAACATTTAAATCAAATATTCCTTTGTCAGGCTGAACAACTGCCTCAGCAACATTTCCACCTGCTGCATTTACAAGTGCATCAATTCTTCCAAATTCCGAAATAATTTTGTCATTGGCTTGCAGCAATGCTTCTTCATCTAAGACGTCAGCAATCAGGTAGATTGCTTTTCCACCATTATTATTCACCTCATCGGCTCTAAATTTTGCGATGTCTTCATTCCGGCCTAAGATGGCAATTGATGCACCTGCGCCAGCAAGTCCATTTACAAAAGCTTCACCCAGTACGCCTGTTGCGCCTGTTATGACAACTACTTTGTCTTTTAAGGAAAAGAGGTTAAATTCTTTGTTCATTTATTTATTATTCAATTACTAATGTGGTTATTGAGTGTGGTAAACTGGTTGTTGTAGCCGCCTGTCCTTTAATCCATAAACTGTATTTCAACTTATCATCAGATTGGTTCATCACAACGACAGCAACTTTACCATCTGTATTTATAAAGGCGGTGGTTTGCAATTTATCGCGGCTTGAAGCAGAGCCAATTCTTTTTGCACCCGGACGGATGAACTTTGAGAAATGACCCATGTAATAAAAAGCATTTGTATAGATTAGTTTATCGTTTTTTGTATCCGCGTGTACTGGTGCGAAACAAAAATTACCAACATGATTTGGTCCTCCGTTTTCATCTAAAAGTATATTCCAATCGGTCCATGCCGCTGTTCCACTATTAAAATCGTTGATTAAAGAGTAACCATAACGCTCGCCCAAAGTCCAGTCATCTAATTTGTTTACATCATATTTTTCTTTGCATCCTTCAGTGAAAATCAAGGCCTTATCGGGATAGGCTTCATGTGTTTGTTTAACATTTCCGAATTGCATGTCACTACCTGTCCATGTTTCGTACCAGTGAAAACCTATTCCCCATACATATTTAGCGGCGTCTTTGTCGTTTAAAATTGTACTGGCCCTTTGAAATATCTGATCGCGGTTATGATCCCAGGCGATTAGCTTCTTTGAGGCTAAACCCGATTTTTGCAGCGTCGGACCTAAAAAGTTTTTGATAAAATCACGTTCTTCTTCAGCGGTGTACACGCAGGACTCCCATCGCTGCTTTGCCATGGGTTCGTTCTGAACACTTAAGCCCCAGATTGGCATCCCCAGGGATTCATAGGTTTTAATGAATTTCACATAGTGGTTGGCCCAGCTTTGTCTGTAAGCAGGAAGCAAATGGCCTCCACCAATTAAACTGTTATTATCTTTCATCCATGCGGGAGGTGACCAGGGACTAACAAAAAGCGTTAATTTGCCTCCGGCAGCTTTAATTGCATCTTTAATTAAGGGAATTTTGAACTGTTTATCATGGTCAACATTGAATGTTTTCAAATCCTTATCGTTATCCTGAACGTAAGTATAACTTCCGCTTGAAAAATCACAGCTTGCTATATTTGTGCGGGCTAAAGTATAACCAATGCCGCTTGATGGATTATAATACATCTCCATCAATTCATTTTGATTTTTTTTAGAAAGTTTGGCAAATGTTTCTGCAGAGGCGTCCGTCAAAGCGCCGCCAATACCCACCATGGTCTGATATTTAACCGTTGGATCAATAAAAACGCAAGGTTCCGTTTCAAAAGGTTGTTTGTTTTCTGCAAATGTTAAGGTCTCTGTTTTACGGATGCGATAATCAGAGTTTTGAGCAGTAACATAAACTGAGACTTTTTTATTGCCTACCGTGTAGCTTTGAATCGTTTTAGCAATATTTCTTGTTCCTTTTTTTAATTGAGCATTTGCACTAAATGCTGTTGCTATAATTAAAAATAAGCTTAGTTTTTTTTTCATTCTATTGGCTCGTTTAAGGTATAGGATTTTGATTACAATTGAAAATATAATTTAGCCCGAAGCTATTTTAAGCTTTTGTTGATTTGATTTAGGAGATAACCGTTCATATCTGATGAATATTCCCAGAACATTACGCCACCCATATCATTCTTCAAAACATATTTACATTTCTCTCTAACGGATGCTTCATCGTCATAAGTCAGGAATTCTTTAGTTGTGGCATTGTACAGGTATGGCGCCTTAGCTTCTTTATCGCGGTAAGCTATAAAACCACGTTTATTGATTAAACTATCTTTTATAAAAGTATAGCCTTTTCCAAACTTACTGGTTAAAACAGAATCACCTAAACCAATTGTTGCGTTATTTTTTAATGTAAAAGCCCTGCTGTAAAAAGCAATGCCCATAACCAATTTTTTTGCTGGAACACCAGCGGCGAGGTATTCTTTAAAGGCTTTATCTGCACTACTGTTTGAGAGAACCGTTTTAGATGCATAAAGATTGGTATGGTGGCCAGCTATTCTACCATTGTAAAAATCATATGTCATTAAGTTTACATAATCTAAATACTGTTGCACTTTATCCATCTCTGTATGGTTTATAAAATCTGTAAAACCGCCCGCTGCAATGGTTAACAGTTTCTTTTGTTTTGTGCGCTTCTGTAAGTTGTCGAGTTGCAAACGGAGCTCTTTGAGCATTAATGTGAAATTCTGTTTATCTTCATTTCGATAAACATTACCCTCTTCGCCGGAAATTCCCGGATATTCCCAGTCGATGTCTATACCATCAATTTTATATTTTTCAATGATGGCGACTGCACTGGTGGCAAAGGATTTTCTGGCTGTATCAGAAAGTGCAGCATCAGAGAAATTTTCACTCCATGACCAACCCCCTATGGAGATGAGTATTTTTAAGTCAGGATTTTGCTCTTTTAACTTGTTGAGGTTGTTTAAATTTACGGTGTCTGTGGCCTCACGCTGCAAAAATGCGCGGTTATCTTTAACATTTACAAAAGCATAATTAATGTGTGTCAGTTTTTTTGGTTGTATATGACTTAAATCCGCCAGGCCATTATATCCGCCAACATAACCTATTACTACTTTTTTTTCCAGCTGTTTGGGAAACATAGCCATAAACAGGGCTACACATAATAAGGCGATTGCATTTAAAGAATTTACAAGCTTCATAAATTTATTTTTTACTTCTCAATAATGCTTCGAGATAATAGTAATCGGCATAATTTATAGGGACATCGACTTCGGAGTTAGCCGGACGATGTCCTGTGCTATGATCCAGTATAAAACCGTAATTTTTACCGGGATTACTTACATATTTGGTACTTAAAGAATAGAGTATTTTATCTGCGGCAGTTTTATATCTTTTTGAGTCTTTACTGTATCCGGCAAGCTCATAAAGTGCAGATGCGGTAATTGCAGCGGCAGAAGCGTCTCTGGAAACATGTGGAATTTTAGGATCATTGTAATCCCAGTAAGGAATACCATCGGCAGGCGTGATTTTCGAACTTAAAATAAAATTAGCTATGCCATCTGCCTGCGCCAGATAAGCTTTACTTTTTGTTGCCCTAAAACACATTGTATATCCATATAATGCCCATGCCTGACCGCGGGCCCAGGCAGATTCATTGGCATAGCCCTGGGCGGTAAGTTTTTGCAAAACATGTCCATTTGTCGTTGTATCATAATCAATTACATGATATGAGCTAAAGTCAGGCCGGAAGTGGTTTTTAATTGTGTTATCAGCATGAGTAACTGCAATTTTGTAAAATGATGAATCGCCTGTGAATTTTGTGGCTTCAAAAAGTAGTTCCAGATTCATCATGTTATCAATAATCACCGGATATTTCCATTTATCGCCGTTATGATCCCAGGATTTGATTACACCTGCTGTTTTATTAAATCTTGTAGAAAGCGATTTAGCAGCCTGGATAATAACCGCACGATAAGCGGTATCTTTCGTAAGTTTATAACCGTTTCCGAAAGGACAGTATATCATGAAACCTAAATCGTGGGTACCACGGTTAAATTGTTCCTTTTTAATGTCTTCAGTATATTTTTTCGCCAGATTGAGCCATTTTTTATCTTTGGTATATTGATAAAAATACCATAGTTCGGCCGGAAAAAAGCCACTTGTCCAATCTCTGGAAACAACCATCTTAAACTGACCTTTTTCTACTGTCCTCGGCGATACCAGATTTGGTTTTACTTTTCGCGAGGAATCTACGTTTTTGATAAGGATTTCTGTTTGTATTGCTGCTGACTCAAATGCCTTTTTAACGTTAGTCTTTTGCGCATTTACTGTACTGATTATCAAAGAGAATAACAGTATTATTTGAATTTTTAGTTTCATATTATAACCAGATTAAAGGATTGCGGATCGGCAGATTTCTTATAACCTCTTCTACCTGAGGATTGTGATCTAATTTTTTCCAGGTTTCAAACCAGTTTTGTTGCTGATAAGCGTTGGCACCAAATACCAAAAACGGCTGTGCAACCGGCCAGTTTTCCCAATACATTACATCTGGTTTTAAAGGCCATTTGCTCTTATCCGCGATATAGGGGTAAAGATAATTAATTCCTTTTCTGATTGATTTACCATCAGGTGTTTCAAAATTCCAAAGGTTATCTTTCGGCGAAGACAAAATCTGACATAGCATCGTCATCGCATCCAGATTAAAAATAGAATAGCCATAGGGTTTTGTGCGGGCCATTTCTAAGGGAAAGCTTCCATCTGTAGCCATTTGGTTTGGCAATAAATTCGTTTTTAAATTATTCTTGATAGAGTCAAGCATGTTGTTATCATCGCAAAGTTTAGCAAATGATGCCACCTGCATAGCCCAGCAGGTGGCATGGTTGTTTTTCACTGTCTTCTCCTGTATGCCCGGTTTTGAGGTATTAAGCCATAAAATATAATCTGCAAACCATTTCTTAACGCCTTCCACTGTCTTTTTGTCAAATGATTTTGCACCCTCCATAACCAAAGCACCCTGTGCAACTTCCATTAGGTGTATGGTATCAATAATACCGTAATTACGACCGGTAAACTTGCCTTTAACAGCTTGCGCAAAAAGTAAATTTGGGTTCATCAGGGTTTCCGGATTAATAAACCAGGCCTTAAAATGAACTATGGCTTGTTTTACATATTTTTCATCGCCAGTAATTTTGTATGCAGAAGCCAGGCTACCTATAATTTTACTGAAACGAACCATAGCTTTCCTGTGATCCAGGAAGTTATCTGGGTTAGTTAAACCATCCCTATTGATATATGGGCCGTCAGGATTTTTTGGATCCGGCCAGAAATAATCTGCTTCTGAGAAGAAATCATGTTTTCCGCCTGCACTCCTGGGTGAAAAAGAAGCTGTAACCGTGATTGGTTTTTGCTTCATTGCCCAGGCTGCGTCAATTAAAATCTGTTTCTTTAATACTATAGCCACTTGTTTCTTCGCATCTAGGATTCTTAATATAGATTTAAAATCTTTAAATGCAGTAGCTGTTAAGTAAAGTAAAGTAATCAAAGCAAATGATGTTATTTTTTTCATATTATAATTCTGTAAAGACGCTAGGCAATCCATCTGATTTAACAGAAACCACACTTTTGCCTTTATTTAAATTAATGTTAATTATTGCTCTTCCATTATAAGCCTGAACTTTCCTTGAACCCGATGAGGTCCCCAGATTGTCGATTAATTTTCCATCACCGGTTAAACCAAAGTTTATCCAGTTTATCGCATCAAGACATTGCACACCATTATTATCGAAGAGCTTTACTTCGACCGTCGCCACATCGCCTTGTTGCGCTATTTTTTTTAACTCCATTTTTGAAGGCTTGGTCCATTTTTCAGTTTGATAAACGAACTTTACTTCGTCAGTAACCAATGTCTTGCCTTTTCTGGCAATAACCTTGATCGTATTTTCACCTTTAACAAAAGGCAGATTCCAGCGCAAACCAGCTGAGGGATAATCCTGACTATTTCGTTTCTTTAAACCAAATGATTTACCGTTTAAAAATATTTCGGCTTCCGTGCAATTAGAATACACTTTAACCATTTTTTCTTCCCCTTCATCGCCCCAGCGAACCGGCCAGCTATGTCCATAAATATGAACCATGGGCTGCTCTGTCCAATAAGATTGAAAGACATAATAAGCTTCCTTTTTGGTAAAATCGCGTTCCACTACGCCCTTCTGATTCATATAAGGCACAGGGTTATCCGGACGTACGGGTGTTGAAAAATCTTTGAAGGGCCAGTATGCGGTACCACTCAGCCATGGCATAATCTCCTGCTCTTTTAAATGCCAGTCGATAAGGTTTGTAATATAGGATTCACTCCAGTCGCCATCCTTGGATATTCTTGCTGCGCCACCATACAGCGAAGCATCCCCCGCTCTTTCATCGGCGCTACCGCCAGTTTTAATTTTACTTAAAGCTTTATCCGGATTTTCTGAGTGGCGTAATGCATGACTATCACCGCCCCATTCAACATGTAAAAAGCGTTTAACCTTTTTAAATTCATCTTCCGATACCTGTTTGTAGTCCGTATAGGCGCCACGGTACCATCCAGCCCAGATGGAAGGCGAATAAACATCGACAATGTCGCTACAAAAATCGCATCGCCTGATGGCTGTATAACGAGAAGCATCGAGTTTATGAGAGATATTATTGAGTTCCTTCATAAACGTCCTGATTTTTTCTTTATCAAATTCAGGAAAATCTCCTGGCCAGTCATTTTCATTGCCTAATCCCCAGATAATTATAGAAGGATGATTATAGTGCTGCTCAATCATATTTTTGAGCATGGCTCTGGCTTGATTTTTATAAACGTCACCTCCAAGGCCTCCACGGCACCATGGAATTTCTTCCCAGACCAGAATACCCAGACTATCACAAAGATTAAGTACAATTCTTGATTGTTGATAGTGACCAAGACGGATAAAATTTACGCCCATGTTCTTCATCATTATCATTTCCTTGCGGATAAGGTCTTCAGTCATCGCGGCGGCAACTCCGGCATGGTCTTCGTGCCGGTGCGTTCCTCGGAGCAGCAATCGCTTTCCATTTAATTTAAAAGGCCCCTTTTCAACAAAGTTGATGTTTCGGAAACCAATCTTTTCTTCGCCTTTAAAATTGCCATCTGCGAAATTAACTTCATATTTTAAAGTGTATTGAACCGGATGATCAGTTGTCCATAGCAATGGCTTTTTTAAACTGAATTTCCATAAATCTAAATCACCGGAAAGCGCGCTTAGCTTCTTTTCTGATTTGGAAACGATTTTACCTGTGGGATCAATCAGTTTCAATTGAACAGTTGCATCTCTGATACTTAGTGGATTATAAAACCTCGTCCTTACATTTAATTCACCCTGTCTTCCTAAGGAATCAACCGATGCTTTAGCGAACACTTTGTCAACAGAAAGCACTGGCACATAAACCAAGTTAAGGTAACGGTAAATCCCTCCATAAACATTGAAATCAGATAAATCCGACGGTATCATTTCTAAATCCCTGGAGTTATCTGTACGGATTGAAACCGGCACTTTTCCTTTGAACTGTTTGTTGAATACATCAGTTTTTTTAAATGCTTCAACCGCATCGGTAATGTCTACCGTCCATTCATCGTAGCCGCCCAGATGCGTACCCACTTTTGTTGTATACACATAAACCTCTGTTTTTTGTCCGGCGCCTTCAAAATGCAAAATAGTTCTTCCTTTTTGGTAAGGGTTAGAAACGGCGAGTTGTGTGCGGTACCAGGCAGGCCCCTGGTAATAATTTACATCCGGATCCACCGCCTCTTCTGCATTTACACAATGTGGCAAATTTACTTGCTGCCATAGCGGAACGGCTTCCGGATTGCCGACACCCACAGGGCGTACAGCTTCCCATATACCACCCAAATCATGCTTTAAAAACTCCCAGTTATTATTTAACCTAACACTTCGCTGTGCATTAGCTAAGAAACTGATAAACAGTAATATTATTAGAATTATATATTTATTATTCTTAAACATAATCATTGAGAATTAAATATTTAAACGCAACTTCTTTTTCTCTAAAAAAGATACAATACCGATAACTAAGAAGGCGATAAAAAAAGATCGGAATATGCCACCGATTCCTGTATTCAACAAATGAGGAAACCGGAAATGAATCAAACTAAAAATTGAATACAGCAGATATGGAATCAGGTAGCAGGTAAGCGTGCTTGTACCAGCAGGTTTAATCAATTTAAACAGATCTTTTTTCTGTTTAGAATCGATAAGGTAAACGAGTAATTCGAACACAAGGGTGGTTATACCCATGCAAATGAAAACCCAGGCGGGGGTTGCATAGATTTTAGAAATCCCTCCAGTCAACGGCCGGATGAGTGACCCGAAAATGATTGAGAATGCACCGGATAAATTTAATATTATCCAGAAGTATCTGTCTTTCCCCCTCGCAACAAGGAGCTTATATAATGAAGATATTAAAACACCGCCTAGCATAAGTGTTATGGCTGATCCACTGCCAACGAACGGGATTTGTAATTTCAGCAAACCCATGTGTGCAGATACATTCATAGCAGAAAAAAACAAAAACACAAGGACCAGTAAACTAAACTTCCCTTTTAAAACCAGGTAGACAAATGCGGTAATTAAATAAGCCCAGCCAATGATTCCTAGAATACCCCACCAATGTGGTTTTAATGGTTCACGATGCTCAGGAGTGCCGCCTTTATAAAGCAATGCAAGAAACGCTAATATGATGATACCAGATAGTATCAAAATCTTTTTCTTCCCCTTAGAAAGGGTATCAGGATAATCCAGCCAAATCAAGAAAAATGAAACAGTGAGTATAATCGTGTAAACTGGATATGGCAAAAAAGCCTCTGCTGAATTATAATTCTCAAGATTGACATGAAAAAAGCCCATTAAGATTAAAGCAAGAGAACGGAGTAATATGTAACTAGAAATACTAGCAAAAGATTTTCCTTTGTCTAACCTGGTATCAATAGCAAAGGGCAATGATAGTCCTACTATAAACAAAAAAGCAGGAAAAATTACATCAGAAAAGCCCATTCCATCCACATCTGCCGGGGTATGTTCAATCCAGTGTGGAATATTCGAAACGCCAGCCACGTCGTTAACAAAAATCATCAGGAACATGGTTATTGCTCTTAATACATCGATTGATAATATACGTGATGATAACTGACTCATTTTTAAAAATATACTTAATAAATTTTTCTTAATTGAATAGCATTTAAAATGGGTTTTCCTTCAATTGGCATAAAACCGATTGATATGCCTTTTCCATTTGTAATCGTTAATCTTGTTTTCTTTTGCACCGCTTTTGTATAGCCAAAATCTGCAGCGAGGTTTAGCTTTTGCATAAATGGCTGGCCATTAATCGATACATTAAAAATGCGCTGTTCTACAACTTCCTTTTTGTGGTTATTATCTAAATTATAAGCCAAAGCTTCCTTTGCATCGCCACCGACCAATTCTGCAAAATGTAAGGTTAGCTCATACTCACCATCGGGCACATCGAATTTAAATTGTTGGATGCCAACTTGCTGGGTTTGATAAACTGGGTCGTTATCCGTTTCAAGGATATTTTTATCACTTCCGTATAGAATTCTGTTGTTTGTTCCTTTGTAGGGTTCTCCTCCTATCCAGCCCCAGGCGCCCGGTTTGTAAGCTTGGTCCGGAATCCATAACTGTTGCTGCTTTTCATCGATGTAATATCTTTTGGAGCCTAAAAGAATGTTCATATTGTTGAATGGAATCTTATCTGAGAACTTAAATGGCTCAACCTGGAAATTGATGTCTGCATTATCAATAAGCGCTCCTGAAAGAACTTTTAATTGGTTTGTACCATCTTCGAAAGGCACTTTCCAATCGCATATGTGGTCGACAGCAACTTTAGTTCCCATACTTTTTCCATTAAGAAATAATTCCGCCGACTTTTGATTTGTAGCAACCTGAATATTCTGTGTACTAACCGAAGTAGAAGAATCGGCTATTCCAACTCTGTGTTTCCACTGAACTGAGGTAATTTTTAAATAGGGCTTATCGGAAAGATAGGCCTTGTACAGGTAGTATGTATCTTTTGGCTGCCTGCCAATCGTTAATAATCCCTTATTGTTGATGTGCGGCATGGTTTCCTCACGTGTTTCCGAATTAAAATCGGCCAAGTTCCAGGCCATTCCACCAGCAACGAAAGGCCTTTCGAGCATGGCATTCAAATAAGTCTGGTGGAATTTAACAGCATACTCCACACTTTTATCGAAACGAACCGGTTGGAAAGAACGAATCCGGGGATCGGCATCGGCACCATACTCTGTCACCATAAAAGGCGTATTGGGCAACTCTTTATGATGGCGATCTAAAAATTTAGCAAAATCTGCTGGCATTCCGGAATACCAGCCGGAATATAAGTTCCAACCAACTATCATCGGAATTTTAGTTAAGCCAACTTTATTATAAAGGTCCCAGGCGCCATGGTTAACCAACAATGTATACCTTGAAGGATCTTCCTTTCTGGTTAAATCATCCAATTTCTGGGCCAACTCCCGGATGTGGTCATAATAAATTTGCTGGCGTGGTTTATCGTTCGAAAACTTAGGCCGCAACAAAACCTCATTCATATAGGCCCAGGCGACAATACTGGGGTGATTGAAGTTCTGCCTTATCATTTCCCTTTGCATGTTCAGGCAGTTGTTCGTAAAAGCTTCGGATTCGGTAATGGTGTTCACTACAGGTATTTCGACTGAAGCCAGGATCCCCAACCTATCGCAGGCCTCCAATATCATTGGATCCTGCGGATAATGTGCAACCCTTAAAAAGTTGCCGCCCATTTCTTTAAGTAGTTCGATATCTCTAATTTGCAAGGCGTCGGGTACCGCATTTCCTAAATGCTCATAATCCTGGTGGCGGCTCGCCCCAATAATTTTAAGTGGTTTACCATTAAGAAAAAATCCTCTTTCAGCATCGAATTTAAACCACCTAAAACCTAAAGGATTAGATACTTCATCTAAAACTGTCTTCGTTTTGACGTCGATAATCCTCGAAATCACACGATATAAATATGGGCTTTCAGGCGACCAAAGTTTGGGATGTTTAATTGAATTAAAGTTCTGATTTATAGTTTTTAGCTCTCCCGAAACTACATTAACAAAAGAGATTTGAGATGCAACTGCCTTACCATTAGCATTAATTAAAGTACTATGAATTTGTATTTTTTTTGCTGATGTAGATGAATTGTCTATTAAACTCCTTATCTGAACGCTCGCCTTTTCGGCCGAAACATCGGGCGTGGTAATGTACACACCAGAACTAGCATTGTCATTTTTAGAAAAATGAATTGGTTCTGTAATTAATAAACTAACGTTTCGGTATATGCCGCCAAAAAAGGTAAAATCGGCTGTTAGTGGCGGGATATCTTCATTAAAACGATTATTTGCTCTTACTTCAATTAAATCGTTTGTATAATTTAAAAATTTGGAAATCGGAACGATGAATTTAGTGTAACTCCCAATGTGTCTGGCTGCAGGTTTTCCATTAACTAAAACTTCGGATTCCTGCGCTATACCATTGAAAACGAGGTAAATTTGCTTTCCTTTTGCAGCCGCATCCAGATTTAATTTTTTCTTATAGATACCTAATCCGCGATAATAACCTGGTTCATCGTCCAAAACATCAAACGCATTCCACGTATGTGGCAGATTTACTTTTTCCTTTGCTCCGTTGTCTTTCTGAAATTCCCAACCATCGTTCAGACTGATGTTATTTTGAGCCTCGACCGATAAACTGAAAGTAAAAAGCATTGCTGAAACAAGCAAAAGATGTAATTGTTTTAATGATTTGGGATGGTTAGTTTTTATCACGGATTTGATATTATAAAATTTTGACTGCTCAGATTGTTCTTTATTTAATTAGTTAGCGTAAAATCCTTTTCGAGTTTGATGTTATCTGAAGCCGTTCCGATCATCAGTTTGAAATTACCTGCTTCGGCACCCCAATTTAGTTGCCGGTTATAAAAAGACAGCTTTTCTTTATCAATTACAAAAGTGATTTGTTTGTTCTCGCCAGCCTTTAACATGACTTTTTGAAAGTCCTTCAATTCCTTAACGGGACGAACAACAGATGCAAATTTATCCTGCAAATAGAGTTGAACCACTTCTTCCCCATCGTATTTACCGGTATTTTTAAGCGTAAAATTTACAGCTATTTTATCGGTCATCGTCATTTGAGTTTTATTAAGATTAAGGCTACTATATTCAAAAGTTGTGTAGCTTAAACCATAGCCAAATGCAAATTTGGGGCTATTTGGCAAGTCGAGATAAGCCGATTTGTAATTTCTGTCTTTATCGCTTTTAGACGGACGGCCTGTGCTAAGGTAATTGTAGTAAAGCGGAATCTGGCCTTCATCCCTGGGGAAAGTCATAGGTAATTTACCTGCCGGATTGTAATCACCAAACAATACATTTGCCATAGCATTTCCGGCTTCGCTACCGAGCCACCAGGTGTACATAATTGCAGGAACGTTATCTGCCGTCCAGTTAAATATTAATGGCCTACCGGCCATGAGCAGAACAACAATGGGTTTCCCAGTTGCCTGAATGGCTTTAATTAAATCTTCCTGAACACCCGGAATGCGGATATTGGTTTTGCTTTTAGCCTCGCCACTCATATCAAAAGCTTCGCCCGCAGCAATAATTACCACGTCGGACTGTTTGGCAATCGCTACGGCTTCAGCAAAACCTGTTTTCGAAGAATCTGAAATGCCGCAACCTTTAGCATATAACAACTCTGTTTTGTTTCCGACCTTATTTTTCAATCCTTCATAAAGTGAAATGAGCTTATCGTTTTCCCATGCGACAGACCAAAAGCCCTGCATATCTTTTTCAGATTTAGCGAGTGGACCGATAACAGCAATTTTCTTTAAATCCTTTGATAGCGGTAAGGTTTGCTTTTCATTTTTCAAGAGCACCATACTTTTCTCCGCCATTTTTAAAGAGGCCGCTCTGTTTTCAGCAGAATTCAGTTCCTTCTCCTGACGGGCCTCGTTGCTAAAACGATAGGGATCGTCAAATAACCCCAACTCAAATTTCTTGCGTAGAATTCTCTTCACGGCATCATCAATCAATGCCATATCCACCTTTTTATCTGCTACCAATTTTGCCAGCGAAGGCAGATAACTTCTGCTTTCCATATCCATATCACTACCAGCTTTAATGGCCAGTTCAGCTGCTTCTGATTTATCTTTTGCATAACCATGGGCAACCATTTCACCAATCGAACCCCAATCACTCACCACAAAACCCGTATATTTCCATTTGCCTTTTAAAATATCGCGTTGTAAGTAGCTGCTTCCCGTAGCCGGAATTCCGTTAAGCGTGTTGAATGAATTCATGAAAGTTGCCGCACCCGCGTCTACAGCTGCTTTGAATGGTGGCAAATAGGTTTCCCAAAGGCTGTGTTCACTCATATCAACCGTATTGTAATCACGACCAGCAATGGCTGCGCCATAAGCAGCAAAATGTTTTGCACAGGCCATAATCGCATCTAAATTACCTAATCCCTTCCCTTGAAAACCTTTGACGCGTGCTCGCGCAATTTGCGAACCCAGGAAAGTATCTTCCCCCGCGCCTTCCATTACCCTGCCCCAACGTGGGTCGCGGGCGATATCAACCATCGGTGCAAAAGTCCAGTGAATACCTGAGGCCGCCGTTTCCCTTGCAGCAACTCTGGCTGCATTCTCCATTGCAGGTAAATCCCAACTTGCCGCTTCGGCTAAAGGAATAGGAAAAGTAACACGGTAGCCGTGTATGACATCCAGACCAAAAATCAATGGAATTTTCATTCTAGACTGCATGGCAACTTCCTGAACAGCCCTGGTTTCTTTTGCGCCTCTTACGTTAAGCATCGATCCCAGTTTACCATCCCTGATGTCTTTAAGTTTGTTCGGATTGTTCGTAATCGGACCGGTTGCATCCCTGTCGCCTGTATATTGATTCAACTGACCAATTTTTTCATCTAAAGTCATCAGTTTTAAAACCGAATCAACTTTCTTTTCAATTTTCTTATTCTGCGCAAAAGCAGTAGAAAAAGATAATGCAATAATTAAGGCTGATGATAAATGCTTTTTCATTGTATTTTTATTTAACCCCATCTAAAATTCCCTGATATGCCGGTTTACGTCGATATTGTGCATCGAATGGCAATGGCCAGTCCGGGCGACTGTAATTTGAAGGAATCCAGCTATCACCATCCGTTACATTCCACTGCGTAATGCCAAATTGTTGTGCTTTCGGAATGGCATTATAAGCTTTCACAACTGCTTTATATTTTGCCGCTTGTTGCACTCCTAAATCAGTTGTATAAGTGAGCGATTGATTATTATCGGGATTTAGCGCGATATCAATTTCAGAAATATGAACCAATAAACCTGTTGCCGCAGCCGTTGAAATTGCTGCTGCTAAATTCGAATCCGTTTGAGTAACCCTGGTGTGCATTTGTAAGCCGATCCCATTGATGGGAATGCCTTGGCCTTTTAAATTATTAACCAGATTGATAATTGCCGTGCGTTTTGTCGGCCCGAATTCATGACCGTAATCATTATAAAAAAGTAAAGCACCCGGGTCGGCCTCATGTGCATATTGAAAAGCACGACCAATATAATCTACGCCCAGTTTCTGAACCCAGATGCTGTTTCTAAAAGTTCCATCTTCATTTATGGCTTCGTTAACGACATCCCACGAAACTACCTTTCCTTTAAAATGGCTTACCACAGTTTGAATATGAGTTTTCAATAAGTTCTCCCATTCGGCTGTTGTGCCCTGGAATTTAGTAACCCAATCGGGAAGCGATTTATACCAGTTTAATGTATGTCCGTGAATACGTTTCCCGTTAGTAATTGCGAAATCCACAAGGTAATCAGCTTCGCTCCAGGTATAAGTATCTTTTGATGGATGAACGGAAGCGAACTTCATGGCATTCTCGGCCGTTATACTGTTAAATTCTTTAACTACGAGATTGCGATAATTCGTGTTGTTTTTCAAAAGCGATACGTTAACTGCAGCACCCATTTTAAAAGGCATTTCTTTCTGCAAAGTCGTTTCTACGGTTGAAATAACCGGAGCTTCTTCAATACCATTATTGTTCTGCTTTTCGCAGGAGATACCTAATAAGGCCATTGGTATTATCAGTTTCGAAAGCACACTAATTTTCGTCAATCCCATCATATTATTTATATTTCAGCTGCATCTGTTCGTAATAGTCTTTAAGAACATAGAAAGCTTTCTTTTTCTTACCTGTTTCGCTTATTAAACCTTTGCGGTTCCAGAAATTCTGATAAATCGGATGTTGCCTTCTTGGTGATCGGAAGTCCGTTAAAATCCATGGCGTCATACCACGCAAAGCAGTTATTTTACTTAGCATGGTAATCTGGTTTTTGTACAAAGCTTCCTGATATTCTTCGCTCCAACGGGTATTTTCATCGGCATGGAAACCACCCAAAGCATCGCCTCCAAACTCTGTGATTACGACAGGTTTATTGTATTTTATATTGAAACTGTATTTGGTAATTTCTGAGGGAGTTCCACCCCAATACCAGCCGGCATATTCGTTAAAGCTTACTAAATCGATCTTTTCACCCAGTGGATCGTTTAAAATAATTGAACTGCCTTCACGATGAACTTCTAAAGCTGCAGCAACTAGGCGGGTATCATCTAAAGAGCGGGCGGTTTCAGCCAGGTTGCTCATAAAGCTTAACCGGGCATCACTAAGTGGTGTTTCATTCCCGATTGACCAAACGATTACACTTGCCCTGTTTTTATCGCGAACGATTAAATCGGTAAGTTGCTGTTTTGCATTGGCATAGGTTGCAGGGTTTGTCCAGCTGATGGTCCAGTAAACCGGAACTTCTGCCCAAACCAATAAACCCATTTCATCTGCAAGGCGAATCATTTCTTCATTATGCGGATAGTGTGCCAGGCGAACATAATTACAATTCATATCTTTGGCCCACTGCAACATCATGCGCATGTCACCTTCAGAACGTAGTCGTCCCGCTAAAAGCGGATTTTCATCGTGAATGGAAATTCCCCTTAAGAAAACGGATTTTCCATTCAACAAAATGCTGTCGCCGTTTACCTGGATGGTTCTGAAACCGATTTTATCATTGATGTCTTCTTTATCCGTTTTGATGGTTACACCATATAGTTTTGGATTTTCCGGTGACCAGAGGCTTAGATTATTCCAGGTGAACTCATCATTGATTTTACCCTCTGCATCTGTTTTATATTTCTTTTCAAGTTTTAATTCAGGAATGGTTAAAGTTACCTCCTGATTTGCTGTTGCATCCGAAAGTTTAACTGAAAAGTTTAACAGATTGTTATTCCCTTTAACCAGTTGAAGTTTATAATCACTGATAAAATGCTCCGGAAATTCCGCAAGAAAAACGTCGCGTGTGATGCCGCCGTAATTCCACCAATCGGTGTTAACCGTTGGTATTTCATCCTGCTTTCTGATGTTGTCAACTTTTAAAATTAGTGAATTGTCTCCCGCTTTAATCAGATTGGTAACATCAAATTGGAAAGGTGTGAAACCACCTTTATGAATACCTAATTTTTTCCCGTTTAAATAAACATGTGCTTCGTAATTTACTGCACCAAAATAAACATAGTATTTTTTTCCCTTTTCAGGTTTTGCATCAAATTTTCTGCGCAACCAGATATTGCCTTCATAAAGTTCGAGCTTTTCTGATTGGGAATTCCAATCACCCGGAACATTCATTTGTGGCGAATAATCAAAATTGTATTCAATTAATTCTGATTTATCTTTCTGAACTTTATCATCAAAGTAGCCGCCGGTTCCGGATTTTGATTTATCGAAAGGATCGTGTCTGTAATCATAGTAACCATTTTCATACGGATCGATAATGTAATTCCATTTGCCGTTCAGGCTTTGAATTTTTCGGCCCTGAATGTTTTGTATAGAACGAACTTGTGCGTAACTGATTGAAGTAAGAAGCGATAAAGAAACTAGAAGTACTTTAAAGGTTGATTTCAGCATGATGTAAATGTTTAATGATAAATAATTGCTATTTCAAAACTAACAATTATTTAACGGACGGCGTTTTAACCGTCCGTTTAATTTTGTCACCGGATTAAGATTAATAACCAGGATTCTGACCTAAATTCGGCGCTTTGTTTAATTCATTTTGCGAAATAGGATATAAATAATTCCTGGCTGTAAAAACCCTGTTTTCTACAGTAAACGGTGTGTAAGTAAAGGTTGTTGGTGCTGTTTGAACAATCCTCATCCCGGTTACGGGTTTGTTAAATGTTAGCTCACCTTCTTTCCAGCGTCGAACATCGTAAAAGCGATGTTCTTCAAAACATAATTCTACTCTGCGCTCGTTGCGAATCCGTTTTCTTAACTCAATTTGATTTGGTGCAACGTAGCCATTTCCAGCAGCGTTTGTCGTTTGCAATGGCGGCATTTGAACACCGGTTCTGTTTCTAATCAAATTAAGCACCCTTAAAATTTCAGTCTGGGCAGCGGCTCCTTGTGCTTCGTTTAAAGCTTCAGCATAATTTAATAGAATTTCGGCATATCTAAAAAATATCCAGGGGCGACGAACTGTTGTACTAGTTGGACCCCATGCTGCTGCCTCACTCAAATATTTACGCATATAATAACCTGTTTTCGTTGCATTAACATTAAGGTTCAAGCCATCTTTCCCGCCAACATAAGTATCAACAGTTTTACTTTTAAAGGTAGAACCATTATACATAATGGCAAAGTTTAAACGTGGGTCGCGGTTTGCGTATGGATTTGTTGCTAAATAACCAGAAGCCGCATCAGTTATCATTCTACCGGTTGATCGCATTTCAAATGCATCAACCATTTCTTGTGTCGGGTTTGTACGGCCGTTTGCAGCATCATAACTTATCGGCGCATTATTCACTTCGATACTATTTGTATTCAGGGTTGAAGTAGCGAAAATTGTTTCCGCATTGAAAGCACCGTTATTCCACAACCATATATTCGGATATGACGTGTAGATGCTGTGCTTTCCGGTATCCATTAAGCGTTTTGCAGCATCGGCAGCAGCCTGCCATTTTGTTAAATCGTTATTGGTGTTGTATTGTGGGCTTGCCGCATATAAAAACATCCGGGCTTTCAATGCCATTGCCGCAGTTTGCGTTGCACGGCCACGGTCTGCCGCTCTCCATTCTGTTGGCGATAAAGGTAGGCGGCTAATTGCATCTTCACAGTCTTTCGAAATTTGGTCGACACATTGCTGAAACGTGTTGCGTGGCAGATCAAGGTTATCGTTAACAGTTAATGTGCGGGTAACAATAGGAAAACTGCCATAACGCTTTAATAATTCAAATTGAAAAAATGCCCGTAAAAAGTAAGCTTGTCCTTTCAAGCGTTCTACCTGAGCGGCATAAGTTTGGTTGGCTGCAACATTGGCCGGTACTACTTCATCCAATGGAATAACAGCACTTCCATCAACATTTTCTAAAAATGCGTTAGTTTTTCGGATGCCAGTGTACATATCCGCCCAAACCTCATCAAAAGGTTTCGCTGCACTCCAGGTTCCGTTTGTCAAAGTGGTAATGGATGAATTCTGGTTCGAATTTACAGCCTCATCAGTACCTGAAGCAAATAAGGCACCTGCATTATCAACGCTATACCGATCTGATAAAACAGAATAGGCATTGTTTAAAAAGTTTCTGGCATAATCCGGATTGGCCCAAAGTTGTGCCTGTGTAATGTCGTTTCCGCCACTAAAAGATCCATCTTGAAGAAAGCCATCTTTTTTACATCCGGCTACCTGCATGGTTACAAAAGCCAGGATTAAATAAAATATATTTTTTTTCATTGTCTTATCTTTAAAATTTCAAGTTCAATCCGAATGAATAAATTTTCATATATGGATAGGATGCACTATTTGTCGAACCAACTGTAGATGCATATCCTGATTCAGGTAACTCAGGGTCGATATTCAAATCGCCTAACCTATCAAAAGTTAGAAGATTTAAGCCGCTAACATAAAAACGAAGCTGCGATATCTTCAATCTTTTAATAAATGACGGAGATAATGAATAACCTAACTCAACATTTTTTAAACGGATGTAATCGCCGGAGCGAATCCAGAAATCAGAGTTTGCCGTATTGTTACCACGATCGGTTAATAATAAACGTGGGTAGGCCGCATTCGGGTTGTCCGGTGTCCATCTATCGACACTGAATTGGTTTAAATATCCGTTATTCGCTGTACCACCATTCACCAATTGCTGAATAGTAATTGAACGACCGTTAGTACCTTGAAACAAGAAGTTTAAATCAAAATTTTTCACTGCAACAGATGCCCCAAATCCAAAGTAAGCTTTAGGAACAAAGTTGAAATCCGTTCTAACCCGGTCTAAATCGTTAATCACGCCATCACCATTCTGATCAATATATTTAATGTCTCCAGGTTTTACTTCCCGTGATAATTGTTGAACCGGAGAAGCGTTTATCTGCGCCTGATTCTGGAAAATACCATCGGATATAAGCATTGAACTGATGTAACCTGCAGTGGTTGAAGCCGTAGCAGATGGGGCTATAACGCTGGAGATCGGATGACCTAAAGCTTTTTGATAAGCCGGTAAATTGGCCGCTTCGTTAATGGCTAAAATTTTGCTTACGTTGTAAGTAAAGTTTCCAAAAATATTCAAATTAACATCACCGAGTCTCTTATTGTAATTGATACCTGTTTCAAAGCCCCTGTATTCGGCCTCACCTTCGTTAACGAAAATTAAACTCTGGCCTAAAGTACTAGGTAGTAATGAACCTGTTGTCAGATTTTTTCTGTCCTCGTAAAAGTAATCCGCACTGATTGCTAGTGATTGTTTAAACAATTTGGCATCAAAGCCAACACTTGTTTTATAAGCTTTTTCCCAGGTTAAATCAGGATTTGCCAAAGCCAATTGTGCTGTACCGCCTACGCCTGTGAATGAAGTACCAAAATTATAACCCGTCGTGCTTCTGCTAAAGAAATCGTTAAAGGCAAATCTCCGCGCAGAACCAATAGCATCGTTTCCAACTAAACCATACGAACCCCTTATTTTTAAGAAATCGAGCCATGTAGCTGAACTTTTCATGAAATCTTCATCAGATACAATCCACCCGGCAGAGGCCGCCGGAAAAAAACCATATCTCCTGCCAGGAGCAAAGTTTTCTGATCCGGAATAACTTGCAGTTAAATCAACAAGATAGCGCTGCAAAAAACCATATGATAGCCTGTTGGACCAGCCTTCTCTCCTCACATCAAGATTTCCGAATGAAGCGAGATTAGCTCTTGACACTCTCGTTGAAAATTTAATATCATGTCCGCCAAACGTTCTGTTGTAATCGAAGCCTGCCCAAAATTCGCTTTTCTTTAGGTTTCCTGAAAAAACGTTTCCCTGATAATTCACCTTGGTGGCGGTGCCATAATTAGTATATATACCATTTGCACCCAACTCAGACGTTGAATAGGTTTCAGAAAATCCCGAGCGGTACAAACCTGCAATATCATAGGCATAAAATACTTCTGCCGATAAGCCTTTTAAAATACCGTCCATTTTCTGGCGCGCGCTTATGGTTGCTATCATATTACGCATTAAATCGGTACTCGCGCCTCTGGCCTGTAACATGGCTAAAGGATTATTCTGTGATAAAATTGATGTTCCACCGTATGAACCATTTGGGTTTAAAATAGGGAAAGCATTTGCTGGTGTAGAATATACCGTATTTAAAAAAGTACCTGTACCGGCATTTGGGAAGGTAAGATTTGTAATCCGTCCGCCAATATCCAAAGCAACATCCAGGTTTTTATTTACATGCAAATCTATGTTGGTACGCAGGTTGTAGCGGTTGAAATCAGTGTTCGCATCGTAAGCTTCATTGTTTCCGCCCTTGTAAATCCCGCCCTGCATGTAAGCACTCAGTAAAGTGTAATATTTAATAAAGGCATTACCACCGGTAACCGACGCTACATAACGCTGGGTTGGCGCAACTTTTTTTGTAAAATCCCTGACAAAATTATTGTTTGGGTATTTAATAGGGTCAGAACCATTTTGATAAGCTTGTAACGCGGTTTGATCGTAAATCGTAGTGCCGCCACTGTTTACAGACGCCTCGTTATAAAGTGTTGCATATGTATAGGCGTCTAATGGCTGCGCAATTTGTAATGGTGCCTGTAATCCGGCCTGGGCATCAAAAGTAACTTTTGTGCTTGTAGCACTCCCTCTTTTTGTTTTAACATAAATAACACCATTCGCGCCGTACATGCCATACCAGGCCAAAGTTGCTGCATCTTTTAATACACTTACACTTTCAATTTCACCCAGGTCCATAGAATTGAAATCTCTTTCAATACCGTCAACCAATACCAGCGGTTCCTGGTTACTGTTGTATGAAGATCGTCCGCGGATAAGAAAACTCGAAGCATCGTAACCGGGTTGTTGAGAACCGCTTGGATAAACCGCTAATCCCGGAAGTCTTCCTGTAAATACATTCGTTAATGATGATGATGGAATCTGAGGTAAGTTGTCGGTCATAATCGTGCTGATTGTTGCAGTTACTTCCCTTCTTTTTCTCACCCCGAAAGGGATGTAAACATTGTCATCATCACCAGCATCAATTAATGCTTTTGTGATAACGATATCTGCCTTATCTACTTCGCCTGCAGGTTTCATTACAGTTCTGTAACCTAAAAATTTGAATACCAAAACATCACTCGTAGTGGTTTCTATCGAAAAATTACCATTGGCATCAGTAGAGACTGATTTATTGGTTTTATCTTCTTGTATGGTAATTACAACTCCAGGAACAGGTTTTTTATCCTGATCGATAACTCTGCCCGTAACCGTTAAACCTTCATCAGGCTTTTGCCCATAAACATGCAGCATTCCGGCCAAAATGAACAAGACACAAATAATATATTTTGATTTTATAAATTTCATATTGAAAAATCTTTTAGCATTATACTGAATAACTATTCCCAACCTGGATTCTGTAAGAGCACGCCTTTACTTTTATATATCTCTGCCCTTGGTATTGGATAAAGGTTCTGGATTTCAGACCATGTTTTTTGAAAGGTTGAGGTTAATACAAATGGCGTATAGGTAAATGTTCCGTTAGAATTCTTAACCACATTCATACCTTTCATTGGAACGGCAATAGTTTGCGCACCGGCTTTCCAACGCATAATATCGTACCATCGATGATCTTCAAAAGCAAGTTCTATAGAACGTTCATGTCTGATTGCTGTACGCATCTCATCCTGAGTCATTCCGGCTTTTAATCCGTATAAGTTGTTAGTCCCTGCCTGAATACCCGCACGGCTTCTGATTTTTATAAGCTGTTCGTAAACAGATTGATCAGGACCAACAGCTTCATTTTGGGCTTCGGCATAGTTAAGCATCATTTCAGCATAGCGGAAATAGATGTAATTTAACAAAGTTGTACTCCCGCCTACCGTTCTGTAAACTTCGGGCCAGTATTTTTTGCAATAGTAGCGGGTTGCAGTATAAGTAATGGTCGGGTTATAATCTTTTCCATAACTAACCCTTCCCTGCGCATCAGTAGTAGACCACATTTCGATTTTTCCGCCCTGCCATGGTCTGTCATTGTAAATTATGTTATCATAAAAACGAGGCTCTCTGTTTTCATAGGGTTTTTGTGGGTTATAACCAGATGTAGGATCAGTAATTGGTTTGCCATTGGCCATATCGTACATATCGACATGGTTTTGTGTCGGGTTCATTTGTCCTTGCGCCCCCCCGGAACCCGGAGACATGGAGAAATCCTGCATCATTTCCCCAGATAAAGGCGTATTGCCTTTAATTCTAATCATGATGTATTCAGGAGAAGAAGGTAAGTTAAGCAAATCGCCGTAGGATGCTTGTAACTCATAGCGACCGTCCATCAAAACTTTAGCAGCATCTGCAGCAGCCTGCCATTTGGTTTTATCATTTGATGAATTGTTTAGCGGACTTGCAGCATATAACAATACCCTGGCTCTGAGTGCCTGCGCCGCGCCAATTGTTGGCCGTCCGTAGTTTGATGGTCCATAAGCCGCGTCATCACCAAGTTTAGTAATGGCAATATTTAAGTCGTTTAAGATAAACTGAGTTACTTCTGCATAAGTTTTTCTTGGCAAATTGATGTCATCATTAACATCGTAAACTTTATCGACTATTGGCACACCTCCAAATCTTTTCGTTAGTTCGAAGTAAGATAAAGCACGTAAAAAACGCATTTCACCTTCAACACGTGTTGGATTAAAAATAGGAACAGAAGCATTCGGAGATGGCGGCACCTCACTGATCCTCGCTAACATTTTATTGTGGATGGCAATACCAGCGTACATCAGTTTCCAAACACCATAAATATCATTTAAAGATGGTCCGTTAGAATGATCATGATATAGCCCCCTGTTTAAAGAGGTTACAGAACCTTCCGAATTACCGGAAACCGCTTCATCAGAAGCCTGAGAAGTAGTGCCGCGGTGGTCGTTAAAGCGCACATATTTCGTGATCACATAGTTATAAGCATTATCTGCAAACCTGGCAGCTAAAGCAGGGTCGGCAAAAATCTCGTCCTCACTAATGGCCACACCCGGCGTTCTTTCCAGGTAATCTTTTTTACAAGAAATTGAAAAAAGGGTAAACAGAACAATTGCCGTAAGTATTTTATAGTTTTTCATTGTTTTAGAATTGAACATTTAAACCAAAATTGTAAATCTTCGATGTTGGATAAAGCGCCTGAAGCGGAAATGCAGTATTAATCGTATTAACATTTTCAGGATCCACGTAAAACCGGTATTTAGTCCAGGTATACAGATTTTGTCCCTGTACAAAAAGCCTGATGTTCGCTAATTTTAAGGCTGAAGACCATTGTTTTGGGAGGTTCCAGGCGAATTCAATATTTCTGATTTTCAAATAGGCAGAATTTTGTAAGGTAAAATCATTCAGAGCATAGTTCAACGATGCTGTACCTCTCGCATGAAGCGCGGGCCAGTCCGCTGTATTCGCGTTAGCAGGTGTCCAGGCGTTAAGCATAAAATCGTACATCTGCTGACCATTGTTCTGTTCATTAAGGATTACGTTAGAGCTTACATGTGCTACGCCTTGAAACAGTGCAGAAAGGGTAAAGCCTTTGTAAATTATTCTCGGGCTAAAACTATAAACATACTCGGGTGTATTTGTATAACCAATTTTATCCTGATCCAAACTGGTTATCGCACCATCTCCATCCAAATCCTTAAATTTCAAATCTCCGGGAATTGGGCTGTAACCCTGTAATTTTGGCGAAGCGGCAATATCTGCTGCAGACTGAAAGAAACCATCGGTTTTATAACCAAAAAACTGTCCCACACTTGTACCTTTTCTGGCTGCAGAAAAAGGCAAACCATCTGGCTCATCGTTTTCAACAATCTTATTTTTCGCATAACTTACCTGAGCATTCAGTCCGACAGTTATGTCGCCGATTTGTTTCTGATAATCTAATTCAACCTCATATCCCTTATTGTAAACTATTCCCTTATTTAAGTTCGGATAGCTATGGCCAAATAAAGCCAATCCGCTAAGTGGTGTTGTTAAAATATCGCGACGGGTTTCATCAAATAAGTCAACTGTTACCCTTAAATTATCTTTTAACAAGCGGGCTTCGAAACCAATGTTACGCTTGGTACCTGTTTCCCAGGTTACGGCCTGATTACCTAAAGCATTTATAGATGCACCAAAGAACTGTGGATCACTAATCCATAATGTTGGATAACTTGTTATTGAATTTGGGTTTCCGAACGGTGCTGCCTGGGCACTTCCGGCTGCGTTTGTAGAATAATTAGTTAAAAATAAGAAACGATCATTCGAAATCCTATCATTACCAACCAAACCATAACTTCCTCTAACTTTGAAATAAGTTAAAATATTGTTCTTTTTCCAGAATGGCTCGTTAGTTAATGTCCAGCCTGCAGAAACAGCAGGGAAGAAACCGTACCGTAAACCTTGAGCAAAGTTTTCAGAACCATTATATGAGGCATTAAATTCTGCAAAATAGCGCTCATCATAATTATAGGTTACACGACTCGCAACACCTTGTGATGCTCTTGGCGGAGCGGTAAATGCCGTCGTTCCTGTCGATTTAATTAATTGCCTGGTACCTAATAACAACGCACCTACACTGTGTTTACCGAAATTACGGTTGTAATCGAAACCAGACTGGAGGTTCATATTGGTGCTGCCCTCTGTTACGCCACCATCCTGAACGGCACCTAAAGGCTCATCACGGTTTCTCGTATCAGTTGATAAGGTAGCCTGACCTGTTGCAGGATTATAAACGTATGCGGCCCAGTTTGCATTTCGTCGCTCGATGTTGTTATAATAAGAATCATAACCAAAAACAGTTTTAAAGCCTAAACCCTTGGTTATAAAATCGAGCTTATAATTTAGATTGAAAGTGCTTTCAATTGTATTATTCTCATCATTACGTGTTCCAAACCTGGTTAGAACTGCATAAGGATTCCAGATGTTGGTTCCAATGTTAGGATTGGCAGTTATTCTTCCATCAGGTAAAGTAACCGGATAAGCATATGCCGGTACCTGCAGTATACGTGAAATCATACCTTCGATGGTATCGTAAGAAAACGCGGAAGAAGACCGTAAACCAGCAGGCTGATAACGGTCTGCAAATCTTCCGCCCAGTTTTATTCCAACGGTAAAATCTTTATTAAGGGTCAAATCTACGTTCGATCGAAAATTGTAACGGTTATAATTTGGAACGGTGTTGATGCCATAAGGCGAATCGAATTTTTTGAAAATACCATCCTGAAAGGCGTAACCTGCTGAAACAAAATATTTGGCAATCTTGGTTCCTCCATTTATATTAACGTTGTGCTGTGTTTGAGAATAATATTTTTTGGTCAGATAATCAAACCACTGCACATCCGGAAAACCGATGGGATCTGATTTATCGCGGAACTTTTGTATATCTGAATCAGAAAAATATGGCGTTTTTCCATCATTTACGTAGGATTGATTAAGCAAAAGCGCATTTTCCAAAGCAGGCAAACCAACTGCCAAACCGGTATAAGTTTGCAAAGCATAGTTACCGGTATAGGTTACTTTCGGCTTTCCGATTTTGCCTTGTTTGGTTGTCACTACGATGATGCCGTTGGCACCTCGGATACCGTAAATTGCTGTAGAAGCTGCATCTTTCAAAACGGTAATTGTTTCAATTTCGTTGGCATCCACGTCAGAAAAACTTGGTCTTTCCACGCCATCTACCACCACAATTGCACCGTTATTAACCCCATAAGTTGCTACCCCCCTTACTTTAAGTTGTGCACCATCTGCACCAGGTTGCCCGCTTGTTTGTACCGCCAATAAACCCGGAAGGCGGCCGACTAAACTATTTGTTGGATTTGGTGTCGGTGATTTCATAATCTCCTCTGTTCCGATTTGCGCAATCGCTCCCGTCAAAGTGGATTTCTTCTGAGCACCATAACCAACAACCACAACTTCATCAAGACCCTGTGAATTGTCTTCCAAAACCACAGTAACGGTTGTCTTGCCATTTAAGGCAACCTCCTTATTTATGTAGCCGATAAACGCAAAAGTTAATACCGCGTTATCAGTGGCCCGAATGGAAAATTTACCATCATTATCGGTAACAACACCACCAGGTGTTCCTTTAATCCTGACGCTGACCCCCGGCATGGTTACCCCTTTATTATCTTTTACAGTTCCTGTTATCAGCGATTGTGCAAAAGCGGGAATTGAACAGAGGCTTAGTAAAAAGAAAATCAATAAATACAGAATTTTTAACCGTTCAACTCTTTCGAATATCGCAAGCGAAAAAATCCTCTTCTGAAAGTGAAGTCTATCCATAATTGTTGTAATAAATCTGTTTAGTAAATATTTGTGCGTTGTTTGAGTGTGCCTTAAATTATTTAAGCTGCTAAAGCTCCAGATATACAAAAGCTTGTTATTTAAACACCCGTTTTTTGCTTATTGTAGTTAAGAATAAACCTTGATCAAGAAATTGGAAGCGTTAAAAGATTATGTGGTTTTACACTAAAAATGTAACATTTCGGATGCATGCCTGGACTTGAAATGTCAGGAAAAATACCTAAATCAATAGGTAGTGCTATTGAAATAGAATTAAAGGAAAGTAATTTCATTGTTTAATTTGGTTAGTTGCTTATAATGGTAACGAATTTAAAAAAGGTTAGAGAGTAAATCGTTTTTAAATATGTGAAAACCCCTATAATTCGGTTCTAATACATTTTCAAACGTTTGAAATAATTTGATTTTTTTTCTTATCTATGCATTGAGATTGGAAAAGAAGATGAATAATACGCCTGTTACACTAAAATTCTTAGCTGAAAAGTTAAAGATGTCAGTTTCAACAGTATCAAAGGCTCTGAATAACTACCCTACCATTAACGAATACACGAAAAATCGTGTTCAGGAAATGGCCCGGGATTTGCATTTTACACCAAATAAATCGGCAATTAATTTAAAGGAAAGGAAATCAAGAATTATCGGCATAATCTTACCTAACCTGCTTGACCATTTTTTTACCAGGAGCATTTATGGCGTAGAGCAATTTGCAACAAAAAATGGATACAACATTATCATAAGCCAATCGCACGATGATCTGCAAAAAGAAATTCAATCCGCCGATATGCTTTTAAGGAGCCGCGTAGATGGATTAATTATTGCTATTTCAAAAAACACACAAGACTTTGCTCACCTCAACCAATTTGAAAACCTCGGCATACCTGTAGTATATTACACGAGAAATCCGAGTTTTAACCTGAACTGCCATAAAGTTTTAGGCAACACCTTTCAAGGATGTTACCAGGCGACAAAATTTTTAATCGACAGAGGTCATAAAAAAATTGCCTACATCGGCGGGCCAAAAATGATCAACTTTACACACGATCGTTTTAATGGTTACATAAATGCATTGAAAGATAATCACCTTTCTTTTGACGCAAACTTGGTTGCGTATACAGATTTCGACAGAGAAAACACCATATCTGCCATTCAAAACCTGTTTTCAGCAGATGATAATACACCAACTGCAATCGTAGCCTTCAAAGAGCACATTCTTTTCGATGCAATTAAATATCTGCGGCACATTAAACATCCCCAATTCAACAAAATAGAATGCATTGGTTTTGGCAACAATTCCTTTATCAATTACCTAGATACACCACCTATAGCCTCAGTAGAAGAAAATCCTGAATCCGTGGGAGAAAATGCAATTAATTTATTGCTGAAATTGATCAATAAAGAAATTGATATGGAAAGTTACCAGAAAGTTATGGTCGATTGTAAGCTCATCGTTCATAACGATTAATAATGTTAATATTTATTTTTGTCGTTAAAACTAATTAGCCTTAACTTTCCGCTATTATGGCATTACATTTTGCGTCAATAAATTCGGGTAGCAACGGTAACTGTTATTACATTGGTAACAGCAACGAGGCTGTATTAATTGATGTAGGCATTTCTTGCAGGGAAATTGAAAAAAGAATGGCCAGGCTCTGCTTATCGATAGACAGAATAAAGGCTATTTTTATATCACATGAACACAGCGATCATATAAAAGGCCTTGCCGTTTTATCCAAAAAATATAATCTTACGGTTTACATTACAAATAGCACTTTAAAGAATAGTCGTTTGTTATTGAACGAAAAAAATGTTTTTTCATTCAATAACTTGGATACCATTCGGATTGGAAGTTTAACAGTGTCTGCATTCTCCAAATTTCATGATGCTGTAGATCCATATAGCTTTACGATTGAATGTAACGATGTTCGTGTCGGCGTTTTTACAGATATTGGTACGGTATGCGACAGGTTGGTTAAGCAATTCAAGACATGTCATGCTGCATTTTTAGAGGCAAACTATGATGTCGAAATGCTTCAAAATGGAAATTATCCTTACCACTTAAAAAGAAGAATTACCAGTGGCAAAGGTCATTTATCAAATAACGAAGCATTATCACTCTTTCAAGATCACAAGCCTGATTACATGAGCCATATTCTACTAAGCCATTTATCAAAGGATAACAATGACCCCGTATTAGTGGAAAATTTATTTAAATCAGCGGCAGGTGATACTTTTGTAAGCGTCGCATCCAGACATCAGGAAAGTGAGGTTTACTACATACACAATCAAGCTACCGAAAGGGACCTTTACAATTTTAATCCTTTCACCTATCAGCCTGCTCAGTTAAATTTATTTTAATCGCGTTTTTTATCAAAAATACCAACTAACTGGTATTTTTTTTAGCCCATTATTTAAAGAGATTTGCTGCGCTGATAAAATTTACGCAACAATGAATTAACGCAAAAAAGATTTAAATAATTTAATCCTTTTTTAAAACAAAATAAATTATTTGGTGGTTATATAGGTACTTCATAAATAGTTTGTTTGGTTTATTGGGGCTTATGGATTTAAGCCCCTTTCTCTTTTCAAAATATATAAACTCAAAATAAATTTCATTGTTTATAAGATGAAAGAAAGCGAAAATAAATTCTTTCATTTTTAAATTAGCCTTTACGTTAACTGGTTGACTTTCGATACATTAAAATGGGATTAGAGATAATTAAATTGCATAATATTTTAATATTTAATGCGTAGTTATACCTGTTTTTGTTATATTTGTTATCAAATAATTGGTTCCAATAGTATGCCGATTTATGAATACAAATTAATAAACTAACGTATATCGGCTTTGTATTTTCTAACCTATTTAATGAAGCGATTGTATTAATTATGGCTTCGCAGTGTGAATTTAAGTCAATAACTCTCAATCATGACCAAATACCAAACAATCGTACTAAGATTTACAGAAAGATTTTTTAATTATCTTTACCGCTCTTTTGCTTCAAAAGTATTTTCGTTTAAAACTGTTATTTTGATGCAAATTATCCGAATATTTTCGGAAGCACATGTTGTAATGGTTAAGTCTGATAATTTATCTTTAAATATTAAATTTTAGATAGAAAGATTTAAAATCTAACCTGGATAAAACTTTGCGGTACAATTTAAAATTATGTTTTCATCCCTAATCAATTCTTCCGACAATATAACATTTACACTAAATGAGCTGATTAACGATGCCGTAAAAAACCATCGGGATGAAATAGCGCTTACTTTTGAAGATACAAACTTATCTTATTCTGATATAAATAAAAAAGCCAATCAAATAGCTCGTTTTCTTATCGCAAACAACATTAAACATGGTTCCAGAATTGCGATATCTACTGAACGTTCTATCGATATAATTTTGTGCTTGCTTGCCATCATTAAGACAGGAAGTGCCTATGTCCCTGTTGATGTTAGTTATCCGAAAGAGAGAGCAGGTTTCGTTTTAGCCAATTCCGAAGCCGAACTTTTTCTTATCTCTAAAAAGTATGACAGTAATTATTCAGATGTAGATACCAAAATTCTTTTTGTAGAAGATTGTGTGGAAAAAAGCATAAATCTATCATTTGAGAATGTGCAAATTGAAACGGATAAAGACAGCCTGATCTATATACTCCATACATCTGGCACGACAGGGAACCCAAAAGGTGTCTGTATGGCGCAAATTGCTTTGGTTAATTTACTTCTGTGGCAAAAGGAAATGTCTTTAGCAAAATCAAAAACTAAAACATTACAGTTCTCTCCTTTAAGTTTTGATGTTTCCTTTCAGGAGATTTTTGCAACACTAATTACGGGTGGAAATTTGATTTTAATTTCTGAGGATGTAAGATTAGATGCTTTTATGCTTCTCAACTTAATTTCCGAACAAGAAATTAATAGGATATTTTTACCCTTCGTTGCACTACAATCTATAACAGAAAGTGCATTGGTGAATAATATTTATCCACAATCGTTAAAAGAAGTGATGACAGCTGGAGAACAGCTTAAAGTTACGCCTCAGGTTGTAAACTTCTTTTCAAAAATATCAGATTCAATATTATATAATCAATACGGCCCGACAGAAGCTCATGTTGTAACTGAATTGAAGTTAACAGGAAACCCTAATGATTGGCCTGCCTTACCTAACATTGGTAAACCTATTTACAATACAGAAATTTTAATTCTTGATGAGAATTTAAATGAACTACCCGATGGTGAAACAGGAGAATTGTGCATTGCTGGATTATGCCTTGCAAAAGGCTACTTGAATTTGCCAGCACTAACTAATGAAAAATTTGTTACACTTCCGTCATCCCCTACCAGAATATACAGAACCGGAGATTTAGCGTTAAAACTTGATGATGGCAATATCGAATTTTTAGGAAGAAGGGATCTGCAAATTAAAATAAGAGGTTACAGAGTTGAACTCGGAGAAATAGAAGTAGCGATTGCGCATCAGAAAGACATTAGCCAGGTTGCTGTAGTTTTAAGAGAAGATATACCTGGGCGGCAAATGTTGGTAGCCTATTTAATTGGCAACCAAGCAAATTATGGACAAAATAAGTTAAAGGAGCTGATTGCACAACATTTGCCAGATTACATGATTCCATCGGCATTTGTATGGCTTTCGGAATTTCCTAAAACCACCAGCGGTAAAGTTGATAGAAAATTACTTCCGATACCAACTAACGAAAGACCAGATTCAAATGTAATTTTTAAAAAACCATCTTCACAAAAAGAAATAGAACTTGCAGATGTTTTTAAACAGCTTTTTGGCTATGATAGAATTGGTGTAAACGATAACTTTTTCGAACTTGGTGGAAACTCTTTGCTGGCTCAAAAAACAGTGGCTGGGTTGAAATCGAAGTTTAATTATATCTTGCCTGTAACTAAGCTCTATCAGTACCCTACTGTAGCAGAAATCGCTAAATTTTTAGATAAAAATTTAAGCATAAGTCAGATAAAACAGGAAAATAATCTTGGAGATAACTCAAGAGATATTGCAATTATTGGAATGGCTGCAAAATTTCCAGGTGCAAATACCATCGAAGAATTTTGGAACTTACTAGCAGAAGGAAAAGAAACAACCAATTTTTTTTCTGACATAGAGCTAGACAAAAGTATACCACAGTATTTGAAGCAGAATTCTTCTTATGTTAAAGCCAGAGGAATAATTGCGGATGCGGACACATTTGATGCTGCCTTTTTTGGAATAAATCCAAAGCTGGCAGAGTTGATGGATCCTCAACAAAGAATATTCCTCGAAATAGCAAATGAAGTATTGGAATCGACGGGTTATTTGCCGGCCAAAAAAAATGCCATAATCGGTGTTTTTGCCGGCAATGGTAACAATACATATTATGAAAATAATGTTTTAAGCCACCGTGATTTAATTGAAAATCAAGGCAAAACACAGGTTTTATCTGTAAACGACAAAGATTATCTCGCATCTCGAACGGCCTATCACTTAAATTTAAAAGGCCCTGCGGTAAGTGTTAATTCAGCTTGTTCTACATCATTACTTGCAGTGGCAACTGCTGTTAATAGTTTAAGAGCAAACCAATGCGAAGTTGCAATTGCTGGAGGTTCAAGCATTACTGCACCTATTAACAGTGGGCATATCTATCAGGAAGGCAGCATGTTAAGTGCAGATGGACATTGTACACCTTTTGATAATAACGCTACAGGCACCGTTTTTAGCGATGGCGTTGGCGCAGTTTTATTAAAAAAATTAGATTCGGCAATAAAAGATGGTGATACTATTTATGCAGTAATAAAAGGTATTGGTGTTAATAACGATGGCTTTGCTAAGAGCAGTTTTTCTGCACCCAGCAGCGAAGGTCAGGCAGGAGCAATAAGCGCTGCAATTGCAGATGCCGGTATTTCTGCATCCGAAATAAGTTATGTAGAAGCACATGGAACAGCCACGCCAATTGGCGACCCAATAGAATTTGAAGGTTTGGTTGATGCTTTCGGTTTACAAGCGGAAAAGCAATATTGCGCTATTGGATCTGTTAAAAGCAATTTTGGTCATTTAACGCACGCTGCGGGCGTCGCAGGATTAATCAAAACATCTTTGGCGCTTACGCATAAAAAAATTCCGGCATCACTTGGATACAGAACACCAAACCAAAATATCGATTTCACCAACAGTCCTTTCTTTGTAAATACTCAACTTACGGACTGGCAAAATAAAAACCGCATTGCTGGTGTGAGTTCTTTTGGCGTTGGTGGTACAAATGTACATGTGATCGTAGAAGAATTTAAAACTGCTGAACAGCAAGTTTCGAAATTAAAGCCAGCAGAATTAATCACATGGTCTGCAAATTCTGAATGGAGTAGAGAAAATTATGCCAAGGCATTAAACAATTGGTTGACTGATAAACCAGACCAGATACTTGCTGATGTTTCTTACAGCCTTCAAAAAACAAGAAATGACTTTAAATATCGCAGTTTTATAGTAGCAAATTCCGTTGACCAGTCAAAAGAATTATTAGCGAAGCATAATATTTACAATAGCAACTCTCTAACCGAAATACCTGAAGAAATTGTATTTACTTTTCCTGGTCAGGGTGCACAGCATTTAAATATGGGTTTATCAATTTATAATCAAGAACCCGTTTACAAAGCAGCAATTGACGAATGTGCAGGGATTTTGAAAAGATATATTGGTATAGACATAAAATCCATCATATATCCTGAAGAAGTAAATGATCTGTCGGTTGCAAATTTAAAAAATACAAAATACACTCAACCAGCCCTTTTTGTTACCGAATATGCATTGGCAAAACTTTGGATAAGCTGGGGGATTAAACCCACCAAATTATGTGGACATAGCGTTGGTGAATATGTTGCCGCACATTTGGCGGGCATCTTTTCTTTGGAAGATGGTTTACGATTGGTTGCAAACCGCGGTCAATTGATAAGCCAATTGCCAGCAGGCGCGATGCTTTCTGTTAGAGAAAGTAGTGACGTGGTTTCAGGTTTACTATTTGGCGAACTATCGATTGCTGCCATAAATAGCCCAAAAGTTTGTGTAGTTGCAGGTTCATTTGAGCAAATTGCCGAGTTAACCAAAATTTTAGATCAGGCCGAAATCGCCAATAAACCTTTGCTAACAAGTCATGCATTTCATTCATCAATGATGAATCCGATATTGAATGATTTTAGGAAAATCGTTTCTCAGGTAACATTATCTATTCCCAAAAAGGAAATTATATCAACAGTAACGGGTAATAAGTTGACCGAAAAAGAAGCATTAAGTGTTGATTATTGGACAAACCATCTAAGGGAAACGGTTCAATTTTCTAAAGCAATAGAAACTATACTTAATAACGATAATGCCATATTTATAGAAGTTGGCCCGGGAACGGTAACCAGCGCGCTAACCAAACAAATTGCTGCTGTAAAATCTATTAGTGCTCAAGTAATATCTAGCCTATCCGATAAGGAAAACGAATATGCTTCGCTTGTAAATGCGTTGGGGCAACTTTGGCTTAGTGGCGTTAATCCAGATTGGGATGGTTTTTACGCAGAGCAATCAAGAAAAATAATCAACATTCCAACCTATCAGTTTGATAAAAAAAGGTATTGGGTTGAACCATTGGCTATTCATACAAATGCAACAGAACAAACAATTGAGCGCAAAGAATCGTCTGAAATTATTCCTCTAAATACGACTGAGATGAGAACTAACAACCTGACAAATAAAGTAAAACAAATATTAGAAGATGCTTCAGGTATTGAAATTAATGAACGTGATACCGGAAGAAATTTCCTGGAACTGGGATTAGACTCTCTCTTGTTAACCCAAGTTGCAATTTCTTTAAAGCGTGAATTTAACCTGCCAATTACCTTTAGGAAATTGAATGAAGAATATTCATCAGTAGAATCACTTGTTAAATATTTAACCGAAAATACTTTACAGGATGAATCAATAGTTGTTAACAATCAAAATGACCAGCCTTCCAAGGCATACAACAATCCACCTGTAAGTTATTCTCAACAAAACAATGCTAATGTGACCGCTGGTGATAGTGCCTTGAGTTTAATTGCACAACAGTTAGAGATACTTTCCAAACAGGTACTTTTAATGCAGGGACATACACCTGTGAATAATATTCCTGCTCAACAAACTGTAATAAGCAATAATAAGATTATACCGAAAGCTTTAGATGTTGATTTATCGGCCGATGAAAAAGCAGAGATTCAAAAACCATTTGGAGCAACACCAAAAATTGAACGCCAGTCAAATGATTTAAATCAAAAACAGATAGATTTTATTTCAAGATTAATAGATCGGTACAATAAAAAAACCATCAAAAGTAAAGAATACACTAAGAATAGCAGGTCATATATGGCCGATCCAAGGGTTGTATCGGGTTTCAGGCCTGCAACTAAGGAACTTATTTACCCCATCGTGGTCAATAAATCGAGTGGAAGTAAGCTATGGGACATTGATGGAAACGAATATATTGACGCTTTAAATGGATTCGGATCAAGTATGTTGGGCTATCAGCCAGAGGTGATTAAGAATGCGATGCATGAGCAGATCGAAAAAGGTTACGAAGTAGGTCCACAGCACGAATTGGCAGCAGAAGTTAGTAAGCTAATTTGCGAATTTACAGGATTTGACAGGGCCGCACTTTGCAGTACAGGTTCTGAAGCGGTATTAGGTTGTATTCGTATCGCCAGAACAGTAACAGCCCGTTCGCTAATTGTTGCATTTACAGGCTCTTACCATGGCATTATTGATGAAGTTTTGGTTAGAGGAACTAGAAAATTAAAGTCTTTCCCTGCCGCCGCCGGAATTATGCCCGAAGCCGTACATAACATATTAGTTCTTGATTATGGAACCGATGAATCACTGGAAATTATCAGACAAAGAGCCTCTGAAATTGCTGCAGTACTCGTTGAACCGGTTCAAAGCAGAAGGCCGGAGTTTGTTCCAATAGAATTTTTGAAGAAGGTTAGACAGATTACTTCAGATCAAGATATACCATTGATTTTCGATGAAGTAATTACTGGCTTCAGGATGCATCCGGGAGGTGCACAAGCCCTATTTGGCATTAAGGCGGATCTTGCATCATATGGTAAAGTCATCGGAGCGGGTGTGCCAATTGGGGTAATTGCAGGTAACAGTAATTTGATGGATGCTTTGGATGGTGGCAGCTGGGAATATGGCGATGATTCATACCCGGAAATAGGTGTAACTTATTTTGCAGGAACATTTGTAAGGCATCCATTAGCGCTCGCATCTGCAAAGGCTTCTTTAAATTATATGAAAGAAAAAGGGCCTTCCTTACAGGCAGAATTAAACGATAAGGGAGCTTATTTAGCCAATGCAGTTAATGCAGAATTTGATAAAAGACGACTGCCAATTTATGTTGCAAATTATGGATCATTATGGAAAGTTAAGTACCATGAAGAAATTCCATACAGTGAACTAATGTTCGCATTGATGAGGGAGAAAGGAATTCATATCCTGGATGGGTTTCCTTGTTTTATTACAGAAACGTTAACTTATCAAAATATAGATGAGATAATTAGTTGCTTCGTAGAAAGCATGGATGAGATGATTGAAGCGGGGTTTTTCCCATCAATAAACGAAATTAATAGCGATTTTCAAGTTGATGAAGTGGTTGTCGATAAAAATAATCCTCCGGTTAAAGGTGCCAAATTGGGAAAAGATAGAGATGGAAATCCAGCATGGTTTGTTCAGGATTCAAATCAAGAAGGAAAATACCTTCAGGTTAAACTTAGCTAAGGAATATGGCAGAGGCTAATTTTATAGAAGTAGATTACAACCCTTTTGAAGACGGGAAGGAAATTGAGAAAGTTATTATTTTAAATGAATCTCAAAAAGAGATTTGGCTATCCTGTGTCATTGGCGGCGACGAAGCCAGCTTAGCATATAACGAGTCTGTTTCATTAAATCTTAATGGACGATTCAATTTTGAAGTTTTCCAAGAAGCTGTAATTATGGTTACTTCTCGCCACGAAGCTTTAAGATCGACAATTTCTAAAGACGGAGAGAACTTAATTGTTTACAATCAGGTGGAAAATAAGGTAGCTTATTATGATTTTAGTCAAATAGATTTAATACTTGCAAAGGAAAAACTGAAAGCATTTGTAAACACCAAAATTAGTGTTCCATTCCATCTTTACGATGGCCCGTTGTTTAAATTATTTATTCATAAACTTGATGATAGAACACATTATTTCACAATCATCATTCATCATATTATCGGAGATGGTTGGTCGCTTGGAATTATTCTGGAAGATTTAAGCAATTGCTACAATGCTTGCCTAAGCGGAATCAAATCTACACTTCAATCTCCAGATCAAATAAGCAAATATGCGTTAGAACAAGTAGCATTTAATCGTACAAAAGAATACGCCCAAACTCAGGAGTATTGGCTGAATCAATATAAAGACGATGTTCCGGTATTGGATATGCCGCTGGATTTTAGCCGACCAACAACTAGAACTTACAAAGGTAAACGAAACGATTATGTTGTTGATAAAGAACTTTATGAATCGGTTAAGGGCCTTTCGATAAAATCAAAAAGTAGTGTTGTATCTACATTAATCGCAGCATTTGAAGTTTTTTTATACAACCAAACCGGACAAGAAAATATTGTATTAGGTTTACCAGCAGCCGGACAGTTGGCTTCAGAAAATTTGAACTTAATTGGGCATTGTGTGAACTTATTGCCGCTAAGAAGTAAGATAGAGCCAAGCATTTCATTTATTGATTATTTGCTGAAGCGAAAAAATGAAATTTTAGATGCTTATGATCATCAGCGACTGACCTTTAGCGAATTATTAAAAAACTTAAACATTAAAAGAAACAAAGCTAATATTCCATTGGTTCCTGTAGTTTTTAATGTTGATAGAGGAATGGATGATGCAGTCAATTTTTCTGGCTTAACACATCAAATTATATCAAATCCAAGAGTTTCGCAAACCTTCGAAATTTCATTAAATGTTAATGGATCAAAAGATTCGATGATTTTTGAATGGGCATACAATACACAACTATTTACTTCGGAAACGATAAATAGAATGATGGATGATTTTGTTTCATTGCTTGCAGTTATTTGTGAAAATCCTGATACGTTAATAGCGGATACAGCTTCTAATGTAAATCCGTTTCCAAACGTCACACCATCACTTTTGGATTTTCCTCAAAATCTTACTGTTCTAGATCTATTCGAAAATGCTGCCGCAACCAAAGCCAATCATACTGCTGTGGTCTGCGAGGGTAAATCAATATCTTATAAAGAGTTAAACCTTAAAGCCAACCAATTAGCTAATTTCCTAAAAAGCAGATACTTAAATAATAACATATTAATACCAATATGCTTTCATCCCGCTTTGGAAACAATTGTAGGTATATTAGGAATTCTAAAAGCAGGATATGCGTATGTTCCAATAGATCCTGAATACCCAATTTCCCGAATTAAAACCATTACCGATGATATAAAATCTGAAATCATTATTAGCGATACCATAAGCGCTAAAAAACTTGAAGAGTTATCTGATCTTGAAATAATAAGATTAGACGATGTAAAATCACTTGTTTGGCAAGAAAAATCATCAAAACCACCGCTAAATTCTGACCCATATTCTTTAGCTTATATCATATACACTTCCGGTTCCACCGGAATCCCTAAAGGTGTTATGATTCAACATATTGCACTAAGCGATTATCTTTTTGGATTACGCAACAAAATTAGTGAATTAAAAAATTGTGAAAGTTTTGCATTGGGCTCTGCAATTTCTACAGATTTGGGCAACACCACCCTATTTAGCGCATTAACCTTAGGCGCTCAACTACATATTTTCGCAAAAGACAGGTTTAATAATGCTGATTACATTCACCAGTATTTTACTAACAATACAATTGACTTCTTAAAAATTGTTCCATCACAATGGAAGTTTTTAATGAATCAGAAGCAATTATTAACGCCTAAAAAGATTTTAATGTTTGGTGGCGAAGCTTTACCTGCAGAATACATCAATTTAATAAATGCTTCAAATGCATCGTGTAAAATCGTTAATCATTACGGCCCAACAGAAACAACAATAGGCAAACTGATTCATATAGTTGATAAAAATTATAACTATCCAGTAATTATTCCAATTGGTAAACCATTTTCCAATACCTCTATATACGTATTGAATAAAAATTTAAAAAATTGCCCGGTCGGTGTTCCAGGTGAACTTTATATTGGAGGTTTAGGTTTAGCAAAAGGATATTTAAATAACGTTAAACTCACCGAAAGTGTATTTATAGATAACCCAAACAGTAGTAAAAAAGAAAAAATTTACAAAACCGGCGATTTAGTCAAATGGCTGGCTAACGGAGATATTGAATATCTTGGAAGGATTGACGACCAGATTAAAATAAGAGGTAACCGCATAGAACTTGGTGAAATTCAAAATGCTTTACAAAAGCATCAAAACGTAAAGCAATCCGCTGTTTTTGCAGTGGAAGTTGAACAAAGGGAAAAGGAATTGGTTGCGTACTTAGTACCGGAAACCAATTTTAAAAAGGATGAGGTAGTGCAGTTTCTTAGAAAACAACTGCCTGAATATATGGTTCCTAAAATATTCGTTGAATTGGATAAAATTCCTCTGACATCAAACGGTAAAGTTGATAGAAAAGCCTTACCCGATTTTAATTTAGGAACTCAGTTAGATAAAGACGATTTTTTTGAGCCTCAAAATGAGATGCAAAAAATTGTTGCTGGTATTTGGGCTAAAAACTTAAACCTAGAAAAAATCAGCATTAAGGATGACTTTTTCGAGCTTGGCGGACATTCAATGATCGCCATCAAAGTTATGGTCGAAATCGAAAAGCAAACAAACCTTAGATTGCCACTTTCAATTTTATTCGACAATTCTACAGTAGAAAAATTCGCTTCGCAATTGAATAAATCAAAGCAGGATATCAACTGGGACTCTCTAATACCAATTAAATTATCGGGCACGAAAGCTCCAATATATATTGTTCATGGTCAGGGTATGAATATTATAGTGTTTAAACCCCTTGCTAAAGAAATAGATCCCGAAAGACCAATTTATGGCTTGCAACCTAAGGGTTTAAATCCTGAAATTGAGCCATTTACTACCATTGAAGAAATTGCAGCCGATTATGTTAGTGAAATATTAGCTAATAACCCTTCCGGTCCTTATTTAATTATGGGCTACTCATCTGGTGGAACCATCGCGTTAGAAATGTCTCATCAAATGGAAAAAATGGGTAAAAAAATATCTTTTATGGGTCTTTTAGACACCTACTTTGATGGAGAAAGTTATACTCAGCTGGCAACTGGTCATAAACACAAAGAGATTCTGGAACGAACGTTTAAATTTATTGGATTTGGTTTTGTGTATCTATTTAGACACCCAAAAGAATTCCTGCGCCATAAAGTGAATTTTAGCCTGGGCACCATGTATAATATTTATAAAAAGATAAAGCCAACTAAACGCGATTTATCAGATCCTAAATATGTTCTAGGTAATATTCAAGCTGCACATGCAAAAGCTTTTAGCAAATACAGTATTAAGAAATATAACGTAGACGTTCACTTGTTTAAATCAAACGATATTTTATTGAGTTACATCCCCCATTCAGAAACAAATGGATGGAAACCTTACATTAACGGTAAGCTAACTGTTGTCGACGTTCCGCTTGAGCACCTTCAATTTTTTAAACCTAATTATGTACAGACTTTATCAGATCAGTTAAACGCAGTTTTAAAAAAAATCAATCATTAATTAATTACTTGAATAATCTTATAAGCGATTCACTACTATGGGAAGATTTTAACGAAAATTTTAATCTAGATAAATCTCATATTCACATTTTTAAAATTTCCCTTGATAGTTACCAAGTAATTAAAAAAAGTTACGAGTTTATTTTAACTGCTGATGAGCTGAGTAAGGCAGCTAGATTTACTCAAGAACCTGATAGAATCAGGTATATTATTGGAAAATTTTACAGCAAAATGCTATTAGCAAAAATACTGAACGAAAATCCTGCAGATATAGGTTTTGAATTTAATCAATATAAAAAGCCTTACGTTAATAATATACATTTTAATATAAGCCACAGTGGTGATTTTGTTGTAATAGCGATAAGTAAGAATGCTATAGGAATTGATATTGAGCTCATCAATCCGAATTTTAATTATGAAGAACTTATATATCAATGCTTTGGAGATGACGAAATTAAAGTAATAAAGGATATGGATAGTTTTTATCTTTTCTGGACCAGAAAAGAAGCCTTATTAAAAGCAACTGGAGAAGGCTTAACGGATAACCTCCCCGCCATTAATTGCACAACAAGGTTTGAAGAGCGATTTGGTATTCAGTATGAACTGAGAAGTTTTAAATTAGATGAAGGCTATTTTTTAAGTACGGCATCATCAGAGCATAACAGCGTTTATAAAAATTGGCACTTAAAATAATAAGTTATATCGTAAATTTTTCTTAAAACAATGTTTAAGCCGACCGAATATCTTGACCACAGCATACGCTTAAGCTAAAAAATTATAATTATAATTGTATACTAAATTTCATTTTCATCCATGGAAATTCAAAGAGTTGATAACATTACGCACCAGGAATTTTTAAAAAATTTCTACGAACCAGGTATCCCGGTTGTTTTTAAAAATGCATCCAGCGTTTGGAAAGCTAAAGGATTATTCTCTCCAGAGTGGTTTAAAAATAACTATGGTGAAAGAATTTTAAATAAGGAAGGTAAAACTTATACCATGAGTGAGGTTTTTAATTTAGTGGAAAACAGCACTGTCGAAAATCCAGCACCATATCCATTAAAATATAATATTACAACCGATATACCTGAGCTGTTGCCACTCATTCAACCATTAAATTTAAACTATGCTTTACCAAATTGGCTGGAGAGTCAGTGGTTTAAAAAAGGCTATTGGGGGAGTGCAACGGAACTATTTATCGGCGGCCCAGGTGGTAAATTTCCGTACCTACATTTAGATTATTACCATTTAAATGCGTGGATTACGCAATTATATGGAGAGAAGCAATTTACGGTTTTCCCAAGAGGACAAGAAGACCTTCTTTATCCTAAAGCTGATGACCCATGGCGTTCTGAAGTAAATATTTTTGAACCTGATTACGATAAATTCCCTAAATATAAAGATGCTACCCCAATACATTTTACGGTTGGTCCAGGCGAAACCTTATTTATACCATTTGGTACATGGCACTCGGCTTATTCGCTAACAACGACCATTTCTGTGGCTTTTGATCAGTTGAATGAAAAAAACTATAAGCCATTTTTGAAAGATGTTTGGAATTTTAAAAGACGCCAGGGAATTGTTAAAGCACTAACAATGCATAGTTATGCCTGGCTTGGTTGTAAAATTGGAAATAGCTTAAAATAAACGATAAGTGTTTTTACTTTTTCAGATTTTTAATAAAAATTGATTAACTTCTATATCTAAACAAACCAAATCATGGCTGCTCTTAAAGAAACTTTAAAGAAAATAATAAAATTTCACCCATACTCGCATGTTAAACCACTTAAAAGTTTAATTCATGTAGGTTCAGAACACCATGGTTATACCATCCCAAACCATTACTTAGATAAAAATTCAATATGCTATTGTATAGGTGCAGGTGAGGATATATCTTTTGATACAGAATTGAAAGTTTTATTCGATTCGAAAATTTTCATTTTTGACCCAATGCCTGAGGGCATAAACTATTTCCAAAAATTAAAAGAGACTTTAGCTAATGGTGAGACATTTGGAGTATTTGATGATAAAAATTTTCTTTATCGCTTAAATAGTGAACAGATAAATGAAATAGTGTACGTAAACAAAGGTGTTTGGGATGAAAAAACGACCCTAAAGTTTTATGCACCACAATTAGAAAATTATGTTTCTCACTCTGTTTATCTTTTCCAAGACTCTGACGATTACATCGAAGCACCTGTAGATAGGCTAAAGAATTTTATGCAGGAGTTTGGCCATACCTCAGTTGATTTGGTTAAAATCGAAATTGAAGGGGCTGAATATACTGTTATTGATAGCATTTTAAACGACAACCTCGACATCAAGATAATTTGCATAGAATTTGATGAAGTTTACCATAAAAAAGATTTAGCACATAAACTCAGAATAAGAAAATCATCTAAAAAACTTATGAAAGCGGGTTACGTTATGGTTCATTCTACCTATATGATGAAAAGAACTTTTGTACGTAAAGATGTTTATGATTTATTAAAATCCAAAGAATAGTTGTCTCTCTAAGTTTTTCGCAGCGAACGTTCCCATGCAGCACTTTGGTTTTTTTTGTAATAGCGAATCATTCCTGCTAATACAGCGTAATTCATTATGCAAAAGTAATAAGGAATAAAAAAAGCTTTTATCTTAATGTTTTTTTGTTCAAAAAACCAACCCAATGCACTTAATATGTAGAATAAAACCTGAGCAGTAAAAATAATCTGATATAATATCAGGTCGGTTTTAAGTACAATTAACAAGTTAATAATCACCAGCAAAATCAATAAAAACGGAGTGATAGTCCACCTTAAAACCCGGTGAGATATGTACTGAAACGTAAGTACGGGGTAATGAAATGGGTTGGCTGCTTTCTTTAGCCTTAAAATAGATTGAATACCACCCGCAGCCATTCTTATCTTTCTTTTCAACTCCTCTTTTACATTTGCCGATGATGTTTCTGACGCATACGCTCCTGGTTCATACGCAATAATAAATCCCTTTTCTGCAATTCGCATGGCGATCATGTGGTCATCAATAATCGTATCCGATTCAACAGGTTGATAAAGAGAAGTTCTAATACTAAAGAGCTCTCCGGCTGCACCTACATTGGAATAGAGCTCATAATCCCATTTTTTTAATTTCGACTCGTATTTCCAATAAAATCCTTCACCCGCAGAACTTGCATCAGCAAGCTCTTCTACTAATATTCTTTTTTCGCCTGCTACAGCACCCACCTTAGGATTTTGGTAATGCTTTACGAGTTCATTTATAGCTGCTTTATTCAAAAAGGTATTTGCATCGGTAAATACTAAAATTTCATTCTTTACATAAGGCATAGCTCTTTTTATAGCAGCCATTTTGCCTGTCCTAATATTTTCGTGCAATAATTCTATTTGGCTGTATTTACTTACCCTTTTTGCAGTTTCATCAGTAGAACCATCCGTTATAAAAATAATCTGCATTTTGCTTTCTGGATAATCTAAATCGAGTGTGTTTAGAATTTTCTCATCAATAATATCTTGCTCATTCCATGCAGCAACTAAAATTGTTACCGTGGGTACTTCGGCATCAACATTGAAAGAAAATGGTTTTGAAAAAAGTCTTTTTATTTTAACCAGCAGCAACAATAAAAAACCATAACCTACAAATGTGTAAATTATAAGAAAAAGGGAAATCCAGAAAGCTATGATCATTTGGGATGTTTAAATTTTAAAACCTAAGTTTTTACTGTTTTTAGCATTGGTGAAATTCCAAAGAATGCCACGAAAAACCCATTTTGCTAAGTCTTTACGACCGTTTAACAGGTATTTACCCGCCTGCTTTGTACAGGCTATAAAAATATAATAAATAGTGAATAATACCGTGTTCAGGAAACCTGTATTTCTTCTTATGAAAAGCATGCGATTACGGGTCATGAAGTAAGTTTTGATTGCACTCTCCTTCCCTACACTCATGGACTCTTTATGGTAAATTTTAGTTTTACCTGTAAACCATATTTTTTTACCAGCTTTCCTAAACCTTTCACACCAATCCAGCTCTTCGTAGTAAAGAAAAAATTCATCAGCCATTAGCCCTACATCGTCTAAATCAGCTCTTCTACACATCATTGCTGCACCGTGGCAATAACCTGTAGCTCGACTGTCGTCATCAAATTGACCAATATTTTGCTGCATACTACCAATACCACTATTCCTGCAAGTTAAATAGTTCATGTCTGTAAAGCCGGCGTATTGAATGGTTTCGGGTTCGTCGTAATATAAAATCAAAGGCGATAACAAACCTATCTCGGAATTACATTCCATCTCACTAACCATAACGTCTATTGTGTTGGAGGTAATCTCCGTATCGTTATTTAATAGCAACAGGTAATCACCAGTTGCGATTTTGATACCCAGGTTATTTCCACCAGCAAATCCTAAGTTTTGATTAGAACGGACATAAACTAAGTGAGGACAAATAGTTCTATATGCATGCTCATATTCTTCAATACTCCCATTATCAACAAAAACTACTTCCACATTATAATTAGAGGAGTTTTGTTTCAACGAATTTAAAAAATCCAAATTAACCTGATGCTGATTAAAATTAACTGTGATGATTGATACTGACTTCATTATTGGGTAAAAATAACGAAATAACACCAACTAAATAATATAAAATGAAACTAAATCTGTAGTTTATTGTTATGTAAGACTTGAGCAAATATTCAATATCAGTATCTGAAATTATACAGAAAAGAATAATAATTATCCAATAATCAGGACTCAATTTTAATTTATATTTCTAAATTTGGGTGTTGCCCTGTTATTGTAATTAAAAGCATACAAAAGCTATTCAAATCAGTTAGAATAGCTGAATAATATTAAATAATACACCACCTTAATTGAAAAAATGCGCATAGCCCATCTTATTTTAACGTATACCGACCCTCACCAAACAGAGAGAATGATTAATAACATGATGCATGAAAATTTTGATTTTTATATTCATGTTGATAAAAAATTCGACATTAACCCGCACCTCTTCTTAAAAAAAATACCAAATGTATATTTCATTAACAACCGTGTTAATGTAAAATGGGCCGGTTTTAATACTGTTATTGCAACATTCGAATGTATAAAGGAAATTGTAAATAAAGGTATTGATTATAAATACATCAATTTTCTAAGTGGTCAGGATTATCCTTTAAAACCAGCGGCTTTTTTGGCAGAATTTTTTGAGAAAAGTGATAAAGAGTTTTTAAGCTATAAAGATATTAAGAACGATTGGAAAGAGGGTTTGATTAGAATGGAGAGATACTTTTTAACTAATTACAATTTCAAAGGCAAAACCTCTTTAGAAAACGTAATTAATTATGTAATGCCTAAAAGAAAGCTTCCATATAACTTGCATCCTTATGGTAAATCCATGTTTTGGATGTTAAGCCCTAAAGCAGCGATGTATGTGGTAGAAAAGGTTGAAAGTGATAAAAAACTGAAAAATTTCTTTTCGTTATGCTGGGGTAGTGATGAATTTGTATTTCAAACCATGCTTTTAAATTCTCGGTTTAAGGATAAGATTAAAAATGAAAACTACAGATATATAGATTGGTCTTTAGGAGGGGCAAATCCAAAAGTATTAGATGAAAATGACTTTGAAGCTTTAAAAAATTCTAACATGCTTTTCGCGAGAAAAGTAAATGAAACTAGGAGCAAAAAATTATTGGATTTAATTGATAGTCAACTTTTAACCTTAATGGGTGTATTTACATGGGTCATATAATAAACCTAACAACATATAAAGACAGTCGCGGAATTTTAACCGTATTAGATAGGGTTGTCGATTTCGAAATTAAACGTCTTTTTTACATCTATGCGGTTGATGATTCAGATCGCGGCGGTCACAGGCATCACAACACCTATCAGGCAGCAATTTGTATAAAAGGTGCTTGTAAAATAACAAATAATGACGGTCAAAAAACTGAAATATTTAATTTAGATACGCCCGAAAAGTGCCTGATTCTGGAACCCAATGATTGGCATGTGATGCATAGTTTCACGGAAGATGCAATTTTACTAGTCCTTGCTTCAACGGCATTTGACCCCAAAGATTATATTTATGAGCCATACGAGAATACCTTATGAGAATTTAAAGGCCCTGAATAAACCATTCGAAGAAGCTTTTAAGTCGAAATTTAATGATTTTCTTAATAGCGGCTGGTACATACTTGGAAATGAAGTGTCAGAATTTGAAAAAGAATTCGCCAATTATCATAATGAGCAGTATGTTGTTGGCGTTGCCAATGGTTTAGATGCACTAATTCTTTCGTTAAAATGCTGTAATTTTAAAAAAGGCGATGAAGTTATAGTACCATCAAATACCTACATCGCCAGCATTCTAGCCATTTTGCAATGTGATTTAGTGCCTGTATTCGTAGAACCAAATATGGAAACATATAACATTGATCCCAAAAAAATTGAGGAAGCGATAACTTCGAAAACTGTTGCGATTATGGTGGTACATTTATATGGCCAATGTTGTGAAATGGATCCAATTATCAAGCTAACTCAGCAACATGATTTAAAAATCGTAGAGGATTGTGCCCAGGCTCATGGTGCGGAATACAAAGGAAAACCAACTGGCACGTTTGGAGACTATGGTTGTTTCAGCTTCTATCCTACAAAAAACCTAGGTGCTTTAGGCGATGCCGGAGCCATTATTTGCAAAACCGAAGAAGATTATGTTAAGCTCAGACAATTGCGAAATTATGGTTCTGAAAAGAAATACCATAATGGAATTATTGGTTATAACTCCCGTTTGGATGAAGTACAAGCATCATTCTTACGTGTCAAATTGCCTTATCTGAACGATATTAACAACCACAAAAAAGCTTTAGCCTCCATCTATCAAAGTAATTTGAACCATAATTTTATCAAGCCGGTAATTGATAGTAATTTTAATAATGTTTACCACATTTATAATATAAGACATAAAGAAAGAGACCGATTAAAAATCTATTTATCAGAAAACAACATTGATACGGAAATTCATTACCCGGTTGCGCCCCATAAGCAAAAAGCACTTAAACAGCTTAATAATTTGAGTTATCCAATTTCAGAAGAAATACATGCTACCACATTAAGCCTACCATGTTCATTTGCACATACTGCCGATGACATATATAAAGTAGTTGAAATTTTAAATCAGTTTAACTAATGCATTATTTAATCAAAGAACTTGTTCCTCCGATTTTTAATACTTTACGTTGGTTCAGTTTTAAATACGGATGGAAAGGCGATTTTAAATCCTTTGATGAAGCCAAAGCGCAGTGCAGCGGCTATGATGAAAACCATATCTTAAATAGGATTAAAGAAACAACGGGTAAAGTAAGAGATGGCAATGCCGTTTATGAAAGAGACGGTATTCTCTATGATGAAGTGCAAGTTAACCATACTTTATTAAGCATATTGCTATTGGTAGCTGGAAGAAATGGTAACAAACTAACGCTGATAGATTTTGGCGGTTCGTTAGGTACTTCTTATTATCAGTGCATTAAGTATTTATCTCATCTTGTAGAACTAAGCTGGTGCATTATTGAACAAGAAAATTATGTAGAAGCTGGTAAAAAATCTTTTGAAAACGACCACGTTAAATTTTATTACAACATAGAAGAATGCATTTCAGACGGGAAGAATCCAGATATATTATTGATTTCGAGCGCTTTACAATATATAAAAGAACCTTATCAACTTTTGGATCACCTACAAACGTTTAATGTACCTTACCTGATGCTTGATTTGGTTGGATATAACGATACCGAGGATGATAGGATAACTATTCAAAAAGTTCCTCCAATATTCTATGGAATTGAGGCATCATACCCTTGTACCTTTTTTGGAAAGAATAAATTAGAAAATCAACTCAGGAAAAATTATGAGTTGGAATTAGATTTTATCTCAGAATATCAAAAGTATTATATCAATTTTAAACCATTTCGCTACCGAGGTTCGTTTTGGAAACTGAAAAAAGATTAATGTTTATCCAGTTCGTCCAAAACAGCAGAATCTAAATCGATATCAAATTTTCTGGCGAACATCATCTTAGAACTTACAATTTTAGATATGTCTTTTACGTCTAAAAATTTAGGATTAGCCTTACCTTCAGACCAATCTATGTAACGAAGGTTATCTGGATTGGTATGTTTACTGTGATCAGAATTCATGATGACTGTTGCGATAACGAATTCATCGGAACCCCAAGTGTATTTAAAAAAATTATGGAATTTCGAGTTCCTATGGAGCTTACTTACAACATAGGCCGCTGCATCATAAGTGATCGTCCACCAAGAAGATTTGCTACCCCCATAAAACTGCATATCATCCGGTAGCTTTCTTTTTTGTACAATGGAGTTAACTACAGTTTGTAACAGATATTTCCCTTTAAAGCCTGAATCAGTAAAGTGGAATTTTTCAAATCTATTCAACGCATCCTTATACCATACTGATTCTTTTTTTTCTAGATGCAGAAAGTTTTGACCAATTTTATCGGTAAAGTAATTATAAGTTTTTTCGGCACAGTGAATTGGGTAATCCTGTCCGCTAATTAAATTTATAAAGTCATAATGCTTATGCGCAGCAATAACTTCTTTAAGCGATTGAATAATTGCTCTTGTAAAACTCCAACCAGCCCAAGTACAATTTATTCTTTTTTTGATAAAATATATTTGTGGCAAATCCTCTAAAAAATTAAACTCAGAAGCATCAACCTTTTTATCTAGATGAATATAAATATCAAAACCCGGGTGTTTTAAACGATTAATCAAACGCTGTAATTGCGTTGGATTTTTATGAACCATTATAATATGAGCAACACGCATTATTTGGGATTAATTTTATAATGTTGATTTGTTAATTTGAAAAAGATAAACGCTAACATCGGCTGTTGTTGATGTTTTTATAACCTTAGCTATTTTAGACAACTCTGTCTGCAAATTTGCTGCAGGCAAATCCTTATTTTCGTAATACCATTTTGGCATGCTAATGGGATCACCAACATTTGATAAAAACTTGTGGTTAAAGATAACCCAAACTCTTTTATTATTCTTAAATTTTTTAAAATCTGACCTTAATTTTGTGTTATAATCGACGAGATTCGCAGAATTCCATCTAAAGTCCTGACCTTCAATAGCATTAAATTTGTATGCTTTTAATTTTTCATAAACTTTAAAGCCCGGTAATTCATTCCAGTACACATAAACAGCATCTCCATCCTTATATCCTTGATTAATCATGTCTAATGATTCTTTCTGATATGATTTTTTGTGTTTATAAAATGTAGCACTGTTTGTTATAGATTGGAAAGATTGAATCAATGGCGAGATTAATAACAGAAAAACAATAATAATTTTTATTGATTGCAACGATTTTATCTTAATTAAACCTTCTAAACCAGTACCAATAAAAATTAAAAATATTGGTGTCAGAAACAGCCAAAATCTTTCAGTTAGCGGATAGAGTTCTAAACCAGATGCCAATAACACCAATATTACTGGTACAATTAATACACTAAAATCCTGATGTGATGATTTGAAAGAATAATAAATTCCTGCAGCCAATAAAATAAATGGCAGAAATGGCATTTTAATGAATGGAGCATAATAGTACACTTTCGATCCGGAATCAATAAAATTCCAAAGCAAGCCTAGTGGATAATCTAGCATCCGGTAAAAGCTTGTGAAAAACCAACTTAAATCCGACAGAGATTTTGGAGGTAAAGGCATAAAATCGCCATAAAACCTAAACCAATTGACCACCCATTCCGCATCTGGGGTTTTATTAATAAAAAAAACAAAAAGTAAAATAAAACTAATTAACCAAGTAATAAAGGGTATGAGGCTCTTAAAGAAAATACCCCACTGCTTATTAAATAGATAATAAATAGACAAGCCTAAACCAATACCACCTGTAATAAATATTGCAGAATATGAAAACCATAGAACTGCTGCTCCTCCCAAACTCCAAATAATTATCGCTTTAATATGATTTAATGCTTTATATTTTATCAGCATGTAAAACGATAAAATCGAACAAAGCAATTCTGTAGAATATTGCTTAATTTCTACTGAATGATAAACAAAAGCTGGCGATATACATAAAATTGTCAGGGCAACCAAGATGCCTATACTTTTTAAAAAATATTTTGTAACAGGAATAAATATTAGTATCGATAATAATCCTGATACCAGTGGAACAAATCTTAAACCATATTCATTATGGCCGAAAATATTTAAAAATAATTTTACTACAAGCAGAAAACCGACTGGTGCTTTTTGCTGATAGTCTAAAGGTTCAGTTATGAGTTGCAGATAGTTAAATCTCAATAAACTCGAAGATAAATATCCTTCATCCAACCATAAAGATCGGTTGATGAAATAATGGTATAATCTTAAAAAGAAACCTAAAATTATAATTAATAAAAATAAATAATAACTGAATTTATCCTTCAGAGCGCTCTTTTTTGGAAATGGCATGCAAATAGACGGTCTCGATTTTATGCAATATCGGAATTTTTAATAATTTTACATAAATAATAACCCACCTGTGCATAATATCTCTCTAAATAACTTAGAGGTAGTAATTTTTGATGTTGATGGTACATTATACAACCAAAGCCTTCTCCGAAAAAAAATGCTATTCTCCTTAATGAAGTATTTCGTTCTTCAACCATGGAAGATTAACGAACTGCGTATCTTATACCATTTCCGTAAAGAAAGAGAAAAAAACAAGGGCTTTAGAGGTGCAAATCTTAACGAGCAGCAATATATCTGGTGCCACAACAAAACAAATCAACCTATAAATAAAATTAAAGAAGTAATAAATAAATGGATATTCACTTATCCCAATCAATTTTTAAAAGCCTGTACCTATCCTGGCATACATCTTCTTTTTAAAACACTTTCCGAAAGAAATATCCGAATTGCTATATATTCCGATTATGATTCGATAAAAAAAATGGAGTCTATGGAACTAAAAGCAGATTTATACGTTAGTTCAACGGATGCTAATATGGACGCATTTAAACCTAATCCAGATGGTTTGGAGTTTATATATACTAAATTAAGCATTTCAGATAAAAATAAATGTCTGTTTATCGGCGACCGGATGGAGTTAGACGGTGAATGCGCAAAAGCAGCAAGTATGCCATTTTTATTGGTAAATGAAGAAAACCTAAAAAATTCACTATTCGAAAACCTCTCAAAACAAGTGCTTAATGTTGTTAAGCAATAGACATTATGATTGATAAAATTACCTACCCTCAAGATCCAGAATCGTCAGAAGAACCAAAAGAAACTGAACTCCGACAGGCGAGTTTGAAAGAATATGTTACCATAGCAAGGCCAGATAATTGGGTAAAAAACTTGTTTATGGTACCTGGAATGTTATTTGCATTATCTATTTTTCACACGCCGATCAACTCCGCGCTCATCATCAAAATTGTTTTAGGTGTTATAAGTATGTGCTTGATAGCATCTGCAAATTATGTTATAAATGAATATTTAGATGCGGGTTTTGATAAATTCCACCCTTTAAAAAAAAGAAGATCGGCGGTGGTAACCATGATTAATCCAACCATTGTTTATACGGAATACGCAGTTTTGGCGGTTATAGGCATCGCCCTTTCCTCGTTCGTATCTATAAAGTTTATGTCCGTTGCGGTATTTTTATTGATAATGGGGGTTATTTATAATGTAAAACCGTTTAGAAGTAAAGATCGTGTTTTTCTTGATGTTTTAAGTGAATCGGTAAATAACCCAATTCGATTTGCTGCAGGATGGTTCATATTTAGCCCGGCATTAGGAATTCCTAGTAGTAAATGGGACTTAAATTGGATTAATACCTTTCCTCCCATTAGTATCATCATTGCTTATTGGATGGGTGGGGCATTTCTAATGGCTACAAAAAGATTCGCCGAATACCGGCTAATCGACAACCCAAAATTGGCTGGCTTATACCGAAAATCATTTAAGATATATACTGAAAATAGTTTGTTGGTTTCGATGTTCTTTTATGCCATAACATGTGCTTTTTTTATGGGTATATTCCTGATTAAAGATAGAATTGAGCTTCTGGTAAGCTTCCCATTTTTTGCTTTACTATTTTCATGGTATCTTAAAATTGGTTTATTGGATGATTCTCCGGTGCAAGGCTCGGAAAAGCTATATACCAGGAAATGGTTTATGCTTTACCTAGCGCTTTTTACTGCACTACTGTGTGTTTTAATGTTTGTAGAAATACCTTGGTTACATTGGTTTTTGAATAACGCAAATAATTACAATTACGATTCCTAAAAATAAAATGAAAAACGATAAATACGATTTGATTGTTGTGGGAACTGGTTTTGCTTCGTCATTCTTTTTACAAAAATATTTAGCCAAAAATAAAGGAAATAAAAAAATTTTGGTTTTGGAGCGGGGCTATTTTTACAGTCATGCCGAAAAATTAAAAGTTAGAAAAGGAGAAAACTTACCTGATATTAAATATGAACAGAAATGGGATTCGCTTGTAGAAAATTTTAATCCAAAAAAAGACTGGCATTTTACAACCGGATTTGGGGGCAGTTCCAATTGCTGGTGGGGTTGTACACCTCGCTTTATGCCATCAGATTTTAAAATGAAATCGCTGTTCGGCGTAGCGCAGGATTGGCCAATTACCTACGACGATCTAGAAGCATATTATGATGAGGCTGAAGAAATTATGCAAATCTCCGGCCCAGATGAAACTCCATTCCCAAAAAAAGGAAAGTATCCGCTACCACCGCATAGATTTAGTAAAGTTGATGAAATTCTAAACCAAAAATATGGCAACCACTATATAAGTCAACCTACTGCAAGAGCTAGCAGGGCAACTGCATATAGAAATGCCTGCATGGCATCAAGCACATGCGGAACTTGCCCCGTTGATGCTAAATTTAGTATCGAGAACTCTGGGATGACAGTTTATCAAAACCCGCAGGTAGAAATTATTTACGGGGCTGAAGTTTATAAATTAGAAATTGTAAATGATGTAGCAAGAAAAGTTTGCTACATTAAAGATTCAAAAGAACATACTGCAGAAGGAGAAGTTATAGCCCTTGGCACAAATCCATTTTTCAACACTAATATTTTACTAAATTCTGGCGATAAAAATCAATTTACCGGCAAAGGTTTCGGTGAACAACTTGGTATTCAGGTGCTTATATATTTAGATAATTTAAGTAATGCAGGTGGTAGTACGTGGGTAAATGCAAATGGCTATATGTTATATGATGGCCCCCATCGAAAGGATCATGCAGCCTGTTTAATTGAGGTAAATAACGCGCCATTTATCCGGTTTGAAAAAAATAAGTGGCTAAATATTGCAAGCTTTAGATTGGTTTTTGAAGACTTGCCAGATGATAAAAATTACATTACTACCTCATCAAATAAATTAAAACCCGAAGTACATTACGATGGTCGTTCTGATTATGCGGAAAAGGCTTTCCAAAATGCAAAAATAGAATTGCCAAAAATTTTATCTTGCCTGCCTGTTGAACGCTTAAAATACTTAGACCCCTTCCCCAATGAAGGTCATATAATCGGTGGTACGAGAATGTCGACGAATGCAGATACTGGTGTGGTAGATAAATATTTGGTTCATCATAAATATCGAAATGTATTCGTATTAGGTGCCGGGGCTTTCACAACCTATAGTGCTGCTAACCCAAGTTTAACCCTTTCTGCATTGTCGTTATTTGCGGCCGATAAAATGTTTTAATTATGGAAAGAAGAAGCTTTTTGTTATTATCAGGCGTATTGGTTGGCATGGTTGCAATTCCACCGTCACTATATTTTGTTTCGCCGGGCATAAAAAAGTATGCAGCTAAGTTAATTGAGAAAGAACTATCCTATTTAAAACTGGATAAAGCAGGTGTAGATAACTACATCAACGATTATTTTAAAAATGGGGCAAATAATGTTATGGCAAATTTAAAATGGAAAGTATTGTATTATGGTCGGCGTAATTCAAATAATTCCAATAACATAAACGACCTGGTGAGGTACTACCTCTTATCAACAGATTTCTTTTTAAATCAAATGGATGTTGAAAAAACAGTTAAATATCTGGGAATTTTCGATCCGTACAAAAGCCCAATAGCCAATCCATTTTCATACATATTGCTACCTGCGGAAGAGAAAATTGCTTAGCTAAGTTCTTTGTAAATTTGTTTAAATATATTAGAGCTAAAAGGATTTTTTAAAATAATTTTTAAGCTTTGTTTTATTAAATAAGGATAATCCTTCTTCCGAATAGCAATATTAATTTGTTCCAGGATAATATCGTTCGATAGCATTTTCTGCAACTGTTTTAAGGCCAGTTTTGTGTTGCCCAAATCCAGTTTATTAGAAGAATTAAGCCTAAACAATTCATCTAAATAATTATCCATAAAAACCTTTTGCCTTCGACCCCAATAATGAAAAACCACATCATCAGCTGGTCGTATTAGAGTAACTTTCTGCAGCACTAAGGAAAATGCAAGTTGCTCGCTAACAAACCATTTAGAATTTTCATAAAACTGATAAGTTAAGTCTTTGACGTCTGCCATGTAAGATGAAAATTCATTATTTAATGCCAACACCCCAGTATTCCAGCTGTAGTCATTTTCATCGAACTTCACAGTTTTGTTGTTTATTTTTAAAACTCTTCCTGAAATAAATCTCATGAACGATAGCGGAAAGTGTTCTTGATTAAATACGGCAAACTCAGATACTGCATCACCCAATCTGTATTCGCGCTTATGTAGAAAGCTTTTTCCTCTGGCAAATGAATTTAATATATTTGATGGGTTGGCAATGAAAAATGTGTCAGTATCAACAAAAAATAAATGCTCACCTGGGTATTTTTTAAAAGTCAAATCAATGACACCGACCTTTATTAAATGATGAAATGTTGTGCCATTTAAAAGTTGTTCTTCCAATTCTGGGGTTAACAATATGTATTGGACATTTAAGGATGAAAGGTGGATTTTAAAGGCTTCAGGATAATCCGTATAAATAACGAATCTAATATTTTTCAAATCTGGCTTCCAACTAAGAAAGCTAAAAATACAAAAGATTGCTCTCCTATACTCCACGTCGCTTCCATAAGATAATAGCACAAAATTTTTAAACATAGAAGATTTTTAGCAATGAAATAAAGCTTATATACAAGTGTATGACCAGATTTTGCAAAGCAAATATATAACTAATAAAATAAACACATATGATATTCAATACTAGAACTGGTTTGTTCACTTCTTATGTCAGGTGGATGTATTTCGAATTTTCTTATTACAAATAGTAAGTATTGTGTTTAAATCTTCATAGAGGCCATCCGATATCATAACTTGTCGAAACAGTAATACTATAATTGCTGGCAAATCAAAACATATAAAGAAATCAAGTCTATCAGATAATATAAACTTAATTTCTATATTTTATAATTTTTCAAAAATTATACTATATTGCGGTATGAAAAAACGCGAAATATTAAACACAAACAAAAATAATATGTTTTGTATTTTTCTTAATACGATAAGCCCAATAAACCAAACACTTTTACTAATCAACACACTGTCAAGCATTTAAATGATAATTAACAAATAAATTAAATTGTAACAGAAATGTCATAAATTTAGAACTCTGTAATTAATTTATTCCCTTAATTTCGTTAAAAAACTTGAAATAACGTCTTTCAAACAACTTTAATGAGTTAAATCTAATTATAGTTGGATTTTATAAAGAAAATTAAAACACAATAATCAAATTATCCTCCGTTTTAAAAAGCAACAAATAAATAATTTATCTTAATAAATTTTAATGAGAATAAATCTGAAAATGCCCCTTTTTATTGCTCTAATCGCTATTTTATTTGCTTCCTGCAAAAAAAACACGGTTCCTGAAGAAATTAAATCTGAAACATCTGTTATAGCTCCGGTGGCTAACCCAGTAGCACCCACAAACCCGGTCGCCGTGATCCCTTCTTATGAGGTTGGTACCGGCTCAGGTTATTTAACCATTGATGGCAAGTCGTTGGATCTAACTTCAATAAAACTCATAAAGGTTAAAGGTGGTACATATAAAGGAATTTATATTAAAAATATCATTGCTAGCCCTGCAAGTCCAGTAAAAATAGTTAACAATGGGCAAGTATATATTTCTGAAGGAATGGAAACAGATAACGTCAGTTACGTGACGATATCGGGAGACGCAATCAGCAATTTAACCTATGGATTCGCTTTTGAAAATATCGCTTTAAGAGCAGTAAAATTGAATGGGCTTATGAACGGCGTTACGTTAAAAAATATGAGTTTCAAAAATGTAAATGATTATTGCATTGCTGGAGAGAAAACAAACGGCAGTAACTTAGTTTATAACGGAAATAGCAATACACGTGTTGAAAATTTTAAAATTTTAAATTGCTTTTTCGATAATGCCGGTCAAATCTCATTTGGAGGTAACCTAAACGAAAACGAAGATACAGGGCTTTTTAAAGATGTAGAAATAGCCTATAATACATTTCAGAATACAGATGCAGGTAGCCTTTGTGCTTTCACCAATGTTCAAGATTACAACATCCACCACAATGTTGTTAATAATATTAATCAATCGTCAAATAATCATAATGGTGTTTTTTATATGCAGGGTAATGGTATTTTTCACGATAATAAACTAACAAATTACCAAGGCAACGCAATTCGAATGTGGATATATTCAAGGGGAAGTTCACCTGCAACTGTTGAAATATATAATAACATTTGCTATAATACCAGAAAATACGGTGGCTTCGAGATTCAACAGTTTGATAGAAATATAATTGCTGGAAAAACAACATTTGTAAATGCCAAAGTTTATAATAATACAGTTGGAAAAATGAATACATCAAAGGATTGGGAAGGTCAGATACTAGATTTATATAATTTCGGAGGAACCTTAGATTATTATAATAATTTAGGATTTGAGTTATATAAAGTACAAGGTGTTATTACCGATATGATAAACTATAATGGGAATGCTGCAAAAACAAATATATCAAACAACAAATATTTTGCGCAGCAGTCTAGTGCTATAACTGATATTAATAGATTTAATTCATTATTTGCAGGTATTGGTTCGCCTGGTAATTAAAGATATTGTTCTAAACAAAAAAGGTTCGTAAGTTATAAATTACGAACCTTTTTTGTTTTGGGAAATATCACTTTTATCAGGAAAAGTAACTTCACCAAAGCTCTAAATTTATGTTTGATTTGCGAATAAAATTCAGAATGCAGAAAAATGTTTTCTATCTTAGCATCAAAACCTCTATTGCCTAACACTCCTCAGATGAATTTGACATTCAAGACCATATTGATCATAAAAGAAAGCTTTACTACAAATTCTTCCAATACCACCTTAGGAAATAAGACACAGCAACCCAAATACCTAATTAAATAAGCTCTATTCAATGTCAAACAAACTCCTAAAATATATTGAACAGATTTTGGTTTTAACAATCATCCCAAAATAATGACAATCCTAAAGAAGTTGAGGCCCTCGTTGCCATATCTATTAATGTTACTATTTATAACACTTGTTAGTTTTAGAATCATAGTAATTTTCCTGAATGTATCAGATATAGCAGGGATGGAACAAAATGTCATTTATAGCATTCAACAGCTTATATACGATGGGAAATTATACACATCCCCATCAAAAGCCCCTTTTTCCATCACACAATATACTCCCATTTATTATATTTTAAATGCGTTTACTGCTAAAGTTTTCGGACTTACAGAAAACAACGTATATGCCTTATATTACATTGGAAGGTCGTGGAATCTATTGTTTAATCTGGCCAGTTCATTCATTGTTTATAGAATTGCAAAAGATCATTTTCAGGTAATTGGTCTAAAAGCATTATTACTTTTCATTGCATCATTCGCTCTAAATTTTGCACACAATTTTGCTGTAAGACCTGATTCGTTGCACGATCTAGCAGGAATTGCAGCGTTATACACATTTATATATTATTATAAATATAATAAAAGAAATATAACATTAATTGTTGTCGTGGTATTAACAGCCCTTGCTTTATTTTCAAAACAAAGTGGAATACAGTTCATTATAATATTTGTAGGCTTCTCTTTCCTCATTCGGGATTGGGCAACAATGGTAAAACTTATCGTATTATCTGCCCTACTTTACGGAACTCTTTTCTACTCGACCTATTTAGTATATCCATCTTTCTTTGAGAATATTATTGGAGGTGTAAAAAACGGAATTGATGTAACAAACTTTGTAAAATATATCCTTACCAGAAGCATATTTATATTAATTGGCTGGCCGTTAATATTCTACTTTTTATATCTTTTGATTGCCAAAAATTTGATTTTTAAAGGAAACAATAGTAATAGATTATTGGCAATCAGTTCATTAGGAACCTTAATCTTCGCCTCAGTAACTGCGTTAAAAATGGGTGCAACAACTCAATATTACGTGGTTTTTATGAATCTAGCTTTAATTGTAGCTATACATCAAACCTTTGAATTTAATACGTTTCAAAAAAGGCGCCAATTTTTACTGCATAAATATTCGTTAGTTTCAATATTCTGCTTTTTCATAATAGTTCTATTTGGATTCTATACCTTAAAATCAATAACAAATTTTAAGAATGACCCAAAATTAATTTTACAAAAACATGCTACTGCCCAGATAGTTAAATTAATAAATGCAGACTTAAAAAGCACTAAAGGGAAATATATTTATTCGAACTTAGGCACTGATACATACGCACCATCCAGACAATATTTAAATAATATTTACTTTAAAAATTGCCTGATTCCCCAAAGAGACATTCTAGAATACTCTACTAGCAAACTAGAGGTTTTTGGATATCAAGAATTTGAGAAATTATTTAAAAATGGCGACATCGAATACATAATTGATTCTAACCCTAATTCTAAATATGAAGTTGTAAAGGATTTTAATGAAATCAAAAAATCAAATTACACATTGTTACTAAATATTGAAGGGTACTTAATTTACAAAATTAAATAATACCATATGGAAGAAAAAGTAGTAATTATTACCCCCTGTTTTAATGAAAATACTACCGTAATTTCATTTCTAAAGAATGTTGAAAGCGTAATAGAAAAACTTCCTCAAAGGTTTGAGGTCGTTGTAGTTGACGACTGCTCTTCAGATCATACCCTTTCTTTGTTGAAGGAATTTAAATTCTCATCAACAAATGCCAATTTAACCGTATTAGAATTAAAGTTTAATGTTGGCCATCAGGCTGCTATTTACCAAGGCTTGTTATATTCTAATAGTTTATCATCGGATAAATTTATCATAATGGATTCTGATGGCGAAGATGACCCGGAAGCCATTGCTGACTTGGTCAAGTTTAAAGATTTTGATATCGTTAACGTGGCACGAGGTAGAAGAAAAGAAAGCTTTTCTTTTCAGGCATCGTATTATATCTATAGGTTTATATTTAAAGTCATTACCGGAAAAATCTTAAATTTTGGCAATTTCTGCATGATAAAAAAGAAAGTTTTAAAAACCTCCTGCTATACCGGATTTATACATTTTGCTGCTCATCTTTCTAAACAAAAAGTTTCATCAACTAGTATCGTTTACAATAGGTTAAAAAGAATAGATGGGAAATCAAAAATGAACTTAACCAGCTTGGTTCATCATGCATTTAAATCTTTTGTAGAGTACGCGGAAGAATTATTAATGGTTTTTTTAAGAATTTTTATGCTGATAATTGTTTCTTTTATGGGTTTTATCGGCATTGTTCTATACAAAAAATTCTTCACAGATGAAGCTATTTTAGGTTGGGCCAGTACTATGACAGTAAGCTTATTTACAACAGCCTTAATCTGTATTGGTTTCTTCGTGATGGGTATTTTACTACTTAATATGATATCCCAAAAGAGCCAGAGCAAAAATGAAATATTCAACAAACTGGCGAACAATGAAGTTTTACCTTCAGATAGCTTAAAATTATAGAAGGAGATTTCTTCTTCTATAATTTTATAAAGGCCTTTTTGATCTTGTTAAAAATCTTTCTGATGTGTCTTTGATTTCCGCTAATTGGTTTAAAGTTTTTCCAAGGTGTTAGTGATAAATACCTGTAAAATTCATCTTTATATACTTCTTTCGAATTGTACGTTTTAAATATAGGCTTAATATCAAGAAAATGAACCAATGATGGATTATCATTTTCATTAAAAGCAAACCAGTTCCATTTTGGATCTAATTGTAACCATCTATTAGCCAAAACAACGTTCAAACCATATTGATCTGCCAATTGAACATATTTTTTATGAATTCTTAAAGCATCAATTACTTTTTCAGAAATACCTTCTGTTTTCCATTTCTTAGGATTAACAACCAAGACACCTGAATTGAAATATTTTGTGTCAGCCGTAAGTCCTAGCTCGGCGTAATTTGCTATACCACCCCATTTGCAATCGACAGTTTTACCCACGTCTTGTGCTGCAGCAACTGTGTATTCTCCCAGTGATAGGTTCCACAATTTGGAAATATCATCCTGAACTATGGTATCCACATCCAGATATATCAGTTTTTCTACATTTTCGTCAACCACATAAGGTGAAAAAACCCTCATATAAGCAGTTAATGGAAACGCTGAGCTATCAACAGGAATCGTTATATGAGCTGGAACGATTTCTTTGCTGTTAAACCATTTAATTGTTATCCTTGATGGATCTACAGTTGATTCTAATTTCTTCCTGAAAGATTTTGCAATTCCATCGTCGATTATATGGAAATCAATATGTTCGTTTGTTTTGTGATTTAAATCAATTGATTTAAGCAATGCAACAATTAATATTGCGTAGTGATTATCACTAGCTACAATTATCGATATATTATTATTCACTTTCACGCTATAAGAGTTATATAAATTATCTGATTATTATTTCAAAAATTTGAATTTCAGTTTTTGAATGATATTATTTATTTTTTTTAAATATCTGCTTGAGGCACCTATCGGTTTAAAGTTTATCCATTTGGTTTGATTTAAGTAATGGTAAAACTCATCTCTATAATTATATGCATAAGTTTTATAAATAGGCTTTCTATGAAAATAGTGAATTAATTTTGGATTTGGGTCTTCATTTACAGAAAAACAATTCCATAGCCTGTCGATTTCAAACCAATTGGCAATTAATGCGATATTTAATCCATACTGATCGCCTAACGACGCATATTTTTTATTCTCATTGATGGCATTTATTGTTTTTCTGGTAATATCTTGCTCAAGCCATTTTTCAATATTAATGATTTGCAAACCAGCGTTAAAATACTTTTCATCGGGGTTTAATCCCAATTCTTTGTAATTTTCTATTCCATTCCCAATTGTTTTAACGATCGGGCCTATGGTATCGCTTGCTGCTCCTATTACAAATTTTCCGGTATCAATAGCCCATAAGTTTGCGATATCGTCCAGCATTATCATATCCACGTCCATAAAAATTGCCCGCTCAACATCTTTAGGTACAATATAGGGTATAAGTAGTCTGATGTACGTATTTATAGGATATGCATTATTTACAATTGGAAGGTTAATATCTTTCGGAATAATTTCCGTCATTTTTAACCATATCAATTTCATCTTAACTAAACTTAGCGATTGCTCTAATTTAGACTTGTTTGTCCTTGAAATGTTGTCATCAACGATATAGACATCAACAATTGAACTATCAGTGTGGTTAATCTCTATTGATTTCAACAATGCTGCTAATAAAACGACATAGTTGTTATCGCAAGCCAACACAACAGAAATGTTATTTTTTTTCATTGATTATTTTATCTGAACTTTTAAAAAAGGTTTCATTTAACTGTTTTATGAGAAGAATTAATTCTTTAAATCCAACCTGGTAGATGCTTAGAAAGCTGAACTTCGAATAATTATTCAATGGTTTGTAAGTCATATAAATTGCAACAATTATTGGTGTCACGGATGCAAAAGCGATGGAATAAACAGAATGATAAATGCCAACGAATGCAAATACAGCGGCAAGATTGACTAACGACATTATAATAATTTTATAAAAATTAATTTTAGGCTGGTGTATGATATCTACTCCAATTGCAAAGAACCTATCGGCAGGATATAACAAGGCAATAACCATAAAAATTCTAAAAAGGTTTGGTGCCTCATTAGCTACATATCCTTTACCACCCAGCAAATGAATAATGGGTTGGGCAAAAATTAAAGCGACAATTACTACTGGAATTAGTACAATAGTTAACATGCCTATCAGCTTTTTTAATGTGTAAACCATCTCAATTTTTTCACCCTTGTTATAATGAGCAGACAGCAACGGCATACCACTGGTAACAAAACTTAATAATGGTATTTCTACTATTTGTAATAATTTTCCTCCCAAATTGTACATCGCCAATGCAGCAGGTCCTATTAAAAAATTAATTACGAAAGTATTTGTTACTCCAAATAAATTTGAGCTGATATTCGTGCCCATGCTATATTTTCCAAAATGAAAAAGTTCCCATGCTGTAGCGATCTTGGCCTTAAAAACTGATGAAATCATAGTCCACCTTAATACCAAAACTATGCAACTGGCAAATAAATTTGAGCCTATAAAAGTGTACATTACCGTCGTCAGATTTAGTTTACCTAAATAAGCCAAAGTAAATATGATTAATGTATAAGAGCCTTGATTAAATATTCTTAACCACAACAATCTATCAAATCGCTTATTTGCCTGAACGATACAATCGGCCATAAAACAGGGTAATGTAATAAGGGATATAATCGAAAAATATTTTAAAAATAATGCTAAACCTTGGTCGGTTACATACAAGGAAATAAAATAGGTTGGTATATTAATTATTAAAAATAGCACTGAAATTACTAAAGCTAATAACCAGGACGAACCGGCCACTTCGTTTCCCCGCTCTTCTGTTGTACCCGAAAAAAACTTAACAATTGTTATCGTCAAAAACCCAGCCCGGAGATTATCTACTAAACCCACAATAGCTAAAAAGAAAATATAAATACCTATATCAACTACGGTGAGATTCCTATATAAAATAGATAAGGTAATCATTCCAAAAACAGCCATCATTCCATTCGCGAGCAGGGATTGAAAATGCATATTTTTAAAAATTGCAAACGCCTTTTTTATAATCTTTATCATTTATCTAGCGTAATTGCATCGTTGTTATAAATTACCATTTCTTATTTCATTTACTGCGAAATCAACAGCTCTGGCAGTAAGTGCCATATATGTTAATGATGGATTTTGACAAGCAGAGGATGTCATACAACTTCCGTCAGTTATAAATACATTTTTTGCTGAGTGGATTTGATTATTAGAATTAAGAACAGATGTAGCAGGGTCAGTTCCCATACGAGCGGTTCCCATTTCATGTATAGTCGAACCTCCAGGCTTATTATAATTAAACATACTTACATCAGAAAAACCTGCATCTTTTAACATAGTGGCACAAGTTTCCTGAATGTCTTTCATCATATTTTTTTCATTCTCTTTAAATGAAAAATCTATTTTGACTAAAGGCAATCCCCATTTATCTTTTTGCGTTTCATCTAATGAGATTTGATTTTCGAAATAAGGCAAACATTCACCCCAACCTGCCATCCAGATCGTCCAAGGACCTGGCGTTGTTAATTTAGATTTAAAATCAACTCCAAACCCCAGCTCACCTTGCCTATCTTCCCATTCTTTACGTTCTCCATCACCTTGAATATTATAACCTCTTTTAAAATCTAAACCTTCACTTTCTTTTAAGTTTCGGTACCTTGGGATTAGAAAACCACATGGTCTTCTACCTTTATAATATTTATCTTCGAATCCTTTAAAAACACCATAAGCACCTGCAGATGAATGATGATCCATTAAATTGTGTCCAAGTTGGCCGCTGTCATTACCTAATCCAGAAGGAAACCTTTTCGACTTTGAATTTAGCAATATAGAAGTTGTAGCAATCGTTGAAGCATTAACAAATATAATTTTGGATTTGTAAATAAGAGTTTCATTCGTATTTGCATCTATTACTTTAACGCCAGAAGCCTTTTGTGTTTCTTCGTCATATAAAATTTCGGCAACAATAGAAAACGGCCGCAATTTCAAATTGCCTGTTTTTTCTGCAGCGGGAATAGTTGAACTGTTGCTACTGAAATAACCTCCAAAAGGGCATCCCCTGTTGCATAAATTTCTATTTTGACAGGGTCCCCGGTCATCCCAACCACGAGAAAGGTTTGCAACTCTTGCTATAGTTAATACTTTATTTTCTTTATTTTTTATCGATGTTTTTAAGTGACTTTCTACACAATTTAGTTCCATTGGTGGTAGAAATTGTCCATCGGGTAGATGCGGCAAATTTTCTGCTTGTCCACTTACCCCAATGAACTGCTCAACATAATCATACCACTTTTCTAAATCTCTGTATCTAATCGGCCAATCTACGCCAACCCCATCTTTCTTATTTGCCTCGAAATCTAGATCACTAAAACGGTAACACTGTCTTCCCCAAGTTAAGGATTTACCACCAACCTGATAGCCTCTTAACCAATTAAATGGCTTTTCTTGTATATATGGATGAACTTTGTCGCTTACAAAGAAATGTTTATCTGCCGGACTGTAAACATTACTATGAATTGGATCTTCTTGTATATCCTGAAGCGTGTTGTGTAATCCATTTTTAAATTCCCAGGGTTTTAAGTTGGCTGTAGGATAATCAATAATGTGCCTCACGTCTCTTCCTCTTTCCAGCAATAATGTTTTTAACCCTTTCTTACACAATTCCATTGCAGCCCAACCACCACTTATACCAGAACCAATTACAATGGCATCGTAAACTTGTTCTGTATTAGCAGTTGTATCCATAATTATTTCGTTGCCCACGATTTTTGATTCGGTTTCAAAGGTGTACAAGCAATAAAATTTCCAGGTATGTAATCATAAGATAAGCCCTGAGATGCACCAAGTTCTGAACTGCAATATCCCTCAACTGTAAGTTGTTTTAACAAGGTAAAAAAAGGACGACCCACTAGTTTATTATTTATTTTGTTTAAGATCTGATATCGGTATGTATCACTCTCTTCGAAATGTTTTAATATTTCAGTACGCTGCAATAAGGTGCAACGCTCAAACGATTTATTAAATAGATCATATGCGTATCCCTGAACACTTTCAAGACCATTTAAAAATTTATTTTGCTCTACTTTAGCTGTGCAATTATGCAGTACGTTTATGATGTAATTTTGAACACCGGAACTCTTAGCCCCTGGCGTATCCGTTTCCGGAATAATCGTTTCTGCAAGTTCAGCTATAAGCACTTTAAAATCAGTAAACTGACTTAAACTGATCTTTTTATGTAAGTCGAACCATTTGTAAGCAGAAAATGAAGAAATACCTAAGGCGCTTAAAGCTAAAATACCTCTTATAGATGTTCGTCTGTTCAAAATGAGCGGGGATAGTTATAAAAAGTAAAGGTAAATATTAATCGAACAATTCTTTGATAATTAGCGGTATTATTTTTTTTTATTCAACATTTAAAGTTTTTGATATATATTTATCAATTATCCACAATCTATAACTTAATGAGGCCTATTTTCATCCCGGTTAGTATCCAAAAGTACAACAAGAGTTCAAGTTTTTTAAGGTCTGAAATAAAGTTAATAAATGAAAATTTCAAAAAACTTTACAGTGATACACCTGACATTTCAATTGTTATACCAGCATATAATGAAGAAGAAAACATCTTAAAAACTTTATTTTCCTTATCCAATACGAAAACAAAATATACTATTGAAGTTATAGTTGTAAACAACAATTCGAAAGATAAAACTGAAGAACTGATTAATGCCTGTGGAGTTATCTGTGTCAACGAGATGAAACAGGGTATTACTAATGCGAGAAATGCTGGTTTAGCTGCAGCAAGAGGAACATATATTATTAACGCCGATGCAGATACGATTTATCCTGAATCGTGGATTGACAGCATGGTAGACCCGCTTAACGAAAGTAATAAAATTGCATTAACCTATGGAAGATTTTCTTTCATTCCCGAAGAAACGTCAAGAGTTTTATACTTTTTTTATGAGTATTTATCTGATTTTAACAGGCATATAAACAGGCTGTTTAAAGAAGAAGCACTAAATGTTTATGGGTTTAATTCAGCGTGTCGCAGAGAACAATGCTTAAATGTTGAGGGATTTGTTCATCCTCCGGGAACGAACGAGGATGGTTGGCTAGCAATGAAATTACGAAAAGCTGGCTTTGGTAAACTACATTGGGTTACAAATAGCGAAAGTATTGTATGGACCGGTGACAGGAGAATAATTGTTGATGGTGGAATTTATAAATCTACTTACGATAGATTTATAAAATATTTCAACTTTAAACATATAAAAAAAAATTAATCTATTAAATAAATTCCTGATAAACCGCTTCAATACTTTTAGTCATAGTAGAAATATTAAATTTTTCCTGAACTGTTTTTTCTGCTTCAGCCCCTAGATTCTGAATTAATTGTTTATCCAGAATTAGACTTTGAAGCGCAGTTGCCAAACTTTCTACATCAGCAGGAGGAACGAGCAAACCATTTACACCATCTTCTATCAAATCTGTGATGCCATCAATTTTTGATGCCAATATTGCTTTTCGCATAGACATTGCCTCTAATAATGCAATCGGCAAACCTTCCCATAGCGATGGTAAACAGAAAACGTCAATTGCGCTTAAAATATCAGGTATATCACTCCTAAAATCTACAAAAGTAATGTATTTATCAAGACCTAAATCTTTCGACAATGCAAGCATCTGAATCTTTAAATCTCCGTCTCCAACAATTAAAAAACGAACGTTCTCTTTTTTAGGAAGAACCGCTATTGCTTTAATAAACTTTAAAGGAGATTTTTGATTTGTAATCCTAGCAATGTATCCAACCAAAATTGAATGCTGATCGATGCCAAATTCCGACCGTATATTTTTAAATTCCTTATCCGGATTAAACTTGAAACGGTTTATTCCATTGGCAATTACGGTTGCATTTGACATTGGAAATTTATTTTTTCCTTCTATGAGATTACTTTTTGAAACACAAATCGTTTTATTGGCCACAGCAACGAGAAACCTTTCACTCATGCTTCTGATAAACTTCACAATTTTACTCTGGTCAGGATGGAATGACCAACCATGAACCGTATAAATTAATGGAATTTTAAGCATCTTAGCACTGTAAAAAGTGTTTGAATTGGCTCTGGTACCATGTGCATGAATTAAATCGATCTGCTCCGTTGATATAATCTGTTTTACTTCTTTCCAAACACTAACATTGAATGGCTTTTCAGTGCTTACAACATAAGTTTTAAATCCGGCAAGTTTTAGTTTTTCAACCATTGGCCCTTCTGTAAAAGATAAAATTACAGATTCGTATTTAACTTTATCCAAGCTATTCACCAAATCCAATACATGGGTTTCACCACCACCAACCTGGCCTTGCCTAATAGCATGTAAGATTTTTTTTCTTGCAGTTGTCATCATTTGGCACTAGATTTTTTTTGCTCTAATTCCTCTACAATTCCTTCATTGTAATGAACTGTTGCGGTAGATATTTCATTCGCTTTTCTAGCCTTAAATAATGAAAGTACTTGCAAAAACATAAAAACCGGCACTTTCACCAGGGCATTATAAACGGCTTTGGGTGCATTAAAATAGTTTAAAGCAACAAAGAAAATTGCGAAGAAACTTGAAATGGCTATGAGCCAAAAAATTAACATATTACTTAGGAAGAATAAATCTATGAAAATGCAACATACTGATAGCCCTGCAATAATAAATAAAGGGGGTCTCGAAAAAATAAGCCCACAAAGGAATTGATTTCTATTGAATCGGAACAAACCTGTAAAGATGAGTTTTACACCTTTGCCTGCGTATTTAAACCAGGTATTTATCCACCTGGCACGTTGATTTACTAATTGTTGAGATTTCGATGTTTTTTCATCATAAACGATTGCCTTTTCTGCGAAGGCTATTCGTTTACCACGATTTAAAATCTCCATTTGTAAAACCTTATCAAAACCAGCACCTTCAATTGATAACTTTTCTAAACATTCTTTATAAAAAGAAGTTGTAAAAGCCATACCAGAGCCAGCTAACGAAGCTGATGAACCATTGTCAAACAAAAGCTTCCTATCAATAAACCGATAATAAATATCACCAGCCTCGTCAAGACAGGCATAATCGGTATTTAAATTTTTGGCTTTCCGTACGCCCTGAACAGCAAGATAGTCTAAATCAAAAAATTTATTCAGCTCATTAAGATACTCTGGATCGACTAAATTATCACTATCAATTATGGTTAAAAGTTTATGAGGTCTGATAAATCTGTTTACAGCAAAAAAGTGAGATTTAGTGTTACTGGCTAGTTTTTCTTCTGGTCTTAGCAATATAACTTTATCACTATTGAAGTCAAGACCGGTGATATCGCAATCATCGGCAACCACATAAACCATATAATTATCATAGTTCAGGTTCAAGATTGATTTAACAACACCTGGCAATAAGGTAGTTTGTTGATAAGCCGTGACGATTATACCATAATCATATTCACCTTTATTCGATACTATTATGGTCTTACTTTCATTTCTAAAAAAATGAAAAATATATAATAACACCGGAAGCAGTAAATTAAAGCCAACGATTACCTGAAAAATAATAAAAATTGTAATCAAAGCTTCCATATTAGGTATTGTCTGATAAAGTATGCTCAATAGCGATGTATAAGTCTTTCACACTATTTTCCCATGTATGTTTTAGCGCAAAATTTCTTCTGTTATCTTCCAGTTGGTCGCTATTCTCATCTAGCGCCTGCTCAATCATTGTGACATATTGCTGCTTATTTTCGGCAAGGTAAACGAAATCAGAAAAGGTTTCCATAGCTTTAGTAGCGGTTGCTACAACAGGTTTCCCAATTGCTAAATACTCATCAATTTTTCGTGGATAATTGCCGATTGTAACCATATTAACAAGTTGAGGATTTATACAAACATCAAACGCATTTATAAAGTCAGGTAAAATGTTAATTGGCTTATTTCCAGTAAATATTATGTTGTTAAAATCATGTAGCTCACTAGCTTTAAAAATATCATCCTCCTGCCCTACCAGAACAATAGTCCATTCTGGTTTTGTGAGGGCTATATGAGCAATAATATCTTTGTCTAAACGGATGCTTTGAAGTGCACCAACATAACCTATAATTGGCCGTTTAATGCTTTCCAGACCTAAAATTTCGAGCTGAATTTTTTTCCTAAAAAATATTTCTAAGTCACAGCCTTGCCCTATGTAAAAAGAATTTGGGTTATATTTTCTACAGTAATCAGCTAGGAAAGTAGAATTTGCCACGCAAAGGGTATTTTTGGCAATTAACTTAGGTTCTAGAATTTCTCCATGCTTTTTCCAATAGTCAACCCCAATCATGTAATCTCTTGAATAATAAACGCTGGCCTTCGGTTTTAGAAAATCATTCAAGAAATAACCTTTAAACATTTCATTATCATTAAAAAGGATGAAATTTTTAAAACCCAATTTCTTAATTGCCTTTAATATTGATTGGGATAGCTTTTTGTTGTTAAAATGATTTACCAGATTGAATATGGCTGTAACTGGAATCCAATTTATAGATTCTACCATACAATCTGGGTACAAATTCCATAAGTTATCTTGAACTTCAATCAAGCCATTAGCTTTACCTTTAATAACATCTAATCTAAGCTTAGTTTTAGGATTTTTTTTATCCCTGTAAAGTGTTATTCTATCTAAAGGAGAATTGATGTATAGAACTCTATTTGTTTTACTAATTTCAATTGCAATATTTTTGCAATTACTTCCAATTTCAGTATCCCATGGTTGCTGACCAACAATTACAAAATCTTGTCCTTCCAATTTTGGTTGATTAAAATTTTCTTAAATAAAGACCTGAATAGCAGTTGACATATCTGTAAGCAGTTCTTAAATGCCTAACAAAAAAATTGTCACTATTGCGCCACATATTTCTGTGCATAGTACTTGGCTCAGAAGAAGAATTAACCTGTTCTAACACAGATTTGTGCTCATCAAAAAAGAACGCCTTACCGCCATGTTTGATAAACGACATCATCATGCCAAATTCTGTTTTATCACCGGATGTACCCTCAATATATCGACCGAATTTTTTAAAATAAGAGCTTCTTTTTAAGTGTGGGTGGTCGCTATATAAAGCAAATTTATTTAATCCAGGATACCACCATTTAAAAAGCATTTCAGAGAAGCCATGTTTGTAACTCTTTAGATAAGGATATTTTTCGTAAGCATAAAAACGAACCACATCAAAATCTTCCCGCTCCATCAACAGAGAGTGACCATTTTTTAAATTTTGTGCGAAGTTTTCTAATGGAATAAAATCTTCCTGTATATATAAAGTGAATGGTGTTCTGACGGCATCCAAACCTTTGTTTAAATTATTTCCTAAGCCTTTGTTAACAGGTGTGGTAATTAACTTAAAATCGTATTGATTGCTTAAACTATTAATATAACTGATGTGTTCCGTCGAACTGCTGTCGTCTGAAATGATAATTTCCTTAAACATACAATTCGCTTTCTTCAACTCCAAAAGCAAACGCTCTAAAGATTTACTACGGTTGTAGTGTGTAATCATTAAGGTTATGTCATCAAAATATTCAACTTTCGTTGTAGTTTCCATTCGCTCTAGTTATAAAGATATCTTTTCCCATGAGGAAGTTTGTTTATTATATTGCTTGATCACTTTAGCAGGATTGCCAACTGCAACAGAGAATTCAGGAATATTTTTGGTTACGACACTTCCTGCACCAATTATACAATGTTTTCCGAGTGCCACCCCTGCGGTAATTACACTATTTGCTCCAATCCATACATTATCAGCAATTAAAATGGGTTTGCAAGAAACTTTTTGAAGCGAGGGCGGAATGTCTACATCTTCGTAACCATGGTTTAAACCAGATATTACAATATTTTGAGCCATCATAACGTGGTTGCCAATTGTAACTGGTCCAATGATTACATTGCCCATACCAACAATTGTTTTATCACCTATGATTACATCGCCAACGCCATTATTTACTGTTGCGAAATCTTCAATAACCGACTTATTACCAAGATGAAAATTATTAAATGGAAAAACATCCAACCTGGTATTGTACCTGACAATTGCCCCTTTACCTCTTTTATGTTTAAAAGGATTTAAAAACAATCTTACCCATAAACGAGGCTTATTATCATTGGCAGGCATTAGCATACTCAACGCTAAGCTTTTTAATTTGGGATTCGATTTTATTTTGGAAATGATTGAGGCCATTATATTATTCGTTAAAATCTTCTGTATCTGATTTTTTTCTTCCTCTGAAAAAACCGATTATAAAGAAAATTATAGCAGGTACACTAAATATTTCCCAAGGCATATCAGGCTATTTTAATTAATTTTTTTTCTTTTAATTCTCTATCCAACTTGGGCATCATGTATACAAACACTATTGAAGCATATACTATAATGGTTGTGGGCATGGTGTTAATTACCTCATTACCGTAACTACAAAAAAGAATTCCTGCAAAACCAGATGTTAATGCAATGGCCTTAACTTTTAATCCTTCATCTTCTATATCCCAAACAATGCCACAACATCGTCCCAGTATGTACACCATCATGCAAATCCAAATGGTAAAACCAACAATGCCATACATGGCCCAAACCTTTACCCAATAGCTATCTGGCTGTACCTTCGATAAAAATTTATCGGCGTTATAAGCCATTCCATTTGAACCAACAACACCTAAGCCACCCCCAAATGGAATACCGCTCATATACTCTTTTAAAACCCTTTGGGAGGCTAACCTTACATTTAGGGAAGGATCATCTGGATTTAGAGAACTTCTAAACCTGTAGATGTTATAATTTCCATTACCAATATTAGTGAACTTAAGGAAGCATAGAAATAATATAGCTAACGCACCACCTAAAATTAATACTTTGAATTTTTTACTAAGTAAAATGGCAACAAAGGCTCCGGGTACTAAAGCAAACATTGCACCTCTCGTACCAGAAATTAACATTCCATATAACATCAGGGCCGAACATGTCAATAATATAATTCTTACATTCCTTTTAACTGGTCCTAAAGCCAATATTAAAGTAAGTAAACCAATATGGGCCTGCGAAGCACCAAATTGTGCCGCTTCAGAATAAAATGAGAATACCCTTAACCTACCCCATAATACATGTGTTACCGCACCTCCATTGTCTAAAAATATCCTATCCCCCTTTGACAAGCCTAAATGCAATTGCTTTATGCCGTCTAAAGCCGCAAGAGTTGATAACGCAATGACAATTATTAAGAAATAATCTAAATCTTTGTTGGTTTTAAAAACTAAAAAATACAGCGTGACAATCAGTAATGGATACTCTGCGGCAGACCTAATTTCTTTAAGCCATCCTATTGTACTCGCACCAGCTGGATTAGCAACCTCGAGCACACTTAAAAAAAACCAAAATAAGAAAAGATAAAACAAGTCATTATTTAAGTTTTTCCAATTTTCTTTAGGAACCGAAAAGATTGCACATATAAAAGCAATCAACATGATTACTTCAATGAGGATACCAATAGGAAACATTATTCCTAATTCCCTAGAAATAAGCCAGTAAACGAAGCAATAAATTAATAATATATAAACAACAACTTTAGCAACCATAAATACTTAACGCAGTTATATTATTTTAATTAGCTCTGTATCTGAGTTTTATTTAGTACCCATCCTAAAAATCCAGGTAGTTTTTTAATATAATCTACAAATTCTTTATTAGAATCTTTAATGGTGTTTCCAGCTTCGAAGACTGAAATATTTTTCTCAGTAAAAAGAAGCCACTCTTTCGCGATGTTTATATCCTGAAGCGCATTTACATCAACAATAATAGTATCAAATTCATCTTTTAATATGTCAAAGCCAGCCTGAAGACTTTTTATACTCTGAATTTCTAAAAGTGATTCCCGCGCATTGCTTTTGTTCATTATGGTTATCAGATCTTCAGTGTGAATCTCTTTCTTGACCAAAAAAGTTTGGAAATTTTGAGTAGTAGCAAGTGCCTTACTATCGGATTTAACCACAGGAAGTTCATCAGCAATCAACAGCACCTTCTTACCAGTCATTGCAAAGGCATAGGCTAAGCTATAGCATAAAAACGTCTTCCCTTCTCCAGCTACCAAACTAGTAACACCCAAAATCTTACTTCCATCTGCATCCATCTGGCTATTGATTTCGAAACGTAATGACCTGAGCATATCCCGGTAAAGTTCAAAGTTTTGATTTCCATTTTTATCGTTCCAGATATCCCTGATGTTTCTTTCGTTGCTTGTAATCTTGTTCAACACGCCAATGGTTTTCGATTTTGTCGCGTTGGCTAACTGCTGAGCGTTGATAATCTTATTATCGAGAAAGAACACTAATAATACGAACCCAAAACTGGCAATACAACTTCCCGCTCCGGCACCTAACAAGTAAAAAATCTTTTTTGAGGGTTCAGGATTACCAGGCAAACCCATTTGTTCAATTTGTAATCTTAAACCCAAACTTTGCCCTGCTCTGTTTGTATTTACCTGATCTAAAGCAGTCATATACTCTTTAGTAGCTAAATCCGCTTCCCTTTGATAGTTTTGAATATCGGCGTCATAAGGAACCATACTGCTGTACTTAGCTCTTAAAATGCCCAACTGCTGATTAATTATGTTCAGGCTTCTTTTCTGCTCTTCTAATGAAATCTCAAGATTTGTTTTCTGTGCGATTAGCGTTTGTTTAGATGCACGTGGATCTACAACATTTTCATCGGCATTCTGATTGCTTTTTGTAATGATAATTTTATTTATAGAATCAATCTTTAACTGGTCAGACACCTTAAATCCATTATCAACGTATCTTGCATTCGCTGCCTGTAATTCCCGCTTTAGTCTTACAAGTTCACGGTTATCTGTTTGCGTGCTTCCTGCAGTATAGGAATCGCCTCCATTCAATTTATTTCTAATAACAGACAGTGCTCCCTGATTAGACTGTATCACTCTTAGAGCTTCGGCACGCTGAGCTTCATATTGCGTGATTTGTCCATAAACCGATCCGGATTGCTCATCAAGATTTAAAAATCCTTTGTTTTTCTTGAAAGCAGCAAGAGAATTGTTTTTCTCGTTCATGGTAGCTTCCTTTCGTTTAAGCAAAGAATCTAAAAGAACAATTGAATTATTTTGGTTAAAACTTATTTCACTACTATAATTGGTAATAAAATCAGCAGCTAACGTATTAACCAAATAAGCTGAAAGCTCTGGATTTTCAGAAACATATTCTATAGTTATTAAATCACTATTATCTGCATGATTAACTTCGATTTGTTTTCTTAATGTTTCTTCGCCATACCCCATCGACCCTACCAAATTGTAAAGTTTGTACTTGCCATTATTATCAGATAATGTTAATATTGATTTTGTAGCAAGTTTTTCTTTAAATATTTGAATTAATTCACCTCTGTCTTGGGCATTTAATGAATCAAGTTTTTCACTATACTTTCTAAAAGACTTTTTAGGATTTTCTAAATCGTGAATCATCAAATTATAAGCAAGAATATTCATGATTTTTTTCGTCTTGAATTTCTCCATAATTTGATTAAACTGCTGACTCACCTGAAAAAAGTCAACGTTTTCGTTTGAGATAACTTTTTTAGAAGGATCTAAAAGCCCTGTTGATATTTGAACTTCAGAACTATACTGCTTGGGTAAATTTTGAACCAAGAAGTAAGTAATTATTACAGCAACAATGGGTACTAGAATTAGCACCCATTTATATTTATTAATCAGTTTTAAAAGTGATTTTATATCCATTTAATCAATTTTAATTTCTCTTATTTAACTTCACTTAACTTCATACCAATAATCTGCTCTAACAAATCTCTCGATTTCAAATACAAAGATTCTGCTTGTATTTTTTGTTGGAAAGAAGCGAATTGATTTATACGAGATTGATTGTACGCATCTAAGGTAATCTCTCCTTTTTCAAATCTCAATCTCAAACTTTCGGCTACACCTTTATTATCCTGAGCCATCTGGGAACTGATTTTTAACAAACTTAATTGTTGGATGTAGTCATAATATCTAATTTTTACATCGTTTATTAATAACAATTCAAAGTCCTTTTGCTCTAATTTCGCAACTTCATAATCGATTTTAGCTTTTTTAACAAGAAAAGGCTTAGTAAGCAAATTACCTAAATTGACACCTACACCAAATTGAACGCCATTAACATTATAAGGATTCACCGGATCCAATACAGCCCTATCGCCTGGTCTGTAGAAGTATGAAGCGTTAAAAATATCTAAATAAGATAAGCTAGCGGTCGTAATTGCAATTTTCAAACCGTCAGAACGAAGTTGATAAGATTTTGAACGAGGAAAATTTTGTTTTGCCAATTCAATATACTTTTCTAAATCAGCATATTTAATTTCCGGAATAATGGTTTCTTGAGAGTAAGCTTTTACACTTAAAAACATTAAGGCTGCTAAAGTGATTTTCAGTAGAGTTTTCATTAATAATTAGGGTTATTTATAGTATTTTTTTAATAGGTGACAATATAAAACGCATAAATATACAATTAAACTTGTTCCTTTTAAATAAGTCAAGAAAAAGTTTTAACAATTATTTTATTATGAAACAAGATGTCATTAATCGTACTCAGGCAAATTAACGATAAGCACCTTAATATCTTTTACTTAATTCATTTTTAAAAATTTGACACACACTTTAACTAGCCTGGCCAAAATAGTTTATTTCTGTTTGTAAATTACATAAAAGCCAGAAATTAAAAATGCAAATGTAGTGATTCAATTACAATATTAAAATCTAGCCTTTATCTATTATTCTTAAATCAGTTTTAAGATAGCTCAAAATTAGTTAGAACTATTAAGTCATGTAAAAAAAAAGCCCGTTTCGGTGAAGAAACAGGCTTAAGTCGGGGTGGCAGGATTCGAACCTACGACCTCCTGCTCCCAAAGCAGGCGCGATACCGGGCTACGCTACACCCCGAACTGGCATCGATCTTTATTTAAATAATTTGCTTAAACCTGCAAATTTGTCGGGGTGGCAGGATTCGAACCTACGACCTCCTGCTCCCAAAGCAGGCGCGATACCGGGCTACGCTACACCCCGAACTGGTATCTTTTTTCCTTTTACAAGGTCGGCAAAGTAACGGATTTAAAATGATATTTCCATTTAAATTTGCCAATTTATTTTGCGGAGAGGGCGGGATTCGAACCCGCGGTACCGTTACCAGTACGACAGTTTAGCAAACTGTTCCTTTCGGCCTCTCAGGCACCTCTCCGTTCCCTCAAAATTCGGCTATACAAACCTTGTTTTGAGGTCTGCAAATATAGTAAAACAACCTATTCCACAAAAAAAAATTATAAAACTTGTTGATAATCTATACGCACATGATAAATACTCATAAGCATTGTCTTGAAAATCAGTTTAATAGTTTCAATATCTTTTAATGTTAAATCGCAATTATCTAATTGATTTTGTTCCAATTTATAGTTAATTATACGTTCAACCAGGTCATTTATGTTCTGGGCATCCGGATTTTTAAGCGATCTTGAGGCAGCTTCAACTGAATCGGCTAACATTAATACACCGGTTTCTTTACTAAAAGGTATAGGCCCCGGGTAACGGAATATATTTTCATCGACAAATTTTTCAGGTGAGTTTTTAAGAAACGACTGATAAAAATAATCAACGCGCGTGTTCCCATGATGCGTCCTGATGAAGTCTATAATTGCTTCTGGCATTTGATTCTTCCTCAAAATTTCTATGCCCTTATGCACATGCTGAATAATGATCTGCGCACTTTGTTCGTAAGGTAATTTATCATGTGGACTAACTGCTGTGTTCTGGTTTTCTATAAAATACTGAGGATTGTCTACTTTTCCAATATCGTGATAAAGCGCCCCTGCCCTGACAAGAACAGAATTACCACCGATTTTAAAAATGGCTGCTTCTGCCAGGTTAGCCACCTGTAGTGAATGCTGAAAAGTGCCAGGCGCTTTGAAGGCCAGTTCTCTCAAAAGCTTATTGTTGGTATTGGTGAGTTCGATTAAAGCAACATCTGATGTAATACCAAAAACCCTTTCAAAAATGTAAATTAGCGGGTAAGCCAATAACGAAAGTAAAACACTAAATATAAACGGAACAAAATTCCCCCATTCAATGTCCCTGAAAGAACCTTCCCTAAGCAGTGCTATCCCAACAAATGAAACAAAATAGGCAGACAGAATAAATAGCGCTGATAATAAAAATCGCTCCCGTTTTACAAAATTCTTGATACTAAAAATAGCAACCATGCCGGCAGTTACCTGGTAAAAAACGAACTCGAAACTGTTTGCAACAAAGAAACCCGCAATCAAAATCACCAGCATGTGGAGGTATAATGCAAGTCTGGTGTCAAATAAAATCCTTATAATAATCGGAACCACACAGAACGGTATGTAATAAAGACTTGCAATGTTCATCTTTAACGCCCAGGTTAACGCAAGCAACATTCCCGTGGTTACAATTAAAATAAGCGAGAGCTGCCGGTTATCGGAAAAAATATCCCGTCTGAAAAGAAAAAGAAACGACATTAATATTGTTAAAACGAACCCTACAAGAACCACCTGCCCCAGGTAAATTAAAGTCCTGCTGCCAATGGTTTTTGTTTGGGCATCATACGTGGCTTTATAAGACTCTAACTTCTGATATATTTCGTCGTCGATAACGTCATTTTTTGCAACAATAAGCTCACCTTTCTGCACCATACCTTTAGTGGTAGACACATTACTAACCGTATTTTCACGAATAACCTCTGTTAATCTCTCATTAAAGGTTATGTTGGGTGTTATATGATCTTCTGCAAGGTTATTAATCAAATCCTGCATAACCTGATTGGGCGCTTTAAAATTTTCTTTAAAATATTTTAAAGCAGTTTCCGCGGTAAAAATATCCTGTGTATTTTTTTGAATGGAAACGTTATTGCTCAGCAACGAAAAGTCGTAATTTTTGCCAGATGTTTGATGCTTTACATTTAAACCGATAATTCCTCTTTGATAAATATGCTGTAAAATTTTATAAGATGCATTTTTATAAGCAGCCTTCTCCCGCTCATCAAGCTGACCGGAACGCCATTTGATGTCGAACTCATTCATAAATCCTTCTAATGCACCCGTGGTGATTTCGCTATCAAACTGATAAACCGGCAAAACGTCTCGCAGCGCATCCTTTTTATCTGTGCTCACCTGTGGGTTTGTTTTTAGAATGGCAAATGGAAAGGGCGATATTAAATCCTTATTCATCCAAACCTTGTTTTTTTCGAATTCATACCTGAAGCGAGGTTGTTTGGGTAAAAAAAGCGTTATAATAAAAACCGTGAACATCATCATCAGGTATTTGAGATTCGATGAATATTTACGGTAGAGAATCTTATGTGAGTTTTTCTTTATTTTGGCCAAAACAATACAATTATGGTGCTGTCAAAAATAGCATTTTTATCTAATATACATTTTACTGATTTTCTTTGCAATTGCCATTAATTATAATTTATTTTATGATATCAAATCAATATCAATATGTATCAGGAAAAAATTATTAACCCGCCATCTGGCTATTTAACATTTGCGTTATTTTTGGTACTTTTAGGTGCCGCAGTTTTCTGTTTTGTTACAAAGAGTTTTATTTCTGGTGGCAGTTTAATTGCCTTCAATTTTTTTCTGGTTTTGCCGGGACTAATCATTAATAATCCAAATGAATCAAAAGTACTGACACTTTTTGGAAAGTATGTAGGCACAGTTAAAACGGATGGCTTTTTTTGGGTCAACCCATTAACCAGTAAAAGAAAGGTTTCCTTAAGAGCAAATAATTTAAATGGCCAGCAGCTAAAGGTTAACGACAAACTGGGCAATCCGATTGAAATTGCCGCAGTTGTGGTTTGGAAAGTTAATGAAACCGCAAAAGCTATTTTCTCTGTCGAAAATTACATGCAATACGTTAACATTCAAAGCGAGGCCGCGGTTAGGCACTTAGCAAATATATTTCCCTATGACCATTCGGAAGGCGAAGAAACGAGTATAACACTTAAGGATGGTGCCGAAAAAGTGAGCGAGCTCCTGGAAAATGAATTGAACGACAGATTATCAAGGGCTGGCATTGAAGTTTTGGAGGCTAGAATATCGCATCTAGCTTATGCACCGGAAATTGCCAGCGCCATGTTGCAGCGCCAGCAAGCTACTGCGGTTATTGCTGCCCGTAAACTAATTGTTGAGGGTGCTGTCGGGATGGTGGAGATGGCATTAGAAAAGTTATCCCAAAAAGGAATCGTCGAATTGGATGAAGAACGTAAAGCTGCAATGGTAAGTAACTTATTAGTTGTGTTATGCGGCGACCGCCACGTTCAGCCCGTTGTAAATACCGGCACTTTATACAATTAAGACTATGGAATTTGAAGAAAAACAAAATCTGAAACTTTGGTGGCTTTATATCTTATTGGCTGTTGATGCTGTAATTGTTTTAAGCGTCGTATTATTCGATAAAGGGGGTATGAGTTTTAATGATTTAAAGGATACTTATTTCGCACCTTTATGGGCAGTACTCCTGCCCTTCCTGGTTATTTTTTTTATTCAGAAAAATGTACTTACTACTAAAATTATGCCTGAAGGAATTTCCTATCGGTATTTCCCATTTCAGATTAAGCCAAAGTTAATTCCCTGGAGTGATATTGAAAAAGTCTACATTGATAAATATGATGCATTAGGCGATTATGGTGGCTGGGGTGTTCGTTACAGGCTTTGGTTTAAATTTAACGATAAGGCCTATATCCTAAACGACAGAGATAAAGGTTTGAAAATAGAATTTAAAAATGGCAAGAAGCTTCTTTTTAGCTCAAATAAATTGGATGCGCTGGAACTATTCCTTATAAATCTTAAAACCCGGCATCAGATACAGGCAATAAAGTAAAGATGGCAGAGAAAGATAAAAAAGCTTTTGTATTAAGGATTAGCCCGGCACTTTTGAAGGAAATTGAAGTATGGGCCTCCGATGAATTTAGGAGTACAAACGGACAAATTGAATTCTTGTTAAATCAAGCGATAAAATCCCGTAAGAAGACGAAGTTAAAAGAAGAATAGATAAAAGAGGCGTTAATAAAAAGAATTAAACTGCACATAAATCAAATTATATTTCGATACGTTGTCATTCCCAACCCAATAGATGGATTTAATTCGGAATTCTAATGCTATTACAAAGCGCTTTAAGATTAGCTTCGCTGAGCAATCATGGTTGCCGCCTGTGCGATAATGGCGAATAATAAAATTATAGCCTTAAAGCTAATTTTACTTTTGATACAGCTTCTTTATTTATTAGACATTGCCATTATGCTAAAATCTATTTTATAGCGTTTATGCAATATTAAAAATACATAACTTAGCAGCCTAACCAAAATTCATAAAAATTATTTACATGAGAGAAGTTGTAATTGTTTCCGCTGTACGTACGGCTATCGGAAGTTTTGGTGGCTCTTTAGCCCAATTTTCCGCAACGCAGTTGGGTGGACATGCCATTAAGGCTGCTGTTGAGCAGGCAAGTTTAAAACCAGATCAAATTCAGGAAGTTTATATGGGCAATGTGCTTTCGGCCAATTTAGGTCAGGCGCCTGCAACCCAGGCCGCAAAGTTTGCCGGATTACCTGATGTACCCGCAACAACCATTAACAAAGTTTGTGCATCTGGTACTAAAGCGATTATGCTTGCTGCGCAGAGTATTGCCAATGGCGATAATGATATCATCGTTGCCGGCGGAATGGAAAGCATGAGCAATGTGCCGTATTACCTGGATAAAGCCAGAAATGGCTACAGGCTGGGTCACGGACAAATAACTGATGGATTGGTGAAAGATGGACTTTGGGATGTTTACAACGATTATCATATGGGCTCGGCTGCCGAGCTTTGTGCTACAGACTGTAGCATTAGCCGCGAAGCGCAGGATAATTTTGCAACTGAATCCTACAAAAGAGCACAAGCTGCTCAAATTGCCGGAAAATTTGCCGGAGAAATTGTACCGATAGAAGTTGTAGATCGTAAAGGAGCCATTTCAGTAGTCGATACTGATGATGAGCCCACTGCTGTTAAATTTGATAAAATCCCCTCTTTAAAACCGGTATTTAAAAAAGACGGAACTGTTACTGCGGCAAATGCATCTACTTTAAACGACGGCGCCGCTGCTCTGGTTTTAATGAGTGCCGATCGTGCCGCTACCTTAGGGGTTAAACCAATAGCAAAAATCTTAGGCTTTGCAGACGCACAACAAGCGCCCGAATGGTTTACAACCGCCCCATCAAAAGCAATTCCCCTGGCCTTGCAAAGAGCCAATATAGATATAAAAGAAGTTGATTATTTTGAAATTAATGAGGCTTTTTCCGTTGTTTCAATTGCAAATAATCAGCTTTTAAATCTAGAAGAAGATAAAGTTAACGTAAACGGCGGCGCTGTTTCTTTAGGTCACCCTCTAGGCGCATCAGGGGCAAGAATTGTAGTTACGCTGCTTGCTGTATTGCAGCAAAATAATGGCAAGATCGGTGTCGCCGGAATCTGTAATGGCGGCGGTGGTGCAAGTGCACTTGTTATTGAAAAATTATAAATTTATCCAATGAAAAACGTTAAATTTTATTTACTGATTTTAACTGGTCTTCTGAGTATAAAACTTCAGGCGCAACAACTCAGTAATAGGCTTGACGTTTTTCAGGATAGCTTAATAAAAATCTCCCGGACCATTTACAGCCTGCAACTAAACGACGGGAAGAAGTTTGAGGAAAACGGCAAATTCGTAAAAACGCTCGTAGAAGCACTGAAGCAGCCAAATTCATTTAGTTATCCATTCGATTCCTTAAAAACAATAGCGATAATTAAATCGCCGGACCAATCTTTCAGACTTATTTCCTGGTATATTCAGTTGGAAAATGGCATCTACAGGTATTATGGTGCCATTCAAATGAATAATAAGAATGGACTAAAGCTATTCCCTTTAATTGATCAAACAGAGAACTTTACAGAGCCAAATGCAGTTACGAGCAATCAGAAATGGTTTGGCGCCAAATATTATGAAATAATTCCTGTAACCTCATCCGGAAGATTGCCATATTATGTACTTTTAGGCTGGAAGGGAAATACGGTTGAAACCACTAAAAAAGTGATTGAAATTTTATCGTTCGACAAGGATGCTGTTACTTTTGGAATGCCCGTATTTGATGGAAAAGACCTAAAAAGTAATAACAGGATAATTTTTGAATACCAGAAACAGAATGCCATGCTTTTGAAAAGCGATAAAAATGCTGGTCTAATTGTTTTCGATCATCTGGCACCCTTCGACCCTGAAATGAAAGGGAAATTTCAATTTTACGGATCAGACGGAAATACGGATGCTTTTAAAATCGTGGGCGGACGTTTAAAACTTCAGGAAAATGTCGTTTTAAATAATGAGGCAAATTCGAACGATGCATTATATATCGATCCTGCTAAAAATGTAAAACCGGTTAAAAAATTCTAAATCATCAGATGATTACCCTTTTATAATTAACAGATAAGTTAAAAATTTGTTAGAATGCGCATTGCTCGCTATATTGCGACTTTTTATTGACAAAAAACAACACACAAATTTTGAAATCATAAACTTAAACCAACCAAATGTTCTATGCAAACAACAGCTGAAACACTATCTATTAACCATGAGAAAGAATTAAATCTCCATTTAGAAAGCCAGGGCGTTTCTCCTGAAAAGTTATTCAACCATCCAGTAGGTTTATTCGTTCTTTTTTTCACCGAAATGTGGGAAAGATTCAGTTATTACGGAATGCGTGCAATACTGGTTTTATTCCTGGTTAGCGATTTGAGCAAAAACGGATGGGGCTGGCCACGACCAGAAGCATTACAACTTTATGCTTTATACACTGGATTAGCATATTTTACACCAATTATCGGAGGTTTAATTGCTGACAGATGGACCGGTTACAGAAAGGCTGTTATAATTGGTGCGCTAATAATGACACTTGGTCATGGCGCCATGGCACTTGAAGCAATAAGTACGAACTTCTTTTATGTCGGCTTACTCCTGTTAATTTTAGGTAACGGGATGTTCAAACCAAACATTTCCTCAATTGTTGGGAAATTATACCCACCAATCAGCGACAAGAAGGATAGTGCATATGCTATTTTCTATATGGGAATTAACTCCGGCGCATTTATCGGCATGTTGATGTGTGGTTATATTGGCGAGAAAGTTGGCTGGCACTATGGCTTCGGTTTAGCTGGTATATTTATGCTGTTTGGGATGTTACAATTCTATTTTGGTCAGAAAATATTCGGAGTAATTGGTTCTTCAATTCAGAGAGCCGAAAAAGTAGAAAAGGTAGATCCGACGGCTGAAGTTATATCGCCAATTGTGAGAAAACAACGCTTATGGGTTGTAGGTATCTTTTCAATTTTCACTATTTTCTTTTGGATGGTTTTCGAACAGGCAGGCGGTTCGATGACTATTTTCGCTAAAGACTATACGTTAAGGAACTTAACCGGAGGCGCAGCAACAACATTTAAGTGGATTGATGCAATTTTAACAATTTTTCCTCTGGTTGCTGTATCTTATGTACTTTTTAGCCTTGCTACAAAAATCTTCAAAAAGTACCCTGCAACTATTCTTTTTACCCTATTAAGTTTCCTGATTATCTGGGGAATAGCCATTTGGAAAGTAACGAGAGAATTTAGTTCAATAACAACAGAAGTTCCCGCTTCATGGTTTAGCGTTTTAAACTCCTTTTTTATTGTTTCATTAGCGCCAATTTTCTCTAAAATCTGGGAAACTAAATTCAATCCCAGCGGTCCGGTTAAATTTGGTATCGGACTTATTTTAGTAGGCGTTGGTTTTGCAGGCTTAGCTTATGGCGGCGCAAACATTCCACAAGGTGCGACTGCCGCTCAGGTAAGTATGTTCTGGTTAATTTTCGCTTATTTCTTTCATACAGTTGGCGAATTATGTATATCACCAGTGGGTTTATCTTATGTGAGTAAACTGGCACCGGCAAACCTGGTTGGTTTGATGTTCGGATTCTGGTTTACCTGTACCGCCATTGGTAATTACCTGGCGGGCGCTACCGGTTCTTTAATTGATAAAATCAGCTCACAATATTCGATTTCTATATTTTTCCTGATTTTCACCGGAATACCAATCGTTGCCGGCTTGATTATGCTCTCTTTAAATCCTTTATTGAAAAAATGGATGCATGGCGTTCATTAAAATTTTGTAAGATACAACATCCAAAAGCCCGGTTATTTCGGGCTTTTGGCTTTTCATAAACAGGCATGAGTGAAATACAATCTTTAGAAGAGATTCAAAATTTTGAAGGTAAATACCCGAAACAACTCTGGTATTTATCATTAGTTGAAATGTGGGAACGCTTTTGCTTTTATGGCATGCGCGGTGTGCTTGCGTTTTTTATGGTTGACCAATTGCATCTTTCTGATCAAAAATCAAACCTGCAATACGGTGCCATACAGGCCTTTGTTTATGCCTTTACATTTATCGGGGGCATTTTTGCTGATAAAATTCTTGGCTTCAGAAAATCGCTTTTCTGGGGAGGTGCCTTAATGATTATAGGCAACTTAGTACTGGCTTTTAATCCGCAGGGATTATTCTATACCGGTATTACCTTATCAATTATAGGAACAGGCTTCTTTAAACCGAATATCTCATCTATGGTGGGAGAATTATATCATGAAAAAGACAATCGAAGAGATGCAGGTTACGGGCTATTTTATGCAGGCATTAATGTGGGTGGCTTATTAGGCGGCGCAATGTGCATTTACCTGGGTAAATATTACAGCTGGCATTTATGCTTTTTATCAGCAGCTTTAGTTATGGCTTTCGGACTGAGCACATTTATATTTACAAAAAAATACCTGGGTCCCATAGGTAATTCACCACTTTTGCACCTGGAGAAAAGCAAAAGAACAGCTTACGAAATTGCTGTTTATACAGGTTCTTTACTCTGTATTCCTTTGATTTTCATCATGGTTAAGAATACGGCTTTCACCGATTACTTCATGTACACAATTGGTGTAGTAGCCTTAATATATTTTCTTTATGAAATTTTTATGGTGAAAGATCGGAAAGCACAATACAAACTACTGGCTGCTTTTGTATTTATCTTCTGTTACTTCATTTTCATGGCGATTTCTGAGCAGAGCGGCGGTTCGTTGTCCTTATTTGCAAAAGATAACCTGAACCATAACCTGCTTTTTTTATCCATCGATCCAAACGTTGTTAATAATAGCGTTAACTCCTTATTTGTCATCGTTTTTAGTCCTATTGTAGGCATTTTATGGCTGTTAATGTATAAGAAAAAAATTGAACCAAATACAGTTGTTAAGTTCGGAATTGGCTTTTTATTGTTGGCGCTAAGTTTCTATGTATTTTATTCGACCCGATTTTTCGCGAACGAGCAAGGCATCAGTTCATTAAATATATTTACGCTGGCCTATCTCCTGCTCACATTGGGCGAACTTTGCTTAGGTCCAATCGGGATGTCGATTATTACAAAGCTATCCCCGAAGAGAATGTTCGGGATGATGATGGGGCTCTGGTTTCTATCCAGTGCATTCGGGCAACTTGCTGCCGGTAAGCTTGGCGCAGAGATGTCTAGTATTGAGAATGCTTCGCTGATGGCTAAATTAATGTCGTACACTGAGGGTTATAAACAACTGGCGATTTATTCGTTAATCGCGGGTCTTGCCTTAATTATCGTTTCGCCTATGATTAAAAAATTAATGGCCGAGGTTAGATAAGATCTTTATCAGAATTTAATCCATTGAAATGATGCGGTTATTTTCACATTAAATATTTACTTTCGCGGTTTGAATTTTGCGGAAATGGGAAATGGGAAATGGGAAATGGGAAACCGAAAGCAGTAGTTCAAAATTAAAAATACATTAAAAATAATTAAAGTGTCCGATAGTTTAGTTATCATACCTACCTATAATGAAAAGGAAAATATCGAGAAAATTATCCGAAAGGTTTTTTCTTTAAACCAGGCCTTTGATATTTTAATTATCGATGATGGTTCACCAGACGGCACGGCAGAAATTGTTAAATTGTTACAAGAGGAATATGCCGAGCAATTATATGTTCATGAGCGTGCAGGCAAGCAAGGCTTAGGTACAGCTTATATTTTTGGTTTTAAATGGGCTATTGAAAAGAAATATGACTACATTTTCGAAATGGATGCCGATTTCTCACATAATCCTGACGATTTAATCCGCTTGAAATCAGCCTGTTTAAACGGAGCTGATATTGCAGTAGGCTCAAGGTATATCAAGGGTGTAAACGTTGTAAACTGGCCGATGGGCAGGGTCTTAATGTCGTATTTCGCCTCTATGTATGTGCGGTTCATCACCAGAATCAATATTCAGGATGCTACTGCTGGTTTTAAATGTTACCGAAGGATAGTTTTAGAGACCATTCCTTTGGATAAAATTAAATTTGTCGGCTACGCTTTTCAAATTGAAATGAAGTTTACAGCAATTAAATTTGGTTTCAAGGTTGTCGAGGTTCCCATCATTTTTACCGATAGAACAGAGGGAACATCAAAGATGAGTACCAGAATATTCAGGGAGGCCTTTTTAGGGGTAATTCAAATGAAAGTGAACAGCTGGTTCAAAAGCTATAAAAGATAATTTATTTGGTTGCTTTGCTTGCTCTAATCATCGCGCCAAAATCCTGCTTTTCGTACATCGCGGTGACAGTAGCCACCAACCGCTTTGTTCTGGTCGCTTCTGTTTTAGCGCTGTTAATCCAGTTAATAAAATAGTTTTGATGCGATTTTGGTTGTTTCAGGAAGTTAGCCATCAAATGTTTTTCTTCAGATAAACACATTTCCAGGTCTTCAGGCATTTCCACTTTAAAGTCTTTATCTTCCTCCAGGAAAAGTTCTACGGTTGCACCCGCTTCTTTTCTGAGTCTTTTTCGTAAATCTGCTTTCAGGGCAATAATAAAATCGCCTTCTCCCATGGGAATTGCGGCCATACCTTCAATTTCGACTGCATCAATTTTACCCTTCACCCGAAAACTCTTTTTACAATCTGCTTTGAGTTGGTTTGCCAAACCTGCCGGAATAAAAACGTAGCGCCAGCCGGTCTTCTCTCCCATCGATTCGAACTGTTCTATTTCTGCTTTAAAATGAACCATAAATTACCTGGACTATTCTACGCTAATTGCAAATGTACAATCGTATATTTTGTGACTTTGAATTCCATTACCTGAACCTAATATACCATAGATTTACCATTGGTCAGAATTTTAATTAAACTTTTTCCTTTTCTTATGTGTTCTAAAATAAAAAAGAAGTCATGGAAAATCAAAAAGATAAAAAAAGCGAGGATACAAAAAAAGCCGGAACATCTAAAGAAAAAGCAAGTTTCGACCAAAACGGACAAGGTGCATCAGAAAAATATGGTCAGGCCGGTGATACGCCTAATGAATCAGGTGAAGAAAGCGCAGGAACGGTGAATAAAAATAGATCTAAATAATGACGGGTTTATTTTGAGTTGAGTTTTTGAAATCTTTTTTTGAAAAAAGGCATGTTTAAGTATAGCCCTGGGAATCATCAATGGAATATCTTTCCCATTAGCGCAATCGGCAGGATTGTGACTAATATTCAAAAAAAATATTGCTACAAATTAGCTTATTTGAAGGCTGGCATGCGTACAAGGTTTTTTTTCATAAACATTTTTAATACTGATAATTGATTTCCATGCGATAGTTCGTATAATTCCAAGTGCCATTCAGCATTTCTATAAGCGCATCAATAATTTTGTTCAATTCTATTATAGGAAAAGGCTTTCTGCTAAATAAATAATTAAAGGTATCATCCTCTACATTAATTGATTGTAATTCAGCTGCCGAAATATTTAGCCCTTTATTCTGGAGAATTATCTTCATGTTTTGGAGAAGTTTTATTAAATTTTGTTCATCAGAAGTATTTTTTAGTATCTCTTCCCATGACAGGCTAAAATATCCCTTATACCAACCTTTAACACCTTCATTCAGTTCTTCTAGTAAGTCTTGTTTATCAACAAAAACATATTCCTTTTTTTGAACTTCTATATAGAGGTAGTTAAATAATAATTGCATAAAGTTTTCATTTATCCAAAATCCTTTGTTTTTATATTTGATTAAGCTTGTATTTGACATTATTATTAATTTCTTATGCCTGAAATGTTGCTATCAGAGGCTAGACACTATTTCCAGTTAATCTTCATATCAAAATCACTTGAAGTCCACGTTCCTTGGAGCATTTGAATCATAGCAGTAAAAATTCTAATTAATTCAGCTGTTAGAAAGTTTCTATCCATAACTGCTTTCCAGTGCCTATCTTCTGATGGCATTGCTTGAATTTCGGAAACAGTGACATATTTTCCTTTATGTTGTAAAACGATAATTATATTATGTAAAACCTGAACCATGGTTTCTTCGTCAGTTTGGCAAACTAGTTCATCTTCCCATCCTAAAATAATATAGCCATTCCTTAAACCGTTGAACTTGTCTTTTAGATCATCTATAATTTCTTGCTTATTTATCAAAACATATTGTGATTTTAATAATTCTTGATAAATAAATTGAAAAATGAGCTGAGCATACGTTTCATGTATATAAAATCCCTTATCGTTTTTTTAATCTAAAATGTTGTTGCCATTTATTAATAGTTTAAATATTAAATAATCGATCTTATTAGGGTCCAAAATATAAATCTATTTAAAATCTGGCCTGTCCTATACAAAAATTTTATAAAAGGTGCCTTAATGCTCATTAATTTTCTTACTTTATAATTCTAGAAAGCAGATTTTAATAAATGTTTAGACCTCTGCATCGTGGTTAATATTGATAGTTATATCCTAAAACTTCAATGAATATAAACCGAATATGCTTTATTCTCACCCATCGCATATCGCATAAACTCTTTAAGCAACATCAAATAATGAATTATATCTTGTGAAGAATCATATTAAAACTCATCTTCTTCCAAACCCAAAGCAATCAAAAATCCGGGAGAATTATAGTATTGTGCTAAAAAACCACTATTACCTCCATATTTTTTTAATAAATCTTCCGTTTCACTATTAAGGTTAGGGATAAGTTCGTTATCAATAAACGTGATGGATTCCATGATCTCACTCCTAATAAAATGAGCATCATAATTGTCTTCAGTAAATCCAACCTTCGGCAAATTGTACCTGATTCTAAATCTATATTCGGTCGATGTAGCATCGAATAATTTCATTGCTTTTGATTCGTTCACCTGTTTGGCATAATAAATAATTAAAGCATACGTGCCGAAATCTATAGTTAAATCTTTATCGTTTAAATCAAAAATGATTGCTCTTGCCATGGAATTTATTGTCTTAATTTAACTTTTAATTATAATCCTAAACCTAGATTTGTTATACTATAATTTAAGCTATCTACTAAAACATCATTATATAATGGCCTCACAAATACCTGCCTACCGCAGGCAGGCATCTATCCAATATACCGTTGCAAAACTTACAAAGTATAACCCTCTTTATTGCAGAATTTGTATTTACGGCTATTGTTTATTTCTTGTTTTCTTTGTTATTATTATTCACACGCGGCACGCTTGCGCCAGCGAGGGGCCTACTGCTTGCAGGCATCTATCCAATACACGGTTGCAAAAATTACAAAGTATAGCCCCTTTTTATTGTAGAATTTGTACTTACGGCTCATTGTTTATTTCTTGTTTTCTTTGTTATTATTATTCAAATGCGGCACGCGTGCGCCAGCGAGGTATCCGTATCATAGAAACAAATACCAATATCACATAGAATTTCTAAATGAGACTCACTCCTCTAAAATTGCTTTCAAATCAATTAAGGATATCCTTGGCAGTTGGTTCCAACCATAATCTTCCTGTCCTAAGTAAGCATATCCATCAACAAGATCCAGACGTACAGATTCATTAGTTTCAGTAAAAAACGTATTATCTCCATTTTCCTCAAATCCAGACCAAGTTCCTGTTAATATTTTATTCGTTTCTTCTAGTAATGTGTCAACTAATCCTTCCCCTTCGTTACTGGTACCAAGAATACTTCTTAACTCCCCTTCTAATGGAGAGTTCTCTCCACCGTGCGTAACTCTACAAACGGCCCAATAAACGTTATCGCTCACTTTTAGTTTTTGAAAAACTAAATTATATTGTTGGTGTTTGCTCATAGTATTGTTTTAAATTAAAACCCGTTGATTTCGATGTAATAATGATTATTCATAATTAAATTACGTGGCTTCTCATAATTCTTCCAAATTATTTTCGCAGGAGTGCCATCGGAAAAATTTGCTTAAAAATTCTTGCGTTATTTGAGAATAAGTTTTTCCAAAACGAACTGACTAATATATTCAATAATTGCCCAATTGAACCCCCCCTCTGGTTTATTGTTCCAACGGATAACTTAAACCCCTTCTAAAACTACTTCTCTAGACCGCAATACAGCAATATACAAACATTATCGGCAGAAGCCCCACCCTTACTTCATAAGAATCTAAGGCACCACTGTATTTATAGTAAATCCTCCTTAACCACCTGCTCTTAGTCTTGGTTTCTAGATTTAAGTGACCGCTGAAATAGCGAACAATAAATCAGACTGCTACAAATTCCAATTTCTATGATCTCCATCTTACTATCAACTGGCATAGGACAGACTAAACTAAGCTTATCAGTTGGAAAAGATTTTAGCTATAGCTCATTCCCTATTACGACGGTGTTTGGACGGACCTAATTGTCATAAGTCCGACGAAAGTCCGTCTTAAGTGTGTCGAAAGTCCATCGAAACAGTTGGGCTGTTTTGCTTGTCCTATACTGGAATAAGTTTACAGTAGAAAGTCGTGTTACTGCTTTTTGTTTACAATTGATTTAGTATTACTATATCTGGTTTACAATGTTAAGATTTCTTAATGGTATTTGTTTACATAATCCTTTTTGTGAACGTTTTCCGGAGTTTGGTAGTCGCAACTGGCATGTAGCCTAATATTATTGTACCTTTCTACTGCACTTTCTACGGCCTTGCTTGCCTGTTTATATGATTTAAAGACTTCATATAGATTCAGCTCCATCTTAAGTATTCCGTTAACCCGTTCGGCAATAGCATTGTCATATGGGCTTCCAGTTTGGTTCATGCTGATCAGGATATGCTCCTGTTTCAGTCTGGACACATAATCGTCACAGCAATACTGGGTTCCTCTGTCCGAATGATGAATCAGTACGGCTGTTGGATATATCCTGTTGTTCACGGCCTTATCGAGTGCCTTTATACATCCAGAGGCTTTGAGGTCTGTTGACAGGTGATGTATGATTATCTTTCTGGAATACGCATCGGTGACCAGCGAAAGATAATTGAACCCCGAAAGGGTACTGATGTAGGTGATGTCACTCACCCAGATCTCCTCGGCTCTTTGCGCATGCCTCCTCTGCACAAGATCCGGGTGTATCCTAAACCTGTGGTAGGAGTCGGTTGTGCGTGCATATCTTTTCCTGGACCGGATCAGCATGCCGTTCGAGCGGACCAGCCTGAATATCGCATCCCTTCCCATAGAGATGCCAAGGTTCTGCAGAAAACCATTATTGAGTTCCTTGTAAAGCTTTATGCAGCCGGTCCTGGGCAGTTTCTCTCTGATCTCAACTATCCTCTGGAGTACGATATGCTCCTGAAGAACATCTATCTCCAGTCTTTTAAGATGGTTATACCAGGCCTGTCTGCTGTAGCTAAATACCGCACAGAGGTTATCAATGCTATAATACCTCCGTGTTCCGCGCAGTTCGGCCATCACCTGGTAGCAGCTTTTTTTTTAAGATCAGTATTATATTCCGCATTGGCGAGTGCGATAACCTTTTCAAGGGCGGCGATCTTCAGCTCTGCAAGGGCAAGTTTCTTTTCCAGTAACCGCTGGTCTTTGGGGTGTCCTATACTGGAATAAGTTTACAATATGTCAGATACTGGAAAAGGTTTACAGTTTTTAGGGTTGTTAGAAACTTAACAATTATAACCCTGGTATGAGTTTACAAATATAAAAAATCTTCGATTAGTCCGAAGAATTATAAGGTCTAAGGTTGACAGGTGGAGATTTGTTATCTGACATACTTTGAAGTGATTTTAAGTGTTTATTGAAAGAGGAGCGTCCTTCTTTTTCCAGTGCATGCGCATAGGTTGATCAAGTAAGTGAGCGGTGTGTGGGGTAAGGTAATCACAACTCATATGAGGTCGTAATGAATTGTAATTGGCTATCGCGCTCTTGGTTGCTAATAAAGCTTCAGCATGAGACTTGAACAGTCGATTGAGCTTAAAATCAACCTTCAGGATTCCATTAACCCTTTCTGCCATAGCATTTTCATATGGATCCCCCTTATCCGTCATACTTATACTAACACCAGATTCCCGCAACTTGCTAACATACTGAAAACTGCAATATTGAGAGCCACGGTCGGAATGGTGGATTAATGGGCTTTTCTTAGTTCTGGAAGTAATAGCCATTTCCAAGCAATAATGCAGCCGTCTGTAGTAAGAAATGGATGTAGGCAATAACCAACGATCATTCTGGAGTGCGCATCTGTAATTAGTGATAAGTAATTAAAGTTATTACCCACACAGATATATGTTAGATCACATACCCAAACTTGTTCTGTATTAACGATCGTCAAATCTTGATCAGATTTGGATATTTTTTCATCCAATGATTAGAATAGGTCGTCTTAGGAACTTTTCGACTAGCTCTTATAATGTCCTATACTGGAATAAGTTTACAATAGAAAGTGTCTTATACGGCTTTAGCTTTATACAAATCGAACGATTAAACGGATATAACTTTACAAATGGTCTGGTATGGGTTTCCATTTACAGTTGAAAAAACAGATTATTGCAGTTTACTAAAAATCACCAGATAAGATTGTGTGCTGAAAATCAATTATATATAAATAAAATTAAAGTGATAACTCCAATAAATGAGCTATTACATATAAAAAAAGCGCCTGCAAAATAGGCGCTTTAAATAAAAAGTATAAAATTTCTATTTTTCGTAAATACTCATTTTTTCGGCCAATTCGATTATGCTCTTAATTTTAAGCTTCTGAAACAACCGTAATTTATAAGTACTGACTGTGCCCATCTGCAAATTTAACTGATTTGAAATTTCAAGAACGCCCACGCCCTTAGTAAGTAATTCGGCTACCTCCAGCTCTCTTCCCGACAACTTAGTGAAAGGGTTATCTGCATCATTCCCCAAAATACTGTTGAACATGTTTTCTTTCACATTTCTGCTGGAATACCTGCTTCCCGCTAAGATTGTTGTAATTGCTGTTATGATTTCAGATTCCTCCGCATTTTTAGTTAAATAACCTGAAGCTCCGGCTTTTAAATAAGGTACGGCATAAATGTTTTCATTCAGTGAAGAAAATACAAGGATTTTCGCATTGGATTGTACAAGTTTCAATTGTTCGATTACTTTCAGGTTATTACCACCTGGTAGATTTACATCGATAATAATTAGGCTGGGAAATTGCTCCGTTTCTACCAAAGCTGCTTCCATTGTTGCTGCTTCCAACATCTGTACACCAGTCCAGTAATCAGATATTAAGCTTCTCAACCCCCGGCGAATAATTTCATGATCATCTGCGATTAGCACAGAAAAAGTACTTACGGTATTCTTTGTTTTCATTGTACTGAATTGTGGATAATTTGTGTGTTAGTTTGATTCGGGCGCGCTAAAGTAGATTTCAATTTATCGAGAGACTTTTTAATTCGTTTGATTATGTATTCGTAAATGTACAATTTTTATTAAATATGTTTAAATGCTTTTCTTACCAGGCTTTAATATTAGCATCTTATTTGGGAAAGATTGACATTTGTCAACAAAATAATGCGAATTACACTATATAAAATAATTACAAATACAATAAATTCAATTATAACTTTGCTCTGATCCTGCTCAATGTTTCTAACCTGATAGCGAGAAATGATGCTATATATTTTAAAGAAACACGGTTTATTAAGTCGGGAAAGGACTGCAAAAATCTTTTATATCTTTTTTCCGCCGATGAAATTCTGCACAGATAAGCTCTTTCTTCAGCAGAACGGTAATAAAGTTCCATCATTTTACGCCCCACAATATTAGCTTCAGGAAAGTTATCGTAGAGGTACTCGGATAAAACATGTGGAATAGATATTAATTCCACATCTTCAAGTGCCTGAAGGTATTCATCAGAGTCATCTTTCAGCCACAAATTACGAATTGTTCCTATAATTTCACCTTCTTTAGAAATCCATGTCGTAATTTCTGTTTTACCGTCTTTAATATAACCTCTAACTACCCCCTTCATAATCAGAAATAGATACTCATTTCTCTCAACCGGGGATATAACGAACTTATTTTTTTTGAAAGACACCGGGAAGGTATACTGATTGATCCGCTTTTCTATTTCCTCATTGAGCGGATGAAATCGCTTGAACAATGAAATTAGGGGCGAAGTATTACCATACTTTTTCCATCTATCCTCTTCGGATAAATTGACTTTGATCATATTTTAACTGAGAAATGGTATAAGCTAACAAAGAAGATGTGACGAAATTTGTGCTTCGACGAAGTTAATATTTGTTTTTTTATTAATCAACACCGCTACATCAATTTTTCTACGCCGAGACCAAAAAGTGCGAAATCATATTTAACCGGATCCAATTCATCAAATTTTTTCAGATTTTGTGTTAATTCTAAAGCTGTGAACCAATCTGTGCGTGTTCTGGTGATTAAACCCAACAACCTGCCAACTCGGTCTACATGCACATCGCAGGGACAAACCAAATCAGCAGCGTTCAATGTATTCCAAATACCAAAATCGACTCCCGAGTTGTCTTTTCGAACCATCCAGCGCAAAAACATGTTTAATCGTTTGCAAGTCGATTTTTGTTTTGGAGACGAGATGTGTTTCTTCGTACGGTTGGGATAATCTTCCAGCGAAAAAAAATAACTTCTGAAATGATTTAAAGACGCTTCAATGGTAAAGCTGTGTTTACCAGAAAGGTGGATTTCAGGTAGAACTAGGGTTTGCTCTGGAATAAAGGCTTGTTCCAGGCTTTCGTATTGCGCAAAATGAAATTTGAAAAAGGAAATGAAATACAGTAAATCCGTATCGTTAAAGGTCCGGTGTTTGAAGTTTAATAATCTTTTCAGATCGTTGTCCGTATGATTTAAAACGAAATCATAAGGCGCGTCATCCATACGATTCAATAACGTTTCGCATTTATTAATAATCGTTTTTCTCTGCCCCCAGGCTAAAACTGCAGCAAAAAATCCGGCAATCTCAATGTCTTGTTTCTTTACGAACAAATGTGGGATACAAATGGGGTCGTTAGGAATAAAATCAGGCCGGTTGTACTGCTCAACTTTAGCATCAAGAAAGTTTTTTAGATCCAGGAAATCCATTTGTATAATTAGATGATTAAGAGGCTGTTTAAATTCTCATGGCAACGTTAATTAAAGTCGTTTCGGCCGCAATGAAGAATCCGAAGGCTCTGGTAAGCAAAATCTTTCCGCAAGCAATGATAGAGTTATCTTTCAAAGATCTCTCCGTTAGGCTTTGCTTAAGTCGGGATGACGACCGCCAGAGGCATATTATTAGTAAAACTAATTTTAACCATATAAGAAATTTAAGCGCAATTAGTTGCTGAGCTTATATTCCCTTTATATTTCTTATATGGTTATATTTTTAAGCCCTGACGGGAACCTCAAGTCGTCATTTCGACCGCAGTGGAGAAATCTTTGTAAAAAAACTAAATGCGAAGATTTCTCCATTCGCTGCGCTACAGTCGAAATGACAAAATAATTAATACTCTATTTTAAAGCGTTTGCTAAATCTTCAAGCAAATCATCAATATCTTCTACCCCCACGCTTAAACGTAATAAGTTATCCGTAACACCAACTTTTTCCCGTTCTGCTTTAGGAATAGAACCGTGTGTCATTGTTGCAGGATGATTGATTAAGGACTCTACGCCACCTAATGATTCCGCTAAAGTAAAAACCTTAAAGTTAGATGAAATCCTGAAGGTCTCTTCCAAATCAGCATCTTTAAGCGTGATTGAAATCATGCCACCAAAACCCCTCATTTGTTTTTTCGCTATGTCGTGATTAGGATGATCTTCAAAACCTGGCCAGTAAATCTTATCCACCTTCGGATGTTCCTTAAGAAAGCGGGCTACTTTTTCTCCATTTTCGCAATGCGCTTTCATGCGTAAATGCAGGGTTTTAATGCCACGTAAAACTAAAAATGAATCTTGCGGACCCGGCGTTGCGCCACATGCGTTGTATATAAACCAAAGGTCTTTGTACAAGGTCTCATCGCTGGTAACCAATGCGCCCATAACCACATCAGAGTGGCCGCCAATGTATTTAGTTACCGAATGCATTACGATATCCGCTCCCAAATCGATTGGGTTTTGCAGATATGGAGATGCAAAGGTATTGTCAACAGTCAAAATCAGGTTTTTGTCTTTAGTAATTTTAGCTACACCCTCAATATCAATAACCTGCATGGTTGGATTCGTCGGCGTTTCAATCCAAACCAATTTTGTTTTCTCGTTGATATAAGGAAGCATATTTTCTGGCTTAGACAAATCCAGAAAATGAAACTTAATACCGTATTTAGTAAAGATTTTAGTAAAAATGCGGTACGAGCCACCATACAAATCATTACCGGTAATTACCTCGTCGCCTGGTTGTAATAATTTTAAAACGGCATCGGTTGCCCCCATTCCACTTGAAAAGGCCAAACCATATTTTGCATTTTCCAATGCGGCAAGACAATCTTCCAGTGCCTTGCGTGTTGGGTTTGTTCCCCGGGAATATTCATAGCCTTTATTATCTCCAGGCGACTTTTGCCAGTAGGTAGACGTTTGATAGATCGGTGTCATTACTGCACCTGTTGCAGGATCAGGCTCCTGACCCGCGTGTATGGCTTTTGTTGCGAATTTCATAATTTTAGTATCAAGAATTGAGTATCAAGTATCAAGGCATTAGTATGGAGTATCAAGAATTTAGTATCAAGTATCAAGCTGTAGTAATTAATATTTAATCATAAAGTACTGAGATTAGTTTTACTCTAATCTAAATCGTAAATCTAAATTCTAAAATCTACCTAGTATGCCCTTGCAAACAATACGCGTTGTATTGATGGTTTACCGGAGTATATACAAACACCATCTTCCAATTTGTTATCTAAAGGAATACAACGAATTGTGGCTTTAGTTTCTTCCTTTATTTTTTGTTCAGTTTCTGGAGTTCCATCCCAATGTGCCGATATAAAACCTGCTTTCTCATCCAGCAGAAGCTTAAATTCATCGTAGCTATTGGCTTCGGTAATGTGCTCGTCACGATAAGCTAAAGCTTTGTTGAACATGTTGGTTTGAATGTCTTCCAGCAATTTAACAATATATATATCTAAACCATCCTGTGGAACAGTTTGTTTAACCTTAGTATCTCTGCGTGCAATTTCTACAGTTTTGTTTTCTAAATCTCTTCCACCTATCGCAATTCTGACCGGAACGCCCTTTAATTCGTAATCTGCAAATTTAAAACCTGGTCTTTGCGTATCTCTGTCGTCATATTTAACTGAAACACCCATACCTTTCAACCTCATAGTCAGTTCATTGACATAAGCAGAAATCTTTGCTAAATCTTCTTCGCCTTTATAAATTGGAACGATTACCACCTGAATCGGAGCTAATTTCGGAGGTATAACCAAACCGGAATCATCACTATGCGCCATAATCAAAGCACCCATCAAACGGGTAGATACTCCCCATGAAGTTGCCCAAACATGATCCAGTTTTCCATCCTTACCGGTAAATTTGACATCAAAAGCTTTTGCAAAATTCTGGCCTAAAAAATGAGAGGTACCTGCTTGCAATGCCTTCCCATCTTGCATTAAAGCCTCAATACAATAAGTATCCAATGCACCGGCGAAACGTTCATTTGGCGATTTTCTACCTCTTATTACAGGAACAGCCAACCAGTTTTCAGCGAAATCTGCATAGATATGCAACATACGCTCTGTCTCTTCAATCGCTTCCTGCGCAGTTGCGTGAGCTGTGTGTCCCTCCTGCCATAAAAATTCAGCGGTACGCAAAAACAAACGGGTACGCATTTCCCAGCGTACTACATTTGCCCATTGGTTAATCAAAATTGGTAAATCCCTGTACGATTGAATCCACCCCTTGTAAGTATTCCATATAATGGTTTCTGATGTCGGACGAACAATTAATTCTTCTTCTAATTTGGCAGTTTCGTCAACAACAATATTCCCGTTGCCGTCGTTTTTTAAACGGTAATGTGTCACAACAGCACATTCAGTTGCAAAGCCTTCAACATGAGAGGCTTCCTTAGAAAAAAATGACTTAGGAATGAATAATGGGAAGTAAGCATTCTGATGGCCGGTATCTTTAAACATTTTATCTAACACAGCCTGCATTTTTTCCCATATGGCGTAACCATTTGGCTTAATAACCATACATCCGCGCACGGCTGAATGTTCTGCCAAATCGGCCTTAATAACAATATCATTATACCATTGGGAATAATCTGCTGCTCTGCTTGTAATTTCTTTGCTCATGTTATGTATTTGGAACGTAAATTGTGTGTTAAATAATATGAAATGATGGCACAAATTTATAAATTTATGCCTACAAAACGATTTTCAGCGAGCGTGATTATTATTTAATCACAAAATACTGTAAGTGATTTGTTTAGATAATTTTTTTGACACACACAACTAAATATAAACACAATGAAACCAATTAAATTTTTACCCATTGCAATGATAGCGGTCGCCGGGTTGATTGCTTCATGCTCTACATCAAAGTTGGCTCAAAACAATTCTGACGACGATGTATACAATACTGTGGCGAAAGCCAGGGCTGTTGAATATGTAGCTCCTGCACCTAAGCAACAGCAGCAGGCGCAGAATGACCAGGAATATGATGAATATTATGGAACAAGCAACCCATATTATGACATGGATTACTCGTCACGCATAAACCGTTTTTATAATGGAAGCGCTTTCAGAGGCTATTATGACCCATATTATGATAATTATTATTATGGTAATAGTTATGGTTACAATAACTTTCTAGGTTCTGGCTTGAATTGGCGTAACGGTTACGGCTTAGGCGGCTGGGGCGGCGGATTTTATGGCGGCTGGGGTTACGGCAGTATCTGGAACAATCCTTTCTATTATGGAAACATGGGTTGGGGAATGAACAATTGGGGTTGGAATAACTGGGGTCCTTATTCTTATTACGATCGCTTCGGCTGGGGTGGTGGATTTTATGGCGGCGGATTTGGATATGGCGGCTATTATGGCGGCGGCTTCGGTAACTATGCAAATGGCAATTATAGAGCAAGGCCAAACAGAGATGGAGACAACCGTGGTTCTTACGGGTCAACCGGTTCGAGAACAGCCCCTATAAGTGGCAATTATGGCCGTCCTTCTGTTTCAACAAATAACGCGGGCAGACCAGAAAGATATTCTAACGGCAATAACAATGGTTCTTTTAATAATGGGCAGGCCGGACGTGTAAGTTCAAGACCATCACGCGACAATAGCTATAGACCACAGCCTCAAACACAACAAAGCCAACCAGCCAGTAGACCAGATCGTGGTAGTTACAGTCCTCCGGCACAATCATCAGGAAGTAGCGGTGGTGGTGGTGTGAGTTCTGGCGGCGGCGGCGGCGGTGGCAGACCAACAAGAGGCGGAGGAAGATAATCAGCGACATACACACACATTCAATCAATGAGACTAAGATCAATTTTAATTGCAGCAGGAATAGTTCTTGCCAGCAATTCATTATATGCCCAATACACGAGTGATGTATTACGTTTTTCGCAACCTGAATTAGGGGCTACAGCTCGATTTAAAGGTTTAGGTGGCGCACAAACTGCACTTGGTGGTGATATAAGTTCGTTGTCTGCCAATCCAGCAGGCTTGGGTTTTTTCACGAAATCAGAATTTACATTTACACCTGAATACAACAATTTTAAAGTTGGTTCAGAATATTTAGGCACCAGTTCTTCAGCTAATAAAAGTAAGGCTGGAATAAATCAGGTAGGTGTTGTATTTTATTCTCCAATCAACAAACCTAAAGGCTCAGATTTAAATGACGGTTGGGTAAGTTTAAATTTTGGAATTGGCTACAATAAAACCAACAACTTTAATACGAGTATAAATTACGAAGGAAAAAATGCTAACAGTTCAATGGCCGACTATTTCGCAAACCTGGCCGGTACAACTCCAACAGGTAGTTTAACATCAGGCTCTCTTGAAAAAATGGCTTATGATAACTTCCTGATTGAGTATGATCCTGCAGGGTATTTTCCTACCACTGCAGTAGGTGCTAACCAACAAAATACACAGCAAAATATCATTAACCGATCAGGATCACAATCGGAAGTCAATATCGGAATGGCTGGTAATTATGAAAACAAACTCTATCTGGGTCTCTCTTTAGGACTGACTAATATCAATTATACGTCTGATTTAACATTTAGGGAAAACGGAAATAACCTGACCTATGCGGGTCAGGACGCTGATTTTATAAATGGAACATACGGTTTTAATTATAATTCTATACAGCAGACAAAAGGAAACGGTATAAATGCTAAACTGGGTTTAATTTACAAGCCTGTCAGTGAACTTAGATTAGGTTTGAGTTTCATTACACCTACTTGGTATAGCCTGACGGATAATTTTTCTGAAAACTTAAACACCACATTTAAGAGGGCGAACGGATCTACCATTCCGGAGTATACCAATCCCCTTTCAAGCTATAATTCTGAATATAATTTAAGAACACCTTACCGTGTTAATGGCGGCGTAGCTTATATTTTAGGAAATAGCGGTTTAATCACTGCTGATGTTGAATATGTCGATTATAGTGCCATTCGTTTTTCATCTGATTTTACGAATGAAGAAGTTAACACCAATCGCGATATCGCGGCCCTTTACAAAGGCAATTTTAACTACAGAGCAGGTATAGAATTTAAAGTTGTTGATAATTTTATGCTGAGGGGTGGTTATTCTTATGCTGGCACGCCTTACAGAAATTTAGATTTTACTACGCAAGCTTACAGCGGAGGTTTAGGTTACCGTTTCGACAACTATTACTTAGATGTAACCTACAGACATACTAAATGGGATTCGACAAATTCACCTTACACAATTTCTTCTGATTATCCTGATTACGATTTTACTGGTGCGGGACCAACTGCTAACCTTAAAAATTCTGCAGATAATGTTTTCTTAACCTTTGGTGTAAGATTTTAGATCATAACATTAAAATTTGATAAAAGTCATGGCAAAAGCCATGACTTTTATTTTTATGGCAATTGTTTTATCGCCATCAATGGTTCATTTTCAGCGACACGCTGAATCATCATCCTGAATTCAATGCTGAGTCTCCTGTAATAAATTTATCGTCGCCTCTTATTTTATCAACTGGCAGTTTATATATACAAATAATGGTCGAAAATTTATTTAAGAAAAACAATTAGGCATAGTCGCGTTTTCCAAGACAACGCAGATAATAACTTTCCGGCGACTGACTGATTGACCGTAATTTTAAAATCAAAACTAAATTATACCAAAAAGTGACGTCCCTTCTTTTGCCATTTCATTTATTTTGATTTCTACCGGAGCACTTTTTATCAATTCAGGTGCATGGTGGGGTTTTTTCCTGGCATCGATAATCAGCGAACCTTTACAACCCCAGTGCTTATTGACAATAAAATCATTAACGCCATAAATATCTGCAGCAGGGTTGCTTCTCGTAAACGTAACCCAAACCAGGTTATTTATATTTTCAGCTGTAAAATTGGCATCATCAGATAAAACAATTAGTGGCAATCCCGTTAAATCAGTGTCCATTAAAGCAATATTGAGCGTTGCAATTTCTGCTGCTGTTTTTTCAGCACTCTGATACTTTTGTGTTTGAATTGCAAAAACACCAGGGATTGCAATAGTGGCATTCTTAAAATGTTCAGGTAATTTTAAGCCTTCGGGAAACTTATCCCAAAGGGTTCTCTTTTTATTTCCTGCCGCCGCAAAAACAACTTTAGACCCGCTATTCAAACCATCTCCACTATAATCAAGGGTATCAATTGTGGTATTGGTATAAAAATGCAAGTCTGTTTTGAAATCTATTCTTTCTAAAATATGCTGCAGGAAATCCGCTATGTTATGAGTGGTTAAGTCTTCATTGTCTTCTCTGGCAGCGATAAAAAGGTATTTGGCCAGACTCAGTTGATTTTTACCCAAGATATGATTAGCAATGGTTAATATTTCCTGTGGCTTTCTTTCTTTCAGGTAAGGGGTATATCGTTCACTTCCAATGGCAAATAACAATGGGTGTACACCGGCAGCATCAACTGCATTAACCTCTTTCAAGCCATGAATTTCCTGTGGAATGGCTGAGCCTGTGATCTCATGAATCAAAGCACCAAAACTCGTGTCCTCCTGTGGCGGCCGGCCTACCACCGTGAAAGACCAGATTGCATCCTTCTTATGGTAAACATTATGTACCTTCATTAGTGGAAAGGGATGCGTTAAACTGTAGTAGCCTAAATGGTCGCCAAATGGGCCTTCAGGTTTATTTTCATTTGGATATACCATGCCTGTGATGATAAAGTCAGCATCTGCCGAAATACAAAAGCCTTCATCATCGTAAAAATACCTGAACCTTCTGTTGCCCAGGGCGCCGGCAAATGTCAATTCAGAAAGGCCCTCAGGCAAGGGCATAACTGCGGCCAAGGGATGTGATGGTGGTCCGCCGACAAAAATACTAACCTTTAAAGGCTCCCCTACTGCGTTAGCTTTAGACTGATGTACTCCTATTCCACGATGAATCTGGTAATGTAAGCCGATTTCTTTATCCTGAATATAATCGTTTCCGCCAAGCTGAATACGGTACATACCCAGATTGGAATTCATTACACCCGGCTTCGTTACATCTTCTGTATATACCTGAGGCATGGTAACAAAGGGGCCGCCATCCATTGGCCAGTTAACAATTTGGGGTAGTTTGCTGATGGATGTTTTTAAGAATCTATTTTTCGCCGAGGGCGTTTTTAAAGGTAATGCAGACAAGGCAGATAATGCAGAACCAGCATATTTAAATGGATTTTTCAAGGCTTTCATTGGATCATTGCGCAATGAAACCAGCTGCTGAACTTTGGGTAAAGTATCCCTGAAAATAAATTTAGACCTTTCCAGGGTTCCGAATAAGTTTGAAACCGCAGGAAAAGGACTACCTTTTATATTTTCGAATAAAATTGCCGGGCCCCTATTCTCATATATTCGTAAATGGATGGCTGCCATTTCTAAATAAGGGTCTACTTCTTCTTTTATTCTGATTAAATAACCGTGCTTCTCTAAATCGTAAACGCATTCTGCTAAACTTTTGTATGCCATCCTCAAAGATATGTATTTAGTAATTCCTGAAAACAAAAAGCCGCAGATACAGCTTTTAATTCTGCGTATCTACGGCTTTTTTACAATTGAAAGATGATTATTTTTTTCCGGCGAATGAGCGTAACATCCAGGTATTTTTCTCTTTAAACTGCATGAAACGGTTCACCATATCATTCGATCCATCATCGCCGGCATCGGCAGTAGCATCTAAAAGCTCCCGCTCAATTTCAATAAGCGTTGCCATATCGCCAAGGACTGCATCAACCATGTCCAGATCTTTCATGCCAATGGTATCGATTTCCTTGATTTTAGATTCCTTAATATAGTCCGCAAACCGGCTATGAGGTGGCTTGCCCAATGTTAATACACGCTCAGCAATTTCGTCAATTGTTAATTGTGCATTGGTATATAGCTCCTCAAACTTCACATGCAAGGTGAAGAAATTTTGTCCTTTAATATTCCAATGACAACCTCTTAACTTTTGATAATGTATGTGGTAATTTGCGAGATAATTGTTCAAAAGATCTACAACAGGTTTTACTTCCTTTTCATTCAGGCTAATTTGTTCAGCGTCCATGTTATTTAAGTTTAAATATTATGCATTCGTAACAATTATCAAATATAAAAGTTTCAGGCAAATTTAATTTCGAACAATACCTTATTTATCTCTTCGTTTAATAGTGGTAATTGTATCAATCAAGGGAATTGCAAGTGTTTGTCAATTAATAATATATATAAATATGGCTGCATGGAAACCATCTTAAAAACCAAGCTAGCCCGTATTTAAGTGTATATTGGTTTATAAATTATTCGTATAATTGCTACCCCTGATAAAAATTTAGATAAAAATAAATGTATAAAATAGGCTTAACTGTAGTGTTACTCCTTGCTTTAAATGCGGCAAGTGTGAAAGCAAACGCAGTAATCGACTCCATCGGAGTAGAAAATAACAATGGCAAAAAATTAATCGTCTACCAGACGGCCGCAAAAGACACATATTATTCTATCGCAAGGCGATATAACGTGGCCCCCAAGGAGATTATGGCGTTCAATAATAATAAATACCTTCAAATTGGTGTTGTAATCAAAGTACCAACCAACGTTCCATTTACTTCTGCAGGAAATACCGCTGCCCTTCAAAGCATAACAACTTCCGCAAATGTTATTGAACATATTGTAAAGCCGAAGGATAACTTAAATATGCTTGCTGAGAAATATGGCACGACTGTTAATGATCTGAAAGCTTTGAATAATCTGAAAAGCATTAATTTAAGTATCGGCCAGGTATTAAAAATTCCTGCAAAAAATGGAGAAACAGACCAGAATCAGGTAACCGCTACCGCTACGCCGGTAATAGAGCAGGCAAAACCTGTTGAGCAAAATACTGATCAACAGCAAGCTGAAGCCTCCTCAACAACATTGATTGAGCATACTGTGCAGCCAAAGGAATTTCTGGGGAAAATTGCTGAAAAATATGGAACCACCGTTGATGAAATCAAAAAAGCGAACAACCTTTCAGGAATCAATTTGCGGATCGGACAAAAGTTGAAAATTCCTGCTACGAAAAACAAAGAAGACAATAAGGTTGCAACAACTGAAGAAACGCCCGCTGCTACAGCTATTAAAGATGCAGCCGGTACACATACGGTAAAACAAGGCGAAAGCATTTTCAATATAGCCAAGCAATATGGAATAACCGCGTACCAGATCAGGAAGCTGAATAATCTTGCTGATAATGCTTTATCAACCGGACAGGTTTTAAAAATCCCATCTGATATCACAACCGAAATACCAAAAGCTACTGAAAACGTAGAGCGGGCGGTTGTTAAAGAGCCAACAAAAGATCAGAATTTTATTTACACTGTTGCTAGTGGCGAATCCATTTTTAGCATTGCGAAAAAATTCAACTTAACTGCTTATCAGATAAGAACAGCAAATAACTTAAATGATAATACCATTTCAAGTGGGCAAAAGCTTGTAATTCCAAAGCCACCTGAACCTAAATCAGTTAATGATTTATCCAAAGAAGAGCAGGAAGGAAGTCCCGATAGCACCTCATTTAAAGACCCTAAACTCCGGGGTGCGCCGAGCAGGTATGGTTTGAACCAAATTGAGGAGAAAGGAACTGCAGTATCCATTAGCGATGTGGACCTGGATGCAACAAAAATGCTCGTTTTGCATCGTACTGCGCCAATAGGAACGATTATTAAATTAACTAATCCGATGACAAACCGTACGGCGCTGGCTAAAGTTGTAGGTAAATTTACGGAGAACGAGTCGACAAAAGATGTTATTATTGTAATGACAAAAGCCGTTGCTGACTCATTGGGTGCCTTGGATAAAAGATTTTTTTGCAATTTAACGTACGGTGTACATGAGCTTGAATAAGAAACCATTCATAATTGGAATAGCGGGAGGAAGTGGTTCGGGTAAAACTTTTTTTTTAAATTGTTTTCTTCATCATTTTAAGCAAGATGAAGTTACTTTGGTTTCACAGGATGATTATTACATTCCTGCTGGCGATATGACCCAGGAAGAAAATAAACTTTATAATTTCGATTTACCATCAACTATTGACAGCCAGCAATTTTTAAAAGATATTCAACAGCTTTTAGCTGGTGAGGTCGTTTATAAAAAGGAATACAACTTCAATAATCCATTAGCTATTGTTAAAATCCTGGAAATTAAGTCGGCACCTATCATCATTGTTGAAGGCTTATTCATTCTACACTTCAAGGAAATTGCGGCATTATTAGACCATATGATTTTTGTTGACGCAGATGAGCAGGTTGCGCTCGATCGACGCGTAAAGCGTGATGGTTTAGAACGTGGTTACCCGGAGGAAGATGTTCTTTACAAATGGCATAATCATGTTTTACCAGCCTATAAAGAATATCTTTTGCCTTATAAATCCAGTTGCCATAAAATAGTCGTTAATAATGCAAACGAACCTGACGAAATTATCGCCATTACCGAAGAAATTTCTATTAACCTAAGAAATAGCATTTTAGCGGGTTAACTTTAAATGACCTTTCCTTTTTAATTCTCTTCAATTTTAGAAGGGTATTTTGATTCATGGTGGATGAATTTAGGCCCATGAACGCTCCCTTTTGATTAATTTAAGACTAACTGGTATTGTGCAAATCAGTTTTAAATATCAGTTTAGGATACGAGAAATATTAAAATTCGGCATGATGTGCTGGCTGAGCTCATTGACCACATGGATTCAGAAATTGAAAAAAGTTTATTTATGGTTTGAATTTTGTAATTTTGGTCATGAGCAAATCAGAATCCATAGCAGACTTTTATCAAAAGAAATTCGATTTCTTACCAGATAGCCTTCAAAATGACATGGGCCATTTTAATGTTTTCAGAATGGAAGATTGCGTTGGCGATGATAGGCCGCCTATGAGCTACAGCAGACGAGACTTTTATAAAATCGCGTTGAACCGTGGCCATAACATTTACCATTATGCTGATAAAAGTGTGGAGGTTAACGGAACAGCACTCATGTTTTTTAATCCACAGGTTCCTTACACCTGGGAGCTGGCAAGCGGAAAAATGAGTGATGTAAGGGGTTTTTTCTGCATTTTCACTGAGGCATTTTTCAGAGAAAAAATACGTGGTCACATTGGCGACCTACCGATGTTCGCCGTTGGCGGAAAACCAGCGTACATTTTAAATGAACAACAAGACATTTTTGTTTCATCTGTATTCGAAAAAATGCTTGATGAAATCGAGAGCGATTATGTTTATAAGTATGATTTGTTGAGAAACTATACGACGGAGATAACCCATTTTGCACTCAAAACAGAACCATCTGAAGCTTTATATAAACACCCTGATGCAAACTCGCGTATAACATCCATCTTTACGGAACTGCTGGAAAGGCAATTCCCAATTGAGAATCCATCTCAAAGGTTTACCATGCGATCGGCTAAAGATTATGCGGCACAACTTTCGGTACACGTGAACCACTTAAACAGGGCCATCAAAGAAACAACAGGCAAAACCACTACGCATTATATTACCGAACGATTATTGAGTGAGGCAATGGCTTTGCTCAAACACACAGACTGGAACATTTCAGAGATTGGTTATTGCTTAGGCTTCGAAGAGCCGACTCATTTTAACAACTTTTTCAAAAAATTAACGAATCATACGCCTACCTCCTATCGAATTGTTTGAATTTCGTAATTATCAGTTTGATCTGCGTAATAGTAAACCTGGATTCCGATAGTAATTTTGTCTTAATAAAAAGGATAAAATTATGGGACTTAAAAAAGTTTGGTTTGTAACCGGTGCATCTAAAGGATTAGGGCTAAGTGTAGTAAACCAATTATTAAAAGCCGGGCAATCTGTTGCCGCTACTTCCAGAAATGTAAATGATTTAATCACGGCAGTAAATTCAAATTCTGAAAAATTTCTTCCCTTAGCCGTAAACCTTGCCGATGAGCTAAGTGTTGAGCATGCTATTAATGCAGCGGTTGCTCAGTTCGGAAGAATTGATGTTGTAATTAACAATGCAGGTTATGGCATTGGTGGCAGCATTGAAGAGCTAACTGATGAGGAAACCAGGCACGCCTTTGATGTAAATGTATTCGGAACATTGAACGTAATTAGAAAAGCAAGTCAACATTTAAGAACGCAACGCTCTGGTCACATCATCAACATTGCTTCAATCGCCGGCATTGCCGGTGCAACGGGTTGGGCAGTTTACTCAGCAGCAAAAGCAGCAGTAATTGCCTTGTCAGAAGTTTTAGCAGAAGATCTTAAAGAATTCGGTGTAAAAGTTACGGTTGTAGCGCCTGGCGCTTTTAGAACGAGTTTTCTTACAAAAGAATCTTTAGTACTTGCTAGAAATCCAATTAACGCATACGAAGAAGTCAGGGCGATACACGCCAGATATTTAAAGATGGATGGCGCACAAACGGGCGACCCGGAAAAAGCAGCTGCAGCAATGATTTCATTGGCGAGCATGCCGAACGCTCCTGTCCATTTGCTTTTGGGTAACGATGCACTGCAAAGAGCAACAGCTAAGAATGATGCGCTGATTAAAGAATATCAGGACTGGAAAGCGATAACAATTTCAACAGACTATTAAAAATTACAAAAATTAAAAAAATTTAAATACAAAAATCATGGAAAATAACAAAGTATGGTTCGTTACAGGAGCTTCAAAAGGCCTAGGACTAACGTTAGTAAAAAAACTATTAAGCATCGGACATAGCGTTGCGGCAACTTCAAGAAACTTAAGCGATTTATCGAAAGCAGTTGGAGAATATGAAACCTTCTTACCGCTATCAGTTGATTTAGCTAATGAAGAAAGTGTTGAATCGGCAATCAGTCGAACCATCAGCAAATTCGGGCAATTAGACGTTGTTGTAAACAATGCGGGTTACGGAATGCTTGGTGCTTTGGAAGAATTAAGCGATAAAGAAGCTCGTGAGAACTTCGATGTAAACGTTTTCGGTTCTCTAAACGTAATCAGAAAGGCTTTGCCTCAATTAAGGAAACAACAATCGGGGCATATTTTCAACATTTCCTCAATTGGTGGTTTCTCTGGAAATTTCCCTGGATTCGGAATTTATTGCGCCACGAAATTTGCGGTTGCGGGTTTTACGGAATCACTTGCTGCTGAAGTAAAATCGTTAGGTATCAAAGCCACAGTTGTTGAGCCTGGCTACTTCAGAACCGAATTTTTAACATCCGGTTCATTGGCTGTTCCAAATAATCCGATTGATGCCTACAAAGAAGTTCGTGATTCGCAGGTAGCCCACCAAAACGACATTAATAATCAACAACCGGGCGACCCAGCTAAAGGTGTTGATGTGATAATTGCCGCCGCTGAAAGTAAAAACGCACCATTACATTTATTTTTGGGTCCTGACGCTTACCACTTAGCAAAGGCCAAAATAGCTGATGTACAGAAAAACATGGAAGACTGGAAAGCGCTGGCAACTGCAACAAATTTTGATGAAGTTAAGGCTTAATTTGTCTTTCGTCATTGCGAGACATAAAGCAATTTAACCCATAATTAAGTCCACCGCTGTAAGATTGCTTCGCACCTCGCTAAGACGACTTTTGCATAAAAAGGGATATTCACTATCCCTTTTTCCATTTTATACTACAGCCTACAGCTTTAGTCGATGCAATTGATGGTTTCTTGCCAGCGGATAATTCACTAATTGCATTTTGAACATAATTGATTTTATCGGGATTTTCACCCTCAGAATCGTTATCAATTGCGCCGATATATTCCACTACATTTCCTTTTTCTGTTTTACTTAGCAAAAAAACGTGTGGTGTTTTCAAAGCACCAAATTGTTTTGTTACGACGTGGTCAGGATCTAATAAGTACGGAAACCTGAAATTCTTTTCATTTGCCAAGGCTTGCATCTTCTCGAAACTTTCATCAGGAACTGTAACTGCATCGTTGGGGTTGATCGCCACTACCGGATAGCCCTTACCTGCATAAGATGCATTTAAAGCAGAAATCCTTTCCTGATACCCTTTTGCGACTGGACAGGTATTGCAGGTGAAAACGACAATATATCCCTTAGCATCTTTGTAATCTGCAAGTGAGACCATTTTCGAATCAATATTCTTTAACGAAAAATCTTTAACTACATCACCAACTCTATAACCTTCTGTTTGCGCAAAGCATAAGCCCGATATGAGCAAAAAAACAACGAGAAATAATTTTTTCATGACGTCCTATTTTAAGTTTAATAACGTATTTTTTAGTTCTGATTCAGTAAATTCTTTTTCATAAAAGCGCCTTATCTTTTTGTTTACAAACAATGTTGCAGGTATCGCGCCTGACCATTTCTTATCAATTCTTTCGATGTATCGCTGCTGGTCTCGCTCGTTTAAGAGTAAAACCTCGGCCTTAATGTTATTTTGTTTTACAAATGGAATAACCTCTTTTTCTAATTTTGATTTAAAATCTAAACTTACTAAAAGTATTTTAACAGGCGTTTCGAGATTGGCTAGACGCAATTTTTCAAAATTTGGTAACTCTGCAACACATGGCGAACACCAGGTTGCCCAAAAATTGATAACATAAGTCGTGTCCTTTCCCCGGGCGATGCGTTTATCCAACTCATCGAGCGTAAGTAATTTGACCTGCGCATTAGCCGAATAAGTAATTAAAGATAAGCAGATTATGAAAAATATACGCATAGATTTATAACAAAAATTCGGGGATTTTAGTTTGAATTATTAATGGTCGCTACCTTGAATTTATTCAGGGCCTCATTTTAAGTAGATGCTGAAATAAATTCAGCATTACGGTGATTCTTATCCTTTACCGTTGGTTTCAAGCAAAGGAACATTAGTAAACCGAACCCGATTTTACCAAAGCCCTTTGATAAGCTGGTAAATTCAAATCGTCAACAATTACGCCCCGATTCGTGCTGGCATGAACAAAAAAGCCATTATTTAAATACACACCGACATGGTCAACATCATTTCCACCGAAAGAAAAGAAAACCAAATCGCCCTCTTTTAAACCATCGATGCTTTTTTTATTTACAGCTTTGGCTTGGTCGCGTGAGATACGGGGTAAAGTAACGCCATATATTTCTTTCTCTAATAGAAAAGCAAAGCCGGAACAATCGATCCCATTTTTGTCCAATCCGCCGAAACGGTATTTTACACCTGTCCAATCCGTGATGAATTTGTAAAGTTGTTTACTCTTCAAATTAGACATCGCATCGGCTGCCTTTGCCGCTTTTGTATCGCTCTTGACAGTATATTTTCTGGAACCGCAAGAAGATAAGGCAATTATAAAAATTACAAATAATAAAACAGGAAATATTTTTTTTTCGTATGTCATTTTCCGACTTGATAAGCCCTCCCATTTGGGGAGGGTTTGGGTGGGTCTTAATTTTTTATTAACCGCTGAATTTCATCCAGTTTTAGCAGAGCTTCTACTGGTGTTAACGCATTAACATCTAAATTATTCAACGTATCCCTGATTTTAAGTAAGACAGGATCGTCAATTGCAAACATTTGTAATTGATAAGCCTGATTTTGAACTTTTTTGATACTGTCCTTAATGCTTTGCCCTTCTGTTCTGTCGATTTCGAGTTTCTTCAAAATTTCATTTGCCCTGCCAATTAATTTTGGCGGCATACCAGCCATTTTTGCCACATGAATACCGAAACTATGTTCACTTCCTCCAGGGACTAACTTCCTTAGGAAGATAACTTTATTCGTCATTTCCTTAACTGAAACATTGAAGTTCTTGATGCGTGGCATGGTATTGGCCAATTCATTTAACTCATGATAATGCGTTGCGAACAGGGTTTTCGGTCGCGAAGTCGGGTGTTGATGCAGAAACTCTGCAATTGCCCAGGCAATCGAAATACCATCGTAAGTACTTGTTCCTCGCCCAATTTCATCCAAGAGAATCAAACTGTTATCCGAAATATTATTTAAAATACTAGCGGTCTCATTCATTTCGACCATAAAGGTACTTTCGCCTGAGGAAATGTTATCTGAGGCACCAACACGGGTAAAAATCTTATCCACCAAACCTACATCAGCCGCTTTTGCAGGAACAAAACATCCCATTTGGGCCATTAAAACAATTAAAGCCGTTTGCCTTAAGATTGCCGATTTACCCGCCATGTTGGGACCGGTAATCATAATAATTTGTTGAGAATCGGTATCCAGGTAAACATCATTCGTAATGTATTCCTGGCCTACAGGCAATTGCTTTTCGATAACAGGGTGCCGACCACCTTTAATATCGAGCACTTTTTCCTTATTTACAGTTGGCTTGGTATAATGATTTTTTTCTGCCAATTGGGCGAAACACAATAAGCAATCCAATTGCGCAATTAGAAATGAATCGAGTTGAATCGGCTTGATGTAACTAGCCGTTTCGTACATTAATTCACTATACAAACGAATCTCAATGGCCTGAATTTTTTCTTCAGCCCCTAAAATCTGTTCTTCATATTCTTTGAGTTCCGGTGTAATGTATCGCTCCGCGTTAACCAAGGTCTGTTTCCTAATCCAGCCTTCGGGAACTTTATCTTTATGTGTATGTGTTACCTCCAGATAATAACCAAAAACGTTATTAAAAGATATTTTCAAAGATGGAATTCCCGTGGCTTCTGCCTCACGTTTCTGAATCTGAACCAGATAATCTTTACCGCCAAAAGCGATTTTACGCAATCGGTCTAAATCTTCGTCAATGCCATCATTAATTACATTTCCCTTAACCAATAAAGCGGGCGGCTCAGGCTGAAGTTCTCTTTCAATCCGTTCACGGATAGCTATACAAGGATTAAGCTGGTCGGCTATTTTTACAAGAAAAGCATTTTTAGAGCTGGCCGCCAGACTTTTAACCTCTTCTATATGAATTAGCGCTCTTTTTAAAGCGACTAACTCCCTCGGACCAACACGTTGCAAGCCCACCTTAGAAATTAGTCTCTCTATATCGCCAATTTGTTTGATGTGCCTTAAAAACTCCTGTTGAACTTCTTGATTTTTAACAAAAAAATCAACCATTCCTAACCGCTCTTCAATGGGTTTGAGTTCTTTAAGTGGCATGATAATCCACTTTCGGAGTAAACGTGCACCCATCGGTGTGCAGGTATGGTCAAGAATATCGAATAAGGTAACCGCATTGTCATTGGCCGAATTAACAAGTTCGAGATTACGAATTGTAAATCTATCCAGCCACATATAGCGGTCTTCTTCAATTCTGCTTATTGAAGTGATGTGTTTTAAGTTACGGTGCTCTGTTTCGCCTAAATAGTGCAATATTACACCTGAAGCCACGATTCCACTCTGCAAACGCTCAATTCCAAAGCCTTTAAGTGAGGCCACATCGAAATGTTTGGTTAAAGTCTCTTCCGCATAGTCAGATGTATAGGGCCATTCATCTAAGCCGAAAGTATAGAACCTGTCGCCAAATTGCTCAAGAAAAGTTTGGCGTTTAGATTTCTGAAAAATCACTTCTGTAGGTTTGAAACCCTGCAAGAGTTTATCAATATAATCACTGTTTCCCTGGGCAATCATAAATTCGCCTGTCGAGATATCCAGGAAAGAAACACCGATTTGCGTTTTATCAAAGAAAACCGAGGCTAGATAATTATTCGATTTTTGATTAACAATATTATCGCCATAAGCAACTCCCGGGGTAACCAATTCGGTTACGCCACGCTTTACAATGGTTTTGGTCGTTTTCGGGTCTTCCAGCTGATCGCAGATGGCCACACGCTGTCCAGCCCTAACCAGTTTTGACAAATAGTTGTCTAAAGAATGATGCGGGAAACCAGCTAATTCCAGTGCCCCACCATTTGGCCCGGTGCCTCTCCGCGTCAATACGATGCCTAAAATCTGTGCGGTTTTTATGGCATCTTCGCCAAAGGTTTCGTAAAAATCTCCAACCCTAAAAAGTAAAAGTGCACCCGGATACTTCGCTTTAATTGCGTTGTATTGCTGCATTAACGGGGTTTCTTTATTCGTATCTTTAGCCAAAACTGAAATTAATTTGCAAAAGCTATAAAGATAACATGATTACGCATTCTACAACTCTTTTGTTGAAAAGTTGAAAGATTGTTGAGATAGTTTAAATGTTGACAGGTTAATTTACAATATAGTACTTACAACGGTTCTTTTGATCAAAATTTAACCATTATTTTAAAACGTTTCTTCATCTTGGCTGTTACACTTTTATAATTTAACCTAATATTTTTTATTATGACGATTCAATTGAATACAGACAAGAACCTTACAATACACCAGGAGTATGAAGATAAAATTAAAGCCGCCATTAATGATGGGTTGACAAGATTTGAAGATTTAATTACTCGTGTTGAAGTCCATTTTACTGATGAAAATGGCAGCAAAGAAGGTCTGGAAGATAAACGTTGCTTATTGGAGGCCAGGATTTCCGGTAAAGAACCAATTGCGGTTACCAACCTTGGAAGTAATTATGATTTAGCACTTAATGGTGCGATAAGTAAATTAAAAAGTAAGTTGGAAACTATAGCCGGGAAGTTGAAAGCACATTAAAATAGAAAAGGCAACCTGATGAAGGTTGCCTTTTGCTTTAAAAAGACTTTGGTGACATTAATAAAAATGGCATTGCTTTTTTATAATCAAGTTCTTCGTACTCCAAACCTAAAACCCTTAAATTTTGATAATAAGTTTGGTGGTTTTTATAGTACATTTTTCAGATTGCATAAACCAAGACTTCTCTCCTAATTTTCGAGCTAAAAACCATTTTTCAAGTAATCTTCCTGTCTGACCATTACCATCATTAAATGGATAAATTTTCACAAAAACCAAATGAATCATAGCGGCAAAAAAGAAAACTTCTTTAATACTTAGCCCAGCAGATAACAATATGGCTAAATCATCATAAAATTTAACCATTTCTTCCTGAAGTTTGGAAGCTGAAACTGCGAAATATTTTATACGCCCATCAGGTGTGGAAACATACATCTTGCTATTTCTTGACCTACCCTGATAGTTCCTGGCAACAATATGCTTGCATAATAATTGATGAGGGGCAGAAAGGTTTTCCTGATTTAAGAAATTTTCTTTGGCGTAATCATAGGCCGAGTATAAATCATCAATTTTCTTTGTATAATCAGGTAAAAATTGAATTCCAAACTTTTTATGTTTGATATAAGAATCAAGTTCAATATCTTCTCCTTCTATTTACTCGAATAAACCGAGGAGACAGATGTGTAAAAACTGAATTCGCTTGTAGAAATTTCGGCATACTGTAAATTATCAAACCTTGCCTGCAAATCATCATTAACTTGTGAACAATAATCTTCAAGTAAGTTTACAGGTATATTTTCAGTTCATCAGGCATTTTGTAAATAGATTAGGCTAATTTAACATTAGATTTCGTAAAAAACTATTGTGTTTTCAACTGTTCGATATATCCCAAAAATAGTTGCAAAGCCTTAGTCCTATCCTCGGTAACTTCGAATTGAAGTTTATGATACAAATAATCTTCCAAATCGAAATCATCGGTTTGCGGCAAATCTTTTAAAACGTCATTTCGATGAGCCAAACCAAATTTTAAGGCTGTGTTAAATTCAGCTTTGAATACCGGATCGATTTCTTTATTCGCCACCCAGGCCGCATACATAAAAGGCAAGCCGGTAAAATTTTTCCATTCCTGCCCCATATCATAAGCAAAAGCATAATCATCCTTTTTGCCGAAAGTTCTATCGCCAATTAAAACAATAGCATCAGTATTAGCTGATGGATCAGTTGTAAATTGTACTTCTTGTTTCCAGTAAAATTTAAGGAGCACTTTGGCCAGATTGTTCGAAGTTTTGGAATGAGCGTCCAGTCTCAACGTCTTTATTTGTTCAACGGGGACATCGCTAAAAATGAATACAGAATTTACAGCACCGTCGCTACCGATACAATAATCAGCAACGATGTTTGCGTTAGGCACCAAAGGAATTGCAGCCACCGGCATCAAACCCATATCTACTTCACCACTAATCACTTTTGCAGCGCAATCTGAAGGAATATCTAAACTTAAATCTATTTTATTGATGATATCCGAATGTTCTAATCCGTATATAAAAGCTTTGGTATTGGTATAAGCAACAGCCGATATTTTAATCTTATTCAATTGTTTAATTGTTTTGCGCTAGCGTTTGGGGCCAGGCGGATTACTTGTTTATGGAATGGTTTGTGTCCTTATTGCCATGGTTCGTGTCCTCACGAACCATTAACCTATTCCGTTTCGTGAGGACACGAACGGAGCGATGTATTAATCAATGACTAAACCATCCAGGTGAACGGCACTATTAAATTCAAGAACGGTAAATTGACCGTCTTCGAAACCCATCTTGTACAAAACTGTATTTTGATGTGGAAATTCAGTCATTTCACTCAATGGTTTATTAAGCAAAAGACAAAGAAAAACCCGCATGGCCCTGCCGTGCATGCATAGCAAAACTGTTTGTTCTTCAGGTCTGCTTGATAGAATTTCCATTGGTTGTTTTAAGCGTTCGTAAACATCCTGAACACTTTCACCGCCTTCAAAATGTGCGGTATAATCGCCATCTTCCCAGGATTTTAACATATCGCGAAAAGCATCACGAGCTTCTTCTGAGTTAGGCTGGCCTTCCCAAACACCCCAGGCCAATTCATCTAAGCCCGAAAGTCTTTCCCAAGGCAAAACTGAGTCAATAAACTTTTGAACCGTTTGCCAGGTACGTTTTAAATCAGATGTGTAGATTTTATCAAAAGGAATGTCTTTATATTTTTGATAAAAAGCTTCTGCTTGTGCCCTTCCAGTATCGTTTAAGTCAGAATTTATACCTCTACCTTGTACTATGCCTTGTCTGTTAAGTTCCGTTTCGCCGTGGCGGATAATATATATTTGCTTGGCCAATATTTTATGATTTAAAGATTATCACGACAACTTAGCAAATGCTAAATGTTTAAGTATTATTTTTTTTATAAAATTTGATTTAAGACTTGAATCCAAAAATCCTATAATCTTAAAATCCTAGTTTACCACAGGTAACTTATAATAAGCGGGTTTCTTTTCTTCCTCGAAAACAATGTTCTCAAAATCAGTAACTACATTATATAGAGTGTCACGTTCTATGGCTTTTCGGCCCACTTGTTTAATTAAGTTGACCAATTCTCGCGTGCTCATTGCTGGTGTCTGTTCTTCGGCGCCGGCCATAGAGTAAATTTTTGTGGTGTCGTCCAGTGTTCCATCGATATCATCAACACCATAATTTAAAGATAATTGAGCCGTTTCGCGACTTATCATTGCCCAATATGCTTTAATGTGGTCGAAATTATCCAGGTAAATCCTGGCGATGGCGTAGTTTCTTAAATCTTCAATTACCGACGATTCAGCAACATTGCTCATCTGGTTATGTTGATTCCTAAATTTCAAAGGAATAAAGGTCTGAAAACCACCTGTTCTATCCTGTAACTCACGAAGTTTTTCCATATGATCTACACGGTGCCAAAACTTTTCGATATGCCCATAAAGCATCGTCGCATTACTTCTCATGCCCAATTTGTGCCATTCTTCATGTATCGCCAACCATTGCGCTCCGGTACATTTATCTTTAGCGATTTGCTCACGAACCTCGGGATGAAAAATTTCTGCACCTCCGCCAGGCATCGATTGTAAGCCGGCATCCTTCATTAATTTCATACCAGTTGCATAATCAATCTTAGCTTTCTTGAAAATATAATGATATTCTACCGGTGTTAAAGCTTTTACATGTAAATCCGGACGATGAGTTTTAATTGCAGTAAATAAAGCCGAATAAAAAACCACATCATATTGAGGTAAAACACCGCCAACAATATGCACTTCGGTTACCGGTTCATCATCATATTTCTTAACGATGTCGAGCATTTGCTCCATTGTTAATGCCCAACCCTCTTCTTTTTGTTTAATTAAACGGGAATATGAACAGAATTTACAGTCGTAAACGCAAAGATTTGTTGGCTCCAAATGGAAATTTCTGTTAAAATAGGTTTTATCCCCATGTTTTTCTTCTCTGATGAAGTTGGCCAATACACCAAGATAACCAAGTTCTGCGTGCTCGTAAAGGTAAACACCCTCATCAAAAGTTATTCGTTTTTTGTTAAGAACTTTATATGCAATGTTTTGTAGTTCAGTTGATAATGAAGTATCAGCTAATATTTTTTCAACTTGCTCAGTTGTATTCATTCCTGATTTATTTTGAACAAAAATACGATAATGAGGCGATTTGATAATCATTTTCTTGTAACAAACAGAAAGTTCATTTGTTCAATGGTTCATTAGCCATTAGTTCATTAGTGATTGGGGATGTGTACTAACGAGCAACACAAATAAACTATTGAACCAATGAACTTAAAACAAAAAAGCACCTCATTACAGAAGCGCTCTCAATATGTTTATGTTTTTCGCAGGTAAATGATTAGCTAGCCACAGATTCTCAGATTTTAAATTTCTACAAAATAAATTAGCCATTGGCAGGCATGGATAAGCGCATATATTTGATTTTACAATGCCACGGAAATACAGAAAAATATATTCCTGATTCTAATTCCGTGATAATCCATATTAATAATTAATCTGCGAATCTGTGGCGAACAAAAAAAAGCACCTCTTTTCAGAAGTGCTCTTGATATATAATATCGTATATAATGTATACTTAATTTACTGCCGGAGAAAACGTTAGTACAATGTTGGCTGTTTTTCCGCCGAATTCGATTGGCGATTTCAATACCATATTTCCTTTAGAAAGCTGAGATATAACCAAACGGTAACCTTCAGTTATATTTTTTGCTTTATCGCCTTCGTAAATTTTCTTGAACTGGAAGGTTTCATCAGCTGGCGTAGCCGACCAGAAAATTGTTTGCATCACTTCACCGCAGCTGCTTGAAGCTGGTAATGTATAAGAACCATTTCCACTATTGGTTAATTTCCATACACTGCCCTGAAAACATTTATAAGATTTTTCACCGAATAAACCCTGTACCGCCTGATCGGGTAAGCCCTCTAAAGTTACATTATTTAAAACCCATGTGCCGGTTACTGTACCCCTGCCGCCGCTGATACCACTTGCAGCATTTTTTGTTGATGAACAACTTTGTAACATCATTAGTGTTGAACATGCTATTGCAACAGCTATAAATAATCTTTTCATTTCCGTTTAATTAAATTTGGGAAAGTGATTACATAAATCTTGCCAAAACAATTAGGAAACTTAAATTAGCAGCAAATTATTAAATTGCGCAGCAGATAAAACGCCAGTAAACATAAATCATCATGAAACCCGAAACCCTTGCTATTCACGCCTCTAATCTTGTTAAAAGTGTAACCGGAGATGTTACACCTCCAATAAACTTATCTACAACTTTTTTTCGTGATGAATACGGGGGGTATCCAGGTGGTCATATGTATAGTCGCGTAAGCAATCCAAACCGATCTGCTTTAGAAAACACTGTTTCGCAGTTAGAATTCGGAGCGGATGCTGCAGCTTTCGCATCTGGAAATAATTGTGGATTGAGTTTATTCCAGGCGCTAAAACCAGGCAGTCATATTATTGCGCCCGACGATATGTATTGGGGTATTAAAAAACAGCTATTAACTATTTTCAATGAGATTTTAGAGTTTGACTTTGTAGACCAGACAAATTTAGACCTGATTAAATCGAGCATTAAGCCAAACACAAAATTAATCTGGATTGAAACACCATCAAACCCGTTATTAAAGGTTACTGATATCGAGGAAATTGGAAAAATTGCAAAAGCAAACGGTATAACTTTTTGTTGCGACAGTACCTTTGCCTCTCCTATTTTGCAAAACCCAATTTTATTAGGTGCTGATATTGTAATGCACAGCAGCACAAAATATTTAGGTGGCCATAGCGATGTTCTCGGCGGGATTTTAGTAACCGCCAAAAAGGATGAACTTTGGGAAAGAATAAAAAATATACAACAGACTGGTGGTGCTGTTCCATCCCCTTTTGATTGCTTTTTACTTTGCAGAAGTATAAAAACGCTGGCTTATCGCATGAAAGGCCACTGCGAAAATGGGAAATTGGTTGCCCAGTATTTGGTTAATCATCCAAAGGTAGAGGCGGTTTTCTTCCCGGGATTAGAGACACATCCTCAATACGAAATCGCTAAAAAACAAATGAAAGATTTTGGCGGAATGCTATCGTTCTTAGTTAAAGGCGATGTAGAAGAAACGAGCAAAGTGGTTAATAAAGTTCGATTATTTGCACAGGCGACTAGTTTAGGCGGTGTAGAAAGTCTGATCGAACATCGTTATTCAGTTGAAGGTCCGGATAGTAAGACACCTAAAAATCTACTGAGAATTTCTGTCGGTTTAGAACATATCGACGATATTATTGCCGATTTAGAACAGGCTTTAGGCTAAACGTTATCGGTTGTATTCATTTAATTTATTGCGTATCGGGCGTACAACCTTTGCATGTGTAATAAGAAATATTGATTTATTTTTGAACATGCAAAATTTATAGGGCTATATCAATCTTATCAATCCAAATTGCTTTTCTGTCCAGCGTTTCTTTAAAGTTTTTAATAATAAATTCCCGGTTATAACTAACCTTTTGCTCAAGCTTTTTAACGCCATTAACAAATACAACTACCGGTCTGCTTACATCAACCATTTCTGGGGAAATCAAAAGCCTGAATGATTTTATATTGGAAATTTCCAGGTGAAATACGTTATTGCTAAAACTGCCTTTAACCGCACCTGATTTCCTCGGAAAGTTAAATGCTTTAAGCAAAGTATCTTTTGCAATTAAATTTTCATTTTTATCGTAAGCTAACAATTTAAGAATATTAAAATTTAGTTGCGTTTTCCATGAAGCTGGTTTAGCTAACGTATCAAGACCAGTAATTTTTATCCAATCTGCCACCCCATAATTTAAATTATCACATTCCCAATAAATGTCTTTTTTAAATGGATTTCTTTTTCGCCCGGCAATATCTTTAAAAATCATTGGATAAACTGGTTCTGATTCATCAAACTGAGGAAACCAATGTGGCCAGCCAATGTAACGATGGTCTTGATAATCTGCTTTAAGATTTGTCATCATCACGTTTAAAGAGTCGTTGGCATTTGGCGGGTAATAATAGTCTTCATCCGTTGAAACGTTAAAGTAAGATCTGTTGGTAATATTTCGAATAAAGGTCCCTCCATTTCTTACTTTAGGCTGTGTGTTAAATCCGTAGAAACCTGCAAAAGGACTTTGCTGCTTCATTAAATAGGAAAATGAACCGGTTGCACCATTTGAGTGACCACTGATAAAAACCTTATCATCGTCGATATTAATAGATTGCTTAATTTCTTTGAGTATAGCTGGAATCATAAAAAATCCATCATCGGGATTCATCCAATTGTATTTTTTAGATGCATTTGGATAAACCATTATCACATTATTCAGTGCAGCATATTTGGTGTAAAATCTGTTCCAACCTTCCATAACCCTTTCATTTTGAAAATTAGTGAAACTGTTATATTGAACGGCACCATGCAAGAAAAACAATAATGAGTAGCGCTTCTTTGGATTATAATTTTTAGGTAGACAGACAAAATATGACGTATTTAAACTATCAGTTACCTTAAATTTTATAGAGTAGTTTCGCTCATTTTTTGTTTTGAAATTGTTAAAAGATTTAATCATTTGATAAATCTCTTTACCTGTCTTGATTTTAGAAAAAGCCATACTTTTAAATTCGCCTGCTTCGAATTCAATTTGATTATCTTCCAGCTTTTTTAAAAATGTATTTTTGATTTCTTCAGCTTTTGATACAATTAGATTCCATCTTTTATCGCCGTGTAAATTTTTAAAATCTACATCCTCAATTAACATTTTGTATAGCCTGGTTAAATCGCCGGAACCACTAACGACACCTTTGCCTGATAAAATGTTATTCAATTCAGTAAAAGCCAGATCAGGCTTTTCGGCTAGCGCCCATGAACATGCGCTGTTATACCTATCCGTTTGTGTACCTAAATTACCATTAGAAATAAATGATTTCGAATAGTAGCTTCCCGCATTACTATATTCCTTTTTTTGATAAAAGGAATAAGCACTATCAATTAATTTTGTGTAGTTGGTTTGTCCTTTTAAAGGACTGTGAAGAACAAAAAGGGTCGTAAAAATAATCAAACCAATTTTCAGTGCAAACGCTCTCATAGCTATAAATATTCTGCAAGCAAAAATAATTAGCTAAAGTATTCTAAAATTGTATAATTGGGACATTTAATCTATCGGGTAAAATTCCAGAATATATCCTCAGAGCCAACTACTTTACCCTCTTTAAAAAACTGTGATGGCGTTAAATTGGTTAGTTGCTTGCAGGCTTTTATAAAGTGTGACTGGTCTGCATAATTTAACTGATAAGAAAGTGAGCCATAATTATTTTCCTTAACAGCATTTAGTTTAAAATCCATTAACTGTCTGAATTTTAAAATCTTTCGATAGGTTTGTGGTGTTGTGCCAAGGTACTTCTGAAATAATCTGTTCAAGTGTTTTCTACTAATACCTATTTTGGTTTCGGCGAGTACATCTATACCTAATTCATTTTCTGGTTGATGCAATAATTCAATTGCTCTGGTGACATATAAATTTTCAATGTTGTTGAAATTCCTTGAAAGCGCTTTCTCAAGCATATCTATTGCATAGTCAATATTCCGTTCAGCAAAAAGTCTCCGTAAAAAATCGTTTTCGAAAAACTGAAAAGATGGAGATGAGGTTATCTTATTCATTTTGATATCCTGCCTAAGAAATTGATTTATGCCAAATGGGTTGAAGACAATTCCTATCTTATAAACAGGTCCTTTTTGCGTTACCCTTAAAATTTCTTCGCGGATCGGGGTAAAAATTTGAAGTGGCAAACAGCCATTACTAAAAGTTATTAAAGAATGTCCTTCATCAAAACTTGAGACATGACTTTTATATAAAGAGATGGTATTATTGTAGTGGGGATAACAGATGTATTCATTAAAATAACCCTCATTATCAGCTATGTCAATATAATAATAGCTGATGTATTTTTTAAGGATTTTATCTTTTGGTTTTATTGTTTCAAATATTCGCATCAGTTAGAAGACATAATTTCCTTAATGATGTTGCATAATATTAAAAAACATTCACAAACAATAATCATGAATGTCTGAATATATTAATTCACAGAAAGACTATTATCTGATTTCACTTTGTCAGGGGTATGCGGATTTCCCATTACCACCTTAGTTAATTTCTTATTTGTTTTCACATCAATTGTAGTTTGATTATTTCCTTTTTCCCAAACACCTATGGTACTGTGATTTTTTTCCATAGAACCATCCTCATAGGTTAGTGTTAAATCAATTGGCAAGGCTTTAACTCCTTTGTTTTCGATTATGATTGCATAACCGGTTGCCGTTTTAGTTGCCGATTTAATAGCCATATCTACAACACCGCCTTCAAAAAACCAGGGTTTCCAAAACCAGTTTAGATCTTTTCCGCTGCCCTGATTCATACTGTAAAAGAAATCGTAGGGCATTGGGTGTTTGCCATTCCAGTTTTCTATGTAATTGTGAAGTGCTTTAGTAAACAAATCATCACCCAGATAATCTTTAACAAAAAGATAAGCTAAACCTGGTTTCGGATAAGAGTTTGTAAAAGAACCAGAACCTTTTAAATCGGGTGTTAAAGTCATAATGGGTGAATCATCTTTACTGCCGGAACTCGATGCCGTTGGCTGAATGCCATATTCATCAACAATTGTCGAATCTATCATGGGTGAAATCAGCCACTCACCTATTGTTGCCCACCCTTCGTCCATCCAGCCGTATTTTGTTTCGTTAATGCCCATGTAAAATGGAAACATGGTATGAAAAATTTCATGGTCGGTTAGCGTTATTGCGTCTTCTCTCTTATCAACAGGATTGTCATTCACCATCATTGGGTACTCCATTTGGTCTAAACCATCAAAAACCGTTTCATGGTTATAGGGATAAGGCCACTTAGGGAATTTATAACTCATCGCTTCTACCGTTTTACGGGCAAAGTCGATCACTTCATAGTAATCTTTATGTTTAGGGTTAAATACAGCGTCTACTCGGGTACGCCTTTTCGTAGCCGGATCCACAACCAAACTCGATGATTTCCATAAATAATGATCACTCAACGCAAAAACAAAATCCGTAACATTTTTTGCCTCGAATTTGAATGTGTTAAAAGCTTTTGGTTGAGTTACTTTTTTAGCTGCCAAATCGCTTTCAGTTATCACATCGACAACAGCGTCATTTTTCTCCGCTGAATTTATTCTCGAAACAATTTCCTTTTGGAAAACATCCGAAGCGTTTTTCAAATCTCCCGTTGCCCAAACGCCATAACCACCGGGAACAGTAACCTCGGCCTTGAAATTATCGAAATCGTTATAAAACTCTTCGGCACCTGTATAAGGATATTTATTCCAGCCGTCAACATCATCGTAAACAGCAATTCTCGGAAAGAAATAAGCGACAAAGTGCGAACCCTCGTCCACTTGACCGGTACGCATGTGCGAACCTTTATTCAACGTGTAATTATAAACTAACACAAATTTAATGGATTTTCCAGGCAATACAGCCGGAACTTTAACCGTCATGTTGGTACCATTAATATTGAAATCCGTTAAGACTTTACCATTTGCCGCAAGTTTTTCGATAGCAACGCCTTCACCTAAATCGGCCTCAGCAAAACGGGCTTTTCTTGGCGTGCCTTTCTTATATAAATTTGGATAGAGCTTAAACCATATCTCTTTTAAAGTATCAGGACTGTTATTGGTATAAACCACATCAACAGTTCCTTTCAATAATCGGGTTAAAGGATTAAAATCTACTTTTAAGTTATAATCCGAACTATTTTGCCAATAGTTTTTCCCCGGCCTACCGTCTATACTTCTGGTATTTTTCTGATAAGTCTTTTGAAAAACGTCCTCCACCGGAAGTTTAACCTGTGCTTGTGCACAATATGCCGAAAGCAGCAAAAAACTCAATATTTTTGTTAAATTCATATAAGATCAACTATTCAATGATAGGATTTACTTATTGCTATTCACTATAAGCTTCATGCTTTAAGCTATTTACCAAATTTCATTTTCAACTGCTCCAGCATATCGGTATTAATTGGCTGGGCAGGTTTTTCTTCAACTTTTGGTTTGTTGTAAGCAGGTTTATTTGCAGGCGGGGGATTTTGAGGCTTCGGCTGCCTGTTTTCGTTCTTTTTAGCATTAAATTTTGCCCATTCCTCATCTAACTTCTTTTTAGTGTATAGAGGAAAGTCACCCTGTTTCATCCATGCATAGTAACTTGGTTCAACAGAAAAGACCTGTTGTGTCGTTTTGCCCTTGTGTTTTCCAAAGTTTATGCAAACTTCATCTTTATCATTATAAACTAGTCTGCCCGCAAAGTCTACAGGCCTGTTGATGTTGGTAAAAGTATGTAAAGCATCAACATCGTTAACTACAGGCTTGCTCTTTACACCCTGTTTATCTTCGAAATCTTTATCCTGATACATTTCCAACTGTCCTAATAACACCTTATATGTTGCAATAACATCGGCTTCCGCAGCATGCGCATTTACCAGGTCATCGTTGCAATAAAACTTATAAGCCGCTTTTAAAGTACGCTGTTCCATCTGATGGAAGATGTTCTGAACATCAACGAACTTCCTGCCATTCATGTCGAAATCCACTTCAGCTCTTAAAAATTCCTCGAGCAACATCGGAATATCGAATTTATTTGAGTTATAACCGGCTAAGTCGCTGTCTCCTATAAAGTCAGCGATTTCTTTTGCAAGTTCCCTAAATGTGGGCTCGTTGGCAATATCTTCGTCGTAAATACCATGGATTAAGGATGTTTGTAAGGGTATAGGCATTTCCGGATTAACACGCCAGGTTTTCACCAATTCTGAACCATCAGGCATTGCTTTTAAAATCGCAATTTCAACAATCCTATCTGCACCAACATTAATACCTGTTGCTTCAAGATCAAAAAAAGCCAGAGGGCGTTTTAAATTTAATTTCATTATTTAAGCTATGAGATTGAGGTATCCTTAAATGAATACCGTAAATATTTCTTTAATCAAAAGTGCTAAAAAGGATTGGTTAGTTCTAAACAAACTATGCACAAATTTTAAAATTTAATTGGCAAAATATTTCTTAATGTAGCGCTGTAAATTTAAATTGCGATGAATTAACCAAACTCAAATGCGAAAAATTTCCCTGCTCATAATCTTTTCTTTTTCCCTTTTTACAACCTATGCACAAAACTTTAATTTTGGCACAATTACGCTCGACGATATCGATTTCGACAGAAATAAAATAGATAGCAATGCAAATGCTGTTGTTTTGAAAGAATTTGGAACAGCATCGGTACAAATTAGCGACAGAACAGGTAGCACCGAGCTGATTTTTGAATACCACGTAAAAATTAAAATTTTTAATAAAGAAGGCTATGAACAGGCCAATGTTGTTATCCCAACTTATAAAGATGGAACTCGTGAAGAGTTGATAAGTGCCATCAGAGCATCTACGTTTAATTATGAAAACGGTGGTTTTGTGGAATCTGTGATGGATAAGAAATCTATTTTTACAGAAAACAAATCGAAGTACACGGTATTAACTAAATTTACGCTTCCAAATATTAAGAATGGTTCGGTTATAGAATACAGCTATCGTTTAGAATCGCCTAATCTTTTTAACTTTAAAACCTGGGAATTTCAAAGTGATATCCCAAAAGTTTACAGCGAGTATCTGGTTTACATCCCCGCAATTTATAACTACAATGTTTCATTAAGAGGATTCAACAAATTAAGTGATACCAGAAGCGAACTGGCCAAGGAATGTATGAGAATTAATGGTACGCCTATAGATTGTTCCAAAATCTGGTACATTATGAAAAACGTTCCTGCTTTCGTTGAGGAAGATTACATGACGGCCGCATCCAACTTTAAATCAGCCATCCATTTCGAGCTTTCTGACCAACAAATGTTATACGGCGGCAGTCAGAAATATACCAAAACATGGAAGGACATTGATTATGAACTGACAAGTGAAAAAAGCCTGGGTGCTCAAATGAAAAGAAAAGATTTGTTTAAGGATGCTATGCCAGCAATTCTAAAAAACTCTACTGATGATCTGAGCAAAGCCAAGGCAATTTTCGAATACATTAAAAAGCAAATTAAGTGGAATAATTATCTCGGAAAATATAGTGAAGACAACATTAAGAAAGCCCTGGATTTGCGTTCGGGCAATGTGGCAGATATAAATCTGAGTTTAATCTCTGCTTTATCGGCAGCAAATTTAGATGCCGAAGCGGTTATACTCTCCACACGCGAAAATGGAATAGTTAACAAGCTTTTCCCCGTGATAAGCGATTTTAATTACCTTATTGCTAAAGTAAATATAAATGACAAAAGCTACCTGCTTGATGCCTCTGAACCTTTAGCGCCTTTTGGTTTATTACCATTACGTTGTATAAATGATCAGGGCCGCGTTATCAACTTGAAAAAACCTTCTTATTGGATTGATTTAGTTGCGGGACAAAAAACATCAACCAGTTATATTATGGAAGGTAAATTAGAAGCAAACGGGAAGATTAAAGGAACAATCACAACACATTCAACTGGTTATGCCGCACTTAACAAACGCACGGAAATTAAGAAATACAGTTCACCAGATGAATATGTAGAAAGCCTTGATGAACGTTTACCTAAAATTCAAATTTTAAAGCAGCAAATAAAAAATATTGACAGTATTGAAAATATCCTGACAGAAATCTACGACGTCGAGTTTTCGCCTATCGCAAACGCTTCAAATGATGATCTGTTTTTCAATCCGTTTTTTATCAATCCGGTTTCCAAAAATCCATTCAAATTAAGTATGAGAACATATCCTGTCGATTTGGGCGCTGCTTCTGATGAACGTGTGATTATAAACATTGTATTACCCGGAAAACATGAAATGACGGAAAAACCGAAAGACCTTGCCATTGGCTTGCCAAACGGCGGCGGAAGGTATATGCTAAAGACGCTGGTGGAGGATAATTCGCTATCATTTAGTCAGATTTTACAATTCAACAAGGCTATCTATCAACCAGATGAATATCCTTACCTGAAAGAATTCTACAGTAAAATTATTCAGAATCAAAAAGCAGATGTGTTATTAAAAAAGACTAAATAATGAAGCCGATATTTATATTTTTTAGTCTGATATTTTTAGCAATAACAGTTTTTTCTCAAGAAAACTATGACAGTGACTTAATCCCATCAAACTTAAAAAATCGTGCAAATGCCACGATAAGAAAGGAAGAAACAGTAATCGACATGCGTGCACCAGATAATGTGATATTGAGTGTCAAAAAAGCAATAACCGTGTTAAATAAGAATGGTGATGATAAAGCAAGGTTAGTTTTGTTTTACGATAAAAGTACTTCAATTAAAAGTATTAACGGCGAAGTTTATAACGCAGCCGGAATACTTACAAAAAAATTTACACAAAGTAATTTCAGTGATGAAAGCGCAGCGGATGGCTTTTCGCTTTTTGTTGATAGCCGGGTTAAGCATTACCTGCCCTCCGAAAATGTTTACCCATATACGGTTGTTTACAATTATGAAATCAGGTTTAAACAAAATTTAATTATTCCGGACTGGGTTCCTCAAGATGAAGATGATATTTCAGTTGAAAAAAGCAGCTATACGTTTATCAGTAAGCCAACAGATGAGCTTCGAATTAAAACACAAAGCTTTGAAGGTAAGCCTGAAGAAACCATAAATGATAAACAAAAGATACTGGTTTGGAAAGTGACAAATCTACCCGCAGTGAGACCTGAGCCGTATAGTCCAGGCAGGAAAAGTTATCAAACATCCGTGAAAATTGCGACTAAGAATTTCACCTACTACAACCATAGCGGAAGTTACACAAACTGGCAGGAATTAGGGAAGTGGAACTACGATGATCTATTGAAGAACAAAAAGAACTTACCGCCGGCCACCGTTCAAACCATTGCAGAATTGGTTGCCAACGAAAAAACTGATAAAGATAAAGCCAGAAAAATTTACGAATACATGCAGAAAAAAACACGTTATATCAGTGTTCAAATTGGTATCGGTGGTTTCCAGCCAGTAAGCGCTTCGGAAGTTGACAGGCTTGGCTATGGCGATTGCAAAGCTTTGGTAAATTACACACAAAGCCTTTTGGATGTTGCCGGTATCGAATCTTATTATTGTATTGTTGAAGCCGGTAATAAAAAGGTGAGCCTCGACCCAAATTATGCAAGTATGGTGCAGGGAAACCACATAATATTGTGCATGCCCTTAAAAGGTGATACAACCTGGCTCGAATGTACCAGTCAGAAAATTCCTTTTGGTTTTTTGAGCACATTTACTGACGACAGACTTGTCTTAGCGTGTACAAAAGATGGCGGAAAGCTTTTAAAGACCCCAAAATTAAGCACAGCGGAAAACCTTCAAATTAGAAATGCTGAGCTGAAAATCCTGCCTAATGGCAACGTTATCGGGACTATGAAAACAACATTCTCTGGTTCGCAATATGATAATAATGAAGAGTTAATTGAAAAAGCACCCTTGGAGCAAAAAAAACTATTAGCCAAGGTTTACGACATAGATAATATTAATTTTAATACTGTAAATTATATTCAGAGGAAAAATACAGACCCGGAGATAATTGAAACTATAAATTTAGAAATGCCACATTACGGTACAATAAATAACAACAGATTATTTTTGAAATTAAATGCTTTTAATGTTCAAAACACCATTTCTGAAGTCCGAAACAGAACTAAACCGGTTTATATTAACCGTGGCTTTACCGATGAAGATACAATTGTTTACAACCTTCCTGATGAGATAGAAAAAAATTTACTACCTGAAAGTGATAAAAAACTGAAAAGTATTTTTGGCGAATATACCTGCAGAACTATTTTAGATGATAAGAAATTAATCTTCTATAGAAAACTTGTGATGAATGAGGGAACCTTTCCACCGGAAACATATGCTGAGTTTTTTAAGTTCACAACAGAAGTTAATACAGCAGATAATTTAAAGCTGATACTTAGCTTAAAAAAATAATTCCAAGGGTAATGCCGATTATCATTATTAAATACATCAGAATTTCTGTTGTAGCAAACCGTTTGTATTTAGTCCAGAAAGAATAATCTTTATCTTGATTTGGCATTGTAAATTATTTGACGCCAAAAATAAGGATTTAGATTCGCTTTTTATCGACTGGCCTGTATGTTGTAATCTGTTTAGCCATACCTTTAAAAAGTATAATGTGAAAAGGCCACATAGCGTACCAATACATTCGACCCCAGAGACCTTTCGGTCGGAAAGTTGCCACTTGGGAAAGAAATGCTTTGCCATGAAAATCGAGGAGCTTTAATTCGAGCCACGCCTCGCCCGGCACTTTCATTTCAGCATATAACAACAATCTCTTACTCTCTTTATCCGCTAATAAAACCCTCCAAAAGTCTAAAACGTCTCCAGGCTGAATGTCTACATTACTTGTTCTACCCCGTCTCGTGCCAACACCGCCAAACATTTTATCTAAAAAACCCCTTAAATGCCATAGCCAATCCATATAATACCAACCCCGGTTACCACCTATACTCCAGATATTTTCAAACACTTCTTCAGCTTTACGCTCGAAAGGCATTTTAACCTTATACTCCAAAGTTCCATTTTGAGGAACTTTTATCTGGTCCATGAAATTCGAGCGCAGGTAACCCCGGTTCAAGGCATCTTTCCAACTGGAAACAATTGAGTTCTGGTCAATTTTTTCGAATGCTAAATGCAAGCATTCAGCGTAGGTCAGGCACTCTCGAGGTACCACATCTTTAATCCGATCATCTTTGCAAATCACTTCGTTCTTCATACTATCAACCAAGCTTCTGGCTAAAGAGTACGGAACAGGTGTGATCATGTTTAGCCATAAGGAAGAAAGCCTTGGTGTTAAAACAGGAACAGTAAAAATCCAGCGCTTAAGTCCGCGTTCTTTTGCGTAACCGAACATCATTTCTTTATAAGTTAGAATATCCGGTCCCCCAATGTCAAACGTTTGCCTATATGCTTTTTCGTTATGAAGAACGCCTATTAAATAGGCCAATACGTCACGGATTCCTATAGGCTGACATTTTGTATCAACCCACTTTGGCGTAACCATAACGGGTATTTTTTCTGTTAAATCTCTTATAATTTCAAAAGATGCACTGCCTGAACCAATGATTATTGCAGCTCGTAAAATAGTACAGGCAAGCCCTGAAGATTTTAACTCCTCCTCTACTGCTAATCTTGAACCTAAATGTTTTGACAGGTGTTCATCATTGGCAATACCCGTGAGATAGATAATTTGTTTGCAATTAGTCTTCTTAATTGCAGATGCAAAATTTGATGATGATTGACGTTCCATATCATCAAATTCAGAACCACCAGACGACATCGAATGAACCAGGTAATAGGCTGCATCAATATCAACCGGAATTTCTGAAAGACTTTCTTTTTCCAATAAATCGCCGCTAATAATGGTTACCTGTTCACTTAAATCAGATTGAGTAGCAAAACGTCTTTTATCGCGGACAAGACAAACTATTTCGTGCTTTTCTTCTAGCAACAGCGGCAATAACCGTGTTCCAATATATCCATTTGCACCTGTAAGCAGTATTTTCATTTCGAAGGATGTTATTGATGAACAGTTAAATACGAGATTTGTTACGGAGTTTTAACGATTGTCTTCTTAATTGCATTCCCTTCAACCATGCTGCATGGAAGTCATGTCAATGTCAAACGAATATCTATGAGCCTATTTGAATTATGTCTTTGCAATAATGCGCTGATTATAACGTATAAATAGTTCATTATCAAATCAAGAACCCCTGAATGAGTAAAAAAATTACGGGCATTGTTGCATCCTTTCTCTTGGGTATCATTATTGTCGGAACGAGTTGGAAAGCGGTGGAGCAACCACACAAAGGACAAAAAATAACTGAACAAAATAAAAATTTATCACAAGACAGTCTCTATAACAATTACCTCAAGAACCTTTATCACGCAGTACATCTGGATTCTGCAGGTTTAAACATCCGTGTTTTTGAAAAAGCGCTTACGGGTTTTTACAACATTAAAGCGCAGCGGTTTTTGCCAATGAAATCCATACTGACAATTGCCGATTTTGACCAGGAAAGCCGTAAAAAAAGGTTATACATCATCGATTTGGATAAAAAAGAATTGATATTAAACACCTGGGTCGCTCATGGACAAAACAGTGGGGGCGATAAACCTGATTATTTCTCTAATGTTATAAATTCAAATTCTAGTAGTCTTGGTTTCTATTTAACGGGAGAAATTTACTACGGTAAGCACGGTCGATCGCTGAAATTAGATGGTATGGATTACGGTTTTAATAACAATGCCCGTGAACGTGCCATCGTTGTTCACGGTGCAGATTATGTTTGTCAGGAAAGCATAAATAAATTGGGCCGATTAGGCAGGAGTCAGGGTTGTCCCGCGGTCCCAACAAAATTAGCGAATAAGGTGATTAATACGATAGCGGAAAAAACTGTGTTGTTTATTAATAATTCAGCGCAGTCTTACACGTCAAATTATCTGAATGAAACCTTAGCTGCCAGCATGGCATTGAATCAGCAGGAAGTTTTGGCTTCGAATATGGATTAATTTTTCAGGTTTTTATTGCTGATATTTTTCGGGAGGAACATTGAAATAATCGATTTAAAGTGAGCAAGAAAATCCCACACCCATCTGTTGGTATCGAACATTTCTTCACCACAATCGATTATTTCAGCCCTTTCAATCCCTTTCTGAATTAAATTCTGAATCCATTTTATTTTAAGATTTCTCTTTAACAGCAATCCGAAATAATCACTGTAAACATGTGCCCATATTTCAACCATAAAAGAATTATCAGAAATTTTTAAACCTTTATTAAACTCTTTTTGGTAATCCGTTTTAATGAATTTCACGAGTTCTAACGTTCTAACCCTGACACCACCATCAAGGTAACGCCATAAACCTTTATCGCTGTAGACCCGAATTAAACCATCATCAAGGCAAACTTTAATATCACAGTTTCTTAACTCGTAAACTTTATCCATTTCAATTTATAATATACGTTAGACAGATGATGGTGCAAATTGTTATTCAAATCGACAAAATTATCTGTCAAATAACTTATAAAATTGTGTTAATCGTGTTCTTTCGTAAGCTTCCTATTATCAGCAACTTGCTCATATAGAAATTAGTTCCTGGGCCGTTTAATAAACATTGTGAGTAAAATTTTAGTCGTAGCCAGCATAATTTTAATCATATTTGGGATTTGAAAAACTGAACCAATTAATGAAGATTGTAATTGCAGAGAAGCCTTCTGTTGGTCGTGAACTTGCAAAAGTTTTCGGCGCCACGACAAGAAAAGACGGATATATTGAGGGAAAAGGGTATTCATTTACCTGGGCATTCGGGCATCTTTTACAATTAGCACCTCCACAAGATTATGGTTTTATTGGCTGGCGGAAACAACACTTACCCATGTTGCCGGCAAAGTTTAAACTTGCGGTTAGAAAGATAAAAACGAAAGATGGTTTTATAGAAGACCCGGCCGTCCGGAAACAGCTCGATACCATCAAAAAGCTTTTCGATGAAGCGACAGAAATTATTGTTGCTACTGATGCCGGGCGTGAGGGAGAGCTTATTTTCCGCTATATTTATTACTACCTGAAATGTAAAAAACCTTTTAAAAGACTATGGATTTCATCGCAAACAGATGAAGCAATAAAAGATGGTTTCAGAAATTTAAAGCCTGGGACAGATTACGACACACTTTTTAATTCGGCACATTGCCGATCGGAGTCTGACTGGCTTGTTGGTATGAACGCTACACAAGCACTGAGCATATCTGCAGGTAACCGAACGGTACTTTCATTAGGTCGCGTGCAGACACCTACCCTCGTTATGATTTGCGCCAGGTTTCTTGAAATAAAAAATTTTGTACCGCAAACTTATTATCAAATCAGCATTTTGCTTACCAAAGATGAGCAGACTTTTAAAGCTGTTTCGATAAGTAATTATAAAAATAAGGAAGAGGTTGAAGCGATTTTTAAACTTGTAGAAGATGTACCTTCAGGATGTAACAATGGTGGTAATATTACGGCCGTAGAAGCAAAGCCAAGAAAAGAACCGCCACCGCTTTTACATGATTTAAGCTCTTTACAACAGGAAGCGAATAAGAAAAAAGGCTTTACGGCAGACCAAACGCTTAACATTCTGCAAAATCTTTACGAAAGTAAACTGGTTTCTTATCCCCGTACCGGGAGCCGCTATATCGGTGATGATGTTTTTGCGGAAGTACCTGCTTTGATTGAGAAATTTACAAATCATCCTGATTTCGGAAAACAGGCCCAGTTTTTACAAACCATCAGCTTAAATAAAAGGAGCGTAAATGCTAAAAAAGTAACCGATCACCATGCAGTGCTTCCTACCGGTGTAGAAGCCTACGGTTTAAGTACTGATAAACAAGCCGTTTACGACATGGTTGTTGGCAGGATGATCGAAGCCTTTCATCAGGAATGCCTGAAAGAATTAACTAAAATTACCGTCCAATCCGGAACTTCATTTGTTGCAAATGGAACGGTAATCCGCTCTGCGGGCTGGCGTTCTGTTTTTAATGAAACCGACGATGATAAAAAAGACGAAGATAATGCAGCCTTACCAAAGGTCGCTGTTGGTGAACAGTTACCCATAACAGAAAAGGCTTTGCTGGAAAAACAAACCAAGCCAAAGGCGATGTACAATGAGGCTTCTTTATTAAAAGCCCTGGAAACATCAGGAAAGGAAATTGAAGATGAAGAGTTGCGTTATGCCATGAAAGACAGTGGTTTAGGAACACCTGCTACCCGTGCATCGATAATTGAAACCCTGATTACCCGGGAATACATAAGTCGAGAGAAACGAAATTTAATACCTACGAACAAAGGATTAGCTGTTTACGAAGTCGTTAAGGATAAACAAATCGCACAAGCTGAATTAACCGGGCAATGGGAAAAACGACTAGAGGAAATCAGGACAGGAGCATCTGTAAAAGACTTTAAGGCTGAAATAACAGAATATACAAAAAACATCACGAACGAATTGTTAATCGCCGGCACCACGATATCAGCTAAACTGCAAGAGTCTACCTAAAAAATACTGGGTAACTAAAACGCATAACATTTCCAGGGTACTGACAAATCTTCGCGCAACGATGAGTGGCCAGAAAATATTACGTTCCTACAAATTCCCATGCACTGTGGTAAGCGTTCAAAGCTTCGCAATATTTTATAAAATCATCGTAAAATACCGATCTTGATAACGTTGCCCCGTCGCCGATAACAACCAGTTTCTTTCTTGCTCTGGTCATGGCAACATTCATTCGTCTAATGTCAGACAAAAAACCGATTGAGCCGTCTGAGTTGCTTCTGGTTAAGCTTATGTAAACCGCATCGCGTTCCTGTCCCTGAAAACTATCTATCGTATTAATCGAGATTTTATCTGCGTGGGCCATTAAAACCGGATTCGACAGCATCAGCTCTTTAAGCAAATGAACCTGCTGTTTGTATGGGGAAATAACGGCAATAGAAGGGAAATCGGATGATACCAGCCGTTCTGATTGCTCAACAAGTTTTGTTAAATGCTTCAAAAGGAAGGAGGCTTCATCCGGATTTGTTGTACTTGTACCATCCGCTTTTTCATCGAAACTACAGCCTGCGGTATCAATAAACATTAAAGGACTATCTTCCGGAAACAAAGTTCGGTTTGCAACAGCAGGGTTTGCCCTCAACTTATCCTGATAAAAAATTTTAGATGAGTAACCCATTATCCGGGTATTCATCCGATACTGCTCATTCAGCAACACAACACATTCAGGATGCATCAAAACAGATTTTTCAAGTAATGTTGTACTAAGTCCGTTTTTTGCTGCTTGATTTGATTTTATTGTTGGCGATAACTGAAAATGATCGCCCGCGAAAATCACTTTTCCGGCCTTTAATATGGGAATCCAGCAAGCCGGCTCAAGCGCTTGGCCGGCTTCATCGATTACTACAGTGTTATATTTTAAATTTTTAACGGTGTAATGGTTCGAACCGACCAGTGTGGCCGTAATAATCTGGGCATTATTGAAGAGATTATCCATGATGTACTTTTCGGAATTTTCAATCTCACGGCCAATTTTATGAGCTTCATCAAATAAAGCTTTTCTTTGATCGCGTTCTGCTTTTCCAAAGCTGCGTTTGTATTTGTGAGCCATATTTTTGTACTCATTCGCCTGCTTCTTCAAAGCTTTTATGGACTTCATTTCAGGATGTTCAGCCATTTTATAATCCAGTGTAGCATGAATTAAATTTTCTGAAACACGGGCAGGATTGCCAACACGAATGACATTTAATCCCTCTTCTGATAACTTTTCCGTAAGTAAATCAACTGCAGTATTACTCGGAGCGACAACCAGTATCTTCTTCTCCTGCTTGCTTAACGCTTTAATTGCCTGCACCAAGGTTGTGGTTTTACCTGTTCCCGGTGGACCGTGAACAACAGCCAGGTCTTTTGCTGATAAAATTTTATTAACTGCTTCCTGCTGAGAATTATTTAATTTATCAGATGTAAACTCATAGAAAACACGTTCAAAATCAGCTTTTTCTCCTTTAGTTAAAACGTTTATTAATCTATTTTTCGAATCATCATCTGCCAGCAAAGTTGCCTGTTTCAGTGCATTTTGCATTTCGTCATAACTGTTGTTATCGAAAAGTAAATCAACACCAAGCTTACCGTCTTTGCTCCAATCCGGCAATTCATCCAATCGCAAACTAATTTTCATTTTATTACGACTCAAGTGAGTTATCGTACCATCTATCCTATCTGTTTTAGCATCGTGATTGGAAAACAAAACCACGGCCGACCCAAATCGAAATTGCTGTGATAAATCCTGATGTGTTGTGCGCTCGACTTCGATAGTCAGGTAATCGCCCCGGCCTACCTCGGTGTTTCGAATAGCGATGGGATACCAGGTTAAACCTAAACTTCGCCTTTCGGCGGCTGAAGTGTTTTCGGTTAATTTGATAAATAATTCATGATCAGTCTTCCGCTCCATATTGAGCAGTTCCTGAAGTCTTCTAAAATAATCTTTTGGCAAAGTATAGGTGATTGGAATATAAATGATTACAACACCAGTTGTTGGTGTAGCTTTAAGAGGGTTTCTTCTGCATCAATGCAAAACCCGGGGTGAACTTTTGAGCATTGAACAACCGTACTCCTGGTTGCCGTTAACCAGCGAAATCGCGAGGCCATGTCGTACTGACCGATTGTCCCCGAACCTTCAGTACCAGCGCTAATTCGCTCAAAAGCCAGAAGATTTTCTTTGATTTCTTCAATATCCAATGTAGCAGCAAAAGCAGTTATCCTGTTTATATCAAGTGAAAAAATACTGCGTAAAAATTTTTGTTTGGCGCAATAAAGTACAATACCAACATTAAGAAATTCTTCACGTTCTACCCTTGGCATAATGCGAATTACAGCATATTCAAATAAGTGTTTCTCTTGCATGCTGTGCTTCTTTTAAAAAAATAGCTGAATGTGCCAATCTTGTTTCCAAAAACTTTATATAGGCCTGACGGTGTTCTTCATTTGTTTTAAAAACATTTTCTCCTTCTAACCAAACGTCAGGAATTAAGGAAACAATTGAATGAATGTGTTCGGGCTTTAAAATGGAACGAAACGCTTGGTCTACCTCTTCTAAATCACCTGCCCAGGGCAACAACACATGATCTTTGATCAAAACAAAAGGTCGTTTGGCTTGCTCCTCCCAATTTTGCCATGAATGATGGAAATACAAAGATGCACCATGGTCTATCAACCACAATTCTTTATACCATAAAAGCATGTTTGTATTGCGACAGGTCCTGTCCATATTCGTCAGAAAACAATCTAACCAAACAATCTGTGATGCCAGTTTAGAATCAACTTTAGTTACCGTAGCATCAAAAGTTATTGCGCCGGATAGATAATGTAGTGCCAGGTTTAAGCCGACACTGGCTTTCAACAAATCCTGAATTTCTTCATCAGGTTCTGTTCTGCCAAAAGCTTCATCCAAATTTGCAAAAACAAGTTCAGGAACCCTTAAACCTAAAATTCGTGCTATTTCACCGCCAATTAGCTCGGCAATCAGCGCCCTTGGGCCCTGCCCCGCCCCGCGAAACTTCAATACATATAAGAACCCATCATCAGCTTCAGCAATGGCTGGCATGGATCCGCCCTCTCTCAAAGGTGTAACGTAGCGGGTTACGTTAACGGTTCTCAGTTGAATATCATTCATAAGTTGTGAGGGCAAATTTAAAAGAATTATGCCATATAATCTGAAGAGAATAATGAACTAAGCTTTTCGCTTCAATTCAATAAAATTTACTATGGCCCTTTGAAAATAAATTAAGAATAATCCAATTAATATCTTTCCGATACTAAGAATAATAAAGCCTTGATTCTGATTTATCTGTCCAGCTGACATCATCCGCTCCAATTGTATGTAATTGAAAACATGGTTACATAGATTTGGAATTTCTGAAACAAATAAAAATCCGCCTGTAACGATTATCCCAATACTCAAAATGCTTGAGCGGTGCAGGGTCATAGAAAACTCTTCTTCTTCGAAACCGCTGTCGAGGTTGAAAATACCAATGATAGCCTGTGTTTTAAAAAGTAATAAATAAGGCACTAAAAAATTGATAAAAATAATAACGAGGTAAGAAATATAAGCGGTTGACAGATCAGAGAACCCGCTATTAAAGGAGATGGCGAGTCCGCTATAAACTTTAAATAGTACTGTAAAAATATCCTTTACAAGAAATATTCCAATAACTTTAAGAATAATTGAAAATAAACTACGAGGCGACATATTATTAGATTTAATCAAATTTATAATAAATCGCGAGTAAATAGCAGGATATTAAAATGATTCGTAGTTATGCAAAAAATTCATTCCTTCGGGCGTGATTGATGAAGACCACTGGACCGACTCACGATTGATTTTAATATAACCTAAATTTTCGAGCTCTTCATATTGCTCATCCATTCCACCCAGTATAGCGGAATTTACTTGTTGGTTAATAACCTCTAGTAGCGATTTTATTTCCTCTCGTTCCATAACTAAATTCTTTTTTGTAAGAACAAGTATTAGTGAATAAAGTTTTTGAAAGGCAGTTAGCAATTCGATTACATATATCAGAAAAAACCTTTGCCTATTTTTTCGGTTATAACTGTAATCCATCATCTTAAAAATGAATGCACACGTTTATTATTTGTTTATCCTGGCAATACCTGTAGCTTGCATCGCGTGGACGGTTACTAAAGAAGAAATCTTTCGGGAGGCGAGGGAATTTTGCGTCGAAAAATCAAAAAACTGTAACAGACTGATTAAAAGAAAGTTTTTTTATGTTTTTACATGCGAATACTGTTTCAGCCATTACGTTACTGTGTTGCTTTTAATTATTACAAAGTATACTTTGATATATCCGGATTGGAGAGGATACCTGATCGCCGGCTTTTCGATGGTGTGGATTGCCAATATTTATATGAGTTTGTATAATATTATCAGAATCGATTTGAAGAAAGAAAAGATAAGAGCTGAAAAAGAAGAATCTGAGTTAAAGAAATAAACGATTGCTATGCCATCTACAGTTATAAAACATTTTAGCTATGATGAAGCGTCCGGATCTTTAAAGATAACTTTCGTTACGGGTATGGTTTACAAATACAATAAAGTACCTAAAAAAACATTTGAAATGCTCAAGGCTGCCGGCTCTAAGGGAAGATATTTCAACTATTACATAAAAGATAAATATTCATTCGAAAAAGTAGAAGAAGTTTAAATGCCAGAAGGTCCATCGATAGTTATTTTAAAAGAGCTGATACAAGAACTTCACTTGAAAAATGAAGAAATTTTGGAAGTTTCCGGAAATGTCAAAACCATTGATAAAGATGTGCTGCTTCACAAGAAAATAAAGGATTTTAAAACCTGGGGAAAACACTTCCTTATTCTTTTTGATGATTTTACGGTTAGGATCCATTTATTAATGTTTGGCACCTATCTATTTGATGGGGAAAAGTCGACGCCCTTAAAACTCGGATTAACTTTTAAGAACCATCAGGTTAATTTTTACACCTGCGATATCAGATTAATCGAGGGCAGCATTAATAAGGCATATGATTTTACAGCCGATATTATGGCAGATGAATGGAAGCCATCTAAGGCCTTAAAAAAACTGGCCGACCTGCCCGATGCGCTTATCTGTGATGAGTTACTGAACCAGGAAATATTTGCAGGATCTGGCAATATTATAAAAAACGAAGTTTTATACCGGTCAAACATCCACCCGCTTAACAAGATAAAAGATATTCCCCTAATCAAGCTTAAATTCCTCGTTGAAGAAGTTAGACGTTACGGTTTTGATTTTTTAAAATGGAAAAAAGCAGGAACGCTTAAAAAGCATTGGCAAGTATACTCAAAAAAAGAATGCCCGTTGAAGCACAGGCTTGAGAAACAAAATTTTGGAAGATTAAAAAGATCATGTTTCTATTGTGAACATTGTCAGAATAAATACGCATAAATCAAATAAAGGTCATGAAAATTCAAAAAATTCTTTTTTTATCAAAATGAACTTTATATTTGTCTCGAGAGCGTTAATTTAGATGCGGGTGTACGACGAAAGTTGTATGCCCGTTTTTTATTTAGATGGTTTTTTTGCCTCTATAACCTTTTCAATACATATTTTAAGCCAGGGCGTATAGAGGTGTGGGTTCCGCTTTATATCTTCCTCCAATAGGGTTAAATTCATATATCTATAAGATTCAACTTCTTCTTTATTTATTTCAGGCAGCTGATCAGAAGTACCGAAAAAAACATGGTCCAATTCATGTTCAATTAAACCATCAGGAAACTCTGCTTTATAAATAAAATTAAACCCATACGATAAAAGACAGTTCATTCCCATTTCCTCATTTAGCCTGCGTTTAGCCGCTGCCTCGTTACTTTCTCCAGACCGGGGATGACTGCAACAGGTATTCGTCCACAAGCCGCCGGAGTGGTATTTGCTTATCGACCTTTGCTGCAACAACAGTTCATTTTCAGAATTAAATACAAAAACCGAAAACGCACGATGTAGTCTCCCTTTCCTATGTGCTTCCATTTTTTCCATCTGCCCGATGGGCTTGTCATTTTCATCCACAAGGATAACTTGTTCAATCATCGTATAAAATAGCTAACCTATATTGAATTTAATTTGTGCCGGATCATTGAATCGAACATAAGTCCGATTTTACGGTGATTTGGAATTCGAATCCGTTCATTCATAATTCTTTCGGCAGTTAAACTTTTAATTTTAGTAAACAGTTTTTTATAATATATATATGAAAGATAAACCCCATTTCGGGAAGATCGAGGCAACATCTTAATGCCAACGAGTGCCTGCTCAAACTCAAGCTCTATTTCAATTTCGATTTCCTTCTTTTGGCGGTCGCAAAATGCATTAAGGTTTACATTTGGAAAATAACTTCTGTTGAGCGCCTGATTATCTGCTTTCAAATCACGTAGAAAATTAACCTTCTGAAATGCAGAGCCTAACTTCATTGCAAAAGGTTTCAACCGTTCGTACTCGATCGAATCACCATTTGCAAACACTTTTAAACACATCAAACCAACAACTTCCGCAGAGCCTAAAATATAAGTATCGTACAATTCCGGTGTATAATGTTTATGCTCCAAATCCATTTCCATACTGTTCAAAAACAAATGGATTAACCGCTGGTCTATCTGATATTTGTTTACTATATTTTGAAATGAATTTAATATTGGGTTTAAGCTAATACCCGAATTAATTGCCTCAAATGTATCTTCTTTAAACTTTCTTAAAAGATATTCTTTGTTGAAATTATGGAAGCTATCCACAATTTCATCAGCCAGGCGAACGAAACCGTATATAGCATAGATAGGTAGGCGCAATTCTTTGTTGAGAAAATAGATTCCAAAGGAAAAGCTGGTACTATACCTTTTCGTCGTTATTTTGCTACATTCTGCTGATAAATTGTCAAATATCTCTTTCATGAAGTAATTGGATTTTGGATTATTTGTTCAAATTCTTCCAGAGAATAAAAACAGTTGAAATTTGAGGGTAGCGATAATTGTTCGATTAAATACCTGTTGCCAGCAAGATTTACTTTTAAAGTAGAACAGGCTTTTTGCAAATCATCTATATATTTTTGAGTGGCCTTTTTTGGCCTCAGGTTAATTAAAAATAAAAGCACATTATCTATTTTATTTTCTTGCAAAGCTCTTTCAATTGATTTTAAGGGAACTTTTGACCCTAAAAAAATTACATCTCTATTGTTGGCTCTCAAAAGATAATGGGCGAACAATAATCCAACATCATGGTCTTCATCTTCAGGTAAGAAAAGCAACCAGGTTTCTTTCCCCTTTTTTATTAAGGGAAGCTTGTCGATTGAGGCGAAGATTTTTCTTCTTAAAATATTGGTCAAAAAATGTTCCTGAGCGGGGCATATATCGTCTTTACGCCACATTAAACCGAGCCTGACTAAAAGCGGATAAATAACGTTACGATAGCACTCTGAAATACCAAATCGATTAATGCATGAGGTCAATAATTTATCGAAGTTGTATTCATTGTAGCTGATACCAAACTTGACAAGTTGTGTAATGTAGTAATCAAATTTAGAAAAAACTGCATCAACAGCCAACTGTTTATCTAACAATAATTCAAATTCAGATTCAGATAAACTACAAATTTTTGATATTTTTAATCCGGATTGATTCAGGCTTACAATATTTAAAAGTTTCTTCAAATCATCATCGTCATAAAGACGTGTGTTCCCTTCCGTTCTAACCGGTTTTAATGCATTATACCTTTGCTCCCACATGCGTATCGTATGCGAATGAATCCCTGAAAGTTGCTCAAGCTTAGCTATGGAGTAAAACATTTGTCTAAATATATCAAATTAAAATTTAAACAAAACTAGATTCAATAAGTTTGTGACAGAATCAGATAATTTATTCCTTTGAGTGCTGTTTATTACAAAAAAGAACACTTAACGTGTAAAGAAAATTAAGGAGGGTTTAACATTAAACAGACAGTTTCGTCATAAATAATAACTAACAGACAAAATCGTTATAATGACATGGTAAATCGATTTTATAGAAAAGAATTGTCAAATTATTGCATAAAAGCGTTCCATTAAAAGGATAATATTTAAATTAATTTTACTTTTATATAAATGAATGATATATTTTATTTGAAAAACACCCTTTCAATATATGTTATTTAGATAAAAATTTAAATTAAACCCTCGAAACCAAAAAAAATGCCTATTAATTGTATTGCGATAGATGATGATCTAATTTCCCTGGAAGGCCTTAATTCCTATTTATCAGTTTTACCTGATTTACAATTAATTAAAAGCTTTACAGATCCTATCCGTGCTTTGACTGACATATCTGATTCAGACAAAGTAGATATAATCTTTATGGATATAGAAATGCCGACGCTTTCCGGTATAGAGCTTGCCACGTTATTAAGGCAAAAAACGAAACATTTAATTTTCACTACTGCGCATTCCAAATACGCACTCGATGCTTTCGGCGTTAATGCAGATGCTTATTTGCTGAAGCCTTATACCATGCTTCATTTTACAGAAACAATCAACAATCTTTATCCGAACGAGAAATCAAACATTATTCCTGCTGAAAGTGATTTTTTATCGGTTTTACTACATGATGAGCCTGAAAAACTGGCTAATGTAGCATATGACAATCTAATTGTCATGGAGCAGATAAATGATATGGTTTGCTTTAGAGTTCTAAATCACAATTATATCAGTTTTAAGGTAAACTTTCGTAAAATGCTTAGTTTGCTTAGAAACCATACGCTGTTCATTCAGGTAAATACAAATGCAATTATTTCAAAATTGCACATCAAAAGTTTCTCAGGCGACCAAATTGTTCTGACAGATGGAATATCCGTTCATCTTGCCAATAAATACAAGGAGTCGTTCCTTTCATTTCTAAAAGAAAACCTTTTAAAAAACAATTTTAACAACTAAGGTCTTTCAAAATGAGCAACAATTCCTTGCGCTCATTTTGATTCCATGATGATGGCATTAAGTAAAATGCCACTTTGGTCATGCTGTTTGCCTGATTTAAAAATAATAAACACGTTATGAAATTTACCATCGGAGATGTTTTCAATTGTAAAAATTGATTTTCCTGTCATCTCTTTTCCCAATAATTTACCGTTAATATTATCTAATCTGATTTCGATTTTGTAATCATTTTGAGTGGGCAACACTGATGCATCAATCTTGATGGATGTTATAGAAGTTAAATCAATTGACTCTAATTTTAACCAACCGACATTATCTACAAGTTTAAGCTGACCTTCGTTTTGGAGCTTAAAGCCAGAAAATTCTTTTATATCAGCAACGTTAACCAGGTTACTTTTTAAATTATATGTAGTGGTGGTGGTTAAAGGCGACAAACCTTTTGCACCCAAATCAGAATAACTCGCTTTCAAAGTTAAAACAGGTTTATTTTGATTAACGGTATTTGGGGGGATAATTTTACCAGCGCTAGGTAATGATGGAATTGAATTCTCTTTTCCGGATAAGCTCATTACCCATTCAACAATCTGCTTAACTTCATAATCTTTCATTGCCGGATGTGCCGGCATAGGTACTTCTCCCCAAACCCCGCTGCTGCCTTTGATAATCTTTGATGCCAGGTATTCAGTCGCCTTGGGTACATTCTTATATTTTGCAGATACCTTTTCAAATGCGGGGCCGATGGAAGCTTCCGAAACTTTATGACAAGTACTGCAATCAGATTTCATCATTAATGACTTACCGGTTAATGTTTGCGCAACTTGTTGGTGACCCATTTGCGCACCTGCCAAATCTCTGCCTGTGGTATAAGTGTTTGATACATAAATTCTCTCTTTATCTACTTTAGCACCTTTATCTGACACCAAAACCTGGTAATTAACTGGTTTTCCGGGAAAATAAAAGGACTTGTTACCTGCAATCAAAATATCGATTTTAGGGTGTTCATTGCCAGCAAAAACAGTTACCGCAGCACTTTTTGCACTTGCTCTATCCGCATCAACAACTTGTACACTGACAGGGTAAGCGCCGGTTTTTGAAAATGTATATTGTATTTCCGGAACAGTTGTTGTTTTCTTTATGCCATTTCCTAGGTTCCATATATAAGTTAGTTTATCGCCATCCGAATCGATGGCTTTGACTTTAGCCGTCATTTTATAAGGAAGCCGGCCACTAGGTTTATCGATTTTTAAATCGGTAATCATCGGAGGGCGGTTCCCTTTTAAATAATCAACTCTTGAAATTCCAGCATCAGGGTTCTTAGAAAACCAACCTTTGCCATATTCCAGAACATAAATTTTACCATCAGGCCCCAACTCCATATCAATGGGCGCAGAAAAAGACAAATTAGACAAAATCGATTCCATCGCTATATAATCGCCGTTTGGCGACATCGTAACCGCTTTGACCCACCCCCTGACCCATTCGTAAATTATAAGTTTCCCATTATAATAATCTGGATACGGCGACACCCCCGGTTTATTGTATAAAACTGGTCCCGTCATCGCAGTTCTGCCGCCAGAACCTACCTGAGGAAATTCTTTTGATTCATCATAAGGATACCATATAAATGCCGGATTAGCCGCCGGAATCTTTCCTAGGCCCGTATTATTAGGGGAATTGTTTATTGGATTTTGGGGATCGAAAGCCGCACCATTTTTCCCATCTGTATAATCATATGCTTTGTAGGGGTAGTTATTGCCGATAACATAAGGCCAGCCAAAGTTACCCGCCTTCCTCGCCTGGTTTACTTCGTCATATCCTTTCGGACCACGTAATGCATCATCTTTGGCGGCGTCGGGGCCAACTTCCCCCCAGTATAAAAAACCGTTTTTTTGATCCACTGAAATACGATATGGGTTTCGATTTCCCATTACATAAATTTCCGGCCGAGTTTTTTCAGTTCCTTTTGGAAACAAATTTCCTTCCGGAATTGTATATGTGCCATTGTCTTCCACCTTTATTCTAAGTATCTTTCCTCTTAGGTCGTTGGTATTTCCGGCTGATCTTCTCGCATCATATTGCTCCAAGCCCGGCCTGTTATCCAGGGGTGCATAACCTTTATTAACGAATTCCTTTTTTGGCACGTCAAATGGTGTTGAATTGTCACCCGTAGAAATGTACAATAAACCATCCGGTCCAAATGCCAAAGAACCACCGGTGTGGCAACAGATTTCTCGCTGCGAATAAAACTCCAGAATAACTTTCTCGGACGACATGCTTAGCATATCATTTACCATTTTAAATCTCGACAATCTGTTAACAGATTTACCAACTGGACTATAAAAAATATACACATATTGATTCGAAGCGTATTTTGGATCGATTGTTAAGCCTAACAGCCCTTCTTCAGCGTTAACATTTGGATTGCTTGTTTTGAAATACACATCCAATTTGGCTGCCTCAATCAGCTTTTTTGATTGGTTTTTGTATAACATGAGCTCCCCTCTGCGCTGCGCAACCAGTATGTCTAGATTTGGTAAAACAGCCATTTCTGTTGGTTCTGTAAATTGGCCCTGAAGTAGATTAACCTTTACAAACCTATTTTGGGCGGGTGTATCTATTTTCAGTTTGCTATTTTGGTTTTCGGGAAATTTATCACTTACAGAATTATTACTGAACAGCGTCGACAAGACAAAGGTAAACGCAATTCCGGAAAAGAACATTGAGGAGATTTTCATTTTGGCCAGGTAATTTATCGGATAAATATAACTAATGTTTTAAATCGGACTAAATTTCCGGCTAAAAGTTAGGGTAATATTATTGTTGGTAAATGAATTTTGTTACAATTATTTCGTAAAAATACCACCTAACATTTATCTTTGTATTGAATCGACTTAGTCAACGTTTAAGTTTCATTAGTTATCCCTAAATGAAAAAAATATTTCTTTTAACCTGCTTTGCTGTTACAAGCTTTTTTGCAAAAAGTCAGACTTTAATATTAGCAAAAGATGCACCCTCCTATATTGGAAAATCAGTTACAATTTGCGATTCTGTCTATGGTACGAAATCATTAGAAAAGATAAACCTTATCAATCTGGGCGGAAATTATCCAAAAGAACTATTGACTGTTGTTATCAATAAAGAAGACATTAGCAAATTTTCTTCGGAACCGGCGAGCATGTACATTGGAAATAAAATTTGCGTAACAGGAACCGTTTCTGAATTCAAAGGAAAATTTCAGATAATTGTTACAGAACCAAAGCAGATTATCGTAAAATAGGCCTTTTTGTCTTTTAACAGCTTTCCAATATTCAGCCTTACGTTTCGTTCGTAAATAGGGCTCTGCAAGCTAGATTAATTAAGCGTATTCTTAATTCCGAGATGAACATACGGACAAAGCGACTATTACTTTAAACCCGTTTTTACGAAATCATAATCGATACTTTGACCGCCGCCGGAAATGACCGCTTTAACGTTATTACCCTTCTTTGTGTAGGTTATTTTCTTTGGAAAATCATGTTGAGCATTTTCGCAGGTAAAGCTTTTATTGGTTAATGCTGTGAGCTTGAAATATACCGGTTTTTTATCAGTAGGAATCATTACCGTATAATATATTTCATTATCCTTTATAATGAATTCGAGGTTTTCTACAAAGATCGTTTCTTTTCCTTTAAGCGTGACACCTTTTCCAACCAACTTGTTATCAGCCATTTTCGACCAGGTTTCATATCCAGACTCTCCTTGCTTGGCGTTGGCACGGTTCCATTTACCAGAAAGCCAGTTTAATTTTTTGAATTTTTGCGTGGCAGTCTCTTGAGCAGAAGCCACTGAAGCTAGAAAGAATACGGGAATCAAAAGAAATAATATGTGAACTTTCATATGTTTTTTTTTCCAAATATAACCAGTGGAGGGGACGCTGGATTGTACAAAACCGACAGGCTAACTTTTCTTCATTAGAAAAAAATTAGCCATATTCGCTTCTTCAAAAAAATAAGAAGAAGGATCTTCTCCTGTAAAAGCTTTGAAATTGCGAATAAAATGAGACTGGTCATAATAACCTGATTTATAAATGATTTCTGTCCAGCTGTTTTTTCCAGATTTTATCAATTCGAAAATGTAGTTGAATTTGATGATGCGCGAATAATATTTCGGGGAAAGGCCAACGTACTTTTTGAATAGCCTTTCCAGTTGTCGCTCACTTACTCCGGCGGTAGCTACCAGTTCAGATACTGGCGACATCCCATTTGAATTAAAAACAAGTTCCAATACCTGTTCTAACGGATTTTGACCTGCTGCTTTGGAAAGCTGGATAAAGTGGTTGTCCAATGTCATTTTAAGCTGCGCAATGCCCTGAAATGGCAATACAATATTTTTTAACCCACTAAATATAGCGTTAGGAATTGTATCAAGGTCGACTATCTTATCGAGGTACAGTTCCATATTGAGGCCATATAACTGTGTCAATGCAGCAGGCTTAAGTTTGATGGCGCAAGAACCGGTTAAACCCGTATTCTCCAGGTAAAAATAGCTACTGATCTGCCCAGCCAATAAATTCGGGCTCTGGAGGTACCAGTTTCCATCAGTTTTCGCTTTGTAGACGTCTCTGTAATTGAAAATAAGTTCTGTAAATCCATCAGGAATTATTTTTTCTATTTTGGGGGTTCTATTCTCACTTTGCATCATCCAATAGCACTCGATCAGGTGCGAAATGCTGGGATCAGGTTCTAATCTGGTGAATGTCATGATCTAAAATATGAAATAGATTGAAGACCTAAGAAATAATGTACGGTTAACACCGGATATTTGTCCATTGAAGACCCTCATCACATTAATGTTGATTACAATCCTTGGCAACAAATTGACAGGTTCAATTCTGAAGAACCGTTTCCCAAACGACAAAAATCAGATCCATCATCCATAGTAAGTTTGGCGAGCGATTTGGGAGATAACGTATATGCTGTTCAAAAGGTATGCAGCTCCATCGCTCAGGAACCAGTTGTTTTGGCGGCATCGGGTCCGGATTTTGCGGATCGATATGGCGCCTGCATTAAAATGTGTTAAAAACAAGCAAATCTCGATGGGCATTCCTATAAACAACTATTAACCGCAATCTCTGACCGCCAAATTTTATCACTTAGCTGATCCACGACAGTCGTTTAGTTGTAAACCTTGGGACACCTAAAAAAATATACCCTGTAATTTAACAGCTTAATGTTTCAACAGATTATCAATTATACCGCCAGTGATTAATACGAGCAAACTAACAACCAGTGTGCCGAGCAAATAGGCAACAAAAACCTTCACATAAGAGGCTATTTTTTTTCCGTCATAAAACTGACCTATTGCCCATGTTAGGTATATAACCGCTACAATGCCCCCTATTTGTAACGTTTTAATATGCGTTATTCCTTCAATGAAGCCAAAAATCGCTAGTATCAGCATAGACATGCCAACAACAAAGCAAAGAAGAATGAGCAATTCAAAGATATTGTAATCATACTTTCTGAAAAAAAGTTTCATCCAAAGCGCAATAAATATCCCCATTATAATATTTGCATAACCATAATGTGCCTGTATCCATTTAAACATCGCACTGGCGGTAGACTGCAAATTATCGTCCATGTAATTTATATAGCCATCCTCTAAATGAAAGAAACCGACCACTACAGAATAAAAAAGAGAGGTGAGGATAATAAAGATGATGGGCTTCACTAACCTGCTTCTATTTTCGGAAAGGTAATTTTTAACGTTTTTGCCCGGATTGGTAATCAATTCTCTTACCGTATACAAAAATCCGCGTTCGAAATGTAGCACATGCTCTATTTCGTGCATAAGATAATGACCATCTATTCTCTTCATCTTTGAAGGATGGCCACAATCGGGACAGTATTTTGAATTTACCGGGCTATTACAATTTCTACAATTCATCTGAGTTATTAATTTATTTGGTCGGTGAGTTATCAGCGATCAAATGTAAATATATCATTTAACCGGAAAAAATAACATTGGGAAAATCTCCATTTCAACCGAAATATCCTAAGCCATTTTTAATCGGTTAAAAAAACCAGAAACAAAATTATTTATATATCAGAACTTGATAATTCTTACCTTTAAGTCTAAATTTTAACACAAACTCTAAATCCTAAATTATCCCAGTGAATTTAATTTAAACAGGAAGAGGAGAATGATAAACTTCACGAGTTGCCCATCGACAAATATGATATACAGGTCAAGTTTCAAAAATTGTACTTTGTTCGGTTAGTAAAAAAAATAACTCAAATGATCAATAAACTATTACTTACTGCACTTCTGTTGTCCTCAGTTAATGTATTTGCACAAAATTTCACACTACAAAGTGACAGTATGACCATGAAAGTTAATGAACAAAATACCATTTACGTTAAAGCTGTATTCAATAAAATAGACACCCTTACGCTGAATTTTGACACCGGTACAACGGAGCTGGTATTGACCAATGATCTTATGAAGAGCAGGCTTAAAACACTGGTCAAACTCTATAACACCCCATACGAACTAAAGCTTGGAAATTCTGTATACAAAACGAAAGTATACGATGCCGAATTAACCGGACACGGTACAGATGGCCGGTTTGGATGGGATTTATTTAAGGGCAAGACTGTTGAACTGAATTACGACAGGGAACTGCTGGTGATACATTCCAACCTGCCTGACTATATTAAAGCCGACAAGGGCTTTAGCAAATCAGACTTGAAGTTTTACCAAGACCTGCTGCTTATCAGCGGCGAAATCAGGCAGGGAGAAACCATAAATAGAGATTTATTCCTTTTTGATACAGGCTACCAGCGCACCGTCATGTTGGATCAAGACCTGCTAGCCAGCGGTGGATTTCCATCAGAAAAAATGGAGGTCATCAAAAAAGTCATCATGAAGGGCGCACAGGGAAATGAAATTCCAGTGATAACATCAACATTACAGGAACTTACAATCGGCGGGTTTCAGTTAAAAAATATACCGGTACAACGAACAACTGCCAATAAACCATTGAGAGACAAAAACATCCATATTTTAGGAAACGAGGTACTCAAGCGGTTTAACATTTTTTTAGACCTTCAAGAAAACCAGGTTTACCTCAAGCCCAATCGCCACTACAAAGATCACTATATCGACAAAAAAAAATAAGACAATAGCGAATCCTAGTTAAATACATTTCTATTTAGTTTCTTAATGGATTATTTCCGGTTTTTTAAAACAGCCGAAGATTTTATCCATCGAATCGCAAAGCTGACAGGATCGGGTGCGCTGGAAACAGCAGTATTATGTCCCAGATCCGGATACAACTTATAAACGTAAGGTTTGCCTTGTGCCTTGAGTGTATCGAGGTGTTCTATTGATATGTTTACCGGGACCTGTATATCCCTTCCTCCAAAAATCCATAATCCCGGGATGGATAAGCTAGATAATGCAACCCCTGGGTCGGTAGGTTCAAATTTGTATTTATCGGGGTCGCTGCGTATATGTTGTCGGGCTTCCGCTTCTGTATGGTTATCCCAGAATTTCGTATTCCCCTGGGTAAAAAACTGAAACCGAAGCTGTTCGAGTGTCGAAACCACAGGCCCACTAAATAGCACCATATATTTAACCTTTTGGTTCCTGAAAGCTGCAAGAGGGATTACCCATCCTGCCTGACTAAAGCCCATAAGACCAATGGGGACCCGTTTAGAAGGCAGGCACTGAAGCAAGGCATTTAACGCTTCACTTGCATCCGATGCCAATAGATTCAGGTTTGTAGAATCGATGTTGTTTGTTCCGGCTTCAGGCCCCATATAAATACCACCGGATTCGCCGACGCCACGTTTATCGTAGGTTATTACCGCAATACCCTGTTGAGCCAATAGTATCGCCATCTTTGTCATACGAGGTTCCTTCCCCGAACCATGCACGAGTACGATGCCCGCCCTAGGTTTTTTTGGCGTAAAAATGCTTGCTGAAAGGCTAACACCAGCACTTTTCAAGCTGACATTTTTGATCGTATAATCGAAGGTCCGCACCGCATCAGATGATTTTTGTGCGAAAACATTGCCGCTTATGCAACAGAATAAAATAAATAAATATGGTTTCATAATTCAGATCAATATGCCATGAATGTCAATTTTTCTTATCAAAATGGAAGATACGTTAAGCGGCGTTTCTTAATTTATAAATGTGACCAGCCGTGCTAGAAATGGGATGAGTGTTCAAGCAACGCTATAAACACCGGATTTGTTATTACCAATTCGTTGTTTCGATACCAAAGTTACAATGTTGCCTAACGGGCTAAGATAGGTGAACATCGCGCTGGCAGATTACAACTTCCTGTAGATTAGCTATTGTGCCAAATCAGGGTTATTGTGCGGATACGAACATCATTTGCCCGAAATCGAACAGCAAAAACCTGTTGGGTTCGCTTAGCTGCCCATAATGCGCTATTAATGTTGGCATGCCGATTGAATTAATGGCCCAGAATAACAAGATAATGTTCAGTCACCACCTGTTGTTGATTTACTGGATTTTAAAAAACAAAAAACTCGTTCTTTATTAATTCAACCGGTGTTAACGCCATGTTTCCATAATTTGTTGCTTTATTCATAAGGTAAATGATCTCGGGAATTGAAGCTGTAGTTTGCGGTGGCCCTACAATTCTTTTTTCAGACATCAGAATGGTAGGGACGACACCTATTGAAGTAAAAGCCAGTCAAGCACATGCTTTATAGACCAATGGCGTCAAAGGTGAAGAACAGACGTGTAATAGTAGTACACGCAGTCAGAAACAGGTATGGAACAGATTTTTTTCTTGAAATAAGTAGTTAAAATATGCAGGAAAATAAAGAAAAGAAACCTTGTTGGATAGTCGTTAGAACCAGCCATAACCAGAAGGCTGCTAGTGCAATCGACTTTTTCCATATCGAGGTGTCCCAAATAAGCAGGCACATTCTTGTCAAATATGAAAATGAGGATCAAGTTTCTGCAATTTGTAGGCTATTAGTTGACTTGAATATCGATGTCATGGAAATCTACCTCAGCATAGCAAGCAATTGTAGTATTGATCCTGCTATCTGACCACAGATTGGTCTTATAAACCCTAATATTCCTCATCAAAACTATGACATGGACTGCTTGAAGAAATAAAATTTAACGCTATAAACTCAAGCCAATACAGCATCATCATTCTTATCTAACAGATGAAATAGAACCTAACAAAACCCTGAACAACTTATAAAGATTATTTATAATTTCACCGCATGAGTATTGGTAGTAGATACTATCTTTTATAGCCAACGGTGCTTTCAATAAACTATTGATTTGCGTGCACCGGAGGGGTTCAAATAAACTGGTACAAACATCAATTTTACGGCATAACAACCACATGGATCACGAACAAGAACTGAAAGCGATTCTTTTTCAAAACGAGGTACTTAAATCCGTTTTTGAAAAGGCTGCAGAATTAAATCTACCTAACTGGTATCTCGGGGCCGGCGCAATCGCCCAAACCGTATGGAACTATAAAAATGGCTTCGATTTAGACCATGGCATCAAAGATTATGACCTGGCGTATTTTGATATCGACATTACTGTGGAAAAACAAAACAAGTTTCTAAGAAAGGCAAAAAAGCTGTTCGGAGGCATACCGGTTGATATCGTGAACGAAGCCAGAGTACACCTCTGGTATAAGGAACAGTTTGGAAAAGACATTACCCCTTACACCTCAACAGAATCTGCAATTGATACGTGACCAACAACCGCCACCAGTATCGGAATTACAATGGCAACTGATGAAGCAGTAAAAATATATGCTCCCTATGGCCTGGAGGATTTATTTAGCCTTACCGTAAGGGCTAACAAAATCTTAATTTCCAAACCAGTTTATCAGCAAAAGGTCGAAAACTGGATAAAGGTCTGGCCAAATTTAAATATCATTCCATGGTAAGGCAGGCTTAAGGAGCACAAAGAACACATCGTGGGAGAAAGTAAATAAGACCTCATAATGGCTATTAAGTTCGGGAGGGATCTCTATTGCTGGCGATAAGTTAAAAAATCATCTTCTTATAAATCAAAAATGATGGAAGGCACCGATTCATAAATGTATCCCTATCACGGGGATAATTCAATATTTAAAACCAGTGGAATCGATAGGTCATTTTTTTTTTTGTAACTAAAAAAGGATGCCCGCTTAAGGGCATCCTACCATAACCAATCCTAGACTATTCTAATTCACATCCCACCATAACCTATCGGTCAGTTTAGCTTTTTGTTGTGGTTGAGGGTTTGCGGTAATTTCTGTATTGGGGTAAAGCACCCTTCTTGGGATTTCAGAAAGTGCGTTTTTAACTTTTACCAGCGCCGGAAATCCGGTACGGCGCCAATCTGTATAGTTTTCCGGGTTAAGGAAATTGGATACCGACTTTTCTTCCATAATCAATCGCAACGCATTGGCCGCTGTTAGCGTCCCCCTGGAAGCCAGGTAGGCATTCGCATCTGCAGTACCTACGCCCACCTTTGCCATGTGCTGTCTTACCCCTTCCTGGTAGAAAGGTTGTGCCGCAGCAAAACCGGAAGCAACAAGGGTAGCTTCCGCTTTAATAAATAAGGCTTCGGTATAATTTACAAGATAATTGTTTGCACCTGCACCTGCATAAAAATCTGAAGGTATGGAATAAGATTCCAAACTACCTATATCTTCCAGTCCAATTTGCCGGCCGTTATATAAACCGGTTTGTTTGGCCGGGCTAACCATTTTTGATAACCTTGGGTCATTTCTGGTGGTAAAGTTATCAACGAAGGTATTGGCAAGCACAAAAGTGGTACCGGGTAGAAAGTTTTGCTGCCATGGGTTTTCAGCGCCCGCAGCACCGCTGAAAGCTACTTTAGCATCGTCGCCATTATTCTGCATGCCGTTATTTAGTGCAGTTAGCGCAAGTTGTGCCTGGGCGGCAGCTGTGTTACCTGGCGCTTTGGATAAATGCATATAATAACGCGCTTTTAAGGTATAGGCAAGCTTCCTCCATTTTGTCATGTCACCGGCATAAATGTAATCATCGCTTCCTGGGGCCAAACCTGTATTACGTCCGATGTCTGCAATCCCGTCATCCAGTAAAGATTGAATCTGGACGTAAATTTGTTGCTGACTATCGTAAGATGGGTTGGCCACCTCAACGCCTAAGAACGCTTTACTATAGGGAAGATCGCCCCATGCATCGGTTGCATAACCCAGTGTATAGGCGGTTAGTATTTTAGCAATGGCGGAGTATTTGGAATTGCCGTTGGCAGCCGCTTTATTCTTTAACAAATTAAGGTTGTTCAGCGTTCTTACATAAACATTGTTCCAGTCGCCATCCATATCTATGTTGTACATCAGGTAGGTACCGGCATTCGGTGCAACCTGGTTAAGCGCGATAACCTGCATATATTGCTGCAATACTAAGCTTAAATTCCCGTCACCCGCTGCGTTAATGTTCTGCGAAATCAGCATTTGGATCGGCGGAAGCATTAACGATTCTTTCACATCTATGGGCCGGTTGGGATCATCGTTTACATCAATGTATTTCTTGCATCCCGCAAGAACAACCATAAAGGCAAAACCTAAAATAAAATATATCTTTTTCATGTTATTCTTTTTTTATTGTAATACCTATAAAGTTAATTTCAAACTAAAGTCGATGGATCTCGAGGTTGGCGTAGAGAAGGAGTAAATCCCCTGCGAGCCATTCGACGAGCCAAAAGAACTTACTTCAGGATCGCCGCCTGTGAAGTGTGGCGCATAGATCCAAAGGTTTCTTCCTGTTAGCTGAATTCCAAGGCTTTTAAAAGGTGTTTTCTTTAACCAGTCTGGTTTCACATTATAACCCAGGCTTACATTCCTCAACTTAACATAGGTACCATCCTGAATTACGGATTCGAGCACACTATTGGCACGCTGGTAATACGCCTGGCCCGACACAGAAACCGTGTTCGGTTGGCCGGTTGTAGCATTAACGCCATCAACAACACGCGGACCTCTATCTTCGGTAATTTTAGGTGTTCCGTAGAAATAACCATAACCGTCCACGTTATTCTGGATATCCCCTCCTTTTTTCATATCAAAAGAAAAACTCATTGAAAACTGCTTGTATTTAAAGTTATTTACAATGCCAGCCATCCAATCTGGATTTATATCACCCACAATGCCTTGCTCGTCAGCGGCAAAAGGAAGTCCCCCATTATCTGTTAACAATTTACCAGCAGCGTTTCTGGCATACCTGGTGCCATAAATTACGCCATAAGGTTGTCCGACAAAAATAAAGGTAAATCCATTACCAACCTGGTTAAGGTCCTTATAGATGGATAAGACCTTATTTCTGATTCTACTATAATTAAAGGTTAAGTCCCAGCTAAAATTTTCGGTAACAATAGGTTTCGCATTTAATAATACCTCTATACCCTTATTCTCCATCGATGCCGAGTTCACACTTGTGGAATTGAAACCTGTGGAAGGTGCCATGGCAACCGACGGAATGATCCCGTTTTTGGTTTTTTTATCAAAATAAGTAACTTCCAGGCCCAGGCGGTTTTTGAAGAAACCTGTTTCCAAACCTACTTCAAATTCATTGATCCGTTCATTCTTTAAATTGGGATCGCTTAACGTTCCGCTGATCAGGAAGCCTGATTGCCCCTGGTAAGGGAATGTGATGTTCCTGATGGTTTGTGATTCATAGGGCGTTAGCAAACTGTACGGACCTATACTTGCATTACCAACGGTACTGTATGATACCCTCAGTTTTCCGAAGTTCATCACGTCAGCTAAGCCTTTTGAAAAGAAGTTGGAGAAAATAAAGCTGGTCGCGGCCGATCCATAAGGATAGAAACGATTATTTTTGGCCAAAACCGAAGTACCATCGTACCTACCCGTTAAGGATAAGATGATAAATTTTTTGTAATCGATATTCGATTGCAGGTAAAAACCAATTTTCCTTGTCAGGTAACTCGTTTCCGTAAATTTAACTGTTGAAGCAGAAGCAATATTGTTAAACCCCGGGATGGTGATGCCCACGCCGTTTGCATAAGCATTTTCATAATAAGTAGAGATGATGTTATTACCTAATAAAGCTTCCACGTTGAAATCACCAAAGCTTTTGTTGGCATTAACTATAAAATCGTTGTTGTATTGCCTGAAATTGCTATTACTATTAACAATTCGTCCATTCGGATTGGAAACTGATAACAGTGATTCCGTGTATTTACCCTGTTCAGTGTAAACATCGGCACCGAATCGTTCGGTAATCGTTAACCAGTCTAATGGTTTATAGTCTGCAGTAAAGGTTGGTAAGAAGCGATTTACGATAGAAGTTTGACTGATATTTTCTGTTACCCAGTAAGGATTATTCCTGGAGAACCGGTATAAGCGCTGTGTGCCGTCGGCATTTGTGGCAGGCTGTAAATCGTAAGATACCGGCGCTGAAAAGATGGTCCACACCGGGCTTTCCAGGGCGTAACCCTCCGGCACTTTTTTATTTTTTGTATTTGCGTAATTCAGGGAAAAAGTAATATTCAAATCTTTTACAACCTGGGTACTAAATTTTCCAAACAGTGTATTTCTATCAAATGATGTAGAGGGAACGGTACCCTCCTGGGCAAGGTTGGTGTAAGAAAGGAAATAGGAGCTGAAAGCACCGCCACCGTTTAAGCCAATTGTATTGGTATAGGTTTTCCCTGTTTTGAAAAATAGATCGGACTGGTCATAGACCTTAGCGGCTTGTCCGCCAATTTTCAGCGTATCCATTAAAGCACCCCAGGATGTACTTGTTTTTTGATTTACACCATCAAAATAGACTCCGTTAGACCCCAATGAATATTTATTCTGAATCTCTGGCAATAAAGGCTTTTCCATTGAAAAAGACGAGGAAAAGCTTAGTGTGGGCTTTTTATTCTGACTGCCTGCTTTAGTTGTAATAATGATAACGCCTTTTGCACCATCCGATCCATATAAAGCCGTTGCAGCTCCGCCTTTCAATACGTTGATGCTTTCTATAATATTCGGATCCAAATCAGCAATCCGGTTGGTACCTGGGCCGGAGTTTAAATTGCCGGTCTCATCGTTATTCACCGGGATACCATCAATTACCATCAAGGCCTCGTTGTTTCCATAAAGCGAATTAGCACCCCTTATAACAATTCTTGATGAACTTCCCGGCGCACCCGATGAACTGGTAATCTGCACACCCGACACTTTACCGGCTAATGCATTTACCAGGTTAGGTTCTTTGGCCTGCGTAATCTGGTCACCTTTTACTTCCTGAGAACTATAGGTTAAATTTCGCTTATCGCGCTTTACCCCTAGCGCCGTAACCACAATCTCATTCAGGTTTTGCTGATCTTCAGTTAATGTAACCGAAATACTGCTTTGCCCCCTGTTACTAACTTCCATTGTTTTATAGCCAATACCGCTAAAAACCAAAGTAGAAGGATTTACATTTTTAATTGAGAAAACACCCTGGCTGTCGGAAGAAACGCCGGTTGATGTACCTTTTATTTTTACCGATATTCCAGGAATCGGTTTTCCTAGTTCATCTGTAATTTTTCCAGTAATTATTGGTGTCTGGCCATAAACCTGCATAAAACAGAGCATAGCCAGTGTGGATAAAATAATTTTTAGTTTGGTCATTGTATTCAATTTAGTTATTGGTTTAACCAAAGCTAGTCTTATCAAAAACCAAATTTAACATTGATATTAACACGTATTAACCACAAATTAACAGGAATGTTACAGATGTTAACGGTACACTATCAGACATTTAAGCCTTTATAAGCTGATAACTGTGCTGAAAACGGCCTATTGCCTGCCACAAAGCTGCAAAAACTTATTGAAAATTTTTTTGTTGATGTGTTAAAGAATAAACCGGATAAATATCATGATCGTAGCGTATGAGGAGCAAGGCTGGAAAGTTATTACCCAGCGGGCACATGGTCTGCTCGCCGGGCAGATATGTGCTCAATGGAAATTGACAGACCAGCCCGAAAGATGGGTAGAAACCCTGGTTGCCACAACCGAGCATGATGATGTATTTAACGAATTCGAACGCAATCCGCTGATTGATGATAACGGAGCGCCCATTAATTTTAAGGAGACCAGGTTCGACCTCGATTGCTCGACGAAATTAATAAATATGGCCTTAACTAAAAGCCGTTTCATCGCATTGCTTATTGGCAGGCACATTCAATTTACCCATGGCAGCGATCCCCTTGCCAAACAGTTTATTGCCAACCTTAAAAAGCAAGAGCCAAAATGGCTAAAGGAAGCCGGAGTAACAGAAAAATCTCTTGACATGGCCTACGAGCTGCTGGAGTTCTGCGATGCCTTTTCCTTATTGATCTGTCAGTCACAGATACCGCCTGAGGGCCGTCGGGTAGAAATCAGCTCAGGGCCCGATGGAACACCTTATGTGCTCTATCAAAAAGAAGAGGTGATCCGGGTAGAGCCCTGGCCTTTTGCTACAGACCATTTTTCTGTTTTATTTGAAGCAAGAACAATAAAAAAACTTAAGTTCCGAAACGATGCTGAATTTCGTGCAAAACTTAAATCATCAGCTATAGATACGTATACACTAAAAATTTCAAAATTATAATTCCGCCATCGAGTCGGATAATAAGCCGTGTTTAAGGGTTATGACTGGCTGCATATACCGACTACTGTTAATGCCCATTCATGTAAATGTGTTTACGGTTGGTTATTTAACACCTTTTTGAACGTAATATTAATTTTAAAATCCAGACCGTTACATCGTTTTTTCCCATGAACCGGCAATTAAGTAGGAGCTCCATGCGAACCACAATCATCATTAATTCTGGAAAGATATTACTTCTCTTTTGTCCAGGTTTTGAATCCCCTCTTTATTAGAAGCGTAAACTTGCCGCTATCACACTATCGTATGGCATTTCCTCTTGCGGTAAACAGTATACCTCGCCCCCATGCGTAAATGTATTTACAATGGCTCTGTTAATTAAACATTCGTCGCCCGGTTGTCTTTCCTTATGGATTTCTATTCCTCCGTCCGTTTCATTAAATTTTCCCCATATGTGCTGTCCTTTGCTTACGAATAAGGTGTCGACCCGTGCATACCTGCTGGCCGGTAAAATGGTTTCAGGCATCGAAGCCGTGAGCGCAGTAGCAATTTGATTGTGGTAATTATTTAACGCCATCATTTTTAGCCTGGTAAAATGAGGGGTCATCAATTCTTTTACCTGATCAAATAACAGGTGTTCCCTATCGAAATCATGATTCCCGGTCAATACCTCATCAACAATATGGGCGTATTTGCTTATGCTTTTGTAAATAGGTAAAAGGTATTCTACGCCGGCCAACAATAATGGTGAATTTTTATCGTGCAATACTTCTGCAAACAGTGTACGGTCTACTTCCTGGAGATACGTGATGATAGCGTCTTTATCAGTTGATGTGCCTTCTCCATGTCCATGAAAGTTTGCACTTCCAGAACCGCCCTTGCTACCTTGCCGAAAAAGCTGCTTACCTTCTTTTTCCTCGAATTGAACCACATCATCCATCCCGTTTGGCAACCCAACTACTTCATAACGAGACAATGCAAAAGCGTTTCCCTGATAAAACTTTGCATCGTGCTTGCTCAGCGTAAGCACGTAGTAATTTTCTTTGTTGGAAATTGCCTCAATCAAAGGAGCGATGTTGAAAGTATCATTCAAGTACAACGCGTCCTCTATCACATAAGGCAAATGAATGGTTTTGATAAAGTCTTTTGCCAAATAAATAGCCAGACCCACATTCTGATAATTCCAAAACGCTTCATCCTTGTATAACGCGTATGCCGGTGCCAATAACTGTTCTATTTCCCTGGTACTTAACAATTTTTCTTTAAGTTGCTTCTCCAGCGACTGTAGATGGTTCTTAAAAACAATTGAATCTTGCTTTTCGTTCACCTGGTGCCCGAAGCGATGCGTCGGCATAAAAATAGAGATGCAGGGCGATGGTTTAATCAGAAGTTCATTGAAGTCCTCTTTTGTTATGATGTCCATTTTTGCTAGTTATTTGTATCCTCAGGTGTTAGATCTTCTCCTTTATGTAGATTCCTGTTGATGTGTCTAACATGCACCCCCTCAGCAAGCTCATCTGAGCCATCTTTAGTATATTTTTCAGCCAATGCGTTGTCCGTTTCCAAACTATTTACTGCAAATGCATCTTTTAGCGGATGTGTTTCTTTTCCATTTCCTGTGGGCTTCCCCTTTGGAGCGATGAACCCATTCTTTCCTTTTGCCATAATCAAAAAAATTAACCCAATGTTTTTTCAATAAAAGTTTTATTTGTATAATGAACCGTCTATGCTGTTTGCTTTTCTTCGGCCATATTTAGTTGATTTAACACCAGCCGGCAATTTTAGTTGCTGATTAGATTAAAACACGTGTTAATAAAGGGAGTATAAGAATTTGTACGTAACACACAAACAAAGAATACGGATACAAGTAGGCATTAATTACCTTCGCATGTAGGCCACAACCGACGCTGTCGGACATATTTTGAAAGGCTGTCGAATATGAGGTAAAGAAGGGATCTTTAAATCCTTAAATCAGCTTTATCGTTCATTCGGGATGAACTGCAACGCCATCAGATAGCCATCTAAAACTCAATTCGCTTTCCTGCCCGGTAATAAATTTCCGCCATTGCTTTCTGTAAATCTGCAACTATCCCAGCACGCTTAATTTGCATTTCAATAAGTTTGGTTTCCCTCGTATTAATCAAAAAGAGATTGCTCTCGCCGAGCTCAAACTTTTGGAGTTCACCATTAACGAGTGTTTTTTGGCTGGCCACATTTTTGGTTTGCAGTTCCAGCTGCCCTTGGTAGCCTTTGAATTCGTTAAATGCAGCCAATACCCCGGTCTGTATCTCGCGACCGGTTTGCTTCAAGCCATAATTCATTTCAGCCTGCTTAATTCTGACCTCTCGAAGTCGACCGCGCGCCTCCCTCAGGAATAATGGAAAAGAAAAATCAATACCCACCTTATAGTTGGCAAGACGAAAATCGTAATCATCCGGCACGAATGAAAAATCTCTCCTTCCGGCAAGGAAAGCGCCCTTTACATCCAGCTTGGGTTTAAGCTGCTCAAGGCGATACTTCTCTTCTACACCTAGCTGCGCCTGCTGGCTTTTAATTTTGAGCAGCTCGGGGTGTTGCTGAGCAGCCTCCACTACAAGTGAATCCAACCGGAAACCGGCCATTTGCTTCTGGCTATTTCCTTCCGGTTCGGGAATGGCCCGCGAAGGAAGTTCCTTTGGCATGCCCCCCTCGTCCCAAAGGTTGTTAGAGAGCAAGAGCCGGGCATTGTTCAGCTTTACGCTACTTTCCTGCAACTGAACTTTCCTATCCTCGAGTGTTATAGATGCCTCAACGGAATCAATGGGGGGTTTATCGCCAATAAGAACCTGCGCCTTCAGTGCCAGGAATCTTTTTTCGGCAAGTGCTACGCCGTCGCTCATATAGCGTTGCTGCTGGTAGGCAAAATACCAGTTCCAGTAATCCTTAATTGCAGCTAACCAAACCGAATTAATCTGAGCCACCTGATCGGCTTCTGCATAACCAACCATTATTTTGGCCTGGCGAAGGGTGCTTCTGCGGGAGTCAATAAGTAGACCTCTTCCCAGGGGGATATTTAGGCCGATTGCAGACAAACCAGTGTTGCTTGTCCTGGTTTCGGGGTTGTTGTAAACCCCAACATTACGATCGTATCCAATATTTAAATCAGCGCCGGCCAGCCATAGCGGTACCTGAAGTTGGCTATCCCAGTGGTTATAATATTCGGTACCCCCAAAAATTTTTCTCCCGAAAGCAGCCATAATCTCTGGATCGAAGTTCCCTAGAGACTGAAGCACTTTTGCCTGTGCACTTTTGCTTAATAATCCAGCCTGCTTTACAATCGGATGGGCTGCCAATACAATTTCCTGCAGGTCTCGAAGAGAAAAAATCGTTGTATCCGAACTGCGATTCTGCTGACCGGATGCACTTCCTGTTAAAAGCAATAATACAAGAAGAAAAACACCCGTTTTGGATACCGTCTCAAAACTTCGTGGCATGTACGCGAATTTTTTAAAATAAGTAATCATTACCTGTTGTTGATGTTTTCGGCTGTTGGAGCCTTATCCAGACTAGGAGGAAAACCGTTAAGCTGCCTCCATATCTCATACCAAACCGGTACCGACTGCAGGATGACCCTACCATAAACACCTGAACCTTGACGGAGTTGTATTGGCCAGGGCTCGTCTCCGCGTGGCACCTGCACGAGCTGCCTAACCAAAATCCGGTATTTGCCTGCTGTGCTAACCCTGTCGATCACAGATACTTTACCACCAAAGGTACCAACCGCAACTGATGGCCAGCCAGAGAACTGAACAGAGGGCCAGCCTTCAAACTGCAGACGTACATTACTGCTGTCGAGGATTAAAGGAACGTCCATTGCATCTACGTAAATCTCGGCTGCAACTATCGGAGACAACGGCTGAAGCGTGGCAACTGACTCTCCCTCTTTAATATTTTCTCCTATTCCGGCCTTTAAAGTTTTAACGATATATCCATCTTGTGGTGCCCTTACAACATAAAGACCACGTCTAATGTCGATATTGCTCATTTCATTGCGGAGTCTGGATATCTCTTCCTTAACCGAGGCTTTACCCGAAAGTGCAGCACTCCGATCTGCCTGTGCCGAGGCTAGTGATTGTCCGTATTTTGCCCGGATGTTATCAAGTTCAATAATCGCATTGGCCAGACTCTGCCTGGCACTGTTGAGTTTATTTTCCTGCGCAACTTCTTTTGCTTTATCCTCTGCAAGCTTTAATCTTCTTGTTTCAATATCTGTTAACGAAAAAAGCCCGTTTTTGTAACCTGCTTCGTATCGTTCCAACCTGGACCTGCTGGTTTGATAATAATTTTTCACGGCCACAAGTTCGGCGCTGTCAATTCTTAAGGTATTCCTAGCCTGAAGGACGCTGTTCGTTGCTGCGTTAAGCTGAACCCTAACCCCATTGCTCAAAGCATTTATCTGGGCATCAGTAGCAGAAATTTTTTGATCTGCGGCCAGTTCACTTCCTCTTTTAGCGCTGAGCTGTTCATCCAAACGCTCCGGAAGTTCCGGATTGAAATAAGACTGACTGGTTTCGGAAAGCACAAGAATCGTATCGCCTTTTTTTACCTGTTCACCCTCTCGTACAGCCCAGTATTCTATGCGGCCGCCAATCTGATTCTGAATCGTTTGTGGCCTGTCTTCTGGTCTCAAAGCAGTTACTGTTCCCCTGCCGGATATGGTTTGTCTCCAGGGCAGAAGCAGGATAATGATAAATAAAATCAGCACGCCAACCATGATTCTTCCGAGCAATCTGGGGCCGTTTGATGAAATGAGTTGTGCTTTAGATAAAGTAGAATATTCATCCACCTTTTTAACCATTAACTTCTTTGTCTGATTAATCATGGTTCGCCCCTTCCTCAATTTCCATATCGGTTACAACAGCAAGCTTTTCGCTACCAGTTACCATATCGAATACGGTATTGAGACTGGTCATTAGCTTTTCAACCGCGTAGGAAATTTGTACAATGATTACTTCCGCGGCAACAAACTGGCCAAAGGTCATTTCACGCTGAACCACGAAAAAAGAGCCCAGTAACAAAAGTGCCCCCATCAGGATGGTCCGCAATGCGACAGCACTTGCAAATAGCCTTTTCAAAATGCTGAAATGATCATTTCTGGCTTCCACATATTTTGCTGTTATTTCATCTGTCATCTTTGTAATCTGCTCCATTTCTGGCGCTTTTCCGCGATAAGTATCGATATCTTCCGCTACAGTTTCAAGATAGGCAACCACCTGGTATTTATACTCCGATTCCTCTATGCTTGTTTCCACGCCCCTACGGTAGTAAATGGTAATTATAATAGCGATACAGGCAATTGTAAAAATTCCAAAGCCAATAAAAATGGGGTGGTAAAAAGAGAGCAAAATTGCACTAAAAAAAATAAGAACGCCCGCGGCGACAATGTCTATCAGTAGCTTGGTTAAACCTTTCTGAATGGTTAAAACATCGAAAAACCTGTTTACCAATTCTCTTGGGTCCTCGCCTTCAAGCTCCTTTTTTTTAATTCTTGGCAGGCGATAGGCAAACTCGATTGCTGCTTTGATAAAAATTTTTTGTTCCAGGTATTCAACCAGCGAGAGTTGTCCCATAATCAATATCCCTCCCACAACAATACCTATCAGAATTGCTGCAATAAGAATGTAGGTTGAACTGTACATCGAACCATTAGAAAGCAGGTTAAACACCGCAGCTGTGCCCAAGGGCAGAGAAAGCCCAATCAGCCCTATAAGGCCTGCATAAATAAAAATATAATTAATGGTCGAGCGTTCCACATGAAGCATTTCGACGAGCCGTTGCCAGGGCGTGGGACTAAGCGTGTTGTGGTTTTTTTTCATAAAATCCTACTGCTAACAGGATTTAGGCAATTATGTTTTAAGAAAATCCTTTATTTTACAGATTATTCCCTTAAAGGCTAAAATTTAACAAAAGAATTAAAACCGCATTAGAAAATATGATAATTACCATTACTTCAGCCGGCCGCGTCCTGAATCATCAGCGTATGTACGCACGCACCACGAAACACGCCTTTGCCCAACTTGGCTAGGCGTAAACTTGCTGTGGCACCTATTTTGAAAGGCATGTCTAACGCTATAATTAGGCAGAATTTTCTTAAATCATGCTAATCCGATTACAAAGTAAATATTGTATATTATCGCTTGGGAATAGCGTAACGGTAGATCACGGCATTTTTTCCTTCGCTAATGCAATAGTAGGCTTTCCCATCAGGAGTGAAACCAACAGCTTCGCCCTGAGGCTCCATGGTGTAGGGCAATTTTGCCGGCATTCGCTTCAAGGTTTGTGCAATAGGCTCTTTACCATTTCGCAGCCAATAATAAACGTTAGTATAGGTCTTTATAATTATCTGTCGCCCGTCGCGGGATATGTCGCCTGAAACGACATATTTAAACAAACCTTTGCCGGGCAGAAAAAGACCGCCCTGCTTTTTCATGGTAACGGTATCTCCATTTTTAAAAAATAATGATGCCGAATAAATGCCAACGGTATCCTGTCGTTTCGTGATTATAATGAGTTCTTTTAAAACAGGATCTATCATTAAAGTCTCGGCATCCTGGGCACCATTCGGATATTTGAGGTTGACTGTTTCAGTCTTGATATGCATGTTACCTGAGAGCTTATCCGGCTCTAAGAAACGATAAACCTTTACATAAGGGCGGTTAGCACCATTGTCGCCAATGTCGCCAAGGTAGATGTAGCTTTTATCCTTTAGGGGGCCGGGACCACCGGCCATATCTTCGCAATCAGTTACGCCAGAATGCTTGACAGATGGGTCTCCCTTGAAATATAACGTAGACAACAAATTGCCTTTAGCATCGATGGCAAAGAAGCGCGAGGTGTCGCCACTGTCGTTATGTACAAAAAACAGGTTGTCCGTGGCGATAAACAGGCCGGATGTTTCGCTGACTGCCGCGGGAACTATTTTAACTGTTGTTTGCTGTGCAGATGCAAACCGGCCAAGGCAGAGCGACAAAAAAGTAAAAATTGCTATTCTGACAGGAACAAATGTTGTCGTTTTACTCGTATTAAGGCTCATTGCGGTGAAGGGGTTAATATCCATGGCGAATTTGGACATCCTTTTCGGTATGAGCAAGTCAATTCGAAAAAAAGCCAAAAATTGTTCTTTTTCATCCTCAAGCCCAAAAGGCTATTTATTCAAGTTGTTCATTCCAAATATTAAACAATCGCTTTGCGTAACTTAGGTGGTATATATTAGTCATGAAAAAGCTTTCCCTTCTCATAATATTTTTAACCATCTACTTTCACTTACGGGCTCAACCTGGTATAGGCTGCCTACGGTCATCTGATGGATTGCTTTACTCCCAGAAGAATGTTTTTGGTTATTATGAGCTCCTCGGCAATAAATATCCTACAGCTCCACCTGCTTGTCCCAGAGTTCAATTGGGAACCAAGACAGGTGCCAAATGTCTTTTTGTTTTATCAGGTCCGCTAAATGATGAGTACAATTACGTGTTATACACGGCTACAGGCCCCGTACAATGCGATTTCGATGATTATGCTTTTGCAAGCATGATTGTTTTCGCTGTAATTGGATGCAGAAAACTAATAAAGTTGTAAGTCAAAAAACCCCTTTCTTGTTGTATATTGTACCGACAGGAGATCCAATTTGTATTGATACAAATGCAGATGACAAAATTATTTATCTAAACCATGATAACCATTTTGAACGGGTTCATATGAATGAAAGTCTTTTCAAATTTGCCTTGCCTGCTACGATATGGGCAGTTTATGAAGTCGACTATAGATTATTCGGATGAAGAGCCTAAAAGAAAACCAATTTCAATAAATGACTATGATAAGCTGCTATCTGATTTTAATACTATTGATGACACTTGTTTAGTTAAGAACTCATTTTGGTCGAGCGAATTAAATGAGCTGTTATTTGATTTGGAAATAGTTTAACACTTTAAGAAAGCAAATGAATTTGTTAAAAAGATTATAGAATTAAAGCCAAAACCTGAAATTTTCAGGGAAACGGTTTCAAATGAATGATAGCGCATTAGCTTCAAGAGTACAATGTTGTTGAAACCGACAATAAAAACCATGATAACGAAATCGTCAATTTGCTTATGAATTATGACCTGAGCAATTTGCGTATTAACGATATTACTTTTGATTCTGATTACCAGGAAGACGATGAATACTTCTTTATTGGCTGGGATGCTTTGCCGAATAGAATTGCGATTTACAAATCTAGCGGAAAAATTGTTTCTTATTATCCTGAAGGTGATAGAATTGATTTTCTGTGTGCTGAGAATTCAGAGCAGTTTTTAGACGCTATTTATGAAATAATGAAATTTTCAAAAGATAAAATAATTCATCTTTATCCTGAAGAAGAAAGGGATGAACGAGCAAGGCGTGTCGCTTACATTGCTGCATTAAAAGCAGGTGGAGCAGAATATGAAGACTACTATAAGTCTATCTTATGGATTGAATGATGTATGTTAAACAATAGAATCCATCTGTTCAACAATGTTTTTAAAGGCATTTAGAAGGTAAGATAAAGCAGGATTTTTTAAATCCTGCCAATCACTTTTGTAACTTAGGTACTTACATATGGATTAGAAATCCACCAGGCAAACCTTCCGATGCCTGGGATAAATAGTCATCATATAATTTTGGCAATGCTTCAGCATTCAAATGGATTTATCATCAGCACCTTCTTAAGCTATAGCTCGAATTAGTTGCTGCTCGCAGTATCGCCGGGGCCAACACGGTTGAGCCTCTCTGAATAACCAAGCTTGCATTACGATTAAACCATATAAAACGAGAATGCATATGCAGAAAAAAATAAACACGAATTATAAATCTTAAAACAAAGTAGAAGGCTTACACCATACGGGGGGTGGCAAAACTGCATTAGTTATTTATTTAAGCCCATAACACAAGATAAAAAGTAAACAAGACCAGCCTATTTTTCGAATTTATTTTATATTTACGCCATATTTATTTTCTTAAACATCAGGTTCAAATTAAACATTAATTGAATTTGTTTAACGCCTGATTAGCAATATCTAATCTTCACCCGAACAGCCTATTTTGAGACGACTATCTATCTTTTTGCTTTTATTGCTCTGTTTACCAACCGCTAAGGCTCAATATCAACTCCGTGAAGGTAATTTACCTGAAGAGCTATCCATACTTAATCATGCACGGATACTGAATACCGGCTCAAAAATAGTTACACTAAATGAAATCGTAAGCGGCAGCGAAAGCCTGTCTTTCAAAAAGTTAAGTGGCACATTGGGTAATCTCGGCTTCACGGGCGACAACTACTGGCTTACATTTCAATTAAAAAACACGACTAAAGAAAACTTAACTTATTACTTACAAACAGCAGAACCTGTAACCAATCAGGTAAATCTCTATTTAATTGACAAGGGAAACAAAATCGAATCTCAAAAAAGTGGCGATGATTTACCCTTTTCAGGGCGTAGCGTAAAAGACAGGCAAACGCTTTTTAAAATCGTTCTGGAGCCAGGTGAAATGAAAAACGCATTTATAGACATTAAAAACGACGGCCAGGAGAATAGCCTGCCGCTGTTGCTTATCAGCCAGCAAAGGCTCCTGGAACGCAATGCTGGTGAGTTATTAATGATGGGCATTTTTTACGGCATACTTGCTGTAATCGCTACCACTTATCTGTTTTTTTACTTCGCCATGAAGGATATATCCTTCCTGTATTACTCGCTTTATGTGGTTTCCGTGGGCCTGTGTCAATTTGCCCTTGATGGTTTTTACCATCAGTACATTGGTACCGGAAATTCCTGGCTCAGCCTTCATGCAGTTATTATTTTCGCTATCCTTTGTAGTTTTTTCTTTGGAAAATACAGCCAGAATTTCCTGGAAATGAAACGTAAGAACCAAAGAATTAACAAACTATTTGCCCCCATTTATGTATCTTTAGGTCTATTGCTTGCAGGAATTATTGTATATCCTCCCCTGTTAAAATATGCCTATCCAAGTATAAATGTCATCATACTCTTCGGGTTGCTTATCATTTCCCTTTCCATTAGCATAATTTTTTACAAAAAACAACCTATAGATTTATTCTATACTACGGGTATCGTAATTTTGCTTGTAACCATCGTTATAAGCGTAGCAATGCGGTTTGGTGTTACCGCTGAAGGATTTTCCATAAGCTTTATAACGAAGGTTGGTATCGGCTTAGAAATCATTTTCCTGTCGCTCTCTCTGGCAAATCGAATTCGAATGCTCCGAAATAACAAAGACGAACTTCAAATCCTCGCACTACAAAAGGCAGAAGAAATGAGCGAATTAAAATCTTATTTTCTTTCTAATATGAGTCATGAGCTGAGAACCCCTTTAAATGCAATTCTGGGTCTTGCTGCAATCATGGAAAAAGAAAGTAACGACCCCAGGGTACTTGCAAATTGCGAAGTAATCCGATACGCATCGCATGGTTTAATTTCTTCGGTAAATGACATTATCGACTTCTCAAAAGTTGAAAAAGGCGAGTTGAAACTCGAAAAAATAGATTTTAACCCCGTTCATATTTTAAATAAACTTTCCCTAAGTGCAGAAAAACAATGTAAAGATAAAGGTCTCACTTTTAAGCTGATACAATCAATGAATGAAGACCTTGTTTTGATTGGCGATCCGGTCAGGTTTGAGCAAATCATTCACAATGTACTTGGTAATGCCATAAAATTTACCGCTCATGGGAATGTAACCATGGAAGCCAAATCCGCAATAGCACAAAATCTATTAACCCTGCAGCTTACCATAAAAGATACAGGCATTGGTATCCCCAAAGAGAAGCTCGGTAGTATTTTTAGCTTATTTTCTCAAAACAGATCCGATAATAAAAGAACGCACGGGGGCTTCGGCATAGGCCTGAGTATTGTTAAAGTTTTAATTGATTTGCACCAGGGCAAAATAAATATTGAAAGCGCTGTCGATGTGGGTACCAGCTGCGACATCAAACTAACGTATCCAATTCAGGAAACAATCGAGAAAACAATTAATCTGTATCCGGAAGATGAATACAATCTTTTAGGAAAACACATTCTGGTTGCTGAAGATAATACAATGAATCAAATGATTATCCAGATGATGCTTGAAGACTGGAAGAATACAAGGGTAAGTTTGGCCAATGATGGTGCAGAGTGCCTGAAAATACTGAAGGATGATGATAGCATCGATTTAGTTCTAATGGACCTGCAAATGCCGGTGATGGATGGTTACGAAGCCATTGCGGCCATTAGAAATGATTTAACCGGAATTAATAAAACAAATATTCCAATTATCGTTATCACTGCTGATACCACTACAGATACCAAAGACCGTATTTTTAGCATTGGCGCCGACGATTACATGAGTAAGCCGATTGAAGAAGAAATGATGTATCAAAAACTAACTGCTGTATTATCGCGCAGGATAAATTAAAATGTTGAAGTACTTTGCCTTTTATATTGGTACGAGTTAAAAACTCGCACCAGCACAACTCAATGAATTGAAATCCGCTCGGACTAGCCGGGGCATACAAAAGTAGTTTGTGATACATAACCAATAACCTATAAATAATTTAGAAGCTTATTTAAATTTTATTAATAAAATGCAGGAAAGTTCCGAAAACCCAATTCGGGCTTTCGGAACTACTTGATTAATTAAGTTTAATACTGTTTAGCAAATCATTTAGTATTTGATTGGCCTGGGCTGCATCTTGTTGTTTAAAGGCAATGCAACCTCTTACGCCGTGCTTATCTTTTGACTCTGAAATAAAATAAAAATAGTTTTCGTTACCACGATTTGCGGTCTTCACAAAAAATTGTTGGTATTTATATTTTTTGATTTTTCCTTTCACTTCGATTTTCTTAAGGAGATCAGACTCGGGATGACCCAACTCTCCTTCCATTACATGTTCTAAAGTGACACCAGCAAGACTTTCATAATCTTCAAAACCAACCAGGATGTTTGAAACCTGATATGAATTTTTGAAACGAGTGGGTACACCAACTAACTTAAAATTGTCTTTTGCAAAAGTTTTATTATGTGTCACCGAAGTGGCTACCAAATTTTTCGGTTTTATAAACGTAGCAGTTTTCTTTACGGGTTCTTGAGCATTCAATACGCTGGAAACTGCGATTAATAATGTGATTAGTGTTGTTTTCATAGGTTTAATCTTGACATGGTTTGAGTTCTACGCATTATTTTGATTTAATTTCAACGGCATGTATTCATCCGAGCTTGGGTCCGCCTTGTATAAATTTAGAAATGCACCAAATTTAAGCAAAAAGCTTACTCCAGGTGCTACATTGCCACCGCCACCTAGTTGTAGGTAAGCAGCATTATAAGCGGCCAAAGTAGTATTACTAAAATTATTGTATTCATTTAGGAAAGCTGGCCAATCCTTTACTGTTACGACGTAATTGCAGTTGGATGTTACAACATTAGTTGAAACATTATCTTTATAATAGTTCACTCCAATCCCACTTTGCTGTACGGCCGCAAGATTTATTAGTTTTTTAAGTTAATCTTAATCTATAAGCATCATTGGATTTCAGAAATGTATAGATGATAATTTACTTACTATTTAACCAAGTAGGTAGTAACAAGTTTTCTCAATGTGATTATGTCTTTCATAGGCTAATGATTACTTGGGATCAATTGGTATTGCGTTTTTATAAATCAATGATTAACCATTTTCATGGCACCTTCGCTGTACCGCTCACCAATTACTGGGTATTGTTTAATCAGCCCGTCAATCGCTACAAGATCGTTGCTGGTCAGGTTCACTTCGATTGCACCAACATTTTCTTCCAGGTAGTTTCTTTTCTTGGTTCCGGGAATCGGGATGACATCATCGCCCTGCGCCAATACCCAGGCCAAAGCAAGCTGGGCAGGTGTGCAGTTTTTTGTCTCTGCAAGCGCGGCAAATTCTGTAATCAACTTATTGTTGTTGGCTATATTTTCCGGTTGGTAGCGTGGCAGTGTTCTTCTGAAATCATCTTCAGCAAGAATGTTTACATCAAGGGTATTAGTGACCAAGCCCCTCGCCAAAGGAGAATAAGGAACAAGTGAAATCCCAAGTTCACGGGTAGTTTGCAATATCCCATTTTCCACATCCCTTGTCAGCAGTGAATATTCGCTTTGCAGCGCAGCAATTGGATGTACGGCATGCGCTTTTCTGATGGAAGCCGCTGAAGCTTCGCTGAGTCCAAGATAACGTACTTTACCTTCTTTAACCAGATCAGCCATTGCGCCCACCATATCCTCGATCGGGATGTTCGGGTCAACCCGATGCGCATAGTACAGATCTATGGTGTCAATTTTCAACCGCTTTAGACTCTGTTCGACAGCTATTTTAATCCAGGCGGGAGAGCCATCAAAATAGGTACCTAGGGCACTGCTTGGCCCTGCAATTCCATCCTTAAAACGGAATCCGAATTTAGTGGCGATGAATACCTTGTCGCGGTTAGGTACCAGTATTTTAGAGATGAGTTCCTCATTGGCGCCATTGGCATACATATCCGCCGTGTCCCAAAAGTTGATGCCCAGGTCAAGTGCTTTCTCCAATGTTGCTAAACTTTCTTTGTCATTCGTAGGGCCATAAGCAAAGCTCATACCCATGCAACCCAGACCGAGCGCAGACAGCTGCTCGCCGGTTGTCCCAAGTTTTCTGTATTTCATTACTATTAGATTTTATGCCTCAAATGTAGCTAGTGAGTCCATCACAGAATTATAGGCATCAAACAGATTTTTATAATAATCAAACAGCCTTGCGTATTTGAGTAGGTGCCGAACCGGTGTGCTTTTTAAAGAACAAAGTAAAGTAAGAAGGATATTCAAAGCCCAGGCTATAGGCGATATCGGAGATGTTCCAGTCGGTGTGCTGCAATAAAGCTTTGGCCTCTTTAATGATTCTGGCTGCAATATGAGCGGTAGTGGTCTTGCCGGTTACTTCCTTTACCGAGCGGTTTAGGTGGTTGATATGTACGGACAAAGCGGTGGCATAATCCGCGGGATTTTTAAGTTTAAGTACCAGTGCAGGGGAATCAATCGGAAACTGCCTTTCCAGCAACTCAAGAAATAGAGCCGAAACCCTTGAAGAGGCATTGGCATAAGTATGAAAATTTGTAGTCGGGCTATTTTTCATGGCCTCATGGATCAGCAGATGTAGATAGCTACGCAATACGTCATATTTGTGCGGGTAAACGGAGCACATCTCCGCCTGCATTTTTTGAAATATGGACGAAAGCTCGTGCAGTTGCTGCTCATCAGGAAAGAAGATTGGATTACAGCCGATCCTGAACAAAGGTGAATCTCGCAGGTTGTTGACCCGCTCACTGTGCTGAATGAAATCTTCAGTAAACAGGCAATACCAGCCTGACTGCTGCTCGGATTCTGCCTCCCAGGAATAAGGCACAATAGGATTAGAAAATAGCAGTGCCGGACGATCGATCTGTATCCACTTATCGGCATAATAGATCTTGCCCTTGCCTATGATCAGCGACACCTTGTAGAAATCACGGCGGCTGTAAGGGCTTACAACGGCACAGGTCTCCCTGCTGAATACATTGATATGTCCAATACCCGCATTGTCTAGCGGTACATCGGTAGGTGCATGGCTGGGTAACCTGTTATAAAAATCGCTGACGCTCTCTGTTTGTTTCACGCTGCTAATTTATAATAATCAAATAAAAATTCGACCAACGCAGCATCAATTTTGTTGCTGTGTCTCGTCCTGCATAGGTTTACAATCCTATTCAGGACGAGACAGTTCAATAAATCCTATCAAGCCAATGGCTACTTTAGTTCCGAAACCTTAATTTTGAGACGCTTCTTTCAGTCACCAGACAAACTGCTCTTTATAATCCAGAATTACAAAAATCAGAGGAGTATTCTCCACAAAACGCTTTCATCTCAAGAGAAAATAATTTTAGTCATCGCAAGTGCCATACTATTATTATCGGTACTGCATCCTCAATAGCTTTTATCAACTTCCAAAGTTGCGCACCCTGAAAATCAGCGAAAACATAAAGTATCTTCCTAGCCTGTTCACCTGTCTGTCAACAATAACATTGTCAAAAACATCCCTTGAGATTCCAGCATTCTGATTGAACAAATCAAATCCTTCCACCCGCACTGCTGCAGCATTGTTTTTTAAAAACCTATATTCGGTATAAAGACGAAGCAGCGTCGGATTTCGAACCGATCCATTGTCATAGCCCATGTTAACCTGTTTGGTGAAATCATATCCTAAAGTTAGATCATCGAAGAGAAAAGTGCGTCCTTCCACACCATATTCAAGCCGCTTGGTTCTTCGTTCAGGAAATAAATCTGTCGAATAATGAGTGATATTTTGCGAATAAGAGGCTTCAGCTTCAAGGTTTACTACATTCTCTATATCTACGCGCAATTCCACTTCCTGGCGCCAGTTGAAGTTTTCCGCTTCAATTCTGGTATCATCTGTGAAGGAAATATTGTTATTAAGCTGACCTGAGCCGGAAAGCCCCAGACTCAGTTTTCTTCCCGGTAATAGCGGCTGGCTGATATCATAATCTCCCCGAAGGCTATAATAACCATCCGTATTGATAAAGCTGGTTTGCTGATAAACGCTTCCTGGCAAACGCTTTTTGGTTGATACAATTCTATCATCAATACGCTCATACCGCAAATTCGCCAACACCACTTTTCCTGCATTCCAGTCGGCCTGTTTATAATGCATATCTACTCCATGGATGAATTCGGGCAAGAGGTCAGGATTTCCCGTAACAATATTCTGTAGATCTGAGTTATCGCTGATGGGTTGTAATTGCAGAAAGCTAGGTTGGTTGCTCCTGCCTCGATAGTTAAGTTCTAAAGAGCGCTGCTGTGAAAATTTATAACTAAATCGCATTGAAGGAATAAAGTTGAACGTCTGGTTCAAAGTACTTATATTTCTGCTCAAATTTTCTCCTTTGAGGGTAACAGGCTGAGCACTCAGTCCAATCGTATACTTTAATTTTTCTCCAACATGCCGAAAATTTAGGCCGAACCTATTGGTGGTAAACTGATAATCATATAAATTACTTAGATCAGCATTAAATATGGGCGCTCCTTGATTAATATCAAATACTTCGCGTGAGCTTTTGTTAGCAGAGTGGTTGTAGCTATAATTTATCTCAACAAAATCATGTTTACTTAGTGGCTCCATATAGGATGCACCGAAATTAAATTGCATGTTACTCCCAGCCTGCCCGTTATTCTGATTTTGAATGAGGGTATCTATGATGTTATTATCAATATTGATATACCTGTTATTGATGGTCCTGCTGTTTTCATCATTCGAATAGGCAATATTGCTCCAGCCAGTAAGACTTCTACCATGCTTATTAAATTTGTGGTTATAAAAGATGTTGGTGCGAAGATTAATGCTTTCCCCATTGCTAAGAGATGAGCCTAACCGGTCGGTGGCTAGCGAATCCTGACTGGTAAGGGAAGTGCTGAAATTATTCCCGGAGTTTCGTTCGAATGAAAGATTGGGCGAAATTTTAAGATAGTTAGACGTATCGATTTTGTATTCCAGATTACCGCCAAGCGCGTGGCGGTTGTTCCTGGTCGTGTTATCACTTCTGGCGTCCTCAATGCGACTGGTTGCATTTAATAAGCTATCCTGTAAAAAACTTTGGGTAAAGGTGGAACTTATAGTCGAATTTTTGGTGTTATCAAAATTGTAACTTATATCTGCTGACAGCTTTTTGCTGAATTCATTCTTGTAATTCAATCCCAATTTATTTCGGGTGGTAATACCATCCCCGCCTCCTCCCCTTACGTTGGCATTTGCGAGGGTAGCATCAAGCGAAAGCTGACGCTCTCCTTTAATGCTATTTCCACGCAGATTGAGGTTATATCTTTCCAAATTTCCCACTCCTGCAGCAGCGCGCACGAAATAACCTTTCTTTTTATCCTCTTGAATCGTTAGGTTAAGCACTTTTTCAGGTTCGCCAGATTTAATACCAGTAAGACGCGCCTGATCTCCATAGTCATCTATGAACTGTAGGTTTTTAATGATATCTGCGGGCAGATTTTTAATGGCCGTGGCAACATCAGTTCCGAAGAAGTCCTTACCATTTACCCGAATTTTAGTGACCGGAGTGCCCTGACTTGTTACGTTACCATCCTTATCAACCTCTATCCCAGGTAGTCTTTTAAGCATCTCATCAACACCGTCGCCTTCCCTTACAGGAAAAGCTCTTGCATTAAAACTAACGGTATCCTCAGAAATTTTAACGGGCGGAGTCCCGGAAATGACTACTGCATCCAAAGTATTTGACAAAGCCTTGAGTTCTATGAACGGGATTGATAGTTCTTTATCCCTTTTGAATTCAAATGAACCTTTGAAGGCGCTATATCCAATATAACCCGCAGAGAGCGTAAAGGGGTTTCCCGATCGGTTTCTGAAAAAAAAGTTTCCATCAGGATCGGTAGAAACCGCAGAACTGTCTTTGTTATCGTAAATTCTCACCACTGCCCCTGGCAACCCCACTCCTGAGGTATCCACTACTTTTCCTTTAACCGTAAAATCCTGTGCCATCACTTCTGTTTTCAACCCCATCAATAACGCCGCCAGCAAAACTGCCTGAAGTAATTTACCCATAATTTTATTTGTGTGTGGGCTAAAAGTACAGGCTAAGAAAAATGATCCCAAAAGCGTAATGGATTTTTTACCTCCACGACCATTCTGGTTTGTGGTTACCAACGGAAAATTTCGAGTTTAAATTTTACAAAACCACCTTGAAATATCTCTTTAGCGATAAAGTAAATAATCAAAAAGCTAAATCCTTGAAGATGTATCAATATTGATGCATTGTATTAAAACTTAATTAGATCATCTGATTTCCTATAACAGGAAGAAAATTATCTAAAAACAGTTAGCTCAATATCATCTATAAACCGAGATATTTCTTTAAAAGCTATTAGCATCGACTGAAAGGGAGCAAAAACTCCTTTATCAACAGCACATTTCCTAATAGCAGGGAAAAATTAGAAGAAAAATTATTGCAGAACTGCTAAGTGCCTATGAATCTTTGAAGACCGAACTGATTACGTAACTAAGGATTACTAGCTACAAAATTGGATATTGTACCTTAAAATTTCCAACTTACAGGTGGCTGTGCAATAAATTAGATGCTGCACTTTTATGATCATACTCCTCAGCAATCAAATCCTTCGAAGGCATGCGGATTCAAAACTAACCGTGAATTAGAAGAGCGAATAGAGCAATCCTAATGAAAATCTTCCGAACATAAAATGACTTTGGCAAGATGAGCACCCCGATAAGCCGAAGACTTTCTTAACCTAAACTATCTTAACCTAAAGGACTACATTGAAAACGAACAATTATAACTGGATTACAGCGAATTAACTGTTTCGCCTACTTTTCGTTTAATGCTTGTTCAGTGACAGATAACTACTTTACCAATATCAGATATCCTCTTGAAATAGGACGATGGCGTTTCCCCTGCTATCTCTTTAAAGTACCTATTGAATGAAGATTTAGAATTGAAACCGGCTTCATAAGCTAATGAGAGCATATTAATTTCATAATCCTTCGTAGCCAGGATGTTCATTTGTTCTTTGACATATTCAATGCGGTACTCATTTACAAATAAGTAGAAAGGCTTATGCAGGTAATGGTTAAGCGTTTCACTAATGTGGTACTTGCTATTTTTTGTATATGACGCTAATTTATCTAAGGTCAGCTCACTGTCTTTAAAATAAGCCTCTGTTGCCATCGCGTTCTCAAGCTTTAAAACGATGCTTAACATTTCATCGATTTGTAATAGCGCTCTTTTCTTTTGCTGAGGCGCATCCGGGAAAGACTCTAAGTCATCCCGCTCCTTTACAAGAATTCTCTTACTGTTGTCCTGTTCATCAAAAAATTGGTAATCGAGCTCTTCTGACTGAACTGGAACGGAGTTAAGTTGATTATGGGCTTCGTGAAGGTTTACTACATATTTTTTTGTAATCCGAGCCAAGGCATAATATTTATAGGAGATTATTCTAATGCAAATAACAATAAGAATCGTATACACCACGCTCCTGCCCAGGTAATTATAGTCATGACCAAAGGGTTGGAAAACGGTTAATATTATACTCACGAAACTGGTCGCCAGAAATAAATAAGCTAGCTGAATAATCAGGTTTCGTTCACTATTTGATTCATCAATATTGTTTTTGGCAAAATAAATTATCCAGCATGCGAGAAAAGCATCCAAGGGGATGATTGTCCATAATGTTATCGTGTTGTACCAGAACAAAACCTGATGACCCGCAACCGGATTAGTAGCCAATACACTGGCTACTGAGAAAAATCCGATGGCGCCTACGATAAAGGGAATAAAAACCCACCATTTTGACGCGGGTATAAAATCCGGACGGGAAATTTTTATTGTATAGAGGCAAAGTATAGGAAGATAGCAGAGCCATATAAAAGTATTCATCATTCCCAGTATTTCAGTATCTGACACGAAATTGTAGATAATGAATTTTATAGAAAGATGTATGCTAATACAAACAGCTAATGCAATCAATAAACCGTCGGCATCGTCACGAATTCTGCTACGCCATAATAATGTAGCCGCTGCAAGTGCCTGAAATATTCCAATGGCGATAATATACTTCATATAACAGCTTTATGAATTCAAAAATAGGTTTTGCTTATTAGATGAATGTTAAGTGTTTATGAACAAATACCCGGTAACATAATGATGACAAGTGTTAAATGGCTGATTTTCAATTACCGGGAGTGCCAAAAAAATTATTGACACGCTCAAAGGCCTAACCGTCCGTTGAGACGGTCGATTGGTCAATTTTACCGGCTTACATTTGCCGAAAACAATCCAATAATCATGTTAACAAAATTTATTTTCAGATCCCGGGCAAACTTTAATCATACGAGATTAATCGTTGTAATAGCATTATTATTTATAACCTTACCTGCTTTCAGCCAGACCATTAAGGGGACCATAGTAAGTGAAGCAGGTTCATTGCCTGGAGCAAACATTAATGGTAAGACTTTTAAAAGGGCGGCATCATCGGATTTGCAGGGCGTTTTTACCCTTCTGGCACCAGATACGGGGTCGGTGACCATTGAGATCAGCTATATAGGCTACGCATCAAAAACGGTTACACTCAAATTAACCGGAGGCATTAATGATATCGGATTAATAACCATGGTACCCGATACGAAGCGCTCTCTTGGCGACGTGGTTATCAGGGGAACCATGGCTCCCTCACAAGCCAAGGCCTACAGCATCAAAAAAAATTCAAACGCGATAATGGACGTAATGGCTGCTGATGCGATTGGTAAACTGCCAGACCGTAACGCTGCTGAAGCGGTTCAGCGTATGCAAGGGGTGGCGGTTGCCCGCTACCACGGAGAGGCAGACCAGGCAGCAGTGAGGGGAACACCTTTTTCCTGGACATCAACATTATTTAATGGAAATCGCCTACCAAGCTCAAACGTTATGGGCAACCGGTCCTCGGTGCTGGATGTCGTACCTTCAGAAATAATTCAATACGTGCAGGTCGCTAAAGCCATCACTCCGGATATGGAGGGCGATGCGATTGGCGGGTCAATCAACTTCGTCACCAGAACGGCACCTACTAAAAGAACATTAAATGTCAGCGGAGCCGGCGGATACAACACTTTCAGTAAAAACGGCACCTATAACGGCTCTTTAGTATACGGTGACCGGTTTCTAAACGATAAGCTTGGAATTATCGTAGCTGGTGCTATCTGGAGCAGACAATGGGGATCTGATGAATTTGTAACCTCGTATAATACAGGGCTGGCAAATCTTCAGCAAAAAAAATCAATCAATACAGTCTTGTTTAAGCGCTACATGGGTGAGCGTGAAACAAAAGGATTGAATGTTGGCGCGGAATACAAAATCACGCCGTTGCATAAAATCTTTTTTAGGGGAATGGTTAATAAATTTGACGATATACGACCGGTTTATGAATCCTACATTGATTATACCAACAGCCGCTATCAATATAATTACCGCTACTCTCATTACCAGACCGCACTAAATGGCCTTGAAGTTGGTGGAGAAAACCAATTATCACCGCTCATTAAACTGGACTGGAGTTATAGCAATCATAAATCAAGATACTACCTGGAGACCCCGCCAACATCAGCTGGTAAAGGTTTACCAATTGCTACTTTCCGACAAAGAATTACCAGTGGATTCAGTAATCTGTCGAGCGATGGAAAACGTTACTGGAGTTTTGATTCCCCGAATGGCGTGGGTGGGACATCTGAAGATTTTCAATCCGGGGTGAAGGACGCCGGTGAGGTCATGAGCGCGGATAAATTATTGCTTTCCCAACTGGTTATCTCTCAATTAGATAATAGTGAGCACGACCAGATCGCACAGCTTAATTTAAAGGTAGACGCAAGTTCGAAAGTGCATTTTAAATTTGGAGGTAAATACCGCACAAAGGAAAGAATCAGCACTTTCGGTTCTAATTTTGTGTTCCTGCCCGGCGCCGCTTTAGGTGTACCTAACGCTCCCGCGCTTCGATCTTTGTCTTCGCTGCAAACCACTAATTTCCCCAAAGGCACCACTTTCTTTGGCAATATGAATGGAAACTACGACCAGTACATCGTAAATCCTTTAGTTAAAGAACAGCTATTTGATATGTTTGGAACAGCTTTCCAATCGGCCAATGGTATTGTTGATGCGACCTCCAAGACAAATCCAACCGCATTATACACGGGAAATGAGGATGTAAGCTCAGGTTATGCTATGGCAGAAATGGACGCCACAGAAAGATTGAAAATTATAGCAGGAATAAGGAATGAATATACGAAGACGACTTTGGATGGCATGAAGTCCACCACCTCTGGCAGCGTGGTTAACGTTAGCCCTTCAACAGTAGAGAACAACTACAATGCATTTCTGCCGATGCTCAACTTGAAATATAAGTTAAGTGAGCAATCCAATCTTCGTGCTGCTTATACCCGGTCATTTGTACGTCCAAATTTTGGTGATATGACTCCTGGTGGATCAACCAATACCACAAGTGTACCAATGACCATATCTCAGGGTAATCCTGATTTGAAGCCTACCTTCAGCAATAATTATGATTTAATGGGTGAATATTATTTCAGCAACATTGGCATTCTATCAGGAGGTTTATTTTATAAGGACATCTCAAATATCATCTTCACCGATGTAAATATGCAAAGCGTTGGCGGAAGTGACTTTCTGGTAACCCAGGCTAAAAACTTAAACAAGGCGAAGCTATTTGGAATTGAAGCTGGAATTAACAAACGTTTTAATTTTTTAAGAGGGTTCTGGAGCGGATTTGGTGTAGAAGTTAATTATTCATTCATTGATTCAAAAACCCAGGTACCCCGGTTAGGTAACGCTCAATTAATGGATAAAACCAGTTTGCCCAACCAATCCAAACATCTGTTTAATACCATCTTGTTCTATGAACGCGACCGCGTCATGGTTCGTTTAGCCGGAAACTATAGAGGCAGTTCGGTTGAAACCATAAATCAGCAGTTGGGTCCAGACTTTTACATCTGGTCTGCCGCGAATTTTACCATCGATGCATCGGCGACCTTTTCGGTAACCAAAAGATTAAAAGCTTTTGTGGAGCTTAATAATCTAAGTAATTCACCCGTTGAAATGTACATGGGGGACAGGCGTCGTTTAACTTCATCAGAATCCTATGGCCGCCGGGGACAAGCCGGAATTCGTCTGGATATTTTAAAATAAACAAGCTACTTAAATAAAAACTAATTATTAGAAATTATGAAAAAAATTATCCTTGCAATCGCGGCTTTTATACCTGCGATAGCTGCGGCACAACTCGCGGACAGCAGTAAAAGAATTGTACCGGTCAACGCTGCAAATTTTCGAGATATCGGCGGTTATAAAACTACTGATGGAAAAGAGGTGGTCTGGGGGAAGGTTTATCGCAGTGCTGCAATAAATAAACTCACCGATGCTGATTTAAAGTTACTGGACAAAAAAGGAATACATACGGTGGTCGATTTTAGAGGAACCAGGGAAGCTGCACTGGCGGCTGATCGCTTGCCGCAGGATACCGATTACACGCTGAGCCCTGCCGGCAGCGAAAATATTCCTGATGCAGCGCAACTGGTTAGCCTTTTAAAACAAGGTAACTTCCTGGAGAAAATGTACGGGATAGACGGGGCAAAGTACGCTGGTGACCGTTACCGTTCGTTATTTATGAAGTTACTCACCGTTGATCAGAAAGAAGCCGTATTATATCATTGTACAGGAGGCAGAGACCGCACCGGAATGGCAACAGCACTGTTGCTGTATATTTTAAAGGTTCCCCAGCAAACCATAGAAGCGGATTATTTAGCATCAAATATTTATCTGGCTAAAGCAAATAAAGAAATGTTCGCTCCAATGGCAAAATTAAGTGGCATGAGCACAGAGGAGGTAGAAAAGGAATTTGCTCTGAGACCTGAACTACTCCGGGATTTTTTTAGTCAGCTGAAGCAACAGTACGGGAGCATAGAAAACTTTATGCAACAGGAATTAGCCGTCGGACCAAAGGAAATCGCTCAACTCAGATCCAGATACACTAGATAAAGAATAAATAGCGTTACTGGGCGCCTGGTGAAAGGCGTCCAGTTCGATTAAACGGCGGCCGACTGTCGCCAAATAAAAAGGGTAAACAAATTAATGTCTACCCCTCACCTTTACTAAAGGTAATCTATCGCTTGTGACGCTCTCACCTTTCACAATACAAATCTAGCTTGTTTTTGGTGTTCGCTCTTTATTCCAATTGTTCATTTTGCCGCAATCGGAATGTTCATTATCCGGTCATATATTGATACTGTAATTTTTCTAATAATTGATTTGCTGTCAGGCTGCGTATATTCCATCAATAAGTAGATATTACAGTTATAAAATATCCAGATCGCGCGCCACATAATAACTTGGTACCATCAACCGGAAACCTGTCTTGCGAAGCTTGGAAATGTCCGTAATCCCTTCAAAAGGATCTGCCAGCGGCGTTTCAACTGTTCCGAAAGCTTCAGCGGCTTTACCTACCGACTCCGCGAGTTCATACAAGGTGATTGGTGCATCATCAGCAATATTGAATATTTCCCCATTAAGGCCGTCTCTTTCCAGCAGCATGATCAAAGCCTGAGCGACATCCAGATGGTGCACCATGTGCATCCGGGATCCGGAATGGCGTTTCCACTTGCTCAACAGCGGTATAATCTCTTCAATATGTGGATCCTTGTCTCCATAAACGAAGCCTAAACGCAATATGCGCACATCCATTTCCTTCTTTAACAATTCCTGCTCGGCCGCAATCTTACTGGAGGCGTAGGCCCGCGGGTCATCAATATTTACGACATCATCCTCCCGAGCCGGGTGCCCGTAGCCCGAACCATATACATTACTGGTGCTAACAAAGACAAAGCGCTTCACACCCGCCGCAACTGCGGCATCCCCCAAGGCGACCGAACCGGCATGATTGGTTTTAATAATTCCTTCATTATCCGTGAACGTGCGGAACAAAGCTGCCAAATGGATCACCGCATCTACGCCCATTACTGCCGGCATTAAACTACCTGCATTAAACAGATCACCGGTCACCACTTCCGCGCCAAGCGCAGCCAATGCGCTGGCTTTAGCAGCATCTCGCACTAAAACACGTACATTATAACCCTTCATTAATAGCCGCGGAACAAAGCGGCTGCCCACCTTTCCGGTGGCACCTGTAACTAATATTTTCATAGCTCAAAGTTCCGGCTAAAACCCCCGGCCTTTAAATGATAATCAAACCAATAAGTATGATTATCAAACCTTACGTAGTGATTTAGGAGTCAGGCCTGTCACCCGCTTGAAAAAGTTATTGAAATAAGTCGGGTAGGCAAAACCGAGCGCATAGGCAATATCCGCTACGCTCCAATCTGTATGCTGCAACAGGGCTCTGGCCTCATTTGCGATGCGTTCAGCGATATGTAGCGAGGTCGGCTTTCCGGTCACCTCCTTAACAACCCGGTTCAGGTAATTAACGTGCACGGCCAGTTTTCCAGCGAAATCCTGGGCGGTTCGCAGCCGAAGCGGTTCCCTGGTATGCTCGATAGGAAATTGTCTTTCCAGCAGATCCAGGAATAAATGAGTCATCCGGATCGCGCCGTTTTGGTAGGCCGGCTCCCCGGGCGGTTGCAATAGCAAGGCTTCATGAATAATGAGTTCGATGCAGCTTTTGATCAGTTCGCTCTTATAAAGATAGTCGCCATCCCGAACGGCGAGCATCTTTAAAAAGATAGCCTTCATTAAGCCGGCCTGTTCCATGTTTAGCCGGACAAGCGGGTTTTGGATGGTGTTAAATAAGGGGGATTTCTTGACGATCGCTGGCATAAAAGCTTCCGTGAAAATACACGCATAGCCTGTGGTATCCCGGGAGCGGCGCAGCATGGTCCGCGGCACCCGCGGATTGACGAAAAAGAGCACGGTATCCTGCACTTCCAGTACCTGGTCGCCATAACCGATAGTCATCTCACCTGTTATCAGGCCCATCTTATAAAAATCCCTCCGCCCATGCACTGTCGGCACATCAACATTGGTTGGCAGCTGGTGCACCTTAAAGCCTTGCAGCCGCAGCTCCTCCATATTTACGCCCGGAATTTCATTTTCCATCCGGCAAAGTTAATCAAATCAAACCTTAGCTAATAATAACTAATGACAACCAACTTAAAACCATAACCCGTTTTAGATAAAGGTCAGGCTCAATTTCGTAACCGGGTTCATGGATGAATCTGTTGCAGCCATCTCTAAAGCTATTAACAAACTAAAATACGGCCGGAAGTGCTAGCAAAGACAAAGGGACATCCAAGACAAAGGAACAAAGCAGCGGCACAACATCATATACTTCAATCCTCGACTTTTCTAATAATCGCAACTTTTTCAACTCATTCGAGTGTTTTGAATTGATTCGGTTACAACGGTCCTTGGTTTGGTTACAATTACATGAAATACATTGAAGAATTTTGCTAAACAATAGTTATTCAAAATTTATGGAAGACAAAATAGCATCAACAAACAAACCAGTTGCATTAGTGACGGGCGCTAACCAGGGGGTAGGTAACGAAATTGCCAAAGCACTCGCCGCTAATGGATACATTGTTTATCTAGGTTCGCGTAAACTGGAAAATGGAGAACAAGCCGCCGGGAAAATCGGTGAGAACGCCAAAGCCATCCAGTTGGACGTAACAAAGCAAGAGACCATCCAGGCAGCAATGGAACATATCGGAAACGAACACGGACGCCTAGACCTGCTGGTAAACAATGCTGGAATTTCCCATGGCGGGACATCGCCAAAAGGCACTGAGGAACTTATGCGTACGGGGCGCGCGGTAAATGTATCATTGGATGAAGTACGCACCGTATGGGAAACCAACGTATTCGGCGTTATTGCTATGACACAGGCTGCCTTGCCTTTGCTGCGCAAGTCATCCGCTGCACGCATCGTCAACGTATCGAGTGGCCTGGGTTCGCTTACCTGGATATCAGATCCGGCTTGCTGGGCAAGAGCACATTTTGGCATTGTTTACGCAGCTTCTAAAACGGCCTTAAACGCAGTTACGCTGGCCTTCGCCCTGGAACTGGAAAAAGAAAATATCAAAGTAAATGCTACCAGTCCAGGTTATACGGCTACCGCGCTTAATAATTTTCAGGGTACAGATAGCTTAGAAGTGGGCTCCCGTGAACCTGTTCGGGTAGCCCTGGAAACTGACGGACCAACCGGAGGCTTTACCGGCCCTGAGGGTCAAATGCCCTGGTAGTTCCGATTAACGATTCAAATTAACCCTATCCATCAATATGACCAGCAAGTGAAATAATTGCTGGTCATAATTATTACCTTCATCAAGATGAAAAAAGACATGCCAAAAGTAGTCAAGCTTGAATCAATCGCCGAAATACACCACATACTGGACCTCCCCGGACCTACGCACCCGCTGATCACTTTGCTTGATACCAGGGAAGAACGGGTCAACCTAAGCAGGCTGCCGGTGAGCTATGTCACAACGCTTTATAAAATATCTTTTGTAAGCAAATTAGGCGGTCAGTTCAGATATGGCCAGGGGTTCTACGATTTTGATGAAGGCAGTATGGTTTTTACCGCTCCTAACCAGATAGTCGGCAGCACAGCTATCTATAAGGGTAACGAAGGCTATTCGCTGGTCTTTCACCAGGATTTCATCCAGGGCTATCCCCTTGCAGGCAAGATAAAACAATACGGATTCTTTTCATATGCTTCAAATGAGGCCCTACATCTTTCTGAGCAGGAAAGCACGACCGTGTCATCCATATTCACCATCATTCAAGAAGAACTCAATAGCCGGATAGACGATTTCAGCCACGAAGTGGTAATCGCTCAAATAGAATTACTTTTGAGTTACGCCAAACGCTTCTATAAACGGCAGTTCCTTACCAGGCAGGCGGGCAGCAATGCGCTGCTTCAGCAATTTGAAGCATTGCTTGACAATTACTTCAGGGAAAGTGGCCCTGTCAATCAGGGATTACCTAGTGTACAATTCCTGGCAGAGCAGTTGAATTATACCCCAAACTATTTAAGTGATATGCTGCGTTCGCTCACCGGGCTAAACGCACAGCAGCATATCCACGAAAAGCTGATCGAAAAATCCAAGGAACTGCTATCCACAACCAACCTTACCATAAGTGAGGTAGCCTACAAACTTGGTTTCGAGCATTCGCAGTCCTTTAGCAGGCTTTTCAAAACCAAGACTAAGGCTTCGCCGTTGGAGTTCAGGCAGGCTTTCAATTAGCTCGCCTCCCCAGCGAAACCTCTTTGTTACTACCTTGACTTAAGTATGAATATAAACGAACCCTTTGTATTGGAGGAATATTATCACACCCCCGCCGAGCATGTTTGGCAAGCATTGACCGATGTTAATGCAATGAAAGTCTGGTACTTTCCGCAACTTAAAAGCTTTCAGCCTGTTGTTGGTTTCGAGATGCAATTTTATCATGATGGGTCTGCTTATCAGAAGCGTTGGGAGGTCAGCCAAGTAGTGACCGGCAAAAAGCTCGCGCACAGCTGGAGTTATGTAGGTTATACTGGCCTATCAGAGGTAACCTTTGAACTTTTCCCGGATAGGCATTGTACAATGCTCAAACTTACCCATACCGGCTTGGCAACTTTCCCAAATGACCCCCATTTTTCCCCGCATAGGTTTGAGCAAGGATGGCAGCAGATAATTTCTTACAAACTAAAAGAATACCTAACTCCAAAGACTAACCCGCAGTAAAATCGCGGTTTATAATCAACCCATCTACAGCATTAACTGTTCTCTTAACTCCAGAGCCTACTTCAGCTTACGAAACCCCGCCTTTCGGGCTTTGGTAACCAATTAAGATTGATTTTAAAATATTTCCCAGCTTTGCTAAGCTTTTTTTCATGAAGCGTAAGAAAACCTGATCAAATGCCAGAAGCGTTGGTCCTGGTTGACTTGCTTCAAATTGTGTGTAAAAACAGGCCTGCCCTGATTTAATTCCATAGATTAACGCCAATCTGGCTGGAGATTCGCATTAGTTCGTCTAGGAATTACTGGCGTTGGTCTATCGGTTATGTTTGCTGGTATAATACGGGGTTTTTGTGTGCAACGTTTTAGGGACAGCTGCGTCTTAATTA
>NZ_LMPD01000007.1 GCF_001424305.1 Pedobacter sp. Leaf176
GGAAAGTGAATATATTTCCGAGTTATTGGGAAGGCCGGTTGTGAAAGTTTTTAATATGTTACTGGGATACACGCTCAAGCATAACGGTAAAGCTGCCGGGGAAAAAGGGAGGATAGCTGTATCTATAGCCGGCGATAATGATGAACATAAGAAAATAGCGGCTGAACTGGTTGATCAAATGGGCTTTGATACTGTAGATGGCGGAAGTCTGGCCTTATCGTGGAGGCAGGAACCGGGAACTCCAGCTTTTTGTACGGAACTAAATGCAGCAGAACTCGAACTGGCACTTCCCAAAGCTGAAAAAGGAAAAGCTCCCGCCAGAAGGGATTATATTATAGACAAATTAATGAAGTTTGAACGACCACCTGCTCACGAAGAAGTCGTAAGCCTGATGCGATCAGGATCAGCGGGAAATTTGATGTAGCTACTTCGAATAGATTCGGGAACCACTTATTGAGTTGCGGCAGATAAAGTGGCAATGGTTTATCCTTAGCATTGAGAACACAGTAAGAACAACTAACATTTAAACTAATATATATTGAAATGGAAATAGGAATAATCGGATCCGGCATGGTTGGAAGTACATTAGCCGGACATTTAACCGCCTTAGGGCATAAGGTGAAAATCGCGAACTCGCGCGGACCGGAATCTTTGGGAGAGCTCGCCGATAAAACTGGTGCGATGCCAGTTACAACTGCAGAGGCGGCAGGCGCGAAAGACATCATCATTGTGGCTGTGCCTCCTACGGCGATGGAAAAACTTCCGGTTGCTATCTTGTCTGCCTCACAGGCAATCATTATAGATACCGGTAACTACTATCCATGCCGCGATGGAGAGAATGTTAAAGATGGATTAACGGATAGTGAATGGGCGGCAAAAGTAATAGGCCACCCTGTTATTAAAGCTTTCAACAATATTTTTTCTACAAGTTTGGATTCAAAATCAAAACCTGAAGGAAATCCTGAGCGTATCGCTATATCTGTTGCAGGCGATCAAGAAGAACATAAACAGGCCGTTCAAGCGCTTATAAACGAAATGGGTTTTGATGCTATTGATGGTGGATTGCTTTCAGAATCCTGGAGACAGCAACCGGGTACTCCCGCCTATTGTCGGGATCTGGATAAGGAAACTTTAGCAGCCGCATTAAAAGAAGCTGATGAAAGCAAGCGTGCTCAATATCTTGAAACGGCTGATGAAGCGATTCGTCCTTTTCTATAGAATTTTGGTACAGAAGCATTAAGTACGATATAAATTTCTATTATTATACATACCTGGAATTCAAAATACGGGTATGTATAATTATTTGTTTAGCGCTGAGCTAAACAGAATATTTCTAAGGGCTTTTTTTATTTTTGGTGGTGCAATTAGTGGTACATACAATATTTAGCGAGTACCACTTACAAACTGTTTTCACCTGGCAAGTAGCATTACCCTTATGTCGGATCAAGAGATTATTGAGTACCAGAATTTTACTAAAGAAATAATAAATGGACTGCTGATAGCGCCTGATTACGCCCTTGGATTCGTCAAAACGAAAGCTGAGAGCAAATGCTCCAACAAATTCCTTAAATCGTCTATCGGAATGGAAAATTGAATCACAAAGTGTATATTTTACAACATCAGCGAGTCTTTCTGATAAAGGCAATTTTTATATCTTTGGTGTTTCCATGAATATCGAAGAACAATCATACCGGGAGGATTTTAGTGGAGAGCTGATTATCCAGGCACTTAAATGCTCGCCGGAGGCAACTGCCATATACACGAATGAAAATATGATCATTCGTTTTGCAAACCAAGGAATGCTGGAGGTTTGGGGCAAGAACCCCACCGTAATCGGGATGTCGCTGATGCAGGCCCTTCCTGAATTGGAAGGACAGCCGTTCCTGGGCCTCCTCCAGGAGGTATGGCGATCTGGCCAGACTTATTCTGTAAGCGATGCGCCGGTCCATGTAAATAAAAACGGGGTCATGATAACTGATTATTATGATTATGAATATAAGGCACTCCTGAACAAGGAAGGCAAAACATGGTGTATCCTGAATACCGCACGCAAGGTTAGCTCGCGACGTGAATATCTGGCTCGGATCCAGCGAAAGGAAGAAAAAGAACAATCTCTACTCGAGGAGATGGCCGCAACAATGGAAGAGCTGAGTTCTACCAACGAAGACCTGAACAGCTCGCTGAAGCTTCTTGAGGAAAGCCGTGAGTACATCAGGACAATCATCGAGCAGGCGCCGGTGGGGATTGCTATGCTACAGGGCCCAGAACATATCATTGAGATTGCCAATCCTGCGATTTTAAAGATTTGGGGACGTACACTTTCAGAGGTCGAAGGACTTCCACATGAATATGCCCGTCCTGAACTTATTGGACAACCCGTAAACAAATGGCTTAACGAGGTTTTTAGAACAGGGAAGCGGCGAACGAATAATGAGTTTTCCGTTAAGCTATTGGACAAGAACGGCTTGCGGGAAGCCATCGTCAATTCGGTTTATCAACCTGTTTTCTCTTCTACGGGATCAGTCAGCGGTGTATTGATTATCCTGGAAGAGATTACCAGACAGGTACTTGAAAGGCGCTCAAATGAGAAAGATCAGCATATGCTTTTGATGGCCGTAGAGGCAGGGGAGCTTGCAACATTTTTTTATGAGCCTAAGACAAACCTTTTCTCCGGCAATGCATTGCTTAAATCATGGTTTGGACTTTCCGATGACCATGAAATCGATTTAAATATTGCATTCTCCAGTATTCTTGAGCGGGACAGGGCTAGGGTAGAGGAGGCCATCACGCAGTCATTGAGCAATTCGTCAGACGGAAATTATTTCATTGAGTACCGCATCCATCATCCCGGGGATCCAAACGGAAGACTTGTACAAGCCCGTGGTAAGGTTTTTTATGACATGGAGGGAACTGCGACAAGTTTAAACGGAACGTTAAGGGACATCACTGAGCAAAAAAAGGATGAGCAAAGAAAAGATGACTTTATGGCCATGGTTAGCCATGAGCTCAAGACGCCACTTACCTCTCTCAATGCATATCTACAGGTTATGCAGAGAAACGCCATACTTTCCGGAGATCAGAAGCTACAGAACACACTTGAAAAATCTGTTAAGCAGGTACGCAATATGACTTCCATGATTAATGGTTTTCTAAATATCTCCCGCCTGGATTCCGGTAAGATGCTGTTAACACAAACCAATTTTGATCTTAAGGCACTGTTTTCTGAACTTGAGGATGAAGTCCTTTCAACGGTGCATACGCATGAAGTTGTTTTCGAGCAACCAGAAACCATTGAGCTCTATGCCGACAGGGAGAAGATATCTCAAGTCATTCATAACCTAATTGGCAACGCAGTTAAATACTCGCCAATGGGCAGCGCTATAATTGTCTCTTATTTGAAACTCGAAGAAGGAAAAATAGGGATCATGGTAAAGGACAATGGGATTGGTATTGAAAAGCAGGACCAGGAGCAAATTTTTGAACGCTATTACCGGATAAAAAACCCTAGCCTGGGATCGATTGCGGGTTTTGGGATCGGGCTTTACCTATGCAAGGAAATTGTTGAGCTTCACAAAGGACAAATAAGGGTTGAAAGTGTGGAGGGAGCAGGATCGACATTTCTATTTGAGCTTCCATTATAGGTGAAGATATCATGGGTGAATTGTCATCACAGATTTACCAGTTACACCTATAGATAAAAAGTCGACTATCAGGGTTTTAATGGAAATAGTCCCGTATATAAGGTTCCTGAGCAGGCCTCTTCTTTATTATAGTATAAATGGCTGTTAGTCTTCAGTTTAATGAAGTCAACTAACCTGGCAAGTGCGACAATTCCCGGACGTATTCTCCCAACCTAATTTTTAGCACCTCCGGCGGTAGATTGCCTGATATTTAATTTGGCTTTAATGTTAAACACTGTATTTGACTGCGCGGTAGTGCCGTTTTCCAGTTTTTTTAGTAGTTCTTGAATAATTTTGGTTCCAATCTCCTCAATTGATTGTTCAATTGCAGTAATCGAAGGTTTAATAAATTCAAGTAACTCAAAATCATCAAAAGAGATAACTGCTTTAGATGTGAGCAATTCCAGGTTGTTTTTTCTTGCTAGCTTTAACCCGTCCATCGTTAAGTAATTCGTGGCAAAAATAACAGCATCGACCTCTTCATGATGTGCCAAAAATTCTCTAATCATCTCTGTGGAATGGTTCGAGTCGAGGTAATCAATTTTTAAAACAAAATGCTCATACTTAGCCCTCCGTAAAGCATTTGTGTAACCATTAAGACGGTCGTGCATTTGGAATTGGGTGGTATTAACCGTTATGAATGCGATTTTTTTGTAACCCTGGTTAATTAAGTGTTCGGTGGCATTTGATGTTGCATCATAGTTATCCGTCAATACATAATCTACTTTTAGTTCTGGTAAATATCTATCAAATAACACAACTGGAATATGAAGGTTTATCAGTTCGCCAATTTCTTCTTCAATGCCCTCAGCAACAGCAATGATATAGCCGTCAACATTGCGTTCTTTATACATGTTTAATATTTCTCGAATCCTTTTATTATGATTTCCTGTGCTGCTGAAAATAATTTTATAACCATAGTCAGCTGCCTTTAGATCAATTACCCGAGCAATTGCGGAGAAGAAGGGTGTGGATATATCATCCACCAGAAAACCAATTGTTTTTGACTTACCAGTTCTTAAACTTCTCGCAAAGGAATTTGGATGGTAATCAAGCTCTTTAACGATATCCAATATTTTTTCTGATAATTTCGTACTAATGTGTTTTTCTTTAGTTTTTCCATTTAAAACAAAGGAGACTGTTGTAATTGACGTGCCACTCAGTTGGGCGATATCTTTGATCGATACTTTTTTTTTCATCTACTTCATTTAATTTTAGTTAATCATTGCTTTATTGTGAACAGACTGGCGCTGGCGATTTGTTGCTGATTGTCAGTTTTGGTTAAAATGCCATTCTCAATTGTGTGACTCATTTTTGATATGAGCATCTGTATTGTGCAGAAACCAGTTGTTTCGATAATCGCTGATAAACCATATAGTATCTAAGTTTTTTTATTTGAGACGTCGAATAACACATCAAATAAATTCAATTCATCAATACCCGAAGATCCATCAGCTTTGATCATATATCGAAATGTTCACATAAGCCATTTTGTGTTTTGTATATCATTTAACTGCATTATGTCGCACGTCTTCAAAATTCCAAAAAGCGTGTTTGATAGCATTCTAGGTGTCTTTTTTTGAAAGAGGTCTTATCTGCTGCATATAAATTAGAGGCAGCCTAATATATAAATTAAACTCAATTTGCCCTCAATTTTTGAAATGGTATATATCATCTGCACGATTAAATCGAAGCTTATTGTTTAAAGTTAACCGCCTTTTTCCTGCAATTTCAATGGTTCTTCACATCTTTAAGTATTGATTATTAATAACATATAAATGCCCTTTCATTTGCTTGTGGACATGAACAGAGAAATTTATTCTTATTGATATTGCTTATATAGTATACTATTTTGCCAATCAGGTTAAATTACGACACCTGTAATTCACAAGAGTTAATTAACAATTAAAACTTTCGAAATCAAATTGCCAATAATATGCTCAACACAGTTATGTTCATACGACTTGGAACTGTGCTGAGTTTTGGAGTGACAATGCGGATGCTTAAGTGGGTTGTTAAATGGTACCATGCGGATAAATCGTCTGGACTTATAAATTTTTTGAATTTAGCAGGCATAGTCTAAGCTTTATACAGAAATCAAGAGCTGTGGTCTATATAAGGATTCAGGAAAAAGCTCTAAGCGGATAGGGTGTTCCCGCAACACCATAAAGAAAACAGGACTATTTAACTGGTAACCATTGCTTGCGGTGAGTCGACAAAGGGTCTTTTAAATAGATTTAGGTTTAATAAAGCAATGTAAAATTTGTTATGAATACACACGTGGGCCTAACACCATCAATCTATGTTTTTAATCTGCCAAAAATGTTTAATGTTTTGCTAATATCAGACAATTATAGTAGTCCCATATCCTCTAAATTAGGTACAAGTAATAAAGGCGTATAAAGAATTGCAGTTAAGAAAAGTAAAATCACCCGGCATAATTTTAAATCATATTGAAAATTAGTGTTCTATTCAGGTTATTTTTTTCAAAACCAATCCATTTTTTCGGTAGCTAATCGCATTTAAGTTCGGTGGTTACCGCATTGAAATTAAGATATGAAGTATTGTCGTAGTAAAATATTAAAATAATTACATTGTATCATTTTTTTTACTAGATTAGGGCGACCAAACACTTAATAGCTGGACCAATATAAAATCTTGAACCAAAATCAGCGAAGGATATGCATCATCTATGAACAGATTGATTTGCGATTCATAAAACGTTTTAGTAAATTTTAACCGGTGGCTATTAAATTATTAACCCGAAAACCATATAACCAAACTAACATTAACAACTAAACCAAACTTATTAAAATGGAAAACATTTCTTCCTATTTTAGTGCCCTGCAGAGAAAAAAACTCGGCACTACCAGTAGCGCTCTCAAAATAGCGTTGTTGAGTATCTCGATCCTAAGCTTGCAGAATACGGCAAAAGCTATAGACGGTGGAAAAAAGAAAATAACCGCCACAGCCATTAAAACCGAAAATACCGGGATAATGGAACATCAACGTTTATTTAAACCCATAACAGGTGTTGTAACAGATGAAACAGGTACACCGCTTCCTGGAGCTACCGTAGTGGCCAAAGGTAGCATTGCCAAAACAGTAACCGATAAAGATGGTAAGTTTTCATTAAATGTTCCAGATAATGTCACCACACTAGTGGTTTCTTACATTGGTATGGAAGCACAGGAGGTTAATGTCCGAGACTTAACTAATGTTACAATAAAATTAATGCCTTCTGGTAGTGCGAACTTATTCGAGGTTGTAGTGACAGCTTTAGGTGTTAAAAGGGAAAAAAAGGCATTAACTTACGCTACGCAACAACTTAGTGCCGTGGAGCTTACTAAGGCTGGTGCTCCGAACTTTATGGAAGCGCTAAGCGGTAAAGCCGCTGGTGTTGATGTGGGTATAAGCAATTCAGGAGTTGGCGGCTCAACAAAAACAGTTTTAAGAGGTTCCAAGTCAATAGCGGGCAGTAGTGAAGCTCTTTTTGTAATTGATGGTGTTCCTGTAGTAAACAACAAAGGTGGCCAGCCCGGCTCTTACGGTGGAACAGATGGAGGTGATGGTTTATCAGCACTTAACCAGGACGATTTTGAATCTGTAACAGTTTTAAGAGGCGCAAATGGTTCCATTTTATATGGTAGCCAAGGCGCTAATGGTGTGATCTTAATAAATACCAAAAAAGGACAAGCCGGAAAAATTGCCATTGCATTAAGTTCTACGACCAACCTCAGTAGTGTAGCTACACTCCCAGAATTCCAGTTTAATTACGGAGCGGTGGGTGGTAATGACAGAAGCTGGTCGAAAACAAAGGGTAATTACCAGACGAATTATATCGATGATTTTTTCCAGACAGGTGTAAATACAATTAATACAGTATCCGTTTCCGGTGGTAATGAGCGTACAACAAATTACTTTTCATATGGAAATAATTATGCCACTGGTGTTGTACCCACAAGTACATATAACAAACACAACGTAACTTTAAGCCAGGAAACAAAATTATTTGATGATAAATTGATTCTTAGTGGAAATGTAAGATTCTCCCATGAAAAATCGAAAAATCGTCCTGGTGCAGGTTATTATAATAACCCATTAACCGGTTTATATTTATTTGCTCGCGAGAGGGATTTCGAAAATTACAAAACAAATTATCAGATATTCGATGCTACCAGGAATTTATTCAGACAAAACTGGTATTCTACAGAGGAAAAACAGAATAATCCATATTGGGAATTATATAATGACCCGAAACTTACCACAAGTAACCGTGTAATTGCGACGGCAAAAGCTTCTTATGCTTTTCTACCGCACTTCAAGTTTGATGTTCGTGGGAATATTGATTACAATGACAGGCTATTGGATTATCGTTACGCTGCAGGCGGTAACTCCGTAAGCGTAAGTACTAACGGAAGCTGGAATCACACGAAGTATAATGACAAAGCCCTTTATGGTGATGCAATATTGAGTTATGATAATAGCTTTGGTAAATTCAGTTTGAACAGTGTTTTAGGCGCTAGTATTCAAGATTATACCTTCAATGATGGCCTATCTTTTGGCAATGGAACGATTCCACTGCAATATCCTAATTTTTTTAGTTATGCAAATCTCCCATACAATCTGGTCATCAATCAGACTTACAGCAGGGTTCAAAAACAAGGTTTGTTTGCCAATGCTTCTCTTGGATTTAAAGATATGCTTTATTTGGACTTGGCTGGCCGTAACGACTATGCTTCTACATTAGCGACGACGGGTAATGATTCTTATTTTTATTATTCAGCGGGTTTATCAGCAATTGTTAGCCAGATGATCAAAATGCCCGAAGCAATTAGTTTCTTAAAGTTAAGAGCATCAACATCAAAAGTAGGTAACGAAGTGCCATACAATATCGTAAACCCTGGTAATACTATAGGCGGTGCGGGTGGTCCGGACGGCATTGGAGGTATTAACAGGAATACCCAGACACCATTTTCTACACTCGTTCCTGAGAAAGTAATAAGTAATGAGATTGGTTTGGAAGCCCGATTCCTGAACGATAGGCTTAATCTCGATTTCACATATTATAAAAATACAAGTACAAACCAGTTCCTATCTTTAACCGCTCCTTCAGGTTCAGGTTATACCTTTTATTATATTAATGCAGGTAAAGTAACCAATCAAGGTTTCGAGTTAACATTTGGCGGAGACCCTATAAAAAATGAGAATTTCAGGTGGAATTCTACACTCAATCTGTCTCAGAATAGAAATAAAATTGTACAATTGATTGCTGAAAATCCTGAATATCAGGTAGGTAGCAATGATGAAGGATTTAATTCAATTATTAAATCAGGGGGATCTTTTAACGATTTATATATTTATAAGCTTGCACGTAACGCAGCCGGACAAATCATATTAGATAATGATGGTAAGCCCACCAGAACAGCTAATCAGGAATATGTAGGGAATTTAAATCCAAATTTCATTACCGGATGGAATAACACATTTACCTACAAGGATTTCAGTCTGAGCGCTTTGGTGACAGCGAAGTTCGGCGGTGTTGCCTTTTCTAAAACGGAGGCCTTTCTGGATGCTTATGGAGTAAGCAAGAGAACAGGAGACCTACGTGATGCGGGAGCAACTATGCCGATAAATGCGATTCGTGGTAATACACCAGTGACATCAATTGATCCTGAAGTGTACTATAGCGTTATTGGTGACAGGAATGGAATTATGGAACCTTATGTGTTTTCCAGAACTAATATTCGTTTAGCGCAGGTTTCACTGGCTTACAATATTCCTATCAAAGGCTCTGCTATTAAATCTGCATCCGTTTCGTTAGTGGGCCGTAACCTATTCTTTTTCTATAAAAAGGCACCATTTGACCCAGAGCAGGCCATGAGTACAAGCAATAGTAATCAAGCAAATGATGTTTTTGCAGTTCCTGCAACCCGTTCGTACGGTTTTAACCTTAAGTTGAACTTTTAATATTTGAAGTAATGAAAAAAATATGTTTAGTGGTGCTTGCCTTGATTTTATTCAATTCCTGCACCAAAAATTTTGAAGAGATAAATACCAATCCAAACCAGATTACAGATAAACTATTAGAACAGGATTTCAATCTGGTAGGTTCTTCCTTCTCAGTGATGTTATTTAATTTAATGGGTCATCAGATTGAAGAAGATTTATGCTATGATAATTGGATGGGTTATATGGGGGCTCCGACACCTTATGTAGGCGGTGTAAATAATACAACATACTATTTGCGTTGGATTGACGCCTATTGGAATCGTGTATATAGCAGTGTGATGTCTCCTTCAAAACAAGTAATTCAGCTTGCACAGGAGAAAAACTTACCATTATTTGCTGATTGGGCGAAATTTGTTAGAATTCTGGCCATATCGAAATTAACAGCTCTGCACGGACCGGTTATTTACTCTAATTATGGCACAGCCGGTTTGGGCTCTATCAAGTATGACAAAGAATCAGATCTTTACAACAGCATGTTCACTCAATTGGACCAGATTGAAGCAAACTTCAAAACCAATCCAACCTACACCGGATTTACGAGGTTTGATCCAAGCTATAAGGGCAATATGGCGGCCTGGCTAAAACTAATTAACTCGGTACGTCTTCGTTTAGCGATGCGTTTGGTAAAAGTAAGCCCGGCTGTTGCAAAAACACAAGGTGAAAAAGCGCTGGCGGATCCTGCGGGCTTGATTAGCACCAATGCCGAAAATTTCTTGATTCCTTTAAACGGTAACGTGATGCCAGTTTCGATGATTAGCTTTGACTGGGGAGACACTCGAATGGGTGCAACTATGGAGTCGTTTATGGTTGGCTTAAAAGACGGACGTATTTCGAAATACTTTAACGAAGTGAGTGATGCAACCTTAGTTACTGACCATCCTGCTTACAAATATAAGGGCATACGAAGCGGCGCATTTATAAATGCCAAAGATGATAGGATTTCTTTCTCAACGGTGAGTAGCGATTTCAAATCGGTGCAAAATAGAAGAGGTTTTACGGCAGCAGAAATCGCCTTTTTAAAAGCGGAGGCTGCTTTAAGAGGTTGGGCTAATGCGGGTGATGCAAAAACGAACTATGAGAATGGCGTTCGCCTGTCTTTTGCCGATTGGGGAGCAGCTGGCGTTGATGCCTATCTTGCAGATGCAACAAGTAAACCAATTAATTATGTAGATCCGAAAGATGCCAGAAATAGTTTTACGGCACTTTCATCCATTACGGTCGCCTGGAATGCTGGTGATTCAAATGAGTTAAAATTGGAAAAAATTATCACCCAAAAATACTTATCTACCTTCACGAATACGTTAGAAGCCTGGGTAGACTTCAGAAGAACCGGGTATCCAAAAATTCCTCATGTCGCGAAAAATGATAGTAGTCCGGACTGGGGAGTAATCACTTCTGATCAGTGGATCAAGCGGCTGGTGTTTGTTCCGGGAGAGCGTACCGGAAATACCGCCGCGGTCGCAGAAGCCTCAACTTTCTTAACTTCCGGTAAAGACGATATCGCCTCAAGATTGTGGTGGGATACAAACACGACAAGTAATTTTTAAGTTATATCGATTTAATATTTTGAAGTGGCCGCCAAATTGGCGGCCACTTCTTTTTTGGCGCTGTGTACGTAATTCTTTGAACAAATTAATTTCAGGCCAACGGTAAAGAAAGTTTATTAAATTGAAAGGATTAGAAAGTGAATTTCCTGATGTTAATGATATAGTGGAACAATAAAATCAATTCAGCAGTTTAAGAACGTGAGCGTATTGAGTTCTGGAAAAAAAGGGGATATGTTATGACTGTGTGTTATTAATAGGCTTGAGGAGCTTATTCTGCAACGGATGATCTTTTATTCTTGTTATAGCTTCCGGACAATAGAACGTGTGGGTAGTAGATGCCAAGTGGTAAATTGAGTATTAACCTTATTTTTTGGTATTACTTACTCTTAATAGCAATGATTAGCTATAGCGACGTCAATAAAATGGGGTATTGATTGAATCGGAATGAAAAAAATCTGGAAAAATTTCATTCCAAGTTGTGATTTACTGCTGGCTAATATTATTTGTTTCAAATAAGCTATTTTCAATCACCAAACTACCGGCAGCAAGCAGTTCTGCTTCATAGCTTAGCGTAGATAATTCAATACTTGTTGAATCTGATATCCGGGGTATACAGAATTCATTGATTGCCTGTTGTATCGAAGGCAAAAGCATCTTTCCAGCCTTGGCACCTCTACCACTCAATACAATGCATTCAGGATTTAAGATATGGATTAACGTCGATAGCCCTTTACCTAATTGAAATGCTGCATGCGATAAAATAGAAATTGCTAGTGGGTCCTGTGCCACAACTGCTTCCAGGAAGTGATCAATTTGCGATGTGCTTTTATCTTTGAAGAGTTGGCTCATGCTCGACTCGGCACCTTCTTCGATTGCTTTTTCAGCTTTCCGGGCCATCACTTTCAGTGATGTATCCACTTCCAGGCATCCTCTTTTGCCACATGAGCATAAGTTATTGGTGTCCGATAAAGGCACATGGCTAAATTCCCCTGCATATCCCCGGCTTCCCCGGTACAAACTGCCATTTATTATGATTCCAAGTCCCGTTCCGGATCCAATATTTACAACCATAACATCACTTAGTTCCCTAGCCTTTCCAAAATTCAGCTCTGCAAGCGCAATAAGACTAGAATCATTTTCTATCATCACTGGAAGCCTAAGGTTTTTCCTGAGGTAGTCTTGAAGCGATGTGCCTTCTTTAACTGGAAGATAGGACGAATTTATTCCCTGTTCAGGATTCACAAAACCAGGCATGCCTATTCCAATACCTAGAATATCTGATCTGTTTAGCTTGGATTTGTCAATACTCTTTCTGATAAACTTAATCAGTATTTCTACATCTTCCGTAGATTTCGAAAGCTCCAAATCCAGGTATTGAACCGGGATCATTGTCTTTCTTGATAAGTTATAAATGGTTAACCTTGTGGTTAACTGTTCCATCGCAACTGCAACCAGATATTTCTGTTGTTTAGGATTTAATACATATATAGATGGCCTTCGTCCGCCCGTGGAAGGAGCAAGTCCTTTTTCCAGGATATATCCCTCCGAAACTAAATTTGATACAACAGTGCGTACCACGGGTAGGCTTTTTTGGGTAAGCGAACTTAAATCTGCAAGTGAAAGGGTTGTTTTATAATAAAAATGTTTGATTATATCGCTTCGTAACCGCTGAGCTTTTTCAAAAATAACTGACATTTAATGGTATTTAGATAAAGTTAGTAAAAAAATTGTCTAGGGATCAAAAACCTTAACCTCATCTCCTTCATTATAGGTTAGAAAAACCAGGAGCATGGTCATCATTTCATCAGTGGATTTCATGTCGTTTGCAGAAAAGACCATTTTTGGCGGGTTGTTGGGATTATTTGGGTTATTCTTTGTATTGTCATAAATTCCCTCAATTGTTAAGATGGAGCCTTTTGGTACTTTTACTAAATTCCTGAATTTATAAATCTCCTGCCATCTGAAGTCCCAGGATGGAATAGATATCAGTTTAATGGTGTCGCCGGCGGCAGTAACAGCATAGGCCTTAAAACTCTTACCCAGGAGATGCATGTGAGGCCATATGTACAGCAGTGACTGGTCCTGGGGCGTTAAGATTTTCAGGTTAAATTTTTTTATGGAATCAGCCTGGATCATAAAATAAGGGTCTATAGATTGCTCACCAACTCCGCCAGAGCCTAAACTAACTACGTTGACCACACGCTTGATGGGGGTTTCCTTAAAAAAGAAATTAATCCCTGAAATGATGTTTTCAGGTTTTGCGATCGGCGCATAATGCACGGTTAGGAGAATCACGCCTCGCTTAGGCATAATCCAGCCCAAATCAGCCGGATAAGATTCAAATGACGTCCCGGGGATCCAACCACCATAATAGGTCATCGTCTTTTTAAAAGGTAAGTATTGATCGTAATTGGTCCTGGATTCATCCGTCAGGTTCACGTAATCGGCACCCGTTTGAATGTCAATGCTATCGGGTACAGGGTGTATGGCAAAATTAGCATGATGTATGATTTTTTTGTTATCAGAAATGAATTCCATAGCCTCAACATTTCTTGAGGAGCCCATTTCGAACGGTATCTTGAATACAATAAACCTTTCCTCATTATCACCTTTAACCATAAAGGCATTTTTCATACTCAGCGTCAAATCCGGTTTCCGGGTATATTGTGTGCCAGATACAAATTGAGGGGATGATTGAATACTCTTTTTCGGTGATCCCTCAGGTGCTTTATTATCAATCCAGTTTAAGATGGTCGTCTTTTCTTTGCTCGTCAACGAACGGTCGTTGGCAAACAGCCTATAATGGTTGTCTGGTTTCCAGGGAGGCATATAGCCCGATTCCACAACTTCTCTTATAAACGAAACCCGCTTAGCTACATCCTGATAAGTTAGTAAAGAAAATGGTCCCGCTTCACCCGGACGATGACAAGGCGAACATTTATTTCGAATTATTGGTGCAACGTGCTCGTGATAAGTGATTTTTTGCCCATAGCCTAATTTTAAAAGTAAGGTAAATAGAAATATTAAAAACGTTTCCTTGCGCATATTATAAATCGTTGATTAGACAACCTACAGGTTTTGTGTCAATGTATTTAAAATTCTCCACGTTAATGTCCTTTAATGCGTCTTCGAGATAATGAAAAGTAATCACCTTTCGTTTTACACCCAAAGAAGCAGGCCAGTTGTCTATAAGGCCGCGATACCTGATTTTACCTTTAGCATCAATCAAAACAGCTTCTGGTGTTACACTTGCCTTCAAAAGCTTCGTTAGTGATTTCTTTTTATCTGAATATATTTCGAAGCCAACATTATTGCTTTGAGCAAAATCCTTAATTTCTTTATCGCTATAGCTTCTTCCCGGTACAACTCCAACGATGTTAACGTTGGGATATTTCTGGCTTAGCTCGTTCAATACCAAAACGTAATTTCTGCTAAGCGGACACTCTGGAGAAATAAATATAAATGCCGTATTTGCCTGTTTGGACAGCATCATTTCATTCTTGATATTGACGATAGCAGATGCCTTAATCTGCTGCCATAAAAAGCTTTTAGGCGCTGGACTTTGACCCAGAACTTTTGTTAAATAGAATAATAAACCTATAAAAATATTCACGTAAATTTTCATAATAAAAAAGAACTCCTAATAAAATTAGGAGTTCTGCTAATGTAAGTAGTATATCTCTATTTTTTATCCCACCAAACTCTTCCGGTGATATCACTTGGACCTTGCCCAAAATCTGGATCAGCCTGCATTATTTTGTAGGCAGCAACGATGTTCTGATAATTCAAGTTCGTTACAGAAGGGAAGGCTAAGCTTGCTCTTCTTGGAATAGCTTGCTCTGTTCCACTGGCTATAATTTTTTCAAGTTTGAGCACTGTAGTTGAGTTAGGCATTCCGGTTCTTTTATATAATGCCCATGCTTCATTTGGCTGCTTAAAGAAGTTCAAATAAGCTTGGCCGATAATTTGATCCAAAGCCCTGGTTGCATCAAATTTTATATCCGGTTTGGCCATGTAGCTGTTTACCTCTGCAGAAGTTGATGCAACATAGCTCAACGCGCCCGTTCTATCTATAATTTGTGCTTTATTGGCCAAATCATCATAAAAGGAGATGGAAGCTGTTACACCCTTGTTGTACCATTCTTCCGCTGATTCAGTTGTTACCGATCGTGCAGCAAGTTCAGAGCGCATAAAACAAACATCTGCGTAAGTTATGAGCGGAAATGCATTAATCCCCTTACCGCCATTTTCTCCTGCTGCAAATAAGCGCGGCTGAAGCATTGATAAAGAATCCATCGCCTGGTTAACTGTTTGTCCGTTAGCGTTTACAACTGATATTGTGATGTTGTTGAAGAAGTTTGCAAAGCCAGGCGCGGCAGAGGCATCCGGGCTCGTTGGAACTCCATAAAACCTTCTGGCATCATAAACAGATGAAGCCGGGATTTTACCCTGAGTTTTTGCGGCGTTAAAGTTAGCCTGCGAAAAAGTGTTCTCCTGATAGAAATACCTCATCCTCGGATCTCCGTTTGTATACATAAAGTCTACAACAGGTTTTGGTGCCCGCAAATTGGCTGCAGACCAGTCGCCGCCATCGGCATATGTAGCATTCGCTCTGAAGACCCAACTTTCCGTAGCAGCATTGATCAATCCCCCAGGTGCAGCCAGAATTTCTAAAACTTTCGTCCTCATCTTAGCAGGATCGCGTTTCATTAACCTCATAGCAATTCGAAGACGAGTTGAGTTAGCAACTTTAATCCAGTTCGCAACATTGCCCTGGTAAAACAAATCACTTGTTCCCAAAGATGTCTGTGCAACTGACGGTGTGCTACTCAAAATGCTAACAGCTGATTTCAATTGAGAATCTAATAATTCAAATAGTGCCTCTTGTGTATCGTATTTAGGGGTTTCCGTACCACCATATCTTACCCGGAAGGCTTCAGTGTAAGGTAAACTTCCACTTACATCTGAAACATAAAAAGCATAATAAGCCTTCACAATATGAGCAATTTCCACTTGAAAAGCCCTTTTAGCCTGTTCGTCGGCTGGTAACTTTTTAATAAGTTCTTCCATGTCCGTCAAGTTGCCTCCAACCTTTGGAAAGAAATTATTATACCTGATGTTTCTGAAACTAGCTGCATCAGAAATGAAAGTTACACTGTTTCCATTCAGTGTAGTTAACATTTGCATCCATGGCATGATCGCTCGGAAATTATCATAATAGGCTTCAAAACGGTCTGCCTGCATGTTAATTACCGAATTCATAAACTGCTGTTCTGGTGTTATTTTGTCTATGATCGATGGATCTGTATTGAGTTCTACGAACTTCTCCTTCTTGCAAGATGCTATAGATATCCCTATCAATGCGGTTAGCATCAGGGTAAGTTTTGTGTTTATTTTCATTTTTAATTCCTTTAACTGTTAAAATTATAGTGCTGCTCTTAAAGAAAGTGCGAAAGTCCGAACATAAGGCATCCCTCCATATTCAGCAAAGGCACCGGCACTATTGTTAAATAATCCCTCTGGATTTAAATGGTCTGGCAAGCTATTATAAATGTACATCAAATTCCGCGCTGTTATGCCTACATTAACCTGTTTGAAGTTAATTTTATCTGTCACTTTCTTTGGCAGCGTGTAGCCAACAGAAACCTCTCTTAAAGCAACCCAACTGTTTTCAAATGTCGAGTATTCTCTAATGCCTGTTGACCATTGCGTTAGCCTTGCATAGTGAATTCTTGCACTAACAGGCTGTATAATACCCCTCGCATTGGCTTCCTGGAATGTAAGTCCACCAACATTAACGTTGTTTATTATTGTTCCTTTCGCGAAGACTCCATCCGGAATTATACCATCGTTTGCTATCACATTGCCGGTGGCATCTTTTCTTGGTAAACCACCTAAATCTGCTGAACGTCCAAACAGAGTGCTTTCGAATGCACCGAAATTTGTTCCGTATTGATGAGTACCTGAAGCCATCAATCCGCCTATTTTAGCATCAACCTGGAAACCAAGATTAAAGTTTTTATATCTGATGTTGTTAATGGAACTGGCATTGAATTTCTCCATCATCGTTCCCAAAATTTTATTACCCTGACCAGCGTCACCACTTCTGAAATAGCTTCCATTGGCTTTCAATAATTTTTTTCCGTTGTTAGGGCTATCAACATTATTTCCTGCAGCATCAGTTGCCTGGTAAGTAGCATAACCATAACCTGTGTAAATACTGCCATACTCTTCTCCCGCAATCGCAACAGATGTCATATCTGCTCCGAAAGCATAGCCTAAGGTATAAGAATCAACACCTGGAGCTAGTTCTATAATCTTGTTTCTGTTTCTGGCAAAATTGATTGTACTGTTCCACTCCAGGTTACGCGTTTTTATCGGTGTTCCGGTAAGCAATATTTCTATACCTTGATTTTGAATGTTTCCAGCGTTAAACAGTTTTCTGGTTACACCCGATTCTGAAGGAAGGGCCAACGATAAGATCTGATTTTTTGTATTCTTTTTATAATAAGAGAAATCAATTCCCAGGCGGTCCTTGAAGAAACGCAACTCTGTTCCTAATTCCAATTCTTTTGTTAACTCATTTTTTAGAGCACTATTTCCTAAGGTATATTCAGGATAACCATATCTTGGTAATTGCCTTCCGGTCTCATCCGTGTATGTGCCTAGAAACTGGTATTTTCCGGCACTAGTCAGAAACGGACTGGTACCTAATCCAGTATAACCAAAATTGGCCCTCAATTTACCATATGAAAGGAAATCAAAAGCGGGTTTATTTTTAAGTGATTCCGAGAAAACATACGAGATACCAGCAGCAGGGTATATATAGCCATAGTCTCCCGTACCATCAGGATATGTCAGCGTGGATGACCAGTCATTTCTTACACTAAAATTCAGGGTAAGCATATTGTTGTAAGTTAAGTCTCCAAACGCATATAATGCGTCTGTTCTCTGGCTTCCATCCAACCTGGTATCGGTTACTGGTGCATTTACAGAATTACCCATAAAAAATTTCCCAGGGTCTTTTAAGCCACCATCTGTTCTTGTTCTGGTGTAATTATTCCCGAAATCTTTGGTTGTTTCAGCACCTAAACTCATGTTGAAATCAAAGCTTTCGCTCAATTTTTTACTTCCGTTTAGTAAGAATTGTAGTCTGCTACTTTTTTGATTAGACTGACTTAGTGCAAATTCCCCACCTGCAAAGCCTACCCCGGTTCCTATGTTTTTGGTCTCTCCGGTGATGTTGATTTGGTTGAGGGTACCACGAACTAATGCATTTAACCAAGGTGTAATATTGGCTTTTACATCGATATTACCTCTGAAGTTGGCCTCACGTTGTTTTACCTTTGATTCGTTGATGCCAAACCAAAGTCCCGAAAGTCCGTAAGCGTCGTCATTTCCAGTTAATACACCTCCTAATCCAGTATTTATATACCTGTCCTTCCAGTAATTGGTATCGTAACTTCTTGGATTAGCATAAACAAGCGCAAAAAGCGGATTATTATTATTGGATTGATTGATTGGATTGAAACTGTTGCTGATTGTATAGTTTACACCGGCATTAATCTCAAATACTTTTCCAATCTTTTGAGATCCCCTGAAATCAAGTGCATCACGATCAAATTTGTTATTTGGTAAAATACCTGTACTGAACAGTTTGGAATATGAAAGTCTGAAGGTTCCTGTTTCACTACCACCCTGGAATGCCAGGTTTGAATTGCTGTAATTACCAAGTTTATAAGCGTCAAGCAAGTTGTTTGGTTGCGCATTCCAACTGATCATTCTTCCGTCGATGTCTTTGACCATGCTTCCGTCAAAACGGGGACCAAAGCTCCAGAAATAGTTAGCTGCATCCACAACAGGTGTACCACTCGCGTCTTTTGTAAATGTAGGATTAATACCCGCACCAAATTCGTTCTGTAAATCCATTGTTCTGTAAGCTTCCTCAATGGTTTGGGTATGTGAAAACGAAATACCTAAGCCCTGACCACTCCGGCCCTTTTTCGAAGTAATTAACAAAACACCATTCTGCGCACGTGAGCCATATAATGAACTCGCTGCGGCACCTTTTAATACCGTAATGCTTTCGTAGTCATCTGCATTCAGGTTTTTCATGATATTTCCAAAATCCTGAGGACTATTACCATATGAATCCGCGCCACTTACGCCTGGCTGTATCAAAACCCCATCAATTACGACTAAAGGTTGTGTATTTGGACTTAACGAAGAGTTACCCCTGATTCTAATTCTTGAAGAGGACTGTGGACCGCCAGAGCCTTGATTTATCATCACCCCGGCAACTTTACCCTGTAAGGCGTTTACAATGTTTTGTTCATTTGCTCGGACTAAATCTTCTCCTTTAACTTCTTGAATTGAGTAACTAAGCTTTCTCGTTTGTTGTTTTACCCCAAAACCGGTTGTAACAGTAACCTCATCCAAAGATTTGGTGTCTTCTTTCAAAACAATATCGAAAGTCTTTCTGTTACCTACTGCAATTTCCTGGCGAACGTAGCCTACAGCAGAAAAAACTAAGGTTTCGCTGGAGGCGGCATTGATGGCAAACTTACCATTTGCATCGGCTTGTGTGCCTTTTTGAGTCCCTTTCACCAATACATTGGCGCCTGGCAAAGGACCGGATGAATCTTTTATCGATCCGGTGATGACGGTTTGAGCTTTTACCGCAATTGCAAAAAAGGAAAGCAATAGCATGGCCAAACATTTAAAGTACATTTTCTTCATTTTAATGTTTTTTGGTTTTAATGAAATGTTAGTTAGTTTATTAGTTACGCGCTGCCCCATTTTAACTGATAGATTAAACAGATTAGTCTATTTGTTAATTATTTGATGAATCTATTAAATACCCCGCAATAGGACAGCAGGATATCATGAAGATTCTCTCAAAGTAGAGGTTCGGTCAGCAATTTAGCTGCGATAAGTAGTTTGTTAGTTTCTAATTGGTTAAGACAAACTTATAAAAAAAAAATAAAAGATATTTACACTTTAGAAAAAAAATAAAAAGTTCACTACATATTAAGCGTTAAGCTTACAAGCTTTGGAAATTAGTCAATTGCAGGCCAATGGAACATATGTGAGTAGCAATAAATGCCCGCAGGCAGCTGATAATAATACTGAAACTGTGAAAATGTATGGGCATGGAAGCTAGAATGTAATTCGGAACTGGATATTACATCAATTTTAAGAGTAAGGCAGCTGACATCCCGAGACCTTATTACGGTTTGTACAGGTGATTGTTGTTATCATGAAGCTCAGAAGGGATGATGTATTTTTTATAGCCTAAGTATTTTAAACAAAGTTAATAAGCGACTAATTATCGTTTATTTATCCAAGTAGCAGTTCTGATGTAGCATGGTTAAGAGAGCCACGGTCACTTAGGTTATTTTTTCAAATTTTTGCGCACGAGTTTGATTATAAGAAAGAAAAATGCTCCAAGAGCAATAGCAGACAAAGCGGTCTGAATAATTAAGCCGGTTGATGGATCCATAAATGCCAGAATAAATTAATTGTTTGGTGAAAAATTTGACGAATAAATGTAGTGAATAAAACTGCCACTCAATGATAATTCTTACTGCTTTTTATTCTTGCCCAACATTCAATCTCCGGACAAGCATTACATGAGACTGTAAATGAACAAATTTTCCAGAAATAAAGTTGTTGTTTACTACTCCGCTACTTAAAGATTTCCCTTTCAATTGAGAATTAATGTTCATATCATACAACATTTTGCCAATAGAGGTTTTAAGTTCAATTGTTTAATTTCTTAAAATTGATTTCAGGAAAATTGGATGAACGGAGGTAGTTAATTGGTTGTTATCAAATGCTTTAAAATAAAGCGGACTATCGACAATAACCAAGCATTGTTTTATGATTCGTTGGCTCGCATTCAAGGTTAAAGGAAAGAAGATTTTATGAAAAAAATACTGTTACTTATTCAATTAGTATACGCTGCTACATGTTTATTTGCTCAGGCGCCAATACCTTACGGTCCGGTTCCCACAAAAGCTCAATTGAATTGGCACGAAATAGAGATGTATTGCATTATCCATTATGGGGTAGATACCTATACCGATAAAGAATGGGGTTTTGGTGATGAATCTCCAAAGCTCATTAACCCGTCAGATTTTAATGCAATGCAGATTGTAAATGCAGCAAAAACTGGAGGTTTTAAAGGGGTGGTGGTAGTTGCTAAACATCATGATGGTCTTTGTCTATGGCCTACAAAGACTACCTTACACAATATTAGTCAAAGCCCATGGAAGAATGGAAAGGGAGATATGGTAAGGGATTATCAAATGGCCTGTAGTAAATCAAATGTTCAGCTTGGGCTTTATTGCTCTCCATGGGATAGGAACAATTTACTGTATGGAAAACCGGGATATCTGGACATCTACCAAAAGCAGTTAAAAGAATTGAATGGTAATTACGGACCGGTATTTATTTCGTGGCATGATGGGGCCAACGGGGGGACAGGATATTATGGTGGCGAAAAAGGTGAGAGAAAAATAGATAGGTCGACTTATTATAACTGGTCAGAGACTTGGGGTATTGTGCGGGCTTTACAACCCGGTGCTGCTATATTTGGTGATGTTGGTCCTGATGTACGCTGGGTAGGAAACGAAGAGGGTGTTGCAGGTGAAACCTGTTGGGCGACATACACGCCGGAAGCACCGACGCCCGGCGCAATAGCCTCAAATGGTTTTAGTCAGTACTGGAAAGCGGTTGAGGGAACACAGAATGGCAAATTCTGGATGCCTGCTGAATGCGATGTTTCCTTGCGACCAGGGTGGTTTTATCATGCCAGCGAAAATAATCGGGTTAAGACGGCCTCCGAACTTGTCAGGTTGTATTACAACAGCGTAGGCAGAGGTGCAAATCTCAACTTGGGTTTGTCGCCTAATCCACAGGGGCAGCTCGACCTGCGCGATGTGCAGGAGCTCGAGCAGTTCGGGGTTTACATTAAGAAAACTTTCAAAAATAATTTACTTAAAAAGGCAATTCTTAATCCAAGTAATATAAGGAATGGACAGACCGCTTTATATGGTTCCCGTTTTCTAACAGACAGTTCCAGATACACTTATTGGGCAACGGACGATAAAATAACTACCCCGTTTATTACTGCAGAGTTTGCAGAACAACAGCAGTTTGATGTAATTCAGCTTCGGGAGAATATTAAGCTTGGCCAACGGATAAGGTCATTTAGTATTGACATACTTAAAGGTAACGACTGGATGGAAATTGCTAAAGGCACAAGCATTGGCGCTAACCGTTTGATTAGACTAAACTCAAAAATTTGGGCCAGCAAGATTCGTTTGCGAATCACTGAATCGGATGCTTGCGTGGCAGTAAGTCATTTCGGAATTTATAATCAGCCTCTGCAACCCAAAACGCCTACCATCAGAAGAGATAAGCAGGGATTTGCTACCATCTTGGCCGATAAGGGGCAAGCCATTTATTACACCCTGAATGGCGATACGCCAAACAAAAATTCAAAAAGATATCTTAATAAATTCGAATTTAAATCCGGTGGAAGCATCAGGGCTGTTGCCGTGGACCAAAAAGGAAGACAAAGCGATATAGTTAACCACGACTTTGGACATTCAAAGTTGGGATGGGCAGCATCGGTATCTGTTAAGAAAGCGCAAACAGATCCTGGTTTGATGATTGATGAGCAATCAAAGTCGATATGGAATTTGAGCTTCAGCGAAGCTGATTCAATTCTTCCTCTGGAAATTACCGTTGATATGAGGACAGCAGCAACAGTAAGGGCTTTTACTTTTTTGCCTAATTCCACTGGCAACGCTTTTGTTGATGGTTACCAAATTGAGGGAAGTATGGATGGAAAGAAATGGGAAAAACTAGCTGCTGGTGAATTTGGTAACATCAGGTCAAATCCTGTTGAACAAATAGTTAGCATGCGCAAACCAAGAGAAATCAGATTTTTTAAATTCATCATCACTCACTTAACCGGTACAACCAGCTTTGGTATTTGCGAGTTAGGTATAAAGTAGCGAGAGGGCTAATCCTGACTTTAATTTTCATTTTCAAACGGTATAAAAATTCGGTAGGATCACCCGACGCACGCGAACCTCAGCAAATTGTGAAAGAAGTTTTTGAAAGGCAGTTTAGTATCATCCTCAATGCAGGGTCTTGATATTGGTTTATTAACATTCTAAACCTTCAGGTATGTGTAGCAGCATACCTGTACCAATTTCTAACAATTAGTTTGGAGTAAGATTATCTAAAAGTCCTTGCGCTATGTACTGACAATATTGTTTAATCAATCGCCAAAAGGTAACATTTTTTATACAATTTCTCACTGTAACTTGCCTCACTAATAATAACATAATAAGTATGTACGGCTTGACTCGCTGTACACATTAGCTAACAAAATTATAAACATTTAACCAAATCAACATGAAAGAAACAATACCTTTTTACAGGCGACTTAGAAAAGTTGTCAGCCTTTTAATCATTTCATTTTTTATTGCCTTCCTTGGCAATGTCGAAATGTCTTACGCTCAATCAACAGTTAATGGAACAGTAACCAGTAGCAATGGTACGGAAGTTCTGCCTGGCGTTACCGTAAGGGTTAAGGGATCAAATGTTGCAACAACAACAAATAATGAAGGAAAGTATTCGATAATTGTTCCTCAATCAGCTGTTTTGCAGTTCAGCCTTATAGGCTATACAACATTCGAAGTGTCGGTACAGTCCAGAACTGTGGTTAATGCCCAGCTGACCAGTTCAGAAAATTCTCTAAAAGATGTGGTAATTGTGGGTTACGGAACTCAAAAGAAAATCAATCTAACCGGAGCGGTGTCTACAATCAGCAGTGAAAAGCTCGAGAACAGGCCAATGGTAAATCTTGCAGATGGTTTGCAAGGTCTTATTCCCGGTCTTAATCTGAACTTAAACAATGGACAACCAGGCCAGGCAGCATCTTTTAATGTTCGCGGAAATGTGACCATTGGTGCGGGTTCAAATTCTGCGCCACTTATATTAGTTGATGGAGTAGTGAGAGATCCGAACCTCATCGACCCGAATGATGTAGAAAGCGTAACCGTATTAAAAGACGCGGCCTCATCTGCCATTTATGGAAGCCGGGCGGCAAACGGGGTTGTAATTATCACAACCAAAACAGGTAAACGCGGTCGTACTCAATTGAGCTATTCTGGCGCATATACAATATCGAGGCCTACCTTGCTTCCAGACTACGTAAACTCAGGCGATTATATTACCATGTTTAATAGTGCCCAGCGTACAGGCCAGGCATCAGGAGGATACACTTCAGGAGACCCGTTTACTGCTCAAGATTCGACAAGGGCGGCAGCTTTTCGTGCTGATCCGATAAACAACCCCTCTGCATACGTCGACCCTGGCAATCCCAGAAGATACCGGTATGTCGGTAATACGGATTGGATTGATGTCTTATACCCTGGATGGGCGCCGCAACAGCAACATAACGTATCGCTTTCGGGCGGGGAAGGCAAAACAACTTTTGTAGCGAGTTTGGGTTATTTTCGTCAGGAAGGTTTGCAAAAACCCGCTGATCAGGTTTTTCAGCGTTTTACACCAAATTTAAAAATTACCACAGATGTGACCAGCTGGCTAACCATCAGCTTAAACACATCGCTCACTCATACGGACAATGATCAGGGTGCTTTTACCAGAATAAACCAGGGTGGATCGTGGATTAGCGGCGATTTAAGACCTTTGATGCCCGTGTATCATCCAGATGGAAATTTTTCTGGGCAGGGCAACTACACCAACCCTATTGCAGTACTAACGAATTCAGGACGTGACATAGATGCCAAAAATGATTTCTTTGCTACCGGCAGGGTAATCATTAGGCCTGCAAAGAATATCACCATTAATTCAGATTACACCTGGAATAGTTTTACCTCTTTCAGAAGAGCGAACCTGATTCCTTACAATGAGTTTGGTGTTAATGGCGCGTTTTTAAATATTTTCCCCTGGACTAATCCATCTCAGGTGTCTGAAAACCGTCAGAATAATAATTATAATGCGCTAAACGCTTATGCAACTTATGAGAATACATTTGCATCCAAGCATTATTTCAAGGCTACCGCTGGATTTAATCAGGAATATCAGCATTATCAGTTAAGCAATTCTTTGGCCAGAAACTTAATTGACCCAACACTTCCCGCGATTGGTTTAAACAACGATACCAGGCCCGTTGTAGGCGGCACTGAAACACAATTTGCCCTGATTGGAACTTTCTTCAGGTTGAATTACATATTCAATGACCGTTATTTGTTCGAAGTAAATGGGCGATATGATGGAACTTCACGTTTTCAGCCAACCAGCCGCTATACTTTCTCTCCTTCGGTTTCCGCCGGTTGGAATATCTCGCAAGAGGGTTTTATGTCTGAAATTAAAAAAACAGTCAATTTATTGAAGTTGAGGGTGTCTTACGGGCAATTACCTAACCAGTTGACTTCAGGCGGGATTTCATCCGCAGCTCAATATCCATACATCGCTACCCAAACTACAGGAACTGTAGGTTATCTTTTTGGTGGACAACCTGGTATTGTTGTCAATACGCCGGGACTGATTAGTCCAAATTTCACATGGGAAAAAGTACGAAGCCAGAATATCGGATTGGATTTTGGTTTGTTGAACAACAGGCTGACCGGCAGTTTTGATTATTTTATCAATAATACAAAAGACATGCTTGTCCCAGGACTACAACTTCCAGCGGTATTAGGAACTTCTGCGCCCGCTTCAAACTCAGCGGATTTAAGAACAAAAGGCTGGGAGGCTGCAATCACCTGGGCAGATAAAGCCATCAATAAAGAACTGTCATATAGTGTAGGCTTCAATATTTCTGATAGCTATAGCAGAATCACTAAATTTAAAAACAATCCAACAAATAACTTAGGGAACTTCATTGAAGGAGAGTTAATTAACGACATTTATGGTTTCGAAACCCTTGGTTTTTACCAGACAGATGCAGAAGCAGCTTCAGTGGATAACTCTCAGCTTGCAGGTTACCGCTGGTTAGCAGGTGATGTGAAATATGCAGATTTAAATGGTGATGGAAAAATCGATTACGGAAACCAGACCATTTCAAATTCTGGCGATTATAAAAAAATAGGGAATTCTACCCCAAGATACCGTTTTGGTCTAAATTTAAACCTGGCTTATAAAAACTTTGATCTAACCACTTTTGTACAAGGGGTTATGAAACGTGACTTTATGCCAAATGATTATGTTTTCCATGCATTCAGGGACGATGAATATAGTATTCCATTCCAATATGCGACGGACTATTGGACACCGCAGAATAGAGATGCTTATTTTGCAAGACCTAGATTCGCAGGAGGAGGTAATACCCAAAGCCAGACGAAATATATGCAAAGTGCAGCATATGCGAGGTTAAAACAATTAACAATAGGTTATACTTTCCCAAAACTGATGACTGATAAGATTAAATTGCAACGCTTGAGAGTGTATGCTACAGGTGCGAATTTATTTACAATCACTTCACTTTATAAAGGATATGATCCAGAAGCTTTAAGTTTCACCACCTATCCCTTAAACAGGTCACTATCTTTTGGGCTTCAAGTTACTTTGTAAACGATAAGAATATTAACATGAAAACGTATAAATATATTTATTTGATGATGGCAGTGCTGTTTATCCTGTCATCTTGTAAGAAAGAGGAATTCTTAAATCGTATCCCACTGAGCGACATCAGTCCGGAAAACTTTTTTAAGAATGAAAATGACCTGCAGTTGTATTGCAATCAATACTATTCTTCACTGCCCATTCAGAATTTTATCCGTGCAGACAATAATTCGGATGACAAAGCAAACAGTTCAATAAACGCCCTGCTCAATGGAACATTCAATGTTAACGGAGCAGCTTCATTATGGGACTTTTCACTTAACAGAAGGTGCAACTTCTTTTTGGCCAACTATGGAAAGGCTACTTTACCCGAGGCTACCAAAAACATCTACGTTGGTGAAACACTCTTTTTCAGGTCTAACGATTTTTTTAATAAAATAAAAGATTTCGGTGATGTACCCTATATCAGCAAATACATTACTGATACGACCACCTCGTTATTATTTGGTAATCGCATGCCGCATAAGCAAATCATGGATTCGGTATTAAGAGATATCAATTTTGCAGTGGCCAGCTTACCTGTTGCCCCATCCAATGGACGTATTGGGAAATATGCTGCTCTCGCGCTTAAGGCTAGAATTTGCCTCTGGGAAGGAACATATCGTAAATATGCTGGAGCAGGCGATCACGAAATCTATTTGCGTCAGGCCGTTAGTGCTGCCGAAGAAATAATGAACTCAGGTCTTTTCAGGTTATATAGTACCGGAAATCCGAGGAGTGATTATTACAATCTTTTTATTCAGGAAGAACTGCAAGGTAACCCTGAGGCAATATTGCCAATGCGTTACCTTCCTGCCATTTTAATGAACGATGTGAGTAGACAAGTTGGTCAGGTTAGTGACGGTTATTCAAAAGCCTTTGTCAGATCGTTTTTATGTACAGATGGTCTGCCTTATTCGCTTAGTCCACTTTACAGGGGTGATAATACCCCGGATGATGAGGTCCAAAATCGTGATCCAAGGTATGCTCAACAAATTGCAACCCGGGGATTTGATTTTCTTGCAGGGGATATCATTACTTTGCCGCGGATCGGGACATCTGTTACCTCAACAGGATATCAGCCAATAAAAGGCCGGTCTTCAAGTCTGGCGGCATGGAATTCAAATCAGTCATCTTTAGATTTATTTGTTTTCCGCTATGCAGAAATACTATTAATAGAAGCTGAAGCGAAGGCTGAATTAGGTGAGGCCACTCAGTCTGTAATCGATAACACCATCAACAGATTGCGCACCCGCGTAGGTATGCCAAATATGGTTATCACAGCATTGATTAAAGATCCTCAGTCTATATTTCCAAATCTTCCGGTACTATTAGATGAAATTCGCAGGGAAAGAAGAATTGAGTTGGGTTCTTCAGGACTTCGACTTGATGATATCCGTCGCTGGAGGGCAGGTACCCTAGTGAATAATCCTGAAACTATTCTAGGCATGAAATTGCTTCCAGCACTTCGGGCGCAGTATCCCGCTAACCAGGTGAACGGTATCGTTGTAGATGCAAATTCGTATATCCGCGTCTATCCCAATGTTACAGCAAGGACCTGGAATGATAAAAATTATTTGTATCCGTTGCCACAGGTGCAACTTAATTTGAATCCGAATTTGAAACAAAATCCGGGATGGTAGTTATTGGAATATTAAAAATTTAATAGCCTCCGGGAAATACGAAAATCTCATAGCACACACCCGGAGGTTAGTAGTGGATTAGTTTGACGCCATTCCCGTAAGGGGTGGCGTTTTTTTGTTAAAAATCTGTCTGTCAATCTAGATTTTCTTAACTCCAGCAAGAATGCAGATTCAACTAACTCTTAACCCGAAACATAGATCTGTTTTTTGTACGCACCAGGCGATAATCCAGTCATTTTTTTAAAGTTTTTGGAAAAATAAGACAAATTATCATATCCTAGCACTGCTGCGATTTCCGAATAATTTAATGCGCTGGTCGCAAGTAAATACTGAGCCCTTTCAATTCTTTTTTGGTTGATGAAATGATTAGGACGCATTCCCGTATGACTTTTAAATCGCCGGGAGAAATAGTCTACATTTTGGCTTACTTTGTTGGCGAGTTTAGCAACAGACAAATCGCTTTCCAAATTACTTAAAATGTAATGAACCACATCAGTCATTTTTTTTGCATGAAGATTCTGTTTAACGAAAGCCCTACCCTTATTATTCAAAAATCTCGAACAAAGTTGTTGTAAAATTCCTTGCGTTTCGTGAAACGAGGCGGTGCTCTGTTCAGCATTTGCATGTAGACAGTTGTTGTAGAAAGTTTCATTCTCATACCGTTTGGGATCGTAAGATTTTTTTATGCCCCGGTATGGATGAATCTTAAGCAGGCGTATGAAAAGCTGGATATCTAATTCACTTGCGGGAATCTTTTGAATGGTTCTGATATCGTCAAAGATTGATAATCCAGTGCCAGAGTCGTCAAAAAATTGAACATAGTACTGTGTTAGCTTGCCTCCACACGACATATCACACATGGTAAAACCCGGAATCAAATATAAAAATCCACTTTCAAGTGTCGTATTTCCTGTGGAATCAGTCAACTGTCCATCGCCTTCACTAATATAGTAAATCCTGGAATAGGGGCTTATAATTCCCGAATATCGCCACTTTGCTGTTAACTCTACCCGGTCAATATTTAACAACGAATAAGTATGCGAATTAAATCGTCCAGCCATTGCAAATCATTTAAACTTAAAAATAGTGCAAATAGTCGGATTTTTACAATTAAAAGTCTTTAAAATACAAAATGAGCTACGTTTTTCAATTTATGTTTGATTCACCAATATAAACCTAGTTATCGTTGCATTTCAATCATTAGAAGCTGCCCAATTATTCCAATATTAAGACAAACAGGCATAACCCTTACGTCTAGATTTCGGTTTAAGATATGCAGTGATCGTTGTCAATATCCCGTTTAGAATAAAAATTGGTGTATAAGAGAGATTTGATATGTGTTCCAGCTTAGAACAGTAAAAATTCTCTGAAAATTATATTGTTTCAGCAAGGCTAACATTGTTCAGTAGAGGATGTAATTCATATTCTGCTCGCTATAGAAGCTAAAGTTGAAACAAAGGCATGAAAAATACTAACCAAATTGTTTATGAAACCACAAGTGTTAAATGTATCGGGAGATTCTTTTCATTCCTTTGGAGCCAGGATAGATACTATGCCGGATATTAATAGTCGTTGGCATTGTCATTCTGCCCTTGAGTTAATTTATTTCAAGAAAGGCAGTGGAACTCAATTTATCGGAGACAGTGTAAAACCGTTCGTGAACGGTGATATTGTGCTGGTCGGAAAAAATCTTCCCCACTACTGGCGGTTTTCACAAATTTCCCATGTCAACCCCTCTGATAGTCCGGTGGAAATTTATGTAATACATTTCAATGAAGATTTCTGGGGGAAAGACTTGCTAGGCCTTCCGGAATTTGCAGAAGTACGTAAAATGTTTGAATTATCTAAACAAGGACTTCAGATTCAAGGTAAAGATAGTGAGAAAATCAGTTCATTTATTAAGCAGATTGTGAACTCAACCGGTCCAAAAAAGATTTCACTTTTAATAGATTGTCTCGCCGAAATATCCCGGTGTAAAGAAGCTAAGAATTTAGCCACGCTGGGCTTTCTTTTCGAACTTCCTGAAACAGAAAAAGAAAGACTGCAATCCATACATAACTATACCGTAAAAAATTTTAGAAAGAAAATCGATTTGAAAGAAATCGCAAATGTGGCCAGGGTGAGCCCCAATTCTTTTTGTCGTTTCTTTAAATCAACAAGCAGGAAAACCTTTACCCAGTTTTTGAGTGAAATTAGAGTTGGTCAGGCTTGTAAGATGCTGATAGAAAATAAACTTAGCGTAAAAGAGATTTGCTTTGAGAGTGGGTTTTGTAATTTTACCAGCTTCCACAGGACGTTCAGGAAAATAACCGGCAAATCTCCGCTGGCTTATCAAAAATCATTTGAATAACAGAAATGGTGTGCTTGTATCATATCGGCAGATTGACAGCGCCAATTTTGATTAATATTCTGACAGTAAAGTTTAATAATACCTCTAAAAAGAATTCTAATTTGCAACTCATGCTGCTTGATGGAAATTATCATTTTACATTTATGGATGAGACAATTTTAACGCAACATCGGCAGAGGATAGCCATCAAAAGTAATAGATTGTCGTTTTTTCCGTCCGCAAAGTTTCCGACTATTTTTTCATTGGTTACTTCGGGGTCGGCAAACGAATCGAAAATAGCTTTACCATTGATTGTTATGCCTGTTGTCGGCGGTGCCTTGCTTATATTATCGTTCCCGTACCTATCCGATTTAACACAAAGCATGCATTGTGCGCTGGCAGTTCCGGCTTTCTGCTTTTTATTGTATTGCTTTTTGGGCCGAAGTTCATGTACTAAAGTTTTGAACTAATCAACAAATAAATTATGGTCACGGATAAATCGGTTTTACAGATAAATAAAGAAGATAATGTACTCATTGCACTAAGAAACTTATCAATGGGAACCCACATCTATCATCATTCTTGCAGGTATATTCTTCTGGAAGATATCCCTGCAAAACATAAGTTTTTTACCGCTGATCTGAAAGCTGGCGAACCAGTTTACATGTATGGTACGGTGGTGGGAAAGGTAAATAAAAATGTTAAAACAGGCGCGTTGATGAGTGTTGATAATACGTTCCACGCCACAGACGAGTTCAGGATTGGATCATTTGCTTTTAATTGGCAGAAACCCGATGTCGGGAGATTCAAACAAAAGTGCTTCAAAGGCTTTCACCGTAGTGATGGCAAGGTTGGAACAGCAAATTACTGGCTTTTTATACCCACGGTTTTTTGCGAAAACAGAAACCTGGATGTGATCAAAGATGCCTTACACCAAAGTCTTGGTTATAGTAACGATAATAAATATCGGAATTTTACGCGCCATCTCATCGAAGCCTTCCAAGCTGGTACCGATCCGGAGAATGTGGTTTTGGATCCTCAGCCTTTTAGTCCAGTAAAGAAGACCTTCGCCAATCTTGATGGCATTAAATTTCTTAATCATACCGGTGGCTGCGGGGGAACCAGGCAGGACGCACAAACCCTTAGCAGATTACTCGCCGCTTATGCCGATCATCCAAATGTGGCCGGAATTACTTTGCTTAGTTTAGGTTGTCAGCACCTGCAGGTAGCCGATTTTAAAAACGATTTGTATCAATTGAACCAAAAATTTGATAAACCTCTGCTTATATTCGAACAGCAATTGGCTTTAAGTGAGGAAGCTCTAATCAAAGAGGCCATATTTGAGACTTTTAAGCAACTCATTGAAACGAATAAACAGCAGCGTGAAGATGCACCCCTTGATAAATTATGTATTGGCGTAAAATGTGGCGGCAGTGATGGTTTTAGTGGCATATCAGCTAACCCTGCTGTTGGGCATTGCGCTGATCTTTTGGTTGCCCTGGGGGGGCGTGTTCTATTGGCGGAGTTTCCTGAACTCTTCGGTGCGGAGCAGCAAATTATCGACAGGTCAGCTAATGAATTTGTTGCAGAAAAATTTATCCGTTTGATGACTGAGTACAATGACCTGGCCCATAACGCCGGTTCTGGTTTTCACATAAATCCATCTCCCGGAAACATTAAAGACGGCCTGATTACTGATGCAATGAAATCAACAGGGGCAGTCAAAAAAGCGGGCACCTCACCGGTTGTAGACGTTCTTGATTATGGAGAAGTCGCCACAAAAACGGGACTAAATTTAGTTTGCACCCCGGAGAATGATGTGGAAGCGACCACCGGGCAAGTTGCCGCTGGGGCTACGATAATTCTCTTTACAACAGGACTAGGAACTCCAACTGGTAATCCTATTTGTCCTACCGTAAAAATATCCTCTAATTCTGCTTTGGCGTCAAAAATGAATGACGTTATAGATATCGACACTGGAGGAATTATTTCAGGTGAGCACTCTATTGAAGAGATGGGGGAGGAGATTTTAGAGTATTGCATCCGTGTTGCAAGCGGCGAAGAGGTTCCAAAAGCCGTATCCCTAAATCAGGATGATTTTATCCCTTGGAAAAGAGGTGTTTCGCTATAGCAATATAACTTATGGATTTAAATTTAAGAGATAAGATAATTTTAGTAAGCGGTGGCGCAAAAGGTATTGGAAAGGCAATTGTTGAAGGTCTTGCCACTGAAAACGCTTTTCCAATCATAATAGGCAGAAACCAGGAGGAAAACCTCAAGTGTCAAAGTGCTATCCGGCAGACCGGATTAAATTGCGACTTCATAACGGCAGAACTTTCTCATCCCGACGGTTGTGAACAAGCTATCGCATCGGTACTTCAACGATATGACAGAATTGATGGACTTGTAAATAATGCAGGCGTCAATGATGGAGTAGGTCTGGAGACGGGCGACTACCTTCGTTTTATCGAATCTATACATAAAAATGTTATGCATTATTATATGTTGGCTCACTTGTGTTTGCCTGCCTTAAAGCAAAGTGCAGGCGTTATAGTGAATATTGGTAGTAAAACGGCTCAAACCGGCCAGGGCGGAACATCAGGCTATGCTGCCTCTAATGGAGCAAGAAATGCATTAACCAGAGAATGGGCCGTCGAGTTATTGCCTTTTGGTATCCGGGTAAATTCAGTTATTGTAGCAGAAGCTTATACGCCATTATATGAATCATGGCTTGCCACTTTTGCAAATCCTGCAGAGAAATTACGTAATATCACAAGCAAAATCCCCCTTCAAAACAGGATGACCCGTGTTGAGGAGATTGCCAATATGGTTTTGTTCCTCCTCTCCGAGAAATCCAGCCATACCACCGGGCAATTGATAAATGTAGATGGGGGATATGTTCATTTGGATAGGGCGCTATAAGCTCATTCTGATATTAAACTGAATAATAATACGAATTCATAAATAATAATTTATGCCAGCAATTAAAAACCGAATCCAGCTGATGTTAATCTTAACATTCTGCTTGTCTTTTAGTCTTTCCGCTCAGCAGGTAGCAACTAAAATCAACCATAAATTCGCTATTTTGGACGGGCAATTCTTGCTCGATGGAAAATCAATTCAGATCCATAGCGGTGAAATGCATTATTCCCGTATTCCAAAACCATACTGGCGTCACCGCCTGCGCATGATGAAAGCCATGGGGCTCAATGCAGTTGCCACTTATGTTTTCTGGAATTATCACGAAACCTCGCCCGGTAAGTGGGATTTTAAAAGCGGAAACCGTGATGTTGCTGAATACATCAGGATTGCACAGCAAGAAGGGCTGTTTGTAATACTTCGTCCAGGTCCATATGTATGTGCAGAGTGGGAATTTGGTGGTTATCCATGGTTTTTGCAAAAGATTCCGGGAATGGTAATTCGTGGGTATAATGAATCGTATTTGTCGGCAACAAAAGCCTATTTTAACCAGCTTTATAGTCAGTTAAAGGATTTGCAGGTTACCCGGGGCGGGCCAATCATAATGGTTCAGGGGGAAAATGAATTCGGTTCCTATGTAGAACAGCGTAAAGATATTCCTTTAGCGGAGCATAAAAAATACAGTGCTGCAGTTTTTAAACAATTAAAGGAAGTGGGCTTCAATGTTCCTTTCTTTACTTCTGATGGCAGCTGGTTATTTGAGGGAGGCGCATTACCCGGGGCGCTGCCAACAGCCAATGGTGAAGACGATATTTCAAGGCTTAAAGACCAGGTTAATAAATATAATGGCGGAAAGGGGCCATATATGGTTGCTGAGTTTTATCCCGGATGGTTGAGCCATTGGGCAGAACCCTTCCCTAAGGTTTCCACTGAAAGTATTGTTAAACAAACGCAGAAATATCTGGATGCAGGCGTGTCTTTCAACTTTTATATGGTGCATGGCGGAACAAATTTTGGATTTACCTCAGGGGCAAACTATGATGTGAAACACGATATTCAGCCTGATTTGACCAGCTATGATTATGATGCACCGATAAGCGAGCCGGGATGGGCGACAGAAAAATACAAAGCGCTGAGAACATTGCTTAAAAATAATGAGACCCCTCCTATACCAGCTCAAATTCCCGTGATCAGAATACCTGATATCAAACTAAGTAAAGCTGTGGATCTGGAGGATTTCAAAAACAAAATAGAGCCGGTTAGCGCTGATAAGCTTTTTTCATTTGAAGAACTAAACCAGGGAGATGGCTATGTGTGGTATAGTAAGCGGTTCAGACAACCCATTAGCGGTAAATTAAGGATTGATGGTTTGAGGGATTATGCATTAGTATATGTTAATGGTGTCAAGGTCGCTGAACTCAACAGCTATTATAAAAAATATGATTGTGAAATTGAGATACCTTTTAACGCTGTTCTTGACATAATGGTTGAGAATATGGGTAGGATTAACTATGGGGCAAAGATTACAAACAGTACAAAAGGGATAATATCTCCCATAACTATTAACGGAGAGGTTATAACAGGTAGTTGGGATATGTACAAGCTGCCAATGGATAAAGTTCCTGAGCTTAATAACATGAAAAATTCTGCAATTGCCGGAAAGCCTGCAATTTATCAAGGGAGTTTTTCTTTATCTAAAACAGGCGATACTTTTCTCAACATGAGCAGTTGGGGTAAAGGAATTGTTTTTGTGAATGGAATTAACATCGGGCGATATTGGAACGTGGGACCCCAGCAAACGCTTTATTTACCCGGATGTTGGTTAAAGATTGGGAAAAATGATATTGTAATTTTTGAACAAAAAAATGATAAACTCCAGAGTAAGATTAATAGCGTTGCCCAACCTGTTCTTTCAAGTTTGACCACACAATAATTTGAAATTTAAAATATACATCACGCAATGAAAAAGCTACACATACTGTTATTTTTTATTTTTTTCCTGAATACGATGGTATGGTGCCGGCAGAAACCCGCTATTGATGTTATTCCTTATCCAAGTTCTGTAACCTTAATGAACGGAACTTTTATAATCTCTTCTGGTACTGCGCTCAATGTACCCCAGGATTTAGTTGGAGAGGCCGATTTCTTGAATGAATTAATAAAAAACGCAATAGGATCTAAACTTCAATTATCCAGGCGAAATAACAATGTGATTAAGTTAATTAAAAATAAATCTTTAAAGTCTGAAGAATATCGGCTGAACGTATCCAAAAACTTAATTATTCTTTCCGGAGGATCTTCTGCCGGTGTGTTCCGGGGGATCCAAACCTTAAGGCAATTGTTCAGCGAAAAAGCAGAAATTCCGGGCCACTTGCTCCCATCGTTATCCCTTCGCTGTTTAAATATTGAAGATTTACCTTCATTTGAGTATAGAGGATTGCATCTGGATGTTTCCAGACATTTTTTTTCTGTTGACTTTCTTAAAAAGTATGTCGATATGCTTGCACTTTATAAGTTTAATAAGTTGCACCTGCATCTTACTGATGATCAGGGCTGGCGGATTGAAATAAAAAAATACCCCAAACTGACTGAAAACGGAGCCTGGAGAACTTTAAATAATCAGGATTCCGCGTGCATAGCTAAGGCAGCGGATAACCCGGATATGGCATTGGACTCAAGATTTTTAAGAAAAAAGGATGGTCAGCAGCAGTATGGGGGGTATTATACGCAAAAGCAAATGATTGATTTTGTAAAATATGCCACTACAAGGCACATCGAAATTATTCCTGAAATTGACATGCCAGGGCACATGATGGCGGCCATAAAAAGCTATCCGTTTTTATCCTGTACAGGAGACTCGCATTGGGGCAAGCTTTTCACCACACCGATTTGCCCTTGTAAGGAATCGACCTATGAATTTGCTCAAAATGTCTTCAAAGAAATTTTTGCGATTTTTCCAAGCAAATACATTCACATTGGTGGCGATGAAGTAGACAGAACAAGTTGGGAGACTTCCGGTGTGTGTAATGAACTAATGCGAAAGGAGGGAATTAAAACGTCTGCAGGTCTTCAGAGTTATTTTATCAACAGGATGGAGAAGTTTTTCAATGCAAATGGAAAGAAGCTAATCGGCTGGGATGAAATCCTGGAAGAAGGCATCAGCTCTACTGCAATGGTGATGTATTGGAGGACCTGGGTACCCGAAGCGCCCCTAAAAGCGCTAAAAAATGGGAATCGTGTTATCATGACTCCCGGAGAGCCATTATATTTCGATTATCCACCGAATAAAAATTCTTTATATAATGTGTATAATTTCAGCGTAATCCCAAAAGGGTATCCCGATAAAGACCGCGGAAATATCGTTGGTGCTCAGGCAAATCTGTGGAGTGAAATGATACCAAGTGAGAAAAGGGCAGAATATATGGCCTTTCCTAGGGCCATTGCGTTGGCAGAAAACTTGTGGAGCCATGAGCACAGGAATTTTAAATCATTTAGCAAAAGGCTGCTCACTCAATATGCCAGGCTCGATGTGCTTGGCGTAAATTACCGCCTGCCTGATCTGGAGAATGTAATTACTGATCGGGTTTTCATAAATCAGGATACATTATTTTATAAAAATCCCATAAACAATATGGTGCTCAGATATACTGATAATGAATCAAGGCCCTCTGCCAAAAGTCTGTCATTGGATAAGCCTTTAATTATCAAGGAAAATAAGCTCATCAAACTTGGCGTGTTTTCCAAGACCGACACTAATTTAAGAGAACTATATGTGTTGAATTTTAAAAAGCAGACCATAATGAATAGTGTATCTAAACCCAATGTGAGTTCCGGGCTGCTGGGGAGTTACTACAAGAAATTACCGCTACGCTCTGATGGGGCAGACCTAACGAAGCCTGATAGTTTGTTCTATACTGATATGATTTCTGTACCACCATCTATTAATTCACCTGCATTCAGGATCGATTATACAGGAATCATCGACGTTCCCGAAGCTGGAATTTACACATTTTACTTAGACTGCGACGACAGTGGCATCCTTTCCATTGGTGATAATGTAGTGGTTGATAATGGGGGTATGCATTCCGCTATTGAAAAAAACGGCCAAGTGGCGCTGGAGAAAGGTATGCACCCTTTTAAGCTGGTTTTTTTGGAAGGAGGTGGCGGTTATAAACTAAAGCTTCTTTACAGTTTCAAGAATTCCGAGCCTGCAGAGCTACCCCAATTGTGGCTTAAACATTAAAGGTACAGGAGGCAGGAATAGGCTTTAAACCCAGGTTTACCCAAAACGAAGAACATTGGATAATAGTTTTATACGGTTTTTGTGCTTCGAAGGGTAAATAAATGCATAAACTGAACGCAATAATTGTATATTATATTAAAGGCTGTAAAGATAAATAAAGAAAGTTCTGAGTTTGGGGTAAGCGATGCGGGAGTTGGAAAAAATGGCGAACAATCTAATCAATGTTTACCGAACCCGATTCAGTAGATTATACTAAGACTTTCTGCAATTAAAGTGCTTACAGGTGTCATGAGCTCTGAATTTAACAATGCATAGAACGTAATTTATTTACAATCCTCGGCGCAGTTACACGGTCACGGTATTATGTTTTTTAAAATTGCCTGGTGTGAGGTTGGTTTGTTTTTTAAAAAACTTGCCAAAAAATGAGCCATTACTAAAACCCAGTTCAATTGCTATCTCCGATATGTTCATGATATGAGAGGTTAGCAATAATTTCGCTTCCCGAATCACAAAATCATCGATGTGTTGCCCTGCGGATCTCCCCGTAACTTGCTTTACAACCTTTGAAAGATGTCTGGGTGTTACCCGAATCCGTGATGCATAGTAGGTAACTTTTTTCTGCTCTTTGAAATTCTCCGATAGTATCGACAAAAACCTGTTCGTTAACTCGATTTTACTGTCTATTATTCCAGAGGGTATTTTCTTTTGCTTTTCGTTTAAAAGGAAAATGTCGTATACAACCGACAAAAAACTGGCGTGGACCATTTCATCTACGTAGCGGGTATCTCTGGGAATGGTGAGCCGGCTTTGCAAGGATAACATGTGGGCGATCACTAGCTCATATTCTACTTTCGATAAGGAAAAGCTCATGGACTCCCCATTGTTAAATATTTTGAAACTTTCTGAAATATCAAAAAAGAGTCCTTTTTTTACAAGGTACTCTTTGTCAAAGTAGGTAAAAAGTAATGTCGCGGCAGGATCCTGAGGAATTTCATAGATATGGTCTGGGAGAATGCATATGATGTCACGAAATTTAAAAGTATGCGATTCAAAGTTAATTTTAATCTGTAAAGTTCCTTTAGTAACCAATAAAATTCCAAAGCCAGGCGCTCTGAAAGGAAGGGTAGGACAATTCTCCGGACTGTTGCGATCGAGATTAGATACCATGAGTGAGGTACTATTCTTTATTTCAGGATGATCTTGCTGAAAGTTACTCTTAATATGCTGTGGTTGTTGCATTGTGCCTTATTGAAATCTCAAATAAAATAGTTTTGTCTTCGGTTTTGCTAAAGCATCGTGACCGGTGTGGTTTATCTGTATCCAAATGTATGTTTTCGTTAAAATGAAAAGCATAAATTTTTTAAAATTGACGAAAATCTGATTAAAAGTTAATCTTTCGATTAATTTATCGACGCCTGTTTTTAATTTGTATCTATCAGTAAATCGATTACATAGGTGAAATAAATAAAAATAATTTATTCAATATTCTATTAATCAACTGTTTTACTATTGTATTAAAAAAGTCAGACAGTCGAATAGTCAACTCATCTAATTGTCATATTCAGTCCATGCTCATTTTTGACCAAGATATACCACTTTTGAACCTTTTTTTAGCCTGCATTCTGTGTTAAAATTGTGTTAACAAATCAACACTTCAATTAAGTCAAAATACCGCTTTAATAGGTTAAACCTGGTGGTTGGAAAATCAAGCTTGATGATGTTTTAGAATAAAACTGAATAATTGCCTTCAACATGCGTAAAAAATTACAAGACAGAATTGCTTCTTTTCAGGACGCAAAATTTATTAAGGAAAAAGGCTTATATCCTTATTTCAGGTCGATAGAATCCGCACAGGATACGGAAGTAATTATAAATGGCAAAAAAGTTTTGATGTTTGGCTCCAACTCGTATTTGGGGCTAACCAATCATCCTGAAATAAAATTAGCCTCTAAAAATGCAATCGATAAATATGGAACAGGTTGTGCCGGATCACGCTTTTTAAATGGATCTCTGGATATACATCTTCAACTGGAGCAACGGCTGGCCGACTATGTTGGCAAAGAATCTGCGGTGCTTTTCAGCACCGGTTTTCAGGTTAACCTGGGGGTAATTTCCTGTTTACTTGATAGAAATGACTACCTCATTCTGGATGAATATGATCATGCTTCTATCATTGATGGAAGCCGGCTATCATTTTCAAGAACCATTAAGTATGCGCACAATGACATGAACGATTTGCGCAGCAAGCTTAGTCGTTTGCCTGTAGATGCTGCAAAACTTATTGTATCGGATGGGATTTTTAGCATGGAAGGGGATTTAGTTAATCTGCCAGAAATGGTAGAGATTGCGAACGAATTCGGGGCAAACATCATGATGGATGACGCACACAGCCTGGGTGTAATTGGTTTTAATGGCGCCGGTACTGCATCGCATTTCAATCTAACCAATGAGGTAGACCTGATTATGGGAACATTCAGCAAATCGCTGGCCTCGCTTGGTGGTTTTATAGCAGGAGATACCGATACCATTGAGTTTATTAAACACCGGGCAAGGTCGCTGATGTTCAGTGCGAGTATGCCGCCATCGGCTGTAGCCAGCGTAATTGCAGCACTTGATATTATTGAAAGAGAGCCGGAACGTATAGATAAGCTTTGGGCGAACACTAATTACGCTAAAAAACTACTCATAGAAGCAGGATTTGATATCGGCCACAGCAATAGTCCAATTATTCCGGTTTATATCAGGGACAATAACGCAACTTTTATGATCACGAATATTCTTCAGGAAAATGGCGTATTCGTTAATCCGGTGGTATCTCCGGCGGTACCTTCTGATTCCTCCCTGATTCGGTTTTCACTTATGGCAACCCATAGTTTTGAGCAAATTAAAAGTGCGGTTGAAAAATTAAAAGCTGCATTTGTGGAGGTTAATGTCAATCTGCTAAATATTCGGTTATGAGGGTAATCAAAGAAGTTTCGGGTAAGAAAGACCTTCAGGCCTTCATCGATTTTCCTCATTCACTACATGCGGGAGATCCAAATTATGTACCTGAACTTTTTATTGCCCAAAGGGATTTATTGACGCCGAAAAAGCATCCGTTTTTTAAACATTCTACCATTGCATTGTTTCTATTATTGGATGATGATCAGGTTATCGGCCGTATCGCCGCCATAGAAAATACCCATCATAATAAGGTATATGGCGCTAATGATGGTTTCTTTGGTTTTTTTGATTGTATCAATGAAGTTTCGGCGGCGAAAGCCTTAACCGATAGGGTATACCAGTGGCTTCGTACAAGACAAATGACAAAAGTACTTGGTCCTGTAAATTTTTCTACTAACGAGGTTTGTGGCCTGCTTATCGATGGGTTTGATGGGCCTCCGGTAGCCATGATGCCCTACAATCCCCCGTACTATTTAATTCTTTTAGAAGCGCTGGGCTTTACCAAGAATGTCGACTTAAGGGCATACCGTTACACAGCAGGTGACTACAGCGATCGCTCGCTTCAGCTGGTCGACCGCATTAAAGAAAGACTTTTAAGAAACGACATTACCATTCGGACCATTAATATGAAAAACTTTGCCCAGGAGCGTGACGCCCTGCGTGAGGTTTACAATAAAGCTTGGGACAAAAACCTGGGCTTCGTACCCATGACCGATGCCGAATTTGAATATACGGCGAACGACTTAAAGCTGATCCTGGACCCAAAGTTTTGCATTATGGCCGAGCAACATGGAAAAATTGTCGGTTTTGCTTTAGCGATTCCGGATATCAATCAAATACTAATCAAAATCAAACGGGGTAGGTTATTTCCAACGGGGTTAATTAAGTTGTTGACCGGAAAAGGAAAGATTGATGGCATTAGGATCATGCTGTTGGGTGTAGTAGACGGTTACCGGAAAATGGGCATTGAAGCCTGCCTGTATGGCGGAATTATTAAACGCTTTCAGGAAAAGAAGATGAAATATGCAGAGGCAAGCTGGACGCTGGATCACAATGATATGGTGAACAGGCCTATTGAAGATATTGGTGGAAAACTGTACCGAAAATATAGGATTCTGGAAAGGGAGCTATGAAAAAGCGAATTTTAATTACCGGCGCGACAGGCTTTGTTGGTTTTCACTTAATTGAAGCTGCACTTTCCAGCGGTTTGCATGTGTTTGCAAATGTACGCAGTTCGAGTAAGGTGGAACATCTGCAAAGTTTGAATATCAATTTTGTAGAGCTTGATTTCGAATCAATTTATGCATTGAGTAAAAATATCGACGAAAATAAATACGATTATGTGGTTCATGCGGCGGCGGTAACCAAAGCAAAGAATCTCGACGAATATAATAAATACAATGCATCTTATGCAAGAAATCTGGCTATTGCCGTCTCAAATGCAACGCACAAGGTCGAAAAATTTGTGTTTGTAAGCAGCCTAGCAGCACTCGGGCCATTAAAGAAAACAAATGAGCTGTTGAATGAAAATGGGGTATTAAACCCGGTAACCTACTATGGGAAGAGTAAAGCGTTGGCAGAAACCTATTTAAGTAATATTCAAAATCTGCCGCTATTGATTTTTCGCCCCACAGCGGTTTACGGGCCCCGTGAGCGTGATATATTGATGGTACTTAAGGCAATTAGCCGCGGTTTTGAGGTGTACATGGGTGATGCTAACCAGAAACTTAGCTTTATTTATGTGAAAGATCTGGCAGAAATCATGATTAGTTCGTTGAAGTCGAGTCTGGTCAACAAAACCTACAATGTATCAGACGGACATATTTATGGCAGATCTTCCTTCTCGGAAAGCGCAAGGCGCATTATGCGAAAAAGAACTTTGAGAGTAACAGTGCCATTGCCACTTATTAAAGGAATTGCCTGGTCGATGGAAAAGGCATACAAATTTACAAACAAGATGCCCACACTAAATATAGATAAGGTAAACGAGCTGACCGGAATTAACTGGAGTTGCGATATTAAGCTCATTAAAAAAGACCTTGGTTTTAGTCCGCGATACCAACTACAGCAAGGATTAGAAGAGACAATAAAATGGTATAAGAGTAATAAATGGTTATAAGAATTAAAAAAAATAAGATGACAGAACAAGTAAAATCAGCTAATGGAAAGCTTGGTATTTTAATGCCAGGATTAGGCGCTGTGGCTACCACCATGATTTCGGGCGTAGCAGCAGTAAAAAAAGGATTATCGAAGCCAATCGGTTCACTAACACAAATGGGAACAATCCGCATCGGGAAACGCACTGAAAAAAAGGAGCCAAAGATTAAGGATTTTGTGCCTTTGGCTGCATTGGAAGATTTAGTTTTTGGTGGATGGGACGTTTATGAGGATAATGTTTACGAAGCGGCAATGAATGCACGTGTGCTGGATGCCAATCTTCTTCGCGATGTAAAAGAAGAACTGCAGGCCATTAAGCCAATGAGAGCAGCTTTCGACCGTAATTACGTTAAAAACCTGGATGGTAAATTTGTAAAGGATATTGATAACCGCTACGAGCTCGCATTAGCCGTAATGGATGATATTAAAAATTTTAAGGCCGATAACAATTGTGATCGTATCGTTCTGGTTTGGTGCGGCTCTACGGAGATTTATTTCGAGCCATCAGCAGTACACCAATCGTTGGCTGCTTTTGAGCAAGGTTTGAAAGACAATGATCCGCTTATTGCTCCAAGTATGATTTACGCTTACGCTGCTTTAAAATTGGGTATTCCTTTCGCTAATGGTGCACCAAATTTAACAGTTGATATTCCGGCACTCATTGAACTGGCCAAAGAAACCAATACACCAATTGCGGGTAAAGATTTTAAAACTGGTCAAACTTTGATGAAAACGATTTTAGCGCCAGGATTAGCTGCCCGCTCACTAGGTGTCAATGGTTGGTTTTCTGATAACATTTTAGGTAACCGTGACGGTTTAGTATTAGATGATCCGGATAATTTTAAAACTAAAGAGGTTTCTAAATTAGGGGTATTGGAAGACATTTTCAAGCCAGAACTTAACCCGGATTTATATGGAGATATGTACCATAAAATAAGAATCAATTACTATCCGCCACACGGTGATAACAAAGAAAGCTGGGATAACATCGATATTTTTGGTTGGTTGGGTTATAAAATGCAGATTAAAATAAACTTCCTTTGCCGCGATTCAATTCTGGCTGCGCCAATCGTATTGGATCTTGCTTTGTTTATGGATTTGGCTAAAAGAGCCAATATGTCGGGCATTCAGGAATGGCTTTCATTCTATTTAAAGTCGCCACAAACCATACCTGGAGTACCTGCTGAAAATGATATTTTCAAGCAGTTAATCAAGCTTCAAAATACTTTGCGTTATATTATGGGTGAAGAATTAATCACGCATTTAGGGCAGGATTACGAAGAAGAAGTTGTAGAAACGGCATAGTGTTTTTTCACAAAATTATATCAACTTTCTTTGGCATTGGCTACATCGGCAAAGGTGCAGGTACAGTCGCCGCGGCGGTTACCTGCGCCATTTGGTGGTCCTTGCAAACGCAATATTCCAATCCCTATCTATGGCCATTTTTATCAACCATATTGATATTCATAGTCGGAGTAATTTCCGGCGATGTAGTGGAATCGGTTTGGGGAAAAGATCATCAGCGTGTAGTGATAGATGAAGTAGCAGGGATGGGCATCGCCTTGCTGCTTATTCCGCTAAAGTGGGAATATTACATCTTGGCATTTATCCTTTTCAGGTTTTTTGATATTGTGAAACCATTATATATCCGGCGTTTTGAAGCATTGCCGGGAGGCTGGGGGGTGATGGCTGATGATGTGCTCGCTGGAATTTATGCCAATCTGGGATTACAAATCGTTGTTTTGATCGGATTGTTTTAATATGATCACGTTTATAAAAGCGCAGGCCTCGTCGCTAACCGCTTCTGCTGCCGATTTTTTAATTACCGCTTTATCTGTAAGCATTTTTGGATGGTGGTTTCTGGCCGGAAGTATCGTTGGCACTGTTTCAGGTGGCGTTGTTAATTTCTACATCAACCGCAATTGGGTATTTAATGCCGGCTTTAAACACATTTACCCGCAGATAATCAAATATATTATGGTTTGGCTGGGTAATTTATTGCTGGTCACCTTATTTGTTTACCTGCTTACGCATTTTTTCAACTTCAATTATTTGCTCTCCAAAGTAGCAGTTTCCATAGTAATGGGGCTGAGCTACAATTACTACATGCAGAAGCAGTTTATTTTCCCGCAAAATGAAAATTAAGTATTCATTTTTTATATTTATATTCCTCTTAATAAATAGTTTATGTGCTGATGCGCAGCAAACTATTGTTACGGGAACCGTTCGAGATGCCGTTACAAAAGAAACGCTGCCTTATGTTTCTGTTTTTTTCAAAGGAACTACCATCGGAACTCAAACCGATCTTAACGGACAATTCAGGCTCAGTTCAACGGGCACCCCTACAGCACTGAATTTTAATTACGTCGGCTATGTTACGATTTCAAAGAACCTGCTTCCCAAGGTATCGCAGCAAATAGATGTGGCAATGGTGCCGGACTCGAAATCGTTGGGTGAGGTGGTTATTGTGGGTGGTAAAAAAATAAGATACCGCAATAAAGATAATCCGGCGGTGGAACTTATTCGTCAGGTAATTGCTCATAAGGATGAAAACCGGATTTCTACTTTTAATACTGCGGCTTTTCGTCAGTACGATAAAATGCTTTTCTCAATGAGCAATGTATCTGAAAAGTTTAAGAATAAAAAGATATTCAGGAATTATCAGTTTCTTTTCCAGGAACAGGATTCTACGTTAATCGGCGGGAAAAATTTGCTGCCTATTTACATCCAGGAGAAACTTACAGATAAATATTTTGCCAGTGACCCTACCCGGAATAAATTTGTAATCATTGGCGAAAAACAGGTTAATTTCGACCAGCAGCTCATCGATAATAATGGAATGAAACTTTATTTTGAGCGAATGTATCAGGATATTGACATATACAAAAATAATATTTCGGTCATTAGTAACGAGTTTTTGAGCCCGATAGCAAATGCTGCACCAACCTTTTACAAGTTTTTTATTACAGATACCATAAAAACTGGAAATCATCAGGTGATTGAGCTTTCTTTTACGCCAAGAAACACCACCGATATGCTTTTCGAAGGAAAATTGTATGTCAGCAATGATGCGCATTATGCCGTTACCGGGGTAAGTATGGGCGTGAATAAAAACATCAACCTGAATTTTGTAAGGGCATTAAAAATAGATCTGGATTTTGAACGTGCGGTATCAGGTAAATACAGTTTAAGCAAGAGTAAACTCATTGCCGATTTTGGCCTGGGGAAAACCAAAGGTATTGGTTTTACAGGTGAGCGTTCTTCAACTTATAAAAATTACCAGTATGATGTTAAACTGGCGGATACTATTTTTCAAGGCAAAAGTATCGTCTCCGTTGCAGGGGCTTCGACGAGGGACGAACAATATTGGGAAACGAATCGTTTAGATCCTTTATCAAAAGAACAGGCAAAAATCTACCACAACATTGATACGCTTCAAAAAATACCATCTTTTCAAAGAACGATAAAGATTGCGACCCTGCTATTTGCGGGATACGGCAACCTCGGTCCATACGAAATCGGTCCCATTAATACGTTTTACAGTTTTAACAATGTAGAAGGTTTCCGCTTACGTTTTGGAGGTAGAACAACGCCTGAGCTGAGCAAACGTTTCTATTTTGAAAACTATGCGGCTTATGGTTTTAAGGATGAAAAGTGGAAATTCTTTCTCTCAGGAACGTATTCACTGAATAATAAATCCATCTATCAGTTTCCGCAAAATTATGTACGGGCAAGTTTTCAACGGGATACCAAAATTCCGGGACAGGAGCTTCAGTTTGTTCAGGAAGATAATTTTTTGTTGTCTTTCAAACGCGGTGTAAATGATATGTTGCTTTATAATGATTTCTACAGGCTGGACTATGTACATGAATATGAAAATCATTTTTCCTATGCGCTAGGCTTTAAGAAATGGAGCCAGACCCCGGCCGGGGGATTGACTTATCAAACTAATGGTGCACAATTTATTAACCGCTTAACGACCAGCGAACTTTCTCTGGCCTTGCGTTATGCGCCAAATGAAAAATTTATCCAGGGCAAGATTTACAGATCACCCATTCCTGATCGTTATCCCATTTTTAATTTGCGTTATACCGCCGGAATTAAAGGATTAGTAGGTGGCGAGTACAATTACCACAACCTTACGGGAACGGTTGATAAGCGTTTTTATCTTTCCCAGCTTGGCTATAGTGATGTTACTTTTGAGGGTAGCTATATCGCGGGCAAAGTTCCGTTTCCGCTATTAGCCATTCACAGGGCGAACCAGACGTTTGCTTACCAGCTCAATTCCTACAATCTGATGAATTTTTTGGAGTTTGTGAGCGATCATTATGTAAGCATCAATATCGATCATAATTTTAATGGTTTTTTCTTTAACAAGTTGCCATTAATTAAGAAATTAAAGCTTCGTGAAGTGTTTTCTGTTAAAGCACTTTATGGCGGTTTGAGAGCTGAAAATGATCCAGCTACCGGGGTGGGGATTTACCAGCTTCCCAAATTTGATAATGGTTTACAAAGAACGTATTCTTTGGCTAACGATCCGTATATTGAAGGAAGTGTTGGCATTGGAAATATCTTCAAATTATTGCGGGTGGATCTGGTTCGGCGCTTTACCTATCTCGATCATCCCGAAGTTTCTAAATGGGGGATAAGGGCCAGGGTTAAATTTGATTTTTAAATAAAAGGTTATGCAGAGCGTAAAATTAAGAGATCGCCTACAATTGGGCATATACAAGGTTATCAACCCTTTTGTTAAGGGGTTGATTAGGATAGGCTTAACACCCAATGCGGTAACCAGCATCGGCCTCGTTTTAAATATTGGTGTGGCCGTGATTTTTGTACTTGGGGCTGAAAAGACCAACCGTGGAGACATGTCTTATATCGGATGGGGAGGTGCGCTGGTACTTTTTGCGGGATTATTCGATATGCTTGATGGTCAGGTAGCAAGATTGGGAAACATGAGCTCGAAGTTTGGCGCTTTGTACGATTCTGTTCTGGATCGTTACAGCGAAATGATTATGTTTCTCGGCATTTGCTATTACCTGGTTGCACACCATTATTTTTTGAGTTCACTTTTTGCATTTGTCGCTTTAATTGGTTCTATGATGGTGAGTTACACCCGTGCCCGTGCAGAGGGTTTGGGGGTAGAATGCAAGGGCGGATTAATGCAACGCCCGGAAAGGGTGGTAACCATCGGTGTTTTTGCTATTGCTTGTGGTATTGCCGGGCATTTTATTGGGGGTGACTATAAAGTCTATCTGCCTGGCATTTCTTTCCATATATTCGAAACGATGTCGATTTTTACACTGCCAATTACTTTAATGGCTGTGCTAACCAATATTACTGCAATAAAAAGGTTGCAAGAGGCTAAGAAAGGATTAGAGGCTCAGGAAAGAAGGCAAAAAAGCGATAAGGACCAGGCCGCTCTGCTTACAGGAGTTTTAGTTTTATTAGGTTTGGGTTTTGCATCACCTTCAATCGTTATGGCTCAAGGTGCCGACCCATCACCAATCGTTTTTCCCTCCCCTCAGGGAATTTCCAATCAGCTTTTCTACCTGCAGCGTGATCCAAATGCCAACACCATCATTTGCCAGTTAAATATAGATAAACATGGAGCGGTCGTTAAAGATAAGCCTGTAAATGTTTTCTGGATGCGTTATGGAGACAAGGGCGAAAAGAAGGAACTCAGTTACATTCAGCGGAAATTTGCTTATGGGATAGTCAGTAAGGATTTAGGTAACGGTCAGTTCGAACTCCGGTTCACGTCGCACAAGAACCTGCCGATGTACCTCAGCAAATCTGCGCTTGATAAAAAATACCATGTTTACGCCACCATCAACAATAAAAAAATGGAACTGGAAAGAATATTTTTAAGAATTGATGGAGGTTCTTTTTGGTTCCCAAATGTGAAATATGTCGAAATCAAAGGCCGAGATGCCGCAGTTCCATCAAAGCAAATCACAGAAAGAATTAAAGTTTAAATAGCATGAAAAAGAATTTCGTTTCAAATTCCACTGAATCCATCAGGATGTTTAAAAGCGATTTTATGGAAAGCCTGTCGAAGGTGCGCTATTATGTTCCCTTAATCGTTTATATCCCGGTCATTGCAATTCTGATTTACAAGGCCCTTTGGCTGGAGCAAATGCCATTCTTCCATTTTATCGCTTGGTTTTTATTAGGACTAGGCATCTGGACAATCACTGAATATGTTTTGCATAGATATGTTTTTCATTTTGAACCTAAAGCGGCATGGGGACAAAAAATTCACTTCATTTTTCACGGTGTTCATCATGATTATCCAAATGATTCAAAACGTTTAGTAATGCCGCCTTCCGCCAGTATTCCCATGGCATTGGGCTTTTATTTTCTATTTCAATGGTTACTTCCTGAAAATTGCAATTATTCTTTTTTTACAGGATTTATGATCGGTTATTTATTTTATGATATGGTTCATTACGCCCTTCATCATGCTAATTTTAAAAGCGGCTTTTGGAAAAAGTTAAAACACCACCACATGTTGCACCATTATTCCGATGCCACAAAGGGTTATGGCGTAAGCTGGACTTTCTGGGATCATATTTTCAGATCAAATTTTGAGAAGAAATAGGATGGGAGATCAGTTTTTTAACAGAAATCTTTACCGTTTGAACGATATTTATACCACCTCATTCCTTTCGGCTGCTTATTTATTGCTCTCGTATTTTCTAGTCGGTTTTAAAAGCGATCAACTCCTATTGGTTTTGATCTTCAACCTGATGTTTTACCTTTCAGATGGCACGAGGAGGTTTATTGTCGGTTTTTCCATTTTCATCATTTATTGGATTTTATTCGATTACATGAAGGCTTTTCCAAATTACCTTTACAATCGAGTGCATATTGAGGATTTGTACGATGCGGAAAAAAAGATTTTTGGAATAAATTTCCATGGCCTGGTAATTACGCCTAATGAGTTTTGGAGCGGAAATCATAACAGTTTTCTGGACGTTCTTACCGGAGCATTTTATCTGATGTGGGTTCCTGTTCCGCTGGCATTCGCCATCTATCTTTTTTTTAAGAATAAGCACGAGTTTTTGTTGTTCTCTTTGGTATTTGTCTGGGTCAATTTACTTGGATTTGTACTTTATTATCTTTATCCGGCTGCGCCACCATGGTATGTACAAGAACATGGTTTCAAATTTATAGCCCATACCCCGGGTAATACTGGTGGACTAGCCAGGTTTGATACTTATTTTGATATTGCGCTCTTTAAAGGAATTTACAGTAAAGGCTCAAATGTTTTTGCAGCAATGCCGTCATTGCATTCTGCATATCCGGTAATCGTACTCTATTTCGGTTTGAAAAACAAACTTGGAATGATTAACCTGTTCTTTCTGATTGTAATGCTCGGTATATGGTTTTCTGCCATTTACTCTTCTCACCATTACGCATTGGATGTACTGGCAGGAATAGGTTGCGCAGGAGTAGGAATAGTCACTTTTACTATCGCTTCCCGTAAAACGCGATTAGGCGCTATGGTTAGACGATTTGAAAATCGAATTGCAGAAAAAGCGGTTTAAATGTACAGGAGCATCTCTATCCTAAATTCGGTGTAAAAATCGAGTTTGAGGCAATGTTATGTTTTGCCATCATTCGAATTTAGATTCTGTCAGAAAATTAGTTGTTTTCGTAGAGCAAATCTGCGGGAATTCGACGTTGTTTTGCATCGGAAGATATAATAAATTTCAAAAAATCTTTGGGAATAAGTTAAAGAACAATAAGTCTATAATGTATGATATCATTCAATCATTTGAAATAATCAGACATGGTTATTCCTGTGTTTATCCGGGTCTTTATAAGCGAAGGATAATCACAATTGGAAAATATTATTCTTATAATTGGCAAATAAATCGGAAATGTTCCCATGATAACAGGTAGTATACCCACCCATCTTTAAAGGATATCACCGACCGGATCATAAGCGTCAATAGGTTTATCGGGAGTAATCCAGATATGGTGCCTTATACAAAACCCGCACATCGTCGAGACGATCATTATCTTTTCATCTTTCAAAAGAAGGGAAACAGTAAAATTGTTGTGGATTTTAGCGAAATTGGGTTAAGCGAATGTTCGATCTTATCAATATTACCCGGCCAGATTCATTACGGTGTAGCTGCCTGTGGTGATACAGAAGCCTGGCTAATTACCATAGATGTTAATTTTGTTGATGAACATTACAGAAAGATTTTCGATTACCATTATTTTCAGTCTAAGGCTATAGTTTTGCAGGATTTAGAAAGCAATTCACTAAATCAATGTCTTGAATTAATTGCCAATGTGGATCAAAACCATGATGAACTGAGGTTTATGCCACAGGTTATGCATGCATTGATCGGGGCATGTGTTGGGATATTCGCGTCTGCTTATCAGCAAATAGAAATGGAAGAAGAGACAACACTGCGCACCCAGGTTTTAACCCGGGAGTTCAAACGTTTGCTGCTATTAAATTTTAAAACCTTTAAAGGGCCCTCAGATTACGCCGGGTCCTTGAATATAAGTCCCGCTTACTTAAATGAGGCCGTAAAATTAACGACCGGATTTACTGTTGGCTTCTGGATTCAGCAGGTGATAATAATGGAAGCGAAGCGCCTGCTTTATGCTACCGACAATACCGTTAAACAAATAGCTTATTTGCTAGGCTTTAACGATCATGCTTACTTTACCCGGTATTTCTCCAATGCCCAGGGCCAGTCTCCCTCTAGTTTTAGGGCGGAGTACCGTAAATAATCCAATAGTTACCTTGTTTATTCCATTTCCTTCTATATCCGTCCACTCTAACTTTGTTCAAAAAATTAGAAATGGGATATCATATTGTTTTTATTATTGGATTCACGTCTTGCATTTATCTGCTGTTAATTTTAATTTATGCCCTTTACCCTTATCTACGCCATTCGGATTTAAAAAAATACATTAACGACGACTCTTTCGCTATGGTAACTGGTTCAACCGATGACATTGGTAAAGCCGTAGCCCTTGAGCTTGCGAAACGTGGGGCTAATATTATTTTACATGGACGGAACGAAGATAAACTGCACTCGGTTGCATTAGAAATAAAGGAACAGTTTCCGGCTTGTAGAGTAGTTTGTATAAACCATGACGGCACTGCAGTTAGCGATATTGACACGGCAATGGTAAGCCATTTAAATATTAGTATTCTGGTAAACAGTGTAGGCGTTGGCCCAATAAGTCCGCTCGCTGAATTTACGGATGATAAGGTATTTAAAACGATAAGGCTAAATGCGATGTTTCCCTCGCAACTCACAAGAAAACTTTTGCCTCAGCTAAATCGTCAACCTTCAGTTATATTAAACGTTTCTTCCTATGCTGCAATTTATCCGCCGCCTTATTTAGCGGTTTATGCAGGTACTAAAGCTTATAACAATGCATTTTCAATCTCACTTTCACGTGAACTCGAAAACATTGAGGTGATTTCGCTAATTACCGGAAGTGTAAATACGGGTTCTAATACCAAACAAATAACATTTATGCGCCCAAGTGCCGCTGTGTATGCCAAGTATATGCTGTCAGTTGTCGGATGCGGTAGAAAAAGCATAATGCCTTACTGGCCACATGCCATACAGCAGTTTCTTATATCCCTTTTCCCCGAAAAAATAGTCGATTTTCTTACCAAAAAAGCTTTAAAAAAAGAATTAAAACCATCCGCATAAATTCCATAAATCTCCTGGCCAATCGGGCCTCAAACAAAATAGGTTTAACAATAAACACGATGAAAATAAAAATAGCTTTACTAATAGCAGTAATTTGGATTCTGCTCAGATTAACTTCACATGCCCAGGAAAGGCCATCAACTCAAAATTTTGTTAAGCCTTCGCTCCAGCTCGGTTCCTTCAAAGCAGACTACACATATTCTCCTTTTGAGATTGGTGGAGCAGAAATGTCTATACAGCAATCGAATGCGAGCTTGATACTTCCGGTTTTTAGTAGACTAAAAGAGGGAAAACCGGACTTCCTGCTTTCCGGAATTGCTTACACAGGATTGTTTCTTCATGGAAACAATGTTGCTGATGATAGGTCTGCATTTCATTCCATTTCAGTTCCGCTCACCTATCAGAAAACGTTTTCAAAAAAACACGCCATATCATTCTCCTTTATTCCGACACTCTCCTCCGATTTGAAAGATATTTCTCATGAAGACTTTATCTATACCGGTGCCGTATCGTTAAAGGTAAAACACTCAGAAAGCTTTGTCTATTCGCTGGGTGTGGTTTATTCAAGGCAGTTTTTTGGGAGTCTTTTCCTTCCTTTAATCGGAATCGATTAGCAAATCAACGACAAAGTTAACCTCTCTGGTTCACTGCCAGTTAATCAGAAATTAAAATATAACCTGTCGGTAAAAAATAGCCTGGCGCTAATTAACAATCTGGGAATCGGTGGTGGCAAATACAGATTGTCTGAAGAACTGAATTCCGGTTATTTTCAGGCTCAGCAATCCAAGATGGCGTTGCTTTATATCTATACGCCATCCAAACAATTTTCAATAGACATAAATGCAGGTTATAATTATGTTCAAAAGCTGGGCTTCTATGATAAGAACAAAAAGATTGCTTTAGCCCCTTTCGATAGCCTGGATGACCGGATTCCGCAAACAGAATATAATAAGAATGGAATTTCTGTTGGTATTGGCATCAATTATCGATTTTAATGTCGTTCAAGTCATTTCTCATTTAAACATAAATCAATTAATTTATGGATGATTACACATCATAAATTTGAGCGTGCTGCTGCATCTTTAAAATCAGTGGCGTTGGTGGCCTATTAAATTTATTCATGTTATGAAATGGTTTTTAGTAAGGTATGTCTATCGCATAGTTTTTGAGCAAGAGACATATCAATGTCAGTTTGATGAGCAACAAAGGATAATCCGCTCTGATAGCCTCACAAATGCATTCGAAAAAGCTAAATATCTTGCTGACAGTTTCAATCCCTGTTTTAAAAACTACTTGGGTGAAAACATCAGCTGGAAATTTGTCTGCATCGCTGGCCTGGTTGAAATCTTTCCCCCTTCCGATGGATCTGAAATCAGCAGTGTTGTGGTCGAAACAGCAGATGCTGTGCGCTATATTAAAGAAATGGAAATGCACAAAAGGTTTCTTGAAGAGAAAATCCGGCGCAACAGCACTTAGCAACGAAGACTGATAGCATACGATCTCGCCTCAATTTTTGAAACATAAAATAAACGCAAAAAGCAAAACATATCTGATAAGGGTTTCCCTTTTAAGCGCCTTTAAATATTATTTTCCATTCCAACAATGAGCCACAAACCAAAGCTTTAGGTTAGAAGATAGAATTATTTAGCGTTTAATGAAGGATTTCAAGTATTCAGGTGCTGTTGTCCAATTCAGGTTAGCAAACAGATTATTGTCGAGCATTTGAGGCTGTGTTGAATACATGGAGTATATATATTGCGCCTGTTGCCATTTTGCATACAACTCATTTTCGCCAGAGGGGTTTTCTGATCGCTGTTTTTTAATTGATGCTGCAAATTCGTCCATTTCAGAAAGTTTATGAACAAAAAAATCCTGGTTTGTTAATCCTAATATTTCCTGATGGAGCATATTTGGGCTTATCTGGAAACTTGCAATATGCAAATCGCGGTGGCTGTGCCCGTTCATTACTGACGCGGCAGTAAATTCAGCGGTATTTTCCATAGTGGTAAAATCAAGTTTCCAATCTGCTTTGTCGCCCCAGTAGGCGATGGTTTTGCTTTTTAAGTTAAGAATTGGCGTGTTGTATTTCAGGATGTCGGCAAAAGCCCCGTTAAAAATAGAAGTTACTTTTATGTTGCTGCTATCGATATGGGCTCTGAACGCTCTTCTCAAATCAAAGTTTCTGTTCTCTCCGGGAATCAACCCGGTATAATCCGTGCAAAAATCAGAAGGAATAAAATGCCCGACACCCGAATGTAATGCTGCATCTAAAAGGATTTTTTGGGTGTCTAAAATAACATCGCCGAGCCCGGCCAGTGCAGAAACGAGGCAGCCCACATCTTGGCAGGCTTCTCTAATACTTTCGGGATTGCCATAATTTACCTGCATTATTTCTACGCCAGCTTCGGTAAGTATTTTTACTTTGTCCGAATCACTTTGCTCTCTTACCAGTGCCTTCACCTTTGCACCACGATTTATCAATGCCGTGCAAATTTTAAGTCCTAAATTTCCGGTTGCACCTGCAACTAATATATTTTTTTCCATTTTATCTTTTTTTAATATTTAATGTTGCAGAAAATTATTAATGATTTCAATTACACGCTCTGGTTTTTCTTCAAACATATAATGACCGCTTTCCAGAATCCCGACCATTTTGCCATGCCCGCAAACATAAGGCAAGGCCATTTTCATATAATTGTAGCTCACATTACTGCCGATGCCCAATACCGGCATTAAAAGGGGTTGATATGACTTGGCATCTTCTATATCCTGAGAAAATGTTTGATACCAGGCATTAGATGCTCTGATGCTTTCGCGGTAGTTGTATGCATTGGCATAAACTTCCCGCTCAAATTCGCTTATGTTCAAATCCTCGATCATTACATAGCTGAAGAGCCAGTCAATTAAGTAGCGGAAACGACCTTCAAGTATTTTCTCCGGCAGCTCTTTAACCTGGTTAAAGCCCATCCACCAGGCGTAGGGTATATTTGGATCCATCTTTTCATTAAAACTGCCCGGAGGGGGCAGGAGTGGCATTTGCATCATCCCTTCACTTGGATGCATGCCGTCGGCAACAATGAGTTTTTCAACATATTGCGGGTAGTTAAATGCAAGGCTCATGGCAACCATGCCACCAATGTCGTGACCGATAATGTTCACTTTTTCTAAGTTGAGTGCTTTAATCAGTTCAAGGATATCTTTAGCCATGTTTTTTTTATCGTAGCCGGAAATGGGTTTCTCTGAGCTTCCCATACCTCTGATATCGACGATTATAACATGGTTTGCTTTCGAAAGTTCATTGGCAATGTTGCGGTACGAATACCAGGTTTGCGGCCAACCGGGCAGGCAGATTAGTGGTTTTCCAACGCCGCCCTGTACATAATGTAGCTTGACCCCGTTCACGCTAATGTAGTGGTTTGTAAAGCCCGGAAGGTTTTTGATTAACTGTTCGTCCGAATATGGGCTCAAGTTATTTTCGTTTTCGATCATATTATTTTGTTCCTGATATTATTATTATTCAAAGTTAACATGACCGTGGAGCCGCAAAACTACCAGATGGTAGAAATTGCATTTAGCGGATTTTTTTTCTGATCCGGCTCAACGCGTTTGGGGTGATGCCTAAAATTGCGGCCAGCTCTTTTACAGGTATTTTCTGGAGTAGTTCTGGCGTCCGGAGGAACTCAATATACCGTTCTTCTGCAGAGAGCGTTTGAAAATTTAAGAGTTGATCGACCATTCTGGCCGTGGTGGCTTCCCAGATTTTCCTTCCGAATTCCTCCCAGCAACTCAGGTGTGCATACAGGAAATCCATGTTTTTTTTGTCAATAACAATCAGCTCGGTTTCTTCTATTGCCTGAATATTAAATCTTGTCGGTTTCTGAGGATGAAGGCTGGAAATTTCCGTAAAAAATTCATTCTGAAAACATACCCAAGTGGTGTGTTGCTGATCATTGAACTCATAAAAAAAACGTAAACCACCTGAAACGATAAAATAATATTGATTTGCAATTTGCCCGGCCTTTAACAACAGCCGCCCTTTTGGGATTATTTTTGTCCTGCAATGAGCGCGAACCATTTCCAGATCTTGCTCATCGATAACGATAATACTTCTTATAAATGCAACAAATTGATCCATTATTTACTGTTCACTAGTAATTTAGCCAGGCGAAATCCATATACGTCCTGTTGAAGTCTTCAGGAACTAAGCTATGAAAATTTGTGTTTGATTATTGTGTTCGATCGTTTTCATCTCATTCCAGATTTATTTTAATCAAATGTACAAAGGAAGATGGCAATTAATCACAGGGGCTTCGTAATGTCCGGTTTTGTCCGGAGATGTCCGGATTTGTGCGGTAAAATTGAGATTTGTTCGGGAGTTGTTCGAGGTTTGTTGCATAAACTATGCTTTGAAGGCTGTTTTTCCGAAGGAGACTCGAAGCAGAGTAGAACAAGTTATGAAGTTTTCGACCGGATTAGCGAATTATTAGTTAATCTATTTCCGGACGGATTCAATCCAGAACATCGTTGTACAATAATCACTTGATTAAGTTCTGCCAATCTTAATTGTATGATATTATTTTCAATCGTTTGAAATTTAATGAGACAATGTTTTTCAGCTTTCCTGAATTATCCGAGCTGTTTTTCAGCCAGATGGCACTACATTTAAGTAAGAAAGGAAACCAAAAATTAATTAAAATAAGCGATGTGCAAAAATGCAACGCTTAGTATGCTAACCAAATTTTTAACTAAACTGATTACAATGAGTCAAAAAATTAATTTCCCCAAATTAACGGGAACTGCTATGCTTTTATTTTCTGCCTGCCTGGGCGCCTGCGATAAGGATACCGCAAAGCCTGAGTTGGTAAGTGACGATGGTGGCAAACTGTCCGTTCAAAAAACAATGGCTACAGCAGCTGCCCAAGCCTACCCCAGTAACATAAATACCCAGTTCAGCCGTTCGGATGGCGCCTATACTTACGCAGCGGCAAGCAGCGATTTTGGGATGGCAAGCTTAACGGGTTGGAATGAAAGCAGGGCGTACATTTCCGGTGGCTGGGCCCGGGCAACACTTGCCCCCAATTCGGTATCGAACGGGTTGATTGCCGGCGCCGACATCTCCGATGGATCAGCCTATGAAGCGACCTTTAAAGTACGTTTTCACAGCCAGTTCGACTGGAGCAGAGGCGGAAAAGTAGGCTTTGGTTTTTTAATCGGTGTGGGCAATACAGGCTGCGACATCGCAACCGATGGAAATGGTGGCAGCCTTAGGCTGATGTGGTACAACAATGGCAGCAGGGTTTACTTTCAGCCTTATGTGTACCATCGGGATATGTCGGGCCCATGTGGGGATACCTTTGGTAAATCTTACCCATCAAGCGGCAGCCTGCAAAAAGGTGCAACCTATTCCGTTCACCTGTATGTGAAGAGCAATACCGGATCCAGTAAAAATGGATGGGTTCAGGTGCTCATTAATGGAACTACTGTACTTGATCAGTCCATCCGGTGGACGACCAATGATGCCCAAAGACTAATAAACCGTTTATCTTTTCATAATTTCCGTGGAGGAAAAGATGTTGCCGTCTGGGGATCGAGCCAAACGAGCTATATTTATTTTGACGATCTGGTCGTCAACAAAGTGCAGTAAATTTTTATCGGGATTCCTTTCTGTTCTTATTCAGTGGCTATGGTGAGCTACTGCATCTGGTAAATTACCAAGGCCATTTTATGGCCCTGGTAATTTATAAAGGGTGAGTATCGGTAATACTGATGTGGAGTACTTGAAATTCATACTTTAAAACCGGGAAGTTTGACCATTTTTCTAAGCATGTGGCCATCGGCACTTATCTGAGGAATATAACCGGATTTCAGCTCAGTGGCCGTCTCTCCCAAAAAATAATTTAAATCGTTTGAAATCAAAATTGGTAAACATTGCAACGGATGCGCTTTGTTTTTTTTAGCATTGGAATAAAGAAAAAGTAAATTTATACCATCCTTATCATGCGAAACTAAAAATATGAAGGTATTTATTTTAGTGATTTTATTTTTTTGTGCTCATCTTGCAGACTTACAAGCTAAAACCTATAACGTACATTCTGATGCCGAAATAAACGGTATTATCAACAAGCTTGCCCCCGGTGATGAAGTTATCATAACAAAAGGCAATTATTCCGATTGGTCGGTTTCCATTGATGCACGGGGAACTGCCGCAAAACCGATAATTATCAGAGGCGAAAACAGGTTCGCCACTATTTTCTCTGGCCCGGTAAATCGTTGTCTGTTTAAAATAACGGGTCAATATATCATTGTCAAAGACTTGACTTTTAAAACAAATATCCTTTCCAGATTGGCTAACAAAGCAGGCACGCTTATAGAACTTTCAAATAGCTATAACTGTGCAGTAAAGGATTGTTCTTTTGTTGGCAATGAAGCAAAGAGCCAGTTTCTACCCCTTTTAGTCGTATCAGGAGAAGGGAAATATAATGGTATTAAAAACTGTCTTTTCGCCGGTAACCTTAACACGATAGATTTGCAGGTTAAGGTTTCGGCCGCCGAAACCCCTTTGTTTACTAATATTAACCGGAACATATTCCGTGACAAACCAAAAGTAAGCTGGCCAAACGGAAATGGGGGAGAATGTGTTCAAATTGGACAAGACCCAATTCTTTTGGGAAAAAAAAGTGCTTTTAGTTTAGTGCAAAACAATCGGTTTATTAAATGTAATGCTGAAAATGAGGTGATTAGTAATAAAAGCAGTGGAAACAAATATATCGGTAACTATTTTGAAAATAACGATGGTGAACTTGTTATGCGTGGCGGACACGATTGTGTGATTTCAAGAAATAAATTTAACGGCGGTACGGGCGGGATCAGGATTAATGGTACAGGACACCTTATAGCTAATAACCGGATAACCGGAATAAAGACGGCGATCAGGCTAATGTATGGAATGGCAAAAGGAAAAATCGATACAGGATTTTACATTGCAGCCAGCGATTGCATTATAAAAGACAACTTTATAAAAAAAGCCACAATAGGCATATTGATCGGAGATAGCAAAAATATAGACTGGACCGGGAAATTTGACACGGTCAGGTATCCCTCCAGGGTAATCCAGGATGTAGCTCCATTTGATATTAAATTATTAAAGAATAGATTTTTTTCCGTCGAGCATGCGGAGGTACAACGTTAACTTAAGGTCAAGTTCCACGTCGCCTGTCTATAATCATATTTGACATTGCTATATGTAATCCTAACCAATAGTGCCAGGCCTTCAAATCATTCATTTTTATGCTTGGGGAAGTGCATTTGAATCGTTTTATGTGATTCCAAATTGATTTAAGTAATCCTTTCCTTAGGTTTCTTTCTTCTTTTAGTTAACCATCGATTGCATAGCTCCATTTTTATGGATGGCTTATACTACATCAGCTATTCACATTCAATCAACCGGATGTATCTATGGGAAATCTCATCTCCGGTAAAATTGTGACCCATATTAGGAGATTTCGTTGAATCTCATTATTTGATGTCGAATAAATATTTGCCCGAACTGAGCTCGACTTTATGACCAGTTTGCTTTCCATTTAAAAAAACTCTTTTTCCTTCAATTTCCGGAATTTCGACAGTTGCTGTTGAATTTGCCGGAACTGTAAGGTTGTATTTTACGCCCTTTCCAACTCTTTTCCATGAAGATGAAATAAGGCCATAAGGACCTTTATGTGAGGCTTCGAAATGATTTAATCCTTCAACAAAATGAGGCTTCAATAAGATGTTTTTAAAACCTGGCTGTTTTTCATCAATTTTAATTCCACCAATGCCTTTGAAGAACCAGGCGCCAATTTCTCCAAACATCATGTGATTATCAGAAATGTCCCTGGTTGCCTGCAGGTCCCAGTTTTCGTGTAAGGTAGTGGCGCCATTTACAATCCACCAGCCCCAACCCGGGTAGGTGTCCTGAGAAGCAAGTTTGTAAGCAATGTCGCTATGTCCGTTATCACTTAATGCGTTTAACACAGCCTTAGCGCCTAAAACACCAACGTCGATATGCATCCCGTCGGCTTTAACACGAGCCGCAAGATTGTCGGCAACTAATTGCCTTGATGCATCGGGAACAATATTCCATTGTAAAGCCATTGATAATTCAGTTTGAACACCTTTTCCATATATACCTGTAACCGCATTGAAAAATTTAGCATTAATTGCTTTTTTGATGCGCTCAGCCAATGCGCTATAGTGCAGAAAATCATTTTTATTACCGAAAAGTTTGGCCGCTTTTGCCATTATATCAGCATCAACATAATAGTAAATTGAAGAAGTGTATTCTAAATCAGATGTTGATTTTACCGGTACCCAGTCACCTCTCCCAAATGTGGTTAAGTAGCCTTTGCTCGTTCCTTCAACATAGTTTAAATAATTTTTAATGCTTTGATAATTATCGCTAAGCAGTTTGCTATCACCGTAAAACATATAAATATTCCATGGAATAATTGCTATAGTACTTGTCCAGTCTGTTCCATTAGCAGTTCCGTATCCCCAGCCACCTGTTGGAATAATATCTGGCAAAACACCGTTTGGTTGCTGCTCATCACGATGGTCGCCCATCCATTTCTCATAAACAGTTATACCTTCGAAGTTATACAAACCCGTTTCCACAGCAAAGTGCCCATCACCGGTCCATCCATTTTTTTCCCTTTGAGGACAGTCAGTAGGAAAACCATACAGATTTGATAGATAGGAATTATTGGTGGCCCACCATAACTTGTTAACTAAAGCATTTGAGGATGCTATTTTACCCACAGCCGGGACGTCGCTATGCATGAAGTAGGCCACCAAACTGCTCTCATATAAAAGAATTGGTTTAGAACTGATTACCTCAATGTATTGAAAACCTTTGTAATTGAAAAGAGGCATAAATTCCTCTTCGCCTACTCCATTCAGGATAAAGATATCCGTCTGAAATGGATCTGATTTGTCTTTTGGCCTGTGGTATACATCAATGTTCGACAAATCTGTATGTCCGTTAGCATACAAACGTTCTGCATGTCTCAAACGGATTATGGTGCCTTTTTCGCCCCTTACTTTTATTTTACTTACACCGGCAATGTTTCTGCCAAGGTCGAATACATATGTGGTATCATCAAATTTGCGCATGCTTTTAACTGCAATTTCTTCCACGTTCCTGATTGGATGCATGTTCTGCGATACAATGTTTTTGGATGGGGCTGCCCTTAAAGTAATACCGCGCCATTTCGAATCATCAAAGGTGGCTGTATTCCAGCCTTTCTGCTCTAAACGGGCATCGTAATGTTCAGCTGTGTAGATGCTGTTTGATATAATCGGACTTAAACTGGTTTTCCAATCATCACCAGATTTAATAACATCTATCGAACCGTCCGTATAGGTGATTCTCAAATCGAGGCAAAATGTAGGTCTTGCACGCCAAGGTGCTTTATCGAAATTCCAGACTGCTAAGGATTGATGGTTATACCAGCCATTACCCAGCACCACACCAACCGCATTTTTGCCTTGTTTAAGGTTTGAAGTTACATCGTAGGTTGCATACAGATTCCTCCTGTCGAAACGGGTGTACATGGGATCCAATCTGTGGTTACCAACTTTTTTTCCATTTAGATAAAGTTCGTACAAACCAGCAGCGGCGATATAGGCCCGTGCTGATTTTATACTCTTTGCCGGCTGAAAAACTTTTCTAAAGTATGGCGCAGGAAGAATATTAACGTCGTTTCTATCGCTAATCCAGGTACCTTTCCAGTTTTCCATTCCCATCATTCCCATTTCAAAACTCGAAGTTGCGGAGGGTAGTGGCTTCCCGTCTTTATCCCAAAGTTCAAGACGCCAGAAATATTTTATGAATGACCGGAGTGAAGCGCCTCTGTAGGTTATCAGGCTGTTTGATGATAAAACCTTTCCTGAATCCCAGACAATACCTGTTTTATGTTTGAGTCCGACAGAATCTGTACCTACATAAATCCTGTAGGCCTGTTGAAGAGCGCCTTTTCTTTCATCAACCATTAACCATGAAAGCCTCGGCGATGGACTATCGATACCAATCGGTCTGACTAAATGCTCGCATTTTAATTCTGCCGGCCCGGCCGCTATAGTGGGAAAACTGATAAAAATAAGTAGAAAGAATGTTGAGAATCGAAAAAAGCTAAGGATGATAGAGTTCATAATGGTTTATTTTCTTTTATGAGTCGCATTACCGCTGTTGGAAAACGGGATGAATTTATCAAATTGCTTTTGATTTTTAAAAACCATTTATTGAAAGTGAAAATGCACTTTATAGTTTTAAATACCTTGTCACATCATTTTTTTCCTTTTGAAGATTCCGGCCTGTGTCGCTTTTTCTAATGTTACTGATTGCTCAGCTTGGTTTAGCCGTAATTCTTAATATAGGGTTTTCGGGAACGATGATAGACGTGATTTTCTATCTTATCAAAGGGAAAGTTATCAAGGCTAATTGCTACTGGGCAATAAGCAGATATCAAAAAAAATATTTGGATATAAATGAGTAGTTAATAAGGAGTGTTGAAAAACACATTTGTTTTAATTAAGAAAAACGCGGCAGTTGGTTTACTATTTTCTTATTAGTATACGGAGCGGGTTAAATAGCCGCTCCGTACTTATTTATCAGTTTATCAAATCAGCGTTTTAATCACTAGCTAATTTGAAATTCTTTACAAAGATGTGGATTTAATCAAGATGGTAAATCGCCATGATTTTATCGAGCAATTTGACAAAATCGATTTTTAAATCGATTAATTCCCCGGTATGTACATCAAAAACCCAACCATGAACCATTAGGTTTCTTTCTTTACGTGCTTTCTGAACTTCTGCCGTTTTAATTACATTAATACATTGCTCCTCTACGTTAAGTTCCACCAATCTTTTGTAGCGGAGTTCCTCATCTGCAATCCCATTCAGTTCGTCTTGATGCGTTCTGTACACATCACGTATATTTCTTAGCCAGGGATTTAATATCCCGAGATCTGCTGATTTCATTGCCGCTTGTACGCCTCCGCAATAATAATGGCCACACACAACGATGTGGTTAACTTTTAAATGCATTACCGCATAGTTAATTACTGACATTGCGCTTAAATCCGTATTAGGAACCATGTTTGCAATATTTCTTAATACAAAAACTTCGCCAGGTGCTGCGCCCATAAGTTCTTCAGCTGTTACGCGGCTGTCGGAGCATCCAATATAAAGGATATCAGGGGTCTGCCCCTTCGCAAGATTACTAAAATATTCCGGTTCCAGATTCAATCTTTTTTGAACCCATTCTTGATTATTTTTAAAAATTTTGGTAATGTCCATACTGTCAATTTTATTTTAAGCTTGTCAATTATAAGCAAATAATGATTTAAAATGTTTGAAAGAAATTAAAATTACATCAATCTCTGTCGGTTGCGGTATTCCGTATTTATTTTAACGAATGCGAACCGTGTAAAGTAGTTTGTTTTAAATGTAAGCGCTAATTTAAAAAACTTCAAAATGTATGGCAATATCTGTAGGTAAAACTGCCTCAGAAGCAATGTGGGCCTGATGGCCGGGAAAAATTGAAAGCATTTTATAATGCCAGCTTACAACCTACTTGTTCATGGTTCCATATCTTACAGACAGCATAATCCAAATGCAGGATGTTAAGTCCTTTTTTTGGCGTAATCATAACTTTATACAGGACTACACCTTTAAATCACCAATGGTGAATTGTTCTGTTATTGATTAAAATCACAAAAATAATTACAAAAAGGGTAATTTTACTGTATTATTAATCAGTATATTTATTATTTTTGCTTCATGGAAACTCCAAACAAAAAATCGGATTTAAGCATTTTTCTTCAAAAAGTTATGCTTTTAAGAGGATTTGGTGATATGAATTCTTACAGTCTGGTCACTGAATTCAAAAATCTTGGAAAAATTCCTGATTATAAAATGAAGAACATAATACAAGATATGTCTTCACCACAAACATGGAATAACGGAAAATCAATTTTTATAGAAACGGTTTTAGAGAACATCTCAGAGAATTAGTCCTTTTTCAAACATATACAAAAGCTTTCATACTAAAAAGATGAAGGCTTTTTTTACGGGCTATTTTTAATCTCCCTAAAAACCGTTATCTTCAAAAAAACTTTCTTAATTATGAAAAAGATTATTGCTATTTGTTTTTGCTTAGCCACATTTATAGGTGCGAGAGCACAAAAAACTGTTCCTGAAATTAAGGCCGGTACGGCTATGTACGCAAGTGCATTTGTTCAGGGCCAGGAATTTCCTTTGTTGCTAACTGTCAAAAGTATTACTGCGCCGGTAAGCATTGGTTGGTCTGTTGAAGGCTATGGTGAGGGTGCCTTCGAAATGAGTGTACAGTCTGTAGAAAGTGGAACTCAATTTTTGGCTGTAACACAACCTGCATTAGGTGTAACTAAATTAAGTGATACCGAAACATTCGGTATAATTTCTAAAGCAGCTTTTAAAACACTAAGTGATACCAAAGCTTTCACTTATGGCGGGGCAAAGTTTAAAGTGAAATCGCCTGAAACCGGAGTTGTTAAAATAAGTGGAAAAGAAGTAGACGTTTTCCATGTAATTAGTGAGGATGGTAAACAAGAGTTGTGGATTTTAAATAACGCTGCATTTCCCATTATTGTTCAATCTATCGGTCAGGCCACCGATATCGTTATATCAGAGATTAAGTAGAATTGATTCTGGAAAAAAATAAAAAGCCCGAAAGGGCTTTTTTAATTTCAAAGCATTATTTTTACGCCAATTATGGAAAACGACAAAAAAGAAATATTCGATAACGTTGCACAACGTTTGAAAGTTGAAGGTTTTAATGTAGTAAACCGCGATGAAACTCGCCCTTGGGGAGGTTTTTTTGTGATAGACGAAGCACAGGCACAACAATTTGCCGATACTTATTTTGACGGTTTAGATGTAGAAAGTTTAAAAATTGGCGGAAAATTAAGTCCAAAAATATTAATAGTAGCACCCAATACACGCCTTTCCTGGCAATATCATCACCGCAGAGCTGAAATTTGGCAGGTGGTTACCGGTACAGTTGGCATTAAAACCAGCGAAACGGATGAAGAAGGTGAAGTAAAAAAATACGCACCTAAAGACCAAATCAAATTACAACAAGGTGAACGTCATCGTTTAATCGGTTTAGACGATTGGGGTGTTGTTGCAGAAATCTGGCAGCATACCGATGCCTCGAACCCTTCAGATGAAAGCGATATTGTAAGAGTTCAGGACGATTTCGGAAGATAAAAATATACCTTTAAATCCTGTTTCGATTGCTGAGACAGGATTTTTTCCATCTAAATATTCCCGATAAAGTTGGTTTTCTTTTATATCTAAAACTAAACGTAGCAGATTTACGTTTAATAAGCATACACCCCATACATGATTATCCTTTTTTTCTTTCTTTGCCACTGGTTTTTGTCCCTATTCAGTCAAACCTTTTTTCTTCACCGTTATTCATCACATAAGATGTTCAAAATGGAGCCTTTTTGGGAGAAATTTTTTTATTTAATTTTACTTGTTTCTCAAGGTTCATCGTTTTTAAATCCAAGGGCTTATGCCATCTTGCATCGTATGCACCATGCTTACAGTGATACGGAGAAAGACCCACACTCCCCACATTTTTTTAAAGATGTGTTTGGGATGATGATAGCAACCAAAAACATGTACATGAACTATCTGCATTTTAAAATACAACCTGAGCCTGCTTTTCAGGGTAATTATCCAGAGTGGCCTTTAGTTGATAAAATAGGAAATTCATGGTTGTGGCGAATTGGTTGTGGTTTATTTTACATTGGCTTTTATGTGATGTTCGCTAATCACTGGTGGTTGTTCATTTTATTGCCGGTGCACTTTTTGATGGGGCCGTTGCACGGCGCGATCGTTAACTGGTGCGGACATAAATATGGTTACTCAAACCATGATAATGATGATCATAGCAAGAACTCCTTACCCTGGGATTTTCTTTTAATGGGCGAGTTATTTCAAAACAACCATCATAAGAAACCTAATAGCCCCAATTTTGCTACAAAATGGTGGGAATTTGACCCAACTTATCCCGTTATGAAAATGCTGCACTGGATGAAGATTATTAAGATTAGAAAGGTTTAGTTTCGTTTAAAATTAATTTTTCTGCAATGCATTCCCCCATTTTAGAGGAGTGCCCAGAGGGCAAGGCGTGTATTTGTTCACTTATATCCATGGGTGGAAATCGACAGTAATTACAGTCGAAGCATATAATTATCGGATTAACAGTAATTTCTTTGCAGGTTGGAGATGATGGGGAGTGCTTATTGGCTCTTTTTCATATTTAATTGTTTTATTATCTATTATCGCCTATCTGTTTCCAGTTTCACCTCTTCTATCTAATCTATTTTCCATCCCCCATCTTTTTCTACTGGTATTTTTGCACCTTTGCCGACCAAATTAACCCAATTGCGTAAAACCACTGTACTGTTTGTAACAAAACGCGATTTACGCAGACTAATTACAAAATTATTAATATGAAAAGAATTCTACTATTAACTTTTATTCTCGGTATATATCTAAACGTTCATGCACAATTCGGAATGGGCGGTGCTTCAAAAGCATCCGTTTCGGGTCGCATCAGCATTACCGTTTTGGATTCGGTGAGTAAAAAACCGATAGATTATGCAACAATATCCTTACTAAAAGTTAAAGATAACAAGTCTGTAAATGGTGGCGTTACGGATGAAAAAGGAAAGTTGATTTTGCAGAATGTTGCGCCCGACGCCTATAAACTGATGATTGGTTTTATGGGCTACAAAACGAAAACTATTTTAGTTACTACAACACCAGCCAAACCCGATTTTAACTTAGGTACTGTGGTTATATCTTCTACAGAAAATAACCTGACTGATGTACAAATTACAGGTACTAAAGCCATTATTGAGAATAAAATTGACAGAATGGTTTACAATGCTGAGGCTGATGGCACAAATGCCGGGGGTGATGCAACGGATGTAATGCGTAAAGTGCCAATGCTTTCAGTTGATCCTACCGGAAATATTCAACTCCGCGGCGGTGCTGTTCGGGTGTTAATTAACGGTAAACCTTCGGGCACAATGGCAAGCAGTGTGGCTGATGCATTAAAAATGATTCCTGCAGAACAAATCAAAACTGTCGAAGTAATCACCAGCCCATCTGCAAAATATGACGCTGAAGGTTCCGGCGGTATCATTAATATTATTACAAAGAAATCAAATGCCCAGGGTGTGAGTGGTTCAGTTAATGCAGCTGCAGGAACCCGTCAGAATAATGGCTCATTTAACTTAACCGCAAAAACGGGTCGATTGAGCGTTAATACAAGCTTGGGAACAAATTTAGCCTATGCTCAAAAATCACAAACTGAATTTATAACCAACACAACCTACCTAAATGGTACAACAAATAATATTTCACAAAGTGGATTTTCAAAATGGAGCCGAAATGGATATAATGGAAGTGTAGGTTTAGATTACGACTTTAACGCTTATAACAACCTTAGTACGACTGCAAAATTTAATAGTTTCTCAAATGGCGGACCAAGCGAAACCAGTTATCTGATTAATAACGTGGGTGCGTCCAACATCGGCGATATGGATATGGCCTTCAGAAATTTAGACTGGAATGTAGATTACCGTAAAACCAGTAAAAAAGAAGGTGAGGAGTTTTCCATTTCTGCGCAGTTATCTTCTGGCCGTACGCCAACGAGTTTCAGCAATTTGCTAACTTCAGCAGCCTTCCCATCGGGTTTGCAAACAAACAGTAACAACACAGCAAAAAACAATGAGTATACCTTTCAAACAGATTATATTTATCCGTTTAATAAAAAAACAACGTTAGAGGTCGGTGCAAAAGCAATTTTACGCGACATACAAAGTGAGTTTGATAATACTGCTCAAGACTTCGAATACAACCAGAATGTGGGCGCTGCTTACGGTGTTATCAGCTTCGATTTAACCAAAAAATTAAAGTTTAAGGGTGGTATCAGGGCAGAGTACACTCAAATCGATTTTAACACACAAACTAGCGGCGTACAGAAAAACGATTATTTAAACTTATTTCCAAGTGCTATCATATCGCAAAACCTAAAAGGTGGCGCAACTCTGAAGTTAAGTTATAACCGCCGCGTGCAAAGGCCTTCACAAACTTATCTGAATCCCTTTCGTAATGAAAGCGACCAGTTTAATGTTATGCAGGGTAATCCCCAGTTAAGTCCTGAGTTAAGCGACAACTTGGAATTGGGCTATAATACCTTTATTAAAGGATCAATAATAAATGCATCGGTATTTTATCGCCGCACCAGTGATGTGATAGAAAACTCAATCTCTCCTATAACTGAGAACGGTGTAAATAAAACATTAACTTCCTACATAAATGTTGGTACAGCGCCAGTTTATGGGTTTAACGTATTTGCATCTTATAATCCTAAGCCAAAATGGACTTTAATGACCAACTTTTCAGGTAATACATATTCGGTAACCAATAACACGACTAATGTTAACACAGGCACCTTTTTTAATTTTAACTGGTTTGTACGTTCGGCATATGGTTTTGGTAAAGGTTACAACTTTGAGTTATTTAATGTGATTACTTCTAAAAGACGCACTTATCAAGGTGTTACCGATCCTTTTTATATTTATGGCGCATCCATCAAAAAGGAAATTTTTAAGAAAAAAGGCAGCATTGGTTTAGGTACATTAAATCCATTTACAAAGAACTTGCATATAAAAACGATAAATAATGCTGTTAATCAAACCGGTACCATTTATCAAAGTCAAAACATTTACTATCCATTGCGTAATTATACGTTAAACTTCAGCTACACTTTTGGTAAGCTTAAATTCACTGAGAAAAAGAAAATTAAAAACGATGACATTAAACAGGATCAGCAACAGCAAGGCGGGGGAATGGGTGGTGTTCAACAATAGTTAAAGCCTGCGACATTAAATACAAAAAGCCTTTCTAAAATCTAGAAAGGCTTTTTGTATTTAATGGATTATTGATTAAGCCGGTTGCCAAATAGCATTTAAAAATTTAATTGTCAAGTGTTGTTTTTGTAAGGTTATGCATCCTTTTAGCAATCTTTTTGCGTTGAGTTGCAGGTTTAGCTGTTTTTTTAAAGCAAAGATTGCGAGAAATTGCTGTATTTATTGGTTTTAGTGCTATATTTTGCTTTTAAAAAACTTATATTGCATTTAACTAAAAAAAATCAACCTAAACAACAGAGATATGAGAAAAATCTTTACTTCGCTGCTTTTTCTGTGTGTACTTTTCGCTGGCCTGCCGACTATAGCTCAGGTGAGAACCATTAGCGGAAAAGTTACTTCATCAGATGATGGCCAGGCCCTGCCCGGTGCAAGTGTAAAAGTTAAAGGAACTTCAACTGGTACATCTACGGATGGAAATGGAAGTTTTACTTTACAGGTTCCGCAAACAAACGCAACTATCGTAATTAATGCAATTGGTTATACAACCCGTGAAATTAGCGTGGGCGACAGGACAACAGTTAACGTTTCGCTGGTTGCTGATGCGCAAGAATTGCAGGAAGTAACTGTTTCTACAGGGTTAGGAATTACCCGGCAGGCTAAATCGCTGGGTTATGCTGCTCAGCAGGTTAACAGTGACGATTTGAATTTTAACCGACAGCCAAACTTAATTAACGCTTTGCAAGGCAAGGTAGCGGGCGCAACCATTTCAAGTATGGGTGGTGGTCCTGGCCAGGGTGCAAACATCCGGATCAGAGGGGTTAACTCTATCGACCCAAATACGCCCAGTGATCCATTATATGTAATTGACGGTGTTCAGATTGATAACACAACATCGACTTTAGGTGCAAATCCAAGTGGTAATTCGTATGGCGCAAGGGGTGTAAGTAACCGAGCGTCGGATATTAATCCCGATGATATTGAAACCATTAACATTTTAAAAGGTGGTGCAGCTACAGCATTATACGGTTTAAGAGGCGCTAATGGTGTGGTGGTGATCACGACAAAGAAAGGCAAGGCAGGGGGTATAAGCGTCAACTTAAGCAGTAGCTATGGTTTTGATGAAGTTTTAAAAAAACCGGCTGTTCAAAAAGAATATACGCAGGGTGTTTTAGGGGTTTATGCTAATCCACCAAGTGGTATTGGACCAGCATGGGGACCAACAATTGCTGAGGCGAAGGCCATTGACCCGACACACCCCGATCAACTTTATGATAATTATGACCGGGCATTTGGGACGGGACAGCAAGTTAAGAACTCCGTGTCCGTTGCAGGCGGTTCTGAAGCGGTCAGATTCTTCTCTTCCGTATCTCAATTGTACCAAAAAGGCATGATGCCTAATACTGATTATAAAAACTTATCAGCAAGGTTGAATACCGACATCACAATCAGCCCTAAGTTCAAGGCTGCCGTCAATATGAATTTTAGTAATGCTGGTGGCTATACTTACAGTGCTGATAGGTTTGGAGAAGGTTTGGCTTACTGGTCTCCGCGTTATGATGTAGCCGATTATATCAATGAAAATGGTACACAAAAATACATTGGCACCAATAATCCTATATGGGGTACTGAAACAAACCAACTCAAAGGTGATGTGAATCGTTTCATTAGTGGGGCGTCACTAAGTTATGAACCGGTGAAATGGTTGAACTTATCGTATCGTTTTGGTTTAGATACTTACAATGATAATAGAGTGAGAACCGCACCCGGGCCTATGGGGATAGCTGGCGAGCAGGTTTATGACAATGACCAGGGTTTTTATGGTGAATACAATGCTAAATCCAGAACTCTAAACGGAACTTTTATAGCAACTTTAACTTCAAAATTAACGAATGATATAAACGGTACTTTGAGGTTGGGGCAGGAGATGTATGACTCTAAAATTAAAAACATTGGTACTCTGGGCAGCCAATTAAGCATTTATAATTTTTTTAATCTTGCAAATGCAAAAATAATCGGTGTTTCTCAGGGTTTTGAGCAGAAAAGATTAATTGGTTATTTTGGTGAAGCCACGTTTGATTACAAAAACTTCCTATTCTTAACCGTTACAGGAAGAAACGACATTACCTCGACATTATCTAAAGAGAACAGGTCATTTTTCTATCCATCAGCCAGTTTAAGTTATGTGTTTTCAGACCATTTTAAACTACCGGCCTCTATTAGTCAGGCTAAGCTGCGGTTATCTTATGCTAAACTGGGTAAAGATGCGCCTATTTATGCCGGTGCTTCATCCGGTTTCGGTACATACACTGGTTTGCCAACAGGATCAACAGGTTTAACCCTGGCATCAAACCTTGGAAATCCAAACCTTCGCCCCGAGTTTACGAATACTTATGAGGCGGGTCTGGAGATGTCTTTCTTTAAAGGCCGCTTAGGTTTCGACCTTACCTATTACTATTCATTAAGTAAAGATCAAATTGTTAGGGCACAAATTACCTCAGCAACTGGTTATGTAACCACTTCAATTAATGCAGGTAATATTCGCAACCGTGGTGTCGAATTGGTGATTAATGGAAAGCCAATCGATGGGAAAGATTTTAAATGGGGTGTTAACTTAAACTTATCTGCAAATAGAAATAAAATCCTTTATTTACCAACGGATATTATATATGGCGCTGCAAGAGGTTACGGTAATGCCGGGGTAACCATGAAACTGGTTCAGGGTGAATCTTTTGGTAATATTTATGGCTCTTATTTTAACAGGTATTCTGGTGGTCAGCCACAAGATGGTAATTTCCTGGATAAAGATCTGCCACTACTTATCGGTGCTGATGGCTTTCCAATCATTTCAGGGGGTACGCAACGAATACTAGGAAATTCTCAACCTGATTATGTAATCGGTATGGGTAATAATTTCAGCTACAAAAGATTCAGCTTAAATGTTTTGTTTGATGCCCGCTTAGGCTTTGAAAAATACAACTGGCTGGAAGATTTTTATTCGGCTTTCGGTTTACCGGATTATACTGTCGACAGAAGATCGTTCAGAACATTTGAAGGTGTTCTGGCAAACGGGACACCGAATACTAAACAGGTATGGCTGGGTCAGCGCTTTGGACCCGATGGTGTAGATTACGGGGAAGGTTATTACCGCAGACTTTACAGAAACGTATCTGAGCCGTTTGTAACAGATGCATCCTGGGTCCGTCTTCGTTCTGCCAGTTTGAGTTATGCATTGCCAACAAACTGGTTGCCTAAAAAAGCAATCCGATCTGCTTCAATTGCTGTAACAGGTAACAACTTATGGTTATGGACTAAATACTATGGTGTTGACCCGGAATCAAGTTCTTACGATGCAAGTAGCAATAATGATGGTTCTGCCGGGTTTACATACCCAACAGCACGTACAATTATGTTCTCTCTAAACGTTGGTTTTTAATTTGATAACGATGAAAAAGATTTTAAAATATACAGTGTTATCAGCTTTGGCGGTTAGTGTTACCCTTCAAGGCTGCAAAGACAGCTATTTTGATGATGTTGCTAAAAACCCAAATCAGGTGACAGCGCCAACTCTGGCATCATTACTCGCTACATCAACAAGTAAAGCAGGTGTTAATAATTATAATGTTGCAAGTGCTATTGTACCCTATGTTCAATACACTGCAAATCCGGCTGCTTCGGGTGCGGGCGATACCTATCAATCTATAGATTTCAGCGGAACCTGGGATGCGCTTTATTTTGCTATGGCTGATGCCAATGAAATGAAGAAAATGGCAATTGCTCAGGGTTCTAGTGAATACAGGGGTGTTGCCGATGTGCTCATCGCCTATAACCTGATTATGGTAAACGACATGTGGGGCGCTGCGCCATTTTCTCAGGCTTTCGATATTACAAACTTTACACCGAAGTATGATACAGCACAAGAGATTTATAGCCAGACAATGGCTTTAGTTGATGAAGCTATTGTAGAATTGGCGAAAACCAATTCCACTATAAAACTGGCACCAACCAGCGATCTGATTTATGGTACAACGGGTGTGAACGAAAGAGCTAACTGGTTAAAATTTGCCTATGCTTTAAAAGCCAGATTGTTAAATAAGGTAAGTAAAACATCAGCTTACAATCCAACTGCGGTGTTAGCAGCCGTAACTAATTCTTTTGCATCGAATGCTGAAGACGCTCAAATGTCGACATTCAGTATCAGGAATTTTTGGGCAAGTGTGGCTATCAGTAATGCTTCACAATCTCTTGGCGGCTGGTTATCTGAGCAGTTGATAGATCATTTAAACGGAACTACCTATGGATTGCTTGATCCGAGAATTGCTAAAATTACCGACAGAACAGTTAATAACATATATATCGGAACAGTTAATGGTGCGGGTAACAGGTTGCCTGGAGCAAATACAGTTAAAGATGAATCTTATATTTCCGTAAACTCAACATGGACGAGCCCAACCGCTCCAATTTTTATCGCAACATATGCTGAAATGAAATTTATTGAAGCGGAGGCGGCTTTTTCAACCGATAAAACCAAATCATATAATGCTTACTTAGCAGCTATTTCTGCTAATATGGATAAATTTCAGGTTGCTGCAACCGACAAGGCTGCTTATTTAGCAGATGCGAGAGTTGCCGTTGGTGTTGCTGCTTTTACTAAAGATTTAATTTTTAAGGAAAAATACGTTGCAACCTACTTAAATCCCGAGGCATGGAATGATGCAAGAAGATATGATTATAAGTATAAAGATTTTACACTCCCGGTTAATGTTACGTTGCCAGATTTTATTCGTAGAAATGATTATCCACAGGGAGAGAAAAGTAAAAATGGTGCTAATGTTCCAGCAGAAGTTCCAAGAACAACTAAGTTATGGTGGGATCAGTAACAATCTTATAAAAATTACGTTCTAAGCCCTTTCCGTTTATCGGTTAGGGCTTTTTTTTATAATTTATTCGAAATTTTAGATAATGAAAAAAATAACACTGGTTTTTGTTTTGATGGTCTTATACGTTCAGATATATGCTCAAAAATTTAATCTAAAATCTGTTTTAAGCTATCCCTTTCCAAGTCAACTGGTTACAGCTCCAGCAGGTTCTAAAATAGCCTGGGCCGCGAACGAGCAAGGAAAAAGAAATATTTATGTTGCAGAGGCGCCAAATTATGAGGCAATGAAAATTACCTCATTTGATGAGGATGATGGACAAGAATTATCTGGTCTGGCCATTTCTTCAGATGGCAAATGGGTTGTATTTGTTCGTGGTGGCGACCATGGTGGAAGAGATGGAGGTCCTGTTAATGCTTCAAGTTTCCCTATAATGCCAAAGGTTGAGATTTATTCTGTTCCATTTACGGGTGGTAAAATCAATTTGATTAGTGAAGGCGATAACCCGGTAATTTCGCCATCAGAAAATCAAATTGTGTTCTCGAAAGCCAGTCAATTATTATTGGCTCCAATAGACGCTTCTGCACCAGCCAAAGTTATCATCAATATGAAAGGCATTCAATCAGGATACAAATGGTCGCCTGATGGAAAGATGATAGCCTTTGTTTCCAATAGAACTGACCACTCGTTTATTGGTATTTATAGTGATGTCAAAACACCAATACGATGGATTCAGCCATCGTTTTCTAAAGATGCAACTCCGGTTTGGTCTCCTGACGGTACTAAACTGGTTTTTGTGCGCACACCTGGTAACGGCAATGCTGTTGATTCCATTTTAACAAAAAAACACCAGCCCTGGGCAATTTGTGTGGTCGATTTGAATACAGGCCAGGGTAAACAAATATGGAAAGCACCAGAAACAGTAATGGGTTCATATCCATCAATTGATGGCGGTGCAAATTTATTTTGGGCAAATGATAAAATTATTACTGCATCGTATGAAGATGGTTGGCCTCATCTATATTCAATGAACATTGATGGTACAAATAGAATATTGTTAACGCCAGGTAATTTTGTAGTCGAAAATGTGAAGTTAAGCAATGATAGAAAAACTATAGTCTTTGCATCAAATACTGGCAACAGTAAAGATGATTTGGACCGCAGGCACATATACAAAGTTTCTGTCGATAAGCCCGACATGAAAGCGCTGAGTACAGGTTCTGGAATAGAGTCTTATCCTGTGGTTTCCGGAGATGGTAATACTATTTTTTGTTTGAGCTCAACCGCAGAAAGACCATTGTTGCCTGCCGTTTTAAACAATACGAAAATCAGTTTAATTGGTGAAAAATTAATTCCGAAAGATTTTCCAATCAGGAACATGGTTATACCAAAACACGTAAGCTTTAAAGCTGCAGATGGAAAAACGGTATATGGACAATTATTTTTACCAAAAAATAATGCTGAAAAACGCCCAGCGATAGTTTACGTTCACGGCGGGCCGCAAAGGCAAATGTTTTTAGGCTGGAATCCTATGGATTATTATTCTATCGATTATGCCTTAAATCAATATTTGGCGGAATTAGGCTTTACTGTACTATCTGTAAATTACCGTTTAGGATTGGGTTATGGCTTTGATTTTCATAAACCAATAAATGCCGGAGCACAGGGTGCCTCAGAATATCAGGATATTAAAGCCGCCGGTGAATGGCTTGCTGCCCAACCTGATATAGACAATAAAAGAATAGGCATATATGGTGGATCTTATGGTGGGTATTTGGTTGCTTTAGCTTTAGGTAAAGATTCTAAGCTCTTTGCTGCCGGAGTAGACATCCATGGTGTTAATAATCGATTTAGCAATAATAACCCCGACGCAAAGGAGCCTGCTCCGGATGCAGTGTTAGCCGCTAAAAAAGCAATTGAGTCTTCGCCGGTCACCTATATCAAAACCTGGACATCACCAACCCTCCTAATTCATGCTGATGATGATAGAAATGTCGCTTTTAACCAAAGTGTCGATTTAGCGAAGCGATTCGAAGACAAAAAATTTGAATTTGAATTTCTCGCCATTCCTGATGATACACACCATTGGATGAAATTCTCTAACGGATTAAAAGTAAGTGAAGCAACGGCAGACTTTCTAAAAAGAAAGCTTATAGAAAAAAAATAATAACCCGGTTAAATTTTCTTTACCCTTTTCAAAATCATTAAACTCAACGGATTCATTGGATAACCGCTAATGTTGTTCTGAAGCATAACCACCGATTGATCGTAAAAGACAGGAACAACCGGAGCATAATCCATTACCATTTGATCCATCTGCTGATACAGTTTGAAACGCTTTTTATTGTCAGGTTCATAGTAACTCTCTTCGAATAATTTATCAAATGCTTTGTTATAAAAAGCAGTATAATTAGGTCCGTATGGAACTTTATTCCGGGAGTAGAACATAGATAAATAGTTTTCTCCATCAGCGTAGTCGGCTATCCAGCTCCCGCGGAAGAAGTTTACATTGTTTTTCGACATCAGATCCCTTAAACTGGCACTCGGACTAACGTCGATTTTTGTCTTTATACCAATTGCACTTAACTCTCCCTGAATAAACTCAATCAAATCTTTGTAGGTTGTCGTCGTATTCAAAGTTATCTCCGTTAAACCCTTGCCTTCAGGAAAACCCGCTTCGGCCAATAATTTCGCAGCCAGTTTTGGATTATAGTGATAACCATGAACAGTCGTGCTATCGAAACCTGGCATCCCTTTAGGTATAAAGCCGGAGGTTGCGGGAATGCCAATGCCATTTCTTAAATATTTAATTAGCTTTTCCCTGTCTATTGAATAATTTATGGCCTGACGAACTTTTTTAAACCTAAGCGGAGAGCTTTTGACAATGTCCAATGTAGAATCGACCAGAATTCCTACATACTCTGTACACAAATAAGGACCCTTTCTCAAGGTGAATTTCCCTTTGTATTTGGAAGTCATTTTGCCGCTTTTAGTAAGAATATCGTCGCGGTAACTACCATCAACACTATAATAAAAATCTAAATCCTTTTTTAAGAAACTCATAAAACCACTTTGCTTATCAGTGATAAATGAAGCTTTTAAAGCATCCAGGTATGGAAGTTGGAGCCCCTTAGAGTCTTTTTCCCAATAATGCTCATTTTTCAGGAGCACCAAAATCTCACCTTCTTTCCAATATTTAAATTTGAAGGGACCTGTGCCAACCGGATGACTTCGAAAATCTTTTCCATAATGCTCAACAATTTCGCGTGGTACAACAGAGCAGTATTGTGAAGTTAACAAACTCATAAATGGCGGAAAGGGGCGAACGAGTTTTATTTGGAAAGTTGAATCATTAAGAGCAATAAAATTCTTCTCATCTTTTACCTTATCACTAAAAATCCATCCGCCTGATGATGCAACTTTTGGGTCTATTAAACGGTAAAAACTGTAAGCAAAATCGCTGGCTACAACTTTTCTACCCTTTCCATTTTTAAAAATGGGGTCATCCTGAAAGTAAACATCGTTTCGAAGATTAAAGGTGTAAGTTAAGGCGTCTGCTGAAATTTGCCAGGTTTTGGCAATACAAGGTACGGTTTGCAGAGTAGAATCGATTTGTACCAATCCGTTGAAAATTTGGTTGGTCATCCATATTGCATTTTGATTGCGGGCAAAAGCGGGATCTAAAGATGTTAAACCTTGATCGAGGTTTATGTTAAATACCTTTTTGTTTTTATTTTCTGCTGTTTCTTTGCATGAAATGAAAATAATGCTGCAAAAAATCCAAAATATATAATGAAATGAGCCTCGCATGCGGTAAGGAATGTTATTTTTGCACAAATTAATAAATTTAATGCAGATGTCTTTTTTAAACGATTTATTTATTGGCCTTGACGCTGCCGCAAAAGAAAATTTTCAGGAACGTTTAGATATTGTAACACATAAAATTAAATTTATGGATAAAATGCCGGCTGCTTTGCTCGATGTTAATAGTAACCCCACCTACTATTTATCAGAAGAACTCTCAATTGCCGGCGGGATGTTGGAAACGGATATTTTCAACGCGGTATTTATTGTTTATTATCAGCCCGGAAAAAATTTAACTGATTTAATGCGTGAGGTTCCTGCCGCATTAAATCCGGAATGGCAAGCCGTTAAAAACAATCGGGTTATCCTTTTAAGTGATGATACCGACCAGAAACGTTCTGCAGAAAATGCAGTTTCTTTAATTGAGGATATGGCGGAAATGCTTCATCCTGGCTCATTTATTTTTGGCCATGAAGGCGATAAATGGATTAGATTCGGCGTTTAAAAGCTTAAAGATAAAAGCTTAAAGAATATGTCAACGCCAATTTTCCACAACGGAAGTAAAATGGTCTGTGAGAAAAAACCATTGAATCAGATAGAGGCTATTGGGTTATCCTGAAAATCATTAAATCTTGAAAATCCTGGTCTAGAAATGAATAAACTTATAAACTCCAGGCTTGTGTTTTCGAAGGCCAAAATAATATAAATATTGTTTTTTCAGGATCTTTATCCTGAAAATCATTAAATCTTGAAAATCCTGGTCTGGAAATGAATAAACTTATAAACTCCAGACTTGTGTTTTCGAAGACCGAATAATATAATATATTGTTTTTTCAGAATCTTTATCCTGAAAATCATTAAATCTTGAAAATCCTGGTCTGGAAATGAATAAACTTATAAACTCCAGGCTTGTGTTTTCGAAGACCAGAATAATATAATATATTGTTTTTCAGGATCTTTATCCTGAAAATCATTAAATCTTGAAAATCCTGGTCTAGAAATGAATAAACTTACCGATCTGTTCATTAACAAACCTAACCGTATCTTCTCTTATCAGATTCCCATCAGCGTCAAGTTCCGTTTTAATGTTAGGGATGTGCAGGCGCAAAGGCAAAACATTTAAGTGAACATAATGGCAAACTCCAGTGAAATGATCCACCCCTCTGATGTTGCCATATTTACCTGATGATATACCTGTTAAAGCCGCTTTTTTATCATAGAAGCTATCGGGAAAGGAGCAGGCATCAATAAGCACTTTTAAAACGCCCGGGTAACTGCCATTATATTCCGGCATGATGAAAAGAAATTTATCCGTAGCGTTTATTAAATCCTGTATTTTTTGAAAAGCTTGCGACCGTTTACCATACATATCTGTATTCAATACGTCGGTAGGTAAATGCTCAAGGCTGAGTAAGTTAGAAACCACACCCTTGATTTTAAGTTGTTGCTGGTAGTATTTAGCAACTTTTAACGTATTGCTATTTGGTCTGTTCGTGGCAGCTATAATCGTAATCATGGGCAAATTGTTAATAACATGTTCAAAACCCAAATGCCCTAATTGCTAAAATTGCCATATAGTTTGTATCTTAGCTGATTGAGAAAAAGGGCGTAAACAGCGCAAAAATAGAACTTTTTGTCGATTAAAAGGTATAAGTATGTTGCCTTAATAGCGTTAAGTAAATTTCTGATACATAGATGAGCAAAATTATTGCATTAGCAAATCAAAAAGGTGGTGTTGGTAAAACAACTTCATCAATAAATCTGGCTGCTAGTTTAGCCGTGCTGGAATACAAAACTTTACTGGTTGATGCTGACCCTCAGGCGAATTCGACTTCGGGTATTGGTTTCGATCCGAGAAATATAAAAGATAGTATTTACGAATGTATCATTAACGACATCGATCCATTACAGGCGATTCAAAAAACCGATACTCCAAACTTAGATTTGCTGCCTGCTCACATTGATTTGGTGGGCGCGGAAATTGAGATGATTAATCTGAATAACCGCGAATATAAAATGAAGGCTGTTCTGGAGAAAATTAAAGACCAATATGATTTCATTATTATCGACTGCTCGCCGTCTTTAGGTTTAATTACGATCAACGCTTTAACCGCTGCTGATTCAGTTATCATTCCGGTTCAGTGCGAATATTTCGCATTGGAGGGATTAGGCAAATTGCTAAATACAATTAAAATTGTGCAAAACCGTTTAAATCCTGAATTAGAAATTGAAGGTATTTTACTAACCATGTACGATGTTCGTTTACGTCTATCTAATCAGGTGGTGGAAGAGGTCAGAACGCATTTTCATGAGTTGGTTTTTGATACCATTATACAACGTAACACCAGGTTGAGTGAGGCGCCAAGCTATGGCGTTTCTGTAATTATGCACGATGCCAATTGCAAAGGCGCAATTAATTACTTAAATCTTGCCCGCGAAATCGTTAAGAAAAACGGCTTGTTAAAAGAAGAAGAAAATATTGGTACAGCAACTTTATAAATTATAGATGACGTCTTTTCAGCGAAAAACAGGTTTAGGAAGAGGTTTAAGTGCGCTTTTAGATGATAGCGAATCTACTCATCCGCCGAAACAACAGGTAAATGCGGTGAGTGAAACGGAACAGATTGGCAACATTAGTCATGTGAGCTTAACTGAAGTTGAAACCAATCCTTACCAACCCCGTACGGAGTTTGATCAGGTTGCGTTAAACGAACTTGCCGATTCAATAAAGGTGCAGGGTTTAATTCAGCCGATAACCGTTAGAAAAGTCGGTGCCAACAAATACCAGTTAATTTCTGGTGAGCGAAGGTTTAGGGCATCAAAATTAGCGGGCTTAACACAGGTCCCTGCCTATATTCGCAGCGCCAACGACCAGCAAATGCTGGAAATGGCATTAATCGAAAACATTCAACGGGAAAACTTAAACGCCATTGAGGTGGCGTTGAGCTTTCAGAGAATGATTGACGAAGTTGGCTTAAAACAAGAACAGTTAAGCGAGCGTGTGGGCAAAAACCGTACAACCGTTACCAACTATTTACGTTTGCTAAAACTTCCACCAGCAATTCAGGCGTCAATACGCGATCAAAGAATTTCTATGGGCCATGCAAGGGCTTTAATCAATGTTGATGGCGTTGATAAACAATTGTTTATTCATCAGGAAATTTTAGAAAAAGGGTTATCTGTTCGTAAAGTAGAAGAACTGGTGCGTAACCTGCAACACACGCAGCTTAAAGTAGCAGATAAACCAAAAGCGAAAGGAGTTTCCTTTCAGTATCAGAAACTGCAAGATGACTTAGCTTCAAAATTTGCCACCCGTGTAAAATTAAAAGTTAGTCAGAATGGTAAAGGTGCAATCGAAATTCCTTTTGTTAGCGACGAAGATCTGAACAGGATTTTAGAATTATTAGATTGGTAATGTTAAAAGGAAAATATTTAGTATTTCTTTCATTACTCGCCATTTTCTTTGTAAATCTGGCTTCAGCCCAGGTGAAGGATACGGTTTTAAAACCGCTGGATACAACGAGGGCGGTCCCGCAAAAAAATATCAGAATAGATTCATCATCGAAAAGACAAGATACCACAAAGGTAAAATACATTAACCCCGGTAAAATTGCTGGCAGGAAAGCCATTTTTAAATCACTGATTGTTCCTGGTTGGGGTCAATTGTATAACAACCAATTATTACGTGATAAACTTAATGCCAAAGGCGAAAAAACCGGTCATTTCTGGCAAAAAACATATACTTTAAGTAAAGTTGGGATAATCTATGGCGGGTTTACACTGCTTACAATATCCTATATCGATAATCGAAACAATTATAAGATTTTCTTAAAAGAAGCTACATACCGACAGTTGAATCCCGGAAAAAAAGAAAATCCGGATCTGATCAGGTATGGTGATACTAATGTTACTGATGCTCAGGCGATTTATAAAAGGAATACTCAGATTATCATTTTTTCCTATGTTGCCGTTTATGGCGTACAGGTAATCGACGCTTATGTTGCAGCCCGTCTCAATTTTTTCAATATAGATGATTCCGTTGCGATGAAAATTATGCCATCATTAATAAACAGCCAAAATTCAATGTACGGTTTTAATGTCATGCCAGCTTTAAAAGTATCTTTACGGTTTTAACCAGTTATTTATAAAATATAAACAAATGAAAATTGCGCTTTTAGGATATGGTAAAATGGGGCAGATAATAGAAAAATTTGCACTGGAACGTGGCCATGAAATCGTGTTAAAAATTTCAATCGATAATCAGGAAGCTTTAACCAGACAGAACCTGAAGGTGGCGGATGTAGCCATTGATTTTAGTACACCCGACTCGGTTATAAAGAATATCTATACCTGTTTTGATGCGAATGTACCTGTGGTTGTTGGTACCACCGGTTGGTATGGTAAACTCCAGGAAGTTAAAAATGAATGTAACAGCAGTAACAATACTTTACTTTATGGGTCTAATTTTAGTATCGGCGTTAACTTATTCTTTAAACTAAATCAAACATTAGCTAAATTGATGAATAGCTACCCGGCTTATGAAGTTCAGGTTGAAGAGATTCATCATGTGCAAAAGCTTGATGCACCAAGTGGGACCGCAATAACCATTGCCGAAGGCATTGTAGACAATCTGGATAGAAAAACGGAGTGGTTAAACGAAGTTGTTGGAACAAATGTGGAAGTATTTCCGACGGGCGAACAACTGCTTATCGAATCACACCGGATTGAAAACATTCCGGGAACGCATACCGTAATTTACAGTAGTGAGGTTGATGAAATTGAAATTAAGCATACTGCCCACAATCGCGCGGGTTTTGCTTTGGGTGCAGTTGTGGCGGCAGAATGGCTTGAAAATAAAAAAGGATTTTTCAGTATCACTGATATATTTGAATAAGCTAAAAAGACTAGGCGGAATGACCAAAACAGGCGGTTTGAACGGGTAGAAAATAAATTAAATCGGTGAAATCACATAATCCGTGGAATCATACCGGAAGAAGAATCAGATAACAGTTAGCCGGGTTAAGCAATTAATCTTTTAACCAACTAAACAAAAAATATGAATTACAAATTCTGGCAAAGGAAAAAGGATGCCAATAAGAAGAAAAAAACCAAAACCCGCGAGTGGGTGGATGCCATTGTTTTTGCCGTGGTTGCAGCAACCATTATCAGGGTATTTTTTATTGAAGCGTACACCATCCCTTCGGGTTCGATGGAACGTTCTTTGCTTATAGGCGATTTCCTTTTCGTGAGCAAAGTGAATTACGGTGCCCGCGTTCCGATGACACCTGTTGCTTTTCCTTTTGCACACCATACCATGCCTTTAACTACATCTACAAAAGCTTATTGGGATGGCGTTCAATGGAAATACCGTCGTTTACCAGGTTTATCAGACGTTAAAAGAAATGATGTGGTTGTATTTAACTTTCCTGAAGGCGATACGGTAGCAGTAGAAAACCAGGTGCCGAGTTATTATGATTTGGTAAGGCAATATGGCAGAGCATCTGTTCATAGTCAGTTTACAATAATCAGCAGGCCGGTTGATAAACGTGAAAACTTTATTAAACGTTGTATAGGTATCGCTGGAGATGTTATCAGCATGAAGAACGGTATTGCTAATGTAAATGGCAAAGATGAGCCGCTGAAAAGTACAGGTATGATGCCTTACCGTCTTGAATTTAAAACAATGGATTTCAATTATTCTGCATTGGATGAATTTAAACTGGATCTTGGAAATACACCGGCAATTGCTGCAAACACATATGTAGTAAATATATCTCCTGAAATGGCAGATGAGCTCCGGGCGCTTGACTTTGTTAAAAGTGTAGCCATGGACGCAGCGCCAGCCAGCGAAGTTGAAGCTGGCGGTCTATTTCCGCATGATCCAAACCGGGTCTGGAACCGGGATAATTTTGGTCCGATCAAGATCCCTGCAAAGGGTTGGACTGTGAAAATTGACAGCAATACAATGCCTTTATATTATAGGGCCATAAGAACATACGAAGGAAATAAGGTAGAGCAAAAGGGTCAGGATTGGTATATTAACGATAAAATCGCAACCTCATATACCTTTAAGATGAACTACTATTGGATGATGGGCGACAACCGTCATAATTCTGCAGATTCACGTTACTGGGGATTTGTGCCAGAAGATCATATTGTTGGTAAGGCACTTTTTATATGGATGAGCTGGGATAGTGAGGCGTCTTTCCTGCATAAAATTCGTTGGAATAGATTATTAAGCGGAATTCATTAATATATAAATTACTCAAAGCGGAAGAATAAAAGTCTTTCGCTTTTTTTATGCCGGTTTTACATGTTGCCGGCTAGATAACAGTGCAGGGGTTGTTTATAAAAATTAAATGCCCCCCAATTGATAAATTTTTCCGATATAGCAGGCATATTTGACAATTATTATGAAGCTCAAGATTTCCATATTGTTTTTCCTTATATTTTTTAGTGTTGATTTGATGGCGCAGCAAAATGATATCATGCCTCAATCTACACACTATGAGGCACCAACCGATCCTTTGGTGAAAAAAAAGTTAGACACCTGGCAGGATAAAAAATTTGGAATGATAATTCATTGGGGCTTGTATGCTGTTCCTGGAATTATAGAATCGTGGTCTATTTGTTCTGAAGACTGGATAGAAAGGGATTCAACTATTTCGTATGATGATTATAAAAAATGGTACTGGCATTTTAGCAAACAGTTTAATCCTACGAAATTTAACCCTGAACAATGGGCTAGGGCAGGGAAAATTGCAGGTATGAAATACCTCGTTTTTACGACCAAACACCATGATGGCTTTGCTATGTTCGATACAAAACAATCTGATTTTAGTATTGCCAAAGGCCCTTTTGCAAATAATCCAAAGGCAGATGTAGCTAAATATGTCTTCGATGCGTTTAGAAAAGAAGGTTTTATGATCGGTGCCTATTTTTCTAAGCCCGACTGGCATTCTCAATATTATTGGTGGCAAAAATATGCAACAGCCGATAGAAATAACAATTACGACATTAGAAAATATCCATGGAGATGGAATAAATTTAAAGATTTTACCTACAACCAAATTGGAGAGCTTATGCACAATTATGGTAGTGTAGATATTTTATGGCTTGATGGTGGCTGGGTTCGCCCGCTCGAATCTGTTAATGCCGAAGTACTGTCCTGGGGCGCAAACATTCCTAAATGGAGCCAGAACATTGATATGCCTAAAATTGCCGATATGGCCAGAAAAGCACAGCCTGGTTTAATTATGGTCGACAGAACCGTTCATGGCGCTTATGAAAATTATCAGACACCGGAACAGAAAATACCCGAAAAGCAATTAGACTATCCTTGGGAAAGTTGTATGACCTTAGGCGGCGCCTGGGGATTCGTACCTAATGATAATTATAAACCGGCCTCAGAGGTAATCAATAAACTTGTTGAAATTGTGGCCAAAGGCGGAAGCTTGCTTTTGGGTGTAGGACCAAAACCTGACGGAACTTTTCCTGAAGAAGTAACTAAAAAGCTGGAAGATATTGGTAAGTGGACCTCTGTCAACGGTAAAGCAATCTATAATACGAGAACAACCAAAAACTACAATAGCGGGCAAACCTGGTTTACACAAGCGAAAGACGGCCAGAAACTTTTTGCTATTTATTGTTTAGGTTCGAATGAAAAATCTCCGCTTAAGATTAGCTGGGATGGAAATATACCAAAGAAAGGAACTGACATTGTATTGGTTTCAACAGGGAAAAAGATAAAATGGGATGAAACCAAGGGCAAAGTGAGCTTAGAAATCCCTAAAGAACTTAATACGCAATCTGCTTTGGCTTTTGAGTTTATCCCTCAAAACTAATCCTAAAATGATAAAATGAATTTTCGAAATGTCATCATCCTGTTAAGTACTTTCGTACTAAATAATAATTTATTTGCTCAGAACATTGGCGATAAACCTACATCGCAGGCGAAGTATAAAAACTCAAAAATCAGTGTAGATGATAGAATAAAAGATCTCTTATCAAGGATGACGCCTGAAGAGAAATTCTGGCAGTTATTTATGGTTCCGGGTGATGTTAATGGGATTAACAATGGTCAGTATAAGAACGGAGTTTTTGGGCTGCAAATTAGTGCACAATCTGGTGGTGCTGGTGAAGCCCAACAAATGTTGAGTTACAATACAACAGAAAATGCTTTTACACTGGCCAAAAAAGTAAATCAGCTTCAGCGTTATTTTGTAAAAGAAACCAGGCTTGGCATCCCCATGCTCGTTTTCGATGAGGCCTTACACGGTTTGGTGAGACAAGGTGCAACAGCTTTTCCTCAGTCAATTGGCTTGGCGGCCAGCTTTGACACTTTAATGATGGCCGAAATAGGCAAGTCGATTGCAAAAGAAGCAAAAATAAGAGGAATCCGAGATGTTTTGGCGCCTGTTATTAATATAGCCGATGATGTACGTTGGGGAAGAACCGAGGAAACTTACGGTGAAGATTCCTATCTAACGACCGTAATGGGGCATGCATTTATGAATGCTATCGAGCGGGAAAATGTGGTGGTTACACCAAAGCATTTTATCGCTAACGTGGGAGATGGCGGCCGGGATAGTTATCCGATTGAAAAAAATGAAAGATTTCTAGAAGAAATTCATTTCCCTGCGTTTAAAGATGCCGTTGAAAGGGCAAAAATACGCTCGGTTATGACTTCTTACAATAGCGTAGATGGTACGCCTGCAACATCAAATTACTGGCTCTTGACGGATGTTTTAAAAAAGAAATGGGGCTTCAAAGGATTTGTAATTTCAGACGCCGGTGCGGTTGGCGGCGCCAATGTGCTCCATAATACGGCAAATAATTATAAGGAATCTACGGTGCAAGCTTTAAACGGAGGCTTAGATGTTATTTTTCAGGTTGAATACGAACATTACAAGCTTTTTATACCGCCATTTTTAGATGGCAGTATCCCTCAGGAAAGAATTGACGATGCTGTTTCCAGAGTTTTACGGGCAAAATTTGAATTGGGCCTATTCGAAAATCCTTATGTTTCTGAAGCCGATGCGAAGGCTTCCCTAACCGATTTTTCTAATAAAAAACTTGTAAAGAAAGCGGCTTTAGAGTCATTCGTGTTGCTCAAAAACAACAAACAGATTTTGCCATTAAAGCGTCCATCGAATATTTTAGTATTAGGTGAAGATGCAACTGAAGCACGTTTAGGTGGTTACAGCGGAACTGGAAAAGGTAATATCAGTATTCTGGATGGCATAAAAACAAGCGCGAAAAATTCAATTGTAAATTATACACAGGGCAGCTTTCGTAACACAAAAAATTATGTTGTAATAGATTCTTCTTTTCTTTCATCGAATAATAAGAAAGGCTTATCCGGGGCATATTTTAATTCAATTGATTTATCAGGAAAACCAGTTCTGAATAGAATTGATAAACAATTAGATTTCATGTGGACGCTTTATTCCCCAAATGAAAAATTAACAACCGACAACTATTCTGTGAGGTGGGAGGGGGATGTTAAAATTCCGAAATCTGGGACCTATAAAATTGGGTTGGAAGGAAATGATGGTTACCGATTGTTTATAAACGATAAATTGCTTGTCGACCAATGGGATAAGAGTTCTTATCATGCCAGGCTGGTGGACTTTGACTTCGAAGCCAATAAATCTTACCCAATCAAAATAGAGTTTAGGGAGCCTAAAGGGAATGCCCATATTAAATTGATCTGGAATTATGCTGTAGAAGATAAAACGGTTTTAGAAATTGAAAAAGCAAAAGAATTAGCCAAGAAAGCAGATGTTATCGTAATTGCAGCTGGTATAAAAGAAGGTGAGTTTTTAGACAGGGCAATGCTTAATTTGCCTGGAAACCAGGAATACCTGATTAAGGAAATGGCAAAAACAGGTAAGCCTGTAGTCGTTTTATTGGTTGGTGGAAGTGCAATAAATATGCAGAACTGGATTGAGGATGTGCCGGCAATTTTGAATGTTTGGTATCCTGGTGAAGCAGGTGGAACTGCAGTTGCGGAAACTTTGTTCGGCGATTCTAATCCATCTGGTAAACTACCAATAACATATCCTGTAAATGAGGCGCAATTGCCTTTGGTATACAATCACAAACCAACCGGAAGAGGTGATGATTATAATAATTTAAGTGGCGAAGCGCTATTTCCATTTGGTTATGGTTTAAGTTATACTAGCTATAGGTACAGTGATTTGCGATTGGAAAAGAATAAGATTAAAGTGGGCGAGAAACTTGTGCTACGATTTAAACTTAAAAATGATGGCAAATATGATGGAACAGAAGCAGTACAGCTGTATGTTCGCGACATTTTAGCCAGCGTTTCGCAACCCGTTTTAGCATTAAAAAACTTTAAGCGTATTTATCTTAAAGCGGGTGAAGAAAAGGAGGTTCTTTTTGAACTAACACCAGAAGCTTTTATGATGCTTAACAAGGACCTGGTATGGGTGATTGAACCTGGAGATTTCAGAATTATGATTGGTTCATCCAGTAAGGATTTGCAACTGAAAGCAAACCTGACAATCGAAAAATAATCGGTATTATTTTAAACCTTCAATCCCTAATTTATCAGCCAGTTCATTTAAGTCGTTTACCACCACATCTATTAATGGAATTCCGCTGACTTTTCTTTCTTGCTCAAATTTATGTTCCGGTTCGCCCGGTATAATTACCTTTTTATCGGCATCTACGGTTTTCGCACTTTTGAAGCGCTCTATCCAATTATCTAAATGATTTTTAAAGTCTGCCGCAGGCCGAAAGCCGTCAATACGCATGGCGCCTAGAAAATGGCCCAATCCTTCGCCAACAGGATTTGCGGAAGGTTCCAAAAAGGCCACAAACGGTGGTACCCAAGGCCCGTAATTTGCGCCGGAAAGTACTGCTGATAAAATATCAACTGTAGCACTTAAACCATATCCCTTATGGCTTCCATGATCTTTATCGCTGCCCAAAGGTAAGAGTGATCCACCATTTTTTAATTCATTTGGATCAGTAGAAACTTCTCCGTTATTATCCTGAACCCAGCCATCAGGAATGCTTTTATTTGCCCGTTGTGCAATCTCTAACTTACCGTTTGCAGCAGCAGCGGTAGCCATATCTACGATAACCGGCGGATATTTTCCCGCAGGAAATGCATAGCACATTGGGTTAGTTCCTAACAAGCGCTCGTTGGCATAAGTTGGCGCAACAAGCGGACTTGCATTCGTCATGCTGATACCAATCATATCTTTTTCTACAGCCATTAAAGCATGGTATCCAGCAATGCCAAAGTGATTCGAATTTTTAACTGAGACCCAGCCGCTGCCATATTTTTCGGCTTTCTCTATAGCCACTTTCATCGCAAATGGAGCTACAACTAAACCTAAGCCCGCATCCCCATCAACTGTTGCTGTTGTAGGTGTTTCATGAACAACTCTAATATCTGGCGTTGCATTAATTCTTTTCTTTTCCCATAACCGGACATAGCCACTTAAGCGGGCCACGCCATGGGAATCAATTCCACGTAAATCTGAGCGAATTAAAACGTCGGTTGCAAGTTCGGCATGTTCATCAGAACAACCCATTTTTTTAAAAACGTTGTAAGTAAAAGTTCTGAGCTTGGATTCGGTGAAAGTTATGAAGTTCATTTTTAGTATCAAGTATTAAGTAGCAAGTATCAAGACAGTTTGTCGTCTATTCCGCTTTGGTCTTTTATCTTTCTGCTTTAGTCTTTTTACGGTAAAAGTAGAGTAAAATCCCCGCCCAGAGGTTCGAAATTTTCTATACATGAAGAAAGAAAATCCTCACCATAATTTACATACATTGGCGCGATGTTTAAAACCCGTTCCTGTAAAGTGCCGTTTGGGAAAAGCCTTTTCTTAACATTTTCAATCTGAATTAACGCAGTTTTATGCTTTCGTTTTTCGGCCCTGAATAATTTTTTTTCCAGGTTGGCTAGAAGATGGTTCGTTTTTTGTTTTGCCGTGTCTGTCGAAATGGAAAGAGTCTTGTCAATCTTATAAGCATTAAGCTTTATTTGGTCGAAGATACTGTTGATAGCTCTTGTTTCATCTGCCAGAAGCAATTGTGCCGTAGAGTTTCTTCTAACCCATATGTTTTTCAATTCCTCAACTGGTAAAAAGATATCTTCTAAAGCGAAACCTAAATTGTACAGGTTTTCAGCACTTCGTTTATCAATCAATAAGGCCGAATTACGAAGTAGCAGGACCGGGAAATCGACTTTATAATAGTCGAAATTTGCCTTTAACTGCATCCAGTAAGCAACTTCGGCGCCCCCGCCAATGTAAGCGATGTTTGGAAGAATAACCTCCTGGTACATTGGACGCATCACCACATTCGGACTAAACCGTTCGGGATTCGATGCGATTTCTGCTAAAAGCTCATCTTCAGTAAAACTGATGTCAGTATGATTGACAAGATATTTCCCGTCTTCAAAAATTAATCGTTCCCGTAAATCAACTTTGAGATAAAAAAAATTGATGTCCCTGCCGTTCACTTGTGTTTTGTAGCCCTTTTCCTCAAGCTGATTGGAGGTTGAGCCGATGTTTTTAGCGCTATTATGCTGCCTCACGTCATCCGCTATCACGCTGGCAAAGATGTTTTTTAAGGCCGGTTCATCCGCATTCACGATTACCAAACCGTATTTCTCGAATAAATTGTTCACCAGATAACGTGTGGCATCTGCCAGGTTATCATGTTCCAGGTAAGCTTTTTCTACCACCTTAGCTATATGTTTTCCATTTTTAGAGATGCCCAAATAGCCCTTGTAAGCGGTTACTGCTGCAGCAACAGTTTTAGTACTCAATCTGCCTGTAGCGCCATTGGTTGTTTGTATCCAGCTGATATTTTTTTCATCTACGCTAACGTGATTGATTTCGTCAAAATCATGATCTTCTGTGGCCATCCAATAAATAGGCACAAAGTTTTTATCAGGATGGGCCATCTTTAACTCGATGGCCAGATTTATTGCAGTAACTATCTTGTAAATGAAATATAAAGGACCGGTAAAAAGATTAAGCTGATGGCCCGTAGTTACCGTATAAGTATTTTCAGAAGCTAGAAGTTCGATGTTTTTCGATACCGATTTATTGGTTTGAATGTGCCGATATTGATTTTTCAGAACCTCGGCCAGAATGTTTCGATCTCCTAAAAAATTCCTGTTTTCTATTGCCTGGGCTAAACCATCCATATCAGGACGATAACTGTAGAAAGGCCTAAGCTCTTCTTCATCGTTGATGTAATCCAAAACCAGTTTTGAAAAAGAGCCAGTTTCCTGATAGGAAATATATTTTGCCTGCATAATTAGCGAAAGTAATGCAATTTAAGAACATTTGTAAAGTCGAACTACTATTTTACAATAGTTAAATAATTACAAGTTACTTTCAATTGCGCTAATGTTTTCCCTATATAACTTTATCGGGCCATCTAACAGCACAGCAATTACAGTCAGCCTATCGTCAAGCTTATCCTTTGGAATATCGATATAAACAATGCCAGGCACTTTACTCCAATATAATTTATTGTATACCTCGTGATTCAACATAGTGCCTTCGCCCACAATTCTAATGCGGCTGATGTTATTTTCTAAACCTTTAATAGCAATCGGGCCGGTTGGTTGCCCTTCTACGAATAAATATAATGTTTGCTTATCTGCGGATAAAACTGTTTTGCCTGGATAATGTCCTTCGGGTATTCCTGCAATGGTTTTGTGTAAAGCCTCTGCATGTTTGCTAACCCAGTTGTTCACTTTTTGATCCAGTGGCTTTACCTGCGCATTAAAATTCATCCCATCAGCAGTAAGATTGGTTGTATTAAAAATATTATTTCCTTTATCTAAAACACTGGAAAGTTTTTGAAGCTTGTATGTGGATAAATCCAGTTTGGTGTGTACGCTAAATAAATCTTCTATGGAAATATTTTCATTACCAGCTTCAGCGAGGATGATGGGTGCTTCAAAATTTACCTTGACCACGGTCACGTCCTGGTCAGAATCATTAGGAGAAACGTTCAATAGGTATTCTAAATCGTCAATTTTTGTATATTTTACCGCTTTACCTCCTATTAATTGCATACTTTTTACATTCGATTTTATGCCTTTGAGTCTTATTCCCTGATTTGTTTTATAATCTATGTAGAGAAACAAAGTTTTTCTGTCCTTTGATAATGAAGTTTTTCCGGCAAAATGTCTCTCAGGGATGCCGGCTTGTGTTTCATAAATTGCTTCTGCATATTTGTTAGTCCAGCGCCCCAAATCTTTAAGAATTTGAACCTGTTCGGGTGCAATTGTACCATCGGCTTTCGGACCGATATCCAACAATAAATTTCCACCCATGCTGATGCAATCGACCAGTGTTCTAATAATAATGTTAGACGATTTGTAATGCTGATCATACGGTTGGAAACCCCAGGAATCGTTCATGGTATAGCACAGTTCCCAATATTTTGAAGCCGGTCTAACAACAGGCACACCTTGCTCGGGTGTTTCATAATCTCCACGTTTATCCAGCCTGGAGTTGATGATGATATGTGGGTTTTCGGATTTAAGCAATGTGCTAACCTTCTCGGTTTGCCACTCATCGGCGGTATGTTCCCAATCGCCATCAAACCATAATAAATCTGGTTTAAACTGGTTAGAAAGCTCTTTAAGCTGGGTTTGATAATAGTTTAAAAAAGTATTCCAGCGTTTTGGATTTTTTTTAAAATCATAGCGTTTCTTTTCCCGGGTAAAAATATCGTAATCAGGGTAACTCCAATCGGGTAGCGAAAAATACAGACCTGTCTTTAATCCAGCCATCTTTAAGTTATTTACAAAAGGAGTGATCAGATCTTTTTTTGATGCACTATTTTTTACGGTTGTAGTTGCACCAGCAGCTTTGCTATCCCAAAGTGCAACGCCATCATGATGTTTTGTGGTGATTACCGCGTATTTGGCTCCACTTTCTTTAATCAATTTTACCCATTCCTGAGGATTATATTTTAATGCACTGAAGCCATTGAGCTGCTGCATATAAGCATCGTGGTTTAAGTAATTGTTGTAGAATGACCATGATTCTGAAACTCCGTTTACAGCATAAATGCCCCAGTGGATAAAAATTCCCAGTTTTGCATCAGCAAACCAACCCATTTTTTCATCTGGTTTATTTTGTTGTGCTTTAAGGTTAGTGTAGGTGAGGGATAAGAGGAGGAAAATTAGCGTTTTTCGGGTTAACATTTTTTAATGATTTATAGGTAAATATAAACCATAATTCGAATTAAGAATAATGTGAATTGGATAACTTGGATCTGTGGTCGACTGGTGTCGACAGTAATGAAGATGAGTATATTTCTTGTCTAACGGCTTCTACTGGAAATTACATAAACAAAAAAGCCGCTCCCGATTTGATCGGGAACGGCTTCTAAAATATTTGGTTTTAGTGATTTACCATTTTTTGCGACGTTCGCCGCTTCCGCCTTCTCTGCGTCCGCTTCCACCTTCTCTGCTTCCACCTTTTTCATCACGGCTACGACCAGAGAAATCTCTGAAGCCGCCACCAGCATTTCCGCCTTCACGACTTCCACCTTCTCTACGACCGCTACCGCCAGAACTTCTTCTGTCACCACCGCCGCTTCCGCCACGATAACCACCGCCACCACTGCTTCTGCGTTCGCCGCCAAAACCACCGCTACGTCTTTCACCGCCGCCGCGTCTTTCACCTGCGCCTTCACCACGACCACCATCTCCGCTTTTTTCAATGCGAACCTGGCGACCATTAAATTCTACCGATTTGAATCCTTCGAAAACTTTATCCGCAACATCATCTTCTACTTCAAAGAAAGAGAAAACACCTTTTAAATCAATCTTACCAACGCTTTTGCCAGCAATTTTACCATTGTTGCAAATAAAAGATAACATATCACCACGGGTAAATTCATCTACCGAACCCAGGTTTATGAACAAACGTGTATAGCCTTCGCTACCGCGTCCGCGTCTTTCGCCGCGTTCACCTCTTTCGCCACGATCATCGCCAACCGCTGCATTTAAATCAGGTGCTTTAGAATAATAATCTAAGAAACGGTTAAACTCTAATGAAGCGAAACGTTTGATTACATCTTCTTTAGATAAATCTTTAAATTCATCCATGATGCGAGGAATGTATTGATCAATTTGCTCTACATTAACTTCTACATTATGTACTTTATGTACCAATGAGAATAATTGTTTTTCGCAAACATCAAATCCTGTAGGTAATTCCGCTTTGGTAAATTGTTTACCAATAATGCGTTCCAGTTGACGGATTTTACCTAATTCTTTAGAATTGATGATACAGATAGAAATACCTGTTTTACCAGCACGACCAGTACGGCCTGAACGGTGGGTATAACTTTCAATTTCATCAGGTAAAGAGTAATTGATTACGTGTGTTACGTTGTTTACATCAATACCACGCGCAGCAACATCAGTAGCGATTAACAACTGCATGTTACGCTCGCGGAAACGTTGCATCACTTTATCGCGTTGTTGTTGCGATAAATCGCCGTGTAGGGCATCCGCGTTGTAACCATCTTTAATTAAATGCTCAGCAACATCTTGTGTATCCAATTTGGTTTTACAAAATACAACAGCAAAAATTTCAGGGTTGAAATCTACTATACGTTTTAAGGCAGCGTATTTATCACGGGCACGAACGATGTAGTATTCGTGTTCAATGTTAACGTTACCAGTGTTTTTTGTGCCCATAGTTAATTCAACAGGGTTATCCATATAGTTTTTAGCTATACGGCGAACTTCTGCAGGCATTGTTGCCGAGAATAACCAGGTTTTTTTGTCATCAGGTGTGGTTGATAGAATATCGTTAATGTCATCCTGGAAACCCATGTTTAACATTTCGTCAGCTTCATCAAGCACAACATATTTAACATTTGAAAAATCGATGGCTTTACGGCCAATGATATCCAACATTCGGCCGGGCGTGGCCACTACGATTTGCACGCCTTGGCGTATTTCGCGTAGTTGTTGCATAATGTTCGCGCCACCGTAAACGGCAACAACGTGGGCATTAGCAACGTTTTTAGAAAAGTTTTTAAGGTCGTTAGCAATTTGCAAGCACAATTCTCGCGTAGGGCATAAAATCAATGCCTGCGGTTTTGTTACTTTAAAATCGATTAGTTCTAACAGCGGCAAACCAAATGCGGCTGTTTTTCCTGTTCCTGTTTGGGCCAAACCAACAAAATCATTAGTGCCTTCTAACAGTACAGGAATACTTTGCTCCTGAATAGGCGTTGGAGTTTCAAATCCAAGGTCCTTTACGGCATTAACGACGTCATCACTTATCCCCAATAATTGAAATGGGTTTGTCATTCGTCTTTTATTTATTTAAGCCGCAAAGGTACGGTTAATTTTCCGTATTTTACTGATGGTTAAGTAAATAGTTTTTAAAGCTAAATATTTGAAAATAAGGAAGAAAGAGAAGGTGTAAATGGGAAGCGGGAAATAGATGATAGATATAATGCAAATTGCCGATTAATTAAATAAAGGTAACCTATGAGATTTAAAAAATCTTATTGGTTTAGTAGTCGGTCGAATTCAGCAAGTCTGCCGCAACCCTGTACCTCAAATTATGAAACTCATTTTTAAGCCTTATCCAACCCTTAAAATTTTATCTATCTTTTTGCCTTTGGCGAGTTCATCAACCAGTTTATCTAAATACCGTACTTGTTTGGTTAGCGGATACTCAATTTCCTCAATTCTATAACCACAAATTACGCCTGTAATCAGGTGCGCGTTCGGGTTTATTGTGGCTTGCTCAAAAAAATCTTTGAACGTAGTTTTCTGGTTGATGAGTTTTTGGAGTTGTTCCTCATTATAGCCGGTTAACCAGGTAATCACCTGGTGCAACTCTTCAACAGTCCTTCCTTTTTTCTCCACTTTTGTTACGTAATGCGGGTAAACCGATGAAAAAGTCATTCTGGCTATTTTTTCGTTGTGTTCTGGTGTTACGTTCATCGTATGCGTTCTAATTTCCCCTTTCTTTTAACAATATTTTTATAATCCCATTGTATGGTTTTTGATTTTTGCAGCCAGCGTTTTAATGTTGTTAAATCAATTGCGGCCATTTCGTTATAAAATATTGAAGCATCTTTAAATTTTGCTCCTTTAACATCTAAGCTTTCCTCGTCAAAATCTGCACCGCTCCAAAACATTAATCTTATGCCATTTTTTTCTTTACTATAACCTGCAACCGGGTTCCCATCTAAAAACCAAACCGGATGAGCATGCCAGATTTTACTTTCGGCTTCATTTAGTTCAGTGTCAATTGTATCCGCCAGTAAATCACAAACAGCTTTATCAGAAGGGGCCTGGCCGTTGTTATAAGATTTGATTTCGTCATTCATATTGATACCAGAGTTTTCAACATAAAAATGCTAAAATTTATTTATGAATTTATCTATTCGTCTTTTGTTCTCCTGCTGCAGTAAAGATGGATATAGGTTCATGAAAACGTTTATAAGCATCATTATGCCAGCAGATTTAAATTTGAAATTATAAAATGCGCCCAGTGCAAAACAAGTTACGAAAATAAATGCTATTAAATGATCAATTTCAGATGTTGTCATTTCAGCACGTAATTTAACCAGATCAGATTTTTCAACCTTATTTTTAACTTTAAGCTTTTGATTGAAAAACTTGAAAAACGTGTTTTTTACGACCCATTTAAAAAAGTGCATTCCGATCACTTTATTCAGGGTTTCACTTTTAATAAAATTAAGGTGGTTTAAGTATTTAGCATAAAAATCAGTTTTTCTTAGAAAAGCATTGATTAACATCCCAACAATCCATGATATAAATGCAATTGAAATGCTGAAGGATAGGTATTTGGCAATCATTGTTTAAAAAATCAAACGCTTAAACAAGCTCTGAAAGCCCTTGCCGAATAATAAGACTCTGCACCGTTATGGTAGGTGAAGACTTTTCCATAGCGATAATCGCAAAACAATGCGCCACCCAATTTTCTAATGTCGTCGGGTGTTTTAATCCAGCTCGAAGTCTTATTATCGAATTTGCCAAATTGTTGCAGATAATGGTATTGTTTTTCAGTCAAAAGCTCAACGCCCCATTCGTTGGCTAAATTAATTGCACTATCTTTTGGCTTGTTTTCTTTTCTTGAAGCGAGTGCCAGGGCGTCATAACACAAACTTCTGCGTCCTTTGGGACTTTCGGCGGCACAATCGAAAAAGAGATATGCTCCGTTTTTTTCATCAAAATCAACAACATCCGGTTCACCACCGGTTTCTTCCATTTCATTGAGAATCCAGAGTTTGTTGGGATTGGCTTCTAACTTAGATTGTACATTCAGCCAATCCAATCCTTCATGGCGGTTCAGGTTATTTTCGAAACGGGCTTTTAGCACAGCAAGTAATTCCTGACTTTGAGTTGCAGATAGCGTAAAATTCTTCATAATAAAATTAATCAGTTACCTCAACCTTTCGGCAGATCGTATCAATCTTTCATCTTTGTTAATACCGAAAATTGCCAGCACGCAGAACAAGATGGCTAATGCAGGCATATAAGCGCCAATCCCAAAACTTGCACCTTCAACACCACCGGGAAGTTGTTTAGCGTAAACACTACACCAAAAGGCAAAACCGCCAATTGCCGCAATTGTAAATAGGATAACTCGCTTTTGTAAACTTCTTTTTTTGAAGTTAAAGATGTTTGCAAGGCACATAATTGCCACGGCAATGTTTGTAATTAAAAGAGGCAAAAATGTGTTCATTGTTAAAACCGTTCCTGATTTACCGGTAACTGTTTTCAGTAAACCATTGGTATATAATTCTGATGTTTCAGCCCCAGCATTTTTGGTAGCAACAGGTAAAAACAGCATTAAAATTAAGACAATTGCTGCCAGTAAAAGCCAGATAGATTGTACGCGTTGTATCATGTTAATTATTAAATAATAAACAATTATAGGAATTCTATTTCGACCTTGAAAAAACAATTTTTCAATTTTGTCATAAACTAATAAGTTTTAATATATTTGGTTTTCCACTCACACTATAAAAATAATAGGAAATTTTTACTGCCATATTTAATTCACTATAACAGTTCTGCTGCTAGGTCATTTGAATTACAAAAAGGCTACTTTATTTCTAATAAATCGATTTATGTCAAAGTATTTACCTTTCCTTGTCGCATTGCTTGTTGCAACAGGAGCAATTGCTCAGGATACACTTAAATTTGAAAAAGCTTTAACCGTTGCCAGCGGTAGCCGATATGGGCGAGAAGCGATATATACCGATTTGCTTGCCTGGCAAATGGCTGGCGGACAGCTCCACAACCCCAAAGAAAATGGAGTGTTTACAACAGGCGAGGATGGGAAGCAAGTACTTTGGAAAGCTATTGCAGCTGATGAAAAAGGTCGTTTCAGGGCATTTTCAAGAAGGGGCACACAAACAACGAATAATCCATTTTTAAATCCTGGGAGCGTAGATAGGGGCTCGGATTATATTTATCTTAGTTATACATCTCCAAAAGAACAAACCGCAATTTTGAATGTGGTTGGAGGCAACAGTTTGTTTTTTAATGGTGTTCCACACATGGGCGATCCGTATGCCTCTGGTTATATGAATATTCCGGTACAGTTGAAAAAAGGTGAAAATCAGCTTTTCATAAGAGGGGCTACCATCTTGCCGATGCTTATTTTAAATGATAAAAAGCTGCTCATCCATACCGACGACGTCACATCTCCAAGTATTATTATCAATCAATCTGAAAAAATATTGAAAGGTGCTTTAACGGTAAGCAATTCCTCGTTATCTGATCTTGGGAATTTGTATTTCAATACCATTCTGAATGGCGTGGAACGTCGTATAGCCGTTGCACGTATTGGAAAATTGAGTATGCGTAAGGTAATCTTTGAGTTTGACGCAAATGCTGTAACAAAGCCCGGCAGTTACAATCTGGAAGTTCAGCTGATGAATGGAAAAACCGTAGCAGATCGAAAAACTATCATTATTGAAGCATTGGAAGCATCATCAAGTTACAAACAAACGTTTGTAAGTAACATCGATGGCAGTTTACAATATTTTGCTGTTACGCCCCAACTTGGCGGCTGGAAAGCGAATTCTGCATTATTCCTTTCTGTTCACGGCGCCGGAGTGGAAGCAATCGGGCAGGCTAGGGCCTATCGATCGAAAGACTGGGGCACCGTGGTTGCTGCAACAAACCGCAGGCCAAGAGGTTTTAACTGGGAAGATTGGGGCAGACAAGATGCACTTGAAGTTTTGGGCTTAGCAAAAAAGCAATTTAAACCAGCTGAACAGCAAGTTTACCTCACGGGGCATTCTATGGGTGGACACGGAACCTGGTTCTTAGGCGCAACTTATCCCGATAAATGGGCTGCAATTGCTCCTGCAGCAGGTTATGCATCACTTAAAGACTACGGTTCTGCTGATGGAAAGATTCCGGACAGCAGTAAAAATATATTAGAGCAAATGCTGCTTCGGGCAGGTAACCAGAGTGATGTTCCGAAGCTCGTTGAAAATTACAAATCTTTGGGTGTATACATATTGCATGGCGATGCCGATAGGGTAGTTCCTGTTAGTTATGCCAGGCAAATGAAAAAAATGCTTTCTGATTTTCACAGTGATTTCAGCTACTATGAGTACCCTGGCGGAGAACATTGGTTTGGAGATCAAAGCGTGGATTGGCCGCCATTATTTAATTTTTTTAAATGGCATTCCATTGCTGCCGACACCGCTGTAAACCACATCGATTTTATAACTTCCAGTCCGGGGATTTCTGCAAGCTACCGCTGGGCCACTATTTATCAGCAAGCAGAGCCATTAAAATACAGTCGTATCGTATTGGATAGGGATAAAAAGCAACCCGCTATAACCGGTAAAACTGAAAATGTTACGGTCTTAAAATTGTCTTTAGCTGATTTTAATGCCAATCAAAAAATAAGCATTAAATTGGATGGTTTATCAACGCTGGATTACATTACGAAAACAGATCATGACTCCTTGTTTCTTAAAAAAACCGATCAGTTATGGAAAATAATTCCAGGCGTTAACCAGCGGGAGAAAAAACCTGGCCGATCAGGTACTTTTAAGGAAGCTTTTAATCACAATATGGTATTTGTAGTGGGCACAAATGGTGGTGTAGAAGCCAGTTCGGTGAATATGAATAAAGCTAAGTATGACGCAGAAAGCTGGTATTATAGAGGCAACGGAGCAGTTGATGTGATTACAGATAAAGAGTTTTCGTCATCAAAATATAACGGACGTAATATTATTCTTTATGGTAACGCCGACAACAATGCAGCATGGGCAAATTTGTTAAAAGATTGTCCTATAAGAGTAACAAACGTTCAAATTACAGTAGGCGGCAATACCTGGAAAGGAGATAACCTGGGCGCATACTATATCTGGCCGCAAAAAGATAACAAACACTTAATTGGCGTTGTAGCAAGTACTGGTGTTACTGGAATGAAATCAGCCTATGCAAATCAATATTTTGCAGGCGGGAGCGGCTTTCCGGATTATATGATTTTTTCTTCTGATTTATCAAAGCAGGGTGTAAAAGGGATTAAATTAGCCGGTTTCTATGATAATGATTGGAATTTTGTTGAGCGCAATGCTGCGAAGCCTTAATTTTATTACCAAGAAATGTGAGGTGCTTTTGCTTTAAATTAAAAGGAAAAAGTATTTTTGCATCACTTTGAGTAAAAAAAGGTATTTCATACAAATAGCTTATGATGGCAGCTTATATCATGGCTGGCAAGTCCAACCTAATGCGGTAACTGTTCAGGAGCTGCTGGATAAAGCCATGTCTACTTTTTTCAGGCAGCCCATCGAAACTTTAGGCTGTGGCAGGACCGATGCGGGGGTGCATGCAACTGATTTTTACGCGCATTTCGACATAGATGAATTGGAAGAATCCAAAGTTCTTCATGCTGTTGCAGGTATAAACGCGATGCTGCCTTACCAGATTGCCGCGAAAAAAATTATCGCTGTTGCTGATGATGCTCATGCCAGGTTCGATGCGACCGCAAGAGCTTATAAATACTATATTCATTTCCAAAAAGATCCTTTTAAACTCAATCGTTCCTGGCTCTTAAAGGATAAATTGGATGTAAACTTAATGAACCAGGCGGCGCAGGCTTTGTTAAATTTTACTGATTTTTCTTGTTTTAGTAAATCGAACACGCAAACATTTACCAATAACTGTAAAATCACTAAAGCGGTATTTGAGGAATTAAACGATGGGTTGGTTTTCACAATCGAGGCCGATCGCTTCCTCAGAAATATGGTTCGGGCAATTGTGGGTACGATGGTTCTCGTGGGTAAAAAAGAAATTGATATTGAAGGTTTTATAGATATAATTGATAGTAAGAACAGAAGCAAAGCCGGGCAATCGGTACCTGCCTGTGGTTTGTATTTAGTGAAAGTAGAATACCCTTATATAAGGTAGAAGGCGGAAGGGATTAAGGTGGAGGGTGCGGCGACCGCTAAAGAAAAAGTGAATTACAAAAAAAAGCTAGTATAATTTAAAATTTTTAAGACGGTGCAAGGCCTTATACCTAAACCTTACACCTTAAACCATAAGCATGGCAGTAACAGGCGAAGTATATAACACAGGATTGCTGAAACGTATTTTTCAATACGTAAAGCCTTACCGTGCTGTTTTTGTATGGTCGGTTATTTTAACAATTTTACTGGCTGCAATTTCGCCGGTCCGTCCGTTTTTGATTAAATACACTTTAGATAACTATATTCTTACCGGGAAATATTCGGGTTTGGTAAACATGACGATTTTAATGATTTTCATGTTGTTGCTTCAAACCTTAATTCAGTATAATCATACTTTGCTGACCAATACTTTGGGGCAATCGGTCATCCGTGATTTGCGAATCAACGTTTTCAACCACATCACAAAACTTAGATTGAAATTTTTCGATAAAACACCTATTGGCCAATTAATTACCAGAACCGTATCTGATTTGGAAACCATTGCCGACATCTTCTCTGAGGGTTTAATTTCGATGATTGGCGATACCCTGCAGGTCATTGTAATCATTGTGGTAATGCTTTATACCGATTGGAAATTGAGTCTTGTGGTGCTTTTGCCGGTTCCATTGTTAATTCTGGCGACTCGTAAGTTTCAAAAAGCCATTAAAGTCGCTTTCCAGGAGATCAGGAATGAGGTTTCCAACCTGAATACCTTTTTGCAGGAACACATTACGGGTGTTTCTATTGTACAATACTTTGCCAGGGAACGCCAAGAATACAAAAAATTTTACGCGATTAATAAACGCTACCGTGATGCCAACATTCGTTCAAACTGGTATTATTCTATCTTTTTTCCGGTTGTAGAGTTGATTTCTGCAATGTCTCTGGGTTTATTAATATGGTTTGGTGCGAACAGCATTCTTTCAAACCCGGTTGGTGTTACACCCGGAACCATAACACAATTTATCATTTATCTTGGTATGGTTTATACGCCTATCCGCCAGTTGGCAGATAAGTTTAATACGCTTCAAATGGGGATGGTTGGTGCCGAACGTGTATTTAAAGTTTTAGATACCGATGAACGGACGCCCGATTCAGGAATTTTAAAACCTGTAAAGTTAAAGGGTGATATCGAATTCAAGAATGTTTGGTTCGCATACAACGAAGAGAATTATGTGCTCAAAGACTTAACTTTTGAAGTTAGAGCAGGCGAAACCGTAGCCCTGGTTGGTGCCACAGGTGCAGGAAAATCATCGACGATAAACATTTTAAACCGTTTCTACGAGGTGAAAAAAGGTGAAATAACAATCGATGGAATTGATATCCACGACTTTCAACTCGATTATTTGCGAAGCCATATCGCTACAGTCCTCCAAGACGTTTTTCTTTTTTCAGATACGATTTTGAATAACATCACCCTGAATAATGCCGACATAAAGATTGAAGAAGTTGTGGATGCTGCTAAAAAAGTGGGTGCCCACGATTTCATAGAACGTTTGCCTGGCGGTTATCAGTACAATGTTATGGAACGTGGTGCTACCCTTTCTGCCGGGCAGGCACAATTGATTTCATTTATCCGGGCCCTGGTACACAATCCGGCGATTTTGGTTTTGGATGAAGCGACGTCATCGGTTGATACTGAAACAGAATTACTGATTCAGAAAGCCATCGATAATTTAATGGAAGGCAGGACCTCAATCGTTATTGCCCATAGGTTATCAACCATACAAAAAGCAAATCGGATTATTGTGCTTGATAAAGGTGAAATTAAAGAGGAAGGGACACATCAGCAGTTGCTGAGGTTAAATGGCTATTACAAAAAACTATACGATCTTCAGTTCTCATCAGAAGGTATTGCTAAAAGTACTTAAAATGATTATGTTTGGTTTCCTAATAGCCTGAATTTGGATGCCAACAGAAATAGTGAAAACGATGTTTACCTCTTCAACTTATTAAGGGAGGGAGATGAGGGCGCATTTAGCAAAATCTACAAGCTTCATTGGGCCGAACTTTACAATGCAGCGTATAAACGCTTACCCGAAAAAGAAAAATGTCAGGATGTTATTCAAAATGTTTTTGCTGATTTGTGGAATAGAAAAGGCGAACTCGATTTACAGAAACCCTTAGCCTATTTGCATACTGCGGTACGATTTCAGGTTTTAAAGCATCTCTATAAAAACAGTCGTAACAACTCTTTTAATAAAGTATTTGAGGATAAGTTAATTTCGCCTTTACAGACGGATGGCGCCTTATTAGAAAAAGAGGCGCGTGTTTTAATTGAACTTTTTATCAAAGCCTTGCCGAAAAAAAGACGAAAAATATTTTTACTCCATTATTTTGAAGGTTTATCTACGGCAAAAATTTCAATTCAGTTGAATATTTCTCAAAAGACGGTACAAAATCAGATAACTACGGCGACACATGCTTTGAAATTTAGACTGACACATTTATTTTTGTGGCTATTTTCACTATATTCCGCGTTTCTCAGGTAATTTTTTCTTTAAATTGCACATTTAACATATTTTTTTTGGGACATTTTCTGACTTCCGGTACATAGTATATAAAAACCGGAAAAATGAGTTCGTTTCAAAGTCGAAAAGATTTAGAAAAAATTGTTGAGCGTTACTTATCTGGCAAAGCAAATGCCGATGAGATAACATTTATTGAAGAATACTATAAATTTCTTGGCGAGAAGGCTGGGGATTCAAATCCCGCAAAGGAAATAAAAGCTTTTGAAGAATCGAACTTCAAAGCCATCCAAGCGAAAATAGAATCAGCTGGAAAGTCAAGAATAGCACCTTTATTTAAATACATATCGGCAGCGGCGGTATTGGCTATTGTATTTGGAGTTTTCTATTTCCAGGTTCACAATTCTAATCGTTTTCCCGGTCTGTCTCAAATTGAAAAAAAGAACCTGGATATTTTGCCTGGCACAAACAAGGCAATATTAACATTGGCTGATGGATCTAAGGTGGTATTGGATGATAACACATCTTCTGACATAAGCGATCAAGACGGCATCAGAATTTCGAAAGAGAAAAATGGTCAGCTGGTTTACACAATTTTAAACAATAAGGTTTTAAAAGAGAATGGAAATATTGCATATAATTCCATTTCCACTCCAAATGGTGGTCAATACCAGGTTGTTCTACCAGACAGGACGAAAGTTTGGTTAAATGCAGCGTCCTCATTGAGGTATCCGGAAGTATTTACAGGCAACCAACGCTTGGTTGAACTTACCGGCGAAGCATACTTTGAAGTTGCCAAAAATAAATCAATGCCTTTTCGTGTTCAAAGTCAGAATCAGACAGTAGAAGTGCTCGGAACCCATTTCAATATAAACAGCTATTTAGACGACAGCACAATTAAAACAACCTTGCTTGAAGGCAGTGTACTGGTAAGCAATGCAAAGTTTTCAAAGATGTTGAGACCCGGGGAACAGGCGATAACCGGTACCGGAAAGCACGCAGCAATTAAGATTGCCACAGGTGTTGATACTGCCGATGAAACGGCCTGGAAAAATGGTCTCTTTCAATTCAACGATTCAGAGTTAAAAATTATTCTTAATCAGTTGGAAAGGTGGTATGACATCAAAATAGACTATGCTAATGTTCCGGATAAGCGGTATAATGGCATGGTTCCTAGGAAATCAAGGTTATCTGAAGTATTAAAGATGCTCGAAAAAACAGGAAACATCAAGTTTGAACTGAAAGAAGGACGGAGACTTACCGTTTTACCTCAAAATAATCTAACTAAATAGTGGCTGAAGCCTATAAAAACTAATCAATTTAACCTTAAACCAAACTGAATGTATGAATTTTTACACTCGAAGTAATAAATCCACGGCAGATAAGCCAAAGGATTTTACTCAAAACTATTTTAATCATCAATTTCTTAGGGCTATGAAACTTTTTATTTTCATAATGACTGTCTTTTGCCTTCAGGTAAGTGCAAATGCATTTTCTCAACGCATCAATATAAGTCAGAAAAACACTCCCCTGGTAAAAATTTTAAAAGAAATTAAACGCCAGACGGGGTATTTCTTTTTGTATGATACAGATTTGATTCAGCAAAAATCTAAACCGGTAACCATCGATTTAAAGAATGCCGAACTCTCAGATGTATTAACACATGCTTTGAAATCGCAACCTTTTGGTTGGGAAATTAAGGAAAATACCATCCTGATTTTCTCAAAATCAATTGGCAATGAAGGTTCAAAAGCAATCGATGTTTCCGGGAAAGTTGTTGATGAAAACGGGAATCCAATGCCTGGAGCATCTGTTCACGTGAAAGGGCAATCAGCAATTTATGCAACGGATAACAATGGAAATTTCTCTATTAGAAATGTTGATGAAGGTGCTGTTTTGGTAATTTCCTATATCGGCTATGCGGATAGGGAAGTTGCAGCTAAACCACAACTGGGTTCATTGAAATTGACACCGTCTTCAGGAACATTGAGCGATGTTGTGGTAACAGGCTATACCAATTATACCAAAACTCAATCTGCAGCAGCCAGCTCATTAGTTACAGCAGATAAGATTAATAACGTGCCCGGCTTAACCGTCGATCAAATTTTACAGGGCAGGGTTCCGGGCATGAGCGTAATTTCGACATCAGGCCAGCCAGGCCAAAGTGCAGCGGTTGTCATTCGTGGTATCGGTAGCGTAAATGGTTCGTCTACTCCTTTATACGTTTTGGATGGTGTACCAATCGAAGCCGGTTATTTCCAAACCATCAACCCTGAAGATATTGAGTCGGCAACGGTTTTAAAGGATGCATCAGCGAAAGCGCTTTATGGATCCAGAGGTTCTAATGGAGTAATCGTATTAACGACCAAAAAAGGAAAAGCCGGTAGATTGGCTGTCAACTATACTTCGCAATACGGTTTTTCGAATTTAAGCAGACCAAACTTTACCATGATGAATACGGAACAACGCTTACAATTTGAAGAAGAAATTGGTGCAAGCTTTGGCCGTAATATCGGGCCGGGCTGGACATATTCTTCTAAGAATCCATCATACGCTGCCGGCACTGCGACAACAAGGGCAAGAGCAGATTTTATCATCGATAGTTTGAAAAAAATTGATACGGATTGGAGGGATATTTTCTTCCAGAGAGGAAAATTTCAGGAGCAACAGGTAAGCATTAGCGGAGGAAATGAAAATCTACGTTTCTACAATTCATTAAATTATTACAGTCAGGAAGGTGTTGCAAAACGCACCGGTTTAGACAGGTATTCGTTAAGAAGTAACCTAGATTTTAAAGATGACAAGTTCAGCGGTAGCGTAAACCTCTCGCTGGGTTATTCTCAATCAAGTTTTACCGAAGGAGAAGGCGGAACAGGTGCAGGCACAGCGATGGCTTCGGTTTATTATGCTTTACCATATGAAAATCCTTATGCTTCCGATGGTACGCTGGTTCATCCCGGAAACCGATCTCAATATTTCATTTTAGATCAAAGGGAAGGTAGCCAGGCATTAGAACGTTTGTTAAATTCATCCGATAAAACGGACCAGTTTAAATCCATCATCAGTACCGCATTTGCTTATCAGATTTTACCGGAACTAAAAATAACAACACGGGCTGGTATCGATTATCGGCAATCTACTGATCAACAGTTTGTAAACCCGGATTCGTATTACGGATCAAGGAGTGTGGCCAATACGTTAGGCGGAAGAGGCAGGTTAACAGATGCTAGCCGGAGAAATTTTAACATTATATCTACCACGGGTTTAACCTATGCCAAAAAGTTCAATGATGTGCATGATTTTGAAGCATCAGCATTCTATGAATATGTTTACAATAATTATAATTCTTTTGGTTTCAGTGCTTACGGTATCGATGGTCGTTTACCTGAAACGCCAGCGGGTGTAACCAATAGCGCAGTATTTTTACCATCAACAACAGGTGGTAAAACTAAAAGTGCCTTAGCATCGTTTATGGGTGTTGCCCGATACACCTTTAATGATAAATATACCGCAACCGCAAGTTATCGTTACGATGGCTCAACAAGAGTTGCACCTGAAAATAAATGGCATGGCTTTTATTCTTTTGGCGCAAACTGGAATGTTAAGGGAGAAGAATTTTTAAAGAACAACAACTGGATTAATGATTTAAGAATCAGGGCAAGTTATGGTATTACTGCAAGCCCATTTGGTGGCGACTTTACCTATTTGCCAACTTATACTGTAGGTACATCTTATGGAGGGGTTGCCGCAATCAGACCATCAGCTGCAGGTAATGCAGATTATGACTGGGAATACGTTAAGGAATCAAACGTAGGTTTTGATTTAGCGATATTAAAAAACCGACTGCGTATTTCAGCCGACTACTATTACAGATTAACAACGAATATGTTTATCGATCAACCGCCTTCGGCCACTTCCGGGTTTTCTTTGCTGAGCTTAAGTTCTGGCAAGATGAGAAACAGGGGTATTGAATTCGAAGTAAACGGCGATGTGATCAAAACCGGAAATTTTTTATGGTCTGTTGGGGTTAACGCCGGTTATAACAAAAACAAGATTCTTCATGTAACTGATGTTACAGATTCCTATCCTGATGGTGACACCCGGATTTTGCAAGTAGGGTTGCCTTATGGGACATATTTTGCGCCAGACTGGGCAGGTGTCAACCCTCAAACCGGCGACGCGCAGTATTATAATCTTGATGGCAGTATTACAACAACTTATAATGTAAATACGCAAAGTACAACCAATTCTGGTGGTTTGTACCCAACATTTACGGGCGGTTTTAACACTTCATTAAGTTATAAAGGAATTACGGCCTCCGCTTTATTTTCATTCGTATCAAATGTTATGCGTTGGAATAATGAAGATTTTTATAATGAAAATCAGCGCTATTCTACTAGCAATCAAAGTGTAAGGATGTTGGAGAACAGGTGGCAGGTGCCGGGAGATTCTGGCAATGACGCCATCCTTCAAAGATTTGACGTGCCTAGAAACTTTACTTCGAAAGATATTCAGGATGCATCATTCTTAAGGTTGAGAAATGTAACCATCGGATACGCTATTCCTAAAACAATTTTGGAAAAAACTAAAATTATTAAAGGTATAAGAGTATTTATTCAAGGTCAGAACTTGCTTACCTGGACAAAATGGAGAGGTTTAGATCCAGAAAATAATGCTGTTTATGGTCGTTTTCAATACCCGAATACCCGAACATATACTGCAGGTTTAAATGTTAACTTTTAATTAATTATAGCAATGATTAATAAAATATATCAAAAATACGTACTTATATTTTCGTTGTTAGTTCTTACATCGTCATGTACAAAATTGGATTTGGCTCCAACGGATACCATATCGCCTGATAAGGCTTTTAGAAACATTAACGACATCAATTTAGGCCTGTTAGGTGCGTATGCGTTAGTAGATTATACTCCGATAAGTTTGGTTTCGACAGTTTCGGATGAAGCCACATTTCCCACAGAAAACACCGTTGGAAATAGTGATGCTTTCAGATGGCTGTATACCGCAGGAAGCGGTTCGGTAACTTCGCTTTATGCAAGTTATTATACGGCAATCGACAGGGTTAACAGAACACTTGCTGGCCTTGATGCATTAACTTTAGCGGGTGCGGATTTAGCAACAGGTAGCCGTTACCGTGGTGAACTGCTTGCTTTGAGGGCTTATTTTCACTTTGAGCTTTTACGTAATTATGCTTCGGCGTATCAAACCGGGGCATTGGGCGTGCCTTATATGAAAATATCAACCATTTCTTATCCAGCAAGAGATAATTTTGAGGTTGTTGTCGCAAATGCAAAGGCTGATTTGGGCTTGGCGAAAGATTTAATCCCGACGTCATTTACAGACAGAACCCGCATCACAAAAACAGCGGTTTCTGCAATTCGGGCAAGATTAGCTTTGTACGAGAAAAACTGGACTGAGGCAATTGCATACGCTAATGAAGTTATTGCAGCTTATCCGCTTGCAACCAAGGCCCAGTTTCCAGGTATTTGGACAGATGCAAATGAAAGTGAAGTAATTTGGAAAGCGAAGCGTGTGGGAACAACTGATTCAAGAGTGGGTGATTTCTATTATCGCCAAACTGGTGGTATTGTTTTATATGCGCCGGCTTTCAAGCTAGTAAATGCTTTTGATAAGGTTAACGACATACGTTATGCTGCTTATATTAAATTCGATGCAACGAGGACAGGTACAAAATCGCAATATCTTGTTAACAAATACATTGGTGGTACTACCACAGCACCGGGTTTGGCAGATATTAAATTATTCCGTACAGGAGAGATGTATTTAATTAAGTCAGAGGCAGAAGCAGAGTCAACCGGAGATGCAGCAGGCGACTTGAATATGTTGCGTGCTGCCAGGATAAACGCCTATGTTAATCAGACGTTCAGTGATAAAGCATCATTAATAGCTGCAATTATTGAGGAGCGTTACAAAGAACTTGCTTTTGAAGGCCATCGTTTCTATGATTTAAAAAGGCGGAACTTACCGGTTGTCAGATTAGCTGCCGACGCTGTAAATGCTTCTGGAGCGGTGACTTTACCGGTGACACAGGCTCAATATGCCTTACCACTTCCTGCGTTGGAAATTTCTGTAAATAAAAATACCGTTCAAAATCCGGGCTATTGATAAATACGGGCTTTATCACCATCTTTTAACGTACATGGTTTTGATAAAGCCCTAATCACTTCAAATATGAAGCAAATACTTTTTTTTCTGTTAATGGCTTGCTGTATTTCGGTTATAGGCTGTAGTAAAACTGCGGTTTCTCCAGGGCCACCTTTAAGCGGTGGCGGGGTAACGGTTCCAGTTACAAAACGGAGGCCTGCATCAATCGGTGTTATTGGCGATAGCAGCAATGTAGTTAAACCAACAAACGGGGGTATGGTATTGATGGGCGGTGGAACCGATGTGGATGCTGCTTTCAGATGGATGATTGATAGAAGTGGCGGAGGTGACGTTGTTATTTTACGTGCTTCCGGCACTGATGCTTATAATCCCTATGTTAATGGCCTTGGGGCTGTAAACTCTGTAGAAACCTTATTAATTAATTCAAAAGAACTCGCGAATAACGATACCGTTGCTTATATAATTCGCAATGCCGAAATGGTGTTCATTGCAGGCGGTGATCAATCTGATTATATGCGGTATTGGAAAGGTACCAAGACAGCACAAGCATTAAATTATCTTTTGAACTATAAAAAAGCACCTGTAGGCGGCACAAGTGCCGGTTGCGCCATTTTAGGTGGCTTTTATTATAGCGGTGAAACGGGTGGTTTAACCTCCGCGCAAGCTTTGGCAGATCCTTACGACACGAATGTAACCCTTTATAACAACGACTTTCTGAAAGCACCTTATTTACAAAATGTGATTACCGATCAGCATTATTTAACAAGAAGCAGAGAGGGCAGATCTTTAATTTTTTTGGGTCGGATAAACAAAGACTGGAAAATTGCCGCCAGGGGGATTGCTGCTGATGAACGAACGGCAGTTTGTATTGATAAAGATGGAAAAGCGCAGGTTTTTGGAGATTACTCCGCAAACCGTCCCTACAGTTATGCTTACTTCATGATCTCGGATGAAGGAAAGCAACCCGAACAAATGGAAGCAAATAAAAAGGCCGTTTGGAGCCGTGGTGAAAAGGCAGTGTCCGTTTATGAAATTGCAGCATCTGTAAATGGCGGTGGTAATTTTAATGTTGCTAACTTTATGGCTGCCGACGCCAGGGGTGGTAAATGGTATTGGTGGTGGATTGATAACGGAGTTTTAAATAAAAAAGATCAATAGAAATAAGATGAAAGCATTAAGATTATTTTTTGTACTAACATTTCTTGTGTTGGCAATTAAAGTTTCTGCACAGCAGAAAAAATACGTTATGGTTATTCACGGCGGTGCAGGAACAATTCTGAAAAAGAACATGACACCAGAAAAAGAAGCCATTTATATTAAGGTTTTAACCGAAGCTTTACAAGCTGGTTATGCTAAAATTCAGGCAGGAAAGACAAGCTTGGATGCTGTTGAGGCTACCATTCATGTTTTAGAAAACGATCCGCATTTTAATGCTGGTAAAGGAGCTGTTTTTACCCATGATGGCAGAAACGAATTGGATGCTGCAATTATGGATGGTAAAACTTTAATGGCAGGTGCCGTAGCAGGTGTTACAACCGTAAAAAATCCAATCTCTGCAGCAAGAGCAGTAATGGAAAAATCCGAACATGTAATGATGGTTGGCGCAGGAGCAGATCAATTTGCAAAGGATGCGGGATTAGAAATTGTAAATCCGAAATATTTCTGGACTAAAGAACGCTGGGATGGCTTACAGCAAGCAATTAAGGAAGATTCTACAAAGGCCGTATTGGATCATGGAAGTAAAAAATCAGAACTTTTAGGTAGTAAGAACCATGATTACAAATTTGGTACAGTAGGTTGCGTTGCTTTAGATAAAAGTGGTAACCTGGCCGCAGGAACATCAACCGGCGGTATGACGAATAAAAAATATGGACGTGTTGGCGATGCACCAATTATTGGAGCCGGAACATATTGCAATAACGAAACGGCCGGGATTTCATGCACGGGCTGGGGCGAATTTTACATTCGTAATGTTGTTGCTAAAAACATATCAGATTTAATGGAATATAAAGGTTTATCTGTTTCGGCAGCATCAAAAATCGCCATCGACAAGGTTGGTAAAATGGGTGGAGACGGTGGCTTAATCGCCCTGGATAAAAAGGGAAACATCGCAATGCCTTTTAATACAGAGGGCATGTATCGTGGTGCAATAACTGCTGATGGTAAAATAGAAGTAAGCATTTATAAATAAGGAGACCATGATGATTTTCCAAGCCACACAGTGGAATGAAAATCTGATAGCTTCATCACCATTAAAAACACTTATATACAGATGAAAAAGCTATTTTTGCCACTGATTTTTATAATGAGCTTTTTTCATTTAAAAGCTCAGAATAAAGGCAGTTTATTTATTATCGGCGGTGGAAACCGATCGGATGAGTTGATGCAAAAAATGCTTCAAACGGCTAATTTGAAATCAACTGATTATATTATTGTACTGCCAATGGCTAGCGAAGTTCCTGATGCTGGTTTCGAAACGCTTTCCAAACAACTGAAAAAACTGGATAACAGGACCATCAGGAATTTTAACTTTGCAAAACATGATGTTAACGATAAAAAATGGACGGACTCTTTAACGCAGGCAAAGTTAATTTATATATTAGGCGGGGATCAGAGCCGTTTTATGAAAGTAGTTTTGAATACGCCTGTTTATGATGCAATTCATAAGGCATACCAAAGCGGATCTACAATAGCCGGAACAAGTGCAGGTGCAGCGGTAATGAGTAAATACATGATTACCGGAAAACAACTATTAGATACAGTTTATAAGGAAACTTTTAATAAACTTTGGGATAAAAACATTGAGTTTTCTTACGGAATGGGTTTGCTGGAAAATACGATTATTGACCAGCATTTTCTTAAACGTAACCGCTATAATCGTTTAATATCTGCTTTGGCAGCTCATCCAAATATGGTTGGTATTGGCATTGATGAGAGCACAGCAATTATTGTTAATGGCAATAAAGCTACTGTTGCAGGCGAAAGTCAGGTCATACGTATTGCTAATCCCAGAGAATTAAAAAATACAGCTAACGGTTTGTTAAAATTTTCAAAGGCTGAATTCGGTATTTTTACAGATGGCGATGTAATTGATATTAAGCCTTAGTATAATTAAGCTATCTAATATTAAGAGAGCCCCGAGAAATGCTAAATCAAGCTAGCTATTCAACTGGGCTCTTTTATCGATATCTTAATTATTGTCCGGAGTTGCCAGCAGTAGCTCCATCATCTTTTCTGCGGCTATCTTCCCTTTTAGTTTCAGTAATCTCCTTGGCGTGTCGTCGCCTACTTCATAAGTTAAAGCTTCAGCATGTAAAACTCTACCCATCCAGCTTTTGGATACATTTCCACCATTGGGAGATGGTTTAACGTTTGGCCTAAAATCTGGAATACGCTCGCTAAAAGCACTGAGCCATTTCGCTGTAAACCCAGGTATATTTGTCTTGTTGGCCGGCTGGTCTTCATTCGTATAAAAAACGTCATAGTAAGTGGAATGAAAGTCAATTCCAAAATAAACTTTTGCATTTTGCAGATCTATTTTCTTAAGTAAATAATCTCTTACCGATCTGGTTTCCGGCTGTAGGAAATTTTCCCAATCGCGGTTTAAGTCTACACCGGCAACATTATGACGCCAATTCCCTTCATCTACACCATCAGGATTTATGACAGGGATAAGCAACAGTTGGTAGTTTTTTCTAAAGTTTTTTGCCAATTCCGTATCAGAAGTTACCGCTCGTATAAATTCCTGCATAGCCATATAACCGGTTACCTCAGGCGGATGCTGGCGACTTAAAACAACAATCAATCGTTTTTCATTATTTCCGATACTCAAGGCATTAATTGTTTTTCCTAATATGCTTTGACCAATTTTTTGCTTTTTGACAAATGGCAGCGTGGCTAAACTATCTTCCCATTTATAATTATCGGCTGCGCTTATCAGTTCCTGCGCTGCAACCAGCGTTGTGTCTGCAGAAACTTTAATGCTAAAAGATGCTTCTTTTTTACTATCGCTTATTCTAACATTTGCAACATCCTCCCAAATTTGATTTCGGTGTTGGATTTTAGGATTATACCGGTGTGAAGTGCCTTCGTAATTAAGTTTTATATGGATTTTTTTTTCTATGGCAGACCAAACTTTAAAAGCGAACCAGGGGCTTGGGTTAATCGGTTCATTTTCGGGCTTAATAATAATATTAAATGTACTGTCATTTTGCTGTGTTATGGAGTTCGCTCTCGCAGCTGCGAAATTATTGGTAAAAAGAATTTGATTGTTATTAAACTTATAAACCTTTTTTTTTTGAAAATTGCTGACTGCTGTCGCCGAATCAATGTGATTTAATTTTGCAACTAACTGTTGGGTTTTACAGGAAGAAAATAAGACAGTAGAGAATGCACTAAGTAGAATGTATTTTAGTTTAATCATATGGAAAAAAAATTGTGATGACAAAAAAACAGGCTGCCCGGGCAGCCTGTTACTTAATATTATCGAAGAGCGTTACGGGTTCTGATCTTCAGGTCCGATTGCTTTATTAACATCGATTTCATCCTGCGGGATTTTATATTCCCAAAGATTGTTTTGAGATGCCCTTGCTTTAAATAAGGTAAAAGCAATATCGGTGTAAGTTACAGATGTACTTACCCTCGGATTATCCATTCCATTTCTATCCATATCTGAATCGGTACGCTTCAAATCATAAAAACGGAAACCTTCCCCCCACAGTTCAATACGTCTCTGTACCATAATTTCATCAATTAAAGCTGTGCCGGATTTTGTAGATAATATATAACCTGGATTACGATTTACTGCTAAAGGATAAAGTGCAGCGGCTGCGGCGGCATCTTGCCCACCTGCTCTTGCTAATGCCTCAGCTTCAATCAAGTACATTTCTGCAACACGCATGAAAGGAATGTCGCCTGCTCTGCTGTTCACATCTTGCACTTTAAACTTACGGTGCATGTACTTAATCACTTTTACGCCGGAAGCGGCTGTTCCGCTTGCAGCATCAATTGCACCAGGGAAGTTAACTTTATCAGCCGTGGTACCATCCCACCATAATTTTTTTCTAATATCTGTATTAGCAATTTTTGCATATAATGTTGAATTGATCATTTTAGGTTCCAATCTATTCCATGAAGAATTGAAATTTCCCGAAACATAAGAATAAAATGAGCCATAGGTTGGAACCTGATCTGCTAATTGGTTTGCGCCCCACATCCATTCTGCATTTGAAATTACGGTAAAACCGCTTAGATAATCAGCGTTTGTCATGAATGAAAAACCTGTTCTCGCCTCTTTGGCATATTTCGCGGCATTCGTCCAGTCCTGCATGGTTAAAGCTACTCTTGCTTTAAAACCCTTAGCAACATTTAAATTTATATGTGTTTTAGCGGAACGAACAGGTGCTGTTGCAAGTAATGTTATTGCCTGATCTAAATCTTTATTAATTTGAGCATAAACCGCTTCAACAGTGGAACGTGGCTGATCTACCCCATCATTTGAAATAGCAATCGGAATACCAGGCTGTATATTTTGCTTCCCGGCTTCATAACGCTTGCCATAAAGTTGAACCAAATTGAAGTGGCACCAAGCCCTAACCGCTAAGCATTCGCCTTTGATGGCGTCTTTAGCGGTGGTTTCGCCACTAATTTTATCTATGTTTTCGATAATCATATTGGCATTGCTATTAATGCGGTAATATAATAGATAAGGAAATGCGGCAAGTGAGCTAGATGCACTTCTGTGATCAACCCATCTCAATGCAGGTTTAAAATAACTGTATGTATTGCCCGACCAGACAAAATCTTCACCCATCGCATCCATGTTTAACATCATGGCTCCATGGGCATCCTGCGATTGATTGGATATTTGTAAATACATTAATCGGTACATTCCGTTAACAGCTAGTTTTGCATTTGCAATGGATTCGAAAGCTGTACTTTGCGCAACCTGATCTGTAGGGAAGGTTTCTAAGAAATCTTTTTTGCATGAGGTAAACAATGCTACGATAAGCATGAATACTGAAGTGATTTTACAATTTTTCATGATATATTTTTAAAGCGTTACATTTAAACCCAAAGAAATAATTCTGGTCGGAGCATAAGTATAGCTCGAATTTCCGTTGTATGCCTGGGATGGATCAAAACCTTTTCTATGTGATTTCATAAAAAGGTTTTCTCCGGTTAAAAATACCCTTGCATTACTAATTGTTAACCTTTTTGCAAGTGTTTTCGGTAGAGAATAACTAAAGTTTGCCGCTCTTAAATACAAGTAAGATGCATCTACTAACCAACGATCGCTATCATACATCGTTCCACCGATAGTTCTTTTTGGAACGTCAGTAATCTGTCCGGGCGTTTGCCAGCGTTCTAATGCATCAACATGTAAAGCCCGTCCGTATGTTCCGTTGTACATCAACGATTGATAATCTCCGTCGAAAGAAACCCCACCAACCTGGTAAATGAATCGGAAGTCAAGTGAGAAATTCTTATAAGTAAAAGTATTATTAATACTTCCATAAAAATCTGGAATTGCGGATCCTGCATAATGGTATTGGGCGCTGCTTCCACTTGCAGTTACCACAGTTCCGTCGGGCATTGTTTTAGTGCCGGTTGCTGATGCATTTGCAACAAAAAGTTCTGAACCAGTATCAGGGTCTACACCATAATAGTCTCTTAACCAATAATCGTATCTCGATTGACCAACCATGTACTTTTTGGTCCCGTCGATATACTCATCAAATGGAAGTTTTGAAATTTTATTCGTGAGTCTGGTCCAATTGATGCCGACGGTCCATCTAAAGTTTTTGGTTTTAACTGGCGTTCCATCAAGTTGTATTTCTACACCGCGATTGTACAAACTCCCAAAATTTTGATTTTGTGAAGATAAGCCTGAAGAGAGTGCCAATGGGACATTGAACAGCAGGTTATCCGTATACCGATTGAAATATTCTACGCTACCAGAAATACGGCTTTTAAGCAATCCAAATTCTAACGCAACATCCATATTGTTGTTCGATTCCCATTGAATTTCTTCGTTTCCTAAAACCAACGATTGTTTTATACCAGCCTCATTCCCATTTTTAAAGCCGGTGTCATAAAAAGTCTGGTATAGATAATAACCGCCCAAATCATCAGAACCAACTTGGCCATAAGATCCACGAAGTTTTAAGTTATCTACCCAGTCAACTTTGAAAAATTTCTCTTTACTAATTTGCCAGCCAGCACCAATAGACCAAAATTTACCCCAACGGTATTCCGGAGAGAATTTTGATGAGCCATCAGTTCTGTAGGAGGCCGATGCAAAATACCTGCCATCAAAATCGTATTGCAATCTTCCAAAATAAGATTCGATTCTATAATTATCCTGGTATGAGGTTAAGGAAAGGATGTTTGCAAAGTTTTTTAGTTCGGTTGATCCAGATACAATCTGGCCGGCAGCACTACCAAAATTGTAATCGTAGCGGCGCTGATACGCTTCATGTCCAGCCAGGATATCAATATTATGGCGGCCAAATGAACGATTATAATTTAATAACTGGTTAATGTTAATGGTTCTCGTTGTTGAATTTGTGCGATTACTTCTCCCGTTAGATGTGAGTCCGTCGCCAATAATTGGACTATCAAAAGCGCTGAATTTGTAGTTGTTTAAATCCAGACTGAAGTTAGTGGTTAACTTAAAGTTTTTCAGAAAAGAAATTTCTGCATAAGTACGTCCGCTAACAAAATTTCTTTCGGTAAAGTTATCATTGAATTCAGTTTCGGCTAAAACATTTCTTCCAGGCGCAATAGGGCGGGTGTATCCCTCATCGTAAACCTGGTTTCCAAGTGCATCCAAAACATAACTTCCATCAGCATTGTGTTTGTGAATAGCATAAATCGGGGCAAAAATCAGGTCAGTATAAAAAGGGTTTTCCCAGATTCCGCTATCTTCGTTGCCCACTTTTGTTTTTTGAACTGACCCGGAAAGGTTTATGCCTGTTTTTATCCATTTCTTAATCTGTGAATTCATATTTACCCGTCCGCTGTATCTGTTGAAATCGGTTAATACAGAATAACCCTCATCCTTCAGGTAGTTCAAAGAACCAAAGAAATCACTCTTATTACTTCCGCCACGGTAATTAACATTGTATTCGCTCCTTAAACCTGTTCGTCGTAATTGATCTTTCCAGTTTAAATCTTCGGGGTAGATTAAGCTGGCTGCGGGGTTTATTGTACCATTAGTTAAAACAACCTGATCATCTGCAACATTGAATGGATTTGAAACTAATGAACCAACAATGTTATTTGATGCTTGTGCGTTAGCAGCACCGAGCGTTGCTCCACCAGATACCAGACTGTTGCGCATCGATTCCCATAACAATGGATAATATTGGTAAGCGTCTACTTTATCATAGTCCGGTAAACCTCTTGAATTTAATCCCTGCGTAGTTTTAAAGGTTAGGGCAGGCGCGCTGTCTTTTCCTTTTTTAGTAGTAATTAAAATTACGCCATTAGCGGCTCTTGACCCGTATAACGCAGAAGCTGATGCATCTTTTAAAACCGAAATACTTTCAATATCATCAGGGTTGAGGTTGTTTAATGCACCTTCATACGGAGCACCATCGACCACATAAAGTGGGTCTGAACCCCCATTAATTGTTCCAAATCCGCGAATACGTACCGCCGGCCCGGCTCCAGGCTGACCACTGCCAGTTGTAGTTTGAATACCGGGAGCAGCCCCTACCAACGCCGTACTTAAATTTGAGATCGGTCTTGATTCTAACTCTTTTGCACTTATTGTTGATACTGAATTGGTTAAGGCACTTTTTCTAACTGTTCCATATGCCTGAACAACAACTTCTTCAAGTTGTTTATTTTCTGGCATTAATTGAACATTTAGTGTATTACTTGTGCCAACCACAACCTCTTTACTGGCGTAACCTAAATAAGAATAAGTTAAAGTTGTTTCTCCGTCGGCTAAAGTGATAGAATACTTGCCTTCCGAATTGGTGATTGTGCCGCCACTTTTGCCTTTAACTCGTACAGAAACTCCCGGCAAGATGCTATTATCATCATTGCTGGTCACAGTGCCTGAAATTATTCTATCAATTTTTGCCGATTTAATTTCAGGTTTAATGCTAATAACAATGGTTTTATCCTCTACAGAATAGGATAGGGGCTGTTTATTAAAAATAACCTCAAGCAGGCCTCCTAAACTAATATCCTTTACATTTAAGTTAACTAAATTAGCTTTTTTAATAACCTCATTGCTGAAAATGAAATAATAGCCGGTCTGTTTCCTTACTTCTTTGAATATCGTTTTTAAATTAGCATTGTTCGCAGATAAATTAATCCTTTGTGCCATTGTTTTACCGCTAACCTGCAAGGCCAGACAAAAAATAATTATTGCTGTAAATTTCATGACCAAAAAAGCTTTAAATGCATAACTTCTTTTCTTTAGTTTTGTAATTGTTTTGGGCACGGGGTTGCCCATTTTAGATTGTAGACAATCTTTCATAAGTTTGTTTGGTTTTGGTTTATGGATAAGTTGATAGTTTTATAGCCTGAAACTGCTGCTTGCAGCCTTTTGAATCTTCTCGGCTGCAACCGGGAAGATTTTTTGCTATGGGTATTTCCGCTTTACTTCATATTGTTATTTATTTATTTTTTTTACCTCTATTGTTTTGTTATTAATGTTAAACTCAATGTTTCCGGCTGTTTGAAGTAGCTTTAATAATTTCGATACATTATTATTCCTGCTTACTACGCCATTAAATTTTATATCAGGAATTTTCCCAATGTATTTTACGTCCACATCGTACCATCTTTCTATTTGCCGCATCACTTCAGGAACAGTGGCGTCCTCGAAAATAAATAAGCCATTTTTCCAATCCACAACATTATCTACTTCAGCATCTCTTAATTGGACATCGTTTTTGTTTTTATTGAAAACAGCTTGCTGTCCGGGTATAAGGATTTTCGAAGTATAGTTATGGACGAGCTTAATAGAGCCTTCTAACAGTGTAATAGCCGCATTTTCTTCATTAGGATATACATTCACATTAAAGTGAGTTCCAAGTACTTCTACATTTGCACCACCAGTCTCTACTATAAATGGTTTGGCCTTATCTTTCGACACTTCAAAATAAACTTCACCAGTAACGGATACCTTTCTTTGCTTGCCGATAAAGGCCGACGGAAATGTGATGGATGACTGGGCGTTAAGCCACACCAGACTTTTATCGGGTAACATAAGTCTGTACTGTCCGCCACGTGGGGTAGATAGTGTATTCATATAAGCCTTTTTTTCTCCCTCAGCATTTAATTCATTATATTCAATAAAGCCATCATCGTTTTTACTAACGTTAGATTTGCCTTGCCGTGTTAAAACGCCATTTAAAGCATCATTTAAAATAATTTCAGAGCCATCTGCTAATTTCAGAATGGCTTTATCACTACCGGGTAGAAGATCTTGTTTTGCAATTTTTGCTATCGGATGGCTGGTGCTTTGAGTATCGAAAAATTTATAACCTATATAGGTTATCATAAAAAGCGAGGCAGCAATTGTAATGGTTTTTCCGATGTTTAGTATAAATGTGAATTTTGATTTATGTTTTTTATCGGCCACTATGTTTGTGTACATGTGGTTCCAATCTACATCCTGCAGATCTGAATCCGGCAGGCTGGTATTTTCTGCCTTTTTCATAAAATCATCCAGAATGTATTGGTTCTCCTCTTTGCTGATATAGTCAAACAACTCTGCAAAGTCGGGCTCCGAGATGGTTTTATTTACGTATTGCTCGAGTAATCCGTTAATTCTATTATAGCTTTCTGACATGTTTGGTTAAGGTAATAAGTACCTTTTTATACATAGACAGTTGTGAAGCTATATAGGACCGTTAAATAAAAAATATTTTATCCGGTCCTATTGAAAAAGTATAGAGTCTATAATAAAAATCAAAGCCAGAACCATGTTTAAGAAAATAATCGCCATTTTAGTTTTAACACTTTGCATTGCCGATACGCAGGCAAAAGTTTTCAAAAACTTAACCTTTCAAGACAGTATTCAGCGATATCAGCCGGGAAAAAGCTATATCTTCAAAGTTACTTCCACTACAGGGGAATACGCAACGGCAATTGAATACATTGCAGGAGATGCCAAATCCAGACTGATTTTAACTGCGCCTCATGGCGGAGATTTACGGCCTGAGTTTATGCATACCCGAACAAAAGATTTTGTATTAAAAGCTGATGACAACAACTACGGTGATACAGAAAGTTTTTCAGGTATATCTGATTCAAAAACCCTGGAACTAACAGAAGAGCTGGCCAATGAAATAAAACAAATTACCGGATTGAGGCCGCATATCATTTTAAACCATTTACACAGGAGTAAATTAGATGCAAACAGAGCAATGTCTATGGCTGCGCAAGGCGATGGAAATGCCGAAGCCGCGTGGAGGGCTTTTCATCAATACATTAGTGTTGCAAAAAAACAAATAGCAAAAAACGGAGGTGGATTATTATTGGATATTCATGGCAATGCGCATCGGCCACAACGAACGGAAGTTGGATTGTTATTGAAAAGCAAAGATTTTGTCGCAGAAGATTTAGAACAATTTGCAGATGAATCGAGTGTAAAAGCAATGGTAAAAAGTGGAAAAGCAACCATGACGGAGTTGGTTAGAGGTGAATATGCATTAGGTACCTTGCTTAACAACATCGGAATATTAGCCACGCCTTCAAAATCAAATCCCAATCCTGTTGATATACAGATTTTTCCAGACGGAAGATATTTCAATGGAGGCTACAATACAGCAAGGCACGGTTCCAGGTTTTCCGGGAATATATCTGCCATCCAATTAGAGTTTAATGGAGATGTGCGAATAAACGATAAAAATAGATTAGGGTATGTAAAGTCTATTTCTAAAGTAATTGATCAATTTATGATGAAGTATTTTAATTAAGGTAAGTTTAAGCTTTGGCGCACTTTACAAAGTTATATTATGAAAATAGATAAGCGAGAATTGGCGATATACTGACTTTGATGGTATTTGATGAAAGGTAATAACGTAGATATTTTAAAATTTCGACGATAATATTCTTTACTCTACTTTTCGATAAACCAGTGTGTTCTGCAATTTCTTCGTGACTTAAGCCAGCCTCGCGGCTCATTTTGAATATTTGCTGTTTTTGTTGAGACAAATTTCGTAAGCCGCTTTGAATAAGCATTTCACTATCTTTTAAATCAGATAGTTCTTCAATATTATTGCTTTCAACTTGCATGTTCGCCCACAACTGGGCCACTAATTTTTTGTTTTTAGCAACTCGATTTAAGTAATTATACGTTTTATTGCGAACAACAGTGTAAATGTAGTTGCGTGGGTGCTCAATATTGGGAAGGATATCTCTTTTTTGCCAAATAGTAAAGAAAGTATCCTGTACAATTTCCTCAGCATCAGCTTTAGAATAAACGAATTTCACAACAAAACTGTAAATATTGTTTTTGTAGAGTTCTAAAACATGCTTAAAGGCCAATTCATCGTCAGCGGCAATTTTTTGTAGCAATATTTTTTCTGCTGCCGGGTTGTAAATAGACATTAAGGTTTGGTTTGTTTATTTAGGACGGCTAAATATATGGATTACTGCAAAATAAAAATATTTTTAACCAAAATGATGTAAATAAGATTTTGATTTTTATCGAACTCACTGGGATTTGTTTTCCATTATTTTGGCTGAAAAGAAAAAATAACTCTATATTTCAATTTACAAATTGAACAAATGAAATCCATCCATTCCAATTTAACATTTCAGGTTATCCTAGCCATTATCATTGGGATTTGTGTAGGTACATATTTTCCTGAGTTTGCATCAACGGCGAAACTAATCAGTCAGGGCTTCATAAATCTGATCAGTATGTTAATTGCTCCTATTATTTTCTTCACCATTGTTTTGGGTATTGCACACATGGGCGATATGAAAAAAGTAGGTAGAGTGGGTGGAAAGGCATTGCTTTATTTTGAGATCGTAAGTACGATAGCCATAGCCGTTGGTTTAATAGTTGCTAATGTGCTTAAACCCGGTGCAGGGGTTGTTGCAAAAGCGGGTAGTGATGCTACCAAAATTGCAGGCTATGCAGAACAGGCAAAGGATATGAACTGGGCTGAATTTTTTCTCCATATTATTCCACATAATGTTATCGCTGCATTTGCCGAAGGAAACATTTTACAGATTTTGTTATTTGCAATTTTATTCGGCTACGGATTAAATAAACTTGGCGGTGAAGGAACATCTGTATTGAACGCTTTTGATAAGATTTCGAAAGTATTGTTTAAAATCATGAAAGTAATTATGCGTTTAGCACCCATCGGTGCTTTCGGTGGAATGGCCTATAGCATTGGTACACACGGACTGCAAAGCATTCTGGGTATGGCAAAGCTGATGGGCTCTGTTTACCTGACTTGTATTTTATTCATTTTCGTCGTGCTGAACGGCATCTGCAGGTATTATAATTTTAGTCTTTGGGCTTACCTTAAATTTATACGGCAGGAAATTTTAATCGTGTTGGGCACTTCCTCTTCGGAATCTGCGCTTCCAAGCATGATGCAGAAAATGGAAACCATCGGTTGCGATAAGTCAGTAGTCGGTTTGGTTATCCCTACGGGCTATTCGTTTAATTTAGATGGAACAGCAATTTATCTTGCTATGGCGGTGATATTTCTTTGCCAGGTTTTTCATGTCGATTTATCCATCGGACAACAGATCACTGTTCTGGGTGTGTTAATGGTAACCTCTAAGGGTGCCGCTGGTGTCACCGGGAGTGGTTTTATCGTGCTCGTTTCTACGTTAACAGCTTTGAAAATTATGCCTATCGAACACATTTCGATTTTAATTGGGGTGGATAGATTCATGAGTGAAGCCAGGGCAATTACAAATGTTATCGGTAATGGCGTGGCAACAATCGTTATCGCTAAAAGTGAAAATCAGTTTGATCAAGCGAAGTATTTAAAAGCAATCCAACCGGCAAGGATAGAGAAAAACGAGGAAGGATAATGTTTTAGCAGTTGCCGGTTCCGGGTTGTTTGTAGTCAGGCTCAACCTGGTTTTGACAACATAAATAATCTAGTCTTAACGTCTCGCTGAGACTATAAGCGGAATAATTTACAGAGGGTCTTAGCGAGACGCTAAGACCAGATGTTGGGTGTGGCCTAGTCTTAGCGTCTCGTTAAGACTATAAGCAGGTAATCTACCAGTGTTTTAGCGAGACGCTAAGACCAGATATTGTTATAATTATGGCTGGTAACGGGCAACTGATAACCCGAAACAGATAAGCCAACTCTTTTGCCTACCTTTGTATCAGAAACATGCACACAGCTTGTTTAATTAATCCAGATCACATTGGCTCAAGAAGAACAAAATAACCGCAAAGAAAAAAGCGAGTTACACCCACGCAACAAGCATCGTTCGCGATATAATTTCAAACAACTTATTGGCGCATCAAAAGAATTAAAACGTTTCGTTTTTAAAAACGAACATAATGATGATTCAATAGATTTTGCCGACCAAAGTGCCGTAAAAGCATTAAACAGGGCGTTGTTAAAGCATTTTTATGATATACCACAATGGGATATCCCAAAGGATTATCTTTGTCCGCCTATACCAGGAAGAGCAGATTATATCCATTACGTTGCGGACCTTTTGGGCTCAAGTAATAAAGGGAAATTACCGAAAGGCAATCGCATAAAGATATTAGATATTGGTGTCGGCGCAAATTGTATTTACCCGATTATTGGGCACCAGGAATATGGATGGACCTTTGTAGGTTCTGAAATTGATCCACTATCTGTTGAATCCGCAAAGCGTATAATTGATGCTAATAAAGCCTTGCAAGGTGCAATTGAAATTCGTCAGCAAGCATCAAAAATGGGCATTTTTAGGGGTGTTGTTGGAAGAAATGAACGTTTTGATGCAGTTGTTTGCAATCCTCCGTTTCACTCCTCTTTAAAAGAAGCGGAACAAGGCACACGGCAAAAATGGCGCAACCTTGGTGGAAATGAAAAGGAAGTAAAACACGTTTTAAACTTTGGGGGGAATAAGGCCGAACTCTGGTGTCCGGGTGGTGAGCGTGCTTTTGTAGAACAAATGATTATTCAAAGTGCTCAGATTGCAAATCAGTGCTTGTGGTTTACGTCACTGGTGTCTAAAAGTGCAAACCTTAAAAATATTTACAATGCTTTAATTAAAGCGAATGCCTTTGAGGTTACAACCGTTCAAATGAGTCAGGGGCAAAAAACCAGCAGGTTCGTTGCATGGACATTCCAGGATGAAGCCGCCCAGGCAGAATGGGTTAAAGGATGGAAACCTGAGCCAAAGACTGAAAAACCTAAGGTAGAGAACAAAGTCGTTTAATTAAATATATTTGAGAATGCCAGATTGACATTGGTTGGTCTGGCATTTTATTTTAAGAATTTCAATGATGTTGGTCTGGAATATTACCTTAATTCGGTGAACTGCGGATTTCAATCCATCTTATTTGTTCATTTTCTCGTAAACAATTAAAATAGTTAAATCATTATCAGCGTTTGGTTTAATTCCATGCGAACTTCCTGATCGTGTTAAAATGGCATCACCTGGTTTTACCGGGAAAGTTTTGCCATTCATTTGCATCATGCCGTTTCCGCTGATGACGTAATAAATTTCATCCTCTTTTTGCAAATGATAACCGATAGATGAACCGGGTTTCAAAATCCTTTTTCTAAAAGCAGTTTTTAGGTTTCTGGAATCACCGAAGAAATTGTAGCCGATGGTTTCTCCGCCACCTTTATGGGTTCCAGGTTCTTTTTTCGCTACCTCAACATCATTTTGTATAATATATTTAGCAGTATCGCTTGTTTGCGATTTAACAGCATTGGTGATAAGCAAAACGAAAATTGCCGTTAAAAATGTTTTGATTTTCATATTAATCCTTTGGCTTCAGGCTTAGTCTTAAGCTTTAATCTTTCCGCTTTCAAAGTAAATGAATTCCTTTCATTTTCATGTAAAAATGGTCTAAATAATCTATTTTAGGCTTGACTTTCCACTCAATAATATTAGCTTTGCACAAAAAAATTGATACATGAGCGTTTTAGTAAATAAAGATTCTAAGGTTATCGTTCAGGGTTTTACCGGAAACGAAGGAACTTACCATGCGGAGCAGATGCTTGCGTACGGTACAAACGTAGTTGGTGGTGTTACGCCTGGCAAAGGTGGGCAATTGCATTTAGATAAGCCTGTTTTTAATACTGTTAAAGATGCCGTTGATAAAACGGACGCAAATGTATCTATCATTTTCGTTCCACCGGCTTTTGCTGCTGATGCGATTATGGAAGCCGCCGAAGGTGGTATTAAAGTGATAGTTTGTATTACTGAGGGTATTCCGACGAAGGATATGATTCAGGTTAAAGAATATATTTCAGACCGTGACGTTACTTTGATTGGTCCTAACTGTCCTGGTGTTATCACTGCTGATGAGGCGAAAATTGGTATTATGCCAGGTTTTATCTTCAAAAAAGGTCACGTTGGTGTGGTTTCTAAATCAGGAACTTTAACTTACGAAGCGGTAGATCAGGTGGTTAAAGCTGGTTTAGGGATTACCACTGCTATCGGTATCGGTGGCGACCCGATTATTGGTACGCCAACTGTTGAAGCGGTTAAATTATTAATGAACGATCCTGAAACGCACGGCATCATCATGATTGGTGAGATTGGTGGTGGAATGGAAGCTGAAGCTGCCCGGTGGATTAAAGAACATGGTACCAAGCCTGTTGTTGGTTTCATCGCTGGTCAAACTGCGCCTCCGGGACGTAGAATGGGCCACGCCGGTGCTATCGTTGGTGGTGCTGATGATACTGCTGCTGCTAAAATGAAAATCATGCGCGAGTGTGGTATTCGTGTGGTAGAAAGTCCGGCTGAAATCGGTGCTGCTATGGCAGAAGAATTAGCAAAGTAAGATTTCAAAATCTACATAATGAAAGCGTTTCGATTTGGTTCGAGACGCTTTTTTTTTGGCCTCACCCTGTTAAAGTTTGTGGATAGGCTTAGCCTGTGCTGTCCCTCTCCGAAGGAGAGGGATTTTAAAGCTTGTGGGTGTAACCCTGCCCTTGGGTTAAAAGTATTATCACCGTTTCCCTCTCCTTTGGAGAGGGATTTGCAATACAGCAGAATCACCACAAACTTTCGCAGGGAGAGGCACTGATTTTATCATCCCTTTGTAAACACTAATCCAAAAGATTAAACCGATAAACCAAAATGAAATCTATCACGTATATTGATGTATGAAAACGATGATTAATAAACTATTTTTGATATCAGCTGTTGTTTTAGTTGCCGGACTTTCCGCTTGTGCACAAAAGCAAGATAAGAAAGAAACGAGACCGGAAGCGCAGGTAGAAACCATTACACCAAAGAAGAAAATGAACTGGAATCCATTAACACCCGAAGAAGAAAGAGTAATTGTAAATAAAGGCACTGAATATCCTGGAACAGGCAAGTACGAACATACTACTGAGAAGGGAACATACACTTGCAAACGTTGTAATGCCGCATTGTATCGTTTAGAAAGTAAGTTTGACGCACGCTGTGGCTGGCCAGCTTTTGATGATGAAATTAAGGGTGCTGTGAAACGTATTCCTGATGCAGATGGGTCGCGTACAGAAATTGTTTGTGCCAATTGTGGCGCACATTTAGGTCACGTATTTTTAGGAGAAGGTTTTACCAATAAAGACACCCGTCATTGTGTAAATTCAATCTCCATGAACTTCGTGCCTGATAAAAAATAAGGTGGGTAGTTTGGGTTAGGTAGAGGCGTACAGCGTAAGTTGTATGCCTTTTTTTATTTCTTAATTTGACGTAATATTCTTAAGAAAATAAGCGTGTTTTATATCGCTGATTTGATGGTTTTAATCATCCGACTTCAGACTTTAGATTGCTGACTTTTCCACAAATTGTTGATTATAAACTAAATGCTTATATTTGCAGGCTCGATAAAGAAATTTTAGCCTATGAAGTATTTTCTGTTATTAAGTTTTTGTTTCCTGTTTTTACAAGGTAAAGCGCAGAAATCTGGTTCATCAAACGAGCCGGATAGTATAAAAAAAACAGTTCTAGCAACTTATTACCACAGAAAATTCGAAGGCCGCCGAACGACGAGCGGCGCTAAATACAGAGCTAAAAAATTTACAGCTGCCCACCGTACTTTACCCTTCGGTACGATGATTACGGTTACTAATCCAAACAATGGGAAATCTGTAATCGTCAAGGTAAATGATAGGGGACCATTCTCTAAAAAGTTAGCTATAGATTTATCAGAGCGCGCTGCAAAACAGATTGGTATTTATTCCAAAGGGGTCGCGAGCGTTGAGCTCAGTTATACATTAGAGTAGTATAAATAAGACTGAATTGCGGAGTTGTTTTAACGCTTTATTTAAGTTATTAACACTTTAATTGATTCATTAAACCCTTAAAAAGAAATGATTAGCTTTTTTTTCGCCCGAAAATGATATTTAGCTGATGCATTTATCCACCAGAATACCGGTAGTGTTAACAACTTTGATCGAAGAAAAAGGGCTGTGGTATATATATTTGTTATAACAAAGTTCTTTAACTTCTTGCGCTTTAAAACACGTACAAAAGCTTAATTTTTAGGAATTTACAAACGCATTGCTCTATTGCTTATTTTGTATTTACCTAACTGAAAAAGTTGTTTGCAAGGCGGCGGGGTTAGCACTTTCACAACAAGAGTTTTGATAAAAGACATTACAATCATCATATAAAATTGGTGGATGCGTGGATTTGTCGGCTCTGTTTATAATGAAGAATAAAAAACATCAGCATATGGAACAAGAATTACTACTTCAAGAAAACAAGGACCGATTTGTGCTTTTACCCATTAAATATCCAAAGATATGGGAGATGTACAAGAAAACCGAAGCTAGTTTTTGGACTGCGGAAGAAATTGATCTTTCTGATGACCAAAAGCACTGGGATAATTTAAACGACGGCGAAAGACATTTCATATCTCATATTCTTGCTTTCTTCTCGGCCAGTGACGGTATTGTGAATGAAAACCTGGCTGTAAACTTTATGAGTGAAGTTCAATTGCCGGAAGCGCGTTGTTTCTATGGTTTCCAGATTATGATGGAAAACATTCATGCCGAAACATACGCTTTATTAATTGATACTTATATCAAAGATCCTGAAGAAAAAGATCGTTTATTTCATGCCATCGACACCGTTCCGGCAGTAAAAAGAAAAGCAGAATGGGCTTTACGATGGATCGAAAACGGAACTTTTGCGGAGCGTTTAGTTGCATTTGCAGCTGTTGAAGGTATTTTCTTCAGCGGAAGCTTCTGTTCCATTTTCTGGTTAAAAAAGCGCGGTTTAATGCCAGGATTAACCTTCAGTAATGAGTTAATCTCAAGAGATGAAGGTTCTCACTGCGAATTTGCGTGCTTATTATACAGCATGTTGAGCAATAAACTAAGTGAAGAGCAAGTTCATGGTATCATCAGTGATGCGGTGGAAATTGAAAAGGAATTTGTTACAGACGCCTTACCAGTTGCACTGATTGGTATGAATGCCAAGTTAATGAGCCAGTACATCGAGTTTGTAGCGGACAGATGGTTACAGGAACTGGGCTACAAAAAGATATACAATGCAACCAATCCCTTCGATTTTATGGAAATGATTTCATTGCAAGGAAAAACAAATTTCTTCGAGAAACGTGTTGGTGATTATCAAAAAAGTGGTGTGTTAACCTCAGCTGATAATAACAAACAAGCGTTTTCTTTAGATGAAGACTTTTAAGAAAAGCTTAAAGCAAAAAGACTAAAGCAGAAAGCCTGGTAGCGCGATACGGAAGCCTTGATACCTGATACCCGCTACTAAATAAACAAAATTATAACGCGAAAGATTAAGTCTTGATACTTGATACCCGCTACTTGATACTAAAAAAATCTCATAAATTATGTTCGTACTAAAAAGAGATGGCCGCAAAGAGGCGGTGCAATTTGACAAAATCACAGCCCGCATTCAAAAGTTGTGCTATAGTTTAAATTCAGACCTTGTAGACCCGATCGATGTTGCCAAAAAGGTAATTGAAGGTTTATATGATGGTGTAACGACTTCAGAGTTGGACAATCTTGCTGCAGAAACAGCTGCATCCTTAACAACTAAGCATCCTGATTATGCTTTGTTAGCATCGCGCATTGCCGTATCCAACTTACATAAAAACACAACCAAGTCTTTCTCGGGTACGATGAAGATGTTGTACGAATATTTTGATCCGAAAGCTCAAAAAGCAGCGCCGCTTATCGCTGATGATGTTTATGAAATTATAGAAAAAAACAAGGATATTTTAGATAGTTCCATCATTTACGACCGCGATTTCGGCTTCGATTATTTTGGGTTTAAAACGCTTGAAAAATCTTATTTGCTAAAAGTTAACGGTCAGATAGTAGAACGTCCGCAGCATTTGTTCATGCGTGTTTCTGTTGGTATCCACAAAGAAGATATTGAAAGTGCAATTAAAACGTACAACTTAATGAGCGAGCGTTGGTTTACACACGCTACGCCAACTTTGTTCAATGCGGCTACGCCAAAACCGCAAATGTCATCCTGCTTTTTGTTAACCATGCAAGACGACAGTATTGAGGGTATTTATGATACTTTAAAGCAAACCGCTAAAATCTCACAAAGCGCCGGAGGTATTGGTTTGAGCATTCATAATATCCGTGCAACAGGCTCATATATTGGTGGTACAAATGGTACAAGTAACGGTATTATTCCAATGTTGCGTGTATTTAACGATACTGCCCGCTATGTAGATCAGGGTGGTGGTAAACGTAAAGGTGCTTTCGCAATCTATTTAGAGCCTTGGCATGCCGATGTTTTCGAATTCTTAGACCTGCGTAAAAACCATGGTAAAGAAGAAATGCGTGCCCGTGATTTATTTTATGCCCTTTGGATTAACGATTTGTTTATGCAACGTGTTAAAGATAATGGCGAGTGGACCTTATTCTGCCCGCACGAAGCACCAGGTTTAGCAGATTGCTTCGGTAAAGAATTTGAAGATTTGTATACCAAATATGAAGCTGAAGGCCGTGGACGTAAAACCATTAAAGCACAGGAACTTTGGTTTGCCATTTTAGATTCTCAAATTGAAACTGGTACACCTTATATGTTGTTTAAAGACGCAGCGAACAGCAAATCTAACCAACAAAATTTAGGTACAATTAAAAGTTCTAACTTATGTACAGAGATTATCGAGTACACATCTAAAGATGAAGTTGCAGTTTGTAACTTAGCCTCATTAGCATTGCCTCGTTTCGTAATCAATGGCCAATTCGATCACCAGAAATTATATGATGTAACTTATCAGGCTACTTTAAACCTGAATAAAATTATCGACCATAACTATTATCCTGTTCAGGAAGCTGAAAATTCAAATATGCGTCATAGACCAGTCGGTTTGGGTGTGCAAGGTTTGGCTGATGCATTTATCTTATTGCGTTTACCTTTCGAAAGTGATGAGGCAAAACGTTTAAACAAAGATATATTCGAAACGATTTATTTCGCGTCGATGACTGCATCTCATGATTTGGCTGTGAAAAATGGTCCTTACCAAACTTTCAAAGGTTCGCCATTATCGAAAGGCCAGTTCCAGTTTGATTTATGGAATGTAACACCAGATAGCGGAAGATGGGATTGGGATTCGTTACGTAAGAAAGTAGTTAAAGATGGGGTGTACAACTCCCTATTAGTTGCACCAATGCCAACTGCATCTACTTCTCAAATCCTGGGCAACAACGAATGTTTCGAGCCATATACTTCCAATATTTACACGCGTCGTGTATTAAGCGGAGAATTTGTGGTTGTAAACAAACACTTATTGAAAGATTTAGTATCCTTAGGTTTATGGAACAACGATATGAAAAATCAAATCATATTGGCTAACGGTTCAATTCAGGGTATCGCAGCAATTCCTGATTATATTAAAGAGCTATATAAAACAGTTTGGGAGATTAAGATGCGTAACATCATCGATATGGCTGCAGACCGTGGTGCATACATATGCCAGTCGCAATCGTTAAACTTGTTTGTAAATGCGCCAAATACTTCAAAATTAACTTCAATGCACTTCTATGCATGGGAGAAAGGTTTGAAAACCGGTATGTATTACTTACGTACCCAGGCAGCATCGCAAGCGGTTAAATTCACCGTTGAAAACCAGGGTGGTAAAGCCATTGAAGCGGTTATTCCAGCTGAAATGACTCAAGACCAGGTTGCAGAAGAAATCGTTGACGGACCAGTTTGTTCAATGGAAGAAGGCTGTATCAGCTGTTCAGGTTAAAAGTGGATTAATGGTTCATTAGCCATTGGTTCAATAGTTCATTTGTTAAGTTGTATAGAATATGCGCCAAACACCAATGAACTAATGACCATTGAACCGATGAACATTGCAAAGCAATAAAATAGATAAGGTTTTGGGCGAACGCTCAAAACCTTATTTTTTGTCCTTACTTTTGTTTTTAGTTCAATAGTTCATTAGTAAATAGGTTCATTAGTTATTAAGGCGCCAAATACCAATGAACGAATGACCAGTGAACCAATGAACACTCATAAACATAGTAAGCATGAAATCATTCCCTGCGAAAGATGTGGAACGGCTATAGAATGCAAGGCTAATTCTTACACCAAATGCCAGTGTAGCGTCGTACAACTCAGCATCAATGAGGTACAGTACATTTCAGAACTGTACGACGGTTGCTTGTGTGCCAAGTGCCTTTTCGAATTGCAACAAGAATACCGGGAAGAAATTGGCCAATAATTTCAGGGTGTAAGCATAACATATTTGTGAGAAGATTTGAAATCGCAATGGCTGTATACTAATGTTGCCGATTAATTTTTAAAGAAATAGCAGTTTAAAAACAACACAAGAACTTCTTTTTAATAGCCCTGGCGGACGCGTAAAGCCCACAGCGCAGCGAGGAATGCCGCAAAAAACAGGACGGAATTGGCCAAGCACCAGAATGAATACGCTTCAAATAATAATTAAATGTGTCGGTTTAAGGTGCTTTGGTCCGGAAATATCTTCATTATGAATGTGAATAACCTCCCTTCATTCTGTGGAATCATTTTTATTATATTTACTGCTGCCAATTTTTGTAATAGATGAGTGAAGAATTAAACCAAAACCTAAACGAAGAACACAAACACACCATAACGCCAATTAATGGTTTATATGAAAACTGGTTTCTAGATTATGCTTCATACGTAATTCTGGATCGTGCTGTTCCGCATATTCATGACGGATTAAAGCCTGTTCAGCGGCGTATTATGCATTCGTTGAAGGAAATGGATGACGGACGTTTCAATAAGGCAGCAAACGTAATTGGTAATACAATGAAGTACCACCCGCATGGTGATGCCTCTATTGGCGATGCGATGGTTCAGATTGGACAGAAAGATTTACTTATTGACATGCAAGGTAACTGGGGCGATCCAATTACCGGTGATAGCGCTGCGGCGCCACGTTACATCGAAGCCCGCCTATCAAAATTTGCCAATGAGGTTGTTTTCAATCCCGACACTACAGAATGGCAGTTAAGTTATGATGGACGTAACAATGAGCCCATCACTTTACCCGTAAAATTCCCCCTGCTGCTGGCACAGGGGGCGGAAGGCATCGCAGTTGGTTTGGCTACGAAAGTAATGCCACACAATTTTATCGAACTCTTAGATGCATCTATTGAGGCACTGAAAGGTACCCGTCCAAATATTTTTCCAGATTTCTTTACTGGCGGCATGGCCGATTTCTCAAATTATAACGAGGGACAGCGTGGTGGAAAGATTCGTGTTCGTGCAAAAATTACAGAAAAAGACAAAAAGACGCTTGTAATTACCGAAGTGCCTTACAGCACGACAACGAGCTCAGTTATCGACAGTATTCTGGCTGCCAATGATAAGGGCAAAATCAAAATCAAGAAAATTGAAGACAGCACGGCAGCACATGTGGAAATTATTGTGCATCTGGCGCCAGGTATTTCGCCTGACGTAACTATTGATGCACTTTATGCCTTTACGGCTTGCGAGGTTTCTATTTCTCCAAATACCTGTATCATTCAGGATGATAAACCACACTTTTTAAGTGTAAATGACATCCTGATTGAAAATACAAAACACACCAAGCGTTTATTAAAAAAGGAGCTGGAGATTCGCCTGCATGAATTGCAGGAAAAGATTTTTTTCAGTTCGCTGCTAAAAATATTTATTCAGGAGGGAATGTATAAAAATCCTGAATATGAAAATTCCAGCAATTTCGATACTGTTGTGGAGGTTTTACACTTGTTGTTCGACCCTTTTAAACCGTCACTTTACCGCGAAATTTTACCAGAGGATTTCAAAAAGCTAATCGATAAGCCGATGAGTAGCATCACACGTTTTGATGTGAAAAAGGCCGATGAGCAAATGAAGAACCTGGAAGATGAAATAAAGGTAGTTAAAAACCATCTCAAGCATTTGACGGATTACGCCATCGCCTGGTTTCAAAGACTTAAAGATAAATACGGAAAAGGAAGGGAGCGTAAAACCGAAATTCGCTTATTTGATAAAGTTGAGGCGTCGAAAGTTGCCTTGGCGAATGTAAAATTGTACATGAATCGGGATGACGGTTTCATTGGAACTGGTTTGCGTAAAGATGAATTTATTGCCGATTGCTCAGATATTGATGAGGTTATTGTTTTCCGTGAGGATGGAAAATGTATCATTACCAAAGTTGCCGATAAAACATTCGTGGGCAAGGGAATAATCCATGCGCAGGTTTTCAAGAAAAATGATGAACGGACCATTTATAATATGGTTTATAAAGATGGTTCTTCGGGCACATCGTATATTAAGCGTTTTGCAGTTGTTGGTGTAACCCGCGATAAAGAATATGATTTGACAAAAGGTTCGAAAGGGTCTAAAGTTTTATATTTTACGGCCAATCCGAATGGGGAGGCTGAAATAGTAAATGTAGCTTTAAAACCGCATTCCAAACTGCGAAAACTTCAGTTCGACCAGGATTTTGCCGAGGTGGCTATTAAAGGTAGAGGATCACAAGGGAATATAATTTCGAAATATCCGGTTAAAAAAATATTATTGAAGAGTAAAGGTGTCTCAACCTTATCGGGCCTTAAAATCTGGTACGACGATTTGCTGAAACGTTTGAATGTTGATGGCAGAGGAAAATACCTTGGTGAATTTGACGGTGATGATAGAATTCTTCAGGTTCATAAAGACGGTTATTATGAATTAAGTTCATTTGAGTTGAGTAATCATTTTGATGACGGACTAATTTTAATTCAGAAATTTGAACCTGAAAAAGTATTTGCTGCTGTTCATTTTGATGGTAAGGCCCAGAACTACTTTATCAAACGTTTCGTTTTTGAGTTACAGCCGAATGGGAAAAAAGTTATTTTCATCAGCGAAGAACAGAAATCAAGATTACTGTATTTAACAGCAAATCCGACTGCAAAAGTCATAGTCGATGTGTTGAAAGGCAAAACGCAAATACCTGAAACATTGGATTTGGTTTTATCTGAATTGATTGATGTAAAAGGTTTAAAAGCCAACGGTAATCGTTTAGCGCCACATGATGTACAGAAAGTGGTATTGGAAGAACCCGAAGTTGAAGAATTTGAGGGAAATGAAGACGGCGAAAACGAAACTTCGAATGAAGAACAACATTTAGAGGTGGATGAAAATGTGGAGCATACAATTTTAGAAGAAATAAGACTTGAGCAGTCAGAAGAAGAACCTGCTAAAGAAAATTTAAAACCAAAATTCGAACGCAATTCAGCGCCTAAGGTTATTGAGCAACCCGCCCTTGCCGAAATGCCGGCTTTAGAAACGCCGACGCCCGAAGAATTTGTTGCGGTACCGACGTCAACTTCTGATAAAAAGGAGAATTCAAAGCCGATTGAAAAGCCAGAAGAGGATAAGCCGATTAAGAAAGTGGATTTTGAAATAACCAATCCGGATGACATTGATATCGACGATAAAGGGCAGTTAGGTTTATTTTAATTTTCTCTCTTATTAGCTTACTTAACAGCGTCAATTTATTCTCCTGTAGGGATAGATGAACCTATTGGGTTTTTAAAGTCAATCACGGTCATTCCAATATAACTGGGAATCCAAATGCCATTAAAAATGCTTTAAGATTCCGCCTGCGCGGGAACGAAGGTGGAAGCGAATAAAATTCTGAATCAAAGCTAAATTTTACTTGATATAGCGTCTGTTGTAATTGTTCTTGGTTGAATGAAAGATTTGTGGACGTATTAATCTGCAGTATACGCAGATACTGATCCAGCCGAACAATAAAAAGTGCCCCATCCTTCATCACTAATAGGTACTTCTTGTTCGATGTTACCTAGCCGGTCTCTAAATATTTTACCTGCGAATTTTTTCCCTATCTCCATATCTTTAATACCATCGTCTCCATTAGAAAGTATCACTGCAATTCCAGAACCGCCTTTCTCCTGAATACCACCAACCGTCCATCCAACACAATTAGGGTGATCGAAATAATCTCGCTGTTCGCCATAAACGTTATTTTTTCGCAGGCCTAACATGGTTTGGATTTGAGCTACTGGTTCCAGAAAGATTTCATGTTCTGATCCATCATTTCCTTTATCGCAATAGCTTGCCCCATATAAGTCAGGATAAAATATGCAAGGATAGCCAGTTGTCCTTAATAATATTAAAGCGTAGGCGATAGATCGAAACCAATATTCTACAGTTTGTTCAAGCGATTGAAGGGGTTGGGTATCGTGATTTTCTACCAATGTAACTGCTAATTCCGGTTTCACCTGAACCAGCGTACCTTCAAAAATTTTGGTTAGGTCAAAGCCATTACCTTGTTTAGAAGCGATAGAGAAATTATTTTGAAGGCAAGCATCAAAAAGCGACATCCTTTCACCTGTAGCCTCTATATATTTAAGCATATCATCAAGTTTTCCTGGCGACCAATATTCACCCACAGTAAAAAGTTCTTTGCCTGTAACTGAACGCATATGGTCGAGCCAATCTTTATAAAAGCCTGGTGGCATATGCTTAATCGCGTCTAACCGGAATCCATCGAAGTTTAATGTATTATGAAACCATTCTCCCCATTTTTTAAGTTCCTCCGTGACACTTGGATTTCTAAAATCTATATCAGAAAGCATCAGGTAATCATAATTGCCATTTTCGGTATCAAGAACATCCTGCCATGCATCTCCGTACTGATTCTGAATGCTATATATCGCAGATTCTCCGGTAGCTTCGTCGAAATCTACACCTGTAAAACATTGAAAATCCCATTCAAAATTCGAATATTTGCCATTCCTTCCCGGGAATTTAAATTTCGTGTAAGCGCTGATTTCAAAAACTTCAGAAATGAACTCAAGCCGGTTTTGCGGATTTACTTTTCTAGCTGGAATTTTTTCCGTCTCATCAGCACCGCCCAGGTGGTTTAAAACAATGTCCATATAAACCTGGAGTCCTGCCTGCTTCGCCGACTTAATTGCATCAATCAATTCTTCTTTACTGCCATATTTGGTTATAACAGAACCTTTTTGGTCGAACTCTCCTAAGTCATAATGATCATATACATCGTAGCCTGGAGACTGCTTTCCATCCATACCTTTGTATGCGGGAGGTAGCCATAAGGTGTCGATTCCAAAAGCCTTAATCTGTGTAGCTTCTGCATTCATTTTTTTCCACAAACTCCCATCAGCTGGATAATACCACTGAAAGTATTGCAACATTGTAAAATTTTCCATCTGGTTATCTTAATATTATTTTCAGGCCTTCAATTAGAGCTGGCATGATCCCGGATTTTTCTATTCCTTGACAAATAATAATTGATAATGTTTGCAGGAATGCTTACATTAATTGATAAGAGAATATAATTTGTGTTTGTAGTCTTAGTTTTTTAGCATTTTATTATCTTGCATATTCATTATAATTAGTCTTACTTATAAACATTTTTGATGACTGAAATTGAACGGTTGAGAATTATTATGGAACGGTTGAATTTTAAGACACAAAAAAAATTTGCCGCCAGCCTCAATCTCAAGGAAGGTTCTCTGTCTGATATTTTACGAGGCCGCATCGGCATATCAAATGCGGTTAAAGACCGTTTATTTTTAAAATTTAATATTAATCTCGAATGGCTTGAAAAAGGCATGGGCGAACCCATTTTGAAAAAGGGTCCGGTAGTTTCCGAAACGAAAGAAGGCGTACCCTATTTTGACATCAGTATTTCAGATATGGACACCTTACTGCTGGAGGAGGAGAAAGCAGATTATTTCGTGAACTACAAGCCATTTAATGATTGTACCGCTTACCTTCCAGTATACGGTGACAGTATGTACCCAAAATATGCTTCAGGTGAAATTATAGCGGTAAGGGAAGTAACCAACCTGGAAGTTCTACAGTGGGGCGAAGCTTATGTCGTAATGGCCAATGAAAAATCCAACAATCTTCGGAGCATAAAACTCGTGTTTGAACACAGTAACAAAGACAAACTTATTTTGAGATCGTCTAACCCCAACTTTAAAGGCGATACTATAATAGACAAATCCAGCATAACTGGGTTGTATATAATTAAAGGAAAGATTACAAGGAATTTGATTTAATTCATACAAGACGGCTTAACTACCCCGTCGTAAACGCAACAAATTTGTTTCAAATGCCATAATTGCGATGCATCCATAATGTATTGCCGCGCTAGAACAAACAATTTAATAATAAGTTAAGTTAGTAATACAGGTACTTACTGGCAATGGTTAATTTAAATTAAAACAAGCGCATTATGAAAAACATAAAAAAGTTGGAACAAAAGTTTATAGATAAACTTAGGCAATATCAAGGTGTTAAATCCAAGCCTGTTTTATCGAAAAAATATTTTTCTGAACTTATGAAGACTTTTATAGAATCTTACAGGAAAATTTATATTAGAAAAACAAATGTAAACAATTTGTAGAGTTCAAATTACTCGTGTATTTTGGGATATTCAAAATAAAGTTGAACCAAAACTACATGCAATGTAATCATCGGTTATCATCTTCTATCCTTTTCTCAATTTGGATTATCAGGGCACTCTTGGCCATGTCATAAGTTTCCGGGGTGGAAAAGCCATCTATTATTTGCCGAAGTTCATATTTGTCGGCATGACCAAGGTCCTCTAATTTTCTAACGTATTTATAAGAGTCCATATCTCCAAATCCTCTTAAATGTTTTACTTTTCTTAGGAAGGCAGACAGTTCTGTCTTTGACTTATTCATCATTGAGTAACAATGAAAGTATGTTTAAGTTTACAAAAAACACTAAAAATGAACTATTTTGGTTCGGCATTAGAGTAACTTAAAGGTAGTGAGAAGGTTATGAAAAAAGACTGCATAATTGAAATTACAGATTAAAGCATTGGAATTGTTCACATGCATTGAATCCTGTGCTTATCTTTTCCAATGTTTACTTCGTTATGGTTTCATAATTTCAAACACACTTACATTTAAGGCTTCACATACTTCAAGTAAAGTCGAATACATGTAATCTCTTCTGGCGTTCTCAATCCTGCTAATCTGTTCTCTGTTCACACTACATTTATTTGCCAATTGCAGTTGAGTCAATTTTTGAGCATTGCGTAGTTTTTTCACATTTATACCAATCGTCTTATAATGCTCCTCAAACTTTTTCTTCATACCGAAAAGTCCGATATTTCGAATTTTTATAAGTGTCAGTATTGACACATATAAAAATTATTTCTATATTTATTAAAGTTTTATAAAAGCGGACTACAAATCATATAATAAAATCTAGTAGTCTCTCTATCGACACAATTAAATTACATGATAACCCATCAGCTGTACAAAATCATTATGCAAACCACTTTATCATTTATACGGATACTTATTATTTAGATACAATGGAAATTAAAATTAATGCTACCTCAAAATTTATTTACACACTCAGAAATTTCACAAGGAAATCTCCTGTAAATTCTATTTCTCTTCAAAATCCAATTAAAAATATAATCAAAGCACCGGATTGAATTCCAAATGGCAGAAGGCATAATTATATCGCAATGTCCGGCTGCTTATATCTTGCTGTAATGGTTTAAAAATAAGTCTTATCTCAACATTCAGGAATATGAGGTTTCCGATTCAGAAACATACCTAATTCACTGAAGCACTTAATTACAATGGAGAAGTTGAAGTTGTTCTAATAGAACTCCCGATGCTCAACTGTGGCGCTATGCAGATTTTTACGTATCGATTTATTTAAAAAATTAATGGGTAATTGGCTTAAAGCATACTGCTGCAATTGATTTTTCTGAATGCTTTGCAACTCTGAAGGAAGACAAAATTAAGAGACTTATTTAACTGAAGCGCATTACAGTGTAATTTATCATTTTCTCACGTTTAAACTAGATTAAAATGAAGCTAAAATTAAGCTTCCTGCTACTGCTATGCTCTTTTTTTAGGGTACAGTCGCAGGTTACAAAAGTGCAGACCACTGATCCTACTTTATTTAGCGGCGGAATCAATGTTGGTCAGGAGGTACCCGACATGCTTTTAGAAAAGGTTACCTGGCTGCGGGCCAAAGATAAGAATACATCAGCAAAATCACTTTCTGAATTTAAGGGAAAGGTGTTAATTCTTGATTTCTGGGCGACATGGTGTGCGCCTTGCATCGCGATGAATCCAAAGATGGAAGCGCTGCAACAACAATTCGATGGACAAATACAGTTTTTACCAGTGGCTTATCAGTCTTTTGAGGAAGTAAATACCTTTTACAATAAACTGGAAAAGCAAACCGGCAAGTATCCTTTACTTCCGATGGTTGCCGGGGACACTGTTTTAGTACGTCTGTTTCCCCACCAGACTTTACCACATTATGTTTGGATAGGAGCTGATGGAATTGTAAAGGCCATTACCGATGGGCAGGCTATAAATGCCGAAAATATCAACAAACTGGTGACTACAGGAACGTTGAATTTAAGAATAAAAAAGGATGAGAAAACGGTTTACAATCCTGATGAACCTTTGTTTTTTGCTGGAGCAAATCAGGACGAAGGACTTTTTCGATCGCAGCTTTCGTGCTATTTGACGGGTGCCGGCCGTGGCATGTACAAGGACGTAGAAGTGCACATGGACGCACCTTTAAGGCGCATAACGGCACGCAACCTCACTATGCCTGAACTTTTTAGACTGGCTTATAGGAAAGAGCGTAAAGAAACCTTGATTGAAGTGCCGGACACCGTGCAGTTGGAGCCGAAAAATATAGCGAGCATGGATTTCCTGGACTGGCTTAGAAAGGGCAAAGCGTATTGTTATGAACTGATGGTTCCTGTGCAATTGAGGAAAAATGCTTATGTCCTGATGCAGGATCAGTTGAAAAGTTTTTTCTCAGATTACCGCATCGGGTTAGAAAAAAGAAAAGTAAAATGCCTTGCACTGGTCCGTACATCCAAAGTAGACAAGCTACGCACATCCGGCGGTAAGCAATCTGCCTACTTCGACGGCTTTGGGTGTAAATTAAGCAGTTGTTATCTATCTGTATTGATCAGCCGAATGCAGGTGCCATTGCAAACAAATCCGTTGCCCTTAGTAAATGAAACAGGCTATGAGTATATGGTCGATTTGGAATTAACAGCTGATATGAGCGACTTGAATAGCGTGAACAAGGCACTGGCGCGCTATGATCTCCAGTTCGTTGAAAAGCAGGCAGATATTGAAATGTTAGTCATCCGCAGCAGATAAACCTTAAACTAAAATCATGAAGAAAATATTATTTTATATGTTTTTGCTATTGCTATATATAATTCCTGTAGCCGCACAGCAAACCACCAGGGAGATCAGCGGAAAAGTTATTTCAGCTGAGGACCGTATTGCGCTTAACGGAGCAACGATTAGGATAAAAAACACGAACCAAACCACATTAACAGACAGTTCAGGGAATTTCCGGTTAATGGCCGGTGTTACAAGTTTATTTCTGCAGGTTTCTCATATCGGTTACCAGAAGGCAGACGTGTTTGTAGATGCGAATAGCAAATCGCTCACAATCATACTGGAAGTTTTACCTGCGCAGTTGTCGGAAGTAATGGTTTCAACAGGATACCAGGTTATACCTGCTGAACGGGCAACAGGCTCCTTTGTACAGATAGACAACAAGTTGCTAAACCGAAGAGTGAGTACGAACTTACTTGAAAGACTGGAAGACGTTACACCGGGTTTGCTCTTTAACAAAGCAAAATCTACGGGAGACAAACTGATTAGTATCCGAGGCCAAAATACCATCTACGGGAATGCCGGACCGCTCATCGTGTTAGATAACTTTCCTTATGATGGAGATATCAGCAGTATTAATCCGAATGACGTGGAAAGTATTTCAGTATTGAAAGATGCAGCTGCTGCTTCCATCTGGGGCTCGCGTGCTGGTAATGGCGTAATTGTAATCACCACCAAAAAAGGCCGTTATAATCAGGGAATTAAAATAGGTTTTAATGCAAATACTACAATTGGCGAAAAACCGGATCTTTTTTATCAACCCAGAATGTCTTCGGCAGATTTCATAAATGTAGAAAGACAATTATTTAAAAAGGGCTTTTATTTGAATGCAGAAAACGGCTATAATAACCCGGCAATAACACCGGTTGTAGAATTGCTTATTGCCCAAAGAGACGGACAAATTAGTGCCGAACAGTCAAATTCTCAGATAGCCAACCTGGCCAATAATGATGTTCGTAACGATTTCAGTAATTATTTCTATCAAAAAAGTATTAACCAGCAATATGCACTCAACTTGAACGGAGGAAATGATATACAACGGTTTTATATCTCCGGTGGCTATGATAACAATCGCAATGACCTGGTGGCGAACGGTCTTGCACGCTATACCCTAAATGCCGGTCAATCTTTATCTTTATTAAATAAAAAACTGGAAGTCAATACCGGTTTTTACTATACGAAAAGTAATACCACAATTGATAACCCAGGCACAAATCTGATTGGTCTTAAGACGGGTAGCGGGGTGTCGCTTTATCCTTATGCAAGTATTGTAGATGCAGCTGGGAATCCATTAGCCATTACACACGATTACAGACAACGCTTTATACAGAGCGCACAGCAATTGGGTCTTTTAGACTGGTCTTACAAACCGTTAGAGGAAATAAGTTTGGGAGATAAAACACAAAATTCGTTGGATTATCGACTGAATATTGGCCTGAATTATAAGATAAGACCCTACCTTTCCATGGCAATATTGTATCAGTATGGACAGACCATTACCAATGGAAGGAATTTTCAAAGCTTAAAAACCTATTACACCAGGAACCTGATTAATAATTTCACTGCAGTTGATTCCGATGGACAATTAGCTTATGCTATCCCGAGGGGATCGGTCCTCGATCTGGATAACATGACCGCAACTAGTCAAAGTGTAAGGGGACAGTTAAATTTTGACCGGCATTGGTTAGATAAGCATAGTCTGACAGCAATAGCCGGTTATGAACTTCGTGACTTTCACACCGTTGCAAATAGTAACCGGTCATACGGTTATGATGATGAACATGCTACCGCATTGCCAGTGGATTACATCACCTTGTTTCCGCAATATGCAATTCAGGGGTCTTCGACAGCGATACCTTATAACAATAGTCTGACCGATCTGACTGACCGGAACATTTCCTATTACGCTAATGCTGCCTACACCTACTTGCAAAGGTATACCATATCGGGTAGTGCGAGGCTCGACCGCAGCAATCTTTTCGGCGTAAAGACCAATCAACAAGGTGTACCCCTGTATTCGGTTGGTGCATCTTGGAACATTGATAAGGCAGATTTTTATAAAATGCAATGGCTGCCTTATCTCAGGCTAAGGGCTACGTATGGTTATAATGGGAACATCAACAAAAGGCTTTCAGCTTTCACAACTGCCCAGTATTTAACAGGTAATCCAATTAATACCGTGTACGCAGAAGTGGTTAATCCGCCAAATCCAGAACTAAGGTGGGAACGCGTGCGGATTGTGAATATCGGATTGGACTTTGCCAGTAAAAATAACGTTATCAGCGGAACTATTGAACCCTATTTTAAAAGAGGAATTGATTTGATAGGCGATATTCCATATGCACCCTCAACAGGGATAACCACCTTTCGCGGTAATACCGCCAATACCCAGGGCAAAGGAATTGACATCACTTTAAATTCACAAAACCTAAGAGGCGTATTAAAATGGCAAACCAATTTCTTCTTTAGCCATGTAACAGATAAAGTGATCGATTACGCACTTAAACAACCGGCAAATTTCTATACCGATTATTCAGATAATGAAGTTTACCCATTGCAGGGCAGGCCTTTCTATGCGCTTTACAGTTACGAATGGGCAGGGCTTGATCCTCAAACAGGTGATCCGAGGGGTTACCTCGACGGGAAAATTAGTAAGGATTATACACAGATATTGGCTTCAGCCACCGCAGATAATATCATTTACCACGGTCCTGCCAGGCCTACTTCTTATGGTGCCATCCGAAACACATTTATTTTTAAGCAATTCTCCCTGTCTGCAAATATTAGTTACCGTTTTGGCTACTATTTCAGGCAACCAGGCATCTCCTACAGTAACGTTCTGTCAGGACAGGGGTATTACGAGGGACGCTACAGCGAACGTTGGCAAAAGCCTGGTGATGAGCTGGCAACTACTATTCCTTCGATGCCCGACGTCATCAATAATGGGAGGGACAGCTTTTACAATTATTCTTCTGCAACAGTACAGAAAGCCGATAACATCCGGTTACAGGATATAAATCTGTCTTATGAATTTAATAAGAATTCATTTCCTGGCTTTCCATTCGGCAAGCTTCAGGTATATCTATATGCCAATAACGTTGCCATTCTTTGGAAAGCGACAAAAACACATTTTGACCCTGATTATCCCGCTGCCAATTACGTACCAGTGAAAACAATTGCAGCAGGTATTAAAGCTGATTTTTAAATAATTAAACAAAATTATAGTTATGAAAAAAATATTTTCTATATCAATTTTTATCATGATAAGTCTATCTTTTTATTCCTGCCAGAAAGAATTCTTAGCTAAGAAACCCAATAAAAATGTACTCATTCCAACGACGCTGGAAGATTTCAATGCATTAATGGACAACCAAACAATCTTCAATATAAGCCCTGCATTGCAGGAGATTTCTGCGGATGATTTCCAGGCTACAGATGCTGGGGTCGCTTCTTTCACATCAGTTATGCAGAATAACAGCTATATCTGGGCCGCGGATATTTATGGAAATGAACCTTGTCCGGACTGGAATGTTCCCTATCAGCAGGTTTTTTATGCCAACATTATTTTAGATGGTTTGGGGACAGTTGAACAGGCCGCCAGCTCAGCAATTAGCTGGAATGCAGTGAAAGGAAGTGCTCTTTTTTATCGTGCTATTGCATTTTACAACTTGGTACAACTCTTTTCTAAAGGTTACGATAAAAATTCGGCTAATACAGATTTGGGAATTCCGCTTCGGCTTACCGCTGATGTTAATCAAAAAGTTGGCCGCGGAACGGTACAGCAAGTATACGATAGGGTCATAAATGATTTGCAGGAGGCTGAAAGACTATTGCCAGTACAAACGGCCTTTAAAAGCCGCCCATCTAAAGTTGCAGCGAATGCCTTACTTGCCAGGATTTATCTAAGCATGGAGAATTATGAGCTGGCTAAGAATTACGCAGGATCTGCTTTAGCACTCAACCATGTGCTGCTTGATTACAATAAGTTAAGCATTACTGCAACGAACCCCTTCCCATATGCACCTGTATTCGATAATCCGGAGATCATTTTTTTTGACAGATTGATTTCTCATGGCTTTGCCTCATCTACCAGAACAACTGTTGCGAACGATCTATATCAATCCTATGCGGACAAAGATTTACGGAAAAGCATCTTTTTTGCCGGAACCGGACCATATTATATAAAAGGTCGTTACACTGGCTTCAGGTTGCAATTGTTTGGTGGTTTGGCTGTAGATGAAATGTACCTGATTCTGGCAGAGTGTATGGCAAGGAGTGGAAATTTCCAGGATGCTATAAATGAATTAAATAAGTTATTGGTTACCCGCTGGAAATCGGGCACTTATATTCCTTTAATCGCAGCAAATGCGGATGAAGCTTTAAACTATATTTTAATGGAAAGGCGAAAGGAGCTGACCTTTCGTGGGCTGCGCTGGACGGATTTGAAAAGGCTGAACAAAGATCAAAAGTTTGCGAAGCAGCTATCGCGTACGGTATATGGAGTTGTTTATACACTTGCACCGGGCGACAAGCGCTATGTGCTGCCGATTCCAGCTCAGGAAATTGCAACGAGCGGGATATTACAGAATGAAAGGTGACCCAAAAAGCAACCGGCTAACGCCGGCTGCTGGTTTAAATCAGACAGTTGAGAAGATTATTGTACAAAATTACCAAGCTCCTGTGAAATGTAATTGTCTGGATTGGTGTTCGGATCTTGTCCGGCAGGATAAGTACGAGTACATACGTTGGAAGACGCATTACAAATGTAAGCGCCGGTAACCGGCGTGTAGGTAGTACCTTCTTTTCCCCATTTTACATTTGCAATTTTTTGAGTAGAGGAAGCTAAAGCAGCACCTGAACCCAAGAAAAAGGCAACAACTGCAAAGTTTAATTTGATCCTTTTCATAATAACGAATGCTTTATTACATCAAAAAACATTCAGAAAAACTTTAATTAATAATGATGCTTACTCTTTTCGCAGGTTTTCAGCTTTCCCCTGTTTTTCGATGAAGAATATGGTTACCTCGTCTGCCTCCTTTCAGAAATTCGGAGGTATAGAGCGGTGAGATTTAGTATTAAGAAGACGCAATTAAATATCAGATGGGTTGTCCAGCCCATTTCGTTTAGAATGCCCCCGCAGGAACAAGGCGTCCTGTCCCAGTAATGAAGCATGACGAGTGCGATATAAGTTGTGAATGCCAATAAAAGTAAGGATGAAAATAGTAAACCGATAAACTGGGTGCGGTCGAAGCATAAAAGTAGAGCAGTGACAATTTCTGCAGGTATGAGAAAATAAAATAAGAACCCGGCCAGCTCATGCGAGAAGGCCTGGTTGTAAAGCTGCTGCCTGAAATCGTTAAACGTTATCAGCTTACTAAATGCAGCATAAACAAATAGTAAAACAAGCAATGCGGGAACAGACGATTTTATTAATGCTTTCATTATATGCGATTTGATGAAACAAAGTAATGGGTAATAGTAAAATCAAAACAGTATGAAATAGGTAGTATACCCTTTTGAGCGAAGCAGATGAACGAAGACCAATCAATGAATTATCAATTTTTGCCGCAGGTTTTTTTGCGTGCACCTTATTACAGCTTTAGCGGATATGATCTCAATCGCTTGCCTGACGTATTACACGAACAGGCATTCAGGAATGCAGTATGGCTGGCAAGTCCGGAATTTTATCTCTTACTGGAAAAGAAGAATTTTGATTTTGAACAATTAAAGGACAAAGAGAAACACACGCTCTATAAATATTATAACCGCATGTGTTTCAGGCCAACGCCATTTGGCAGTTTTGCTTCTTTTACTTTGACAGAATGGGGAAACGACACAGGGTTGAAGCTGGCAAATAACGATGAAGCAATTTTACATCTTTTGCCTGATCAACAATTGTTTAACAGCTTGCAAAAAACTTCAGATAGTATACTCCAGTCGACCAGGTTAATGGTTAACCCAACTTTGTACCGTTTCGAAAACGAATTTCGCTATACTAAATCAATTGTCGGTGAAAAAGGAGGCTATTCTTTTTTCCTGGAAGCCATTTCAGGCGCTAAGTTTAATGCAGCTTTGTTTACGTTTTTAGGGATAAAAAAAAATCGTTTAAGCAATGTGATAGAATGGATAAAGATCCATGGAGACTGTACAGATGATGAAGCCTTAGACTATGTGAGATTTCTTTTAAATGAACAAGTGATTTTCAGCGATGTCTATGGTAGTATAATTGGTCCACCTATTTCGGAACTTCCAAATCTGCCCCGCTGGATGGAGTTTTGGGAAATTTATCATTCAGTAACCACGCCTACATCTATTTCGCTTGCCGAAATTTCGGCAGAATTAAAACGCAATTTTTCTGCCCAAACTGATTTGAACAATACACAATCATTTTATGCAGCATTGGAACGACCTGCTGAACATGGTAGTATTGATGTGTCTGTACAAAACGAACTTTCTAAAGCAGTGGAGGTTTTGCAGCTATTGTCTGTATACGAGCAACCGAAAGATTTTTCGCATTTTGTTAGCGAGTTTCGCGCCCGTTTCGATCGCGAAAAAGTTCCGTTTCTCCTAGCGCTGGATCCGGATGCGGGTTTGCCTTATGGAAATGTGGAGGCTTCAAATCCCAATCCTGGTGTTTTGGATGATCTGGTTTTTCCAAAAATTGTTTCTGAAAATAACCAGGTTAGTTGGAACGCTGTGCAACAGTTGCTTTTCCGATTATGGATAGGAAATACGCTTCGCGACCCTTGGTCAACCTTAGAGATTAGTGAGGAAAATGTCTTTGAGCTGCGCAACGTTAATGATGGTGTTTTGCCACTTCCACAATCACAGGCACTTATGTACAGAAATACTGGAGAACATTTGATTATTGAAAGTTCTGGTGGCACTAACGGGATTTCACTCATCGGGCGTTTTTCCAGCTTCAGTGAACAAGTTTATGAGTGTTGCCTTAAATTAGCGGATCTGGAGACCAAAGCCAACCCAAGTGTTGTTTTTGCAGATATTGGACAACTTTCAGATGCACATGTTGATAACATAAATCGCCGGAGGCCGGTGTATCCCTACGAGATACCAATAAATGTTTACCCGACACAGCCGCAGGAGAACCTGATTTTTCCTGCTGACTTACTGCTTTCCTTTCAAGGAGATGAGCTAATATTAGAGTCGTCAAGGCTAGGTAAACGAGTCATTCCCCGGTTAACAACTGCTTATAATTTCAGGAATAATCAGTTGCCTGTGTTTAGGTTACTTTGCGACATGCAATTCCAGGGCATAAAAGCCGGATTTTCATTTGATCTTGAAAATTTTTTTCCAGGCCTGACATTTTACCCGCGCGTATCTTACGGGCGGGTGGTATTGAGCCTGGCCAAGTGGAAGTTTAAAGCGCATGAATTAAGTTTACTTTCCCGAAATGAATCGCCGACAACGACATTACATGAATTTCGCAGGACTTATCACATGCCCAGACACATCAGCATAGGTTCAAACGATCAGCAACTCGTTTTTGACCTGGCAATTGCCAATGAGGCTAAGTTTTTTTTGCAGTGTATTAGCGGAGTCAAAAATCTGACCATTACGGAATACATGTTGCCCGATCGCTCCGTTCAGATCGGTAAAAAGCCAACATCGGGACAAATAATTGCCTTTTTAGCACATAACCGAAACACATATCCAGCCATAAAGCCTGTTACAAAGGTGCCTCTGCGTATTAAAGGCCGCAGTTTTATGATCGGTAGTGACTGGCTTTATATAAAAATATTCTGTATACCACGGGCGTCCGATACAATTCTTGCAAAAGTGATTTTTCCGTTCCTCTCAAGCGAACGTAAACGAATAAAAAACTGGTTCTTTATCAGGTATAATGAAAAAGGCTATCACTTGCGCTTACGGATTCAGGCAGAACAAAACGACTTGGGTATTTTATTAGTCGCCCTGAGAAAGAAAATGGAATCTGGTGGCCACCATAAACTTATTAGAAATTACCAGGGAGATACTTATCAAAGGGAAATTGAAAGATACGGTCATCAACTTATTAATGATGTTGAGCATTTCTTTCGGGCAGGAAGCGAGCTGGTTGTATGGGCTATACATGCCAGACAGGCCGATAAGCAGGTATGGGATGAATTTGAATTGGCTATGCTTTCTGCAAACCAGATAATTTCGGGCATGTTACCAGAGTATGAACAACGTTTGATTTTTATCAGCGAAGTTGTAGAAAGTTTTCTTATTGAATTTAATACAGATAAAGTTTTTAAAATAGCAATTGATAACAAATACCGTAAGTTGAAAGGCATCATCGCTGACCTACTTGGGAAGAAAGTAAGACTGAAAGCATTTACATTGTTTATGAAAGAAATTGAAGAGATAAATAAACTTACAGCACAATATTTACCGGCTGAAAAATCTGCTCTTTTAGCCGACCTGGTACATATGCAATTGAATCGTACATTTTCTATAAAACAGCGGCAACAGGAATTACTTGTTTATTATTGCCTTCAAAAATATCTGATTTCCTGTATGGCACGAACAAAGCCAATTAACTAATCTATGTGACGTTCCCTTTTGCTAATGATTGTGTTGCGCTGAATTTTTTCGCGAAATGCAGCCCGGAAAGTGCCACCTATAGGTAGGTTAAGCTGTTCAGAAAGCCTTACCTGTGCGTATTCTACCGATCGTATAACTGAATGATTGATAATAAAAGATTGGTGAATTCTTGAGAAATTTTGTTCAGGCAGCTTGGATAGAATTTCCGAAAGGGTTAGGTAAGTAGCGAACTTTTCCTTATCGGTGTGGATGTAGATATAGTTGCCTATGTTTTCTATATATCGGATGTTGGAAATTGTTATCCTGTTAAACTGTCCTTTAATATTACTTTTTACGAAAAAGTATGCACTGGCAGCATTATCCGGCAATTGACCGGGGAAATTTGACCTTACTTTGGTAACCGCTTTCATAAACCGGAGGTAGTTAATCGGTTTAAGGAGGTAGTCCACAGCATTTTTTTCAAAGGCTTCGGGCGCATATTCACGAAAGGACGTGATAAAAATGATGCGGCTTTCAGGACCAAGAAGGTCAGCAACATCCAAACCGTTAAGCTGTGGCATGTCAACGTCAAGAAAAATAAGTGCTGGGAAGGGTTTGTTGCAAAATTCTTCTATCGCTAAAAGTGGGTTGGTTGCTGTTCCAGAAAGTTCCAGTCCGGGTGTTTGGTTAACGTATTTTACAAGTACCTCTATGGAATGTGGTTCGTCGTCAATAATGTAACAGCTTAGGCTCATAGATTTAATGTTAAAGTGAGTTCATAAAATTCTTCCGGCTCTGTAATGTCCAGTTTGTAATTACAAGCATAAGTCGCATTTAATCTTATATGTACATTTTGGATGCCAAGTGCTTGTTGACTACGGGGATGTTTGTTCTTTGATTTCTTAAGATTGCGGCTGAAAAAAACCAATTTGCCGGCCTCATCAATTGTTATGTTTAATATTGCCGGTTGGGCTGCTTCTGTAAGATTTCCATGCTTAAAAATATTTTCTGTAAGTGTTAACAAGATAAGTGGAATAATTTGAAAATTGCCGAAATTGCCTTGCATATTTGAAGAAATATATAGCGGTTTTTCAAAGCGATAACGGTTAAGTGCCAACATATTTTCGATTTGTTCTACCTCGCGAGCGAGATTAATTTTGCCATTGTAATCAGGTTCTTCCATACTGAAGCGCATTATTTCGGCTAATAGCCAAATAACATGTGCGGCATCGTCAGAATATTTTTGTGCACTGCTATAAACGAAATTCAATGTGTTAAAAAGAAGGTGGGGCTTAATTTGTTGTTGCAAATAAGCATTGCGGGATTTAGTAAGTTGTGTTTCTAGTTCCGCTTTTCCTTTTTCGGCAATCAGCTGCAGTTTCTCCGCTTCTTGTGTTTGTCTTCGGAAATGCGAAATATGGCCAGCAGACCAAAAAAAGGTCGCTAACGAAGTAAAATATAGGCTTCTGAAAATGTTACGTTGCAGAAATCCCTGAGCATATATGTATATATTATCTACATTAAATCGCTGGTTGTTTAAAATATAATCAGCCAGGCTTTTGATAATAAGGTATAAAATTATTAGTAATGCAAATAAAATAATTCCTTTAATATACTGAATACTTAAATTATTGAAAGTTAGGTTTAATATCGAAATAAGGGCATAGAAAAAGCTAATGTTTATAGTGTAATAGACTATATAAATGTGGGGAGTTTCTAATTTTCCAACAGCTATGTAAACCATTAATAATTCACAACTAATAAAAAGAGCCCAGCATATTAGATGAAGCAAAAATACTTTTTTCAATATTTTTTTGAAATTTATTGAATCACTCATCATTATAGTTATTTAGCCTTCAAGATACTCGAAATTTGTAATAAAGGTGTCCAGAAATAACCGTATTCGTAATTTAATAAAAAAATATAAATCATGATCAAAACAACCAAACTTCCACAAAAAAAAGTCCAAACCCTTAATCATTATGACAATGTTAAAATAGGGAAAAATGAAACCGATACTACAAGTATCACTATGAGTACAATTACAAGCACGCATATTTTTAATAAATAAGCTGCTAAACGCATCAGGCTGATCTTTTAGATATGCTCAAAAATGAATTGAAATATATCGAAGAACTGCTCTTACCTACGGATACATTAAATGCAAATACGGTATTCAAAATCGATATTGATGGGCAATTTAATTTAATCCGTGAGGCATGGGAGAAAGCAATTTTCTCCGACTCATCTGAGCATAGCCTGGTGCGTTATTTTCATTTTCATCTAGATGGTGTGTCAAAACTCTCAGACAAGCTTCATGTTTCTAATCGTGGAAGCTATCCTGAGGATATCGAAGACGCCCTTCTTGCCCTTATAGATCATTTAAGGGATTCTTATTCGGCATATTTTAATCTGGATGCCCCTGTTCCTGTCATTTTCCATAAGAGATTAATGGCCCAACTGCACAGTAGCATTTCGGTAGTTGGTAAGTCGTTGCAGGTATCTAAAATGAGCTTTGCTTTGAAAACCTGTTTGCTAAACTTGTTAAGTGAACTGACAGAATTGAGTGATAATGTCCGTTATTCTTTTCGTTCATTAAGCTTCTTAGAGCACATTATCTATCAGTTATTGAGCATAGATTTACAGTCAGATAAGGCTGAAGAATTATTGGTCACAATTCTTTCGAAGTCCGATTTCAATCATCTTTCTTTTTTTGTTTACCGACAAAACAGCATTCGCGATGCGTTAGTAATTTTCAGCTCTGCTCAGGAAAAGCTGGAATACCTCCAGATGGAGAAATCGAAAGTGCTCTCTTTACCTGAATTGAAAAATACAGGTTATGATTCCTCCTGGCCTTCATTAAAAACAATGCTAAGTACATGGCTGCAGGAAGAGGTTTGTTTAGCAGAGCAGGCACTGCGCAAAGACATTGAAATAGCGGCGGAAAATAATGTTCCCAAACTGCCAATCCAAACGTCTGTTGCACATATGGCCTGTATCATTCGATTATTGTTTGAGGAAAATGTATTTTCGACCAATAACCTTAAGTTAATCTTCAAATGCTTTGCAGGGCATTATCAAACCAAAAGGCAGTCTTCAATTTCACCAGGTAGCCTTAGCAAAGAATTTTACAGCATTGACCAGCATACTGCTGCCCGCGTTCGAGATTTGTTACAAAGAATGGTTCTTAGGCTTAATCGTAACTTTTTCCCGGTGTGGCTTGTAACAGGTGCAATAATCCTTCGTTATCCAAATATGTGCTGAGTTCACCCAGCCAATTGTAGTTAAACCCCACCTTATTAACCAATTCTTCTGGTAAGATCAAAAGAATGTCTTCCAGTGTTTTAAAACCCATTATTTCACATGAATCACAAAAGCTTACGCTAAAACCCAGTGTAGAGAGTGGAGAAGACAATATTTTGTCAGCATTCATTTCCATTAATATTACCTACACATAAAGATAGCATAATGTATCTAATTAGGTGTATCTTTATAGAAGTTTCTAATTAGGAGTACCTGTAGCGAGTCATTTTAGTTTATTTTACTATATGACAAAAGGTAAAAGTGATTACAACAGTGAGAACGCCAGAAAGCTTTTAAAAATGATTGGAATACGGATAAAATTTTTGAGGGAAGCAAAAGGTGAATATAATTATGAAAGATTCGCCTTTAAACATGACCTGAATCGCTCGCAATTATGGCGTTATGAGAATGGGGAAGATATGTATTTATCATCATTATTAAAGGTACTCGCAGCATTAGATATAAGCCTGTCTGATTTTTTTAAAGAAGGTTTCGACAAAACTGCATAATACGATTACCGCCTTCGAATTTTTAATAGAGGCTCTATTTCTGTAAAGGATGTCGGATCTTGCAGTCGCTCATGCTTCAAATTGCGGAATTATAGAATGGATCTGCAATCTCTTTGCAACAAAAATCATGATAATATCCATAATTCGTTCAGCAACATTTGGCTTATTACTCGGCCTCATACATCAGTTAAGCCTAAATGCGACAATAGCGCAATAAAATTTTGCTACTTTGAGAAGATTGTTTAAAATAATGCAATTATTCTTAAATGAAACGTATTGATTCTTAGATATCTACTGGCCGAATTACTTTTTTAATCGATCTGTTCTTAGAGATAATCCTTAATTATATCCATCGACTTTACAATTTCCCTTTCATAGGGCCGATAAATAAGTCGTGCATGTGGATTATTTTCATCTGCATCCCAAAGCCCTGAATGGTGCCAGTAATGAAGATGATCCCAATCCGGACGGTCGATGATGGGATAAAGACAGATGCCCTTGAGCGGAATTCCCATTTTTAGTGTTTTAACACATTCCTTGGTTACCAATTCAAGCCAGTTTGGACGATGTTCTCCCGGATGACTGGTTTCCGAAAGCACCACTGGGATACCATAACGCATGTAAGCCTCCTCCAATAGCGAGGAGAGTCCTCTCCACCTCGGGTCGGGATCGAGGTTGGCCCATGGAAGGAAAGAAAAATCACTGGCCACCCATTGGTTGTTATAATAGAAATTATAGCCCATAAAATCTATCAGATCTTTTGATCCGCCCAGTTCAGGGCATATCATGCCGGTCAGCATGTCAGTGGTCTGATACTGGAACTCATGTTTTTCTTTTGCTTCCAGGACCATCTCTAAAGTGGCATCCAAATCGGGTACAATATTCACCAGAGGCTCGGTTGTCATGACCCATGTCTCGGGATTTATAGCCTTTATCGCTTTTATTCCAAGTATATATGCGCGTACCAACGCATATTTCACTTCCCATCCCATTCCCCTGGTATAAGGGCTAGTACTGGCATGGTCGCCTCCCAGCCATGAAATGAAGCCAACTTCATTTATTGGTGTTACAATCAATCTTTCATTTGGACAATGGTTTTTATGAAAGGATGCAAAGGCGCTGCACATACCAACAAACCGATCACAAAAGTGGGGGTGGAGTGGGCTTAGATCAACAGGATATCCAAAGTGGCAGATATCCCATATTTGTTGCATACCCGTTAATTTCGCAGCATTTAGCATTGATTTAACGATGGAAAAATCATACTGATACGGAGCCGTTTCTACGAAACTCCATCGAATGCCTTCCCGAGCAGTATATATCCCCATGTTAATCAGTAACTGATAATCCTGGGCGGTTTTGTATATGTGCCCGGTTTCGCTTAGCAGATCGACACGGTTGCCATAATGGTTAAGCTGGTCGGAACATTCAAATCCCGCCATCCAAAAAGACCGGAACGGATAGCTTCCTTTCATCAGCTGGCCAATAGTTTATCGGCTTCAAACAAGGTCCAGAACATTTTTTGTTTCATCATCTCGAAAGTATTATCCCAGGATTTGTCCCTTAAAAACCGATCCACTGAATCAAGCCATTCCGTTTTGTTGCCTGCGGAAAGATTTTGCTCCACCGCACTTATAAATTCCGAAGAATTCGAAGCTATGGAGACGTAACCATTGATGCCGTATGGCTGTACCACATCTCTTATTGGTGTGGATACCACCCGCTTTCCCGCTGCAAGGTACTCGGGGGTTTTGGTTGGGCTGATAAACCGGGTTGAATTATTAATTGCAAAGGGAATCATTGCCAAATCCCAACCGGAAAGATATTCAGGCAGTTGCTGATAGGATTTCTGGCCCAGATAATGGATGTTGGAATTTTTGGGCAGGCGCTCCCAGGAAACCTTAACGACCGGTCCCAGCAGAATAAAATGCCAATCCGGCCTTTGTTCTGCGATGTCCCTAATCAGGTCCCCGTCAAAGCGTTCGTCTATTACGCCGAAAAAACCCAGTTTTATTCCTTTAATGCAAGCCTGGTCGGGTGGTTCTACCCTTGCTTTTCTTGCCAGTGCAAAATGCGCCTTATCGATGCTACTTGGAAATACATGGATATTATTGTGGTGTTCCTTTTTTGCCTCATGTAACGAGTGGCCTCCTGTAAATACAATATCGGCAGTGTTTAAAAGTGCTTTTTCCATATCCAGAAGCTCTGGCGGTGCAAAGTCGAAGGCCGAAAGTTCATCCATACAGTCAAATACCGTGAGCGCAGGGCCGTAGTTATCCGAAAACTGCAGGGCCATCGGCGTATAATACCAAAAGACCCATTCAGTCATAGGCTGGTTCTTCAAAAAATCGGCGAGTAAAATACGCATGGTTATCCTGTCTTCTTCGGAATTTCGGTTGGGTGTCAAATGAGGGGTGATAACGGTGAGCTTTTCCGATCTTTTTTCTGCCGAAAAATGATCATGGCCATCAAAAATGGGTTCTTCCAGTATAAAAACATTTGTTTCTTTAGCGAAGCGGCTCATCAGGTGCTGCGGCCTTTGAAAAACAAAATCCCATCGAAGATGAGAAAAGCATAATATATTTTTTGGGAATTTGGATTCTTTCAACTTCATAGTCAGTATCTATTTTATAGTTATCTCATAGTTATCAGAGAATTGAACTTTTGCAGCCTTCAATGCTGAAGCGATGACCTGATGCATATCGTAATATTGGTAGGTTGCCAGTCTACCGCCAAATATCACCTTATCTTCCTGCTTTGAAAGTGCCCTGTACTTTTCAAAAATGGTGGTGTTGCGCTCATCGTTAATAGGGTAATAAGCTTCCTTCTGCTGGGTCCATTCATCGGGAAATTCCCTGGTAATTACTGTTTTTTCCTGTGTACCAAATTCAAAGTGTTTGTGCTCGATTATCCTGGTATAAGGGACCTCCCGCTCGGTATAATTGACCACAGCATTACCCTGATAATTTTCCATGTTCAATACCTCATGCTCAAACCTTAAACTTCTATACTCGAGATGGCCGAACCGGTAATCGTAATATTGGTCGATATGGCCGGTGAAAACGATATGCTCCGCAATATTATCCCACTTTGAGCGGTCAGAAAAATAATCGCTATTCAGCCGAACTTCAACGCCTTCCAGGAGTCCTTCTGTCAATTTATTGTAGCCACCAATGGGAATGCCCTGGTATCTATCGTTGAAGTAGTTATTATCATAGGTAAAGCGAAGCGGTAGCCTTTTTATAATAAAGGCGGGAAGTTCACTTGCTGGCCGTCCCCATTGCTTTTCAGTATATCCCTTGATTAGCTTTTCATAAATATCTTTTCCCACCAGCGATAGCGCCTGCTGCTCCAGATTTGCAGGGGCATTAACTTTAGACAGCCCAATTTCTACAGCGAGCTTATCTTTAGCCTCTTGCGGTGTTTTTACGCCCCAGAGCTGATAAAATGTATTCATGTTAAAGGGAAGGTTGTACCGTTTCCCCTGATATTCTGCTACAGGACTATTGGTATACCGGTTGAAATCAACAAAGGAATTCACAAAGTCCCATACTGCTTTGTCATTGGTGTGAAAGATATGTGCACCATATCTGTGAACATTAATTCCCTCCACCTTATCGCAATATACATTTCCTCCTGCATGATTTCGTTTATCTATCAGCAGGCACTTCATACCCCTGCGTGTCGCCTCGTGTGCGAATACACATCCAAATAATCCGCTACCCACAATCAAGTAATCATATTCAGGCATAGGAGATAAGTATTAGATGTAAAAAAGGTATAGGCATAGTTAAATTTATTGTTGTTGTCATTTTTTACGGTATGCGATCTCCTGTTAACATACACGAATTGGATTGATATCGTTCTTGCTGATACTTGCTTTTATTTGCACCGGTGTGACGGCGAAATAGCATGCTCTACATGACTCAAATGTTCAAATTTATCGGTCAGACGAATATGTTCGAATTGGATTTATATCAATCCCAAAACCTGGAAATCTTGTTCTATTACACAACTGACCCCAAACCAAATTAGTTTTACACCTTAATTCATCCAATTTTAAGTTCTAAATTCTTTTAAATTATATTTTGCTGATATACAATGAGTTGTTTTGTAAAAAAATATTTTTATTAAATATAAGCGTATAAAAACCACGTATTTATCACGTTGTAATGAGTATAATTTCTCATGAGCATGAGCTTCGGAGATAATGGTGCGAACCGCCCGTATGTTAGGGTATATGGCTTCAAACCTATTTACCAAACATCAGATGTATGCCTCGCCATTTACCCTATATCTTCCTGGAAATCTGATTGGTTTCAGCCTTGACGGAAGGCCTACTATTGCATAAGGGAGGGAAAAAATTACGTGAGCTACTATTATAATACATCGCAGGTCAAACCATGCGTTAACCGTGTAGATTAGTCCAGCCGGTCAGCTATAACGGACGAGAATTTGAGGGTGACTATAGGTTCTAATGCTCAACGAAACCGATATCGTTAAAACTTAACGTGGATCACCGTTGTTTGTTTATAAATCAGTTACTTAAGCAGACAAAATGGATGACCACACAAATTGTTTGTGATGGTGTATGTTTAAAGCGAAAGGATGTATATGAATTCGAGACGTGACTTTCTACAAAAATTAGGTGCATCAGCAATAATGATGCAATTAAGTTCAATGACCGCATCCGGGCAATCCAATGAGCCAGTGCAACAACCTTACAAGGGTAGGGTACTTAGGGTAGCTATAATGGGTTTAGGTGGTTATGGAACTCGTGTAGCAGAAGCAATGCAGGCTTGTTCAAAGGTAAAGCTGGTAGGGCTAATCAGTGGTACGCCTTCAAAAATTAAAGAATGGCAAGCTAAATACGACATTCCAGAGTCCAATTGCTATAACTACGACAACTTCGATCAGGTGAAAAGTAACCCAAACATAGATGCAGTATATGTTATTACACCAAATGAATTACACCATAGCCAGGTTATCCGTGTAGCAAAAGCCGGAAAGCATGCTATATGTGAGAAACCAATGGCACTGAATGCGAAAGAGGGACAGGAGATGATAGATGCTTGTAACAAGGCCAATGTAAAGCTACTGGTCGGTTACAGGATGCATTTTGAACCCCGGACGCTGGAAGTGATCCGAATGAGAAATGCGGGCGAATTTGGCAAGATCAGGTTTTTTCAGGGCCAGTGTGGGTTCAAAGCAGGTGACCCTACGCAATGGCGGTTAAACAAAGCGCTTGCAGGTGGGGGAGCACTAATGGATATTGGAATCTATGCAATTAATGGGGCGAGATATATGGTTGGCGAAGAGCCGAATTGGGTTACTGCCCAGGAAACAAAAACCGACCCGGTAAAGTTTAAGGAAGATGTTGATGAAACCATACAATTTCAACTGGGTTTTCCAGGGGGCGCTGTAGCATCCTGCCTGTCCAGTTATAACATCAATCACCTGGATAGATTTTTTTTAAGTGGTGATAAAGGTTTTGCAGAAATGCAACCATCTACAGGTTATGGTCCAATTAAAGGCCGAACGCATAATGGCGAAATTATCCAGCCAATTGTTACTCATCAAACTATACAAATGGAGCAAATGTCGGGTATTATTTTAGACGGAAACCGTCCGGTTGTAGCAGTAGATGGTGAGGAAGGACTGAAAGACCTTAAAATTATTGAGGCCATTTACCGTGCTGTAAAAACAGGTCAGAAAGTCTTTTTAAAAGCTTGATCAGAAAACGGACCTTGAAGATTGATAAACTCATTTACTTTGTATGTTCCACTTCTTTTGGGAAGATCAAGCTTGGCCACCTTAAGATTCTGCGTTCTTTTGCACCAATTTGGGATTTTTAAGGAAAACTTAATATAGCTATTACTTTACCCGGAAAAATCCATACCCATGGTGGGATCATGACTCAATAACACTTATAGGCTATTCGATTCAGACATCTAAATTTTTATTTAGAAACGGGAGTCAGATTCTATTACTTTCCCACCTGCTGCAATTTCATTCGTCACTTTACCTTCAATTCTCAGCGCTTCAAAGGTAATGAGTATAAAACCTGATAAAAGTAGCACCACTGCCAAAAATCGCAATATTTTTTCCGTGCCTTTGGTGTTGACCATTCTGTCTGAGCAGGTAAACTCGTTGATTCCAATTAGTTTTCGCCGGTTGTTTCTCCGCCTGATAGTGAAGATGAAAATAAAGGTTCCGAAAATCAGAAGTAAGATACCGCTAACCAACGGCATTGTAGTAAAATTAACGGTTTGCTGTGTCTCTATCATATAAAATAGACCAACAGGAAGCAAAAAAGTTTAAAAATATATTTTTTAACGGTAATTCAGTCTAGCTGCTAAAGTCTAATATTTATGACATGTTGAGCGGCAGTTGAATTACAAAAGACCGAATTATCCTCGTTTCAACAAATATCGAAACTAATCTATTAAGTCTCAACATCAATTTTTATCGTGTGATAATCTATCAAAATGTTTAAACCTTTTTAAAGTGGACAGTTTTCTCGAAACAACCCCATTTTTCTTTATTCGTTTTATAATGAGATTTGGGATTAATATGCTACGCCTGACCTGGAAATTTCGATTGGATTATGAAGAAAGCTTATATAATAATGGCACATAAATACCCAAGCCAACTTCACCGCCTAATTGATCGGCTAAATGATCATTCCGCTCATTTTTTTGTTCATATTGATAAAAAAGCTGATATCAATGCTTTTAAAAGTCTTGATGATTTCGGAGAAAAAGTAACCTTCATTGACCGTTTCGACTCGAGGTGGGGTAAAACCGGAATTATTATGCCGCTTCTTGCTGGCCTTAATGCAATAAAGCAATCTGCAATACTGTTTGACAGGATTATGGTTTTAAGTGGTCAGGATTATCCGATAAAAAGTAATGAACAAATCGATTACTTTTTTCAGAATTCACCTCATTCTGTTTTTATTAATTTTTTTCCCATTCCTAATTTTGAGAAATGGCCTGGTACAGATCGCGGAGGTTTATACAGAGTTGATAAATATTATTTTGGTAATAAATGGTTTGAACTATTTTGCTCTAAAACGATCAACCTTTTAGCATCTTATATACCGCGCTTACGTAGAGAAATTCCGCTCGGAATGAAGCCTTTTACAGGCTCAACCTGGTTTTTTTTAGATATGTATTTTCTGGACTACATATTAGAGTTCGTCAGGAAACATCCGGAGTATTTAAAATTTCATAGCAATACTTTCGTAGCCGACGAATTGTTTGTACATATGTTGATTGGTAATGCTACCGACGAAAAGTTGTTGTCGACTGTTGAAAATATTTCCACTTCACGCTGGTCTTAGCGTCTCGCTAAGACCCAATTCAGTTTCCGTGATTTTGTTTCCCCGATCTTGTAACTACGGCCTTGCATACCAACAATGGCCTCGCCGCGATACCCCGCTAAAGAGCTATTCATATTTGCATAGCAACTGTAATCTTTAAATATTCGATCACAGTTTTAGTTTCTTTCTTTAATTCTCCTTTTTTATCGGCCTTATGGCTGATATTTGTCACACTGATATAGCTAACAGGATCACCTGAGGACTCATAGATGCGCAAAGTTGCATAATCATTTGATAAATCATCAGCAGGCAGAAATTCTTTCAGGGATTTTAAATTACCGGTATTTAACTCCATTATCATTTGATCAGGGTCATTTACCGTTTTCAGTTTTCCCTCCACATCCCGTTCCTCCATCCACTGATCATTCTGTTCAGAAAACGGACTTGTCGATCTTCCTGAAAGGGAAAACAATATTGGCGCTCCAATAATAATCAATGCTTCGATTACCCAAACTACCCATAACAGCGTACCAGAAACCGTATTTTGTTTCAGGGTAAAAGTACCAACATCATTTAAGCTCAGCATTGCCTGAAAAAGAAGCTCAGGATGTGTTAAAACAGACCAGAAACCGGAGAGGTTAAAAGAAGAACGTACCCACATTCCACCGCCCATACTGCCTTCGGCTTCATACATCAGGGATACAAATAATGCCCATTGACAATACCAGGCTAAAAGACCGCATAGCACTGCCAGCACGCACTCAAATTTTGTGTTTCTTATTTTCCCCGACCCGATTGCGATAAAAACCCCGCCTCCAACTCCAAGTCCTAGTCCTGCCGCAATAAAAAAGTTAAGATAAATAAAAGGGATAAACCATTGCAGGGCGATATAAATAATGCTGAGGATGACCGTGATCACGAATGCCGTGATCAGGGAAATAAAGATGCCTTTTAAGGGAATTTTCCCTGATGGCTTATAGTATAAATGTTCCATAGATGTTGTTCCGCTATAAAGCTAAGTTTATTTATAATTTTCAGCGAATGGTTCGTTATTCATCGCGCAAAAATGAAGTCCCCACGCTGGTCGTAGCGTCTCGCTAAGACCCAATCCAGTACACATAGATTAAGAAAAGCCCATCTGCCGATGAACTTTTTCATGTTTCAAAAAGCGACGGTTGACGTTGGTTAGCAGATTTGAAACGCGTTTTCCCGAAACAGAAGAAAGTTTCCAAAGAAAATGTTTCAGGCCAGATTAAAAATTGCGGCATAAAATCTTTCATGAACAACACTCGCGAACGGAAGTAGCTTACGCCAGCCCTGAAGATGTGGCATCTGCTTAAATGAATTAAAACCAATTTAAATGGCAAAGCGGCAAATCCTAATTGTGGTAGTAGCGTCTCTCGCTAAGATCTAGACAGTAGAATCAAGCATTAATATGTCTAACTTTTACAGGTATTATGGGGCAATAACAAATTTTTAAAAAGTTTTATCTAACAAAATCAAAGGATAGCACAGAAGTAATAAGAAATATTAGTGACTTTTCAGGAACTACCTGGCAAATGTTAATCATATTGCATGGTTAAACAAGTGTTTTAAGGTCAGTTATCGCATTTTGAAACTGCTTTCACTTCAAGGCCTCATCAACTAACTTCTTCAATTCAACATAGTATTCATGTCTTCCTTTATTATTAAGGTTAAAGGCCATCAGGAAACCAGCGGTTTTTTTTTGGTTATCAACCCATGGAAAACTACCGAATAACCCCGGGCTGGTGACAGCATTAGCCGGTTTGTTTGTCGCCGTTTTTTCCATTATCCATTCCCCATAGCCATAACCAAAATTTCCCGCCTCAGTGGGTGCGTAGACTTTGTTAACCTCACCGGTTATACGGTTAATTTGCATTTGGTTTACGCTATGTTCTGACAGAATGCGCTTACCGTTAAACACGCCCTTATTCACAATCATAGCAAGAAAATTCATGTAATCGTTTGGAGTACTGCTCGCTCCACCTGCAGGTAATGCAACTTTGCTTTTTCCAAAATCGGTATTTTTCATCTCTAAAAGCTTAGCTATTCTTTCAGCAAATAAAGTTTCGAAACTTTTGCCGCTGATTTTTTCAATCACCGATCCGGCGATTTGTAGCCCTGTATTGCTGTATCGGAAAACCTTTCCGGGCTCACCTTCCATTGGCAAGGCAGCAATCATTTGGATGGCCTCATCCATACTATTGATTTGCCGCATTTCGCTTATACTCTCTTTTAAATCGGGTGATTTTATGGCAGTCATGTGCGATAAGCATTCGCTAATGGTGATATTGCCTTTGCCTGATTTAGATAAAACCGGAAGATATTTGCCAACCGTGTCGCTAAGTGTTAATTTACCCTCATCAACAAAAGTCATAACCAACGCAGCGCTGAGCCATTTGCTACAACTGGCAATCTGCTGCCCGGTTGTAGGCGTATAATCACTGAAATCGGCGATTTTGCTTTGTCTTTTGGCCAGGATTTTTCCCATCATTTTCTGTTTTGCAGAGAGCTCACTTACTCCTTTGCTATATACAATTTTTCCATCCTTATAGAGTAAGAGGTAAACTCTTCCACCCATTATATCGGCGTGGTCCTGTAGCCAGGTATGGATTTTAGAAAAATTTTGTGCGTTTAGATTTCCGCAATACAATAAAATCGAGACCAAAAAAAATAACTTCTTCATATTTTTAATTACAATTTCCAATCCTCGGGTTGACTGTACTGCCGCACTGAAATTCATATCGGCTTTGTGCATATTTAGGCACCGGATTATCACTTACTTCTAACCGTGGTAAAGCTTCATTTTTATAACCTGGCATGCTTATCTGTTCTGTTGAACCGTTTCCTAAAGCGACATTTTTTGCAGCCTGATTGCCATTAAAGCTATAATCCATCATGGCGTCGAGCAGGCGGTAAATGCCATAATAATCATAAGCATCAAACGCTGTTCTTGTATTTGGCATGGTGTGTTCTGTATGGTAAGTATATCCGGCAATTGTTGCTGATTTGATGTAGATGAAATCTTTTTCGGCAGCAGAAATACTGATGTTCTTAAAAATGTCTATCGCTAAACGATGGTCGTTAACGGTATCTTCATCATAAACCTGGGCAATCATTTTTGTATTGGCAGGGAAATTCTGGAGTTGCGCATTGGTAATCTGATAACTGTACCAGGGGGCCATGGTGAAAAGAAAACGGGCATTTTGTCCCCAGCCGAAATCGGTGAAAGCTTTATAGGCAAGGGCAATTGAAGCACCTCCACCAAAAGAATGTCCCATAAATCCAACGCGGGTTTTGTCGATAAGATTCGGATAATCCGTTGCTGCTTTTAAAAATCCCGCCCAGAGTGTGTTATATCTATCATCTATACTCACTCCGGTTGTCGGATAGGGAACAAAAACCACCACAAAACCTTTTTTTGCAATGAACTCGAAAAGGCCTTTTGCATAATTTTTATCCTCACCACCATAAGGATGTGAATAGAAAATAGTTCCTTTAGGTGAGGTAATCCCGGCAGGATAAAAAATGGTTACATTGGTGCCTGGATAGGTTGGGTTTGCAAAATTAATCTCTACAACCTTGTAACTGCCATCAGCTCCATATCCGGATGAAGGCCGGGAAATTGGCCCATCTAAATCATCATCTGCAGGTTCTGTTGACGGCGAATCGCCTCCTTTAGCGCAACCTGATAACACTAGTAGTAGAAAGCAAAGTCTGAGTAAATTTTTCATATTAGATTTTATCTTTTAGTGTGCTTTTTAACGCCTCTTGAAACTTTTCATATTGCTGATATTGGTTGGCTGTAAATACCCTTTTCAGTTCCTTATCCTTCGCCTTCTGTAAAGACATTGCCTGCTTAAACCGGGTTATTTTACTATCGCTGCTTTTTATTATTGGCTCGAACTTTTTAGCATAATTTAAGTTTATTACTTCAATTTTACTTTGCTGTTCGGCATTTAGATTGAGCTTAGTTCTCATCATTTCCGTTTGAAATTTAGCCCGCTCTTCGGGCGTTTTATGCTTTAAATCATTTGCTTTATTTTGAGCAAACGCCGAGGTTAAACCGGAAACTGATAAGGCCAATAAAGCAACAAACAAATTTGTGATTTTAGGGGTTTTCATGATTGGATTTCTACTGATTTAAAAATATATGAAATTGCTTAAGATTATTGACGAACTACAATTACCCGCCTCCTTAAAGCAGGTTTTACGACCACAATTGGTGCGGGTTTTACTACAACAATTCTTGCTACAGGCTTAGCATTCACCCGACGGGTATGTACTGTGATTCTTTTGGCAGGTGTTCTTACAACTATTCTGCTTTGGGCATTTGCGGGCAGTGCAGCCCAGAATGCGATACTGATAGTTAAAATTAACTTTTTCAAGATGTGTATTTTATTAAATAGACAGATTAATTTAATGCGTGTTTCTGCTTTTCAGGCGAAACTGAAAGATGTGGTGTTGAAGTGTGATTACCCGGGGTTGAACTTTCTGGCTTAAACCAGTTGATAAAGCCCTGTGCCACCAGGCGGAATGGATTATAACTTAAAAAGCCTGTAATCAGGCCATACCGTACTTTTTCCGTTTCCGGTTGATAAGTGCCGAAAAGCTTATCCCAGATGATTAAGACACCACCAAAGTTTTTATCGATGTAAATCGGGTTGCTTCCATGGTGAACCCGATGCGATGACGGTGTATCCATTACATGCTCAATAAGGCCCAACTTGCCAACGGCTTCGGTGTGCAGAAAAAATTGGTAAGCAAGGTTAAGCACATAAGAAATAATAATAAAATCGGTAGGCAGACCAAATAATGCCGCCGGGATAAAAAACAAGGGACTAACAATTGCCGAAAACCAGTTAAGGCGGTAGGCTGCCGTTAAATTCATGTGCATGGCCGAATGATGGACCAAATGAAATGCCCAAAGCGGTTTCCAGAGGTGTGAAAGGCGATGAAACCAATAATAGATGAAATCTGCAGTGATAAATGTTACTCCGAAAACCCAGGCATTATGCGGCGGTTTAATTGGAGTCAGGTTTGCAAAGAAGCCCAGGATGGCTAATTGATAACCTGCAAATATGAATTTTGAAAACTGAAAGCCTGCAAAGATAGCGAGGTTGGAAAAAGTTTCCTTGACATCATAAGCGCCTTTTTCTTTCTTCCAGCTCCAGATGATTTCGGCAAGAATGAACACAAAAAGGAATAACAGGATGTAAATGCGATATGGACCGATGTGATTTTTCATTTTATCTAAACTAAATGCTGCCTTGTTAGGACAGGATAAAGTTGAATAAAAATAAATCTGGATACGGTCTAAAAACAGGTGAAGCCGAAAAACAAAAGGGTGAAGCGATTTAAGTGTTCATCCATTTTTTAAACTCAGGTACACGCGCCTTGCTGATCAGGATCTGCGTTTCTGCTATTGGTTTTACTTTAACCAACAATCTCCCATTGAAATAAAATTCAACTTCGGTTATGGATTTGGCGGTTGATCAGAAACTGGCGGTTTGCTCGGAAAAAAGTATTCGGGTCAAGCTGCTGCTCCAGCTGTTCCATGGTAAAATCCATTACAAATTGCCTGTCGTCGTTAGTTCTGGCGTAAACGATTTCATTAGCCGTATAAAACCATGAAATTTTAGCCGTTTCTACCGGTATCAGTTTATCGCGGTAATGAATAAGGAAAGACTTTTTGTAAGATTTTGAAAGGTTGCCAATTTGTGCGGCTAAATCTGTGAATACAGGCAAAACCTGTGGCGTAGCATTGCCAATCCATCTTTTGTATTTGTTAACAGCATGAGCAATTTCTTCCCCGTCAAAAGGTTTCAGGATGTAATCGATACCATTGTTTTTGAAAGCCGTGATGGCGTAATCGTTATATGCGGTTACAAAAATTACAGGTTTATCGATGTTGATTCGTTTGAAAATATCAAAAGATAATCCATCGGCAAGCCTGATATCCATAAAAATTAAATCGTACATGTTTTCATTACCAGCAAACCAGGTGGTTGCTTCTTCAACGGTGCTTAATGTTGAAACAATGTCAATATCATGCGCTATTTCTCCCAGTAAATGGATTAAGTTCCTGGCGGTAACGGCCTCGTCTTCTACAATAACAGTACGAATGGTGCTCATGGTTTTAATGGGATTTTTACCAGAAACTCGTTTCCACTTTTACTTATTTCGATTTCCTTTTTCAGCATAATCTTAAAACGTTCATTCAGGTTTGCAAGCCCCATACAGTTGCTGCTTTCTGGCGTTGGAATTTCATTGAGGTTATTACCCAGCACCAGCAAGGCACCATTCATATACAGCTTTACATTTAAGGGCTTTGTTAAGGTTGCCGCATTGTGTTTCACGGCATTTTCTAATAAAGGCTGTAAAGTTAAATGGGGTAATTTATAATTCAACGCTTCAGCGGGAATATTAATATCCATTTTAAATGCATTTTCCAGGCGCATGGTTACGAGCCGGGCAAATGCCTTTAGCATTGTTAATTCATCGCTAAGCGTTACAAGATTATTTTTGGAAGGGTTTAAAGCATAGCGAAAAAAGGTAGATAAATCGCGGACATATTTTTGTGCCAGGGCCGGGTTTTCCCTGATAACACCTGAGAGGCTGCTTAAAGAATTGAATAAAAAATGTGGGTTCATCTGCTCTTTCAAAAGCTCCAGTTCTGTTTGCATGTAGGCCATTTTGAGCTGCTCGTTTTCTGCTTCTTTATTTTTAGAGGAACGGACAAGCAGGACAATTTTAATCAGAATAGCCATTAAGATACTACTCAGGAATAACCTTACGAAGTTGCCTGCCAGGTAAGCCTTAGGCAATTGCGGCGTAAAAAATAATTTGTTTTGGAGTACACCTCCCAAAAAAACAGCTAAAATGAATATTGATACATTTGAAATAACGTACAGACTAATTTTATTTTTTTCACGATAAACGCTTAGTTTTGAAAAGGGATTCAGGTTCAAATGAAATATCAATCCGCAGAAAAGCAGATTGAATAAAAATTGATAGAGTAGTTCCAAAGGATTAAAATGCCAGTATTGCGCTACAATTCCCTTTTCGCGTAAAGCCAGCAGCTTCGGTGTATTTACCAATAAGGCAATTAACAGCGAACTATAACAGGAAATTCGTCGCTCATTTTTATCCATCGCTTAAACTTATGAAAAAAAATATTAAACAGTTTTCGATCCTGGTGAAGCTGATAGATTTGGCGGTCAGTTAACTATAATAAGCTTTGTTCTTTGCGTGATCACTCTCATTCTGGTTATAGCGTCTCGCTACGACCCAATTCAAACTACACCACCTAGTCGAAGCACCCTCATAGCTAACACGGGTCTTAGCGTCTCGCTAAGACTCAAGTAAAATAAATCTAAAGAAAAAAGTCTATTTCAATCCCCCCTTCTTTAGCTGTTACCCGTCAATCCAACTTTTTTATGTTTTTAAAGAACGTAGGATAACCAGAGGTTGCGTTCATGGTTGGCTGGCAGATTTGAAACGCGTTTTCCCGAAACAAAAAAAGTTTCGCGGAAAAATGTTTCAGGTTGGAGAAACAATTTATGGAGAAACAAAAAAGTTTCTCGTGATTTTGTTTCTCGGGCGATATAATTCAGATTAAAAAATTACGACATAAAATCTTTCGTGAAAAACTGTCAAGAATGGAAGCGGCTTACATCAGCAATCTTAAATCGTGGCATTTGCTTAATGATTTGAAAAGCTATTTAAAGGGTGAAGCGGCTAACCCTTATGCAGGCTTGCTCGAAATCAGGTGTCTGGATAAACTTAAATCATGCGGCCTGATCAGCAAATTTTGCTGCGCCATCAACTTGCAGTTCTGGACAGTGAAATGGTTTCTGCGAAAGAATAGTAGGGGAGTACGACGGGGTGGCACTTAGGGGTGAAGATTACTAGTTAGCGTGCGCATGTATGCCTGTTCAATAATTTAAACAAAAGCACATCTTTCGATGGGCTTTTGATCAGTAGCCGGGCATGGTGAGCTTTGGGTCAACAATCGCGGATTTATTTTTCTTTAAACCAAAATCCATTTTCGTTGGTTAAATAAACATGTCGTTTTTAGTAAAACCCATCCATTTTTACCTAACGCTTTTTTTATTTTTTGGCGTAGCCACAGCATCCTCTGCACAGTTAGTTCCTGGTCTAAGTGACACCAGCACTAAAGTTGCGGTCGAAATTCCTGACGATTCTTTAGGCAGGCGCACACCGCGTGGCACTGTTAACGGCTTTATTAAAGCAGTGGCAGAACAGAACTACATTCGGGCAAGCCACTTTCTAAATCTCGACAAGCCTAGGCGCAAGGTTGCAGAACGCCAAAGAATTGTAAAGGTGCTGCAGCGATTGCTAGACCAAGGCGGCAACATTATGCCTTACTCGTGGTTGAGCAATAAACCGGTAGGTAGGCAAGATGACGAACTTCCACCGGAAGAAGACCTGGTGGGAACGGTAACCGCAAATGGACAAGTGATTAACCTCTTCGTAGAAAGTACAGGCGACGAAACGGCACCGGTTTGGAGAATTTCTTCAGAAACGGTAAAAGCCATTGCGGCCGTATCGATTGAAGAAAAATTGCTGGTAGACAGAATCTTGCCGAGCACATTAAAAGACAATCTTTGGGGTGGTGTACCTGCGGGACATTGGTTGGCCATTATCTTGCTTTTTATTTTGGCCTATGTGGCGGCCAGACTCGTGGTTTGGCTAATGGGCTACTTGCTTCGGGTTTCATGGACAAAGGCACGAACGGAAAAAGGTGTCCACTTGATAGATGAATTTTCACTACCTATTCGACTTTATTTAGCGGTGTGGTTGTTTATAGCCATCTCGCAACAAGTTGGAATTTCGATTATTGTACGGCAGCGTTTCAGTACCGTAACGCTTATTGTTGGACTTGTAGCTTTGATATTTCTGCTCCTTAGATTAACAGATGTGGTGAGCAATTTTAGCAGGGGAAGAATGTCTGACAGAGGCCGTGTATCTGCCGTTTCTATTATTCTTTTTCTTAAACGGGCCATCAAGATTGCGATTGTGATATTCGGTGTCATCGGAATCTTGAGCACATTCGGCTTTGATGTAACTACCGGTCTTGCAGCCCTCGGTATAGGTGGTATTGCCTTGGCCTTAGGTGCGCAGAAAACCGTAGAAAATTTTGTGGGTAGTGTTACGCTCATCACTGATCAACCCGTTCGTGTTGGTGATTTTTGTAAAGTGGGCGACATTTCCGGCACAGTAGAGCAAATTGGCATGAGATCTACGCAGCTGCGTACCGGTGAGCGAACGATTGTGACCATTCCTAATGGCGATTTCTCCTCCAACCGAATTGAAAACTTTGCCCACCGTGACCGGTTTCTTTTCAATCCTATTCTACAACTGCGCTACGAAACTACGCCGGACCAAATCAGGTACTTGCTGGTCGAACTGCGCAAGGTTTTGTATGCACATCCGCTAGTGAACCCAGACCCTGCCCGGATTCGATTCGCGGGTTATAGCACACATTCGCTTAACCTGGAAGTTTGGTCTTATATTAATACGCCCAACTTCGATGAGTTCCTGGAGGTGAAAGAAGACTTACTCTTACGCTTTATGGATGTGGTAGCTGCTAGCGGAACCGCTTTCGCCTTCCCATCTCAAACACTTTATTTTGGCAAAGATGCAGGTGTGTCCCCGGAGAAAGCAACTGAAGTAAGCGAAAAAATTAAGGCCTGGAAAGCAAACAATAATATGCAGTTACCTAATTTCGAAGCTGAAGAAATTGAAAAGTTAAGAGGAACTATACCCTATCCGCCTGAAGGCACGGTTGGTCATAAGCACGAGGACAATTAAGATATGCATAGACGAATTGTTTGCATCAGCCGGCATTGCACATTGGATGTATTGGCAGGATTGGTTCCACATACATCGGACATTTACCTTTAATGTTTTTTTACCAGTAAACCTAATTGGGCAATAGGATAACGCGATTTGAAAATCGAATTGCAACATTTAGTTTAAGGAAAGTCGGAATAAAAATTTATACCTGATTAATCGTCTTAATTTTCTAAACTGATCGCTAGTGTAAAGCGCAAATTTAATACTTACATAACATTTTTGCGCACAAGGCTGGGCTATTTTTATGCAATTAAAAATACAGAACAGTTTATGAAAAAAAACGTAGCAATTATATGCTTTTTATTATCGGGCACTGCTTTTTCGCAACAGAAGCTAGATGTTCAGGCCCATCGTGGCGGTATGGCGTTATTGCCAGAAAACACTATACCCGCGATGTTAAACGCGGTAAAATTAGGCGCTAAAACATTGGAGCTGGACGTGGTTATCTCTGCTGACGGAAAGGTAGTTGTTTCCCACGACCCTTACATGTCAGCAGCCTTTATGAGTAAACCCAATGGTACTGACATTGTTAAAGATGAAGAAAAAGGCTTAAGTCTGTTTCAGATGTCGTACGACAGCATCAGCCGCTACAGTCTCGGAATTAAACAGCATCCGATGTTCCCTAATCAGCTAAAGTTAAAAACACATAAGCCTTTATTAAGCGATTTAATCGACAGCGTGGAAAACTATGTGAAAATGACTCATCTTAAACCAGTGTATTATAACATAGAAACCAAATGTTCTCCTGCAGGCGATGGAAAATATAATCCTACGCCGGAGGTGTTTGTGAAAACTATGATGGATGTAATTAATGCAAAAGGAATAAAAAACCGGGTTATTATACAGTCTTTTGATGTAAGAACGCTAAAAATTCTTCATCAGAATGAACCGCAGGTTAAATTATCACTTTTGGTTCAGGGTAAAATGAATTTAACTGAGGATCAGCTTAAAAAGTATGGACTTTCAGCCAAAGAAGTTGAGGACTATTTCAAACAGGTAAGTGCAATAAAAGGCGGGCTTGAAGAAGACCTCAGAAATTTAGGATTTGTACCCGATATTTATAGTCCGTATTACAGTGGCGTAGATTTAGAAATGGTTAAAAAAGTACATGAAAAAAAAATGTTGATTCTGCCCTGGACTGTAGATAAAGAAGAAGATATGATTGCTCTACAGAAAATCGGGGTAGATGGTATCATCACAAACAGCCCTGATATCTTAATCCGCTTAATGGGCAGCTATCAGAATAAATAAACCTTTGCTATTGTAGAAAAACAATCACTCTGGTCGTAGCGTCTCGCTACGACACACTTCAAAAGTTTTAAAAAAAAGAGGCATGCAATTTTCATTACAGGCCTCTTTTTAGTTAAGCGCATTTTATTTTATTACTTATTTAACGAAAGCAGCAATTTTCTTGTTTACATCTTCGCCTCTTAAATCTTTAGCAATGACCTTTCCCGAAGGATCAATTAACACATTTTGAGGAATGGCAGTGATTCCAAAACGAACTGCGACATCCGTTTTAAAACCCTTTACATCGCTTACCTGGATCCAGGGCAATTTGTCTGCCGCAACAGCTTGTAGCCAGGCAGTTCTTTTGTCATCCAGAGAAACGCCTACGATTTCAAAGTTCTTGTCTTTTAGTTCATTATAGGCTTTCAACATAAATGGATTTTCGGCCCTGCAGGGCACGCACCAGCTGGCCCAGAAATCTACCAGCACGTATTTTCCTTTAAGTGACGAAAGCTTAAATTCTTTACCGTCTTTATCGGGAAGGCTAAAATCGATATTTTTTCCGACAGCAAACTGTTTTGCCTTCATGTATTTATCGGTAATCTTTTTACCGCTAAAACTAGAGAGTAGCTTTGGACCTAAACTTTTGTAAATCGGGTCAAACTTAGCGACATCGATTACAGCCATCCTGTTCGTCAAGACTAGATCTGCAGTTACATAAGAATCCGGGTGGCTAGAAATAAACCCATCGAGTGTAGATTCCATTTTTTCCATTAAAGGTTTTGCGTCCGTTGCTATCTTTTTGAGTTCTAAGGAATCCTTTGCTGCCTTGGCTTTGAAATAGCGGTTTACAATTTCCTGATACTGTACCTGTAAGGTATCCATTTTCGAATGGTATTCAAGATTTTCGCTTTGTACTTTTGTGCCAGAAACTGAAGCCGTAGCCATTTTATCTTTTCCGGTAACGGTGGTGGTTCCTTTTTCTAAATAAAATTCTTTAAAATCGCCTGCCCGTCTTTTTTGAGTGGTGTCTTTAACCAGAGGTTTTAGCTCCAGGTAAGCCCGGTTTCCAAAAGCGGTGGTGCCGGTTAATGTAAATTTGCCGTCTGTAACCCTTGCACTGTCTTTTACAGTCTTGCCTTCAGCATTAACAAAATTGAGCAATACTAATTTTTCCTTTCCTGCCTGTGGAAGATTTCCTGTGATTGTGAATTTGTCTTGCGCAAAGCCTGAAGCTGTTAAACAGGCTAGCAGAGCAGCTGATATTATTTTAATTTTCATAATGAATTTTTAGTTTTGAAGGCCGGAGCATTTTTCTCCAGCCTAGTTGAATTTATTTAACGAAAGCCTCCAATTGGGCCAATAAGTTTTCACCCCTCAGATTTCTGGCTACAATTACGCCCTGAGGATTGATAAGGATATTCTGCGGAACGGAGTTGATGCCATACATCATTGCCACATCATTTTTCCAGTATTTAAGATCGCTCACATGGATCCAGGGCATGCCATCCTTTTTAATTGCATCTTCCCATTGTGCTTTTCCTGCATCTAATGAAACGCTCACAATTTCGAAGTTTTTGCTTTTCAAGGCGGTATAAGCCTTAACTACATTCGGGTTTTCTGCACGGCAGGGCGCGCACCAGCTTGCCCAGAAATCAACTAATACATATTTTCCTCGTAAGGTAGAAAGGGTAAATGGTTTTCCATTGATATCGTTCTGAGTAAAATCAGTTGCCTGGGAGCCTGCCTGACGTCTTTTGCCGATTTCAATTTTTTCCATTGTATGTTTACCGAGTGGTGAAGATTTTAAATTGGCGGAAAACTTATGAAACAATGGCTCAACTTGTGAGGCCTCGAACTTACTATCAAGCACATAGGTGCTGAAGGCATATAGACCTGCGAATGAGTTTAAATGGGTTTCAGCGAAATGCATATTAATTGCTTTATTTTGTGCTACTAATTTCTGAATGCTATCGCCAGCCATTTTACGTTCTTCGGCAGATTTAACGTAAACGCCTGTTGATGATTTTTTCCCGTATTCGTTCTGCAACGCTATAATCTTAGTGGTTACGGCTTTAATCATCGCTTCCCGGCCGCGGTTTTCACTATCTGACACCGAACCGTTAACCTTTGCATTTTCAAGAGCATCAGTAATATCGATGGTGATTTTTGAATTTTCGAGAAAAAAGGCATGGGTACCTCTCGCAGATGCACCCGATTTTAAGTTCCCTGATTTTACTGCAAGAATGGCTTGCTGCGGTTCAGGAACGCTTCCGGTAAATTCAAACTTTCCATTTTTAATATCAACCGAATCGGTTTCCTTCCATGCTCCGCCCTGAAAAGTAACTAAATAAGCTTTGGAAGGCGATTTTAGGCCAGGCATATTTCCTTTAATCAGGTAGCTTTTTTGCGCTGCGACCAGAAAGGGTAGCAACATCAGGATTGAAATCAGTAATTTTTTCATGATCTAAATATTTAAACTGTAGTCGCTTTCAATTAATTTCTCAGTACAATGCCGCCCACAAAACCGACACTATATGTGCTTCCGCCAGATACATATGGTGCGGCAGTTAGAATAGTAAAGCGCAGATATCTTGCAGAAGTTACTGAGGGTAGATTTATGGTCTGTTTTCGCTCCACATTTTTAATATCTACCGGATAGGTGCCTTTGTCCACCCATGTCGTGCCATTAGAGCTGGTTTCTATCTTTGCAGACGTGGTATTGCCGCCTACCGTAGCATACGCAACAGCTGTAGGAAAGAAATAATCTAAACCCGAAAAGCTCACTTCCCGCCCAAAATCTGCGGTTACCCATTGTGGTAAAGCTGCTGCAACATTGCTAAGCCAATAGGTTCCTAATGTATTGGCATCTACTGCTCTGCCCGCCACATTGGTTCCATTTGTAGAAGAAGCGGTAGCCGTGAGCGTGTATCCTGTATGGTCTACATACAATGCTTCCCCTGTGTTAAATACATAATAAATGATCTTGCGGGTTTTTGGATCCTGTACTTGTCCATCTATAGATGCAATAGCCAATGGAAGCACATAGGTACTGCGTGCTTTCAGCATGGTCTGATAACTCAGGTTTAATATGGCCGGCTCCGAAATTTTAGTTCCGGCGGGGACCGCTACGGTTGGTTTGTAAAACAGATAACTTGTAGTGGGAAGTAAAAGCGCTGAACTCCCGTATTTATTTCTGTAATCGGCGATTTTAGTGGTATCTGTTTCGAAGGTTATGTAATGAATATCAGAAGAGGCATTACCTTGTAAAGTTGCTTTCAGTTCCATGCTCACCAGAGCAATGTTCTTAATATCCAGCGATCTGGCTATCACATCTGTTGCTGCCGGCAAATCGAAATTAACCCGCCCTTCTGCCAGCACTTCCCTGTCTGACTCGTCTTTTTTACAAGCCATAAGCATCAGCAGGACTGTGCATACCGCCAGAAGATTTAATTTATATTTTTTCATCTCTTAAATTTTTATGGATTCTGTATCATGTCCGGGTTAAAAGATATGACCTGGATAGGGATTTGTAAGGTATATTTATTGCTGTGTGGTTCCAATGTGGCAACCACTACATTTTGTGCATTTGTTCTGGTTACCGTTGGCATCCTGTCTTCTGAATCAAATCTCCGCATGTCAAACCAGCGTAAACCGTGGAAAGGTAATTCACGTCTTCTTTCAGCCAGTACTTCGGTTAAAACAGCGTTCTGGTCGGTTGAGGTAAAATCTCTGGTTGTAATGGGCGTACCTGTATAACGGTTCCGGCGCACTTCATTGAGGTGGCTAAGTGCTGAAGATAGATTGTTGGCACGTGCTGCGCCTTCAGCGGCAATTAAACGCATTTCCTGTATACTCGTTCCGGAGTTGGTTAGCTGAAAAGCCGGCGTAACTGCGGCAGCGTAAAATGCTGTAGCTCCTCTTACTGTACTGTTCCAGTTCGTATAATAAACCGTTCTTCTGGCGTCGTTGGCGGCAAAAGTACTTTTAAATTCAGCAGTAATCGGAAGCCCGAATGCTGCAGAAGATCGCCCGTATATCACATCAGGATGCGATACAACGTTCAGTGTTGTCGGGAAAGTAGCAGGACTGGTATAGTCTATCATCACCGCGCGGGTGCCGGCTATCGCAAGTTCGGCATAGCGCTGCGCTTCAGCATATTCTCTCCTGTACAGATAAACCCGAGCCAGCACACTATATGCCCCCGCTTTAGATCCACGGAACCTAGCATTAGAATTATCTGTCGGAAGATTTGGTATCGCCTCATTGATATCATCAATGATGTGTTTGTATATTTCAGCAGTTGTACTTCTTGCCGGGGTTTTCTGACTTACATCATCTGATGTAATGTAAGGTACCGCGAGATCCGTTGCTGCAGTTGCCGCATTGTAAGGTTTAGCATATTCGTTTAAGAGGTAAAAATAGGAGTGTGCACGACCTAATAATGCCTCGGCCTTCAAACTCGCTTTCTGCGAAGCAGTGCCACCCTCAGCTGCATCAATGCCAATTAGTACCGTGTTGAACAGGCTGATACGTTGGTAATGTTCACCCCATAAATAGGTCGGGGAACTTAGATCGGTAGTAAACTGTGGTGCCCAGGTGTAAATTAGCTCTGCAAGCGTGCTCGGTGGGGTATTTACATTCTGCAAATCAATGTTATCATTCATGTAATTCATGATGTTATCGGAGTTCGTTTCGGTTGTGAGCACGGCGTTATTCAACCACAGATCAAAATCATTGGTGGTTTTCAGCAACTGCTTTCCTTTTGGTTCAACATCCAGATATTTATCACAACTGCTGAAAACTACACAACAGAAAAGCAGTTGGGCAGCTATATATTTAAATTTTTTCATCTTTTATATTTTGTTGATGTGATCAGATAATTTTAACTTCTAAGTGATTTGAAAGGATAATGTCTCATCATTTTATTTTTAAAAATTAGTGAACAAGCCCAGTGTGTAAGTAGGGGTTACATAAGACTTGGCATAACTTCCCGTAGCCGGACTAAAATTGTATCGGTTAAATCCAACTGTATACAGATTAGATGCCTGTGCCTTGATTTCAAAATTCTTAAAGCCCGCTTTTTTTATGAAAGAAACGTTGTTTAAGCGGTAAGAAACCGTTACATCACCTAATGTTAGGTAGTCGCCGTGAACGACGTAGTTCTGGTTGTAGCGATAGGCCCAAGATGGGTTTGCGCTGGTTAGATCGATTAAGTTTGGTATATCAGTGTTCAATTCATTGCCGGCGACTCTCCAGTAATTGTTCGCTCCTGACAATGGTCTGTTATCTTCAGGTGTAGGTCGTGGTACCCTGACTTTGAAACCGCCATAATAATTTATCATTGCAAAAAAGTAGAAATTGCCAACATCTACGCGGTTACTTAATCCGGCATTAATGGTTGGGACAGAAGTTCCGGAATAGTTTACCAAGCCGGATTCTTGTTTCGACATTAACTGGGCTATCGGATCAAGTGTGAGGCTGTTGCTAACCACATACTGTTTTCCATTATTATCTAAAATAATCGGATGGCCCTCGTTGTTAAGTCCGATTGTATTGTAAGAAAACATGGCACCTACAGGATAACCATTAACATAGCCCAGTAAATCGAGCACTGAAGGATTGTATTGGCCCGTCCTGGAAACATCGAGCACTTTGCTGTTGTTTTTCGCAATGACAAAACCAGTATTCCAGTTAAAGTTTTCGCTTGTTAGCCAATCTGCTTTCAGGCTCAGTTCCAAACCATTGTTTCTGATGGTGGCAAAATTAATGAGTGCTGAGCTTGCACCAAGCGTCGGATCGATGGTTGAATTACCCATCACATCGGTGGTATTTTTTGTATAATAGTCAATGCTGCCACTGATGTTTTTGAAAATGTTAAAATCCAGTCCCATGTTCAGGTTCTCAGTTTGTTCCCAACGCAAACCGCTGTTCGCGTTTGATACCAGAACAAGAGAAGTTAAAGTTGGGGTGTTCGAAGTATTGTTCCGGGCCTGTGCAATTACCTGTGGAAGCGAAAGTTTGGCGACATTTCCATTAAACCCGAATGCACCACGAAGTTTTAACTGGTGCAGCCAGTTGATATTCTGCAAGAAACTTTCTCTATGAATATTCCATGCAGCACCTAAAGACCATAACGGTTTGTATTTATATCTTGGATCAGTGCCAAAAAGGTTTGATTGATCTATGCGGGCACTTCCGGATAGGGAATAAGTGTCTTTATAGGAGTAAACAACATTAGTAAAAGCCGACAAATACCGGTCGTCATTGTAGCTTTGATTAAAGAAGCTGGTTAGTGCACCGAGCGTATTATTTGTAACTAATGTGCCCCTTACTGCAGCTAAACCGTTAAATATAGATGCATAATCTACGGGTTGTTGCAATAAACTCTGGTCGTTATAACCAAAATACGATGCCAGGTTTCCTTTACTTAGTATACTTCGCTTTTCGCCACCAGCGATGGCATTAATCGAGTGGTTGCCAAATCTCTTGTTGTAATTTAATTGTGTACGCGCGGTATAACCGGTTGAACTGGTATTTTGCTGACGAAGGAAATCGCCATCAGGAATATTTCGTTTAAAGGTTCCGCCGGCTGTTACGGTATAATTGTTTACCCATGTATTCACTTCCGATGAACCCTGTCCTGCCAGATGCCTGATCTCAGAACGGGATGTTTCATAAACACCGCCAAATAGAAGGTTAAAGCCTTTTCCCAGATCGTATGTAAAGTTGGCTATTGTTTTGCTATTTAAGGTGTGCGTTTTATCGCTTATGCGATAAGCATCAATCAATGGATAATAGTTCTGGTTTAATAGCCCCTGCGATAAGATTAGATTATTATAAACCGGTGCATAGCTCTGTGAAATAATTGCGTTAGGGTTTCCGTTTACATCTTCATAGCGTTCATAGGCGGCAAACTGTGATGCTACAGGAATCGGTACGCCGTTAACGCGTCGCTCCTGATATTCGGTCGTGAGCTCCAGGCTAAGTCGTTTTGCGAGTTTCAATGTTGTTCGCCCGGTAAGCAAAAACCGGTTATTGCCATTCAGGATGGCATTGCTCTGGTTATTTGTATAATTAGCCGTGATGTAATAAAGCGCAGCCGGCGTTCCTCCTGAAACATTCAGGGTATTGGTTTGTGTTACTGCTGTTCGTTGAAATAGACGGCTGTAATCATCCAGGTTATCATAGTTGGCAAGTTCTGCAAAAGCACTTTCGGCCTGTGCAGATGAAATAATGCCAGCAGCAAGCTGAGATTGAATATAAAAGGGAATTGAGCGACGTATGTTGCCAACGCCCGGATTAAATAAGGTTGCCCAGGTGGCAGGTGTAATGTTAAGCGTTTGTCTTTCGCGGATGTAATTTGCATTGATGGCCGACGCATTTGGATCCCAGCGATAGCGGCTGTAATTCTCTTCCGGCTTTAGTCCGAGTGTCGTTCTGAAATTGAATTGCGCCGCCCCGGGAGTTGCCTGTTTTCTTTCAATAACAATAACACCATTGGATGCTCTAACACCGTAAACGGTAGCAGAAGCGGCATCTTTAAGAATGGTAACCGATTTGATTTCGTTGGGATCGATCATATCCAGCGTTAACTCTGTTGGATAACCATCAACCACAATTAACGGGCTTTGGTTAGCCGACATGGTAGAGATTCCGCGAATGTTAAATAAGGGTCTGGAGTTCGATCCATTGCTACCAGGTGTTGTGCTGGTGAAGGTTACATCATTGTTAATCATTAATCCGGGAAGCCTGTTGACCAGCCCGTCAAGAAAATCGCTGCTCACGCGCGATTCATATTCTCTGGTGCCGATTTGCGCCACAGCACCTGTACTTTGTTCCGGTTTAATCCGCTGATAGCCAGTGTTTACGGTTACAGCGACCTCTTTGAGTTCGCCAACAGACACGCCCATACGGATAGTGCCAACATTTACAGCGGCTTTGATCTCTTTTGTAGTATACCCAATATAACTGATTACGAGAACAGCACCCTCATCCACATTATGGAATGTGAAATTACCATCAGCTCCAGCTCTAATCAGTTGCTTTTGCCCTTTAATCACAATATTTGCGCCTGCAAGTGGGTTGCCACTTGCAGAATCCACCACTTTACCGGAAACCGTGATCGTGGAAAAACGGGCAATAACGGTTTCAATAAGGCTTTTTGGTTTTGCTTTAAGGGTTACCGTATTGTTGTTGATTTCGTAGGAAATGGGTTGATTTTCGAAAATCTCATCGAGCACTTTCTTGAAATCTGCATCCTTTACTTTTATGTTTACAGCCCTTGCCTTATCAAGTAGTTCTCCGGGAACTACAAAATTAAATCCACTTTGCTTTCTCAGCGTTCTGATAATCTCTTCTAATGAGGTATTGGATTTATTAAGGCTGATCTTTTGAGCATAGCCGGCAGCACTCAGCTGCATAATACCGGCTACTAATATAACGGTAGTTAATCGCATCATCAGCCCTATTTTATGGATATACCGATGTACACCCGGTTTCATTTTTAGTTTGTTTAGCACTTCATTTAGGTTATGACAAAAACTTAGCGGTCCAAATGAAAAACCACAATATTGCTTAATTGAGCCTTATTGCCTAAGTTTGTTTGTCTGGTTAATGCAGGATGCCGCTGTCGTCAAAACTATTGACATCTGCTGTTTGGTTGATAATTTTTTTCCGAAGGCCGGTACATACCATATCCTGAGGCCAATCAGGGTATGGTTATTAACGCCCTCTGTTTTCTGGTTTAGTTTTCCTGTCGTATATTTTTTTTCATGTCTGGGGTTTAAAAGATTAGTTGATTTATTTGATTAATGATTGGTACCACTGCTAGCGGTACACGTATATGGTTCTTTCTTCAATATTAAAATGTACGTTTCCTGTTGCTTCCAATGGGATCAGTGCTTTCGAGATTTTATCAAACCTCGATACCGAACCCCAGAAAGTACCTTCCGGTATTTCACCCTTGTACACCACATCAACATCATACCAGCGGGCAATCATCCTCATGATTTCTTTAATGTTAAGCCGCTCGAAAGTAAAGTTGTTGTTTTTCCAGGCGACTGCAAATTCCGTATCTACGGGACTTAGTTGTATCCCTTTAGGGGAGCTCGAAGCCTGCATGCCAGGTGATAGGATTTTGACTTGATTCTGGTTAGCGATTTGAATGCTGCCCTCCAGTAAAGTCGTTTTGAAAACCTGTTCATCCTCATAAGCGTTTACATTGAAATGGGTTCCCAGTACTTCTACCTGTTGTGTTCCACTTTCGACAATAAAGGGGTGGGCTTTGTCTTTGGCAACTTCAAAATAGGCTTCGCCGGTAAGTTTTACCTTACGTTGGCCATTTACTGTTGCCGAAGCATGGTAAGTTAGACTGGATGCCGCATTAAGCCATACTTTAGTTTGATCGGGCAGGGTGATCATATAAGTTTGACCGATAGCCGTGGTAAGTGTATTAAATAGATTATCAGCACCATTTTTTGATTGAATTTGATATACAACCTGTCCATCTGCCGTTTTTGAAATCGAAATGCCGGATGCCTTGAAAATTTCTCCACTTTCTGCATCATTTAAATTGATTTTCCTGCCGTTGGCCAGAGTTAAGGTTGCACCACTTTACCCGGCTGGATATCATGTGCAGTTAAATGACGATAATCATTAACAATTTCATGTTTAGCTGTAAGAAAGTAGCCTCCGATTATGAGGATCGCTACAGCAGCACCGATGGCAGCCAGTCGTGGCCATAGTTTTATGGATGGTTTCTGAGTGGATAGTGCTGGTTTTTGAAAATACTGATTTTTAATCTTTTTCAGTGGAAGCTCCCATGAGGGATCGTATTCTGGTTCAGCATCTGTAGCATCAAGTTCAGCGGCTAAAAGATTGTTCATTTCAGCATCATTCTGGTTTTCGCCAATATGCCTGAAAAGATCAGCCGTTTCTGAGGCAGACGCTTCACCTTTAGTATACTTTGCAAATAAGAATTCTATTGACGAGGGATCGGTCTGCTTTTTCATATCAATTTGCCCGGATTTTATCCGTGTTTGATAGATAAGTACAATAACTCGACGGACAGGACTACCTGAAAAAATTAATTATTTATAAAGGCCTGTTAATCAGTAAAATAATTATTAGTATAGAAAGGTTGTTATCCTTTTTAGCTAAGAAAGCGCGGATATGCCTTATCGCATGAACCATTTGATTTTTAACGGTATGCTTTGATATATTCAACTGTGCTGCGATCTGTTCGTGGCTTAATCCGTCATTTCTGCTTAAATCCCAGATTAAGCGTCGCTGTGCTGGCAATTGTGCAACAGCCTGGTCAATTGCCTCCCGGCTTTCACGTAAAAGGATAAGTTCCTCTGTTTCATTTCTTGAGGTTTCGGCAAAATCTGTAATGCTTTTCAAAATCCGCTGATCATTAGCCACTTTTTTCAGGTACTTTAAAGCCTGCCGGTTGGCTATGCTGAAAAGGTAAGCTGTAGGGTGTTGGACATCTGCAAAGTTCCGCCTGTTAATCCAGACCTGTACAAAAATTTCCTGAATCAATTCTTCTGCAAGTTCAGGAACTTTTAATAACTTTTCTACATAGGGGAACAGGCGTTTAACGTAATGCCGATAAATAATTTCAAAAGATTTCTCATTTCCTTCGGCTAGTTCTAAGAAAAGTGCCCTTTCATTGATTAATTTTCGAATTATTTTAGCCATTTAAGAGATTGGCGATAAATTTAGCGATGCAAAATTTTATAGCGAGTGTAAAAAGCGTAAAAAATTTGTGTAAGATAGAAATAAATGAGCAAGGGTGACGGATTTTGTTCTGAATAATGAGTTGCTGCTATAAAGTCCAGAGAAAATCCCTGTCAACAAAAAGAACATTTTTCGATGGGTAACAATCCGAAACGCTATTGCTGAAAAAAAATCTCTGAAAGATTTGTTTCTGACAGGAGAAACAATTTATAGAGAAACAAAAAAAAGTTTCTCGTAATTTTGTTTCTCGGTGTACTCGAATTAATTTCTGAGTATGAAAAATAATTTAGGTTAAGGGGCTATATAATTCAACGCTCCCCGAATAGTAATTGCTTATTGGTGAATAACTACCGCTTTACTCAAACTTCGTAGGCCTAACTTCGGTGAAGATTGTAGGGTTCGGATAAAGCTGAAATCAATCCATTTGCTTAGTCAATGCTTCTAAAAACTGCAACCTATAAAGCTTCCCGATGGGTATTGTATTAATTTCTATATTTATCTCATCCTGTGTATACGAATCAATCCTCTTTAACGATACAAGATAAGATCGATGCACTCTGATAAATGATGATGCCGGTAACATGGCCTCAAGAGAACTGATCGCATACTTGGTAATGACCTGGCCTTTCGTTGTGTATATCTTTACATAATCTTTCAGGCTCTCGATATATAGAATATCGTTCAGCATAACCTTTACCATTTTTCGATCGGCGCGAAAATAAAGAAAAGCAGGGTCAGCGGTTTCTGATATATTGACTGCAGCCTGATTTTCAAAGCGGGCATCCTGCCCTGGCAAAGCTTTTATAACTGCTTTGAGGAAACGATCGAAACCTATAGGTTTTACCAGGTAGTCTACAACAGCCAATTCGAAGGCCTGAACCGCATATTGTTCAAATGCCGTTGTGAGCACAAATTTCGGGGGATTATTAAGTGTACCAATAAGCTCCAGGCCGGTGATCTGTGGCATCTGGATGTCCAGGAATATCAGATCGACTTGCTGTTGTTTCAGTGCAGTAACCGCCTGCACGGCATTGCCGCATTCCCCAACAAGATTGAGTATGGGAATCTGAGCGATGTAACGCCGCAATACCTCTCTTGCAGGCGGCTCATCGTCAACGATGAGACAGTTGTATTTCCTGATCGATTGCATCATAAGCAGTGTTTGTCCTGTCTGCCGGCGCCGTTGCCAGCTTAATCCTTAAATTAACGATATACATTTCTTCTAAATTATTTATCACCAGTTCATGTTGTCCGGGGTACAAAAGTTCCAGACGTTTGCGAACATTAGCGATGCCAATTCCCGGGGACAAATTTTTAAGGGTAGACGGCCGCCCATTAATCAGCTTCATCGACAATTCATCATTGTCCACTAAAACAGTTAAACTGATCCAGGGATTTTCCGTAACCTGGCTTGCACCGTGTTTGAATGCATTTTCGATGAATGGCAAGAGCAGTAAGGGAGCGATTAAATGGTTGGTAACAACCTTCGGCATCTGAACCGATATATCTAAACCCTCGTCATAACGCGTCGATTCCAGCGTAAAATAATCCCTTATCATTTTAAGCTCTTTTTCGAGTAGCACAAGCGGCTTGCTGCAGTCGTACAGAATATATCGAAGTAATTGCGACAGGCCCATGATCATTCCCGATGCATTTTCGGATACTTCCTGTGTGAAAGCGTAAATGTTGTTGAGCGTATTGAATAAAAAATGTGGGTGCAACTGCGCTTTTAACATTTGTAGTTCGGCATTCGCTTTTTCTTTTTCCAGCATCAGCGCAGTCTGTTGCCATTCATAGAAGCATTTCATGAGTTTTATAGCCGCCGCTACGCCGCCTACCGTGATACCTCCCCGCAGACCAGCCAGCATAGCTGTTCCAAACTGAATATAAAAAGCAGGATGAGGCTCATTAGCGATAGTCCGCGATAACTTGCCGGCATTACGGTGGCGTAAATAATCTATAATGGTCATCGATAGTCCGGCTGATAATACCGCTGTTAAAAATATTATAATTACTGCGCATCCGGCAGCCAGGACATACCTGCCTGGTAACACCAGCCCTGGGATAACCACATACATTAAAGTATAGGCAAGGAAAAGACTGGGTATCATATAGATCATCGTTTCTGGTAGCGTGATGATCAGCCGGTTCAGAAAAGCCTGGCTCTGGAGAACCGGGGAAGGCGAAAACGAATACAAAAGCAACTGAAATAAGAACCAGAGCAGCCAAAAGGTCAAATGTCTGGAAATGCGCCATCTGGTGTCATTCGAAAAGATAAATGGTAATTGCTGCATAGAACCCGGTCTCATGCTAAGATACAGATTCCACCTCATGGCAAACAAATAAAGCTTACTTATTCGACAAAAGTAATACCGGCAAAGATGAGATCATTTCATCGTCGACGAAAGGATTTCAGCGACAGCAACCGGTCTTATGTTTTCGGTAGGTTAACGTTGGGCTAATTTCCGATTACTGAATGGCCAAAGCGGGTATTTTTGAATAAAAACGAACATCATGAAACCTTTACTCTCCTCTATTTTCCTGATCTTTCTTTCGGCCTGCACGTTTGCACAGATCGATACCACCAGCTACCCGAGAGAGCGACAGGAGATTCGGCAACTACTGCAAAGCCAGGGGCCCGGCACACGTATTGATTGCACAGATATGATCGCAGTAGGTCCAAAAGGCGATATTTCGTTCAGCCACCAGCAATGGATCGAAGCCCAGAGAAAGGAGAAATTAATATTTAAGTCTGTTAAACCCTTGCCGGGTAATGAGTTCATCCGTATTTATGGTGGCACGATCGCAGTGGTTAACATCCTGATCAATGTGAACATCGTTGTAGATGGCCGCGATCTGAATATTAAGGTTCGTCGCCTGGAAGTATACCACAAAATTTCCGGTAACTGGTGCCGCGTGGCGGGCCAGGGCACACAGGTAGACGAAACTTTATTCCCGATCGACACAAAGAGTAAGCTTTAATTATATCGCCTTAAGTCACCCTTACATCTTTTGAGCACGCTGCTGATCAGCATTTGCTGTAAAAAAGATAAGACGTAATAAGATCCTGACAAAACCTGATCGCCTGCGGATTTTAGGATGAGTAAGTACGGCAATGCAGGTCATGTCCCAAGGTGGCCCCTTCCATCTTAGTAGTTCAAACATCACAGCAAGACTCGAGAAGCAAATAAAATACTAAAATCAATCCCGATTTTAGACCAATATTCCAGACTTTTCTTCTTTATATTTTACTGGATTTAACTGTTGAATTTGGACATGATGCCACGACCTTGTTACGTTGCTGTATGAGTTTTAAGTCGTTGTATATTAATGGTTTGTATTAAGATAAATACCAAAATTTAGGTATTGTAGTTCTAGTTTTTTACCCAGAAATTTAATTACCAAACAAGTCACCATTAATCTCTCAAATATGTATCTAAAACACGCTTTCGGTCTTTGGGCTCATCTTAGCCATTCGTCGGTACGCATGACATTTTTCATTTTAGGAATATTGTTAATGTCTAATAGACCGGTTGCCGGCCAATCGGTCGGAAAAACCTATGTATTTAGCGCTGGCGACATCATAAAACGTTTCGACCCCTTCACCAAACAGGTTGTCATGGATGTTGAATCCGGTATGCAGGTTGTATACAGGGCCTCGCGTGGACAATATTTTACCATCACCTCGAGCGAAGCTGATGGCTATACCATTCAATTCTGGAGGTTTTCCGAAGATGGAAAGACACAGAAGAACACTCCAGGAGTTACCGCTTCAGGGATTTCCCCACAAGTAAAAGGGGTCTACATCGGCAAAGCGCAGAATGGACAAACCTTCTTTATTAGCAAAGTACAGTTTGACGAGGTCGTAACCGACAATTTTAGAAAACCGTCGGGTTGGGCAAAACTGGAAGGCATTGTGTTGCCCGTGAAACTACGCTTCAAGAACCATCAGCCAGGGTCAGCATTTGATTTTGGTCAAAGCATCGGCATTGGCCCTGCGGTCTCTTTTACCAGAAACCACGGCGGCCCCTTCGGCGAAAATTCGTTCACAGCGAGTTTTGGCGCCAATGTCACCAATGTTGACGTGGATGAGAATACCATGGCCGGTGGACACATTACCTCAAAAACCACCGTGCTGGGTTTTAGCCCCTTCATTGGCCTTACCCTTGAACATGCCGGGATCAATTTCTCGGTAATGGGCGGAATGGATATTCTTACTGGTAAGACCGGAGAAAATTGGGCCTATCGCAAGAGTCCATGGTTTGGAATAGGGATTGGTCTGTCCCTTTTGTCCGCAACATCAAAAACGAATAAGTAATCCAATTCACTTAAATTTTAAAATCATGTCAAGAAACATCATTAAAATTTTGCCTGGGTCCGTTACGGCCTCAAGCAATGGAAACACGGATGATCCCTATATGGCAAAACTTGTCAAATTGGTTCCCGCTGAAATCATCAGTATTTATCTGGCGGTGTTCACCGTTCTCAAAGGATTGAACGGAAATCCCGAAGGGAATAACACCTTGCAGTGGATCGTCTTTGTACTGATGTTGATTATTACACCATTCTATTTAAGAAAAGTCGCAAAGATAGAATCCTGGCGCCAGATCAGTGTCTCTACATTTTCGTTTATATTCTGGGTGTTCTCCATGGGCGGTCCCTTGGAGGGACAGCTTATCCTTGGTTATACTGCGCAGACCCTTGGGGCAGTTTTTCTGCCAATTTATACGCTGGTCGCCCCATGGATTTATGACGCCTAACTTAATAACTCTAAAGGCTTAACAATATGATTCAAACAGGAGAAATACGAGCAGCGGACGAAAGACCGCTGTATACTGGAAGACAATTGGTAATGGTCGAGCCAGGTTCTAAAAGAATATCCATTGCCGCCACGGCAAAAAAGGCTTCCATAAACTTAGCATCCTTCAACGATTACGGCGCGGAGGATGCCGATTTCACAATGGCATTCGAGGATGCTGACGGCATCGTCTTTGAACAACTGGGCATTATGGTCGTCAACGAGGAGAAGCAGGAGAACGTTTCCTCCATGCTTGGGACGGCCACTTTTAGCGAGTCTAACTACGCCGAACCCGAGCGTTATGTATATGCCTTAAATTCAACAAGTTCAGAATTTATGCGCGGTTATAAGGCCGCAGTAGACAACCTCTATGGTCAAACCGGATTCTCCGATATCATGACCAATAACGCCCTTTTCGCCGATGACGCGACCTCTTCTTGGGGCATACAGGCAACCGATGCCCTTCATTCTAAATATACCGGAAAGGGCATCAAGCTGGCAATACTCGACACCGGATTTAATTCCAGGCATGCGGATTTCGCGGGAAGAACGATCGTGTCAAATTCTTTCATCAGCGGTGAAGACGTCATGGACGGAAATGGTCACGGCACCCATTGTGCTGGCATCAGTGCAGGGCACATCAATAGCTTGAATGGATTTCGCTATGGCGTCGCCAGTGAAGCAAACCTATTCATCGCAAAAGTATTGTCTAATAGCGGCGCAGGAACAGACAGCGCAATCTTGGCGGGGATCGAATGGGCCATGATGAACAAATGTAAAGTGATATCGATGTCGCTCGGTGCCCCGGTTGTTCCAGGACAACCTTATTCAAAGGTTTACAATGACATTGCAGTCAGAGCGAATGCGGCAGGCACCTTGATCATAGCCGCTGCGGGTAACGAATGCAGGAGAGACCTCAACCGCATCAACCCCGTGACTCATCCCGCGAACTGTCTGGCAATCATGGCCGTCGGAGCACTTGACAGCAAGCTCAACAGCGCGAACTTCTCTTGCGGTGGACTCAATCCAGATGGTGGCAAAGTGGATATCGCCGGACCTGGTGTGGACATCTACAGCAGTTGGAAGGCTACCGAACACCACAAAGTTATCAGCGGAACCAGCATGGCAGCTCCATTTGTCGCTGGCTTTGCCGCCCTTTATTTTGAGGCTTTCCCGAATGCGAGTGCGGCTGAAATATGGATGTACCTGGTGCAGCGGTCCAAGCCTCTGAATCTGAACAGCTCGGACGTGGGCGCCGGATTAGTCCAGGGACCGGCATAGGATTTGTCAATATAAATAATTAAATTTGATCTTACAGTTGACAAATATGAAAAGCGGACAAATAAATTTTATTGCATCCGTGAAGGATAGCAATATCGATAAGATAGACCTTATCGCTAGGAAACTAAGTGACATGGGCTGCAGGGTTGAGCGCGTGATGTCTTTTTCAGGCGTGATCACCGGAAGTACCGTCAGCAATTCCAAGCTTTCCCTCGACGACCTCAAGATTGAGGGCATCAAAAACATCGAGATGGATAGGGATGTGCGAGCGTTTTAAATCAGAATAATCCGCGTAAATCCCATGTTTTTAATAGATCATGGTAATTTACGTTTTGGACACAAAGGGAGCACAAGTGACAACAATCACCCTGTGCCGTTAATGTGGCCTAGTCAAAGCCTAGACATTCCCTGGCACCCAAACTAATCATTTCGCTACCCGTGCTTCCTAAAAAGCGGCAACAAACTGATAAATTAGATAAGCCTTAAATATCTTCGATATACTGTCAATTACAATCGCTTGTACGGGAATATCAGTTTCATTTGTCCCTGCCAAAGCTTTCGGCAGGAATCGCTTTTGCGGATCGGATTGATAAATTCGAACAGATATCCAGCAGTGCCATGAAACTTGAGTCGTTAATTAAAGAAACCTTCTTTTATCTAAACCTATGCTGCAGTTTAAACCTAGGTACGACTGGACAATACAATTAGATTGATATTACTAGGGTATAGTAACCAACGTACGATTTGTTGCACCTGAGCAAAGAGAATGAACGCTGTGATAGCAAAAAATTATCCCCAAATACCACCGTTAAAGTGGTGGTAAACGATGTATTCCATTTTTATGTAAACGCTGGACGCAAATAATCTAGCTTTGACTAGAGCAGAATACAGAAATATAAGTGATACATGAACAGCAGTAGTTTCTTTTAATTATCGTTTTGGTAAGGTGCTAAAGGGTCAAAATACCACGGTGCAAATGTAGAAAGTGAACAAAAAAGAGTCAAAAATTGATAAGTCTAAAAAGTCAGGTTTATCATTATTTCCTCATTATTTTATAATAAGCAAGGTTTAAGTATTGGGGTATGTCCTGTTTATAGCCTTTCAAAGAGTTTTACCTTTAAGTTTACGTCATTAATTGAGCTAAACTAGCTCATTTGTCGAAGCTATAAGCCTTACCCTCGGATCCGGTATTGCTGGGGGGTTCGCCCGACTTTTTTTTTAAATAGCCTGGTCAGGTGTTGCGGGTATTTAAAGCCAAGTTCATATGCAATTTCGCTTATAGAACGACTATCCTGAAAAAAGCGTTCCTTTGCTAAGTCAATCAATTTATCTTGAATATATCCCTGGGCTGAAATACCGGTTTCTCTTTTAATCAGGTCACCGAAATATCCCGGCGAAAGGTGAAGTTCATTTGCAAAATGAGCCACCGTTGGTAAACCTAAAGTAGCCGCCTTAGAATCAAAATAATCATTGATAGCTTCTTCAAACCGTGTTAAAATATCTTTGTTCACCTCATTTCTAGTCGTGAACTGCCTGTCATAAAAGCGCTCGCAATAGTTTAGCAGCATTTCAAGGTTACTGATAACCAGTTTTTTACTGTGCTTATCAATGGGATGTCCCAATTCATAAATAATTTTTTTAAAACAGTCGAGAAGAATCCTTTTTTCCCTTTCTGAAACATGCAAGGCCTCCTTGGACCCATACGAGAAAAAGTGATATTCCCTTATTGCCCTGGCCATAGCGGTACCCCTAATAAAATCGGGGTGGAATGCAAGCGCCCACCCATTTGGACGGATTATCGCATCAGGTTCATCGAAACCCGCCATCTGATTTGGGGCTATGAAGATCAGAGATTCGTTCTGGTAGTCATAGTGGCTACGACCATACATCATGTCAGCACATTTCTCCTCTTTAAAAAAAACAATATATAAATCAGAAAGAAATCTAAAAGGCGTAATCTCGCAGGATTTGGACTGGTCTAATACGGTGATTAGCGGATGGAGGGTTTCCTGTCCACGTTGCTGATTAAACTGGGTAACGCTTTGAAGTCTTTTGATCTTTTCCACTTTCGATGCTTTATTTATCAAATCTACAATATCGCCGCCAATCATTATACATACCTGTAATCTTGGTAGGTAAAACAGCTATCTGTATAAGTACTAACGCAATTAGATTTAGGATATTTGAATTAAATATACAACATGAATATAAAATCAATTACCCTTTTTCTTGTAACTCTAACCTGTCTTTCGATATCCGCGATGGCACAGGCAGCAAGAGATACCAGTAGATATCAGGCAAAGGCAGCTGCAACGCAGTCCTTTGGCGCAAACGCTTTTGAAAAATCATCCGCAACAACTCTTCGCTGGCTTGGAATGGCAGGATGGATGGTCAATAGCCGGGGAACAACTTTAATGGTTGATCCCGTATTGGAAGGTTTTGATATGAAGGTAATGATCGATTATCCGATCCTGTCCAGACAGGTTCCCAGACTTGATGCGATATTAATTACCCATTCAGATAACGATCATTTTAGTATTCCAACAACAACCAGTTTAGCTAAAGTGACTAATGCATACTATTCTACGCTTTATGTGGATTCATTGATGAAAAATCTCAGCTTTCCCTCAAGGGGATTTGATATTGGAGAAAAGTTCAATATAGGGAATATAGCAATACACCTGACTCCCGCTGATCATGCATATCAAAATGCATATCCTAGAGCGGGGCAGCGACATTTCAAGAATGAGGATGCATGTGGATTTTGGATTGAAACACCCGATGGAAGTATATGGGCCACGGGGGATTCAAGGCTAATGAAAGAACATTTGACTATGAAAACTCCTGATGCCATTATTTTTGATTTCTCAGACAGCGAATGGCATTTCACATTAGAGGGGGCGGTTAAGTTGGCAAATGCATACCCCAATACGCCATTGCTTTTGTCGCACTGGGGCTCGGTGGATGCGCCCGGCTTTTCCCCGTTCAACGGAGATCCAGAGAAGCTTAAAAAATTGGTCATCAATCCGGAACGCATCCAGGTGCTTGCTCCGGGACAGCCCTATGTACTTAAATCTTTGAAGAAAGAATAGATCCTTAATACCAAAGGAAATCATCGTTGTCTGGATAAAAAAGAAATGTCTTTTTTGGTAAAAGTACATGAATGGCTTTTCCTTTTAAACTTACGACTTATGGAAAAACGTGAGAAATTTAATTCTGGAATATGAAAAAATCAACCTTATTAATTGGTATTTTACTTTTAACACTCTTAACAACTTCGAAGAACTTGAAAGCTCAACAAATCACCTATAAAGTATTAAATCCGCACCAGGTAAGCTTGGCCAGTATTTCAGCACTTACCGCCGTTGGGGATATAGATAATTTAACCACCGAAATCAACATTGGGCTTGATGTAGGTTTGACGATCAATGAGGTCAAAGAATCTATGGTACAGCTATATGCCTACTGCGGCTTTCCAAGAAGCCTCAATGCTATCGCAAGCTTGAGAGAAGTGTTGGAGCAACGTCGAAAAAAAGGCATTGTGGACGTCATGGGTAAAGACGATAACCCTGTGACCGACACTTCCGGAAGATATGAAATTGGCAGGAAGGTTCTTGAACAGCTAACCCAAACACCACAAGCCAAGCCGGCACCTGGATTTGGTGAGTTTGCGCCCAGAATAGATGCATTTTTAAATGAGCATCTTTTTGCAGATATTTTTGCAAGTCAGGTACTCAGCTTCCGCCAACGCGAGTTTGTTACCATCTCGGCTTTAGCGGCCATGAAAGGTACCGGGGGGCAGTTGCTATCCCATCTTTCAATGGGTATAAATGTGGGAGTTACAGAAGCACAGCTGAATGAGCTATTTTCGCTAATTGGTGAAAAAATAAGTCGACAGCAGGCGCAGCATGCTAAAGATGTTTTTGCAAAATTGAAAGCTATGAAAAAATAGTCTATGTTCTAAAAATAATGAAATGAAGAAGATAAATTTATTCATCACCAGTGCCCGGTTATCAGTCACGTTGGTCCTGTTAATGGTCTTAGCTGAGCAGGGGAATGCCCAGAATGCCACAGAATCAACGGGTCTAGCAGGATACAGAACGCTGGACACTATTAATTATGTCGGCAAGGGATACATGAAGCCATTGGCCGCCAGGAAAAATTACGCTGTAGTCAGCTTTGTTTTTGAGGCAGGAGCCAGGAACAACTGGCATCTTCATCCCGGCGCTGAACAGCTTTTATATGTATTGGAAGGCGAAGGATATTACCAGCAGGAAGGAAAGCCGAAGCAGATTATAAAAAAGGGTGACCTTATTATTGTACCACCGGATACCAAACACTGGAACGGTGCTAGTCCAAAAGGCAGGTTTTTGCACCTGTCACTTTCCGATCATTCCAATCAGGGCCATGTGAAGTGGTTTGCAAAAGCAAGTGAGCAGGAATATCAAAACTAAAAATTATGATGAAAACATTTAACTATTTCTTAGCCCTTTTGGGCTTCTTACTGTTAGTCATTTCGCTCAGCGCCATGATTAATAAAACTAAAATTATTACGCCTCAAAAGGTACGTCTTTCCAAATTAGTAATTGACTCTGCTCAGTTATCTTCTTACAAGGTCTTGCTGAAAGAGGAAATTGAGGCTTCCATGGGTAAAGAGCCTGGTGTTCTAACACTGTATGCGGTATTCGAAAAGGGTCAGCCCACACACCTGACGATTTTGGAAATTTATGCAAGCGAAGATGCATACGCATTACATGTAAAAACTCCGCATTTCCTGAAATACAAAAACGGCACTTTAAAAATGGTGAAAAAGCTGGAGCTGATTGATACGGAGCCCTTAATCCCAGGACTTAAAATTAAATAGCGTGAGTGCATAAATACGCATTAGCTATTGCCCTAATAAGCGATTCAGCATTGTATTTAAATCCGTAATGAAAGGTTCGCTTCTACTTAAAATTTGTGTTTTATCGAATCCGCTCCCGATATTCTTTAGGCGTTACACCAAGTAATTTTTTCACATAGCGGGTAAAGAAAGAACGGCTCGAAAAGTACATTTCATCAGCTATTTCAGAAATGTTAAGGTGCTTGTTTTGCAATAATATAATTATCCGCTCCTTGGCGTTACGCTGTATCCATTCTGAGGCGGTAATTCGGGTATTGGCCTTGCAAATATAATTGAGGTATTTGGGCGTGATATTGAGCTTATCACTATAAAACCTTACCTCACGCTCTCTCATGCAATGTTCCTGTACCAACTGTACGAACTGCTCGTACAAGGTGCCACTTTGTAAACTTCTTTTTTTTCTGTCGAGCTCGTCTTCAAAAATGTGCCACATCTCCAAAAGAAAGAGTTGCATTTGGAGTTTAAGTGCTTCCTCAAAAAATCGATGGTTTGTTTCCTGCGACATATCGTGAAGCAACTGAAAATTTTTCAGGATCTTCTTCTTGTCTTTTTCATCCGGATGCAAAATCGGATATTCCTTGGAATGTATTATGCTGTCTATGCTCGCCGTGGCACTTGGCAAACTCGCGGTAAGCAGATCGCTATCGACAAACAAAATCGTGGCCTTGAAATTTTTTGAGAATGACAGGTCAGAAACATTGAGGCCGGCCAGCCAGAAGATAAACTCGCCCTTTTTACCTTGATATTGCCGGCCATTAAAGACAAATTTTACGCTCCCAAGCTGACAATAAATATGTGTATGGAACCGGATATTAAAATCCTCTGGGAATTCGCTTCCCGATACTGCTTTGCAAAGCATAACTTTTTGATTTGTTGCCATATTAGGTAAAAATATAACAATTAGTTAATAATAGGTAATATTTGACATTACTTGCGAAATAAATGTAACAGAACACCTCTCAGATCCATTTATCTTTGTTTAAGTAAAAAATTTAGGGCAATGAGCATTAAGAACATTTTCAAGAGGTTACGCAATGGGGAAACCATTTTACCGAACGATGCCGAAGCATACAGAATGCGGGAAGAATCGTTTGCAACCAAGAAACTTTTGGTGCAGATGAACAGCACCCCAGATCCCGATGAAATAAGAAAATATTTAAGCCAAATAACAGGTTCGGAAATTGATGAAAGTGTTGTTGTTTTTACGCCCTTGCATATCAATTACGGGAAGCATACCAAGATAGGCAAAAATGTATTTATCAATTTCGATTGTGTTTTTCTGGATCTTGGCGGAATTACCATTGAGGACAATGTGTTCATCGCTCCGAAAGTAAGTCTGCTATCAGAAGGACATCCAATATCAGTTGAAGAACGGCATTCATTGGTTCCAAAAGCCATTCACATCAAAAAGAATGTATGGATTGGTGCTGGAGCAACAGTACTCCCGGGTGTAACCATCGGAGAAAACGCCGTTGTTGCCGCGGGAGCAGTTGTTTCCAAAGATGTTGCTCCAGATACAATTGTCGGGGGAGTTCCGGCAAAATTCATCAAAAACATTTAACATGAAAAAATTACTTTTTATTGCGCTGACGGCGATCTTTTCTTCTGGTGCTGCAGCCGCACAATCTACATCAAACTCACTACAGATGAGAGAAATATCAGGACAGAACTATACCACGTTCAAGGTGAGTGACAAGGTAACTATGTATGCGGTTACGTTCAGGAACCAATATAAGATGGGAGTTGCGGGGCATCTTTTTATCCCCAATAATATGGACAGAAAAACAAAAAACCCTGCAATTATTGTCGGTCACCCGATGGGGGCGGTGAAGGAACAAAGCGCCGATGTTTATGCTTCGAATATGGCAGACAGAGGTTTTATCACCCTGGCAATCGACCTTTCTTTCTGGGGGGAAAGTGAGGGCGGACCTCGTAACGCAGTCTTGCCTGATGTATACGCTGAAGATTTCAGTGCGGCCGTCGACTTTTTGGGAACACGACTATTTGTTGACAGGAATAATATCGGGGTTATCGGCGTTTGTGGAAGTGGAAGCTTTGTGATCAGTGCTGCGAAGATAGATCCGAGGATGAAAGCTGTTGCAACGGTGAGTATGTATGATATGGGATCGGCCAACCGTGATGCGCTGAACCATTCACAAACCTTAGAGCAGAGAAAGCAGGTCATTGCTGAAGCAGCGGAACAGCGATATGCAGAATTTACAGGTGGGGAAACTAAATACACTGGCGGAACGGTACTAAAACTCGAGGCGAACCCCCACCCAATCCAGCGTGAGTTTTTTGATTTTTACAGAACCCCCCGTGGGGAATATACTCCAAAAGGAGCATCTAAAGAAACCACAACAAAACCAACCTTAAGCAGTAATACGAAATTCATGAATTTTTATCCTTTCAATGATATCGAAACCATTTCTCCACGTCCACTGCTTTTCATTACCGGAGACCAGGCGCATTCAAAAGAATTTAGCGAAGATGCCTATAAAATAGCAGCAATGCCCAAAGAGTTGGTTTATGTGAAAGGGGCAGGCCATGTAGACCTTTATGATAAAACCGACCTGATCCCATTTGATAAACTGGAAACATTCTTTAAAACCCACTTAAAATAGAACCAGGATGAAAAACGTACTAACAAGCCTGATCCTGTCTGCCTCCCTGTCGTTAGGAATGGCAAGCTGCGACAAAGGTAACGAGCCTATCTCAATCCAGGAGAATGGCGATTCTAATGTAACTACTACCAACCCATCTACCAGCAAAATGAAAATTACAATAGGAAGCGATTTATTTACGGTAACGCTTTATGACAATCCAAGTGCGACGGCTTTTAGGGCAAGGTTGCCGCTCACCATCAATATGACGGAACTGAACGGCAACGAAAAATATTACGATCTGCCAAACAGTTTGCCTGCCAATGCATCGGTTGGTGGAAATATCAAAGTGGGCGACTTAACGCTTTACGGGAGCAATACCCTCGTTTTATTTTATAAAGGCTTCAACACGTCATACAGCTATACAAAACTAGGCTATGTTGACAATCCCAGCGGACTTGCCACGGCGTTGGGCAACGGAAATGTTGTCGTAAAATTTGAGAACAACTAGAACATCATACGATATGAAAATCAAGATAAAGATAGCTTCGATACTAATCATAGGCGCTTTTGCAACATCTTGCAGTAGCCCAAAAAACGACAATGAAATGAAAGCAGAGAGAAATGAATTAATTGAAATTTTCCCGAAAGGACAAAAAGGACCAAGCGAAAATTTCACGGGAAATGCTTATCATGTAGGTCTGGTAGATCCGGATAGCACTTTTACCACATCGGTAGGGAATGTATATTTCGAGCCAGGTGCGAGAAGCAATTGGCACAGTCATCCAGCCGGTCAGATTTTAATCATCACTGACGGTGTTGGCTATCATCAAATCGAAGGACAGCCTATTGAAATCCTTAAAAAAGGAAGTGTGGTAAAATGTCCGCCAAATGTTCGTCACTGGCATGGAGCAAGTGAAAATGTAGGTTTACAGCAATTGTACATCGTTCCCAATACGGAGAAAGGCATTGTCAATTGGCAGGAAGCGGTGGGGGATGAAGTGTATAAAAATTCCAGATAGATCTCAAAATAAATAAAATTTTTATGGAAAATAATATCAAGGACAAAATAGTAATCATTACAGGGGCCAGCAGTGGATTGGGGGAAGCAGCAGCGAAGCATTTGGCCTCACTTGGCGCAGTTGTTGTACTTGGCGCAAGAAGAGCCGACAAAATTGCAAAGCTGGCAAAAGATATTCAGGATGTGGGTGGACAAGCACTTGCCGTTACTGCGGATGTAACCAATCTTGAGCAGGTAAAAAACCTGGTTGATAGTGCTGTTGATCAATTTGGACGTATAGATGTGATACTCAACAATGCTGGAATAATGCCTCTTTCGCCAATGGACAGGGTTAATGTTGAGGAGTGGAACACGATGATAGATGTGAACATCAAAGGCGTACTCAATGGCATTGCCGCAGTTCTACCTTATATGAAAGCGCAAAAGTCCGGGCAGATTATCAATACTTCTTCTGTGGCTGGACATAAGGTATTCCACGGTTCTGCAGTTTATTCTGCTACAAAATATGCTGTTCGTGCATTAACGGAAGGTTTACGAATGGAGATAAAACCATATAACATCCGTACTACGATTGTGTGTCCGGGCGCCGCTAAGACAGAATTGCTGGAACACATCTCTGAGGTAGATATTCAGCAGGCCAACAAGGATTATGTGGGAGGTGTGGGAATCAGTCCGGACAGCTTTGCCCGAGTGGTTGCCTTTGCAATCGGCCAGCCGGAGGATGTAGATGTTAATTAAATCATCTTCCGTCCAACAGTGCAGGAACTTTAACCGGCATTCTAAATATATGTGGCATATGGATATTAACCGGAACCATATTGGAATAAAAATTATAACAATGGCAAACATGGAAAAGTGAAGAATTGAATTATTTTCCCTGTAGGCGAAAAAATGATATAAGGTTTATAATATGTAAGCTTATATTCTTTAACGGCGGTTTCAGTGTCGTTTAGTCAAATATTTATAAATGCTTAAAGTTATATTTAGTCACTTATAGCTTTGGTTTTATTGCAGCTAATTCGTATGGCTCATTAACTCTATATCTACTACAGATGAGTGGCATCCTAGAAAAGGCTTGGCCGACTTTATAAAGAAATTATGATCTATTGATCGTATTTAAATTGACAAAAAGCTAACTTTAAGAACATGCAATAATCAGTGCTAACTTATCTGATAAAAATTTATGGAAAACGATAATCGTTTAAAGCTGTCCCGTAGGGAAATGATAATTGGCACAACGGCAGCGATTTCGGCCATAGCTGCTACCAAATTAACAAGCATAGAGGCTGGCGAATCAAATAAAATTGCTTTAGCAGATGTTTCGTTTGTTGTAAATGGAAAAAAGCAGCACTTAGCACTTGATACCAGAACAACGTTACTTGATGCCCTCAGGGAACATCTTAAATTAAACGGTACAAAAAAGGGATGTGACCACGGACAATGCGGAGCCTGTACTGTAATGGTAAATGGCCGCAGAATCAATTCATGTCTTTCTCTTGCACTTCAGCATGAAGACGATAATATTGTGACTATTGAGGGCCTTGGCTCGCCGGATAAACTGCACGCGATGCAAGCGGCATTTATAAAGCATGATGCTTATCAATGCGGGTATTGTACTCCAGGGCAAATCTGTTCCGCAGTGGCTGTCATAAATGAGATAAATTCCGGGATACCGAGCCATGTCAGTACAAATTTGAACCAATCTCCTATATTAAACAACGATGAAATCGGGGAAAGAATGAGCGGTAATATTTGCCGTTGTGGCGCTTACTCAAATATTGTAGAGGCCATTACAGAAGTCGCGTCAAAAGCAGTTAAAAAAGCCAGATAAATAGTCCATATCAGAAGAAAATATGAAGTCATTTACCTATCAGCGTGTCACTACCGCATTGGATGCTGCAAAGGCCGCCGACAAAACTCCAGGTTCAAAATTTATTGCCGGAGGAACCAATCTTCTGGACTTGATGAAATTGCAGATTGAAAAACCTGCCCACCTCATCGATATCAGCAAAACTGGCTTAAATAAGATTGAACTTAACACAGATGGAGGGCTTCGCATAGGAGCAATGGTAAATAATACCGATCTTGCTTCACACAATGTGGTTCGTCGAGACTATGGCTTACTGGCAAGAGCACTGCTTTCAGGTGCATCTGGTCAGCTTCGTAACAAAGCTACAACAAGCGGCAATTTGCTGCAGCGTACCAGATGCCCATATTTCTATGATACCAATCAGCTTTGCAACAAAAGGGTGCCTGGTAGTGGTTGTGCTGCCATCGCGGGGTTCAGCAGGCAACTGGCTATAATCGGTAGTAGCGACCATTGCATCGCCACCCACCCCAGTGATATGGCGGTAGCTATGAGGGCCCTCGATGCTACGGTCGAAACTGTAAATGTAAGAGGTGAACATAGAAAAATCCCGATAGCCGATTTGTACCTTCTTCCGGGATCCACGCCTCATCTGGAAAACACACTCCAACCAGGCGAAATCATTACTTCAGTCCTTCTTCCACCACCCATCGGTGGTAAACAGATATACCAGAAAATAAGAGACAGAGCATCTTACGCATTTGCAACCATTTCAGTTGGCGCAATTATCTATCCCGACGGATCGGGGAAACTGGCACTTGGCGGGGTGGCTGCCAAACCCTGGCGTATTGAGCAAGCAGAGGCGCTTTTGCCCAAAGGTTCTAAACTAGTTACAGAACGTTTATTGGCGGGAGCAAGACCAACCGGAGAGAACCAATATAAAATTATGCTGGTCGAGCGCACCATAGAATCCGTTATTCAGCAAGCTAAAAGGTAATATGAAATTTGATAAACCAGCAGGAAAAAATGCAATCGATCAGCTTAAAGTGGTTGGTAAACCGATTGATAGAATAGATGGGCCACTAAAAACAACAGGCCGTGCAACTTACGCCTATGAACATCAAATAGCTGAGACAAAACCGGCATATGGATATATTGTTGGCGCAGGTATTGCAAAGGGACGAATTGAGGCTATTCATCAAACGGCAGCAAAATCACTTCCTGGTGTCATCGGAGTTATCACCGCTTCGAATGCCGGGCCGCTTAAAACCGGACGATTTTATGCAGATAGACTCTTAGCAGGTCCGGATGTTGATCATTACCATCAGGCAATTGCAATAGTGGTAGCCGAATCCTTTGAGCAGGCCCGTGCAGGTGCTGCTTTACTTAGGGTCGATTATGTCAAGTCCAAAGGTTCCTTTGATTTAAAGAAAGCAGGAGCTTCGGCAACAATACTGAACCCGGGCCGACCTTCAACAGCAGCTACAGCAGAAGTTAGTAGTTTTGAAGACGGTTTTAAATCTGCGCCTTTCAAGCTTGATGAAATCTATACTACTCCTGATCAATCTCACGCGATGATGGAACCTCATGCAACCATTGCCAAATGGGATGGGGAAAAACTTACCTGTTGGTGCTCCATCCAGCAAATTAACTGGGGCGTTCGCGATCTGGCTAATATTTTGGGCATTGACCCAAAAAACATCCGTTTGATTTCTGCTTTTATTGGTGGAGGATTTGGCGGAAAGGGTACCGTGCTTTCAGATATCGTGGCAGCATCACTTGCTGCAAGGCTTACCGGACGAACAGTCAAAATCACCTTGCAAAGGACATTGATGTTCAATAATACCATTCACCGACCTGCCACCATTCAAAGATTGAGGATCGGAGCAGATGCTGATGGTACCATAACATCCATTGGACATGAAAGCCTTTCGGGCAATATTCCCCGAGGGTTTGCGGAATATACAACTACATCCACAAGAACACTATACGCCGGCAAGAACAGGATGACACAACTTAAACTGGCATTGCTCAACCTGCCTGAGGGAGCTGCTATGCGTGCCCCAGGCGAGGCATCGGGTATGATGGCTCTTGAAATCGCTATGGATGAAATGGCTGCAAAGCTCAAGATGGATCCGGTAGAGTTCAGGATTAAAAATGATACACAAGTTCATCCAGAAAATCCAAAGCGCACGTTTTCAACCCGGTTACTGGTTGAGTGCCTGCAAACAGGGGCAAAAAAGTTTAAATGGGAAAGCCGCAGCAAGCAGCCACGCGGTAAAGAGGAAGGAGACTGGCTGCTGGGAATGGGTGTGGCTTCCGCTGTGCGGGGTGCACCGATTATGAAATGCGCTGCCAGAGTTCGTCTTAGTAATAAAGGAATCGTTACAGTAGAAACCGATATGACTGATATTGGTACCGGTAGTTATACCATCATTGCACAAACGGCAGCAGAAATGATGGGCATTGAAATTAATAAGGTGGTTGTTAAATTAGGCGATTCCAGTTTGCCGGAGTCGCCAGGCTCAGCGGGCCAGTGGGGCGCTGCTTCCTCCACTTCGGGAGTTTATGCTGCCTGCGTTAAACTTCGGGAAAAGGTCGAGCAGATGTTCGGATTCGAACCGGGAACGGCAGAGTTCTCCGATGGAAAAGTCAGCGTGAAGAATAAGAAGTATTCTTTATCGAAAGCTGCTGATTCCGGGGAGCTCATATCTGAGGATGAAATGACTTACGGCGAACTCTCCAGAGAGTTTGCTCAGGATACTTTTGGTGCCCACTTTGTAGAAGTTGCCGTTAATAAATACAGCTGCGAGATCAGGGTAAGGCGGATGTTGGCAGTTTGCCACGCAGGAAGAATTTTAAACCCTAAAACCGCCCGAAGTCAGGTGATAGGTGCGATGACCATGGGTGTGGGTGCCGCATTGATGGAAGAGCTTGTAGTTGATACTAATGTTGGCTTTTTTGTGAACCATGACTTAGCCGGATATGAGGTTCCCGTACATGCTGACATTCCTCATCAGGATGTTATTCTACTTGAAGACCTTGATCCGACGATGTCGCCTATGAAAGCCAAGGGCATCGGTGAACTGGGCTTGGTAGGCGTTGCTGCTGCAATTGCAAATGCGGTTTATAATGCTACAGGAGTGAGAATCAGAGAATACCCTATATCTTTACATAAAATTCTCGAATCAAGTTATAACTTGGAAGAAAACAATTAGTTGCAGACTTTAAAAAAAAACATGGTTTTTTGAGCATGATTCTCATAAATTCATTCCAATTCCAATCAGAATTTTAGTTTTTGATAATTCGAATTGTATTAAATAAAGGCTAAATGGAAGTTGAGTATTATTTGAAATAATGTGGAACTTTCAATTCCCGCTTCCTAAAATTATCTTAAAAAAAAATACAAATTTCATGTCAATGGCGTTGTTATATAAATGGTGGGTGTAACTTCCAATTAAATAGCAATCTACACAGTATTCGTGGATAGTCGCGAAAAAATGTAAAGCGTAAACGGATTTTCCGGTTTTACCTGATAATGGAATAATATTCTAGCTGATCAATGTTCGCAAATGAACCTAACCCATATGTTTATTTGGTATCTTAAATAGCGATTTATGGAGTTGAACGCTGATGCCCGGAAATTTAATATTTAGATAGTTACAGTATACCTTAACAATAGGGGTTGATACTAAAAAGTTCGAACCAATAAATTCAATCAAACTTATTTGTAAGTAACTAATATCTGATGTTTTAAGTTTAAAAATTAAGAGGCATACTTCTTAGATGCCTCTTAATTGCCATTATGGTAGAGTCAATCCGCGGAAGTTCGACCCTCTTCGAACATTGTGAAGCAGTTGTTAATTTTGAAAAAACTTTAAAAAATAAGATTGAAGGGCAGTATCGAAGAAAGAAAAGTTATGAAAAAACTTACAAGTAAACTAAGGGAAAAATGGTCAGCTAAGGGATTCTGTTCTTCTGTCAAGTCCAAAACGATTATCGTATAGAATACCTAAACAATTTTCCTTGCTCGCATTGTCATCGTAAGTTTGTATAAATAGGTTTTGAGAATTGCTGTCAGAATATAATTTTGTTCAGCATAAAAGATCCAGCAAAGAGAAGGAATAAGACTTTTACTTGTCATTGGCCAATAAGGTCCTTCAGGATGTTAGTCCCCTTCTCTTTCTTTATCCTAAACTTGAACAGTTCATTAGGCCTGGGAGCCTGTTTATACAATTGATAAGTTATGATAAAAAGCTGCTGTGATCCTCATCTATTTACAAATATGGTAACAGGCATCGATTGTTCAAAGGATTATTTTGACATTGCAGTTTTAAAAGACCAAAAAGTGGTTTTTGAGAAAAGATTTACTAACGACATTATTGGCTTTGGACAGGCTCTTGGGCATGTTCTTGGTAGTCATATTGCTATGGAAGCCACAGGCCCTTATTATTTTCAATTGGCGAGATTTTTCCATGAACAGGGGCAAAAAGTTTCAGTTGTCAATCCCCTGGTCGTACGCAGGTTTTCTCAAATGCAGCTTTCCAGAGCAAAAACAGATAAAAAAGATGCTGTTCTAATTGCGAAATTTACTGCTCTGACCCATCCGAAAGAATGGGTAATGCCCTCGAAAGATATATTGCACATCAGAAACCTGGAAAGCTATCTTGAGGGATTAAAGGCTCGTAGAGGAATGCTATACAATCAACTTCATGCTTTTGAAGCTGCAGCAACCATAGATGCCAGGCTTAATGAGGAGATAAAAACGGAACTTGGGCATTACGATAAAAAGATACTGAACAAGGAAAAGGAAATTGAAAACCTAATAGCAGAAAGCTACGCCGGATTATCACAAAATTTAAGGAGTATACCAGGTATAGGCCCCCGAAGTGCATCATTACTGATTATTTTGACCGATGGCTTCAAAATGTTTGAAAACCATAAAAGGCTAATATCTTACTTTGGTCTTGCGCCAAGGATATATGAGTCCGGAACCAGCGTAAAGGGCAAGAACCATATCTGTAAAATGGGAATGGGACAGGTACGCAAAGTACTGTATATGGCTGCAACAGCTGCAATAAGATGCAACAAAGCATGTAAAGAACTCTATGAGCGATTGAGGGTAAAGGGCAAGCCGCATAAAGTTGCTTTGATAGCGGCTGTAAATAAATTAATTAAGCAGAGCTTTGCAATTGCGAAAACAGGAAGGCAATATCAGTTACAACCTTCCTGAAGCGAAATATTATTTGGAAAAAATTTAATTATTATTTGGATTTAAACACAGTTCATCCTGAGCGCAGTCGACTTAAGTAGATTGACACTGCGGGTAATCAATATAACGAGTAAAGACGCAAAATTTAAACCATACTCAAGATCCCAGTTATTAATACTTATATTCTAGTAACTGGGATCTGTTTCCCCTAATTAAGGTTGATAGGGAAAAATGTTTTTTTAGAATAAAATATTTTGCGCTAGCTCTACTGATGGAAAAATATCTGTGGTAATCATCTCCTAACCAAAACAATCGTTACTAAAAGCAAGGGTTCTCAGAATAAAAATAATGGCACTATGTTTACCACGAATTTCATGTTGCAAACATTAACGAATTTTATTGATCTATAACGTTTTATGTTAAAAATTAGCTTTTTTTCAAAAGGAGATTAATTACAGCCGAAGGCTTATTTAAAGTCTATCAAATGTTTGACATTTTAAACTGTTTTAAATAATGTTGACGGCTTTTAATTCAAAAATTGGTCTTTGAATTGATTCGGTGAAGTACCCACTTCTTTTTTGAACAGGCGAGAAAAATAAGTGGTGTTCTCAAAACCAAGTAGATGCGAGATCTCCGAGACATTCAGATCGCCTTCAGCCAATAGGTTTTTCGCTTCTCCTATCAGAAAAAGATGGATCAGTTCCAGTGCCGTTTTACCTGTTTCTCCCTTCAACAGATCGGTTAGGTAACGGGGAGATATATGCAGTTTTTCTGCCATTAGCGCAACAGTGGGAAGGCCAGTTTCCTTGGTTTCCCGCTCCTGGAAATTAGCCGTAAGCAGCTCCTGGAACTTTGTAAGTGTTGACCCTGATAGTTGCGAACGATTTATAAATTGCCTTTTATAAAAACGCTGTGCATATTTGAGCATGGCGTCAAGATGGCTGATAATGATGGCCTTGCTCAGCTCGTCGGTATTGTTGTTATATTCTTTTTCTATGCTGAAGTAGAGGTTCCAGATGATGTCTTCCTCTGCGGGTGAAAGGTGCAAGGCCTCATTCACCTCATAATCGAAATAGCCGTATTTTTTAATTTCATGGTAAAGGCTGGTTCCGGGCAGGAAGTCTTCGTGGATCATGATCAGAAAGCCTTTCTCTTCCAATTCGACATTTTTAAAGGAAACTTTCTGGCGGGGCCTTACAAAAGACATCGAGCCACGGTCGTGGTCATATTTTGTTTTTCCATACTGCATACTGCCAGCTCTTAGCTTTTTAAACCCTATAACGTAAAATTCCGGGGAAAATTCGATTATACTGTTGCCATCACAAGCTTCCCGCTCACCGTAGGCCACGCTAAAAAGTGGATGTTCCGGAGGTTTTACGCCAAGCGCTTCGTGCAGCTCGCTAATTTTTTTGAAATGATCCATATCTAGCTTTCATAAAAGCAGGATTCGGTAAATCCAAACCCTGCAAAGTTAAACTTCTGTTAGCCATGGGCTGCGACAGAAACATCCTGCCATGATTCCCATGTCTTTAAGCGCTCTTCGTAAGTATATTTTACCCAAGGTAATGTTGTTTTGCCCAATAACAGCCTTAACGGGGGATTATCCGTATCCACCAGTTTTAGGATCGCTCCAACGGTTGCCGTAGGTTTGCCCGAATCCTGTTCTGTGGCATGCTTATAAAAGTCCATCCTGATGTCATCGTAAGCAGCTGTTGGCTCGCTTGATGCAAGGGAATTGGTGCCGAAGAAATCCGTTGAGAAACCACCCGGTTCCAGTATGGTTACCTTAATGCCAAAACCGCCCACTTCGCCAGCCAGCGTTTCTGTAAGGCCTTCGATTGCGAACTTTGATGCACTGTACAAGCCCATCAAGGATACCGTATTAAGGCCAAGCGCACTCGAAAGCTGAATGATGTGCCCCGATTTCTGCTCCCGCATGATCGGCAAGACCGCCTGCATGGTCCATAACGAACCCAGTACATTTGTTTCAAATTGTTTCCTGACATCCTGCTCGCTCAACTCTTCTACAGCTCCTACATGTCCGAAGCCAGCGTTATTTATCAGTACGTCTATGCGGCCAAAGTGTGCCTTTGCAGTTTGCATCGATTCAAAGCTCATCTCTTTATCGGTTACATCAAGTTCCAGGACCAATAGATTTGATGGAAATTCCTTTATAAGGTCTTCCAGTGCATAGGGATTACGGACAGCTGCAACTACGTTGTCTCCGCGTTTTAGGAACGCTTCTGTCCAGATACTGCCAAATCCGCGGGATGCGCCTGTTATAAAAATTGTCTTTGCCATTATGTTATATTTTAGTAATTGATAATGACAAAGTTCGGTCAATCATTCAGTGCTATAGTGATACAAAAGTAGGCAATAATGGAACGTTTTTACGTTGCCTTTACGTTATGAAAGGCTTTTTATTCTCAAATTCTACGGAATATTTCCTTTTAGGAACCATTCATTGGGAGTATACTCTGCAAGCTTTAAACACGCGGACCGGTTCCATATTGGTCAGGTGCACCAAGATGTTCTCGGAGGGTTTTGCCTTCATATTCCTGATGAAATAATCCCCGTTTTTGCAGGATCGGGACCACTTCATTTACAAAAGCGTCTATTCCATCTGAATCAACATCGGGTGAGATCCAGAATCCATCAGCTGCCCCGGCCTCAAACCATGACTGCATGTGGTCTGCTGCCTCAACGCCTGGGCCTACGATCACAGGATGATAGTCTATCACGCCATGGGCAAGGATATCACGTAAACTCCAGCCTTCTTTCGCAATTTTTAGCGCATGTGATGATCGCGGGTCGTATCGTGAAGGGCGTGCAAGGTCTAATTTCGCCTTTGGGATTGGTTCATTTATATGATTAATAGCCAGAGGTATTCCCAGCATTTGTTGCAGGTAGGCAATCCTTTGTGGAAACAGATGTTCGGTCATCTGAATACGACGATCGAGTGCTGTGCGCCTATCCTTGGCAATCGTGGTCATCAAGCCTGGAATGTATTTGATCTCGTCGGCATCGCGTCCATAACGTTCTGCCGCAACCCTGAACGCATTGCGTTGTGCCTTCGCGTCTTCAATTGTAAAAGCGGAGCCAATCACGGCGCTAGCAAACCGCCCGGCCAGTTCATGCGCATTTGGACTGCCGCCGGCGTGGAATATAATCGGCTGTCCCTGCTCTGAGGGTGGGATATAAAGAGGGCCCCTTGAGCCTGCAAACTTTCCCTGTAGATTAATTGGCGCAATCTGGTCTTTGTGTGCAAATATTCCTGTTTCCTGGTTGTGCACCCAAGCTTCTTTTCCCCAACTGCCCCAAAGTGCCTGGATGATCTGAATGACCTCATGGGCACGGCCGTATCGTTCCTCGCTCGATGGGATACTTTTTCCGTAATTAGCCGCAACATCATCGCCACTTGAAGTGATTGCGTTCCAACCCGCCCTGCCGTGGCTCATGATATCCAGCGCCTTAAACTGCCTTGCTAAGTTGAAAGGTTCATTAAAGGTGGTCGAGCCAGTGGCAACCAGCCCAATATATTCCGTTTCCCTCGCAACTGCGGCCAGGGTCATCATTACATCGAGGTTGAAGTTGGGCGATTCGGTACCAATATCGGCCATGATCGCTCCCGGACCATCCGGCAGGAATATAAACTGGAACTTTCCACGCTCTGCCGCCTGGGCTTGTTTTACCCTTGCATCAAAACTCGTATAACTTTTGGGGTCAACTCCAGGCATACGCCATGCGCCGGGCTGGGAACCATATCCGTTTCCCAGGTGCAGGCCAATCAGCATCTGTCTTTCCATATTAAAATTTTATCTGTTTTTTATTTTTGGGGACCTAAGTTGCGTTTGACCCTTACATGTACAACGTACGGTTAAGACGAAGGATGAAATCCCAGTCGGCATTTTTATTGGAGATGCCATTCATCCGTTCTGTGATGATCTGAACCGAAAAATCCCTGCGTTTGGGCAAACGCTCTTTTTCTGCGGTATCAATCACTTTTGATAATTCCTCTATGGTAAGATCGGTACAGTATGCAGGTGCTCCTGGTTGCTGCCTCCAGGAATTTTCTAGGCAGCCTGTGTAAAAGGCATCGAATCCGGTATCCTCTACCAACCGCTTGGTAATCTCCCGATCAATTTCGCGGTCGGCGGCTATGGGAATGGCAATACGGCCTGGTTCTCCGGCAGGTCTGCCATTTGCGGCAAGAGAATATGCCAGGACTGCATTCCATGCTTTGGCAATGGGACGTCCGAGCTGTTCTTGAACCCATAGACTTTCAACTTGACCTGCTTCTAGACGCTCAATTCTGCTGTCGCGTGCAGGTATGTAGTTAGAGGTATCGATTACTGTTACACTTTGCTGCACCTCTGCAAATAGCGGTGCAACCTTAGTGATCTGGTCTAAGGGAGTAGACAAAATGATTACATCCTTATCCTGTGCTGCCTGTTGCGCCGTTACTGCCACAGCTCCGGTGGCAAGGACTTCTTTATCCATATTCTCCGGCGACCTGGAATTTGCTACCGTCACCTCATGTCCGGCTTTTGCCAGCTTTAGCGCCAATGTCTTCCCGATGTATCCTGTACCTATTATTCCAATTTTCATACACTTAAATTTAAATAAAGTCGTGATGCAAAGTTAGTCGCGAATGGCTATACTTTATATAGTGCTTTCCCAAAGGAAAGTAAGATAATTGATGCCTCTAGGAATTAAGCCCACATTTATCGGTAACAAATGTTCTGTGGTTTACTCCCCAATCTTTCAGTGAATATATGATTGGGGTTAAGGTATCGGCATAACTTTCCAGAGTATATAGAATCTTAACAGGGTAGTCGCCCACAACAGAGCGTTTTAAAAGTCTATGTTGTTCGAGTTCCCTGAGTTCCTTGGCCAACACCTTTGGAGTTATTCCGGGGATGCTTTGCTGTATGTCCGTAAATCGGTCGTTGCCCACACCAACCGAGATAATGATCGGAAGTTTCCATTTACCGCTGATCACATCGAGTGCATCCCTAACTGGTTTAATTGTATTCAAACAATCACAGTGTTCCTTTTTTTTAGCCATTGTCTTTGTATTATTTCACTTTCCTTTGGGAAAGTAGTATACAAAGGAAAGCAATATCTGATAACTTTGCAATAGTTATTTAATTGGCTGATTGCTATTGTTAGTGAAGCGATCTATTTATTGACTACCAAAAAATATCATATGAAAAGACTCGAAGGAAAGGTGGCCATCATTACAGGTGCCGCAAGGGGAATGGGCGAGGCCCATGCACGATTGTTCGCCCAGGAAGGGGCCAAGCTGATACTGAGCGACGTACTGGAACAAGAAGGAAAACTGCTCGCTGATGAGCTTGGAGAGAACGTCATATTCCTAAAGCATGATGTGACCAACCAGGAACAGTGGGAAGAAGTACTTAAGGTTGCAGAGGAAAAATTTGGACCGGTAACCGTTCTTGTGAACAATGCCGGCATTACGGGAGCCTTTGCCAATGTTGCCGAACTGGACTATCAGGAATATAAAAAAGTTATGGCCATCAATGCAGATGGGACATTCCTGGGCATGAAAACCGTAATCCCTTCCATGCTGAAAGCTGGGAAAGGCTCGATCGTAAATATCTCTTCGGTCTCAGGACTGCAGGTGGCGCCCGGCTCACCCAATGCAGCTTATGTGGGTAGCAAGTTTGCCGTAACAGGCCTTACAAAAATGGCTGCACTGGAATATGCAACCAGAAACATTCGTGTTAACTCGGTGCATCCTGGCGGGGTAAGGACAAATATTGTTCCTGATATAAGTGTTTTTGATGATCCGAAGCTGCTTGAGCCCACACCGATGGGGCGGTTTGCCGAGCCAGTAGAAATTTCCCATCTGGTATTGTTTCTGGCATCGGATGAGGCATCTTACCTGACAGCTGCCGAATATAAGGTAGATGGTGGCATGACGGCCAAGTAATGTGATTATATGAGAAGTTAAAAGATAAGAAATGAAGATAGGAATAATCGGTGCTGGCCTAATTGGCCAGATACTGGCCAAAAAGTTTAGTGCCTGTGGGCACCAGCTCAAGCTAGCCGACCGTAAAGGAAAAGTAGCAATTCAGGCTGTGGCCGATCCAGCAGGAGCAGAGGCCGTAGAGGTAGGCGAAGTTGTTCAGGATATTGATGTCCTGATCGTATCAATCCCCTTGGTCAATATACCAGACCTTGTTGAAACCCTTAAAGGGAAAATAGCTTCCTCAACAATCATAGTGGAGACCACTAATTACTGGCCACACCGGGATGGGAATATTGAGGCTATTGATAAAGGCATGGTTAACAGTGTCTGGGTGCAGCAACAGTTTGGAAGACCTGTTATCAAGGCATTCGGTAATATCGCTGCCTATAGCATGGCTACAGAAGGCAAGGCCTCGGGAACTGCCGGCAGGATCGCCCTGGCTGTTTCGGGCGACGTTCAACAGGCTGTTGATGTGGTGAGGGGATTGGTGGATGAAGCCGGGTTTGATGCGCTGGATGCCGGACAACTCGAAGATTCCTGGCGTCAGCAAGCTTGTGGCCCTGCGTACTGTACAGACCTGACCTTAACGGAACTTATAGATGCACGCAAAAAGGCAAAGAAAGAGGAGCTGAGAGAAAATCAGGAACGGGCCTTTGGAAAGATGAAGGAACTTGACGACAGCTATTTCAATAACGTAGTGCTGGGCAATTATCCTGATGGCTTTGTAGACCACGCAGTTGATATTAACCGGGCAATCAACCAGCTTCCGCCAAGAAAAAACAACAATAAGATCTATAGTATAATTGAAGAAAAATCACATTTAAATATCAAAAAATGAAAATAGGAATTATAGGAACAGGTGCCATTGGAGGCACAATAGCAAAAAAGATGGTGGCAGCAGGGCATCAGGTTTCGGTAAGCAATTCGGGCGAATTCGATGAACTGGAAAAGAAGGCAAGTGAACTCGGAGCATCGGCTGCAACAGTAGGTGATCTAGTTAAGGATGTGGATGTAGTCATATTATCGGTACCCACCATAGCCATTCCGAGACTGCCAAAAAACTTGTTTGACCAGGTGCCAAAAGATACCATTGTAGTGGATACTTCCAACTACTATCCCTTCCGGGATGCTGACATTGATGAAATCAAGAAAGGTAAGGTAGAGAGCGTATGGGTTGCCGAACAAATCGGCCGTCCAGTAGTTAAGGCGTTCAATAATCTGCTGGCAGAAACCCTGGTGGCGAAAGGAAGACCGGAAGGCGCACCAGATCGTATTGCGATGGCGATTTCAGGCGATGAGGTAAAGGACAAAGCAATTATATCCAGGCTCGTAAATGAAGCAGGCTTTGATGTTGTTGATGCCGGTGATCTGGAAAACTCATGGAGGCATCAGCCAGGAACTCCGGCCTATTGCACAGAATTAAATGCAGGGGAGCTTGAACGGGCACTCCAGGACGGCATAAGGGCAGTAGCGCCTCAGATCAGGGACTCGGTGATTAAATTATTTTCGGAACGCACCAGTCAGCCCTCGCATGAGGAGATAGTTGAATATAATCGTTCGCTATTCCCTAAAAATCCAAAAACAAGTTAACAACCGCTGTCCTTCCATTGTCTAGAGACAGAACTTTCAAAAGATATAAATACGAATTAATCTCAATAGCCGTCACCTTGCACTATTGAGATTTTTCTTTTCTAGCTGTGACCACGTTCGTATAGGCCTCTCCCATGATAAGGTGGATTTTTGCGCAAAATAGCAAGCATTCATACTATACTGCTTAATTTAGTTTAATTCGAGTTGATTTTGTTCCGGAAAGGAACTTAGATGTAAGGTAAAATGCCAACAGGTGATTGATGACGGTGCTGAAACTAATTTGTCTCGTTACTACAAACAACGGTTTCCTATAATAATGGTCAGACGTTAAAATGTTTCAAAATTGTCTACTTCTGTATCATAAAAGCTGTCGGTTATTAACGGAAATTTGTCTTATACTATTCAGCCTGGCAGGATGTTGCTGTGGCGGAACATGGTTAAAAAAAACAACAGCAGCGGAACCTCGATTTACCAAATCCAGATTTAAATTGTAACAATATGAAGCATTTCAAAAAAATAAGCGAACTGTATGAAGTTCTTGGGTTCAAGCCGCCTGAAGACCCTCTTTTCAGTGTGGCTTACGGTGATAGTTGCACCGGCATCAGCGACCTCGAATTTACTTCGGCATTTTATATTATTGGATTCAAAAAGCTAAAATCAGGGATAATCCGCTACGGAAAAACCAAGTATGACCATGACCTTGGCGCTATGTCGTTCATCAAGCCGCAACAGAGAGTACTGTTCAAAAATACCGAACTAAAGGAAAAGGGGTTTATGATCATTATCCACGAGGACTACTTACCTGGAACTTCGCTCTATAGTGAGATTAAAAAGTACGGCTATTTCGACTACGAGGTCAATGAGGCACTGCATCTTTCACCAACCGAAGAAAGTATCATCTGGAACCTGTATTTCGCGATAGAAAAGGAGTATAACAATAATACGGACGAACATAGCAAAATGATCATCATCAGTCATATTGATTCGATACTGAAATATGCGCAGCGTTTTTATAAACGACAGTTTATTAACCGGACAGCATTAAGTGGGGCAACAGTTACCAGGTTCAACGCTTTGCTCGCAGCAGATCTCGAAGAAAGAAAATTGAAGCATACCGGGCTGCCTAGTGTGGCTTCACTGGCGGAAAAGATGCATATTTCGCCCCGTTATTTAACCGACCTGCTCAAAGAGGAAACGGGTAAAACCACTTTGGAACTTATCCACCTTTTTTTAATTGCTGAGGCAAAGAATATGCTTACGGCGGGTGATATGAACATATCAGAGATTTCCTTGGCGCTTGGTTTTGAGAATCTTACCTACTTCTCGCGTCTGTTTAAAAAAGAGGTAGGCAGTACTCCCAACAAATTCAGGGATAACTTATTGAATTAGGACATCCTGGTCTAGGTTCAGCTCAACCGTATCAACAGGTCGAACACCTTTTCAAAGATGATCAACTCCCAAAATAAAGGCCTCCATCTTTAGGTAACAGATGGAGAGGCCTAGGCCTCTGGCTTGCTAAATTTTGTGACAACTCCCAAAATAAAGGCCTCCATCTTTAGGTAACAGATGGAGAGGCCTAGGCCTCTGGCTTGCTAAATTTTGTGACTGGACCAAGGAAATTCTAACAGTACAGAACAAAAAACTTAAAATTAAAAAAAATAAAAATGTTAAATACTTAAATTATGAAAATAGGAATTATTGGAACAGGTGTTATGGGTAGCACACTGGTAGAAAAATTGTCGCAAGCAGGGAATCAGGTTAAGGTAACCAACACCCAGGATTTCGCTGAGCTCAGCAAAATTGCAGAAAGTTTGGGAGCAAAGGCTGCAACACTTGAAGACGTGGTTAAAGATGTGGAGGCCATTATTTTNAACTCCCAAAATAAAGGCCTCCATCTTTAGGTAACAGATGGAGAGGCCTAGGCCTCTGGCTTGCTAAATTTTGTGACTGGACCAAGGAAATTCTAACAGTACCGAACAAAAAATAAAAAACTTAAAATTAAAAAAAATGAAAACGTTAAATACTTAAATTATGAAAATAGGAATTATTGGAACAGGTGTTATGGGTAGCACACTGGTAGAAAAATTGTCGCAAGCGGGGAACCAGGTCAAAGTAACCAATACCCAGGATTTCGCTGAGCTCAGCAAAATTGCAGAAAGTTTGGGAGCAAAGGCTGCAACACTTGAAGACGTGGTTAAAGATGTGGAGGCCATTATTTTATCCATTCCCTTCAGCGGCTATAAAGACCTGCCGAAAAGTTTGTTTCAGGATGTGCCCGAAGAGGTTGTCATTATGGATACCTCTAATAATTCTCCTTTACGTGATGGCGNACCCAGGATTTCGCTGAGCTCAGCAAAATTGCAGAAAGTTTGGGAGCAAAGGCTGCAACACTTGAAGACGTGGTTAAAGATGTGGAGGCCATTATTTTATCCATTCCCTTCAGCGGATATAAAGACCTGCCGAAAAGTTTGTTTCAGGATGTGCCCGAAGAGGTTGTCATTATGGATACCTCTAATAATTCTCCTTTACGTGATGGCGMGCTTGAGGGCTTGGCAGGAAAAACGGAAAGTGAATATATTTCCGAGTTATTGGGAAGGCCGGTTGTGAAAGTTTTTAATATGTTACTGGGATACACGCTCAAGCATAACGGTAAAGCTGCCGGGGAAAAAGG
>NZ_LMPD01000008.1 GCF_001424305.1 Pedobacter sp. Leaf176
CAGCGGAAATCCTTTTCGGGCTATAAACAAACTTCCTTCTTCCTGAATAACCTCTTCCCGAAAAGATTGCAGCATACAACGGGACTGAAAAAGCTATGGAATGCTTACGTTCGTTTTCTGATTATCGAAACGAATTTTGATAGCCTATATTTTTCGAATGGATTTTAATAAATAGATTTGTTTTCTTTAATTATAAAACCAACTCACGTCGATCAACGTTTATTGGTTAATGAAAAGACATCTCCTTTCGTTTATTCTTTTTAATTTCTCTTGCTTATTTGTTTTTGGGCAAAGTATCGATAGAGATTCGCTGGTTGTTAAACGAGAAGCTGCAAATAAGGCTTACATTGATTTATATAAGGAAAATGCCGATCTAGCTTATACATCGCCTGGCGGTGAAATAGGAGCGCCTGCTAAGTATGTAATTAACGGACGATTAACGACAACCTATATGCTATTAGGGAGTAATAAATCGCCCATCGCATTTGCTTTAATTCCCGATTTCACAGTAAGAGTTAGGAATGAATTTTCTGCTGCTGTTCGCACGCCAAGTTATCGTTTAGGAGGCGTACTATATGCAAGGTTAAATCCAAATTCTGAACATTATAAGTATGCCGAGCTGGCCTTTACGCATCATTCCAATGGTCAAGATGCTGCATCTAGGAACGAGGATGGCACCGTCAATACAAGAACGGGAAATTTCAACGCAAATTATTTAATACTTTCTTATCGCTTTGGTGACTTAACATCAACAAAACCTGACGGATATTATTATTCTGTAAATCAAAGGATCGGTTTTCAATGGTACAAATGGTTTCGCTATGAACCTGCGCTTGATGATGGTTTTGGTTTTACAAGAATACTTTATAACGTTTCACTAAGGCGCTATGACGAAATTGAAAAGAAATCAAAAATCAAAGGCAATCGCAAAGAAGAGAAAGAAACCTGGCGCTTAAATGCCGAGTTAAGTTATGCCATAAGTAAAATTCCGGAAAAAAATATATGGAATGCTGGTAAGCGATTAAATACCGAAATTAATTTTAATTATAGTTTCCCATTTATGCATAATGTGTTTTTGATGGCGGCAGTAGGCTATTACGGAGAGGACAATTATAACATTTATTTTAAGGACCGATATGGTTATGTACGTTTTGGTTTATCGTCCGGTTTCCTAAGAAACAGAACCCTGCATTATGACAATTAATCCTTAATACAGATTTAGTTAGACTTTCTTTTTGATAAAATTTTTAGCATTTTTGCAGATTGGAATTCCGGCGTTTTTAGCTCTGGATTCTCCCCAACTTTTTATAATATATGAGCAATAAATCTATCGACCTTGGTGAGCAAAAAGATGTTGAAGTTTATGGAGCAAGGGTACATAATTTAAAAAATATTGACATTAGTTTCCCGCGTAATCAATTGGTGGTAATTACCGGCTTAAGTGGAAGTGGGAAGTCGTCTTTGGCTTTTGACACCATTTACGCTGAAGGCCAGCGGCGCTATATGGAGACTTTCAGCGCCTATAGCCGCCAGTTTATGGGTGGGATGGAACGCCCTGATGTGGATAAAGTTTCCGGATTGAGTCCGGTTATTGCTATTGAGCAAAAAACAACAAGTAAAAATCCCCGCTCTACGGTAGGCACCATCACTGAGATTTACGATTTTATGCGTTTACTTTATGCCCGAGTGGCCGACGCCTATTCTTACAATACAGGTGAAAAGATGGAACGCATGAGTGAAGACCAAATTCTTAATAACATTTTTAAGAAGTTTGATGGTGTTGCTGTTAATATTTTAGCACCTATTGTAAAAGGTAGAAAAGGGCATTATCGTGAACTATTTGAACAGGTCCGTAAACAAGGTTACGTTAAAGTGCGTGTTGATGGAGAGATAAAGGACATCACTGCTAAAATGCAGGTTGACCGATATAAAATTCACGATATTGAAGTGGTTATCGATCGTTTAATTATCGATCAAAAAGATAAAAAACGTCTGTTGGATTCGCTACAAACTGCGATGAAAATGGGTAAAGGTGTGATTAAGATTAGTGATAAGGATAACAATGTTGCTCATTTTAGTAAATTCTTAATGTGCCCGACCACCGGGATTTCTTACGATGAGCCTCAGCCTAATAGTTTTTCTTTCAATTCGCCTTACGGCGCATGCGAACGTTGCGATGGTTTAGGCTATATTTTCGTTGTGGATAAGGAGTCGGTCATGCCGAACCCGAAATTGAGTATTTTAAATGGAGGCTTAGCACCACTTGGTGAGTACCGGGATACCTGGATGTTTCAGGTGTTGAAGTCACTTTCCAAAAAATATAATTTTTCGCTGTCAACACCGATAGAAAAACTCAACGATGAAACCATCAATATTATCTTGAATGGAACCCCCGACTTAATAAAAGTTGAGGTTGAATATAATAAATGGAACGTTCAGAATTATAACATTACTTTCGATGGCATAATTAAAATGCTTGAGGAACAAAACGAAAAAAGAAGTGAGTCTGCAGTTGATGATATGGAAGCCTTTCGTAAGCTTAAAACTTGTCCTGAATGCAATGGTGCGAGGCTAAAGAAGGAAAGCTTACATTTCAAGGTCGACGGAATGAATATTTTTGATTTGGCATCTATGGACATTAATAACCTTCATAAATGGTTTGAAAATGTTGATGAAAGATTGTCTGAACGCCAGAATATTATTGCGAAAGAAATCTTGAAGGAGATTAATGCCAGGATAGGTTTCTTAACCGATGTGGGTTTAACTTATTTAACGCTGGATAGAACCGCCCGAACCCTTTCCGGCGGTGAAGCACAACGGATTCGTTTGGCGACTCAGATTGGCTCGCAACTGATGAATGTAATGTACATCCTCGATGAGCCAAGTATTGGGCTGCACCAACGCGATAATGAGCGTTTGATTAATGCATTGAAAAACCTACGCGATTTAGGTAACACGGTATTAGTTGTGGAGCATGATAAGGATATGATTATGGAAGCCGACTGGGTTATCGATGTGGGGCCGGGTGCAGGCATACATGGCGGACAAATTGTTGCCGAAGGAACAGCTAAGCAAATTCTAAAATCGAACACATTAACTGCTGCTTATTTAAATGGTACAAAGAGTATCGAAACACCAAAAACCCGCAGAAATGGTAACGGGCATAAACTTTCTATAATCAAAGCCAGCGGACACAATTTAAAAAATGTTTCTGTAGATTTTCCATTAGGTAAATTTATTGCTGTTACCGGTGTTTCAGGAAGTGGTAAATCGAGTTTGATAACAGAAACTTTATACCCGATTTTGAACCACCATTTCTTCAGGGCGAAAAAAACGCCGCTTCCTTACGAGAAAATAAGCGGCTTAAAAGAAATTGATAAAGTTATTGAAATTGATCAGGCACCTATCGGCAGGACGCCCAGGTCAAATCCTTCAACTTATACCGGGGTTTTCTCAGATATCAGAAACCTTTTTGTACAGTTACCAGAAGCCAAGATTCGTGGCTATAAGCCAGGCCGTTTTTCATTTAATGTAAAGGGTGGACGTTGCGAAACCTGCCAGGGTGGTGGTATGAAAGTCATTGAAATGAATTTTCTGCCGGATGTTCAGGTTCCATGTGAGGAATGTGGCGGTAAGCGGTATAATCGCGAAACACTAGAAGTGCGTTATCGGGGAAAATCCATCAGTGATGTATTGGATATGAGTATAGAAGATGCTTGTGTTTATTTCGAGCACATTCCCATCATATATCGCAAAATTAAAACTTTGAAAGATGTTGGTTTAGGTTATATCACCTTGGGTCAATCATCTGTTACTTTATCTGGGGGTGAGGCGCAGCGTGTTAAACTGGCAACTGAACTTTCTAAGAAAGATACGGGTAAAACCTTCTATATATTAGATGAACCGACAACCGGATTGCATTTTGAGGATATTAACGTGCTTTTGGGTGTGCTGCAAGAACTGGTAGATAAAGGGAATACGATTCTGGTTATTGAACACAATTTAGATGTGGTTAAAGTTGCCGATTGGGTTATCGATCTAGGTGAGGAAGGTGGTGCCGGTGGTGGAAGAATTTTATTTGAAGGTACGCCGGAAGGTTTGGTGCAAAATCCAATTAGTTTGACCGGAAAATTCCTAAAAAAAGAGATGGGGTTGTAAAAAAAGGGATTCAATCGCACATCTGTTTTGCGCTCAATACAAACGAGCGCAAGCTTAATTTTTTATCTATTCCTTTTTAAAGCCAGTCTTTAAAAGGATAGGTAGTTAAATTAGAGTTGTAGTATTTTTTTTCATGGGTAACTTCTTCCAAAATCCAATCAGGTAATTCAAATAGTTCATCCTCAGATGTTAATTCGATTTCTGCAACAATTAAACCATCGTTATCGCCAGAAAACACATCAACTTCCCAGAGTTTACCCTCGAAAGCGATTTCATATCTTGTTTTTTCAAGCTCGTTTTCTGCGAAGTTATCCAGGAGTTCAACAGCTTCGTTTAACGGAATTTCATATTCATATTCCAACCTTGTTGCGCCTGTAGAAATCCCTTTTATGGTTAACCAACCTTTGCCAGCGGCTACTCTAATGCGTATTGTTTTATGCGGCTCTGTTGAGATGTAACCTTGTCGCAAATGCTTACCACCTGGCTTCGTTAGTTCTGCCCATTTAGCAGGATTTATCAGGAATTTCCGTTCTATTTCTTTACCCATTACCTGGCCCTTTTTTGTAAATCAGCGACTGGAATGCTGATTAATCTGCCCATAACTTCTTTTCCGCGGTAGGAAATAATGCGCAACATACTGGCATCTTTTGGAGGTACTAATGCAACAGTATATTTTGGATAAAAACGGTCTGGGGTAGAATTATCGAAACTATAATAGATATCCAGACCATCAATTTCAGGCGTTAGTTCAATCATCAACTGTTTATCGGGTGATCGTTTTACATTGATTATCGGATCGTAGATGGCTGGTGAGTATTTTACCTCTGCTAAGTCCAGACGTTTGAAATGATGCTCGGTTTTGTCCACGAAATTAGTCCAGTTTTTAGTTTCAAGAGGGCTCCAAACAGATTCAGAAGTGGCAAAAGCACGTGGCCAAAGCATGTATTGAACCTGGCGGAAAGTAAAAATTTGCTCGGTCCAAAGGTTTGCCTGGCCTCCGATAACGTATTTTGGATCAGCACCCGGCGGAATAGGGTTAAATTGGTAAGCTTTGTTAAGTCTCAAAGAGGCATAAACTCTCGGCTCTGTGGAAACATCTGCCTGCATGTAATCTAAGTAAGCAAAATCAGTTGGGCTCATCACCACATTAAGTTTTTCTTTTGATGCATCGATTCCGTATTTTATGCCTCTCCAACTCATTACTGATGCTGTTGGCGAAACACCACCTTCTAAAATTTCATCCCAGCCCATAAATTTCTTCCCTTTTGAAATTACAATCTGTTCCACACGTTTTTCAAAATAAGCTTGAACCTGCGGAATGGTTTTCAGTCCTTCACGTTGCATCAAGGCTTTTACCTGATCGTTTTTCTCCCAAAAATTATGCGGAGCTTCATCGCCCCCCATGTGGATGTATTCGAAAGGAAAAAGTTTAGCTACCTGGCTGAGTACCGAATCCAAAAAGACATAGACTTTTTCATTAGCCGGGCAAAGTGTATTATCAACCAAAGCTGTTGGTGGTGCACCACGACTCCAATCCATAATTTTCTCTCCCGAACGCACTTTATAATTAACGGCATCAGGTGTGCATGATAACTCCGGATATGATGCAATGGCTGCTAAACTGTGGCCGGGAACATCAATTTCGGGCATAATATTTACAAAACGTTCCTGGGCATATTGAACCAATTCTTTAATGTCTTCCTGTGTGTAGAAACCTCCATAAGTGCGGGGTTCATTTGCTGCAGGTGGAATGAAATCGCCGAAAGTTCCTGTTTTTTGAACACTCCAGGCACCAACTTCAGTTAGTTTTGGTAAGCCCTTAATTTCAATTCTCCAACCCTCGTCATCCGTTAAATGCAAGTGTAACAGGTTGAATTTATAACGAACCATGTTATCGATAAACTGCTTTACTTCATCTTTGGTGAAAAAGTGGCGGGCAACATCGAACATTAATCCTCTCCATCCTAATTTTGGATAGTCAACAACATCAACACACGGTATTTTCCATTTTACATTGGCGACAACTTCTTTGCTCTCAATTTCGGCCGGAAAAAGTTGAATTAGCGATTGCACACCCCAAAAAATTCCTGCAGGTTTGTTAGCCGTAATTACAATCTGAGTTGGATTTACATTTAACTTATATCCCTCTAAGCCTAACTGTGCATCATTTTGAGCATTGATAATAAATTTTATTGTTGGGTGAGTTGCATTAGCAACCGAACTTACAAACTTGCCTGTTGCCCGCTCAATTCGCTCTGACAATAAAGCTATTGATTGTTTTAAATCTCCATTTTTTGAAGTTTGAATACTGATATTTTCCGGCAAGGTGAATGTTCCGGCTTTTTTCATTAACGAAACAGGTTCGGGTATGATGGCAATTGGAGTTGTTGAAACAGCAGTTTCAGCATCGCCTGTTTCGGTTTCGTTTACTAAGGTTTGGGCGTATGAGTTGACAGCAAAAATGCAGCAGGAAATTATCAGGAATAGTTTTTTCATTCAATAATAAATTGCGGATTAACCGAATAAGTATTAATCCGCAATTTATTAAAAAAGATTTAGATTGGCACTTACACTTCGTAAAACATGTTTGCTAAAAGACAGTTTACTTTTTGGTCTGTTCACGGTAATTTGTAATTTCTTCCATTATAATGGTTTAACCATGAGTTAATTGACCACTAATTATTGCATTTACAAATGCCTCATGTATATTTTTGCTAAACGGGCTTTGCTGATCTTTTAGTCGTTCGGGATGCCACTGTACAAATAAAAGAAAAGATTTTCCATCGGGATAAAGTCTTTCAATGGCCTCGGTAACTCCGTCAGGTGAAATTGCACTAACAACCAGTCCTTTTCCGGTTTTGCCTGTGCTTTGGTGGTGATTGCTGTTCACCAAACCTTTATCGATATTAACGATGCCATTTAACCAGGAAGATGGATTGACAATAATCTCATGATAGCGGTCACTTTTATCCGGCATTTTTGAATGGTCAAATTTTCCCCAGGCCGCAATATCGGGAATTAGCGTTCCGCCAAAAAATACATTTCCTACCTGCATGCCACGGCAAATTCCCAACACCGGAATTTGGTTTTCTTCAGTATAGTCTAAAATCCTAAATTCAAATTCATCACGTTTTTCATCAATATCGTCCTCATAGCAATATGGGTAATATTCAGGCAGGTTGTAAAACCTGGGATGCACATCCTCACCGCCGGTTAAAACGATGCCGTCGCATTTTTCAATTTCATTGAAATTATTCAGTTTGTATCCTAGTTGAATAACCTCAACCTTTTTATTGTAAGATAAAACCCAATCCCTGTAAATTTCAAATTTGCTGCAGTCGGTAACGCCGATAGTTATTTTTTCAGACATAGTATTTTTATTCTCTGGACAGGGGAACACGTATTCAATATAATTTTTCACGCTAAGTATCTTGTCGCATGGCAATTTATGGAAAATATTAGTTATTGCGTTTAAACCAACGGCTATTAAAGATGTTGAGGAGTTATGTTGGGTTGAAGCTCCAATTTGCGAATCCCACTTTATTTCGGTTAAATTTTTGTCTTTGTGTTAAAACAAAACCTGTGGGATGTGCATTAAGCATATAATGCTATATTAGTTACATGCAAACACTCCTTACTTCTCTGCAAATGCGAAATGCCGATGAATTTACCATCGCCAATTTGCCTATTGCCTCTATTGATTTAATGGAGAAGGCCGCACGTGCTTTTGTAAAAAGTTTCTCAGCTTATGAATTTGATGGTACTAAAGCCATTGCTATTTTCTGTGGAAAAGGTAATAATGGTGGCGATGGTCTTGCAATTGCTCATCTGTTGTTAAACAATGGATATGGAAATGTTAAGGTGTATGTTATTAACTTCAGTAATAAACAAAGCACTGATTTCGCTATTAATTTGCAACGTTTGAATGAGTCGAAATGTAAAATTGATGTAATCGATAAGGCAGCTGATTTAAAAAATATTAGAACTGATGTAGTTATCGATGCGATTTTAGGTTCTGGTTTAAATAAGCCGCTAACCGGCGATTATGCTGATTTAGTCAAATACATTAATAAATTAAATAGAAAAGTTTATGCCGTTGATGTGCCGACAGGATTCCCAGCCGAGGGCAGCATTCCTGTAGGATACAACGGGATAAAAGCTTATAAAACGATCTGTTTTCAACGGCCGAAAATAAATTTTTTCTTCCCTGAATCTGCCCAGGCTACTGAAATATTCGAAGTGGTGGATATTGGCCTGGATGAAGATTTTATCCAAAAACAGCATTCTGATTTTTTATTGCTCCAGGAAAATGATATCCGGTCCATCTTAAAACCGAGAAAATTATTTAGTCATAAAGGTACTTACGGGCATGCATTAATCATCGCCGGCAATACCAATACCATGGGTGCAGCATTACTATCTTCAATGGCCTGCCTGCACACGGGTGCCGGTTTAGTGACAGCCTGTATTCCACAAAGCGGATTAACGGCACTCAATACGATGCTGCCAGAAGTAATGGCTTTACCGCGGGATGAATGCACGACAATAGAAAACGCGGCTAAATATCAGGCCATTGCCATTGGTCCGGGCTTAGGTGTTTCTGCTGAAAATGATAAGTTGCTCGAAAGCCTGTTACAGTCGAATCAACCTTTGGTTATAGATGCCGATGCCTTAAATATACTTGGCGTAAGACCAGATTTGATTCAACAGTTACCCAAAAACTCAATACTTACGCCTCATATGAAAGAATTCGACAGGATATTTGGTGAACATAAAAACTGGTGGTCCAGGCTCCAGACTGCAAAAGAAAAAGCACAGGCGCTACAGATAATTATTGTGCTTAAAAATCAATTTACTTTTATCTGTGTTCCTGAAGGAAGCTGTTACATCAATCCAACCGGCAATCCGTCAATGGCACAAGGCGGGATGGGCGATGTTTTAACAGGAGTAATAACCGCGTTTATCGCTCAGGGTTATTCATCATCTGAGGCCGCAATCTTAGCCTGCTATATTCATGGCAAGGTGGGGGATAATTTGGCTATGCGAAGATCAGTAGTCAATGCATCCAGTGTGGCAAAGGAAATCCCAGGTGAAATTAAAAAGCTATGTATTTGATGCAGCTATAATATCCTAAAGTTGACAACAATTAATTCCCTACTCTAAAAACAATATCTACATTCGATCAAACAGATAAAAAGCTAATTATGGAAACAAAAAGAGAATACACTTTAAATGAACTGATTCAGGAATCTGCGGAAAATCCGAATGAAAATGATTTTTTTGAATTGGAGAAACCAGCCATGCTGGAAGTAAATTTAAAAAACCAGAAGATACTGGCTAAAGCCGGCTCAATGGTGGGTTATATAGGAAATATAGATTTTAAACGCGAGGGTTTGCTTAGTAAAGGTTTGGGAGGCTTATTGAAAAAAGCCATCTCCGGGGAAGGAACTTCACTTATGCATGCCGCGGGCACAGGCAAGTTATACCTAGCTGACGAAGGTAAGAAAGTGAAAATCATCAGGCTTCAAAACGAATCGATTTTCGTCAATGGTAACGACGTTTTAGCAATTGAAGATGGGATTAAAAACGATATAAAAATGTTGAAAAGCATCGCTGGCATGATGAGCGGTGGCTTATTCCAGGTACGCTTATCGGGCAGTGGTTATATTGCAATTACTACGCATGGGGAACCACTTTTGTTAAAAGTTAGCACTAATCAGCCTGTTTACACTGACCCGAATGCAACTGTTGCCTGGTCTGAAAATTTAAGCCCAAATATCAAAACGAATTTAACTTTCGGCTCGTTTTTAGGGAGGGGAAGTGGTGAATCTTTTCAGCTGGAATTTTTTGGAGAGGGCTGGGTTCTGGTTCAGCCTTACGAAGAAGTGAAGTATGTCCAGAAATCCTAAGCATAAAAAAATCCCGGAGTTTACCGCTCCGGGATTTTAAATATTTTAATGGCTAAGCTATCAGACACCGCCCATTACAGTTAGTTTCTCCATAGTTGGATTTACACTGCCACCCATTGGTTCTAATGTTACTGCAAATGCCTGTGCTTCCTGTATAGCCGGCATTTTTAACAAAGCCTCATTTGATGCTGAATCCGGTTTTCCGAAAACGCCCAAACTTACCGGCTTTCCGTTTACCAAAGCCCAAAGCTGGTATTCGTGCTCTGGATCCGTTTTTGGTAAATCCATTGCCACATAGTTAATCAGAACCGATTTATCTTTTTTATTCCAATACACATTCATTTTAGATTTCGGACTAAAAGCCTGGCCAGCCATACGAATGGTTGCCCATTCTTTACTGTCAAACATGGCAACCATATTATCCAATCCTTTGTTGTTAAATTCTAATTGTTTAACGAGCCCTGCATATTTCTGTTTATCTAAACTTAAACTCGCAATTTGATCATGCGCGTCGTTTAATTGGTTATAAGTAACAAACAATGCAGCAGTGCTTACAATTAATAAAGCGACACATGCGACTAAAGCATATCTCAAGGTTTTTACTTTACCAGCGTTGTTATCGAATCTTACAATTCTAGGTTCTTCTTGCTGCGTGTGAGGTGTTAAAATATTTTCTCTTAGATCACTAACGTCTAATTTTTCAAATAGCCGTGTTTCTACTTCTGTAGATGGCTCTACAGCGTTTTGCATGGCATATTGCTCCATAGCCTGCTCAATCGCAGCCAATTCATCTCTTACCTCACGATATTGAGATGCCATTTCCTCAACATGTAACGTCTCTTCAGGTGTTAAATCACCTAAAACGTACAGCTCAAGTACTCCAGATTCTATATATGCTTTTAAATTTTCCACGCTCAATTAAAACTCCTTCTCAATTCTATAATAGCCAGCCTGATTCGGGTCTTTACCGTACCCAAAGGCAAATCTAATTTTTCTGCGGCTTCTACATGTGTATAGCCTTTGTAATAAACTAAATCGAGAACCGATTGTAAGTCAGGTTTTAAGTTCTCTACAAGTTGCTTCACGCCCATTACATCGGGATTAAAAGTCACCTTATTCTGTTCATCAACAAAACTTACGTTATTTTCTATATCTTGGTTTTTGAGTGAATTTTTAAAGTCTTTTGAGCGGAGCTTATCTATTGAAAGATTACGGGCAATATTCATCATCCAGGTAAATAGCCTGCCTTTTGTTTGGTCATAGTTCGTTGCTGATTGCCAGATTTTTACAAATGTTTCTTGTAAAACATCTTCGGCGAGCTCGGTATGGGTAATAATTCTTGATATAACACCATAAAGAGCCGATGAATACATGCTATACAATGTTTTTAGAACAGCAGGATCTTTCGATTGCAATGCTACAACAAGTTCAGGCTCAGTTAGGGTTAATTTTTTAAATGCAGTCACTATTGGTTACTAAGATACAGTCTTCAACACATAAAGCAAAAAAATGTTTTAGAAATACATCCGGTCGATAAATTATATAAACGGCGAATGCAGGAGACCGATCGCCTAATCATTAATGGTTAGCTAAATCAAGCGATTCCTTCTATAGGAAAAAGATGTTTTTCTGCATGGTATGAAGAACGAACTAATGGGCCACTTTCAACATATTTTAATCCTTTTTCAAGGCCAACCTCCTTATACATGGCAAAAACATCCGGGTGAATCCAATCAATTACAGGATGGTGATTGCGGGTAGGTTGTAAATACTGACCTAAAGTTAAAATATGAACGCCATTTGCAACCAAATCATCCATAGCTTCGAAAATGTCATCTTCAGTTTCACCAAGCCCAAGCATAATGCCGGTCTTTGTTCTTAATCCGAATTCGGAAATTCTTTTTAAAGCTTCTAAGCTTCTATCGTATTTAGCCTGAATGCGCACTTGTCTGGTTAATCGCTTAACAGTTTCCATATTGTGTGAAACGACCTCAGGTCGTTCCTCTAAAACACTATATAAATTATCCCATTGCCCTTTAAAATCGGGGATTAAGGTTTCTAAAGTTGTAACCGGGCTTTCCCTGCGAATCGCCTGTAAGGTTTCTGCCCAGATAATGGAGCCGCCATCCTTCAAATCATCTCGATCTACCGAAGTAATCACGCAATGTTTAACGCCCATCAATTTCACCGAGTTCGCTACGCGATTAGGTTCATCAACATCGACAGCCAGCGGGCGACCCGTTGCAACCGCACAGAATGAACAACTACGGGTACAAATATTTCCTAAAATCATGAATGTAGCCGTGCCAGCACCCCAGCATTCACCCATATTTGGGCAATTACCGCTTTCGCAAATGGTGTGTAACTTATGTGTATCTACCAAACTGCGAACCTGCGCATATTCTTTTCCAACAGGCAATTTAACACGCAACCAATCTGGTTTACGTTTAACTTCAGTTACAGCAGGTACTACCGGTAAATCAATCATAGTACAAAGTTAAGGATTAGGATTGAAATCTTGTAACATTGAAATGTTTGGGTGTTGTAATAATATGTTTCCTATCCAAGTGAACTTGCTAAATTTTGGGGGATGTCGCTACATTACGGTTTAGGTAGCAAAATTTATAACGGGATGTCATAAAGTCTGAAAAAAGACAGTTTATCCCAGTAGCCTCGTTGTAAAATGATTTTGCCCTCCTGGATTTTGAAAAAACCACAGCCTCTAAAGCCTTTTGGATCCTGCCATTCCATGATTGCCCATTCGCCATCCTGAAAGATATTCACGGGCTGACAAACCATTTCAGCGTTTGCAAATTCTGCTTCAAACATTTTTCTGATCGCAAACTTTCCTTCAACCGGCTCATTTGCTACCTGGTGGTTTATCGCATTTTCATGATATAAAAGCATCAATGTTTCTAAGTCTGCATTGTTAAATGCCTCAATCCACAACTGTAAAACTTCTTTTGGTGTCATAAATATTATGTCAATTTCAAATATTTTTGCTTTTTAACTTAGAGCCTGATTCTTCATAAAATATATGGATCTTAATCTTCTGCGTGACTTACATCAGTTTCTTATCCTAAATGAGCGGTTAGGTTTACAATTTCATCCCCGTCATTTCCTGGGGTTTCTTATTTTAACCATATTCAAAAATAAGAAAAAAGCTGGTTCGCAATTTTGATCTAGATAAACCGTTTAAAAACGCGAAAAATCATTTTTTTGGATTAAACTTTGTTATCTCTCTTAAAATTGGTATTTATTTTCTAATTTTTCAGCAATTTTTAAGGATTAATTGTTTAAAAATTAGCTACATATTTAATTTCATTCTAAATTTGTAATTCCTTTAAAATAAGATGACAAAAAAGAAAAAGACAGTTGGTAAAACTGACGCAGATGTAATTTTGATTGGTGCCGGCATCATGAGTGCGACCCTTGGTGTTTTATTAAAAGAGTTAGAACCTGATTTAAGTATAGAAATTTACGAGCGACTTGATAATGCGGCCGCAGAAAGTTCTGATGCGTGGAATAACGCGGGTACAGGCCACTCGGCTTTTTGCGAATTAAATTATACGCCTGAGAAAAAAGACGGTTCAGTAGAGATAAAGAAAGCGGTTCAGATAGCCGAACATTTTGAAGTTTCTAAACAGTTCTGGGCTTATCTGATAGAAAAAGGCTTGGTTTCAAATCCCGAAAATTTCATTCGTAAAATTCCTCATATGAGTTTTGTATGGGGGAAAAAAAATGTGGATTTTCTCCGGAATCGTTATGAAGCGTTGAATAAATGTGATTTGTTTAGCGACATGAAATACACTGAAGATGCCGATGTTGTAAAAGACTGGGCGCCTTTAATTATGGATGGTCGTAAAAAGAATGAGAAAATTGCGGCTACAAGAATGGATTTGGGAACGGACGTTAATTTCGGTTCTTTAACCCGTGATATGTTCAGTTATCTGAAAGAACAGAAAAATGTTAATCTTTATTTTAATCACGAAATTCGCGATTTAAATAAAAATGCGGAGGGCAACTGGAGCGTCAAAGTTAAGGATTTAGAAAGTGGCGATAAACGTAAACGTGTTGCGAAATTTGTTTTTATAGGTGCTGGTGGTGGTTCTTTACCCTTATTGGAAAAATCTGATATTCCTGAAGGAAAAGGTTTTGGCGGGTTCCCGGTTAGCGGGCAATGGTTGAAGTGTACCAATGAGGAAATTATTGCTAAACATCATGCAAAAGTTTATGGAAAAGCCGCAGTAGGTGCGCCGCCAATGTCTGTTCCGCATTTAGATACCAGGATGATCAATGGTAAACAAGCTTTATTGTTTGGTCCGTACGCAGGTTTTTCTACAAAATTTTTAAAAAACGGGTCATTTTTGGATTTACCAAAATCCATTAAATTTAACAACATCCGTCCGATGCTTTCGGCGGGCTTGCATAATCTTGATTTAACAAAATACCTGATTGATCAGGTTAGACAATCGCCTGAAGATAGATTAGAAGCTTTAAAAGAATATTTACCAACTGCTGAGTTGAAAGACTGGGAGTTGGAATATGCCGGCCAGCGCGTTCAGGTGATCAAGAAGGATGAGAAGAAAGGTGGCGTATTAGAATTTGGAACCGAAGTGGTAAGTGCAGGCGATGGTTCTATTGCCGCTTTATTGGGTGCTTCTCCAGGAGCCTCAACTGCCGTTTCCATCATGCTAGATTTATTGGATCGTTGTTTCAAAGAAGATTTAGCAACGCCTGAATGGCAAACAAAAATCAAAGAAATGATTCCGACCTATGGAAAAGCACTGGCAGACGATGCAGAACTTTGCAAAGCCACAAGGAGCAGAACATCGAGGATTTTAAAGATAGAGAAAAATTAAGCTTGATAGCCACAGATTAATAGGTTAATTAAGCTATCAATCTGTGGCTAATATTTTAAACTGAAATATTGATTTTGCAATATTAGGCAGCAATAACTTCAGCAACCTCTTCGGCTGATATATCACTGTGCGATGACTCTAAAATGCAATCGCCATCTTTAATTAATAGGATTTGCGGCGATTGATGGGCTACCTGAAAAACTTCGGCAATTTTATTTGAAATATCGCGATAAGCAATCAAATCTAAAAAGTAAAGCTTAGTATCCTCGGGAATTACATCCCAATCCATCTCGAAATTTTTTCTGGCCATCATACTGATGGAGCAACGTGTGCTGTGCTTGAAAATGAGGCTAAAACCGTTTGCGTTTTTTATCTCATCAAGCTGTTCAATCGAAGTTAAGTTAACCCAGGTCATGATTATTTTAAGTATTTTGTAGGTTAAACACTTTACAAAACATAAAGTTCTGTAAATGACCTAAAAATGAAAAAAGGATAATTAGTTTCTTCTACGCTTGCCTTCCGGATACGAACTGTATGCCGGGCAAAGTTTCGAAGAGCAGGATTCTAAAATAGTAATGGTGCAAAACACCGCCAATAATAAGATGGCAACTTTCTTCATCAGATATGATTTTAAATTTCTAAGTTACAAATAATTATCAAACGCAATACTAAATGTTTGAAGAAAATTCAGCCATTTTAATTGCTGTAATTGCAGCTTCGTCTCCTTTATTGCCATGTTTTCCGCCTGCGCGGTCTTGAGCCTGCTCCAGGTTATTGGTTGTTAAAACGCCAAAAATTACCGGTTTACTGTATTTAATGCCCACGTTGGTTAATCCCTGCGCAACGGCATCGCAAATGAAATCGAAGTGCTTCGTGTCTCCCTGAATAACACAGCCAAGGCAAATTACAGCATCCAGATCCGCTTTTTTACTTAACAAAATTTCAGCACCACCCGTTAATTCAAAACTCCCAGGAACGGGCAAAGAAATTATATTTTCTTCTTTTACGCCGTTTTCTAAAAGTGTTTTTAAAGCTCCATGGTACAATGCGCCTGTGATTTCCGCATTCCATTCGGCAACAATAATTCCGAATTTATAATTTGCACCATTCGGAACTGTAGTGTGAGAAAAATCAGATAGATTCTTTAGTTGTGTTGACATGCCGCAAAGATAGTGCTATGCATGGAATCTTAAAGAAGTTAATATGTAAATGTTGTAAGTTTATTAAAAAATGCATGTATCTATTTTGCGATTTTAGTTAATCAGTTAATTAAATTAATATTTATGGAATAAGAATAATTCTTCCATCTAAATATTAAAAGCTCCCGTTTATGAAAAACGCTCTACTTAAAACATTCTTAATTTTATTTTTTTTCGCTTGTAGTTTAACGTCCGATGCACAACAGAATCTTTACTTCTTAAAAGAATTTAAACGGGTAGATTCTCTTGCGAACATAGCTGAGCCAAAAGCCGCTTTAAGCTTAATTAATATATTGAATAGTAAAGCCAGGTTGCAGAAGAATAATGAAATGCTGATTAAGTCTGTTGTTTATCGAATGCTTTTTCAAAGTTATTTAGAAGAAAATCAATTTGTAACAATCATAAACGATTTGCAAAAAGATGTAAGCTTAGCCAAACAGCCAGCAAAAAGTGTTTTACAATCTTTACTGGCAGAAAGCTACTGGAAATATTACGAGAAAAATAGCTATCAATTTGCACAAAGAAGTAAGCTGAGTGGAGAAAATAGTAAAGATATTTCAACATGGTCTTTGCCTAAAATTACTGATGAAACAATAAAAAACTACTTAGCTTCTTTAGCTGAAACAACGCTTTTGCAAAATATTGAATCGGGTAAGATGAGGGATATCCTTATCGGCGATTCGTCAACCCGATACTTAAGGCCTACGCTCTACGATATTTTGGCACATCGGGCAATTGATGTTTTTATGAATACGCAAATAGAAGTTGCTAAGAATGACAACTCAATCGATTTTTCTAAAAATGAATTGTTTGTCGATTTTAAGGGTTTTCAAAAACTTAATTTTTCATCCTCAGATAGTTCTTCTTTTGCGGCACAGGCTTTTAAAATTTTCCAAACTTTAAATAAATATCATAATGATAACAGAAATATAGCAGCATTGGCCGATGTGGAACTAAAACGATTGAAATTTATTTATCAACGTAATGGGAGTGATAAACATGAAAATTTCTTTAATTCGCTTGAGACTTTAGCTGCATTTTCCGAGTCGACAGAAATATATGCTGATGTGCTTTGCGAGCAGGCAACGCTTATTCAAAAACAAAACCTGACATATTTTAATCCCGAAAATAAACTTATAAAGGCTGTAGAACTTGCCGAACGAGCGATTAAAGCTTATCCAAAAAGTATAGGAGCAACGAATGCGAAAAATCTAATTGATGAGATTAAAACAAAAAAGCTTGGGATCGAGATTAAGGGCTATAACATTCCTGATAATCCTTTTCAAATAAAATTTTCTTATAAAAATACTGATATCGCAGTTCTTAAGCTTTATAAATTAAAATCCGTTGATCCGGATTTTAATTTTGATAATGCGAAGCAGTATGATGAGTTCTTACATAAACGAAAACCAATTAAAGAGTGGCAAGTAAGTTTACCAAAAAAAGCAGATTATCGGGAGCATAATTTTATTGATAAAATAGAAGCTTTGCCAAGTGGCAACTATGTTTTGTTCGCCGGAGATTCGCGGGATACAAGCGCTACTGATTTAATTTCTTACGCAAATTTTAAAATTACAAAACTTGCAATTACCAGCAGGATTTCTGGTTTGGTTAACCATCAATACTTTATTTCGGATAGCAAAACTGGAAAGCCCTTAAAAAACGTTAACATAAATGAACGTTTGCGAGAATATATAAATGGGAAAAATATTTTAATTGATAGGGGGAGTGTTACGACGGATAAAAATGGTTTTGCTGAGAGTACATCTTATTTAAGTGTAAATAATGTTGTTTTCAATTTAGGTAGTGACTCTGTAAATATAAATGTTAACGGTAATAATTTTAGTTACAGGGAAGAAAGGAAAAAAGTTATCCTCTTTGCAGACAGGCCGATTTACCGCCCTGGGCAAATCGTTTATTTCAAAGGAATTTACCTTCAAAATGAAGATTACAAGAATTCCATTTTAGCTAAAGAAAATATAGATGTTGTGTTTAAGGATGTGAATTGGGCCGACATTCAAAAGCTATCTCTTACAACAAATGATTACGGAACTTTTCAAGGTTCGTTTACAATTCCACAAGGGAGATTAAACGGACGAATGCAAATTAATACCCGTTATGGTGGTATTACTATTCAGGTAGAAGAGTATAAGCGACCAACGTTCGAAATTACCTTTGATAAATTCAATGATAAGTATAATTTAAACGACAGTATTTTGGTAAATGGAAAAGCGATTACTTTTTCCGGTTATCCGGTTGGAGGCGCAAAGCTAAAATATACAATATTCAGAATTTCGATGCCAGATATGACCAGTAGGCATGCAGGTAATTTGGTCAAACAAATTGCTGTAGGTAAGGTACAGGTGAAAGACGATGGTCGTTTTACTTTTAATTTCTTAGCCCTGGCAGGATACGATTCGAATAAAAATTACATGTATAAAATAACTGTTGATGTTACGGATGTAAATGGCGAAACCAGAACATCCAGTACCGAGATTAAAGTTGGAGAAAAAGATATTAGATTAACTTTTAATTTGCCTGATAAAATCTTTTTAACCTCAAAAACAGATGGTTTCTCTTTTGATGTTTTAAATCTGAACAATCGACCGATAAATGCTAAAGTCGAAACCCAATGGTCGAAACTACAAGAGCCACAAACACTTACGATTAAAAATCCTTTTCAAGTAAAACCCGAAGCTTACTCTTTAAACAGAATCAATTTTAAAAAGAATTTCCCTACTGCTGAGTATAACGACGAATCGAACCCCGAGAGCTGGCCACTTTCAACAATTAGTTTTAATAAAAATATAGATATAGTAAATGGATTTGGCGAATTGCGACTTCATGATAAATCTTTATTATCTGGTTATTACAAAGTGAAAATTACGGCTATAAATAATGCTAATGATTCTGTATCAATTGATAAAATTGTACAGGTTTTTAATCAGAAGCCTGAAGTTATAGCAACAATAAACGATTGGCTTATTGCCGAAAATAGTGTAATTCCCAAATCGGGTACAGCAATTTTTAGAATTGCAGGTGTCTTGAATAACGCCGATGCTTATTATGAAGTTTATTATAAGGATAAAATTATCGATAAGGTTTGGTTAAAGGTTTCGCCCAAGCAACGCATCATCAAAATAAAAGCACAGCCCAATTTCGAAGATTCATTTAATGTTCAGTTTTCTATGGTTCAAAATGGTGTAATTTATCAATCGATGCAGTCAGTTTTAATAAAAGATGTCTCAAAAGAACTCGATGTTAAATTTTTATCATTTAGAGATAAATTACAGCCGGGCGAAAAGGAAAGCTGGAAATTGCGTATCACAAATAAAAATGGTGAAAAACAAATGGCCGAAATGGTGGCCACTTTGTACGATGCATCTTTAGATAATTTAAGTGTTATGAACTGGAATACCATTTATAAACAACAGTATAGCTACCATGCTTATAATTGGCAATCGGAGTTTAATAATTTAAAAACAGGGCAAGAACCCTGGTTTCTTAGAAATTACTATCGTTACTATCAACAACAATATCGGAATTATGAAAATGTTAATCTTTTAGGTTATGATTACTATGGTGGTTATAATAATGCCTATCATAATTATTTGAGAAAAATGGAGTTGGCTAGAAAGAAAGATTTGCTTGAGGTATTTGAAAAAACAATAGCACAATTAGATAAAGGAAAAGGTTTTTATGGTGTGGTTAATGATGCAAATGGATTTGCAGTACCAGGCGCATTAGTTAAAAACGGGAAAATGACAACGTATACAGATCAGTTTGGTATTTATCAAATTGGCGCAAAAATTGGCGATAAGCTCTCTATTGTTTTTATAGGGTATTTACCAGCATCGGTTACATTAAATTCTTTAGGCAGAAATGATGTTATAATGAAAGAGGATAACCGTGCGCTTAACGAGGTTGTTATAACCGGTTATGGTACTCAGTTAAAAAGCACCGTTGCAGGAATTTCAGTAACGCTAGGAGATGAAGTGAACTCTAATAAAGCCCTGCTAAGGGAAGTGAAAACTGAAATCGGCGAAAGGTTTAATAAAAGCGGTTTAATTAGATCCGTAAGGACTTTAAACGGAGTGGCAGTAGCTGTAGATGATAACAAAACATATGATTTTGTATCGATTAATGCATACGATCCCAAAACGAATACTTATATTATTAATGGGAAACCGGTAAAGACATTTCCAAATATTGAAGCTCGTACCAATTTTAGTGAAACAGCATTCTTTTATCCGCAATTGCAAACTGATGAAGCTGGTGAAATTAATATAGATTTCACTATTCCGCAATCGTTAACTCGATTTAAAATGATGGGTTTTGCACATACAAAAGATTTAAAAACAGGAACAATTACTAAAGAGTTAGTCACGCAAAAACAATTAGCCATTTCGGCAAATGCGCCACGTTTTTTTCGCGAAGGCGATACCATTCTGTTTAGTGCGAGGTTAAATAATTTGTCAGGTAAAAATTTAAAAGGAGAGGCAATATTGGAAATCAGAGATGGCTTAACCCATAAATCGATTTCAATATTTGATAAACCCAATGATGGCATTCGGCAGTTTCAACTTGGAAGTGATGGGAATAAAGCTTTAAACTGGGTCTTAATAATTCCTTCGGGTTTAAGTGCAATTAGTTATAAGCTTTTAGCAAAATCAGAAGAATATTCTGATGGAGAAGAAATGACAATTCCAGTTTTACCAAATTCGATGCTTATTACTGAAAGTATGCCTTTAAATGTTCGCGGCGGAACGAGTAAAACTTTTGTTTTGGATAAACTATTTTCGTCGGGGAAATCGAAAACTTTAAATAATAAAGCGCTAACATTCGAGTTTACCTCCAATCCGGTTTGGTATGCGATCCAAGCCTTACCATATTTAATGGAATATCCGTTAGACTGTACTGAGCAAACTTTTAGCCGTTTCTATTCAAATAGTTTTGCAACAGGAATCATTAATTCATCTCCAAAAATTAAGCGGATTTTCGAATCGTGGAAACAAGTAAATAATGGTGAAGCGCTACTTTCTAACTTAGAGAGAAATGAAAATTTGAAATCGATTTTGCTCGAAGAAACACCTTGGGTACGCAATGCAGATAATGAAAGCGAACGTAAAAAACGTTTGGCTGTACTTTTCGACTTAAACAGAATGACCAATGAATTAAAAGCTAATTTCCAGAAGTTAGAAAGTATGCAAAATGCGAATGGTTCTTTCCCTTGGTTTAGCGGTATGGCTGAAGATAGATACATTACCCAACACATTGTTTTAGGGATGGGCCAATTAAAACAATCGAAATTGGTCGACGAAAAAGCGTTTCCAAATTTTAACAAAATGCTTAATAAGGCAATTGCTTATTTGGACGGGCAATTTATAAACGATTATAAAAAGGAATCTACTATTAAAAAAGTAGGTTACTTACCTTTACATTATTTATATGCAAGAAGTTATAGTTCGATAAAAAATGATGAGCCGAACTTTCATAAAGTTTTAACTTTTTATCTCAAGAAAATTAAAGAAAGCTGGATACTGATGGATCCTTACCAACAAGGGCAAGCAGCTCTAATTTTAAGTAGAAATGGTAATAAAGTTGAAGCGCAAAAGGTTTTAAAACTCTTAAAGGAAAGGGCACTAAAAACTGATGAGTTTGGTATGTATTGGGCTAACAACCGTAATGGTTATTGGTGGTATCAAAATTCTGTAGAAACTCAATCTCTGCTCATAGAAGCTTTTGACGAGATTACAGCAGACGCAAAATCGGTTGAAGAAATGAAAATCTGGCTGCTTAAAAACAAACAAACTAGCAATTGGAAAACTACAAAAGCTACCGTTGCTGCTTGTTATGCATTATTAATGAAAGGCACCGATTTATTAGGCGAAAGTAACGAGCCCGAAATTATAATTGGCCATCAGAAACTAGTCGATCTACAGCAGCCCAATGCTACAAAGGAAGCCGGAACGGGCTATCAAAAGTTAACTATTGCTGGTGCTGATGTAAAACCTGAAATGGGTAAGGTGCAAGCTATAAATAACAACAAAACAATGGCATGGGGAGCACTTTACTGGCAGTATTTCGAACAGTTAGATAAAATCACTTCAGCCAGTACAGGAATTACTATAAAAAAGCAATTGTTTATCCAAAAAAGTAACGCCAAGGGAGATGTTTTGACACCACTGACTGCAACAAATGTTTTGGCTCCCGGCGATTTATTAAAGGTGCGTATAGAGATTTATTGCGACCGGAATATGGAATATATTCATTTGAAAGATACGCGGTCGTCGGGTTTTGAGCCTGTAAATGTCATTTCTCGTTATAAATATCAGGATGGTTTGGGCTATTATGAAAGTACAAAAGATGCATCGACCAATTTCTTCATCAGTTATATGCCAAAGGGCACCTATGTGTTTGAATATCCGTTGCGGGTTACACATGCCGGAAATTTTTCAAATGGAATTAGCAGCTTGCAAAGTATGTACGCTCCGGAATTTACCACTCACTCAGCAGGAATCAGGGTAAATGTAAAACCTTAATCAGGTCAACTGAATACCGGTATACGTTGCGCCTATTGGGATCATTTTTGTTCCTATCCAAATCTGGCTTCGGTCAAATTTGGATATTTTATTTTTAGCGACTATGAATGCTCTATGGCAGCGAATAAAATCGTTTTTTGGCAAAATTTCCGCTAAATCATTTATCGTAATTCTAGAGCTCAGCAGCTTATCCTTAAGTTGAATCTGTGTATAATTTCCAGAGGCTTCCACATAAATGATCTCATCTAATTCAACCTTAATCTGTTCATAACCGTCTTTCACGAAAATGTATTCAGATTTTGAATCCATCTTTTGATTTCGCAGATTGAACAGCTCCTGTGCTTTATTGCACGCCTTTAAAAAACGCGAAAGTGAAAAAGGTTTTAACAAATAATCAACAGCATCAAGTTCAAAACTTTGAACGGCATGTTCGGTATAAGCCGTAGTAAAAATCACCATCGGCGGCTTAGTCAAACTCTTCAAAAAATCAATGCCGCTGATGTCCGGCATTTTGATGTCGAGAAAAATTAGATCAATTTTATTGGATTGCAAGTAGCTTATCGCTTCAAAGGCATTTGTGAAAACGGCATTTAGCTCCACAAAAGGTACTTTTGAAGCATGAGACCTGATGATGTCTAGCGCTATCGGTTCATCGTCTATTGCAATGGCGGTCATTTAATATTTAGTTTTTGTCAGAACTGATTCTATCTGTTTGTACAGTTCTTCTTTATCACTAGGTCTTAAAGCTTTACTTACGGCTAGGTTACCTTCGCTGTCAAAGATAAAATATTGCGGATAGTATTCGGCCTTGTCCGGATTATTTTTCAATAATTCCTTCCAGAATGGTGAAATTGTTTTCCTGTTTTTGCGCAAATGATTTCCGGTCAATCCATTGACTTTTATAAATTCTCTCCATACTTCGTCGCGTTCATCGTCATCCATATCGAGGTACACAAACTCAAGATTCTTGTTTGCAAATTTTCTTTTTAGTGGTAAATTATATTTCAGCTCATCTTTACATGGTCCGCACCAGGTTCCCCAAACGTCTAGGTAAACAACTTTTCCTTTGAATTTTTTGATCACCTCATAAATAGAAGTCACTTTATCATAGTTATTAATAATTTTTATTGAGTCATTAGTTTCATTTCTACGAAGGGCAATTTTCAGTTTATTTATTTTATTTAGAATATCACTATTATATTTACTTTTAGGAAAATGACTGATGAAAGCATCTTTCAGTGCTTCAGCCTGTCTCAAGTCTTTGTCTTCATATAAGTTAAGAATTTCCTGATATGAATGTTTTTCTGTAACGGCTTCAGGCAAATTTTTAGTAAAGCCAATCCATCTCCAATAGGGTTTGCCATATTTTTTTACAATTGTATTTGCACTATCCAGACTTATTTCAAAGTAGGGTATGGATTCAGTTGGTTTAATATTTTCAGCTTTTATCCGCCTGAAGGCTTTGGTTTCGAGATACCTGATGTAATTATTAGCGAAGGCAAAATATTGTGGACCTGCATTATCCAAATCGGGCTTTCCTGTAGTTCCGTCAAATATTTCTAAAATTAAGCTTTCAACAACCTCCCTGTCTTTAATTTGTGTTCTTGCTAAATCATTCAGATAATTGTAAGCGATGAACTTAACCTCTGATGAAATTAAAGTTTTATCCGCTGCTGAAATTTCTGACTGGTTAATGATATCAATCTTTTTGTCTCGCTGGGCGAAATAAGGCATAAGGACCTGCTCTTTCAATTGATTTAGTGAAAGTGTCGAAAACTTGTTGTTGTCTGCATTTTGGAAGAAGAATGGATATTCTTCAAGATTAATTCGCTCCAATACCTTATTTTCGGCTAATGCGGAGCCAGAAACAGCATTTAATGAAGTATCGATAACATTTAAATCAATATGTAGACCTTTTGATGGAGTTAATAAAAGGGTAAAAAATTTTCTCTGGAAAATTAGACTGCTCAATTTCTGAGTTTTCAAAGGCAAAACAATGCCAAAGTTGCCGTTTTTATCTATCGGAATGTTAATGGAATTTTCTTTGTGAAAACCAAAAACAACCGGGATGTTGAGTTGTAAATCTTCCTTTCCCGAGTAATTTTTAATTTTTCCTGTAAGCTTAAATTGGGCAAAAGTATTCGTTATTGCCGCTGTAATAAGTAGCAGCGTAATTAGTGTTTTCATAAAACTTATCTATAATTTGAAGATATTAATCCAACTGTAAGGTTAAGTGAATAAAGAATTCTTTTGCACTTTCGCGGATAATCAATTCATGTTTGCCATGGTAAAGGTGCAATAGGCGTTGCTTTACATTCTCCAAACCAATACCACTTTTTAATTTTTCAGGGTCATTATCGGCCTTTAAATGAATGCTGTTATGCACGTCGAAATAGAGGGTGCTCTCTTTGGTTTGAAGTGTAATTTTAATATGCGACGGTTGTTGCAAGCTAATACCGTGTTTAAAAGCATTTTCTACAAAAGGAATTAATAGCATTGGTGTAATTTGTAGGTTGTTCAACTGCTCATCAATCTGAGTTTCTATTCTGATGTCCGCAGAACGCGATGTCCTCAGTTTTTGCAAATCAATGTAATTATTCAGGTATTCAACTTCGCGGGTCAATGAAATTTTATCCTGCATATTCTCATGTAACATGAACCGCATCATATCGCCGAGTTTTTGTATGCCTTCGCCGGTGCGTTCGGCATTTTCCTGCAAGGCTGTTCCAAACAAAGTATTTAAAGCATTAAATAGAAAGTGCGGGTTAATTTGCGATTGTAAGAAACTTAGGCTTGCATCAGACTTGCCTAATTCCGTTTTTAACGCCGTAATTTCTGTTCTGTTGGCTAAGCGTCTTTTGTAAATATACCATGACAGTGGCGCACTGATTACCAGTTGTGTTGGCATGTGGAACAGAAATACGATAAAAAACATTTCTATTCGCCAGATAAATAAAGTTGAAATCAACCCTAGTGGGACTGCGAGTAAAATCGAGATGAAAAATACCTGCCAGAAATAAACTTTAAAAGGCTTTTCTTTAGCAAAATTTTGTGGAAGCAGTGTATAAATAGAATAAACCACGATGCCAATTGCGGAGAAAATTACCAGTGTCCAGCATATGCTTAGTTCGATTCCAGAGTTGCTCGAAATCCAGAGCAAAAGACCAACAAACCAAAAGCCCAGTCCAAAGCCGATATCAACTTTCATTTGTGTTTCCTCATCAGCACTTTTGTCTTTATTGTCAGAGAGATAACTTACAAAAGCTTTGATAAGCGCGTAAGCTGAAATGATTACAATAGACCACATGCTGTAAACATAGCCTTTAAAGAAAATTCGGTTGTAAGCATGTTGTAAATCAGCATAATCTAATAATGTGTAGGCCTCAGAATAGGTTTTGCAAATGCTGAAGATTAATCCGCCTATTAGGAATAAGCCCGCAAGTAAAAAGCTGTTGGCAAACACATTCTGCTTTTTAAGAAATGCGGGCATGATGCAAAAGTTTATTGCTAGAAAACTGAGGTATAAAATAGAAAAGCGAAAAAGTTCCGGTACCAGGTAATTAGAGAAGTAAGAGTATGTTACTTTTTCGTTTAAAAAGTTATAGTAATTTTCATTACGTATTCTGGCATCAGCACCCGATATAAGTAAAACAACAACCAGAATATAGAGGGCTGTAGAAATCCAGAATTCAACTTTACGTAAATCTTTAAAATCCATTTTGTTTCTTTTGATGCTGCAATTTTAGTTACGTAAAGCTAATTTATTTTTAAAATGTGATGGATGACTCAAATAATGTGATGAATTACCTGGATTTGCAGGATGTAGGGATTTTAGGATTAATTCGTCACTCGTTTATACGCCCACGGTTTAGAATTCAATTATTATCTTTGGAGAAATTCACCCACTTGTAAGTATCATGATAGTTTACGGAATACCAAATTGCAATACAGTTAAAAAATCTCTGGACTGGTTAAAAGCGCATAAAATTGATTTTGAATTTCACGATTTCAAGAAAAAGGGAATAACCGCAGAAAAGTTGGCCGAATGGTGCAAAGTATTTGGTTGGGAAACTGTGCTCAACAGAAAAGGTTTAACCTGGAGAAAACTTTCGAAAGAAGAACAAAGTACCATCGATAACCAGGAAAAAGCGATTGCCTATTTAGTTCAACATACCAGTGCCATCAAACGACCGGTTATAGAAAAAAATAATCATGCGATTTTAATTTCTTTTGATGAAAGCCGCTATGTCGAAACACTTGGTTAAGTCGGTTGTTTATGTTAAAGTTGTTAAATCAAAATATTAACTTCTAAACTAATATACTTTTGAATATGTATAAGCTGATTATTTTCTTGTTTCTTGCGGTTCCCTTCGTTTCGTTTGCTCAATCGAGTGTAAGTACCGGTGCTATTTTCGATTTTTCAAGAAAAGCCAGTCCTTTACCAGGCGTAACAATCAGAAATTTAAACAGCAAAAAAATAACCTCTGCAAGTGCGTCGGGTAGATTCACCATTGCCGCTAATACAGGCGATTTACTGGAATTCTCTTTAGTAGGCTACATTACTGATACGCTTTACTTAACAAATTTATTGCCTAAAACCATTTACATGGTCGAAAGGAATACCAATTTGGGTGATGTGAATATTCAGGGCGTAAAAATAAATAAGGAAATACTATCTCCTGATCCAATGGCAGAAAAATACACGCTAATGGGGACGGGCGGTAATCTGGATAGGAAAAAGATGACCGATAAAGTTGGTGGTTTGAGCCTTAATCTTGGTTATGGCAAGTATAAACGCCAGCAAAGGAAAGAAGCAGAATTGGAGGAGCGTGAAAGATATCTGGCAGAAATTGATCAAAATTTTAATGAAAAAACCATAGCTAATCTTTTGAAGCTTGAGGGACAGGAATTGAAAAGTTTTATGATACTTTATCGTCCTTCGGTTTTAAAAGTACAATCAGAAAGGCCTTTTAAATATTCCTATTATATTGTACAGGCTTACCATGCCTGGCTGAAGTTGCCGCCCGCGGAAAGAAAATTAAAGGATTTACCGGACTTAAAAAAGGTAAATTAGAAAATATTAAATAAATCCACGGATACCTTGTAAAGTAACTTTATAAGCACAAAGAATACACTTTGTGCTTATTTTTTATATTTGCCGCCAAATAAATACATGTCATGAATATAAAATTTAACAAATTTTTCACCATGTGCTTAGTTTGCATGGCTTCTGCATTTTCAGCATCGGCTCAGCAAGCTACCACAACATCAGCCGTTCCAACAACCAACTATAGCCCTGCGGAAGCATTTGGGCCATTATTCTATACTCAAAATGGCAATGAGTTTCGTTCAGCAAATGGTGCGCCAGGCGCGAAGTACTGGCAAAACCGGGTAGATTATAACATTACTGCAAGCCTTGATGAAGCGAAAAGTATGGTTAGCGGTACAGTTACAATCACATATAAAAATAATAGTCCTGATAAATTACCTTACTTGTGGTTACAGTTAGATCAGAATACTTTTAAAGAAGGATCCCGCGGGCAGCAGGTAACGCCGGCTCGTAGCCGTTACGGCGCACAAGGTGAAAAATTTGATGGTGGTTATAAAATTAATAATGTTAGTGTTTCGCAAAAAACTGCTGCGGTTAAATTCACTTCCATTATTGAAGATACCAGAATGCAGATTCGTTTAGCTCAGCCGATGGCTGCTAACGGGGATGTTGTAACCATCAAAATGGATTATTCTTATACCGTTCCGAAAGAAGGATCGGATAGAACAGGTCATTTGACTACGCAAAACGGCGAAATTTTTGCAATTGCACAGTGGTTTCCACGCATGTGTGTTTACGATGATGTTTTAGGATGGAACACTTTGCCTTATTGGGGCGGAGGTGAATTTTATTGCGAATACGGAGATATAACTTTTGCAATTACAGCTCCTGCAACACATATTGTTATGGGTTCTGGTGAACTATTAAATCCTCAAGAAGTATTTACTGCCGAACAATTAAAAAGATGGAATGCCGCAAAAGCAAGCGATGCAACAATTCACATCCGTTCGGCTGAAGAAGTAACCGATCCTAAATCTCGTCCAGCGAAAGATAAATTAACCTGGAAATTCAAAATCATGAATGCCAGAGATGCGGCATGGGCATCATCTAAGTCATTTGTTTTAGATGCCGCCCGTATTAATTTCCCTAGCGGAAGAAAAGGACTTGCGGTTTCGGCGCAGCCAATCGAAAGTAACGGCGTAGATGCTTACGGTCGCGGGGTTGAATATGTAAAATCAACCATCGAACATTATTCTACAAAATGGTTTGAATATCCTTACCCGATGGCTGTTAACGTAGCTACAAATATCGGTGGTATGGAATATCCGGGTATCGTTTTTTGCGGATGGAAAGCAAAAAAAGGAAGTGCCTGGGGCGTAATCGATCACGAATTCGGTCACACCTGGTTCCCTATGATTGTCGGTTCAAATGAACGTAAGTACGGTTGGATGGATGAAGGTTTCAATACTTTCATAAACGGCATTTCGTCGCAAAATTTTAATAAAGGAGAATATAAAGAACGCGAAGCTGATATGAACCGCATAGGAAAGGCCGTAATTGGTAACTCTGTTTACGAAAATATTATGTTAATGCCCGACGGAATGGCAGAGCGTAACATTGGCCTTAACCTTTACAGCAAACCAGGATGGGGTTTAAACATTTTAAGAGATCAGGTTTTAGGCGAAGATAGGTTTGATTATGCTTTCCGTCAATACATTAAGAACTGGGCGTTTAAACACCCAACGCCTTTCGATTTCTTCCGTTCAATGGAAAACGGCGCTGGTGAAGATCTAGCCTGGTTCTGGAGAAGCTGGTGGCTAAATAACTGGAAAATGGACCAGGCAATTGGCGATGTTCAGCAAGTTAAAACTGATGGAAACGTTACGGCATACACAATTAAAGTTAACAACCTTGAAAAAATGCCAATGCCGATAATCCTTCAGGTTAAAACCAAAAGCGGTAAAACAGACATCATTAAGCTTCCAGTTGATGTGTGGATGAAAAACACCAGCTGGTTGGTTCGTTATCCGACAACAGAAGAAGTTACTTCTGTCGTTTTAGATCCAAACAAAGTACTCCCAGATTCTAACCCGGACAATAATACCTGGACAGCTCAGTAAAAAACTCAATAATGATTTCAAAAACCATTCTGAACTTCAGAATGGTTTTTGTTTTTTAATGGTTAATTATTTGATTGCATTATGGAAGGAAATCGCCAGAACGTTTTTGAGGTTTATAATAAGATCGGTGATTGGTTTGCTGAAAACCGACCTCGGAATTTGATGGAGAAGAAGTATCTTGATATGCTTATCTCACACATTCCGGCGGGTGGAAGTATTTTAGATGTAGGCTGTGGAACAGGTTTTCCGATTATGAATTATCTTTTAGAAAAAGGTTTTAACGTTACCGGCGTAGATGCGAGTGAGAAGATGCTTCAGTTGGCAGAGCGAAATTTCCCATCTAAAGAATTTATTTTAGCCGATATGAGGACGCTTTCGCTCAATAAAAAGTACGATGCTTTAATTGCCTGGCACAGCTTTTTTCATTTACCGGCTGCCGATCAGCCAGACGTGTTTAGCATTTTTAAAAGCCACCTGAATCCAAAGGGAATTTTAATCTTTACTTCAGGCACTACAAATGGCGAAGCCTGGGGTATGAACGGTGGTGAAAATTTATTCCACGCCTCTTTGGATTCTGAAGAGTACGAAACCCTTTTAGAAAAATACCATTTCAAGATATTGGAGCATGTAGTTGATGATGCTGACTGTGGAAACGCAACAATTTGGTTTGCGCAATATAATCCTTCCTAATTTTATTATTTGGCATAACTTTGTGCAATGAGTGAACAGCAAAAAAACAATCCGCTTCATGGCATTACTTTAGAAAAAATTGTAACTGAACTTCAATTGCATTATGGTTGGGAGAAATTAGGTTCACTAATTAGAATAGACTGTTTTAATAATAATCAAAGTATAAAATCGAGTTTAAAATTTCTGCGCAGGATGGACTGGGCAAGAAAAAAGGTAGAAGATTTATACCTGGATACCTTTGATAAATAAGATCTAATGACTGAATGAACGAATTTTGAATGAGTGAATAGGCTAGTAAGCAAATCCGATGTTTGTTTATTCAATCATCCCGTCATTAAATAATTTATGGCCCTATGCAACTTTTATCTGTGTCTACTCGTCATCTTAAATCTAAGCCTATGTAATGAAAAATATATTTTATTGTTTTTTACTAATACTTGTTCTGGACGGTTGTGCTATTTCAACCATGACAACGATTTATTCCATGTCGAAAGGCAAAATAGATACTCCTAAAAAAGAAATTTACCATGTTGTTTATCAGGCGAGCTTCGGCGATGGTTTAAAAGCTGATGTGGCTTACACTAATGAAAGTGGAAAGGAGACTGAATTAAAAGAAGTAAGTGGTATTTGGGAAAAAAGCGCTGCCTTAAAATCGGGAACACATGTTCAGCTTACAACTTTTGCCATTGCTAAGCATAAATCTAAAGGAGAATATAAAATCCTGGTTGACGGAAAAGTAGTTTCTGAGTATGTGCTGAGCGGAAGAAAGTTAAAATATACCTTTGCTTTCGACTTGCCGTAGTTCATGAACTAAAAAAAATCTTTTTTCTTGTCACATTTTAATTTTTGTTGTGTCTTATAGTTGTTAGTGACATCAAAATCCTGGCATCGACCAAACAAAAATTAAAATTTAGATATGAAAACCTTTTTATTTGCCATTCTATGCGTTTTATCTACGAAAGCCTTCGCACAACAAACCGTTACAGGCAAAATAATTGATGGCAAAACAAATCAACCGATAGAATATGCCGGCGTAATTTTATCAGCTAAAGCTGATTCAACCAAAAAGATTGGAGCGGTTTCAAATACTGCGGGCGAATTTGTGTTTTCATCAGTAGCCGCAGGGGAGTACAAGATAAAAATTTCAGTAGTTGGTTATAATTCGATTATCAGAAATGTGTCCGTTGCAGGCAAAAGTTTAGATTTAGGCGCTATCAGATTGGAAGAAGACGCCATTTCGTTAAAAGATGTAGCTGTAACCGGACGGCTGGCAACCGCGACAGTGAAAAAAGATACTATTGAATTTAATGCAGATGCTTATAAAACTCGGCCTAACGCTGCTGTTGAAGACTTATTGAAAAAGTTACCAGGTGTTACCATTGATCAGGATGGAAGCATTCTGGTTCAGGGACAAAAAGTGACCCGCTTAACCGTGGATGGAAAAGATTTTTTTGGTACGGACCCTAAAACAGCGACAAAAAATCTGCCTGCTGATGCGATTGCGAAAGTACAGCTTATCGATAGTAAAACACAAGAAGCAAAAGCTACAGGAATTGACGATGGTCAGCGGGAAAAGGTTTTAAACTTAACAATTAAGGAAGACAAGAAAAAGGGTTGGTTTGGAAATGCCAACTTAACCGGCGGCACAACCGATAAATATAGTGGTTACCTGAGTGCAAATCACTTTAATAAGAACCTTCAGTTTGCGGTTTTGGGCATGACTAATAATACCAATGATGCAAGCTTCGGTTTTGACGACTTAAGTAGTTTTAGTGGTGGTAATATCGGTAACATTTTTGCACCTCCGGCAGGTGGCAGTTTTTCTATAAATGGTAATAATGGTAAGGCAACTATTGGCGGAAGCGGTGTTTTCGATAATAATGCTATCGGCCTCTATAGCACGCACAGCGGCGGAGTGAACTACAGTAACAGCTGGGGCAGGAATAATAAACTGGCCATCAGCGGAAGTTATTTTACCTATTTTTCGTCCGGACTGGGGAACAAGGTGTCGAATATACAGGATTTGACATCGGGCGATATTTTAAGAACGCTGGATAATACAGATAGAAATAGCGATAACAAAGCACATCGTTTCAATTTTAAGGCTGAATACCATCCGGATTCTTTAACAGACGTAGTTTTACGTCCGAACGTGATTTTAAATAATACAACCAATATTAGTAACCGCTTTTTCAACTCGGTTTTTGATAATACAGGTAAAGCAAATGATGGTACGCAATATTATAATCAGCATAATTTTACGCCCTCATTATTTGGCGAGTTTGCAGTACTTCGTCGGTTAAGTAATAAAAAAGGTTCCGTTTCCATTCGCTTAAACGGCACTCAAAACACTTTTAAATCCGATTGGATAAATAAATCACTGCTTAATCAATATGTAAGTGGATCGGCAACGGTTACCAATACCAATCAGGAAGCAAACCAGGAAAATGCCGCAAAAACCTATACAGGAAATGTAAATTATGCAAGGCAGCTGAATGCAAAATGGAGTGCAAACGTTGGCTACGCGTACACCAAAAGTCTAACAGATGCTGCACAAACTACCTTTGATTACAATCCGGCCACAGGAAATTATGAAATCATTGTACCTTCATTAACCAACACTTTTGATAATAAAAACAGTTTGCAAACGGCTGGTCTTGGGTTTATCTATACAGGAAAAGACTGGACTTACAATTTTGGTGTTAATGCACAGGAAAGTGCTTTAGATGCAAAGGTTTTTAATAATGTTGGTTCAAATACAGAGACTATCGAGAAAGCGTATTACAATCTGCTGCCGCGCTTAACCGTAAACTTTAAGAATAAAGCAAATCAAACACTGGCAATAAATTACAGGGCAAGTGTAAATTTACCATCGGTTACCGACCTGCAGCCAGTTCAGAACAATACGAACCCGCTTTACCAGCGCCAGGGTAATCCCGATTTGGAGGCAAGGAAAAATCACAGGCTATCGGTTAACTTCAATACATTTAGTCCGGATAACAACAGGTATTGGAACGGGTACTTTCTCTATAATTTAGCTTTTGATGATACAGGAAACAACATCACTTACAATAATGGTGTTCAGTTCGTTAAACCTGTTAATGTTGATGGAAACTATTATGTAAGAGCCGGAACTAACTTTGGTATGCCTTCTAAAATTAAAGGTCTGAGAATGAATTATGGCGCAAACATTTTTACAGAACACCGAACAAGTTTTATCAGCGATGAAAAAAATATAACGAACCGTTATGAAATCGGGCCAAATATCAACTGGAGTTATGATGTTGAAGATAAATTTAACGCCGGAATATTTGCATACGTAGGTTATACTAAGGTGAATAATTCACTGGAGGCCGCAGTTGATAATAAATATTATACACTTAATAATACGCTGAACTTAAGTTATGAATTCATTAAAAACCTTCGTATTGAAGCAGATTTAAATCATATTGGATCGGCTGGAAGATCGGATGGTTTCAATAACAACTATTTTTTGCTCAACGCGGGGATTAACAAATACATTATGGAGCGCCGGATAACTTTAAGTTTAAAAGGCTTTGATATTTTAAAGCAAAATACATCGATTGACAGGATTGTAAATAGCAGCCGAATCGAAGATGTTCGCTATAATAATATTACCAGATATTTCTTTTTATCGCTTAACTATAAGCTTACAAAAGTAGGCACGAATAAAGAGCGCAACAATCCAAGGAGCACAGTTAACTAACAATAGATAAAGTCTGTCGCCGTAGTATAATGATTTAAGGCTAATGGGTAATATTTACAAGGATTTGCTTGCCAAATCTATGATGAAATTCATACCAGCTGTATTAATGCTATTATCTTTTGGTTTTTCATTTGCAAGGAACGTAAATTCAAAATGTTAACAGCATAAGCTATGGCACATCATTTGGGTTGTGTGCTGGCTATTGCTTTCAAAATTTTTAATTAGTAATCTGAAATTAACTTCAAAAGTAAAACAGACAGGCGGCAGATAGTAAAATCTGCACTAAACGAATTTTTCGAAAGCCGTGGCCGAAATAAAAGATTGTTTAATGCGGATAAAGTTCGGCTTTACCTGAATTATCGGTTGCCCGGATTGTGCTGACGATAGTGCAGCATCTGTTTCTTTAAAGCCGATGGAAAACAGTATAAATATATTTGAGTATGAAAAGTACCCTAAGAGCTGTTTGATCAAGCAAATAGCTGCCTGAGCTTCTCTCGTTTTTAAAGTGCCGGTAAAAAATCCGCAAGTGCTTAGTCATCAACTATAAATTCATAACAGCGAAAGAAAATTTTTTGTGCTAACCCCTTGATTTTTAAAAAGAATTGTTCTACTTTTGCAGTCCGTTTTATAGGCTATCTGCAAGGATGCCGGGGGAGCGGTAATTTTTTTAATAAAAAACATAAAAAAGCACAATGCCAACCATTCAACAATTAGTTAGAAAAGGTAGAGTAGCACTGGAGTTCAAGAGTAAGTCTCCAGCGTTGGACAGCTGTCCACAGCGAAGAGGTGTATGTACACGTGTGTACACCACTACCCCTAAAAAACCAAACTCAGCAATGCGTAAAGTAGCCCGTGTTCGTTTAACGAACGGTAAAGAGGTGAATGCATACATTCCTGGAGAAGGTCACAACTTACAGGAGCACTCAATCGTATTGATCCGTGGTGGTCGTGTTAAAGATTTACCAGGTGTACGTTACCACATCATCCGTGGTGCATTAGATACATCAGGTGTAGCTGGTCGTAACCAACGTCGTTCAAAATATGGCACTAAACGTCCTAAGCCAGGACAAGTAGCTGCGGCGCCAACAAAAGGTAAAAAGAAATAATCGGGAGGAAATAAGAAATGAGAAAGTCAAAACCAAAAAAGAGAATTATTCTTCCTGATCCAAAATTTAATGATGTTCAGGTAACCCGTTTTGTAAACAATATGATGTACGATGGAAAAAAATCTATCGCTTACTCTATTTTTTATGATGCTGTTGAAATTGCTGAGAAAAAAGCAGGTGAAAACGGTTTAGAGATATTCAAACGTGCTTTAACTAACATTATGCCAGCTGTAGAGGTTAAATCTCGCCGTGTTGGTGGCGCTAACTTTCAGGTTCCAACTGAGGTTAGACCAGAGCGTAAGACAGCTCTAGGTATGAAATGGTTAATTTTATACGCTCGTCGTCGTGGTGAAAAAACGATGAAAGAGAAATTAGCTGGCGAAATCGTTGCTGCTGCTAAAGGTGAAGGTGCTGCTGTTAAGAAGAAAGAAGATACGCATAAAATGGCTGAGGCTAACAAAGCGTTCTCTCACTTCCGTTTCTAGTAGTTTATTTACAAATTAGTAAGATTACACAGATTTAATTAGAAGATTATACTGATTAGATAAATTACACCGATTTGTTGTTTAACATAATCGGTGTAATCATTTAAAATCAGATAAATCAACAAAAAAATATAATGGCAAGAGATTTAAAATTTACAAGAAATATTGGAATCGCGGCTCACATTGATGCAGGTAAAACTACAACAACGGAGCGTATTCTTTATTATGCTGGTGTAAGTCATAAAATTGGTGAAGTGCACGAAGGTGCTGCAACAATGGATTGGATGGCACAAGAGCAAGAGCGTGGTATCACAATTACTTCTGCTGCAACTACGGTTGATTGGAATTACAGAGGTCAAAAATATCATGTTAACGTTATCGATACCCCAGGACACGTGGATTTTACCGTAGAGGTAAACCGTTCATTACGTGTATTAGATGGTTTAGTGTTCTTGTTTTCTGCAGTTGATGGTGTTGAGCCTCAATCAGAAACTAACTGGCGTTTAGCTAACAACTATGCAGTTCCTCGTATTGGTTTCGTTAACAAAATGGACCGTTCCGGAGCTGACTTCTTAAAAGTGGTTAAGCAAGTTAAAGATATGTTAGGTAGTAATGCAGTTCCATTGCAGTTGCCTATCGGTTCTGAAGATGCATTTAAAGGTGTGGTTGATTTAATTAACAACCGTGGTATTGTTTGGAATGAGCATGATAAAGGTATGACCTTTACTGAAGTGCCAATTCCTGATGATATGTTAGATGAGGTTGCGGAGTGGAGAGAGAAATTACTAGAATCAGTAGCTGATTATGATGAGACTTTGATGGAGAAATTCTTCGAAGATCCTAACTCAATTACTGAGCGTGAAATTTTAGATGCTTTACGTGCAGCTGTTTTAGATGCCAAAATTGTTCCTATGGTTTGTGGTTCATCTTTCAAAAACAAAGGTGTACAAACTATGCTTGATTATGTGATGGAATTATTGCCTTCACCTATGGATAGCGAAGGTGTAATTGGTACTAACCCAGATACTAACGAAGAAGTTTTATTAAAACCAAGCATTAATGAGCCATTTGCAGCTTTAGCATTTAAAATTGCAACTGACCCATTTGTAGGCCGTTTATGTTTTATCCGTGTTTACTCGGGTAACTTAGAAGCTGGTTCTTACATTTACAATGCTCGTTCTGAAAACAAAGAGCGTATTTCTCGCATCTTCCAAATGCATGCTAACAAGCAAAACCCAGTGCCTAACGTTGCTGCTGGTGATATTGCTGCTGTAGTTGGATTTAAAGATATCAAAACTGGTGATACACTATGTGATGAGAAACACCCAATCGTTTTAGAATCTATGGATTTCCCTGAGCCAGTTATCGGTTTAGCTATTGAGCCTAAAACTCAAGCTGACGTTGATAAATTGGGTATGGGCTTAGCTAAATTAGCTGAGGAAGATCCAACATTCAGAGTACAAACTGATCAAGAAACTGGTCAAACTGTAATCTCTGGTATGGGTGAGCTTCACTTAGATATCTTAATTGACCGTTTAAAACGTGAGTTTAAAGTAGAAGTTAACCAGGGCGCGCCACAAGTAGCTTACAAAGAGGCAATCTTTGGTTCTACTCAACACCGTGAAACATACAAAAAACAATCAGGCGGTCGTGGTAAATTCGCGGATATCCAGGTTGTTATTTCTCCAATCGACGCCGATTTCGAAAAAGGTGGTTTACAATTTGTAAACGAAATTACAGGTGGTTCAATTCCACGTGAATTTATTCCTTCAGTAGAAAAAGGATTTGCTGCGGCAATGGCGAATGGTGTTTTAGCAGGTTATCCACTTCCAGATATGAAAGTACGTTTGATTGATGGTTCATTCCACGCAGTCGATTCAGATGCTTTATCATTCGAGCTTGCTGCCCGTATGGCATATCGTGAGGCTTTACCTAAATGTAAACCTACCTTGATGGAGCCAATCATGAAAATCGAAATCTTAACCCCTGAAGAAAACATGGGTGATGTTATCGGTGATATGAACCGTCGTCGTGGTCAATTACTAGGTATGGATACTCGTAACGGTGCCCAAGTAATTAAAGCAACTGTGCCTCTTTCTGAAATGTTCGGTTATGTAACGCAGTTACGTACCATCACATCAGGCCGTGCAACTTCTACCATGGAATTTGACCACTATGAAGCTGCGCCTAAAAACGTACAGGATGAAGTAATTGCTAAATCCAAAGGCAGAGTAAAATCTGAAGACTAATATTAGTATCAAGATAAAAGTATCAAGTATCAAGACCGGCATTGAGTCTTGATACTCGATACTAAATACTCGCTACTAGAAAAGATAAATCCGATTTCTGTTGTTAATAGCTCTAACAGGAAATCACAATTAAAAATAAGATGAGCCAAAGAATCAGAATTAAGTTAAAATCTTACGATTACAACTTGGTAGATAAATCTGCTGAGAAAATCGTGAAAACTGTTAAACCTACGGGTGCAGTTGTAAGTGGACCAATTCCACTTCCTACAGAGAAAAAAATCTTTACTGTTTTACGTTCTCCACACGTAAACAAGAAAGCAAGAGAGCAGTTTCAATTATGCGCTTACAAACGCTTATTAGATATTTACAGCTCCAACTCTAAAACAGTTGATGCTTTAATGAAACTTGAATTGCCTAGCGGTGTTGAAGTTGAAATCAAAGTTTAATTGACTTTAAAAAACTGGAAGCCCTTGATGTGAATCAAGGGCTTTTTTTATAATTCGAATTCTGAAACAAAAGCTTAGGGTTTAGGTTTAGTTTATATGAGTAAGCAAGAAAATAAACAAGAAAATTCACCTGTTGAAGGACAAGATTTCGCTGATCCTAAGGAAGAACTAAACGATAAACCTTCCTCGCATGGAGAAGTGGCGAATCAAAAAGGTAGCGACTTTTCTGAGCTTGAAGAAAGTAGAATGGACAATCCGCCTAAAGAGCGGGATACAAATGGCTCTGAAAATTCAGGGACAGATACCCATGCAAATACCCAAAACCAGGAAAATGGAATAACTTAGATTACCCAATTTCCTGGTAAAGAATTATTTTATTGCAGTTTTGAATTTTAATCTATAATCCGGTTCCGGATAACAAAGCTTATTAAAGCAGCAGTGTTTTTAGTACCTGTTTTTTCTAATAGATTCTGTCTGTTGCCCTCAATAGTTCTCTTACTTGTAAATAATTTTTCAGCAATTTCGCCGTTGGTGAAGCCTTGAGCGATTAGAGTCAAAATTTCTATTTCCCTTTTTGAGATGTCGCCGTTTAACTTGTTCTGGGGTGAACCTGCAGCATACCGATCGTTGACTTGCGTCAGTAATTTAAGGGAAATGCCTGTGCAAATGTATTTATAGCCCGAAGTAATTTGCTTTATAGCAAAAATTATCTCGTCTATATTTACGTTTTTTAACAGATAGCCGCTAGCACCGGCCTGAAGAGATTTTACAACATATTTTTCCTGCTCCAGCATGGTCAGAACCAATACCTTAATTTTAGGATAGTCATCACTTAACGTGTTAATGAGTTCCATGCCATTCATATCAGGCATGTTTATATCAGTTAAAACAACATCAGTGTCAATACCTGATTTCAATAGTGTTAAAACTTCTTCACCGTTTTTGGCTTCGGCTATGATTTCGATGTCATGTTCTTTTTCGAGGAGTGCAACTATTCCATTTCTAACAATGGTATGGTCTTCTGCAAGTAGTACTTTTATAGGATTTTTCAATTTAATATGGGAAAACTAATAGTTAGACTTTCAAATATCGAAATATTTTAAAACCCCGAAGTGCGTGTTTGTACTTCAAATTATAAGTATAAATACTGAATTGACTTTCGTAGCCTGATTACTAAACACATGGTTTACCGATTTGTTTGATGCCGGTCCCTATACGGTTGCTCTCGGTGCAATATACTTTGAAAGATATAAACCTTTTGATTAACAAATTGTTATTAGATATGTAACGATTTAAGAATACGATATGAATACTAATCTGCATCAGCAACCCGACCGCGAAAGTGGTGTAAACCAAGGAAAAAATGATGATCAGTGGGATAATGATACTTATGGCCACATTGCGGACCCTGATTCATTAAAAAAGAAAAATGAGCCTCAGAATCACGACGAAGAAAACGTTAACGCTTCAGAAAAGTTAAAGAATCAAAATATCGCTTCTGGTGATGAAATTGCTTCCAGAAATCGAAATGAAGATAAAGGTATTGGGGGAAAAGAGAATTAGCGTGTTAAATTCTTTTACACCCCAAGTCCTAAATGGAACCCGGTTTACAGAGCTTATTATATACCGGTATTTAAAACATCATCCTCATCCCGTTGATTCATATCGGTAAGTGGTTTTGTCTCGAAATCTTTAGATGAACTGCCCGTATGGCTTTCGGCACTTTCTATTGTCGGATCCTTATCCGGACTGTTGTAGGTATCATCGCTTAAAGAATCTTTTCCCTGTGTTCCGGAATTATCAAAACCATCTTTTGCATTAGAATTTCCCTCAATGGTTAAATCGGGCTCTTTACCATAGGTATGAACTTCATTTCCCTCGTTCCCTTTTTCATATTCTTTTTGAACATCACTTTTATCCTTAGACTCTTTATCTGAACCTACATAGCCTTCTAAATGCTCATCTTTATTATAAATGCTTGTTTTCATAGTTATAATAGAACACTTTTATTTTAAAATGGTTTTTTGGCTTTTATCCTAAATATTTCGCACTCTTTTTTCCTTTTGTTTAACTTCGCACGTAAATTAAAAAAGCATAAAATAATGGATTGGAAAAGATTACTTTCGAATAAGCGTTTTGGTCAGGAACAATATGGTGCCAGTTCGGATAGGGCCCGTTCAGACTTTCAACGCGATTACGACAGGTTAATTTTTTCTTCGCCATTTAGACGGCTACAAAATAAAACACAGGTATTTCCATTGCCTGGGAGTATTTTTGTGCATAACAGATTAACTCATAGCCTAGAAGTTGCCAGTGTTGCACGTTCTATGGCCAATATATTTGTTAATACCACCGAAGAAAAAAATCCGCAATTATTAAAAGATGTTCCGCTCCTTAATGAGGTGGGAAATATTGTTGCAGCAGCAGCTTTAGCGCATGATTTAGGGAATCCGGCTTTTGGCCATTCAGGTGAAGCTGCGATTTCAAGATATTTTACAGATGGCGATGGACGCGTATACCAAAAACAGATGAGTGATGCGCAATGGCATGATTTAATAAATTTTGAGGGAAACGCCAATGCAATAAGAATTTTAACACACCCCTTAAAAGGAAAAGGTAATGATGCCTATGCATTAACCTATTCAACACTCGCCTCAATAGCAAAATATCCTTGCGCCTCAATAGCTGGGAGGGAGAAAGGCATACTTCACAGAAAAAAATACGGCTTCTTTCAATCGGAAGAAGATAGTTTTAAAAGAATAGCATCTGAATTAGGTTTAGCGCAAGAAGATAGTGAGTATCTGATTTATAAACGTCATCCACTGGTTTATCTCGTAGAAGCGGCAGACGATATCTGTTACAGCATAATCGATTTGGAAGACGCACATCGTTTAAAAATTCTGTCTTATGAAGAGGTTAAAGGATATTTACTGCCTTTTGCAAATTCCAAAACAATAGAAGACAGGTTGCAAAATGATTATGAAGATGATGATGCCAAAATTGGTTTGTTAAGGGCAAAAGCCATAAATACATTAACTGTGGCTTGCGCAGAAATTTTTTACAGGGAGCAGGAAGCCCTCTTACAAGGAACGTTAAATAAAAGTTTAACAGATTTAATTTCGGAGCCCTACATCACGGCCTGGAAAGCCATTGAAAAAGTTTCCATTGAAAGAATATATAATTTCTCTTCAGTAATTCAAAAAGAGGTTGCGGGATATAAAATAATGGCTGGTTTACTGGAAGAATTTGTACCGGCATTAATTCACAATGATACACATTATTATAAAAAACTGGTTAAGCTCATCCCTAAACAATACCATACAGATTTGACAGATATTTATTCGAGAACACAGAGTGTATTGGATTTTGTTTCAGGAATGACTGACTTATATGCTGTAGATTTATATCGGAATATTAAGGGTATATCTTTTCCTTCAGAAACCTGAGTCTGAAATACATCAGACCAACAGGCCGTCTTTTAAATGCGAAATGCCATCTTGAATGATAATATATTTTATAAAATCATATGAGTGCAGCGTAATTGATTTCTTTGCCATACATCACAGTCTTGCCTCGGCTTGCCGCCGCCGAAGGGCTCTTTCTTTTTGGCATCAAAAAGACCAGCGAAGCTAGCTTGAATACAATTGAAAATACGAACACACATGAAAAAACAAAAAATGCCGGCTGAAAATTTTTCTTTTGAAGTCAGTTCTGCGGCTGGAATATTGCGACCCGAAAAATTTGTTAGTCCGGATTTAAGTAAAACGGGGATACCGTGCTATGGCTTAGCTGGGTGGAAATGCGAATTATTTAAAAATGCTGATTAATTATAATTTGTAAGATAACGTCAATGGTAACCCGCCGAGTTACCTTAAAAGATTCATTTAAAGCTTTTCGGCGGGGGGCAAGTGACAAACTCAAAATGTTTGATTTATGATACTCTTATTCGCTTAACGCCTGCCTGCATCATCCCATTTGTTCCGCTCATCCTGTAGTTCTCTGGCAAGCCTCATCTCTTTATCCTTTGCTTTTACTTTATGTGCCTGAAATTCATCGGCAACTTCCTGGTACAATTGCGTTCGGTAGGTAGCTTCTTTTCTGAACTTGCCGGTTTGCAAAATTACTACAGCTAACGCGATGGCAAGTATGATAATTATAGCCCATACTATGGTATTGTACGTCCCTTTATTAAATGATATTCCTAAAAAACTAATTTCATTAACCGAAGCGGTTGCGCTTGCTAAAGAACTTTCTTTACCGGTTACTTCGCCTTTCAAACTTGCGATGTTATCTGCCTGAGCTTTAATTTGCTGCCTTGCTTCTTGTAATTGCTTACGTTCTTTACGCAGCGTATCATTAACACTTTTCCATACCGCAGATAGCCTGGAAGGATTGATTAAACGAGCGCCATACAGGCTTTTTGATTTTTTTAACATGAATTGATACTGACCATTTAAGGATGGGTCGGTATTTTTAGAAGTGTCTTGCTGTGCATGAGCAAATCCGGCGTTTAAAAGTAACAACGCCCCTAAACAATAAAGGATGTGTTTAAATTTCTGCATAGTTTAAATGTAAATGTTAAAATGTAAAACTACATTTTTATACAATTTATTATAAATTAATTTCTGATAGATTACATTTGTTTCATGCAGATAGGAATTATTGGTTTGGGTGATATGGGGAAATTGTATGCCATATCATTTTCAAATGCAGGTTATAAGGTATGCGGAACAGATATGCCTTTACGTTTTAATGATTTAAAAAAAGAACTCGAACCTAAAGGAATTGAAGTTTTAAATGATGGTCATGAGGTTTCCCGTAAATCAGATTTCATCATTTATTGTGTTGAAGCCGAAAAGATTGATGAAGTGGTTTCTACTTTCGCACTATCAACAAAATATGGTGCTATCGTTGCTGGTCAAACATCCGTTAAACATCCTGAAATTGCCGCTTTTGAAAAATACCTGCCTAAAGAAACCCAGATTGTAACCTGCCATTCCTTGCATGGTCCAGCTTTTAGCCCTGAAGGACAAACATTGGTTGTGGTTAGGCACCGTGCAACCGACGAGGTTTATCAAAAAGCTCTGGAGGTTTACAAATCACTCAAATCGAATATTATCGAGTTAGACGATTACAAAGAACATGATCGGATTGTAGCCGATACGCAGGCCGTAACGCATATGGGTTTCGAAAGTATGGGATCGGCCTGGAAAAATGCTGGTTTTTTTCCCTGGGATAACCCTGCTTACGCCGGTGGAATCGATAATGTTAAGATTTTGACTACGCTTCGGATTTTTAGCTACAAATCGCACATCTATGCAGGGCTAGCGATTTTAAATCCGTATGCCCAAAAGCAAGTTAAATATTATGCCCAGGCCGAATCTGAGTTATATAAGTTGATGATTTGTGAAAATGAAACGGAATTCCGGACAAAAATTTACGCTGCCCGCGATTTTGTATTCCATGAAAGCCGTAACCTTTTGTTACTTGATGATAACATCATGAAAGAGTTCAGCTTATCAGATGCGGAGCATAAACAAAAGCCAAATTCGCACCTTAGTTTATTAAGTATGGTTTATGCCTGGTACAAGATGGGTGTAAACCCTTACGATAATTTAATCTGCCAGACGCCCCCTTTTAAACTGCGCCTGGGCATCGCCGAATATCTGTTTAAAAATGAAGCAATGCTGGAAGAGTCTATCCATACCGCTTTGTACGATAAATCCATCCGTGGTGATGATTTGGAATTCCATACTGCCGTACATGAATGGGCATCGATAATTGGATATGGAGATTTAAAAGGATACAAAGAACATTTCGAAGCAGCTAAATCATTTTTTGCAAATAGATTAAATGATGGGAGAGATTTAAGCGCCGAAATGATTAAAAGGCTAGGTAAGTAAGGGTTAGGTATGTTTTTCATCTTTGATTGCATGTATGGAGCTTATTGTATTGTGTTATATAAGCTATTCGGAAAATACACAAGCGAACTTGGTGGGCTAAGGCTTATTCAAGCTTTTATTGTTATGGGCTTTCTTGTTATAGTAATGATGATTTTGCCTGTTTTTAAAGACTTATTGATTTCAGTTCTTGCAGCAATATTTTTTTACCTTATACCTGTATTTTATTATTATTTTAAGTGGAATAATGCAGAATTGAACGTAGCAACAGAACAATTTAGAAGTCGCCCTAAATGGGTAAAACTTATTTTCTTGAGTTTCATTTGGCTGGTTTTTATTTTTCCAATTTTGATTTTTCTTGCAATTATCACCGATAAAATTATATGCTAAACACCATTTTCCGTCGCCCGTTTTACATATTCCATATACCATATAGACTTTATTTTATTCCCTGATTATTTCGTTTAGCCAAAAAGCGCGCCTTATATTTGCCGCATGTCGGTATTATTATTTACCATTATCGTTTTACTGGGTGCTTTTTTAGCGGGTTTATTAGGCTCACTGACTGGATTGGGCGGAGGGGTAATCATCATTCCTTTATTAACGCTAGCTTTAGGTGTTGATATTCATTACGCAATCGGTGCGTCGATTGTTTCAGTAATTGCAACTTCCTCAGGTTCGGCGGCGGCATATGTTAAAGAGGGTATTACGAACATCCGGATTGGGATGTTTCTCGAAATTGCGACAACAGTAGGTGCAGTTTGCGGCGCTATTGTGGCCGTTTATTTAAATGCAAATTATATTGCCATCATTTTTGGCTGCATACTTATTTTTTCAGCAATCATGACGTTGAAGAAAAAGGTAGACCATTCTACTTTGGACGAATCTGATAAGTGGGCAAAATTTTTTAAGTTAAACGGTTCATATCCTGATAAGGGCATAGAGCATAAATATGCCGTTAAGCATGTTCCTGGTGGTTTCTTAATGATGCTTTTTGCAGGAACGCTTTCAGGTTTGTTGGGTATTGGCAGTGGGGCATTAAAAGTTATCGCAATGGATAATATCATGCGCTTACCTTTCAAGGTTTCTACCACAACCAGTAACTTTATGATGGGCGTAACGGCAGCAGCAAGCGCAGTTGTTTACTTACACCGTGGACAAATAGATCCGGGCATCGCAATGCCGGTGTGTATCGGCGTTTTAACAGGTGCATCGTTGGGTTCTAAAGTCTTATTAAAAACAAAAACTGACAAGCTGAAAATCGTATTTGCAATTGTAGTTACTTTTCTGGCTTTACAAATGATTTATAAAGGTATAAGCGGATTATAATGAGTAGTACAGAAAAGAGAAATCTAAACGATAAAGACATTCAGGTCATACTTGGAACGCTGCTACGTGCCGGCGTGATTATCTCCATGAGTATCGTCTTAATTGGAGGGGCGATATTCCTTGTCCACAACCAAGGGGGCATCACTGACTATAAAGTCTTTAAACCTGAACTTTCCAATTTTTCGTCAATTGCGGCTATTTTTAAAGGTGTTTTGACCTTCCAAGGTGATGCAATTATTCAGTTTGGTATCCTGATGTTGATCTTTACGCCCATAGCCCGGATCGTTTTTGCTGTTTTTAGCTTTTTAATAGAGCGTGATTACCTCTATGTTCTCATTGGTTTTATCATATTGGCCATCATAACCATCAGTTTAAATGGTGGTTTGGCGCATTAGCTTATCTTTTTAGCTAACTCCCGATCTATCAGCAAATTATTTGAAAAAATATTTAGCTAACTATTTGAAAATTAATAATTCTTGCCTATCTTTGCCGTCCCTTTCGGGGGATGAACAACCACCTTGAACGAAGCCCTACTGCTTCGATGGGTGTTAAATTAAAAGATAAAATGTCAGGAATTATTGGAAAAAAAGTAGGAATGACCAGTATCTTTGATGCAGATGGAAAAAACATTCCATGTACTGTAATCGAGGCTGGGCCTTGTGTAGTTACACAAGTGAAGACCGAAGAAAAAGACGGGTATTCATCTATTCAGTTAGGATACGATGAGAAAAAAGAGAAAAACACAACTCAACCGTTAAAAGGCCATTTCGCGAAAGCAAACACAACTCCAAAACGCAAGCTGGTAGAATTTGATTCGTTTACAACTGCACTTAATTTAGGTGATGTTGTAACTGTTGATTCTTTCGTAGAAGGCGATTTTGTTGATGTTGTAGGTACCTCAAAAGGTAAAGGTTTTCAAGGTGTTGTAAAACGCCACGGATTTGCCGGTGTTGGTATGCAGACTCACGGTCAGCATAACCGTTTACGTGCCCCTGGTTCATTGGGAGCATCATCATTCCCATCACGTGTATTCAAAGGAATGCGCATGGCTGGAAGAACAGGTGGAGACAGAGTAAAAGTTCAAAACTTACAGGTTTTGAAAGTTTATGCTGAGCAAAACCTATTAGTAGTTAGTGGTTCCATTCCAGGAGCTAAAGGTTCTTACGTAATCTTAGACAAGTAATCAGATGGAAGTTAAAGTATTAAACATTTCAGGTAAAGAAACAGGTGCCAAGGTGCAACTTCCTGAATCGGTATTTGGTATCGAGCCTAACGACCACGCGATTTATTTAGATGTTAAACAGTATCTGGCTAACCAACGTCAGGGTACTCATAAATCTAAACAACGTAATGAGATTGCTGGTTCGACCCGTAAACTATACAAACAAAAAGGTACAGGTGGTGCAAGAGCAGGTAGCATTAAATCTCCGTTATTTAACGGTGGTGGTCGTGTTTTCGGTCCTCAACCACGTGATTACAGTTTTAAATTGAACAAGAAATTAAAATCATTAGCACGTAAATCTGCTTTAGCTTATAAAGCCAAAGATAACAACGTGGTGATTTTAGAAGATTTCAGCTTCGATACAATTAAAACTAAAAACTATACAAGTTTATTAGCTGCGTTAAACGTAGGTACTCAAAAAACTTTGTTGGTTTTACCTTCACAAAATAATAATATCTATTTATCAAGCAGAAACGTTGAGAAAACTAAAGTAATCACTGCGGCAGATTTAAATACTTATGATGTATTAAACGCTGGTGTACTTGTGTTAACTGCAGATTCTGTTAAAACTTTGGAGGAGGCATTTGCCAAGTAATATGGAAATTTTAAAAAAACCAATATTAACCGAAAAAGCTTCAGCTTTAACTGAAAAATTAAACGTTTTCACGTTCAGCGTAAACCACAAAGCGAACAAATTGCAAATCAAATCTGCAATCGAAAAACTTTATGGTGTTACCATCACTTCAATCAATACTATGGTTGTAGACGGTAAAGCTAAATCACGTTATACAAAAGCAGGTTTTGTTTCAGGCCGTAGCCCGAAATACAAAAAAGCGATCGTAACGTTGAAAGACGGTGAGACAATAGATTATTACGCAAATCTTTAATTTAATTATTAATTATAACTATGGGCTTAAGAAAATTTAAACCAGTTACTCCGGGAACCCGCTTTAGAGTTGGTGCCAGCTTTGCGGAGATTACAGCAACCAAGCCCGAAAAATCATTGGTTGTATCATCAAAAAAGTCTGGTGGACGTAACAACACAGGTAAAATGACTATGCGCTACATGGGTGGTGGTCATAAAAAATCATATCGTTTAATCGACTTCAAACGCGATAAATTCGATATTCCTGCTACAGTAGCTACTGTAGAATACGATCCAAACCGTACTGCCCGCATTGCATTATTAAACTATGCAGATGGCGAGAAGCGTTACATTATTGCTCCTGAAGGATTACAAGTTGGTTCGGTATTATTATCGGGCGATACTGCAGCTCCGGAAGTAGGTAACACTTTAAAATTATCGAACATTCCATTAGGTTCTATTATCCACAACGTGGAGATTCACCCTGGAAAAGGAGCACAATTAGCTCGTAGTGCAGGTGCATACGCACAATTAGCTGCCCGCGATGGTAAATATGCGACTTTAAAAATGCCTTCTGGCGAAACCCGTTTAATCCTGACTACTTGTCTTGCTACTATCGGTGCTGTATCTAACTCAGATCACGCAAACGAAGTATTAGGTAAAGCTGGTCGTAAGCGTTGGTTGGGCCGTCGTCCGAGAACAAGACCGGTAGCGATGAACCCTGTCGATCACCCAATGGGTGGTGGTGAAGGTAGATCATCAGGTGGTCACCCTCGGTCAAGAAATGGTGTTTTAGCTAAAGGCTACAAAACCAGAGAACTTAAAAAATATTCTAATCGTTACATCATAGAGAGAAGGAAGAAATAATGGCTCGTTCGATAAAAAAAGGACCTTATATTGACCATAACGTAGAGAAAAAAGTAAACTCTATGAATGATTCAGGCAAAAAGTCTGTAATCAAAACTTGGTCTCGTAGATCAATGATTTCACCAGATTTCGTTAATCATACATTTGCAGTACACAACGGTAATAAATTTATTCCTGTGTACGTAACAGAAAACATGGTTGGTCACAAGTTGGGAGAATTTGCTCCAACCAGAACATTCAGAGGACACGCTGAAAAGAAAAAATAATTAGACAATGGAAGCAATAGCAAAATTAAACAATTGTCCAACCTCACCGCGTAAGATGCGTTTGGTTGTAGATCTTATCAGAGGTGAACGTGTAGAGAAAGCATTAAGCATTTTAAAGTTTACCAATAAAGAAGCAGCAATAAGAGTTGAGAAATTATTATTATCTGCTATCAAAAACTGGGAATCTAAAAATGAAGGTGCCCGCCCTGAAGAAAACCAACTGTTTGTAAAAACAATTATGGTAGATGGTGGCCGTCAGCTTAAACGCTTACGTCCGGCTCCTCAAGGCCGTGGATATAGAATTCGTAAACGTTCTAACCACGTAACGCTGATTGTAGATAGTAAAAATACAGAAACAACTCAAAACTAATTTTAGGAAATGGGACAAAAAGCAAATCCAATAGGTAACAGGTTAGGTATCATCAAAGGATGGGATTCTAACTGGTTCGGTGGCAACAACTACTCCGATAAATTAGTTGAAGATGAGAAAATAAGAAAATACCTTTCTGCCCGTATTGCTAAAGGTGGTGTTGCAAAAGTAGTTATCGAGCGTACGTTAAAACGTATCACTGTAACTATCCACACAGCTCGCCCGGGTATTGTAATCGGTAAAGCAGGTGCTGAGGTTGATAAAATCAAAGAAGAGTTAAAGAAATTGACTAAAAAGGAAATTCAAATTAACATTTTCGAAATTAAACGCCCGGAACTTGATGCACAATTAGTTGCAGAAGGTGTTGCAAAACAATTAGAAGCAAGGATCTCATTCCGTAGAGCAATGAAATCTTCTATCGCATCGACCATGCGTATGGGTGCTGAAGGTATTAAAATCATGACTTCTGGTCGTTTAGGTGGTGCTGAGATGGCACGTACTGAGCAGTACAAAGAAGGAAGAGTGCCTTTGCATACATTCCGTGCTGATATCGATTACGCTTTAGCAGAAGCTTTAACTACATATGGTAAAATAGGTGTTAAAGTTTGGATTTGTAAAGGTGAGGTTTATGGAAAACGTGATTTGTCTCCAAACATTGGTGCAGCAAACAACGGTCCTAAAGGCGCATCTGATAAACCAGCTTTTGGTGGAAGAGATAACAGAGGTGGCGGAAACGACAGACGTGGTGGTAATGACAGACGTGGTGGAAACCAAGGTGGTGGTCGTGGCCCAGGTCAAGGCGGTCCGGGTGCAAACAGAGGTGGTGGCGCAGGCGCTAACAGAGGTCCTCGTAAATAATTGATTTATTAACATCGTTTAACGATTAGAACAAAATAAAATGTTACAGCCAAAAAGAACGAAGTTCAGGAAGATGCAAAAAGGCAGAATGAAGGGTTTAGCTTCACGTGGAGCTGAATTAGCATTCGGATCTTTCGGTATCAAATCTTTAGAAGCAACTTGGATTACAAGTCGCCAGATAGAGGCTGCCCGTATTGCCGTAACTCGTTTCATGAAACGTGAAGGCCAGGTATGGATCAGGATTTTCCCGGATAAACCGGTAACTAAAAAACCTGCTGAAGTACGTATGGGTAAAGGTAAAGGTGCTCCTGAATACTGGGTTGCAGTAGTAAGACCAGGACGTGTAATTTTCGAAGCTGAAGGTGTGCCTTTAGAAGTTGCTAAAGAAGCATTACGTTTAGCAGCACAAAAATTACCAATCCAAACCAAATTTGTAGTACGTAGAGATTACGTAGAAGCATAGTAAAGTTGTTGAGTTGAATGTTGTAAATACTTGTTTATTATAACCGCTACACTCAACCGTAAAGAAAAATAAAAATGAAAAATTCAGAAATCACAGGGCTTTCAAAAGAAGAATTAGTAGCTAAGATTGCGGAAGAAAAAGAGAACTTGTCAAAATTAAAGTTCGCTCATACTATTTCAGCTATCGAAAATCCTTCACGCATTGCAAAAGTAAGGAAAGACATAGCCCGTTTAAACACTGAACTGACTAAAGTGAAAAACGCTGAGTCAGCTACTGAAACTAATTAATTTGAGAGTCGAAATGGAAAGACAATTAAGAAAAACAAGAACCGGGTTAGTGGTAAGCAACAAGATGGATAAATCTGTTGTAGTGAGCGTGGAACGTAAAGTAAAACACCCGATTTATGGTAAGTTCGTAAAGAAAACTACCAAATTTATGGCTCACGACGAGAAAAACGAATGCGGTATCGGAGATACAGTATTGATTATGGAAACTCGTCCTTTGAGTAAAAACAAGAACTGGAGATTGGTACAAATTTTAGAAAGAGCTAAATAAGATGGTACAACAGGAATCGAGATTAAACGTTGCTGATAACAGCGGCGCAAAAGAAGTATTGGTAATTCGTGTGCTAGGTGGAACCGGCAAACGTTATGCTTCAATTGGTGATAAAGTGGTTGTTACTGTAAAAAGCGCTTTACCGTCAGGTAACATTAAAAAAGGTACAGTTTCTAAAGCAGTTGTTGTAAGAACAAAAAAAGAAATCCGTCGTAAAGATGGTTCTTATATCCGTTTTGACGATAATGCTGCTGTATTATTGAACGCACAGGATGAGCCAAGAGGTACACGTATCTTTGGCCCGGTTGCGAGAGAACTACGTGAAAAACAATTCATGAAAATTGTATCATTAGCACCGGAGGTATTGTAAAATGGGAAACAAAGTAATAAATACACCATCAAAACTTAAAATCCGCACTGGAGATTTAGTTAAAGTAATTGCAGGCGATTCAAAAGGTCAGCAAGGAAAAGTACTTTCAGTACAAATAGATAAAAACAGAGCCATTGTAGAAGGCATTAACTTAGTATCTAAACATACTAAGCCAAATGCTGCAAATCCTAACGGTGGTATTATTAAAAAAGAAGCTGCTCTTCATATTTCTAACCTGATGTTGGTTGATCCAAAATCTGGTAAAGCTACCCGCGTAGGTCGTAAACTTAACGCAGATGGTAAATTGGTTAGAGTTGCTAAAATATCAGGAGAGGAGATTAAATAATGGCTACTACACCAAGATTAAAAAGCAAATACAAAGAAGAAGTTGTAAGTGCACTTAAGGAAAAATTTCAGTACAAAACTGTAATGCAGGTTCCAAAATTGGAAAAAATCTGTATCAATCAGGGTGTTGGTCGTTTTTCTGTAACAGATAAAAAGATTATGGATACCACAATCGTTGAGTTGACTACCATTACTGGTCAGCAGGCGGTTCCGGCGCAATCTAAAAAAGATATCTCAAACTTTAAATTACGTAAAGGTATGCCTGTAGGTGTACGTGTTACTTTACGCGATAATAATATGTATGAGTTCTTGGATCGTTTGATTTCTGTTGCATTACCACGTATTCGTGATTTCAAAGGTATCAACGATAAAGGCTTTGATGGTAAAGGAAATTATACTTTAGGTGTAACTGAGCAAATCATCTTCCCTGAGATTAATATCGATAAAATCAATAAAATTTTAGGTATGGATATAACTTTCGTAACTTCGGCAAAATCTGACGTTGAAGCTTTAGAGTTATTGAAGCAATTCGGATTACCATTTAAAAATCAAAAAACAGCAGAATAATGGCAAAAGAAGGTGTAAAAGCACGCGAAGTTAAGCGCCAAAAATTGGTAGCTAGATACGCTGAAAAACGTGCAGTTTTAAAAGCTGCAGGAGATTTCGAAGGTTTAGATAAATTACCTAAAAACTCATCTCCGGTACGTTTACACAACCGTTGTAAGTTAACTGGTCGCCCACGTGGTTACATGCGTACCTTTGGTATTTCAAGGGTAACGTTCCGCCAAATGGCACTAGACGGTAAGATACCAGGTGTTAAAAAAGCATCTTGGTAATACAACCAGTATAAAGTATTTAGTATCAAGTATCAAGACCGGATTGGTTTCTTGATACTTGATACTTATGTCTTGATACTAACAAAGAATTTTAACCGATAGCAGGTCCCATCGCCGGGTGGTGAAAGGAAACCACTATCAAAAACAATAAATAATGAATACAGATCCAATAGCAGATTATTTAACAAGAGTAAGGAATGCCATTAAGGCCAACCACAGAGTTGTAGAAATTCCTGCATCAAACCTTAAAAAGGAAATTACAAAAGTACTTTTTGATAAAGGTTACATCGCGAACTATAAGTTTGAAGATACAACAGTTCAAGGCGTCATTAAAATTGCTTTGAAATACAATCCAATAACTAAAGTTCCTGCTATTCGTACTTTGATGCGAATTAGTAAACCAGGTTTGAGAAACTATGCTGGTGTTGAAAATATGCCAAGAGTATTAAACGGTTTAGGTATCGCAATCTTATCTACTTCTAAAGGTGTAATGACTGATAAAGAAGCAGCCAAATTAAACATTGGTGGTGAGGTATTGTGTCACGTTTATTAATATTTAGGAGAACAACACAATGTCAAGAATAGGAAAAGCCCCAATTACAATCCCTTCAGGTGTTACAATTGCCGTATCTAATGATAACGTAGTAACTGTAAAAGGCCCTAAAGGTGAATTAACACAAGCAGTAGATTCAGAAATTACTGTAAGTCAGGAAGACGGAACTTTAACAGTTCAACGTCCTTCAGAACAAAAGAAACACAAAGCATTACATGGTTTATACCGTTCATTGCTTAACAATATGGTTATTGGTGTTACAGAAGGTTATAAATTAACTCAGGAATTAGTAGGTGTTGGTTACCGTGCTACAAACACAGGTAATACATTGGATTTAGTTCTGGGTTATTCTCACCACTATGTATTTCAATTACCAGAAGAGATTAAAGTAACCACTACATCAGAAAAAGGTCAAACGCCTAAAATTATTTTAGAAAGTATTGACAAACAATTGATAGGGCAGGTAGCAGCGAAAATCCGTTCGTTACGTGCACCAGAGCCTTACAAAGGTAAAGGTATCAAGTTTGTAGGTGAAGTATTAAGAAGAAAAGCAGGTAAATCAGCATCTAAGAAATAGTAATCATGGCAGGTAAAAAATTATCAAGAAGAGATCGTATTAAAAAAGGGATCAGAAAAAGACTTACCGGTTCAGAAGAACGTCCAAGGTTATCTGTATATAGAAGCAATAAAGGGATTTATGCTCAGGTAATTAATGATGTAACCGGTACAACAATAGCTTCAGCATCATCTTTATCAAAAGATTTTTCTGGAACAGGTAACAAAAGTGACCAATCCGTTGCAGTAGGTAAACTAGTTGCTGAGAAAGCAATTGCTGCTGGTGTTAAAGAAGTTGTTTTCGATAGAAACGGCTATTTATATCACGGTCGTGTGAAGTCGTTAGCAGAAGGTGCTCGCGAAGCTGGTTTAGTATTTTAATCTGAAGAAAAAGTAAGATGTCAACTATCAATATAAAAAGAGTAAAAACCACCGATATCGAGTTAAAGGATCGTTTGGTTAGTATACAACGTGTTGCCAAAGTAACCAAAGGTGGTCGTACTTTCAGCTTCTCAGCAATTGTTGTTGTTGGAGATGAGAACGGTGTTGTTGGTTTCGGTTTAGGCAAAGCGAAAGAAGTAACTGAAGCAATCGCTAAAGGTGTGGATGATGCTAAGAAGAACTTAGTTAAAGTTCCAATTTTAAATGGTACTGTTCCTCACGAGCAAATCGGTAAATTCTCAGGTGGTTTTGTTTTAATTAAACCAGCTGCAGTAGGTACGGGTGTAATTGCAGGTGGTGCAATGCGTGCTGTTTTAGAGAGTGCCGGCGTTCATAACGTATTGGCAAAATCCAAAGGTTCATCAAATCCTCACAACGTGGTAAAAGCAACTGTTGATGCATTAACGAAAATGCGTGATGCTTATACAGTAGCTCAAACTCGTGGTATCGATTTAAACAAAGTTTTTAACGGATAATATCATGGCTAAGATCAAAATTACACAAGTAAAAAGCATTATCGATAGAAGCGAGCGCCAAAAAAGAACCGTTCAGGCTTTAGGTTTATCTAAAATGAACCAAAGTGTTGAGGTGGAAGCTACACCGCAAATTATCGGTATGGTTCGCAAAGTAAACCACTTAGTGGCTATCGAAGCAATTTAAAGAATCAATGAACAAATGAGTTTTGAGTGATTGAATAAGCTTAATGCATATTCAATCATTCAAATTCAATCGTTATTTATTTATCGTTGTACCTGTTTAGTGAAAGCGAAGGGCAACACAAATTCAAAGAAATGAATTTAAATACATTAAAACCTGCAAAAGGTTCTACAAAAAACAGTAAGAGAATTGGTCGTGGTACAGGTTCAGGCCGTGGTGGTACTTCAACTCGTGGTCACAAAGGTGCTGGCTCTCGTTCTGGTCATTCTACTAAAATCGGTTTTGAAGGTGGTCAAATGCCTTTACAACGTCGTGTGCCTAAGGTTGGTTTCAAACCAATTAATCGTACTGAATATGTTGGTGTGAACTTAGATGTTTTACAAGGTTTGGCAGAGAAATTCAATTTAACTACAATTGATTTCGCAGCTTTACAAGAGCATGGTTTAGCTTCTAAAAACGACTTAGTTAAAGTATTAGGTCGTGGTGAAGTAAAAGCAAAATTAGAAGTTACAGCACATGCGTTTTCTGCAACCGCACAAAAAGCTATTGAAGCAGCAGGTGGTTCAATTGTAAAATTGTAATTATTAAATGAAGAAGCTATTTACTACTTTAAGTAATATCTGGAAAATTCAGGAATTAAAAGAGCGTATATTATTTACGGTCATGATTCTTTTGGTATACCGTTTCGTATCTCACGTGGTTTTACCAGGTGTAGATCCAAGTGCTTTAGGCGAAAACGAAAAATCGGGCATTTTAGGCTTACTGGATATGTTTGCCGGAGGTTCTTTTTCTCGTGTTTCTATTTTAGCGTTGGGGGTAATGCCTTATATCTCTGCATCGATTGTGGTGCAACTATTGGGTATTGCTGTTCCTACTTTCCAAAAAATGCAGAAAGAGGGCGAAAGTGGTAGAAAAAAACTAAACCAGATTACACGTTATTTAACTGTAGCCATTACGATTGTACAATCTGTTGGTTATGTTAAAACTCAGGTACCACCAGAAGCAATTCTGCCCGTAATGAGTCAAACGATGTTTTACATCTTATCTACATTTGTTTTGACAGCAGGTACATTATTCGTAATGTGGCTTGGTGAAAAGATTACAGATAAAGGTATTGGTAATGGTACATCGCTGATTATTATGACGGGTATTATCGCACGTTTACCTCAGGCAATTAGTCAGGAGTTTTCTGATAAGGTTGGTGCTGCAAGTACAGGTGGTGGTCCGGTTGCATTGGTATTGGAAGTTGTTGCCTTGTTTGCGATTGTAATGTTTACTATATTGATTGTACAGGGTGTTCGTAAGGTGCCTGTACAGTATGCAAAAAAGATAGTTGGCAATCGTCAGTTCGGCGGCGTTCGTCAGTACATTCCTTTAAAAGTTAATGCGGCAGGCGTGATGCCTATCATTTTTGCTCAGGCATTAATGTTTATTCCAGGAGCTTTAATTCAGTTTGTTCCTTCATTACAAGGTTCGTGGTTAATCCAGTTTAGTAATACTACGTCTCTAGCTTACAGTTTAACATTTGCTTTCTTAATCATTGCGTTTACGTTTTTCTATACAGCTATTACTGTAAATCCAACTCAAATGAGTGACGATATGAAAAAAAACGGGGGTTTTATTCCAGGTGTTAAGCCAGGTTTTGCAACTTCAACTTTTATTGATGATGTAATTTCTAAAATCACTTTTCCAGGGGCAGTATTTCTAGCAATTATTGCAGTGTTACCATCGGTGGCTGTTAAATTTGGTATTAAACAAGAGTTTGCACACTTCTTTGGGGGGACGTCATTGCTGATTTTAGTTGGTGTTGTTCTGGATACCCTGCAACAGATAGAAAGTTATTTGTTAATGCGTCATTATGACGGTTTAATGAAAACAGGTCGTGTTACAGGCAGAACAGGTGTTCCTGCTGCAAATAGCAACGCCGCTTTGTAAATTAAAATTATTGAATTTTGAATGAAAGGATGAGTGAAAGTTCTGAAAATTTCTTTCGCTCATTCAAAATTCACTCATTCAAAACTAATAGGAATGTCTAAAATCTATTACAAATCTCTTGAAGAGATAGAGTTAATAAGGGAAAGCTCTCTTTTGGTTTCGAAAACACTGGCCGAAGTGGCTAAAATTATCGGTCCTGGAGTTACAACAAATCAGCTGGATAAACTTGCATATGAGTTTATGAATGATAACGGTGCAATACCGGCATTTTTAAATTATAACGGTTTCCCAAATTCTCTGTGTATATCACCAAATGAGCAGGTTGTTCATGGTTTTCCAAGTGATTATGTAATTAAGGAAGGCGATTTAATTTCTGTTGACTGCGGTGTAATTAAGAACAATTATTTCGGTGACTCCGCTTATACATTTTCAATTGGAGAGGTGGATGCTGAAAAGCAAAAGCTAGTCGAGGTGACTAAAAAATGCCTTGAATTGGGTGTTGAAAAAGCAGTTGCCGGAATGCGCATCGGAGATATTGGTTTTGCTGTACAACAATACGCAGAAGCAAATGGATTCGGAGTGGTGAGAGAATTGGTAGGACATGGTGTGGGTGTAAAACTTCATGAAAAACCGGAAGTTCCGAATTATGGGAAACGTGGTAGCGGACCGAAACTTGAAGAAGGAATGGTTATTGCCATTGAGCCGATGATTAACGCGGGCGTTGCTGGCGTTAAATTTCATAACGATGGGTGGACTGTGACTAGTAAGGATAATAAACCTTCAGCACATTTTGAACACACGGTTGCCGTTAAAAAGGGCAAGGCAGACATTTTATCGGACTTTTCATTAATAGTAGAAATTTTACAACAAAAAAAATAAATAATTAAAATTTTTTATTTAATTTTGCAACCCTGTTTAGAAGCAGCTAATTAAGTAACAATCAATAAAATATGGCTAAACAAGCCTCAATTGAACAAGACGGAGTAATAAGAGAAGCATTATCTAATGCGATGTTTAGAGTAGAACTCGAGAACGGGCATGAGATTATTGCGCACATTTCGGGAAAGATGCGGATGCACTACATCAAAATTCTTCCTGGTGATAAAGTAAAACTAGAGATGTCGCCATATGATTTAACAAAAGGTCGCATCACTTATAGATACAAATAAAATGAAAGTTAGATCATCAATTAAAAAACGTAGCGCTGATTGCAAGATTATTCGCCGTAAAGGTAAACTTTACGTTATCAACAAGAAAAATCCTAAATACAAGCAACGTCAGGGGTAATTAGAAAATATTGTAATAAACCGCACAACGGTGGCCCGCCGTTCGGAATTACTAAAAAGATAAATAAATATGGCAAGGATTTCAGGTATTGATTTACCAAGAAACAAAAGAGGAGAGATTGGTTTAACTTATATTTACGGTATAGGTAGAACAACTGCACAACGTATTTTAACTACTGCAGGTATCGATTTCAACAAAAAAGTACAAGATTGGTCTGATGATGAGTTATCAGCAATTCGTACAATGATTAACGACGAGATTAAAGTAGAAGGTGCTTTACGCTCAGAGGTTCAGTTAAACATCAAGCGTTTAATGGATATCGGTTGTTACCGCGGTTTACGTCATAGAAAAGGTTTACCTTCTCGTGGTCAGCGTACTAAAAATAACTCACGTACTCGTAAGGGTAAGAGAAAAACAGTTGCTAACAAGAAAAAAGCTACTAAATAATAGATAGATGTGGGGATTGAGATTATAGTATTTAATCTGCTCAAATCTGGAATATAAAGATAAAAATTAGGATGCTGAGTGCCGGGATTGGGAAAATCTTACGTCTCAAGTCTCACATCTAAAATCTAAAAGCAAAAATGGCTAAGAGTAAAAAAGTTACCAAAAAACGTATCGTTGTAATTGAGTCTGTTGGTCAGGCACATATCAATGCTACCTTTAACAACATTATCGTTACGCTAACGAACAACAACGGACAGACCATTTCATGGTCTTCAGCTGGTAAAATGGGCTTTAAAGGTTCTAAAAAGAACACACCTTATGCAGCCGGTCAAGCCGCTTCAGATTGTGGTAAAGTTGCATTTGATTTAGGTTTACGTAAAGTTGAAGTATTTGTTAAAGGTCCGGGTTCAGGTCGTGAATCTGCAATCAGAACTTTACAAGTAGCAGGTATTGAAGTAATGTCTATAAAAGATATCACTCCACTTCCTCACAATGGATGTCGTCCTCCTAAAAAGAGAAGAGTTTAATTAATTTTAAAGCTAAGAATCTCCAGCTACAGGCTGGATGATACTTTAAAAACACAACAAAAATGGCAAGATATACAGGCCCCAAAAGTAAAATCGCACGTAAATTCAGAGAACCAATTTTCGGTCCTGATAAAGTGTTAGACAGAAAAAATTATCCTCCTGGGCAACACGGCTCATCAAAAAGAAGAGGAAAACAATCTGAATATGCTATCCAGTTAATGGAGAAACAAAAAGTAAAATATACTTATGGTGTATTAGAAAAGCAGTTCAGTAACTTGTTTAAGAAAGCATCTTCACGTGCAGGTATTACTGGTGATAACTTACTTCAATTATTAGAAGCACGTTTAGATAATACCGTTTACCGTTTAGGTATTGCAACAACCCGTTCTGCTGCACGCCAGTTAGTTAGCCATAAACACGTAACTGTGAATGGTGAAGTTGTAAATATCCCTTCATATCAGTTAAAAGCTGGTGATGTTGTTGCGGTTCGTGAGAAATCAAAGTCTTTAGAATCAATCAGTAACTCAGTTGCAGGCAGAACAATTAACAAATTTGCCTGGTTAGAGTGGAATGCTGGCGAGTTAACGGGTAAGTTTTTAACTTATCCACAACGCGACGAGATTCCTGAAAACATTAAGGAAAACTTAATCATCGAGTTATACTCAAAGTAATAAGTGATATAGTTAATTACCTCAAAAGGGTAATTAACTTTTTTCATGTTACTATATATTCAATAACGAATTTAAAAAAATATAAATGGCAATTTTAGCATTTCAGAAACCAGACAAAGTGATCATGCAGAAATCAACCGATTTCGATGGCATATTTGAATTTCGTCCTTTAGAACCCGGTTTCGGTGTAACAATTGGTAATGCCTTAAGAAGAATTTTACTTTCTTCATTAGAAGGTTATGCTATTACTACTATTCGTTTTTCAGGCGTTTCGCATGAGTTTTCTACCATGAAAGGTGTTGTAGAAGATTTAACTGATATCATCTTGAACTTAAAACAAGTACGTTTTAAAAAAACCGGTGATTCTGGTGATGCTGAAAAAGTATTCATCATTGTTAACGGCCAGGATCAGTTCAAAGCTGGTGATATTACTAAATTCTCTAACAACTTTACAGTATTAAATCCTGAGCATGTTATTTGCAACATGGATAAATCTGTTACTTTAGAAGTGGAATTAACCATCAATAAAGGACGTGGTTATGTACCTGCTGAAGAAAATAAAGTTGCTGATGCTGTTGTAGGTGTTATCGCTATCGATTCGATCTACACACCAATGAAAAACGTTAAATACACAATTGAAAACTTCCGTGTTGAACAAAAGACGGATTATGAGAAATTGGTATTAGATATTTCTACTGATGGTTCAATTCACCCTGAAGAAGCGTTAAAAGAGGCGGCTAAGATTCTTATCCAACACTTTATGTTATTCTCTGATGAGAACTTAGTATTAGAATCTCAGGCAAAAGAAGAAACTAAAGAAGTTGACGAGGAAATTTTACACATGCGTAAAATCCTTAAAACTGAACTAGTGGATATGGATCTTTCAGTTAGAGCATTAAACTGCTTAAAAGCTGCTGATATCCGTACTTTAGCTGATTTGGTTTCTTACGATGTTGCTGATATGTTAAAATTCAGAAACTTTGGTAAAAAATCATTAACAGAGATTCAAGAGCTTGTGAAATCAAAGGGTTTGTCATTCGGCATGAACCTGTCTAAATTTAAATTAGACGAAGAGTAAAACACATAGCGCCATGCGCGTAGCGCAAAGCGTTGAACAAATTATTATTTCACTGTGTATAATTCCCTCTGAGACAGAGACGGTATACACTTTATTAAAAAACAATGAGACACGGTAAAAAAGTAAACCACTTAGGTAGAACCGCAAGCCACAGAAAGGCGATGTTAGCGAATATGGCTTCATCACTTATTTTGCACAAAAGAATTACAACAACTTTAGCTAAAGCAAAAGCTTTACGTACTTATGTTGAGCCTATCATCACTAAATCAAAAAGTGATACTACGCATTCACGTCGTACAGTATTTGCTTACCTACAAGATAAAGAAGTAGTAACAATCTTATTCCGCGAAATCGCTGAGAAAGTTGCAAATCGTCCAGGTGGCTACACTCGTATCATCAAATTAAACAACCGTGCAGGTGATAACGCTGAAATGGCTTTAATTGAATTTGTAGATTATAATACAGTTTACGGTAAAGATGTAGAAGCTAAAGAAGAGAAGAAAACAACGCGTCGTGGTAGAAGTAAAACTGCTGCTGCACCTAAAGCTGCTGAAGCTAAAGCAGAAGTTGCAGAAACGGCTCCTGCGGCTACGACTGAAGAAGCACCTGCTACTGAAGAACCAAAAGGAGAATAGTTTTATTCACCTCAAGATAAAGAAAGTCCTGTTCGAAAGAGCGGGACTTTTTTTGTTGTAGGAATTTATTAGACATTGCGAATTTTTATACCATATAGTATTTTTTCTGCTAGTATCTATAAATTAGCGTAAAATAAATTTAATATGAAATTCTGGTCTTTTCTTCTGTTATCAATACTTTGTCAATTATCTGTTGATGCTCAGGTTCTAAAATATACTGATGGTAACAACGCCTGGAATGCTGATTCACTTGGCAATCATAGAGTCGTAGTCCATTTTAATGGAACCGGGAAAGTTGCTCATGTAAAAATAGATTGGCGCAGAAGAGATGAACACCTGGAATTAAAAAAAGTAATTATTCAAGATGCTACAGGAAAAGCTTTTTCCGTTTTGAGCGTTGAAAATTTCAGCAGGGAAAGTGCCGATATTTACTTTGAGGCACCTACAAAAGGAAAGTATTTTGTTTATTATATGCCCTATAAAAATGAGGGGAGAAGTAATTATCCGAAAGGCGTTTATTTAAAAGCAGATAATTATACATTAAATAATGCGAATAAGATTGCTATTAATGCGACTGCTTTGGAAATTCAATCCATCGATGCCTTTAATTCTTTTTATCCGATGGAAGTTATCGCAACCGCTAAGGAAACTGCTGCTGTAAAATCTAAAAATCAATCTGAAGCATTTATTGTATTTCCTGAGGATAGACTATTTCCGATTAAAATGCAAAATGATTTACCTTATCGCTGGATTCAGAAAGGCGTTTCTAATACGTTTTCCGGTTCAGCTAAAAAGGGTGAAAATTATGCATTTCAATTTGGCGTTTATGCTTTGAAGGATTTAAAAGACGTCAAAGTGTTCTTTGGTGATTTAAAGTCATCAACAGGAAAAATAATTTCTGCAAAATACATCAACTGTTTAAATACCAATGGAATAAGCTACGACAACAAACCTTTAACAAAAACAGTAAACGTTGCTACAGGAAAAGTGCAAGCCATGTGGATTACGGTTGATGTTCCAAGAACAACATCAGCGGGGATTTACACTGGCAGGTTCGCAGTGAAATCTAATGGGAAATCAAAAAATATTGATGTAAAATTAACAGTTGGAAATGACGTTCTTGCGGATGCCGGCGTTGGCACACCAGATAAACAGACACGCCTGACCTGGTTAAATTCGGCAATGGCGCAGGCAAATACAGTTGTTGCACCCTACACACCACTAAAAGTTGAGGGAAATGTGATTTCTTTATTGGGCAGAAAGTTCGAAATCAACGCCGATGGCTTTCCAAGGCAAATTCAAACTTTCTTTAATCCGGAAATGACTGGTTATACTGAAAAACCAAATAATATTTTGTACGAACCTATTCATTTTCATTTTTACAATACATCAAAAATTCAGGAGAAATTTGTTAATGGCAATTTTCAAATTACGAGCAAAGAAGCGGGAATGGTCAAGTGGACTGCAACCAGTACTTCTGAGAATCTGAAAATGGATATAGAGGGTTCACTTGAATTTGATGGTTATGTACATTATGTGGTTAAAGTAACCGCACTAAAGGATATCGATTTCAGTAACGTAGATTTTCACATCCCGTTTGAAAAAGGTTCAACGAAATACTTAATGGGATTGGGTGAAAAAGGTGGACTGAGGCCTGATACCGTAAAATGGAAGTGGGATGTTGCACATAAAAACCAGGATGCGGTATGGATCGGTAATGTAAATGCAGGCTTGTATTACAACTTAAGAGATGAGCATTATCTTCGTCCGCTGAATACCAATTTCTACTTGCAGAAGCCTTTATTTCTTCCAAAATCGTGGGGAAATGATGGTAAAGGTGGAATTCAGATCAACGTGAAAGGGAGCTCAATGCTTGCTGATAATTTTACCGGAGCACGAACCATGAAAAAAGATGATGAGCTTTATTACAATTTCAATTTGTTGATAACACCTTTCCATCTGCTAGACACCGACTTTCAGTGGAGCAATCGTTTTTACCATAAATATGGAAATTTAGATTCTATTAAATCGGCAGGGGCCACGGTAATCAACATTCATCATGCCACGCCTATAAATCCATGGATAAATTATCCTTTCATCGAATGGAAAAAGATGAAAAGCTATATCGACGAAGCGCACAGCAAGGGTTTGAAAGTTAAGATTTATAACACTGTACGTGAACTTTCTAATCATGCTTATGAATGGCCTGCACTGCGTAGTTTGGGTACAGAAGTTTATTCACCAGGAAAGGGTGGGGGTTTTAGCTGGTTACAAGAGCATTTGGATTCTAACTACATTGCCGCCTGGTTTGTACCCGAAATTAAAGACGCTGCAATCATAAACAGCGGTATGAATCGCTGGCATAATTATTATGTGGAGGGTATGAATTGGCTGGTTAAGAATGTTGGTATCGACGGTGTTTACCTTGATGATGTCGCTTTTGATAGGATAACAATGAAGCGGATCAAGCGTGTATTAACGCAAGATAATCACCCGGGAATTATCGATTTACATTCAGCAAATCAGTACAATAAAAACGATGGATTTAACAATAGCGCCATTTTATATTTGGAACATTTTCCTTATTTAAATCGCTTATGGTTTGGCGAATATTTTGATTATCAGAAGAATAATTCCGATTTCTTTTTAACTGAGATCAGTGGAATTCCATTTGGTGTAATGGGCGAAATGCTTCAGGACGACGGCAATCCATGGCGGGGAATGATTTACGGCATGACAAGCCGATTAGGATGGTCGGAAAAAAGCGACCCGAAACCGTTATGGAGCGCTTGGGATGATTTTGGAATTCAAGGCTCAGAAATGATTGGCTGCTGGAGTGAAAACTGTCCGGTTAAAACAGATAATCGGAAAGTTTTGGCTACAGTTTATAAGCATAAGAATAAAACGATGGTTGCATTGGCAAGTTGGGATGAGACTGATGTTAAAGTCAATTTAATTATCGATTGGGGCAAGTTAGGTTTGAGTGCTGAGAAAGTTAAAATTTCAGCGCCAGGTATTGATAAGTTTCAGGCTGCAGGAAATTATCTGGAAGGAAAATCAATTCCTATTGAAAAAGGCAAAGGATTGATATTGATTTTCGAATAAACGTCATTTCGACTGGAGCAAGGCGGAATGGAGAAATCTTTGAACCCATCTGGAAAGATTTCTCCGCTTCGATCGAAATGACGACTTAGCTTAGCTAAATCTTCACATTCTGCATGCCATATTGCTTCAGAACATCATCAGGAACGCCAGCCCATTGGTTTGGAGAATTTCCAACATAGCCGATGTCTTTTACGCCAATTTCACTCGTGTAAAAACCTGATGCTGTTAAATCTCTCATTCTATTGAAAAATGCCACGCCGGCCTGCATCTCGGGTCTGGCCTTTTCAGGGTAAGCAATTTCATCAACGATTGATAATTGATTGCTTTGTGAAAGTTCGACAAAGGATTTCTGAAATTTATTGAAGCTGTAAATATCCAGCCATTTCAAGCCACCACGCATTGGCACTTTGTGTTCTGGAATATCCTTTACAATAAACTCGATAAATTCAGGGACTTTTGCATCAGAAGCGCTTCCCGAAACATCATCTTTAGGGATGATAATATCGGCTAAAACTGTAATCGTGGCCATTTCGTGCTTATCGAAAAAGGTTTCGGATTTAAGTTTTTTATCCCTATCCATTTCCCATTGCTCTCTGCCGGCTTCTTTTGTTGTTTCGGCAGGCGCGGCAACTTCGGTTTTGGTTTCAGGTTGTTTACAGGCTTCAACCAGTACTGCCGTACTCAGGGCCGTTAAGCCCAAAGCCTTTATGGAATCTCGTCTGTTCATATTATATGTTTTGTTTTTTCTTTTGTGCCAAAATATATTCTGCTGTTCTCATTGATAAGGCGAGGATTGTCCAGGTTGCATTTTTATCACCCTGTTGTACGAAAGGACCAGCATCAACGACAAATAAATTTTTACAATCGTGTGCCTGGCAATACTTATTTAAAGCTGACTTTTTAGGGTCGTCGCCCATACGGATGGTACCAACTTCATGTATAATTTTTCCTGGATTCAGCAAACCGTAGTTCGTATCTGCACCGTGAATTTCAGAAGTTACGACTGCGCCCATTTCTTTCATAATGGATAAAAAAGTTTCCTGCATGTGTTTCGCTTGCAGAATTTCTTCCTTCGCCCATTTGTAATTAAATCTTAAAACCGGAATGCCATATTTATCCACCATGTTGGGGTCTATTTCGCAATAATTATCTTCGCGGGCGATTGCAGTTCCACGACCAGCCATGCCCACACTTGTTCCATAGAAGCGTCTATAATCATCTTTTAAAGACTTACCATAACCGCCCGCTTCTTTTTTCTTGCCATTTCTGTCGGGAACCATGCCGTTAATTGATTCAACACCTCCGCCAAAACCGTAAGATGGCATACCCATCCCACCGCCATATTCAATGTGATAACCGCGAGGAAAATTCAATTTTTTGTTATCCAGCCACCAGGGCGAGTAAATATGCACACTTCCTAAACCGTCTTCGTTATAACGTTTTCTATCCATTAATTGAGGAAGAAAACCGTATACGCCGGCGCCAGTAGAATCGTGTAAATATTTTCCGACCACGCCGCTGCTATTTGCTAAGCCGCCAGGGTGTGCGGACGATTTTGAGTTCAATAAAATTCGGGCAGATTCGCAGGCACTGGCGCCTAAAATCACCAGTTTACCATTAACCTGGTACTCTTGTAAATCTTTTCTATTTACATAAGAAACGCCTTTTGCCGTTCCATCTTTATCCGTAATTACTTCACGAACCATCGCATCAGTAATAACGGTTAAATTACCTGTTTTTACTGCCGGAATCACCAAGCAAGAGGAAGCGGAAAAATCGCCATATACTTTACAGCTTCTTCCACACTGGCCGCAATAGAAGCAGGGCGCACGATCATTATTTCCTTTAATAGATTCGGTCATTACTGCGCCACGACCGGTAATTACTTTTACACCAGCTTTTTCTGCACCTTTTTTTATGAATAATTCATTTAACCTGGGTTTAGGCGGCTTCATAAAGATGCCATCAGGTTCATTTTCTAAACCCTCGGCGGTTCCATAAATACCGATCATTCGGTCAACTTTATCGTAGAACGGCTTTACGTCATTATAGGTGATTGGCCAGTCGTCGGTTAAGCCGTCGGTTGGCTTAAAATCCTGTGGCCCCATTCTTAAGGAAATTCTTCCCCAGTGATTGGTACGGCCACCAAGCATCCTCGATCGAAACCACTCAAATTCGGTTTTATTTTTTTGAGTGTAAGGCTCGCCTTCCAACTCCCATCCACCATAAGAGGCATCGAAATCGCCAAACGGGCGGACGGTGCCGGCACCACGTCTGGGCGATTCCCAGGGCCATTTCAATTGATGAGAATCTAACCTCGGGTCGAAATATTGCCCCGCTTCGAGCATTAAAACTTTTTGGCCAGCGTTTGCAAGTACATACGCTGCCATGCCGCCACCTGCGCCAGAGCCAACTACAATGGCATCATAAACAATTGGCGATTTTTTTATCTGAAATTCACTCATTAATTTGGTTTGGCTGTTAAATTTATCCTAAAATAATCTTTAATTGCATTAAACGAAAACCATTTGCCTTTTTGGAATCATTACTGATAACTTTTTTAATTGGTTAGCCCGCTTCTTGGCAATTACATCTTAGAAACGCTTTAAGCAGCAATACATTACTAAACGTTGTTTATGCCCTTAAAAAAGTCGGCCGAGTGTTACATTATCAGTCATGGGGCGTTCTCTGAAGAAATTGATTTATCTTTGTTGCTTTAATTTTACGATGGTATTTTCAGAACAGATTGAACAATTTATCTCGGCTTTGCAAGCTAGTTTAACTTCAGAGAAGTTTGCTAAAATCTCTTTAGGGAATTATAAAGGAGATGAAGAAGGCCTGAAGCAAATTCTGGTTAGAAAAGTCATTATTAAGCGAGAAGATAAGCTGGCTTTCACATTTCGCTACAAAACACGTGATTTGGTGAAAAACTTTTCTATAAGTGAGGGCATTAAGCTCGTTGCTGAACATTTGCATGCCGGATTTAATATAGGAACACTCTTTACAGCGGACAAGGACTTGATTCTTGAACAGTTAAATAGCGGTAAGGTTGTATTAAGGGAAATATCGGCATCAACCAGGGAGATTCCAAAGGCTACCCACGATAAAGAGAAAAGCAGGCTAATTAAAGCTGATTCGAAATCTTATTTAACTGAATTGAAAATTACCGACGGGGAAGGGAAAGTTTTCAAAAATGCGCAGGACAAATTCCGCCAAATAAATCACTACATCGAAATTTTAAGTTCTCTGATAAAAGAGTTACCAGAGGGAACGATTAAAAATGTTGTAGATATGGGCTCTGGAAAGGGCTATTTAACCTTTGCTTTGTATGATTATCTACATTCGGTTTTGAAGTTAAATGCTGAAGTTGTTGGTGTAGAGTACCGCCAGGATATGGTAAACTTATGCAATGAGGTTGCTGAAAAGTCGGGCTTTCGGCACTTAAATTTCGTACAGGGAACAATTGAAGACTATGAAGCGGAGCATCTTAACCTGTTAATTGCACTTCACGCCTGCGATACGGCAACAGACGACGCAATTTTTAAGGGAATTAAAGCGAATGCCGAATTAATCGTTGTTGCCCCTTGTTGCCATAAACAAATCCGCAAAGAAATTGAGCGCAACAAAGTAAAAAATGACGTTTCCTTTTTAACAAAGTACGGTATTTTCTTAGAACGCCAGGCGGAGATGGTTACCGATGGAATCCGAGCTTTGATTTTAGAATATTTTGGTTATAAAACGAAAGTATTCGAATTTATTTCTGATGCGCATACACCAAAAAATGTTTTAGTGGTCGGAATTAAGGGTAAAGAAAAGGACACAAAAAACAAAGAGGAAATTCTCCAGAAGATTAAAGAAAGTAAAGAATACTTTGGCATTGGTTATCATCATTTAGAGCGGCTTTTAAACCTATAAGTTTTTCAATTTCTAAAATCCGAAATTCAAAGCAGTCTTTATGTTAAGGGTTTCTAAATGATGAGCTCATGAGCGGATTGCCTTTAGATATAAATCCAAAGTAATACGGGCTTTTTCTTTGTTTTTAAAAGGTTGTCAATCTTTTTCATCGTTCCATCAGATAGAACCGGACACCCCGCACTTTGGCCGAATAAGGTTTGAGGAAATATTTCCCGGTCAGGAACTGGCGTGTAGGAATGCAAAACCACAATTCTTTTAAAAGCATTATTGTTGGTTTCTTCTAACCCATCCATTTTGTAATGGATGTTAATCCCCCAGTTACTGTAAGAACGACCTTTTACTTTATATTTTCCCAAAGACGTGCAGTTACTTCCAATTTTATTGCTAAACATTGGTTTTACCGGTGTACTACCACCGCCCACGCCATGGGCACAAAGTCCTGCTATGATGATTTCTTTTTGCTTAAAATTGTAAACAAAAATCCGGTTCTTCCCAGAGTGGATACTCATGTCGATCATGATACAAACCGAAGTATCCATATTGTTTTTTTGGCAAAACGATAATGCGGTTTTGATTTTGGAATCACTCAGTTTATAGCTTGAAGCCGGTTTAAAGCTTAAGATCGCAAGTACCGCAAGTACTAAAAAAAATCTCATTCTTTAAATTTATACTACTTTAAATGCAATAGAATTAAAGCAACCAAAGCCGGAATCGACTGTACATAAAGAATCTTTTTACTTGCGGTTGCCGCACCGTAAATGCCGGCGATAATAACGCAACACAGAAAAAATATCGCGACGTAAAATTTCCAATGTGGATCGCCTATGCATAATGACCAGATTAAACCGGCCGCTAAAAAGCCGTTATACAAGCCCTGGTTTGCTGCTAAAGTTTTTGTCGGTTTGAATAGTTCCTTCGGTATGGTTTTAAAAACCTTTGGCGCTTGAGTTGTCCAGGCGAACATTTCTAACCAAAGAATGTAAATGTGAATAATGGCAACTAAGCCGATTAGGATTTGTGCTGCTAATTGCATAGTGTACGTATTTGGTATTGAAGATACAATAAAATCCTGAAGTAATTCTATGCAGGATTTCGTTTCAGCATATCACTATATTTTGTTAACATCAAAGTTTGGTTAATTATTCTTGGATAACCTGTTTTTCGGCTTAAATAAGACACCTTTTTTACACGGATGAATAGCAAAATACAACATCGTTTTTCCTACCTTTGCACGAAATTATTATTCATACCGCATGAGCTTAAATATCCATTACAAGGAAGATTTTCAAAATCGTCATATTGCGCCAAATGAGGCAGATACAGCCGAAATGTTGCAAACTGTTGGCGTAAATTCTATTGATGAGCTAATTGAACAAACTGTTCCTACGGCAATTAGGTTGAAACAGCCTTTAAACTTGCCAGCAGCGAAGTCAGAAACGGAATACCTTGGTGCTTTAAAACAAACTTCATTGTTAAATAAAGTTTTCAAAAGCTTTATCGGTCAGGGTTATTACGACACCATTACGCCTGGCGTAATTTTGCGTAATGTTTTTGAAAATCCGGGATGGTATACGCAATACACGCCTTATCAGGCAGAAATTGCGCAGGGCCGTTTACAAGCATTGCTGAATTTCCAAACCATGGTTATTGATTTAACCGGGATGGAAATTGCGAACGCCTCACTTTTAGATGAAGGTACGGCTGCAGCAGAAGCTATGTTTATGCAATACAGTACGCGTAAGAATCAGTCTGCGAAAAAATATTTCGTTTCGGAATTGGTTTTTGCTCAAACAATAGATATTTTAAAAACCCGCGCAAATCCTTATGGTATTGAATTAGTTATCGGAAATCATTTAGATTTTGTTGCTACTGAAGACTTCTTTGGTGCAATTGTTCAATATCCGGCTGGTAATGGCGAAGTTTTTGACTATAAAGGTTTTGCATCGGAGCTCCATAACGTGAATATTAAATTAACCGTTGCAGCGGATATTTTAAGCTTAACATTATTAACGCCTCCGGGCGAGTGGGGAGCAGATATTGTTGTTGGCACCACACAACGTTTCGGTATTCCGATGGGTTTTGGTGGTCCGCATGCTGCATTTTTCGCCACTAAAGAAGAATATAAACGTTCTATCCCCGGTCGTATTATAGGTGTAACCATCGACAGCCATGGAGATTACGCTTTACGTATGGCTTTGCAAACAAGGGAGCAACACATTCGTAGAGATAAAGCAACTTCGAATATCTGTACAGCCCAAGCATTGCTAGCTATTATGGCTGGTTTCTATGCGGCTTATCACGGTCCGAAAGGATTAAAAGCCATTGCAGAACGCACGCATGGTTTGGCAATAAGCCTGGCTTCAACTTTAAAAGACCTGGGTTATGAGCAGTTAAATTCAGCCTATTTCGATACCATACGTTTTGATTTAGGCAATTTAAAAGGCGGCATTCATTCAGGTTGTTTAGATAACGAAATTAACCTTAACTATGTTGGTAATGTGGCTACAATTTCAGTTGACGAAACAACTACTTTCGAAGACATTCAGTTAATTGCTAAAATCTTTGCTAAAGTAAAGGCGGTAGCTGCAGATCAGGTTGAAGTTATAGAAACTGTAGAAACGGTTATTCCAACGGAATTACAACGTACATCAACATATTTAACGCATCCAATTTTCAACTCACACCATTCTGAGCATGAAATGTTACGTTACATTAAATCGTTAGAGGCGAAAGATTTATCACTTTGCCACTCGATGATTGCCTTGGGTAGCTGTACCATGAAATTAAATGCCACGGCAGAAATGATTCCGGTTACCTGGTCTCACTTCGGTCGTGTTCACCCATTCGCTCCTGCCGACCAGGTTTTAGGTTATTATTCTGTATTCAACGAATTAGATAAATGGTTAAGTGAAATTACCGGTTTTGCGGCAATGAGTTTACAGCCAAACGCTGGTGCACAAGGTGAGTATGCAGGTTTGATGGTTATTCGTGCGTACCACCACGATAGAGGCGATTTCCACCGTAACGTGGCACTAATACCGGCATCGGCTCATGGTACAAACCCAGCTTCTGCAGCTATGGCTGACATGAAAATTGTTGTGGTTAAATCGTTGGAAAATGGCAACATCGATGTTGAAGATTTAAAAGCAAAAGCAGAGTTGCATAAAGACAATTTATCTTGTTTGATGGTAACCTATCCTTCAACCCACGGTGTATTCGAAGAGAGCATCATTGAAATTTGTGAAACTGTACACGCTAATGGGGGACAAGTTTATATGGATGGTGCGAACATGAACGCGCAGGTTGGTCTTACAAGTCCTGCTAATATTGGTGCCGATGTTTGTCACTTAAACCTGCACAAAACCTTTTGTATTCCTCACGGTGGTGGTGGCCCCGGTATGGGTCCAATCGGTGTGGCTAAACACTTGGTTCCTTATCTTCCAGGTCACGCTGTAGTTGATATCGACAAAGGAAAATCAATTTCTGCCGTTTCATCTGCGCCTTGGGGTTCAGCATCAATCCTGATTATTTCTCACGCTTATATCGCTATGATGGGTGCCGAGGGATTGACTAATGCTACAAAATATGCGATTTTAAATGCAAATTACATGAAAACTCGTCTGGAGCAACACTATCCGGTACTTTATTCCGGTGCTCAGGGGCGTTGTGCACACGAGATGATTTTAGATTGCCGTTCATTTAAAGCTTTTGGAATTGAAGTAACGGATATCGCAAAACGTTTAATGGATTATGGTTTTCACGCACCAACAGTTTCATTCCCCGTTGCAGGCACGCTAATGGTCGAACCAACAGAATCTGAACCTAAGCACGAATTAGACCGTTTCTGTGATGCCTTAATCGCAATCAAAAAAGAAATAGATCAGGTAGAAAACTTAACTTTTGATAGAGTAGACAACCCATTGAAAAATGCACCCCATACCGTTGCGGTAATTACTGCAAACGAATGGGAACATGCTTACAGCCGTCAAACTGCTGCGTTCCCACTTCCTTATGTGTTAGAGCGTAAATTCTGGCCATCAGTTGGACGTGTTAACGATAGCCATGGCGACCGCTCCTTAATTTGTGCTTGTCCGCCGGTGGAGAGTTATTTAGAAGAAATCGTTCCTTAGATAAGGTTGAGGGTAGGAAGGCAGAGGGTTTAAGGTTTCCCTTCTCCAAAGCCACTACCGATTCTTTCATTACGAGGCATTAAGCAATTCTTAGATGAAATCAAACACCTTGGTTTGGTCCTCACAAACCAATCATCTGCAAGTTTTATGAAGTCAATTTCATAAAGCTTGCAGATTTTTTTATTTAAGCATTTATGCAATTACTGCCCGCCCTTTAGAGGGGGTTAGAGAGGGCTTAGTATTTTCCGAACAGTTAAGAGTATGGCCTATAGCCGATCGAATAAGTAATGCTGCTGTGATTGCTTTTCGAAACCCATATAAAAACAAAACCCCTTGATTTTTGCTCAAGAGGTTTTAATTTTATGTAGTTGATATTAATCTTCAGCTAAGAATGGATAGCGATAGTCAGTTGGAGATTCGAAAACTTCTTTAATCGTGCGTGGAGAAACCCAACGCAATAAATTAATCATCGAGCCCGCTTTATCGTTGGTACCCGAACCTCTGGCACCGCCAAATGGCTGCTGGCCAACAACTGCTCCCGTGCATTTATCGTTGATGTAAAAGTTGCCGGCAGAGTTGCGTAAAGCATGACTTGCCTTGTCGATTGCATAACGATCTTGTGCTATCAGGGCACCGGTTAGGGCATATGGAGAAGTTGTATCAATCACCTCTAAAATAGAATCGAAATCCTCGTCCGCATATACATAAACCGTTAAAACCGGACCGAAAAGCTCATCGCACATGGTCGTGTATTTCGGATCCTGAACAACTAAAACAGTTGGCTCAACGAAATAGCCTTTACTTTTATCGTACTTACCGCCTGCGATAATTTCAACGCCTTCATCTTTCTTTGCCTGATCGATGTATTTGGCCAATTTATCAAATGAGCGTTCATCAATAACCGCATTAATGAAGTTAGTAAAATCTTCAGTTCCGCCCATTTTGAAAGACGCTAAATCGGCTAATATTTGTTCTTTAATTTCCGGCCAAAGGCTTTCTGCAATATAAACACGACTCGCAGCTGAACATTTTTGTCCCTGGTATTCAAAAGCACCACGAACGATTGCAGTACTTGCAATTTTGGTCTGTGCAGATGGATGTACGAGTATAAAATCTTTACCTCCGGTTTCACCAACGATACGCGGATAAGACCTGTATTTGTGAATGTTTGTTCCTATTGTTTTCCAGATTTCCTGAAATACTTTTGTAGAACCTGTAAAGTGAATACCTGCAAAGTCCGGATGATTAAAGATCACCTCTCCGGTTTCTGGTCCGTCGGCATAAACCAGGTTGACAACGCCATCAGGTAAACCAGCTTCGCGGAAAATTTCCATTAGAAGATTAGCTGCATATACTTGTGTGTCTGCAGGCTTCCAAACCACGACATTGCCCATCATCGCTGCCGATGCTGGTAAATTCGCTGCAATTGCCGTAAAATTGAATGGTGTTAAAGCGAAAACAAAGCCTTCCAACGGTCTTTGTTCCACACGATTCCAACTTCCGCGAGGTGAAACAGGAGGTTGTTGTTTATAAATATCAGCCATGTAACTCACGTTAAAACGTAAGAAATCGATCAGCTCACAAGCAGCATCAATTTCCGCCTGATAGGCATTTTTACTTTGACCCAACATGGTCGCAGCATTTAATTTATAACGGTACTTTCCTGCGATTAAATCAGCAGCTTTTAGGAAGATGGCAGCTCTGTGCTCCCATGAAAGATTTTCCCAGTCCTCTTTTGCCGCTAAAGCTGCATCAATCGCCTGTTTAATATGTGTTTTGTCGCCAATACTATATTGAGCTAAAATATGTTGATGATCATGTGGAGGAACAACTTTGCCTTTTTTTTCTGTGTAAACTTGCTTTCCGCCGATGTACATCGGTATGTCTTGTTGATGGGAACGGGCCTCAGCAAGCGCTTCTTTCAAAAGCACGCGTTCTTTGCTACCTGGGCCATAATTTAATATAGGTTCATTTACCGGGGATGGTACGTTGAAAAATCCTTTAAGCATATTATATTTTTTATGATTTACGCAAAGATAAGGCTTTTTAAGGGATGCAATTCTATTCTTCTGTAAAGAAATAGCGCAACATTTAACATCAATCAACGTATAGGGTCACTATCAAAAACAATGCATAAATAGTTGCCATGGTGGCTAACCGATACATGATGTGGTGTTTTATTACACAAATTTTTTACCTCAGGAAGATTATTTTCGTTTTTATATAATTGGTAATCAGTATTTTGTTTATTGAAAAGCTGCGGGTAGTTTAAAGGGTATTGATTGCGCCATAACCTTATATTCTTTGAAAATCGAATATCATCAGTCGCAATGGTGTGTATAAATTCAGTTTTGATTTCGGTTGTTGTCAAAACTTTCAAAGTGTTGTAATTAACAAGGCCTTTTGCAGTTTCGTTATTCAATTCTACAATGCTGCACTGAAAAGCGGCTGGATTAAAAAGCCGTTTATTCGTTATTCTGTTACATATTTTGTAGGCTGATTCTTTCATGCTCCAAAGAATCCAAACCAATACATCAGGATCTTTAGCTGATGAAATAAGCCGATGTTCTTCTTCAGTAAAAATCTTATCGAGGTAATTTTTACGCCTCCAGTTGCTTTGGATTTTGGCCAGGTTTAAATCTACGATATCATTACCCAGCATTTGCCTGTAATTTGTTTTCAATCACATCGATTGTTGCTTTAACCGTGAGCATTTTCGCCATTGAATCGTTATCGATTGTGATGTTAAATTTTTCCTCAATATCTAGAACGATATCAACTAAATTTGCAGAGTTGATTTTAAGGTCTTTGATAAAGTCCGTATGCGCTCCGATATTTTCTAACGCAGATTTTTCTTCTGTATAGGGTATAATAATTGTCTTTAGTTCGTCGATTATATGTTGTTCAGTCATTTTTATATTTTTTAAAGATTACACAGGCATTAATGTCGCCAAATCCAAAACTTGCTTTAATTAAGATGTTAATGGGTTTTTCTATCAGTTTTTGAGGTATGCATTTGGCATTAATCAAGGAACTGATTTCCGGATTCAAATCCTCGCAGTTCACGTTTGGAAAGATAAATCCATTGTGCAGCTCCAGTATTGATGCCACAGACTCAATACTTCCTGCTGCACTAATGCAATGGCCTACCATTCCCTTTAATGAATTTATGTAAGGAAAATTGTCCGCGGAAGACCCTAATGCTTTCTTCCAGTTTTCAACTTCCAGTGCGTCTTTTGATGTAGCAGTTAAATGTCCATTTATCACATCTATTTCATCGGCCCCGACTCTGGAATTTTCAATCGCCTGCTTAATACAGCGCTGTACAGCAAGCGGGTTTGGAGCGGTCATGGTGCCTAAGCCACGCTGGCCACCGGAATTTGCATCACCGCCGAGGACTTCGGCATAGATTTTTGCATTTCTTGCCAAAGCGGAATTCAATGATTCCAATACTAAGGCACCTGCGCCGCTTCCCGGCACAAACCCACTAGCAGTTAAACTCATTGGCCGGCTTCCTTTCTCCGGTTCGTTATTGTGTTTGAAGGTACATACTTTCATGGCATCAAATCCTCCCCATATGTATGGCCCGCTGTCGCTTGTACTTCCGGCCAACATCCTTTTGGCCTGTCCGGATTTAACCCTTTCATATGCCAGTAAAATGCTTTCGGTACCGGTTGCACACGCGGCGGAATTTGTAATCACCCGATTTCCTAAGCCTAATTTTCCACAGATGAAAGCACTAACTCCACTAGCCATGGTTTGTACAACAACAGAGCTTCCTAATTTTCGGATTTCCAATTCATCTATTTTGTTTATCGCCCAGCGAAATTTATCAATTCCTGAAGTACCCGTTCCGAAGACCGTTCCACTTTCCCAATCAGGCTCATCGTCATTGCTTTTCTCTAACCCAGCGTCTTTCCAGGCGTCCAAAGCTGCAATTACGCCGTAAATTATTCCGCTGCTGTTTAAATTTCTCAACTCTAAAGGCGTAAAATATTGTGCAATCCGGTCTTCATTAAGGGATGGTTTTGCTGCAATCTGGCAAGAAAATCCAAGCGCTTCCAAATCAGGTTGATGCGTAATTCCCGAAGAGCCGTTTTTAATCGCCTCAGTAAAATCAGGAATTGTAGTTCCATTTGGCGCACAAATGCCGAGACCAGTAATTACGACACGATTATTATTCATCAGGTTTAGAAATTAACATCCCTTCAATAGTTCCTTTACATATCAGCTCACCCGAAACAGTTTCCATTTTTACTCTGCAACTCAATTTATTAAATCTAAAATAGCGCTTTTCACTGGTTACAATTACTGTTTCCCCCGGGTATACCGGTCTTAGAAAATCGACCGAATTTGAGGTCATTGCAATCGATATTTTCTGCTCATCAGAATAACTGCCCAATAGAAACAATCCTAAACAGACGAGTCCGATTTGAGCCATAGTTTCGGTCAAAATCACCGCAGGTGTTACAGGGGCGGTTTTAAAATGTGCCTCGTAAAATGGTAAATTTTGCGCGTATGTATAGCTTCCCTTCACACCATTTTCATCAATATGAAGCAAGTCATCAACGAACAAAAATGCATCTCCGTAAGGTAATTTATTGATTATTTCCTTTGCTTCCATCTTACCATTGTAAAAGTATTCTTTGTGCGGAAAATCCAGGGCCAAAACTCAGCATTAAACCTTTTTCTCCTGTCTGCGGTTTCGTATCCAGGGTACGTTCTAGTACGTATAACACCGTCGCACTGCTCATGTTGCCATAAAGTCTTAAAACTTCTTTTGTTTCATCTATGTTTTTACCAAGTTTGCCAAATAATTCCTCTACAATCTGTATGATTTTTTTTCCGCCTGGATGAAAAATCAGATGGTCAATCGCCTCAATTTCCAAACCATTTTTAGCCAGGAAAGGGTGTATAATCGCCGGAAAATGCGAAGCAATCGTTTCAGGAACCTCTACATCCAATACCATTTGCAAACCGGAATTGGTCAGTTTAAATCCCATCATGTTTTCTGCATCGTAAAAATGATACATTTCCTCTGCTATAATTTCAGGCCCCTTATCTGCTCCGTCTGAACTAAGTAAAACGCAGGCCGCACCATCCCCAAAAATGGCTGCGCTCACCACGTTGGCCATAGAAAAATCATTAAGCTGGAAGGTCGCAGTAGGCGATTCGACGGCAACAACTGCCGCTCGCTTACCCGGATTTGCCTTGAGAAAATTTTTTGCATAAATGATTCCCGAAACCCCTGCAGCACAACCCATTTCGGTTACCGGTAAACGTACAATGTCCTGGCGAAGCCTCAATTCATTTATCAGGTAAGCGTCTAAAGATGGAATCATTATCCCCGTACAACTCACAGTGATGATGAAATCCAGATCTTCAGCTTTCCATCCGGCTTTTCCCAATGCCGTTTCAAGACATTGTTTACCCAATTTTATGCCTTCCTTTATGTAAATAGTGTTTCTTTCTTCAAAACTTAAATCGCTAAACACTTCTCCCGGTGACATTATTGAATAACGCTTATCTACAGCAGCACCCTCGAAAATTTTTTTAACCTTTCTGATAAATCGCTCGTCCTGGTTTTTCAACCACCCATCTAAAAAAGGCAGAATATCTTCCGTCGCACTCCAAAATTCGGGAAGGGCTTTCCCAACTGCTTTTATTCTAACACTCATATCGTTTTAATTATCCATTGGTAGCGAAATGCCCATTTCCATTTAATATCACTGAATTTAAAGTTTAACCGCTTGCTATAGTTCAAAAGATCTGCTCTTTTGAATCCCCGCAGAATAGATACTAGACCATCTTCTCTCGACATATCGTTTAATGCGAAAAGGAAACACAGAGCCTTGAAAAGATAGTAAGCTAAGGCGCTTCTGTGCAAGTCATTAATAACAATACCCAATTTTGCCGATTGTTTAAATTTTTCGAGAATGCGAATAATATCCTCGTCCTTAAAATGGTGTAAAGTCAGGGTGCAAATAAAAATATCACACGCTTGCTCCTCTATTGAACTGTCAAAAATATCACGACATTCGTAAGAAATATTGTTGTAATTCTTAGACAAATTTTCAGCGTGTTTTATTGTGAAATTGTTGGCATCTATTCCTTTTAAAATAAAATTCAAGTTTTTTTCTTCTGCATAATCGGCCAGGGCCCTCAGCATATCTCCATTGCCGCAACCAATATCTGTAATACGTATTGGTTCATCTTTTGGTTTGCCCTGAATTAAGATTTTAATTCCACTAATGGTAACCTTATTGCCGCCTAACAATTGATTAATGCGTGCGATTTTATCTAATGCATCTCTTAAAATCTCACCTTCCATCTGAAAATCATCCATAAGTTCCGGCGCATTGCTTCTAAACTTTGTATTTATCGCCATAATCACGAAATTGGAATCGGTTGTCCATGGGTATATTTAATTAATTTATTCAAAATAAAAGGCATGCTGCTGATGGCGTTCATAGCGAAACTTTCCATTGCCTTGTTTTTTAATAACGATGTTAGGAGTTGTCCTGCTTTTAAGCGTGTACTAAACAGGCTTTTCCAGCTTGCACTATATTTTTTTTCTAACTCAATTCTTGATGAGATTTGTCCCTTAGCATATTTATTCAAAAGTTCGGATAAGATTTTCGCACTGTGAATAGCCATCGCCATTCCATTACCACAAAGCGGGTGTATTAATCCGGCAGTATCTCCGATCATTAAAATATGGTTATATACAGGTTCTTTTGCCTCGAAAGATATTTGGCTAATCGTTAAAGGGGCATCAAAAATCATCTTTGACTGCTCTAATATGTTTCGAAGATTGGCGTTTTTATAGAGTACATTTTCCTGATAGGCTGTAATGTTTTTATGTTTTTTAAAGCTTTCGTAATCTGCTAAATAGCAGACGTTTAGTTTATTATTTTCAACTTTGGAAACGCCGCAGTAACCGCCTTCAAAATTATTCAGGCTCACAAGGTTATCTGGAAAATCTGAAAAATAGTGTGCCTTTACAGCCAGATAACCTGATCTTTTGCTGATAAACTCACGTTCCAGCTTTACGTCAATCGATGCCCGTTTGCCATAGGCACCGATAACATGATTTGACTTAAGGCTTATTCCTGCGGATGTTTCGATAATAAACTGATTATCCGAATAAATTATATTAGTAACTGTATCCTGTAAAATGGTAATGCCACGGTTAAGCGCAGCTTGGTATAAAAAATTATCAAGAACGAACCGGCTCAAGCCCCAACCTCCTAATGGCAGTTTTGTGGTAAAAGATTTTTGCGAACGGGATGTGAATTGTAGGTTTGTTATCAGTGTAGGCGATAAACCCGTCAGGTTAAGGTTAAGCGAGTCCAGGTAGGGCAAAACCTCGTTAGAAATATATTCCCCGCAAACTTTGTGATGCGGATAACTTTGTTTCTCAATTAAAATTACATTTAAACCAAATTGTTTTAGGTGAATAGCCGCAGTCAAACCCGCCAAGCCACCACCAACAATTAGAACTTCTGATTCCAACTTCATAAAAGTGTAAGCATCTTACAAGTTAACATTTTAAATCAGCCTTTGTTCTGTACTATGAATAATTATAAAACTTAAGGCGGTACAAAAGTTAACGTTCAGTCTTTTATGGGATATATTATTGGATTTCTAAGAATTCTGGCAAAACCTTTCCAAAAGTTAAGGGTTCATTTTAGTAAGCATCCGATTTTGTGATGCCTGCTTTATCTTAATAATCAGTATTTTTGAAACACGACGATATGTTATTAAATTATTTACGCCTTTTACTGCTTCCATTTTCGCTTATTTATGGTTTAGCGATTACATTGCGAAAAAAACTTTATGATTGGGGCATCATGTCATCGGTTAAATTTGATTTGCCCATAATATGCGTAGGGAATCTGGCAGTTGGTGGATCCGGAAAAACGCCAACAACAGAATATTTGATCCGATTACTTACGAATAACAAAATTGCCGTTCTGAGCAGGGGCTATGGTCGTAAAACGAAAGGCTTCATTATCGCAGATGGTAACGCTACAGCCGAAACAATAGGCGACGAACCTTTACAATATTATCACAAATTTGAAGATATAACGGTTGCTGTTTGCGAGGACAGAATAAAGGGAATAGAAAACCTAAAAGAAAACCATGACTTAATTATTCTGGATGATGCATATCAACATCGGGCTGTGCGTGCCGGTTTAAATATCTTACTTTTCGAGTTCAGGAAGTTAGGGACATTACAATTCTTACTTCCTGCAGGAAATTTAAGAGATGTGTTTTCATCAAGAAAACGTGCCGATGTTTTGCTGGTTACTAAATCTCCGGTTCCATTGTTGCATGTGGCGCAACAGGCATCAATTAACGAATTACAACCAAATGAAAATCAAAAAGTACTTCATTCCTATTTAAAATATGGCGAACTGAGGCATTTGTACCATGATGACAGCCGTTCGCTGGATTCGATAAAAGATTACGAAATCTTTTTGTTAACAGGAATTGCCAATCCCGCACCGCTTATTGAAGAGCTGGAGAAATATTCGAAAACAATCAAACACGAGGAATTTCCGGATCACTACGCTTTCAAAATCGATGACATTAAGAAGTTTTTATCATCATTTGATGCAGGGACAAAAAAAGAAAAAATCATCATCACAACAGAAAAGGATAGCAAACGTTTAAAAGCTGCGGGATTTAAAGATTTACTGGTAAATTTACCAGTATATTTTTTACCCATTGAGGTCGATTTATTTGAAGAAGATAAGATTACCTTTGATGAACTTATTTTAAACTATGTTAAGAGCAATAGAAGAAACCGTTGAGTATATAAAACGCAAAACGGAAAACTTTAAACCAGAAATAGGTATTATTTTAGGCACCGGCTTAGGTGGCTTAGTTAAGGAAATTAATGTTGAACATCAATTGATGTACTCAAATATTCCAAATTTCCCGATATCAACATTAGAGTTTCATAGCGGCAAATTAATTTTTGGAACTTTAAACGGAAAGAAAATTATAGCAATGCAGGGCCGTTTGCATTATTATGAAGGGTATACGATGCAGCAGATTACTTTTCCAGTCCGTGTAATGAAAGGATTGGGTATTGAGAATTTAATTGTGTCAAATGCTGCAGGCTCTTTAAATCCTGAATTTAAAAAGGGTGATTTAATGGTTATTGAAGATCATATTAATCTTCAGCCTGATAATCCATTACGTGGTTTAATCGAGAGTGAATTAGGCCCACGGTTTCCCGATATGAGCCAGCCATATAAAAAGACAATTATTTCTAAAGCCCTGGAAATTGCGAAAGGTGTAGATGTAACATGTCATAAGGGCGTTTACGTGGCTGTTTCCGGCCCTAATTTGGAGACAAAAGCCGAATACAAATACCTCAGGCTAATTGGAGCAGATGCAGTTGGAATGAGCACTGTACCTGAAGTAATTGTAGCTAATCATGCAGGCTTACCTGTTTTTGCCATTTCCGTGTTAACAGATGAAGGTTTTCCCGAAGACCTACAACCCTTTAACTTGAATGAAATTTTAGAAGTCGCCGCAAAAGCAGAGCCTAAAATGACTGAAATTTTAACTGCACTAATCGCTGAGTTATAAATGTATAAAGCTATTCTGTTTTGTTTGGCAATTCTGGTATTAATCGGCGGAGGCAATGTTCTTGCACAGGATTTAAAAACCACTGTGGGTACAAATAAAGAATTAGATTCTTTAAGAAAAAAAGAAGAAGGCGGAAAAGATTCTGTTGTTTACAATGCAAAGTTCATCCGTTTTACAAAGCTATCCTTAAGTAAGGACAGTATCGTCCTTTTACCTTTAGATACATCCACCACAAATATTCAAAATTACAGCCCTCTAGTTCAGCCGAAACACCCCGCTATAACTACAGGTAGTATGGGGCAGGTGGCAAGGCCTCTATTATATGAGCCGACAAAGCGAATTGGATTTGATGCTGGATATCATTCTTTGGATTATTACGCGTTAACTCCGGAAGACATTATTTATTATCAGGCAAGAGCGCCTTTTACCAGCTTATATTTAATTAGTGCCGGGCAAAAGGAGCAACTTTTCAGGGGCATACATAGCCAAAATATCAAGAAAAATTGGAATGCGGGTTTCAACTTCAATAGAATGGATTCACGCGGCTTTTACAGTCGGCAGCGTGGCGATAATCTAAATATTGCACTATTCAGTTGGTACCAATCGCCAGGTAAGCGGTACAACATGTGGGCATCTGTGATTTTTAATACGTTACGGGCCTACGAAAATGGCGCTGTTGCCGCTAACAACATATTTGACGCCGACTACAGTAAAATTTCACGCGATGCTGAAGCCGTTCGTTTGTCATCTGCCAGAAATTTATACCGTAAAAATACTTTATTCTTAAAACAAACTTATTATGTAGGCCATATAGACAGCTCTTCTACTGTAAATGGTTCAGTTGTGCCTACAAATAAAATAACTTACACCATTGAATATGATAATGATAGTTATGATTTTACAAAAAACGAGTCAGATGACAATACGGTAATTCCACGGGCATTAACCAAAGACGACGGCTCATTGGACGTTACTTTTACAAACGATTCTACTCATGTTCAGCATGTCAAAAATGAATTTTTATACAGTTTCTTCTTAAGGCCAAAAAAATCCTCGGTTATTAGAAATGAGTTGAAGCTGGATGCCGGCATTAGACATGATTATTATCAGTACCGTTCCTTAGGAATAAGAACCACAGGTACAACCTATGGAGATAGATCTTTTGGGTTTCAAAACCTGAGTTTATTAGGTGCATTGGGCTATCGTTTCAATGATAACATCGATTTTAATTTAAATGTGCAGCAGATTTTCCAGGGGAGGAATGCCGGAGATTTTTTATACGAGGCAAAAAGCAGAATTGCTTTGGGGAAAACTATTGGAAGAATTGAATTAGGTGCTTACCTTCAAAACCAATCCCCATCAGAAATTTTTAGTTTTTACAACGGAAATCATTACAGCTGGATTAACAATGATCTGAAAAATGTTAAAGTGGCGAATCTTTCTTTAGACTATTTTAATGACAAGCTGGGTTTACAGGCCGGAGCTAAATATTTTCTTACAAGTAACTATTTATATTTTGGCACCACAATAAAGGGTATTAATGATATCAATATAAAACCATTACAAGAAACTTCTGATATTAATCTAATACGTTTGGATATATCCAAAAAATGGCGGTTTGGTAAGTTTGCGGTTGAAAACTACCTGGCATATCAAAAAACGGATAATCAATCCATATTAAGAACACCTGATTTTTATACTTATAATAGTGTTTATGTCGATATTACTTTCTTTAAAGTTTTAAAGACAAATATAGGCTTCGATGTTAGATACAATACGTCTTATGCTAATTATTCCTACTCGCCGGCCACATCTCAATTTTATGTAGGAGACGAAACAATATTAAAATCAACGCCTGTTGTTGATTTTTTCCTTAAGGCAAATTTAAAACGGGCGAATATTTTTGTTAAGTATGATTACCTGAACCAGGGATTACTTTCCAACGGCTATTATACTGTAAACCGTTATCCTATGCCCGATGCTTTATTGAAGTTTGGGCTAACCTGGAACTTTTACGACTAAAGCTTGAATAAAAAAAGCGTTCCGATGTCAATCGGAACGCTTTTTTATGCTCAGTTTTGGTATTCTTACAAAGAATAACCAATTGAGAAACCGATAACACGATTTCTTAATTTGTCGTCGTTGGTTCTTGAATCTTTAGGTACAAGGTTAGATAATCCTAAGCCATAATTAGCACCTATTGAAATACCGCTGTTTAAACGATAAGCTAAGCCAAAATTTGCACCAAAATCGATGCTGCTTAAATCATCACTGGTTGTGCTACCGAATTCTATATCTCTGTCAGTAAATGAAGAACCTGCTACAGCACCATTAGTATATGTTCCTGTATATTTATTTTTGCCAGATATATTGAAGCCAACATACGGGCCTGCGCTAATCTGGAATGCTCCTGCATCTCCCGTAGGGATTCTAACAACTGCATTAACAGGCACTTCAATGGCCATTACATCTTGCTTAAATGTACCTGTTGCTGTTGTACCCGCTACAGTACCCGTGCTTTCTAATTTTGCACCCTTGTTTTGTAACGAAACACCTGGTTGAATGAAGAAATTATTTCCGACACCAAAATCCCCGAAGGCTGTAACATTGTACCCAACATTACTTTTGTAATCGCGATCTAATGCCCCCGTTCCGCTGTAGCTAGACAAGTTGACGCCGGCTTTTAATCCAAATCTGGCTGTACTACCACTCATTGTTGATTGTGCAAAAGCACCTGTTGCTAATAAAATAACCGATGCACTTAATAGTAACTTTTTCATAATATTTTTCTTTCTAAAAATCTTGTTAAAAATTAATGAGATGAACTCATATTGTTAATTATGTGCATCTTTCCAAAAGCTGTGCCAAAGTATTATTTAAGTTACATTTAGCTATATAAATAGCTGGTTTACAGTAGACTTTAAAAGTGTTTTTCAGTATAAAAACAAGTAGATACAAAAGGTTTAATAACCTTTCTATTTGTATAGATTAAAGGATAATGAAAATTTACGAACTAATTCTGGTCAAAATTATCAAGACCGAAAATATAGTTTTACGTTTTTTGAGGTTTCTTTTTAGCGGCCGGGAACAGAACATTATTTAATATTAACCTATAACCCGAAGAATTTGGATGGAGGTTTAAGTCGGTTGGCGGGTCGCCAACCGCGTGTTGGTAATCTTCCGGATCGTGGCCTCCATAAAAAGTGAATTGGCCTTTGCCAATTTCACCGTGTAAGTATCTAACCTCTGCAGCACCTTTATTTTCACCCAAAACAGTTACACTGGTTTTTACAAGGTTTTTTTTAAAAGCAGTAGTTTGGCCCATAAAGCCTTTAATAACCTTATCATGGTTTTGGGTAAGCATAGTCGGTACCAAATCCCATTTCGCTGAAAAGTCGAATAAAGTAAAGTAATCATTTGTTTGGTTAAGGTTCCGGCCGTTTGTTACGTCAATATCTGAAAATTCATAATTCATCGGGTTGGTGTCCAGTTTAAAACTCTGAAAAGCGAGGGTTTTGCTAAAGTCGAGTTTAGACTGTGCATTCGGATCTGCTCCATCACCGTCAAACATGGAAGCGCAAATGTCAATCCCTTCCGCAGCAAGTGCAATATCAAAGCTATCCGTTCCAGAACACATAGCGAACATAAAACCACCACCGGCACAATATTCTTTCATGTGTTTAGCCACAGCCAATTTCATTTCCGAAACTTTTTTATAGCCCATGCGTTTGGCTAACGCCTCTTGGCTCTTTACATCTTCTTGGTACCAGTTTGCATAACGAAACGAAGCGTAAAAACGACCATATTGGCCCGTAAAGTCTTCATGATGTAAATGCAACCAGTCATACTTGTTCAATTTATCCTGAAGGATATCATCGTCGTAAATTACTTCATAAGGGATTTCGGCATAGGTTAAAACTAGTGTGACTGCATCATCCCAAGGAAGTTTGCTCTTCGGTGAATAAACAGCAATTTTTGGCGTTTTTTCAAGCTTTACCATTTCCATGTTTACCGAAGGATCGCTTATTTCATTTAATAGATTTACTACTTTTCCATCAGCTAAAACCTCATAGGAAACGCCCCTGATTTTTAGTTCGTCCTCAATCGTTTTATTGTACTTTATTAAAAAGCTTCCACCACGATAATTTAAAAGCCAGTCAACTTCAACCTGTTTGCTTATCGTCCAATAAGCGATGCCGTAAGCCTTCAAATGGTTTTTCTGGTCTTCATCCATAAATATGAGCAGGGACGATGCTTTGGTATAAATGCTTAAAAACAAGCAAAAGACCAGGAAGTAATACTTTTTTTGAATAGCCATAATTACTTAAAACACTAAAATACCTGATTTAGTCTGTTTACAAAAATTTAAACGTGTTATAAGTAGCGTAATTTTGTTATTTTTGCGCTTCATTAAAAGATTTGAAACTTTTAAAGATTTATAAAATCATATTGATATGAGTAAAGCAATAATAAAAACCGAAAAAGGTAATATGACTGTTGAGTTCTTCGAACAAGATGCTCCGAAAGCAGTTGCAAACTTTAAAAAATTAGCAAATGAAGGATTTTATGATGGTGTGACTTTTCACCGTGTAATTCCTAACTTCATGGTTCAAACTGGTTGTCCAAATTCAAAAGACGGTGCCACAGGAATGCCAGGCACTGGTGGGCCGGGTTATAAAATCGATTGTGAGTTGGATGGCGAGAACCAATATCATGATCGTGGTGTATTATCGATGGCTCACGCTGGTCGTAATACTGGAGGTTCTCAATTCTTTATTTGCCACAGCAGAACAAATACGGCGCATTTAGATCGCAATCATACCGTGTTTGGTAAAGCAGTTGAAAATGTTGATCTTGTTGATGATATCCGTCAGGGGGACAAAATTACAGGGATTGAAATAATTGAAGATTAATAGCAGAGTGCTTGGTGCATAGAGGTCAATCCTATGCTCTACGCCCTACGCTCTAAGCAAAAAAATATGAATTTAAGAGGAATAGTTGCCGTTTCCGGCAGACCAGGTTTGTTTAAACTGGTTGGACAAAATAAAGTAGGTTATATCCTGGAAGGTTTAGACGCACAAAAACTTAAAGTTGTGGCTAATATCACAAACACAAAACTTGCATCGCTTGAAGACATTACAGTTTATGGAGAAGATGAAGAGATTAAGTTAGTTGATGTTTTTACTAAAATTTCCGCAAAAGGAACGACTCCGGATGGTAAAGCGGATACGGCTACTTTACGTGCTTACTTTAACGAGGTAGCACCAGGTCATGATGAAGATAAAGTTTACGCTTCTGATATGAAAAAAATTATCGGTTGGTACAATATTATCAAAGATTTACCTTTGTTTACCGAAGATACGCCCGATACGCAAGGTACACCGGCTGAAGTAAAACTATCTGAAGAGAAAGCCGCTGCCGATAAAAAGCAAAAAGCGACGGGTTCAAAAGCGTCAGCAAATGCTAAAGCGACAACAAAAACTTCTGCTCCTGCTAAAAAGGCAAGCATGACCAGTAAAAAAGGAGTTTAGGCTTCCAAAAGATTTGAAAAGCACCGGTGAGAATCGGTGCTTTTTTTTTAAGCTTGCTAAAAAAAATAATATATAATTGCGCAAATAACTAATGCACCAATTATACTAACCCAGAGGTATTTGTCTGCGCCGCCTTGCCTGCTCTTAAACTTATATTGTCTTTTATATTTATCTAAAATCATAATCTTTTATTTAACGATGAAAAAGAATGGTTATTTCCACAACTGATTTAACCTTTGTTCCTGTTAAGCGTGATGGTAAGGCTCGCCTTTCAATATACTAAAACCACGGTAAAGTTGTTCAACAAAGAACAAACGTATCATTTGATGAGAAAAAGTCATGTCTGACAAAGATATTAATCCATTTGCCCTTTTATAAATGCTCTCATCAAAACCGTAAGGACCACCTATAATAAAAATCAAATGCTGAATACTTCCTACCATTTGTTTATTAAGATAGTTAGAAAATTCAACTGAACTGTATTTTTTCCCCTTCTCATCCAATAAAATTACAACATCCCCATTGCTAATTTGTTTGTGTAATAATTCTGCCTCCTTTGCTTTCTGCTGGGCTTCCGAGAGGTTTTTTACGTTTTTAACATCAGGAATTGCCGCTAAACTAAAATTAATATAATGCTTCAGCCGGTTAACGTATTTATCAATGCCTTCTATCAAATACTTATCTTCTGTTTTGCCTATGGCGATAAGGGTAATCTTCATTTATTTGCCTTTACTATCCTTTATAGCTACAAACTTAGATAAAAATGCACCAACAAAAATAATTTATCATCTGCTTTAATACCTTTACAAAAAATATAAAGTAAACCTAATGTTTAAAACTCAAGAGCAAGTAAAAATCGAATATAGCCGGAAAGTTGATGAAGTCGCGAAGCAAATCGGTGCAACGAAGACATTCATCGATCAGCTTTCTTTGGTTCGCATTGGTTTGTTTTTGTTGGAAGTTTTATTCTTTATTTTGCTATTAAACTCCGATAACAATGGTTGGAGAACATTGATTCAAATTTTATTGGCAATTCCAATAATAGGGTTTATATTCATCGTTCGCCAACAAAGTAAGCTTGATAGAAAGCTAAGTTTCGAAAAAAAACTCCTATGGGTATATCAGAATGAACTGAATATTTTGAATGATCTGGAAAACGGATACGACAATGGAAAACGTTTCGAATCACAGTCACACCCTTACAGCTCAGACCTTGATATCTTCGGGAACTCATCTTTATTCGCTTTGACCAATCGTTGCAGTACAAAAACTGGCAATGAGATGCTGGCAGCGAGCTTCGCTGATTTAAAATCTATCGACGAGATTGTGCTTCGCCAAAAGGCAATAAAAGAAATGTCAGATCTCACAGACAAGACATATGAGTTTCGTGCTAACCTATTAGGTCATGAAACGTCAAAAATAGAGCTTATAAAAGATCATTTGTCCACTAAACTAGCCGCACAACTTTCATTTACTAGGAGTTCTTTCTTTAGATTCTACGTTACTTTAGTCCCTTTTATAAGTTTATTTCTGATCCTAGGCGGACTATTTTTCGGAGGTGTTTTCTGGAAGTTTTTCGTCTTCTTCTTTTTTGCTCATATTGGCTGGAATTCATTTTTCAGCAAAAAAATAGATCTGGTGTTCTACAGTTTTAGCGGCAGTTCTGGTTTATTGAATGAATACTCAAAAGCCATTCAATGGACAGAAAAACAGCAGTGGAGCAGCAAATATATTTTAGATTTTATTCAGATGGATTCAACCGTGAGTGAAGAAATAAAAAGCCTATCCAACGTTATCCAAAATTTCGATTCACGTTTAAATTTAATGATAGGAAGCTTGTTGAATGCGTTGTTTCTATGGGATTTCAGATGCTGTATTCAATTGGAGAAATGGTTACAAACTTCATCAAAAAATGTGATTTCATCCTTAAATAATCTTGGCCAATTTGAAGAAATAATTTCGCTTTCAACACTGGGTTATAACGCGCCTCAGTGGACTGTACCTCAAATTGAAAGTTCTTTTACGCTATCTGCAATTGCTTTGGGACATCCTTTAATTAAGGAGTCATCGCGTATTGCAAATAATTTCAGTTTAGAAAACAGACCTACCGTAGATATTGTTACGGGTTCGAATATGGCCGGTAAGAGTACTTTCCTTCGAACCGTAGGGATCAACATGGTTTTAGCTTATTCCGGCGCTCCGGTTTGTGCAGGGGAGATGAAACTTTCTGTTTTTTCGCTAAATACCTATATGCGTATTAAGGATTCGTTGAATGAAAACACATCTACATTCAAAGCAGAATTAAATCGCTTAAAAATGATTTTAACTAATGTAATTCAAAACGAAAATACTTTTGTACTCATCGATGAAATGTTGAGGGGTACAAACAGCCGCGATAAATATTTAGGTTCAAAAGTTTTTATTGAAAAACTGCTAGGCTTAAAAAGAGCTGCGTTATTTGCTACACATGATTTACAACTAGCCGATATGCAATTAGAATACACAACTTTATTGCGTAATTTTCATTTTGATATATCTATAAGAAATGGGGAAATGGTATTTGATTATAAATTAAAGAAAGGTCCGTGTTCTACATTTAATGCGGCACTTTTATTAAAAGAGATTGGTTTAAGCTTAGATTAACGTAATAACGTAACGCTACCAGAGTGTTTAATGTTTTGATTATCAAGTGTGGTTCCGGTTATTATATAATAGTAAACGCCGACCGGTAGGTCGTTTCCTCTGAAGTTTCCTTTCCAATTATCATTAATGTTCTCTGTAGTAAAAACAATAGTGCCATATCTGTTAAATACCTGGATTTGGTATTTTTTCAAATTGGTAATGTTAATTATTAATTCATCATTCGTACTGTCGCCATTCGGAGAGAATGCCTTGGGAATAAACAAGGATGCTTCTTTATTAATTAATAAATCGCCCAAAGTGAAGGAAGTAAAACAGCCATTTTTTGAATAAGCCGTTAGTTTTATCTTGAATAGGCCATCTATTGTATAATTATGTGATGGATTAATTTCATCCGATGTAAAACCGTCTCCAAAATCCCATTGATAAAAATCGGCATTTGTAGATTTGTTAATAAAAGCAATTCGTGCGGGAACAGAAAATTTACCATTTAACGCAGGCGCTGTAAGAAAGTTTGCAACAGGTATTTTTGCGATTGGTGGAATATTAATTATTGCAGGTAAGGCGTTGCATTTTCCTGAAGTTAGTATAACGCTGTACATCCCCGCCTGATCGAGACTTGTTATCGGAATTTCAACGGCATTTGTATTCGCCGTAAAATTATTTGGTCCGCTCCAGCGATAACTGATGTTGTCTTTAAAAGGTACAGATAATTTTAATACATCATTTAAACAAAATAATGTTTGATTAACAGATATTACAGGTATTTCCGGCTTCACTTCCACCAATAAATCCATCTCTTTTTTTGCAATACAACCGTTGTCGGTCTCAATAATTAAAGTAATCGTTTTCAAGCCAGGTGTTGAATAAGTAATTATCTTTCCGTCGTTGGTTAGATCATTAAGGCTACTTACGCCACTACCGAAATCCCAGGTTATTTTCTTGTAATTCTGTGAAGAGTTAACGAAGGTAAAACTCTGACTAGGTTCGCATTCATTGTTAGTAATAATAGAAAAATTTGCTTCTGGTTTTAGGTCAACAGAAAGAATTTGTATTTCGTTTTCTTGACTAATGCAATCGCCAATTTGTATGAAGAGTTTATAAAGGCCTGCAGTCTCTGCCCCAGTGGCTAAGATTGATGGGTTTTGCAGCTGGGAGGTGAATCCGTTCGGACCTGACCAATGGTAAATTGCTAAGTTTAAGAATGGTGTAGAGAGCTGCAATACGTCACCCTGACACAAGGTCAAGTCCGATGCGATTATAGTTGGCTTGTCTGGTGTTTTCGCAACAATAAACGTTTCTGTGGTTATCACACTACAGCCATTGCTAGCTACGGCTTCCAGTACAACCACTTTTTCTCCTGGTGTACTATAGGTTATCGTAAATGGTCCTTTCGTGTCAGCATTGGAAATATTCGCTCCTTCACCGAAAGACCACCTAAGCTGGGCATAGTTGCTTGCGATACCTTCAAATTTATAAGCCTGGTTATCGGTGCAGGCGTTTAATTTTTCAAGTTGGATTTTAGCGCTTGGCCCTGCCAGATCAGCCGTTCCGTCAAATTCTATCGTAAAGCCATTATTTCCACTCGAAAAGTTATCTATAAGTATTGCATAGGTATGGCCTTCAATTAAATCTGCATATTTAACAAAACCATTTTGTCCGGATGGACAGCCGGAAGCTTCTGTCAGGTCTGTCTCTGTCATGCTTAACCCCGTTTTGTAATAGCTTGGCGTACAAGTTACCCCACTGCCTGCAGCACATCTAATTGCTGTTGCAGCGCTAATTTTACTGCAATCGCCGTTGATACCCAAATCGTAAAATACCCAGTCTATATCGTTCGTAATAACAGTCGGCGTAATTGTAAATGTAAAGCTACCTGCTTTTGACGCCTTAAACATATACCAGGCGGAGTTAGATTCTCTACCCAGGCAAGTTCCTGCAGATTCTTGATTGTTATTTCCAGCACCGCTTACATTAAGTTGCGTAAAGGTCTCCTTCGAACACAAAATTGATACGGTGCCACAATCCTGTCCTGGCTTTATAGGTGGAAAATAATTATCTAAACATAGCTTAAATCGACCGGTATTATCATTTCCTGCGCTTACCCGAATGTAATAAACTTGCCCTAATGTTAGTGCACCTTTATAAAGTGAGGTTACATTATTCGAGCTAAAAGAGGATCCAATCATCTCGATAATTCCCGTTGTGTTGGTTTCAAACGTGTATAGCGCAACCAAAGGATCGATCATTGTATTGCTGTTGTTGGGATCTACTTTTCCTGTGATTGAAACGTTTACATCGTATTTCGTTGCAGTAAACTTAAACCAAACATCTTTACCAGTTGCCGGCCAGCCCATTGGCTTACCGTAAGTAGAAGTTGTGGTCGCTTCAAAATTATCGTAAAAGGCATCGCTCGTACAAAAAGCGGTGGTATTTGCAAGGTTTATAGCGCCGGCGATTTCATCATTTGATGGTGTAGCAATGTTGGCCCGGACATTGGTGTAGAATGTATTTAATATTACAAAAATGAACAGAAAGCGCATAACGTAAATCTATAAAAAAATTTAATTTTATGATGATTTACGAATTAACGATTTATTAATATTAAAGCTGCATCTTCATGTAACCCAATTTAAATGATAAAAGCGTCTGATTTTGGTAAGCACTTTCTGTGGGGTGTTGCAACTGCTGCGGCACAAATAGAAGGCACATCTGATTACTATGGCAAAGGACCATCTATCTGGGATGCATTTTCCCATAAAGTAGGCAAGATAAAAAAAGGCCATAAACCAAATGTAGCCTGCGATTTCTATCATCGTTTTAGAGAAGATATAGCGATGGTTAAATTACTTGGTTTTAGAATATTCAGATTTTCAATAGCCTGGTCGAGAATTTTACCTTTTGGAGAAGGAACGATTAATCCGGAAGGTATTCGTTTTTACCACAATGTTATTGATGAGTGTCTCGAACAGGGAATTACGCCATACGTAACTTTATACCATTGGGATTTGCCACAGCAATTGGAAGAAAAAGGTGGTTGGACGAGCTTTAGCATCAATAGGGCTTTTAACGATTTTGTCCATATATGTGCAAAAGCATATGGCGATAAGGTTAAGCACTGGATGGTTATCAATGAACCTTTTGGTTTTACCTCACTTGGTTATATGCTGGGCCTGCACGCGCCGGGCAAAACAGGCTTAGGTAATTTCTTTTCTGCAGCCCATCATACTGCTTTGGCGCAAGCTGAAGGTGGAAAAATTCTACGGGCAGAAATAAGCAACCCGACTATCGGAACAACTTTTTCCTGCTCGGAAATACTTCCCTATACTCAAAGCGATAATGATATTCTCGTGTCTAAGCGGGTAGATTGTTTAATGAACCGACTTTTTATAGAGCCAACACTCGGTCTGGGTTTTCCTTCAGAAAATTGGGAAGTGTTGGAGAAATTTCAAATTGAATACGGTACTTGGCGGCATACTGAGCGTTATAAGTTCGATTTTGATTTTATTGGTTTACAAAACTATTTTCCATTAACGGTTAAGTACAACGCATTTATTCCTGTAATACAAGCATGGGAGGTTAAAGCGAAAAGTAGAAAAAAGCCGCACACAGCAATGGGGTGGGAGATAAATGCGGATGGCTTTTATAACATTATAAAACAGTTCTCCTCTTACCCAAATATTAAAAACATCATCATAACTGAAAACGGGGCCGCCTATCCTGATAAATTGATTGATGGACATGTTCATGATGTTGACCGTATAGAATATTTCAAACTTTACCTCGCTGCGCTGCTGAAAGCAAAAAATGAAGGTATGCCAATTACTGGTTACATGGCCTGGACTTTGATGGATAATTTTGAATGGGCTGAAGGCTTTACTGCTCGATTTGGACTTGTTTATAATGATTTCAAAACTCAGGAACGAACAATTAAGGATTCGGGTTATTGGTGGCAGGCATTTTTGAAGTCATAATCTTGAGCATTTAGATTGAAAAGTTCTTTTTTAGGCAAATAAGACCTGACATAAGCGTATGCTTTAATAAGTTTATTTACATATTAACTCCAATCTGCTGAGAATTAATAAAATTAGTTGCTTCTAGGAAATCGAATAGATTTAATTAAATAATTACATCATTGCTTCGGATTGGCCATTTTTACTTACGATCCAGTACCATGCAGAGAAGAAACCACCTCATTTTATATTCGTAAACAAGTGCGCATCTCTAGCAAAGCTATTAATTAAAAAAAATTAATAATTTTTATTTAGACTTAATCTAAATAATGTATATTTGAACTGTTCTTGAAGATATTCAACATCATCTTTTGGTTAGTTTTTGTTGATTAATAAGTCCTGACTACCCACATTGATGATGTGGGTAAATCAGGCGCAATTAAATTCGAATCGTTAGCCTATGTGTAAAACTTTGGTTTTAGCCCAGAATGAAAATCTAACAATTGCACAGTGTTGCAATTGCCGTGTTTTGAATATTTGGAGAGCGGGCGTTCTTATGAACTTTTCATTTGAGCAATTCAAGGCCTTTTATCATGCAACTAAAACACTGGAATTTGACAATTATTTAGAAAGCAGACCAGATGGCAAGGAAGTTGTAATTCTTTCTACGCCTTTGCCGGATATCAGTTTAGTATTTACAAGATATGAATGGCGTGAATTTTTCGAAAAAATGGAAGAAGCCAATTTCATGCAAAAAGTTTATGAGCTGGTGAATAGGTAACAATTTAGTTTAAAAAAAATCCCATTATGAAATTAATCAAAATGGGATTTCTTGGATTAAGAAATAAAAATCGAAGGACAAAGATCACAATTATATAGTCTGTCTTTGTTCTTTATTCCTTGCTCTTTTATCCTCAAAGCGCGGCTTTGGCAGCGGCTTCAGCTCTAATAATATTTAGTGCACCGCCTGCTTTAAACCACTCAATTTGTTGTTCGTTGTAACTGTGGTTTACCGGGAAAGATTCCTCAGTTCCATCTAAGTGATGTAATACTAATGTTAATGGTTTATTTGGAGCAAACTCTGTTAAACCAAGAATATCTACGGTGTCACCTTCCAGAATTTTATCATAATCATCTTTATCAGCGAAAGTTAGACCTAACATACCTTGTTTTTTCAGGTTGGTTTCATGAATACGGGCAAAGGACTTTACCAATACAGCACGAACACCCAGGTGACGCGGCTCCATAGCTGCGTGTTCGCGAGATGAACCTTCACCGTAGTTTTCATCGCCGATTACAATTGATCCGAAACCAGTGGCCTTATAATCACGCTGAGTAGCAGGGACCGGACCGTATTCGCCGGTTAGTTCGTTTTTAACATTGTCAGTTTTGTCGTTGAAGTAGTTTACTGCTCCAATTAACATATTGTTAGAAATATTATCCAGGTGACCACGGAATTTTAACCAAGGTCCGGCCATGGATATATGATCTGTTGTACACTTGCCTTTAGCTTTGATTAAAAGTTTCAAACCTTTCAAGTCAGTACCCTCCCAAGCGGTAAACGGATCTAATAATTGCAAACGGTGAGACGTTGGAGAAACCAAAACTTCTACCTTAGAACCATCTTCTGCAGGCGCCTGATAACCCGCATCTTCAACAGCAAAACCTCTTGTTGGTAGTTCATCACCAGTTGGTGGATCTAATTTAATCTGCTCACCTTTATCGTTAGTTAAGGTATCTGTTAGTGGATTGAAACCAAGATCTCCAGCAATGGCAATTGCAGCAACCATTTCAGGTGATGCTACGAAAGCAAAGGTGTTTGGATTACCATCTGCACGTTTAGCGAAATTTCTGTTAAACGAGTGTACAATCGTATTCTTTTCTGCTTTCTCCGCACCGGTTCTGTCCCACATTCCAATACATGGTCCGCAAGCGTTGGTGAAGATTGTTGCATCTAAGTCTTCGAAAGTTTTCAAATATCCATCCCGATCTGCTGTGTAACGCACTTGTTCAGATCCAGGGTTTATGCCAAATTCTGCTTTGGTAACCAAACCTTTAGAAATGGCTTGCTTGGCAATAGATGCAGCTCTGGATAAATCTTCGTATGAAGAGTTGGTGCAGGAGCCGATTAAACCCCATTCCACTTTCATTGGCCAGCCGTTTTTCTCTGCCTCAATTTTCATCTGAGAAACCGGAGTTGCTAAGTCAGGTGTAAAAGGTCCGTTCAAATAAGGTTCTAAAGTATTTAAATCAATTTCAATTACCTGATCAAAATAGTTTTCTGGATCCGCATAAACTTCAGCATCACCGGTTAAGTAAGAAGCAATTTTATTAGCCTCATCAGCTACATCATTTCTGTTGGTTGAACGTAAATAGCGCTCCATACTCTCGTCATAACCGAAAGTAGATGTTGTTGCACCAATTTCTGCACCCATGTTGCAAATTGTGCCTTTACCGGTACAACTCATAGATGTGGCACCCTCACCGAAATATTCCACAATAGCACCTGTACCACCTTTTACGGTTAAAATGCCTGCGACTTTAAGGATAACATCTTTGGCAGCAGTCCAGCCGTTTAATTTGCCGGTCAACTTCACACCAATTAATTTAGGGAATTTAAGCTCCCAGGGTAATCCGGCCATTACATCACAAGCATCGGCACCACCAACACCGATAGCAACCATACCCAAACCGCCGGCATTAACCGTATGGGAATCAGTTCCAATCATCATCCCGCCAGGGAATGCATAGTTTTCTAATACTACCTGGTGAATGATACCTGCACCTGGTTTCCAGAAACCGATACCGTATTTATTGGAAACTGATGATAGGAAATCAAAAACTTCAGCACTTTCAGTCCGCGCATGAGGTAAATCTATTGCTGCACCTTCTTTGGCTGTGATCAGGTGATCGCAGTGAACCGTTGAAGGAACTGCAACCTGAGGACGACCAGCTTGCATAAATTGTAAAAGGGCCATTTGAGCAGTTGCATCCTGCATAGCTACGCGATCTGGTGCGAAATCTACGTAATCAGTTCCCCGTGAAAATGCTTTTTTAGGATTGCCGTCCCAAAGGTGTGCATATAATATCTTTTCTGATAATGTTAAAGGTCTGCCAACTATTTTGCGGGCCGCATCAACGCGGCTACCGAAGTTTGCATATACCTTTTTAATCATGTCTATATCAAAAGCCATCGATTTATTGTTTAAAAGGGTAATACTTCTATTATATTCCTGCGAATTTACAAAAAAAATGCACGTTATAGGTCATACTAAGATCATTGTATTATTTAGTATTGTTCTAAATAATTTTACAAAAAGAATGTCCATTTCCGAACTCTTGTGTTCGTTTTTGAACGCCTGTGCGGAATTTAAATAAGTAAATGCTTGTTAATGAGTTGCTTGTTTTGAATTTTGCTATTGGCATTACTTTAGTTGATGATAAATCGATGAAAATTGATAACCCTGTTTCGAAAAATGGTCCAGTACCTTTGGTAACGCATATTGCAGGCGATCAAAGGCTTTTAAGCTATCGTGGAAGACGATGATTGATCCATTTTCTGTATGTTTTATCACATTTTGAAAGCATTTTTCAGGTGAAAGATCGACGTCGAAATCGCCGCTCAAAACGTCCCACATTACAATTTGTAGTTGTGTGCCGGGGGTTAAATGTCGAGGGTTGTAAAATTGGGCATTTATACCTTCAACCCATAACCTGTAACCGCTAACCAATTTTGAAATTTGAGATTTTTTTATTCTTCCATATGGCGGGCGAAAAAGATTGGTTTGAGTAAATGCCTGGCATTTTAAGAAATTCTGAAGATAGGGTTCGTCTTCGGTAATCCAGCCTTTAAGGTGGTTAAAAGTATGGTTCCCGATGGCATGGCCATCATTTTTTATGCGTTCGAAAACGTCAGGATGCTTGTTAATATTATCGCCGATACAAAAGAAAGTTGCTTTTGCATTAAAGGCTTTTAAGGTTTTTAAAACAAAATCTGTAACATTGGGTATAGGTCCATCGTCAAAGGTTAAATAAATAACTTTTTCGGTGCGGGATTTATTCCAAATCAATTTGGAATAATACCATTTGAGCAGGAGCGGCGATTTAACCAGGTACATTACATCAAAGTTAGTAATTGCCCGGACAGATTGAAATTATTAAAGTTGTTTATATAGATTTGAAACAAATTATGAAAATGTTTACCAGGAATAGCTTACTTACCGTATCTGTACTTTTATTTGCTCTAAGCTTGAATCAATTCGCTAAAGCCCAGGAAGTGATTACCATTGAGCAAGCCGTTGAAAATACTTTAAAAAACAACCTCAATATTAAACAGGCCGCTTTCAGTGCGGCCATTAGTGAGGAAGACCTACGGCAGTCTAAAAATGCATTACTCCCTACATTAAGCGGAAGTGTTAACCAATCCATGCAGTGGGGAAGAAGTCAACAGGTTTCTGGTTTATTTGAAAATACACAAAACTACAATCTAAACCCAAACTTAAATACGAACGTTACGTTATTCGGTGGAGGGACAAAAATTAATCAAATCAGACAGAATAAATTTTTATTGGATGCAAGTAAGACGAATGTTGATAAGGTAAAAAATGATTTGATATTGCAGGTGGTAACAGCTTACCTTCAAGTGCTTAACAATCAGGATCAGGTAAAGGCGACAGAACAACAACTGGAAGTGGCTAATTCAACTTTGAAGCGCGAGCAGGCATTACTTGACGTGGGTAATAAAACGTTGGCAGACATTTCTCAGGCTAAATCTCAGGCAGCCACAGCTGAGCTGAATTTGACCGATGCACAAAATCAACTTACCATTGCTTACCTAACATTAGGCCAGTTAATGGAAATTCAGCCCCCAATGACTTTTAAAGTTCAGCCCCCAATGGTAAGTGAAATTGATAATGTTAAAACAGCCTATGTGCCCAGCGATATTTACAAGCAGGCGATGGAAACATTTCCAGACATCAAATTAGCATTTAATTATAGCAAAGCAGCAGAAAAAGCTGTTGATGTTGCCAGAGGCAGTTACTTTCCGCAAATAAGTTTCGGTGGTGGCTTAGGTTCTGCCTACTACTATCAGTTTAATGCCAGTCAGTTCCGTCCTAACTCCCCATTTGGTAGTCAGTTAACTGATAACTTTGGTCAATTTATAAGCATGGGCATCCAAATTCCTATCTTTAATGGCTTTTCAACACGATCGAATGTTAGGAGGGCAAAAATTTCTTTGCAACAGCGTAAAACGGATGAAGCATTAGCCAAAAATAATCTCATTAAAGTTATCAATCAGGCGGTTGCGGATTTAAATGCAGCTAAGAGTCGCTATTCGTCTACGCAAAACGCATTCCAAGCCCAAAAAGATGCATTTTATGTAATAGACCAGCGCTACAACGTGGGCCTTGTAAATTCGTTAGATTACAGTACAGCCCAGACAAATCGAAATAAGGCTGAGATAGATTTTATTTTAGCTAAGTATGATTTAATTTTCAGAGCCAAGGTAATTGACTATTATTTAGGGAAACAGATTACATTTTAACAATCAACAAACGAAATACAATAAAATATTATGAAACTGAAGCACATTTTAATTACCATTGGTGTAATCCTTGTTGTTCTAATCGGATTAAAGCTTGCCGGTGTAATTGGGGGCAACAAAACCGAAAAGGTAACTACGGAAAAAGCAACTGATAGAACTGTTGTGGAAACGGTTACTGCAAGTGGTAAAATTCAACCCGAAACAGAAGTGAAACTAAGCTCTGAAGTATCGGGTGAGGTGGTAGAACTTAAGGTAAAAGAAGGTGATATAGTCAAAGCCGGCCAGTTACTATGTAAAGTTAGACCTGATGTATTGCAATCGGGTTATGAAAGAACCGTTGCGACATTTAATGCTCAAAAGGCCAGTGTAGCTGCAGCTCAACAACAATTAATTCAAAACCAGGCGAATTTCGTTAATTCAGAGGCTACCTATAAACGTAATGTAGAATTATTCAATAAAAAGGTAATTTCTGCTTCAGAATTTGATGCCGCGAAAGCTGCTTATTTAACCGCAAAAGCAAATTTAGCAAGCGCAAAGGAAAATGTTACCGGTGCAAAATTTACATTAGAGCAAACAGGTGCAAACGTAAAAGAAGCAGGTGCAAACCTCGCAAAAACTACAATTTACGCTCCTGTAGATGGAGTAGTTTCAAAACTTTCTATCGAATTGGGCGACCGTATTTTAGGTACGTCACAAATGGCAGGTACAGAGATTATGCGTATCTCTAACCTATCATCAATGGAAGTAAATGTTGATGTTAATGAAAACGATATTACGAGAGTAAAAGTTGGTGATAAGGCTTCAATTGAAGTTGATGCATTTTCTGATAAAAAATTCAGAGGTGAAGTTACTGAAATTGCGAGTTCATCAACTGCAGTCGGAACAACAACTTCGACATCGGTAGATCAGGTAACAAACTTTTCTGTAAAAATCAGGATTAAGGAGGAGCTTGCTGGGAAACAACAATCTATTTTTCGTCCGGGCATGTCTGCAACAGTGGATATTGAAAGTGAGTCATTAAAAGGCTTATCAATTCCGATTCAGGCTGTGTTCACAGATAATAAAAATAAATCCTCAGATGCTGGCGCTGCTGCAAATAATCAGGAAAATAACGACAAACAGAAGTCTAAACTTGCAGATAAGACGGTTAAGCAATTTGTTTACGTATATGACGCCGCAAGCAAAAAAGTTAAGCAAACTGAGGTAGCTACCGGCATTCAAAATGATCAGTTTATCATTGTAAAATCTGGCGTTAAAGCCGGACAGGAAATTGTGACTGGCCCTTATTCTGCGATTCAAAATAAACTTAAAGATGGAATGGTAGTAGAGAAAACCTCTAAAGACCAATTGTTTAGCAAAGACGGAAAAAAGTAATTAATAAATAATCGCAGGAATTGGTATCTTGCATTGTTGAAGGTGTAAAGTTAATGGTTAAATAGTTGTTTAGCCTGATGCTTTACACCTTTTACCTTTAACCTTTTTTATAACCATGGTACCAAAAATAGCAATGATTGGAGGCGGAAGCTGGGCTACTGCAATTGTTAAAATGCTATCAGACAATTCGACCGAAAAAGAGATTTACTGGTGGATGCGAAATGCTGAAGCAGTTGAGCACATCAAGAAGTTTAAACACAATCCACATTACATCAGCTCTGTAGAAATAAAAATATCCCCGGATAATATCTCTACTGAAATAAATTGCATCATCGAAGCTGCTGATTACATAGTTTTAAACGTTCCGGCAGCCTTTTTGAAAGACAGTTTGGCTAATATCACGCCTGAAGATTTAAAGGGTAAGAAAATCGTGTCTGCAATTAAGGGCATAGTACCCGAAGACAATTTAATTATCGGAGAATTTCTCCACGAAGTTTACGGAATTCCATACCATGATATTCTGGTTGTGAGCGGTCCCTGCCATGCGGAGGAGGTTGCTTTTGAGAAGCTTTCCTATTTAACAATCGCCTGCACCGATATGCAAAAAGCGTCATCTTTCGCTTCTTTTCTAAATACAAGATATATTAAAACTAATATATCTGATGATATTTATGGAACAGAGTACGCTGCGGTTTTAAAAAACATTTATGCAGTTGCCAGTGGTATCTGCCACGGGATTGGCTATGGCGATAACTTTCAGGCAGTTTTAATTAGCAATGCAATTCGTGAAATCAAGCTTTTTGTAGATGTTGTGCATCCAATAAACCGCGATATTATGGAGTCTGCCTATCTTGGCGACCTTTTGGTAACGGCCTATTCGCAATTCAGTAGAAACAGAACATTTGGCAATATGGTGGGGAAGGGCTATACGGTAAAATCAGCCCAACTGGAAATGAATATGATAGCCGAGGGCTATTACGCAGCAAAATGTATGCAACTCAAAAACCGTGCGCATGATGTAGAGATGCCCATTTGCAAGGCAGTTTATAATATTTTATATGAGGGTCATTCACCCCCTATGGAAATGAAGTTGCTCGCCGAAAAGCTAAATTAGTATTTTACGTTAATTGCCAACTGCTTACAGGATTGAACTTTTTTACACGATATAAAGTTTATCCTGCAATTGCATGATGTAACTGTTTTCACTCCTGTTGTTTCTTTCCTTTGCTATCATAATACATTGTGCTTCATTGTAAAACAAAAGCTAAGATGAACTGTTATTCCTCCAAAATAAATATAACTGTCATGAAAAAGAAATTTGCAATAGGATTATTAACACTCGCATTATTTGGCGGTTTGAGCCTTAGCGTAAACGCACAGGAAAAGAAAACAGACGTAGGCAAAGCACTAGATAAAACAGGTAAAGCGATTGGTAAAGGCGCAAAATCTGTTGGTAATAAAACTGCTGAAGTTGCGGTAAAAGGTGGTTCAAAAGTGGCTGATAAAACCTGGAAAGGTAAGATGGCACCAGATGGTTCTGATGTTTACATCAATGCGAAGAACGAAAAATATTATGTAAACTCGAAAGGCGCTAAAATCTGGCTAAAGCCTAGTCAGATTAGAACCAGAGTAGAAGTTAAAAACTAAAATATCCCTTACAAAAAGGCTCGATTGAAATTCAATCGAGCCTTTTTGTTTTCTAAACTATTGTTCCGTATAAATCGAAATCTTCAGCTCTGTTAATCTTTACATTTACAAAGCTTCCGTTTGCCGCATAACCGGTTGCAGCGTCAATTAAAACCTCATTATCAACTTCAGGAGAATCAAACTCTGTTCTTCCTACAAAGAAATCACCTTCTTTTTTATCAACCAGAACTTTAAAGGTTTTTCCAACTTTTTCCTGGTTAATATCGAAAGAAATTCCCTGCTGTACTTCCATTATGTCATCAACACGTTGTTGTTTTAACTCATCAGGTACATCGTCAACAAGTGTGTGCGCATGTGTTTTTTCTTCATGCGAATAAGTGAAGCAACCCAACCGATCAAATTTTGTTTCAGCAACCCAGGCTTTCATCTCCTCGAAATCGTATTCAGTTTCGCCAGGATAGCCACAAATCAAGGTGGTTCGCATTGCGATATTTGGCACTTTATCTCTAATCTGATTAACCAGATCTATTGTTTTTTGCTTTGTCGTTCCCCGGCGCATAGACTTCAGCATATTATCGGTAATGTGCTGTAATGGCATATCCAGATACTTGCAGATATTATCACGCTCATTCATGGCATCTAAAATTTCCATCGGAAAACCTGAAGGATAAGCATATTGTAAACGAATCCATTCAATGCCAGGAACATCTGATAAACGGCGCATTAACTCATCTAACTTACGCACACCATAGAGGTCTAAACCGTAATAGGTAAGATCCTGAGCAATTAAAATCAGCTCTTTTGTGCCATTTCTAGCCAATATTTTTGCTTCATTAACCAACTCTTCCATTGGTTTGCTTAAATGTTTGCCTCGCATTAAAGGGATGGCACAGAAAGAGCAAGGGCGGTTACAGCCCTCCGCAATTTTGAAATAGGCGAAATGAGAAGGAGTGGTTAACAAACGTTCGCCAATAAGTTCATGTTTGTAATTGGCACCTAACTCATGTAATATATTTTGCAGGTCGTTGGTGCCAAAAAAGGCGTCTACATTGCTGATTTCTGATTCCAGCTCTGGCTTGTAACGCTCAGACAAACAGCCTGTTACCACTACTTTGCCAATTTTACCTGCTTCTTTTAACTCGCTGAATTGTAGAATGGTATCAATTGATTCCTGTTTGGCATTATCGATAAAACCGCAGGTATTAATTACAACGATGTCATCTTTACCCATTTTATCAGATTCATGCACAACATTTAAGTTATTGCCACGGAGCTGACCCATTAATACTTCTGAATCGTAAATATTTTTTGAGCAACCTAAGGTAATCACATTGATTTTAGGTTGCTTGATTGTTGAACTTTTTTTTATGGTTTTGGTATTCATATTAATTTGATTTCGCTTTCCTTGTAGATTGATTCCACCGATTTAGCGATTCCACAGATTCCCTTGCGGATATTAATTATACTGCGATTCTTTTGATATTATAAATTATGTAGTCGATTTTAATCAGCCTAATTGCACTCAAAAATGGATGCTTTGGTTTTAAAATTTAAACGACAAGTCTATTTACTTCGCAGCTGGAATTGCCAAAGTTAATCAATAATCCTGTTTTAATTTTGCTTGCTTTCAAATAAGAAATAACTTGACTTTTGAATAACTTAGGTTGAAAACCTGCTACCGCTTATAAATCAACTATCACGCTATCTTCGACAACTAAATCACAACGAAAGGTGCCTATCAGACTGCCTTCAAATATAACTTTGAACTCTTTTTCTACTTCGTGCCTTAAATTTATTTGCTTTACTTTTATTTTTAAAGCGTTTGAATATATTCTCTCTGGAAATCCAGGGCCTAGATGATTATGAATATTGTAACTACATCCAATTATTGCTTCCATAATCAGGCCTTTCTCATATTCCATTACTAAAATTACCTAAAATCTGTGTAATCCAGTAATCTGTGGAATCACCCACGAAGTGCTATTTAAACAAACTATTCACAAACTCCCTCTTATCGAAAAGTTGTAAATCGCCTATTTTTTCACCGACGCCAATATATTTTACAGGAATTTTAAATTGGTCTGATATTCCTATCACAACCCCGCCTTTGGCGGTTCCATCCAACTTTGTAATTGCTAAAGCATTTACGTCTGTTGCTTCAGTAAACTGTTTACATTGCTCAAATGCATTTTGCCCGGTTGAGGCGTCAAGAACCAATAAAATTTCATGAGGTGCATTCGGAACCACCTTTTGCATTACCTGTTTAATTTTACCAAGTTCGTTCATTAAACCTATTTTGTTATGTAAACGCCCTGCGGTATCGATAATTACAACGTCTTCGCCATTGGCGACAGCAGATTGGAGTGTATCAAAAGCTACCGATGCCGGATCCGATCCCATTGCCTGAGCAACAACCCGGACGCCCACACGCTCACCCCAAAGTTTAATCTGTTCTACAGCGGCTGCTCTAAATGTATCTGCAGCGCCTAAAACAACTTTGAGATTTGCTTCTTTAAGCTTATGAGCGAGTTTGCCGATTGTAGTCGTCTTACCAACGCCATTTACGCCGACCACCATAATAACATAAGGTTTATGTTCGCCATATTCAAACTGACGGAAATCATTACTGTTGTTTTCTGATAACAATAACTGAATTTCATCGCGAAGAATAAAATTTAATTCAGAGGTATTCAGGTATTTATCTTTTGCAACGCGTTCCTCAATACGCTTAATTATTTTCAGCGTTGTGCTTACACCGACATCAGAGGTTACTAAAACTTCCTCCAGATTATCGAGAACTTCATCATCAACAGAAGATTTTCCGGCAACAGCTTTGGTTATTTTGTTAAAGAAACCATCTTTTGTTTTCTCTAAACCTTTATCCAATGCTTCCTGGGCTTCAGGTGCACTTTCTTTCTTCTTGAAAAAATCGAATAAACCCATATCTAAATTTTTATATAACAAAAAAAGCCCTTCCGGTTTAAACGGAACGGCCTTTAATATCTTCTAATATTAAAAAATATTAACCTATTTAGATGCAATAGCATCTTTTACGTGGTCGTTATGTACGATAAGCTCTTTGAATGAATAAGCACCAGTTTTTGGTGATTTAACCATTGTAATAACTTTCGAATATTCTTTACCTGTACCTGTTTTAAGGGTTGCAACTACTTTCTTAGCCATGTTTTTATAATTTTAATGATTGAATTAGTGAATGTTCGAATGAATGAAATACTCAATCATTCAGTCAATCTATCATTCAATTATTTAATCTCTTTGTGAACGGTTACTTTTCTTAATACCGGATTGAATTTTTTCAATTCCAATCTTTCAGTCGTATTTTTACGGTTTTTGGTAGAAATATATCTAGACATACCTGGCATGCCACTTTCTTTATGTTCAGTACATTCTAAAATAACCTGAACTCTGTTACCTTTTTTTGCCATTTTAATATAAATTGTAAACTGTTAATCTCAACAGTTAAAGTTTTTTTATAAAAATCCTTTTTTAACGAAACGATTGATTGCTTCGCTTATACCCACTTTATTGATGGTTTTAATTGCTGAAGTAGAAACTTTCAACGTAATCCAACGATTTTCTTCAGGAATATAAAATTTCTGAAGTTGTAGGTTCGGGTAAAATTTGCGTTTGGTTTTAACGTTTGAGTGAGAAACGTTGTTACCTACCATTGCTTTTTTTCCTGTTAAATCACAAACTCTTGACATGACTTATAAATATAGTTGTTAATATCGTCCGCTTAATTTTTTTAAGAGTGTGCAAATATCTGAATAATTATTGTAAATGACAAGTGGTCAGCTAAATATTTTCATATATTTTTAAAATTGTTTTGCTGCCTGTAATTAGATGTAATTTGACCATTTCAGGTTGTTAATATTTATTTAAATTAGCCGATACTAACGATATATAAACAGCGATGCAAATTACAACTTTTCAGCAATACGAGGAAGAATATAAAAAAAGCGTAGAAAATCCGGAGCAATTTTGGGGTGAAGTTGCGCAAAACTTTCAATGGCGTAAACCTTGGTTCAAAGTATTGTCATGGAATTTCAAAGACCCCGAAATAAAATGGTTCGAGGGCGCAAAATTAAATATAACTGAAAATTGTCTGGACCGGCATCTTGCTGCTAACGGAGATAAACCTGCGATTATATGGGAGCCGAATAATCCCGAAGAAGAAAGTGTTACGTTAACTTATAAGATGTTGCACGAACGGGTTTGCCGTTTTGCCAATGTTCTAAAAAGAAATGGTGCTAAAAAAGGCGATCGCATTTGTATTTACATGCCAATGGTACCCGAACTGGCAATTGCAGTTTTAGCATGCGCCAGGATAGGTGCAGTACATTCTGTAATATTTGGCGGTTTTTCTGCTAAATCGATCGCTGACAGGATTAATGATTCGCAATGTAAACTAGTGATTACGGCGGATGGTGCTTATAGAGGAAATAAACAAATTCCATTAAAAGATGTAATAGATGATGCCCTAATCGGCTGCCCGACTGTAGAGAAATGTATTGTTTTAACGCACGTTCGCACACCAGTTTCAATGCTTAAAGGAAGGGATGTTTGGTGGGAAGATGAGGTAAAACATGTTAATGATACCTGTGAGGCAGAAGAAATGGATGCAGAAGATATGTTGTTTATTCTTTATACATCGGGCTCAACAGGCAAACCAAAAGGTGTTGTACATACCTGTGGAGGTTATATGGTTTATGCTGGTTACACATTTTCGAATGTATTTAATTATCAGCCTGGTGAAGTTTATTTTTGTACCGCCGATATCGGTTGGATTACAGGGCATTCGTACATTGTTTACGGTCCGCTTTCTCAAGGCGCAACCTCAGTTCTGTTTGAAGGAATCCCGACACACCCGGGCCCCTCGCGCTTTTGGGACATTGTTGAGAAACATAAGGTAAATACTTTATATACTGCTCCAACGGCAATACGCTCATTAATGAGTTTTGGTGAAGAACCGCTCAATGGAAAAGATTTAAGCTCTATACGTATTTTAGGTTCGGTAGGAGAACCCATCAATGAGGAGGCATGGCATTGGTTCGATGAAAAGATTGGTCACAATGAGGCGCCAATTGTAGACACCTGGTGGCAAACCGAAACCGGTGGGATCATGATCTCACCTATTGCAACCGTTACTAAAACCAAGCCAAGTTTTGCAACATTGCCACTTCCCGGCGTTCAACCAATCCTGGTAGACGAGAATGGTAGCGAAATTAAAGGCAATGGTGTAAGTGGCAATCTATGCATTAAATTTCCATGGCCCGGAATGCTGCGCACAACATATGGCGACCATGAGCGCTGTAAACAAACCTATTTCTCAACCTACGAAAATCTTTATTTCACAGGTGATGGCTGTCTGCGGGATGAGGATGGCTATTATAGAATTACCGGGCGTGTCGATGATGTTTTGAATGTTTCAGGCCACAGAATCGGAACTGCTGAAGTCGAAAATGCAATTAATATGCACGCAGGCGTAGTGGAAAGTGCTGTTGTTGGTTACCCTCATGATGTTAAAGGACAGGGAATATATGCCTTTGTAATTAACCCCGAAATGCATGGGGAAGCAGATTTAACCAAAAAAGATATTTTACAAACGGTTACCAGGGTAATCGGTGCAATTGCCAAGCCTGATAAGATATTGTTTGTTTCAGGATTGCCAAAAACCAGGTCTGGTAAAATAATGCGACGCATTCTGCGTAAAATTGCTGAAGGAGATACAGCAAATCTCGGAGATACCTCAACCTTAATGGATCCTGCTGTCGTTGATGAAATTATTGAAGCTTCAAGAAGATAGTATGATTTAGATGTATGTTTAAACAAGCTGGATCGGCTTTCATGGAAATTTTTACTTTCCCTGAAATAGAACCAACAAGGCTTGTTTAACAAACAATATGCTAGTCCTGTTGTTGTTTAAATACAAATATATAAAGGACAACAAGATGGATAAATTAGAATTAAAAGGAAAATGGAATGAGATTAAAGGCAAGGTTAAACAGGCTTATGGCGATCTAACCGAAGATGATCTAGCCCATGAAGAAGGTAAAGATGATGAATTATTGGGAAAATTACAGCAAAAAACCGGTAAAGGCCGGGATGAGTTGGTGAAATGGATTAACTCATTATAATCTTAATATCGTTAAACAAAACAGGCAATCACAATTGATTGCCTGTTTTGTTTGTTGAAAAAGGTGAGCTATATGACAGACATTGCAAAACGATTTCCGCAAAATCCCATACTATCGCCTAAGGATTTAATTCCGAGTCGCGAAGGTTTAGAAATTGCCTGCTTGTTAAATCCAGGTGTTTTTACTTTTCAAAATAAAACATGGTTGCTTATTCGCGTTGCGGAGCGGCCTGCACAAATAGATGGTGTAATTTCTTTCCCTGTTTTAAGCGGCGATGGAATAGAGATTAAAGCAATAAATGGGAATGACCCGGATTTAATTGCAAATGATCCTCGTATTATCACATACAAAGGCGCCGATTATTTAACTACACTTTCACATTTGCGATTGGTTTGTAGTGATGACGGCATCAATTTTTATCAGCCCGAAGGCTACCCTTTATTGCAGGGGGAGGGACCGGATGAGGCCTTCGGCATTGAAGATTGTCGAGTGGCTTTAATAGAGCACACTTATTATCTAACCTATACTGCGGTTTCTGAGCACGGCGTAGGCGTTGGCATGCGAACCACAAAAGATTGGAAGACTTTTAAGAAGCATGGTATGGTTATCCCTCCACACAATAAAGACTGTGCAGTTTTCGAAGAAAATATTAATGGTAAGTTCTATGCTTTACACCGCCCGAGTAGCGTTGACTTAGGTGGTAATTTTATTTGGCTTGCCGAATCACCAGACGGATTTCATTGGGGTAATCATAAATGCTTAATTAAAACCCGGAAAGGTAAGTGGGACAGCAAACGTGTGGGAGCCGGTGCAGCCCCGATTAAAACAGAAAAAGGCTGGCTGGAAATTTACCATGGTGCAAACGGTGAGCATCAGTATTGTTTGGGTGCCTTTTTAATGAGCCTAAACGATCCATCGAGGGTTTTAGCACAAACCGACGAACCAATTATGAAACCAGCAGCAGAATACGAAGTTTGCGGTTTTTTCGGACAGGTTGTTTTTACAAACGGGCATGTCGTCAATGGCGATGAGTTGACAATTTATTATGGTGCAGCTGATGAGTTTGTTTGTGCCGCTAAATTTTCTATTCAGGATATTCTATCTGAGTTAAAATATCATTAGTACTAAAAAGGGCGATTCACATTTTCTGAGAATCGCCCTTTTTTACTTGTTATTCTAAAATACTAATAACCGAAAATCTGTTCTAATGTTAATGTCTTAACATTTCCGAATTTCTGCATGTCTTCTAATTTAACTTTTTTATCAGAAGCAACGATTAAATAAGTGTAGGGTTTATTTGCAACTTTTTCATCATGAAAAGCCTTGATGCTTGCGAAATTAATTGGTTTCAGCTCTTTGTATAGGTCAATTCTAGAATCGTAGTCGTAGCCTAATTTCTTATCAGCAAAGTAATAATAGAATATGCCATCTTTGGTTACTCTATTCGATTCTAAATATGTTAAAACATTGGATTTAGCACCGTCAAATGATTTATCACTCTGTGGCAAAACGTTTAATAACTCATTCATACCATTTACTGCATCCGTCATTTTATCGGCCTGGCTACCAACGTAAGCCAACATGCTGTATTGTCTGTCTGCTTTGTCTGGCATTTGGTAAGTTGCATAAGTTGAGTAGGCTAATGCCTTCGATTCTCTGATGGTTTGGAATACAATTGAGCCCATACCACCACCAAAATAGTTATTGAAAACCTCAATATTTGCCCTGTCTGTTTTGTTGTATAAACCCGTATTTCTGAACCAGCGAATTTCGGATTGCACCATGTCGTAATTTGCAAAATAAACTCTATTACTGTCCTGAACGCTGTATGCATATACTTTGGCAGGCGCTGCAGGTGTAAATTCTTTTGGTAACAGGTGTTGTTTCTTAATGTCAGTAGTAAAAGTAGCTACATCCTTCGGACCGTAATAAGTAATTACGTGCTCATAATTTGTAAGGTTTTTCAACAGATAAATTAAATCGTCTGCTTTCATATTTTTAACATCCTCATTTGATAACACATTATTATATGGATTTAAACTACCATATTGCGCATAAGAAGTTAAGCCGGCCATAATCTGGCCTTTATTTAATTTGTTGTTCTCCCTGCTTTTTAAAATTGTACTTTTTAAATCCGACAGCGCTTTCTCGTTTGGTTTTACATTCGCAAAAATGTGTTCAACCAGGCTTACCGCTTTATCAAAATTCTCTTGTAAACCGCTAATGTTAATCGTTGTGTTTTCTGTTCCAACAGTTAAACTGTATGTACAAGCGATGTTGTAGAACGCCTTGCTAATGTCTTCAGCACTATATTTATCTGTACTTAAGAATGGCAAATAGCTTGCAGCGTATGGCAGCAGTTTATAACTATTTGCACCGTGGTTAAATCTATAAGTCATTCTAAAAATAGAATTTTCACTATTTTTTGTAGTTAAAATATCGGCAATACCAAGCTTACCGGTTATAATATCTTTTTTATAATCCAGAAACTTCGGTTCCATTGGTTTTACCGGCGCTTCCAAAATGTTTTTAACAAACGGCGAGGTTAGGTTTCCGTTCGCATTTATAGGGGTTATAGCCGGTTTTTCTACTTTAACGATATTTTTATCTTCGCCTTTGTGCTTAAAACCAATTACATAATCATCTTTAAAGTAGGTTTTGGCAAACGCAATAACCTGTGCTTTCGTAATTTTAGCGGTTTCTTCAATATCGCTTAAACTCTTATCCCACTTGGTGCCACGGTTTAAAATAAACTCGTTCGATAAATATTCAGCCCTGCTATTATTGCTATCAAATGCCTGTAAAAAACTCAGTTTTTGATTGGCAACAACCGCTTCGATTAAGTCATCATCAAACTTTCCTTGTTTTAGCAAATCGATTTGCTCTAATAATAGTTTAGATGCCTGCTCTAAGCTCTGTCCCTGACGTGGTTGTGCCGATAAATTGAAGACGCCATAATCTTTCATTTGCTGGTAGCTTGCGCTCGAGCGTTGCGTTTTCTGCTGTTTGTTTAGATTGATATCGATCAGGCCAGCTTTGCCATTGAACAAAATGCTTTTAATCAGGTTAAGCATGAGGCTATTTTTCGTGTTTTCAGCAAAACCGCGGTAGTAAATTTCTACCATTTCTGCACTCGGACCGTAAACATCAACCTGTTGAATTTTAGTTAATGGTTTTTCAGGAGCCGGATTGTAAAGCGTGACAGGCTTTGAAACCATGTAACCGAAAGTATTATCGATTTTTTTAATCATTACATCAGGGTTAAAATCGCCTGTAAATACTGCAGCCATATTGTTTGGTACATAGTATTTGTTGTAATAATTTCGAATTTCTACGAGAGATGGATTTTTCAAATGCTCGATTGTTCCAATTGTAGTCTGCTGCCCGTAATTATGGGTTGGGAACAACAAAGCCATCATCGCTTCATCCAGTTTATTTGGGTCGTTATCCAAACCCCGGTTTTTTTCTTCATAAACAGCTTCAAGTTCCGTATGGAAAATTCGGAAAATAGGCTTACGGAAACGTTCGCCTTGAATGGCTAGAAATTTATCAGTTGCGTTTGATGGAAAATCTTCGTTGTAAACAGTTTCTTCATACCAGGTGTGCGCATTTGATGAATTTCCACCGATGCCCGACATCATTTTGTCGTACTCATTTGCTATCGAAAAGTTAGAAGCCTCGCCCGAAGTTTTATCTATTTCCTTATAAATTTCTTTGCGCTGAACAGGGTCAGTTGTTTTATTATACTTTTCATAAAGGGCATCAATTTTATCCAGATAGGGTTTTTCTTTTGCCCAGTTTGTGGTGCCGAATTTATCAGTTCCTTTAAATAAAAGATGTTCTAAATAATGCGCTAAACCTGTTGCGTTTTTTGGGTCGGTGTTGCTGCCCGCCCGAACACTCATTCGAAACTGGATATTCGGTTCTTTATTATTTGGGGATAGAATAACCGTCAGGCCATTTTTTAGTGTGTAAAAGCGCGTTGAAGATGGGTCGTTTGTTACATACTTGTACGTGTAACCGCCTGATGTGCCGGTTTTCCATTGATAAGTTTGTGCTTTAACAAACGTACCAGTTATCAGGAAACAGGCAAGACTAAATAGTTTGAATTTCATTTATTTGGATTTGGTTTATGGTTGCGATTGTTCATTAATACAAGAGGTAAATGAATCATCGTATCAAATAAGTTATTTATCCAAATATATATGGTTTAAGCTAGTGAATGAAATAATTTTTATTGCAAACTAAAGATGTAGGAATTAAACCTGACTTAAAAATTTAGCTTTATTACGCCTTAAATTTTATAATCTGTATTTTTACATCATGACTAAGCAAAGTACAAAACCTAATATTCTAGTTGTTAATGATGATGGTATAACTGCGACGGGAATTAAAAACCTGATGGAGGTTATGCAGGAGTTGGGAAATGTTGTTGTGGTTGCGCCTGATAGTCCGCAGAGCGGGATGGGGCATGCGATTACAATTGGTAAACCTATTCGCTTCGATAAAGTAGATTTGTATCCTGGAGTAGAGATGTATAAATGCAGTGGCACTCCTGTAGATTGTGTTAAACTTGGCGTAAATAAAATCTTTAAAGGTAAAAAGCCCGATTTATGTGTTTCAGGAATTAATCATGGTTTAAATAATTCAATAAACGTGCTTTATTCAGGTACCATGTCTGCCGCTGTTGAAGGCGCTATAGAAAAAATCCCTTCAGTTGGTTTCTCCTTAGATGATTTTGCTGCTGACGCAGATTTTAGTTTCACTAAAAAATATATTAAGCAAATTTGCGAACTGGTTTTAGCAAATGGTTTACCCGAAGGGACTTTGCTAAATGTTAATTTCCCTAAAGGCGGCAAACTTAAAGGAATTAAAATTTGCCGTCAGGCTAATGCAAAATGGATGGAAGAATTTGACGAAAGAACAGATCCGTATAAAAGGCCTTACTATTGGTTAACCGGTGTTTTTGAGAATTTTGATCGCGGGGAAGATACCGATGTTTGGGCATTGGAACATGGCTATGTTTCTATTGTTCCGGTTCAGTTCGATCTAACTGCGCATCACGCAATCCCAGCTTTAAACAGCTGGAATTTTGATGTAGACGAGAAAGCAGATAATTCTACTATTAAAATTTCTGCGCCGGATGGTTTAAATCTTGGTTAATTAGCAAATGAATCATCAATTAAGCAAATTAAAAGACTCGGTATGGGTGGGACTGGGAGTTGGATTGGTAATGCCTTCTATTCTTTGTGCAATCGCCTGGTACCTAATTCATCACGTAATTTATCTTGCTAAAGCTGATTTATTGTACATTGGTTGCATTGCAGTGAATGCTTACACGATGCAATATTTCTTTAATAATTATAAAGAGAATATTGGAAGGGGTATATTGGCGGCAACATTTCTATGTGCCTTTGTTTTTTTCTATTATAAAGTTTTTTAAAGATGGAAAATCTAAGGTGGAAAAGAGAGAATAACGGTGTTAAAGAGATTCTGGTCTTTAATTTTTTATTTTATACGCTCAATTATCCCCTTTCATTTTCAATTTTTCAATCTCCATTTACCATTTTCTACCTATAAAAATGAAATATTACCTTGTCGCCGGCGAAGCATCGGGCGATTTACACGGTGCAAATTTAATGAAAGCCTTGAAAGGTGAAGATGATGGAGCCGTTTTTCGATACTTTGGTGGAAATAAAATGCAGGCAGAAGGGGGCCAGCTGGTAAAACACTATGCCGATATGGCATTTATGGGATTTACGGAGGTTTTATTAAATCTCAGAACGATTTACAAAAACTTAAGTGCTTGCAAAAAAGATTTAATTGATTGGCAGCCGGATGTTTTAATCTTAATTGATTTTCCAGGTTTTAATTTGAAAATTGCTGAATTTGCCAAAACCAGTGGTATAAGAGTCTGCTATTACATTTCTCCAAAAGTGTGGGCCTGGAATCAAAAACGGGTTCTGAAAATAAAAAAGGTTGTCGATCATATGTTTTGCATCCTCCCGTTTGAAGTTGATTTTTACGGAAAATGGGATATGAAGGTTGATTATGTCGGTAACCCATTGCTGGATGAAAAAGCGCTTTTTAAGCCTGATGTTAATTTCAGACTAGATAATAATATTGGTAACAGCAAAATTATAGCTTTTCTGCCTGGGAGCCGGAAACAGGAAATAGAGCGCTTATTGCCTGTGATGCTAAGCATTACCGATAATTTTCCGGAATATGAATTTGCAATTGCAGCTGCACCAACATTCAGCGAAAGTTACTATAAAACATTTATAGGTACTAAAAAAATCCATCTTTTGTTTGATAAAACCTATAACCTGCTTCATCATGCACATGCGGCGGTTGTGGCTTCAGGTACAGCGACTCTGGAAACAGCTTTATTTAAGGTGCCCCAGGTTGTGGTATATAAAGGTGGCGCAGTGTCTATCGCTATCGCGCGAATGCTGGTTAAAATTCGGTTTATTTCCCTCGTAAATCTTATTGTTGACACAAAAATAGTAGCAGAATTAATCCAAGAGGATTGTGTTACAAAAAGAATCGATGAAGAATTGAGATTAATTGTCGACGGATCCGCCAGGGAAACCATGCTTTCAAATTACGACAAGTTAGCCAACCTAATGGGTAAACCAGGCGCTTCGGAAAAAACAGCAAGGTTGATCATCGAATACTTAAAAACTAACAATCAGTAATTTATAAGTTTAGAGCAAGGTACCGTTGGCTGCCTTTTAAAGGTCTATCAGTTTTAAACGGTACAGTGTTTATAGCTCAAAAAAAATCAAATAATACCATTCGATGAAATCAGTTTAGCCTTACATGAAAAATAACGTATTTTTACTTAGTTTTGGCATGACACCTGAAGTTTAATTGAATTAGATGAAAGCCCTCTCCATAAAAGATATTGCTCTTAAAGCGAACGTTTCCATAACTACAGTTTCATTCATTATTAATGGAAAGGCGAAGGAAAAATCTATTAGTGAGGCGGTAATCGAAAAAGTAGAAAAAATTATTGTAGAAAGTGGCTACAAACCAAATCAGATTGCCAGAAGTTTAAGAACAGGCAACTCTAACATCATTGGTTTAATCGTTGAAGACATTTCCAACTCCTTTTTCGCCAAAGTAGCGCGGTTAATTGAAGACAAGGCCTATAAACATGGCTATAAAATAATTTATTCAAGTACCGAAAATGATGTAGAAAAAGCAAAGGAACTGATTAACATGTTCAAATCAAGAAAGGTGGATGCTTACATCATTTCGCCGATTAAAGGTTTGGAAAAAGACATTCAGGTTCTTTTAAATGATAATAAACCAGTTATCCTGTTCGACAGGAATTTGCCTGATGTAGACACAAATTATGTTGGTTCTAATCATTTCAGTGCGTCGTATCAGTCGATAAAAACGTTTATTGAAGAAGGTAAAAAGAATATAGCCCTCGTTACCACAGACATCGATGTTCAACAGATAAATGAACGTTTTGAGGGCTACAGAAATGCACTTTTGGATCATAAGATGCCGTATAAGGAAGCGCTTGTTTTGAAAATTCATTTTAACCAGGATGAAGCAGCTACCATAAAGCAGATAAAACATCTTTTCGATACGGAGGAAATAGATGCAGTTTTATTTGCAACGAATTACTTAGCTATAAGTGGTTTAAAAGTACTTAAGATAACAAATAAAAAAATAGGGCCTGAGTTTTCTGTAATTGCCTACGACGATCACGAGGCTTTCGAATTGCATACTCCAGGTATTTCTACTGTTCAGCAGCCCTTAGAGGAAATTGCTGAGACTGTTATAAAACTCATATTAAGTCAACTGACTACAAAGACAAAATTGCCAAGCCAACAGGTTATAATTCCGGCAAAGCTCATCCTCAGAGATTAAAAAAATAACTGCAATCTGAATCGTAACGTTTTTTTTACAACTAAAACGTTTTATTAAATCAAAAAAAATTTCTACTATTGATATGGTAAAACGATTTACTATAACCAAATGTATTTATGAGACTTTCGCGAGGGGCTAACGCTATTGTAATTAAAATTAATTCTTTGTTACAGAAGGACTGTTCCGCTCCAAACAGTTTTGTTTTTACGATTAACAATTTCTTCACTTTTTAATGAAATGATAAAATAAATGTAAGGCATCGGGCATTATGCTTTCATTTCTTATTACCGATATATCAGATGTCGATAAGGGAGCGTACAGTAAAACTAATAACATAACTAATCAATAAAAATTTAACAAAACCGCTAATGAAAATTAATTTACTTAAAATTACGGGGCTATCTGCTGCAATAATATTGCTTAATGGCCCTGCGTTTTCAATGAATTTGGCCAGGGAAGGAGCGAAAGGATTCTTGAAAATGGACTTGTTGGAGCAGCAGGTTCAGGCGCAAAAAATTATTACGGGAACTGTGGTAGATGATAAAAACACACCGGTACCGGGTGTTGGTATCAAAAACCAGACTTCCGGCAAAACAACTGTTACAGATGCGAATGGTAAGTTTAGAATAGAAGCAAACGCAGGTGAGGTTTTACGATTTACTTATATCGGATATGATACTCAGAATGTAACTGTTGGTGAAAGTGATGCACTAAGTATAAGACTTGCGGTAAATGCCGAAACTAAGTTAGATGAGGTAACTGTAGTTGGTATCGGTTATGGTACTTTGCCTCAGAAAGAAGTTTCCTCTGCTATTACGCATGTTACTTCTGAGGATTTCAGACAAAGTGGTTCAAGAAATGCTTTGGATTTAATTCAAGGCAAGGTTGCTGGTTTAAGTTTAACCCGTACAAGCGGTTCTAACCCGAATAGCGGTGTTAGTGTACAGCTTCGTGGTGTTGTTTCGGTAACTGGCAGTCAATCTCCTCTATTTGTAATTGATGGAATACCAGGTGGTAACCCGGATTTGTTGCAACAAGATGATATCGAATCGATCGACGTATTGAAAGATGGTTCTGCTGCTGCAATTTATGGTTCTACGGCAAATGCAGGTGTAATCTTAATCACCACTAAAAAAGGTAAACCAGGTCCTCCGCAATTTAACTATAATGGTTATGCACGGGTAGAAGTTTATAACCCATGGTTAGAGTTTTTAACTCCTGCAGAATACAAAGCTAAAGTAGCATCTGGCGAAATTAAACAACAAAATTTTGGTAGCGAAACCGATTTTGTAGGTGAATTAATTAAAAAAAATAATATTTCGAACAACCATAACTTTAACATGAGTGGTGGTACAGATAAAACCAGCTATAGAGCTAGTTTTAACTATCGTGATTTGCAAGGTATTGCTAAGCAAAACAGCAGAGAAGAATATACTTTAAGATTAAACATCAACCAGACAGGTTTGGATAATCGTTTAAGGATTCAGACAAACTTGGTTACAAACTTTAACAAAGCCAATTTATTAGGTGGCGGTGGATGGGAAAGTGAACAAACTAAAAACCCGACCCTGTCTAACTTTAATCCGGATGGAAGTTATCGTTTTGATTTAACGAGTACAAATGAATATGCCCGTTTATTTCAGGAGACATCTTACCGTAAACAACAAACAACATCGGCAGATATTAAAGTTGATTTAGATATTATCGATGGTTTAAAAGCTTCAGTTTTCGGTTCGGTACAAAGAGATAATGGTTTTGATGGTTCTTATCGTTCAAGAACAAGTGAAAATTCAGTAGAAAACACTGATTTTCCAGGTGGAGGTTATGCAGGCAAATCAGATTTTTTAAATCAAAACTGGGCATTTGAGCCAACCTTACAGTACAATAAAACCATTGCATCTAAACACAGCGTTAGTGCTTTATTAGGTTATAGTTACAGATATGGCATGAGCGAAGGCTTAAGTGCCAACAACCGCGGTTTCATAAATGATTTGTTCCATGAAGATAACTTAGGTCAAGGTGCTGCATTAGGTTTAGGTAAAGCGGGTATCGGTAGTAGCAAAAGTGATAATACTTTAATCGCATTCTTTGGTCGTGTAAATTATGTATTTGATGGCAAGTATATTTTAACAGGTACTTTGAGAAGAGAAGGTTCATCCCGCTTCGGAGATAATAACAAATGGGGTAATTTCCCGGCTGTTTCAGGAGCATGGAATATCTCTCAGGAAAATTTCATGAAAGATGTTACCTGGGTTAACAACTTAAAATTGAGGGTTGGCTATGGTGAAACAGGTAATAGTGGTTTTTCTAACAACGCATCAAGGGTAACTCTTGGCGGTGGTGGTCGTTACTTATATCCAGATGGTCAGTACCTGGAAACTTACGGACCAAGCCGTAACCCAAATCCAAACTTGAAATGGGAAACAAAAATAGAAACCAATATTGGTATCGATTTCAGTTTGTTAAAGAACCGTTTAACTGGTCAGATCGATTTATTTAATCGTAAAACGAAAGATTTGTTAGATACATACACCTCTCCACAGCCGCCTTTTATTCAAAGTTCTATTTATACCAACGTAGGTACAATTTCATCTAAAGGTATCGAGATTGCACTTAGCTATGCTGCAATATCTAAACCAGATTTTAACTGGGATATTGATGCAACAGCAAGTACTTTGAGGAATAATTTGGATGCTTATTCAAACGATGAGTATAAAATTAACTTCAAAACATTTGGTGGAATTGGCGGCGCTGGTGCGCTTGGAGATGCTATCGTTACTTATGAAGGCGGTCGTTTAGGCGAGTTCTGGGGTAAGAAGTTTGCTGGATTTACACCAGAAGGTAAGTGGTTATTTTACAATAGAAACGGACAAGCAGTTCCAAATTCTCAAATCAACAATTCAAGGGATAAAAACGTAACGGATTTACAATTGATCGGTAACGCCATTCCTAAATATTATGCTTCACTAAATAACAGTTTTAGGTATAAGCAACTTGATTTACGCGTGTTTTTAAGAGGTAAATTTGATTACGATATCTTAAACAGAAATGCACTTTCGTATGCGAACAAAACTTGGTCTGGTAACTTGTTAAAGAGCACTTTCGACAAATACAGCCAAATTAACGACACTTATATGTACTCTGATTATTATTTAGAAAGAGGTAGCTACGTAAAACTTGATGAGGTCACTTTAGGGTATAACTTTAAGTTTAAAACCAAATTGATCAGAAACATGCGTGTTTATGCAACAGGTCAAAACTTAGCAACTATTACTGGCTACACAGGTAGTGATCCTGACTTTATTAATGATAACGGCTTAGGTCCAAGTGTTGATAACAGTGGCTCATACCCAAGTACACGTTCGTTCTTATTCGGATTAAATGTTGGATTTTAAAGATTAAAAAAAAATGAAAAATAAATCAATCATATATAGTGTACTTGCAGGCGTATTATGCCTCACAAATGCATGTACTAAGTTGGATGAAAACGCTTATAACGAGCTGTTAACAGACAACTTTTATAACAACAGAACAGAAGTTTTGTCTGCTGTACTAAGGCCATATACCCACGCAAATGCATGGGTTACGCCATCAGGCCAGGATAGTTGGTGGCGCATGGCTGAGCTTTCAGGAGACCAGTTAGCATGGCCAACAAAAGGCCGTCATGGTGAAGATGGAGGTAAATGGAAAAGGTTTCATTACCACACCTGGACCACTGACGAAGGCGGATTTAACGGTGCATGGTCTTTAATGTTTTGGGGTATGGGCTTATGTAACGACCCTATTGAAAATATTGAGAAACGTGATATCGCGGCAATGGGTATTAGCCAGGCTGAAAAAGATGCTTTCGTAGCAGAGTTGAAAATGTTACGTGCCTTCCATTATTTAAAATTAATGGACTTGTTCGGAAATATTCCAATTGTAACCCAGGTGGGTATTCCTGCTAAACCTGAAACCAAATCACGTACGGAGGTATTTAATTTTATTGAGTCTGAAATCAAGGCAAATATTGATAAAACGCCTAAATTATCCCGCGCTCAATTAGGCCGTATTTCTCAGGCTGCTGGTTATGCAATGCTTGTAGAACTCTATCTTAATGCTGAAGTTTGGACAGGTACCGCGCGCTGGGATGATTGTATTGCAGCTGCAAATAAATTAATCGCTGGCGAAGGTGGCGCACAGAACGGTACAATGGCTTTAGATCCAAATATTACCGATCAGTTTAAAACGACAAATGATTTATCAAAAGAAGTTATTTTCTCTATTGCATATAACTATAGTGTAGCCAACTTCCAGCCATCATGGCCTTCAGAATTCTATCACTTTAAACAACAACAAATTTATGGTGGTGGTAGAAATGGTAACGATGGTATTGTAGTTATTCCTGGTGTTTTTACAACCTACGAAGATGCTGATTTGAGAAAAAGAACTTGGTTGTTAGAAGGTACAATGTACCAGTTTACGAACCCTACTGCGCCTGTGTTAGCTTCTGAAGAATACAACGGTTTGCCGTTAGTTTTCGTTGATAACATTCGTAAAAACAAAAGTAACTCGACAGTTTCTAACATGAGTGAAGGTGAAGAAAACTCTGGTGTACGTTTTAACAAATATAAATTAGGTAACCAGTTTGCTGGTCCGGGTGGTATTCCGGCTATTGATCCAAACTACAATAATGGAGATTGGAATATCTATCGCCTAACCATGATTTATTTCGCTAAAGCGGAGGCTATAATGCGTAAAAATGGTGGTGTTGCAAATGCAGAAGCTGTACAATTGATCAACGATTGTAAAAAACGTGCTTACTCTGCTGCTGACTGGGCAACTAGAGCATATACGCCTGCAACTTTAACTATGGATGAACTTTTGGCTGAAAGAGGCAGAGAATTTATCTTCGAAGGAATGAGAAGGGATGATTTAATCCGTTTTGGTAAATTTACGACCAATGCATGGTGGGATCATACGCCTACAGCTGCTACAAAAGCTTTGTATCCAATTCCTCAAAGACAGAGAGATTTGAATACCAATCTAACTCAAAACCCTGGTTATTAATTAATGCTTTATAAAAGGTGCTCTTAACGAGCACCTTTTTTTTGACTTTTTTTATTATAGCCTTTCAGTAACGCACTATTTACAACAATTAAAGAATATAATAATTCTTTTTTACTTAATATTGGAGATGGTAAAACGATTTACTAATCTTAAATTCAAGCAGCCCCAACATCTTAACCAGATATATTATGATAAAATTTTGCACTTTATTTCTGTTAAGCATTTCAGTTTTTTTCAAATCTGTAGCACAAGATAGGGCGCCCGCTTATCCACTTATTACACACGACACTTATTTCAGCATCTGGTCTTTCGGAGATGAACTTAACCAGTCTGTTACTAAACACTGGACAGGTAAAAACCAATCACTGACAGGAATACTGAAAGTTGATGGCAAATTTTACCGTTTCTTAGGTGCTGAATCCAAGGAATATAAAAGCATATTGCCTGCTACGGATGAAACTGCTTATCAGGCTGCTTACTCATTTAATAAACCAACAGAAGGTTGGATGACAAAGAAATTTGACGATGTTAAATGGCAAAAAGGAATTGCGCCTTTTGGCGATGATAAATCTGCTAAAACCAAATGGAATAGCGACGATTTATATTACAGAAGAAAATTCTCTATCGCTAAATTATCGGCGGGAAAAAAATATTTGAAGTTAAACCATGATGATGATGTCGAAGTATTCATTAATGGAAAATCTATTTACAAAAAGGAAGGCTGGGTTCACGAATACATCTACATTCCTATTGAAGAAGGCATATTAAATTCAGGAGAAAATTTATTGGCTATTCACGTTAAAAACACTGCAGGTGGCAGATACCTCGACGCTGGTGTTGTAGAAGAAATTCCTCAGAAATCGACCGTCGGATTGGCTAAACAAACCGATGTAAAAGTTGAAGCGACCACAACTAAATATAGTTTTACCTGCGGTGCTGTAAAATTAGATGTTACTTTTACTTCGCCACTTCTGTTAAATGACATCGCTCTTACGGCACGGCCAATAAGTTACATCAGCTATGTGGCGGCAGCAACTGATGGCAAAACGCACCAGGTAGATTTATATTTCAGTGCATCTTCAAATCTGTCCGTTAACACAGCAGACCAGCCTGTAACGGCAACAAAATCTCTGACAAACAATTTATCAATTTTAAGGGCCGGAACGGTCGATCAACCTGTTCTAAAAAAGAAAGGTGATGATTTACGAATTGACTGGGGTTACATGTATGTTGCTGTTCCGGAGAAATTTAAAGCGATACAGTATATTAATAAGCAAGCAGAAAGTTTAAATAGCTTCCTGGGCTCCAGATATCCTTCGACAGCTACAATCGTAAATGCTAAAGAATTAAATTTAAGCAGCATTATTCCATTCGGTACTGTATCCGGCAATTCTGTTGAAAAATACCTAATGATGGGTTATGATGATTTAAAATCTGTAGAATACTTCGGTACACAATTACATCCAATCTGGAAAAAATCGGGTGAGCGATTCGAAGTTCAACTTGCTAAAGCTGACAAAGATTTCCCTTCAGTAATTAAAAAATGTGCAGAATTCAACGCCAGCCTTTACGCTGATGCAAAGAAAGCTGGTGGTGCAGAGTATGCAGATTTATGTGAGTTGGCTTACAGACAAAGTATTGCTGCACACAAAATTGTTTACGCACCCAATGGTGATATCTTATTCCTTTCAAAAGAAAATTTTAGTGGCGGTTTTATTAACACGGTAGACGTTACCTATCCTTCTGCCCCTGAATATTTAATCTACAATCCTGAATTACTGACAGGAATGCTCAACGGTATTTTTTATTACTCAGAAAGCGGAAAATGGAAAAAACCTTATCCAGCTCACGATCTAGGGACTTATCCATTTGCTAATGGTCAGACATACGGTGAGGATATGCCGGTTGAAGAGGCGGGGAATATGATAATTTTAACCGGAGCAATCACTAAAGCACAGGGAAATGCAAAATATGCCGAAAAACATTGGGCTACCATGTCAATTTGGGCAGATTACCTGTCGAAAGAAGGTTTTGACCCGGCAAACCAGTTGTGTACAGACGATTTCGCCGGTCACCTCGCTAGAAACGCAAATTTATCTGTAAAAGCCATAGTAGCGCTTGGTGCATATGCACAAATGGCTCAGCAACTGGGCAAAACTGATGAAGCGACAAAATACAGAAATATCGCATTAGAGATGGCTAAAAAATGGCAGCAAATGGCTGATGATGGCGACCATTACGCTTTAACTTTTAACGATAAAAATACATGGAGTCAGAAGTATAACCTGGTTTGGGACAAGTTATTAGGCTTAAAACTCTTTCCCGAAGCAGTTTACAAAAAGGAAATCAATTACTATTTAACCAAGCAGAATACTTTTGGTTTGCCCTTAGACAGTCGTAAAACTTATACAAAATCCGACTGGATCATGTGGACTGCAACTTTAGCTGATAACCAGGCTGATTTTCAGAAATTTGTAAAACCGATATACCAGTTCGCAAATAAAACGGAAAGCCGCGTGCCATTGAATGATTGGCATGAAACTACGACTGGTACAAAGGTGGGTTTTCAGGCAAGAAGTGTTGTTGGTGGATATTTCATCAAATTGTTAGCAGATAAATGGGGCGTTAAAAATTAGTGTCAACAAAATGAAATTTAAACATTCATTAATTGTTTTTTTTAGTATACTGTACATCAGCTCGTTTGCGCAGCAAACCGATCTGGTTCAGTATGTTAATACTTTGCAGGGCACCAACTCCAAACATGAATTAACTAGGGGGAATACATACCCGACAACGGCATTGCCTTTTGGTATGCATACATGGACACCACAAACTGGTAAGAACGGTGATGGTTGGAAGTATCAATATTTTAAAGATGCAATACGGGGTTTTCAGCAGGCGCACCAATGCAGTTCATGGACCCGGGACTATGCTGTTTTCTCTTTAATGCCAATGATAGACAATTTGGTAGTTAATGAAAATCAGCGCGAAGCTAAATTTAAACATGCAAACGAAATCGCTAAACCAAATTACTATAAGGTAAAATTCGATAACCAGTTAACCACCGAAATTTCGCCCTCCGAACGTGGTGCTCACCTTCGTTTTTCTTATCCAAAAGGTAAGAAAAGCTACCTGGTTTTAGATGGTTATATCCGAACCAGCGGTGTTAAAATTTATCCGAAGGAAAAAAAAATTACCGGCTATGTTAGTAATGGGCAGGGCTTTAAAAAAGAATGGAAGAGTTTTTTTGTTATTAAATTTGATCAACCTATAAAAGCTTTTGGAACCTGGGAAAATAAGGAAAACAAAATTAACCCAGATTCAACCCATGCAGAAGGACTGGGTAAAGGCGCTTATATAGAATTCGAAGCTGGGGCCCGGGTTCAGATAAAAACAGCCTCATCTTACATTAGTTTAGAGCAAGCTGAATTAAATTTAAAAACCGAACTCGGTGCAGATAAAACTTTAGAACAAACAAAAGCAAAGGCTGCTGAAGTTTGGAATAAATCATTAGGGAAGATTTTAGTTGAAGGCGGCTCGAAAGAAAATACCGAGACCTTTTACTCTTGCTTTTTCAGGGCAAGCCTCTTTTCAAGGAAATTTTATGAGATTGATGCTTCAGGAAAGCCATATTATTTCAGTCCGTATGATGGAAAAATTCATCGAGGTTATATGTTTACTGACACTGGCTTTTGGGATACTTTCCGTGCCCAGTTTCCTTTAAACACTTTAGTTCAGCCCGAAATGCATGGCCAATACATGCAGGCCATGCTTGATGCTTATAAGCAATGCGGCTGGTTGCCTTCCTGGTCTTTTCCCAGCGAAGGCGGCAGTATGATTGGTAATCATGCAATTTCTCTTTTTGCTGATGCATGGGCAAAAGGAATCAGAACTTTCGATCCAAAGGAAGCGCTGGAAGCTTACCTTCACGAAGCTACGAATAAAGGTCCCTGGGGCCCTGCGAACGGCCGCGATGGCTGGAAGGAATATTACGAGCTAGGTTACGTTCCTTATCCAAAGTATCGTGAAGCTACTGCAAAAACCTTGGAGTATGCTTACGATGACTACTGCGGGTACCGATTGGCTGAGATGACTGGTAATAAATTTTACATGGATATTTTCGGGCGTCAGATGTATAATTACCGCAACGTTTATGATCATTCGACAAGATTTATGCGGGGCAGGAGTTTAAACGGAAACTGGTCTCCGAATTTCGATCCGATAGAGTGGGGTGGTCCATACACTGAGGGCAATGCCTGGCATTGGCAATGGTCGGTTTTTCAGGATACCAAAGGACTTATCAATTTAATGGGTGGCAATAAAAATTTCGTTGCCAAGTTAGATTCCGTTTTTACTGAACCCAATAAAGTGAAAGTTGGTACCTATGGTGGCATGATACACGAAATGACTGAAATGGTTATGGCAAACCTTGGACAATACGCACATGGTAACCAGCCGATTCAGCACATGGTTTATTTGTATAACTATGCTAACAAACCCTGGAAAGCACAATTTCATGCTCGTGAGGTAATGTCAAAGCTTTATAACGCCACTGAAAATGGTTATCCTGGTGATGAAGACCAGGGGCAAACATCGTCGTGGTATGTACTTAGCGCGATGGGTTTTTATAGTGTAACGCCGGGAAGCGGAGAATATGTTTTAGGAAGTCCGATGTTTAAGAAAATAACTCTTAATTTAGGCACTTCAAAAAAATTTATAATTCAAGCCCCTTTAAATAGCGACGCCAATGTTTATATAAAATCAGCAACGCTGAATGGTGAGCACTATACCCGCAACTTTTTATTGCACAGCGATATTATAAAAGGCGGTATTATGAAGCTGGAAATGGATGATAAACCAAACCTGGAAAGAAAAGAATTAGAAGAAGATAGACCATTTTCTCTAAGCAAGTAGAATTAACCAATGTATAATCAACGATTTACAGGTAAAAATTAAAGATAAAATAGACGATGGTAAAACCTGTTGCATTAGGTGTAGACATAGGCGGTTCGCATATTACAGTAGCGCTGGTAGATTTAGAAAGCCGAACAATTATCGAGGATTCGATAAAACGCAGCGCGGTAGACTCGCAGGAAACTTCAGCGCATATTTTAGCTGCATGGTGCGAGGTTATAGACGGAGGTTTAAAGAAAATAAACCAACAAATTAAACACATCGGCATCGCAATGCCCGGTCCTTTCAATTATGAAAAGGGCATATCGTTGATAAAAGATCAAGATAAGTTTAAATCACTTTATGGAGTTGATATCAAACAAGCACTTTCGGAGCGTTTGGCTGTGGAAACGGCTAACATTCATTTCATCAATGATGCGGCCGGTTTTTTACAGGGTGAAGTTTTTGCTGGTGCTGCAAGAGGAAACGCAAACGCTCTAGGCTTAACACTGGGTACCGGTTTAGGCTCATCATATAGTGAAGGTGGTATTGCAAAAGATGCAGATTTATGGAATTCTCCTTTTTTGAATGGAATTGCGGAGGATTATTTATCCACCCGTTGGTTCGTAAAGCGTTATCATCAATTGAGTAATACTACGGTTAATGGAGTAAAGGAGTTAACGGAACTAATGCCAACAGACCACTTGGTAACCCGTGTATTTATGGAATTTGGATATAATTTAGCCCAGTTTCTTATCCCGGTGATCAAGAAATATAAATCTGAAGTGGTTATTTTGGGCGGCAATATCTCCAGCGCATTTGCAGCATTTTCACCTGAGTTAATCGCAACTTTAAGGGGCAACGACATCCAGACGGACGTTAAGGTAACCAAGCTGAAAGAGCATGCTTCACTCATTGGTTCTGCAAGCTGTTGTGATTTGAGTTTTACAACAGAAAGCGTTGTGGGTAATTTGATAAGTACTGGGAGAAATTAACGACATAAATCAAATTTTTAAAAATAATTAGTAAAACCATTTAGTAGCTTATAGAGCAAGAAAAATGGATTGGAATCACTTCAAGAAAAGTAGCATATGCGGTATATAGGTGTTAAATTTTATTGTTTTTTTAAGATTTTGGTGACTATTTCTGTTATGCAGGCAACTGTTGTTTTCGCACAACAAAATCCGTCTAATATTAAATATGTCGACCCAAGGATCGGCGGCGTTGGTTTGATCCTGGAGCCTACGCGTCCGGCCATCCATTTGCCGAATAGCATGATAAGGGTTTTCCCGGTTCGGGCAGACCAGATCGATGATCAGATTGCTTATTTTCCATTAACAATTTCTGCTCACCGCCAAAATTGGTTGTTTGGTTTTATGCCCTATACTGGTGCCGTTAACGAACAAACATGGTCTAAGAAATTTACGTCTGATAACGAAAAGATAAGTCCTGATTTCTACCAAGTTTTATTGGAAGACCAAGGCACAGCCCTCAGTTTTTATCCCGCAGCAAAATCAGGATTTTTCAAACTCAGTTTTACTGCGAAATCCAGCAAATACATAAGATTAAATATTCTTAACCGGGGCGTTATCAATCTGGATGGTAAAATGAGCATCAGCGGGGTTGAAGAATTTAGAGGTATGAAAGCTTATTTTTATGCTGAAACGAATACGCCATTGGAAATTATTTACCAGGATGGGCAAAAGAAAGATAAAGCGTTATTAAAATTAAGTAATCAGGTTCAAAATGTTTCTTTTAAATATGGCATTTCATTCATCAGCGTAGCGCAGGCGAAAGAAAATTTAGCCAAAGAGATTCCGGACTGGGACATTGCAAAAGTGCATACAAAAGCGACTGCTGCATGGAACAAAGCATTATCGAAAATAAATATTGATGGTGGAACGGATGCGCAAAAACGGGTTTTCTATACGTCTTTATATCGTTCTTATGAAAGAATGGTTGATATCAACGAATATGGGAAATATTACAGCGCATACGATAAAAAAATTCATACTTCAGGTAGGCCATTCTTTGTGGATAACTGGCTCTGGGATACCTATATTGCTTTGGAACCTTTGCAAACCATGCTGAATCCTAAAATGGAAGGTGATAAAATTCAATCCTACGTCGATATGTATGAACAGAGCGGCTGGATGCCGTCTTTTGCTTTAACTTTTGGTGATGATCCATGTATGACAGGTAATCACGCCGCCGCATGGTTTTTAGATGCTTACAATAAGGGCGTAAGCAATTTCGATTTGAAAAAAGCCTATGAAGGTGTTAAAAAGAATTCGCTAGAAGCAACTTTATTGCCTTGGCGGAACGGACCCGCCACTTCTTTAGACAGTTTTTACGCGAGAAAAGGTTATATGCCTGCACTCAAACCAGGTGAAAAGGAAACCGTAAAAGAAGTACATGGTTTTGAGAAAAGGCAAAGCGTTTCGGTTACTCTGGAAAACAGTTTCGACGATTGGTGTATTGCGCAATTAGCAAAAGCAAGTGGTAATGAAAAAGACGGGAATTTGTTTTTAAACAGAGCTGCCAACTACAAAAATGTATACAGGGCTGACAAGGGTTTTGTTTGGCCTAAGGATGCTGATGGAAACTGGATTGAGCCTTTCGACCCGAAATTTTCTGGTGGGCAAGGTGGACGGGAGTATTTTACAGAGAATAATGCCTACACCTATAACTGGGATGTAAAACACGACTTAAGCGGTTTATTCGAATTGATGGGTGGAAAAGTAATGGCAGAAGAAAAACTGGATGATTTATTTAGATCCAGCTTAGGCAGAAGCAAATATAACCTTTGGTACACCTTTCCGGATGCGACAGGTTTGGTGGGGCAATTTGTTATGGGTAACGAGCCAAGTTTCCATATTCCATATATCTATAATTACCTTGGGGCGCCGTGGAAAACACAAAAGCGGATCAGAATGCTTATGGATACCTGGTATACTGATAACCTTTTTGGAATCCCTGGCGATGAAGACGGTGGCGGAATGACGGCATTTGTTGTATTTTCTATGATGGGCTTTTTTCCGGTTACGCCTGGCGTTCCTGTTTATAGTATTGGCAGCCCTGTTTTCAATAAAGCATCAATAAAATTAGATAACGGAAAAACATTTACGCTTAATGCGAAGAACAACTCGGCTGAAAATAAATATGTTATCAGGGCGGAATTAAATGGCAAAGTTTTGAACCGTTCATGGTTTACCCACGAAGAACTTACAAACGGCGGCGTGCTTAATCTGGTAATGGGCAATATGCCTGATAAAAACTGGGGGAAAACAGATTTGCCCCCATCATCTATAACCTATAATCCTTTAAAATAAATGAAAAGAGTAACATTATTCAGTGTCTTATTTTTTCTTGCGGTGGTTTCATTCACACAATCGTACGCCCAGGAAGTTATCAAGAAAAAGGGCTACACCCTTACTTTTGAGAGTAATTTTGCCCAATTGGATCCCAAACTAAAAAAGCGTTTAATCGAAACATTTTTCGAGGTTTATCCAAAGCTGGCCAAAGAATACAATCCAAATACAATAAAAGAAGTTAAATTTTTTGTAGATACAAATTATAAAGGTGTTGCCGCAACAAGCAATGGGAAGGTATCTTTTAGTTCCAACTGGATGGTTAAACACCCAGAGGATATCGATGTGGTAACCCACGAAGTGATGCACATTGTCCAGGATTATGGCCGCAGTGTAGGTCCGGGATGGTTAACCGAAGGCATCGCAGATTATGTTCGTTCCAAATTTGGTGTAGACAATCCGGGCGCTAAATGGACCCTGCCCGATCTTAAGCCGGAACACAGCTATAAAAACAGCTATCGAATTACAGCAAGGTTTTTCACCTGGATTGAAAAGCATGTGAAACCAGGAACAATTAAAGCCATAGACGCCTCGCTAAGGGAACATACTTATACCCCATCGATCTGGGCAAAACTGACAGGTAAAGATTTAGATGCACTTTGGGCTGATTACGTTAAAAATCCACAACTTTAAGAAAAAAATTACAAATGTTTTTAATTCCTAAAAATTCCCTTAAACTGTTGTTGCTTATTGTGCTTGGCAATGCTTCGATTTTTACCGCTGATGCACAGCAGGTCAGTCTGGCCAGGCGCCAGCAAGATTTCGTTGATTTGCGTTTTGGGATGTTCATTCACTATAACATTCCAACTTATATGGATCAGGATTGGGCTGATCCGGAAGCCTCACCTGCTATATTTAATCCAAAGAAATTAAATACCGACCAGTGGGCCAAGGCGGCAAAATCGGCCAACATGAGCTATGGCTGCCTAACCACAAAACACCATAGTGGCTTTGCAATTTGGGATACCAAAACAACCGATTATAGTGTGATGAGCAGCCCTTACAAAAAGGATGTTGTAAAGGCCTATACAGAATCATTTAGGAAGGCAGGACTGAAAGTAATGCTGTATTTTTCTATTCTGGATACCCACCATAAAATCAGACCCGGTCAGATTACGCCTGAAAAGATTGATTTCATAAAGGCTCAAATCAGCGAATTAATGACTAACTATGGTAAAATTGATGCTTTGATTATTGATGGCTGGGATGCACCATGGTCTAGAATTTCCTATGATGATGTTCCTTTTGAAGAAATTTATCGCTTAATTAAATCAATTCAGCCGGATTGTTTGGTGATGGATTTGAATGCAGCTAAATATCCTGCCGAGGCGCTTTACTACACCGACATAAAATCATACGAGCAGGGCGCTGGGCAGCATATTCAAAAAGAAAGTAATAAGTTGCCTGCATTATCATGTCTGCCTATAAATACAGCTTGGTTTTGGAAAACTGATTTCCCAACAGTGCCCACTAAAACTGCCGATGTCCTTGTAGATAAAATGATTAAACCACTTAATGATGCTTATTGTAATTTCATTCTAAATGTTGCTCCGAACCGAGATGGGTTAATCGATGATAATGCCTTGTCGACATTGGCGGCTATCGGATCGAAATGGAATAATGTTGGTCCGGTGCAAGCGCTACCTGTTTCAGAGGCTCCTATAATTTCATCTAACTTAGCGAAGAAACAGGCTGCCAATTCGAGTTGGAGCGATGATATGTGGATAATGGATTTCGCAAATGACGACAGTTTTACTACGGCCTGGATGTCGAACCCGGCCGTAAAAGAACCCTGGTATGAAGTTTCTTTTAAGCGGGATGAAGCCTTCAATACCATCGTTATAGCTGAAAAAAAAGCAAATATTAAGGCTTACAGGTTAGAGTATAACGACAATGGTATTTGGAAGCTAATTCTTTCCGGTACTGACCCGTCAAGAATTAAAATTCATCGTTTTAACCGCGTTTGGAGTAAAAAGGTGAGAATACTAATAGATAAAGCTGATAAACAGGTAGAGTTGGCCGAGTTTCAGGTTTATAACGAGAGAAGATAGAGCGTAAACACATAAACTGATATACAAATAATGAAAAAACTATTCATCGCCTTATTAAGTTTTGCGGCAACGGGAAGTTTCGCACAGCAGGTAGGCAAAATTACTGATCCCGTAGAATGGATAAATCCATTGATGGGGTCGGCATCTAAACCAAGTTTATCTAATGGTAACACTTACCCGGCGGTAGGTGTGCCTTGGGGAATGAATATGTGGACACCACAAACAGGTAAAATGGGCGACGGTTGGGCTTATACTTACGATGCTGACAAAATTCGTGGTTTCAAACAAACCCACCAGCCTTCTCCATGGATGAACGATTATGGTGCTTTTGCAATTATGCCGGTTACCGGTAAATTAAAATTTGCCGATGATGAACGCGCAAGTTGGTTCAGCCATAAAGCCGAAGTTTCTAAGCCTTATTATTACAGCGTTTATTTAGCTGATGCTGATGTGACTACCGAACTTACGCCAACAGAAAGAGCCGCACAGTTCAGATTTACTTTCCCTAAAACAGATAGTTCTTTCGTTGTAGTTGATGCACAAAACAAAGGTTCTTACATCAAAATTTTCCCTAAAGAAAGAAAAATTATCGGCTATACGAGTAAATATGCTCGCGGTCCGTTACCAAAAAACTTCAAGAATTACTTTGTAATCTATTTTGATAAAGACTTCACTTTAGCTAAAACCTGGAGTGGCAAAACTTTGGGCGATGCTTTGGAGCTTACCAGCGACCATACTGGCGCAATAATCGGTTTTAAAACTGCAAAAGGTGAAAAAGTTACTGCTAAAACGGCATCGTCTTTTATCAGCTTCGACCAGGCAGAGATAAATTTGAAAAGAGAACTGGCTAACGATAGTTTTGATGCAACAAAATCGAAAGCAAAAGCGGTTTGGAATACAACACTAAACAAAATTGCTGTTGAAGGTGGAACCATAGATCAAATGCGTACTTTCTATTCTTGCCTGTATCGTACATTGTTTTTCCCGAATAAATTATATGAATTGGATGCAAAAAACCAAATCATGCACTGGAGTCCATATACAGGTGAAATTAAACCTGGTTACATGTTCGCTGGAACAGGATTTTGGGATACTTTCAGAGCTTTATATCCATTCTTAAATCTTGTTTATCCTTCGATAAATAAAGAAATGCAGGAGGGTTTGATTAACGATTATAAAGAAGGTGGTTTCTTACCTGAATGGAGCAGTCCTGGTTTTGCTAACATTATGGTGGGTAACAACTCGGCTTCTGTTGTATCCGATGCTTACATAAAAGGTCTTCGTGGTTATGATATCAATACCCTTTGGGATGCTGTAAAACACGGGGCGAACAATGAAGGACCGATGGCCGCTGTTGGCCGCAACGGTGTAAAATACTATAACGAACTGGGTTATGTGCCTTTTGATGTTAAGGTAAATGAAAATGCTGCAAAGACTTTGGAATATTCTTATGATGATTTTGCCATCTATCAATTAGGAAGAGCGCTTAAACGCCCTGCTTCTGAAATTGAAATTTACAAGAAAAGAGCAATGAATTATAAAAATCTTTTCGACCCTGCATCTGGCCTAATGCGTGGTAAAAATCAGGATGGAACTTTCCAAAGCCCTTTCAGCCCTTTTAAATGGGGCGGTGCTTTTACCGAAGGCAACAGCTGGCATTATACCTGGTCGGTATTTCAGGATATCGACGGCTTAGCTAAATTAATGGGCGGCCATGATAAGTTTATAACTAAACTGGATTCAGTTTTCTCTATGCCTCCTGTATTTGATGAAAGTGCTTATGGTGGCGTCATCCATGAAATCCGAGAAATGCAGATTGCAAATATGGGTCAGTATGCCCACGGTAACCAACCCATTCAGCATATGATTTATTTGTACAACTTCGGTGGGGCACCATACAAAACTCAATACTGGGTTCGGGAAACCATGGATAGAATGTACAAAGCGACACCCGATGGTTACTGTGGCGATGAAGATAACGGACAAACCTCTGCCTGGTATGTGTTTTCGGCAATGGGATTTTATCCTGTAACGCCTGCCACAGATCAGTATGTTCTAGGTGCACCGTTGTTCAAAAAGATAACGCTCACTTTAGATAATGGGAAAAAAGTGGTTATAAATGCCGCCGCTAATAGTGCCGATAACCGTTATGTTCAATCGTTGCAAATAGATGGAAAACCTTATTCGAAAAACTGGATTAGTCACAGTGGTTTACAAAAAGGAGCCGTGTTAAATTTTAATATGACCGCGGTACCTAACAAAAACAGAGGTTCAAATCCCGCAGATTTTCCATATTCATTATCAACAGAAAAATAAATAAATTATCGTCTTCCTCAGCTTGTCGAAAATTATAGGGTTTCGACAAGCTCAACGCGACAAAAATTGATAACTTCAACAGGAAGTTGAAAAAATAAAAATCATTACTAACAAAACCGAATATTATGAAGATTAGCGTCTTAAAAACAGGTTCAACCGCCTTCGTCTGGCTTATAGGAACCTGCATGGCATTTGCCCAGCAACCGAATATTCCGCTTACAGATCTATCCGCATTTAAAGAACCAGGAAACTCATGGTCTTTAGTAGGTGATGTAACCGTGGATTTAAATGAGGTTAACTCAATTAAGGGAACCAAAGGAACAGGGATTTTATTGAATATTTCAGCACCCAAAAAAGCCGGATTCGACTTAACTACAATTAAAGAATATGGAGATATGGTTTTAGAGTTAGATTATCTAACTGCAAAGGGAACCAATTCAGGAATCTATCTTCAGAACAATTATGAAATTCAACTGGAAGACTCCTGGACGGTTAAAAACCCGTTATCATCGAATAACGGCGGGGTTTATGAGCGTTGGGATAATGATAAACCGGAGGGCGAAAAAGGCTATGGTGGTATTGCTCCGCGCCAAAACGCGAGTAAAGCACCAGGTTTGTGGCAACACATAAAGATTGCATTTCAGGCGCCTAAATTTGACGGATCTGGGAAAAAAATCGCCAATGCACGCTTATTAAGCGTTGAGTTAAACGGCGTAACCATACATGAAAATGTGGAGCTTTGGGGCGCAACTAGAGGCGGGTATGGTACAGAAAGGGCAATGGCACCAATTCGCTTACAAGGCGATCACGGTTCAATTGCATTCAGAAATATTTCAATTACCGATCTTCCTGCTGTGGCTGCTCAAAATTTCCGTCGTGGCGGCGGTGGCGGCGACCCAATCTATGTTGAGGCACCAATAAATACAATGATTCGTAGTTTTATCGATGTAGTACCAGGCGTTCGTTCTGTACACGCCATTTCTGTTGGCGGGCCGCAACAAACGGCTTATAGTTACGACCTTGATAATGGAACATTATTACATGGCTGGCATGGCGGTTTCCTGGATGCAACCCCAATGTGGGACGGTCGTGGAAACGGTACATCTCGCCCGATGGGAAGTGTAACCCGTTTCACTAAAAAGCCTGTTTTAGCCATTGCAAAATTGGCCAATGCTGAGGCCGCCTTGGTTTCAGATACAACAGGCACTGGTTTCCGAACAAAAGGCTATGTCCTCGACGACCAGGATCATCCTGAATTTAAGTACACAATTTATGGAACCAAAGTTACCGATGCCATTAAAATTTTGGAAAACGGACAAGGCTTGTCGAGAGAAATTTCTTTTGAGCAGCCGGCAAAAGATTTGTATTTGCTTTTAGCCGAGGTATCAGATGTTAACGAGGTTTCTAAAGGTTTGTATGTGGTGGATGATAAGGCCTATTATTTACAATTTCCGAATGGTGAAAAACCAATCGTGAGAGATTTGAACGGTAAAAAACAACTGATTATACCAATCGGAAGCAAATTAAATTACTCTATTTTATTTTAGTCTGAAATTTACGATGAGATATACATTTAAAACACTTGCAATAATGGCGCTCAGCTTGAGTTTCTCAACGCTTTTCGCCCAAGAAACACCAAAAGAAGAGGATTTTTTCAGAGTAAGTAAAGTCCGCGTACCTGAAGGACCGATTTTAGAAGTTGGTGGTTTAGTTACAATGCCTAACGGCGATTTAGCAATTTCGACCCGTAGAGGTGATGTTTGGATAGTTGAAAATCCGACAAGCATAAAACCTTATTTCCGTAGGTTTGCAACAGGCTTACATGAAATTTTGGGTCTTGCACAAAAAAACGGAGCACTTTATGTGGCTCAACGTGGTGAGTTAACCAAATTGGTTGACAAAAACATGGACGGTAAAGCCGATGTTTACGAAACAGTTTATGCATGGCCTTTAAGCGGTCACTACCACGAATACAGCTTCGGGCCAAAAATTGCGGCTGATGGCTCGTTTTTAGTGACTGCTAACGTTGCCTTTGGTGACGAAGAATGGTGGAGAGGTGAAAGCCGCGTGCCAATGCGCGGTTGGGCAATGAACATTACTGAAGATGGTAAAATGACGCCTTATGCAGCCGGTTTCCGTTCTCCTGCTGGTATTGGTATGATTGATAATCAGTTTTATTATACCGAAAATCAAGGCGACTGGGTAGGTTCTGGTGGCCTGTGGAAAGTTAATAAAGGCGATTTTATGGGACATCCTGCAAGTTTGAGATGGACTGGGCGTTCAGATTCACCTGTTAAATTAACATCAGATTTTTTCTATTCGAATATTGATGAACGCCGTATTAAAAACGAACAAGGTAGATACATAAAGCCAGAAAACAGAGTAAACGAAACTTTCAAAACGCTTTTTGATATGAAAAAAGTGTTCCCTGAATTGAAGTTGCCTTCGGTTTGGCTGCCTTATGGAATTTTAGGTATTTCCTCATCAGAGCCGGTTAAAATTCCTGAAAATACTTTCGGTCCATTCGCAGGACAAATTTTAGCTGGGGATCAAGGGATGAGTATCATTTCGAGAATCTTCCTTGAAACAGTAAAAGGCCAGGAGCAAGGTGCGGCTTTCTTATTCAGAAAAGGTTTCCGCTCCGGTGTGTTAAGGATGGCCTGGGGAAATGATGGTTCATTATTTGTCGGCGAAACTAACCGCGGCTGGGGCTCAGCAGGCGATGCGAACGAAGGTTTAGAACGTTTGGTGTATACAAATAAGGTTCCCTTCGAAATGAAAGCGGTAAGGTCAATGCCTGACGGTTTCGAGATCGAATTTACAAAGCCTGTTGACCGTAAATCTGCCGAAGATTTAGCTTCTTACGCAGCTGAAAGCTTTATCTATAAGTACCACCCGGTTTATGGTTCACCTCCGGTAAATGTTGAAACGCTAAAAATTACTGGCGTAAAAGTTTCAGAAGATGGCTTAAAAGCAAGATTAGTTATCCCTAATCTTCGTCAATATTACATTCACACTTTAACATTAGACGGTGTTCGTGATAAAGAAGGTTTTTATTCTCTGGTTCATCCGGTAGCTTATTATACTTTAAATCAAATTGCTGATGGCGAAAAGTTATCAACGAGTGAAGTAAGCACAAGGAATTCTGAGGCTGGTCCGAAAGCGTCTGCAACTCCAGTTAAACCTTCTGCGAAACCGAAAGCCTCAACCGGTACAAAACCTGAGGCTAAAGGTGCAACCAATACAACACCTGCAAAGGCTGTTGCAACGGCATCAACTAAAACGCCAACTTACAAAGAGGTTGAAGGTTTATTAACAAAAAATACTTGTTTGGCTTGTCATAACCCAACCAAAAGACAAATCGGCCCTCCGTTTGTAGAGATAGCGAAACGCAAGTATTCAGCTGAAAAAATATATTCTTTAATCCATAATCCGCAACCACAAAACTGGCCGGGTTATTCTACAGAGATGCCTCCAATGCCGCAGGTAACTAAAGCAGAAGCTTTAAAGATTGCTGCATGGATTAACTCATTAGATAAATAAAATAATAGTTAGTTAGTATAATTTGGTTAACGGTTGGTGGAAACATCAACCGTTTTTTTATTTAAAAGATCTCGAAAAGCCTTTAAAAAAGAAATGGAGATTCCACTTATCGCAGAATCCCCATCATCTAAATTAACGCTCTCATATACATAAACGCATTAATTAGGATTTATTGCATGTGGTATATTTTTTTTAATTTTAATCCTGCATGGTCAATAGGCGATAATGAGTTCGGAATGACGACTAATTGTTTGGTAATTTTATATTTTTACAATATGGTACCTACAGATAAAGTTAAGCAGGATGCAGAAAAATTAGCGGCGGCCCGCGAGGCAGTTCAGTTTGTTAAAGATAATGATGTTGTAGGCCTGGGCACAGGTTCCACGGCGACCTTTGCTATAAAAGAACTGGCCGAACGAATGAAAGATGGCTTGGTGATAACTGCCGCAGCAAGTTCGATAAAAACAGAAGCGCTAGCTATTTCTCACGGCATTCCTATTGTAAAATTGGAAACGTTAAGTTCAATAGATATCAGTATTGATGGAGCCGATGAATTTACTGAATCACTCGATTTAATTAAAGGCGGAGGAGGAGCATTATTCCGCGAAAAGATAGTCGCTTCTTTGAGTAAGTATTCCATTATTATCGCAGATTCATCTAAAAAAGTAAGTCAGCTAGGTGCTTTTACAGTTCCTGTCGAAGTGATTCCGCTTGCATTGCACTACGTTTATAGCCAACTGAAAAAATCAGGTGGCAAATGTATTCTTCGAAGCAAGGAAGATAAACCATTTATAACGGACAATGGAAATTATATTGTTGATGTTGATTTTGGTTTGATAGAAAAGGCTCATGAACTTGCTTATTCCTTGAATCAAATTGACGGCATATTGGCGCATGGTTTATTTATTGGACTAACTTCCAAAGTTATTATGGCAAAGGAAAGCGAGATTTTAGTTTTTGAATAGTCGTAAGTCGTCAATTTGATCGAAGGGGAGAAATTTTTGTGCCCTAACTTTTTATGTTTGTCATTCATTTCTTCAGGAAGCTCAATATTATTGTATAAGATTCCCGCCTTCGCGGGGAAGACGACTGATTAAAATCAAAATAATTACCGCCGCTATTTTTCACCGACATCCAACGCCTCGGTTCGTGTCCTCACGAATCGAAATCATTACACTAAACGTATTGTATTCGGGCGCAACCGACGACCACCAAAGTACTTACTACGCCTCTGCACTTCTTTACCGACATTTTTCTGCCTTCGAAAATCCTCCAAGTATTTTCACCGATGCTTTTATTTCACTCACCGATAAACAAAAGTAGTTTAAGGAAAGTCCATTCTCTTGTCTTCATTTTCGGGATACATTTGATTTATAAAAACAACGGTCATGGAAAATCTAATCAAAAAAAATCACATAGATAAACAAAATGCTTTAGGCATTTTAGTAATTGTAATCGGATCAGTATTCTTACTGGATAATATTGGTTGGGACAGGCCAAACTGGATATTAAGCTGGCACACCATTATGCTCGCTGCGGGTTTGTGGATAGGATATCGCAAAAACTTTCAAGGTGGAGGCTGGTTGGCTCTAACCATAATTGGTGGTTTTTTCACGCTACAGGACATCACAATTTTCGATTTTGAACTTTCAAAAATTACCACCGCCCTGATAGTGATTGGTTTGGGACTATGGGTATTGTTAAGGCCTCGAAAAATTAAAGCCTACCCTAACCATTTTTCAGGCACGGCCGAAATACATGAGATAAAAAGTTAAAATCCTTAAATCCATCATATATCTGAAAGGGACGTTTATAAATTATGTCCCTTTTTTATTGGGAAAACTTCAGAAAGTGAAAAGCTGATAAAAAGAAACGGGGATTCCACCGAAGCAGCATCCCCGTCATCTAAATTAACGCTCTCATATACATAAACGCTGATATGTGAAATTATTGTGTTGCCTGTATTTTTTTTCTTGTCGCATTTGGCCCTGAATGTTGTCGCTTAATGTAGTTGTGCCATCTTCTGATTAAAATTAATTTTGATCAGAACAATTGGAAACACATGGAAACATTTTACTTAGATAAGGATATTAAGGTGATGTGTGTAACAGCATCATCATTTCCGGATGGTGTAAATACGGCGCATAAGAAATTGCACGACGTTTTGGCCTTTGATGAAAAAAGAAGGTGCTTTGGTATTTCAAGTCCCAATGGAAGAAGCATTATTTATAAAGCGGCTGCCGAAGAATTAAATCCAGGTGAGTCGGGTATATTTGGTTTTGAAACCTTTGTTATAAAGCAAGGGCATTTCGCCAGTGAATACATCGTCGATTTTATGAGCCAAATTCCTTCAGTAGGCAAAACTTTTGAAAAGCTGCTTTTCATTGCTGATATCGATCCTGATGGATATTGTCTGGAAATGTATATCGGCAATAAAGATATTCGTTGTATGGTACCTCTAAAATAATACAATAACATTATTAACGAAAAACTAATCAATTAGTTACATTTTAACAAAATTGGATTCAAATATTGTTAACTTTGGTTTATTGAACTAAATACAATATTATTCATGAGGAAAAGTATTTTAATAGTTTTTACACTATTATTTTTTACAACAGCGTCTTTCGCACAAAATGTTATCAGCCTTTTTAACGGAGCAAATAATTTTTTCCAGCTGTTAGAGGATGGAAAGTTTACCGAAGCATATGGTAATTTTGACGAAACTGTTAAGACCAAATTAACAGAAGAACAATTAAAAAAGCTATGGGCTGATGTACATGCGAATCTCGGAAAATCGAAATCTATTGAGGCTGTTCAAAGTAAAGTTCAGGGCGACTTTTTCGCGGTTACTGTAGCAGGTGAGTTTGAAAGGGGTACGCAAAATTTTATCCTTGGCTTTAATAAAACTCAAAAAATAGTTGGTTTTTTTCTAGCCCCAAAACCGGTAACGGCTAAATATCTGTCGCCTTCCTACGCTGACACCACATTATATACAGAAAAAGCTACATACCTGGCTCTTCCAGGGCATCAATTGGCCGCGATTATCACCACACCTAAAAATCTTAAAAATTTCCCTATGGTTGTATTTGTTCATGGATCTGGTCCTTCAGATATGGACGAGACCGTTGGTCCGAACAAACCTTTTAAAGATTTGGCTGCTGGTTTAGCGGCTCAAGGTATTGGATCTATCCGATATGTGAAGAGAACATTGGTTTATGCTCAGGAATTTAATAAGGTATATACGGTTAAAGAAGAAGTAATAGATGATGCTGTGGCAGCATTAGCTATGGCTAAAACAGTTCCGGGGGCCGACATAAAAAATATTTATCTTTTCGGACATAGTTTAGGCGGCATGCTTGCACCGCGGATTGCGAGTCAGGTTCCGGATTTAAGTGGTATTATCTTAGCTGCAGCGCCCGCCAGAAAGTTGCCCGACTTACTAACCGAGCAAAACAAGTACCTTTTTGAGAAAATGAATGATACTGCAAAAATGGCCAAAGTGCAATATGATATGGCTATAACTGAAATTGCAAAAGGTAATATCACACAACTGGGTGCCATAAAACCGGACTCTTCTATTTTAGGTATACCAGCAGCTTATTGGGTAGACATTAATAACTATGACCAGATAGCTGTTGCCAAAAAATTAACTAAGCCGCGAATCTTTGTTATTCAGGGAGGGAATGATTTTCAGGTCGCACAAAAGGATTATGATTTGTGGAAAGCTGGCTTGGCAGGCAATACGAATGCAGAATTTAAATTTTATCCAGAACTAAACCACCTGTTGAGTCAACAGGTCGAAAAAGGGACCGGTGTTCAATACCAATCATTCTCCAGTGTTTCGGCCACATTAATTAACGACATAGTAGCCTGGATAAAAATAAAGTAATTCTCGTGCAACATAGAATAGTCTTATATTACATATTACTTAAGGCTATTTTGTTTAACGTAATATTTAATGGATCTGTAAGCAGCAATATTATTATATTTAATAAAAATTTATTTTTTAATGAATAGAGAATATTCCGACGATGAGAAGTTTTCGTCCCTCGTTGATTCATCGCCAATGCCAACAGCTATTTACAAAGGGCGGCAAATGGTTATCAGCTTCGCTAATCAGGCCATGATTGATTTGTGGGGAAAGGATGAGTCTGTTATCGGAATGCCACTTAAACAGGCATTGCCTGAACTTGATGGCCAGCCTTTTCACGATATTTTGGCCCATGTTTTCGATACTGGTGAAACTTATTATGCTAAAGAATCGAGTGCCGATTTAGTGGTAAATGGTAGGCTGCAAACATTTTATTTCACTTTTACTTATAAACCAATAAAAGATTGCGATGGCCAAACGTATGCCATAATAAACACCGCGGCACATTTAACAGAATTGGTTTCCGCAAGAAAGGAAATTGCAGAAACCCAAGAGCGGTTGGCCTTCGCATTGCAATCTGCTGGCATAGGAACCTGGGATTTAGACCCGATAAATAGCAAGGTGAACTGGGATAATCGCTGTCGCGAACTTTTCGGGTTTTCGCCTGAAGGAGAAATTGCTTATGAAGATGTTCTTAGTCGGATATATCCTGATGATGAAGCAATGGTCAATGCGGCTGTTATAGCAGCAGTTGATCCGAAGGGGGAAGGTAATTACGATATCAGATATCGTACATTAAATAAAGAAATAAATCAGTTGCGTTGGGTGCATTGTAAGGGAAAAGCATATTTTAATGCTGAAAATATTGCGTATCGTTTTGCTGGAATTGCGCAGGATGTAACAAGCGAAGTGGTAAGCAAAAGACGTGAACAGCAATTAATGAGTTTGGTAAGTCATAATGCCGACCATATGACAGTAGCCGACATGGAAGGCAATTTAATTTACATGAATGCTGCATCGAGAAACCTGCTAGGAGTTGGGTTAGACGCTGATGTTACCAAATTAAGTGCAAAAGATTTTTATACACCCGAAGAGCTTGACAGGGTTCAAAATCACATAATAAAAGAGATAACAGAAACGTCTGGTTGGCAAGGCACCATTAACCTTCGGAATTTTATAACAAAGGAAATCATCCCTTGCAATGTAAATTATTTGCTAATCAAAGATCCTGAAAGTGGTGATGTAATTGGAAGAGGCGCAACTGCCCGCGATTTACGCCCCGAAATTAAAGCAAAAGCAGAATTGCAGCGTTTAGCCACAATTGTTGATAGCAGCGAAGATTTCTGTAATTATTGTGACATACAGGGAAACACTTTTTATATAAACCCGTCGGGAATCGCTTTAATAGGAATTGATGAAGCACAAATTAGTAAAAGTAACTTATTTGATTACCATAGTGAGGCAACAAACGAACTTATTAAACGTGAAATTCTGCCCGTATTGTTGAGTAAAGGTAAGTGGTCCGGAGAATTAGAACTACTTCACCAAAAAACAGGAGAAATTATTCCAATTCATAAGCAACTTTATGCGATTCGGGAAGAAATAACCAACACACCTGTGGCAATAGCGGGTATTGCCCGTGATTTACGACCAGAATTAAATGCCAGGAAAATTCTGAATGACAAAAATGAAGCTCTGCAACGGGCTTTTAACGAATTGGAGTTTTTAGCAAATACTGTACCTTCAATCGTTTGGACGAGCAGGCCGGACGGAACCCTGGATTACATAAACCAACGTTGGTACGACCAGAGTGGTAGACCCAAAGAAGAGGTAATTTCTTCGACTTTGACTGAAGCGGTTCACCCTGACGATAAGGCTCATGCAAGTGCAGCCTGGGCACATGCTTTAGAGACCGGAGATCCGTACGAAACCGAGTATAGGATTAAAGATAGATTTAATGAATATCGTTGGTTTTTAGTTAGAGCATTACCATTAAAAAATGCGCATGGTGAAATAGTAAAATGGTATGGAACAAATACCGATGTGCATCATCAAAAAGAGTTAGAAAAGCAAAAAGATGATTTTCTTGGTATTGCGAGCCACGAATTAAAAACGCCTGTTACCAGTTTAAAAGCGTATTCGCAAGTTTTGGAAGCGATGTTTAAGCGTTCTGGCGATTTAAAAAATGCAGAATTCCTGTCCAGAATGAACAAGCAAGTAGACAGGTTGACCAATTTAATTGGTGATTTACTCGATGTGACCAAGATTAATGCGGGCAGACTTCAGTTCAACCACTCTATGTTTGATTTTAATGAAATGGTAGAAGAGGTAATCGAAGATGTTCAACGAACTTCAGCAAAGCACATCATCAATAAAAACCTGAAGTTTAAACGAGCGATTTTTGGTGATAGAGAAAGGGTTTGCCAGGTAGTTACAAACTTATTAACTAACGCCGTCAAATATTCACCTGATGCAAATGAGGTTGTTATTTACACCGAAGACCATGAGGAACATGTAAGGGTTTGTGTACAGGATTACGGGATAGGTATAAGCAGTGAGAAAAAGGACCATGTTTTCGAGCAGTTTTACCGTGTAAGCGGAAATAAAGAACATACTTTTCCCGGCCTCGGTTTAGGTTTATACATTTCTTCTGAAATTGTCAAAAGGCTAAAGGGAAAAATTTGGGTAAATTCGGTTGAAGGAAAGGGCTCAACCTTCTGTTTTTCTATTCCTGTGAAACAAGAAATCATTCTTTAATGCATTCTTTTCAAACAAAATGATAAAATAGTCGGTTCTAATGGATATTAAGCCGAAGCATTATGACTAAGAAGAAAGTAACTTTTAAAGGGATTTGGGAAGTTTTGAAAGCCTCGTTTACGGGTTTTACTGATCATAAAGTAACGAAGTTAAGCGGCTCTCTGGCCTATTATACAGTTTTTTCAATGGCACCCTTGCTGGTAATCATAATATCACTCTGTGGCATTTTTCTAAAAAGAGAGGCTGCAGAAGGTCAGGTTTACGCCCAGCTTGCAGGTTTTTTAGGCAAGGACACTGCGATACAATTGCAACAGATTATTAAAAGTGCCTACCTCAACGGCAAAAGTACAATCGCATTCATTATCGGTTTAGTAACCTTATTAATTGGTGCGACAACCATTTTTGGTGACATTCAGGATTCCATAAATACCATATGGGGACTAAAACCAAAACCAAAAAGAGGTTGGTTAAAAATGTTGCAAAACCGGTTTTTATCTTTCTCTGTAATTGTAAGTCTGGGTTTCGTTTTAATGGTTTCCCTCGTCGTAAATACTGTTGTTGATGCCTTTAGCAAAAGGCTAGAAGCCAGGTTTGAAGAAGTATCTGTGGTGGTATTCTATGTGCTGAATATGGCGATTACACTAGCAGTAATATCGTTGATGTTTGCTGTTATTTTTAAAGTTTTACCGGATGCAATCATTAAATGGCGTGATGTTATTTTAGGCTCCATCGTAACAGGTGTTTTATTTATGATAGGTAAGTTTGGGATATCTTTTTACATTGGTTCGAGCAATGTTGGCAGTACATATGGCGCAGCGGGATCTCTGGTTATTCTATTGCTTTGGACTTATTATTCGTCCATCATTTTATATTTTGGTGCAGAGTTTACCAAGGCCTATGCTGTAGCCTACGGTTCAGAAATCCATCCCTCACATTATGCCGTTACAACAAAAGAAGTTGAAATTGAAACTGAAGGTAATTCTATTCAGGATAACCACAAAGATTTGCAAAAAAAGGTTCCTAAAGAATAATAGTCTATTCACCCCAGGCGGTAACCATAATTTTTCGTTGGCCGCCACGATTTCGATGTTCACACAAGTAAATACCCTGCCAGGTACCCAGTGCTAACTTACCATTTCGAACCGGAATTGTAACAGAAGCACCCAATAGCGCAGCCTTCAAATGTGCGGGCATATCATCCGAACCTTCATAATCGTGTTCATAATCCGGATCATTTTCCGGAACTGCCTTATTGAAATACATTTCAAAATCTACCCTAACTGTTGGATCAGCATTTTCGTTGATGGTTAGTGATGCTGAAGTATGCTGAATAAAAACCTGACAAATGCCTGCATTAATTTCCTTAAGTTCAGGAAAGGCATTAACAACTTCATCAGTTATCAAATGGAAACCCCTCTTACGTTCCCTTATTGCAAATGCTTGCTGAAATATTTTCATTGTTATTTTTTTATCCAGCCAGATTGTGAATTTTTATCACTTATTAAGCTATAATTTCCAAAGTTACCTAATAAATCTACGCTTTCACCTTCCTTTAAATCTACTTTAACAGCTGCAAGGCTATCTGGCTTATCATAAACTGAGGAATTGGCTAATGTAATTTTAATCTTTCTAATTGGATTGGAAACCTGAATCAGTTCTGTACTCCTTATGAAGCCTGAATTACCATCCGGCAACTCTGTTTTATACCAGTTGGAAGTGGCTGAACGAATTTTGACAACAGTACCTGGGGCTAATTGTGTAACCGGCGTTGAATTTGAATTGGAAGCGGATCTTAAAGCAACTTTCGATGTTGTTCTTAAGGTTTTATTTAGATTGGCAACTGAAGCTGTGATTTTTGCCGCTGGCTTCACAGTTGGGTTTATAAAAGGTAATGGGTCTATTGCGCCTCCAAAAGTGTAAATACCAAAATGCAGATGCGGCGCAGTGGTTTTTGCATTTCCAGTGTTGCCTATTAAACCAAGAGTATCTCCTGCTAAAACATTTTGCCCTTCCTTTACTATCTGTTCATCTAAATGTGCGTAATATAAGGTGTAATCTTTACCTTTCGGCCTGAGCCAGATTACTTTGCCGCCTAAGTTATTTTCATTAACCTTAACCACTGTACCATCGTTTGTTGCGATAACCGGACTTCTGAATGTGCCAAATATGTCTACGCCTTCGTGTTTACGATCGCCATTATCCCTTCCATCACCCCAAAAACTCTTTATATTATTTTTTCCGGTTTGCGTTGGAAAGCCTAATGAAGGACCTACGGTAATTTTTAATGTGTATTCTGAACTTCTTAAAAGTTCTGGCTGAAGCCGGATCAAATACGCCCCTGTTTCGTCAACATCTAATTTAATATCATTTCCAAGGGTATCTGCAGAAGCCAGTAACTTTGCATTTCCATCAGTTGGTAATTTCCAGATATCGATGTAAATTTTCGCGCCATCTACTGGCTTTTTCTGTAAGGATAACTCAATCTTTGTTCCGCGAACAGCATTAAATTTATAGGCTGCGGCATTTGCTTTTTCTGCAGCGAAATATCCGGTTTCCTGGTATGGAACGGTGATAGAAAGTGCTTTTTGCATACTTGTACTTGCTGCAGTAATCCAGTCAGCACCCAGAGCAGTCTTATCTAATCCTGCAGAAATCAGTTTGCGTTGATATACTTCATGGGGCGATGTCGCCTTAAACAAATTCACAGAACCTGATTTACACGATAGATATCCGGATGTTATTAAAATGATTACAATTATTTTTGTAAAACGAAAATTCATATAATAAAGTTATTCTGTCATTTTATAAACAAAAAAAGGCAATACAGGTTTTTATTGTTCGGCAGAATACAACAGATCACCTCCAGGGAAATTGCTTTTAAAACATTAGTAAAAATTAATTAGCCACAGAAGCACAGAAATCACGGATGAGATTAAAGTTTTTCGTGCTTCCGTGGTAAACATAATGCTAAGGCATGCGCAGAAAGATTAAGAATTATCAGAGAAAAGTTAAAAGCGATTTTCCTGAGATCACCCTCTGTTATGGTTATTCTTGTCTGAAGTTTATATATATTTGCAATGCAAGTAACCTGATTCATTACCTTAATTTTTATCGATGAACAAATTTGAAAGCCGTTACGCTCAAAGCCCAAAAGAAGTTAAACAAATGGACACCGCTGCCTTGCGGGAAAACTTTTTAATTGAAGCTATTTTTGAACCCAACTGCATTAATCTGACTTTATCCCATTTCGACAGGTATATTGTTGGCGGTGCAATGCCAGTCGATGAAAAAATCGAATTGCCAAACCCTGATGCTTTAAAGGCAAATTTCTTTTTAGAACGAAGAGAAATTGGGATCATAAATGTAGGCGGAAAGGCAATTATTACAGTCGGCGATGAAAAATTTGAATTGGATTTCAAAGAAGCTTTATATATAGGTAAAGGTGTTCAGGGTGTTTCTTTCGAATCTGCAGATAAAACACAGCCTGCAAAATTATACATCAATTCGGCACCGGCTCATCACAGCTATCCAACAAAAAAAGTGAGTAAAGTTGATGCTGAAATTGTCGAATTAGGCACACCTGAAACCGCAAATCATCGTGTAATTAATAAACTTCTTGTAAACAGCGTTTTACCAACCTGCCAGTTGCAAATGGGTATGACTGAATTAAAATCGGGAAGTGTTTGGAATACGATGCCTGCACATACACACGACCGGAGGATGGAGGCTTATTTCTATTTCGAGGTTCCACAGGGGCAAAGTGTTTGTCATTTCATGGGTCAGCCGCAAGAAACCCGCCACATCTGGATGCAGAACGACCAGGCCGTAATTTCTCCAAATTGGTCGATACATTCGGGCGTAGGTACCAGTAATTATACTTTTATCTGGGGTATGGCTGGTGAAAATCTTGATTATGGAGACATGGATCATTGTGCAATAACTGAATTAAAATAGTAACCAGACCCAAAGGGAATTGAAGATTAATTGTTAATAGAAATAAAATGTCAAACATATTTGATTTAACGGGTAAAACTGCATTGGTAACAGGTTGCAAAAGGGGGATAGGCAAAGCAATGGCTTTGGCTCTAGCGGAAGCGGGAGCCAATATAATTGGTGTTTCTGCCAGTCTTGAACTTGAAGGAAGTGCTGTCGAAAAAGAAATCCTCGCGCTAAACAGGGAATTTTTTGCATACCAGTGCGATTTTGGCAATCGCGAAGCAATAAAAGAATTTATAGCTGATGTAAAAGCCAATCATCCCGTTATAGATATTTTGGTAAATAATGCAGGCACCATTTTACGTAAGCCAATTGCTGAGCATCCAGACGAGTTTTGGGACGAAGTGATTGCCGTAAACCAGACGGCACCATTTATTTTAACCAGGGAAATAGGTCGGGATATGGTTGCACGTGGCAGTGGTAAAGTTATATTTACAGCTTCTTTACTTTCCTTTCAGGGCGGTATTACAGTTCCGGGTTATGCGGCGAGTAAAGGTGCAATTGCTTCATTAACGAAAGCATTTGCGAATGAATGGGCTTCTAAAGGTGTGAATGTAAATGCAATAGCACCGGGCTATATCGCAACAGATAATACATCCGCACTACGGGAAGATGAAGATAGAAGTAATTCAATTTTAGCCCGAATTCCAGCAGGCAGATGGGGAACTCCAAACGATTTCAAAGGACCAACTATCTTTTTAGCTTCTAAAGCAGGAGATTATGTTCACGGTACTGTTTTAACAGTGGATGGTGGCTGGATGGGTCGCTAAGGCTATAAAGCTTAGCGTTAAAATACATGATATTATTATTTAATCCCAGACTCAGTAAGACTGATATTAAATGCTCAGATATTAGCTTCCAATGCTGATTGTTTTCTCGGGAAAATCAGCGTGATAACGCACCTGGCGTCTTTATAATTATTTAAGTTCTGCATTAGGCTCAGATAATGATTTATAACTGAGTGAGCATGGTGGATGGTGCTTAATCTCTGGAATCTCTACAGCCTTGGGACTATTTGACTGCTTTTTTGCTGTTAGTTCTATAATTACTCTTCCAGCCGGTAAATTGTAAAATATCCTGACGTTTTTTTTTAATCGCACATTCCTCTATTTTTGCGTTTGCTAACAGATTTCTTAAATATTGAAAGTCTTTTGATAAAATGAACGATTTATTACAGATTCAATTTGTAATTATCATGGAATTCTTGTTTTTTAATTTTTTTTATTCTGGTGACTCATGATTTACGGTTATTATTCAATTTTTATTTTAAAAAATGCATTTTAATTTATAGTTTATATGAATTTTCGATAATTAAATTTAAATAATTGATTAATAAATTATGTTTTTCAGTATTAATTAGTTTGTTTTTCCGTTTTATTGGATAATTAAATATAAAATTTGAATTTTTTAATTTTTAATAAATAAAATATGATACATAATTAACTTATTCTGGTATTATATTGTCTTTAAGTATTTATAATTCGTTTTAGCTGGGCTTTAGTGATAGATTAGTGTTAATTAAAACCTAAAATTAAACTAAAACTTATTGCTATGAGGAGAAAATTACTCTTAATTTCCTTCCTGATGCTTTACCTTGCCCAAGGTATTTTTGCACAGGACCGTACAATCAATGGAACAGTAGTGGGCAAAGATGATGGTTTACCACTTCCTGGTGTTACGGTATCCGCAAAAGGCGCGAAGTCAGTAACCACAACCGGTGCCAGCGGAACATTTAAACTCGTTTTACCTAGTAATGTAACAGAAGTGACCTTTAGTTTTTTAGGTTATTCTACGCAAACTGTTGGAGTAACAAGTGGAGAGATTAAAGTTTCCATGGCAGTAGACTCTAAACAATTATCTGATGTGGTTGTAACTGGAGTTGGTACCGCGACAGACAAGAGGAAAATCGGTGTTGATGTGGCAACTTTATCATCGAAAAACTTTGCTAAAAGTGTGGTAACAGGTTCTGTTGAACAGGCGTTACAAGGACAAATAGCTGGTGCGGTTATCCGCACAGGTTCTGGTCAGCCAGGCGATGGTGCATCAATTATTCTTCGGGGTATTAATACTTTAGGTAGCACTTATCCGATGATTTTAGTTGATGGAGTTGAAGTGTCTGATTTAAATGGTCTTGATCCCAGTTTAGTGGAACGCGTTGAGGTTGTTAAAGGTGCTGCGGCAGGTATGCTTTATGGCGCACAGGGGGGGAACGGCGTTATTCAGGTATTTACCAAGAAAGGTACAAAAGGAACCGCTCCAACCATTAATTTCAGTTCGAAATATAGTTCTGATCAGATTATTCAAGGTGACGATCTTCTAGCCAAATACCATCACTACGTTACCGATGCACAAGGATACATTTTGGATAACAACGGCGTTCGGATTACCAGAGGCACAGATGGTAAGTATACTGAGCCAGCTTTATTGTCAGGAGCAACTACGCTGAACAATAAGCCTTATATGGAAACGGTTTATGATCACTTAAAACAAGCGTATAGAACTGCTTCAACTTATAACAATAATATAAGTATATCTGGCGGTGGCGAAAAGTCTGATTATTCAATTAATGCATCGAGGCTGGATCAGCAAAACGTAATGAATAACAAGCTGACAAGACATACAGCCGGCATCAATTTAGGTGTGGAGTTATTTAAAAACTTTACTTTGCGTTCAACTTCGCAAGCAGTAATTGAAAATGAAAATTTAATTTCTGGCAACCGTTTCCCTCTTTTAAACTCTTACCAGTTTATTGATTTTACTTTCAAAGATGCTTTAGGAAACCTGATTGTTCAACCTAAAGAGGAGAACCAAAGTAACTCATTGGCAGAAAACGACTGGCATGTGAGAAAAGATAAATCAACCCGTTTTGTGCAAAGTTTAAACCTGAATTACAAGTTTCCAAAATTTGTAGAGTTGGATTATAAAGTTGGTTTAGATTATTATGCACTGAACAATTTAGATTATTATAAAAATCAAACGTCAACCGGGCAAGATTTATATTTTGGAACCAGAGAAGGTTCGTACGAGCAGAGTAATACAAGAAACACGAAATTCAATTCTATTGGTTCAGTATTCTTCAGAACAGATTTTGAAAAAGACTTCAATTCCAGATTGCCAATTACAACTTCCACGCAAGTATCATACGATGTAAGGAAAGAAGCTTATAATTATTTTAACGGAAGAGGTGTTGGTTTACCTACATACCCACCTTATAACATTAATGTTGCAACTACAAAAACTGCAACAGGTAATTCAAATGAATTTTTAAGTTATGGCCTTTTGTTCAATCAAAGTATAGATTGGGGAACTTTGGCCGGTATTTCTGTTGGTGTACGATCTGATTACTCATCAGAATTTGGTGCAGGTGGTAAAGCTTTTACCTTTCCAAGGGGAACAGCTTATTTCAACCCTTCTGATTTATTAAAATTATCATGGTTACCACAATGGAAAGTTCGTGCAGCCTATGGCGAAGCGGGTATTCAGCCGGGAAGATATGCCCGCCAAGTAACCTTAAATGCCGGAACTTTAGGTGATGGGAGTTATTTAACCCTTCCTGGAACCGCCAGTAATCCTTTTTTACGAGTACAAACCTCAAAAGAATTCGAAGCAGGAACAGATTTCGTGTTAGCAAACAATAATAAAGCCTGGGTAAGTCGGGTGGCAGTAACTGCTACGTACTGGAAAAGAGAAAGTGGTGATGTTATTCAGGCTGCCGATTTATCTCCGTCTACCGGTTATGTCGCAATCAACGATAATTTGATGACATTAAAATCGAGTGGTTACGAATTAAGTGCAGATGCGACAATGCTTCAGAAAAAGAATTTAACCTGGAATTTCGGTATCCGTTTCGCACATTCTCAAACTATTGTCGATAAAATTGCAAATGGTCAGGACGTAGTTTCAGGCAACTTCGCTTTAAAAGCAGGCGAACGTTTTGGTATTTTTTATGGACAGGTTCCGCTTTCTTCTGTTGATCAGTTGAAGCCTGACGGTTCTCGCTACATTGCTGCGGTAAGTGTTGGCGATTATGAATTGGTTAATGGCTTTGTAACTAACAAAACAACAAAGCAAGTTCTTGTAACGGGGAGTGACGATAAGAAAAACATGGGAGATCCGACTCCTAAATTCACAATGTCGTTCATAAACAGTTTTAATATCTACCAGAATTTAAGCTTATCATTCCAGTTTGACTGGAATTACGGAAACAAAGTTTATAATTTAACCCGACAATGGTTGTATAGAGATCAGCTTGCTGCCGATTTTGATAAGGAAGTGACCATTAATGGACAAACCGGCGCTTTTACGTCTTACTATGGCAGTTTGTATAACTCAACAAACCCAATTAGCTGGTTCGCAGAAAGTGGTTCATTCTTACGCTTAAGAGATTTATCCTTATCGTATAACCTTCGTAACGCATTGAATATCAAATGGGCTAAAACGGTTTCTGTAACTGCTTCGGCCAGAAATATTTTAACGATTACCAAATACAGTGGTTTAGATCCAGAATCTAGTAGTACGGGCACATTAGATAGGGGTGTCGACAGCTTCGGTTTTCCGAACTTAAAATCTTATCAATTTGGTGTTAACATTGGCTTTTAAATCTGAAATCATGAAAAAAATTATTAGCATATTTATTTTAGTCGTTTTTTTGAGCAGCTGCCAGAAAACAGACCTCGAACTTATTAACCCCAACTCACCGACGCCAAATGCCTCACTTACAGTTGAAGACGGGATATTAGCCTTCTCTAAAGGTCTTTACGTAAAAGGACTTGGTGCCAATTTCGTTATTGGCTGGTCTCTACACAGCTTTATGGGCGACGAGCTGTATTCGCCTTACGGCAACTGGGGCTGGCGATGGGCCGAACAAGTAACCTCTATCACTTTACCGAACGGAACGGTTTTAAAAAATCCGATTGGCCCCGAACAAAAACCACAGTTGCAAAGTACAAACAGCAGAACAGCAGGCGACCTAAATGTATTTAAATACGAATGGGAATCAATGAATTTATTGAATGCAAGTTGTAATTTATTACTTGCATCGATCGATAAACCTGAAGCAAAGTTTACCGGAGATGTAGCGACTAAGAAAGCAACTTTACGTGCCTGGGCTTACTGGTGGAAAGCTTATGCTTATTCTCATATTGGTTCGATGTACGTTTCAGGAATTATCAATAATAACTCTGATGGTACAACAAATGGTAACTTTATAACACGCGATGCCATAATAAACGAAGCAACCAGCAACTTCGATAAATGCCTTGCACAACTAAATGCTATTGCCACGGCAAATATTGATGCTTACAATTCAACAATTGATGCTGTAATTCCTGACTTCGCAGCACGTTCTTCAAGAATCACACCTGATATGTGGAAAAGACAGATCAGCAGCTACAAAGCGCGTAACCTAATGGCTAATAAAAAAGTTGCAGCAATGACAACTGCAGATTGGACGGCTGTTACAACACTTGCCAATGCAGGTATGCTGGCAACTGATAATAATTTCAGAATTGGGATGGATCCTAACGGTACAAATGATTTATCGGGTGCCTTTTATCATCCGTATTCTCTGTTAGGCTTAGGAACTCAGTTTACCTTCGTTAGCGAACGTTTAGTGCAGGAATTCGAAACAAATGATGCAAGATTAGCAGCAAACTTTTATCTTCTTACTTCTCCGAATTTGAGAAACGACAGGGGCTTCAACTTCGGTACAAGATATGGAGCCGTTCCAATTGAATCGGGTGGTAAGTTTGCAACGAGTGATAATAGGGGTTTTATGGAGGTTGGCGCTACTTACGAAGAAACCCGTTTGGACATTGCCGAAGCGAACATAAGAACAGGTGCTATAGAAGCCGGTTTAATTATCATCGACCAGATACGTACTTACCAGGGGGCAAATGTTGCTGCAACAGCTGGTACTGGTTTAACACAGGCAGCAGCCATAGCAATTTTAAAACGCGAACGTAGAGTTGCATTGTTCCAAAGAGGAACAGCTTTTTATGATGCAAGAAGATGGGGCGTTACGCAATCTGCGTCTTCAGGCGGCGGTCGTGCTGCGGCAAATGTATTAATTCAAGGCTCTACTCTGGGTACTACCGGTTCTCAAATCAGAAGCTGTTTTATAGATTATAACTTTATGGATTATTTTGATATTCCTTTGAATGAGTTGGATTTTAATGCACCAGCTCCAGGCTCCGCACCCGTAAAACAGTAATCTTATTTTGATTTTAATTTTTAAGAACGCCCGGCAAATTAATTGCCGGGCGTTTTATTGTTAAGTTTATTAGGCTAAATGTTCTAGGAATTTTCGCATACCTTCATCCTCAATAAAAGTATTTTTAGATTCTAATTGTCGTAAAGTTCTGTTAAAACTCCTGACCGAAATACCTAAATAAGCCGCCATATCTTCTTTAGAAACATTGATATTTTCTTCAGCTTGCAGCTTAAGTAGTTTCATCAAGCCATATTCCAAAGTATATAGTTGCTGAAACGATGCCCTCGTACTCGTTTGAATGATCCTGGTGGATAACTCCTGAAGTAATATTTCAGTGAATTCAATGTTTTCCCTGATAAGCTTTAAAAAGAAATGATCGGGAATAGAATACACTGTAACCTCACTGAGTGTTTCGATATTGCATAGACAATCTATTTTTTTCAGCACTTCCAGTTCGCCAACAACTTCTCCTTTTCCCAAAAACTCAATGATGAAATCTTTACCGTTTTCTTCGGAAATAAAGCATTTTGTAATACCCTCTTTAATGATATAAATGTTCCTGATTTTTTCGCCCTGCTCTATAAACCTGAATCCAGATGGAAAAGATTTTAATAAAATGTTTTTTTGTGCTTCTTCTCTGTCGTAAAAATCAGCGATGAAAGATAAAAAAGTGGGGTTTGTTCGTAGCATGTTTCAGTTTACACAAATGTCTATTCTAAATAATTTTGGGTTGACCTTATTTAGGGCGCTAAAGTAAGCATATAGATAATAAAATGGATGTATTTGCTTTTGATAGAATGAGGCAGAGGGCGGGGGAAAATAAAAATTACCTTGGTCTTGCCGAGAGAAACAACGCTTCCTGATCCATTACAGCTGCCAACGGTTTTGAAAACAATAGTTTGTGGAAATAGATTATTTAAAATTTTCCGAGCGTTCTCAAAGTAATGGAATATCTGGTTTTATTCACCGGAAGAATGCTGTGCTCCCAGTCGCTTCGGGATATCCCATCTAGGATGTAAAGTGAGCATCTTTGAATAGTTATATTTATGATTGTCTTTCTGCCTTGTTTGGATTTATCGTGCGGACGGAAACGTAAACTGCAGTCGGATAATAATGAAATTCCGGAGATGAGGCCAAATGGAGGTGCGTCCCGGTGCCAGTTAATGACTGAGCCGGGTGGATATTCGGTAACCAGCACTTCCTTAAACAGCTTTGGATCGAAGGCTAATTTTAGGGAAACTTTGTCAATAAGGGCGTTGAATGTTTCCGGTATCGGTAGTCCTTTTTCCAGTTTACGGCTGTGAAAATGGTAGTCGTAACCGAAGCTTTTGGTTTTGCGTTTGGCTTGATAACCCTGGAAAACCATGGGTTGCAAATCTAAGTCTTGCACGATTTCCAGCAGCCTTTGTTCATCCTCTGCACTAAGAAATTCTGGATAATAGCTGAAACCTTCAGGCAGCACAGGATCGAACAGGGAAATTGTACTCATGGTGAAATGTTTAAGATATAACAAGTTTTTAGCGAATAAGTTCCCCGTAGTAGCCAGGAATTAACCGTATTTCCAACACTATTTGCAGTGATCTACGGAAAGAGATAGCTGTACAAACCTTTTCATTTTTTCTACTGTTAATCCAAATATGAAGTTATAGCAGAAAAGGTCAATACATACTAATCGTAAACTCTAAATGTTAAGTTATGAACAAGAAACCCATAACTCCCGCCATACATGGGCTGGTAGATTACGCTTTTGCCGCAACACTCTACACAGTCCCGGCATTGATTGGCTGCAATAAAAAAACGGTCGTGCTTTTCAGGGGATTGGCCATAGAAGTGTTCCTGTACGGAGCCATTACCCGTCAGCCATTGGCACTGTTGCCTTTAATCCCGATGAGGGTGCACAAGTTGATTGATGTGGCCAATTTATCGGGTATGGCGCTGCTAACCGGGTATAAGGGCATCCGCAAAAAACCCAAAGCTGTCGGCTTCAACCTTGGTATGGTTGCCCTTGGTATCACTTCGGTATTGTTAACGCAATGGCGTAAGAAAGGCGGCGCATAAGATTTATTCGGGTATATGAAACAGATAATGATCCGGAACAGGAAACTTCTCTCCAACGAGAAATACAAACTGGAAGAGATTGATTTCACGAAGCCAAATATCGAGGGCAATAGCCATGAGCAGAAAAATGAGGTTTACTTTCGGCCGGATGCGGTTGCTGTTCTTTTAGTTGACACTAAGAAAGAGGAATTCATACTAACTAAACAATTGCGGCTGCCAGTGCTACTTAATCCGCAGGAAGGAGCGGGTGGTTTTTTGCTGGAGGTCTGTGCGGGGCTGATCGAGAATGGAGAGTCTCCCGAGCAGGCGGTTATCCGGGAGGCCAGGGAAGAAACCGGTTATGAAATTTCTGAGCCGAAAAAAATCGGTGGTGTGTATACCTCAGCCGGAGGCTTAACCGAGTACCTGCATTTGTTCATTACAAAGGTGCGCGAAGTGGATCGAACCAGTCAGGGCGGCGGAGCTGAGGGAGAAGGAGAGGATATCGAACTTATCGGTTTAAAAATTGAAGATGCATGGAATCAGCTCGTTGACGGGAAAATAAACGACGCTAAAACCATGTTGTTATTGCAGCACTACTTTAATTTTATGGGAACAGGAAAGCAAAATATTTCTACACATGTATAAGAATGGGAGGAAAGTTGTTGTTAATGTGGCTGCACTATGTCTCCAATTTTGGATGTACATATGTCAGTTTCTCAAATTAGGACCTTTTTATCTGCCTGCAACAGAAACATTATTCAAAAAAAAATAGCTATGAACAAATACATTAAACTATTGATTATCCCGGTATCCTTATTTTTGGCAAACTGTACATCCGGGCAGAATAGTCCAGCCGATTCACATCCCGGAAGCGGATCAGTAAAAGCCGGCCGTAGCGATCAAGCAGGAGACAAAAAGGATACTGCTAAAACGGATTCATTGCCAGCGGGAGATAAAGTGCAGCAATAGCTATTAATCGTTTAGGTGCCAGATCCGCTTGGTCAGGTAATTCGTGCCAGGTAGCTGAATGATTGTTTTCACAACATAAATTTTATACTAATAACAGAAGATCAAACGCACGCTCTTTGGGATTGCACGGTAGTTAACAGGATTTTACCGGCCTGGGATACGTATTTTTTTCGTGCTGGCATGACGGTTGTGCCTAAAGTTAAAGTTGAAATTTTGATTTTTTACCTTTATCGGTGGCTAAACAGGCTAAGATGATGAAAATCAGTTGGATTACCGCGTCGGCCAGGTAGATCTTAGAAATTGTGCCGACCGTAGTGTAGTAGACGTCAATGGCTAGAAAGCTAATGGCGGTACTGATGCTCAGCACCGGTGATCGCTGTTTGTGGGCAGGCTGGGAGAGTATCGACAAAGAAATGGCAATGCTCAGCAGACCAACCATCTTTACCAGCCAGATATCTATCTTTGGTCCGGTTACCCACATGAAACTTTGTATGTGAATTATCGGCCACACACCTGTGAAAAGATAAAATACGCCCTGAAGACGCAGTAGCTTATTCATCATTTAATTATGGGCGGTTTTTCTGGCCAAGATTCGGTAGCTGGACAATTTGTTCTTCCTCTGCTTCGCTCAAAGGAATACTCTTATCAGTACGTTCCTGCTTTTCTGTATAGGTATATCCAGATCCTCTTACCGTTTTTTTGCTGCCAACCTTTGGTTCGCTATTTTTTGCTGACTTTTCTTTTTTATCTGATGTATTCATATCATAGAGATTTATTTATTTTAACCTCCGGGCTGACAAATAAGTTTTCTAAATTGTTTGTGAAGGTTTGGTTATGGTTCAGCTTGATATCAATTGGAAACGCTTCGCCATTCTGATTGGAAGAGTAATGAACGCTGGTCGAGCATAAGCGCTCTGAGCTCGTCTCAAACATGCCTTTTTCATTCGAGCAGAACATCGTTAACCGCCTATCTTTGTGAAAATAGCAAAAAGCATGGTTTTTATTTGTATCATAATTCCGTTTAAGACAAATGTCCTTTCATATTAATTTGGCTTGATTTACTTTTGAACATTAAGTAAGCATAACCATGGAAAATAAGATTAGTGTAATTGCTTTTGATGCTGATGATACCCTTTGGGTAAACGAACCTTATTTCCGGGAAACGGAAACTCATTTTGCAGCTTTACTGGAAGATTTCCTGCCTTACCATAGCGTCATTGCCGAATTATATAAAACAGAAATCGCTAATCTGCCACTATATGGTTATGGCATCAAGGGTTTCATGTTGAGTATGATTGAAACTCTTTTAAAAATCAGCGAAGGAAAAGTAAATCCTGAAGTAATTACAAAAGCGATTCAACTAGGACAGGAAATGTTAAATAAGCCTATTGAATTGTTAGATGGTGTAGAAGATGTTTTGAAAGCATTGCAGGGGAAATATCGCCTGGTAGTGGCTACTAAAGGTGATCTATTGGATCAGCAAAGAAAATTGACCAAGTCAGGTTTGGATCACTACTTCCATCACATTGAAATTATGAGCGATAAGCAGGAAAAAGATTATATAAAACTGCTTAAACACCTGGACTGTAAGCCAGAAGAATTTTTGATGCTGGGTAATTCGCTAAAATCTGATGTTTTACCTGTATTGTCCATTGGTGGCCATGCGGTTCATATACCTTACCACACCACCTGGATGCACGAACACATCGAACATACAATTGAGCATCCAAATTTTTACCAGATGGAAAGCCTGTCGGAGGTTTTACCAAAATTAATTAAATGAAAGAAAAAATAAATATAAACACCTGGTTACGGAAAGACCATTTTAACTTTTTCAATAACTTCGACGAGCCTTTCTTTGGTGTAACAATTGAAGTAGATTGCACAGCAACATACCAGGAAGCCAAAGCTAATGGAGTTTCATTTTTTTTGCTATATCTGCATAAATCATTGATCGCGGCAAACCAGATTGAAAACTTCAAGTATCGTATCATCAACGGCGAAGTTTGGAAATATGATATAGTTAATGCTGCGGCAACCATAAACAGACCTGACGGAACCTTTGGCTTTGGCTATTTTGACTACCTAAACAACTTTATAGATTTTAATGCTGGAGCGACTCAGGAAATAGAGAAGGTGAAGACAACAAGTGGGTTAATTCCTTCGTCATCGGGAGAAAACGTAATTCATTATTCTGCGCTACCCTGGTTAAACTTCACTTCAATGTCGCACGCCAGAAATTATTCATACAAAGACAGCTGTCCGAAAATTTCTTTTGGAAAGGTTAGAGATGAAAATGACAGCAAAATAATGCCTGTTTCTATTCATGCAAATCATGCATTGATGGACGGTTTTCATGTTGCGCAATTTGTAAATGCCTATCAACAATTGCTTAGCCACAAAGCTTAGACTTAAATATGTTTTAACTATTTAATAGCCAGTGAACAGCAAATGATATTCAATTTAAAGATTGAATATCATTTGCTTTAGAAAAACTAATTGCTATTTTTGTTGCACAAGGGGGATTAGCTCATTTGGCTAGAGCGCTTCGCTGGCAGTGAAGAGGTGATCGGTTCGAATCCGATATTCTCCACAGGTACTCCTAAGTTATTGAAAAACAATAATTTAGGAGATTTTTTACCTTCAAACTCTGACACAAGTCTGCCACTAAACGCCCCAGGAGCCCAAAATTCATCCCGGCCAGCACGGCGAAAAAATCAAAATTCTTCTAACGAAAAGTCTAAAAACGTTGGGTATCCCGAACGTCAGTCACAAGAAAAAAATCCCCGAGTGGCGAATTTTGGCTTCATGGAAATTCCTGAACTGCCATATACTATTCCCCGTGTCGTAAAAGGACGGAACATAATCAAAGTTCCTGCGGGAAGTACAATGGAAAAAGAGGTTGCCAGGCAAAGTTGGTATGTGGAATTTTTTTTCACAATGCATCTGAAGAGCGGATGGAGCGAATCAGGGTAACCAGGAAGCTTAACAGGATAAAAGACCCAAAGCAAAAACTCAGGAATTTTAATAACCTTTGCGAGGCTTACAAAATCGCACTCGAAGGTGGTTGGAATCCTCTGGATGAACATGCCAATGCCCGGTTAAGAAAAGAACTGATTGGCATTGATCTTAATGAAGCGCTGTTGCTGTTCGAGTCTTACCACAAAGCCAAAGGCACCAGGCCAAAATCAATCAGTACTTACCGCTCAACAGTTAACTCTTTTATTAAATATCACGGGGGAAATAAAAAGGTAAATACGATTACTGATTTTGAGATTACCGATTTTTTGAACTTTAAGGAAAGGGAGGAGAAGTGGGCGGGAGTAACCTACAATAACTGCAGAATAGGTCTTAATAACTTTTTTAGGTATTTGAAGGTCAACAAATACATTTCTGAAAACCCGGTAACGGACTGCGAAACACGTAAGAAAATGCCAACCCAGTCCCATCAGGTTTTTACTGAACGTGATTTCAAGGTTATCATGGACTGGCTTGATAAAAATGACAAATATTGCCAGCTCTTTGTGCGGATGATTTATTATACATGCATTCGACCAAAGGAACTCCGGTTCTTGCAGCTTAAGTACATCGATTTGGAGGACAATACCATCACAATTCCCGGCGTCGTCTCAAAAAACAAAAAATCAATCCCTGTAAATATTGACGTAAGCTTAAGAGCAGAACTTGATAAATTACAGATAGAAAAATTTGATAAGGAATATTTCCTGCTTGGTTCTGCGGACACTTTTATTTCACACAAAATGTGCGCTGAGAATTATGCTTACAACAGATTTAAAAAATGTTTGGAGGCAACCGGTTTGCTGGATAAAAATTACACACTCTATTCTTTTAAACACCTCTCTAACGTGAGAAAGTTTAGGGCAGGATGGACGCTTGCAGAGATTTGTTCAGCCAACAGGCATGGTAGTCTCTCTGAAACGGAAACCTATCTAAAGGAACTGCTCAAATTTGTGCGATCGGATAAAGCCATACCAGCAATTTGATCATCATTTCTGATTTCTTGCCGGGGTTACTAAGATTTCGGCAAGAAATTTTTCCCTGGTATTCTTCTTTTTCACAAGGTACTCTCCGGCAAAATGCAACCGGTGTATCTCGTTAACTTTTTTGGTAAGATCAGCCATTAAGTCAATAGATATACCCTCGTGGGCACTCTTTTTTTGCCTTGCCGAGGAATAATGGTTAGGTAATATGCCTGCGTAACTGCCTTTACCTGCTACCTCGGAAATTTCATCTCGAATTGAGGCAATTTCGATGAATAGTCGCTCAACCCTCAAGTAAATCCCTTCCAGCCAAAGCAGTTCCTGCTGTTCAGGATTTGATTCTGATATTTCTTTTTTTTCACCGTTTGAATTCATAGCCGGCAAGCTACACTTAACGGGATTTATGATATGGGTATCTCAATAGGGAGCCCTATGTTTTTTTTTGCCCTGAATTTAGTAAAATAAATAGTCAGCTTTTCCAAGGACTAGACATATATCTGCGGCAACAGAAAATCATAATTTATCGAAAAGAATCCGATTCAGAAATTATTCTTCCTAGAAAACATGATGATGTTTAACTTTCCGTTTAACTAGAATTTTAAGGAATGCAGCTTGTATTGATTCACAAGTAGAAAAACTGCGTGCCGATGTTTATCAAATTAAAGGACACCGATTATGATGAATATTGTTATTTTACTGATGTTAGTGTGGAGCGAAGTGCTGAGCGGCGCGCATCCAGTGTCGCAGTGGTTCGTCTGCCTGATAAGGTAAAGAATCAGCCTAACCTGCTCCTGATGAACAGGCCAAAAGAATAGTAGGCGAGTTATTTGTAACATAGTCCAGGCATGATAAGCTAAAAAATATGATCGAATAACTATTGATTGTATTCGGTGAGGAAGCTTTTGATAACGGCATTAAATGCATGGAAAATATATATTGAAGGATAGCGCTATTTTTTGAGATAGTTTTGTAGGTTATAATCTTAAAAGATGTAATCATATTAAATTGATTATTAGGTAATTAATTTGACTAAAAAGGTTGTTTTGATAAAAATGCTGTACGGTATATATTTTAGCAAAATCCTATACAAAATATTGATAATTAATGATTTGTGAATAATTTAATTTCGGGCTATTTTTTTTTATAACTTTACCCGAAATCAAGCAATATATGGAACAATTGAATATCAGCAATTTAAATACTGAGAAGGTTTTTTTAAAAGAGCCGTTAACGATAGATCCATCCAAAATGGACAATGCTGTATTGAGAAGACTGATCGGTGAGATTGACTTTGAAGGTGCCAATCAGATAAATGCTTATAATAGGACGCACAACCGCCATAACCGTGGTAGATAAAGTCGCTCCAGAAAGCGAAGTGGACACCGTATTAGTGAAGGTAGCAAGCAGATGTAATATTAACTGTACCTACTGCTATGTTTATCATATGGGTGATGATAACTGGTCACGTATGTCCAAGTTTATGGATAGCGGAACCATTGCCGCCATGTGCGGGTCCTTTTCCCAACTTGTTTCCCAGCAGGAAAAGCCCTTTAGTGTGGTTTTACATGGTGGAGAACCCTTTCTTTTGGGTAAACGAAGGTTGTTTGAACTTTTAGAAGCTCTCCGGGAAGTTTTACCAGAACGATACCCGATCAGCATCCAGACCAATGGCATTTTGATTTCAGATGAAATCCTGGATATCTGCTTGCAGTTCCACGCTAGTGTAGCGGTGAGCATTGATGGACCGGAACATATCCATGACCGTTTTAGGGTAGGACATTCCGGAGAGGGAACATTTGCGAAGGTGCTTAGGGGAATAAAAACTTTATCAAAACATCGCGGTGCATCATTTTTAAATGCGGGGTTGCTTGCTGTTATAGACCCCAGTTCTGACCCCTTAGAAATCTATCATTTTTTTAAATCACTAGCAGCACCCAGCGTTGATTTTCTCTGCAAGGACGGAAACCACGATAGGCTTCCCCTTGGAAAGCAGTCTTTGTTTTCTGTAGAATATGGAGACTGGATGGTGCGTTTGATGGATCAATACTTGTCTGATCCTGAACCACTGCCGATACGGGTGCTCGATGATATGATGAAGGTGCTGCTTGGCGGCGCTGTATCAAAAGAGGGAATAGGTTTGACGGATTTCGGGATTCTTATTATCGATACCGATGGTACAGTAATGAAAAATGATACCTTGAAAAGCTCCTATAATGGGGCGGACAGGTTTGAGGAGCCGGTAAATGTTAAAGAAGGATCATTGATTCCTTTTATTCATTCTGAAGGATTTTTGGAATATAAAAAAATGCAGCGTCCGGTGCATGCCCGCTGCCGGTCCTGTCCAAAACTGGATCTTTGTGGTGGCGGAATGATCTTGCACCGATGGAGCGAAAAATCTGGTTTTGATAACCCTTCGGTGTATTGTTCAGATCAGATTTACCTGATTGAGGCGATGCAGAACAGAATTAATAAGTTAATAGAACGGTATGTCTAATCAATCTTTGGCATTGGAAGGAGTAGCATCCGCAACCCAGCCGTTTCCGCATTTTGCTATATCTGCTGTTTTTGAAGAAGGATTTGCAGAAGAGATATTGAAGTGGTTCGAACAGACCGATAAGTGGTTTCTGACCGAGACCAGCTTTTACACGCAATATGAATTCAGTCTGATGGATGGTGAATTGCCTACGAAAATGGATTCCTTACTTGAAGAGCCAATAGTAGAGCGAATCAGAACCCTTTTGATAGAGCACTTCACAGTTTCAAATCTTGATCTGGTTGGTCTTACGGCCCACAAACTTCTTGATGGGCACCGAATGGGTGTTCATAATGATTTTATTGGGAAAAAGGAGAGTCATAGGTTGGTGATCCAGCTAAACCGTGATTGGCAACAGGATCGGGGAGGATTTTTGATGCTCTTTAATTCTAAGAGCCCTCAGGATGTCGCTACAGTCGTGCAGCCGCTTCATAATTCCGCTATCGGATTTGAGATATCTCAAAAGTCCTATCATGCTGTTTCAACTGTGCATGATTTCGAGCGTTATACGCTAGTTTATACTTTCAATGAAGCATGAGCAATATCTTAGATATCAATTTTTTGCTTGAACCCGGAGAAATTCCGTGGAATCCTGTTATTTCGATGCATCTAGCAGAATCGAAGATGCTGGAATTGGGAAATAGAAAAATTTTGATAGGTGATGAATCTTACAGTACACGGTGTGCTTATTTAAAGAAGCGGGCTGTTGAACATATAATCCTAGCTCCGGGCGCGGAATCTCTGCCTTTTTCTTTGGAACTTCCTTCAGGAGATATGGAAAGCTTTTATTTAGAGCATGGCCTTGAATGTCTTACGGAGCGGGAATATATTAAGTTTGATGTTAAGGAAAAATTATTAGCGGCAATGCATTTTGTAAAAAGGGTTCCTCAACTATACGCTACAATTTTGCCTGTTCTTAAATCGCTACAGGCTTTAAGGGTATTTGAACCGGAATATGATATCAGCTATAGTCATCCAGATATCCCTTTTACCATATTTGTATCAGTAGGTTTGGAGAAGACACCATTGGCAGCGCTCCGACTTGCCGAATCTATCATACACGAATCGATGCATCTTTATTTGACGCTATTAGAGGGAAGTGTTCCAATAGTTATTGATAAAACAGTCGAAACCTATTTTTCTCCATGGAGGCAAGAAAAGCGTCCGGTGAAAGGAGTTCTGCATGGTCTTTTTGTTTTTAGTGCCATAAAAGACTTTTATACAAGCCTATCAAATAGGGATATTGCGGAATGCAGGGAATTTGTTGGGGGCCGAATAGCGGATATCAGAAAGGAAATTTCACAGATTTCCTCGTTTTATAAAAATCCCGGGCTGACATTTGAAGGAAAAAAGCTAGCCGTCAATCTAACGCAACACCTGCTTTAGCGATAAAATCAATTGCGGCAGCAGAAAACTTTGCGCTTGGCAATTGTGCGTCCCGTAGAAACTGCTTTGCTTCTGCTACTTGAGCTGGCGTGCAAAATCTATGGGCTTTAATGGTTATTATTCTTGATTTCAGGTCCTGGATCAGTGCTTTGCGAAAATCGTTAAGTGTAGTTCTATCCAAGCCAAGGATGTGGATCGTCTCTTGCCCATAGTCAGTTCTGTATTTAACCATTTCGTCATCAAAATAAATGTGCGCCCGTGGGTCTATGCTTGCGGGATCAATTAAATAAGGGTCTTCAAGGCTTAGGTCATCATTGTGTGTCCTTGCTCGCGCGGAGCCAGCGCGTAAAGGGAACAGGTTTCCTTTGTATCGTGCTCCATTGCATTTGCTGCAACAGAAAAGCAGATTTGTCCAGGTATATCCCAGCCAATAATAACCTGGTTTGACCAATGCCTCCTTCCGTTTTTCCCTGAAGCCCATTTTTGGCCTAAAGTGTTCGACTGTTCCGTCTTCTTCGACCTGATCTTTTTCACAGAAACAGCATTTGTTGAACTGAGCTGCACGGAGAGCGCTTTTTACAGATACATGGCCGTATATTTTGTTCAGAATTTCAAACTCGATAATTAGAGAAGTGTAGCTTCCTGGGCTTGCATCGTAGTCGTTTCGGTTCTGAAGATCAGCGGCTGCCCCCTCAACAGAAAGTCTTAAAGGGATTGCGAGAGGTCTGTTAATCTTAATCATTATTCAAATTTGATTTCTCCGTTCTGTATTTTGTTGTATAGTTCCGAGATATAGTCTCGTTTTTTTATTTCATCTGGATTTTCCCCCACAGGAACTTTTTTTAGCTTTTTTTCAATATCTTCAAGGTAACGGCTATCAGCGTCTGTCAATTTTTTCTTCTGCAAAAGAATTTTTCTGTCTTTTATTAGCTTATCATATTGTATGCCGCGGGCGCTCTCCAGTCCGAAAAGCTCACTGGTCAAGATTTGGTCAACGCGCCAGCCATCAACACCATCCGGCTGGTTTAAGATCTCTACTGCATCTTCGGAATCATTAAACCTGACAACAGCATAGTTATACTCTAAAGCAGTCTGTAGCATTAGAGGGCTATGTGCGGTGGCAATAAATTGTATGTTGGGAAAATGATGTGAGAATTTAGGCATAATCTCGCCTTGCCAGATTGGATGTAGGTGAAGATCAATTTCATCAATAAGCACAATCGCAGGTTCGTTCAAAGGCTTCGAAGATTGTGCCTGATATTTATTGAAAAGTCTCCATGAAAGATCGATGATTACTGACATAATGGTACGGTATCCAAGGCTTAGGTCAGCAAAAGGAATTTTTTTTCCATACTTGGTTGTAACGATTATTCCCCCTTCGGGATCTGACAATAGTACACGTGGAGGCAAAATCTCGAATTTATCAATCTCCTCGAAATCGGGTAAAGTTGAAACAATTATTTCTTTGATATCATCCAATAGTTTAGCGTATTTTAATCTATCTCCTTTCTTCTTAGATGCCAATGAAGCATATCTGATGCTATGCAAGATTTCCTCAGGATCGTAAAGTTCGGTACGCTCGTTGATAAATTGGGGTATGGTATCAAAAAGCCTCGGGTTGCTAAGATTTTGCTTGCCGATAGTCCTTGAAGCACCGTAGCCAAACACAAGAACTTCATCATCATAAAACACATTTTTATTTTCTGCTAGGAAACTTGGCTCGACAAGATCTAATTTACGGTGTTCATTGACGCCGATCTTTATTCCCGTCTCACAGTTGTCGGTTGTTCCGGTTTTTGCTTTTTGTCCAAGGATGCTATTAGCGACAAAATGCCCTCTTATCTCCAAGGTACCTTCTCCTTCATTTTTTCTACTGACCAACTTTTCCAGCACTTCATTTTCCTCATCATTTATCAGTGGAGATGCCACAAATGTTTCACCTACCTCAGTCATGTTATACGGCAATAGGGGTTTCATCCATGCGATGCACTGTAGCAAGGTTGATTTTCCTACACCATTATCTCCAAGTATTAGTGTCCACTTGGAAATGGTTCCATCCTCCTTGCAAAATGAGAGAGATGTTTCTCTTGAATAGGTTTTTATTCCTTTTAGTTCAAGTAGATTGATGTAAAACGGGGTTATCTTCATTGTTAATTTATATCACTCAAGAAAATTCTTCAGCTAGGAACGGTAATTTATGGTTCGTTTGTATTTTACTTTTTGAGCCACTTGACCACTAATGTAGCGAAAACGGATGTAATGAAGTAATTTTATCCTGCACCAAGAATCATAAAGATATAAATCTTTGTAAACCAAGTTTTATTATTGGCAAGTGGACGATTTACTGGAACCAGAGAAAGCTACGGGGATCGATTTGAATGTTTAGAATGAAATGCTGGTTCCTATTGATCCAGATTGTCCTATTGCGCAGTCTTGCCATTAACTTCTTGTTTTCGGCAATAACGTTTGCAAGGTCCCTCACGACAACGCCGCTGGAATTATCATCCAACGCCCGGAAGTCTACAAGTGTAAGATCGAATACATAATCTTAAGGGTTGCCTAGTTTATCGAAATGACTCTCCATTAGTTAAATTGAACTGGTATTCAATCAGATTTGGTGAATTTGCTAGTCGTTTTCTTAAATTGAGAAATATAGTTGCTTGCCAATATTGTGTTTTCTATTTTCTGCTAATTTATTTCCTGCAAACACTAGAATTTAAATCTCCGGTCTCATCCGCCATCTATAACATTAAAATCATTAAGTAAGCTCAAACAAGAAAATCTTAAATCTTACTTAAATTCTAACAATCTTTCCAATTCACTCTTAGTCTAAGCTGTTCTCTGACTAATTCAGATACCTCATTTACCGTGAATTTTTCGGCAAGGGCCTCACATAGCAACCAATTTCGATCTGATTTGTTAAATTTTACTCCACTATTAGCCAGTAGTAGTTGTAATTCACCCTTCCACAAAAGCTTTGCAAGAAAAAATGATTGTTTTTTTTTGTTTATTAATGCTTTTCTAATTAAGGTTGTTTCACCATCTCGATTACAAATAATTATTCCTACCCACTTCGGAGTCATTGTAAGTAATTTATTCTGATATTTTTCCTCCGTAACGATTGATAGGTAGTCAAATACTTTAGTATATGCTTCAACTTGAGACGGAATTCTTTTCAATGTATCACTTGCACTTTTTATTTCAAAGCCATGCATATAACCATTGATCACTGCCATATCTATTCTTGCTTTTGCAACAGGAAGTTCAAGCTCTTCAACAACCTTAGTATTGGAACATTCGTAATAATTTTTTAACAAATTGTTTTTCAGAATGATTCTGATATCAACATCAGTCATAAATCAACTTTTCTTCAAATTTAGCTCATTTTTATTAAAGACGTAGAATCTATTGCTAATAAACCGCCTTACCTTGAATATAAAACTACAAAATACTTTCTAATAATGTTATATGGTGATTCTGGCTTATCTCAACCCATGTCTTCGCGTTACCCGGTTTTAAACGAGGTGGAGGTGAGAGTGATTGAAGAGAAATTGTCTCAATTTTTTGATCTCCCCAACTAAAGGATGAGCCAGAATAGTAAGATGCCAAAACTAATTGCTTTGCAAACTGTATATACTGAGCATTTCCAAGTGGATGGTTTTGCGAGAGTTCACCTCTATAGATAGCAAAGGTCTTAGCCGTCGTGTACTTTATACTGCATGTTCCAGTAAAACTCACATTCGTATAGGTTGGATATTTCGTCCCGTAATCGCCATATCTTAGATTTTTCGGGAGATTTTGCATTGTTAAATAATCCCAGATGTCGTTTTCATAACGCCTTATTATATGAACATGATTTGCAGTAAAAGGTGAAAGATTTTCTGGGAAAGATCCACTCGCAACAACTATCGCATCGAATTTGGAGACATTTATTAAGCCAGATATTAGCGTAGCAACGTTATTAGCTTTCACGGAGAAATTGCTCGCTTGTACATATCCTAGATCTAGTAATAGAATTATTTGTGATTCAGATCTAGAGAAAGTAGTTAAAATGTTTGCAACTTTTGAATTGAGCAAAATCAAATTAGATGGGTTAATTTCTCTTAGACATACTTTAAGATTAAACTGATTTACTAAAGATCTAACAGCGTTAATATACGCAATGGGTGAGTTGGAATCAATAACAGGAATAACATTTATTCCATTTGCGACTGAGTCCTTTATTAGTAATGTTACATCTGGCATTTTAGCTGACAAACTATCGATCAACGAAAAATCTAATAAAACTTCATTATTTGCGAATGACCAATTGTTTTTTAGATGATCTGATACAGAAGTAAAGTTATCTTCGACAACTTGGATGATAGGTGCAGAACTATTTTTAACGTTCTGTGCAAGTTTTTCTAAGGCAATTAATTCGCCAGCTTTCGAAAGCAAAACAGGGTAATATTTCATGAGGGTTAATTTAGGTTTAGTTATTTTCACTAAACTATCAATATTTATGTTCAAATGATGACTAATTATTGTTTTATTGACATAAATCACAATTAATTGATGTCATTAAAAGCAATTTGTACTATAATGGGCTATTATCATGATGCGCAAAACCTAATGCCAATAACTTAATCCTTAGGTTTATGAATGTGCGGTTTCAGATCAGGATGTTTAGGTTTGATTGCTTCCATAATAATTTAAATTAATAAATCATTAGTTTTTGTACCCATATAGGCTCTGTACAAAGCTAATGTAACCAGATCAATTAACTTACGGTTTCCCGTAAAACGGTAGATATATTGGAATAAGGACTACCTTAAGCAAAGGAAAGACTTTGAGGAGTTTATAGGCAGAATGAAATGAGCTTTATCAAAAGTTATTTTCTATCAACATGCGCTACTACATAATAGATATTTCCTCGATCAGTTTCTTCCAGCGCTATACCGACAAATATTTTCTTTTTTCCAACTTTCCACATGTACGCATCAAAGGCCTTTCCGTTCTGCATCTTATCTTGTTTTGGATAACCTCTATCATATTGTGGCACGCCGTAAGTTTTCATAAAATGTTGTTTAAGTAAATCCATTCTATCGAATAGCGCTTCACCAAACTTAGTATTGTCAATGGTAGCGGTATCAATTAGATAAACTTTGTTCAATGCTTTTGAACTGTCAAAGTATGTGCTAACGTTGTATAGGTTCCCGTCTAAATCTACAAGTGAGTCTGGATATAATTGGTTAAATTCTTTTTCAGATATCCCAAACTTCGCTTTACCTATGGCAATTCCTTCCGTTGCCTTAATTAAGCTATCTGGTATAAAATCGGCTTGTTTGTTTTCATTTTGTCGGCATGAAAAAAAGAGTATCGTAACGGAAAAGAAAATTGAAATATAGATCTGCTTATTTTTCATTTATTAGACTTTCAAATTCTTCTAATTGTAAATCACTTTTTAAATACCTCACCTTTACTGCCGCTCCAATCACTTGGATTTAATAAGTCTCTGATATCCAATATCAGGAATTCTGCAATTTTATTAAGGTCTTCGATTGATGGTTGTTGCTTGTTTTGGCACCATCGCGAAATCGTTTCCTCTCTTTTATTAAGGTGTTCGGCCAATGACTTATTAGAAATTTTCTTCTCGGCAAGCACCACTTTTATTCTATTTAAATCAGCCATTCGATTATATTATTGATTTTAATAGTCAATATTTTGATTTTAATAATCAATTAACTATATTTGTTATCAGTTATTTATAGCGACAAACAGAGTCGGGGATAACCTGGCTTTAACGATGTCTCTCATGAAACGAAACCGTCAATTTCCACATGAGCCGATCGTGAGTTCGCCATTTCTATTGGATATTTATATCTTTGATATACTATTCAATAGGGCGAATTTCATGTCAGTCTTTTGTGGAACTCAGATTTATTTCTGAGCGGTTCTTGACGGTACCAGTTTCAAAAGCATTGAGGTTCGCCTTATTGGTTTGCCAATTTGGTTTGCTTTTCTTGCTTCGTAGTACATCGTTTTACATAAAAACAACCGTTTATGAAAACGAAAAAATTAACCGCCGTCAAAATGATTCATTTCCAGGAAGTGATTCGTGATTATTCCCTAAAACTATTATTAAAGAACGTCATTTGTTCTCCATCGTAATACTTGCCAGAATTCCAAGTTAAAATATAGCCCAAAAGAGCAGAGGCTAGTGTGAAGAGAGCGCACAAAGTCCCGGCGGGTTAATTTAGCTTGGTACCAGCCCTTTATTGTTTAGGCAAAGGTGCAGTTACTATGGTTTTTCGCAATCCCAAGGTAAGTATCTTTTTCCTAATAACAAATACGGTTTCCCGTATCCGCATATTTTTATGCGGAAGGGCTGGTTTTTGTAAAATTATTAATGAACATATAAACTCATATGCAACAGCATATGGTGAACCGATAGCATATGGACTTTATGCTTTGAAGCGAAAATCTTATTTAATGATTAAATCAAATCCGGTTAAAAAGTCGTAATGTTTGCTACTCTTTTTGCAGGTGTAGCCAAAATAGCTTACAGGCTTGGTTTTAAGTAAAATTAAATTAATTACTGAACGAACCCATGTTTGAAAAGCTTAACTCAAGGAATATTCTGCCCCATCTCATAGGCCGCCAGATGAAAGATGGGTCTCCCTTTATTTTGTCGTTATCCACTTTAACGAACTGTTTATAAATATTTTAAATGAGACCATCATGGAATCTACGATTCAACATTTCAAGAAAGCCCACGCTATTCATTTCGAAAAATTTCGAAATGGAAACGAAAAGGGCCTTGAGTTTTTCTATAAACTATTATATCCTCGAGCATATTACTATGGGTTCAGGTACATAAAAGATGATGTCAATGCGGGTTGTATCGTAAATGAAGCATTCCTGAGGCTTTGGCTATCCCGAAAAATTATCACCAGCCCTGAGCAAATCGAAACTTTTGTAAGAAAACTAACTACTGACGGCTGCAGGGCTTATTACAAAACCTCTGGCAACAGGTTCAATCGCAACATGCTGCGGCTGGATGAAATTGAAAACTACCAGGACTTTATGGGAAGTTATGATCCCACCATGGAAAACGAACCGGATATTTTTTACCATCATGAGCCTGGGGAAGAAGAGCAAAAACAATGGGAGCGAGTAGAAGCGGTCATCCCTAACCTGGGCCAGGACCAGCAGCTTTTTATCCGGCTCTGCATCAAATACGCCTTTGATTATGGGCGGATGGCCTGGCATATCGGCGGCATCTCCGACTACCAGATCGCAAGAAAAGTAGAGAAAACGCTCGAATGCCTGAAAGCCATCATTGCCGATACCGAAAAACTAGGTAAACTAAAAAAAACCAGCAGGTTCAGCTTCGAAGGGGATGTCAGCGAAGAGCAGTCCACGATTCTTCAGATGCGCTATGAACTCCAGTACAGTTTTAGCGAGATAGCCAGCGCCCTGAACCTGGAGGAGGGATACATTCAGAAGGCATTCGCCGCAGCTTCACTTAAAATCCGGAAAACAAAAATCAGATGATATGGAAAGCAGGAACATAGTCGTTACCCGAAAAATACAGTTGCTGATTGATTCCGAAGATAAGCAGGTCGTCAAACAGGCAATAGATCAGCTGTACAACTGGCAATGGATTTGTTTCCGTGCAGCCAACATGATCATGAGCCATCATTTTGTTCAGGAGCGGGTAAAGGATTTCTTTTACCTGACCGAGGATATTAAACTAAAAATAGCCGATGAAACAAAAGAGGAGAACGGCATACTGAATTCCTCACGCCAGAATACCACATACAGACTGCTGTCCAATCATTTCAAAGGACAAATCCCCACGAATATTTTGAGCAACCTTAACAATACCCTGATAGCTTATTTTAATAAAGAGAAAGATGCCTACTGGAAAGGCGAAAAATCACTTCGCAACTACAAACGCAATATCCCGATGCCTTTTGGTACGGAAGTCATTTCCAAACTCAGCAGAACAGCGGACAACCGGAATTTTAGCTTCAGGCTTTTCCAGATTCCATTTAAAACCTATCTTGGAAAAGACCGGTCGGATAAAAAGACCATGCTCGATAAGGTCATGAGCGGAACCTTAAAACTCCGGACCAGTACCATACAACTAGACAAGGGAAAGATATTCTTACTCGCCGCCATACAAATTGAAAAAGAACAACACTTTCTCGATGCGACCATAATCGCTGAAGCCTCGCTGTCCATAGAACATCCGGTAACCGTTAGAATCGGTAACCACGAACACGCCATCGGCAACAGGGAAGAATTCCTCCACCGAAGGCTGGCCATACAGGCCGCAGTGAACCGGGTCAAAAAAGCAGTTGCCTTTAACAGCGGCGGCCATGGCCGAAAGCGGAAAATGAAAAGCCTGGAAGACTACCGGCATATGGAAAAACGCTACGTGGAACAAAAACTCCACGTCTACAGCAGGATGCTAATTGATTTTTGCTTAAAACACCAGGCCGCAACACTGCTACTGCTCAACCAGCAGGAGAAAGAAGAAATCGCAAAGGAAGACCATTACCTCCTGCAAAACTGGAGCTGCTACAGCCTGAAAGAAAAAATAAGCTACAAGGCAGCAAAAGCAGGCATACAGGTAATCGTGGAATAAGATAAAAAGAGGTTGCTGCCAACCTTAGTTTAAGATGTGAATGTCCCCAGAAGCCGATAAAGCAGCCCATTGTAATGGCAGGCTTCATACTAACAGATAAAATAAGCATTTTACAGGTGAAAAATACTTAAAAAGAATAAGAGGCTGCCTGCACAGCCATAGGGTGAGCAACATTTTGATGCTCACTGACTTTTTTAATAGGGGGTAAGAGCACGCCTTCACAAGCATATTTTAATTCATTATGAGATGAATCTATGGTTAACAGGTTTCAAGGCTTCCCTAAATAAAATCAGATGCAGCGCTCTATTGTAATCCAAAAAACAGAGCAAATAATTTTCGAGGCTGTTTGCAAAGCCATAGGGTGAGGCGTCTTGTACTCAAACCAAGATGTTTAAGACATCATGCAATATGTGGGACTGCTGTATTCCCTAACCAAGCTTCTCCGTATATGCAGAAGGACAAAAACAGAAAGGGTTTGCGGGCCGGGCGTTTTTGCAGGCCGCAAATGTGCGGGGGGGGAAACCTCAGCTTATCGCCCAAGCCCTTGATCCTGCTGCGCTTGCAATCGGCGCCTTTTCCGTTCAGCATCCTCAACCGGATTCACGTCCGGTTCTGCCGGATGCGAGGGTTCTAAGAGCGCTTCAATAAAGCTACTAACAGATTGCCCGGTTTCCTTTACCATATCCGCAACTGAAAGAAAGCGGCCATCGGAAACATTTCTAGCCTGCGCATTAATCCGCTCTAAACTATCCCGCTGCCCCGATGAGCGTTCCAGGATATCCATTTGTTCTTTTTGCAAAAGGCTACCGTTCTTATGGACATTGGCATAAGCAAAAGCATCCTTTAATTCCCTGTCAAAACCAAAAAGCTTGTCAAAAATCACCTCCCCGGATTGCTTAAAAGCCACACGGTTAAACTGCCCGAGTTTCCTGGAATGGGCTTCATTCTTTCCCTTTGAGTTGTTCATCGGGCTCAGCTTGATTTTGTTGCTGGCATCCTTTCGGCTTACGATAATCTGAATGTGCATCTGGTCGCCTTCTTTGCGTTCACCACGTTTCCGCTCACCATTCAACACTTCCTTATCCTTAAAACTGTAATAGCGATGGTGTTCTATCTTACCAAACCACATCAGGTCTTTGGCGGAACTGATGCCTTCACGCTTGAAATTTCTCGCATATTCGTCCATTACCTTTTCTGCATATTTCCTCAGCTGTTGATTCATCTCCTTTTTACCATAGCGCTCTTCAAGATATTTCAGTTCCTTTTGGCTGGGGCTGATGTTAACCAGGAAAAACTTTGCATTGGCCTTGCAGAGCTTTGCGATGTTACCATCAAGGGCGCTACGAACCTCATAGGACTCAATCCTTTTTCCGCTATGATTGAACCAAAGCTCCAGGTCTTTTTTCTCATCAATCCTGTTCTCCTTTTCAAGGTAGTGTACCAGTTCCCTGCTGCTGCCCCTATTGTTCGAGCTCGCGCTATCGGTAATATTGATGTACATATTAAAGCAGTTCTATTTGCCTTCGTGTCTGTTCGGCCAGTTCTTCTTTTTCCCTTGCTGAAGTCATCATCCCCATACTTTCCCTTTCCCTGATGTAGCTATTTAGTATCAGCATAACACTCTTTTTCAGCCTTTCTTTACTCCCCATCTTCAGCTCAATATTATAAGCCACCTCTTTCAAAGCGGACAAACTCTTCGCCTGTGCCGACTGGTTTTCAAGCAGCTCCTCATTACGCTTTAATACCTCAACATTGAAGCGGTCAATTATCATCTTCATCGCTTCAATCATCCTCGCCGAATCCCGTTTGATGGGAATAAGGAGCTCCTTCTCCTGAACCTTAATAAAGCCGATGTACTCCTTCTGACCTTTTAGGATGGTATTTTTCAGCAATTCATCATTAAGGTCAGTCGGGTCTTTTTTGCTCCGGTAGAAATAGTCGAGCATCTGCGAGAAAAGCAGCCGCTTGGACCTGCCCAGTTTTAAAGCAATCTTTTCAAATTTCACATCATCCTGAATAGAATATTTTACCGTTCTCAATATCTCCTTCATAAACAAATCAATTCTTAGCTAAACATTACACCCTTATGGGAATTCCAATTTCCCCATTCATCATACTTAAAAACAGACGAGAACCCCTGGAGGGTTCTCGAAACCCCCATTGCGAAGCATGGGGCAAGCAAAGTAGGGCGTAGCCCAACTTCCGCTTGCTCCTTTTTCTGAAAATGAAAAAGGACATTTATGCAAAATGCCAAACCCCTCAACCGTTAACCCTAAGTCCCACCAGGGTAATGCGGCTGGCCTGGCCGGGATGATAGGGTGGTTCACACTCAGTGAGTTCCTGTTTTTTATAATCACACATGCATTCATGATAGGTAGCGAAGGATCGGAAAACCGCATACTTCATCATTTCCCTGCATCAAACAGTTGAGCCGTGAACCGTAAAGGCATTCATTTTTTTATTAAACCTAAATTGCCATAAAGCCTAAATTTTTTATATAATTTTTATTGCCTAAATCTTGTCTCGATTCACCGCGATACAAAGTTTTAGAATTGGAAAAGATGAATAAGGGTATTGTCTTAGGGATACCTAGTGATTTAAGTAATTTATATTGATTCGAAACCAGGTTTATTATTCGCGAGGAATCAAGCGTTATAAGTATTGCAAAGTATGAAGCCACAGTGGAGGGAATTTGCACCTTCCAATTGTTATTCGGATTATATAGGATGAAATTAATTTCGTTCGTTGAATACCAGGAATTTGTATTTGCGCTAATTCAACTGAATCAAAAGTTGATACCGGTAACGATTGGAATATTGTCAGAATGTGCAGCGTTTACCAGAAACCATCTAGTTGCCCCGTAGAATATTGCAATTAAAGGATTGAGCGCAGGTAACCTAACCCTAGAACATGCAATGGTTACTGCAGCAGGGTTTATTATGTCCATTTATTCAAAAGCACATTCGTATATCTTGGAAAAAGAGAAATTGAAGGAACAAATTGTCGTTAATGTTTTGGATGCCTTATGTATGCGCTACGAGCGAGCGATAGTTAATGAAAAGCTTACCGAAAATTTATCTAAAATGCTGTTGATAGTAAAGAACCGTAGCAAAGTTTTACAGTTGATTACCGAATACTTTGAATCATAACAATAATAATTGAGTTAACCTTTTTAGTCATAAAATTCCAGATATATTCATACCAAAAATGAAGTTATTTTGAAGTTGCCTCCATAGTAAAACATCCATCTTATAAATGGCTGAATTATAATTACTTAATGACTTATTTTCGTAAGCCACTGTAAATCAATGCTCTTTCATTGTGATTTATCAGAGATATCAACGGTATCCTTTGAAATTCCCCCTAACACCTCCAAAAACCTCATTAAGTGTTCTAAGTATTCACCATCCCCGCTAAAGTATTCTAGTTCGTTTTTTCATAATTAATTTAAATTTTAGAAAAATTCCAAGGCTCGTGAGGATATTGTATATATTGTCAAGGAAAACAAAATTCTAAATGACGCAACCACATAAAAGCTTTGAACAGATTCTCGCAGAAGTTCAAAAAACACATAAGCCAATTAGAACTTATCCATCTGTCGCCACACAGTATTTAGGTGTTGCACGACGTGGATGGCGTGTAGTACAAGAAATCAATAAGTTACTTGAACGTTATGAAGTGATATGTGAGCCTGATTTTGCAAGTGCATGGTTTTATGGCGAAATTGAAATAAAGCCTAAGCAAAAAATCAGCGCAGGAAAAACCGACGAAAGCTATGATGTAGCAGACCCAACACCAAGATTGGGAAATCTTGATGCAGCAAACCTTTTTAAGCTGCAAGAAGCTGGAAAGGGAAATGGGCTAATATCGGTTACACGCGACAGTACAATCCAGGAAGCGACAACTTTAATGATACTTCATAAATTTTCCCAATTACCAATAATGAACGGTCCTAGAGATGTAGAGGGCGTTATCAGTTGGAGGTCGATTGGTAAGGCATTATCATTGGGAAAGCAATGTGTGACGGTTAGTGATTGTAAAGATTCGATTACCGTATTGGATTATGAAGAACCGCTTTTTAACGCTGTAAAATTTATACTTGATGAGGAAGTCGTTTTGGTAAAGCAAAAAGACAGAACAATATGTGGAATAGTTACCGCTACTGATATTGGAGAAAAATTTATATCAATGGCCGAGCCATTCCTTTTTATTGAACAAATAGAAAATCATATCAGAAGACTGCTTGATCGCAAATTTACACCTGAGGATATTAATATCTTTACAACTGGGCATCAGGAAAAACCTAAGGAGATAAAAAGTCTTTCAGATTTAACCTTCGGACAATATGTAAGGTTGATTGAAGACCCAAAGAAGTTCGAGAAACTCAAACTAAATGTTGACAGGGGGCTGTTGGCTAAACAATTAGAGCAGGTTCGAAAAATCAGGAATGATGTCATGCACTTCAATCCCGATGCAATCAGCCCCCAAAGTCTCGAGTTGTTGAGGCAAACCGTACACTTTTTTCATACGCTAACCTCGACACTTAAGGAATAGTATACTTCAAAACTCAAAAAGTATCCTATGCTTTTTAATGGACAAATCGGATTGCTTAATCTAAAAAATGACTTTTTCAGGTCGTTTTTAATACTTTTTTATAATCATACTTATGACCCTTTTCTGCCTCTTGCAGGGCAATGGGGTCATTCTTGAGCTGAACCTTTAGCTAAATATCTACCGGGGTATGAAACGTGAACTTTATTGCCAGTTCTGTATTGAAAGCTCGCTGACCTTTGAGGTATTTATTCAAGATTAAAATTCAGCCATTGGATGTCTGAAAGTAAGTAAAATCTATAAATTAATCTTGGGGTTTTATAGTGTATAGTTCAAAATTGTCCACAATCAAGGTTTATTATTTTTTTGCTAAAAATTATAGCAAAAAATCCCTAGCTTTACATTCTCTGCAAATCGAATACTAACTACTCACGCTAAACTTTTAGGTATTTAGGGTGTTGATAACTTGGGGGCAGGAATTGTGGTTTAATTTGGAAACATTCTATCTTTACTTAAACAACCTTAACTGATGAGTAAACTGACTGCCTTTGATTATTTCGTAAATCAAATTGTTGATTGGTATGTTGAGCAGGGTGGTGATTTGGAAAATAACGACCTTTCCAAGCTAAAGCTCACCAAACTACTGTTTTTCACATGCGCTGCATCTACAGATCCAGAGAATCCAGCCCTTTTGGAAACTTTCGATAATTTTTATGCATTGCCGTACGGTCATGTAGAAAGCGACATTCAGGATCAAATGGAAAACTCACTTTTTTTCAACATTACCAAAACCACGTTATATTCCAAACCTGGCACAGGTGAATATCAGGTGCAGGATGTAACGCAGGATGTACAAGATCAAATCAGTGGGGCAGTAGCGATATTGAAATTTGTTAATGCGGATTTAGTCAGAATGGGCGCCTTCGACCTGGTAGATTTGAGCCACCGCTGGCAATCCTGGAAGAGTGTTTTTTCTCTAGCACAGCAGTACGGAAAATATTCCATGAAAATACCGAGGGAAATGATAATGAACGAGCCTAAAATCTTCTGGTTGAATTGACATGCATCATCTGGATAAAGTACTCTCTCAATTGCAGTCTGACTTCCACGCAGGTTGGGCAATACCATTAACGACCGCAATCGCGGTAGATGACATCAACAGTGATCAGAATAAGTTAGACGCCCAGCTTGCTATTTTAAATATCTTAAACGCAGCTTCGAACAAGTTTTATAAGGAACTTAATTTCTCGATAATTACAGGTGAGTATCTTGGAGATTTGACTGATGCGGATGCGAAAATAGTTGCCATTGATACTTTTATCGTCTCACTGGTCGGATTTGATGTTCCAGGCTTTCCAAATATGCTTGTTCTTTACCAACAGACTTTTAGCGAAGGATTTCTTCAACCCATAAGAAACAGCCTTCAGCAATACAAGTCTTTGCTCAAACATGTCGAAAGACATATCACACACCAGCCGGGATCCAGTATGATCTTTCACGAACTGGATGAAAACAGAACAGTAAGAAGCAGGATGGTCAGCGTGGCCATAACGCTGGCTGAACTGTTCCAGATCAATGTGACTGTTTCTGAGATTGATCACCGGTTGAGTTACGATAAAACTACCTTCAAAAGTCTGCTTTTAAGCTTGCATCAGCTTAATAAACCTATATTCGCGGGGCCGGACCTAGAACTAATTAAAGTGAAATGTGAATTCTTGCTTTACAAACTTTCTTTCAGGCTGCACCAGTCAAAAAAGAAGTTTGATTACGTTATTGATTTCAATTATAAAACAGTTAAGCTGAAGGAGGTTACGCAATTTTCCAAATATAACGAGATCATTAAAGGTCATTATGGAAAAAATGTGGCGATTCCAGCTTTCAATTCACGATCGACGGCTGCAAAAATTAAGAATGGAAACGCTCCGGGAATACTAAATCTTGACGAATATCATGCGCTGACTAAAAGATATAAAGATGTGGAACGGGACATTCCAGCGTTATTAGATCTGAAATCCAAGTACAGTTTGCTTTACGACCAGTTGATGGTTCAGCCGCTGAGCAGTTTTGACAAACGGGCCTATGATATTGCCTTTTGTTATATAGAAAACAACTTGTTTTCATTGGAACTTAAGCAAAAGCAAATCAACCTAAGCAACTGGGAGGCGAAATTAAAATCTTACACCAGTCGCGCGAACTCCCTCAATAACAGTAATTTTTTTCCTTACTACAAAATTATCAAAGAATTTTTGGACCCGGAAATTGAACGCCAGTTCAAGCAAAACGATGAAAAAAGCTTATTAATAGTTAAAAATTTAAAAGAAAAATATAAGGAAAATCTGGATCTATTGATCTTGAACACAGAAATCTGTGAGGAAACCGAATATCTTGCTTTCCAAGCCGATTACCAGACAGCATTAACAGACGTCACAGACAGTTTAGGCAACACCTATAAGTGTTTCGTTTCGTCAGCTTTTGTGCTACCTTTAGAATACACAGAATACAAGGATGAATTGGAAACCTTTAAGTCCAGGCTTACCAAATACAATGCAATGTATGACGTTCAGGAATTACTTCAGAATGACCACAAGGATATCCAGGTTGTCAAAGAAGAGATTGAAAAAACTGACAAACGGCACATAGAGATACTTTCGATATTCGCAGCGCTGGTCATGTTTGTCTCTGGTGAAATACAGATCTTCTCGAAGCTGGTTGATATGCGTGACGCAGTAACATTCACCCTGTTTTTTGCTTACGGGCTGGGTCTGTTCGTATTGATGATCTGGTTCATTACCAGGCCAAAAGGACTCAAACGGTCATCATTTTCATCCATGCACTACTTTATCATCTGTATATTTTTTATCGGCATGGTATCGGGGATATGGTTCGTCAATAAAAGTGACCCTCCAAAAACTAAGTCACAAGTAAAGATTGATTCACTAAACAATGCGATACAAATCCTCCGGAAACAAAGAACGATAGATTCTCTTAACGCTCAAAGGGCCAAGCCAGTAAAGACGCAGTCTCAGCCGGCAGGGAAAAAAAATGCAAAGAATAAGCGTGTCCGAACGAAAGGGAAATCTGGAAATTCTCAAGCAGGGCTGCAGCCAGATAGCATATGAAGAAAATCAGGCAATATGTCTGAATATTATTGTCTACGTATTTCGAATTAGTTGAAGTCTATCAAAAAGCATCTTTTGAAACCTCGTTAGGTTGCCTACAGATAGCAAAAAAATGATAAGACTAATAAACGAAGATATGATTCTATTTTAATTGGAATTAATGAGTAAATTTAAAACTCCAAATCAACGATTCTACACAAATCAGACAGTAAATATTTCGTGATTTACATATTTCTCACCAGAGTCGCGGGAAATAGTGGATAATATTGCATTAAAAACCATTTGTTTGCAAGGAGTTTATAATCAGTCCTTAAAAGATCCTGTTATTATACACTCAGCCATTACTCAGTCATCCTAAAATAAATGTTGGATTTCTTATGCTATTGAAAATTTATATCTTAGGTTATTAATCAATAATCAAATGGAGACTATATTGCTGCAATCCATTACGGTGGATGAATTTTTCGAAAAAATGAGGTCGATCATCAAAGAGGAACTCAAAAGTGCGCTACAACAGGATCAATTATTGACAAAAGAAGGAGCACTGAAAATAACAGGAGCAAGCAATGCCGTTTTTTTAAAGGCAATCAATGACGGGATAGTCAAGCCACAATTGGTCAAGGGCAGAAAAAAGGCAATGTATCTGGAGTCGGAAGTGCTTAAGATACAAGTCCGCCGAAGGAGGGCCGAGCATTAAAGTTGATATCTTTCTTCGTCCTTTACGGGAATGAAATTTGATTTTTTGCTGGTCAATAGTTCAAGTTCCTTGTTGGCGTAATTGAAATTTTCGCACCATTTTTTAGTTCGCGACTTTATTTCGCTTTTCATGTATTTTGAAAAGTGATATTCAAATTTGACCATGGCATAATTTCCCTTGTATATATCTATGTACTCTTCCAGTTTATATTCAAAAAACTCTTCTTCCAATCGTTTTAGATCTTCCTTGATGATCTCAGCCGAAGGTCTGGGTGGATTGGAAGTGTTGATGTCAGATAGTTCTTCTTCTAGCAGGTAAGGCCTGTTCTTGTGTTGCTTTTTATTTGATAGGGCAGAGGCTATCTTTTTGTTGAAATTTTCCTTATCTACTTTGAGTTCCATGTACCTTTTAAGGTTAATGTTCCTTGCTTTCAGGTCTTTAGCCAAGGCTTGGATATCGGCCTTGTTATAATAATGTGATTTCCCCTTAATGAAGAAATTGCTGAATCCAAACTCCTCTCGTATGAATTTACTAGCGCCATAAAAAACATCTTTGAAATGCTTATCCAGCTCATGCTCTGTTAACCATCCATCGCTTTGCTTTTGCAGTTTTTTAAACTCATCCGCAGCCTTGTCCAATACCGTGGATGATAGCTGTTTGCTTTTAGGAAGGTCCGTTGTGCCCACCAATTTTACTAGCGCCACTCTTAATTCCTTCAGTTCGTCAAGTATTTGTTTCTCCATAATTAAAATTAAATATAAAAATAGCATTGCCCTACTCTCGGCTAATTTTTTGAAATATATCTTGAAGAAAGAGTTAATAGATTCTTTGTGCGAACATAATCCTATCTTTACAGGTGAAGCCTTAATGACTCTTCCGAATTTATATGGCGAACAAACTTGATTTAGACCTTATTAACAAAATAAAGAAAATTGTAATCACATCGCTGGTTTCAGATGATGATTTGTATGAATTATTGATCCTCAAGGGAGGAAATGCTATTAGCCTAGGTTATGGTCTAGAAGACCGTGCATCTTACGATTTAGATTATTCGTTGGAAGAGGATTTTCCCGATAGGGATCAAGTTGCGTCTAGAATAGAAGAGCTATTAGTTGAAGGTTTTGCCTTAAATGGTTATATATGCTTTGATTACGAATTTATAGACAGGCCTAAAACACAGACTCAGAACTTTGGGTTCTGGGGTGGCTATAATATTCTTTTCAAACTTGTGGAAGAGAAGAAATTTAAAGAGATTAATGGGGATTTGAGTTTGGCCAGATCAAAGTTTGCATTGCCTTTAAGTCAGGGTGGTTCTCCTAAGTTTAGCATCGATATCAGTAAGTTTGAATATTTAGGAGGCCATGTTGTAACTAGGGAAATCGACTACATCCAATATCAGTTGTATGCTCCAGAGCTGATTGTCGCCGAAAAAATCAGGGCACTTTGTCAGAAATTGCCCGAGTATACCACCGATATTTTACAGCAAAGTAAACCTGAAAAGGATCGTGCTAGGTCGCGTGATTTTTATGATATTTATATACTTACGCAATACGCTCCGTTTGATGCATCATCATCATCTTTTAAGGAAGTGTTAGGGAATGTTTTTGACGCCAAAAAAGTGCCCCATACTTACCTGAAAAAAATAAGGGCGATGAAAGATATCCATAGACTGGATTTTGAGGGACTGATCGATACACTTAAGGACGAAGATGTTAAAAAGAATGGATTTGATTTTTACTTCGATTACGTTTTAGACCTGTTCGAAAATGTATTGGATTAGCGAAGTCCTTTTGGATAATAAATATTCCAGTCTTCTGAAAACTCCATTTCCTGCATATTGTATCCAAGGTAAAATTTATATTCTCCGATAAGTTCCCTGAATTTTTCTAATTGTTGCTCTTTAAATGCGCCTGATTTTTCCATATAGAAACCTATTGCTTGGTGATAAGGATAAATAAAGTCCATTCTTTTGAGATAGCTTAATAGTTTGTTGACAGATATTTTACCGTTTTCCCCTGCATTTTGGTATGCTTTGAGGACTTCAAATATTCCTCCGGAATAGGAGGGTCTAACTGTCATGTCAATTAGAGTTCTCTCAATATCTGTTACACGCAAGTTTCTAGCTGAACCTATAGATTTTACACCCAAGTTGCCAGTTGACTTGCCTCTAAGTAATACGATTTTAATACCTTCCCAATCTGCTATTGCCTCTGACGTTCGTTGTGGCTTTTTAAAAGCTTTGTCAATATTTTCTTGGATTAACCCACGTCTAGCTATCTCCGGCACAATTTCGTGCTTAGCTGATTGCTCGGCTGTCACATATATAGTCTTTGGTATTTGTTCAGTAAGACCATTCATACTTGAGGCTGTAAAATGAGATAGATAGGCTTTATTAAATGATGCAGATGCAATCTCTTCAGGTGTTGCATTTCCATACATGAACAGCCTCCTAGATTCAACACTTGCAAAGTTCAGTTCGATTTCTCGAAAATCAGTTTTCTCAATAAGTTGCATTAAGAATTTATCGGTTGTCATCGATTGGGGTAATCGCCATGACTGCTTTCCATCTTCAAATATCCCCTCAATTTCTGAATAGGTGAATATGTTTTTGTTGCTATCGGTAAATTGCTTAACGATGCTTTTTAAGGAAGTCGTAAATCGTGAAATACCAGCCATTTTTTATATTTTACAAAAAGTATATATACTTTTTGTATTTCAAAGTTAATGATTTAAAATGACATTGTCAAGAGGGGATTAAAGATAATAGGTATTTATTTTATTTAAAGATAGTAAGGTATATATACCTTACTATCAAAGTTACAACATTTTTTTTGAAAAATCAGGGGTACCCTGTGAAATTTTTAAAAAAAATATAAAGACGGAAATTAAGACTGATCTATGGTAATTAAGTAGGAAGTAAATATCTGGAGACCCTTCAATTAGAAATCCTGCTGTGAGTTACGTAGAAGGAGATTCTACATTTATTGTCAACTACCAAAAGTATATATACTTTTGGTATTACAAAGTTAATGATTTAAAATGACAATGTCAAGTTAGCTAGGGATAAGAATGGAAACAATTTGGAGTTTGTTGAGGATATTACTTACTATGATAACAAAGTATATATACTTTGTTATCTGCAATATACAAAGAATATATAAGATTTTGCATATTATATATATAATATGACTTAATGAACGTAAAGGCTTTTCTCGGAATTAGGGTAGGGCAACGGGTGAGTGCTTTTGGTTTCCTCAATTAGCATTTTCAATTGACCTCGAAGGCTTCTTCTTGCAGAAGCACATTACTATCTTTGTATCTCTAAAATCAATATAGTATGACGCCTACGAGGATTTCTTTTGAAAAGTGGTTTGAACGACAATATGCATCTATGGAGCTTTGCTTTTTATGTGGAAAAACTCTAACAAAAGATAATTCTACCAAGGAGCATATTTTCCCACAATGGATACTTAACAAATTCGACCTATGGGACAAAAGTATTACATTATTAAATGGTATTAGGTATGATTATAAACGAAGTATCATACCTTGCTGTAACGTTTGTAATAACGAACATCTTTCCAAACTAGAGTCAATTATTAAAAACGGGGTAGAAAAAGGCTACCAATTCTTTAAAGAGAATGTTCCTTTAATTGCTATTTACCAATGGTGTCAATTAATCTTTTATAAATGGCTTTATAAAGAGACCTTTTTTAAGGAAAATGTTAAAGACCCTCATTCTGAAAAAATAGTTAGGAAAGAAAACTTTGAATCAATGAGTTTGAATCATTTATTGCTTAGAAGTATTGATAAACGTATAAAGTTTGAAAATTTTTTTCCTGGATCAATCTTTATTTGTCATCTGAAAACGGGCCAAAATGCTTCAGACAACTTCGATTACCTTGATGCGGTACCCGAACAATGCATAATGTTACGATTAGGTGAGATAGGGATTGTAGTTATGTTGGCAGATTCCGAAATTCAGAAATATGTATTTGCTGACCAATATAGAGTGTACTTGAGCAATATTTTGGCTCCAATACAGCTGAAAAATTTATTTATCCAATGTATGTATAGGCAACATTTATTTAATGATCCTTATAGCTTCGAACTAAAAGACATAACAGATGATTCCTTGACCATATCTCAGATACCTAAAGAAAATTTTACAGGTGACGTCTACACAGAATGGCTACACACGGATTATGCTATATTACTTAATCAGGTATTTGGTGGAGGAATGCATAACTATCTCGTGGAAAAAGGAATTCCAAGTTTTTTATTTGACAAAGATGGTAATTTTAAAGATAGAGCTTTCGATAGTGATGGGACTATATTACCTAACGAATAACCATTTTTAATGTCGTAAAGTTAAATTTGTATTTGGTGCCTAAGCTCCGTTTAGAATAGACTGGATTAGCTTTCAAGATCTGGCATAAAATCACGGAGTGAATCATCGGTATATTCACCTAGACTTCTAAGATATTTCAAAGTCACAATCATATCTGAATGCCCCATCATTCTTTTTACAATATCTAGGTCTTTGGTTTTACGATAGACGTTTACAGCTGCTGAATGTCTGAATGAATAAAGTGTTTGCAATGGGAAAAGTAATTTTTTTTCCAACATTTCATCTTTTAGCCGTTGCCATTGCGTATGAAAATAGCTTCGGTTGAAAGCAACTCTTCTTCCTGTAAAAATATTCTGCCATTCTTGTAAGTTTTTTTATTCTTTCATGCAGTTCTATCTTTACAAAATCAGGTATATATACAGTTCGCACTCTTCCACTTTTATTCTCGTCGCCAGAAAGATGTATTTCCGAACAATCCTTTTTGAAATTTGATGCTGCTAAGTTTCTGATTTCTTGGTGTGGGCGCTGAAAGCATCCATAGCATATTATGCAACACAAATAAAGGTTGGGATGTTTTTGTTTTAAGAAGTGAAAAATTTCCAGCAATTGTTCCCTTTCATAGATCCTATGTAGCTTTGCCTTTCTTTTCATAGTAGGAGTATGAATCAAAAAATTTAGATTAAGTCCAGTTGTTAAATTTATACTAGAAAATAGGACGCCAATTTCACGTCTCCTATTCATATAATTTGCTCCAGAAGATGCATAGCGATCAAGAAACTCTTGAATTCGTTCTTGTTTCAAGCTACGAATATCCTCGATAGGTTCTTCTTTTGTAAGAAAGGAAGTAAAATGTAAATATGCAGCCTTAAGATTCTTTTTATAATAGTAACTTAGGTCTGCATGCAATTTTCGTTGTATTGCATTGTCTAACAAAATTTGAGTAGGGTAGGTTATTGTTTTTTTATTAGATATTAATTTAGCACGACAAATTGGCTGGTCAGATATAACTGGATAATTTTCTTCTTCGATGGCTTTCATCAATTCTAACATAAGCCTTTTCAAAAGCCTAACTTTTTCTTTTATTGATTTCGACCTGTTGGGGTAGATCTTTAATTGAAGATTGTTGCCATTGTATTCTCTAAAGCGCTTCCCATTCATATAGAATGATACATAGCTACGCCCTTTCAATCCGTACAGATTAACTATGCGAAAATTATAGTTTTCCATGTTTATTAACGCAATAAATTGTAATAAACGTATGTGTTGAAGCCTTATAAAACTACATTATCTGAAAAATACTCAGCCAAAACTCAGTCATTAAACTTCGAAATGCCGGCAAAAAAACTTAAATAATGATGAAAATAAAACAGTGGTAAACACAAAATTATCCACTAATAAATTTCATTTTTTTTGGAAAATTCAGCCAAATACCGTAAATTAGGTAATACAATTTTTTAAAAAATTAAGCTTAAATACCTGTTAATGCAGATTTTTGATGATTTTTAACATTTAAAACTCTGCCAAAACTCAGCCAAATCACTCAAAATGATGGATAAAAAACCCCTTTTAGAGCATCAAAAACAGCGTTTAGAGCTCGCAATTGATGAAATATCCACTCCGATATTCTCCACCAGAAATCCTAAAGCTCTGACTAGCAGTAATTTACGCGCTAGTCAGATTGATAACTCTGCCACAAATCTGCCAGTAGCAGATTTCAAAAAAAAAATTATCTCGTCCGGCAAAAAGACAACCCGAGGTTTTTATTCTGTATAAGCCGAAAATCAATCGGAATCCCCAAGGTGATACCCCAAAAAAATAGCACATACAGGTATTTTCAGTTCCATGGAGATTCCTGAACTGCCTTATACCGTACCGCGCCTGGTCAAGGGAAGGAACATTACCAGGGTTCCTGCCGGAAGCACCCTGGAAAAAGAAGTAGCGAAACAGAGCTGGTATATAGAATTCTTCTACCACAATGCGCAAAAGGAGCGAATGGAACGCATACGTGTTACACGGAAACTCAACAGGATTAAAGATCCAAGGGAAAAGCTCCGCAATTTCAACCATCTTTGCGAGGCTTACCGCATTGCGCTGGAAGGCGGTTGGAATCCGCTTGATGAGCACGCAAATAACCGTCTGAAAAAAGAGATTATTGGGATTAGCTTAGATGAGGCATTGAACCTCTTTGAAACCTATGATAGGGCCAAGGGAACACGTCCAAAATCGATGAGCACCTATCGCTCCACAATTAATGCCTTTATCAGGTTTTACGGAGGAGGAAAAAAGGTAGCTACAATCAGCGATTTCGAGATCACTGATTTCCTGAATACAAAGGAAAGGGAGGAAAATTGGGCAGGGGTAACCTACAACAATTGTAGGATAGCACTAAATAATCTCTTCAGGTTTCTAAAAGTAAATAAATATATAGTAGAAAATCCCGTAACCAATTCAGAGACCCGAAAGAAGATGCGGAAAGAATCCCACCAGGTATTCTCCGAACGTGACTTCAAGACGATTATGGAGTGGCTGGACAAGCACGACAAATACTGCCAGCTCTTTGTGCGGATGATTTATTATACCTGCATTCGACCAAAGGAGCTCCGGTTCTTGCAGCTTAAGTACATCGATCTAGAAGACAATACCATCACAATTCCCGGTGTCGTCTCAAAAAACAAAAAATCAATTCCGGTAAATATTGATATAAACTTAAGAATAGAACTTGATAAATTACAGATAGAAAAATTTGATAAGGAATATTTTCTGCTTGGTTCTGCAGACACTTTTATTTCACACAAAATGTGCTCAGAAAATTATGCCTACAACCGGTTTCAGAAATGCCTGGAGCTACTGGCCTGACCGGGAAGAACTACACGCTGTATTCTTTAAGCACCTCTCGAACGTAAGGAAGTTTAGGGCGGGCTGGACCCTGGCCGAGATCTGTTCTGCAAATCGTCACGGAAGCCTTTCAGAGACCGAGACCTATTTAAAGGAATTGCTCACTGACTTTTTTTAAGAGGGGTAAGACAAAACTTGGACTATCATATTTCAACTCATTTGAGATTAAAAGTATGGCAACTGAGTTCCAAAGCTTCCCCCAAATGAAATCAGATGCAGCGCTCTATTGTAATCCAAAAAAAAAATGAGCAAATAATTGTTCGAGGCTGTTTGCAAAGCCATAGGGTGAGGCGTCTTGTACTCAAACCAAGATGTTTACGACATGATGCAATATGTGGGACTGCTGTATTCCCTAACCAAGCTTCTCCGTATATGCGAAGGGCAAAAACAGAAATGGTTTTGCGGGCCGGGCGTTTTTGCAGGCCGCAAATGAGCGGGGGAAAACAGTAACTTATCCTAGTTCGAAACTGGGATTGGTTTCAAGTTCTTCCAGTTTGCTTTATTAATAAAAGTCCTATCTTCTTTTAATTTATCTCGATTTGAATCAAGGATTGGGTTAATTCCTGAATTTTCCATTCTCCAGCAAAGATATTGAGCATCAGGTTTGCCTGTAGCATATCAGTTAGTTTTTCTTTAAAAAAAAAGGTTTGGTTCTCTCTATGGCTTAGCTAAATCTAGTACCCGCTTCCTTGTGTACCCTGTATATTTCATATTTCCTTCAATAACTTTAAATAAGGTTTTAATTGATAACAACTTTTGCGAACCTTGGATATTAAGCTAAGTCAGGCATCAATTTCATACAGATTCAAAAATTCAGAGGTATTAAGGTTAATTACTTAAAACAATCTGAAGAAAATTTCTTTAAGTTCAGTCCGCGCAATTGAATCTAATTCCTTACTTGCATAAAAATGTAAAGCTTGAGCCATAAAGTAGTTTTGCTCTTCAGTACATTCATCACATACAGAAGGTGGAGGAATTTTCTTGTAAAAACCTACTGCGATAGAATCAATTTTCTTAAAAAGTTCTGGCGAAGAAATTCCATCGTAAGGGTTCCCCACGTCTATCTTCGAAATTTCTTTAATGGCATTTGTACCCTTATAAGCTTCTCGGAGTATGGACAAGAACATCCTATCTTTAAATGCGTTTATACAGGGATTAGGCCCGTTGTCAAAATCAAATCTTGGATATTTGTAGCTCGTTTTACAGGCGCTGATTCCGAGTAGCATAACCAAAATAATTACAGAGCATTTTTCATATAAGTCATTGTAAAATCGATCCATTAAGTAATTTATAGGGGCATCAAAATTACATCTTGCTATTCCATCTGTCAGCCAGGCGCATCATAAGTTAATAAAGTTAGGATCTCAAGTCATTGCTTATTGAAAGCCCCGCGTAGCTGTTATCGGTATACTTCCCCAATATTTTTTACTTCAAAAACACGGTTGGTTTTATCTTTTCTTAGATAAACTATGACGAGTAACTGGGTATTAACGAAATCAAAAGCAACTTCTGCATTAGTTTCATCACATGAAATAGAATTAATAAAGATAGATCTGTCTTTTGATGAATAATCACTTTCTCTAAAAAAAGCTTTTGTATTTTGTTTCGTTTTGTTCTGAAATGTAACTTTTTTGCCACCCCAATGCAGATTTGTGGGATTTTTTATCAAATCATTATATAAAATGATAATATTGGTTGTGTCCATAAATTTTAAATCTGAAGATTTGGAAAGAGAATCTAAACAGGTTTGTAAAAGTGTTGTGGTGTCGCATACGGTGGCTTTGTTGCCGTGACTGCAAGCGATAAGCAATGTCAATATTATACCAATAACATATCTCATGTCAGTTTAAAGTTATAATTCGTTGTGTATTCTGCATTGTCTTATCAGTTCTAATGAACAGGGTCACCTGAAAGGTAAAGCATCATCTATTTCTTGTGCGATTCGTATCGTTTCTTTCTTACCATTCGATTTATACAATTCAAATTCATACCTCAGATTGGCATTTATACAGACAAGACTGATACGTGTTTTGTCTGCGTTACATGTCACTCTATCAACCAGAAAGTACAGCTTTCCTGTTTGAACCAAATCCCGGATGCTACTTAAATCATTTTCTTCAAATGAAACAGGTATGCCTTTCCAAAAAAGTTTCATGTTTTTCGTCTCATTACTATTTATTATAGTGATGTTTTTATATTTTTTATCTTCCGTACTTAAATAGTTTAAGCACTTCTGAATGGCATTCTTTTTATCACATGAAATTGTATTATTATCTGAAAGACAAGAGGACATTGTCCAGATTAAAAGTAGAATGATAACCTTCATTTTTATTGTAGTTTAAAATTATAATTAACCAAGTTTCCAGCGTTATCGTGATATACTCTAAATCCTATATACTTATCTTCTAATAGCCATCCATATTCAGTCCAATCATCTAGTTTATTTTTTTCGTTCCACTGACGGCCATAATGAACAGTTTCATGAAAAATGGTTATAGCTAATAAAAATGCTAAACCCTGCATTTTCTTTTCAACAGCAGGGTTTAATTGTAGTAAACCATTTTCAAGTTCTTCTACGGTTGCTTTATTAATAAAAATCCTATCTTCTTTTATTTTATCTCCATTTGAATCAAGGATTGGGTTAATTCCTGAATTGTCCATTTTCCAGCGAAGATATTGAGCATCAGGTTTGCCCGTAGCGTATATAGTTAGATTGTCTGTAACAACAAGTTTCGGTCCTCTTCCCGGTGTAGCTAAATCTAATACCTGCTCTCTTGTGTACCCTGTGTAATTCATAATTCCATCGATAACTTTCGGATTAGCTAATAGATAAGGTTTTAATTGATTAACAACTTTTGCGAACCTTGGATATTGAAGCTTAGTTAGGTCATCGATTTTATACAGATTTAAAGATTCGGGCGTATTAAGGTAAACATTTTTAAATTCCTCAAATCTCATTGGGTTCTGAGCCATCAAATAATTTATCGACCAATTCTGAAAAGTAATGCTTTCAGGTGAATAGTTATTTTGTATTCTGTATTGCACCAATGCCTGAGCTATATTTGGATAGAAAATTACGAAATCAGCTTTAGCCCCAGTTAATCCTAAATCGGAGATAAGCTGGTTACTATAACCAGAAACAGTGGGTGCATCCCATTGATTAGGCGGATATTGGTGCAATCCTGTATCCACATTCCCTGGCCCGCTCGGAGTGTTTACCGGATCATAAGTTCCCTGATTATTCGGTGGACCCCAATCTGGCAGTCCAGCGGTAATAGATTCTCCCCAATCTAACATTGCTCCGATTTGAGGGGGAGTAGGTAAAGGTTGTCCGTCATCATCCTGATTAAACGCATTATTAATAAGCTTTTTATCGCATCCCAAATACCACCAATATCCAACCAATAGCAACCTGCTCCGTCGGGGCCATTTTCTCTATAAACTGAGAACTGTAGCCAGCACCTTAAATGATCCCATACAGAGGCCATAACTAAATTATCTTTCAATCCACCTAATGCTATTCGACCTTCAAAGTTAGAATTTGATATAGGTTGCTCATTAAGTCCTTTGCATTTCATAGAACTGATGACCCATTCCATTGGTAAAAAAGCAACTCTCTTGCGCTGATAATAGGTAGCTATGTAGGTCTTGTCATCATCCAAATCTGTTGAGAATACAAAATCTATTTTGTCTTTGGCTGCTGAATATAAGGTTTGTCTTTTATTGTAATAACCTTTTAAAGCTCAGTTAACGTCGGCAAATACCAACTCAGTGTTGTCATTTACTTTAAATATTAAATAAGAGTGTTTTCCATTTCCGATACGTTGAACTTTGCTCCAATTAAGCTCATAGTTCCTGCCCCCTTCAAGGAAGTACCTGCTTCTTTCTTTTGCAGATTTAAAATAACTGTTTATAGCAGAATCTTCGAGAAATCCAGGCCTCCCCCGGTCTTTTTTACAAGATTGGATGAATAGACATATAAAAATAAATAAGAAAGCAACTATTGCTTTCATTTTGAGCATTTTTTTTTCATTTAGATTAATCTTTAGAGATGGAGAAGCTAGTTGGAATTGCCTACAATAAATTTTATAAAAAACTATAGTAGGGATAAAAGTATTTAACTGGAAAAAGTAAGTCATTTGTTAACTTACACATAATTTTCTGACGGGAATGTTCAGAATAAGTGAGGTATGTATTCATATTGAGAGGCTAATTTTCAAACGCAAGCTACAAATTAAATTATTTTTAACAAAATAATTAAAAATTTGTAAACAACTTAATATTACTAAACTTAAATGTTAATATTTGTATTATTATTAGCCATCATCCTACATATTTCATTTTTCCTTTAAGGACCTGTTTAAGTCTCGAAGGTTGATTTTTTATTTTAAAAAGAACGAACTTTTCTCATGTCCATGAGTTCAAGATCCTCCGCTACATCCGGATTTTCAAGAGCAATACGGAATTGACGCACGTGTTTGATAGCTGTTGAGCAATTAAGCCGTGTCGTTTAGTTCACAAATTGGCATGCCTGCACTAATGGTTAAACGTAAAAACGTTTCAAAATTGTCTACTTCTGTATCATAAAAGCTGTCGATTATTAACGGAAATTTGTCTTATACTATTCAGCCTGGCAGGATGTTGCTGTGGCGGAACATGGTTAAGAGAAAACAACAGAAGCGAGACCCCGTATTTACCGGATCCAGATTTAAAATTGTAACAATATGAAGCATTTCAAAAAAATCAGCGAGCTGTATGAGGTTCTTGGTTTCAAGCCGCCTGAAGACCCTTTATTCAGCGTAGCTTACGGTGATAGTTGCCCAGGCATTAGCGACCTCGAATTTACTTCGGCATTTTACATCATTGGATTCAAAAAGTTAAAATCAGGGCTAATCCGCTACGGAAAAACCAAGTATGACCATGACCTTGGCGCTATGTCATTCATCAAACCGCAACAGAAAGTACTGTTCAAAAATACAGAACTAAAGGAAAAGGGTTTTATGATCATTATTCACGAGGACTACTTACCTGGAACTTCGCTCTATAGTGAAATTAAAAAGTACGGCTATTTCGATTACGAGGTTAATGAGGCACTGCATCTTTCACCGAATGAAGAAAGTATCATCTGGAACCTGTATTTCGCGATAGAAAAGGAGTATAACAATAATACCGACGAACATAGCAAAATGATCATCATCAGTCATATTGATTCGATACTGAAATATGCACAGCGTTTTTACAAACGACAGTTTATTAACCGGACTGCATTAAGCGGGGCAACGGTTACCAGGTTCAATGCTTTGCTCGCAGCAAATCTCGAAGAAAGAAAATTGAAGTATACCGGGCTGCCTAGTGTGGCTTCGCTCGCGGAAAAGATGCATATTTCGCCCCGTTATTTAACCGACCTGCTTAAAGAGGAAACAGGTAAAACCACCTTGGAACTTATCCACCTTTTTTTAATTGCTGAGGCAAAGAATATGCTTACAGCGGGTGATATGAACATATCGGAGATTTCCTCGGCGCTTGGTTTTGAGAATCTTACTTATTTCTCGCGTCTGTTTAAAAAAGAGGTAGGCAGTACTCCCCACAAATTCAGGGATAACTTATTGAATTAGGACATTCTGGTCTAGGTTCAGTTCAACCGTATCAACAGGTCGAACACCTTTTCAAAGATGATCAACTCCCAAAATAAAGGCCTCCATCTTTAGGTAACAGATGGAGAGGCCTAGGCCTCT
>NZ_LMPD01000009.1 GCF_001424305.1 Pedobacter sp. Leaf176
GATGACTACTATGCTTTTGGTTTAAGAAAGATGAATTCGCCAAATTCAAATACAAATAAGTACCTTTATAATGGCAAGGAGTTGCAGGAGGAGCTAGGACAGTACGATTATGGCGCAAGGTTCTATGATCCCGTTATAGGGCGTTTCAGTACGATAGACCCACTTGCTGATAAGATGCGTAGGTTCAGTCCGTATAATTATGCTTTTGGTAATCCAATACGTTTCATTGACCCTGATGGGATGGCACCAACTGATGTATGGAGATTTAACACAGAAACCAAAGAGTTAAAAAGAATTGAAGTTAATGATGATAAATTCGATACGTTTGTTGACCAAAATAACAAGGTTATATTAAACACCAACGATAAACCTAAAGATATAACCGATAGGCTGAGCAAGGATAATGGATTAACGCCTGCCAAAACTTTTTACGAAACGGTTGGGGAATTGGGAAACGCTATCCGCCAAGATAAAGGTGCCTATAATTTAATGGTTTCTAGGGCAAAGGAAGAAGGGTTCAGCTCTAAGCCAATAGAGGATTTAAAAACAACAGGGCAAAATAAAGTAATTAATGGATTTATTTCTATAGGCAGGGATTGGTTAGCTGGTAAGGCGGCTGGGGAATCAACCTTTTCATCAGCGAAGGATTGGGTAGAAGCACCAAAAACATATGGCGATCTAATGCAAAGCGTAAGTAAGGAACTTAAATCTATAGGTAATTCTATTCTGAATATTCCTAAAGATGCCAAAGGTACTTATGAAACAATGATGTACGAATTAAAGAGAGGGCTTAATTCTTACCAAAATGGAGATTATAGAGGATTGTAATTATGAGGTTTAAATATATTATTGGATTGCTTTTTAGTATCCTTCTGATTTACTCTTGTAAATCTGGAAGCTATAGAACAGAGTATTATCCAACGGGTGAGAAATTTGAGTATGGAAAAGTAATTAACGGGAAGCGAGAAGGAAAATGGCTTAGTTGGTATGAAAACGGCAATAAGTTAGGAGAATTTTTTTTCCATGATGGAAAAGAAGAAGGATTGTCTAAGCAGTGGTTTAAAAATGGAAAGGTACACGTCCTTGCTAATTATAAGGGAGGTAAGTTTGTGGATACCCTAAAGTTCTTTTTTTCAGACGGACACCTAAATTCAATCGAATACTTTACTCCCGAAGGTGTACGTGAAGGCCAGTTTACCATCTGGCACGAAAACGGCAATATCAGTCAAGTTGGCTACTATCTAAAAGGGAAAAAAAATGGGGAATGGAAAACCTACTTCGAGACCGGGAAATTAAAATCAGTTTCTCATTATAAATTTGGAGAAAAGACAGGTGACTGGATTACCTATAGTAGTGATGGTAAAATTATAGGGGAAACACATCATTGAGATATGAGTTTAGACTTTGTTATAAAATTATCTACAGTACCCGAACTGATCTTAGCGTCTCGCTAAGATCAAAATGTAGCTTGCATAGCAAAGCCCAGCAGTTTAAAACTGTTGGGCTTTGCTATTTTACATTGCCGCTATGCTCTTCAGCTTTGCGGCCTTTATGAAAGCGTCTATTGTTGCGAACACGTGCGAGCGGTTCTCCGCATCCAGTCCCTGTACCCCCTAACTGGTCTTAGCGTCTCGCTAAGACCGAAATGTGAGCGCCATTCACGCAGCATACAGATTTTCGCTACAATGAGCGGGGCTGGCTGAAAAGCAGCACGAGCAACGAGTTCAGTATGGAACTTAAATACGAGGATGCAACGCACCCGCAGTTCAACGGGAACATC